>JADKDE010000004.1 GCA_016718505.1 Saprospiraceae bacterium | reverse complement strand
TAAAATTTATCGCCACAAATATCCTCGCCGATATGCATCCATGGTAAATAACAAAGGCATAAAATCATTGGATGAATTAACAAAGCAAGCCCGTAAATGGATAGCCCCCCTACCCTTTCAAGTAGATTTGAAATTATCTAGTTATAAAAGTTTGTTGGACGATGAGGAGACGCCATCTCAGGAATCAGTGAATTTTGTTTTTGCACAAGCAGTTAAAGACGCTACAATGGCGCACTTTATCCTTGAAAATTTTCATAAAAAAACTAAGTTTATCCATTTCAATGGGAAATATCATTCGGATTTAAAACAAGGTATAGTCCATTATATTAATCAGAATAAATCCAATCTAAACATAGTCAACATTTCAATGGATGAATATGACGACATCAATTCCTGTCAGTCAGGAGAACAAAACATTGCAAATTTTATTATACAAGTAACTGAAAACATGACTAAAACATATTAAATTTTAAATTATGAAAATAATTAGCATTTGTATTGCATCATTTTTGGCAATATTCTTTTACTCATCTTGTGCAGATCATTCATCTCAACAAAAAGAGGTCGAAGAATTGCACGACGTCATCATGGCTCGAAATTTTCAACTCAATGATTTGATTGATTCCATAGAATTATTAACCGCTGGCAAAACCTTGGATACAACCGTGCTTCAAAAATTTGACCGCGATAAGATCATCAAAGAACTTCAAACCAGTGATCGATTGATGATGAAATGGATGAAAGATTATGGAGATTCTATAGATGTCATTGAAAAAAATGAGAAATCAGTCTATTTAGACAGACAAAAAGTAGTATTATCCGATATTAAAGAAATCACATTTTCTAGCATTGAGGGCGCTCGTCAATTTTTAAACGCAGTTCAATCGAAATAGAAATAAAAATGGTAAAATACATAATAGGAATAGGTTTATTCTTGGCTTTTTTCATTGCTTGTTTTAATTCTGAAAGCACTAAATTGCCTTATTTAGGAGAACATGAAGTCAACGGTCAGGACACGATTTATCATAAGATTGGAGACTTTTCATTCCAAGACCAAGATTCAAATCTAGTCACCAATGGGTTATTGAAAGATAAAATTTACGTTGCCAATTTTTTCTTTACATCTTGTCCTACGATTTGCCCAAAAACCATGAAGCAGATGAAACGAGTGTATGACAAATATCTCAAAGACACCAGTATCGTTTTGGTTTCATTTAGTATAGATCATTATCATGATTCGATCCCAACCTTGAAGCGATATGCTAATAAACTAGAAATAAGCGGCCAACGGTGGCATTTACTGAGTGGAAAAAAGGGTGAAACACAAAAAATAGCAGGATTTTCTCTCTTTGGCATTAGAAAATGATCAAGCTCCAGGTGGATTTGAACACAATGGAAATTTAATTCTCCTTGATGGACAAGGTCATGTTAGAAGTTTTTGTGATGGTACTGACCCAACTTCTGTCGATCGCTTCATTTTAGACATTGAAACATTAAAGGGTGAAAAAAACTTATAGATTAATTTCATTTTTCATTTCGTGTCTGATATTTACCAACTGCGGCGATAATAACTACTCCGAAGGTAAACGCCTATATGAAAAACTATGCCAAAACTGCCACCAAGATAATGGCTTAGGGTTGGGAGGATTGTATCCACCATTAGCCCATTCAGATTATTTGGTAAATAACCAAAATATTTTACCTCGTATCATAAAATTCGGATTAAAAGACACAATAACTGTGAATGGAAAAGTTTATGATTTTCAAGCTATGGAAGGTTTTGGTTCTTTAACTCCATTTCAAATCAATAATATTATCTGTTATATCAATACCAATTGGGGAAACCAAATTCCTTTGCCGAATATCCAGAATACTATTAAATCAATTGAAACTTATAAAAAATAAAGCCTCACAAACACCAAGGATTGTAAGGCTTGAGACACCCTAGAAGGTAATCCTGTGATTCCGAATGGATTCGAACCATTGACCTACTGCTTAGAAGGCAGTTGCTCTATCCAACTGAGCTACGGAACCTGTTAGCTTTTTAAAGCGAGTGCAAAGATATAATCTTTTTTACAAATTAGCACAATGCTGATCTTTGTTTTTATTTTTTTCTTATTTTTTTATTAAGATATAAAAAATTATGTCAATGAAAAAAAGCCAACCCTTTTGGATTGGCTCTATCTATATTAAACTCTAAATCTTTATCTAGCTATACTAATCTTAGTTCTTACTCGCTCCTCTCCTATTTTACATTCCAACAAATATAGCCCAGGCACTAGTACACTTGTATTAATATTTAATGGGCCAAACAACTCGTTTTCGATGCCCTTCACCAGCTCTCTTCCTGACAAATCTAGTATTTTAAACGCTACATTCATTCCAATAAACTGCTTTCCAAATTCAACGTTAAGATACTGATTGGCTGGATTCGGATAAACAAACATTTCAACATTCTTTTTTACTTTTGATTGATTCAAAATGAGATTTGAAAACTCTGTCGTATTTGAAGATACCTCTAAATCGTCTTTTAAACTAACATTCGGTGTGTTTGTAATTAGATATGAACTTGTTGTTGCGCAGATATTAAACGTTCCATTTGAATTGCCGTAACCCCAAATCCTTATCCATAAAGTGCTTCCGGGCACTCCTGCCACATCAACTGTTGGCATCGTCGTACCATAACTGTCGTCAATGCACATAAAGTATGTAAGATTATTGCAGTCAGAACCTCTGTATAAAGCCATAACTCCATCTTGGAGGCTACCTGATGCCGTCCTAATGGATAATGCTCCATTTGGTGGAAATACTGCTTTAAACCAAACATCGTTCGGCGAATAATAGCAAGAAGTTGGAGCGGCTGGATATGAAGATCCAGTTGACCCAATTGTACT
This sequence comes from Saprospiraceae bacterium, assembly GCA_016718505.1. Taxonomy (GTDB): domain Bacteria; phylum Bacteroidota; class Bacteroidia; order Chitinophagales; family Saprospiraceae; genus JADKKF01. The sequence goes on along the minus strand of JADKDE010000004.1, from coordinate 484,856 downwards.
CCCAAGGGTATTTATACAAGTAAAATCGACTGGTAAATTAAAGGCCCCACAAGCATTGTCATTTGAGCCAGTTGCAGGCGTACCTCCTGTGGTTGTGAAAGTTCTTATAGGACTAAATTCACTAGATCCACCAGTATTGCATGCTGAAGCAATTCTCCATTCATAGGTCGTACCTGAGGCTAAGCCAAAGATATCTTGCATATTTCCTAATCCCGAATTGGTAACTGATGACCACGTTGAAGTCCCAAGTATTCTATATTGGATGGTATATGACCCAGCGTTTGTAACACCTGTCCACATCAATTTTACACTATTATTCCAAATATCCCATTCAGAAAGATTGGTTGGTGCATTACAGACATAATGCGGATCGCAATTGGTTGTAAAACTATAATTATAACTCCAAGCACTTGAGCCATAGGAACATATTGCACGAACACAGAAGTGATACGTTGTACACGGATTTAGACCTGTAAGGCTAAGATTGTTTGTAGTTGAATTGGTAAATATCCAAGTACTTGAACTGGCTGGTCTGTATTGGATTTCATACGAAACTGCCCCTGAAACAGCAAACCAATATAAATTGGTGTTATTGCTGTTGACGTTATAACTGGATATCCCCGATGGGGCTACATTGCATGCTGGCGGTGGACATGTAGTAGATGATACGTAAACATTTGACCAAGGACTATATGATCCTGCATAACAAATTGCCCTTACGCAAATATAATAATTGCTGCAAAAAGAAAGGCCTGATAGAGCAATTGCATTCGTATTTGCATTCGCATACAACCAGGTCCCAGATGTGCCAATTCTATATTGAATTTGATAAGAAATTGCTCCAGTTACTGCCTGCCATTGTAAATTGATGGCATTATTAGTATTATTGTAAGTACTTAAATTAGTCGGTGCCCAAGTGCAAGAAGGTGGCGGACAAGTCGTTGCCCAAGAATATGCGTATGACCATGGGCTATAAGTACCATATCCACAGACAGCTCTGATACAATATTGATAACTAGCACATCCACTTAAACTGGTCAAATTAATGCTATTAGTGATGGTCACTACTGAAATCCAGTTTGATGTACTTGATTGCCTGTATTGTATCTCATATGCGGTTGCACCCGAAACCGAAGCCCAATTCAAAGTACTGCTGGTCAATCCAACATTTGATACACCAAGCCCTGTCGGTGCCGTAGTGCAATAATGAGGTACACATGTAGTGTTAAATGAATAATTATACGACCATGTACTGTAAATACCTGTGCTACAAACGGCCCTTACACAAAAATGATAGGTACTACACCCCGTCAATCCTGTCAATGAAAGGCTATTGGTATTGGAATTTACTACAACCCATTGACCATTATTCAATCGATATTGAATTTCATAATAATTTGCCCCAGCAACAGCCCCCCAATTCAATACGGCTGAATTTGCTCCAATATTGCTAACGGAAAGCCCAGTCGGTGCAGTAGTACAAACAGCAGGTGGACAATAGGTATTAAATGAATAATTATACGACCATGTACTTGTTCCATAAGGATTACAAAGTGTTCTTACACAGAAATGGTAGGTGTTGCAAGACGATAAATTCGTCAAAGTCAATGAATTTGTAGTGACCACCAAAGTGGTCCAAGTGCCACTGTTACCAGCGCGATATTGAACTTCATATGAACTAGCTCCTGGGATGGCATTCCAAGTTAGAGTTGCCGAGGTCGAACCAACAGACGATGTTCCTAAATTATTTGGTGCATAGCACGTAAACGGACTTAGTGTTGTAAAAGAATAAATACTGCTCCAAGGACCGTAGTTACCGTATGCGCAATTTGCCCGAATACATAATTGATATGTAGTAGCTGGTGAAAGGCCCGAAAGGAATGCCGCAGGATTGGTAACTGTAATTGTATTCCAAGTGCCATAATTGCCCACCCTGTATTGTAGAGTATAGTCCACTGCACCACTAACAGATTGCCATGATATACTGGCAGAATTAGAGGTAATACTGTAAGCATTTATACCATATGGTATACCACACGAAGCTGGGCTTGTCCAAAAATCTTGAATTCCTGACCATCCACTATACAAGCCACTTAGACAATTTGCTCTAACTGCATATTCATAATTGGTATTGGGCGACAGAGTATTTAAAGTAGTTGAAGTTCCGTATATATTATTGACGGTAGTCCAATAGCTAGAACCTACTTGTCTATATTGCAAGGTATATGAAAGCACACCGCTGCCCCCACTACCCCAACTCAATGTAGCCGTATTTGAACCAATATTTGTTTCTGTCAAATACGTTGGCGCATCACAAGACAAACAAGTTGTAGTGAAATTATGCGCATAAGACCAAGAACTCCAATTGCCTGATCCACAATTCGCTCTTACACAAAAATGATAGGTGACACATGGAGATAGACCGTAAATAGTGAAATTTGTGCCATACGCTGTAGCATACTGCCAAGTTGAGCTGGTTGTCGCTTTGTATTGAATTTCGTAATAAGAAGCTCCGTAAGATGCATTCCAAGATAAAACGGCATTGGATGTTCCACTTAAAGTAGCAAAAAGTCCACTAGGTGCTCCACAATATGTTGTACAATTTTGCTGGAAAGAATACGCATATGACCAGTTAGAATAATTGCCTGAAGAACACAAAGCTCTAACACAAAATTCATAATTCGCACTGCATACCAACCCACTCAATAAGAAAGAATTGGAATTTACAATTACTGTATTCCAAGTACCTAAATATTGACGATATTGAACTTGGTAAGAAATTGCACCAGAAACCGCAGACCAACTAATGGTATTTGTCGTACTTGAAGTGTAAAGATTGCTTAGTGAAGTTGGGCTAGAACATGGATAATATGCCGCCGTAGTTTGGAAACTATCCAATGAACTCCAAAGACTGTACCAGCCATAATTGCAATTGGCGCGCACTCTCCATTCATACATGGTATTAGATGCCAATCCATATAACGTAACTGAATTATTTGTCGTGTTACTAGCAGTAACCCAAGAGCCACTACCCCACACTTGATATTCAACTGAATAACTTTGTGCACCTGCTGCTGGAGCCCAATTTAAGGTAACACCTGTGGAACTGATACCTGTCTCGTAAGTACCTGTAGGGATTTGGCAATAAGTCGTACAACTGGTGGTAAAAGATTGATTGTAAGTATAGGCGCTATAATCTGCCCCTCCACAATATGTCCTAACTCGCCATTCATAGGCCGTATTGGCCGATAGTCCCGAAAGACTATAATATACACTTGATGCGTTGATTGTTGTCCAGCTGGGATTTCCAATAGCTCTATAATCCAACTGATACGAAACGGCGCCATTTACGCCATCCCAAGAGATGAGCGCACTGTTACAAGTAACGCTATTGGCCATTGGCCAGGTTGGAGTCACGCACACAGGTTTTTCAAGCGATGAATCTAATTTTTTTTCGATGAAAGAGTTAGCAGATGCATTTGAAAAGGAGAAAAGGCTAACCAAAACAAAAAATAATGTAAATATTTTTTTCATGACGGTGGTTGATGCGATTTTACAATTAAAATCTAGATTTAATAAAAAAAAATAATCGTTGTCTATCTACAAAAGTAGGCACTTTGTTTAATTTGTTGAAATTATTTATGTTAAATTTTTTATATTTGTTAATTATATATATATTTTACCTTTTTGATAATTTTTATTAGAAATGTTACTTCTTATTTTTGGATTTTTAATGATCATTTATGGACTTGGATTGTATTATCAATTCAAATTTCAATGGTTGAAATTACTTCCTGTTTACATATTACCTAAGCAATTAGAAGCCGATCTTACCACCAAAACCAAGGTCAAATCAATGAAAATAAGGCTTCTATGGAGCATCGGGCTTTTGGCCATCGTTCTTAGCACGCTCCTACCCTTTTTACGGATGAATTATTACTACCTCGAACGCATTTTAATTTTATTTTTGATTATTATTTATATCGGTTTAGAATATTATATCATAGAAACCAAAATCCTTAGCAAACAACCAAAACAAGATTCGTGAACTTCCAACCCATCGTCCTAAACCAAGATTTCAGGCAAATCCTAAGTGATTTAGATCACTCAGATGCCAATTATTTTATCACGGGTCGTGCGGGAACAGGAAAATCAACCTTGCTGGATTTAATCAAAAGAACCAATAAAAAAAACCTCGCGGTCCTCGCCCCTACTGGCATCGCTGCACTCAATGTAGGCGGTCAAACGATACATTCTTTCTTTGGATTTGCACCTTATATCGAAGACTTCGCTTCGATCAAAAAGGTCGCCAAGTTCAAAATGTACGCAGCTCTGGAATTGTTGATTATAGACGAAGTCTCTATGATTCGAGCTGATTTATTTGATCGTATGAACATTTTTTTACAGAAAAATAGAAAATCCAATTTGCCTTTTGGAGGCGTCCAAATTCTCCTTTTCGGAGATTTACTCCAGTTGCCGCCAGTGGTCACCCAAGAAGACGCCATCGTCCTTAAAAAAATGGGTTACGAATCACCTTATTTTTTTGAAGCCAAAGTTTTTAAACAAGGTTTCCATATGCAAATGATAGAATTAACCAACGTCTTTCGGCAGAAAGAACGCGCATTCATCAAGCTGTTAGACCGAATTCGAAATGCCCAAATAGACGAGGATGATTTGGATCTACTCAATCAGCGATTTTTCCCGAATGCACTCTATTCTACTGACAATACCATTACGCTGACCACACGCAATGCTAAGGCCGATTTGATCAATAAATCGAAACTTTTACAGATTGATTCACCAGCTTTTAGTTATATTGGATCCGTCAATGGTGCCTTTTCTCAAAACAATCTCCCTGCGGATCAGCTGCTAGAACTCAAAGTCGGTGCCCAAGTGATGTTCATCAGAAACGACCCCAACAAGGACTATGTCAATGGCTCGATAGGGAATGTTTTCGAATGCCTGGACGATTCCATCAAGATCGAAATTCCTGCCAGTGGCGACACCACCAAAATCATCGAAGTATTCCCATACGAATGGCAAAATATCAAATACATCATGAACGAGTCGAAGGAGAATTCTCAACAAATTGACATAGAAGTTGTCGGTACGTATCGCCAATTGCCCATAAAACTTGCTTGGGCGATTACGATTCACAAAAGCCAAGGTAAGACCTTTGACAGGGTTTTTGTAGATTTAGACAAAGGCTCTTTCGCCCACGGTCAGACCTACGTGGCACTTAGCAGATGTCGGTATTTGGACGGTATATTTTTATCGAGACCCATCAAAGCCACTGACATTTTTGTTGACGAAAAGATTGTCGATTACTATCAAATGAGTTTATTGTAAAATTATTTGGGCGTCTCCTTCTCTCGCCACACGGACGAGATCAGGTCGGACTGTCCATGGGTTCGCTTTGCTCCGTCATCTCCTACTGAGATGACCCTCGTTATTGACGAGGCCATTCCCATTCCTGACGCAGCTAAGTTTTATCCCAATAATTGAACAAATAAATCCTCTAACTTGCCAACTGGAATTACTTGAATTTGATAACTAGAAATAGTAAGTCCCTTGGTATTGTACTTCGAGATATAAATTTTCTCAAACCCCAATTTCTCTGCTTCTTGGATGCGGTTCTCTATCCTGCTTACTGCTCGTATTTCACCAGACAATCCAATTTCCCCTGCAAAGCAAATATTAGGAAAGATGGTTATGTCTTCCTTGGAGGATACAAGAGCCATCACAATCGCCAAATCCAGGGCTGGGTCTTCTACTTTGATTCCTCCGGCCATATTTAGAAACACATCTTGCTGCCCAAATGGAAATCCACATTTCTTTTCCAGAACAGCCAATAACATAGAAAGCCTCCTTAAATCAAATCCCGTAGCCGTCCTCTGAGGGTTGCCGTACACCGCATTGGACACCAGGGCTTGCACCTCTATCATCATCGGCCTTGAGCCTTCTATGGTCGCTCCTATGGCACTCCCACTTAGGTTTTCATCCTTTTGGGTGATGAGCAACTCCGAAGGATTAGAAATCTCCCTAAGCCCAGTCGCATTCATTTCGTATATGCCCAATTCATCCGTGGAACCAAACCTATTCTTTTTTGTCCTCAAAATTCTATAGAAATAGTTCCGATCTCCCTCAAACTGCAAAACGGTATCTACGATATGTTCTAGCAATTTTGGGCCAGCAATGTCTCCTTCCTTGTTGATATGGCCTATGATGAATATGGCTAAATTATTCTCCTTGGCATACCTCTGGAGTTCGTTGGTGCACTCACGCACCTGGGATATACTACCTATTGTAGAGTCGAGATGCTGGCTGCTAAGCGTCTGAATAGAATCTATAACCACTAAATCCGGTTTTATTTCATCAGCCATTTTTTGTATTTGCTCGATATTGGTTTCTGTGAACACAAAGCAGTTTTCATTCTTTATTCCGATCCGATCAGCTCGCATTTTGATTTGTTCGGCACTTTCTTCCCCCGAAACGTACAAAACTTTTGCATCTATTTGTATCGCCATCTGCAACAATAAGGTGGACTTTCCGATACCTGGCTGCCCACCAATTAATACAACTGACCCAGGTACGATACCTCCTCCCAATACTCGATTAAGCTCTCCATCAGGGGTGGACATTCGGATAGTTTCCACAGATTTTACTTCGTGCAGAGGTTTTAACTCACCCTTTGTATATCGAGTATTGCTCAATACATTTTTATCCTTTTTTCGCTCGATAATCTCCTCTATCATTGTATTCCATTGGCCGCATCCAGCACATTTCCCTTCCCATTTGGGACTTTCATGGGCACATTGGGTACAGATAAATATTTTTTTAAATGCCATTATTTTCTTAGTGAATGTGTGATTTAGGATTACAAATGTACTTCAAAAAGTAACAGAAACAAAAAAAGGGGCCAAAGCCCCTCCCTAGCACGTGGATTGCAAGTTATTAGCCTACCACCACCTTCTTATTCTTATCTCTTTGGTATTTCCATTATAGTCGGTGACCACAGCTTTTTGGTCACATTCGCCATTCCCGAAGTCCAATTTATATGTTTTACTCAGTGCCGTGACATCAATGGTTCCCTTGCTTATCCAATTGCATGTGCGATTTCGCACCAATGGAGACGTGATTGAGCATTGATACGCAACCCCATTTCTGTCTGTTCCTGTGGCATTGCCCGTCATATTGAATACATCATCTGCAACACTCAAAGTAGTGCTACCTTCTACCCATGCGATTACATAACTTGGTTTCCATGTAGAGGATTTGCCATTTGGAAATGAAAAGGTTAAATCTGCATTCCTTGAAAGACTCCAAATATTATTTGCAAGGCCTTGATTGGTTGTTGTTTTTACACCTGTAACCGTCACATCATCAATCGAGAACCCATCAAAAGTCACCGTTCTTGTCGCTCCTGGAGTTAAAAATGATGAACTTAGTGCAACTCTGAGTTTACCCTTTTTAGTTCTAAAGCCAGTATTCGAACACCCATTGCCAAAGTCTAAGGTAACTACGTTAGGGAAAGTTCCTTGTGGCTGAGCCCACGTAACGATTGGGCACCCTCTGAAATCTATTTGTGAATTGATATCGAAATCTATTTCCTCTTCTATATCTTGGGAAATAAGGTTGTCTTCTGTAGTAGTTTCTACGACGGCTGCCGTATCCTTTTTACAAGATATTATTCCGAATGAAAGCATAAGTGAGACCAAGCCGAAATAAAAATAAGATTTTTTCATAATTAATGATTTTATTTTATAATAAACGCAACATTTTATAAGACAACTAGAATAACTAATGGTTTAATCTTTAAATTTTATTTTTTGAAACGAATTAATTTTTCATAAATTATCCAACAGGCATTTTCATCGATTTTTTTTGAAAACTCTTGTGACAGATTGTTATCTTTGACGTCATAAAGGCAATTAACTTTATTATTAAATATTTAACCTTATTAAAAATCGACCATTTTATGAATTTACAAGACAAGTACAACGAAGTAATTACATTTAGCGAATCTTTGGGTGCAGATAATATATCTATAGTTGAAGAACCAGGTGTATTGAAGGTAAGAGCTACAGTTCAATATCCTTATTACAAAAACATTATTTGGGATAAAATCAAATACATTGGAGGACAATCTCCATCTGATTTTATAGCAGATATTCAAGTTTCTGACCCTTCAATCTACACAAAACACACCGTTGAAGCTGGAGAAACACTTGGTAAAATTGCAAAGCAATATTTCGAAGATTCTGCTAAATACAAAGAAATATATGCTGCTAACACCGATATCCTTGACAATCCTGACCTTATCCAAGTAGGTCAAGTATTGGTTATACCGAATATATAATCATTTATCTACATCACTTGAAAAAAGCCAGGCCGCAACGCTTGGCTTTTTTTTTGCCTAGCATTTTTGACCTATCTGCGATTATTTGACCCTAAAACGGTTTGTTTTATTAACTTTACGCCCGAATCATACCAAATAAATATGGAACATTTTCTTGATGGGATCGAGTGGGAAAATATCGTTGGGTATTCGAGGGCTATTAAAATCAATAATACGATTGAAGTTAGTGGGACAACAGCATATGTCAATAATCAAGTAATTGGGATTTTAGATCCTTATTTGCAAACTAAAATAACGATTGAGAAAATAATAAAAGCCGTTGAAGGTCTTGGGGGCTCTTGCTCTGATATAGTGCGAACGCGAATTTATGTAAAGCACATCAGAGATTGGGAAATCATAGGCCGTGCTCATGCCATATTTTTTTCAACAATCCAACCTGCTACGTCTATGATAGAAGTATCGAATCTGATCCATCCAGATATGCTTGTAGAGATAGAGGCCACCGCTATTCTGACCAAATAATTATGGGCTATAAAATTAAAGAAATATACTATACATTGCAAGGAGAAGGCGCTCAATCAGGCAGAGCTGCTGTATTCTGTAGATTTACGGGATGCAATCTATGGTCCGGTCGGGAACAAGATCGCTCTACTGCTATTTGTTCTTTTTGCGATACCGATTTTGTCGGGATGGATGGCTTGAATGGTGGAAACTTCAAGTCAAGTGGTGATTTGGCCGTAAAAATTAACGAAATTTGGCGCAATGGCAGCTCAAACACATGCGGGATCCCCTTTGTAGTTTTTACCGGTGGAGAACCTTTGTTACAATTGGACGAAGAATTGATTTCATCTGTAAAACAGCTTGGCTTCCAAGTAGCCATAGAAACGAATGGCACCATAATTCCTCCTGCTGGTGTTGATTGGACATGCATGTCCCCAAAAAAAAGGCAGCGAAATTATGTTAAAAAATGGCAGTGAATTAAAATTTGTCTATCCACAACAAAGCTTTCATCCATCTCAATTTGAAAATTTCGATTTTGAGCATTTTTATATCCAACCGATGGAAGATGGCATCAATACACAATACAATACTGAGGCCGCTATTGAATTTTGTCTTGCCAATCCAAAATGGAAGCTGAGTATTCAAACACATAAGATCCTTAAAATAAAATAATGGGAGTTATCATCCAGCAGAGCGTAAAACAGACTTTGTTTACATTCGTAGGCTCGGCGGTTGGTATGATTTCCACATTGTTTGTCTATAATCGCGCCATTTCAGTGTATGGGATGGCAGGCTATTTGATGGATACGGCCATGCTATTGAGCAGTTTTCTATTTTGGGGAATTCTAGGATGTTATATTAGATTTTTCCCTAGATTTCAAGAGCCTGAAAAATTCATGAAAGCACTGGGATTGCAGACCTTTTTTATGCTAATGATTGCAATTGCTGGGATATTTAGCGCCCTAATCATCTATTTTCTCTCAGATTCCATCGGTTCTTTTTTAAAAGAAAAAGGAATCCTGGATTTTTCGAGTAGCCCAGAAATTATCGAATACAGTTTTTATATTTTTCCCTTAGCCTTCTTGATGGCTCTTTCTAGTATGCTTACAGAGTTTGGGATGGTGGCCAAACGGACAGCCGTTCAAGGTATTTTTGATCTTTATATAAAACTAAGTTTGCCGCTTTACATCTTGTTGTATATTTTCGAAATTGTTAGTGTAAAACAGGTCGTCTGGGGGATTCTCCTTACCTATACATTTGTCGTGGTCAGCCAAATTATTTTTCTTTGGCGTATAAAGGCTTGGGATCTCAAATTCAACATTACATTTTTCGAAAAATCGTTTGTATATAGTTTTTTTACTTTTGCCATATTTCATCTATTGGGTGGGATTGGGTCTCAAATGGCACTTAGGATGGACTCATTGTTGATATCATCTATGCTTGGATTCGAAGCGAATGGGCAGTTCAAAATAGCTTATAATATCATAAATGTCATGCAAATTCCACTGGGGGCTATCATCAGTATCAGTGCTCCAATAATAGCCGATGCATTGACTCATAATCGTATCGCAGAGGTGGAAAATGTGTATAAAAAATCTGCACTTAATTTATTTATCGTGGGGCTTTTCATATACCTAGGTACACTTTTATGCTTTGACGATCTTTTGTCGATCATCAAGAATGGAGACAAATTGATTTATGCAAAAACGATCGTTATCCTACTGGGCCTAGGCAGATTAATTGATTTGGTAACAGGTGTAAACGATACCATTATTGGGTTTTCCAAGTATTTCAAATACTCCATCGTTTTTGTCTTATTACTAGGATTATTGAATTATTTTTTAAATAAAATATTGATCCCTAGGTATGATGTGATAGGATGTGCTTTGGCTACTTTATTGGCTCTGAGCATTTACAATTTTTCAAGCTAATATTTATTTGGTGGAAATTCAAAATACACCCTTTTTGAACCCAATATTTTGAAGATTCTGTTTCTCGGCATGGTGCTTTTTGTTGTGATCAACTGGCTTCCGATTCATTTGCCTTTTTGGTTAAATATTCTCATCAAGGGTTCGATTTTTTCTTTAGGATATCTCGGTGCGTTAATTTATTTCGATATTTCACCCGATCTCACGAGGACTCTTGGGCATCTTTGGAATAGAATTAAAAGTCTAAATCTAAAAACCTGACCTCGCTTACATTATATGGATTACGTTTTTATAGTAAACTAATTTCAAATACAGGGGCTCAAACAACTAAATTTGAATAAATAATTAAATTTTAACAAAATAAAAGAAGCATTTTCAAAAGATACATATTATCTTTATTCAAAAATAAAAAAATGCGTATTTATATTCTACCTATTTTGATCGGATTTGGATTAATCTTTATTTTTAACTTTTGCAAAAAGGAAGAAACCAACATCCCCATAGATTTCAAAAGTCCAATCCTTGATCCTTCTCTGAATTATATTCACACCTCCAGATTTCAAGGACAGGTGAATCCCAATGAACCTTTGGATAATGTACTTACAAATGCGAAGATTGCGCTTGGAAGGGTTTTGTTTTATGACCCTAGGCTAAGTAAAACCAGCACTGTATCTTGCGCCAGTTGCCACAAACAAAATTTTGGTTTTGCTGACAATTTACCCAAAAGCATAGGATTTAATGGTCAACCGACTAAGAGGAACTCTATGCCAATCATCAATGAAAGATTTAATTTTTCGTTTTTTTGGGACGCTAGAACACGCAAACTAGAGGAACAAGTTTTGATGCCTGTGGCCGATCACATCGAGATGGGTATGGAAGATCTCGATAAGTTGGAAGCAAAATTGGAGGCTGTCAATTTTTACGAACCTCTTTTTTACAAAGCTTTCGGTTATTCTAAACCCACTCTTGACCATATTGGCAAAGCTTTGGCACAGTTTATCAGGGCTATTCCTTCAGAGAATTCAAAATTTGATCAAGCCATCGGTTTAGGATTCAGCAACTTTAATGCTCAGGAGGTTTTTGGAATGACTTTGTTCAGAGAAAAAGCGAATTGCAATAGTTGCCATAATATTATACACCCATTGGTGAACTTTAGTGAAACAACTCTATTAACCACCAATTTTGTAAATGGGAATATGACGGGTTCAGGCTATGTATCAAGCACAACCTCCGAAGGTGTAAATATAGGCTTGGACAAAGCCTCATCTGACCTTGGGATGGGCAATGGTAAATTCAAGATACCATCATTGAGAAATCTCGATTTAACAGCACCATACATGCACGATGGAAGATTTGCCACTCTGATGGAAGTAATCGACCACTATGATTCAGGCATTCAAAACAATGAGCATTTAGACGATAGATTAATAACAAATAATAAGCCTCAAAAGCTAAAACTGCTGCCACATGAAAAAGAGGCTCTGATTGCTTTTTTGAAAACTTTAACCGATTATTCGATCGTCCAAGACAAAAAATTTCGTAATCCTTTCAATTAGGCGCATTGCCTTTACTAGTATTCAACAATATCAAATCAAATTTCCAATTAGGGCTTAACCCTGAATTGGCTTATCAGAATTTGACATTTAATCGACGATGATTTAAGTTAGTTTGAACTTAGAATTTAATTTTAAGCCGATCAATACAATTAAGTGCCTTCACATAATTATTTCTATAATATAAAAATAATTATTAGATTTGCACGGATTAATCTATTAATAGCATTGAAAATGGCAAAACAAAAAATCACTAAACAACAACCTTTACCTAAAGCAAAACCGAATGCAGCAACAGAGAAAATAGTTTACGCACCATGGACGGCTTTTCCTTCAAGTTTATTGCATTATATTCTGGCGATAGCTGCTGTGATATTTTCATTATTGATCTATAGCAATACTTTCAGCAATGGTTATGTACTGGATGACGTAGGAGCGATTACCAACAATCATTTTGTAAAAGAAGGTTGGATAGGTATTCCAAAGCTTTTTGATATAGAGTTCTGGCATTTTGACAATATGAAATTGGGCTATTATAGACCACTCGCCTTGGTGACTTTTGCTATGGAATGGGGTATTTTTGGTGATAACCCGCAGGTCAGTCATACCAACAATGTTATCATTTACGCTGGGACTATATTTTTGCTGTTTTGGGTATGTTATAAAGGATTTACCAATGGAAATGTATGGTATGCTTTTTTTGCAACACTGATATTCGCTCTCCACCCTATCCACACGGAAGTTGTAGCCAATCTTAAGTCTAGAGATGAGATCATGTCTTTTGGAGGTATTTTGCTCGCCGCTTTATTTTATATTTGGTATCGAGAGCGGAATGAAGCTCGTGAAAAAATACTATTGCCTGCTTTGTATGTATTGTTAATTTGTGTAATTGCCTTTGTTTTCAAATTGGACTTTGGTACCAGAGGTAGGACATGGACGGTTATTTTTTGTGCATTCGCTGGAGCAATGCCTTTTATTTTTAAAACCAAACCATCCTATGTCTTTGCCTTAATCTCCTTGTACTTCGCGGCGATGGCAAAGGAATCATCTATGAGTGCAACGTTATTATTGCCACTCATTGTTTGGCGACGTGACAATACCTCGAATATATTCGAGTTGATTAAATCTTGGTTGCCATTTTTAGGCGTAATTTTGGTGTTTTTTATCCATAAAAATATGGCTTTGGGCTATATAAATCCGAAGGAATTGCCTTGGGATATCGTCAATTATCCATATCGCTTTTTGGGCGCTAAGTTTTTGAGTACATTCACCATTTTGTTTTATTGCATTTGGAAAGTTACCATCCCTTATCCGCAGAGTTATGATTATTCTTACAATCAAATTCCAATTGGTGCATTTGACAATCCTACCACTTGGGCTGGTCTGATTTTGGCAGGTGGCATCATATACTTTTCGTGGAAAGCATTTTTTGGTAAAAAATTCGATTATATCGGGCTTTTGATTTTGGTAGTTGGTTTACTGCCCAATATGTTGTTCGTAATCACAAGAGGAGGTATTTTTGCTGAAAGATTTTTGTATGTACCTGCGCTTGGTTTTGCATTGTTGCTTGTCCAGGGTTTATTTTGGATTAATGAAAAATATGTTTTAAAGCATGCCGAAGAACATGCCGAAGATATTTTTTCTATCAAACAACTGGTAGTACCGTGCATCGCACTATTGCCTATATTGGGATTTTTCTCTTACAGGACTTGGATACGAAATGACATTTGGAAGTCTGATGCTACGTTATTTTCAAGTGATATTCGCTTTTCTCCGCAAAGTTGCCACGTCAATAAGCATTTGGGGTCTGAGGTCATCAATCAAGCCTTTAGATTGATGGATTCACTAAATAAGAAGCAGTACACAAAAGATGGGTTCAAAAAAGACAGCAATCGATTGAAAGAATTATGCGATTTTGGGCTTCACCACACGAGACGTGCTATGGAAATACACCCAAAATTTGGTGAAGCAATCTTTAAGATGGGTTATTTCTATCAAGCCGTGCGTCCAAACATAGATTCAGCTGTTTTTTATTATAGAAAGTCTATTGCGGCGACTCCAACGTATTATTTTAACTATGGAAATATCGGAATTATTTATGAATCAATAGGGAAACCTGATTTAGCGAGTTGGTATTACAACGAAGCCGTGAGAATTAATCCACAGTATAAGGATGCGTATGGTCTTCGCGATAAGCTAAAGGCGAGGACTGGATTGGATGTGAAAACACTGCCCGTGCAGTACACAAAATATATCCATACGCTGCCAATAAGTGGTGCCGCTTGCGATTAATTCTCGAGATATTTTTTTTTAGTAAATATTTAACGGTTAATATTCGCAATATAATTGTATATTTGCTGTGTAATTAAAAAGTATAAAGATTTTTGTTTGAAGCGTTTAATTAAAATTTAATTTATTCATCAATCATCCTCCACTTTCTATTATTTATTTAAGTAACTTATTAAAATTTTTTTAATGAACATTTACGTTTCAAACATCAATTTTAAGTCCACAGATCAGGACTTACAAGACCTTTTTGCACCATATGGCGAGGTCGTATCTGCTAAAGTAATTACTGACAAATTCACAGGTCGTTCTCGTGGATTTGGTTTCGTTGAAATGGGTTCTACTGACTCAGGAAATGCTGCCATCGAAGCACTTAACGGTGTTGACTTTATGGAAAAAACTCTTTCTGTAACTGAAGCTAGACCAAGAACTGAAAAGAAGCCTTTCCAATCTGGGGGAGGTAATCGTTTTGGTGGAGGCGGCGGAGGCCGTACAGGAGGATATAACGATAGAGGTGGAAACGGCGGAGGTCGTGACTACAACAAAAGATATTAATCTTTAAGTTATAAACTCGATTAAAAAACCGTCTGTTGCACTGCTGCAGACGTTTTTTTTTGAAGTAAGGTGTTGCTCAGACTTTTTTTTAAAACTCATTTGGATATATCCTTAGCTATATGGCAAAGCCATAGTGACTAATCGGCCGTAGGTCAACCTATGCTGAACGTAGGGTATTACTTTTATTTGGCACAATTCAAAGACATGCGCAAGCAGGAATATTTACGAATAAAGTTATCTTATTTTTGGGCTTAAAACCGTGGGCAACCCATTTGGTATTTCCTACCTGCAAGTGGCTCAACATTGTACAAATTCCAAGATAATTTCACAAAACCAACCAAATAATAGTCGGTAGAATTGGGGCTAGCGCGCAAAGAACCAGAGGGCAAAATCACAGGGCCAGTACCTCTCCCTTCCCCTATCCTATTCGATAATGCGGCCGCTATAGGTCCGTGTACTTCTGCGATCTCTGGTGATGAGATATACGACGAGCTAGCATCGTCTAAATAATCTGTAAAAACCAACCTTGCTCCAAAATCACTTGACAAATTTAGTTTTTCGGTAATTGCCCATTTTATTCCAATTCCTAGCAACAAATTAGGTTGCCACAATTTGTAATACTCCCTTTCCGGGTACTGAGACAAACCCTGCCCTTCAGTCCCCAATGGTTGCAATTCATACCAAGTATCTTGATATTTTGTTTTTGGATTATGGTGAAACATCCCTGCTCCAGCAAAAACATATGGTGAAAATGGCGAGTACAATCTTTCAGGCTCAAAGCCAAGAATATTCCACTCAAGGGTCGTATTAAATTCAAAAACGTTGGAAGTAAAATCTAGATTTCTCTCCTTTCTACCTGCATTGTCTGACTTTTTATCATCCCCATGCAATTGAAGATAATTTACATTTAAAGCCCAGTCAAATTTTGGGTTTAGATGCCATTTTACAAAAATACTACCAGCAGGTCTTAATAGTTGGAACCTTTTCAAAGGTGAATTTGGGGACAAATCGCCTTCATAAAGTGATGCCCCAATCCCAAAGCCTGCCTCCAAATATTGAGCTCTTAAAGAGTTAAAAGACCCAAGAGCGAACAAAAAGCAAAAGATGAGCGACTTAATATGCATACGAGAATATCTTCTTATTTAGCCAGATAAACGCAAAAATAACAAAAATAAATCGCTATTTCATGACTTTAAGGAAATATATTGCCTGAATGAGTATAATTATACTTGTTTTTTCCTTTGGTTTCAGATGCCAATTTAATAGCATTTACGACATTGAGAATTCCCCCTGAATTGGAAATTTCGTCAAGGGTAACCATAACGTCATCTGTCCCTGGCTTTTTAACTTTATCATTTGATTTTTTGAAGAGGAAACGATGATTTCTTTTACTTGTTTAGCTGTTAAAGTTGGGAAATAAGATCGCAGCAATGCAGCTGTACCCGTAGTCATTGGAGAAGCCATTGAAGTCCCGTCGTAGATGCCATAGGACTGATTTGGCAAAGTAGAATTGATTTGATATCCGGGTGAGAATATATCCAAAGATTTTTTACCGTAATTCGAGAAATTAGCCACCATATTTTCATCTTTGAATGGGGTAATCGCTCCGACTTCTAACCAGTTTTTAGCTTTTTTACAAGAAAACCACCCTTTTTTGATATAATATTTTGTTGGAAAATTATTTCCATCATCGTTGTTCGTTCCACTATTTCCAGAAGCATGCACAAGCAACACGTCTTTCTTTTGAGCGTATTTAACTGCTTCGTCGATCACACCTTTTTGTGGAGAGCTTCCTTTCCCGAAACTCATATTGATGACTTTAGCTCCATTATCAACAGCATATTTTATGGCATTTGCAATGTCTTTGTCCCTTTCATCGCCATCTGGCACCGCTCTCAGTGACATGATTCGTACGTTATCGGCGATGCCATCGATACCCAAGCCATTACCTCTTTCAGCAGCTATAATGCCTGCAACGTGTGTTCCGTGGCTTGCGTCGGGACCTTTTACATCATTATTTCCATACCCTTTTTGATACAAATCCTCATAATTATCTCCAACTAAAGCTCTCACGTTTTCATCTGGATTATACCCATAATCCAATTCATTTTGGGATTTTTCAATAAGTGGTTTGAATTCATCCACAACGATCTTCAATACCTGATCAATAGTACCGACAGATGGATAATAATTTAGTATTTGCGACAATAAATCCTTGCCCGCTTGGATGATTGGGTCTTGTTTTACAATCGCGTTGAGATTTTCTTTAGTTATGGGTTTACCATCTAGTTCCCCTTCCATCATTTCAAGGATTGTAGCGATGCTTTCAAGCTTGTCATTTGCTTCATCGATGTTTTTTTGCGCCGCCAAACGTTTGCTATCGATAGTCTTTTTGAGACCGATCATAGCCTCATATTTTTTGGTATCTTTTCGAGACAATTTGGTAATATCCTTATTAGCAAAGTATTTTTTGGCTGCAGCATAATCTCGGGTCAATTCGTAAGAATCCTCTAAAACATTTTTACCATTTTTATTCCCAATAAAATTCCAACCATGGATATCGTCCACGTATCCATTCTGATCATCATCAACCCCGTTATTTGGGATTTCTTTAGTATTGGTCCATATTCTATCATCGAGATCTTTGTGTTCGATGTCCACTCCCGAGTCTATTACCGCCACTATAACTGGAACTGATTTCCTTCCCTTCAACAAGGTTTCATACGCAGTATTGGTGCCTAAGCCATTGAATTGGCTCTGATTAGGGTCAAGATTAATCCAGGCCACTGGATAATCAGCGGCCGTGTTCTGGTACACTCCATGAGCTATAAAAAATACAAAAATCAGTGCAAGTAAAGGAAGTCTAATGATCATAAAATAAGAATAAAAAATTAAAATTTATTTAGCATAAATGGTAAACGAGCTTGCACCCCATTCCATTGTTGTATTTGGGTCAAAGCGTCAAAAATAAAATAAGCATCTCCGCTTAAGGCTTTGATATTAGCTTTGGTTTCATTTTCTTTTTTATTAACATATTTATCGATCAAACGGTTGATTGGATCCTTAATTCTTGGATATTCCGTTATTTTATAATTCTTGATATTGGCTTTGGTAGAAGCATAAAGGATTGCATCTTCAAGGGATCCGATTTCATCAACTAATCCATTGTTCTTCGCCAAATTCCCCGTCCAAATTCGCCCTTGAGCGATGGTATGAATATCCTCCTTGGATTTGTTTCTACCTTTGGCAACTCTACTCAAAAATACGTCATAGACTCTATCTACATCTCTTTGAAAATAATCCAACGTAGATTTGCTCATAGGAAATACACCAGTTACACCTTCTGCCAATGGGGTAGTTTTTACTGTATCAAAATGAATCCCCAATTTGGTTTCCATCAATTTTGAGACATCGGGAATCATTCCAAAAACCCCAATGGATCCAGTTATGGTATTGGGTTCAGCATATATTTTATCCGCCTGGCACGAAATATAATATCCTCCAGAAGCAGCTACATCACCCATAGAAACGATGACAGGGATTTTCTTTACTTTCTTTAAATCGTTGATGGCTTGTAAAATTTGTTCAGAAGCCACGGCACTACCTCCTGGACTATTTACACGCAATACGACCGCTTTAACTTTTTTGTCTTTTTCTATTTTTGCAAAAATATTTACGTACTCTTTACCGGAAATATTGGTCTCCTCTTCTGATTTTGATTCAGTAATGCTCCCTTCAGCATAAACTACTGCTATTTTATCATCAGCGTTATTGTCATTGTCCAATCGCTTGGCTTTTAAATATTCAGAAATCGTCACTATATGGAGATCATCAGATTCGTCAAGTCCAACCCTAGTTTTTAGATAATCATCAATATCATCCAGCTCTACCAAACTATCGACCAATCCTTCTTGTCTAGCTTTATCAGCTTGGTGATAAGGGCTTTGGGTTATAATATTACTCAATTCATCAACGGAAATTTTTCTTGATTCTGAAATGCCGGTCAATAAATTTTTATATAATGAATTCAACAATTCTCTGGTTTGAAGTTTGTTTTGGTCAGACATTTTATTGAGTCTAAATGGCTCCGTTGCACTTTTAAATTGGCCTGCATAAACCACTTGTACACCAATCCCTAATCTGTCCATCATATCTTTGAAATGTGGAATGGTGGATGCATATCCTTTAAGTTCAATTTCACCCATTGGGTCTATCAGCACTTGATCGGAAACCGAGGCTAAATAATAAGCAGATTGACCATAGTGAGAATTATATGAAATGATAAATTTTCCAGAATTTTTAAAATCAATCAAGGCCTGTCTGATGGAATAAGCACCTGCTTGGCCAAGTCCAATACTAGAATTATTCATATAAATCCCTTTGATATTGTCGTCTGTTTTGGCTTTTTTAATCATCTTTATGATGTCGCTAACGCCAATTTTTGTGTCAGATTCTAAATCCATAAAATTGACAGGAACATTGTCTGTTTTTTCAGGGATGATTTGGTCAAATTTAAGCTTTAAAATGGAATTTGCCTTGACTTCGACACTATCCCCTTCGATGGCTTTCGAAACTTTGCTACCTAGAAATACACCGAAAATCAAAAAGAGAACGCCCATTGCAAGAAATAATCCTAAACACGATGCAAATACGAATTTGAAAAATTGTTTCATATAAAAAATAATAGTAAAATAAAGTTATGTACTCAAAGGTAAATTTTAGTCATGGAAAATCATGCCCAAAATAGACCAATATAGCCAAAGTTTCCACGAATAATCCTAATTTTTGATCTTTTTAAACTGGTCATCTGTCAATGAGTGGAGAAATGCGACGAGAGATTTTTTTTCGAGTTTGGTCAATCCTAATGGTTTAAATAGTAGGGAATCTTGATTGATGGAATGAGGAACTAATTTTTTAGGGTCATTATAATAGTCAATTACTTTTTCCAAGGTTTTGATGCTTCCATCATGCATATATGGTGCCGTCATCGCTACATTCCTCAGCCCAGGTGTTTTAAACAAACCCAAATCATTAGGATTTTTGGTAATTTTAGCTCGCCCGCTATCCCGATAATTTTTTCCATCATACAAACCTATATTTTTAAAGGCATCATCGGTAAAATCAGGTGTAAAATGACACTCAGAACATTTAGCTCGAGCGCTGAAAAAAAGATTTCGCCCCTCTATTTGCAAGGGAGTCAACCCAGGCGATTCATCCATCAGCCATCGATCATTATCGGTATCGTCTGTTTCTAAGGTCCTCATATAGGCTGCCAAAGCCGCTTGCATTTGAGTTAGCTGAAATGTATCATTATACAAGCTAAAAAAAGCCTTGGAATAAAGATTATGACTTTTGAGTTTAATGTACAGCTCGTGTAGATTTGAACCCATTTCAACTGGATCTTGAATAGGATGCAAAACTTGATCTTCTAGTGTCTCGGCTCTGCCATCATAAAAAAAATAAGGACGTGCCGACATATTCATCACGCTAGGACTGTTTCTTTTACCAAGTTGACCATTTATCCCCTTCGAAAAGGGTCGATTATCTGCAAAAGCAAATTCTGGCTTGTGGCATGAAGCGCAAGAAATGGTAGAATCTCGAGACAAAATCGGATCGAAAAATAATTTCTCTCCCAATTGTTCGATGCTCATCTTAGACTTTGTAAAAGCACCAAGAAATAGGCATCCCAATACAAATGTTGAAAGTATATAATATTTATTCGCCTTTATCACCAACGAAATTGTCTTCTTTGTTTTTAAATAATATATTAAATGTGGTCAATGAACCATAGATCCTCGTAATATATTGCTGAATATTTACTTTTTCTTCATCTGAAAGGTCACTTGCATTTATCCTTTGCTCCATCACACGAATTCGATCTCGAAGCATTACGATTTTATGAAAAAAGGTTTCGATTGGAATTTCTTTGGGCTTTAAGCCCGCTTCACCTGGAATCAATTCCATTTTGCCTCCCTTCCACTTATCGCCGAGTGGCACCACCTCTGATACATCACTCCAATACTTCAATATTTTAATTAAAGATTTTTCGGCCTCCGTAAAACTCACCGATGATTCTGCCGAAATGGCTTCAATAATGGTCCAATTGGTGTATTCTTTGCTCACAGGTTTAATCCCTTGATGGATAAAACAAACTTCATAAGCAACTTGATGAATTTTTATTACTACCCCATCCCCAAATAAGGGGTGATTTACTCTAGACCCTATTCCTAAAATTTCACTCATAATTCTATTAAAATAAGTATCAAAAGTACGAAAAAATTGATAGTTAATGATCGAATTTATGGTATAAAATTGACGAATTATTGAAAAATTAGCCGAAAATGCTTGTTAAATTAGCCGTTTATCTAAAAAATTTGGAAAGAGAACTTGACGATTGTAAATTTGAAAATAAACACAAGGAAATAAATCATTTTGGAACAAGTATTAAGCCGACAAATTGGAAGAAAACTAGCCGTCCAGTTCTTGTTTTGGATGGCACTTTGGCTTGCCCTTTTGTGGCTAGATCGTGCGCAAGAAGATTGGTGGTTTGTGATGACCAACGAAAGCATTAACGTCGCTTTTTATGCCTTGATTGTCAATATTACGCTGAAATTTCTGATACCCCAATATTTCATTGAGGGGAAATATGCTTACTATTTACTTTTCTCCTTTGTAGTAATAATTGTAATTACATTATTGAAAATCAATATTTTATATATAAAGTTTGACAATCATCCAATTGAACAATATAACTTACTAGAGCAACAAGTTTGGTACTTTATCATCAATCTCATCATTTTGGCAATTACAACGATAATCCATGTGATTTCGATTTGGCTCGGAGATCAGCGCATCAAAACTGAGCTTCAAACATATGGTATGCAGAGTGAACTAAAATTTTTAAGATCGCAAATCAATCCGCATTTGTTGTTTAATACACTCAACAATATCTACGCTTTGACCCTAAAAAAAAGCGATCAAGCCCCCGAAGTGGTGTTAAAACTCTCCGAAATGATGCGTTTTATGCTCTACGAATGCAACGAAGAATACGTCGCTCTTTCAAAGGAAATCATTGCATTGAAAAACTATATAGATTTAGAATCATTGCGCATAAAAGATAAAATTGATTTGGCTTTTGAAATCAACGGATCACCCGAAAATAAACAAATTGCACCACTAATTTTATTGACATTTTTGGAAAATAGTTTCAAACATGGTGTAAAAAATGCAATCGGAGGTGCTATGATTCACATCAAACTGGACATAAGCGATGAAAGTTTAGTATTTGAAATTCAAAACAACAAATCTGGAGTTTCGCAAGAAATATCAAAGTCGAAAAGCGGTGGAGTCGGACTTGTCAATGTAAAAAGGAGGTTAGAGTTAATCTATCCCGGCAGACACAAACTCAGTATCCAAGAAAATAAAGAATTATTTTCAATATATTTGTACATCGAATTAAATCCAAGAACCAATGAACAAAATTAAAGTCATGCTGGTGGATGACGAGCCTCTTGCACTGGAAATTCTCGAGACCTATCTTGAACAATTGTCGGATGTCGAGCACGTGATTTCATGCAGCAATGCGCTGGAAGCAAGAGATTTTTTAAAATCCAATGAAATAGATGTCATTTTTACAGACATACAAATGCCACAAGTGAGCGGGTTGGATTTTATCAAGACATTGGCCATAAAGCCCCTTGTTGTTTTTACAACGGCATATCCAAATTTCGCTGCCGAAGGATTTGATTTGGATGCCATTGATTATTTATTGAAGCCCATTTCACAAGAGAGATTTTTTATAAAAGTAAAATATCAGGACATCATTTATATCGAGGGACTCAAAGATTATGTGATCATCAGACTGGATGCGGGAAGGATCATCACTTTGCAAACGATGAAATCCTTGGAGGATAAATTGCCACCTGAAAAGTTCATTCGTATTCACCGATCTTTTATCCTAGCCACCGACAAAATATTAGCCATCAATGGCAATATGGTGGAAATCAAAGAAAAAAATGAAACAAAACTGATTCCTATAGGTAAAAACTATCGCGACGAAGTCGATAAAATCATAAGCGATAATAAACTCTAACCTAAGGACTTAATCTATTTGTAAGTTCGTAAAATATTTTGAATTTAGAAAATGAAAATTTTCGTTTGTTCTATTTTGGGAAATATTCAAAAGGTTCACTATATTTGATAGTTAAATTAAATTTTATAAAATTATGTCTTCAGAGAAAGAAACGAGTTTAAAAAATAATTTAGAACATACCTTATTTTCTTGGTCAAAGCAAGGTGGATTGGATCCAATCAATGTTGAGCGGACCGAAGGTGTCTATTTATACGATTATGATGGAAAAAAGTATATCGATTTTTCATCGCAGTTAATGAATATGAATATTGGCCATGGTCATCCCGAAGTGGCTGAAGCCGTGTATGAACAAATGAAAAAAGTGGCTTATGTTACTCCCAGTTGCGCTACAAAAGCAAGAGGGGATTTAGGAAAAAAATTGGCAGAAATAACGCCACCAGGTCTTACAAAAGCTTTTTTTACACTTTGTGGAGCTACCTCCATAGACAACGCCATTAAATTAGCGAGATTATATACAGGAAGGCATAAAATCATTGCAAGATATAGAGCATTTCACGGAGCATCCTATGGAGCCATGTCAGCTGGTGGAGATCCTCGAAAGATTCCTTCAGATGCACAACAAGCTCCAAATTTTGTCCATATTGAGGACCCATATTGCTACAGATGTCCTTGGTCTCAAAAACCCGATAGTTGCAAAAGAGAATGTATTTCTCATATAGAAAGGGTTATCGAATTCGAAGGACCAGGAACCATCGCAGCCATCTTAATGGAGGGTGAGTCTGGTTCATCTGGATGTATAAAATATCCAAGCGATTATTGGCCAAGATTGAGAGAAATCTGTGACAAACACGGTATCTTGTTAATAGCTGATGAAGTCATGAGCGGATTTGGAAGATGCGGGGAATGGTTTGGCGTGGATAATTTTAAAGTATCGCCTGACATGATGGCAATGGCCAAAGGTCTCACCGCTGGATACATTCCATTTGGGTGTTTGATGGTTTCTGATAAAATTTCAAAATATTTTGATGATAAACCGCTAATGATAGGCTTGACCTATAGCGCTCATGCCGTAGGTTGTGCAGCTGCGCTTGCTGTTTTGGGAATTTATGAAAAAGAAAATTTGATTGAGAACTGCCGTAATATGGGCGCTTATGTAGAAAAGCGTGTTGCAGAATTGGCGAAAAAGCATCCGTCTATTGGAGATTTCAGGAATACGGGTCTTTTGGGATGTATCGAATTGGTAAAAAATCGAGATACCAAAGAACCAATGGCACCGTTCAATGCTTCACCGGCTGAAATGAGCATCATGAATCAAGTAGCTGCGAAGATTAAATCATTGGGTATGTACACTTTCGTGAGGTGGAATTATATTTTTATTGCTCCTCCCCTTACGATCACAGAAGAACAAATAGATGAAGGTCTAGCCATAATTTCCGAAGCAATTTCGATAGCAGACGCACATATCAATTAGGCATTGTTCAACAGTATTTTATGACAAGTAATGAATCATCCCTGATATCGGAAGATCTGGCACCCATATCCTTAGAAAATAGAACCTGGGGAAAATGGAATTTTGCAGCACTTTGGATAAGCATGAGTCTGTGCATACCAACCTACATGCTAGCATCTAGTCTTATCGAAGGAGGGATGGATTGGAAACAAGCTATTTTTACGATATTTTTAGGGAATGCCATCGTATTGCTACCCATGGTACTGAATGGGCATGCTGGTGCAAAATATGGAATTCCTTTTCCAGTCTTGGCAAGAGCTTCTTTTGGTGTATTAGGAGCCAATATACCCGCTTTGTTACGTGCAATTGTTGCTTGTGGGTGGTTCGGAATCCAAACTTGGATTGGAGGCAGTGCGTTATACCAATTGCTGGTAAAAATGTTCCCAAGTTTTGGTACTTTGCCTCAAATCTTTCCAAGTGGATTGGGTCTTCAGACAGGACCAGCGATTACTTTTTTTATATTTTGGTTGCTCAATATGTACGTGGTGTATAAAGGCGTAGAGTCTATTCGAAAACTTTTGGTCTTTAAAGCCATTTTCCTGCCCTTTGCTGCGATTATGATGTTTGTGTGGGCTGTTGTGAGCACCCACGGTTTAGGGCCGATTCTAGCGCAGCCTTCAAAGTTTACCAATAGTTCTGATTTTTGGGCTTACTTTTTCCCAGCTTTGACTGGTATGGTGGGATTTTGGGCGACATTGAGTTTGAATATTCCAGATTTCACCAGATATGCAAAAAGTCAAAAAGATCAAATAATCGGACAAGCCATTGGGCTTCCTCCATCGATGACATTCTTTGCTTTTATAGGAGTGGTGGTCACATCTGCAACAATCATTGTATTTGGGGAGTCTATATGGGATCCAGTCGTGCTTGCGAGCAGATTCACAAATATTTGGGTGGTAGCATTTGCTATGATTTCTATCATCATTTCTACTCTTGCAACCAATATTGCCGCTAATATAGTAAGTCCAGCCAATGACTTTGCCAATTTATCGCCTTCAAAAATCGACTTTAAATTGGGCGGATTCATTACAGGTATCATAGGCATTTTGATTTGCCCTTGGAAATTGATCTCCGATCCTACAGGTTATATTTTCACTTGGTTGATTGCTTATTCGAGTCTGCTAGGCCCGATCGGAGGCATCATGATTGTTGATTATTTTTTCATAAAAAAGAAAGAATTGGATGTCGATGATTTGTATAAACGTCAAGGGAGATATACTTTCACCAAGGGATTTAATTACAGCGCCATATTGGCATTCATACTAGGGATTTTACCCAATATCCCTGGATTTTTGGTGCAAATCAATGTCAGCACAAAGGGAAATTTGCCATTTCTAGAATCGCTGTACCACTACGCATGGTTTGTTGGATTCATTATCTCAGGGCTTGTTTATTGGATTCTGATGAAAAATACTAAGAACTGATTTTAGAAGTCCTAATCCTATTTTTTCGCTGCATATTGTATAAGTATTCTGCTTCTATTTGACTTCGCTCAATTTTCATATCTTCAGTAATTGTAGGTGGACTCAACAATCTTTGACGAAATATTTCATAGACTGAAATGCTACATGCATTGGAAAGGTTAAGACTCTCAGAAAGCCCCATCATAGGAATATAAAAGCTGCCATCGCATAAATCCAGCGTTTCTCGGGTGATTCCAAGCGATTCATTGCCGAATACCAATGCAAAAGATTCTGAAAAATTCAAATCATGAAGCAACCGACCGTCGTTGGAAAGAATAGAAGCCAAGATATTTTTATATTTTATCCTCAAAGCAGAAAAGCACTTTTGTCTGTCTTTGTAAAGATGGACTTTAACCCATTGACGAGCCCCCATGCTACTCCTTTTACCTAATTTTATTTCTGTCAAATCTTCAAACTCTGAATTGGTAAAAAGAGCATAAATATGGTATATTCCAAATGCCTCGCATGTCCTAATGACTGCTCCTAGATTGCGAATATCTTGGACATTTTCCACAACAATCCCTATATCCACCCAGCGAGAATTGGCTGCTTTAGTAACTCTTTCGATTCGGCTGGGATTCATACTAGCCTCAATGATTCCAACCCTTCCGATTGGCCAAAATCTTGTAAAACGAACGCCACTGGATTTCTTCCAAAGTTAGTCCAGTCGCCAAAACTTCCTCCTCAGAAATGGCACCGCAGTTTAATGCTCTCAAGAAATAATTGAGCAATCCCTGACCCGTAGCCGCATCGTCGAATATGTCGCTTGTTAAAGTGGCTGTAGCTGATTTGTCCATAAAATGGCTCAATCGATTAGCAGCCTCTTTGTAAGAATCTAAGAAAAATGTATAGACCGCAGCATATCTCATCGACAATTGTCCAGGATGGAGATCCCAACCTTGGTAGAAACCATTGATCAATGAATGCATCGTGTGGTCATAGGCGATTCTCCAAGCATTATGTACCGATTCAAAATTTTCTTTGATTTGTTCAGGCGTAAGGGCGTCGCCTCGATGTTTAGGAACTGGCATCACGTTGGTAGCACCATCAGAGAGCATAATTCCTGTATTTCCTAGCGCAACTTTGGTCATATGGTGTGCAAAATCGCAAACATCATGACCCATGGTTTGATATTTGGCCGTTATATTGCAAGAAGCTGTATAATCATATGTACCAAAATGAGCTGCAATCAAACGACCATTACTAGCATCCACAAAAGACATCAATGGATTTTTTCCGTCCTTGTCCATGATTGCTTGTGTAGCCTCTACCATGGTTTCCATTTTTAGAGACATATAAGGTAAGTTCAATTTGTATTCAAGCACCTCAAATATTTTTCTAAGGGCGGTTATTTGGTCTGGGATCGTAACCTTAGGCAACATGACGACAAAATTATCAGGCAATTTTCCTCCTGTCAAACCAACCAAAGTCGTCAGGAAAATATCAAGGGTACGCAATCCTCTCAATTTCAAATCTTCTGTAAAAGGTTTTATTCGGATACCGATAAATGGCGAAAGCGTTTTATTTTTCATACCCAAAGCTACTTCTTGTGCCGCATTCACTGCAGTAGCATCTTCTTCATCGTCTGGTCTATTTCCAAAACCATCTTCAAAATCGATTCTAAAATCCTCGATAGGTTCGGCCTCCAGTTTCGCAATTATCTTATTATAAACAGTAAACGATAACCAATGAGGAGCATTTTTTCTGTCTTTGTCGGACATATTCATCAAAGATGATTCCAATGCTTTGATAGCCTCATCGTCTGATGGCAAATCACTCGCATTAGGGTGATCTAATAAGCGACCAAGTACAGCGAAATTTGGGGCATAAGTCTTAAAGTTTTGAAGAGAAGCTCTTCCCATTTTTTGTACCACATCGCTTGAATAGAGGTTGGCACCACCATAGACCGTATGGACAGGCTGCCTATCAGGCGATTCGCCTTTATATTTTTGTTGAAATACCTGATTCGCTAGACCCAGCTCTTGCATAATGGTTTGGTAATCATCCTTTTTCAGAATATTTGCCATAATTAAATTTATGTTTTGAGTTAAAAACTATATTTTTTCTTTCTTCTGCGTTGGTAAACCCATGCGGCACAGAATAAAAATACCAAAGGAAACAACACGTTCAGCAATTGCCAAAACACTTTATTATGTTTGATTTCATTGTGGTCCAAAAGTCTCAATTTGATGTCCTTGGTTCGAGCTTGGAGGATGCCGTCATCGTCCATCATATACTCGATAGAATTCACCATAAAAGCAAGATTATCATAAGTATATTTTTCAAAGCGATTGTATCCCAATGGTTGGATTTCACCAGTAACTCTATTAAGATGATTTCGTGCTACTTCTCCATCGGATACCACCAGGATTTTAGACTCCTCTCCAAATGGTTTGTAGGGAGCATTTATTTTTGCCAAGGCTTCTTGCATCTCAGCAGGCACTCTGCTTTCGTATAATGAACCGAATTTACCTTCCAATAATACAGCTAACGCCGCTGGAGGTTTGTTAAACTTCGATGGATCTGGTTGATATCTTAGTATTTCAAAGTCCAATCTTGCAGGAATGAACTGAAGTGAAGTATATTTTGAAGACTGCAACAAAATTGTTTTTTTGATGGGATACTTGGTCTTGATCGTATCGATCGAGCTTGGAAAAAACAAATTGACACGATCTAAGCTTTTAACGATTGGGTGATTGCTTGCTGGTGCTGGAATCAAGTGATAATAGTAATTGAACAACTCAGTCTGGACATTGGTCCCAACTTTACCTACTACCATCGGTATTTTAGAACATTCGAGATCTCGAACCATATTTGGCTGTATTCGAACTCCATATTTGAATAATAAATCATCTAAACCAGTAGGATATTCAAATGGGACAAATCCGTCAGTCGGGCTGATGCTGTCTATTGCAGCATTCGTTTTATCTATCAAAAACATCAAATTGCCACCATTCATCAAAAATTGATCTAGGACAAATTTTTCTTTGTCGGTGAACGGGGCTCTCGGTCTTGCAATTACGATCAGATCGACATTTTTTGAAATCTTATACGTTGAATCGATATTTGCAAAATAAACATTAAAAAATGGAGAAATGGCCTTTTGCAATCCAGATAACTCATCTGAAGTGAGCTCACCATGTCCTTGAGTAAAGATGATCTGTTTCTTTGTCGGATTAGCGATTTTTTGAAATGCATTTACGAACTTATATTCTAACAAACCTACCGAACTATTCAGAGCCTCTTGGTCCGAGCCATCCAGCTTTTGTTCTTCGAGTAAATTCACATACATCTTTCTAGGACCGTAAGTCACCTCTGCATAAGGATAAATCAAGGTAGCACTTTTTTCATTGCTTCCTTTTACTATCAAATTGATTGGAATGATGCCTTCTTTTGCCAACTCTTCTTTCAGTTTATCCGCTTCTTGCTGGTCCTCTCCTAATGGGCTTTCAACGGTATATATTATGTTTCGATTGATGCTTCTAAATCTGTCCAATAAATCTTTCGTTGATGACTGAAGCCTTTTAAAACCTGCTGGAAACTCTCCGTCTAACATTACTTTTACATACACAGGCTGGTCAAAGGATCTAATAACTTTTTCAGAAGATTCAGAGATCGTAAAACGCTTTTCTTCGGTAAGGTCAATCCCAATACGTGTGGTTCGAGCCAAGAAATACAAAACTATCCCAACCCCAATAACCAAGGTTACAAAAAGTAAAAACTTTCGCTGGGACAAGGAAGTATATTTGGATAAATTCATTTTCAATATTGAATCAAATTTTTGAAATCAAGAAAATTTACGCTTAGATATATAAAATAAAGTTGCACTTAAAAAAGTAAAAATAACCACCACAAAATAAATAATATCACTGAGATCGATGTATCCTCTAGAAATGGATTGATAATGATAATCGATCCCAAGCTCTTGCATTAAATCGTCTCCATTACCATAAAAAAATGGCAATTTTGACAAAAAGAAAAAGCCCCAAAACAGAAGGAAACACAGAAAAACTGCTATTAAAAATGAGATGATTTGATTCTGGGAAAGAGATGATGCAAATACCCCTATCGCACAAAAACACGCTGCCAAAAGTATCAAACCAAAATAGGAACCAATGATCCCCGCGGTATCGAGATTCCCTTTAGGACTCCCGAGATAATAAACCGATATATAATAAATCAAAGTCGGCGCTAAGGCAATGATGGTTAAGGCCAATGCTGCAAAATATTTACCCAAAATAATATCCCAATCCCGCAATGGTTTTGTAAAAAGAATTTCAAAAGTACCACTCTGAGTTTCTTCCGAAAAAGATTTCATAGTAATAGCTGGAATGAGAAACAAAAAAACTAAAGGCGCGATGTAAAATAGTGTATCTAAAGAGGCAAATTGGTTATCAAGAATACTAAAATCGGGAAAAATCCACATGATCATCCCTAATAATACCAAGAAAACACCTACAACAACAAAGCCAATTGTTGAACTAAAGAATGAATTGATTTCTTTCCAAAATATGCTTTTCATGCCTACCTTTTAATTTATACAAACAATTGGTACCACTTAATTATTTGATTTTTGAGTCAATTTCTGGAAAATAGACTCCATTGTACCCTGTTTTTTAGTAATTTCAAGAATTACCAAATTATTTGAATGAGCGAATTCAGCCAGATCTTTTCTTCGATCGAGTGCGTCTTCTATCTGAATTTCCCAACGATTGCCACCCAAATGGTTGACTCTTTTTATATATGATAATGATTTAAAAATATCTTTACTTACCTCTTTGTCAAACTCTAGGATTAATTCTGAAATGTCATCTTGAATCGAGGATAATTTTTCTACGCTATCATTGGCGATGATTTTGCCATTGTTTATAATAATAACTCTGCTGCACATGGCTTGGACCTCCTGCATGATATGGGTTGATAAAATCACCGTTTTTGTCTGACCCAATTGCTTGATCAGATTTCTGATTTCAACCAATTGATTGGGATCTAGGCCAGAAGTCGGTTCATCAAGAATCAGAACCTCTGGGTTATGCAATATAGCTTGCGCCAATCCTACCCGCTGTTTATAACCCTTGGACAATTCACTTATTTTCTTCCTTGACTCAGGCAATAAACCTGTTTCTGCGAGCACTTCATTGACTCTCTTTTCAGGATTCTCAATTTTATGAATACTCGCCATGAAATACAAGTATTCTCGCACGAACATGTCTTTGTAAAGTGGGTTGGATTCTGGCAGATACCCGATTTTCTTTTTTGCAGCGATATCATCCAATAAAATGTCTATTCCACAAATTTTTATTTCTCCGTCATTGGGGACTAGATATCCCGTGATCATTTTCATTGTGGTTGACTTTCCAGCACCATTGGGTCCCAAAAAGCCAAGTACCTCGCCGGGAAGTATGCTGAAACTTATATCATCCACAGCGAACTGTGCTCCATAACTTTTCGAAATTCCCTTTACTTCTACAGACATATACTATAAAAAATGAAATTTAATTACCAAACTTTAGCACGCTCATTATCTGGGCGCCACAATCTATACCCCGATCTGACATTGAAAGCCTTGTAAAATTCAGGCATATTGCTCAATGGACCGTTGGTACGAAATTCTCCAGGTGAATGAGGATCCACTACTATCCTATTGGCCAATTCTTCGTCACGAATATTCTGTCTCCAAACTTGAGCCCATGCCAAGAAAAAGCGTTGGTCACCCGTAAATCCATCGATTTTTTCCTCTGATTTCCCTTGAGGGGTATTTTTGAAAGCCTCATAAGCTATTGAAAGGCCACCAAGATCCGCGATATTTTCACCAAGGGTCAATTCACCATTTACATGCAATGAATCGAGTACTTTATATTGATTGAACTGTTGCACTACAACGTCTGTTTTGGCTTTGAACTTCGCTGCATCTTCTTCTGTCCACCAGTCAGAAAGATTACCTTGGGCATCGTATTGACGTCCCTGATCGTCAAAACCATGGGTCATTTCATGTCCTATAACAGCTCCTATCCCACCATAATTAAATGCGTCATCTGCAGCATTGTCAAAGAAAGGAAATTGCAAAATTCCCGCCGGGAAAACGATTTCATTTAAGCTGGGATTATAATAAGCGTTGACCGTAGGAGGAGACATAAGCCACTCTGTCCGATCTACAGGTCTGTTTAGTTTTTTAACCATGTATTGATAAGAAAATTTATTCGCAGCAACAACATTTTCCCAATAAACCTTGCCAATATGAAGCTTTGAATAGTCACGCCACTTATCAGGATAACCTATTTTTCTCATAAAAGCATGAAGTTTGAGTTCCGCTTTTTTCTTTGTGCTTTCGCTCATCCAGTCTAAGCCTTTGATTCTTTTTTCAAAAACTCTAGCCAAATTGTCCACCAATTCTAGCATACGCTTTTTTGCTTCTGGCTTGAAATGCTGCTTTACATATTCTTGTCCGAGCAATTCACCGATATTATCATCTACTACTCCCAGAACTCTTTTCCACCTTTCTTTTTGTTCTTTTTGGCCTGAAAGTGCTTTGCTATAGTTGAATTGGGTTTTAACAAAATCGTCGCTCAGATACCCAGAGGCTTTTCTCAAAACATTCCACTTCAAATAAATTTTCCAATCTTCAACAGGTGTATCGACCAATTTTGTGTTGATGGCTTCAAAAAAAGCGGGCTGGCCAACCAAGACATAGTGGTAAGAAGCTCCTAATTTAGTTAAAAAATCATTGGCATTGATATTGGTTAGTAAACTTTGAAACTTTGGAATTTCTAACTTATTATAATTTTTAACAGGGTCACGTAGCTCCACCCTTGACGAAGATTTACTAGCTAGAGATTTTTCAAACTCAAATATTCTACCTTGAATTTGGGCAGCATCTGAAGGACTAGTTCCTATCAGTTCGAACATTTTTGTGATATAGTCCTTATAAGCATTTCGGATTTTGAGCGTCCTTTCATCAGATTTAGTATAATAATCTTTGTCTGGCATGCCAAGTCCACCTTGTTGGAATTGAGGGACTACAGACGCACTATTTTTGTCGTCTTGATATACATAAAAACTGAACAATGGTCCGATACCTTCCTTGTGTTGTTCTGCTATCTCATTGATAATATCTTCCTTGGTTTTAATTTTGTTTATTCTTTCTAAAAAAGGCAACAATGGCGTCATACCGGCTTTCTCGATGGCGATGGTATCCATTCCACTTTTATAGAAGTCCCCTATTTTTTGCAAAAAAGACCCCTTTTTCTGGTGTTTGCTTGCGGCTGATTCTAGCAGTTTTTTACATGCATCGAGGTTAAATTCTTGCAACTCATTGAATGAGCCCCAACGCGATTCTGTAGCTGGAATTGGGTTGTTTTTTTGCCAATTGCCGTTGGCGTATTTATAAAAATTATCGCCAGGACGACTTGTCATGTCAAAATTTGCTGCATCTATGAATTTCTTGCTTGCATTCTGAGCTAGAGAAAATTGAATTTGCGAAAAACAATTACACATAATAATTAAGGCAAGGAGTTTAAATTTCATAATAAAAAATTTATCATATACAATATACTTAATCTCAGTTAGTTCGCTTGTATTTATTTCGATTGTTATTGCTTTTTTTCTTGTTGTTTTTAGGAGGTGGATTGCTTTGAACGTAGTTTTTCTTAGGATTAGCGTTGGTCAATGCATCCAAATTAACATTATCTTCAAATTTAAGATTGCCATTGCTAAGTTTATTTAAGTCATTTACGATGATATTATCATTGATATAATGCTCTTTGTTATAGGTAGAATAGGCCAATTTCATAAAATTGCCGATTAATTCAGTAAAAGCTGCCTTTTTCGCTTGATCCTCCATTAAAATCGCTTTATTAATCATGGACTTCAAATGGTTGCCATAGTGTCTAAATTCCATCAATGGCTTTGGATATTCGAGAGTTGGTGGCTTTTTAAAATATTCACCATGAGAAAAAGTAATGCCTTCTGGTGGATCTACATCTAAATCAAAATCTGCGATGATATAAATGTGTTTCCAGAGTTTTTCCTTATAATCTTCATAGTTTTTTGCATTGGGTTGCAGTAGAAACATGAGTTGGATTATCTTTTCGACATAGGCCTGTCTTACGTCTTTTTTTTCTATCTTTTTGGCTGCAGATACTAATTTTTGTATATACCGACCATATTCTGAAATCCGCAAACTTTCTCTTTGCGAATTATATTCCATATTTAATTCTTTCATAATTATTTTTTATTCGACTGTCACTGATTTTGCTAAATTTCTAGGTTGATCAACATTGCAGCCCCTCATTATAGCTATATGATAGGACAAAAGTTGCAATGGTATGACTGATAGGAATGGAGCCAATTCGTCCATGGTGGCTGGAATTTCAATGGTATAATCTGCTATCTTTTTGATTTCCGTGTCGCCTTCATTGACGATAGCTATGACGATACCTTTCCGAGCCTTTACTTCCTGTATATTGCTGACAACTTTGTCGTAGTTATTGGTATTATTAGCGAGGACAACCACAGGCATTTTTTCATCTATCAATGCAATTGGCCCGTGCTTCATTTCTGCTGCAGGATAACCTTCGGCGTGAATATAAGAGATTTCTTTTAGTTTCAGTGCACCTTCTAGGGCCACGGGGAAATTGTATCCACGACCAAGATAAATGGCATTAGGGCTATCTTGTATTTCTGAAGCAATATATCTAACCTTTTCATTCAGTTCGAGGACTTGGCGAATTTTATCAGGAATATTTACCAACTCTTTCATTAATTTCCCTAAAAACTCTTTGTCTACGCTATCTCTCAGCTGTGCTATACGCATAGCAAGCAGTGTCAATAGTGTAAGTTGCCCTGTAAATGCTTTAGTAGATGCAACCCCAATTTCTGGACCAGCGTGAATATAAGACCCAGCATGGGTGAGTCTAGCTATGGATGAACCAACGACGTTTACTATTCCATAAATTAATGCTCCCTTGTCCTTCGCCAATTCTAGAGCGGCGAGCGTGTCCGCAGTCTCACCAGATTGGGACAAGGCAATAACTACATCATCTTCATTGATGACAGGGTTCCTGTACCTGAATTCTGAAGCATACTCAACCTCTACAGGCAATCTAGCTAGATCTTCGACAAGATACTCCCCTATCAAACCCGCATGCCACGAAGTCCCACAGGCGACGATGATAAGTCTCTTTGCTTTCTTGATACGTTCTTGGAATTCGTTGATACCTCCTAATTTTATCCAACCTTCCTCAACATTTATTCGACCTCTCATACCATCTGCTATGGTATCGGGCTGTTGATAAATTTCCTTTAGCATGAAAGAATCATAACCACCTTTTTCAAGTGCTTCCAATTTCATTTCCAGCTCATGGATCTCTGGATCTTGCACTTCATTTTCGATGTTGATGATTTCTAAAGAATTGTGATGAATGATCGCAATTTCTTCATCCTGCAAGTAAATGACTCTGTTGGTATATTCGATGATGGGGGTCGCATCAGATGCTATAAAAAATTCGTCTTTTCCAAGGCCGATAACAAGCGGACTGGCTTTTCTAGCAGCTACCAATTTATTGGGATCTTCCTTGTCAACTACCACGATTGCATAGGCACCAATAACCCTTTTTAGCGCTTTACGAACTGCCTCCTCAAGCTTTAGCCCATCTCTTTTTTGAAATTCTTCGATGACGTGAACCAACACTTCTGTATCTGTATCGCTAATAAAAGTATGACCAAGATTCTCTAACGCAGATTTTAATGTAGAATAATTTTCAATTATCCCGTTATGAATAATCGCAAGACGTTGATTGTGTGAATAATGTGGGTGAGCATTGACATCGTTAGGAGGTCCGTGAGTAGCCCATCTAGTATGACCAATACCTACATTGCCGCTTGTATTTAAGCCCTTAACCGATGCTTCCAGATCGGATACTTTTCCTTTCTTTTTAAACATCTTTAAGTCTCCATCCAAAATTGCCACACCTGCACTATCATACCCTCTATACTCCAACCTTTGCAAGCCTTTAATGATGATTGGATATGCTTCTTGCTTTCCAATATAACCTACAATACCACACATATTGCTATTTTTTTAAATATAATATTTCAAATTTACAAATAATGGATGACATTATTTACAATTATAAACGACTAAAGTTTAGTATATGCTACTTTCAACTTGATTGGATGCTTTGGATGGTTAGGGCCAGCCAATATCAAACGTCTTGGATTTTCTGCTTCGTTAAACAAAGAAATATATATAGTCCTTGAAGCTTGGTTTTTTGCTACCCGTTGCAAGTAGGTCGATAAGTTTATTTTAAATGATTTTACACCCGTAGAATCATTTTTTATTAAATATCCGCCAAAATACCTGAATGCACTGAACCCTGCACTCAATGAAAGGAAAGCGTCATCCACCATTTCGAATTGGTTTCCTCTTTTTTGGTAAACCATCAACTGCGGAGGCACCTTATTTTGATACAACGCGAGGTCGTTGCTTTGATCCAAAACCGTCAATTCTAATTCGGCATAATTGATGATGTTTCTATTCAATGTAGTTAAATCTGGCAATTCTATTTTTGCCATAGGCCCTGACATTCCCTGAATGAATAAAATGGTATCCACAGATGTATTTCCTATATATTGTTGTATCGGAGCCGAGCTTCCATCGATTTTAAAATAGTTTGTTTTGGGAGACGCGAATGATAAAGGCAAAATAAAACTAAACTTTGCTGTATCATTTTTGGTATAATACAATCTTATGGCACCATCTCGAACAGGAAGATCGAAATCAAACCCTAGAATACAATCTGTATTACCTACAGATCTTATATGAACACCTTTCATTGCTCTTCTGAAGGCAGAAATATTGTTAAGTACTGTATCAGGCAAATCCATAATAGTCTGCCCAAAAGCCTGATCTAATCGAATCCTAAGCGACGGATTGACTGCATTGGTATCACATCGACCAGGGATCGAATTGCAATCAATTTCTGTAGAACCAGTCTTGGGTCGGGGATAAAAATTATTTAGGCTACCCAAAAGTTCTCCACTAGGATAAGAAACATTGGAGTAAAAATCTCTTACTTTGGCAGTAGAAGGCAATGTATCGGTCAGTTTTCTTACCTCTAAACTAAATTGTTTAAGTGTATCCCCCCACAAGTACAAAGCTGTCGTGTCATAAGGAAGCACCAAAACTATAGAATCGAGTCTATGTCCTTTGAATGGCGTTGCAGTGTCCAATTTTTCTATTTGCAGATACATTTCTGCTTCAGATTTTCCAAAAATAGGATCATTTACTTTTCCTAAAAGGTAAATATTTCCTTTAGTAGTTTGTGAAGCATCGTAGGTTATAACAGGCTGTCCTGCTATAGTATGTCCCGTAACTTTCAAAGTATCGTCGAAGGCAACCTTTATTTCGTCAAGAGCTATGAGTGATTTTCCTATTTCTGAATCTTTGTTGCAACTGGTTGCGAAAAAGACGATTACTATACCAAAAACAAAAGCGTTAAAGCTATTTAAGTTTATTATTTTCATTAACACGAAAGGTCTTATTTCAGAATTTTTGTAAAAATATTTAAAGTCAACTGTAACAACGTGTCTTCACCCTGAACATATTGTATATTCTTGCATTTTGACTTTATCCCAGTCAAGGTAGCTTCATCCATTTCATCAGAAGTGACAATTACACAATCTGAGTACTTAGATGCACCTTGGTGCAAATTTAGTTGCTTATCTGTATAGAAATGCTTGATATCAGCCTCTACCATTTGATTTGTGGTAGCTTTTTGGTGAAAATTCTCCGCTAAAAAGTTATCCTTTTCATGGTTGTAAGCAGCATAAACAATTTTGGATTGTTTGAATATGGGATCTGTCTTATAAGTGGTTTTTAGGTACATTGGTATCAAGCTCGTCATCCAACCGTGTAAGTAAACTATATCTGGAGCCCAACCAAATTTTCTAACTATTTCGATAGCACTTTTATTGAAAAAAAACAATCTTTCGAGATTGTCATCAAAAAA
Source organism: Saprospiraceae bacterium (assembly GCA_016718505.1). GTDB lineage: Bacteria > Bacteroidota > Bacteroidia > Chitinophagales > Saprospiraceae > JADKKF01. The sequence continues at coordinate 446,601 of JADKDE010000004.1, read as the reverse complement.
TTCACCCTCTTCATTCTTGAAAATGAATTTTCTTTTGAATAATTCGAAATTATCTAAAAAATAAACTTGCATTCTAGAATTTGGAATGGACGCCACTTTTATGATCAAAGGATAATCGTCATCGTCCACGATGATATTCATTCCAGACAGTCTTACTACTTCGTGTAGCTTGTGCCTCCTTTCATTGATAACTCCAAAGCATGGCATCAATACCCTAAGGTCATATCCTGCCTCTCCTAGGCTGATAGGCAAGTTCCTAACCAAATTCGATACTTCCGTATCCAATGTATAGGGGTCCATCTCCTGAGTTACAAATAATATCCTTTTTTTACTCATTTTCAATACTTTACAAAAGTAATCTACACGTTAATCGTGCAAAGATACGACAAATGAACTACAAACTATAATAATCTTAGTTGGTCTAAAATTTCGCGCCCAAGACATGGGGCAGCATAGCTCTCCAAGTAGGCCAATCGTGTGGCATATCAGATCCCCAGATATCGAGATCATGAGGAATTCCCTTTGAATCCAATAAGGCAGAAAACTTGCGAGAAGCATTTGGCGTCTCGTAGTTTCCACTTCCAGACAAGATATGTATGTGTTTGCTTTTTCTCATCAATGGCAAATAATAATCGTCGTTCAGATTTTGGAGATAACTCATCGGGCTGTTAAAATAAACATCCGTGTCAAAATAGTCATCAGTGTAGGTAGTTAAATCGTAATTTCCGCTCATCGCAATGGTACCTGCTATCAGATCTGGTCTTTTAAAGAACAAATTACAAGCATGTAAAGCTCCCAAAGATGCACCTGTTGTTATAATTGGAGTATCTGCACTTGTATGCGCCTTGATATAAGGAATTACTTCGTTGTAAATATAATCATTGAATTGTTGATGCCTTATGCTTTTGTGCCGAGGATACATTTTCTTGTTAAGCCATGATTCTGAATTGATGCTATTTATAGAGAAAACTTTGACCTTACCCGATTCTATTAGAGGTTTTATGGCATCGATTAGCAAAAAACGTTCGTACTCAAGGTAGTCCGCAGCTGCTGTAGGCAACATTAAAAGTGCAAATCCAAAATGACCGTAAGTGACGATTTCCATATTTTTATTGAGCGATGGACTAAACCACTGATCGAGAACTCTATTCATACTTGTTTTTCCTTTTGAATGATAATTTAAATTTTCTTGATTAGAAGGTGCGAATGTAAGGCATTTTAAGCTTAGTATTACGAATTTTCGCAGTTTTTTTAGGTTCTAAAACACTCGACTTAAAATCAATTCAAGGATTGGGCCATTTTATATCACCATGTAAGTTGAACGATTTTATTAAAAAATAAATTCAAATATAAATCATAGAGCTATTGTTACTATATTTTACCTAATTGTGATATTTAATTTTGGATATTAGCCGTAATACCAATTATTTAAAACCATTATTTATATTATAAAATATCGTTATGGCATCATATTTGTTATGTAAATAGCAATGGAATTAAAATGTTAAATTTCAATTTTTAGGACATTTCTTAAAATTTGAATCCTTTTAATTTCTAATTTGTACTTTTGGATTCGTAAAACAAAAACTAACTTTCAAGATGAAGTTCAGCCCTTGGGCTATGCCCGATATTTTTAGCAAATACCTACGTGAAAGCATTGTGATACTTGCTTTGGTTTTGTTGATTTTTTTATTAATCATCCAACCCTTTTGATGGATTTTATCCCTTTTATTTCTATCGATTAGATATCTTCATTCGTGAGATCCATAAGATACAACATACTCGTATCGGGTCATTTCCAAATATACCTGAATAGCATTCGAATGAAGTCATTTTAGAACATATTTGAGTTATTTTTATTTATAATTGATACCAATAGTCCTCTTTTTTAAAGTTTAATACATATTCGAAAATGTCATATAATTTTGTAGAATCCAAGTTGCAAGTTTTAATCAAGCGATTCTTGTCAGAGAATTTCAATCTAGAAATGGAGATTCCTCTCCAATGGATTACAGCAACAAAAAAAGACCATGATGGAGACTTTACTTTGACGGTTTTCAATATAGCAAAAGCTATAAATTTACCTCCAGAAAAAGTAGCTGCAGACTTGGGTAATTTTATCCTGCAAAACGATACAGATTTTGTCGAATTTCAAGTGATCAAAGGCTTTTTGAATCTGAAATTGTCCAATAAGGAATTGCTGGAGATATTAAACAAAATATCAAACGATCTTGAGTATGGTATTAAACCTCGAAATGGAAAAACAGTACTTGTAGAATTTTGCTCCCCTAACACCAATAAACCCCTACATCTTGGTCATGTTCGCAATATATTGTTGGGATGGAGTACCTACAAAATACTTGCAACGCAAGGGTACGACGTGAAGAAAGTGCAAATCATCAATGATCGCGGAATAGCCATCTGTAAGTCTATGTTGGCATGGCAATTGTTCGGAGAAGGACAAGTCCCAACACCCACCAAGAAAGGCGATCATCTTGTAGGTGATATGTATGTACTTTTCGAGCAAAAGTTCAAAGAAGAATATGCGGCCTGGCAAGAATCTACTGCTGGCAAGGCTATCTATGAGGAGAAAAAGAAAGAAAATGAAACCCAATCTGATTTTTTCAAAAGAAATAAAAATGATTATTTCAACCTAGAAAGTAATTTGGGTTTGCAGGCTCGCAAAATGCTCCAAAAATGGGAAGAGGGAGACCCCGAAATTAAAGCATTGTGGGCCCAACTCAATGGCTGGGTTTACGATGGATTTGCAGAAACATTTAAACGCCTAAGAGTAGATTTTGATCAATTGGATTATGAATCTGATACCTATTTATTAGGAAAAGACATCATCAATGAAGGACTCGAAAAATCGGTTTTTTATAAAAAAACTGACAATTCTGTATGGATAGACCTTACGGACAAAAAACTGGATCATAAAGTAGTTTTAAGAGCAGATGGCACTTCTGTATATATAACACAGGACATAGGTACTGCCAATATGCGCTATAAGCAATGGAATCCTAGCAAAATGATATACGTAGTAGCCGATGAGCAAAACTACCATTTTCAGGCACTGTTCGAGACGATGAAAAAGCTGCAAGAACCCTATGCAGATGGCTTGTTTCATTTATCATATGGCATGGTGGAGTTGCCTAGTGGAAGGATGAAATCTCGCGAAGGTACGGTAGTAGATGCAGACGATTTGATCGATGAAATCACTGCCGAGGTCTCAACCAATACGCTCGAAAGAGAAGAATTGGCTGCATTGACACCTGCAGAAAAAAATGATATCGTAAATGATATAAGCTTAGCGGCAATTAAATTTTTTATCCTTAAAGTACAGCCGAAAAAGCGAATGATTTTCGACCCTTCGGAGTCCGTAGATTTGCAAGGACATACGGGGCCTTATATCCAAAATGCTTTCGTGCGTATTCAATCCTTGTTGAGGAAAACACCAATAGATTTGGTTTTGGACTCAAATGTTTACACAGACATCAACGAAGATGAAAAAGATATAATCCTTCATTTGTACTATTATCCATCCGTACTAGAAGAGGCCAGTAATGCCTACGATCCATCAGTAGTTGCACATTTTGCATATCAACTGGCCAAATATTATCATAAATTTTATCACAACAATTCCATATTGTTGGCAAAAGAGCCTGGTGCGAGAGATTTTAGGCTGGTTCTATGTCGAGTTACAGCCAGATTACTTGCTCATTCTATGAATTTATTGGGCATAGACATGCCTGACAGAATGTAAGCGAGTTCATTCTTAACTTAGCTTTTTTTCACTACTTTCTGGTGATATAGAAGCTATTTTTTACGATTTTTTTATATTTTAAAAGGGAAATAATAAAATTTATTTTTATCTTTCAGTCGAAAGGGATGCTTCTGCAAAGTTGTGGCCTTTAAGACGTATTGATTTGAATGAAAAAATGAAATAAACATTATGGCTGATTTAAGTATAGATTTTTTAGGCATAAAATCCCCGAATCCATTTTGGTTGGCATCTGCGCCACCTACTGACAAGAAATACAACGTCATCAGAGCTTTTGAAGCGGGTTGGGGCGGCGTAGTTTGGAAAACCTTGGGATCTCAAGTAAAAAATGTTTCGTCTAGATATTCATCTGTCAATTTTGGGTCTCAGAAGATCATGGGATTCAACAATATCGAATTGATATCTGATCGACCCTTGGCCATAAATCTCCAAGAAATAAAAGAAACCGTCAGGGAATTTCCAGATAGGGCTATGATCGTATCGTTAATGGCTGACAACTATCGAGAAGCTTGGCACACGATAATAAAACAAGTTGAAGATACGGGTGCCCATGGCATCGAGCTCAACTTTGGTTGTCCTCACGGCATGATCGAAAGAGGTATGGGCGCAGTGGTAGGACAAGACCCAGAAATAGCTAAAATGGTCGTGGAATGGGTCATGGAAGCAGCAACAATCCCTGTGATTACCAAACTCACTCCGAATGTTCATTCTGTCGTACCAACGGGTTTAGCGGCCATTCAAGGCGGCACGGATGCGCTTTCTCTCATCAATACAATTCAATCGGTTACTGGCATAGATTTGGACACCTTGGTGCCTAATCCAAATGTTGGTGGGCAATCTGTTTATGGTGGATATTGCGGACCTGCGGTCAAGCCAATTGCATTAAAATTCTTGTCCACGCTTTCTAAAAATCCACTAACGAATAAAGTTCCGATTTCTGGAATCGGCGGGATAACGACTTGGGAAGACGCTGTAGAGTTTATTTTGCTCGGTTCATCTTCTGTACAAGTTTGTACTGCTGCTATGAAATATGGATTTAGGATCATCGAAGATCTCTGCGAAGGGATGTCCAACTGGATGGATGCAAAAGGATTTCGCAGTATTGAGGAATTTAGAGGAAAATCGGTTCAGTATCTTACAGATTGGGAAAAATTAGATTTGAATTTTCATATCGTTGCCAACATAAACCAAGATAAATGTGTCCATTGTGGGCTTTGTTATATTGCTTGTGAAGACACATCCCATCAGTCCATTTTCAAGGCGGATGGAAATCCTTACAATACCTATACCATCAATGAAGAAGAATGTGTAGGATGTAATTTGTGCAAACTGGTTTGCCCCGTGGACGAGTGTATCACGATGGTGGAACAGCGCAAAGGGGATGAAAATATCAATTGGATAGAATATCAAAAAAGAGGATTGCCGCTCAACGATCATTAATTATATCAAAGAGTAAACATGGATAAATTTATGGAAAGGGCCATAGCTATGGCACAAAAAAGTAGATCTGAAGGCGGTATTCCAATCGGATCAGTATTGGTACGAAATGGGGAGCTTTTGGCAGAAGGTCATAATAAAAGAGTACAAGAGCTCAATCCAATCCTACATGGAGAGATGGATTGCCTGAACAATGCCGGCAGGATTGGTTCTTTTGCAGGAACTACCATATATTCAACCCTGATGCCATGCTATATGTGTGCAGGTACCATCGTCCAATTCAAAATCAAAAAAGTAATAGTTGGTGAATCAAGAACATTCGAAGGAGCTAGGGAATTTATGGAATCTCATGGCGTAGAGGTGATTGATTTGGACTTGCCTGAATGTGTGAACATGATGGAAGATTTTATCGAAAAAAATCCAAAACTTTGGAACGAAGATATCGGTGAATTATAAGATTCTCGTTTAGTAAAAACAAAGATTCCTTATGGAATATTTTGACTTAAAAAATTTTTGCAAAAAGAAATAATATTTTGAGAAATATCAAAGAACGCATCCCCAAGCAAATACCCTATTGGATACTTGCAGCTTCGGTTTTAGTTGGACTGACATTACCGATATTGATCCAAGAAGGGATGTTCATGGATGCCATGTTATACACGTCCGTATCGCACAATCTAGGTCAAGGGATTGGAACTTTTTGGTTTCCTCAATTCAGCAAATTAAATTTGTATGGTTTGAGTGCTTTCCATGAACAGCCGCCTTTGGTTTTTGGGATTCAAGCATTGTTTTTTAAGGTACTCGGAGATTCGGTTTATGTGGAGCGATTTTATACATTTACATGTTTGGTAGTCACTGCGTTGCTGATTGTAGTTCTATGGCGTGAAATATTCAAGAAAAACGAAGAATTCAAGGGACTAGGTTGGCTTCCTTTGATTTTATGGATAACGATCCCAGTGTGTTTTTGGTCTTTTTCAAACAATATGCATGAAAATACGATGGGAATTTTTACGCTGGCTTCGGTGTATTTTAGCTATCGAGGATTGAGGTCTAAGGATAAAAATATTTTGTGGTTTCTATTGGCTGGATTTGCCATATTTTTAGCAACCATGAGCAAAGGAATTCCAGGTTTTTTTCCGCTAGGAGTTCCGATTTTATATTGGTTGGTTTTTAGGTCCATCACCTTAAAGGAGGGAATTTATTTTACGCTCAAAATATTGTTTGTCCCCTTTCTCTTGTATTCTATTCTTTTTGTTTTACCTGAAAGCAGTCAAAGTTTGTCCACCTATCTTTTTGAGCGAGCATTGCATAGAATAAACTCGGATCCTACCGTTTCCTCTAGGTTTTATGTATTTGAAAGATTGTTTAGTGAGTTGATCCCTCAAATTTTGATTACAGGACTGATTGTTTTCATCACGAGGAAGCGAGGTTATTTGACTAAGATAAGAGAAAACAAGCTCGATATCGTATTTTTCTTTCTCATAGGCATATCTGGGTCTCTTCCATTGGTTTTGACGATGGTTCAAAAGGGCTTTTATATGGTTCCTTCTTTACCATTTTTTGGTATAGGATTTGGATTGATACTGGCCCCAATGGCACTGGACTTGGTGAATTTTTATTCATCAAAAGGAAAATTATTGCTTTTGCTCTCTGTCTTAGTATTCGGTGGCGTTTTAATTTTCGCTGGTTGCCAAATTGGAAAAATCTCTAGGGACAAAGAACTGATTCTGGATATAAAAAATATGGGTGTAATCGTCCCGAAATATTCCGTTGTTAAAAGCTCTCCAGAATTATTGAATGATTGGGAACTACAGTGCTATCTTATTAGGTATCTAAATATTAGTCTAGACTATAAACCATTCCATCAATACTTGATTTTAAAAAAGAACATTACTCCAATTGACGATCAGACGTATGAAAAAATCCCTATTAAAACTGAATTGTATGATTTATATCAAAAATCTCAAGCAAAATGAAAGTTGAAATTAACGATTTTGTAGCACGTCCAATCTCAGAAATATTTAGAGCAATTGTAGATAAAAATCAACTGATTGGGTATTTTGTATCAAGCGCAAGTAGCGATCTGACGAGTGGAACTGATGTAGAATGGGAGTTCGCAGATTATGGGGTTTCTTGTATTATTCAAAGCATTCAAGTTCAGGAGAACGAGTCCATTACTTTCGAATGGGAAGTAGAAAACAAAATGAGAAAAGTAAACATAAAGCTCTCTAATGTTGAAGATCAAAAAACAAAAATTAATATTACAGAGGAATCATATACCCTAGAAGAAGTAAGAACAATGATGGGCCAGACGCAAGGCTGGACTTATTTTTCATGTTCTTTAAAGGCATACTTGTACACAGGGATAAATCTTAGGAATGGACGGAAAGCAGGAGATTAGCTTTAAAATGATTTTGTGGCTAGGGGATGTATACTAAACTAAATCAAATTGAGGTACTCATAACACAAATAAAAAAAATCAAATGATGTCAGAACAAGACCTACTTAAATACAAGTTAGAGTTAGAAACAGGTCGCAAAGTTATTAATGTGATGGGAGGCAACTCTGGTGCAGTCTATATTTTAGATCAAGGGGAGAATACTACTCCACGAAAATTGGCATATAAATCTGTGAAAATAAACGGAAAATTGACAAAAGAGGAAATGACAGAAAAAAAAAGTCATTTTCTTGATGAGTGCGAACTATGGCTACAAATCCATTCCCAATACATTGCTACGGCATTCTATCCAAAAATTATTGGGGACAATCTATTTATTGTAATGCCTTTCTATGATTGTAGTTTACATTCGCTATTGGTAGAAGTTGCAGAAGGTAAAAAAAAAATTAGTTATCTTGATGGCTTAGTAATTGTTTCTAAAATTACGAAAGCCTTAATAGAATTAAAAAGGAGTGGAATAAAGTATCATCAAGATTTTAATCCACCTAATATTTTAATAGAACTACTTGATAAAAAGTATAGAGAATTTCCTACAAATAATTATTTGAATTGTCATATAGTCATAGCAGATTTCGGTATGGCAGATTTACGAGAACGAATTGGTCAAACTTACGGTGGAGGAGGAGGAAAATTTCCATATAAAGCCCCTGAGCAATACTTTCCTAAGAAGTATAAAACCTACGACCCAGATATATTTGCTTTAGGTGTAATGATTTATATGATTTTCAGTGGTAAACATCCAAATGGTTCAACGAATAAAAAAGCATTGACTTCACCAGGTTCTTTTAAATCGTGGTCATTGTCGGAAGATAAAAGTATAGTGTCGCTTGAAAATACCGATTTACAAAATTACATAAATGAAATGCTGAAAAATGACCCAGCAGACAGACCAGTCCTAGATGATTTTTATGCTTTTATTCTTGGAGAACTGGAAAAAGAAGATTCTAGGCTGCATCATCAAGTAGTTGGCTTATTTAAAGGCAGAGATGCATTTGATCAAATAGGAAATATTAGTGATAGATTATACAGATTGAATAAAGTAGCAGGTCTCTCTGATGAACTTGAGAAAAAAGTTTTTGATAAACTGATGTTGGAGTTAAATAATATCAAATTGAAACTTATTACTGTAAATGATGTAGTTAATTATTTAGAACGAATGAGATACCTTAACTACTATTTCAAAAAAGGTTATTTGCTGCAAGATGTACTTAAAAAAAAGTATTTTGAACATGTCCATATATTATTTAAATGGTATAAAGAAATTAAACTAAACGATTGTCCTGACTTTAAAAAAGTTGAGTGTGAAGGTTATGTAATGATTGACATTGTAAAGTCGTTAGGGATAAGAGAATATGAAGCAGCAAATAACTATATTCATTTTGCAATAGATTATCTATTAGATTTGGAGAGAGAATCTACCATTGAAGCCTTATTTGAAGGGTTTAAAGACGATGTGTTCCTATCGCATTTTTACTACAGTAGAGCCTTCGATTGCCATCAGAAAGACATATATAAAACTTTGTATTATTTGGACAAAGCAAAAGAAAAATACCCAACAGAAGCAATATTTTACTGCAAGGAAGGAAAATGGATTAAACAATATTTGCACCTTTGGCAGAAGAATGTGCTACCATTACCTTCTCAACTTAGCAAAAGTCAAAGAGAAGAACTGGAGGCGAAAATGCAAAGTGCATTTGACCAGTTTGATGTATTATAGTTTATCTGAATAAAACCAATCCACTTTTATCTAATTTTGTTCGAAAATTTAGTGTTTACATTAATATTAACAATTCTAAAAAATAAATTCCCGACATAATCCTCGCTAAATCTGACTGTATGAACACCTTGCGCGTCAGCGATCGCAATGGCTGCGCAGCAGATCCAAAGGATGGAGCTTGCGAACCCATGAAGAGCGCGGCCCGATTTCATCCTTTGGATGAGTAGCGGGAGACGCCCTAGATAAAAATAATACCGCGGTAGATAACAAAATAATGCCGTAAAATATCGAACTTTGCATTTGGTTGATTGTTCATACTGTAAATATTTAAGAAGAAAAGCCATCATCATATTATGAAAAAGGTACATATAATAAGTTTTTTAATCATAGCCATCGGGATAACCGTGTTGATCAGTGCAATTGGCGATTTGAGCAAATACGGGGACTTTGAATACGCTTCCGTGACGGGTAGAAAAACCAAAGTGGTGGGTGAATTGGCTAAAGACCAAGAGATCGTGTATGATCCGATGAAAGATCCAAATTATTTCAGCTTTTATATCAGAGATGAAAATAAAGTACTAAAAAAGGTGATTAGGCGCGCGCCGAAGCCACAGGATTTCGAGCTTTCGGAAAAAATTGTGGTTACGGGCAAGTTGGTTGGAGATACGTTTGAGGCATCTGACATATTGATGAAATGTCCATCAAAGTACAAAAACGAAGAAATAGCCACCAAATCCTAATCTCATAATGCAGGAATCCATACCGTATATTGGGGAGCATATTTATTTAGCTCACTTAGGTCAATACGCCATATTTTTATCTTTTTCAAGTGCCATATTGACGGCCTTATCGTTTTGGCAAGTTGACAAACCCTCCGAGAAAATTCAAGCAAATAATTGGATAAAAATAGGCAAGATAGCGTGGTGGGCGCATTGTCTTTCGCTTTGGTCATTGATAGGCCTTTTGTTTTTTATCATGATCCAGCACTACTACGAATTTCACTATGTTTGGCAACACGTATCGGATGATTTGCCGATGAAGTATATATTTTCAGCTTTTTGGGAAGGTCAAGAGGGAAGTTTTTTATTGTGGTTGTTTTGGCATGCTGTACTAGGGACGGTGCTGCTTTATAATCGTCATAAATACAAGTACACGGGCTTAGCGGTTTTGGGCTTGATACAAGCGATGATATTGAGTATGATCCTAGGCGTGTATGTGCCAGGGCTTGAGTGGAAAATAGGTTCTAATCCATTTGTTTTCATCAGAGACGTGATGAATATTCCGCTATTCAACAATCCAAATTATATAATGCTGATCAAGGGCAACGGTCTGAATCCGCTGCTACAGAATTATTGGATGACGATACATCCTCCTACCCTATTTTTGGGATTTGCGAGTACGGCTATTCCTTATGCATTCGCGATAGCAGGATTGAGATTGAGAGATCATAAGGGTTGGTTGGCTCCAGCTTTTGGGTGGGTTTTATTTGCTGGGGCGATTTTGGGATTGGGTATCTTGATGGGCGGTGCGTGGGCATACGAAGCCTTGAGTTTTGGGGGCTATTGGGCTTGGGACCCTGTAGAAAACATGTCCCTTGTACCTTGGCTGATTCTCCTAGCGGGACTTCATACGCATCTCATCGCAAAAAACACGCCTTACAGCCTTAAATCCGCGTATGTGTTCTATCTTCTGAGTTTTGTCCTAGTAGTTTATTCTACTTTTTTGACTAGGAGTGGCGTTTTAGGGGATACATCTGTACATTCATTTACGGAGATGGGATTAGAGTGGCAGCTCATCATTTTTATTTTATTGTTTGGCCTTGGGGCGATATATTTTTATTGGAAAAATAAAGAATCAATATCCACTCCTAAGGAGGAGGAATCGCTGTTTAGCAGAGAATTTTGGATGTTCATAGGCTCTATGGTGTTTTTATTTTCGTGTTTATTGATTTCCTTTACTACTTCAATTCCCGTTTTTAATAAAATAATAAGTGGCATCGGTTGGATTCTGAATACAGATCTCAAAGATTGGCATAGAAGCACGCCTGTGGATCCAGTAGCGCACCACAATAGATTTCAGCTTTGGGTTGGCGTTTTGCTTTCATTGCTTTCGATTGTTGCGATGCTTGTCAAATACAGGATGGACACCAATCCCTTCAAAAACAAAAGCTGGGTGTTGAGAATAGTTTTAGGGCTAATCATCGCGGTTATATTGCACATTGGGATTTGTTATTGGATAAATGTCGATGCTTGGCAGCACCATTTGCTGTTGTTTTCTGGAGTTTTTGCGATATGCATGCATTTTATTTTATTATTGAAAAATTTTCAAAGCAAAATCCAATATCTCGGGAGTTATTTTTCACATATTGGCTTTGGAATACTAATAGTTGGTGTCATAGCTTCTGGGCTTAACAAAAGATTTATCAGCTCTAATCCGTTCATCACTCGAGGATTGATCGCCGATCAAACTGAAGATGAATTGGCAAAAAATATTAGGCTAGACAAAAATATGCCAATGTATATGAGTGGCTTTTTGGTAGAATATCAAAAAGATACCTTCGCGGGGGTGACTAGAACTTTTGATATCCACTTTAAAAAACTATCAGAAGATGGCGAAAAGACGGTGGAAGAATTTACAGTCCAACCCAATATTCTTTATAGCAAAGATTTTACAAAAATAGCAGCATCCAACCCATCAACCAAGCACTATTGGAATAAAGATATATTTACGCATATAGCTTCGTTGCCAACAGATCAAGTAAGCATCGAAGAGGCAACCCGCAAGAATGAAAGCATCGTTTATGACGACATCCAAGTTTCTAAAGACAAATGGGTCTCATATCAAGATTCGATTTTCGTTAAATTGGATAAAGTAAAATACGATCCAGATCATCACGACTTGAATCGGAATAAAGGTGATTTTGGAATTTCTGCCGATGTTTGGGTTAAATTCAAGGACTCTGTTTATTCGCACAAACCTTTGGTAATGGCCAAGGAGGGATTGCTCCTGAATATGAATGATCATAACAATCAGATTGGACTCAATATTCGTGTAAATGAAAAGTCGCTTGCGCAGATTTTAGCACCGACAGAAGGACCAAACATGCATTCCAACAAGCTGCGACCTAATGAAGTGATTGCGTGGGAAGGAAGAAATATCCAATTCCTTGGCTTCTCAAAAAACATAACGAATCCACACTTCAAACCTAACGCGGATGATATCGTACTGGGCGCCAATATACTTATCGGAGATGGAGCAACCAAGGACACCATCAAACCGCTTTACATAATACGAGGCAACCAACCATTCAGCATTGCTGATCACAATTTTAAAAATGGCATCAATATCAAGCTCACAGGCATCGATATCCCGTCAGAGAGCGCCTTACTAGAGTTTTATCCCATAGATGTTGATCCGAAAGAAATTTCTATGCAATTATCCAGAGTCGAACCAAAATTTGATTTCGTGGTATTGCAAGCCATTGAATTTCCGGGTATCAATCTTGTTTGGGCAGGGTCATTGCTTATGTTATTCGGTCTGGCTATAGGTATTTTCAAAAAGAATAAACGAAAAAATAAAATTGAGTAACCTAGTTTATTTGGTCGGCATGGGTAATTTGGGCAAGATATTGTCCCAACGAATGGCGGATCGAGGCATTGAACTACAGGGCATTGTAGTAAGAGATCCAAAGAAATACGAAGAACTTTATCCCAATTTTCCATTTATCAGTATTAATAATATTCCTAAGAGCAAAGAGGCAACTTTTATTTTGTGCGTAAAAGATGACCAAATCTTAGGATTTTTGGACGAATTAAAACAATTTGGGCATTCAAATTCTACTGTAGTTCACTGTTCAGGGAGTTTCAATTCTAGGTCAATGACACCCTACTTTGAAAACAATGGGTATTTGTATCCTCTCCAAACTTTCAATCAAAATCATGATATAAATTTTGATAATATACCCATTTTCGTCGGAGGCTCTAATCAAAACACCCTAAAAACTATCCAGGCCATAGCGAATCACTTAGGCAATAATGTTCATGAAATCTCTGAAATAAAACGCAAAACACTGCATTTGTGCGCGGTATATATTAATAATTTTGGCAATAGACTATTCGGTGTCGCACAAGATATTGCAAACAAAGAAGAAATCCCATTTGAATACCTAAAGCCTCTCGCGGAAGAAACTGTCAGAGTGGTTTTCGAGAAAAATCACAAGTCAGCACAAACAGGTCCAGCTAAAAGGAACGATGTTTCGACCATCAATCGACACTTAGATTATTTAAAAGAGGAAGGGCTGGATGAAGAATTGGGAATGTATTTAATGTTCACTAAAATGATACAAGATGAGAATCGTTAAAGAAATGCAATTTGACCAGATAAAGGCTACTATTTTTATTAATAATGAGAAATATTCTATAAAACTCGATGGCGGTGGGATGGAACAAATCTACAAATTTGATTCAACCTTGGATATTTCAGCCAAGATCGCCGAGGATATCTTGGACGAGAAGTTTTTAGAATCAAGCTTTGATATTTTTCGGCAAATGAAAAAAAATATTGAAGGGTCTGTATATCGCAATTTGAATCCTAGTAAAGGCAAGGTGGAAGAAATCATCTGATAGTTTAATTAAAAAAGTTATCATCATCAGCATTTGAATTAAATTTCAAATAAACAAGGGTGCAATAAAAATCTATAGATAAGTTCATTAGAATTTGGAAGTCCTCATAATATCGGACTTTTTTACAAGGAGAAAAGCAATAAACAATTATCAATTCTTGTGGTAATTTTGCATCTTTGTAAGATGGGAGAAAGTAAGGCAACGAGTCAAAAACCTGTAGCGGTGATAGGATCTGGTAGTTTTGGTGCAGCCATAGCCCATTTACTTTCTAAAAATGTCGATGTACTTATGTACACTCGTAACAAAGAAAAAGTCAAAATAATAAACGAAACCCACCGACTTCAAGGTTTTTTGGTATCAAAAAGAATCATAGCTACTGATGATAAAGAGGAAATTACAAGTTCTTGTGATGTCATTTTCCCAGTAATTCCCTCTACAGCCTTCGCTTCCATGGTAAGAGATTTCTCCCCTTTTTTCAAACCCTATCACATTTGTATTCACGGCACCAAAGGCTTCGATTTGGTGGGATTGACCGAAAAAGAACTTTTGAAAGCATCTATCCAGAGATCCCATATTAGAACCATGAGCGAAGTTTTGGTTCAAGAAAGTTCATTGGTACGAGTAGGATGCCTTTCAGGTCCCAATTTGTCCCGAGAAATCATGGAAGGACAGCCAGCAGCTACTGTCATTGCTAGTAAATACGAAGAGGTAATAAAACTTGGAAAAGCTGTTTTGGATAGCCCTAGTTTTGCAGTTTTTGGGTCCCATGAATTGATTGGCGCTGAATTAGCCGGTGCCCTAAAAAATATAATTGCCTTAGCCTCAGGAATTTTGACAGGACTTGGACTTGGCAAAAATATTCAAGCCATGTTGATAACCCGTGGATTGCGTGAAATGATCTATATAGGCAATGCCATGGGAGCTACAACAAGGGCATTTCTTGGAACTGCTGGTATTGGTGATCTGATAGCTACTGCCACCAGCCCCAATAGTCGCAACTTTGCCTATGGCATACGCATAGCTCAAGGAGAAACTCCCGAAGAAATAAACGCCTCCCTTCCTGAACTGGCAGAGGGCGTCAGAACGCTTAAAATAGTGCAGCAGCTAGCAAAGCACTACAAAACCCCCATTCCGATCATATATATGATTTACAAGGTCGTGCATGAAAACTTCGACGTTCGAAAAGCGATACCTTACCTTTTAAGATATCCCTATGACCAAGACGTGGATTTTATTTGAGCTTATTCAGCTAATATTTTATCCATCGAAACCTTTTCAGCAATATATTCTTTTAGCCCGCTAATAGGGATACGTACCTGTTCTAGCGTGTCTCTATCCCTTATCGTCACCATTTCATCCGTCAATGTCTCAAAATCCACTGTAATACAGTACGGAGTACCTATCGCATCTTGCCTTCTATATCGTCGGCCGATGGCATCCTTATCATCGTATTGGCAGTTAAATGAAAATTTCAATTCCTTGAATATCTGGCGCGCTTTTGTAGTCAATTCCTCCTTATTTTTGACCAAAGGTAAGATGGCACATTTTACAGGGGCAATAGCTGGATGTAGCTTAAGAACAACACGAGTACTGTCTTCGCCCTTAGTATCTGATAAAGTTTCTTCGGTATAGGCATGGCTTAAAGCAGCCAAAAACATTCTATCACATCCTATCGAAGTTTCGATTACATAAGGAATATAAGATTCATTTTTTTCGGGATCAAAATAAGTTATTTTCTTTCCTGATAAATTAGCATGCTGCGAAAGGTCAAAATCTGTACGTGAATGAATACCCTCCAACTCTCTGAATCCAAAGGGAAACTCGAACTGAATGTCCACTGCAGCATTGGCATAATGCGCCAAATTATCGTGATCGTGAAATCTCAATTTACTAGCCGGATGTCCGATGGCGTGATGCCACTTTAATCGAATTTGTTTCCATCGCTCGTACCATTCAAGTTCGGTACCAGGTGGCACGAAAAATTGCATTTCCATTTGCTCAAATTCCCGCATTCTAAAAATAAATTGTCTGGCTACGATCTCATTTCTGAATGCTTTTCCGATTTGGGCTATGCCAAAAGGAATCTTCATTCGTGAGGACTTCTGAACATTTAAAAAATTAACGAAAATGCCCTGTGCCGTTTCCGGTCTCAAATACAAAATACTCTCCTCCCCTGCTATATTCCCCAATTGGGTTGAGAACATTAAGTTGAATTGACGCACTTCCGTCCAGTTACGTGATCCAGATTCAGGACAAGCAATCTCCAATTCATCGATCATGGACTTGAGATCGACCATATCGTTATTGGTCATTGCATTTGCCAATCTTTGGGTGATTTCCTTTGATTTGACTTGGTATTCAACGACTCGAGGATTGGTTGATTTAAACATTTCGGCATCAAAATTTTCAAACCTTTTGCTCGCTTTTTCAACCTCTTTATTGATTTTATCTTCAATTTTTTCAATATAACCTTCTATCAATTGGTCAGCACGATACCTTTTCTTAGAATCTTTATTATCAAGCATTGGGTCATTAAAAGCATCCACATGGCCTGAAGCTTTCCATGTTTTAGGATGCATGAAAATGGCTGCATCTATCCCCACAATGTTCTCGTGTACTTGCGTCATTGCCTTCCACCAGTAGGTTTTGAGGTTATTTTTAAGCTCTACGCCATAGGGGCCATAGTCATAAACTGCACTTAATCCATCATAAATTTCACTGGATGGGAAAACAAAACCATACTCTTTCGCATGAGACACAATTTTCTTAAAAATTTCATCTTGACTGGCCATTCTATTATGTATTTTTTAATATTTTAAGCACAAAAGTAACAAAATATTTAGATAAACTGGACTTAACTCTCACAACCACCGATATGACAAAATGGCATTTATACACGTTGGCAAGGAATTTGAACAATAATTATTTTTTAATTAAATATTAAAATAGATATGAGCACAGAAGATAAAAATCTAAAGGACGATTCAGAACAAATAGATAAGATAATAGAACAAGTCAACGAAAGTGCACAGGAGGACTTAGTCAATGAGGAAATGAGTGAAATAGCCAAATTGAAGGCAGAACTCAACGAAATGAGGGATAAATATCTGCGAATCTATGCTGAGTTTGATAATTTCAAAAAAAGAACTAGTAAAGAGAGAATCGATTTAATAAAAAATGCTGCACAAGACACATTGACAGCTTTATTGCCCATATTGGATGATTTTGACAGGGCGAAAAAGAATGCTGAAGTGCCTAATAGCACTGAACCATTTTCAGAAGGGATTAATTTGTTGTATCATAAATTCACTTCACTTTTAAAAAGTAGGGGTTTAGAAGTTATGGAAACAAATGGTAAAGCGTTTGATCCTGAATTTCATGAAGCCATTTCTGAAATCCCTGTAACCACACCAGAATTGCATGGCAAGATAGTGGATACAGTCGAAAATGGTTATTTTTTACACAATAAACTCATCCGCCACGCGAAAGTAGTGGTTGGAAAATAAATTCATAAAATTCAATGGCAAAAAGAGATTACTATCAAGTACTTGGGCTAAATAAGAATGCCTCAGAGGCAGAGATAAAAAAGGCATACAGAGCGACTGCGATGAAATACCATCCAGACAAGAATCCCGATGACAAGGGTGCTGAAGAAAAATTCAAAGAAGCAGCAGAAGCATACGAAATATTGAGCGACGCCGACAAAAAGGCCAAATATGATCGTTATGGTCATGCTGGTGTTGATCCAAATGCAGGATTTGGTGGTGGACGTCGATCTGGAGGCATGACGATGGAGGATATTTTCTCACAATTCGGTAGTGCATTTTCCGATGAAGGAAGCCCATTTGATTCATTTTTTGGAGGGAGTTCTAGATCTGGAGGTGGCCAAAGGGGATCAAATCTTCGTGTGAAAGTAAAACTGAACCTTGAAGAAATAGCCAAAGGTGCCAAGAAAAAAATAAAGATAAAGAAGCAGATTAAATGTAGCCCTTGTGGAGGTTCTGGCGCAAAGGACAGCAATTCAAAAAAGACCTGTTCTACCTGTCATGGTTCTGGGTACGTAAAGCAAGTTCGAAATACCTTCCTTGGGCAAATGCAGACCACAGGGGTATGTCACACCTGCAATGGCTTAGGTCAAATCATAACCAGTCAATGTCTTAATTGTAAGGGTGAAGGTAGAGTTTATGGGGAAGAAACCATAGACATCGAAATACCACAGGGTGTGCACGATGGCATACAACTTTCGATGTCAGGAAAGGGTAATGTAGGAGCTCACGGAGCACCCGCTGGAGACCTCATCATCAATATTGAAGAGGAGGCGCATCCAACACTCGTGCGGGATGGTTCAAATGTAATTTTTGAATTATCGATGAATTTTGCTGATTTGATATTAGGTACTAGCGTCGAAGTACCAACGATAGATGGGCGTGTAAAGATTAAAATACCACCTGGAACACCTTCTGGAAAAGTATTTAGGTTAAAAGACAAAGGATTGCCTAATGTTCAATCCTATGGCAAGGGCGATCAACTCGTAAAAGTACACGTTTGGACGCCGAAAAAATTCACAACCGACGAAGAATCTCTATTGCATAAAATGAAAGAAATGCCAAATTTCAATCCAGGCAAAGAATCTCAGGAGAAGGGATTTTTTGATAAAATGAGAGATATGTTTGGATAATCGGATTAAAAGTAAAAAGGCTGTCATAAAAACAGCCTTTTTTTATACGTTTAACTTTTTTAGTTTATCTCACTCAATTTCTTCATTACGCCATCGATAATTTTTATTTGGCCTTCGATGTCCATTTTGTTTTTCTCTTGATCTTTGATATTTTGCTCGATCTTTTTCTCATTTTCACTGATCAGTTCTTTTGCTTCAGTGATTTCCTTATGTAATTTTTCATTGGTTCTTATCAATTTCTTCTTTTGATCGTCCAAATCTTCTTTTTTCTCTTTTTCCTTTTTCAAATCATCATTAACGATTGCCTTTCTATACACTACCCCAAAGTCATATAAAAATTTGGAAGCGCCAGTGTATTGCGCTACCCCCTTTTCTTTTGAAATAAAACCAGCCCCAGCATCAGCAAAAAGATAAAACGTGGTAGTATTTCCAGCTTGATTTATTTGCATATAAATGTCGGTCGAGCCGGTTTCATTGATAGAAGTTACAGATGCATTATCCGTAAACCATTCATCAAATTTTTTATTCCGTTTGGTTTTACCAAACTTTTTGATATAATCCTCCCAGGTGTTCTTAGCCATTTTTTCAGTAGATGGACTTACCTCCAAAATCAAAGCGTTCTGGATACCTTGACTCATCTCACGCATTGTCTCTCTAGCCTGACCAAAGCTTGTAAAAGAAGTTAACATAATGATTGCCAGTAGTAGGCATTTTGACACATTTTTCATAATTTCAATTTTTAAATTTATAGTTAAATAATCAAAGCTTGTTGGATTCTTGTTTAATTTTTTTATTTGCCAAATATAACAAAATTACTGAGCCAATAGTTGCTAATGTTAAAATCAACCAAATTAAATTTAAGGTACCGATATCTTGAAATCTGAGTGAAATCCCTATGAACAAAATATTTACAGCACATAAAATCAATGTAGATTTGACATGGCTGTATCCTAAATCAATGAGAAGGTGATGTATATGTGTTTTGTCTGGATAAAAAGGAGATCGACCCCGCAAAATCCTTAAAATAAAAACACGTATTGTATCAAACAATGGTATGATCAAAATCCCAATCGTCACCGCTGGAACTGACTTTATCGCATACAATGAATCAGGCATGGCGTTGTTCAGTTCAATGAATTTCAAGGCCAAAATAGAACTATTTAAACCCAAAATTAATGAGCCCGTATCACCCATAAATATTTTCGCTGGTGAAAAATTATAATGAAGAAAGGCAATAACAGCTCCAGCCATAGAAAAAGCTACGATACTCAGCTCAATCCTGTCCACCGCCAAAAACCAAATACCAAAAGTTGAAGAAATTATCAAGCCTATAAAACCGGCCAGCCCATTGATACCATCTATTAAATTAAATGCATTTATGATGACGACAATAGTAAATATAGTAAACAAAACCCCCAACCAATAAGGCAATTCATAAATCCCAAATATCCCAAAAAATGAACCCAAAAATAAATTGGATTTAAAAACCAAAATGCAGGCAGCCAAAATTTCACCTACCATCTTTTTCATCGGTGACATGGGCAGTATATCGTCCTTCGCCCCTATTAAAAATATCAATAAAAAAGCACAAATAATGTATTGCAGATCTTCAAATACATTGAATGGTGTCCAAAATACTATGGCAAATATAAATCCTGCAAAAATCCCAATTCCACCTAATGATGGAATTTTTCGTTTATGAGATGATCTCTCGTTGGGTTCATCGAACAGCGCTTTGACATTTGATATATTGATTATAGAGGGAATGGCAAAAAATGTCACAGTAAAAGCTGTCAAAAAACTCAGTATGATATCGTACATTTTTCCTTAAAATGGTATTTACAAAGAACAAACATATAGAAAATAACCTAAACTTTGGTCTAAAGGCACCTAAGAAAATTGCCCTCTCCTATTACTTTCTTAATTTGACGATTTTTTTAGTGAATAGTATCATTATTTCCAACTCATAAACTAGCCGTTTTAATTTGAAAAAAAAAACTATCTTTGAGCGATTATTGATTTATTTTATTCATGCATTTTAAAGAAAAATTAATCATAGAAAAGCTGCCCAAACACATCGCCATCATAATGGATGGGAATGGACGATGGGCCAAAAACAAGTTGCAACCTAGAGTTTTCGGGCATACCAACGGAGTTAGCGCTGTGCGCGAAGTTACTGAAGCCAGTGCTGAATTAGGGATTAAATACTTGACTCTTTACGCTTTCAGTACTGAAAACTGGAATCGCCCTAGTTTCGAGATTAATGCCTTGATGAACCTACTTGTCGAAACCATCCGAAAAGAAATTTCAACCCTCAACAAAAACAATATCAAGCTGACAGCAATTGGAGGCCTTGAAAAACTTCCGTCTAGCACATATAAAGCCCTTATGGAAGGTATCGAACAGACCAAGAATAACACGAGAATGACCTTGGTACTCGCATTGAATTATAGCGCAAAATGGGAATTGATAAAAGCCATGCAGTCCATAGGGTCCCTAGTTCAAAATGGCTCGCTCCTCCCCGAACAAATCGACGACCAAATCATTGAACAAAATCTTGCCACCAGTGGCATTCCAGACCCTGAGCTTTTGATTAGAACTTCTGGAGAACACAGAATCAGTAATTTTTTGCTGTGGCAAATAGCATATAGTGAACTATACTTTACCAATACTTTGTGGCCTGACTTTCACAAAGAAAACTTATATGAAGCCATCTACGATTTCCAAAATCGGGAACGCAGATTTGGCAAAATAAGTGAACAAATCCAAAGTTAAACTAAGGAATTGTAAACTATTATCATTTTTTTTACGTCTCTTTATCTATTAGTAATAATTTTATGAGTATTAATTTAAAATATTTTTTAGTTCTTTTTATTTCATTCGCCACAACTGGTGTCTTTGCTCAAGCAATCGACAAGCCCATCGTTGATTTTACCAACACTAAAATCTATGAAATTGGCGGAATAAAGGTGACAGGAGCTAAATTTAGCGATGAAAATGCTATTATTTCTGTTTCAGGCTTAAAAAATGGAGAAAAAGTAAGAGTTCCTGGTGAAGAAATTGGATATGCTCTGAAAAACTCCTTAGATTAAAATTGTTTTCAGATGTCCAAATATTTCAAGAGAAATTAATCGGTGATGCAATTTTTCTAGAGATAAAGATTACCGAATTGCCGCGCTTGACTCGATATTCTTTTCAGGGTGTGAAAAAATCTCAACATGAGGATTTACAAAAGATTGTTGATAGATTTATCCCAAAAGGTAGCATCGTTACCGAAAATGCCAAAAGCAATATCAAACAAAAGATGGGTGTTTTTTTTAAAGAAAAAGGCTACCTAGATGCTAAAATTGATATAACACAAACGGTCGATGACAAAAGCCCAAATGGAACCAAACTCTTATTCATCATCAAAAAGGATGAAAAAGTAAAGATTCAGAATATCCTCTTTGAGGGAAATACCGTGCTTACCGATCGAAAATTAAGATCAAAGATGAAAAATACCCACAGAAAGTGGAAATTATTTTCTTCTTCCAAATTGATCGACGATGAATATGAAACCGACAAAAATAGTATCATAGCTTACTACAATACCCTCGGATATAAAGACGCCATGATAACAAAAGATAGTGTATGGAGAGAACCAGATGGCGACCTTATAATTAAAATTACCCTACACGAAGGCAATAAATACTACTATAGAAATATTGCTTGGAAAGGAAATACCATATACAATAGTAAGATTTTGGCAGATGTGCTTGGCATAAAAAAAGGTGATGTTTACAATATGGAACTTTTGGAACAACGCCTTAAATTCTCTCAGGATGGTAGAGATATTAGCTCCTTGTACATGGACGAAGGTTATTTGTTTTTCAATGTAGAACCAACCGAAGTAGCCGTTTACAAAGATTCTATCGACGTAGATATCAGAGTAGTAGAAGGTGCTCAAGCGACCATCGATAAAGTTGTAATACGAGGCAATGACAGAACCCACGAACACGTGATTCGTAGGGAATTAAGAACGCGCCCAGGTGCGAAATTCAGCAGATCAGATATCATCAGGTCTCAACGCGAAATCATGGCATTGAATTATTTCAATCCTGAGAAAATGGACATCAATACTCCCGTAAATGCTCAACGAGGTACTGTGGATATAGAATATACTTTGGAAGAAAAATCATCGGATCAGTTAGAATTGTCCGCAGGTTACAATGGTTTCAACGGGCTTATAGGCACTTTGGGTGTTTCTTTTAATAATTTTTCATTAAGAAATATCGCTAAAAAAGAAACTTGGAATCCACTACCTCAAGGAGATGGTCAAAAGCTTTCGCTTAGAGTTCAAAGTGCTGGAAAACCTTATCTGACAACCAATATTTCTTTCACAGAGCCTTGGTTAGGGGGTAAAAAACCCACTTCATTGACAGTAGCCGGTTTTTTGACGAGATATACCAATAATTATGACAAAGCCAGTATATTGTACGGAAGCTTAGTAGTAGAGGGCGGTACTGTAGGTATTGGAACTCGTCTAAAAAAGCCTGATGACAACTTTACTTATTATGTAGAATTTAACCTACAAAACTACTTAATGCGCAATTGGACGAATGGTTCCTTTGGATTCAATACCGTAGCTGGAAACCTTGAGAATGGTTCCTTTAACAACCTGAACATCAAGCAGACGTTGACTAGAAGTACCATTGCAGACCCGATATTTCCTAAGGATGGATCAAGGATATCACTTTCGCTACAACTGACTCCACCCTATTCGATGTTCAACAAAAATTTAACCTCACCAGAAATTACTCTAAAAGAAAAGTACAGATGGTTAGAATATCATAAGTGGAGATTTGATGCCGAATGGTACAAAAGTTTAGGAGCCAAATTTGTCCTCAAAGCTGCTGCAAAAATTGGTATCCTAGGATATTATAACCAAAAGTTAGGGATCACTCCCATCGAGCAGTTCAAATTGGGTGGTGACGGTCTGTCCAATCGATTCGCTCAAGGTGGGATTACTGGTCTTGATATCATCAGTATGAGAGGCTACAAAGTTGAGGATCTTTATGCCGATCCAAATTCGAATAGTACCGTTTTCAACAAATATACCGTAGAGCTCCGATATCCCTTCTCTCTCAATCCTAGTTCAACGATCTATGCTACGCTTTTTGCACAAGGTGGAAATGCCTTCAGTGGTCTCAAAAACTTCAACCCTTTTGACCTAAAAAGGTCTGTCGGAATGGGTTTAAGGGTGTTCTTGCCGATGTTCGGTACGCTTGGATTTGATTACGGACTTGGATTTGACAAAACTCTTCCAGAAGGAAGCCGAACGCTAAAAAATTACGGCCAATTCAATATCATCCTAGGATTTGAACCAGAATAATTCTAGAAATAAATAGGATAGAATTTTACTTTGCCCTTAGTGTTAAATTCTAATGCTGGGCAGGGAATTTTTATAAAATTCAAGGACCCCAAAATTGTCCTCAACCAAGGTGATTTGGTTTTAATTTTACTTAAGTCCACATCCAATGACAGCATGAAGCGTGAGTTTCTAGGATAAAGGTTTTTATCTAATTCAAATTGGTTATTGTCTTTGTCTGTCCAAGTATTCTCAAATCCCCCCCACATATTGCCAGCGCCGTATCCTACCGCCACATTCAGCCATGATGGTGTTTTTTTCCACTCTGGAAAAAAGGATTTTATATTAAAACTCAACCAGGTAACTTGTGCATTGTAGTCCTTTAAAAAACGCTCCGTATAGGCCCTTTGCCGTATAGTTCCATGTCGCGCTCAGCCAAGGTCATGGTCTCTGATTCGTTATTTAACGCCCTTAAAGTCACATCTGGCACTCTTTGAGGTGTACTAGAGGTTTTGATTCGAATCCTCTGCTGATCCCAAAATATTTCTTGCAACGCAAACAAACTTGTCCCAGTTGTATTGGCCAAAATATCGTAATAAGAAAATCCCCATTTCGGACTTAAACCGTCAAAAAATTCAAGTGACAATTGTAAAAAATTAGAACCTGCAAATGCATACCAAAGGCTTTTCCTTTTAGAAACTCCAGCCCATTTGAATGTTTCATAGCCAAAATATGTATAAGTATATGCCGTCATGAAATGCCCAGCTTTATCCACGCCACGCCATTCATTTCCATCATTAAAAAAATGAAACTTAGACAAACCCAAATCCTTATACCAGTAATTGTACAAGCCAACCATCACACCTGCATAGAGTGCTGATTCAGTCCCGATAACTGCTATCAATCTTTTTTTCTTAAAATTTTGGGAGTAATCTAAAAATGTATTTTCAAACTGTCTCGCGATGGATGAATGCTAAAACCATAGGATTCAATACTTACCGTAAGGACAATAAACATCACAATAAATGGGCAAATATATCTCCTTACTGCAGCCATATTGATTGATTTGATTTCATAAAAAAGCTTATTTTTTTTAAAGAATTTGGTTAAAAAATGATGGTATTTAAGGTAAAGATAAAACATTGTAAAATTTCGATATTTAAAAATTAAATCCTACCTTTGAACTTGAATCTAAAGAAAAATATTTGAAGTGCCAACGAATAAGGTTTTAGACGATTTATTTAAAAAAACAATAACGCCTAATTGCACTTTTAAAATCCGTGCTGAGCTCAGTACAAAAAATCATTTAAGGAATGAAAAATAAATTTACAGTTGTTTTTTGTGGATTTCTGACATCATTATGTCTTTTTACCAATAGTTTGTTTGGACAAGACTTGCATTTCACACAATTTCCTTTGTCCCCACTGACACTTTCTACTGCCAATGCTGGGGATTTTTACGGAACTTACCGAGTTGGAGGTATTTTTAGAAGCCAATTCAATGGTTCTAGCGATGTAAAAGGCTATAGTACAATGCTCGGTTATGTGGATGCCCCTCTCCCATGGGCATTTAGGAGTCAAGACTGGCTTGGGTTAGGTATCATATATGCGAATGATAAAGCAGGGATCGGAGGTTTGGGAAGATCAGAGTTTTTGGTCAATGTTGCTTACCACCTAGCTTTTGACAAGTCGGGAAAAAATCATCTCAGCCTAGGATATCAGACTGGTTCGATAGGCTTGAAATTAATGGACCCTTCCAAACTGGTTTTTTATGATTTGACTTCTGGCCTCATCAATTCTGATGATATAAATCTTATTAACCAAAAGAAAAGTTCTTTCACAGAACATGCTGCCTCAGCACATTTACAACTATCTCTAAGCTCTCGAGTTAGAATGAAGTTTGGTTTTACAATGGCACATTTGGGAAAGCCAAAAGCAGTAGTTACCACACAAGGAAACTTTAGACTGCCACAAAGGCAAACCTATTTTGGTCAATTAGACATTCTTTTGACAAAAACCTTGGCACTATATCCGGCTTTGATTTATCAAGTTTCAGCTAAACAAAAAGAATTCGGTGCCCACGCTCTAGCAAGTTATCAATTACAGAAAGAAAATAATTTAAGAGTAAATGCAGGACTTGGGCTTCGTCAAAGCGACAGCTACCAATTTCTAGTAGGATTTGATTATAAAACCATAAAATTTGGCGCAGCTTTTGACGTTACTAGTTCATTACTAAGGCCCAATAATGGGATTGAGCTAGGCATCAGTTATATTGGAAGAATTTTTAAAACTCCCAATCCAAAACAAGTCATTATTTGTCCAAGATTTTAATCTTTAAAAACAGTAAATTTTGTTCATACCACATAAATTTAACACTGATATAATGAAAATAAGTATATTCCAAATTATATTCTTTAGCATCACTGCCGTTTCTGTTTTCGGACAACCCATCCGTGCTTACAATTACGACGGCCTTATGCGAGGAGGAGAATTGTCTATGTTCAAAAAGGATTATTACAATGCTGTAGATCTTTATGAGAAGGCATACAAAGAAAGAAAAAGTCCAGATTTAGCCCTACAGATAGCTAATTTGCACTATATTTTGCGTGACATCCCAAAAGCTGAAAATTGGTACAAAAGAGCACTTATTAAAGATAAAGATATGACAATGCCTGAGGCTCATTTTGCTTTGGGGAGGATCTATAAAATGAATGGGAAATATGAAGATGCCGCTGCGGTGTTTCAAAAATTCATCACCATGGCCGAAGACGGTCCACTTCGTGAATTGGCAAAAACAGAATTGAAAGGAATCGATATGGCCAGTAAAATGCCGGAGCAAAAAAAGCTGATTGCTGAAAATGCTGGCAAAGCCATTAATTGCCTCCAGTCTGATTTTGCACCTGTATATGATAAAGATGGAAATCTTTATTTTACCACTTTCAATAGAGACAGTGTCATTAGACTCAACGGCAAGGAAGGTGATTATTTCACCAAAATTTATATGGCTTCCAATGGCCCAAAAGGTTTAGAAAAACCAGTGCAACTGAGTGCAGAAATAAATCGTGAAAATTATCACACAGGCAATGCGACTTTTTCGTCAGATGGAACTAAGATGTTTTTTACCAGAGCAGAACTGGACGGCAATGAGGTTTTATCGAGTAAAATTTACGTTGCTACAAAAATAGAAGGACAATGGAGCAATGCTACCGAACTAACCAAAATCAATGGTAATTTCCTTTCGAAGCATCCAAGTGTTGGAGAATTATATGGTCGTGAAGTATTGTTTTTCGTATCCAATATGACAGGCAGTTTAGGAGGTTTTGACATCTTTTATTCGAATCTTAATGGCTCTGGCGATTTGGGAGAACCCATCAATTTGGGTAAAAAGATCAATACTATAGGTGATGAAGTAACACCATTTTATAAAAATGGAACTTTATATTTTTCTTCTACGGGTCACCCTGGCTTAGGCGGATTTGACGTATTTTCGGCTAATTGGGATGGTGTAGAATGGACAGAACCCAAAAACCTTGGAAGAGTGTATAATTCGGTCCTTGATGATTTATATTATACTGTATCCAATGATGGGATGAATGGCGCCTTAGCTTCCAATCGAGAAGGTACCAAATCAGTTAAATCAAAAACTTGTTGCGAAGACATTTATTTTATCAAAGAAAGAAAACTCGAGATTGATTTAAATCTCGTTGTTATGGACAAAAAGACGGAAATAAAAGGGGCACAAGTAGAATTGGTAGAGTTAGTAGGAAAATCTAAAGGAACAAGTACCGATCAAGTCAATGAGGAAAATGGAAAGTTCACTTTCCCTCTTTATCCAGACAAATCATATAGAGTATTTATTTCTAAAGAAGGATTTATTACAGATTCCTTTGATTTAAATACCGTAGGTTTGACCGAAGCCAAAGCTTTTGAGAAAAAACTGACTTTAAAGGCCAAAGCTAAACCAGTAAAAGAAGAGTACGAAACCCTCACGATAAATCAAGCCATTCGCTTGAACAATATTTATTATGATTATGATGACGACAAAATATTGCCAGATGCAGAAGCGGACTTAGAGTATTTGATAGAATTGTACAATAAGTATCCTACTTTGGTGCTTGAACTGGGCTCTCATACCGACTCAAGGGGAAAAGACGACTACAATCGAGAACTATCCCAAAGACGTGCTGAAAGTGCTAAGAACTGGCTTGTAAATCGCGGCGTTTCAGCTGATAGAATCAAAGCCGTTGGGTACGGAGAATCAGTCCTATTAAACAAATGTAAAAACGGGGTCAAATGCAATGACGCAGAACACCGCATTAATAGACGTACAGAATTCAAAATCGTATCTGGTCCGACCAGCATTCAAATTAAAAAAACGGTGATCAAAGGAACCAATAAGGAAGTCTTGCCGCCAGATAATAAGAAGACAAATACACCAAAAACTAATTCAAGCGGTGACAAAACTTCTCAAATACAAATAAAAGACTCAGACATCATTCCAACAGTAAAAAAGTCGGACATCCAACCTGTAGCGAAACTTCCACAAATGAAGTTTGAAACCAAAACTGTTGATTTTGGCATCGTGAAAAAAGGAGAAAAGAAGTCCTATTCTTATAAATTCACCAATTCAGGTAATGCCCCATTGGTCGTTGAAATCGTTAGTGGATGTGAGTGTACTACAATTGAATGGACTAGAGGAGAGATTCCACCAGGAGGTAAAGGGACGATTGATATTATCTATGATACAAAGGATGAAAAGCTTCAAGAATATGATAAAGTGATAGATATCTTGGCCAATACTAAGCCGAAAGTCATCAACTGTACTTTCAAGGCCAAAGTAGTTCAATAAATGGCTATGCAGGATCATCATTTAAGGTATCCAATTGGTGAGTTTGTTCTTGGGAAAACATATACCCAAGCAGACACCAATGAGCATATTTCGAATATTGAGAGTTTTCCTTCAAAATTATTGGATTTTTTAGGAACGTTCCCTACAGAGCAATTAGCCAAGCCATATCGGCCGGGTGGCTGGACTGGAAATCAGGTCATTCATCACCTTGCAGATAGCCACATGAATGCCCTCCTCCGCTTAAAACTGGCATTGACTGAGGACAATCCAACCATCAAATCTTATCCTGAACAAAAATTTGCGGAACTAGCCGATTATGACAAAGATAAGGTAGCTTTCTCGATGGAATTGTTGTATGCCATCCACACTAAATGGGCTATTTTATTGAATTCCATCTCCGAAAGTGATTGGGGTCGCAGTTTTTATCACCCAGGTTCTGATTATACTTATACCATACAAGAATCAACGGCTCAGTATTCGTGGCACTGCGATCACCATTTTGCCCATTTGAAATTGCTCTCGGTATAGCGACCAATAACCGCTTAGATTATGCTTTAAAGGTTCGGACTTGCCAATACCTGAAATAAATGGTTCTAATCCAAGTAGTACCGAACCCTCTCCTAGCCTTATTTCTTCCAAATACTAACAACCCAAATCATAAGCATGGTAAGCAATGCATTTAGGGCGAGATTGAGAAATCCCAGAGTAAAACCTCCAAACCACTCAACGGAATTTTTATCGATGATATAAGTAATTATGGGAGCAACTATACAAATGTAAGGCACGTATCGGTCTGCTACCTTTCCCTTGAAAATGATGCCATAAGCGAAGATTCCTAGCAATGGACCATAGGTATAACCAGCTATTTTGAATATTTGATTGACGATAGATTCTGAATTCAAATAATGAAAAATCATAATCACCAGAGCCAATAATACGGTAAATCCAAGATGGATTAAAGTTCTAGTTTTATGTTTTTTAGGGGATTCTTCTACTTTTTGAAAATCTAAAAAATCTACACAGAACGAAGTCGTCAAGGAGGTAAGTGCGCTATCTGCTGCTGAATAGGAACAAGCAACTATGCCTATCATAAAAATGATTCCTATCGACGTACTCAAATGATTGAAGGCCAAAAATGGGTAAACCTGATCGCTTTTTGTAGGAAGGATAATCCCTTTGTTTTGAGCGTAGATGTACAAGGCTGCTCCAAGCGTTAAAAATAAAATATTGACCAGTAAGATAATGGCGGAAAAGGTAAAAACATTTTTTTGTGCATCCTTAAGAGATTTGCAAGTAAGGTTTTTCTGCATAAGGTCCTGATCCAACCCTACCATAGCAATTACTGTCAAGAGTCCTGCAAGAAATTGTTTTAAAAAATAATTAGGGCTTGACCATCCGTGATCAAAATGGAATACCTTCGCATAGGGGCCATCCCAAATTTCACCAATAAAATGACTCATGGAATCTTTTCCAAGCAAATTTGAAATATCAGAAAGCGTAAACAATAATGCCGATAAAAACAAAACCGTCTGAATTGTATCCGTCCAAAGCACAGTTTTCGTACCTCCTTTGAAAGTGTAAACCCAAATTAATGCAGGTACCAAAATCGCAGTTACTTCAAATGGAATCCCAAAAGAGTCCAAAACAAATGTCTGCAACACCAGTGCCATCAAATACAGCCGGAAAGCAGCACCAATAACACGGGATACAATAAACATTCCTGCTCCAGATTTATACGTATAGAAGCCAAATCTGTTTTCTAAATACTGATAAATCGAAACAACATTATTTTTATAATATAATGGTAATAAAACTGCCGCCACTACAAAATACCCCACCAAATTGCCGAGGACCAATTGTAGATACGAAAAATTGGCATTTGCTACTTCCGGTGGATTCCCAACGGCTCCAGGTACTGAGACGAATGTAACACCAGAGATCGACGTGCCAATCATCCCAAATGCCACTAAAAGCCAAGGAGCATTTCGATTTGCTACAAAAAAAGAACTATTGTCTGAATTCCTTGAAGTCAGCCATGCGATCCCCATCAACAAAGCAAAATGAATGACTATGATGCCTACTAATAAGGTTGGGGTAATGACCATAATCTATTAGAAACTTAATACTTTTTTTTACTGCTTAACAAAATGTCCTGTGGCATATCTTTTTTCAGGTTGCCCTGCAAAAAACGATAAGCTACTGACATCTAATCGGAATTTTAATTGAGTCGCTGTAAGTTCTGTCACAGTCAAAGTGTCTATTGGAAGGGGATTATTTAGTCCCATCACTATTTTTGTATCATTTTCGATAAATGTCCAAACACCATTCGTTGAATCAGGATCTGTAGTGTTACATTTGAGAGCATTTTCATAACCCGTCGCGGTCAGGTTTTCTCTAAAAAAATAGGTATTGTCCTTTTCACAGTCTCGAACGAGCACACCATAAATGTCTTGAAAAGTCCCCAATGGCGTAACATAAGGAATTTCTAAACTTAGACTTTCAAGTTTCCAGTTTTTGTTCACCAATAACTGAGTCTTAGTTGGCACGGGATCGACAGGCACATCTACTTTATTTTTTTTACATGAAACCAATAAAATCAAGCAAATGCAACCCAAAATATTAATTATGTTTTTACTCATCAGACAACAAATTTTTGCCAAATTTAGTGTATAATATCTTTAAACTCACAATAATTGGAATAATATTTTTTAATCTCTCTTCTATTTTGTTATTTTGTACCAAAATTAGCTTAATGGATTACTTATATTATGGATTATTGGGATTAGTACTTGTAATCCTTGTTTTTTGTGGGAATAGCCTTTACAATTTAAATATTTTGGAAAAAAAATGTAAGGAAAATGAAGATGAAAGGCATCTTGACAAAATTATCCACACAAAACAACTGATCAATACGGTCATAGTACTCGGTTTTTTGATGAGTGCCTTTTTAGTTTATTGCTTGTTGAAAGGGAGTATTTACGAAGGCCACTTTCACGAATGGTCCAATTTAATTGTGAGGTGGCTGCACATAACCTTTGGTATCGCTTGGATAGGCTCCTCTTTTTATTTTATTTCTCTTGAAAATGGACTCAACAGAACCAAGGACTTACGAGATGAATTGGCTGGAAATTACTGGGCGGTGCATGGTGGTGGATTTTATTATTTAGAAAAATACAACATAGCACCTAAAGTCATCCCCAAAGAACTTCACTGGTTTAAATATGAATCTTATTTCACCTGGGTATCTGGAATTTGCCTGCTTTTCATTGTTTACTATTTCAATGCGAAAGCGATGCTTATCGACCCGAAAATTTGTGATTTAACTCCTTCAAAAGGAATTGGGCTGGGCATTTTCTCATTGTTTTTAGGTTGGATTTTATATGACAGAATGTGCAAGTCCAATCTTTCCAAGTTTCCTTTAGCTTTTGCCTTGATTGGATTTATTTTTGCAATAGAATTTGCTTTCGTGTATAGCCATATTTTCACTCCAAGGGCTGCATTTATGCACTTTGGAGCTTTGATTGGTACCATTATGACATTGAATGTTTTCTTTGTAATTATCCCTTCTCAAAAAGCCATGGTCGAAGCGGCAAAGAATGGCACTTATTTGAATCCACAGCTTGGTAAAAATGCGGGATTGAGGTCTTTACATAATAATTATTTTACGCTCCCAGTATTGTTTATCATGATTTCTAATCACTTTCCTAGTACCTTCAGTCATGAGTATCCTTGGCTTATATTGGCTGGATTGTCCTTAGGCAGTGCTGGTATCAAACATTATTTGAATTTAAAGGAAAAAGGTGAACAATCTATCTGGGTTTTTCCAATTTCAGTATTGCTATTGCTTAGCGTAGCTTTCATCACCTCCCCTAAAAAGGGAAATAGCTGCAGCGATACGGTTTCATTTAAAGAAATTTATCCCATCATTCAATCCAGATGTATTCAATGTCACTCTGCCAGTCCAACTGATAAAATATTCACAGTAGCTCCCAATGGAGTCATGTATGACAAGCCAGAGGACATAAAGAGATTGTCAGATAAAATACTCCAAAGGGCTGTCATTACTAAAAATATGCCACAAAACAATATTACGAATATGACCGAGGATGAACGCGATATGATCAGATGTTGGATAGAACAGGGCTCAAATATTGATAATTAATTTTAAAAAACAACATAATACCTTATCAAGGTATCTTTATATAAAACAAACAAAAGTTATGAAAAAATTATTTATTTTCCTATTCTTCATTGCTTGCAGCATAGGTCTAAATGCTACCAATTATTTGGTTCAAGGGGTCGTCAAAGATCAAAACGGCAATCCTAAGAGTGGCGTGACCATTCTCGTCAATGCGATTGGAGATGGCAATTCATTTTCAGCACTAGATGCTGTGCAGACTGACTCCAATGGAGCCTATTCTACTACCTTCGCCTCACCCGTAGATTCTATCGGAGGTAGAGTTGTTGCTACCATGATTGACTGTGACAATCGTACCAGTGTAAAAACTGAATCATTTGGAAACACAAATAACGCTACAACAATTGAAATCAATTTTATTTATTGTCAACGAATTTCCAATAGTACTTGTCAAGTTTCTATTCGTAGAATTGGGAACTTTTTAGCAGCTAAACCCATAGGTGGAAAAAGACCTTATAGATATTTATGGAGTACAGGTGCTACTACACCAATCATCAGGACTAATAGTTCAACTACAACTTACTGTGTGACGGTGACCGATAGACTAGGATGTGTTGCAAGTACTTGTTATCAATTCACCCCAAGACCATGTAGAGTTGAAATAGCTGGTCATAGAAATGTATTGAAAGCTTTTCCATTTAATGTGGACAATAACAATGTGCAGTATGCTTGGAGTACTGGTGATTCGACTCAAACAATTACAGTAAATGCACCAGGGACATATTGTGTAACCATGACTACTACCAATTGTGTGGCGACCAAATGTTTTACAGTTAAGCCATTTACCCGTGATTGTGAAGTAAAAATAGTAAGTTCTAATGATTTAAGAACCTTAACAGCTTTTGCTTCCGACAATCTGGATTCTGCTACTTATCATTGGAATACTGGAGCAAATACCAGCAGCGTTCAAATAACAAATGATAGACATGAATATTGCGTTACCGTTTCAAGTGCTACTTGCATTGCTAAAACGTGCTTTATCGTTAGGGATACTGCGGGTATATACTCTTGCGGAGTAAGAATTGTCAGAGATGGTAATGTCCTTAGAGCTTATGGAAGCGGAAGGAGCGATGTCATAAGTTATAACTGGGATAATGGGCAAAATACCTCAGTTATCAATATTGGAAATGAGCTTAAATATTGCGTGAAAGTACTATTTGCGAATGGGTGCAGTGCTCATAGTTGTATCGAATTAGATTCAAACACAAACCTATGTGCTGTAAGAATAGAACGAACAAGTTCCGGTGGTTTATTTGCCATCGCTCAAGGTACTGGGCCATTTACTTATCATTGGAATACAGGTGCCAACACCTCTAGAGTTGAAATCACTCCAAATAGAAATGAATATTGTGTGACAGTTACAAATGATGCTCATTGCGTGGCAAAATCTTGCATAAATATCAATAATTGTAAGGTTGTATTTGACCATGTTTTTAATGGTACAACATCGTCAACTTTGAAAGCATACGTAATAGGTAGTGACGATTCTAGATATAGATGGAGCACTGGTTCAGATGACGCATCCATCAGGATAACTTCACCTGGAACTTACTGTGTGACTATTACTACAGCAGCTGGTTGTGTTACATCTGACTGTTTTGTTTATAATCCAAATCCGAACAATGGATGTCAAGTGACCATCGTAAGAGACGGGAACACGCATTTAGTTGCAAGAGTACCTTTAAATACAGGTAGTTATACATACCATTGGAATACAGGATCTACTGCATCCAATGTAGTTATTGATACAGGTCGTGTGGAATACTGTGTTACAGTAACAAATGTAACAACTAATTGTACTGCTAAGTCTTGTATAAATATCAGTGGAACCAACGGTTCTAATACTTGCGGTTTAATACTTACTTTAAGTCCAAATGGAAATACCTTGGTAGCCAACCCAACTGGAACTGGACCATTCCATTATACTTGGTCAGCTGACGGTGGTAGAGAATTTATTCACACTCGTTGCTGCAGGAACGTATTGTGTGACTGCAACCAGCGCCAACGGATGTGCTGCAGCTGCATGTTATGTTTATCAACCAATCCCTGGCAATAACTGTCAAGTAACAATCGTAAGAGATGGCAGTACTCACTTAGTAGCTAGAGTTCCAGGCAGTCCTTCTAATTATCTTTTCTACTGGAATACTGGTGCTAATACATCGGTTATCGAAATCAATGCACCAGGAGTTTATGTAGTGGAAGTTGAATCATTATTAGATACTACTTGTATATCTCGAGCATCAATTGTCATTCAACAATTGCAAGGAGGAGGAACACAAGAATTTAGAAGTTTGACTACATCTATTTCGCCAAATCCTGTGGCAGGTTCATCAGTACAGATAGCTATAAACTCAGCAATCGAACAAAATCTTTTGATTGAAATGTATGACTTAAATGGTCGTAAACTCAAAGAAATGAGAGAAGGCTTGTATCCAAATATCAATACCATAAATTTGGATGTCAGTCAATATACAAATGGACTTTATATGCTAAGGATTATACCTTCCAAAGGAGAATCAACTTGGTTGAAAATGAGTATTCTTAGATAAATATCGGGTAGAATAATAAATGAAAGAGGTTGCTTTTTAGCAGCCTCTTTTTTTTTTAGGATAATTGCATTAAAGGAAAAGTAGTGTTTTTATACTTGTCAAATAATAAATACAAAAGTTTGGGCATAAAAAAAGCGCCTGAGTTTGCAATCTCTTTTTCAAACGCTGACGCAAGTTTTCAAACTTGTTACCCCAAAATATCTTTTGATTATATTGATACAATCGTAACGCAGCGACCCTGGTACAAGTAGCTCCAAACGTAAACCTCCAACCCAATACTTTGGATCGTGCAATAATTATTTTTGTTTTTACTCTATATTCTTTTTCTTATTAACTTTGTAAAATCAAAATGGCAAGAATCTTTTTTTTGCCTTTGACTTTTAATTGAAATATTGTAGATAAACAAATTGAATATGGTTACAGTACACCCACAATTTATAAAGGATGCCAACGGCGAAAAGTCAATGGTCATTCTCCCGATAAATGAGTTTGATGCCATCATGGAAGAGCTCGAAGATATGGAAGACGTCAGGCTATACGACGAAGCACAAAAAGATGATGATGGCGAACGTATTCTATTCTCTGAATACATAAAGAATAGAGAAGTAAAAAATGGCTAACTATACAATTGTCTTGTCGAAAAAAGCACAAAGGCAATTAGATAAACTTTCAAATAAAGTAGCCGAACCAATAATTGATGCCATTGCATGTTTGGCCACAAACCCACGTCCTATTGGTTCCAAAAAACTAATAGACAGAAGTGGATACCGAATTAGAATTGGTGATTATCGCATTATTTATGATATTTTGATAAAGAACTTGTCGTGGATATAATCACACTTGGACACCGAAAAGATATTTATGGATAAATAAATGTCCCCCTCTTCTTGGCTTTATGGAAAAGCCAAACCAACAAACCGATAGTAAGTTTTGGCACAAGTCAAAGTCTTGCGTCAGCAGTGGTGTCAGTAAATATACGGATGGACTTCATATGCTAAGGCTTATAGCATCCAAAGGAGAATCAATTTGGTTGAAAATGAGTATTTTTAGATAAATATCGGGTAGAATAATAAATGAAAGAGGTAGCTTTTTAGCAGCCTCCTTTTTTTAGGATAATGGCATTAAAGGAAAAATAGTGTTTTTATACTTGTCAAATAATAAACACAAAAGTTTGGGCATAAAAAAAGAGATTGTATTTGCAATCTCTTTTTTTATTTATCCCCAAAGACTAGAATTCATCTTCATTGAATAAGAAATCTTCCTTCCTAGGATAGTCTGGCCAAATATCTTCAATACTCTCATAAATTTCCTCGTCATCCTCCATCTCTTGGAGATTTTCGATAACTTCTAGTGGAGAGCCTGATCGGATGGCATAATCTATTAATTCATCCCTTGTAGCTGGCCAAGGCGCGTCTTCCAAATGATGCGCTAATTCCAATGTCCAATACATAATATTATTGATTAAAATAAAAAACGTTTTTAAATAATTAGCATGGCATCACCATAGCTAAAGAATCTATATTTTTCCTTCATTGCCTCCTCATAAGCATCCATCGTCAATTCTTGACCTGCAAAGGCACATATCATTACAATCAAACTTGTTTTTGGCAAATGGAAATTTGTAATCATACTATTGGCCACGCCAAAATCGTAAGGAGGAAATATAAACTTATTCGTCCAACCTTCTGCTGGTCTTAGGAAACCATCCGCCGTTATGGATGATTCGATGGTCCTCATAGAGGTGGTACCAACAGCACATATCCTTTTCATTTCTTGACGTGCCTTATTCACCATCTCAGCAGTTTTTTCAGGTATCCTAAAATACTCTGCTTCCATTTTATGCTTAGATAAATCTTCTACGTCGATGGATCTAAAAGTGCCAAGGCCCACGTGTAGCGTTAATTCACCGATGTTGACACCTTTGATTTCTAACCTTTTCATCAGTTCCTTGCTAAAATGGAGTCCAGCTGTTGGAGCTGCTACTGCACCGACTTCACTTGCATAAACAGTTTGATACCTTTCAGTGTCAATATCTTCAGCATTTCGGCCTATGTATTTGGGTATTGGGATCTGTCCAAGTTGAGAAATCAATTCGTAAAATCCTTCATCTGAACCATCATAAAAAAACCTTATGGTTCGACCTCTTGAGGTAGTATTATCCACGACCTCTGCGACCAGAATATCGTTACCGTTGTTGTCCTTGAAATACAGTTTATTTCCAACCCTTATCTTACGAGCAGGATCCACTAATACATCCCACAAGCGCATTTCCTTATTAAGTTCTCTAAGAAGAAATACTTCTATTTTGGCTCCCGTTTTTTCCTTTTTACCGTATAATCTGGCTGGAAATACCTTTGTATTATTAAAAAGCATAACGTCTCCGTCATCAAAGTATCCAAGCAAATCCTTGAATATTTTATGCTCAATTTTACCCGTGTCTCTATGAATCACCATAAGCCGAGACTCGTCTCGATTAGCCGTTGGATATTTGGCTATTTGCTTTTTAGGCAATTCAAAATTAAACTTAGATAATTTAGCTTTCATGTATATTTTTAAATTTGAGGCTGCAAAAGTACGCCTATTTCACGATTTTATTTTTATTATTTTAATTTGAATAAAAAACTAAAATATAGTTATGAAATAATAACTTCAACCCAAGTATTTTTAAATCTTATGTAATTTGGTTTTACACCATTCTGTCATAAATGTCCATAGTTTCCTTTACTGCGTCTGCTGATGCATGTAGTAAAGCCAATTCGTCCTTATCCAGCTTAAGCTCAATGATTTGCTCTACACCATTTTTACCCAATTTAACAGGGCATCCAACGAAAACGTCTTTCAGTCCATATTGACCCTCCATACGAACGCAACAAGGCAAAATGCGGTTTTCATCTCTAACAATAGAACTTACCATTTGAGCTGCTGCTGCCCCAGGGGCATACCAAGCTGATGTACCCATCAAGGCGACCAACTCTCCCCCTCCGCCTTTAGTTCTATCAACGATTGCGTTCAAAGTATCTTTATCAATCAATTCAGAAACTGGGATTCCACCGACAGTCGTGTATCTAGGTAGTGGAACCATCGTGTCTCCATGTCCACCCATCAATACTGCTTGGATATCTTTAGGAGATACATTCAATGCAGTAGCTAAAAATGCTCTGTATCTAGCTGTATCCAACACACCCGCCATACCTATAACTTTATTAGCAGGTAAGCCCGACTTCTTGAACGCTACGTAAGTCATCGTGTCCAATGGATTGGATACTACTATGATGATTGGATTTTTTGAATATTTCAAAATGCTTTCTGTTACTCCTCCTACGATTCCCGCATTTGTATTGATCAAGTCATCTCGAGTCATACCTGGTTTTCTAGGGATTCCAGCAGTTATCACAACAATGTCTGAACCTTCTGTGATGGCATAATCATCCGAGCCTGACAAAATGGTGCTGTAATGATCGATGGGTGCTTGCTGCCAAGAATCCAACGATTTTCCCTTTGCGAGATCTCCCTTGATGTCAACCAATGCTATTTCTTTCACTAAGTCTTCATGTGCCAAGACATTGGCTACGGTGGCACCAACATTGCCAGCCCCTACTACTGTTACTTTTTTCATCTAAAATAATTTTATAATTAAATGGATTTAAATATTTTTTTTTAAAAAGTAGATTACAATTTTATAATTATGATCTTATTTTCCAGCATTAATGGAATTATAATCCTTTTAGTACTAAAATCATACAGGAAATCTGCAGGTCCGCCTAGTTTTTCCTTCATAAAAATAGTATTAAAGGTATTGTTATGGATATTATATTTCTTTAAAACTCCTGCTTTTTCCATTTTTACCCAATCGGTATATAGTAAAGTATTCCCAATCAAAGCCAAACCATCCATATGTCCTTTATCCTCATGGAGAACTGTATAAGCTGCCTTATTCTTAATAAAACTAATTTTGCCGAGCTGACCATTTGGCTTATCGCCTTCTCCGAAGCCATTGACGTACAATATGTTACGTGCTTTATCATACACCAAACCATTGGGTCCTTTGATTTTTTCAATATCAAGAGCCGCTGTAGTTTTTCTTTTCGTATTTACTTGATATACAAGGCCCGTGTCTGTGGAAGATAAAAATATAATAGAATCGTTCTTAACAGCAATATCGTTCAGAAAATTGGTCTGGCCTTCAAGGCTTATGTCCAATGTTTTCTTTCCAGTTGCAAGATCAAAGCCCAACAAGTGATCTACATCCGCGACCAATAAGTAGTCGCCTTGCACCGCCATACCTTTTGGTGCCTTAAGTTTATCAATAAATCTTTGCTTTAACAGTTTGCCATTTTTATCCAATTTGGTTATGTACCCATCTGTGGTACCTGCTGGAGGAATTGGGGCTTTGCCTACATTAGATACATACATGTACCTACGACCCATGACAATGCTTTCAGGCATTTCAAAACCAACAATTTCTTGAATCTGGGCAATTGAGAAGAAAGATGAGAATATAAATAGAAAGATTATTATAAATCTTAACATTGATAAAGATATTTATTCTAAAAAAACGATCAAATTTTACCAAAATTTCATTAAATTTGGTAAATTGTTACATATTGTAAAAATAATATACGTAAATTAGTTCAATTTTCGCTTTTAAAACGTTTTAAATAGATAAAAGTTCGTCAAATTACAAAAAATAAATTGCTCGCATCATGGTTTTTTCAACAAAAAATGTAAAGATATTTTTTTCAATATTTATTTTCAATCTTGCCATACAAGGAATCTACGGACAAGAAGATACACATTGTAACAAAGCTAGTTTTCTATTAAATAGGCAACTGGAACTTAGGACTATCACTAGTGGTGCTACGGACAATGCCGATATTGTATTTCATCATTGCAAATGGCAAATTGACCCTAATAGTAGATTTATTTCAGGTCAAATAAAAACCAATTTTATTGCTAAAACAGACTTGAGCAGCATTGAATTTGATTTGCACAATGATCTCTCGGTTAGCTCTATAGAATTCAGAGGTGGCTCGGTTCCATTTACCCATTCAAATAATCTTTTAGTGGCTGATCTCCAAACCACGGTCGCTTCGGGTATGAATGAATCCATCTCGGTTACTTATAGTGGAGTACCTCCAACTTCAGGATTTGGTTCGTTCACTCAAACCACACACGGATCTCCAGCGGCTGGCATTATCTGGACGCTATCAGAACCCTATGGGGCAAAAGATTGGTGGCCTTGCAAACAAAATTTGAATGATAAGATCGACTCCATAAGAATAGAAGTTACTGTTCCTTCTCCTAACAAAGTTGCAAGTAATGGAATTTTAGAGTCTGTGACTCCGAATGGAGGATTTGAGACCTATACATATGTACATAATTATCCCATCGCAGCTTATTTAGTTGCTTTTGCAGCCACAAATTATGTCTTTTACGAGGATAATACGACCATAGGAGGTCAAAATTTGACCACTGAAAATTATGTCTATCCCGAGTCAGTGGTTGCATTTCAGCAGAATACACCTTTGTTACATCCTGTGATGCAATATTTCAGCAATACGTTCGGAAATTATCCTTTTCTATCTGAAAAATACGGCCATACTCAATGCGGATTTGGCGGAGGTATGGAACACCAAACCAATAGTTTTGTAGGGAATGCGTCACTAGGGCTGTTAACGCACGAATTGGCACATCAATGGTTTGGAGACAAAGTTACTTGTGGCTCATGGCAAGACATATGGTTGAATGAAGGATTTGCATCCTATCTTACGGCATTAACTTATGAACAAGGAATACAAAGTAGCTGGTGGGATTGGAAGAACAATGTGAACAACAATATTACATCACTGACAAACGGATCTGTTTATGTGCCCGCAACCGATACATTGAACACTGGCAGGGTATTTAACTCAAGATTGTCCTACAACAAAGGTGCATATGCACTGCACATGATTCGTTGGAAAATCGGAGATGCAGCATTTTTTTCTGCCATCAACAATTATCTGAATGACGCTTCTATCGCTTATAAATATGCTAAAACGCCTCAACTCAAGCAGTACTTTGAAGCTGCCTCCGGCACTTCACTGACAGAATATTTCAGTGACTATGTATATGGAGAAGGCCACCCTACTTACACCTTTACGTGGTATCAAGATCCGATAACTAAAGTGCTACAAGTCAAAGTAAACCAGACTACTTCTCATCCTTCTGTTGGTTTCTTTGATATGAAATTGCACCTCAGAGCGCAAAGCATAGGGGGATTGGCTGTCGAAGATTTGATTTTTGAAAACACTGCTAATGATCAAATTTTTTATTTTTCTATGCCATTTGATATTTTATCCTTGGATTTTGATCCAGACAGGAATGTTTTGAATGCTCGAGCAGGGCTGCAAATCATACAATCTGCGACAACTCTACCGATCACCCTCATAAAATTTTCAGGAAAATCAATTGCTAAAAACAATCAGTTGGAAATCGTCATAAGAAATACAGACCCAGAAATGAGTAAGTTGTATCTTGAAAAAAGTAAAGATGGATTGAATTTTGAAGAAATTGAAACATTTTCGCTTGCTCAATCTGTAGAAAATAAACTCTTCTTCCTAGATGAAAAGGTCAATACATCTGTGTCATACTATCGACTCAAGTGGAAAGAAATCAACGCGTTTCGATACACATATTCAAAAATATTGAGCATCTCAAACAGTCAAATCTTTGAAGAAAAAATATTCGTTTATCCAAATCCGTGTTATAAGTCCGTAAACATCCAAAGCACAATGCAAGATGGAAATAATATCCAGTATCAGATTTTTGATTTACATGGAAAATTGGTAATGGAAGGAAAAGGATTGGAGTCCAAGACCAAACTGGATTTAAGCAATATACCAAATGGCAAGTACCACTTAGTTATTCTTAATAAGGATAAAATCATTGGGACAGAGGAAATTATAAAACAGGATTAGTTATAAAATGCTGATATAAGTTACTCCTGGGTTAAATTTTTTATTAAAGAGATTAACAATTTCTTGATAATGTCGGTCATTGTCTAAAAAATCCAATTCTTCTGCTTCGATGATCAGGACTGGGAAATCTGATTCTATTGAAAAAAAATCAAAATACGAATCTTGGATGCTTTTTAGATAAGATTTATCGATTCCTTGTTCGTAAGAACGTCCACGCTTACGTATATTGTGTAAAAGCTTATCAGGACTTCGATGAATGTAAATCAATAAGTCTGGATTGGGCATATTGGACTGTAGAATATGGAAAAGTTTATGGAACAGCTTGTATTCTTCTTGATTTAGGTTGTTTTTAGCAAAAATCAGTGTCTTAGGGAAAAAATAATCCGCAATGCTTAAGTTCAAAAAAAGGTCTCGGTTTATCAATTGATTTTGCAATTGTTTTTGCCTTTCCGTCATAAAAAATATTTCAACAGGAAATGCATACCGCTCTGGGTCTTGATAAAAAAACGGGAGGAACGGATTATCGGCAAATTGTTCTAAAATCAATTTGGATGGCATGGTAGCATTCAATTTTTTGGATAGGCTGGTTTTGCCAGACCCAATATTTCCTTCGATGCTGATATACTGATATGGGAACTGTCCGGTCATCATTTTTCCATTAAGATTACGTCTTTGTCATCTTTGCACTCCAAATATAACTCTTCTATGTTTTTATTCAAAGTAGGATGGACAAAATCTCCCATAATTTCCATACAAGGAATTAAAACAAAATTTCTAAGATGTATTCTTGGATGTGGTACTTGCAAAGTACTCGTATCAATTATTTCATCATCAATGAATAAAATGTCAATATCAATGGTTCTATTGGTTATAGCTGAAGTCCTTTTTCTGCCAAGCTCCATTTCGATATTTTGACAGACAGATTGGAGTTTTTCACTTGAAAAATCAGTATCAAAAGCTATTACTACATTTACAAAATCATCCAATTCGCCATCGCCCCAAGCTTCACTTTGATAAAATGAAGATTTCTGAATAACCGAATCCAATTGCTTTTCTAATAACTGGATAGCCATTTCGATATTTCCTTGCATCGGCTCAATATTAGAACCTAAGGACAACACAATTTTTCTATAATTACTCATCCGCGACTGATTTTAGGTTAGCTCTAAATAAAAAATAAACTGGAATACCAATCAATACAATAATCAATCCTGGCCATGTGTATTCTGGTTTCATGTACAACAAATCTAAAGAAATAGCAGCAGCCAAAAAGATATAAATAATCGGAATAATAGGAAATCCCCAGGCTTTAATCGGCCTTCGTGTATCGGGTTCTATTCGTCTTAGTCTAAATATGGCCAAAATGGTCAAAATGTAGAATATTAATACCGCAAAGATTACGTAATCTAATAGTTGTCCGTACTTACCTGAAAGACATAAAATCGAACACCAAACGCACTGAATCCACAATGCATTGCTAGGAACCTCATTGTTATTGTTCGGGATCATAGACTTAAAAAAAAGCCCATTTTTCGCCATTGCTTGATAAACTCTAGCCCCAGACAAAATCAATCCATTATTGCAAGCGAAGGTAGAAACCATAATTAAAATAGCCATGATGATGGGCGCAGAAATTCCTCCAAACATAACCTTAGCGGCTTCGACTCCTACCCTATCATTGGTCGCAAATTGAACACCGCGTTGCAAAACATCAGTTCCTTCAGGATTGCCGTAAAATGGCAACAAGGAGAGATATGAAATATTGGCTAATATATAAATAGCTGTCACAACAACAGTCCCTAAAACCATACTAAGTGGTATATTTCTTTTAGGATTGTCCATTTCACCACCTATAAAAGTGATATTATTCCATGCTTCAGATGAAAAAAGAGAGCCTACCATCCCGACTCCCATAGCCATCAATAAACCAGATGTTGACAGCGATGTTTGGACCCATTGTTCACCTTCTTTTAGCCAGGTTTGATCCGTTCTAAAAAATTGGAATAAATTGCTAGACCAAACCACATCATCGCGAAAAACTATTATTCCTAAAAATATTAATCCAAACAACGCAAAGAGTTTGGCAGATGAAAAATATCGAATGATAAACTGGACGTATTTGATTCCCTTTGAGTTTAAATATGTCAAAAATACGATACAAAGGATACCAACTACTTGGGCTGCGCTGATATGAAGTGATCCAATCTTTAGCAGTATATTTTGGTCAGAAAAGCTAGGGATAATATAAGAAGAAAACTTGGCAAATGCGACTGCAACGGCTGCAATGGTGCCACATTGAATCACAAGGAACAA
Source organism: Saprospiraceae bacterium (assembly GCA_016718505.1). Lineage (GTDB taxonomy): Bacteria > Bacteroidota > Bacteroidia > Chitinophagales > Saprospiraceae > JADKKF01. The sequence continues at coordinate 401,694 of JADKDE010000004.1, read as the reverse complement.
AGTCCAGCCATACAAGAATCCCAACAAGGGCCCGAATGCCCTCCTTAGATAGACATACTGGCCGCCAGCTTCGGGCATCATACCCGCCAATTCACCATAGCTGAGTGCCGCTAAAATGGTCATAACACCCGCCAACAACCACAACACCAACAACCAACCAGGCCCTCCAACGGTTCTACCCATATCCGCACTTACGATAAATATACCAGAGCCAATCATGGAACCAGCTACGAGAAGAACTCCGTCAATAAGCGTTAATTTTTTAGTCATAATTTAGGGATTAAGTGGGTAAAGATATATAAATAATAAAAATATTTATATATTAAATAAAAAACCCCAGCTAAAAAACTGGGGTCAACAAAAGATTTAGATTTTATGGATTAAAAACTATATCTTAGACCAACTTGCATACTCCAAGTTGATGAAAGTCCTATGACATTATTAAATGAAGAAGCTGGCAATCGATTAGATACTCTCGCCATTTGGAAAGTAGCTGTCCCTGTTGTTGCATTAACATTTGGTGACAATATTGCACCATTATTATAAATACTTGTTTTATTGATTCCCCAATTAGAGTTCAATAAATTTCCGATATTTAAGATGTCCAATGAGAACTGAAGTGTATGTCTTCTTCCTCCAAAGTCATTAAAGATATCTTGTAATAATTTGAAGTCAAATCGATTTCTCCAAGGCAATAAGGCACCATTTCTTTCAGCATATTGACCTTTTTTGTTTTTCAAATAAGGATCTTGATCTATGAATTTGAAAAATGCATCGCTTTGCTGCTGAGCAGTAAAAGGATTAGCTCCTGTCACATCGGTAAATGTAATTTCAGAAGGATTTCTTGGGATATAGATCAAATCTGCGTTTATACCGTCTCTATTAAAGTCAGAAGTATATCTGTATGAATATCTACCTTGGTGAGATCCATCATAGAAAAGAGAAAGCGTCGTACCTAAATGTCCTAACCACTCGAATCTGTAAGAGACTGCGCTCATAAATCTATGAGGAACCGCTTCTGCCCATGCCAAATCCAAATCATTTTGACCTCTTACTGCTGCATTATTAGACCAAGCCGATGCAGCTTGTGACCCAGGATTGGAAGACAAATCTTTAGCATTGGTATAAGTATAAGCAAAATTGAAACTTAATCCAAAATTAAATTCTTTAGCTAAAGCTACAGTCAATAAATAAGAACTTCCTTGGTCAGTATTGGTCAATACCATCGCTTCAGACATCCCTGAGTTTACTCTGTTCAAACTATTATTTCCAAACCATATAGGTCTCTTATCCTGACCGTTATTAGCATTCATAGTCAAAGTAGAGTTTGGTGCTTTTTGATTGGCGTTGTATTGAATGACGGCGTTAATATCCTTTGTAAAAATACCTTCAAATGTAGCTATCCAGCCATTTTCTGTTTTATAATCTAGTCCTATACTTGTTCTCCAAACTTGAGGCATTTTGAAATTTTTATCAATCGCCGCTATAGATCCAGGCAGGGATTGTCCTGCAACTTGAGGTAGGTTATTGATGTACTGACTTGGATTAGAACTAAACAACATATTGTATTTTCTGATGCTGTCAGCTCCAAATTCGACGGTATTTTGTAACATACCAGAATTGGTTGGAAGATTGGTAAACCAAACAAAAGGTACCCTACCAGTGAATAGACCAGTTCCTCCTCTCAATTGGAGAGTTTTGTCGCCCTTTACATCATAGTTAAATCCTATTCTAGGAGAAAACAAAGGCTTTGTAGTTGGCCATTGACTAACATCCAATTTCTGTGTATTAATTCCTTTTATATCAACAAAGTTAGCCTTATTTACAGCTTCATTAGCTAATAAATCATTAAAATAAAACGGTAAATCTAGTCTAATACCTGGGGTTATTTTCAGCCTAGAATTCACATTAAACTCATCTTGAACGTAAAGTCCACCTAGACCAAAGTTTAATTCTGCATATGGATCTTTCCCGCCAGGCAACAATGAATAAGTAATGGCATAAGCAGAAGGCAATTGATTGTTCAAGAATTGACTCAACGAATCATATCTATAGTAACTGGTTCCATATCGTTGGAATGAATTTCCAAAACTTAAATAATCAAAAGTTACGCCTCCTGTAAAGGTATGTTTTCCCATTTTATACGTGATATTGTCCGTAAAGGTGTACGTATTGTTGACAACATCGTTTTTCCAAGAGAATAATTCATAACCTAAACTTAGGTATGAATCACCACCTTTTTTGATGTCAATAAAAGGGAAAGGTGATGATTTGGAAGTCCTTTTGTCTTGAGAATTAGTGAACGTAAGCAATACCTGATTCGATAAATTGGATCTCAAAACTGAAGTTAATTCTGCTGCTAATGATTTTACACTGTTTTCAAATCCATAATTGGCATTTTCAAATGCATAAGAATTCAAAGAAATCCTGTTCGATGAAGATCTTGGATTGGGAGCACTGGTACCATTGACAACTTGGTCATCCGTAGCCACCATCTGAGTATATCGTAAATTAAATTTGTGTTTCTGGCTGATGTTCCAATCAATTCTCGCCAAAGCCTTGTAATTCTGAGTTACAAATTCATTGGCATAGTTTTCTAATCTCCCTGGGTCATAGCCGTATTTAGAGGTCACGTAATCCTTAACCAAGTTCATATCTGCCAAAGTAGTTCTTGAGACATTACTACCTGTTCTTGATCCATCACTAGGGATGATAGTGATACCTGGTCTAACATTTTTTCAAATTCTCCATTAACAAAGAAAAACAATTTGTCTTTGATGATAGCACCTCCTAATCTAGCACCCAAAATTCTTGATGTAGCATCAGGCTGAGTCGGTAAAGTATCTGCGGCCACTTTGAGTCCATTAAAATTTTGATTTCTATAATACCCATAAACTGAGCCTGATAATTGATTGGTACCGTATCGTGTAACTGCATTAATCCCCGCGCCTGTAAAATTTGATTGTCTTACATCATAAGGAGCAACGTTGACCTGAACTTCAGATATCGCATCCAATGAAATCGGTTGTGATCCTCCTCCTGGTAGTGGATTTGTGCTAAGACCAAAGTTATTATTGAAATTTGATCCATCAATCTGAAGGTTGTTGTATCTTCCATCTCGACCTGCAAAACTTGTACCTTGAGATTGAGGCGAAAGTCTTGTAAAATCTGTAATACTTCTAGAAATAGAAGGAAGTGAACTCAACTGTTTGCTTGAGATATTGGTAGAAGCCCCCGTACGTTGGTTATTTATCAAAGCATTCTTCTCATAAATAACTGTTACTTCTTCTAGTAACTTTGAGTCTTCTGCAAGGGTAGCATTGATGACAGAATTTTCACCCAAGCGAAGATTCAAGCCTTCATACTCCCAAGTTTTGTAGCCAATATAGGAAACTACAATTTTGTAGGGCCCTCCTGATCTGACATTCGATAGGTAAAAATTACCTTCTTCGTCAGTGAGTATCCCATAGGAGGAATTGGTCGGCATGTGAATGGCTTCGATAGAAGCCCCGATTAGAGGTTGATTTTGCAAATCCAGAATTCGCCCACTCAGTGAGCTGGTTGTTACCTGCGCCAGCAAAAAATTGCTTGTACAGATGAATAAAATCATTAACAGTAAAATTCGTTTCATAATTAGGATTTTTTTAATACCGAAAATAAATATAATTATTTAACATATATAAGAAAGCACAATATTAAGGAATTGTTATGGTTCAAAGTCTTTTTGTGACAATGTTTTTTTCCACTTAATATCTCCATTAATGTTGATAACTTCTAATTTAAGCATTCTATTTTTTTGTGGCCCAGTGATACTTAGCTTTGTATAAACATTTTCTAAAATTCTCGAACCAGGCTCCAAAAAGGAATTGGGTTCTGTGGTGTATTTTCCAGTAGCTACACTCGAAGTTATGGGAGATGAAGTAATCTCATAAAAACCAAATTTATCCTTGTTTTTGTAAGCTGCAAATTCTGTAAAGTGTCGATCTCCAGTTATAAATACAACTCCTTTTATCTTATATTTTTCAATAAGATTTATGATCGTTTGTCTTTCATAGCTTCCTTCTGCAAAAAAGCACTCTTTGTCGGTAGCATCATTCAAAAACTGGCTACCCGCAGCAATAAACTTGAAAGTCGCGTCACTCTTTGCCAAGGATTCTAAAAGCCAATTGACTTGTTTTTCTCCTAGTAATTCTCCTCCTTGCTTGCCGAATCTTCGCTTATTGTAGCGACCATCTAGCAAGAAAAACTCACAATCTTGCCAAGTGAACTTTGTATAAATACCATCTTCATTGAATTCATTGGCATTCTTTGGATTTGCCCAAAACAAATCAAATGCTTCTCTAGTATAGGATTTATTTACATAAGATCCATTGGCATCATTGGAGCCAAAATCATGGTCATCCCATATGGCATAGTGATGCATTTTACTGAGTAAAGGCTGCATTTCCTTGGTTTGTCTTGTGTGTGTGTATCGCCTTAAAACTCCCGATCGAGATTCCCAATCGCTTTCTCTCATGTACATATTATCCCCTAACCAAAGCATGAATCTAGCACTGTCATTTGACATTTGGTCCAATATTTTAATTGCAGTACCATAAGGGGTTCCTGGTCGATCATAGGCAGCTTCATTGATATAAGTACAACTTCCCGTCAAAAAAGAAAAATCCTCTGGGTCACTTCTCCATTTCCACTGTGCCTGTGTTCTAAAAGTGTTTGATTTGCTTTTGTCCACCACATTCTGACCGTTGATTAATAATGCATATTGATATGTAGTCCCTGGCTCTAAATAATCCAGTATTAATTCACAAGTATTTGCATTTTCCCTTGTAGTTTCTAATATTTTTGTAGATCGCATCGATTGCCAATCGTTCACAGGCCAATAAATAATCTGACATTCAGCTGGGGCAATGGTTTGACACCAGATACTGACCTCTTTCATGGTATTGTACCCGAGCATAGGACCAGATAAGAGTTGTTCTTTTTGTGCAAAAATTTGAAAAGATAACAAAAGGCTAATGGCAAGTAATATTCTTTTCTTCATGACACTTAAATTTTAATAAGTTATTTTTTCATAAAACCTTTTAGAATGCTGTAAATTCTATTCATAGGGAGTCCCATGATGTTGGTAAATGTCCCTTCAATTTTCTTTATTTTACAATATCCAATCCATTCTTGGATGGCATATGCCCCGGCCTTATCCATAGGACTGTATTTGTTGACATAATAGGCTGCCTCCTCTGGCGTTATTGTATCAAAATAAACCATGGAGCTTTCGCTAAAATGCATCATTCGGCTATCGCTTTTGATGCAAACTCCCGTTATCACTTCATGAACTTTATTGCTCAAGCTTAGTAACATTTCAACAGCTTTCTCTGGGGATGTTGGTTTCCCAAAAATTATTCCATCTATGATCACGATGGTATCCGCTGTAATCAAAAATTCATTTTCATGCAATGAAATATCAATATGATTTGCTTTTTTGATGGCAAGGTATTCTGCTGTATAAGAAGTTTCTATGACTTCTTCTATTGATTCATCGACCTCTTGTTCGATCAGTTCAACATTAAAGTCTGCTGTCTCTAAGATTTGCTTCCGTCGAGGAGATTTTGAGGCTAAATAAATTTTTATATTAGGAAACATAAGCGTTTAGATTAAAAAAAAGCATATAAATTTGGCCAGAAATCATAATGGATTTAGCTAGAACACTTAAAAAATCGAAATCTTTTTTTGAGCTAGCTTTCCATAATTTATAAATAACAAATAAAGTTGGCAAGCCGATGCCAAAAACCAATGCAACTGTATTGTAAATTGGGACAAGATGGTACTGCGTAAAACCCCAGTAACTCAAACTTATAATCAAAACAAACAAAAAAATGAAAGCTATCCACTTCGCGGCGTTTATCCCAAAAAGTATAGGAATTGTTTTGCAACCTTGGATGCGATCTCCTTCGATATCCTCGATGTCTTTAACAATCTCTCTGAAAACAGTCAAGCAAAAGGCGAAAATGGAAAATCCAATAAAAATCTCTAGGATTCGCCCGTGCAATAGTGGGGAGGTGCTTTTCAAGGCTGTTAGGCCAGGTTTTTCTGCCAATAAAATAACCATATTGACAGAGGCTACGAATAATGCTACGACTAGATTTCCAACAAATGGAAGTTGTTTTAATCTAAGTGAATATATGAGCAACAAAGCTATAGCACAGGGATACATAATCGCATAAGACCAATTATCAATATGATATGCCAAATATAAGGTAATAATTAAGCCAAAAATAACCCAAAATACATACAAAAATTTAGCTCTAGAAATGCTTATTTTCTTTCCTAAAATCATAGAATCTGGCTTTTTGACCCTGTCTATCTCGAAATCCACGATATCATTGATAATAAAACCTGTGGCGGTAATTATCAAAGTAGTTAAAACGAAAAGTGCGAAATGAAAGGTATCGAGCGAAGGCTGCAAACCTGCTATTTTGTACCCAGGTCTGATGATTACATAATTCAAGAAATATTGGGTCGCGCCAGTTATGAGTATATTTTTCCATCTTATCAATTTAAAAAATGCCAACATACTCAGAGTTTTTAAGTACTTTATTGTAACGAATTATAAATTTAAATTGTCATCATTATCATAATATTTCTACCCAGTGACCGATCCGTGCTCAAGAGTCCAAAGATCTTTAACTTTTAGCAATTTTTCTAAAATATCACGAACGGCACCGCGCCCACCCTGAAAAGGTGAAACATAATCTACCATGCTTAAAACCTCTTGAATACTATCGACAGGACATGCGGATAAACCCACTTTCTGAAGGACAGGAATGTCGGGAACATCATCGCCAATGAAGAGGATTTCATCCAATTGAAATTCTTTGAAATCTAGTATTTCTTGGAGTGTGGCCCATTTATCCTTGATGCCAGAATAAATATATTTGCTACCAAGATTTTTCATCCGGATATTCACACCTACAGAATATCCACCAGTGATAACTCCAATGGCAATGCCATTATTTACACATTGTCTGATTGCGAATCCATCGCGAGCACTCATGGTTCTGAGTAAATCGCCATTCTCCATGATCATCAGGGTATTGTCAGTGAGTACCCCATCTACATCCATCAAGACACAGCGTATCTTCTGAAATTTTTGTAATAAAGTGGAGCCTTCTGTACTAGTCAATATAAAGTATTAATCAGTGTATATATCTATCCTTTTGCAGGCACAAACCAATGGTAAACATCGGGAATTGACCCATTTCTAAGACCATTGATTTCGTTTTTTACCAAATTCGAAATAACAAAGTTATCGTGCGAGAAATTCATTTCTACATCTTTGTAGCATAGTTTGTCGATATTTGAGACGACTGCTGCAGTACCCGCTCCGAACATTTCTGTAAATGTACCAGCTTTATGCGCGTCTATCAGTTCATGAATCGTAATGGGTCTTTCTTCTACCTCAAAGCCCTTTCTTTTCAAGATTTCAATAGCACATTTCCTTGTTATGCCATCTAGAATCGCACCATCAAGCGAGGGTGTTAATATTTTGCCATTTACAACACAAAATATATTCATGGTGCCAACTTCTTGCAATTCTTCATAATTGAAGGCATCTAACCACAAAACCTGATCAAAACCTTTCTCTCGAGCCAATTTGGAAGGATACAAGGACCCTCCGTAATTACCGCCATTTTTAGCTTCGCCAACTCCCCCTCTCACGGCTCTAACATATTTATGTTCAGCTAAAAGCTTAATTGGCTTAGCATAATAAGGTCCCACAGGTAAAGTAAGTATGATAAATTTATATTCCGTAGAAGGTGCGACACCAATAAATGCATCAGTTGCAATCATAAAAGGCCTCAAGTAAAGCGAACTTCCGACAGATTTAGGGATCCAGTCTTTTTCTAAATAAACCAAAGCATTTAATCCTCCTAAAAATATATCGGCTGGTATCTCTGGCATACACATTCGGTGAGCAGATTTATTAAATCTCTCCCAATGTAGCTCTTGTCGCATAAGCAGCGGAACGCCATCTTCGGTAATAGAAGCTTTCATGCCCTCGAAGACCGTCTGTCCATAATGAAGCGCCATAGTGGAAGGATGCAATGAAAGTTCATGCACAGGCTCTATACGAGGATTCTGCCATTTCCCATCCTTGTAGTCAGCGACGAACATATGATCAGATGTGATTTTTCCGAAAGGTAGATTCGAGAAATCAACTTCGTGTAAGGTGGATTTGCTTGTTCGGGTTATTTTTATATCAATCATGATACAAAGTTAAATAAATATCTTAAATTTGATATAAATTTTAGTGAAACTTTTTATCGAGAAATAAAATTCTTTTTAACCAGTACCATTTTACCAAATTCCAATTAATATTTTGTTTTTGAATTTTTTAGAATATCCGATATATTTACTAGACGAAAGTAAGATTGAAAGTGAAAAATTTTTGGTTGACGAAAATGATGATTTTTCAAATCAAATAACTTTTGTACAAAAAAATGATTCAAATTTATTGGTGATTTTGGGCCCAGCGGACTGGAAAGACAAAGATTCGCATACAACATTGGCTAAAATCCTATTTAGCATTTCGATTAAAATGGTTGATATTGACATCATTAGTACTGACAATAAGCTTTCATTAGATTTATTCGAGCATTATCAAAAAATCATTATTTTTGGGGTTCAAATAACAGAAATAAGCACCAAATACAAAGTTTCTACACTAAAATCAGGGCAGAAAGTCCTTTGGAGCGACAATTTAATGGGTCTGAATGACGATAAATCCAATGGCCTAAAGAAAAAACTGTGGCAAGCTTTGAAAGATGAGTTCTAAATTCTCCTGAAATGATAAAATATTTAGTGCAATAGGGCTTATTATCAAGAGATTACGATTGGAAAAAAAAATAATATAAAAGATATTTGTTTTTAAAATAAAAAATTATACCTTTGCAGCCTCAAAATAACTAATTGGCTTCGTAGCTTAATTGGATAGAGCATCTGACTACGGATCAGAAGGTTGCAGGTTCGACTCCTGCCGAGGTCACTAAGGTTATCTTAGAAAAAGATGAACTTTTATTTGGTCAGTATGCTTTTTGAGAATTTTTAACATATTTATAAATTTTAATTTATGTCCAGAATTTGCGATTTGAGTGGTAAAAAACCGGTGACAGGCCATAAGGTTTCACACTCGAATAGAAAGACGAATAGGTGGTTTATCCCTAATCTACACACTAAGCGCTTCTTCATACCTGAATGTGATGAGTGGATTACATTAAAGGTGACTGCAAAAGAGATGAGAACCATCGACAAATTAGGTTTGTTCTCATACTTGAAAAAATTGCAAGACAAAGGAGTAAAAACAGGTTATAAAATCGTTTAATAATTTATTAATAATATTGCCATGGCAAAGAAAAGTAAAGGTAATCGCATTCAAATCATCCTAGAGTGCACTGAGCATAAGGATAGCGGCATGCATGGGACTTCACGATATATATCTCAAAAGAACCGTAAAAACACACCGGAGCGTATTGAATTGAAGAAATACAATCCAATTTTGAAAAAATATACCATCCACAGAGAAATAAAATAATAACCAATGGCAAAGAAAGTATCAAAGAACGCGAGGGTATCCCAAAGAGCTGCCAATGCTGGTTCTGGTAAGGACCATGTGAAGCTTATTAAGAGCATCAAAGACCCAATTACTGGGAAGTACTCTTTTCAAGAAATGATCGTGCATAAAGATAAGGTCAAGGAATACCTCGACTAATTTATTTTTAATGCCTTATTGAAATATAATTGGCTTTTCTTGTGCTGCGAGGAAAGCCTTTACTTTTTATAAACATTCGTATGAGTTTTTTCAAAAAATGGTTTTCAAAAGAAAAAATGAAGACCTAGAAAAAGGTATAGAAAAAACCAAGGACAGTTTCTTGGATAAGATTTCTAAAGCTGTCGCTGGTAAATCAAAGGTTGATATTGAGTTTTTGGACCAATTGGAAGATATTTTGATCGCTTCTGATGTTGGGCTAGAAACAACTGTAAAAATTATAAATCGACTGGAAACCAGAGTTCAGAAAGACAAATACCTCAATACCGCCGAGCTCAACCAAATCCTCAAGGAAGAAATCATAGAGATCCTCAATCTCAAGGATCAGTCTATCTTTGAAAACTTTAGAATTCCACAAAAATCAGGACCTTATGTCTTGTTAGTAGTTGGGGTCAATGGCGTAGGCAAAACCACAACGATAGGCAAGTTGGCTCATAAATTCACTCAAAACGGCTACAAAGTCGTAGTAGGTGCTGGAGATACCTTCAGAGCTGCCGCTGTGGATCAATTGAAAATATGGAGTGAAAGAGTTGGTTGTTATTTTTTTGATAAGGGCATGCAAGCTGATCCTGCTGCCGTCGCTTTCGAAACTACAAAGTTTGCCATCGATAATCATCTCGATATAGCCATCATCGATACGGCGGGTCGTCTGCATACCAAAATCAATCTGATGCAGGAATTATCGAAAATTAAAAGATCTGTCGGCAAAGCCTTGGATAATGCCCCAGACGATGTGATGTTGGTTTTGGATGCCAGTACAGGACAAAACGCGATCGAACAAGCCAAGCAATTCACAACGGCGACTGAAGTTAGCTGCTTAGCCCTTACCAAATTGGATGGAACAGCCAAAGGTGGGGTTGCGATTGGCATTTCAGATCAGTTTGAAATCCCGATTCGTTATATCGGCGTTGGTGAAGGAATTGAACATTTGCAAGTATTCAATGGGTACCAATTTGTAAGTACCATGCTAGACAATCAGATAGCAGAGTAGCTTGGCGAAATCCTTTAAAAGACTTGATTTTATGCTAGGATAATAAAGGCGGATTTGGCTATAGTGTGTTTAGTTTTTTCCAAAAAACCACTTTGTCGTCTCCATCTTTCCAAAAATCTCTGATCGTAGCCTCTTGGGTATAACCGATTTTGTTGTAAAAAGCCCTAGTTAAGGCAAATTCTAGTGTACTGGACGTCTCAACAATAAGGATTCTTGCACCAATATCTTGAAGATATTTTTCGATAAAATCCATCATTGCTTTACCGATTCCTTGCCCTTGCGAATCTGCGTGAACACCAATGGCATATAGATTATAAGTCCTTTCCGTAAGTTTTTGTGGCGCACAATATCCAATAGATATTGGCTTATTTTCGACGGTATAGGTAAACCAAATTTCTTCAGATTCTGGGTTAATTAAATAATCAGAAATCATCTCGTCGAGCATTTCCGATGGAAATAAATCCACATTTTCTAATACCCTTTTCAATCCCACAATATCCTCCTTACAGACCTTTCTTATATCTTTCATTTTATTTCAACAATTTTAATTAATAAAGCTTAGGACTCATGTCATTATTATACTTAAAGAGGAGTCTTTATATTGAAGCCTAATTTTTAATCGATCGACTAACGCTGTACAATAATACACCTGCAGTTACGCTTACATTCAATGAATGTTTGGTGCCGAACTGTTCTATCTCTAAGCATCCATCACAATTTTCCATCCAAAACTCACTTACACCCGTGACCTCATTTCCTAACACAAAAACATATTTCTCCAAAATATTCAAATTAAAATCAGCCAAATTTTGGCTATTCTCAGCTTGTTCGATGGTATAAATTTTATAGCCATTTTGGCGAAACATAGCCAGCGCTTCTTCCGAATCAACTTGTGTCCAATTAACACTTTTTTCAGCACCTAGAGCAGTTTTTTGGATTTCAAAATTAGCCTCGGGAATTGGAGTAATCCCTGTAAGAAAAATATGTTCAACGGCAAAAGCATCGCTAGACCGAAAGATAGAGCCCACGTTGTGGGCGGATCTTATATTATCTAGGAGCAGCATTATTCCCATTTTGGGAGTCTGCTTAAATTCTTTCAGCGACTTCCTATTCAGGGCCGAAAGTTGTAATTTTTTAAAATTTGGTCTCATTACATAGCCAATATTTCAGCCATTTTGATCAATTGTGGATCAGGCAATTTGGCTTTGTGGATTGCTTCTGAAAATGGTGTATAAACGATTTCGTCATTTACAATACCCGCCATGACGTTATAATGTCCAGCCAATAACCCTTCAACCGCTGCGAACCCCATTCTACTAGCTAGTAATCTATCCATAGCGGTTGGACTTCCTCCTCTTTGCAAATGCCCAATTATGGCTACCTTAATATCTATATTTATCTTATCCTTTACCTGCTTGGCAATCTCTTGGGCACCCCCATTCTTGTTTCCTTCAGCAACGATGATGAGGTTAAACAACTTTTTTCGTTTTGCACTATTTTTCAAAATTTCAACGATCTCATCGATAGATTTTTCTGCCTCTGGCAATAGTATGGCTCCTGCCCCACTGCCAATACCAGTATGCAAACCAATGTAGCCGCTATGTCTCCCCATAACTTCAACGAAAAATACCCTATTGTGAGAATCAGCTGTATCCCTGATTTTGTCCACTGCATCCACAGCTGTATTGATAGCCGTATCGAATCCTAGTGTATAATCTGTACCGTACAAGTCGTTGTCAATCGTTCCTGGAATCCCGATTGTCCTTATCCCCCACTCGGTATGAAAAATTTCAGCACCCGTAAAAGTTCCATTACCCCCAATAGCGACCAAGGCATCTATTTTGTATTCCTCCAAATTTTTGTACGCCATTTTTCTACCTTCTTTTGACAAGAAAGCGACACTCCTAGCTGTTTTGATCACGGTCCCGCCGCGTTGCATGATGTTTCCAACATCACCAGCTTCTAATGGAGTAATTTCACCGGCAATCATACCTTCATATCCACGATGTATGGCATAAATTGGAATATTATAATACAATGCCGTTCTAACAACCGCCCTAACTGCAGCATTCATTCCAGGAGCGTCTCCACCTGAAGTAAAAACACCTATTCTACTAATTTTTTCATCTCATTTTATTTTGCTTTGCAAAGATACTTATCAAAGCGTTATCTTTCGTACTTAGTGTATTTTTTACACAAATAAAAAGCCCCAGCTATACGACTGGGGCTTTCCGATATAATCAATATTTCATTAATATTACATCATTCCACCCATGCCTCCCATTCCTGGTGCACCATGAGCATGTGGTTCTTCAGCCTTAGGCTTGTCGTTGATTACACATTCTGTAGTCAAAACCATACCAGCAATAGAACCCGCATTTTCTAGTGCAATTCTAGTAACTTTGGTTGGATCAATAACTCCAGCTTTTTTCAAGTCTTCAAACTTATCTGTTCTGGCATTGTAACCCATAGATCCTGTGCCTGACATAACTTCTTTCAACACAACACTTCCTTCTACACCAGCATTGTCTGCAATGGTTCTAAGTGGAGCTTCTAAAGCTTTACGCACTATATTGATACCGATGGTTTCATCTTCATTGACTCCTTTCAAGTCCTTTAGTGCGGAAATAGCTCTTACTAGAGCAACACCACCTCCTGCAACGATCCCTTCTGCGATAGCTGCTCTGGTCGCGTGCAAAGCATCATCCACACGGTCTTTTTTCTCTTTCATTTCAACTTCAGTCGCTGCACCTACGTGTAGTACAGCTACTCCACCAGCTAATTTTGCCAATCTTTCTTGCAATTTTTCTTTGTCATAGTCACTTGTTGTAACTTCGATCTGTTGCTTGATTTGATTGATTCTAGCCTTGATATTTTCGGCAGTTCCTTTTACCATTAACGATGGTTGTATTGTCTTTATCAACCGTGATTTTTTCGGCAGTTCCCAGATGAGACAATTCTGTATTTTCGATTTTGTAACCTTGCTCTTCAGATATCACAGTTCCACCTGTCAAAATGGCAATATCTTCAAGCATCGCTTTTCTTCTGTCACCGAATCCAGGAGCTTTTACCGCAACTATCTTCAAGCTGGCTCTAAGTCTATTCACTACTAAAACACCCAAAGCTTGAGACTCGATGTCTTCAGCGATGATCAAAAGTGGTCTTCCTGTTTGAACAACCTTTTCCAAAATAGGCAAAATTTCTTGCATGTTGGAAACTTTCTTATCGTAGATCAAGATATAAGGGCTTTCATATTCAGCCTTCATATTTTCAGCGTCTGTGATAAAATATGGAGATAAATAACCTCTATCGAATTGCATACCCAAAACTTCATCTACATAAGTGTCTGTTCCTTTGGCCTCTTCTACGGTGATTACACCGTCCTTAGAAACTCTTTTCATGGCATCTGCGATCAATTTTCCGATTTCTTCATCGTTGTTGGCAGACACCGAAGCGACTTGTTGAATTTTCTTAAAATCGTCACCAATCACCTCAGATTGTTTCTGCAAGTCAGCTATAACAGCCTTAACTGCTTTATCGATACCCCTTTTCAAATCCATTGGGTTAGCACCAGCAGTTACGTTTTTGAAACCTGCAGTAACCATAGCCTGTGCTAAAACAGTAGCAGTGGTAGTACCATCTCCAGCCGCATCTGCTGTCTTAGAGGCTACTTCCTTTACCATTTGTGCGCCCATATTGGCTACTGGATCTTCCAATTCTATTTCTTTTGCTACACTCACTCCATCTTTGGTAATCATTGGTGCGCCATAACTTTTTTGAATGACTACATTTCTTCCTTTAGGACCTAGTGTAACCTTCACCGCATTTGCTAATGCATCTACACCAGATTTTAATTTTTCTCTAGCTTCTGTATTAAAACTAATTTCCTTTGCCATATCTATTAAGATTTTTTTCTAAATTAAATAAATAAATTTCTGTGAAATTAAAGAATGACCAAAATGTCATCTTCTCTCATGATGAGGTAATCAACGCCCTCATATTGCAATTCTTGTCCTGCATATTTGCCATATAATACGACGTCTCCTTTCTTAACTGTCAATTTCTTGTCATCTTTTCCAGGACCCACAGCTACTACTTCTCCTCTCTGTGGTTTTTCTTTGGCTGTGTCTAGAATGATAATACCTCCTTTTGTTTTTTCTTCAGCAGGTGATGGTTTTACAACTACTCTGTCATTAATTGGCTTCATATTCAATCAAATTTTTTGTTAATATTATTAAAAAATAGTATGTTAGAATAACACAAGGAGTATTGCATCACAATTTATGCCAAAAGAAAATTTGTGACAAATTGACTTGAAAACGCAAAATAAACGAGGCAAAGTGGAAATTTTGTCGCTTTAAAAAATATATCTAAACCTTTTTAATAAAATTTGACAATCAAACTTTAAATTTGCTTACGGAGATTTTTAAGATAAAAGACAGGCTTCAACAACTCCTATTCGATTCAAAATCAGAGTTCTACAATTTACATAAACAGAATATTTACTAATAATTAAAAAAATGACATCTCAAAACATGGTAGATTTATTAAAAATCAAAATATTAATTTGTGCTCTAATTTTTCCTTTTTTGTCGTCAGCTCAAGAGGACATCAAATACCAAAAACCTTCAAGCGAAATACTCCAATTGGCGGACTACGAGCGTCCTCCATCCGTTATCATTGATTCTAAAAAAGAATATATGATTATGTCATTTCGTTCGACATACAAGACACTGGACGACTTGAATCAAGAAGAATTGAGGCTGGGTGGATTGCGAATAAATCCTGTCGTAAACATCTCAAGTACAGTTACTTATATCAATAATTTAAAGGTCAGAAAAGTATCAGATAAAGATGAAATCCAAGTTATTGGCCTCCCAGCAAATCCAAGAATTGCCAATATGGTCATGTCGCCAGACGAGAAAAAAATGGCATTCACCCACAGTCAAAATGATGGCTTAGAACTCTGGGTACTGGACATAGCCACAGCCACTGCCAAGAAATTGTCCAATGCAGGTTTAAATGGAAATTTGGGCAATCCAATCTCATGGTTCAATGACAATAATCATTTGTTGATAAAAAAATTGCCTTCCAACAGATCGGCGCTGAAAGATCCTAAAAAAGAGATGCCAAATGGACCCATCGTAAGTGTCGCGTCAGGAGCCAAATCTTCCAATAGGACCTTTCAAGATTTATTAAAAAATAAACTAGATGAAGCCAATTTTGAAATTTTGGTTACTTCGGAGCTCTACAAAATAGATCTCGACGGCAAAGAAACACTGTTCAAACCTGCCAATCTTTATGTAAGTGAGCAATTTTCACCAGATGGCAATTACCTTCTTATCTCTACCATACAAAAGCCTTTCTCATATATCGTACCATACTCAAGATTTCCAATGAAGTCGAACGTCTATACCAGCGATGGCAAAGAAGTAAAACAAGTAAATGATGTACCCTTGACAGAAATTATGCCAAAAGGATTTATGGCCACTAGAACAGGCAAAAGGAATATGTCTTGGCGCAATGACAAGCCATCAAGTTTATACTTCGTAGAGGCCTTGGATGGTGGAGATCCTGCGATTAAAGCCGAATTTAGAGATGAATTATTTACTTGGGATGCCCCTTTCAATAAAGAGCCTAATTCAGTCATGAAAGTTCCTCAAAGATTCGGTGGTGTCATTTGGGGCAACGACGATATAGCCATCGTTTTCGATCAATGGTACGACACCCGAAACACTAAAACTTATCAAATTAAACCAAGTGATATTAATTTCAAGCCAATTGTACTAGCAGATAGAAATTCCCAAGACGTATATTCTGATCCTGGACAAATAGAGACTGAAAGAAACAGATTTGGTCGTTACTCTTTAGCCATTTTAGATAATAAAATATTTTATTTAGGGGAAGGCCATACCCAAAAAGGACAATTCCCTTTTATCGATGAATATAATTTTGTCACAAAAGAGAAGAAAAGATTGTATCAATCCACCTCCACAGATAAAATGGAGACACTTTTCTCGTTTATTGACATAAAAAGGGGGGAAGTTTTGGTGCAAATCCAGTCAAAAACGCAGTTTCCAAATTATTATATTAGGAATATTAAGAAAAGAATTCAAGTTCGGCCAATTACCTTTCTACCCAA
Organism: Saprospiraceae bacterium; assembly: GCA_016718505.1. GTDB lineage: Bacteria > Bacteroidota > Bacteroidia > Chitinophagales > Saprospiraceae > JADKKF01. Next base: position 384,738 of record JADKDE010000004.1, on the reverse strand, counting down.
TCCATTTAAGAGCATAGAAACCGTCCACAAGGAGGTATTAAAATACAAAAGAAAAGATAGTTTAGACTTAAGTGGCACATTGTACCTTCCAGCAGGATACGACACGATCAAGAAAGAAAAACTTCCCTTGTTGATATGGGCTTATCCACAGGAGTTTAAAGATAAAAACAGCGCGTCTCAAAACACGCAAAATCCCAATGAATTCACCTTTCCAAATTATGGATCCTTCGTTTATTGGGTAAATAAAGGCTATATAGTTCTCGATGACGCCGCCTTTCCGATCGTAGGTGAGGGCGAAACTGAACCGAATGACAATTTTATCAACCAATTGGTTGCTGATGCCGAAGCTGCCATCGACGCAGTGGATAAATTGGGGTATATAGATAGAAAAAAAGTGGCCATTGGAGGACATTCTTATGGAGCATTCATGACTGCTAATCTCTTGACTCACTCAAAATTATTCGCATGTGGGATCGCAAGAAGTGGCGCTTACAATAGGACATTGACCCCTTTCGGATTTCAGAGTGAACAAAGGAATTATTGGGAAGCTTCCAATGTATATAATACCATGTCCCCATTCATGAATGCCGAAAAAATGAAGACCCCTATCCTATTGGTTCATGGAGAAGCGGACAACAATCCAGGAACATTTACGCTGCAAACCGAAAGGTATTTTCAAGCATTAAAAGGTTTAGGAGCACCAGCAAGGATGGTTATTTTGCCCAAAGAAAGCCACGGATATGCCGCCAAAGAAAATATTCTTCATTTGCTATGGGAACAAGATCAATTTTTTGAAAAGTATTTAAAAAATAAAAAAGCTGAGTAGAAGATTTTGAGTAGAGAATTGGAATTAGAAACTAAATATCTCATTATTACAATTTGATTGTGGATATGGCCCCAAATTTATTGTGGGTCACTAGCCTACAATTCATATCAAATGATTGTACATGAGTTTGAATTCTTTGCTCCAGAATACTTCGTTGTGTTTTCCTTTGTCTCTTACCACAACTCGAAGTCTTTCTTCTGGGATTCCTAGGGATTTTAAACGCCAGTAGGTATGTCTCAATGTTTCGGTCATGCCATAGCTTTCTTTCATCGAGCCAGCTACGTAAAAGCTTGAATCCCAAAGAGTTGAGGTTGGATGAAACTCTTTTATCACCTGCGGATTATACCAAAATGAAGGCGAAAAACTGACGACCTTACCAAAAACATCTGGCATTTTTAAGCCCCCATAAAAACTGATAAGGCCACCGAGGGAGCTTCCAATTAGCCAGGTATTTTGCTTATCAGTCATTGTCCTGAATTCTGCATCGATGAGCGGTTTGATATGATCCTTGATAGAATAGAGATAAGCATCGCCGTTGCCACCTCCATTCCTATAGGTTTTAAAAGGTGCGTACTCTGCAGACCTACTTCCATGTCCGTGATCAATCGCAACTACAATAGCTTGTTTCGCTTTCGCTCTCTTGCTTATAAAGTTACCGACAGCCCAAGGTTTGCCAAATGAATCTTTACCATCTAATACATTTTGTCCATCCTGCATATACAATACTTGAAAATAATTATTGGTGGTAAAATAAGCTGGAGGCAAAAAAATCCTTATATTTCTATGGGTATGTAAATAAGGAAGATGAACTACGTGCTGTATCTGCATTTATATAAACTTTAAAGGATTGAATCAATTTAGATCCAACAATGTTTATTTTTTAAGTAAAATTTAAGAATATGTAGCTGCAAAAAAAAAGTCTCAGTTCTTTGAAAAACCGAGACTTTTAGCGCCCCCTCTAGGACTTGAACCTAGGACCCCATGATTAACAGTCATGTGCTCTAACCAGCTGAGCTAAGGAGGCAACAATCATTTTCGTCAATTGCGATGCAAATGTATAACTTTTTCAATTATTTGTATAATCTTTGCAAAAAATTTTAAAAAAAAATGAGTTTAATATCAATCGGGACGATGGCCTTTGACAATGTGGAGACTCCATTTGGCAAAGCAGAGAATATAATTGGCGGTGCATGTACCTATATTTCGTGGTCTGCATCATATTTTACACAAGACCTTCACATAGTTGCGGTTGTCGGTGATGATTTCCCTCAAAAAGAACTAGATGAGCTTACTGCAAGAGGTGTAAACTTAGATGGACTACAAATTAAAAAAGGTGAAAAATCATTTTTTTGGGCTGGGAAATATCACAGCAATATGAATATGCGTGATACACTAGACACTCAACTTAATGTATTGGCGGATTTTCATCCAGTTTTGCCTCCTGATCAAAGAAATGCAGATTATGTAATGTTGGGCAATCTTACCCCTTCCGTTCAATTAGAAGTTATCAATCAATTCATAGAGCGCCCTAAACTGGTCGTGTTGGATACAATGAATTTTTGGATGGATACGGCTATGGATAGTTTAAAAGAGGTTTTAAAACATGTGGATGTCATCACAATTAATGATGAAGAAGCTCGCCAACTAAGTGGTGAACACTCATTGGTAAAAGCAGCTACCGTTATTCAAAAAATGGGACCAAAATATCTAATCATCAAAAAGGAGAGCATGGGGCAATGTTAATATCTGGTGATGAAATGTTTATAGCACCAGGATTGCCGTTAGAAGAAGTATTCGATCCCACTGGAGCTGGTGATACATTTGCAGGAGGGTTCATTGGATATTTGGCTATGACAGATGATATCTCTTTTGACAATATGAAGAGGGCTATCATATATGGATCTGCCATGGCAAGCTTTTGTGTAGAAAAGTTTGGTTTGGAGAAATTAAAGGAACTCACCATGGTTCAAATCGAAGCCAGGGCTAGAGAATTTAAGAGAATATCTGATTTCAATTTGGACTAAGATTCTGTTATTATCTTAATATTATTCTATAATTCTATCCGTTGAATATATTCTGTTAGGGTAAATTTCTTTTTTTTGTATAAAAAATGTATATTTGCGCCCTAATTTTGATTACTTATTATAAAAAATCATAAAACGTTTTTAATACCATGCAAGGTAAAGGATTTGTAAAATTTTTCTTGATTATATTGGTCATCGTCTGTTTGCTCCAATATATTTTCATGCTCCCAACTAGAAGTGTAGAAAAGGATGCGGACAATTATGCAGCACAGGTAGCAAGTCTTTCGACCAACCCTGATAAAGTAGCTGTGACCAAAGAGGCGAGAATTAATTATTTAGATAGTATCTCGAGTGAGCCTATTTTCAGCATTCCACTTTTTAAGTCTTATACCTACGAAGAGCTTAAGAAACAACAATTGGCGCTTGGATTGGACCTTAAGGGTGGTATGAACATCATCTTACAGGTTGATTTGAGAGATTTCTTGATTACTTTGTCAGACAATAGTAGCGATCCTACTTTCAGAGAAGCGCTAGACAAAGCAGCAGCAAGGCAAACAAATGATCAAGCTGACTTCGTGACTCTTTTCGGTCAAGAATTCAAGAAGATCGCTAATGGAAAAGCTTTAGCTAGTATTTTTTCAAGAAGTGCGACCCTTAAAGATGAAGTTAAGTTGGAATACAACGACGATAGAGTATTGGGAGTAATAAGAAACAAAGCCAAAGAAACGGTAAGTTTGACTTATAAGAGGCTTAAGGATCGTATCGACAAATTCGGAGTTACCCAACCCAATGTGTCTTTGGATGCAAATAGAGATCTTATCGTTGTAGAATTGCCTGGTATTGACAATCCAGAGCGAGCTCGAAAATTCTTACAAGCATCAGCTAAATTAGAGTTTTGGGATGTTTATCGAATTTCAGATGAAATCGTTCCCGTTTCGATCATGGCTGCTGATGAAAAAATGAAAAAAATAATCAAAGGCGATACGAGTGAGACTTTAAAACAATATACATATATCCGCGACAGCTTAGGAAATATTAAAGATTCTACTCTTCAGGTTGCAGGTGTAGATTCTTTAAGTACTGGAAAAGGTCCTATCCTCAGTTTGATGGAAATGAATGTAAATGCTGGAGGTCAAGGTTTCATGTATTCCCCTTCAGTTGTTGGTACTGTTGATAAAAACAAAAGAACTGCATTGAAAGCAATGTTTGACAATCCTGAGGTTAAGAAAGCATTGCCAAATGATCTATTATTTAGATTTTCAGCAAAGCCAATCAAAGACAGAACAACAAATAAATTCACTAATAAGTACGAAGTTTACGCCATCAAAAAGAAAAGAGGTAGTGAATCAGCTCCGCTTGAAGGCGATCATATAGTTCGTGCAGCTGCTAATCCAGACCCAGTAACGCAACAGGTAGCAGTATCCCTTTTGATGGATAATGTAGGTTCGAAAGTTTGGGCAGACATGACCACCAAAGCTTCACAGGATAATAATCGCGAAATTGCGATTGTACTTGATGATGAAGTTGTTTCAGCGCCAACAGTTAATGACCCAATCACAACGGGAAGTTCGTCTATTTCTGGCTCATTTACCACACAAGAAGGTCAAGACTTAGCCAATATCCTAGAGATCGGTAAGTTACCAGCCAAAACCCAAATCATCCAAGAATCAGTGGTAGGTCCGTCTTTGGGTCAGGAGAACATCAATAAATCGATTCTATCTCTTGCTTTAGGTATGTTCTGTGTTGTCATTTTCATGATAGCTTATTATGCCACAGGAGGTTTAATGTCAATTGTTGGACTTTTCATCAATCTATTTTTATTAATTGGAATATTGGCCTCTGTAGGAACAGTTATGACCTTACCTGGTATAGCGGGTATCGTTTTAACCATGGCTATAGCGGTAGATGCCAATGTAATTATATACGAGAGGATTAAGGAGGAATTGAGAGAAGGGAAAAGCCTGCAAATTGCAATTGCAGATGGATTCAGAAATTCAATGCCCGCGATATTAGACTCCAACGTAACTACAATTATAACTGCTTTGATACTATATTTCTTTGGACTTGGCCCTATCAAAGGATTTGCTGTTACATTGTTGATTGGAGTTATGACAACTTTATTTACAGCAATATTGGTTGTAAGATTGGTTACAGAATGGTGGTTAGAAAAAGGCAATAATGTAAAATATACGACAGCTTTTTCAGAGAAATTATTTATCCAACCGTCTATTGATTGGTTAGGAATGAGAAAGAAATTTTATGTAGTTTCTGCCATTGTCATCATCGCCGGACTGGTCTCTTTCTTTACTAGAGGATTTGAATTAGGAGTAGATTTCAAGGGTGGATATTCATATAACATTCAGTTTGGAGATGGCACTGCAGTAAATGCAGAGACGATCAGAAGTACTATGAAAGAAGTATTTGACCTAGAGCCTATCGTGAAGGAAATAGATGTGAAAAATACTTATAACGTTACTACAACCTATTTGATTAACGACAATTCACCTGAAGCCACAGAAAAAGTATTACAAAAGCTTTACGAAGGGGTAAATAAATTAAGTGGTGGGAACTTGGATTACAAGAAATTTAAGGAATCGGATGGAATAGGCACGCACCTTACGAGTTTTTCAAAAGTGGGGCCAACAGTTGCTGACGACATAAAGTCTTCTTCATTCTGGAGTACAATTTTGGTGATTTTCTGTATTTTCATTTACATTTTCATTCGATTTGCAAAATGGCAATTTTCTACAGGAACGGTTGTTTCATTGGTACACGATGCTTTGATAATATTGGCTTTATTCTCATTTGGACACGGATTTGTTCCATTTACCATGGAGATAGATCAAGCCTTCATAGCCGCATTTTTGACCATTCTTGGTTATTCTATGAACGATACCATCGTTGTATTTGATAGAATCCGAGAATACTTAAGAACATACACAGCTAAATCTAACTACGAGGTAATTAATATGGCCTTGAATGCTACCTTGAGTAGAACTATGATTACATCTGCTATTACATTATTTGTTGTATTGATGTTATTCCTTTTTGGAGGGGCATCAATCAAGGGATTTGCCTTTGCGTTGGTTGTTGGGGTTATTTCAGGTACATACTCTTCCCTTTTTGTAGCAACTCCCGTATTGTATGATTTGTCAGGCGATCTAAATGCCAAAGAAACAGAAGCTGCTGTAACAACACATACTGGCACTGTAAAAGCTTAAAAACAAAAGAGAACTACAATAAGTAGTTTTTATCACACATAAAAAAAGAGGCTCTCTATTAAGACAGCCTCTTTTTCTTTTTCACTTGGTTTGATTATCTTATTGTAACGATTCTGTATATTTCTTGAAATTGTTTAATATGGCCTGCCAACCATCTCTTTGGAGATAATAACTGTTTTCATTCTCTGGCATAAATTTTTGAATTACTTCTGAAATTCCTTCTCTCCTACTGAAATTCACCTCAACTGCTCGCCCATCTTCCATGATGTAATGGAGGAGTTTATTGGTTTCAATTTTTTGATAAATACCTCCAAATTCAAAACCAAAAGAACCATCTTTCGCTTCCATTCGACTTGAGAAACTTCCCCCTTCTCTCAGATCTACCTTTGCCCATGGACATCTCCAATCATCGTTCGCAAAATTCCAATTGGTTATTTTATCTGGATTGGTGTAACTGTCCCATATTGCCTCAATGGGTGCTTCTGATTCTATTTTATTATAGATATAAAAATTCTCGCTCAAATCTCTAACTTTTTGCAATCCAAGTGCGAAAGATTTGTCCATAAAATCGATATATTCATCCACGACATCAACGGTAGCTCTCAACACACAGATTGCACCATCACTGGGAATAATTTCATAATGTTCTCTAGAAGCAGTCCAAGGTGCAGCATCAAAATCAACTTTGGGCTGTTTGTCTTTTAACTCTCCAAGATGCACAAAATGCATTTTTTCATTTTCTACAACTGTTTGCACTTTACTAAACATTCCCTCACCATTTGGGGCCAGGAACAAAATTTGTTCGCCTTCTTTCAATTCGCCCTCATAATAAGATCCTGGGCAAAATACCGAAGTCCATTGACGATAACAATAATCATCCCAAAGAGCAAACCAAATCTTTTCTGGCGAAGCTTTTATTTCTATTTCATATTTTTTTTCGACCATAAATAAAATTTTTCTGGATAATAAAACAATGTTCTTTTATCGATAAATAAACAACATAAAAAAGCCCCACCAAAAAAATATTTGATGAGGCAGCTAAGATAAAAATATTTCGATTATTTTTTGAGCATCTCACCCAAAATGTTCATGCCCATACCACTCAAATCGTCCATGATATCACCATCACCATCTTGATCGATAAATCTAGTTGCAATAGCTACCAAAGGATTTTGCTCTTGTACCTGTTGATTTCCCATAACGCCAGAAAGAAGTCCTGATAAACCACCAGCGTCTAGACCATTATCTTGTTTTGCCTTACCAAGTACACCCATGAGGATTGGTGCTAACTTTATCATCATTGACATAGCCGAATTGGCATCAATTCCACTTGTTTGAGAAACCATATCAACCGCACCTTGTTGCTTACCGCCAAGGATATGTCCAAGTATTCCTGCACCATTGGTCGCTTGAGAAGATCCCATTGCACCGCTCAATAAACCTCCAAGGTCATTCAAAACACTGCCGTCATGGTCTCTGTCTAAAGCCCCAAGAATACCTTGTGCACCCTCTTCTGTTGAAGCGTTTTTCGCCAAACCACCCAAGAGCGTAGTAAAAATATTTTGGGCAGCTGTTTGTGTTTGTTGTGGTTCAGTCCCCATTTGTTGGCTTAAAGTACCTATCAAATCTTGAGGAATGTTTCCTTTTAAAAGTTCCGTTAAATCCATAATAAGAATTATTTTAGGGTTAATAAAAATTAATCATCATATAGACGAAAAATTAAATAAAAGTATTGATTTTTTATAAAATTAAAAAGCCGACCTATAAAAAGCCGGCTTTCATATTGTTAAATATGCTTATAATCCGTTAATGAAATACAACTTTCCGAGTCATAAGACCCGCTTTAAATCGCAATTTCACAAAATAAACCCCATTGGATAATCCTTCTCTGTCGAGTGAATAAACCGCGTGATTAATATTTTGGATATTTCTAACTCTTCTTCCATTTACATCGAACATTTCTATACCTAAAATTGGTTGTTCAACTTCTGATTGGATGTACACCTCTGAAGATGCAGGAACTGGAGCGATAGTCACTTTAAATTCTGTACCTTTAAGATATTCTTCAGATGATGTTGGCCACAATTGCAATGCTCTATAAGCTCTAGGTGCATAATAACCGATAATAGTATCAACATAAGTACGCCCTTTAGTAGCACTCATGGTTTGATTTCCGATGCTATTGATTACATGAAAATTACACAATGTTACAGGTGCACCAGTTGGGCAGCTTGGGTGCGGAATTGTGCTCCAAATAGCTGATTCCCACCATTGCCAAGGTCCTGACTGAGGATATGGATTTCCAGTAAAAGGATTAGGCAAATATCCCTGAACCACTGGATATAATCCATCAAAGCCCTCGTTGTTTTTATTTGCTTGAACGGAATATGCATCAGTAATTGGATTTGGAAGTTCAAAAACTGAATTTACTCCCAATGAATCTGCTTTTCTTTGAACCCAGTATGAACCCTGTACCTCAACGATTTGGTCACCAGTAGTAGGTACTATCAACACACCTGATTTATATGGTGCAAATGGATCAATTGGCACATGGAATGAGATAACTGGTGGATCAGATTTATCCAACCAAGAAGTATCGCCCAATGCACCTCCCAAATTAACAGTAAGAGCAACATCAGAGCCAATAGCCGTTCCATCGTTAAAGTTTACTGTATTTGGCTTACACAAAGTTGCTTGGTTCGATGGATTAACACCCAATGTGGTACCAAATGGGTCACCGTGAATTGGCTGAATTACAAATGGATCTGGAATTCCGTCTCCAGTGATATCTGGGCCAATAAACTTAGGAATAACGATATCGGAATATTTGTCAAGAGTTGCAGCTCCTAAAGAAATATAACCTCCCGTACCATCTCCAAAATATACTACCTTGTTTGGATCAATTCCGAATGAATTTCCACCATCCTTTACATTTTTTCGTAAATATCGAACACATGATCTCGCGTCTTGGATACCTCTATACGCTGCATTAATCAAGGTATTAACCCTTACATTAATGTCTGGACTTACTGGATTCCAACCTAAACGATATTCAACTGAAGCTACTACGTATCCCATCTTGGCAAGTCTTGTTGCAATTTCTACCAAAACAGAATCTCTTCTATTCCCAGCAATACCCCCATTCAAAGGATTAGGTAAAGTTGGCAAAAAATTACCCGTGTGGAAAAGAATAACCAGTGGACGGTTGGTCGCAGTGTCACCTATCGGTGTATAAACATCCATAGGCAAGTTGATCAAAACTGGGGCACCTGATAACACTTCAAAATTGGAAGCGTAAACAAATGAATCTCTTTGTACTCCTGAAAATATGGGATCTAAATATCGCTTTTGCGCATTCAAATCACACAATAACAGAATGAAGAGAGAACAAATTAAGTAAATACTTTTCTTCATACTTAGCTTTTTAAATTTAAAATGATTGAATAATATGGTTTATTAAATGTTGACTTTCTTTTTAAAATCGTATAAAACTGAAATGTACGCCATCCGTCCTATTCTAGGACCTCCATAAGTTTGAAATACTTTATTGTTCAAAACGTTTGAAGCCCCAATTTTTAAAGTTAGATTATTTTTCACAAAATTATAATTAATTTGAGCATCCAACAAACTATAAGATGGAATAAATCCTGTGAATTGCGGAGATCCTTCGAATAGAAATCCATCAATCCATTTGTAATTTAAACTAAAACCAAAATCCTTTAAAACTCCCCACTTAATATTCCTACCTGACAAAGATAGGTTATATTTGTGTTCTGGAGTATTAAAAGCTGGAATAATTGGATCATTAACTTGACTAGCTAATTTATTGAAACTATAATTACCCGCTAGTTGGAAATATTTTCTGAAAAAATAGCTTAAACCAATCGAAAATCCTTGTGTTGAAACTTTTTCCAAAGAATTACTTGCATATCTGAATACTTGAAATTTTGTAGGAAATTTGGTCAGTGGATCAAACTCTGCATCTATACCGATATTATAACCCAAAAAGTCTGTGTAAGTGCTAAAATAATAACTTCCATCCACGAATACATCCTCGAACAAAGTAGTCCTATACCCTATTTCAAATGATCTTACTTTTTCTGGTTTTACTCCTGAAATATTGAAATAACTGATTTTACTTGGATCTAAAGAATTTCGATATTCTTGGAATGATGCTACAGAAATTAAACTATCCACTCCATACAAATTACCCGCCAAAATTGCTGGTCCAACGTTCAAATATAGATATTGGTCCGAAAGTGTCGGATTTCTGAGAGCAGAAGAGAAAGAAAGTCTCAAAATATTCTGATCGTTAAATTTGTAAACTGCTGAGGCGGCTGGACTAATCAAACCATCAAAATTTTGATTTTTATCATATCTTACAGTTGCATTCAATTTAAGTTTTTCTTTTAAAAATTCATGTTCAAGACCCACATAAGTTCCAAATTCACTATTGGTAATTTTCACATCTGCAGTATCATAGAATATGGTCCCTCGTGAGTTTGGTGTATAAAGCCTATAATTTGCCCCTAGCGTGATTTCTTTTATAAAAGTGGGTTGAATTTTGTATTCTCCGTGTACATGATACAATTTACTATTGTCGTAAAACCTGGTCCCTGAACCAAGTAAGTTATTATAGCTAGACGAAATTCTTTTAAATTCAGAATCAAATTGTGCGGTACCTGGCTCAAAAAAAGCGTAATAATTACCTGAACTTGCGTTCGCAGCATTTGCAGCTAGCTGATGCCACTCGGAAAGTTTGCCCTGATTATTGGCCAACCATGCAAGGGCACCTTCCCTATCAAAGCTCATTTGAGGAAATACGACTAGTTTTGGATATTCCATTTGATCCATCCACTTCCTTGGGCCACTTACCCAAAAATTATTATAATCCTTGCTCCATTCTCCATTTGGTTTTGCACTGTTTTGCAATCTCAAAGCGGTAAAGTATGGGTCAAATGACTCTCCAGCATTGTCAGAAGTCATATATGCTCGTATAAAATATTTGTTTGTCTTTCTAAATTCTAACCTCGACTGAAAAAATTGGATGCCTCTCAAACTAAATCTATTGTCACCTTGATAAACTGTCGTACCTGTGCTAAAGCTATTTGAAAAGATGAATTCTGGAGATTCGGCTTTTTTACTTGGATTTGTTCTAACGTGAAAAGCCAAATTAGCTTTCAAATTGTTGGTGTTATAATCCACCAAATCACTTTCTTTATAACCTTTGCGGTGCCATTGGCCTAAACCTGCGAAACTAGAATAAAGCTCAGATTTTGTCAAATCCATATTGGTTCTGTACTCATCGCCATAAATATTGACAGCATCATAGCCTCCAGGATTTGACCTGTCGGTATTCGTACCATAAACTGGATCGTAATTGTCTGCTTCCCAATCCTTGGCTTTAAAATATGCCAAATTCAATTTGAATGCAGCTACATCATTTCCACTTTTATTTTTAAAGGCATCGGCATACCTAATCGCTGCTTCCACCAAATTCCTTTCGCCTAGCTTTACCGAACCTGCCAATCCTTTTTGAAAAAATGGATTTTTTGTCTCCATACTGATCACACCATTGAACGCATTCGGTCCATAAAATGCCGATGCAGCACCAACGACAATGTCCACCTTCACGACATCGAGTTCTGATGTTCCCAGAAAATTACCCAGTGAAAAATTTAAGCCTGGTGCTTGATTATCTACACCATCTATAATTTGCAGCGAACGTACTGGACTTGTTGAATTGAATCCCCTAGTATTGATGATTTTAAACCCAAGACTTGCAGCTGTAAGGTCCACCCCTTTCAAACTACCCAATCCGTCGTAGAAATTGTCTGAAGGTGTTTCCTTAATGGCTAATAAATCCAATGATTCTACGGTTAAGGGAGCTGCCTTTTGTTTATCAGAAATACGCTGACCCTTTATTTCGATTGCATTTATGATGATATTTTCTTCTTCAAGAGCTATTAAAATATTTGCATTGTTTTTGGTTATCTCAACCTCTTTTGTTAAATAGCCAATATAAGTTATTTCAATTTTGAGCGGAAAAGATTGTTTGGTCTCAAAGCTAAATGTACCTTCAACATCCTCTATGGTCACCCCTTCCGATGTTCCAATAATTCCCACACCAGCCCCTATCAAACCTTCATTGGAAGTAGCTGAAACAATTTTCCCTGAAACGATATTCTGACCAAATAAAATTTGGCTAGAATTCAAGATTAATAAAGCCAAAACAAAAAATGAACAAATTTTCCTTAACATAATTTACATTTGTTGGAACGAAATAGATATTTTACCAAACCAAAGTAAAATAAATGTTCAGACAATTAGGCAATTTTAACTTAAAAAAGTTTTATTTTTTATTTTGATTTACCTAATCGATTAGCAGCAATTGAATTATACATTAAATTATATTATAATATGAATACAGAAAAACCTTGGATTTCGAACTATTCTGCAAAGGTTCCGATTGAAATAGATTCCAATCTATACAAAAGTGTGGTTTCTCTGTTAGATGAAACTTTTGCTAAGTATGCCGATAAAACAGCTTTTATATGCATGGGGAAAGCAATTACATTTAAAGAACTGGAAATCAAAAGCAACCAGTTTGCAGCTTTCTTACAAAGTAAAGGGCTTAAAAAGGGCGACAAAATAGCTCTGATGATGCCCAATTTATTGCAGTATCCAATTGCGTTGTTTGGGTCATTAAAAGCTGGACTTATCGTTGTTAATACCAATCCTCTATACACCCCTAGGGAGATGGAACATCAATTCAAGGACAGCGAAGCCAAAGCCATCGTTATTTGTGAAAATTTTGCTGCAAATCTTCAAAAGATCATTAACAAGACTTCAATTAAAACCGTCATCACAGCATCGATTGGAGAATTATTGGGTTTTCCAAAAAGCCTTATCGTAAATTTTATGGTGCGCAAGGTCAAAAAAATGGTACCAGCATTCAATCTTCCAAAGTCCATTACTTTTTCAGAATGTCTTTCAATCGGAAGATCCAATACCTTTACGCCAGTAACTCATGATCCAGAGGATGTTATTTTGTTGCAATATACAGGAGGAACCACTGGAGTGTCAAAAGGCGCTATGTTGACGCATAGAAACCTCATAGCCAATATGTTACAGATACGGGCAATTCTTTTCGTTTACTTAGAGGAAGGCAAAGAGATGGCTTTGTCACCCTTACCGTTGTATCATATTTTTGCATTTACAGTGAATTGCTTGGCTCTCATGAGTTTCGGTACCTCCACTGTTTTGGTGACCAATGCAAGGGATTTTCAAAGTATAATCAAAGAATTCAAGGCGTACCCAATTTCTGTTTTTACAGGTGTGAATACTTTATTCAATGCACTTTTAAATCAAAGCAATTTTGCTGAGGTTGACTTTTCAAGCCTAAAAGTTACAGTTGGCGGTGGTATGGCGGTTCAAAAAAGCGTGGCAGACAGATGGAAAGATATAACTGGAGTGACGTTAACTGAAGGATATGGATTGACGGAAACATCTCCAGTCGTGTGTGTAAATCCCGTAGATGGAACTGGGCAGATTGGCACCATCGGAATGCCATTACCTTCAACAGATGTGAGGATTGTAAACGAAGAAGGAGAGCCTTTAACCGCTGGGGGGACTGGAGAACTTCAAGTAAAGGGTCCCCAAGTAATGCTGGGTTATTATAACAATCCGGAGGCTACGGCTGAAGTAATAAAAGATGGATGGTTTAGTACTGGCGATATAGGATTCATGCAAGACGATGGATATTTTAAAATAGTTGATAGAAAAAAAGATATGATTTTGGTATCTGGATTCAATGTTTATCCAAATGAAATCGAAGAGGTGGTCGCTATGAATGAAAAAGTATTAGAAGTAGCTGCCATCGGGGTATTAGATGTTAAATGTGGCGAAGTAGTCAAGATCGTAGTGGTTAAAAAAGATGAGAGTTTAACGGAAGAGGAATTGATAGCCCATTGCCGAAAAAATCTAACGGGTTACAAAATTCCAAAATTCGTAGAATTCAGAACGGAATTGCCGGAGACTAATGTTGGAAAAATTCTAAGGCGAGAACTAAAAAATACGCCTTAAAAAAAAATATTCCCAATTATTATTCTGTAGCACAAGCATAAAACCAATGGTATTTTCTAATAAAAATTTCATATGAATTAAAACGTAAAATATTATTATCTTAGCGGTCAAATCTCAGCTTTATGAAATCCGACAGAGTCCATGTATTGAATGCCTCAAATAGCATCTTAAATACCTATTTGAAAGAAATTAGAAATATTGAGACTCAAAAAGATCGGTTGCGATTTAGGAAGAACATAGAGAGAATTGGCAATATATTAGCCTACGAGATCTCAAAAACTTTGGATTATACCCAAGAAACAATCCAGACTCCCCTATCCCCTACCCAAGTAGAAAGTATCCAAGATGAAATGGTCATAATGAGCATACTAAGGGCAGGCATTCCGCTTCAACAGGGAATTTTGAATTATTTTGACCACGCGGATGCTGGCTTTATTGGAGCCTATAGAAAACACGCCCAAGACCAATCTTTTTCGATTGCCATGGATTATTTTACTTCTCCAGCATTTTCAGAAAGGACGATTATACTTTGTGACCCTATGTTGGCTACTGGCAAAAGCTTTATTTCGGTATTAAATGCGTTTAAGGAGATAAACCAACCCAAAAGGCTCATTTTAGCCACGGTAATTGCCTCTCGATTTGGCATTGAAACTTTATTGGCAGCCCACCCAAAACTAGAGATTTGGACGGCGGCTGAAGACCCTGAATTGACCGAAAAGGGATATATCGTACCTGGCTTAGGCGACGCAGGAGATTTGGCTTATGGCAGCAAAGAACAGTCTTAAATCAAGGAACTATTTTACTAGGATTTAAGATATTATTGGGGTCAAAAACCTTTTTAATACTTGAAAACAAAGACAAGTGATATGGATCAAACATGATGTCCATATAGGGCTTTTGGATCCATCCGATGCCGTGTTCGCCCGAGATTGTACCTCCAAGCTCTTTTACTTTATAAAAAATCTCTCGAATGCCTTTTGGTACTTCATTCGTCCATTGCTCTTGGGTTAGTTCCCCTTTTAAAATATTGACATGTAAGTTTCCATCACCAGCATGACCGTAGCATACCGATTCAAAGCCATATATCTGACCTACAGCCTTAACTGTCTCCAATAGTTCTGGGAGAAATGCCCGTGGCACCACTGTATCTTCCTCTTTGTAAATAGATTGGGATTTGACGGCGTGAGCTACATTCCTTCTTAATTTCCATAGTCGCAATTTCTGGAACTCATCATCTGCAAAATATATCTCCCCACAACCCATTTCGATTGCCACATCGCTTATTTTTTCGCAATCCTTCATGAGTATTTCGGGATCAAATCCATCGACTTCGACCAATAAATGTGCTTGGACATCAGGTGCCATTGGGATTATTTCTTCCTGTAAGTATTTTGTGGCCCAGTCTATTGCCGTACGCTCCATGAACTCCAAAGCGGACGGTGTCACCCCTTTTTGGAAGATTTTGGCTACTGTTGCACAAGCGTCTTTAGAAGAACTAAAGGGTATTAACATCAAGAAGCTATGTGTCGGCAATGGAATAACCTTTAAAACTATTTTACAAACAATTGCAAGCGTCCCTTCGCTCCCTACGATCAATTGGGTCAGATTGTACCCGGTGCTATTTTTCAAGGTATTCGCACCTGTCCAAATGATCTCACCACTGGCAGTTACCACTTGCAAATTAAGGACATAGTCTTTAACGACGCCGTATTTAACGGCTTTTGGGCCTCCAGCATTTGTGGAAATATTCCCTCCGATAAAGCAAATGCCCCTTGAAGATGGGTCGGGAGGATAAAATAACTGCTTGGATTTTAGCGTATCTTGTAATACTTCAGTTATCACTCCTGGCTCTACGGTTACTTGATAATTTTTCTCATCAATATTGAGGATTTTATCAAAATTTTTCATAGACAAAACGACGCCTCCTTCGACGGGCAATGAACCTCCAGCCAATCCTGTGCCACCTCCACGAACTGTTATAGGG
The DNA here is from genome assembly GCA_016718505.1 of Saprospiraceae bacterium. Taxonomy (GTDB): domain Bacteria; phylum Bacteroidota; class Bacteroidia; order Chitinophagales; family Saprospiraceae; genus JADKKF01. Next base: position 368,598 of record JADKDE010000004.1, on the reverse strand, counting down.
ATCAATTTACCATTGCAATATTTCACAATTTCTGATATTTGTTCTGCTGTATTTGGAAACAAAACACAAGTAGGTAAAAAACACAAGTCCTCAGTCTCATCTTTCCCGTAAAAACTAAGATCTTCTGATTGAGTTTTCACCTTTTCAGATCCTAAAATTTCACAAAAGTGGGCAATATTTTCTTCTGTAATTAGATTGTATTTAGAGTTCACTTTTCACCTGATTTAAAATTTCAGAAGCTGCTTTTAATGTAGTTATTTCTTTAGCAAAGCAAAGTCTAATAAGTGTTTGATTTTCAACTGGATTGGTATAAAAAACAGATAATGGAATCGTCGCTATCCCGTATTTTTCTACCAGATCTTTGGCGAATTCTGTATCTTTTTTGTTTGAAATATCTCTATAATCTACCAATGTAAAATAGGTCCCAGCACTCTTGTAAATATGAAATAAACTACCAGCAATTTGCTCATTTAAATAATCTCTTTTCTCTTGAAAAAAAGAAGGCAAACCACTATAAACCTTGCTATCCAAAATATATTCCGCTATCGCAGCTTGAATGGGTGTATTGCATGAAAAAACTTCAAACTGGTGCACTTTTCTGATCTCTTTTGAAATAAAGCTAGGTGCAATGATATAGCCAAGCTTCCAACCCGTGGCATGAAGCGTTTTCCCAAATGAATAAACAGCCAAACCATGATCTCTCCACCAAGACTGCTGCAATAAACTAACGTGACGCTGATTTTCAAAGACAAGATGCTCATACACCTCATCGCTCAAAACCATGATGCTTTTTCCTTTTATCAAATCGTACAGACGATTCCAATCTTCTTGAATTAAAATGGTTCCACTTGGATTATGAGGCGTGTTGATTAATATGAGTTTGGTTCGATCATTAATTTTCGAGGCGACAAAATCCCAATCTATACTGAAATTCGGCCCTTCCAATGCGATAGGAACGGCAATAGCTCCTGCTAATTTTATACTAGGGATATAAGAATCATAAGCTGGCTCGAAGATGATCACCTCGTCTCCCCTACCTACCAGGGCTTGGATCGAAGTAAATATGCCTTGCGTGGCACCAGCAACCACGGTTATTTCATCTTGGACATTGATAGGCAGTTGATATAAATGGTCGAGCTTAGAGGCTATGGATTCTCTCAATGTCAATAAACCGGGCATTGGGGCGTATTGGTTGAATCCGCCTTTCATCTTTTCATAAACCAAATCCATCAATCGCCCACTAATGGGATAATCTGGAAACCCCTGGGCCAAATTTATTGCATTATGCTTCGTCGCCAAAGCCGTCATCACTGCAAATATCGATGTGTTTGAATTCGGTAATTTTGATGTTAAATCAATGTATTTTATTGATAAAATTTAGTATAACAAAAGTACATAATAAGCTATTAATATACTGGTAGATTTTAAAATTTGGACAATTTTGGATAGTACTACTATTATAAATCATTGAAAATGGAATCATTTATCCCAGAGCAGAAACCTAAATTTGGCAAAATTGATGCATATGCGGACTTTAAATCCAATTATGTTACCTCTAGGCATATCGAAGTTTGGTTACCCGAACATTTTAGAAATGATGGTTCATTCGAAGTATTTTATATCCACGATGGCCAAATGTTGTTTGACCCAAAAACGACATGGAATGGCTCAGCTTGGTTCGTCGATCAGGTCTCACAAAAATGGATGAATGATGGAAAAGTGCGTGATTTTATCGTCGTAGGGATATGGAATGGTGGTGTTACCAGACATATTGATTATTTTCCACAAAAGCCCTATAATCTATTGAATAGAGATCAAAAAAACAAAATAACTAAGATGCTGATCGAAGCTGGAAAAATCAACTCCGACTTTAATCCAATTTCTGACGATTACTTGAAATTTTTGACCCAAGAATTAAAGCCTTTTATCGATAAAAAATACAATATTAAAACGGATCGTGCATCAACATATGTCGGGGGTGCAAGTATGGGCGGATTAATTTCTTGGTATGCCCAAATGGAATATCCTGATGTGTTTGGTGGCGCGGCGTGTATGTCCACACATTGGCCTGGAACCTTCCAGCTAGAAGATAATTATTTCCCTTATGCAAGTAGGTTATATCTCAAACATAAAATCCAAGACCTTACCAATCAAAAGATTTATTTCGATTATGGAAATGACAATTTAGATAGACTCTACCCACCTTTACAAAGTGAGATAAATATCATTATGACTGAATATCCGCCTAGTCTGTGGAGGGCTTTACTTTTTGACGGACACGACCATTCAGAAGGATCTTGGCATTCAAGATTTCATTATCCTTTGGAGTTTCTTATTGGAAAAAATAACTAAACTAACGATAGCAAGGCATCAGCATAAAATAACAGATGGGCCCCGAGACGGCTACATATAACCAAATAGGGAAAATCCATCTCGCCATTTTTTTGTGCAAAACATAATCTCCACGATAAGCTCTAAAATAAGTAGTTAAAATGAAAGGTAAAGAAAAGCCAGCCAACACGATATGAGTAATAAGAAACACAAAATAAATAGTACGACTAAGCCCTTCTCCACAGTATTTTGTTTCTTCTGTTGTAAAGTGATATAAGATATAACAAATAAAAAATAAGGCCGAGCAACCCAATGCAACATAAATACTCTTTCTATGCATTTCAACATCCTTATTTTTAATGAAATAATAAGCTGCGATTAATGCTACAGCGCACATGCTATTGAGCAAAGCGTGAATCGGAGGCAGAAATGAAAAATCAATGCCTAAGTCAATTTTATATTTTCGCATAACCCCAACCAATACCAAGACTATACCAGTAAATATCCAAGTAAATATTTGGGCTGTTTTTTGATTCTTAATCATTTTAAAAAAAATTTATCTTCGTTTATTGGATGGATCTGGAACTCTCAAAAAAGCAGTATGCTCAACCCATTTCTTAATCGATTCCATTTCATGCAAAAAATATACATTACGGAGATGATGATGCTGATCGATGAGGCCGACCACATCCTCCAATTTATTTCCTAGTAAAAGTGAATCCGCCATTCCAAAATCCTTCCTTATAATTTCTTGACCATCCACTGGCAATTTTAAAAACTTCCATTTGGGAAATTTTGCTGTAAGTCTATCGACCATTGTGTCCATTGCTATATCTGGCTGGTCAAACATATACGTCAAAAGAATCAGATCTTCCTTAAATTTAAATTGGGTTTGATATTTGGTTAATGTAGCAAGATTTTGCTCATAATTGGATGATTTAGGATTCAAAAAGCTGATAGACAAGATTTTACCTTCAACTTTATGAGGTGCAAAAGCGGTTCCTTCGAAATCAAAAGAACTTACGTCGCCAATCGGCACATCTAATTTGATCTCCTTCTTTATCCTATGATACTGAAACAGTCCTCCCTTTAGAAAAAAATAGCTAAGCATGGGAAGGCCAAATAGGACAATACAAGCCAACAAAAGGTGAAAATTCGATTTTTTGGTCATAACAAGCGGCAATTCGTTTTACCTGGGCGCAAAGTTACAGATTTTGAGTCAATCTCAAATTAATAAAATAAAATAGAAAATGTAGGAATGGACGTAATCAAATACAAATTGCTTTAAATTAGTCTAATATTTTGTCTTTCCAACGTATCTTTGCAAACTAAAATTTAAAATTTTGAAAAAAACAACTTTATTAATTTTAGCCGCTGGAATGGGGAGCAGATACGGCGGTTTGAAACAAATGGATAGCATTGGTCCTAACGGAGAAACCATTATTGACTATTCTTTATATGATGCTTTGCGTTCTGGATTTAACAAAATTGTGTTTATTATTCGCAAAGATTTTGAAACAGCTTTTAAAACCAGATTCGAGCCTAATCTAAATGGAAAATGTGAAGTTATATATGTTTTCCAAGAGATTTATTCCTTAGTAGAAGACAAAGATTTACTGCTAACTAGGAAAAAGCCTTGGGGTACTGGACATGCCGTACTTATGGCAAAAGACGTGATCGATGAGCCTTTTGCAGTAATCAATGCGGACGATTATTACGGCAGCAGGGCATTTGATTTAATGCATGAATATTTAAATTCTCACGTGACACCAAATCACCACTGCATGATGGGATATTTGCTTAAAAATACTTTAAGCGAAAATGGCGAAGTTTCGAGAGGGGTAAGTAAAGCTGACAGCAACAACCATCTAACAGAGATCATCGAAAGAACTAAAATAAAAAGATATCCTGACGGTCATATAGGCTATATTTCAGAAGGAAAAGTACAAGAAGTGCCAGAAGAAGCCATTGTTTCTATGAATTTTTGGGGTTTCCATCCATCCATATTCCAGCGTCTTTTAGCTGGTTTTGAAAAATTCTTGAAGGAAGATAGTAAGAAAGAAGGGGCTGAATTTTTTTTACCAATCGTTGCGAATGAGTTGATTTCTGATCCTCATGCCAACATACACGTTCTCAGCTCTCCAGATCGCTGGTTTGGAGTAACCTATCAGGAAGACAAACCTGTGGTAGTCGAAGCGATAAATGAATTGATTAGCCAAGGCATTTATCCAAATAATCTTTGGAATTAGAAAATAATGGAGCACCTGATTCGGTTATTTTTTAAAAATTTTCTGGATTATAAACTGATAAAAATCGTCCATGGACACATCAATGAAACTTTTCAATTATTACTGAAAACTTCAGAAGGTGAAGAGAATTGGATCTTACAAGCTGTAAATACCAATGTTTTCAAAAACCCTGACATTCTAACGAACAATGCTAGAGTTATAGCAGAGCATTTGGTCCAAACTGGTTATCCGAAAGGTATTTTATTTCCAATTTCAGCTGTTGATGAAAGGATTATTGTACCCTTTGAGGGAAAGTATTGGCGCGTGTATCCGTTTATAGAACGTAGCAGAAATATACAGAAAGCCTCGAGTCAAGATGAGGTATATTTTGCCTCATTGGCCATCGGAGAATTGTATGGTTACATTCAGAACATTGGTATTGGCTCCATTAAAAACCCTATTCCAGGATTTCATGATTATAAAGGTAGAATGGATTCCTTTAATACTGCGCTAAATAGCGGATTTATAGGGAAATATCAAGAAGCTGAAAATGAGATAAGGTATTTGATCCAAAACAGCCAAATTGTAGAAAAAGTCATTAGCTATCAACAAAAATTTACATTAGTCCAGCAGGTAATTCATGGCGACCCAAAATTAGGGAATATTTTATTTGATAAATCTGGTCTCTACTATCAAGGCCATCATCGATTGGGATACTTTTATGGTCGGAACTCCTTGGATAGATTTTGGTGATATGGTCAGATCCTATACAAGTTCTGGAGATGAAAACGAAGATCATGTTTACTTTAATAAGCTGTATTTCAATGCATTAAGAGAAGGACTGTTGGAAAGTAATTTCCTAGAATTCAAAAATAATCACAAAAATCTATGGAAAGAATTTGCAAAATGTGTAATTTACATCCAAGCAATTCGGTTTCTTACAGATTTTATTATTGGGAATAAATATTATAAAATAGATTTCGAATCCCACAATCTTTTTAGAGCCAAGAACCAAATATCGCTGCTGAAAGATTTTATCAAGCAAGAAAAAGACTTTTAAAAAAATAAATAAAATTCTCATGGATTTTAAAAATTCTGAATCATTATTCGCTAAAGCGAAAACCCTATTTCCTGGTGGCGTAAATTCTCCTGTTCGAGCATTTATATCAGTCGGAGGAACTCCCATATTTATCAAAAAAGGTCAAGGTGCCTATATCACAGACGAAGATGAAAATACCTATCTTGATTTCTGTAGTTCTTGGGGACCCATGTTATTAGGACACGCTCATCCATCTGTTATTGAGGCCATTTCAAAAACCGCCATCAATGGTACATCTTTTGGCGCTCCCACTAGACTAGAGAATGAACTAGCAGATTTGATCATCTCAAATCACCAGTATATTGAAAAATTGCGCTTCGTAAGCTCAGGCACAGAAGCTGTAATGTCTGCCATCAGATTGGCGCGAGGTATTACAGGTAAAAATAAAATTATAAAATTCGATGGTTGTTACCACGGCCATGTGGATAGCTTGATGGTCAAAGCTGGGAGTGGATTGGCTACTTTTGGGGTCTCTACATCCGCTGGTATCCCGCCATCATTTGCAGCTGAGACAATTGTTTTACCTCTGAATGATCCATTTGCACTAGAAGATTGTCTTCACAATTATGCTGAACAAATAGCCGCGATCATCATTGAGCCCATTCCCGCCAATAACGGACTTTTGCTCCAAACCAAATCTTTCCTCCAATATCTCAGAACCAAGTGCGACGAATACAATGTCTTGTTAATTTTCGATGAAGTAATTTCTGGATTCCGAGTTGGTTTTGAAGGGGCCGCCGCATTGTATAGTGTGAGCCCTGATATCATAACATTCGGTAAGATCATCGGTGGTGGGTTGCCTGTGGGAGCTTATGGCGCTTCAGAGAAGTATATGTCACATATATCCCCAGAAGGTAATGTCTATCAAGCGGGTACCCTAAGCGGAAATCCATTGGCCATGGCTGCTGGAATTTCTACATTAAAACTAGTCCTTGAGGATGGTTTTTATGAAAAATTAGCTACCAAAACCCAAGATTTTGTTCAAAAAATTACTGATCATTGTAGCTCAAAGGATTATGATATTCACGTTCAATCCATTGGTTCTATTTTTTGGATAGCTTTTAGTAAAGAAAAAATAATGGCTGCTGATCAAATAGATCCAGCTTCGATGAACCATTTCAAAAAACTTTTCCATCGCTTGCTCGAAAATAAAATTTATTTTGGGCCTTCAGGATATGAAGTAGGATTTGTGTCCGCTGCGCATACTGAATCTGAATTAACCAATGCAGCATCGATTATAAATTCAATTATAGATGAAATATTTAAATAATAGGCTATGAAAAACCTATTGATCTTAGTTCAGTTTTGTCTTTATACTTTCGTTTCTTGGAGTCAGCCAGTTCTTCCAAAGTCTCAGATTTTCGAAAATGGCGTCGTCGTTTCAGCACACCCAGAAGCTTCTCTAGTCGGTAGTCAAATACTAAAAATGGGTGGAAATGCTGTCGATGCCGCTATCGCAATCCAATTCGCTCTAGCAGTAGTTTATCCAAATGCTGGTAATATTGGCGGAGGGGGCTTCATGATTTATGCAGATTCAAAAGGCAAAATTGATGCGTTAGATTTTAGAGAAAAAGCTCCTGCAAAAGCTCACAAAGACATGTATTTGGATGAAAAAGGTGAAGTAATCAAAAATAAATCGCTTTACGGATCTTTGGCCGCTGGAGTTCCTGGTAGCGTGCGAGGAATGGCTGAAGCTCACAAAAAATACGGTTCACTCCCTTGGGAACAATTGATAAATCCAGCCATAATATTAGCCGGCCAAGGATATCCTATAACCGAACGACAAGCAAATCTATTGAATGAATACCAAGAGCGTTTTTTGAAATATAATCAAACTCCCAATGCTTTTAATAGCACAAAAGCGTGGAAAAAAGGCGACATTTTCATTCAAAGTGATTTAGCTAAAACACTTGCGAGAATTGCAAAAAAAGGGTCCAATGGATTTTACAAAGGGAAAACTGCCATGTTAATCCGCAAGCACATGAAAAAACATAACGGCATCATCACTTCCAAGGATTTAAAACAGTACAACGCCGTATGGCGAAAACCAATTGAAGTCAGTTACAAAGATTATAGCATAATCACCATGCCGCCGCCATCCAGTGGCGGTATCGCTCTAGGCCAATTATTAAAGATGGTTGAATCACGGTCCTTAAAAAACATTGAATTTGAGAACCCGTTGCGATATAATATTCTTGCCGAGGCAGAAAAAAGGGTGTATGCAGATCGGTCAAAATACTTAGGTGATCCCGATTTCGTTAAAGTACCCATAAGCGGCTTGATGGATTCTCTTTATTGCACCAAGCGCATGTCAAACTTTGTCGAGATGCAGCCCACCGCACAAAAAGATATAACCTATGGGATGCCTGAAGGATATGAAAGCACAGAAACAACCCACTTTTCTGTGGCAGATAAGTATGGCACTTTGGTGTCAATCACAACGACCTTGAATGGCAATTATGGATCATCAGTAGTCGTAGAAGGGGCTGGATTCATGCTTAATAATGAGATGGATGATTTTTCAGCTAAACCAGGTACTCCCAACATGTTTGGCTTAATTGGCTCTAAAGCCAACCAAATCGAACCCAACAAAAGGATGTTGAGCAGCATGACACCGACCATTATTAAAAAAGGTAAAAAGCCTTTATTTGCCCTAGGTTCTCCTGGTGGAGGGACGATTATTACTACGGTTTTTCAGGTGGTATTGAATCTACTTGAGTACAAGATGGATTTGGAACAAGCAGTCAATAAATCTCGGTTTCATCACCAATGGACACCAGATATACTTTTTCTGGAGCAAAACCAAAACGATGAAAGCATTGTTAATAAATTGAATAAAATCGGTTATAAAATAGAAAGGCCAAACTTTCTAGGTTGTGTCGGTGCAGTCCAAATTCGCGAAGATGGTTCACTTTTAGGCGTCGGAGACAAAAGAGGCGATGATTGTGCTGCTGGATTCTAAAAATTATTAGCCATGAAACAAAGTTCAATTCTCCTAGTATTGTGCATACTCTTTTGCTCTTCCTATTCATTTAGTCAAATTACAGACGGTCATATCCAAACCAAAAGTGGAGAAGGCATCGAGAATATTATTTTATTTTCAAAAAATAGCCAAGTCCAAGCCATCACGGATATGGATGGATATTTTGTAGTAGATAAGTTTGATTTAGATTCTATCATGGTTTTCGTTTCTTTCCAATCAAAAATCATGGACAGTTTTTACTAAAAGCTAATCATCATTTTGATATTAAAATTGAAAATTCGCTCTTATTAGGTACTGTTGATATTTATGGTTTCAGAAGTGGCTCCAAGCTCGAAAATCTGCCACAAAAAGTCGAATCACTCAATAGCTTAGAACTCCAAAAAGCCGCTTGTTGCGACCTTGCAGGATGTTTTGGTACCCAGAGTACCGTTCAATCAGCCACTACGAATATCATCACCAATTCAAAAGAATTGAGAATGCTGGGCCTTTCAGGAGTATATACACAGCTTCTTTTTGATGGAATACCTACGATGATTGGCTATAATTATACGTATGGACTTAACAATGTCTCAGGCGCATTGATTGACAAAATTTTTGTTTCCAAGGGTGCTGCAAGTATTTTACAAGGGTTCGAAGGCATGGTTGGGCAGATCAATGTGATTCCAAAAAATTATGCTACTGCTCCAACTCACTGGTATTTTAATGGCTATGCGAACAATTTTGGTGAGTCGCAATTCAATGTAGTCCACAACGATAAATACAAAAATTTCACTTTTACAAATACACTCCATCTTATCATTCCTAGTAAGATTCAAGATGCCAATTCGGATGGTTTCAGGGACAATCCTCAAAGACAATATATATATTTTTATCAACAAACCAGTTTTGGGAATCCTAGTCACAAATTTCAAGGAATGTACACCGCGAGATTTCTTTCTAATAAATTAATAAATGGACAGGTTGATTATAAGAGTGGTTACAACCCTTCAGAGCAGGGAATTTTCGGGGTCAAAATCAAGTTTATTCAACCAGAATTAAGCGTCAAGCAGTCTTATCAATTATCAGAAAACAGCCAGCTTTTTTCGAATTTGCATTATTCATATCACGACCAAAATTCACTTTATGGAGCAAAAAATTTAAATGCAGTCCAAAAATATTTTTACGGAACACTTGAATCTCGACATACTTTTTCGGAGCAAATAAAACTAAACTCAGGATTTACATATAGAGATATCAATGTGGCCGAAAATTATTTCACACGAGATACTAACATTAATAAGCCCACTGTCTTCCATATACCTGGAGTATTTGCAGAGATATCTGGTACTTTAAGTCAAAAAATTCAATACATACTAGGCAGTCGAATCGATGTAGTTAAAGACCAAACCAATTGGGTCAATAGAGGATTGGTGCGATGGCTTATAAATGATTTTCACCAGATGCGATTTTGGGCAGGACAAGGATATAGAGTGCCCATCCCGATGGCTGATCACAGCTATATTCTAGCCAATAGTAAGGCCTTAACCATTACTGACAATCTTGGCATAGAGAAAAGCATTAATATTGGGTTAAATTATGCCATAAAGTGGTATTCAAATAATTATTCCCATACTATATCTACAGATCTGGAATATGCAAAAATATCATCCCCTATCATTCCAGATTATGAAAATTATGGAAAAGTTGTCGTCAAAAATCTTTCAACTCCGTCATTTGCGAAGACTTTACAATTCGATTATTCTTTTTCAGGACATAAAAATTTTGACACCAAAGTTGGAATCGTTTTCCAATCCAATAAAAACGAGCATTTTAGTGATGGACGAATTCCATTTTTTCCCCTTACGCGTATTAATTTTTCATCTTCTGTATATACCAAAAATAGAAAATGGCAATTGGACAATCAGGTCAAATTCATAGGAGGGAATGTGTTGCCACCGATTTCTACACAAGGCGATAATACCAGTCTCCACGTCGATCCAGTTTCTGATTATCTACTTTGGGATGCTACACTTACTTATCGCATGAAATTATTGGAATTATACGTTGGTTGTGAAAATATAACGGGGTTCAAGCAGGCCAATATGCTTGTTAATCCTAAGGACCCGTTTTCGAATACTTTCGATTCCGCATATCTTTGGGGACCAACCTTTGGGCAAGAGATTTTTGTTGGTTTCAGGTTATCCATTAATCCGATCAAAAGATAACAAAGTTTAGTTCATTCGATGGCTCAAGAGATATTAGAGGATGATTTTAATAAAAAAGCTTTAGAATTATTCCATTTTCATAAGACACATAATGCGTTCTATGCGCATTTTCTGAAGTTATTAAAATTGAACAATTTTGAGCCACAAATTTGGACAGATATCCCTTGCATTCCTATTTCATTTTTCAAACATCACAAGCTGTATGCAGGTGAACTCCCAGAAGAAGCTAAATTTGAAAGCAGTGGCACAAGTCTCCAAAATAAGAGTTTTCACTATATTCCCTCGTTAGAAAAATATCATGAAAATGCAAAATATATTTTTGAGGACATTTTTGGTCCCTTAATGAACTTCGAATTTTTAGCACTACTGCCTGGATATACAGAAAATCCAAATTCATCTCTGATTTCTATGGTTGAATATTTCATAAAAAATTCAAATAAGTCGGACAAAAACTATTTTTTGAAGGATAAAAGAGAATTGATCAATAGACTTGAGAATAAAACTGTTGAGTCGGAGGTAATAGTTTTTGGGGTAAGCCATGCTATCTTGGATCTCGTTGCACTCGGTTACAAATCCGATGCTGAATTTATCTTGATTGAAACTGGTGGAATGAAGGGGTTAAAAAAAGAAATGCCCAAAGAAGTGGTTTTTGATATAATCCACGGAGCCTTTCCAAATGCTAAAATTTACTCGGAGTATGGAATGACGGAACTTCAATCCCAATTTTACACCGATGCTAATAGCCTTATCTTCAATATGAATGCAAGAGCTCGCGTAAAAATCATGGAACCTAATGATCCTTTTGCATTACAAAAAAAAATAAGAATGGAGTGGTAAATATCGTGGATTTAGCGAATGCCTCTACAATGCCTTTTATAGCAACCGATGATATTGGAGTAGCTATAAATCAAAATCAATTTCAAATATTGGGAAGGTTGGACTATGCCGACTTAAGGGGATGCAATTTATTATTGCAATAAAATAAGGGAAAAACTAATTAATTATTGAAAGCAAAGAGGCTTAGATATAACAGCCTTTTTCCAAGCAACCAAAATTCCTTTGGATGCATCATAACACTCCCAATATCCAGTAGTCACAGGAACTGTAGGTACTTCAAAGTTTTGATAATATCCAATGTATCTTCTAAACAATTTGGCACCAGCATACTTATCATTGCCATTCGTCAATAATTCTATTTTAACCAAATCATCATAATTTTTGAATGAAACTAAAGCTTCACCTGACGGTCCTGTCTCATACGCCAATGACAGATTATCAACACCAGGTACATCAAATCTCAATTTTGCAGTTGGAGTTCTAGGATTAGAATTATCCCATAGATAGAATCCTTCTCCATTATCTGTAACAAATAAAAGTGTACCATGCAATTTAACTTCTGCATCGTTAGGGATAGAATAATTTCCATCCAGTTTTTTCACGACAATATTGTGTATATTTTCTGGTTTGACGTATATTGGCTTAAGCCCATCAACCCTTGAATCAGAACCATTTTCTTTTCCACAAGAGGCAAATAAAATAGTCCCAACAAAAAATAAAATTAATTTTCCTAGCAGCGAATTTCTCATTTAGGTCGTTCTGTTAATGTACTTAAGTTGATAAAAACAATTTCCAAGCAAAGGACTACACTTTCGTTTTTACGTTTTCGGACTACAAATCTATAGTCGTTTGATTGAAAATCCAAAATTTTTTTCATATTTATTTAAAATAATCGAAAATATTCCATCCTTATCCCAACCGTCTATTCTGACGGTGCCACAAGCATGTAGTAACATATTAATATCAATAATTATGCCAGTGTGGGTAATTTTTTGGCTTTTATTAAAAAAATAACATATATCTCCAATTTCTATATCTTCATATTTTACATCATTTGTCAAAAATATTTCCTGCTCAAAAGCGTCCCTTGGAAGGCTATAACCCAGTAAATTCGCATAAAACTGCAACAATCCACTGCAATCTATGCCCCAAGCTCCCCTTCCGCCCCATAAATATGGTGTGCCTAAAAAACATTCTTTTACCAATTCTATCGCTTCGACTTTTGATGTAATTATTTTTGAAAAATCTTCCTTTTGGACTTTTTTTTTTTCATTTTTAGTTAAAAGTGAGCCCGTGCCAATTTTTGTTTTTCCATATTTTGTAAAAATTTCCACAATTTGGCCAAAATAAGGTTCTAGCACTTCATTTTCATTTTCGAGCAATTCAAGATTCCTATTTTCAACACATCCGATATATCCATCGTGGTCACATTTACCTAAAATCCAATTTTCGTCCATTTCTTTTAATAAATATACGCTTTCACCATAGAGAAGTTGGCTCACCATTTCACTTGCATCCGTAGGTTCTTTTCTCAGTGGAGTCGCACCGACTATACATTTATATTTATAGTTCATAAAATTTCAACTTTGCTTTTGCGTTCTAAACTATTATAAAATCAATTAATCTAGCAATATATTAAATTTAAATTATATTTGTGTTTATTTTCGATAAATGAATAAATTTCCATTTTTAACAGTTCTATTTTTGTTTTTGGGTCTCAGTCCTTTGATGAGCCAAGATAATATTTTCACACAACAGTTTGCTATACCTGTAAAATTAAATCCTTCCTTGACAGGAGCGTATGATGGGCGTTACAGAGTTTCTACTATATATAGAGACCAATGGTCAAATTTGGTAGAAAATCCATTCAAGGCATTTGGACTCGGCTTAGACCTTAGATTTCAGCTAGGGTCCGACAGGGGATTCAATAAAGATGCCATTGCTTTTGGTCTTCTTTTCCAAAGTGACAAAGCTGGGCCGCTGGATTTTTCAAATAACCAGTTAAATCTTACGGGAGCCTTTCATAAAGCCTTAGATGAATTCAACACCCATGTCATTTCAGCTGGTTTTGATTTCGGCATAATCCAAAGGAATATCAATTATGAAAATATTTATTTTCAAGACCAATTCAATGGGGAGTTAGATTTCATACTACCCACTTTGGAGTTTTTACCTACAAATAATTTTGTTTTTGGAGATCTTGGGGTTGGACTACATTATGCCTACAATGAGCCGAAGCTTGGGGGATTTTATGCAGGATTGTCCGTCGGTCATTTGTTGATGCCTCAAATATCTTTCTTTAAGAAGGATCCAAACTCTAGTCTTTCTGATGTTAGTGACAGTAAATTAAATAGAAGATTTACTGGATATATAGGTGGTTGGTTGCCCTTGAGCCAAAGCCTTGAACTCATACCTAGAGTAATCATTTCAAATCAAGGACATGCTTTTTTGGGGACAATTGGTAGCAATCTTAAATTTGGTTTGAATAATTATAATAATGCCGCCATGCATGTTGGTCTTTATTCAAGAGTAAATAAAAACCTAGAAAAATATACAATGGAGTCTATCGTTGGATTTGTTGGATTTGAGTACTCTAATTTCAATGTAGGTGTCAGCTTGGATTTCAATATCAATGGACGCCAAACTTATCAACGCAATCAAAATGCATTAGAGATTTCCATGTCTTACTACGGCGCATATGAGGATGAAAACGAAATGTGTCCAAAATTTTAATCAGATATAAATCCAGAATCTTGTTTAATGGTCTAAACGAAGTTCAACGCTAAACAATTTTTCGGTATCTTTACATCCATGAAACAAAAACAATTTGCCCAGATTAATGTGCTTTATGAAGATAACCATCTCATCATAGTTGATAAAAAAGCGGGGGATTTAGTCCACGATGATATCACAAAAGACAAAACGCTTTCTGACAAAATCAAAGAATACATCAAGGCAAAATATGAAAAGCCAGGAGAAGTTTTTTTAGGAGTCATTCATAGATTAGATAGGCCAGTATCTGGATTAATCGCTTTCGCTAGGACCAGTAAATGTCTGGTGAGGATGAACGAAATGTTGCAACAAAAACAATTGCATAAAACTTATTTTGCACTTACTCAAAAAAAATTGGCTGCTCAAAGAGGAACTTTAGTCCACTGGATCGTAAAATCTTCCTCCCAAAACAAAGTAAATATTTACAATACCAAGCCGAGTCTTAAAGACGCAAAAGAGGCCATCATGGAATATGAAATAGTAGGTGAAAATGGTGGTTATTATTTGTGGAAATTGAACCCATTGACGGGTCGTCCCCATCAGATTAGGGCCCAGCTTAGTGCCGTTGGATGTCCAATAATCAATGATTTAAAATATGGTGCAGCTGAAACCGATGATCCACACAGCATTTATCTCAGAAGTGGTATCTTAGCCTTTACACATCCAGTTCAAAAAATAGAAATAATTGCTCAAGCATTGTCTGAACACGAAAGGCTTTGGGGATTATTTGATTTGAGGAAATTTTCAATAAAAAGTCAATGAAAAATCTCTGTTTTTTAAAGAAATATCTCGGCGTATTTATCGCGTATCTACTGATTCATCAAAACATCCAAGCCCAAATTTTTTCTCAATTAAATCCAAAAGTATTCGTTAACAATACTGAATTAAAAAATCCATGGGGAGGTGGATTCAACAATCCTCAATTTTCCCAATTAAAGGTAGATGAAGATTCGATACCTGATTTAGTTGTTTTCGATAAATCAGCCTCTGTCACACTGTTTTTCAGAAAAGCTAGAAAACAAGATACCATTTGGGCGCCATTTTCACCTAAAATAGACTTGCCCATATTGATGGATTGGGCTATTTTTAAAGACTTCAATAAAGATGGTATAATGGACATCTTCGCTTCATCGTTTTATAGAGGTGTAAGTGGTGTAGATGTTTATCAAGGGTATAAAAGCATTGATTCCATAAAATTTAACAAAATAAAGTTTCCCCAAACATCTTGGGATGTGATCCCCATTCCATCGGGAGGTTCTAGTGGTTTCACACAATTGTATATAACCAATTTCGATATTCCTGCTGTCGATGATGTGGATAGAGACGGTGATTTAGACATTTTAACATTCAATCCCTCTGGAGGGCAATTGGAGTGGTATAGCAATCAAAGTTTAGAAATGGGATATGGCCTAGATTCTATGATCTTTAGATTAAAAGACCCTTGCTGGGGAAAATTCTACGAAACAGGCGTCCATCGAGCTTTAAAATTATCCTCCTCTCCTACTATCTGCGCCAGTCCACTACAATCTACCCCCATCGAATTAAGACATATTGGTTCGACGACTATGGCGTTTGATCCCGACAAAGACAACGATACCGATGTATTGCTAGGTGATATTTCATTCAATACGATGGTACATCTTACCAATATGGCACAAAGACTGCTGCATTTTGCACCAGTCAAGACACGCTTTTCCCCTATTATGATCACCCGATCGACCTGATTGAGTATCCAGCGGCTTTTGCGATTGACGAGAATTTGGATGGAAATACCGATGTAATAGCAAGCCCAAATGAGGTTTATTTTATCCTAGATTATGAAGCCAAAGCTCCTCTGTACCTTTTTGACACCATTTCTCATACATTTAAAAGAAAGACAGATAATTTTTTAGGTAGTGAAATGCTAGATTTTGGGACTAACAGTGCTCCTTGCTTTTTGGACATTAATGGAGACAATTTGAAAGATCTAATCGTTGCGAATAGTTATCAAATTTCAAAAAACGATGCAAGAAGTACTCAATTTTATTTATTTTTAAATATTGGTTCGGAACAAAATCCAATTTTTAACCTTATTGACTCAAACTTTCTAAATCTGAAAACTACCGCTGACCAATATTTTGAGTTGGTGCCTTTTGCTGGAGATATCAATGGGGATGGCGATATGGATTTGATTGTTGGTAGTGGCGAAGGATATTTGATTTTCATTGAAAATTTGTCTAATAACCCAAAGCTTTTTACACCCGCTAATTTACAATTTAAGTATCAGCAAATATACGCCGGGAGAAGTTCTGCACCATGTATGTTCGACTACAATAAAGATGGAAAAATGGATCTTATCGTTGGCGAAAAAAATGGCAATGTCAATTATTTTGAAAATATAGGTACAAGAGAAAACCCGCAATTCGACCCGAATCCGGCCACCAGCCCTAACAGTGAATTATGGGCAAATATAAATACAAGAGCCCCATTATATGGCAGTGGTTTTGGACAGGTAAATATTTTTAAATATAACAATGAGCCAATTATCATAACAGCCAACGAAGCTGGTAAAATCCAAGGATACACCCTAAAGGATAATATCCATACTCCCGTGAACCTAGATCATTTAGGGTTACCATTTGTCGGTGAAAAACTTAGGCTATCGGCTGCCGATATAAATGGCGACGGAATACTAGAATTGGCCCTTGGAAACAATCGAGGCGGAGTGAGCCTTTTTACCTCTCCCTTTAGGTTTGAAAATCCACTTTCAAGCAAACAAATATCAGAGCCCCTTTGTGATATAAAGTTGTTTCCTAATCCAGTAACGGATATTTTAAATATAAGAGCTACAATGAATCTGATGGATGCCCGTTATTCTATATTTGATATAAATGGAAAAACCTTAGCGACAGGCACCATCCCTGACCAAAATTCCTCAATTAACTTAAATCCCGATTGGAGTCAAGGAATTTATTTCATCACTTTTACCTCACCGAAAGGCTCTTTTGCTGCAAAATTTGTGAAATAATCTTACTATTCTGGCAATAGTGGATGAACGATCATTCGCCAAATGGGTGGTGACAATGCCAGCAGCATGGATGCTGGATATCCGAATGGCAATTGGGGACTATTGTTGTGATGTCGCAGGATTTGATATTTTCTGGTAGAATCAAAATGATGGTCGCTGTGCCTAGTCAATTCGAAAAGCACTATCCTACCCAAAGTATGATTAGAGTTCCAACTATGAATGGGCATAACGCGCTCATATCTACCTCGAGCATCCCTTTGTCGTAGAAGTCCATAATGCTCAACATAATTGACAGTTTCAAGCAATAGAATACCTATAAGAGCCGCTCCTAAAAAACAAAAAAATGACAACCAGCCAAATGTCAAGATGATAGCCAAGCAAAGAATTATTTCTATGACATGCAGCCAAAATAATTTATTTTCAACACTAAAAAATGATTTCCCACCCAACATTTTCATCTGAATTTTCCAGGCGGAAAAATAGCCGCGCCACATACTTCTCACCCAAAATCTATAAACTGATTCACCCTTCCTAGCTGTTGCTGGATCTTCAGGTGTTGCCACGTATTTGTGATGTCCAAAATTATGTTCTATAAAAAATTGGAAATAAAGCGTCGAAGCTAAAAGCAGTTGAGCACTAAGCTTTGGTAGCGGATTGTTCCGATGGCCCAATTCATGGGCTACATTGATCCCTGAGACTCCATTTGAGATCCCCATGGCTAGCACTACCCCAATCAACTGAATCCAAGTCAATTGCTCAGTGCTAACTAATTTTCATAAAAGGTACAAAATAGCGATATGTATGATGAAATGACCCAATAATACCAAATCAAAAAATTTGTTATTCAATAGAATTTTTTCCTCTTCCGCTTCATAATTATTCTGATTTTGAGGAAGAAATAATTCCAATAACGGAATCAAAACAAAGGCAACTACTAGGGTTAAGTAGGCCCATTTAGACGGATCTGAAAAGGATATAAGCGTACAAATTGGAATTAAAAACGAAAGACAATATTTGAGACTACTTATTTTCATATCTTCACGATTGCTAATTTTACGACTGTTATTCCTTTTTTAACCAAAGATAATGATTTTATGAAAAAGTTAGGTTTAATTGGATTCCCACTAGACCACTCCTTTTCTAAAAAATATTTTACGGAAAAATTTTTCAATGAAAGCATCTCGGACTATCAGTATGATCTGTATCCGCTTACTGACCTTTCCTTATTGCAAAATCTACTTATAGAAAACCATGAGTTGGTTGGGTTGAACGTTACCATTCCTTACAAGGAAAAAATAATCGAGTATATAGATGTTATAGATTCCCTGGCAGCGCACATTGGCGCCGTAAATACTTTGGTTAAAATCGGCTCTAAATGGAAAGGATTCAATACCGATATCCTGGGATTTCAAGCTTCCTTGGACTTTCTCCTACAAGGGCAAAAAATCAATTCCGCCATGATATTTGGAACTGGTGGAGCCTCAAAATCTGCCATTTACATATTAAATAAATACAATATACATTATAAAATACTGTCCCGTTTTGGCAAAAATTCTTATAAAAATATTTCAACGAATGAATTTCATGAAACAGATTTATTCATCAATTGTACGCCGATAGGTACATTTCCAAATGTAGAAGAATGTTTGCCCCTACCCTACGAATTTGCACATAAAAACCAATTTTTTATGGACATGGTATATAATCCTTCCGTTACTCGAATGATGGAGCTTTATAGTAAAATGGGAGCTAAAGTCATTAATGGGGAAATCATGCTCGAGGGTCAGGCTTTGGCCTCTTGGAATATTTGGAACAATCATCGTCAAGACTTCGAATAATATCAATACCTTTGTCAAAATTATATTTAAAAAAATGGAATGTCCAATCTGTGGAAATAGCGAATATTCTCCTTTTTTAGTTTGTAAGGACCATTCGATCTCCCAAGAGATTTTTACAATAAAAAATTGCACTACTTGCGGTCTTTTGACGACCATCGACGCGCCGTCAGAACAGAATATTGGACCATATTATGCCTCGATCAATTATATCAGCCACACAGATGAAAAATCTGATCTTCTAAGCAGTATTTATAAACTGGTTAGAAATTATATGCTCACAGTTAAATACAATTTGTTAAGAAAATATCTACCGAATGCGTCCTCAAATGCGATTGATATTGGATCCGGTATGGGACATTTTGCAGCTTTCATGAAATCCAAAGGAGTGAACACTATCGGGTATGAACCAAGTGACCTCGCGAGGACACACGCCTATCAGTCCAATGGCCTCACCGCATATCCGATGAAAGACTTTTTTCTTCATACAGAAAAAGTAGATTTGATATCAATGTGGCATGTATTAGAACACGTGCACGAGCCACAGCGACTTTTGCAAAAAATTGCTGCTCGCCTCAATCCACAGGGGACCCTATGCATAGCTGTACCCAATGCCAATGCTGCCGATGCTGCATATTATCGAGAGTATTGGGCAGCCTATGATGTTCCGAGACATTTGTGGCATTTCAAAGCTGAGCAAATGGGGGCCTTACTTGAAAAATTTGGTTTTCAGTTGGTAGAAAAGAAAGGGATGCCATTCGATGCATTTTATGTAAGCTTGATGAGTGAAAAATACAAGAAAAACCCTTTTTGGCCTATTGGTGGTCTATACCGAGGCTTGATAACGATAGTAAAAAGCTTTTCGAATGTAGATTATTCAAGTTCGATAATTTACATTTTTCAATTAAAAAAAGACAGGCAAATATCAACCTAAGGGTTGTAAATCTGTTTATTGTTAATACAATTAATTCGATAAGATGGCAATAATAATTACTGACGAGTGCATCAACTGTGGCGCATGTGAACCCGAGTGTCCGAACAATGCAATATACGAAGGTGGGATTGAATGGGCTATTTCAGACGGAAATACAGTTACGGGAGCCTACTTGCTCATGGACGGTCAAACCATCGATGCCAAGCAAAAAAACAAACCCATTTCAGACGATTTTTATTTCATCGTACCAGATAAATGCACAGAATGTGTAGGGTTTCATGAAGAACCACAATGTGCCGCTGTTTGCCCTGTAGATTGCTGTATCCCAGATGTTCTATACCAAGAAAGTAAAGAAGAATTGCTTAAGAAAAAGGCAAATTTACATCTTTAATTTTATGGACTTATAATTAACTAAAACAACTCCTATTATCACAAAAACAAGGCACATTGCCAACCATTGGCCATAATGATATACAAAAGCCCAATCTAGAACATGACCTCCCATCACCCCTAATATACTAAAAAACAGGGCGATCACGATTAAATTTACCCATTCCAATAGATTTGCGTACTTTTTTAACAAAATATCTCGATTTTCATCGGTAATCCGAACGGGTGTTGTGATGAGATGCGGATGTCTGACGATAAAGCGAAATAACAAGGTGATTGCTACAAGAATAAAGGCTATGATGAAAAGCTCTTCTTTATCCCCCCAACAGTTGACAGAACCATCTCCTGCAAACTGGACAGGAATCTGTTGAGGGAGGACATAATACAAATAAACAGATAATCCTAAATAAAGACCGACACAAAAAAGAATAATTCTTTCCTTATTCATAATTTATTTCAGTTAAAAAAATGATAAAAAATGACTCTTTGGAACAAATTTTCTCTTAATTTCGTTCCCGTGTTGTAATATTTCAAAAACAAAAAATACAAAAATCTTAAGATGAAAAAAATCTTTTTACTTTTATTATTGATCTCTACCACTTTTTCTATTGGTTTTGCTCAAAAACAACTTTCAGAAGGATATATCAAAATGGAAGTAACCGACGTGCAAAGTGACGACCCCAAGGTAATGCAAGCAGCTGAAATGATGAAAGGTGGCTTGATGGAATTTTATTTTACTCAGGCAAAAGCTCGAGTGGATATGACCATGGGGATGATGATGAAAACGAAAAATTTTACGGATGTAGCTGCCAATAAATCGTACTCATTTATGGATATTATGGGTAAAAAGATAAAGCTGGTTACAGACATGAACGACAAGGATTCAAAGAAAACCAAGGATACTGAAAAAGCCATGAAAGACATTGAATTCAAGGTAAAAAGACATGATGGTGTAACCAAAAATATACTCGGATATACCTGTACTAAAGTAGAAGTTTCTATGATTCCGAAAGATGGAGAGCCTATGAAAATGGTTTACTATGTGACCGATGCGATTAAAATGCCTAAAAATGCAGGTATCAACAATATGAATAGAGGAATGGGCAAAACCAAACTTCCAGATATAGGAGGAAATCCGCTACAAATGACCATAAACGCAGGCCCAATGGCATTAACCTATACAGCTGTTAAAATCTCTGAAAAAATATACGACAAAGACTTCGAGATGCCTTCTGGTTATAAGGAAATGACAGAAGAAGAAATGTCAAAGATGTTCCAAGGCGGAGGAGGCTCTTAAGAACTAATTGAAGAAAAATTTCAAGGGGCATATTGCCCCTTTTTTTTTAATATCCCGAGTATGCATCGAATTGATTCTTTCGATATGGAATATTGATAAACCCAAAAGTTGAAGGTTTTACTCTTAAATAAAACGTATAAGTACCACGCTGTGGTTGCCAACTCATCCCCATCTCCCAGCAATGTAAGTCACAGTTAAACCCTAAGTCAGGATATGTCAGTGATTTGGATAAAAAATCATAGCCTATATTAGTAATATTGAGAGACCATCGCTTAGATAGTTTAATATCTCCTGCAGTATTGATAGAATGGTAATTGGTATAAAAAGTATTCTTTTTTCCTGTATTTTTCAAAACAAATCCAATATTGTGTCCAATACTGAAATTATCCAAAATTCCATCTATTGCATCAGATGGGCTCTGGGTAGTCGTCTTTTTTTCAAACAAATTCCTTATATCTTTAAGGCTAAAATTGGTATTGAACGTAAGGTTAAAATTATCGAATCGGGCAAGTTTTACGGCTTTTCTTCCATAATAGTTCTTTGTTTCTCACACCATTTGTATCCAATCCATAGGGGTCAAATACGGCGTTAAAGGAGACATTTGTCCACTTCTTGAATATCAATGAATTCGTCGAAACATAGATGGGACTCCAATTGAAAGAATCGGCTTCTATCGAATATGAGCCTCGTACATTGATATTATCCAAAAGTTTTAATTTCTTATCAATTGTATCCCTTGAGCCGCGATACTTAGCCTCAAAGAGATTCGTAAATCCATAATTGATAGTAAATGCATTCTTCGTCCTGATTTGTCCTCTACTGAATTGCTCTCGATAGATATTGGATACTTGCGTTCTTTTGGCATTAGGTGCAGAGGATGTATATATCGAATCATATGCAGCACTATTGAGCAGTTTAGGTGAATATCCAAAAGAAAATGTAGGCCGCAATGTATGTCTGATCGCTTTGAGCTTTCCTTTGAATTGTAATGTTCCATACAAATTGGTTGAAATACTAGCAGACGCATTGGCATCATAAACATTGATTGGAGAAAAGCTTACCAAAGTATCCAATTTGCCAAATATAGTGTCTTGCCTAATCGAAATTATCTGAGTGCTATCCGAGTTATATAGCGTATCCCGTTGTTATATCGCCATGTTGGGTCAAGGGTATATTTTACTTTTTTCATTTCAATGAAATGGCTTCCGTTAGCACTTAAGCCAACATTTAAATATTTCAATACTGGAAAATTTAGATTAATGCTTGACCCTTGACGAAATCCCGAAGACATATCTTTGAGAGATTCAGAATCAAATAACGAAGTATCTCGACCTACGTACTGATTTTTAAATCCAGCGTTGTATGTCATCCCAATATCATGATACCATTTTCGAGTGCCAATTTTGGGTGGCTTGATCAAAGCAAAACGGTTAATCGAAAAGTCTATCACAGGAAGTTGAATCTCAACTCTCCTCGTAGCTCTCACTTGATTATGGCTTGCATTAACCGTCAAATTGAAAGGCTTGTCGCGAAAAATTCTACTATAATTTATGTTCGATCCGAAGGTATTGTTGACCACCGCACTGGCGCTATTATTGGTTCGATTCGCGAAATCATTCGTTTGAAAATTAACGACTCCGAAAATTTGTGCAGGATTTGCCTTTTCATCTTGACTATGTTGCCAGTTAATGCTAAACGAAGGCTGAACAATTTTGGTTAGAACCTCGGCAGACTCAGTCACTTGTCGCGCATACGAGATTAGAAGCCTCCCGTTATATTTGTATCGAGTTTTGTATTCGGTATTCAGTCCAAGCTTGTAGCTCCCTCTTAAATAAATATCAGTAAGCAAGGTGGTTTGAATTCGATCCGAGATCGGGAAATAATAGCCTACATCTCTAAATCCAAAACCCAATTGCTGTGAATTCTCATAGTCTCTTGGTATAATCAGACCGTGGTGTTTATTTTTAAACAAT
Source organism: Saprospiraceae bacterium (assembly GCA_016718505.1). GTDB lineage: Bacteria > Bacteroidota > Bacteroidia > Chitinophagales > Saprospiraceae > JADKKF01. The sequence goes on along the minus strand of JADKDE010000004.1, from coordinate 344,708 downwards.
GGAAAAAAACCAAAAGGCAAAATAACAGGTGTTGGTACTTTTTCGATTTCAAGATAAGAAACCCCAATGACTGCGATTTTATCTGGTTCAACTTTTTGCTTCAAACTCCGAATCCCATAGTGCGGAATTTCTTTATTGCAGGTCGTGATTAAAGCATTTTTATTATAGATAAAATTCTGTACTTGGCCAGAATCATTCTTTACAGTAACCAATTTCGTTTTTTCACCATGAATAAATAAATCTGTTTGTTTCGTCGCCGTACTGTAAACGATGGCTTTTTTTTTCTCAAAATTATACTTCATCGAGTCAGACTCAAAATACTCATCCTTGTCCTTAAACACTACAGGAACCCGTCTTTTTGAACCTAGTACATCGGCTTTCCTTGCATACACTTCTTTTTTTGCAAAATTTACGATGATCTCTGGTGCATTAATTTGATAATCCAAATACTTAACCTCAGCAGCTCCCCAAAGGTATAAAGTTCTATCCTCTACCGAAATCATGCTCGAATCTTCACATTTGTATAGGACTTCCCCTTCGAGACTGTCCTTCGAAAACTGAATTACTTTATAAGCAGTATCAGATTTAATCTTGAAAATACTATCCGTAACTTGTGCCAATACAGAAGACTCGCAAACTGCAACCAATAATACTATTAAAACTAAAAATAATGGCCTCAAAATAAAATGTTCATATATTTTTTTCTTAAATATATATTATATTACAAAAATATTATATATTTGCATAATCAATAACCCGTACAAAGGTCGATTGATTTTATTACAAAGAAAAGAAAACTACAAGAAGTATGCTAAATTTTAAAGGTCTATTAACACTATTTTCAATTTTATTGCTCTCTTGGACCATTAAGAAGTCCGTCCTTTACTCTTCAAACGAAAATCAACCATCGAAATACATCGCACCAACCCCTGCAAAGATTTTGGTCAATGAAGATATTATTGATTTAATTCCTGAATATAAGAAAAATAAGTCTGTTGGAAAGGATGGGTACCAAGTCAAAACCATCGTCATAGATGCGGGTCATGGAGGCAAAGATCCAGGCTGTAGTGGTCGTTTTGGATTGGAAAAGGAAGTAACCCTAGGAATTGCCATGAGACTGGGTGAAAAAATCAAAGAGAAGTATAAAAATGAAGTGCGAATCATATACACTCGGGCAAAGGATATATTCATTCCGCTGCACGAGCGCGCAGATATTGCCAACAAGGCCAATGCAGATCTTTTCATAAGCATCCACTGCAATGCACTGAGCAATCCCAAAATCAAAGGGACAGAAACTTATGTGTTAGGACTGCACAAGGCTAAGGAAAATTTGGCTGTTGCGAAGCGGGAAAATCAAGCCATACTTTTGGAAGATAATTATCAGAAAAACTATGACGGGTATAACCCAAATGCCGCTGAGAACCATATTATTATGTCACTTTACCAAAATGCGTTCTTGGAACAAAGCATCGCATTGGCTCACATGATAGAGGAAAATTTTAGCAAAGAACCGACTCGTAGATCTCTAGGAGTGAAACAAGCAGGATTTGTAGTCATAAGACAAACTGCAATGCCAAGCCTTTTGATCGAATCAGGTTTTATGACCAACTCCGAGGAAGAACAATATTTGATGTCTGATAATGGTCAAAATACGATTGCGAACAATATCGTAGAGGCGATTCAAAATTATAAAACCATGTATGAGACCAAGCGAGTAAATATAGAAAATGCTAATTCCACGACCAGTGACACTGACAATAGCCAGGCTAAACTTCCAACTCAAAAGGGGCCTAATATCTCAAAAGGCAACAAAAATTTTGTACCCGATGAGGCACCGATTGACAAGTATTATGTAGTCCAGTTTGCGGTGGCTACCAAAAAGCTATCCCTTCATGAACACCCATATTCCAAAATATCAGACATTAAAATCAAATTTGAAAACAACTTGTACAAATATCATACTGGAACATTCAAATCACCAGAAGAGGCTTCTAGACTTAGAAAAGAATTGCAAAGCCTAGGGTTTAAGGATGCATTTGTGACAACCAACGTCAAATAGACTTATGGCGAATTGTGGTATAAAATCGCAGGTTTATTTGGAAGATAAACACTGATTTATAAATGTATTGACTTGTGTTTGAACGTCTTGGATGCCATCATTTTCGATGACAAAGTCAACGGCTCCAATCTTTTCATGATCACTGATTTGCTTTGATATTTTTTTCTTAATTTGATCAACGGAGATATTATCTCGGATCTTGAGCCTTTCTATCCTTGTTTGCAAAGGTGCAGTAACTAGCAGGATTTTATCGCATCCTTTTTGCAATTTTGCTTCAAAAATCAGAGCCGACTCTTTGATGACCCATGGTGAAGTTTGTTTCCGCATCCAGTGGATATAATGCTTAGCGACTGCGGGATGTATTATCTTATTTAATTTTTTCAATAAAATGTCGTCAGTAAAAATCTTTGACGCCACATATGCCCTATTGTATTCGCCATTTTCAAGGTACGCTTCCTCACCCAAAAGTTCGATGATTGATTTTTTTACTTCCTGATCGGCGATAACAATATTCTTAGCCTCAATGTCCGTATTGTAGATGGGATAACCCAAATTTCTAAAAATATTACAAACGTATGATTTACCAGTCCCAATATTTCCAGTAATACAAATGGTCTTTGGAGCGTTTACTTTTATCATACGGTTTCGATTATTTCTATATTCTTCAAAAAAGTCTCTTGAGTTTTAAAAACTGCCCTTGCCTCTGACAGATCCAAAAAATGTTCCCAAATTTCATTTGTAAATGCCTCTCGGTAAATTTTTGGTAATTCGATAGTCATATCTACTTCTTCCGCCGCATGATACCCTAGCAATACATAATGGTACTTTTTAACCAAATCCATTATATAAAATGATAAATTGTATGGAATTGTTATTTTGACTTGAGTGGTTATTACCTTTTCTATGATTTCCGCAACATCTATCGCCTCAATAGTTGCACATTTATAAGCATTTATCAGCCCTGATGTTCCCAACAAAATTCCACCAAAATAACGCACAACTACACAACCTACATAAGTAATTTCGTTCTTTTCCAACTGCCCTAGGATGGGCTTACCAGCAGTGTTGCTCGGTTCCCCGTCATCATTCATACGTTTGGTTTCACCTAAATTTCCCAACCTATACGCGTAACAATAGTGCCGGCATTTGGGGTGGAATATTTTAATTTCACCCAATTTTTCATTAAAGGCATCAACTGATTTTATTGGAAATAAAAAGGCAATGAATTTGCTTCCACGGTCTTTAAACTCTCCTTCGACAGGTGATTGAATGGTTTTGTATGTTCCTTCTTGTGCCAAGCAAATTTGATTTCTATTTTGAAAATTTGACAATCAATTCGTCCCAAGAAATGGCAATTTGTTCTCCAGTAACCATATTCTTCAGGGCATATTTCTGCTGCTCTTTCTCTTGGATTCCAATTATCAAAACAAAGGCAAACTTCCGATCGTCCGCGTATTTCATCTGTTTTTTAAATTTGGCAGGGCTGGGATAAAGATCAACAGCGATTCCGGCTTTTCTAAGTTTGTAGGCTGTTTCAAAGCCATCCAACACACAATCATCATCCGTTATAATAAGTAGCTGTGGTTGAGCCAAGACATTCGGTGGAAATAAATTCAACTCTTCCATAACGTCATAGATCCGCTCTGCCCCAAAGGAAATTCCTACGCCGCTAACGTCTGACAATCCGAATACTTCGGTCAGATTGGCGTATCTTCCTCCACCACCCAGACTGCCCATGGCGGCTGTTTTTGCCTTTACTTCTAGGATACATCCAGTATAATAATTGAGCCCGCGAGCCAATTTCAAGTCTAACTTAACATCTTGATCCAAAGAAATTTTATCCAAATAAAGGTGTAATGTCTTGAGTTCTTCGATCCCTAACAAACCAATCTCACTTTCAACCAGCCAAGGCTCTAAATCGGCTAGTTTAGTAATGTCTAGGATTTTGGTGAGCTTTTCTATCTGATCGTGGTTAAAACCTTTCGTTAATAACTCGGCACCTACACCTTGCCATCCTATTTTATCCAATTTGTCGATGGCTACTGTCATTTCTATGAATAAATTTTGAGCACCGATAGTCTCAGCTATACCTTCTAGTACTTTACGGTTATTAACCAATATCTCAACCGGTAGATTCAAAGCAGTAAAAACTGTGTTGTAAATTTCAATCAATTCAGCCTCATACATCAAAGAATCCGACCCGACTATATCCGCATCACATTGATAAAACTCTTGATAACGGCCTTTTTGGGGTCTATCCGCCCTCCAAACTTGTTGGATTTGGAATCGCTTGAATGGAAAATTAATTTCATTTCTATTCATCGCTACGAACCTAGCAAATGGAACCGTCAAATCATATCTCAGTCCTCTTTTAGAAATCTGTGAAATAACTTTATTGCTATTTTTCTGTGATAAATCCTCTTGATTTACATCAGCCAAATAATCACCGTTGTTCAAAACCTTAAAAAGCAGCCTATCCCCTTCTTCGCCATATTTACCTGTAAGGGTCGAAAGCGATTCCATTACTGGAGTCTCAATGGGAAGATAGCCGTGATATTGAAAACAAGCTTTTATTTTATCAAAAATGAAATTTCTCTTTGCAACGGCTTCTGGACCAAAATCTCTTGTACCTTTTGGCAAGGATGGTTTTTGTACCATATATATCTTAAATTTACCTGTGATTTTATTTTTTGGAAACACTTTATTAAGTCCATTGTTGGGGAGCGCAGATATTTTTATTCAAAATTTTGAAAAATATAATTTTATTATATAAGAAAATAAGGGTTCCTAGTTCCAAATTTGAAAGTAAGGATAGCCCTTTTTTGTCATTAATTTTTTATTAATTTTAATCTAAAAAAATTTCATTATTCGGATTAATTTGATTAAATTGCCTCATAATACATATTATTTATTCACCCATAAATTGATTCATATGGTATTAACTTTTGATGAGCTTCGTCAGATCAAACACAGTTTACCCACTGGCAGTATTGCTAAAATTGCCCAGCAATTGAATATTGAAGAACAAACGGTTCGAAACTTTTTTGGAGGCGACCATTATAAAGATGGAAAAACTGCTGACTTACATTTACAACCGGGACCAGGAGGAGGAGTTGTCACCATTGAAGACACCAGAATTTTAGAACTAGCAAGAGAGATCTTGGCGAGCCATTCTTAATTTTAAAAATGAAAAAATATCAAAGCCGTGATCAATAGTCTCGGCTTTTTTTTTTACATATTTAGGTAGAAAGCTTGAGTCAACGCAATATATTCAGGTGAGTACTTATGTCGTTGCTCCATTTCTATAACTATCGAATCAATTACTTTGGCCTTTTCAGTCCTTGAAAATGTCAATAAGAGCCTCTCTATCGGTTTATTTTCAGACCCACGCACGTTCATCTCATGAGTACAATACAAATTAAAATTGCTAGCAAGCTCGATGAATCGCATTCCCTCAACATAGGGTAAAACCAAACTAAACAAGCCCTCGGGCGAAAGCAATCTTTTTACATTGAATAATAAATCCTGATGGGATAGTTTCTGAGTATGACGGGCGACCATTTTTTGTGGAGATTCTGAAAGCACACCCCCAGAAAAAAAAGGGGGATTACAAATAATCAAATCAAAAGTCTTGTCGGACGAAAAATCTTGAAGTGAACAATTCATAGCAGCCAACCTATCACTGCATTTAGACTGTTCAAAATTACCAGCCGCTAATTGATATGCCTCCTGATCTATCTCAATGGCTGTGATCATTGATTTAGAAGTCCTTTGAGCCAGCATCAAAGCCAAAATGCCGCTTCCCGTTCCTATATCTAACACTTGGGGGCAAGACGTAGGGATATCTGTCCAAGCACCTAACAAAATTGAATCGGTACTCACTTTCATGATACTTTCAGATTGTACGATTTTAAATTCTTTGCAACTAAAAGTAGAGGTTTGGGAGGCTTCCTTCCTTATTGTATTTTTTGTCATATTATTTTCTAAAATCTTAGAGCTTTTCGAAATATTTGATCGATTATTGCCAATTTTTCATTGAATTTGAAAGAATTCTTTACAATCGAATTTTAAAAGCTAATATTTGGTTAAATTTCAATTTTGAATCCTAAACTAAACTTCTAACGAATCTCCTAGTCTAAATGTTTATTCAGTTTTTAATGAAGACTGCATGATTGAAAAAAATATTTTAACTATACGTATTTATAATATTATAAAAATATTAACTAATAGTATGTATGAATATCAGTAACTTAGCATCAAATTACAAAATTCAAATTTATTGTATTATGAAAAATAACATGTCAATGTATAGAATTCTAGGTTTTATTATTTTGTCTTTCGTTAGTTATCAGACTTTTGCACAGTTCGATGATGTCTATTATGATCCCAAAAAAGATGGGGTAGATTACAATCAAAGAAGCGTTGTCAAAACCGTACAAACAGATAACAACAATTATTCAGATGATGGATACTACGATGACGACGAGTATGATTATTACGATAATGAGGATGATTATACTTATACAAGAAGAATCCAAAGATTCCATAGACCAAATGCGGGATTCAACTATTTTGATCCTTTTTACAATGATGTAGTTTTTTATGATCCATTTTGGTCTTGGAACAGCCCATCTTATATGTACAACGACTGGGGATGGCGAAGAAGATTTGCACCATACTATTACAATAGACCGAATTTTTGGATGGGTGCTGGTTACAATTCGTTTACATTCATAAGCATAGGCGGTGGAGGCTGGAATGATCCTTACTACTCCCCATGGAATTCATATGGATATAATAATTATGGATATAACAACTGGGGATGCAACAACTATGGCTGGGGCAATAATTACCATAATGGATACTATGGTGGCCACAATAATTATATGGCATACGATAATTATAAGCCAAAACACTACGGTGCAAGAAGAGGTGGAGCTGTGACTGCTTCGGATAATGGAGCTATCATCCATAGAGGGGTTTCTGGCTCTGATGGGAGAACAAATACAAATGGAATTGACCGCAACCAACCAAGAAATGCGAGAGAGAAAGAATATGACAATAATGTGAGGAATGTTGAGAATCCGCGCACTCCAAGACCAAAACCTGAAGTTAGAAATCCAAGAACGGTTGAAGTGGACAAGGGAAATACCCGAAACGGAAATAATGCTGTAGATTCAGAAGAAGGTCCAAGACACACGGGCAGAACTCCAGTAAACCAAGAAAGAAGACCTGTCAATATATTTGGAGGGAGGAAAAACAATGATGTCCAATACGAAAGAGACAATAGAGCCGATCGATCTCCTCGAAATTCAAATTCAGAAAGGTCCATTAGATTGGATAGACCTGTCAGAACTGAAAGAAATTCGAACACAAGTCGTTCTGAATCAAGTTGGCAAAGAAGTGACAACAACAATTCAGACAGAAGTAATAATAGTAGCCACCAAAAGAGTGATTCTCCTAGAAGTGGCGGTAGAAGATTTTAGTTAGCCTCATTGAATGCCACTTATCAGAACATTTTTCTCTAAGTGGCATTTTTATTTTTTAAAATTCAAATCCAGACAGATGAAAGCATTTCGCCTATTAATTTGCTTTTTCATTACAATTAATTTCATAGAAGCCCAAGTTTCATCCGATATATTAAGGATAGGTATCGCCAATCAGTATGGTACGGCTCGCTTAGCAGGAACTGGGGGATCCATGAGTGCTCTCGGAGCAGATTTTGGTTGTATCTCACAGAATCCAGCCAGCTTAGGTGCATTTCGTAAAAGTGAGTTTACTTTTACACCAGCATTTTTTAATTCGAAATCCACATCCACTTTGGAGGGTGATGGCAATGTAGCTACTAAAGACTCTAAATTTGGTATTAATTTGAGCAATTTGGGCCTTATTGGGACGACTGGAGCTAGACCGAACAAGAAATGGTCAAATTTGACTTTCGGTATAGGGCTGAATAGATCGGTAGAATTTAGAGAGAAAATAAGTTACGAAGGCATTTCAATGGGAAGTATTGTCGAAAAATTCCAAGCTGCTGCAGATGGAGAGGTCACTTCCAGATTAGATCCATATGCCGAAAAATTGGCTTGGCAGTCAGGTGCCATCTATGATGTGGACGATGACCTAAAATACGAAACAGACTTTGACACTCAGATCGAAGTTAGAGATAAAAAGAACCATACCATTGAATCTAAGGGCAGGATCAATGATTTTTTTATAGGTTATGGGGCAAATTATAAAGAATTCTTACAATTAGGCATGACCATTGGTATTCCATATTACTCCTATCATGAAACGAATATATATTCAGAAACAGACTCCGATGAACATATAAGGACATTTAACAATCTTTCTTATACAAGAACCTTCTCAACAAAAGGAACTGGTATAAATGCCAAATTTGGCTTCATCTTGAAGCCTATCTACAATATTCGCGTTGGCTTTGGATACCACACTCCTAGTTATTATAAAGTAACAGAAGATTATAACTCAGAATTCACTTATGATTACACGACCCAAGCTTCTGGAAATCAACGAATTACTTCAACTCCCACAGAGGAAGGACAATTTAAATATACCATGTTTTCGCCGCAGCGAGTGATTGGCAATATTGCTTTCGTGTCCAGAGTGGGTTTTTTGAGTGGTGAAATCGAATTCATCGACTATCGCCAAAGTAAATATAAAACCGATTCTGAATTTTCATCAAGTGAAGATGTAACATATTTCAAGCAATTGAATAACGAAATTGATAAGATTTACCAATCTATCATTAATATCAAGTTTGGTGGAGAATTAGCCTATGATATATTTCGTGTTAGAGGTGGTTTTGGATTGTATGGCAGACCTTTTGCCAATGAAGAAGGTTACAATCCAGCATACAGCATTGGGCTGGGCATCAGAGAAGATAATTTCTTTATCGACTTGGCTTATAACAATCGTTCAAATTCAAAAGGAATATTGGCATATCAGCTCAACGGGAGACCTAAGCCATTTGCGACCAGTGACATTACCCAACATCAAATCATGTTGACCATTGGTTTGAAAATTTCTAGTGGGGATTAATTTCTCCCTTTAATGTAGCTGAAGTAACCTCCAAGACTTTTACTTGGGCATAATCACCAGGTTTGTAACCAGTCATTTTAGGAAAAATAATCATTTTGTTTTGTGAATTTCTGCCACTGAAATCCTTATCCGATTTTTTGGAATCGCCTTCTATTAATACCTCAAATGTCTTACCCAAATCCAACAGATTTAGCTCGTGAGAAACACGCCTTTGAACTTCAATAATCTCCGCCAATCTCCTTTTTTTCACGTCTAAAGGAACGTCGTCAGGGTATTTTCGAGCTGCTGTAGTTCCAGGTCTTTCAGAATAATAAAAAGTATATGACAAAGAATATTTAGCATATTCAATCATGGAGAGTGTATCTTGATGCTCCGCCTCTGTTTCAGAACAAAATCCAGCAATCATATCACTAGAAATCGTGCAGTCAGGCATTATTTCATATATTCTATCAATCTTATCTATATACCACTCTCGGTCATAAGTTCGGTTCATCATTTCCAAGATTCGGCTATTTCCTGATTGGACTGGTAAATGGATGTACTTACATATATTGTCATAGGCCGCCATGGTGAATAATACTTCATCCGTGATGTCCTTCGGATGGGATGTAGAAAATCTAATTCTTACCGTTGGATCAATTTTAGCAACCTCTTCAAGCAACATGGCAAAAGTAACGATGGATTTAGTCGAGGATTTTCCCATTTGTAACTATCTACATTTTGCCCCAAAAGCGTAACTTCTTTATATCCCTTCTGCACTAGATCTTGCATTTCAGCCAGAATCGAAAGAGATCCCTAGAACGCTCCCTTCCTCTAGTAAATGGCACCACACAAAAACTACACATATTATCACATCCCCTCATGATGGAGATAAATGCAGATATGCCATTCGAAGACAAACGAACGGGACTGATATCTGCGTAAGTTTCTTCTCTGCTCAGCAGCACATTGATTCCTTTCTCCCCTCCTCCTACTTGGTACAACAAATCGGGTAAACTCCTATATGCATCAGGACCAACTACCAGATCAACCAAACGCTCCTCTTCTAAGAATTTCTTTTTTAATCGTTCTGCCATGCAACCAAGTACCCCGATGATAAGGCCTCGATTTGCCCTTTTCATGGCCTTAAAGTCCTTGATTCTATGTCGAATCGTTTCTTCGGCTTTGTCTCGAATCGAACAAGTATTCAGCAATATCAAATCGGCTTCTTCCAAATTGGTAGAATTCACATAACCTTCATCTGCGAGTATCGAAGCTACAATCTCACTGTCACTGTGATTCATTGCACAGCCATAACTCTCTATGAATACTTTTTTATTTTTTGTATAAGAATTATTGACCGAGTCATGCAAGACATCTGTCTCGACTTTTATATTTGATTCCATACTTGTGCTTTGGACATGCGCCATTTTATCAAAATTTTCAATCAAGCCACAAATATAAGCATATTTCTCAAGGTAAAGTTTTATCGCTGGATGAGTTTTATCTTAGGGCGTACCATGTATTCATCAATTTTTCACCCATTTTGTCCTGTAAATATAGGCTCCCATTGCCGCACAAATAGGCGGTGCGATGAGTATCCCTACAATTGGGATCAGAGTCATCCCTACTTGAACCATGCCGAGCATCGTCACGGTCCGTTTGTTTTTGTTGATGATTTCAGTGGTCTCGACGATGCCGTGGTATCTTTCCATGGTATAATCCATGGATGAAATACCTGCATAATAACTGGTGGTTAAGAACAATATCACACTACTAGGGATATTGACAATCGGAATAAACGACAAAAAAAGCCAAGGTGCGGCAAATAATATTTCCTTTGAAAGCAGTCTTATATTTACTTTTACACCCCTCCAAATAGACGCAAAAAAACCAATCTTAGTATCAATCCCTGATGCCAATTGATTTTCGACTTTTTCACTAAGATAACCCAATAATGGCGCATAAATAATTGCCAAAATATGCCTAAACACCAATAAGAAAAGGAATATCCTAATAATCCAGGTTCCAATCAATACTGTCCAATCAACCCAAGCTCCTTCCCATGTATCTGGAACCAGGCCAATCATCCATGAGATCAATGGCTCTAACCAATATCCAATAAAATAAACTCCGAGTCCTAGTGCTAAAATTGCGATTAGGGCACAAAGCACCACGTACCGAACCAAATTAATCTTGGAACTATTTCGAAATACCCAAATAAATGATTCTAGAACAACGGGGGTCATTTAATTGATTTTTATGAATACAAAAGTATTGCATCAAAGCGTTTTCTTATGTATTTTTGCCGATATTTTAATTTAATCAATGTTTTAATTGACTAATAATTCACATCCACCAAGACTAATAGACCAAAATCGCATTTTGTATGCTGATTTGTTGCGGGTAGTTGCTATCCTAGGAGTTGTGCTGATACACTGTACTGGTGAATTGACGCTAAGTCATGGCAAAATCCCTAACGATCATTGGTGGGTTGGGAATGTGGTTTATTCCTCATTTAAGTGGTCTGTACCGTTGTTTGTAATCTTAAGTGGTATGTTGATACTCCACGATACAAAAAATCTCAGCCCTTGGCAATTTCTCAAAAAAAGATTTTCCAAAATTGTCCCCCCTTTTATTTTTTGGATTATAATTTATACGATTTATAATTTTAGATACAATTTTTCTTCTTTCAGCAATCTTACATTCCAAAATACTTTTTTTTGGATTTGGGACAATATTTATCGCTTTTTTGAGCTCCCTTGGCGAGAGATCATCTTTCCCACCATCATCACTGGAGACGTTTACTATCATCTTTGGTTTATTCCCATGATTTTGGGTGTTTACTTATTGACACCTTTTTTCAAGGTATATTTGAAGTCCGCGACGCAAGAAGATTTGAATTATTTTTTGTTGATTTGGTTTTTGAATGGCTCTATCTATACCTATTGTGAGGAGTTTTTCATCGTGGAACACATGTCATGGATGTCCTATGGTGGCTTCTTCTTTTTTGGTTATTATATACGAAAATACACGATCCCAAAGGAGAAGTGGCTGTTGTGGATAGGATTTCTTTGTTTTATTTCGACCCCATTTATCGTGGCGTACCGCTGCTACTTGAAGGGCAGTTATGACGATAGGGCTTATGTTTACCTCAGTCCGAATATTATTCTAGGGTCATTTGCATTAGTCGTTTGGTTGATTCGCTTTGACTGGTCTAAATATGTTGCCAAGTATCCAAAGTTTTTCAATTTAATGACCAAGCTATCGACGATGAGTTTTGCGATTTATTTCATCCATGCATTGATAATCGATATGCTGAAAAACGGGTATTTATGGGGATTCTACATTTACAACAATCGCTTGGGGCCGCCTGATTGTGTAGCCTGTGCCATACATCCCATCTTTGGAGCACCCATATTCTTTATAGTCGTAGCCCTCCTGTCTTTTCTTTCCGTGTACCTCCTGCGAAAGCTTCCAAAATCAGCTTGGTACATAGGTTAATTTTTATAAATATAATTGGGATAAATCTCCCATGCCCTGCATGTGAGACCAGGCTCTGCGTGGGTCTGTCTCTGCGAGACTCTCACCATAGGTGAGACCACTCCGATCCTTTTTACGCTAGACTTAATACAATGCTTCGACCGTTTTATTCAAAAGGCCATAATTGCGCTCTTGAGACAATTTAGGTTCTTTCACATGCCACTCGAATTCTTCTCTAAAATGTCTAATAGCACTTGCAACAGGCCAAGCAGCTGCATCGCCCAGAGGACATATTGTATTTCCTTCTATTCTCCTTTGAATGTCCCAAAGCAAGTCTATGTCTTTTGATTCTCCATGACCCGATTCTATCTTGTGGAGTACTTTCTCCATCCATCCTGTTCCCTCGCGACAAGGAGAGCACTGACCACAACTTTCGTGGTGATAAAATCTCGTAAAATTCCACGTATTTCTTACGATACACTGATCTTCATCATAAACGATAAAGCCTCCCGATCCAAGCATGGAACCAGTAGCAAAGCCACCATCTGAAAGACTTTCATATGACATCAATCGGTCTTCACCTGCGGCTGTCTTTAAGAATAACTCAGCTGGCAAAATAGGCACGGAACTTCCACCGGGTATTACTGCCTTTAGTTTTTTTCCATTGGCCATACCACCACAATAATCCTCCCCGAACAAAAATTCTTTTACAGGAAGTCCCAATTCGATTTCATACACTCCAGGTTTTTTGATATTGCCACAAGCCGAAATCAATTTTGTCCCTGTGCTTTTGCCGATTCCGATTTGGGCGTATGCCTCTCCCCCATTATTTATGATCCATGGTGTGGCTGCAATAGACTCAACATTGTTCACTACGGTCGGACATTGATACAAGCCTTTCACCGCAGGGAATGGTGGTTTCATCCTAGGATTGCCTCTCTTCCCCTCTAAAGATTCTATCAGAGCCGTTTCTTCGCCACAAATATAGGCACCAGCACCAGGATGAACGTACAAGTCCAAATCGTATCCAGAGCCCAATATATTCTTGCCCAACAAACCTCCTGCATAAGCCTCTGCTATGGCTTTCTCTAGGATATCTAATACCCAGCGATATTCACCTCGGATATATATAAAACTCGTGTTAGCCCCTAGTGCGAAACTCGATATAATCATCCCTTCGATCAATAGATGGGGAATTTTTTCCATAATATACCTATCCTTGAAGGTCCCAGGTTCGCTTTCGTCCGCATTGCAAAGTAGATATCTCGGCAGACCCTCTGGCTTCGCCAAAAAACTCCATTTCATACCCGTAGGAAATCCAGCTCCACCTCGTCCGCGCAATCCACTTTTTTTCACCTCCTCGACTACTGCATCAGGGCTCATAGACTTCAATGCCTTGCGCACGGATTCGTATCCGCCCATCTTTTGATAGACAGCCAAGGTTTCTATTCCCGCTACGTGTGCATGTTCTAACAATATCTTTTTAGACATATCAATTCATTAGTTATCCCACAAAATTAACAAAAAGCTAGATATCAATATTGAAAATTTGTAATATAAGTTCGCATTGCTAGAAATTGGTCCAAGTCGTGTCTTTGGATGCTGGGAGGAAACACCACTTTTCAATTTAAAATATGTCCCGATCGTCGGAGTTTGTAACTGCGATGCTATACAATAGGAGTTTGCAATTCCATATACTTTGAGATTTCCAGGACATTGCTACTGATGAATTTTAAATTCATATAATATCGGGTCGAAGTCACGGACTTCGACCATCGGGGGTCGTGGGGGAGGAATAAGCCCCCTGTTGGGGGTTTGGGGGTGGGGTGTGGGAAAGTTGGAATAGATTCATGTTCTGCTTTATACATATTATAAAATTAAATATATATATAAATCATTTGAAAAATGCACCATATCAGCGGAGTATTTGTATATTTGTAAAAGCAAATAAAAAGAAAGAAATAGCCGAAAAAGGTAAGAAAGGGATGCGAAAATATTTTATTCAATTTAAAAACCGAACTTATGAAGATAATACCATCAACCACAAAATGTGCCAAATGTGAATCATGTGGATTTGAAGCCTACAACGAACACGTTATAGGTTGTAAATTGGAACTAACATTTATTAGATGTAGAAACTGTAAAACTGCAGTAGGGGTCTTAGAGCCAGAATTGAGTTCAATATTAATTAGAGATTTAGCGAAAAAGCAAGGAATCAATCTTGTATTCTAGTGTAAACATCCAATGGCAATAATTCAAAAACCAATTACATAAACTTAGTAATTAGGAGAGTGAATTACTTATAAAAGCAAAATAATAAAAATATCATAATATGTCTATAACCAAATTACTTTCTAAAACTTTAAAACATCTTCTAATTTTGACTATGCTGGCTTCTTGTGGCTCTCCAAACAGCGATGAAAAAAAAGATTCATCAACACAGAAGATAAATACCAAATTTGTTTTTGATGTTCCATCATTAATTGGAAAAAATATAGACGAAATAAGAAAAGTGTTAGGTAAACCATCAGAAAATGAAATTGAACCTACAAAACTTCAAATGAAAATGAAATTTGACTCATGGGACAATAGCTTCGATAAAGAAGGACGTACATTGTACGTGACATTTAATCCTCAAAATCGCCAAGTAATTGACTTCTTTATTGGAACAACTGACGCAAGTGGTTCAACAAGTGATTATTCAGACTTATTCCAAATATGTAATGTAACTAATGACGATTCTAACTATACAATTGAGCCTGTTCCGACTATAAAAGACAATTCAAAATATACAGGTATTAAAATCGTGGTGAAATAATACAGCCGATAACAAGAACCTAAATCCCGTGTGGGTTGGACATGCAGTCCTAAAGATTTATTTGTGTAAACCAAAAGTATATTAGATATAATGGCTTTAGCTTGTTGATGAACTCGGCGTCTTTTTGTCTAAGGGTTAACTGAGTCATGTTAAATTGATTGTTTGGATTTAGTAATTACAATTTCGCAAATATTTATGTTGCGACGAAATGTCTCGCCTTGCGGCTCGCCATTCCGTCGCAACGGAGGGCTTAACAAATTCAATAAATAAAAAATTGTTGCTATATTTGGAGACTTAAATTATCTTTGTTGAAAAGAATAAGTGAGATATTTTGAAACAAGATTTTTAAAGGAAGCCGACGAATTTGTTGCTAAACTTGACAAAAAATCTGCTAAAAAAGTGTTTTACAATATCGACTTAGCGGAACAAACGAATGACCCAAAACTTTTTAAAAAACTTAATAAGGAAATTTGGGAATTTAGGAGTTTGTATTTGGGTAATCAAAATAGACTACTTGCTTTTTGGGACAAAACAGAACCAACTTCAACTTTAGTCTTAGCTACGCATGGATTTATTAAGAAAGGGGATAAAGTTCCAAACAATGAAATTGAAAAAGCTGAACGAATAAGAGAAGAATATTTTTTAATCAAGAAAAATTCTAAAAAATAGACAATGGCACAGAAAGAAATCAAATCATTTTCACTTGCCGAAATGAAGGATAAATATATCGGAAAAGTTGGTTCTGTTGAAAGAGACGAATACGAGTATGAACTACGTATGGATATTTTAGGACGTATGATTAAGACTGCTCGACAACAAAGAAACTTAACTCAAGAAGAATTAGGTAAACTTGTTGGAGTCCAGAAATCCCAAATTTCCAAATTAGAAAGTAGTACAAATAGCGCAACAATCGATACTATTTTAAAGGTTTTCAGAGCTTTAAAAGCTGATATACATTTTAACGTTAAACTTGAAAAACAATTTATTGAATTAGCTTAAAAAAACTGGTTCGCACAACATGGGTTTGCCAAAAGTGGGGCAGAATCGTAGGTTTGAGCATTTGGAATTCTATTGAGCATTATCGTAAATTTGAGCATTCGTATTTCAAAACCCCCACCTTCGCCAAGCCCCAAACCGTTCCCATCAATGATAGAGAAAATAGAACGAATAATTGGGCATTTGGACTGCTTCCTTGAGGTACTTTGATACACATTAGGAGAAATAAGAAAAGATGAAAATTAGTCGTTTTGTTTTCAAAATCTAGAGAGAGCGGGAGAAGTTTTTGCTCGAAAACTCCCAAAATCAAAGTAGGGCATCACAGAAAATTTAATTTTATGAAATATACAAACTGCATTTTTATTTTTATGAGTTGCACATTTACGAATTTTGTATCCATTTATGGACAAACTATCAGTAGATCCTTGGGTGAGTCAACCGAAACCTTTCATGCAAACTTTGAATGTGAGGTCGTGCTAGATATATATAATGGCTTTATCGATTGGACAGGTGCTACCACTAGTTATTCAGGTGGTCAAAAATTATCCCCCAATGAAAAAAGGAGCAAAGGTGCAGTAACTGTAGCAAATTTGAATGATACAGATGGTGATACAGTAATTGATAATATTGACAATTCCGTAATACAAAGTAATGTAGGCAGAAATGAAATAGATCTAATAAAAATTGAAGTAAAAAAAAGGAATCCAGCCACATCTCTTTCGGGGAATGTAATTTTACAAATTTTATCTGGAAATGTAAAACTATGGGGTAAATCTACGAAAGAAAACCCAATAATTTTATCTAATGGTATGATAACTATTCCAACAGCCTCACTGCCAAAAGTATATTATGTTGAAGCAATATCAGTGAGCAACTCATTAAGAGATATTAAAATTCAAACTACTTACAATGGTAAGACAGATATAGTAGCAGCTACTGCTGTATGGTTGAATTTGACTAACACTTGGCGAGATAACAGCAATTCCCCTATTCCTGGAACTTCCGATCTTCCTGACCTCGATGGCATTGAGTTAAGAAAATCAATAAATTTAAAATGGAAATCTACAAATGATCAAAGGTATGGCTTTGGTCCATTTTTTAGTGGATCAGATCATCCGCATTATTCAATATTAACTAATAGTAATAAGCAAATCGGTGGTAGAATTTTATTTGAATTTGCAATTTCGCCAAATAATGCAGCTCAATTGGTGGATGTTGATGTTACCAGACAAAGAAAAAATAGAACATATACAATGTCTAACGAGCAAACAAATTCAACCTTAACTAACCTAACCGATTTTCCTTGGGAAATGAATCAAGATAATGAATTATCTAACGACGATAAAAATAATATTTCTGATGAAGATAATATTCTCAAAAATAATAAAATCTATTCAGCAGATCCACCGGCATCTACTATATTAGATGAATCTTCGACCTGTTTCAAATTTTCAAAAATTACTTTTATAGAATTTGTTAGAGTCGGAGTTAAAGGAAATTTAAAAGCTTTTGACAATTTTGACATTGTAAGAGGTAGTAGAGGCTCTAATAAATTCGATTGGCATTGTTCATATAATTTGCGAAGGGATGCATTTTTAAATTCAAATTCTAAATTAGTCGAAGATAATTCAATATCATCATACAGTTTCCCAAATAAACAGACAGGATTTATAGGAAATGGTTCTATTTCAATATCTGTAAGCCCCTCTTCTTCTACTAATTATTATACAATTATGTATGCTAAATTAGAGAATAACTGGACTATTATAGATGAAAATGGAGAATTTAATAAAATATTTAGTAGAAATACGAATGGTACTTCTTGGAGTGTCAATGGAAATGGATTAACGATACAAATTTTACAAGGTAATGTTGCTTTTGAAGAAAATGACACTTGGCACTTAACCGTATTCAAAAGTAATAATAAGTTGAACGAAATAAATTTAAGTCCTATTGACGTTACAATAAACCCTTAAAATATGAAAATAAATAAAATTATAGTAGGTACACTTTTTGTTTTCTGTTGTTTCAATGTAGGTTTGACACAAGATGATAGTCTCAAATATTGGAAAAAACAAGTGTTTGACACAAGTTTAACTATGGAGCAGCGAAGACCATTTGCACTAAAATGGCGAAATGCTGTTAAGCAACAAGGACAGAAAGAAGCACAAAGAATACAAAAAGAACAAAACAAAATAATAGAAAGCCAAAGAAGAGCATTAGATTCTTTATCCTTCCTTTCAGCCTACTTTAAGAAAATGAATGACTCTATTTTAATGTCATTAAAAGCTATGGCACTTGATACAGCTATACAGAAGGAAATTCGATATTGCTCTTTAGAAAAAATTGCTTCTATTAATACACCTGAAGCATTTTCATTTTTATTAGATAATTTGAATACCATTACTTGGCTTAATGAACCCATAAGTGGAGCTGAAGATGAATTTCATGGAGGATTTTCATGTTTTAAATTAATTTTACCAAATATTCAACATAATTGGAAATTATATCCATTAATCAACCTTACACTTCATTTAGTTAAAAACGAGGAAGAACTTGATGCAATTGCATTTATTTATAAAAATATTACAAATAAAAATATTGCTCTTCAAGCTATTGAATTCTATTTAGATCAAGAACAAGAAAACCAAATCTTAATCAATAATTTAACAAAAATTAAAGAATTAATCAATCAAAACTAAATATTATGAAATCGAAATACATATTCACCATTTTATTGCAAACCTTATTTTTTACAAATAAGATATTTTCAGAAGATATTGATTTTACAGTGACCCATATTACGGATCTGAACGTAGGGTCAATCGTTGTAAATATAGGAAATGGATTTCAGCCGCCTTTTACTATGACGATTACTGGTCCAAATACAAATAGTACAATTATTGAAAATTCAAATTCCCATGCCTTTTCAATTTCTCAGCAGGGTGAATACTGCATAGCTATCGAGAATGGAAGTGGATGTTCTGCAACTGGTTGTATGTTCGTAAGAAAATGTAATATTACTAAATGGGGGTCTATAATTTGCTATGAAGAACCAACAGAAATTCCAACAGATGTTTTTGCTTTAGGTAGTAAAAATTCAACCCAATTAAACCTTTCCGCAAAAGATTTTGATTATAGGATAATTTCTCCACCAAATTTAAATACCAGCTCAAAGGAATTAATTAATAAAAAAATTGAAATTTTTACGAATCAACTATTATCCACAGGTTACAGCCAATACTTAACAGATACGCAGAATGAGATACAATTTGAAGGTGACTTCATATTCAAATTTAACACCGAGGGAGATATTATTTGGATTTTTTGTAAGAACTTCTGTCAATCAAATGAATCCATTGATGAAGACATGAATTTAGAATCTTATTCTTCCAGTATCACAAATGAAAATATTACAAAAGGATTACTTTTTCCAAATCCAACATTTGGACAGATACAAATTAATAATAAAAATAAATTCATTGATTATGAGATTTATAATATGTATGGATCATTATTAGACAAGGGGAAATTTGAGGATGGTAGATTAAAATTGACACATAACGGAATTAATATTATCAGAATAAAAATCGATGGAATTTTCAAGACTGAAAAAGTAATAAAATTAGATTAAAAGATGAGAACAAAGCATGGAACGACAAGTGGGGCTGTGCCCCACCTGCGTCCATGCCAACCGTTATCGCAAATAAAAGAATAAAGTGGATAATACAGTAAAAAATATACTTGAATTTTTCAGTGACAAACAAAAGTCAATAACAGCTAAATTGTCTATTGCCTTAATAAGTTTATTTTTAATTGTAGCTACTGATTACTTTGGGCAATTCACATACAATTACCAGTTAAACAACAAAATTGATCAATTAACAAAAATTCAAGATTTAAAAATAACTTTTAAGAAAAATAGTAACTATCTGAATAAATTACAATCAATTGAAAATGATCTTCTTTTTAAGCAGCATTATAGCGAGAAACTTACATATAATTTAAATAGAACAATTACTATTCATGATACGATTTGTATTGTGGATACAATATATTTAACTAAAGATACATTAGGAAGTACAAGTGATTCTCTGAAAAACCCAAAGGCAAACCTTCATCAAAACAACAAGCTTCAAATTTATTTAAATATGAAAAGCCGTTAGAACGGTGGTGGATGATGTTTAGTTCAAACTATTTACTTTTTCTTCTAATCCCCTTTTTAATATTGGCACCTTTTTTTGATAATACAAAATGGACGATATCTAAATTTTTAGGAGTAATTGCATCAGGGTTAATTTACTGGGGAATAATTGAACTAATTACGTGGTTATCATTCCAAATCCCAAGAATAGGTAATGAACCGTATTATAATTATATTACAAACGCTTTTCTACATATTACAATATTCGGTATAATATTTCTTTCCTTCAAAAAATCAAAATAAATATAAAAAATAAGGGCAAATCTGAACACCCTTCCTATTTTGGGAAAATAGTAAGCGCAAATACTGCCAAACGAAGCGTTAAGAGTAGGCACCAATTATTATGTCATTGTGTAGAATCAGGTATCGAATAAAGTACAACGCTGGATGGGAAGAAAAGGATTTTGATGGTTCAATCGGAGGGAATGAGGATTTAAATGAGAGACCGAGCGATGCAAGAATCGCAAGATGTTTGGGATATGAAAATATGTATAATGACGGAAGATTTAAAGTTGACTACTTTGAATGGACAGAAACAAGACGTTACTGAAAAACTGAACACCCGAACACAGTACTAAAAAGTAGGGCATAAAACCGAAAGCAAATTGGAGACAATGGCTTTGGCTTGGTTGACCTCTACGGCGTTGCCGATGTATTTTTTTTGTTCGGTTTGGGTGCCAATGAGTTTGTAGTCTTTGGGGAATCCTTGTATCTGCTTTAGTTCGGAAATATTGAGCATCCCCATCTTAATGTCAATGATGCCATAGGAAACCATGAACTTTTTAATTTTGATCATGGTTTCTGAATCACCTATCTTAGCAGTTTGAAACTGCGATGCAATAAAATTGGCATTTGTAGAAGATCGGTGATGATGAATTTTAAATTCATAAACTATCGGATCGAAGTCACAGACTTCGACCATCGGAGTCTTGATGATTTTTCAGGGTTAGCCAGCACCCTCGGATGTTGGCTTTTTTCCTAGCGCGTCAGTGGGTGGAGTGGTCTCGAGCATCCTCGATGCGATGAGAGTCTCGACGGTGAGGAGAGAGACGGAACCCACGCAACACGCTACCCGAGTGCGTCCAAAGGACGGAGCGAGGGAGACGCCCAAAATGTGGGCTTAAAAATGTATGCAGAAGGAATTAGCGGCCTCGGAGCTCTTCGATCAATTGATCGACCTTTTCGATGGTCAAGTGTTCTCGATAGTCGTCGCCTAGCTGGAGCATCGGCGCATAACCGCAGGCACCGAGACATTCGACGGTTTTCAGGGTAAATAGGCCATCTTCGGTCGTCTCACCATCATTTATACCGAGACGATTTTTGATGTGATCAACGATTTTTTCGGCACCGACGATCATACAAGGTCCTGTACGACACACCTCTAGGACGTGAGCACCCACTGGGTTAAGGTTGAACATCGTGTAGAAAGAAGCCACTTCAAACACTTCTATGGGTTGTATTTGGAGGATTTCGGCGACTTTGTCCATCACTGGCACCGACAGCCAGCCTTTGTTCTCTTTTTGGACTACGTGCAAAATAGGTATCAAGGCGGACTTCTGCTTGCCTTCAGGATATTTGCTGATATGTATCTTAATCTGGTCTTTTGTCGCTTGGCTAAAATCTACCATAATTCAGGTATTACTTAATTATCGTTTGTACTAAAAAAATCAATTATGCGTCCAATTCTCCTGCGATGACGTTCATGCTACTCATGGTAAGGATGGCATCTGAAAGCAAAGAGCCCTTTATCATCTCTGGATATGCTTGATAATAGATGAAGCACGGTCTCCGGAAGTGCAATCTATAGGGCGTTCGACCGCCATCGCTGATCAGGTAGTAACCGAGTTCGCCATTGCCTCCTTCTACGCAGTGGTACACCTCTCCTACGGGAACGTTGGTCTCGCCCATGACGATCTTGAAGTGATATATCAAGGCCTCCATATTGTGATAAACCTTATCCTTGGGAGGCAAATAAAATTCTGGAACATCGGCTTTGTAATCACCTTCAGGCAGATTATTACACGCTTGTTCTATGATCTTTAGGCTCTCGAGGATTTCTTGTTGGCGCACCATGAATCGATCGTAGGTGTCGCCATTTGTCCCTACAGGTATCGTAAAGTCAAAATCTTGATAGGAAGAATATGGATTCATAACTCTGACGTCATAATCCACGCCTGCAGCCCTAAGATTCGGACCTGTAAATCCATAGTCTAAGGCTCTTTGTGCGGAGATGGGACCACATTTGATGGTTCTATCCATGAAGATTCTATTTCGCTCTAGGAGATCTGCGAATTCTTGGAATCTGGCAGGAAATTCTTTTAAAAATTTCTGTAATTTTTGGTGAAATATCGGATTAAAATCCCTTTCGAAACCACCGATTCTACCAATATTGGTTGTCAATCTCGCACCACATACCTCTTCGAACATGTCATAAATATGTTCTCTTTCTTGGAACATATATGTAAATCCTGTCAACGCGCCTGTATCTACGCCAATAACGGCATTACAGACCAAGTGGTCAGCTATACGTGCTAATTCCATGATGATTACACGCATGTATTCGACTCGTTTTGGGAGTTCTATGCGTAGGAGCTTTTCCATGGTCATGTGCCAACCCATATTATTAATGGGCGACGAGCAATAGTTAAGTCTATCGGTTATGGGTGTTATCTGATTAAAAGGCCTTCTTTCGGCCAATTTCTCAAATGCCCGATGTATATATCCAATGGTTTGTTCAGCGGAATGGATCTTTTCCCCATCCATTTGGAGAACATTCTGAAATATCCCATGGGTCGCTGGGTGTGTGGGTCCAAGGTTAAGGGTGGTTAATTCACCAGATATACTTTCTTTTGCTATTTTTTCCAGGGATTGACTCATGTTAATATTTTATAAAAAGTAAAAGTCTAACGGCCAAAGAATGAATCTACTTTATCAGTTCTGGTTCCGTCTTCTAGTCTGTATTGTTTCAATAGCGGATGATAATCCATGTCATCGACGTTCAGAATCCTCTTTAGATTTGGATGTCCTAGGAAAAGGATGCCATAAAAATCGAAAGTTTCTCTTTCCATCCAATTTGCGGTATCGAAAACTGTGGTAGCACTAGGAATCTGAGGATCGGCAGCTGGAATGAATACTTTCAGACGAAGTCGTACATTGTTGATAAAACTATGGAGATGATAAACAACAGCCAACTCTCTGTTGGGGCTTTCTGGATAGTGTACTCCACACAAATCGGTCAAGAAATTCATCTGTAACACTGAGTCATTTTTGATGGCTACCAAGAGAGCTATCAAACCTTCTTTCTTGACTTCAATGGTCAAAAAGCCATAAGGCTCTTCAATATTTAAAATTTCCTTTTCAAAGTGGGACTTTAAATACTGGACTATATATGCGTTATCAACAGAAATCATACGTTAATGAATATTATAAGATTCAAGTAAGGCTTGGTATTCAGGAGAATTTCTCCTGCGCATGGGTTCATTTTTGATCAATTCTTGGATTTTGCAAATCCCATCGATGATTTGTTCTGGTCGTGGAGGGCAACCAGGTACGTAAACGTCCACTGGGACGACCTTGTCGATGCCTTGTAAAACCGAATAGGTATCAAAAATACCACCACTAGAAGCACAAGCACCAACGGCGATGACCCATCTTGGTTCGGCCATTTGTTCGTAAACTTGCTTGACGATAGGGCCCATTTTCTTTGCAATAGTACCCATTACCATGAGCAAATCTGCTTGTCGTGGAGAAAAGCTCAATCTTTCAGACCCGAATCTGGCCAAATCATAGTGAGGACTCATGGTCGCCATGAATTCAATCCCACAACAAGAAGTGGCGAAAGGCAATGGCCAAATCGAATTGGCGCGAGCCATTCCTATGATTTTGTCAAAGCTTGTTGCAAAAAAACCACTTCCAGCATACCCATCAGGGGCATCAACTACATTAGCCATATTATTGTACTATTTATCCCATTCTAAAGCGCCACGCTTGTAAACGTAAGCAAACCCTATCAAAAAAAATCCAACAAAAATCGACACCGCCGCAAAACCGTGCCATCCCATCTCCTTAAAATTGACCGCATAAGGGTAGAAAAATACTACCTCTACGTCAAATAAAACAAATAGAATCGCCGTCATGAAATACTTTATCGAGAAGGGCACTCTAGCATTCCCTACCCCATCTATCCCACATTCGAAGGCTTCATCTTTTTTATTTCCTTTGCGTTTTGGGCCAATAAGATGTGAGGCTACCAAAGTAGTAATAACAAATCCTAAAGCTACTAGAAGCTGAATTATTATTGGGAGATAAGAACTCGGTGTATTCATCCTTTATGTTTGAACGCAAATTTACATCAAATTTTCGTAATGAAAAAAAATCTGACGATATTAATGTTTTCTTTTATATATAACGGTGATATGAAAAAATATCTGTTTTAAAAATATTTCTAATCTTGTCAAAGATACCCTAAAAATTAAAAGGTACAAAATAAACTAACTCAACAATCTTATGAAAATAACCACGTTTATTAAACAACTTAGAAAAGGCTTTGGTTGTGGTTAGGACACTTTAAAACAGCCCAATTAAAGCACATATTTGTAAAATAAATATATAAAGAATATTAAAAATATACAACGTATTAAAATTCTTACTAGCTTTGTCTCTATTCGAGACGTAATAAAATAGCATTTCTCTGTAAATGACAAGGAAATTATGGGAACAGATTTTATAGATCAAGTTAAATTAATCATATACCGATTCAAGGAAAAAGGACTTGAAGTTTTCATGGTAAACGATTTGAAAAACGAATGGGAGCTGCCAGAAGGTGGTTCAGAACATTTCCAACCGCATAGAATGATAGATCAAGGCAAGGTAATACACCTTGACCCAATAAAACAGGCAGATGGCCAGTTGCTGCACGCTTATGCGATTGAAGGAGATTGGCATGAGATTCCATCGATCAGAGGCATGATTTATGACGATGTGCATTTCGTGAAAAACAAAATCGTAAATGCGATTCCTACGCTTGACGAGGGAACATTCTTACAAGCCAAAGAAGCCTTTAAAAAAGCCAGACCACAAGAATATGCCTTTTTAAAAGAACTTAAAGATATTCTTTGCGACAGGAATGCCGTGAGCAATATTTAAAAACACCAAGCAAATCTACTAGTTCTATAACCCTAGTGCTTTCAATCCTTTCCTAACATCTGGGTGATTGGGATCCAACGCCAAACATTTTTGCCAATACATTAAAGCTCCTTTGCGGTCGCCTATACTGTACAAAGCTCCGCCTTTATTGTAGTACAAATCCGCATTTTCGGGAAATTTTACAAGACCTTCATCCAAAATTCTGATTGACTTAGCATAATCTTTTGTCTGTGCGGCATCGAGTGCTTGCTTTACATATCGATTCACCATAGCATTTTTTATCCCATGGACTGAAGGATGATTTGGATAAACTTTTATGACATAACTCCAAAGAGAATCCGCATAATTAAAATGCTCTAACTTGTACTCCGAAGCACCTAGATTTATATAACCTAGGACATTGCCTGGATTTACTTCGATGGAACGCTTGAGCAATGAAGATGCTTTCTCTAGCTTTTCTTTTCTCAACGCTGGGGTTATCCCAATGCTTTCACTCTCTTCTAGATAGGCTTTTCCCGCATTGTTCAATGCCATCACGCTGTTTGGGACTGTTTCTACGTCTTTTTTAAACACTGTATTCCCATCATACCAATCTTGGTTTCTCGAATAGGTTTTAGGAAGGTATATCAATCCTAGCAAAAGCGCTGGAATTGCAAAATAGAGTGCTTGTTGGCCACTTGATTTGGCAGTTTTTAAAGAAAATTTATCCAACAAAATGATGATCAATAGGGCAATGCCCAAAGAGCTACAAAACGCAACTCTATCCGCCATCACAAAGGTGATGTCAAAGAAAAAATTGGAAACCATGGCGATGTGAATCCCGAAGAATGCTATGGCAAATGCTATCAAAGATTTTTTTCGTAAAAAATAAAAAAATGCAAGTACTAAAAGTCCATACATAATCCCTGAAATCCAAACCTTGGGATCGGAAAAAGAAGTAAATGAAATGGCCCTAAACGAATAATCAGCACTTAACTCATAAGGATAAATACACTTGACCAAATACAATCCCAACACATAAATCTTAGTTGCCGTAGCATCTAAAAATGAAATATCAGGAAATGAATTTACAGCATTTTTAATATTGCTTTTGGACAGATTCACGGAGGACTTAAGGACAAAATAAAATGCCGTACTTATAACCAATAAAATCATGGGTATGGTTATGCGACGCCATTGCATGTTTGGTATCAGGATATAAAAAATCATTGGAATTAGGATCAACAAACTGACTGCATATTCTTTGGCAAAAAAGGACAATAAAAAACTGCTTACTAGAAAAACCAAGTATTTCCAATGGGGTTTGTAATAATATTGGAAGGTAAAATAAATGGTCATGATCAGGAAACTGAGCGCCAAAGCCTCATCCCTACTTTTGATATTAGAAACTATTTCGCTGTGCAGGGGATGTAGAGCAAAAATAAATGCGAGGCCGATTGCAAGCTCCTTTTTCTCATAAAAAACAAATTTTGAAAAAAACAAAAATATAGCAAACACGCATCCTATGTAAATCAAAATATTGTCAAAATGCCTTAGAAAAGCACCCTTGTAACAATCATTGATATTGGCCATACCATCTTTATTGGCATCTTCTATAGCATCGCCTGTACCATTTTTATTTTCGTCCCAGCAATTTGGATCATAAATCCCACCATTGGGTACTACACCGATTAATGACTGTTCTATAGCGAAAGTTATTCCTGGCAAAGGTCGATAACGCCCACCACCAATAGCGTCTCCACTGTTCATTTGCTTCAAAAATGGCTGCATCTGGTCGGTCTTGAATAACATAGGAATACCGCTCACACCCTTGGACACGTACTCGTTATGATGTATAACTACGCCGTCATCGAGGGCATATTGGTGATTCAAGGTATTGCCATATACTAAGAAGCACAAAACGAAAATACTGGCATAAATCCACCAGTCTTTGATATTTTTGTACCAATGATAATGACCATTTGGAATTGGGATATCCGAAACTAATTTGTCTTGGATTTTTATGTCAGCCTTTGGAGTATTAGTCTTTTGCTTTTTCATTTTAAAACAAATTTTCTTCAACAAGGTAGCACATGATATGCCCCACTAAGATATGAGATTCTTGAATTCGTGGTGTATCCTTTGATGGAATATTGATTAAAATATCACAAAGATCAGCCATTTTCCCACCAGTTTCACCCGTAAATCCAATGACTGGAACTCCAATCGTTTTTGCTGTTTTTATACATTCGATGATATTGGCCGAGTTGCCTGATGTAGAGATAGCCACCAACAAATCACCTTTTCTAGCTTTACCTTTAAGCAATCTTGAATAAACCAAATCGAAAGAATAGTCATTGCCGACTGCTGTAAGATATGAAGTGTTTACGTGTAAAGCTTCTGCGCTTAGTGGATCTCGATCTTTATAAAACCTCCCTGTAAATTCAGCTGCAAGGTGCTGTGCATCTGCTGCGCTACCGCCATTTCCACAAAACCACAATGAGCCATGATTCTTGAATGTGGCTGTCATCAAATCAACTGAAATCCTGATTTTGTCAACAAGAATGGGGTCATTTAATAACCTTTCTTTCACATCAATAGACTCTTTGATGATTTGTTTTATTTGATCCATATGTTAAAGATTTAATTATCCTAAAAATTTGGCAACGAAATTGCAACAAGTATTATCTTTAATGCAATACGTCCATCAAAATTAAGCATATATATGAGAAACTTATTATTTGTTATTTTATTTTTCGCCATTGGCTGCAAAAAAGAATGTATTAAAGAAGAAGGCTCGGCCACTCTAAAAATGATTGTTAATTTCAAAAGTAAATGCAAATCCGAAGGCTGCGAATTTTCCTTATTTTCAGGAAAGAGGGATGGTAAATTTGTTTATTACACCTGCATGACGGCGTCAACCTGCTGTGGTCTCCCCGCTTATACTATTTATGACAAAAATGGGAAAAATGAGCGTTTTATTATTAGCGAAGAAGCTGTGACTTTTCGTAAATCAATAACAGAAGAAAAGAGATTGGCTAGGTGCCCACAATAATAAAAAGGTCCTGGACGAATCCAAGACCTTTTTCTATCTGGTTTTACTAGTATTTAGAAAGAATATCTCAATCCAAATTGCAATTGCCATCTACTAGGCAAATTGAAGTCGTCAAAATAAGTATTTTTTTGAGATAAATCAAAAGTATAAGTCGGAGCTGCACCTGGTGTTGTAGTCACAGCAATAGGCTGAACCAACCCTGTATAAGTAGCATACTGTCTGACTCCCCAAGAAGAATTCAGCAAATTTCCAACGTTCAAAATATCAATAGAAAACTGAATTTTATTGCCATTGGTCAATTTGTAATCTTGCAAAATTCTCAAATCCCAATGGTTAAACCAAGGAGACAATGAGGCATACTTTTCAGCAAATTTTCCTCTGTTCGAAGACAAATATTTATCTTGTTGGATATAAGCTTTGAATGCAGCTTTTTGCTCAGATTCCACTCCTGAAAATTTCATTTGATCGATTTCGCCATCAGTCGGAATATAAATCAGGTCATTCAAACCAGATCCGTCATTATTAATATCCCCTGCATAGGTAAAGCTGTATCTTCCTCCTTGGGCGTATTCTGTGAATAAGCTGATTGTTGTTGCCATTCTATCTTCAGCATAAGTAAATTTCTTAGAGAATGCACCAATAACTCTGTGCTTATTGCCATAAAGTGAAGGCTGTAAAACTTCAACATTTGTGTTATTTACATTTGCTGGGTTTCTATCATAAGCATCTGATGAAATTTCTGCATCGATTGAAGCAGCATCTTTTGCGTCGAGGTAATTATAAGCCATCATGAAAGTCATGTCTTTCCATGATTTTTGTACTTGAAATGAGGCATTAAAAGAATACCCAATATTTGTGTTGGTGAAAACATAAGCATTGGTTGCGCCTCCAAATGGCCCTTGCGCTCGATCTGAACTCAGATAGATTGGCCTAGCTCCAGGTCCTACCAAGGTACCAGTTGGCTTGATTAATCCGTAGTTACGGGTCATTTGTGCATTGATGTCCTTGGTGTATAGAAGGTCAACAGTTGTAGTCCATCCAGATCCAAATTTCTTATCAATACCCAAATTGGTTCTCCAAACTTGAGGTAATTTGAAGTCAGGGGCTGTTACACAATAAAAGTAAAATGCAGGATTAGCTACTTGATTACCAACCCATACGAAAGGCAATCTACCAGTAAACAAACCAGTTCCTCCTCTAATCTGTAGATCTTCACTGTATTCATAGTTAAAGCCCAATCTTGGGTTGAAAAGTGCTTTTTGCTTAGGCAAAACTGTGTGGTCAAATTTTACTGCTTTTCCGTCTTTATCATAGTATGTTACATCTGGCGCATAAACACCTCCATTGCTTACTAGACCACCATTTCTTGCTATATTCTCTTCTATTTTAGTTTTGGTATCGAAATACTGAGGAACATCGATTCTCAGACCAAGAGTAAGCGTAAGTTTTGTATTCACGCTAATTTCATCTTGCACGAAGCCCGATATTTGTCCAATATTCGTCTCTGCCAATGCCCAAGAATTATTGGCGTTATTTTTGTCGAAAGTTGCTCTTGCATTGGCTACCTCTTGGATAAATTCGGGTGATTTTATAAGTCTATCAATCGTATCAATTGACACGTCTCCACCAAAGACTCTTCCACCATATCCAGTAAGATTGAATGAGTTATTGAACATGAATTTTTCAAAGGCTCCACCGATGGTAAATGCGTGATTTTTGTAGTAAATGTTGAAATTATCTTGAATTGTTATTACGTCCTGATCAAGGACATTGTGAATAGAAAATGGTTCGTGCCCAGCGATGATATACCTTGAACCACCTTTACCAATATTCAACACAGGGAATGGAGCAGAAAATGGATCTCTTGAATCTCTGAAAGCTGTATATGTTGCTTGCAATTTGTTGGAATAGCGGCTGCCGAAAACTGATTTTAACTCTACGATCCCTGAGTGCAATTTGTTATTTATCCTATATCCAGAATTTTGAAATTGGAGCGTCTGTAAAGAGGGTCCTCTAGCACCGATAGCCGATGGGTGGGCTGGCTTGTCCTTGAATGCATCTAAGAAATTGTATGAAGCCGATAATTTATGGTTTTTGGCAATATTGAAATCCAATCTCAAAATACCCTTCATATTATTAGACTTGTGGTAAAAATCCTTGTAAGCTCCTGTTTCATATCCAAAATTGTCCTTCAATAACTTTGAAACAAGTATCAAATCAGATTCTAATACCCTTGAGATATTGCTGCCCGTAGTACCCGAATTCGGCAAGAAATAAGATCCCAAATCTTTTCTATTCTGAAGCTCTAAATTGGCAAAAAAGAAAGCCTTATCCTTGATAATCGGGCCACCCAACGCAAAACCATATTGTGTATTTGTCAAATCTCCTTTATTCACAGAAGTTTGTTTTACTTTACCACCAGTCAAATCAGAATTATTAAAGAAACCAAAAACGGTTCCTTCGAATTTATTTGTTCCAGATTTAGTAACAGCATTGACCGCAGCACCCGTAAAACCTGATTGTAATACATCATAAGGGGCTATGGAAACTTGAATTTGATCAATAGCATCCAATGAAATAGGCTGTGCATCCGTTTGACCTCCTGGCGTTGCTGCATCCAAACCAAAAGGATTATTAAATACAGTACCATTTACGCTGTAATTATTGAATTGGTCGTTTCTACCTCCAAAAGAACCACCTTCAGCAGACATTGGGTTTAGTCTGGTATAATCCGAAGCGGATCTAGACAAAGTTGGCAATTCTGAGATTTGTTCGCGATTAATATTGGTGGCTGCACCTGTCTTGTGCTTATCAAATATCCCGCCCTGATTGGCACTTATTACCACTTCATCCAAGGTCTGAGATTCTGCCAACAATTTAAAATCTACATTTTTCCTTTTTCCTAGATCAAGAAATACATTTTCGAGTTTTTGACTCTTAAATCCGACATAAGAAACTTCGATCGTGTATGGGCCCCCTACCCTCATATCAGGAATGGTAAATCTTCCATTTTCTAAGGTGGTGGTGGCGTATTCGGTACCAGAAGGTGTGTGTGTAGCGATAACGACTGCTCCTAGGAGTTGGCCGCTTTGATCATCAGAAATTTGTCCAGAAAGACTGGAGGTAGTGACTTGAGCGTTGGTTGAAATCCATGCAAAAATCAACAAGCAAAACAATAGAATTTTTTTCATAAAAAGGATTTAGATTAAAAAATTATAAATTATATTATAGATATAAAAATTAAATAATCACCCTACTTACCGAAAGTTTGCCTATTATTTTGCGGTGCGAAGGTATGAAAAAAATAATAAACATATATTAAAAAAAATAATTAGTCATTTTTGAAATACAAATTGGGCTACAAGCGTTTTGATTGATAAAAAATGGTAATTTTGCAGTTTAATCTGGTAATTTCAGAATAAATGCCAATCGATAAATAGAATGAATATGAACAAAATATATATTATTGTCTTGCTTTTTGTAGTTTCAGGCATTAAGGCTCAGTCGCCTTTTACTTTCATGGCGTTGAAAACCAACCCAGCAATTGAAAAGATTGACCGAAACCTAGAATCTCGAAGTGAGTTAATATTCAAGTTAGACCTAGCGACGAATACCAGCGGAAAGATTGAAGTTGATACCTTGCAACTTTTCCCTAAATTTAAAGTAATCCAACTGATTGATTGTGATGTAGAGAAGCATTTCACAGCTTCAGTGAATTCTAATAGGTTGGAAATATTTGCACTTCCTAGTTCTTCCCTTGCCAAAGACACCATTTGTTTTAAGATAGTAGATTCGCTAGGTGTTGAGACTTTGGGGAAAGTTTTTTTGATAGCTAGACCTCTCCTGTCCTTGCCCTTTTTTGATGATTTTGTTCAAAATAAAATTGATTCGACCAATTGGACGGATGGTTTTGTTTTTGTGAATTATGGAATGGCAGTAAATCCACCTTCTCTAGGTGTAGCGACATTTGATGGGATCAATGAAAATGGAAAACCATATGGCGGCGGGCACGGTCTTAGTGATATTTTGACCTCAAGCTTTATCGATCTTAGCAACCAAGGAAGTGATAGTTTGTTTTTATCGTTTTTTTACAGCCCAAAGGTTATGGGTTACAACCATACGTCAGGGACAGTTTTGTGATTGAAGCGTTAAACGCTAACGGAATTTGGGTAAAGCTCGGCAAAATCCAAGGGATCACTCAAACATATTCTGTTAAAAATTCCCCGCTATTTTCCTTTTATCGGTTCTTTATTCCAGAAAATATAAGGCATCAGGGGTTTAGATTCCGTTTTAAAAATTACTGCTCAAGAGAAGGAATGCTTGGACTCTGGCATTTGGATCATGTTAGATTAGCAAAATCGACAGCTGTCAGTGGTAAGGTACCAGATTTGGCATTTGGTGAACTCCCAAGCTCTCCTTTGAAGCTTTATCAGTCAATGCCATTCAAACAATTGAAAGGGAATGTAGCAAAAGAGTTGACGGACTCGATTAAAATCCGCATCAGCAACAATTATAACGAACTATTAAAGGCTGAAAATAGCGTCCACAGCATGATAGAAAGTAGATCTGGCAATATTCTCTTGAATCCTAGAACCCTGCTTGAAGTTCCACCCGTGGTTCCCCAAAATCAAAGAGATTTGGACACAGGCTATCATAATTTTACGAACAAATTAGAAACAATGGCCATCATTTCTAATCTTGAAAATGCTTTGGCTTCGGCTCCTATAAATGAAATCAGCCTCAGGAGTAATTATAGTTACACACAAAATATAGAAACCATCGGAGGATTCACGGAGTATTTTGATAACAACAGTGTTTCTAAAGATTTTCTCATGAAAAATTACTACGCCTACGATGATGGTGCTGCTGAATTGGCACTTGCCGTAAATAGTGACTCTCAATTTCAGTCCATGTTGGCCGTCAAATATACTGCCAATGTGAGCGACACTTTGAATGGAATACAGATCTTGATACCTAATATGGCTGTAGATGTTTCAGCACAAGAATTTAGGTTATTTATTCATCAAAATTCTCTGGAAAGTCCACCCATATACACCAGCCAAATCCTAAAACCAATTCATACGAACAATGCTTCATCGGGGATGACTTTGTACGCACTAACCGATTCTGATAATAAACCTATAAGTTTGATAATCAATCCCGGAGACTTTTTTCGTAGCCTATCAGCAGATTACCGCTACTTCAAGAGACTATGCCATTCCAATCGGCTACGATAGAAATAATCCAAATGCAGTAAATCAAATCTTTTACAATCCAGGAGCTGGATGGCAAAACTTTGGATCAGCAAGCGCTGGCGTTAATGGTGCATTGATGATAAGACCACAATTTGGTCCAGCACTTCCTATGCCTATCGGTACGAAGGAAACATTGATAACAGCCAACGATAAAATTGCCATTTACCCGAATCCCGTTTCTAATACACTGTATATCAATACCTTAGACAATGTCATCAAAATTAAAAAAATAGCAATTTATAATATTCTCGGTGAAATGTTGATTTCTAGAGATGGGTCTGAAAATGAAATTAACACGCAATCACTACCATCTGGAAATTACATAATACAAGTAACTACTCCTTCATATATTAGTAATAAAAAATTCACAAAAATATAGCGATGGATATTACGGTTCAGGAACTTAAAGCAAAACTCGATAATGGAGATGATTTCATATTTATAGACGTAAGGGAGCTACATGAATATGAGGAATTTAATTTAGGAGCAATCCTAATCCCACTTGGAGAAATCATGCAAGGGATAGAGACATATTCTGACAAAAAAGACAGTGAAGTAGTGCTTCACTGTCGATCAGGCAATCGCTCGGGAATGGCGAAAACCTTATTCGAGCAAAATGGCTTCAAAAATGTAAGGAATCTTACAGGCGGTGTATTGGCTTGGGTACAGGCTTTTCCGTAGTTTTTACTTTAAAATATTTGTTGGCTTGAATTGAATCTTGGATTTACTACGTTGTTGAAAATAGATCCAAAACGATAATTCACACCAAACCATGAATAGTAACTATACGAAGTAGCTAATACTCTTTGTCTAGTCAATATCTCTTCTTCTGAAGCTCCCACTTTGGGGAGATTGAGCTGATTTCTGATGAACTGAATTCCAAGGTTAAAATTAACAGAGAATCCTTTGAAAACCCTTATTTCTGCTCCTGCATCGAAAGAGGCTGCATTTTTGTACCAATCATGCAAATAATTTTTCCAAGACAAAGATGTATAAAGATTTCCCCAAGGCTGAGTAAAATTAAGAGCCGTAGAAAGACTATGGGACAATAGATTCTCTTTTATTTTGTCATACAAGGTTGTATCGTTATAAATATTGAATGTGTTATTTATCTTATACTGGAAAGTGATATACTTTTCATTGCTTTTCTTATAATCAAAAAGGCTATATTCCATGCCAAGGCCCAAATTGAATTGGTGTTTAAAATTGCTAAAAGTTGAACTTTGGTAATGTGAAAAAACTCCCCAGGACCAATGATTATTAATGGTAAAGATATCATCCAAACCCACATAACGAGATGAATTGATGGTTACGTAAGGAGGTTCGTCCGCATCCAGCACAAAAGAGGTTCTGTTTTCACTTATATTGGCATTAATGAAAAGTTTTTGATTATCAGTCACCCGATTGGCGCTGATTTTACCTCCAAACCAATATGATGTTATAGATTTTTCGCCACTTACATTTCCATCGACCCCAACATTAAAAATCCAAAAATCGTATGGGTCTTTGACTGGTGGAGCCTTGCACGATTTGTTACTCATATCTGTAACTGGCACTTTATCAAAAGACAAGGTAATATCTTCCCCTTGCCCATTATGAACAAGATACCTCACGAGACCCAACCTAAAATATTTCAACATGGTTCGTCTTTTTTCATCGAATGTAAGATTAGGGATCCAATGTATATCGGATAGTATCTTGTAAAGCATCAAATTTTTGCTTTCCATCAAGGACCATCATAATAGAAGCCCCTCCTGATCCCGTCTCAACATCAGTCATAAAAAGCTGAATATCAGAGGTTTGCACATCATTGACAAAATTAATCTCGCCTGTCATTTCCGTTTTTAAAAAATCAGAATCACAGTTGCCATTGCAGGTCAAAAATACCTGGAGCAGGGATTGAGAATGGCTAAAATTTACAAAAAGTAATACAAAAAACAGCGTGCTAAAAAATTTCATATTTATTGGATAGTTGGAATATTAACCAAACATAAAAATAATTATTGTAACTTAACATTAAATATCATGCTTAAAAAAAATTGAATGACAACTGAGCGTGAGAGGGGTGGTAATGGTGCCCATTATAAAAGCATTTTCCGTGGATATGGTCAGTCTGAAAGACGGATCTCGTCCAAAGACGAGAGAACCCATGAACGACCCGGTCCGAAGCGGAGCTAAGGACTCACCCAAACAATATTGAATTTTAAAAAATAAAAAATGAGCTTTAGTTTTTGGGAAAAAGAAACATTTATTGGCAAAATCGACTACGGTATCGTGGGGTGTGGAATTGTTGGTCTTAACACTGCTATCAATTTAAAATTGAAAAAACCTGATGCCAGAGTTGTTGTATTTGAACGAGGATATTTACCTCACGGGGCCAGTACTCGAAATGCTGGTTTTGCTTGTATTGGGAGTGTTTCAGAGCTGTTGTCAGACGTTCAAATTATGGGAGAAGATGCGGTTTTCGCACTGGTGGAAAGGCGTTATCAAGGGCTTGAAAAACTAAAAAAAAGGTGTGGTGAAAACGAAATTCAATACAAAGGATTGGGTGGATTTGAAATATTTGGGGTCCAGGATGAGCTAAACAAAGATAAATGTTTTGATGCTGTACATGAATTCAATAAAAAGTTAAACTCCATCACAAAAACAGAAAAAACCTACGAAAAGCTTGAAACCAAAAGCCCATTCCTAGGAATGGAAGGAATCCATGCAGCTATAAAGAACACGGTCGAAGGACAGCTCGATACGGGTAAAATGATGGCCCGACTGCTTAAGTTAGCCAAGGATATAGGAGTAATCATTTTTTTTGGAATTGAAGTTGTAAAAATAGAAAATGAGCATGAGCCCTGCTTAATATTAGCAGATGGAGAAAGCATAAATATGCGGAATCTGATCCTGTGTACCAATGGATTTGCTAGGGAATTGATGCCTGCATTGGAAGTCATACCAGCGCGTAATCAAGTTTGGGTTACCAATCCGCTACCTGGGCTAAAAATCAAAGGTTCGTTCCATTATTTGGAAGGCTATTACTATTTTAGAAATGTGGGAGAGCGATTGCTTATAGGCGGTGGAAGGCATCTGGACAAAGATGGAGAAACAACATCAGAACAGGGTGAAACGGAGATAATTCAAAATGGCCTTAGGCATATGGTGGAGCAAATCATACTACCAAGGACGCCTTATCAAGTGGAATATAAGTGGAGTGGAATTATGGGTCTAGGGCCGACAAAGAAACCCATCATAAAAGCGATCGATGAGCGAACTTTTGTTGCTGTGCGGATGGGTGGTATGGGCGTAGCTATTGGTAGTTTGGTCGCAGAAGAAGTCGCCGACTTGGTATTAAGCCATGATTAATATATTATCAATGAGTCGTACCTCCCCTGCCCATAAAGCGATGCATACGACAGCTTTCTCTTTAAATTTATGAATAGGCTGAAGTGTGTAAGGATTACATGAATCAAGATATTCCATTCTAAAACCCAGTTTGGTCAATTTACTGAAGTAAAATGCTTCGACGTGGTCAATATTTTTTCCAGCCAAAATGTCGATCTTTATTGCATGCAAAGTTTCATAAATCACTGGGGCTTTCGCCCTCCACTCAGGGGTAAGACGAGCATTTCGTGAGCTCATGGCCAAGCCATCAGCTTCCCTAGTCGTCTCTACAGAAACCAAGAAAACTGGTAAATTGAGCGCGAGGATCATTCGACCTATGATGGCTTGTTGTTGATAATCTTTCAAGCCCATAAATAGTTGGTCTGGCTTAACCAAATCTAATAACCTATATACGACTTGAACAACACCATCAAAATGACCCGGTCTAAATTTTCCCTCCATCACCCTATCCATGCCCATCATATCGAAGGAAGGCGGTGTGATGGCAACCTTGGGATATATCTCTGTGACATCAGGCGCGTACAACAAATTGCATCCAGCCTTAAGCAACATCTCAGAATCTGAAGAAAGTGTTCTAGGATATTTTTCCAGATCTTTGGGATCATTGAACTGCGTAGGATTCACGAAAATGCTACAAACAGTATAACAATTTCTGTCCAATGAAGCTCTGATCAAATCAAGATGGCCTTGGTGCAAAGCACCCATGGTTGGTACAAAACCGATTGACCGACCAAGTAACCTTTCATCAGCTAGCTTAGTACTTCAAAATTAAGAAAATAAATGGAGAAGAAAGAAAAATATGTTATCTTTGTGGCGTAAAACATAGATTTATAGCATGAAAATAGGTGATGTCGCTCCAGCATTTAGTCTTTATTCAGATGACAAATCATTGATTTCTCTTTCTGATTTCAAAGGAAGATCTGTTGTACTTTTGTTCTTTCCATTAGCATTTACTGGTGTTTGCACTCAAGAATTGTGTGCTATCAGAGATGATATGAAGTATTATGAAAGTTTGAATGCGCAAATCCTAGGCATCTCTGTTGATTCTATTTTTACTTTGCAAAAATTCAAACAAGAACAAGGATACAATTTTCCATTATTATCTGATTTTAACAAAGAGGTGTCAACTGCTTACGGTGCTATCTATGAATCATTTGTAATGGATATGAAAGGAGTATCAAAGCGTTCTGCGTTTGTTGTCGATAGCAATGGTAAAATCGCTTATGCGGAAATACTCGAAAATGCAGGAGAAATTCCAAATTTTGATGCGGTAAAAAATTGCTTAGTAAACTTATCTTGATTTAGCTTACCCCTAATCATTTATCCATGACTAATTCTAACCCCATGACGGTAACTTTGGAAGATACGAGCGTCCTTACGCAATCTGAACAAAAATTATATGCCCAATTGATTATATTCAACGACGATCACAACACATTTGATTGGGTCATTCAATCGCTCGTAGATGTATGTGGACATACTTTAGAGCAGTCAGAACAGCTCTCGATCATCATCCATTTTAAAGGCAAGGCTACTGTAAAAACGGGTAGTAGAAGTTCTTTGATACCTTACAAAGATGCTTTGGTTGATCGCGGGTTGTCAGCGACCATAGAAGAGGTTAAGTCCGTCTAGGCTTTAAGCGTTTTCAACAACTTTTATTAATAAAGTGATATTAGATCACGATATTTATCATTTTCTGAGGAATGATGATAACTTTTTTGATGGGCGTATCCAACCATTTTGCGATATCTTCGTGATTAACGGCAAGGCTTTCTAAGGTCATGTTGTCCGTATGAATGGCTACGGATAATATTGCCCTTTTCTTACCATTGATACAAATAGGATAATCGAAATTATCAGCTACCAATTTTGACTCATCAGCCACGGGAAATCTGCTAGTCTCTCCCTCTGGCAAAGCATGAATAGAAGTCGTTTCCTTGAAAACATCTCTCCAAATGTGTTCAGTAATATAAGGCGCAAAGGGCGCTAGAAGTATATTTAATTTACGCAATACCTCTTTGTTTACCGATTGAATCTTTTTTAATTCATTTACACAAATCATAAAGCTCGAAACGCAAGTATTCAAAGAGAGCTTTTCGATGTCTTCATTGACTTTTTTGATGCAGGCATTGATTATTTTATCTTCATCTTTCGAAGGCTCGGCGTCGCTTAGTTGGATTTTTCCAGCATCGTCATAAAAAAGGGTCCAAAATCGCCTTAAAAATTTGTTCACCCCATCTATCCCTTGCATATCCCAAGGCTTAGCTTGTTCTATGGGATAAGGAACATTTCATACATTCTGAAACAATCGGCTCCATACTTTTCTACGATATCGTCGGGATTTATTACATTATATTTTGATTTGGACATCTTTTCCACTTCGGATACCAAATAAAATTCGTCTGACTTGGAAACAAAGATATGACTTCTGCCCTTCCATTTTTCGAAAGATTTCACACCATCTTCATTTGCAACATGCATATTATTAGAATAATCTGACACAAAATCTAAAGGAAAAGTGCCCAATAACCAAACGGTAGAGGGATTAAGTACCTTGATGTCTTCGATGATATCGGCACTTACGAAAATCTGTTGGGAGTTTGCAATGGCTATATTTTCTCCATTTAAAGAAAGTAAATTTTCTACCTCTTGCAATGGATTCTTGAGGGTCCAAATCTTTGCACTTACACCTTGGATCATTCCTTGGTTGATCAACTTCTTGAATGGTTCGTCCGTTGGAACTTTTCCTATATCATAAAGGAACTTATGCCACATCCTTGAATACAACAGGTGTCCCACGGCATGTTCTGACCCACCAAGGTATAAGTCCACCGACTGCCAATAATCTATGGCTTTTTTTGAAAAAGCCTCCTTGTCATTCTGAGGATCCATGTACCTCAAGAAATACCAAGAAGACCCAGCAAAGCCTGGCATGGTGTCGGTTTCCATCGTTTTTCCCTCTGCAAAATGAACCCAGCTAGGATTGTTATTGAGCGGAGCTTTTCCACCAGTAGTTGGCTTATAATCGCTCACTGGGGGCAATTGACATTGGGGATCGTGAATATCCAATGCGTGTATTAAGCCTTTTTCATCATAATAAATCGGAAAAGGTTCGCCCCAATATCGTTGGCGGCTATAATTAGCATCGCGGAGTCTATAATTTACTTTTCGAGTTCCTAAGCCTTTTTCTTCGATGGCTTTTAGGATTTCTTTAATGGCAGACGAAACATTCAATCCATTCAAAAAGTCACTGTGCTGAAGCTTTCCAACTTTATCTTGACGAGAGGCTTCGGGGAAGTCCGATTGGTCTATTACCTCGACGATAGGGAGATCAAAATGCTGGGCAAACGCCATATCTCTATCATCATTGGAGGGTACTGCCATGATGGCGCCTGTGCCATAATCCTTCAAAACATAGTCTGCTATCCATATGGGAATTGGTTTGTGTGTAAAAGGATTGATGGCATAGGATCCAGTAAAAACCCCTGATATACTTTTCCCATCGGCTCTTTCACGGTCAGATTTTGATTTAACGAATTCTTGATAAGCAGAGACCGATTCTTTCAATTCAGGATTGATCAGTACTGAAACCAAATCGTGATCTGGTGCAAGAACTACGAAAGTAGCCCCAAAAATCGTATCAGGGCGAGTGGTATATATTGGAATTTTGACGTTACTGTCTTTCACTTCGAATGTCAAACTAGCTCCTTCAGACCGCCCTATCCAATGGGTTTGCATGGTTTTTAATGCTTCACTCCAATCCAATTGAGCCAAGCCGTCAAGCAATCTTTGGGCGTATACCGAGGTCCTAAGCGACCATTGCATCATGGCTTTTTTGGTAACAGGAAATCCTCCCCTCTCAGACACACCGTCTTTAATTTCATCATTAGCTAAAACCGTACCTAACTCTTCACACCAATTGACCGTGCCTTGAGTTCTATAAACGAGTCTAAAATTCATCAAGACATCTTCCTTTTGCTTTTCTGAAAAGGCTTTCCATTCTTGATCTGTAAAATCTAAATTGGTGCTGTGAAATCCTGAATTTTGATAACTTCCATGAGCTTCAAAGTGTTTAATCAGTTCAGAAATTGGCTTGGCTTTATTCTCATTTATATCATAAAAATGGTTGAATAATTCTAGAAAAATCCATTGCGTCCATTTGTAATAATTAGGATCACTGGTCATCAATTCTCTGCTCCAGTCATAGGAAAATCCAATTTTCTTTAATTGGGATTTGAAAGTGGCAATATTCGCCATGGTAGAATCCGCAGGATGAACGCCCGTCTGTATTGCGTACTGTTCTGCAGGCAAACCAAATGAGTCATATCCCATGGGATGCAAAACATTAAAGCCTTGTAGTCTCTTGTACCTAGCGAAAATATCAGAAGCAATATAACCCAGTGGATGCCCTACATGCAGCCCAGCCCCTGATGGATAAGGAAACATATCCAAAACATAAAATTTGGGTTTAGTGGATTCATTTTCCACTTTATAGACCTTATTTTTGTCCCAAAAAAGATCGATGTCGGCTTTGAATGAATTTGGATTGTATTCCATGAGAGAATAATTTATTAGAGCTTACTTTTTTAAAAAAAATCTTTGAATTTGCAAAATTATAAAAAATAACCTTAATTTTACGAACTGTATTACAAGTCATTATATTTCAATAGATTATGTTCAGGTTTTTATTTAAAATTTTAATTCTGCTGGTCATCGGTGTTTTGGCCTACAATTATTTTTTTGGAAATTCGGAAGAACGTACACAAGCAAAGGCAGTGGTAAGCGAGATTAAAGATGCGGGTCGAGCCGTTGGAAACCTGTTAAATACAGAAAAAACTAAGTTTGATAACGGGAAATATGATAAAGCACTTGACAAAATGAGCATGATGCTCCAAAAAATGAAATCCACATCGAAAGATGCTTCTACAAATCAAGAAATATCAAAACTAGAAGTAGAAAAAAAGTCAATTGAGTCAAAACTTGATAAATTATCTACTCAAAAAAATGTCAAAGCCTCCGAGCAAAAAGATTTATTGACAAGAATGGAACAATTACTAGAAAAAGCTGAAAAGGTTGCTGGTACATTAGAAGAATAAATTTTAAGTTCCTTGAATGGCGAATATAGACACAACGTATCTAGAACATTGTATTGCGACCTTGGTTCGGGCTTTCAATTTTTACAATCGGGTAGAAAAGAATAGCATAGAATCAGATATGTATCGGTGTTCTTGCTTAAAACAATTTGAAATCATCCTAGAACAATCTGGAAAATTAACTCGCAAGAGCTTGAAGCCTTATTTTCACTCGTCCAAAGAAGTGGACAAACTCTATTTTAAGGATATTTTCAGGCATTGTGTACTAAGAAGTATGATGACTTTGGAAGAATGTGAAAGGTGGCTACAATACAGCAATATTTGCAATGATTCCGATGACAGCCAAGAAACTGCCAATTACGCTGAAACATGGACTTAACCCCGCATTTATAAAGATGCAACCAATTTGGTAAAATGATACAAACCCAAAATACCATAGAAATGCTTTGGAAAAGATAAAGTAACCTTACAAAATATTTGATACTAAATTTTCATAGAAGTACTCGTAGCGAGTCAAAGGAGAAGCCCATGAGGAGTGATCTGATTTGGTCATCAATGTGAGAAGGAATGAATTCCTGTTGATGTTTTTAATGATTTATCGATTTGATGAGAGATGCTTAATTTTTGGTTGATTTTAGAGATTGGGACAGCTTGCCTTCAAGTTTTCATTCAAATATCATGGCAAAATACGAAGTTTTCTATTCAAACCTTTAGAGAAGAGAAATCCCATTTATAGTGTAATCCCACATTTAATTTTAGACAAAATTTTCAATAAAAAATAAAATCGGTGCAACCAAATCCACCGAAATAAAGTCTGTATTTATAACAAAGTGAAAACATGCGTTTATTTTCAAATAAAGAAAAGTATCAATCAGAAAATGAACTAATCCTCGGCTGTAAAAATCGGGATGAAAAAGCATATTTGGTTTTGTACAATCGATATTCAAGGACGATGATGGGTATTTGTAGGAGGTATATGAAAGTCGATATGATAGCAGAAGAGGTTTTATCGAACGGCTTTATTAAAATATTCAAAAATATAGATA
Organism: Saprospiraceae bacterium; assembly: GCA_016718505.1. Lineage (GTDB taxonomy): Bacteria > Bacteroidota > Bacteroidia > Chitinophagales > Saprospiraceae > JADKKF01. The sequence continues at coordinate 301,144 of JADKDE010000004.1, read as the reverse complement.
AATACGAAGCTATTGGGAGTTTTGAGGGTTGGATGAAGAAAATAATGGTTAGAGAGTCTTTGTCATACTTGAGAAGTAAAAATAATTTGCAATTCGCGACAGACGATAGCATTCCCTTGGAAAACCAAGTGTTTGTCCATATTCAAAGCGATGTAGATTGTGAGTATCTTTTGAAATTGATCGATGATTTGCCCGAGGGCTACAAAACGGTATTCAACTTATATGCTATTGACGGATATACACACCAAGAAATAGCGGCTATGTTGGGGATACAAGAGACTACATCCAAAACACAGCTCCACAGAGCGAGGATATGGCTCAAAAAAAAATTGAATCAAGAGTCTTCTGAATATATTCTAGAATCTAATAAAAGTCTGCTACTATGATTGAAATAGATAAATTATATAAGGAAAAATTCAAACCCTTCGGAAGAAAACCCAGCAGCGATGCTTGGGCAAAAATCCAAATGGAGATGCAAAAAGAGGATAAAAAATCTGCTGCACCCATAGTTTTTAACAAAAAACTACTATTGGCTGCTTCCATGGGTTTATTGCTTGTGTTGGGATATCAACAATGGACCAAAAAACAACTGAACATAAATCCTACCCACATAGCCACCAACCCAAGTGAACTATCTGAAGTAGTCCCTTTGGCTCAGGTACCATTGCCGTCTGAAGTAGTCTCTGAAGAGTCCTCCTCTCCTATTGAAACTTTGACTGCCGTATCATATAGAAAGCCAAAATATCCCTCACAAAATATGGCCAAAAATACCACTGCCCAAGCTGAAATAAATGGAGGCAAAGTAATAATCGCCACTGCCATGTCAGCACAGGATGTAGTCTCTAGCAGTAAGTCAATGGCCGTAGTAACAAGCTTACCGCCGACAGAGCCGGCATTACTGGATCAAGTTTCGCATTTTACGGCAAAATTGCCCAAAATATCCATAGAAAGAAATGGAGCCCTTACAAATTCGGTAGAGGATGAAAATCCAGATTTTAGAACCGTGTTGAGAAGCAAATTGGTTGAATTCGCCAAACACAAGTCTCGCGATCTTTTAATCAAAAATGGTTTGAGCGACATTCAGCTCAAGATCCCTGTAATAGAAATAATTTATTAATCTAAAATAAGTCTGAAAATGAAAAAATCGTATTTGCTGATTGGAATACTGAGCGTATTCTGCGTATTTAGTCAAATCAATGCTCAAAATGATATCAAAATGGACAGTACTATGGTGGAAGAAGAACAGCATGACACTGAGTCGATGGAAGATACCAAAAATGGTGATAATCCAAAGGAGGACAAAAAGGTAACCATCGACGTAGGAAGAAAAAAAAGAAATTCAATGCGAAATTTTATGGATTTGAATCTAAGTTTTGGTGTAGATCAGCTCCTGGATCAAAACAAAAGTGCTTCTACATTGCGACCTGAAGTAGATATGGCCAAAAGTTGGTATTTTGATATTGGCTTGATGTTCAAATCAAAATTGTCTTCCTTGGGCTCATCTTCAAAGCGAACTGGCTTATTCTTAAAGTACGGTCTCAACTTCTTATGGAGTGAATACGAAATGGCGAATAAAGTGGAACTCACGCTTATCGACCAAAAACCAGTATTCATACAGAGTGCACCTATTAATTCAGCTAGTGTGAGTAAGACATCTTTACACACCACGTTTTTACAGATCCCTGTACTTCTTGACTTGGACACGAGGCATGGAAAAGGATTTAAATTCAGTATCGGAGGATATGGTGGCATTAGATTGGCCAGCAAGCAAAAATTATTCTATGATACTCAAATCGGAGAGAGCGTAGAACAAATACGCAAAAGCAAATACAATTTGAATGATATCCAATATGGATTGACTGGAACGATTGGTTACCACTGGCTACATGTTAAATGGCAGTATCAAATGTCCTCATTGTTCAAGGATGATGCGACGTATGATTTGCGTCCTGTGAATATAGGTCTTTTGATTACGATATAGTCTTTCTGTAAAAAATTAAAATATTAGCCCAGTGCGTCGAAGATGCAGTGGGCTTTTTCGTTTTTGTAAAGTGTGAAAATCATAGAGCGCCAGTGATAGTAGTGACATCCGAAGGATGGTCTAATAGAGACCGAAACGAAGTGGAGTCACGCATAGCACGATCCCCGATATGGTTATATCGGGAGGCGCCATAAAAAAAATATAAGGGAAGGAAACCTTTCGGATAATAAGTCCGTATATTAATTCGTAAATATGTTATGAATCCACCATCATTAATAGAACATATCCAAACTGCCAAAAAAGGCAGCGAAAGAGGCCAGGAATGGCTGTACAAACACTTGTACGGGTATGGCGTGGGCATAGCAAAAAACTACTTGGGAAGCCAAGATATAGCGATATTTGCGTACAATGAAGCCATGTACAAGACCTTGACACATTTGGAGGATTTCGATGTTACGGGAAATTTTAGGACGTGGTTTAGAAAAATCCTCATGAGAACACTCATCGATATATATCGAAAAGAGGTGCGACACAAAGCGGACGACATCGATGTAGTTTACGATCTTTCCTACGATAATGGGGTCGAAAGTGAACTCCATGCCGAAGATATAATGGCGATGTTGGAGCAAGTTTCTATATCCTATAGGATGGTATTTTTGATGCATGTGGTGGATGGATATACGCTTAAGGACATAGCTGCAAGGCTTGACATCACAGAAGGCGGGGTAAAAACCCTTTATTATAAAGCACGACAAAAAATGAGAGAAATATTGAATAAAAACGGCTACAATTATGAATCGACCTCAAATAAAAAATAGATTGGATGAATTGATGGAGGAAAGTATGACCGACTTCTCTTCTATGGATTCTGACTGGAAAGGCGTGCGAAAAAGCCTTTGGTGGAGCAAGATGAGCGTGTGGTTGAATCCAAGTTTGGTGGCTGCCCTTTTTGTGGGTGTGGTAGCTAGTCAATTGATAAATTTCGATAAAAGCCAATCAGTAACTGCGGTAAATAGCAGTAGTGAAACGGCAAACTATAAAAATCATCCCTAACCAACCAGAAAAAAATACTGATACTTATGTTCCTTCCGTAAACCCGCAAAATAATGTCCAAGAAGAGAGCGTAAATGCACAAATCGCAGAGGAAGAATCTAAGATTATTGAATCAACAAAAAGAAATCAAAACTATAACCCAGGAAATGAAAATAATAAGTCTCAAAATGTAATCAATAAAAAAAATACTGTCAAGAAAACTGAATTAAATGCTGCTGAAAACGCTTTGGCACAAGGCTTTGAAGAAAATAAATTAAATATTTCTTCAATCGGAGGAAACCTAAATGAAACTGAAGCCGTATCTAAGAATGAAATGAACGAGAACATAGAACATATCAACACTAATAAAGGAAGCATCGTAAATCAGCTCCCCTTATTGGAATCTTATGTAGAAGGGTCTAGTAGATTGGTGGCAGATACCAGTATTTTGAAGATAACTACAATTACAAGTACCTCTGAATTATTATCTAGTAGAAAAAACTTTGTTTATGCCTATGGCGAGTACGGTGGGATACCATCCAATGGATCTGATTTCGATATGAGCATCGGTTATGGACGAGTATTAAATCACAATTGGAGTGTTCAGGCGGGGTTGTCGTATGGAAGTCATAAGATGACAAGAAATCCAGACAAAACAAGACCCCCAAAGGATTTTCCAGATAGAAGGCCAAGAGATAGCAGCGATCACTTTAGAAATATGGCAGTGGTAGGCAGAGAATTCGGAGGAGAAATAGGGGTAACATATACGGTAAATCGTAATACGAAATTTCCAATCAGAATTCAGTTTTTACAAGGATTCTTGAAGGTATTGGACAATGAGATGCAGTATTCATTTATGAAACGTGGCGGAAAAGAAGAATATCAACAAAAAGAAAAGGCAATCATCAACCCTTGGAATTTGGAATCAAAATTGTCTGTCGGTACAGCATATGCTTTGACGAATAGACTGAGCCTTGGAGCGGATTTAGGAATCCAACATAATCGAAATAATGTATTTAATAATCGCGGCTTTACGAGCCCATTTGCAAGAGTTTCATTAAACTATTACTTTAATATATGAAGATTGCATACACTTTATTTATTTAATTTCTTAACTTAAAAAAATTCATTTAGTATGAAAAAATTAATTGCTGGCTATTTAGCCTTAGGACTTTTATTGTTTGCATCTTGCAACAAGGTTCAAAACTCAGACCCAATAGAATTGACGTATGCTCAATTGCCAGAAGCTAGTACAAAATTATATAGGGGATAACTACCCAGATGCTTTAGCTACTGAGATCCTTAAATATGACGAAGGAAATCAAGAATTGTATTCGGTAGAGTTAAACTTGGACGAAACCGTAGTATTGGATGCTAATGCAGTGGTTTTTAGAGGAAAGCCAGGCGGTGGCAACCACGGAGGCAAAGGACATGGCAAAGGTGGAAGACACGGTAAAGGTGGTGGACCTCACGGACATGGTACATTTATCGCTGCAGACTCATTACCTCAGACTATAAAGGACTATTTTACAACGAATTTGGCTGATTACACTGTAAGAGGTGGACATCAAGAAACACTTTGTGGAGGAACAGTAGCTATCGAAGTATTTGCGAGCAATGCTACTACACAAACTGTACGAGTATTTGATACAGCTGGGACTTATTTGTTCTCAGTAGATAGAGTTAGTTACACGGATCTTCCACAAGCGGTGAAAGACTATATTACTACAAATTTCCCTAACAATAATAACAGGGCAAAAGCAGTTAAATTGACGCTTGCGGATGGTACTATTCAATACAGTATCCATGTTAGAAGTGGCAGGACACATACAGAGATTATACTTTCAGAGGCTGGTGCCTTGGTTTGCCAACGCTAATAAAGTTAGTAATTAGGATTAATATATTATGTAAAAGGGGCTCTCCATTCGGAAAGCCCCTTTTTATTTTTAGCTTTTAGGAGATAAAAAAAATTAACCTCCCAAATAATTTTTCAATAATTTACTTCTGGAAGTAGATCTCAACTTATTGATGGCTTTGTCTTTTATCTGACGAACGCGTTCTCTAGTCAAACCAAATTTTTCGCCGATATCTTCAAGTGACATGGGGTGTTCGATTCCGATACCAAAATATAGCTTTACCACATCGCTTTGGCGATCTGTTAAAGTACCCAAAGAGCGTTCGATTTCTCTTCTTAGGGATTCTCCATACTCAAGTCTGGCATCAGTGCCGGGAGTGGCACCATCGATCAATACATCTAATAATGAATTATCCTCGCCTTCAACGAAAGGGGCGTCCATGGATACGTGTCTGGCTGCAACGCCAAGGGTTGTTTCAACCTCTTCAGTAGGAATTTCTAAAAGTATGGCCAATTCTTCTGGAGAAGGCTCTCTTTCGTATTCTTGTTCCAATTCTGAGAAAGCGCGATTGATTTTATTCAACGAGCCCACTTTGTTCAAAGGCAACCTAACGATTCTTGACTGCTCAGCCAATGCTTGAAGGATGCTTTGTCTAATCCACCATACAGCGTATGAAATAAATTTAAAACCCCTGGTTTCATCAAAACGCTGAGCAGCCTTGATAAGACCCAAGTTCCCTTCATTGATCAAATCAGACAACGAAAGTCCTTGATTTTGATATTGTTTGGCCACCGAAACTACAAAACGTAGATTGGCTTTTGTAAGTCTTTCTAGAGCAATTTGATCACCCGCTTTGATTAGTTTTGCCAATTCGACTTCTTCCTCTGGCGTCAATAAATCAACTTTGCCAATTTCTTGCAAATATTTCTCTAACGACTGACTTTCACGATTGGTAATACTTTTGGTAATCTTGAGTTGCCGCATATGATCGATTAAAAACTTTAAAAAATTATATTGGAAAATACCGTAAAATCAATACAACGCAAATTTAATCTCAAAGTTTAATAACCCAGAGATTTTTGTTTTGCGATCGAGGTGCAAAGGTAATGGTTTCCTTCTTTAATGCAAAGTAAAACCTAAAATTAGCCAGAAGTTTTAATGCTAATAGATACATTGGCCGTTTGCTGGACCTTATCTATAAGGAACCAATCTGAAAAATGGTGCGCCTTCCGGCAGTATCCTTCTAGTCCAAATACGTCGTGAATAAAAGTCTTGTTCTTACCTTTTAGCTTGAATACTTTAAGGGTTCTATTCGGTTTTTTACATCCAATTACATTCGTATGAATGCCGACTAGCGTGTATTTTTTAAAATCTATGTCTGGTAATTTAAAACCAACACAGGTTTTTAATTTTTGCCTGACCTTGCCATTGTTGGCCTTCATCAAGTCCTCCACACTATTGACGATATAGGTCCCTTCGTCGAATTCCAAACATTTCAGATCAACCATTTCATGCTTCATAGTAATCGTATCAGCCCTTTGCTCGGGTGTAGGCACCCTGGAGCTATACCATTGCGAACTAGGAATGATAAATGAGGACAAAAACCACAAATAAGCAATCGAAAATATGTCGTACGCTATTGCCATAATTACACATTATAAATATTAATAATATATTCGTGCAAATATAAACAATATTTTACATATTAGAAATAAATTTAATATGATTTTTTGCTCTAAGAAATTTCTTGGTACAGATCGATATATTTTTGACATGCAGTCTCCCAAGAAAAATCTAAATTCATGATTCTTTCTCTCAAAAGAGGCATCTGGCCAGGTGTATGATAAAATTTCAATGCCCGATATATTGCCATCACAGCATCTTCAGCATTGTACTGAATAAATCTAAATCCGCGTCCTTCCCAATCACCGACATCCCAAACTGTGTCTGTAAGCCCTCCTACTGCTCTGACAATAGGCACCGTACCATATCTAAATGCATACATTTGGTTCAGTCCGCAAGGTTCTACTTTACTCGGCATGAGGAGAAAATCAGACCCAGCATAAAGTTGGTGCGCCAATCCTTCATTGTAGTCGATAATAATCCGAACCCGCGATGGAAATATCCTTTGCAGATCTTTCAATAAAGCCGCTATATATGGATTGCCTGAGCCCAATACGATAAAATTAGCCTGCATTCCGCTGTAAAGGGTTTTTGAGATGATTTCGGGCAATAAGTCTGCGCCTTTCTCTCCAGCTAGCCTTCCGATGAATGTAATCAACGGTATTTCATGGTCTAAGTTTAAATGCGACGTAAGATATTTTTTATTTAAATCTTTATACTCATCTATGTTATTTTCGAATCCTTTCTGGAGATAAGCATCCGTAGCAGGGTCCCAAACTTCATTATCGATTCCATTTAAAATTCCTCTAGATTTCATCCATTCTGCTCTCAAAAGAGACTCCAACCCCATCGAACTTGCTCTCATCTCTTCTAGATAAGTTGAGCTCACAGTGGTCACCCTCCAAGCACATTTTATGGCCGTGGCCATAGGATTTATGGTATTATTCCAATCGAGATAACCATATGCATGTTCATAATAATACGGTAAAAAATGGCTATTTCTCCAGCTAAAAGCTCCTTGATAATTTCCATTATGTATGGTAAAAATGGTTCCGATATAGTGCAATTCATCAAACTCAGGACTATGTTTTGTCAAAAATGGAATCAATCCCGTATGATGATCATGACAATGTAATATTTTGGGCCTTGATTGCATTGATTTCACCCAATAAAGTACCGCTTGTTGGAATACCAAATATCGCTCTACTTCATCTCCATAGCCATGCCCCGAGGCAGTGTCTCCGTATATCCCATTTCGGTCAAAAAAGCCTGGGATATCGACCATGTATAGCTCATACCCAAGACTCTCGTTCAGTGTCTTCACTACTTGACAAGGGACGAAAACGTTATTTAGCCGAACATGACAGCTAAAAAAAGCCTTGTATTTTTGAGCATTTATCCATTTTAATGAATATTTTGGAATGATGGCCGCAGCTTCAAAACCCGCTTTGCAGAGATACTTAGGCAAGGCTCCTACTACATCACCGAGTCCTCCAGTCTTAGCCGCAGGAAAACATTCAGAACTTATATGTAAAACTTTCATTTTGATTTTAATTTCTGTAAAAATAACAGAATATACAGATTATTAGAATTTAAATTTTTCTTACGAATACAGTTTCAGTTGGATAGCTTTCAAGTACTTCAAGAAAACTTCCCTGGTTTGCATTTTTGCCACAAAAAATCCAGCATTTCCATCCGTGAAACCTTTTTTTAAAAAATATGATTTAAAAAATTTAAAGGGAGTACTTACGCATAATTTAAATATCAAATAGATATATGAGTTATCCTTAAAATGCAAAGCAGCAATGCCCGAAAATTTTTCAACCTGTCTCTCAAAAGACTCTCTGGTCGGATATGTATCGTGAATCAAATCTCCTATTAAAGGTTTAACGATTGAACCTGCATCCATTTCCAATTTTTCATGAATAGTATGTCCAACCCATCTAGCCATTCCGTTTTTCCATAATCGAAGCTTGGAATCAGGATACCAACCACACGATTTCATCGGCTTTCCTTCTAACAAATTCAATCGATTCACCAAAAATCCATCAGATTGAATATTATTATATTTAATATCTAAAATACTATTTATCAATTCATTAGATAGTATTTCATCACAATCAAGCGATAAGATATAATCCATTTTGGCCAAGTCTTTGGCAAAGTTTTTCTGCCCTACATATCCCAAAAATTCTTGTGAATGAATCGAAGCGCCAAAAGATTGGGCAATGGCCACAGTACCATCAGTCGAATGAGAATCCACTAAAATTATTTCATCCGCAACTTGTCGAGCTGCTTCTAGGCATTTCGCTAGTCTTTTTTCTTCATTAAATGATATGATAACTACCGAAAGCGTCTTCATAATCATCCATTTTTTGATAGTTTCATCATCCTTAACTTTCCCTGCATATCCGCACGTAATTCTATCTGAAAATTATACGCTTCGCCAAGTTTCGCCACTTCTTCTGCCTTAAACTCATTCAATTCAAAATAAACTACACCTTCTGGATTAAGAATTTTATCAGATATTTCAAGGATTCGCTTATAAAAAGCAATCGGGCTGGGTTCATACAATGCAATATGCGGCTCGTATTTTATAACGGTGGTATCCATCACATTGGTTTCAGTTGAATCGATATATGGTGGATTTGACACTAAAATATCAAATTTTTCATTAGGCATCCCAGCAAGTATGTCCATTTGATGCCATTCGACATCTGCCCCAAGCTGGGACGCATTGACCTGAGCTATTTTCAAGGCTTCAGAAGATATATCCAAAGCTTTTATTTTCGTTTTGAGCAATTTGCTCAACATGATGGCAATACACCCACTGCCAGTTCCAATATCCAAAATGCTAGAATTGGGCTTTGACTTCAAATCCGTAAAAACCCAGTGGACTAGTTCTTCTGTCTCAGGTCTAGGAATTAAGACATTTTTATCGACACAAAATGGAAAACCGTAAAACCAAGAAACACCCGTAACATATGCCAAAGTCTCTCCATCAATCAAACGGTCTATGTCAGCGCTAACTGGATCTAAAAGAAAGGGCTTATCGCGATATTGATGCTTTAAATCCTCTACATAATGATCTAGAAGTTTCACTCTCTTGGAATCCAAAATGTTGGATTAGCTTTGGGGCGTATTTAGAATGCAATTCAAATTCAAGTGGAATATCCATTAGGATAAACGATTTTTGAAGTCGTCATATCCAAATTTTCTGATAACCTCGAATTCGCCATTTGATCTCAGGATGCCTATGCTTGGGTGATTCACTCCATTGAATGTAGTAGTTTTAACCATCGTGTAATGTATCATGTCTTCGAATGTGATCGAATCCCCAATATGCAATTCTTTTTCAAAAAAATAATTCTCTAAAAAATCACCACTAAGGCAACTCATCCCACCCAAACGATAGGCATAAGGAAGGGCCGAATCCTCCGCCGATCCTTCACGTATAGTTGGCCGATATGGCATCTCTAAGGTATCGGGCACGTGTGCCGTGAATGAAATATCCAACATGGCGGTTTTTATGCCATGGTGGTTGACAATATCAAGTACTCTCGAGGTCAGATACCCTGTTTGCCACACCGCACAGGCACCTGGCTCTAAGATTATTTTTACTTTGTGTTTTACTTGAAAATTTTTCAAAATTGAAATCAAATGCTCTATGTCATATCCAGCCTTAGTCATCAGATGCCCACCACCCATATTGATCCATTCTATCTGATCTAACAGATGACCAAAATGCTTTTCAAAACTATTCAAAGTTCGTTCAAGGTCGTAGCTATTGGATTCGCACAAAGCGTGAAAGTGAAGTCCAGTAATACCTTCTGGGATACCATCTTTAAAATGTTCATAGGTTTCCCCGAGCCTAGAACCTGGCGCGCACGGATTATACAAAGCTGTTCCAACATCACTATACTCAGGATTAACTCTGATCGCACACTTTAGACCTTTTTTATGGCAAATTTCCTTATATCTGTGGTACTCATTGAGCGAGTTAAAACTTATATGAGAACTAATGTCAGAAATTTGCTCGAATTCTTCAGGCACATAAGCAGCACAATAGGTATGAGCCTTGCTATTCATTTCTTCAAAACACAAAATAGCTTCATGCAATGAACTGGCTGTTGCTCCATCCAAATATTTTTGAATGGTCGGGAAAACTTTCCACATGGCAAATCCTTTCAAAGCCAAAATAATGGAAATACCAGCACGTTCTTTAACGGAATGCATCAATTCAAGATTTCGAGCTAACTTCGATTCCTCAAGTACGAAACAAGGCGATGGAATTCCTTTCATATTACTTATAATCCATTTCAAGATTGCCATTGATGACTTCTTCCCACGGAAGACCGCAAAGATTCAACTGGTCCATAAAAGGGTCAGGATTGAACTCTTCAACATTTTTTACACCCACACCTGCCCATTGTCCTTGCAACATCATCATGGCTCCGATCATAGCAGGTACACCCGTTGTGTATGAAACACCTTGACTTCTGGTTTCATCCCAAGCGTCTTGGTGCTTGCAGTTGTTCCATACGTAGTAAGTTTTTGGTTTTCCGTCCTTGATGCCCAAGATACGGCATCCAATAGAAGTCTCGCCTGTATAGTTTTCTCCAAGCGAACCTGGATCTGGTAGTACTGCCTTTAAAAATTGGATAGGAACAATTTCTACTCCATTGTACATAATTGGATCTATTCGAGCCATCCCGATATTTTGAATAACCCTAAGGTGGGTCAGATATTCTTGTCCGAAAGTCATCCAAAACCGAGCTCTCTTGATTGTTGGGAAGTTTTTGACTAGGGATTCCAATTCTTCATGGTAAATCAGATAACTTTCCTTTGGTCCAATATTTGGATAGTTGATGGGCATATGAATTTCATGGGGTTCAGTAATTTGCCAAGCACCGTTCTCCCAATATTTACCTTTTTGCGTGACCTCACGGATATTTATTTCAGGATTAAAATTGGTAGCGAATGCCTTACCATGGTCGCCCGCATTGCAATCAATGATGTCCAAATAATGTATTTCATCAAAATGGTGCTTTGCTGCATAGGCTGTATAAACGCCCGTTACGCCTGGGTCAAAACCACAACCTAATACTGCCAACAAACCCTTTTCTTTGAACCGATCTTCATAATCCCACTGCCATTTGTATTCAAATTTTGCCTCCTCTTTGGGTTCATAATTAGCCGTATCTAGGTAATTAACGCCAGCTTCTAAACAAGCGTCCATTATTAATAAATCCTGATAAGGAAGGGCTACATTCAAGACCAATTTTGGCTGAAATTCCTTGATCAACTTAACCAAAGCAGGGGTGTCTTCTGCATCGACGCCAGCGGTGGATATTTTGCGTCCTAATCGTTCTTGGATTTCAGATGCGATTTCATCACACTTACTTTTGGTTCGACTGGCCAACATAATTTCACTAAAAATAGAAGGGTGTTGAGCGCATTTATAAGCAACTACTTTACCAACCCCTCCCGCACCAATTATTAAAATTTTTGACATAATGACTGATTTTTTAATCTATCCAGCAAAGATATGAGATTATTTTACCAAAAAAATATTTTTTTTATTTGAATTAAATCCTTGATTAACAATCAATTGTAAATTAACCCAAAAATAATTTTAGAAATATGTGCATAAAAATATAAATAAACTTTTACCTTTGCACGGCATTTGAAAAAATGTTGATTGATTCCGTAGCTCAGTTGGTAGAGCATTACACTTTTAATGTAGGGGTCCTGGGTTCGAGCCCCAGCGGGATCACAAAAACTAAAAATCCTTGGCTAATCGTCAGGGATTTTTTTTTGGCCTTTTTGAAAAATTACCAAGCAATAGGCATTTTTTTAATTACAATTTAAGTAAATTTGCACTACAAGAAAATTTTACTTATGCAAGAGATTATAAGCAATAAACCTACAGAATCTAAAATGAATTTAGAGGACTTTTTACCCATAAATGGGACTGATTATGTAGAGTTTTATGTCGGCAATGCAAAACAAGCAAGCCACTATTACCGCACTGCATTTGGGTTTCAGCCTGTGGCATACGCTGGTCCAGAAACGGGTATGAAGGATAAAGTAAGCTATGTTCTGCAACAAGGTAAAATTAGATTCGTACTCACTACCCCATTGAGATCCAATCACGAAATCAATAATCACCTAGTAAAACACGGGGATGGAATAAAGACCCTCGCTCTTTGGGTGGACGATGTACAATATTCTTTTGACCAGACTACTTCTCGGGGTGCAGAAGTTTACTTTGAACCAATTACTTTGGAAGATAAAGATGGAGAAGTTAAAATGGCGGGGATCAAATTGTATGGCGAAACAGTGCATGTTTTTATAGAAAGAAAAAACTATAGAGGTAAGTTTATGCCAGGTTTTGAAGCTTGGAATCCTACCTATCAACCAGAACCAGTTGGATTATTGTACGTGGATCACTGCGTCGGAAATGTTGGTTGGAATAGGATGAATACTTGGGTGAGTTTCTATGAAAAAGTAATGGGCTTTAAAAATATTTTGTCATTTGATGACAACGATATCTCAACCGAATACAGTGCCCTCATGTCCAAAGTTATGAGCAATGGCAATGGATATGTGAAATTCCCCATCAATGAACCCGCAGAGGGAAAGAAAAAATCACAGGTAGAGGAATATTTGGATTTTTACGAGGATGAAGGGGTGCAGCACGTCGCAATGGCTACACATGATGTGATAGATACCGTTAAAAGGCTACAAGCAAGGGGCGTTGAATTCTTGACAGTCCCAAGCTCTTACTATGATGAATTGAGACAAAGAATTGGAAATATAGATGAAGATATCGATGCTTTACAAGAGTTGGGTATCCTTGTCGATAGAGACGATGAAGGATATTTATTGCAAATTTTTACAAAACCCGTAGAAGACAGGCCCACTTTATTTTATGAAATAATACAAAGAAAGGGAGCAAAATCATTTGGAAAAGGCAATTTCAAAGCATTATTCGAAGCCATCGAAAGGGAGCAAGATCGACGAGGAAATTTATAATTAATTGTATTGAATTATATTGTTTTTGACCTGGAGGCGACTTGTTGGAATCCATTACCAAGAGATGCGAAGCAAGAAATAATAGAGATTGGGGCTGTCAAAATCAACCATTTTGGTGAGATTTTAAATGAGTTTTCATCTTTCGTTCAGCCTGTAATCAACAGGACGCTTTCTGTATATTGTCGCCAATTGACGCATATCGAACAAAATCAAGTAGATAAAGCACAAATATTTCCAAAAGTAATAGAAAGGTGGATTGATTGGATCGACGAGGACTCTTATCTTTTGCTTTCGTGGGGTTCTTTTGACATTAAGGTCTTAACAAAAACTGTAATTACCATCGAGTTCCAACGGATTGGTTAGATCAGTATGCAGATATAAAAGCCCAATATCCAAAAGTTATAAATATTCCTCAGCCTACCAATTTACAAAGAGCACTGGCCATCGAAGGATTCAAATTCGATGGAGAGCAGCATAGAGCATTAAGCGACGCCAAAAATCTCGCTAAAATCTTTGTAAAGTATTTGGGCGAATGGCAATATTGACGAAAATCATTACTTATTACCCGCCCGTTTTCTTAGTTTGAGTAAATCCCTTTTCTAGCAATATTTTTACGACTTTATCGCGATGATCTCCCTGCAATAAGACCTCACTATCTTTGACACTTCCTCCTACCCCACACTTGTTTTTTAGCATTTTGCCCAAGTCTTCGAGTTCAGTCTCAGGACCAATAAATCCAGTAATCAACGTTACTTCTTTGCCTCCTCGATTTTTTTTATCCAATGCAATCCTCAACTTTTGTTGCCCAGGAGCTATTGAGTCCGCCTCAACTTTTTCCTCGGTTTCATACTGATAATCGGGATTGGTTGAAAAAACGACATTGATTCGATTTTTTTGCTTCGCCATTTGAAATCTATGTTATAATTTGTACAATAATTGAAATCCTAACTGATCCAAAAGTTCATCCGTATCAGCCACGATAATGATTCCTCTTTTCTTTTTTTGATCGAAAAGCAAAGAAACGGAATGTCCCGCAATATTTCCTGCATAACTGAACTGCGAATTTCCTTTTTTATCTGTGATTCTGTACCATCCCAAACACTTATCGGTGCTTTTCCTAATCCCAGTAGGCATTGGATCCTTGAACAACACATCGAGATTTTCATTGGACTTATTGGAATTGTGATTCAAATTGTCCAAAAGAAAGCGAATTAAATCGTTAGGATAGATGGCCAAACCTAAAGATGCTTCACAAGAATTGAAAACTGGAAAAGGAGCTTTTATCGTTTCGTTCACGTAACCTTGACAAATATTAGTTCGTTTTTTATCGAATATAAATACATTATATGGATTTAACGAAGTATCGCTTCTGATAATATCAAAAAACAATCTTCCAGTTTTTTCTTCAAATAATTGTTGGATTACACCATATCCCCAATGTGAATATTTATAATTCTTCACAGTTGGGTTCAATTCTTTTGCTTTGAGTGTCAAATCTTGACCTGAAAACTGCTCATAAAACGGCAATTGTTCATCCTCACCCCTCTTAAAATATGGAATTCGCGAAAGGCCCGATCTATGTCCAAACATCTCTGAAATCCAAGTGGAATCTTCATTGACAAATCCAATTTCCTTTGCTTTTAAAAGTTCATTAAATGCTATCAATGAAAACAGCTTACTCATCCCTCCCAACAATATCGGTCTTTCCCAATCTAGACAAAGTGGCGAATCCGCATACCCAAGTTGATACTTATAAATGGAATCGCCGTTAATTACACCAATCAACAAAGAGTGTACATTTTTCTGTGGTATTTTTGTGTCCACATAAATGATTTCTTTGACTCGCTCCAAAAAGGAATCTTCAACTTTTTGGCTGAATAAATTGCCATTAAAATTGATTATAAAGATTATTATGAATAAATTTGTTTTTCTCACCATTTTGGAAATTAAGATATGATGAATGTCGGGAACCCTTCTAAATCTTTAATCAAAATATGCATCTTTGTAATCATCCTATTTAATTACTGTATAAACGTTCATTCTCAATGTTTATTGAAGTTCAATGATCGAACTCTTAATATTTCAAAGTATCGCAAAATAGCAATTTTTCAAGAAATTTTAAATAAAAAAAGGATAAATATCGACCTAGCCCCATTAAAAATAGAGGGAGCATGGGATCGGCGTTGGCAAAAAAACTACCTAGAATACCTCGAAAAAGTGACGAAATTTGGCATTACAGATGCAGAAATGGAGGCACTAAAAAATCAGTGCATTACTGAAGCAATTTGGGATCAATGGACTGGAGAACCCACCTTAACTATTCAAGACCGCGCTTATTTAATATCATATTCTTTAGAAGGCCACGATTACGATCGTGTACTGTGGGACAAAAAGCCTTCAAAAAATTCATTTTGGCTCATGTGGGGGCCGTTTCAAGCAACCTTCGGTGGAGTCAACAAATTAGGTGGTATTTTAAAATTGATAGATCCTAGCGTACTCAAAGATTGTTTCGGTCAAGAATTTGCTTCGATCCAAACCATGATAAATAGCGATGACAAGGCAAAGCAATATCAGATTTTCCAATCAGTTCGGAACTCAAGCGCAAGGAAAAACGCCTGGACAGCTGGATTACAGTGTATAGGTACGACTTTTGAAGGGCAAGATGCCTTTTTAAATTATGCCCTAGAATCAAAATTTTGGATAGGAAATGGAATCCGAAAGCTCTATAATCTCATCCCCGATGCCAAATCTCACGGTACCGAAATTGACTACGCATTCCTTATGGACATTGCTATTCAATTGGTCATTGATGATCGAAAATTGACACTAGCAAAGAAAGCCATCCAACCCTTATTTGCCTCTAATCCGCATCCACCACGTTGGATGATAAGAAAGGCCATTGGTGATGCGATGATAAGATCCATATCAAGGTCAAAATCAGATCGAATGGGTCGAAATGTTATTTATTATCGTGAAGCTGCTGGCAATAAATTATCAGCACAAGAATTGAAGGCTTGGCAAATGAGGTCTCCTTTTTATGCCGAGAACTTTGGGTTATCAGACGAAAAATTATATTATCCTTACGGAAATACCAAGGCCCCAAACTAAGTATCAATAAAAAGATTACATTAGAATGTCGATTTCAGGCCTAAACTCAAGCCAAGAAAATCGTGCTGTTCGCCGTACTTAATTTTATTAAAATTCCAATTAGATACATAATTTTTATAAAAAACCTTAGAAAACAATTGGAATCTAGGGCTCATTCTAAATCCTAAAGACACTTCTCCCTGAATTCCTAAGCCAGTATTGGGCAAATACGGTGTATTGCCACTATTGATATAGTATGGCTCATATGTGGAAGATACGAGGCGTCCTTTTCCCTGTAAAAAGGCATTCCAAAAAGGGCCAACCGCAGCTCCAACAGAAAATTTCCCTTTGGTTAATTCATAACCGAAAAGCAAAGGAATATCCAAGGTAACTACTGAATTGGTATCTTGTATGATTCTTTGTGACGCTACTAGGTTATCTAAAGGTTTGAAGACACTAACTCGGTATTTTGAAAATCAAATTTGTAAATAGACTTTTGATAATCCAATCCAAGCTTCATAAATATTCCTGAATTCAACTTGATTCCCGCCCCAATCGAAGTTTTCACACCATACCATGCCTTAGTAGTATTTTCTAAATTTTCTTGAGCTCGACTTTTAGCATTTTGGGCCTGATAAAATTTTCGATTGTCTCTAAAAATGCCTCCATCAATTTCAACAAAAAAGGACGAAATCTTTGCGGACTCTTTCCAGTGAATTTTCTTGTCCTCATTGCTGTATTTTACTTGTGAAAGTATGATTTGCGGTTCAATTTTCAAAAACACCTTAGGGTTTTCGAGAAATGCAAGCATCACATTAGGTGCTTTAGAAACCGATAGGGCTTTGTCTTCGATCACAGATGCCTGTGGACTTGTTTCTACGTGCTTATTAGCCGCAGCCTCATTATTTGCGAGGCCAACTAACGATTCATTTATAACTGCGGATGCATTTTCTTTTGAAGTATTTTTATTTGAAGCCAAAGCAATTATCTCGTTTTGTTTCGTTTCCAATTGCTTGGCTGGTGCTTGAGACAGTTTATCATTTCGGGTTGTTTGCTCAGAACTGGCTATTGGCATATTATTCGCGTGGGCAATGGCGAAGTGCTTTTCATCCTTTGCTATTTGTTTTGGTTTAGTATTCGTTGGACCTTGAGAACTTCCGTCTTGTACTGGCAAAACAGGATTCAATGCATTATAAATAAAAAAGCCACTACCTACCAATAGAAGTAGCAGTAAAAACGGCCACAAAATAAAACCTCGTTTTTCATTTTTATCGACTGCATAAACAGGAATGTTTTTTTCCACTTCATCCCAAATAAAAGCAGGAGGAGTTTCTTGCATTTGATCATACAAGTCTTTCAATTTATGTCTAGTACTTTTTTCCATTTTCATTTCATTATTTACTATAAATACCCGCTTCAATCAATTGCTTTTGTAAAATTTCCCTTGCTTTAAAAACTCTTGCACGGGAGGCTACTTCAGAAATAGACAAAAAATCTGCTATTTCTTTGTGCGAATATTCATCTATAAAAAACAATAAAAACACTTCTTTCATTCCAGATGGCAATTCTTTAATTTTTTTATTAATATAACTCAAATCCATGCCATCATCAAAGCTCAAATCAAGTTTTACTTCTGGAAATTGTAGAGGATCTTCGTGTTCAATCAAGCTATTCCATTTCTTTTTTTTATTCCTAAAAACAGTATTGATGACCACCCTTTTTATCCAACTTCCCAGCGGAGCTTCAAATTTATAGGTAGCCAAATACTTGAAAACAGAGATAAAACTGTCTTGCAATATATCATTGGCTTCGTCCACGTTCACTACATAGCGCCTGACAATGGAGTACATCGCTCCAGCATAAGCATCGTACAATGCTTTTTGCGCTGCCCGACTATTATTCAAGCAATCCTCAATCAGTATCTTTTCGTCTTGTCTGCTCAAGCGACTATCGTGTTATTGTTTCTTTTCTATCTTAAATGTTCCACTGGCGGTAAGTCCTCTTGACTCCGAGCCATTTATATATCCGAGTATTTCATCAAATGAGAAATATCCCTCGTAGAATTCCCCAATTCTAGTAGGCATTTTTGTTATAATGAAACTGCCTTTCACTGTCTCATAAGTTTCAAACCCTTCTTCGATCATATTAAATGACTGTATAGGATTCGTTCCCCTTTTTAATGCACTTTGGAAACTAACGGAAAATCCTAAGTCAATATTGGCATTATGGCCCCTTAGTGTTCCTGAATTTTGATAATCTACCAAAGTTGTGTATTTTTTACTCTGACCATTAGAAAATTTAATTTCGAAAAACGGAGCGGTATTATTGCAAATTTTAGGGTTAAAAACATTGTTTTTCGCAATTTGATTGTAGGAAAAAGTGGATGCAGTGCTTTGAATATCGCTAGGAATAAAATTCAAAATTATATTTGTGAGTGAATCACAAAACTCGGGAACGACTATTTTGTACCTACCATCTGAACCCACCTCAGAAATACCGATGATGGAATTGTTATTTTGTAGGAAAATCTTTCCAGCGCCAAATGCATTATTATTACAATCCTCTACTCTACCCGAAAATTGATATTTTGGCTTATTAAATGAAGCAAGTACTTGACTTGTATTGGCATTTAATGTCTCCAAACTTTGCCCAGACGCTTCTCCGCATTCATTTACCAATACTATCCTTGAAGTAGCAGCAGCACTGATGAAGGTTGAAACTACACCTGCTCGATTTGTAAAGCCAAATGCTTCAATCTCGTTATTTATGTTTTGTATTTTATATCTTGCATAACTCAAAGGTGCATTATCAATATCTTTCACCACAAATTGAACAGTATTTACAGATTGGGGCTTTCCGATACAATAAATGCCCTGCAAATTGATTTTTCCATTCAGAAAATCGCCATTTTCTTCCACCTTAGCCAGATATTTCCAACGACCGATTTCCTCATCTAGAAAAAACAACGACCACGAGTCCGTTGATTGCACGATGGTTGAAGGTTTTTTACAACTGAAGGTACTGGCTAAATCCTTGTTTAGGTCTATGACAGGAGCATTGGAAAAGTCCAATAGTGATAATTCAAACTGGCAGATGGGCTGAAAATACTTTATTTCATCCGTCAAATCGCTATACTGAATGGTCCCGTTGAATTTGAGGTCAAAATCCCCATCATCTACATTCGTGTAATCAAGACTAGCTAAAAATACATTTTCAAAACTCGATTGGTCCTTATTTTTTATACCATTTTTTGGAATAGTTAAAGTCATACGAGACTGGGATGTAATAATATTGGAAACATCAGATCCGTCGTAGCTAGTAAAATTCAACTGGTGATCTACCTTAAATTTGACAAAATTATGTCTGGAATTGGGGTCGTTAATGGTTTTGTAACCAATATTTTTATTATTTTGAAAAAAATTCAACACAATAGCCCCCGAGTACTGTTGATTAGGTATGTGAAAGTATCCTTTTTCATCAGAGGTATAGTATTTTCCATCCACTAAAACACTCACTTGAGCCAACCCAACATTGTTGTCACTGACCACTAAACCCTCCAATTCTTGTTCATATTTTGTCTCGGTGATGGAAATATCCTTCTCTTCTCTGCATGCAGGGAGAAAAATTACCAAGATTAGCGCGAACTGATAAATTATATATTGAAATGCTTTAAAACTCATCCTCTGTATTATATGTTTCTGTTTAAGATGCCAAGAAATTTTGATTTGTTATTGAAAATC
The DNA here is from genome assembly GCA_016718505.1 of Saprospiraceae bacterium. GTDB lineage: Bacteria > Bacteroidota > Bacteroidia > Chitinophagales > Saprospiraceae > JADKKF01. The sequence continues at coordinate 280,787 of JADKDE010000004.1, read as the reverse complement.
TAATATAGTTTAATATTTTCTTAAATTATTTCTAATTTACCTTCTAATTGAAATGAAATGCATCCAATAAACTAAAAGACTTCAACGATGAAATTGTTTTATTTTATAGCCTTATTAATTAGTTTCTTCCAGATGGAAAAATTTGTTCCTTACAATTATGATAAAGCCTGGCAAAAGGTAGAAAAAGCTAGGAATGAAGGGTTACCTGAGTCAGCTATGGCTGTGGTTGATGAAATATTGAAAAATGCAAAAACTGACAAGCAGGAAATGCACCAATGCAAAGCGGCCATCTTTAAGGCCATTTTGACCCAAGAGCTTAAAGAAGAAGGCGATCCAGAAAGCCTCCGATGGCTCAAGGAATATACTGACAGCCAAGAAGGAATCGTCAAAAGTGTGCTTTCCTCTGTCTTGGCAGAAAAAATGAATGAATATTCTATTGGATATCTCCACGAACTCATAGGTAAAACAGAATCAGGGGGAATTTTAGATGAAAAAACCTCCAAACATGGGATTTGGGAACATTCAAAAAATACGCTACTCAGTATTATTTGCAATCGGTGAAATCTACCGAACTACAAAAATACCCCAACCAATCAGCGAAATTGATCCTTACCGAGTTGAACACAAAAAATAGCCATTTTCGTCCAAACCTTTACGATGTACTAATGGTAAGGGCCTTGGATTATTTTGCGTCAGAAAGTAATTTAATCTCTCAGCGTCAGCAAGCTGAAGTTTTAGAAAATGCTAATTTGTGGGCTATTTCTTCTGTATTTGTAAGTACCAATTTTAATCTAAATTCGACACCAACATCATTGGATCATTTTATAGATTTAAGTCAAAAATATGAAAAATACCTAGCCAACAACAAGTACGAAACAGCGCTAATCAACCAACAGCTATCTAGAAATGCACAAATAAACGCTATATACAATGGCGCCAATAAAGCTGATCTACAAAAACAAATGCTCGAAAATATCGCCAACAATTATCCAAAAAATGAAATTATTGACGAAGCAAAATACAGAATTGCGGAATGGCATCTTAACAAATCAGAGACAGAGTCTGATCCCAATACCAAGGCTAATGCATTGCAAACAGCTAAAGTTATATGCAAAGAGATCGTCGCAAATTCAAAAAATGAAATCGCTAAATCTTCTGCACACAATATGATTCTAAGGATTGAATCTCCACATTTACAGATTCAGACAAGTAGATATTGGCAGCCAAATAGTTCAACTTTGGGTTTGGTGGAATATAAAAATATATCTAAACTCTATTTTAAACTTATTGAGCTAAAAAAAGAAAGCGAAGAGTCCATGAATCAGATGACTCCAGAAGCTAAACTAAAGTGGCTTAATAGCTTATCCCTTCTCCAAAAATGGGAAAATGCATTACCAAAATCTACGGATCATCTGACACACAAAGTCGAATTGAATTTACAAAAAATTAATCTGGGAGATCATGTATTGATGGTCAGCGACCAACCTAAATTTGATTCTGGAATCACTCAAATTATTTTGTTAACTGGGACAAATCTTGCCCTTACACAAGTCCAAAAATACCCGCATAATCCAATATTCGTGGTTACAAACAGAACTACTGGAGAGCCGCAAACCAAATTAAAAGCTAAACTCTATGAAACCTCCTACGATTATAAAACCCGTAAACCCAAGGTTACATTGATTAAAGAAACATCGACCGATGATCAAGGGCGTCTAAACACGGATCCGAATTCGGGTTCGAAAACGGGTGGGAGAAAATGGGTTGTCACCAATGGAGATGATTCCATCTCCGCAGACTTTTATGCCAACGAACAGACGATATACAATCCAACCACGGAAGCTTATTATTCCTTCACTGACAGAGCGATTTATAGACCTGGGCAAAAGGTATATTTCAAGATAATTGGTTTGACATACAAGGATCGATTGCCAAGTATAAATTCCACTGGAAAGCCTGAAATTAAAGTGCTAGATGCCAATCAGCAAGAGGTCTTTTCTGTACAAAAATCCTTGAATCAATATGGATCTTGCCACGGCGAATTGATTCTTCCAGAAGGAAAACTAGGAGGCGTCTATTCGATCTTAGTTAATGGTAATTACACTTCTAATTTTCGAGTAGAAGAATACAAAAGGCCCACTTTTAGAATACTTTGGGATACCATCAGAGAAGCCAATAGTCTTGGTGATAAAATAAAAGTAACTGGTAAAGCTTTGGCTTATACTGGATTTCCTATTTCAAATGCATTGGTTGAATTTAGGGTCAATAAAAATGAAAACTTGCGTCCTTATTACTGGTTTTATTGCCGATTCCCTTATAGACCGAGTCCGCCTGAAGTCATCCTCACTGGAAGTGTAAAAACAAATGACGAAGGAATTTTCATTATAGAATTCCCAACACAAAAATTAAGTTCTACCAATCAAAATTTTATCATCAACAATTATCAAATCGAGGCAATTGTCACGGATATCAATGGCGAAAGTCAATCTAGTACAAAATCGATAAACATACGGCAACAAGGCTTTTATTTTGAAATGCTTGCTGGGGAGAAGATCAAAATGCAAGAATTCAAAAGCTTGGGCATCAGTGCAAAAAATCTAGAAAACATTGAACAAAATCCTGAGATCAAAGTCACATTGTCAAGACTTAAAGTACCCTCAGAATGGAAAAGAAGTAGAAGTTGGGGAATCGCAGATGTCTCCTTAATGGATAAAAATGAGTTCGAACGCGAGTTTCCTCATGACGAATATATAGGCGAGGCTGGACCTCTTTCATGGCCAGTATTGGAAAAGAAGGAATATAATGGGACAGTTACAGAGGTGAACAAGCAAATCAACGCGAACCAATTAGTGGAAGGATTTCACTATTTAGTGCATATCGAAGGCAAAGATTTACAAGGCAATTTGGTGGTTTTCGATAGAAATTTTGAAGTCGAAAATGAAAAAATACCAAGCCTTTTGCCCAATGAACTTTTTAAAATTTCAACAGATAAAACATCTTACAAACCTGGAGAGATTTGCATTTTTACAATAACTACCAATACGCCAGGATTTGTATTTTTCCAGCTGGAAAGACAAGATCAACCCATTGAATCTTTTTGGAAAAAAATCGATAAAACTACGACTTATCATGTAGCCATTACGGACAAAGACAAAGGCAATATTCATCTTCACGTTTCTAGCAACGTATTCAACCAATTGTATCATAAGACTAGGACGATAGAAGTGCCGTGGTATGACAAAAAATTAGACTTCGAGTGGATACAATTCAGGGACAAGACCTTGCCCGGATTAGACCAAGAATGGATCTTGAAAATAAAAGGCCCTGATGCACAAAATGTTGCCACAGAATTCATGGGAACGCTTTACGACGCTTCTCTGGATAATTTCGTAGAGCATAAATGGGATTGGAACATCTTTGGCACTTATGAACCAAACCTAATGGTCAATTCTTCACTTTTTGGCCTGTCTTATGGAAATTGGCTTACCCAACAGAATCTTGATTATAAAAATCCTCCTTACAGACCCGATATTACCCTCAATCTTTTTAATTACCATATCCAAAGAAGGATGATGCGAAGAGGAGGCATGATGGAAACGGCGGCTGTACCACAAGCGGCCAAAATGAAAACAGAAGGCGATGCCATGAATGATAAATCCGAAGAGGCACCACCAGCCCTTTCAGAAATCAATGCTCAATTGCACACAAATACTGCAGAAATCGTCCCAAGAGAGAATCTAAACGAAACGGTTTTTTTCTTTCCTGAAATCATTTCCAATCAAGCTGGGGAGGTTCATTTGAAATTCAAAATGGGTGAAGCTCTTACCCAATGGAAATTTTTAGGACTCGGCTACACAAAATCTCTACAATTATGCATCGTTGAGGCCACTACACTTACTCAAAAAGACCTGATGGTGACACCCAATTTTCCAAGATTTTTGAGACAAGGAGATAAAATAATTTTGACCAGTAAAGTTTCTAACGCTAGTGAGAGTCCTGTAACCGCAACCGTTAATTTGCAAATGAAATTGGACAATCAAGAGGCAACAAAGCAGTTTTGCTCTTCCCCGATAGATAAGAAAGTCACGATTCCACCTCATCAATCGGTGAATGTCGATTGGGAAATAACGGTACCTGAATCCGCCATCGGAGCGTTAAAAGTATCCTGCGTGGCATCAGATGGCGTCATCGGTGATGGAGAAATGCACGAATTGCCTATCCTCACGGACAAGGTACTTATTACTGAAACATTGCCATTGTTTTTAAAATCAAATGAAAAGAAAAATTTTGTTTTCACGGATTTCGTACAAAAATATGGTAAGGTTCAAGACTTGCAATATACTTTTGAATATACAGCTAATCCCGTCTGGCACGTGATACAATCTTTGCCATATCTAAGCAATGCTGAAAACGATGGTACTGAAGCTTTGATCAATCAAATGTCAGCCAACTTGATCGGTAAATATCTGGTACAAAATACGCCAAAACTACAAGCCTATTTCAAGAAATGGCAGGAACAAGGGCAGCTTCAATCAAATTTGACTAAAAATCAAGAATTAAAATCCGCATTATTAGAAGAAACGCCTTGGGTACTCGAGGCCAAATCCGAAACGGAACAAATGGAGAGAATATCACTTTTATTCGACCTATCAAAACTCTCCAACAATCTGCAAAAAGATTGGACCCAGCTAGTATCAAGACAATTCGAACACGGGGCATTGCCTTGGTTTAATGGCATGAAGCCCAATCCTTGGGTCAGTATTTATGCTTTAGAACAACTTGGCCGTTGGAAAAAAATGGATCTTCTAAAAAACGAAGCGTTGCCTGGTTATGATGATTTTGTTCAAAAAATAGCAAATTATGTGGGCCAAGAAATGACCGAACGCTATGAAATTAAGAAGAAACAATTCGGAAATAATAAGAAATGGGAATCAGTGAAACAATATGACGATTTGGATTTGCTGAGTTTGTTTGCATTTTCATTTCATGAAAAAATAAAATTGAATGCTGCTACCCAAGCGCTTTCCAAAAAATATTTTATCCAAATGAAAAAATGGATTCAAGGGGAAAGCATTATCAGCCAAGGGATGATTACCACCATCCTTGGAAGGTCTGGCGATAAATCGTTGGTTCCTAAAATGGTCGCTTCTTGGCGTGAAAGAGCCATTAAAAATCCAGATTTGGGAATGTATTGGAAATGGAAATATGAAAGCAACTATGCTTATTCAAACATTGAATCTCAGGCATTTATGATCGATGTATTTGATGAATGGGCTAAAAACACAGATGAGATAGACCTTATGAAATATTATCTTTTAACCCAAAAACAAACCAATCGTTGGCACAATTCAAAAGCAACGGCATCTGCCATTTTCGCATTTTGGCAAAAAGGAACTGCATGGCAAAACTCAGAGTTGAAAGAGCCGATTATCAGTTTTTCTAAAAAACCGTTTCATTTCGAGAACGGGACAACTCCCCCAGCCTACCAAAAGACGACTTTCAAATCAAATCAAATAAATGCTGATCTTGGGAAAATAGAGATTGAAAATCCAAATAATAATCCAGCTTGGGGTGCCGCTTATTACCAGTATTTTGATAAAATAAAAGACATCTCTCAAAGCAATGGTACACAACTAAAAATCAAAAAATATTTCATCAAAAAAGTGAATGATAAAACAGGGGTTGCGGGCGAAGCTTTGGATGCAAATACCAAATTGAAGCCAGGAGATCGCATTGCAGTTCGTCTTGAGTGTCATGCCGATAGGGATTACAGTTTTATCCACATTAAAGATTTGAAGCCCAGTGGTTTTGATCATATCGACATCATCAGCAAATATAATTATTCGGGAGGTCTAGGTTTCTATAAAAATCCAAGGGATTTGGCGATGCATTTTTATATAGATTATATGCCGAAAGGCAGCTATGTCCTTGAGTATGAATTAAAAATAACGCACAAAGGGACTTATAGTCAGGGTTATGCATCTATCCAATCGATGTACGCACCTGAATTTTCAGGACATAGTCTTGGGGGCATCTTGAATATCAAAGGCGATTGATAAAATTTCGATCTAAAAGCGAAAATGCTGCTGTATTCGTATAGCTGCCATCGAAGTAGAAGTTTTCGTGAAAAAGCCCTTCTTGGATGAAACCGTTTTTCAAAAGAACCTTAATACTGGCTTCGTTGGCTGGATTGGTATTGGCTGCTATGGAATGTAGTTTAATATTTTCGAAACCGAATTGAAGCACGCGACGCAAGACTTCAGACATTATTCCTTTGCCAAAATGTTCTGGTAGAATACCGTAGCCGATCTCTCCTCTATGGTGGTCTTTTTCGAGATTCCAAAGACTGATTACTCCTATGGCTTTTTGGCTCAATTTGTAAGCAATCACCCAAGTGATACAAAGATTTTCAACCCATTGCTTTCGCACCATTTGCAAAAACTCCTTTACTTCCCCCTCATTTTGGCTGGAGCTCGATCGAGATATTTGATACAATCTGGCTCTGATCTCAATCTAAAAAACAATGACAAATCTCGCTCTTCATGGACGTCACGCAGTTCAAAATGTTCCGTTTCTAATGGAGTAAAAGGAAAGAGATTAATATCTAGCATGTTTTATTTTTATTTTAAAAATTGAAAGGCATAGAATTATTTAACTAATGTTGGTCAGTTATGCCTCAAATATATCAAATTGTAACAATACAGTTTTGAAAATTCTCGCTTTTTGCCTTAAAAAAATCAAATTATTGCAATTTTCTACCCAAAAATTAAATATATTTTCACAAAAGTTTAATTTTATTATACTAATAGGTTTTGATGCATTACCTTTATACCCCTTTTTAATTTTAGGTTTAATTTTATGAAGAAAAATCGAATCGAATTTGTTTATAATGAACATGAAAGCCCACTAACTCTCGAAGCACCATATATTACGTTGGTAGCAGCTGCAAAAGATGCATGCGGAGATGCTTATGCGCCCTATTCAAATTTTAATGTCGGAGCGGCAGTTTTGTTAGAAGATGGAACCATCGTAAAGGGTTCAAATCAGGAAAATGCCTCATTCCCCCTTTGTATATGCGCAGAAGCTAATGTTTTGTCAAACTACGGCAGTAACTTTAAAGAGATCCCGATCGTTGCTTTGGCTGTATCGGTTCAAGGGAAAGAACAGATCAAAGACAAGCCTATAAGTCCATGTGGAGCCTGTCGTCAAATTATTTCAGAGTACCAAAATCGACAAGAGAAGGAAATACATATCATTTTGAGTTCTGAATCTGGGCGTACTTTTGAAATTCAAAACATTTTCAATATACTTCCCTTGAGTTTTGGCCACCAAGACCTGTGATTTTCTATTTGAAATTGCCTAAGTATTCTGACAATCTTAGACATGCTTCTCTCAGTTCTTGTTCTGACGCAGCATAAGAAATTCTGATACATTCAGGTGCCCCAAATGCGCCACCCGAAACCAGTCCTACATAAACATTATTCATCACGAGGTCACAAAAGTCATCCGCATTTCGGATGGTGTCTTTGCCATTAGATTTTCCAAAAAACCAAGAAATATCTGGGAACAGATAAAAAGCACCATTGGGATGATTGATTTTAATTCCTTTTAATCTTACTCAACAAACCGATGACCAAATCTCTGCGCACTAAGAATGCCTCTTTCATCTTATCCGTTGGATCATTGCTAGCCTCCAATGCTTCAACAGCAGCTTTTTGGCTGAAACTTGCAGCACCAGACGTAAACTGCCCTTGTATTTTTTCACAAGCTTCAGCTATGAATTTTGGTGCTCCCATATATCCCAATCTCCAGCCTGTCATCGCATATCCTTTCGAAAAGCCGTTGATGGTAATCGTCCTGTCGAACACTAGTGGGTTGGACCCTATACTTTCGTGCTTGTCGGCGAATTGGATATACTCATATATTTCATCAGAAACAATATACACGTGTGGAAATTTGGCAACAACATTCGCTATTTCGTCCAATTCACGGCGTGTAAAAACAGAACCTGTCGGATTGCATGGAGAGGAAAATAAAATAAATTTGGTCCTATCTGTAATTGCCTTTTCTACTTGATCTGCACTTACTTTATAATCTTGATCTATGCCCGCCTTTACGATAACTGACTTCCCTCCTGCCATCTGAATGATCTGAACGTATGAGACCCAATACGGAGAAAAGACAACAACTTCATCACCCTCGTCCAGCATAGCCAAACAAATATTGGCAAAGGATTGCTTTGCACCATTTGAAACCACGATTTGGTTGACAGCGTATGGAAGATTATTTTCTTTATGAAATTTATTACTAATGGCCTTCTTTAGCTCGAGGATACCGCTTACTGGGGTATATTTTGTAAAACCATCCTCAATGGCCCTAGTGGCAACTTTTTTAATATGGTCAGGCGTATCAAAATCTGGCTCACCTAAACTCAAGCTTATTACGGAATGTCCTTGCTCTAGCAATTCTCTAGCCATTTTAGCCATTTTCAAGGTCTCTGATTCAGCCATTGAAGTAACTCTTTGTGATAATATTCCCATTGTCTTATCGTATATTTGTCACAAAATTAGACATTTCTTTGGTGTTCTGGTAGCTAAAAATAAAATAGATACCGAGATCCTGAAAGTATGGGACATTCTAAAATATTTCTCTTTATGATTGAAAAGGTAAAACTATTAAATAATAAAAAATCAGAAGCCCTAGTAGCTGGTGGCTTAAAGCGACTCGAAGACCAGCACAAGAAGGGAAAACTTAGCGCCAGGGAAAGAATTTACATATTGCTAGATGAAGGGTCATTTCAAGAAATAGGGATGTTTGTCACCCATCGATGTACCGATTTTGGGATGGAGGATCAAGTGATTTTGGGGGATGGCGTCATCACTGGATTTGGTACAGTCCACGGAAGATTGATATACATTTATAGTCAAGATTTTACCGTATTTGGAGGATCATTGTCAGAAACACATGCTGAAAAAATATGCAAAATAATGGATTTGGCCCTTCAGAATGGTGCGCCCATTGTAGGGTTGAACGATTCAGGCGGAGCGAGGATACAAGAAGGAGTGAGTTCACTAGGTGGATATGCTGATATTTTTTATAGGAATACGATCGCTTCTGGGGTCATTCCTCAGATATCAGCTATCATGGGGCCTTGCGCAGGAGGTGCAGTTTATTCACCCGCGATCACTGATTTTATCATCATGGTGGACCAAAGTTCTTATATGTTCGTAACGGGACCCAACGTAGTAAAGACGGTCACCAACGAAGAAGTCAGCTCTGAAGAATTGGGTGGGGCGATGACCCACGCAACGAAATCAGGGGTCACCCACTTAGTAGCCGACAATGATTTTGAATGTCTTCATCAGATCAAAGAGTTATTGAGTTATATGCCACAAAACTGCGAAGATAAACCTTCGTCCAAAAGTTGGACCTTGGGAGATGAATCTAGACCGCGTCTAAACAACGTTTTACCTGAATCTTCCAACCAGCCTTACGACATGCACGAGGTGATTTCAAACATCGTGGATGAAGCAAGTTTTTTTGAAATACACAAACATTATGCAGAAAATATCATCGTCGGTTTTGCGAGAATCGCAGGGCGGAGCATCGGAGTGATAGCCAATCAACCACTGCATTTGGCGGGAGTTTTAGATGTAAATGCCAGTAAAAAAGCTGCCCGATTTGTACAATTTTGCGATTGTTACAATATCCCACTACTCGTATTGGAGGACGTTCCAGGATTTTTACCTGGCACTGAACAAGAATGGAATGCCATCATCACCAATGGGGCAAAGCTACTGTTTGCATTCAGCGAGGCGACCGTCCCTAGAGTAACCGTAATCACTAGAAAAGCCTATGGCGGGGCCTATGATGTTATGAATTCTAAGCCTATTGGTGCTGACATGAATTATGCTTGGCCCACGGCAGAAATTGCCGTCATGGGAGCAAAAGGAGCCAGTGAAATCATTTTCAAAAAAGAAATACAACAATCAGCTAATCCTATTGAAACATTAAAATCAAAGGAGACAGAATATGCTGAACACTTTGCGAATCCTTATATCGCAGCCAGTCGTGGATTTATAGATGAAGTAATAGAACCCCGGGATACCCGCAAAAAATTAATCATGGCATTCGCCATGTTGGAGAACAAAGTGGTCCAAAGACCCAAGAAAAAACATGGAAATATTCCACTATAAATTTATTGCTACAGTGAACAATTGGGTGCTTGAATATTAAATATTTCTGATTTTGGATAGCCAATTATATTTAAAGGAAATTAAACTTTTTCATTTCAAAAATTATGGAAAAGCAAATTTTGAATTCATAGATGGAATTAATATCATCACGGGACTCAATGGCGTCGGAAAGACTAATCTACTGGATGCTATCTATATTCTTGGATTGACAAAATCCTATTTTATGCCCAATGATAGATATTTGGTCCAACACGAAAAAAAATTTTACCGCATTGAGGGCAATTGGATTAAAAACACAAAAAAGCTCAAAGTAGCCGTCAAATACACTTCCAGTTATGCCAAGCAAATAGACGTTAATGGCAAAGCAGGCATCAAACCCATGGAGCATATTGGACAAATCCCAATCGTTCTCATCAGCCCAAATGATCTAGAATTGGTCAGTGGGTTGAATGAGATAAGAAGGAGGTTTATGGACATCACCATATCCCAGATTGACCCGAATTATCTCGAGAACCTCGTGACGTATATCAAAGTCCAAAAGCTACGGAATGCTCTTCTGACTAAGTCCCTTTTCTTTGATCAAATTCCTCTCGATTTATTGGAGAGCTATGAATTGAAACTTGCACATTGCGGAGAATTTATTCACAAGTCGCGACTTTGGTTTTTACAAATATTTCAGCCCAAATTTAGTGAATTTTATTACCAAATATCTGGAGGTCTAGAGGATGTTTCACTTCGATATACTTCAGATTTAGAGACAAAGAATTATCTCGATTTATTGAAAAACGGCAGGAATAAAGATTTCGAAAAAGGAAGGACCGTTTATGGAATTCATAGGGATAAGATGGCACTATTTATCAAAGGGCAGCCACTGCAACAAGAAGCCTCCCAGGGTCAATTAAAATCATTTGTGTTAGCATTGAAGCTAGCACAATATTCCATCCTGCAAGACGAATGCAAATTCAATCCAATACTTCTGCTTGATGACATTTTTGACAAAATAGACGCAAGTCGCGTCGGGCATATTCTGTCCATGTTGAGCAAAGATGATTTTGGACAAATTTTCATCACTGACACACACGTAGATAGAGTTGCACTTTTATTGGAAGAGTTAAAATTAAATGTTAACTTTAAAGAAATGAAAATCGAGAATTCATTCGACAATTTACAAATCGACCCATTGAATTAATTCCCATTATGACCATTTTTAAAAGACAAAATGAAAAATCTTTAAGCGACCTCGTGAAGGAACTCATCCACGATCCGAAGATTTTGAATAAATATACTTCTGTCAGGATAGAAAAGGCATGGGAGGAAAATTTTGGGGCTCAAATAAGCAAGCACACCCACAAACTAAATTATTACCAAAGGATACTGACCGTTTACTTAACATCCTCCGTTTTAAGGCATGAATTACTTTTGGGTAAAGCAAAAATAATTAAAACCTTGAACGAGACTTTGGGTGAAGAACTCATCGATGATATCTATTTTAAATAAAAATGTTCTATATTTGGCATTCTTGAGTTTTTCAAAAAATTGAATGGAATTATATCCTAGTATTCGGCAAATATTAAAATTATCGGTCCCCATCATGATGGGAAGTGCTGTTCAGAATATCATCGCATTAAGCGACAGTGTTTTGCTTTTTCACAAAGGGAAAATCGATTTTGCAGCCATTGGCCTCGTCAGTATTTTTTACTTGATCATATCTTCGATTGGTTACGGATTCTCAAAAGGTGGCCAAATCATCATCGCCAGAAAATTAGGTCAGGGTCATAAGGATGAAGTCGGACAAGCTTTTTATGCGATGTTTTATTTCCAAATGATTTTGGCATGCTTTTTATTCATTTTCATGAAAACCGCTGGACCTTTTCTGTTCAAGTTTTTGATCCATAATCAAGAAATCAGTACAAAGTGCATCGAGTTCCTTGACTGGCGTGCCTATGGGATATTCATCAGTTATGCTGGAGTTTCTATCGTCGCATTATATACGGGAGTAGCGCGTACCACTTTTATCATCATAGATACAGCCATACTTTTGCTCGCTAATATTTTCCTCAATTATGCCTTCATTTTTGGAAAATTTGGCTTTCCAGAATGGGGAATTTATGGTGCAGGGCTTGCCAGTACCATTGCGGAATTAATAGCCATAGTAGTGTTTTTTATCTATATGATATTTGATAAAGAAGCCATCTATTATCGAATTTTCAGGCCATATAAAGTCAATTGGGAGCAAATCAAAGAGCAGCTTTCGATTGGTACTCCGATAGTTGCGCAGGCAATAGTGGGTATGGGAAGTTGGCTAATTTTCTTTATGGTGGTTGAGAATCATATAGGAGAAGATGCTTTGGCCATTTCTAATTTGGGTCGAAACGTATATTTACTTTTGTCGATTCCATGCTGGGGATTTGCTAGCGGGATAAATACGATGGTCAGCAATCTTATTGGTCAAAAAAAGCATGATTTGGTTTGGAAAGCGGTAGTTAAAACCAGCATTATTTGTCTTTGCGTCACTTTTATCATATCATTTCCTATCTTATTTTATCCCGAATACAGCATTAAATACATATTATTCAATGAAGAAACCAATTTAATAGACCAGTCTAGGGGGCTATTTCAAGTTTTATTTGGCATTTTGTTGGTTTTTGCAGTTGGTGGTGTATTTTTCAATGGATTGGCAGGCACGGGAGCGACTTTTTATGGTTTAAAAATCCAATTTTATTGTGCTTTGTTTTATTTGGCTTTCATATATTTTACGATAATAGTATGGAATGTGGGATTGAACTGGGCATGGTCTAGCGAAATTTTTTATTGGGGAATCATCCTATTCTTTTCAGGGCATTATATTTATTTCAAAAAGTGGATTAAGGAAAAACCGATTAAATAGCCTTTTGGACGGAAATTATCAAGTCTTCGTCGTCTTAAGCTTCACTTTTGGAACTTTAGCGGGATATATATCCTTACTAGATTAAAGAATTAATTTTAAAAATCAAAACAAAAGTAAAATGGGAACAATCGCAATCATCGCATTAATAGTCATCATCATCGGATCCAGCATCTGTACGATAAATCAGGGCACCATAGGTGTTACCACGATTTTTGGCAAATACAATAGAATGCTTTCTGCTGGGTTGAATTTCAAAATACCATTGATCGAACAAATATTCAAACGCGTCTCCATCCAAAATCGATCTGCTGAACTAGATTTTCAAGCCATCACACAAGACCAAGCCAATGTTTATTTTAAGGCAATGCTCTTGTATGCGGTATTTGATCAACAAGAAAAAACGGTGCACAACGTAGCTTTTAAATTCATGAATGATCGCGATTTCATGACTGCCTTGGTTCGAACCATTGAAGGCTCGATTCGTGGATTTGTTGCGACTCAAAAACAAGCTGAGATACTTTCCCTTAGAAAGGAAATCGTTAATGACGTAAAAGAACAATTGGATCACACATTAGAGCAATGGGGATTTCACTTAATAGACCTCCAGCTCAATGATATTACCTTTGATGAAGCCATCACCAAATCAATGGCCCAAGTTGTTGCCTCAAACAACTTGAAAGCAGCAGCAGAAAATGAAGGACAAGCATTGCTCATTACCAAGACTAAAGCTGCGGAAGCAGATGGAAATGCCATCAGAATACAAGCTGAGGCTGAAAGAACTGCTGCACAACTTAGAGGTCAAGGTGTGGCTCTATTCAGACAAGAGGTAGCGCTGGGTATGACAGAAGCTGCAAAGCAAATGCAAAATGCGGACTTAGATGCCTCATTGATTTTATTCGCTATGTGGACAGAATCCCTTAAGCACTTTGCTGAACTTGGACATGGCAATACAATATTCTTGGATGGTAATGTCGATGCCATGCAAAGGACTATGAAAGAATTGATGGCCATAAATCAGATGCACACAAAAGCCAAATAAGTATTTTCTAAATCCCAAATTGTTCCCCATATCCAAAAGGTATGGGGATTTTTTTTCTAGCAAAATATTAATAATCTACGCTTTACACATTATAATAACTTAATGTATAACTAAATCTTGATCAATTTCATGTGAAAAATGCGTTTTGCTGAGGACAGTATTCTGGCATAATAAATCCCAGAAGGTTCGTAACTTAAATCGAAAGAATAGCCATTTTTTGAATTGGAATATTTCATAGATTTAATCCTTTGCCCACTGGCATTAAAAACTTCGAAAGACTCAATATTTAGATCGGGCAAGTTAAATTCAAAAACGCCTTGTGAAGGAACAGGGTAAGCAGATATACTATCAAATATTTTCAAATCAAATAATGATGAGCTCTCGGCATAACATCCAACGAGACCTAATTCAGCTGCAGCTGCAAAGCTTTGGCCATAATGCTCAGATTTGGCGACTAATTTCATAAACTTTGCCTTTTTGGGCGTGGACAATTTTATATACTGAGGTGCAGTGTGGTCCGCAAAAGCCCCATTCAAAACTGGAGATCCCCAATCCAAGCTATCCAAACTTAAATACAATTCATAATTTTTAATATTGCCATTAACCCCAATTTGACGCGCCAGATACATAAATTCCGAGACCTCATACGCCCGCATTAGGTCGATTTGCATTTCGTGTGGATAAGTATCAGAGCCAGAAGTCCATCGAGTGTGCCAAATTGTGCTCGGATTACCATCAAATGCCATGGTCGCCAAGCCAGGGTCCACTGTTTCTTGACTTGAAACTGAAACCAACTTCCATTCGCTTTTTGGAATTGGAGCAGGATTCGAACAGTCCAATAAAGATGGGCAAGCAACGGCACCTACAAAATCAGGCATTGTTTTAGAATACTTTTTACCATTTTTGGTAATGGTCATCGTTGCTGAAAACATTCCAGTTGCCCAAGACTACCCTTGGATTTCGAATATTTTGATCGTCAACCCATATGGGAGTTGGTGAAAAATCCCAATGCCAAGACGCACCTTGATGGTCAAGGATAGAATGATCATCAAACCGCACTGTATCTAATATACACTTGTATTTCTTTTGCTCCACCCAAGGCTGTATGATGGGTTCGTATAAAGTATCTTTCAGTCCATGTTCCCAAACGCCTGAGGTCCCCGCTACCCTTATCTTTGAATCTCGATAAAAAATCTTGGGAATATTGACGATCGTCCCCACAGGATATCCATTTGCCATGGAAACCCATTCTGTAGTGCCACTCTTTTTAAAATAAACGTTTGAGCCAAGGTTTCCAACTGTAATAGTGAACAGGTATTGCACTTCGCTTTGATCTGCCCCAGGTTGCACCAGGATTGATTTAAGGTAGCTCCCAGAGATATTTGAGCTTATATCATTCCAAGTATCACCTCCATCATTAGACATGAGGACTTTGCCGATATCGGCTGTCCAAGCACCATTTTGTTGACATACATAAAGCTTGTTGGGATCATAAGGTGATATCTCAAAATGATGTTTTCCTCCCCAATAAGAACTTCCAAGTGGAGGTGATATTATAGCCGGTTTATGTACAAATGTAATGCCACCATCTACTGATTTATACAGCCCATTTTCATCGACATCGATATAAATATAGTCTGGATTAGAATGGCTTATTTGTAAATATCTTACAGTCTTAGGAAACGTAGCCATCATCTCCCAATTGACACCGAAGTCTTGGCTCCGCCAAAAAGTATTGCCAGCACCTAAGTACAAGGTCCCAGAATAATTCGGGTGATGGACTAAATTGCTCCTTCTTGCACCATATTCCTCCATATTTGGAAATTTCGTAAAAATGAAATTTCCTTCAAATTTTTCTTCTGCTTTTTTAGGCAAAATCCAACCTCCGCCTAGGTCATCGAAAGCAACATGTCGCGATTTTCCTTGAATAACCCACCCCGTTGGTGATTCCGCTCCACCCATTCGCAAGGCTTTGTCTTGATAAAAATCTGTGATAGCTGTATTTCCATTGTGGTACCGTCCCCCTACAATCACATCTTCATTCCAGCCTTGGTCAAAACCCCAAAAGTCTGACCCCATCAATCCATTGACGCTGGCCCTATAATTAGGAAGAGTAGAAAAATTATCGGTCGAGTAGTTTATTCCACCATCGGTAGCGACCCAAACATCACCATTGTTTAGAACTTTCAAATCTTGAATATCAGGATGCAGAGGAAATATGCCATCATACCCGCCGATCGGTGTAAATGATGTTCCTCCATTCACACTTCGATACAATGTACCAGTTCCCGTGTATATGATATCGTGGTTGATGGGGGAAATTTCAAGTACAAAATCAAAATATCCTTGCCAGTTGTCCATTGGTAAATTTGTGGTTTTACCAGTTGCCAAGGTTGCCCACTGCCATGCGTTGTTGCTGAAAATGCCTTTGAGGATTTGTGGTGTTTCTGCTTCACTCAACAACCCTGCAAGAACCAAATCAGGATTATCTGGAGTTACGGCCAATAAACCGCCAGAAACAGCCACCTTTCCAACAGGAAATGCATTAGTTTGTTGAAATGTCGCTCCACCATTTACTGAATTCGCAAAAATAAATAAACCTGCCGATTCTGAAAGTCCATATACTACGCTGGAATTGGTTGGATGAAATTCGACATCCCATGTCCTAAAATTCCATTTTCTCGTCCAGGTTTCACCTCCATCATTGGATATATAAAGCCCTTCTTGGCTGGCAGCGGCCACTTGCTGAGGATTGTTTGGATTGTATTTCACAACATCCGCAGAGAATCTCGCAGCACCTAATTTTGGCACAAATGTTAAGCCCCCATCGGTAGATTTGTGTATTTGATTGCCACTGCTGACCAGGATGGTATTCGGATCGATTGGATTTATTGCGACTGAAGTAATCCCACCACCAAAAGGGTATTCTTTAGCCACAAAATTCCAAGTCAGCCCATTATCTATTGATTTGTTCAAAAAACCTGTTTCTGTACCTGCAATTATTATATTTTTATCAATGGCAGCTACGTCAAGAGAATAAACATTAACTTGCCAAGGACATGCCAAGGGTACGGTAGGACTATTGTCCTCTTTTAACCAAAAAGTCTGTTTTGGACCAACGAAATTCCACTCAT
This sequence comes from Saprospiraceae bacterium, assembly GCA_016718505.1. Lineage (GTDB taxonomy): Bacteria > Bacteroidota > Bacteroidia > Chitinophagales > Saprospiraceae > JADKKF01. The sequence goes on along the minus strand of JADKDE010000004.1, from coordinate 263,531 downwards.
CAACCTTATTTCTTGTCTCAATTTTTACCTTCTTTCCAGCCGATTCTTGTTGTAGTTTTTGATTAATATAATAACTATCTAAATCAGGCAAAATTATTTTACCCTCAACATTGACAAAGGGCTGAACCGATCGTCGCCAAATCTTAAAGTATCTTGTAAGCGCATTCTTAACATTATTTTTTGCTTCATCAGAATCGGAATACATTGCATTGATTTCATCAAAGTTGATAGGAAAAGAATAAAGCATTTTGCCCCAATTTGGCATCTTGTCGTTATAAGCTGGTTTAAGACTTTTTTGAACATTGGGCAAATAATCATATTGGGTAAATTGCAATTGAGCTGCTACATTAATGCCAAAACTCGAAATAATTAAGATAAACAGGCTTACTTTGGAAAATCTAGATGTCATTTTGTGTGATATTTAAGTGCAAATATATGATATTTTACATGTAAATTACTTATCAGGGTCATTCGGTATTTTATTCTTTCAATTATTATTTATGATCTACTAAATATCATAGTCTTCTTATTATTATTCATAATAATTGCTATTATTTCAAACAACACGCAATTAGTATCAATGCGCTTAGGAGAAAGAGTCCTACCGTAGTAAGAAGTTAAAAGAATACTAACCAATGGACTATCACCGTTATTTAACATATCGGGGTTTGAATTTAATACAAATATTGATAACTTTACACGCAAATAATCTTTTTTATGAAATTTTGGGATTTTAAAAATAATGTTTCTACTGGTTTTCAAATTGTAATTTTTTCGCTGTTGATTTGTGGAGCCTTGGGGTGTAAAAACGAGCTAAATGTGATCGAAGAAGGTAGTACAACGCCTGTAGTATATGGGGTTTTGAGTTTGCAGGACAACAATCATTATATAAGATTGGAAAGATCATTTGCATCGCAGAGTATTGCCGCCAGTGCACTTGCTAAGGATTCCGCAGCCTTATATTACCCTAATGCAACTGTGCAAATACAGAATTTAACTACTGGGGTCATCTACAATATGGTTAGAGTAGATGCTACCGCAGAAGGCTTCCCAAGGAAGACAGGGCCATTTGCCATTTCTCCTAATTTGGTTTATAAAATAAGTAATGACGAACTGAATATAACCAAAGCTACTCCATATAAGCTAATCATTCAAACAGGGGAAAACAAGACATTGACAAGTACTACAACCACGCTTATAAATCCAAGGTTAATTTCACCCCCAATCTCAAATAAAAACCTTGCCTTTGACGCAGTTTATAAAGATTATAATATTGACTGGGAAGATGATGCGAATGCTTTGTTACATGATATAAATATAAAAATCACCTATGAAGAATTTAATGCTGCAAATCCTAATCAAAGTGAAATCAAATCATTGCTATGGAAATTAGGTGTGTCGCATACAAAGTCCACTATCAACTTCACGCCGAATCTTTTTTTCCAATATTTGGGCAATAATATGGAAAAACGTCAAGACGTAGTTAGACAAATGAAAGATATAGAATTCCAAATCTACAGCGGTGGAAGAGAAATGCTTGCAAAGCAAGACTTGGTAGATGCTAATTTTGGCATAACCGGATCTCAAGATCTACCACTTTATAGCAATATTACAGGTGCATTGGGTATTTTTACCGCCAAAAACTATTTATCTGTTTCTGGATATTCTATTAAACCAGGAGCTGGTTTAGACTCTTTGTTTAATGGTATTCACACAAAAGATCTGAACTTTAGACAGTAATTTTTATTCTGGGTTAATTTAAGTTGATATCCAAGTACACTGGATAGTGGTCGCTGTATCCATTGTAGTATTTATTACCTTGGCCGAAAGTTTGATTTGGAAAACACTCACCTGTCTTTCTATTTTTAAAGGTAATTTTATTATCCTTATAAATAATCTGCTTGGGAAACGCATTTTTGGCAGCAACGTTTTGACTTAAAATGATTTGATCGAAAACGTCCCATGCCTTCTTTGGTTTAAAATAATAAGTACCCTCTTGAGTTGGGTCTATATATGCCGCAGCATTATAAAATTTTCCATCTTTACCATTGGTAATTTTTTGTAAACTTGCGTCCTTCGGTCCATCGTTAAAGTCACCTACGATTATGATATTGGCATTGGGTGATTTCCTTTTCACTTTTTCTATAGATTTAGCCAAGGAATTCGCTGATTTTATGCGCAGATGGTCCGTTTCATCTTCGCCTCCACGCCTTGATTTCCAGTGGTTTACATAGACATGGCAGCTGCTTTTGTCCTTCAGATTTACCAACTCTACGTGCAAAATGCCGCGTCTATACAAAGTATCCTCCCCTGTCAATTTGTCCTTTAGCAGCAAAAGTTCGACCGACTTTGATTGCCAAAGGTCCGATCTGTAGATCATGGCTGGTTCTATTCCCCTAGGATCTCTAGCGCTTTTGTGAGCCCATTTATAGTTATATTTTTTCAAGGAATCAGCATTGACCAAATCTTTCAATACGGACTCTTCTTCGATTTCTGTAAAGCCCATTATCTCGGGATGTATTTGATTTATCACATATCCTAAGTTTGATATTTTATTAAAATACCGAGTCGTATTCCATTGTTTTGGTGAATTTGGCAGAAATTCTTGATCGTCGGTCAAAGGGTTGTCAATCGTATCAAAGAGATTTTCAACATTGTAAAATGCGATTCGTGACTGACCATTCAAGAGACCAGCATTCATGAAGGCAAGACATAAAATCATGCCTTGTAAAATCATTTTAATTTTCATTTCTATTATTTCTTTAATTTTAAATTTCTGAGAAAATGATCCACCAAAACGATGGCGGTCATGCTGTCCACTATTGGAACTGCTCTTGGCAAGACACAAGGGTCATGGCGACCAACACCTTTAAACGTAATTTTATTGAAATTAGTATCGAGCGTATCTTGTTCTTTTATAATCGTAGCTACAGGCTTAAAAACTGATCTAAAAGTGATATCCATACCGTTAGAGATGCCTCCTTGGATGCCTCCAGAATGATTTGTAAGGGTAAATACATTATTATCATCTGTTGAGAATACATCATTGTGTTCAGAGCCGAGCATTTTAGCACCTTCAAATCCACTCCCAAATTCTATCCCCTTGCACGCATTTATGCTCAATATCACCTTTCCTATGTCAGCATGGAGTTTGTCAAATACCGGAGCTCCCAGACCTACTGGACAGCCTTTTACTACAGTAAATATTGTTCCACCAATGGAGTCACCGTTTTTTTTAATATCTTGGATATATTGGAACATTTGCTTTGCAGTTTCAGCATCTGGACATCTCACTTCATTGGCATCTATCGAATTTAAATCTAAACTTTGATATTCTTTTTCTAGAAAAATATTTCCCACGCTTTGTACATAAGAAAAAACCTCAATACCCTCTTGCATTAATATCCTTTTCGCAACAGCTCCAGCTGCTACCCTAGCTACTGTTTCCCGAGCTGAGGCTCGGCCTCCTCCCCGATGATCTCTAAATCCATATTTTGCCTTGTAAGTATAATCTGCATGAGAGGGCCTAAAAATATTTTCCAAGCTTTTATAGTCTTTGGATTTTGGGTCTTCGTTATTGATTTGAATGGCTATGGGAGTACCCGTAGTGATGCCTTCATAGACCCCAGACAATATGATAGCTTGATCTTGTTCCTTTCGTTGTGAAACGATGGCGGATTGTCCAGGCCTTCTGCGAGCCAATTCAACATTGACCATGTCCTCTGTCAATTCAATTCCAGGGGGGCAGCCATCAATGATCACACCCATAGCGGGTCCATGCGACTCACCGTAAGTTGTAATACAAAATAATTTTCCAAAAGAATTTCCTGCCATAATTGAATTTGGAGACAAAAATTTATCAAAATTAACATTTTTATACCAAGAATTCTGTGAATATTAACCTTGCTCTTGAGATATGTTTCTCGAATATTAATTCAATACCTGTGTGGACGGAGATTGGAATGGCCTAAAACTTAAAGAGCCGCAAAAAGCGGCCCTTTAAAAGATTTTATCAGAGATTTATTTTACCTTTTCAACGATTGATTTGAAGGTATCAAAATTGTTCATCGCCAAATCAGCCAATACTTTACGATTTAACTCGATATTAGCAAGAGACAACTGATGTATTAATTTAGAATAAGAGATTCCCAACATTCTAGAACCGGCATTAATCCTTGCGATCCATAATCTTCTGAATGCTCTTTTCTTATTCTTGCGATCGCGGTACATGTAAGCCATGGAGCGATCTAATGTATTCTTTGCAACGGTAAATACTTTGGATCTAGCTCCAAAATATCCTCTAGCTGCTTTTAATACTTTTTTTCTTCTTTTTCTTGACGCAACTGCGTTTACTGAACGTGGCATAGTTAAAATGTTTTTTTAGTACAATACAGAGACTTTGTGAAAAAGTACTTTAGTCTGTATCCTCGTTAAAAAATAAAATAAATAAAATTAGTTGATGCCTAGCATCACCAAAACTCTTTTTTGATCTGATTCATGCACTAATGTGCTACCAAGAAGGTTAGTCTTCCTCCTTTTTGATCTCTTACGCAATAAGTGTGACTTGTTCGCACGAAAACGCTTTACTTTTCCGCTCCCAGTGATTGTAAATCTCTTTTTTGCGCTTGAATGTGTTTTTATTTTAGGCATAATAAGTATAAATAAAAAATGACCTGATTAATAAGAGGCTGCAAAATTACAATATAATTTTGAAATTAATAATAAATTAATTTGATTTTATTTTAGAATCATAAAAAATTCCCAAAATATATATTTGATTTATTACTTTTTCTTCTTGGGTGCGATCATAACGAACATCCTTTTTCCCTCCAACTTAGGCAAAGACTCGGGTGCTCCGTAATCATCAAGCTCCTTGATAAACTTAAGCAACAGCAATTCTCCACGATCTTTGAATACGATGGCCCTACCCTTAAACTGAACATAAGCCTTCACTTTCGCACTTTCGTCCCCAAGAAAACTTTTTGCATGTTTCAATTTAAACTCGAAATCATGTTCATCGGTATTGGGACCGAATCTAATCTCCTTGATGACAGTCTTAGAGGTTTTGGCCTTAAGTTCCTTTTCCTTTTTCTTTTTATTATAAAGAAATTTATTATAGTCAATGAGCCTACATACGGGTGGAGCGGCATTTGGAGTTATTTCAACCAAGTCAACCCCTAGTTTTTCTGCAAATCCAATCGCAGTGTAGGTCGGATACACGCCTGTTTCTATTTTTCTTCCAATAATTTCAGACATTTCCTCGAAATTATCACCTACAAGGCGTATTTCAGGAACTCGAATAGATTCGTTGATTCGATGTTCTGGTTCTCTTTGATTTCTTGGGTTATACCTCTCTCTATTGGACTGATTGGGTGGATTCAATATCTAATTGTGTTTTTAATGAATAAAAATGATAAAATTATATGCAAAAATACAAATTTATACCAAATTTGAATCAGTTACTTTTGATATACTGATTTGAATATTTGATTTATCTGCGTTAATATCAGCTAAAAGTAAAGTTCCTTCCGATATTTTCTCGTGAAGAAGGAATTCTGCCAATGGATCTTCTACGTATTTTTGAATCGCTCGGTGCAATGGTCTAGCCCCAAACTGTGGATCATACCCCTTTTCTGCTAAAAACTCCTTAGCATCCGTGGTCACCTCAAGACCATACTTCAGATCTGCTATACGCTTCATCAAATCCTTAAGTGCAAGCTCCACAATTTTCAAGATCGAGTCTTTCTCTAATCCATTGAAAATAATAACGTCGTCTAACCTATTCAGGAATTCTGGTGAAAATGTCTTTTTCAAAGCACCTTGGATGACAGATTTCGCGTAGTCATCAGCTTGTTCTGTCCTACTTTGTGTAGCAAAGCCAACGCCTTGTCCAAAGTCTTTAAGCTGTTTCACACCAATATTAGAGGTCATAATGATCAAAGTATTTTTGAAATCTACTTTTCTACCAAGTCCATCCGTCAACTGACCATCATCTAATACTTGCAATAAAATATTGTAAATATCTGGGTGTGCCTTTTCTATTTCATCCAATAAAATAACAGAATATGGCTTCCGTCTCACCTTTTCAGTAAGCTGACCGCCTTCTTCATATCCAATATACCCTGGAGGAGCTCCTATCAATCTGCTGATGGAAAATTTCTCCATATATTCGGTCATATCGATACGGATCAAAGCATCTTCTGAATTGAACAAATAAGTCGCTATGACCTTGGCCAATTCGGTTTTACCGACACCCGTTGGTCAAAAATATAAAACTGCCAATAGGCTTTTTAGGATCTTTCAAGCCAATTCTATTACGTTGGATGGCGCGGGTGATTTTTGCAATCGCTTCCTCTTGTCCTATCACTAAATTCTTCAAATCAGCACCCATGGTCACCAGCTTGGTATTATCGCTTTGGGCTACTTTTTTAAGGGGAATTCCAGTCATCATAGATACCACTTCGGCTATGTCTTCTTCCGTAACAGGGTATCTCTGGATTTTGGAGTCTTCCTCCCACTTTATCTTAGCATCTTCCAATTGCCTAACGATCTTTGACTCATCATCACGCAAATCCGCAGCTCGTTCATATTGCTGATTCCTAACTGCTTGATTTTTCATTTCTTTTATGGACTCGATGTTCTTTTCGAGCTCTTCGATATGCTTGGGTACGTGGATATTTTTCAAGTGAACCCTAGCTCCTACTTCATCGATGACGTCAATGGCTTTATCTGGTAAAAATCGATCAGAAATATATCTATCGCTAAGTCTTACACACGCTTGAATCGCATCGTCACTGAAAATGACATTATGACATTCTTCGTATTTTCCCTTGATATTATTAATGATGAAAACAGTCTCCTCGGCACTAGGCGGCTCGATCAAAACCTTTTGAAAGCGACGATCCAAGGCGCCGTCTTTCTCTATATATTGTCTATATTCGTCCAAAGTAGAAGCACCGATGCATTGCAGTTCTCCACGCGCAAGTGCAGGCTTGAAGATATTGGAAGCGTCGAGGGAACCCGAAGCCCCTCCAGCACCAACGATGGTATGGATTTCATCGATAAACAAAATCACATCTCGATTTTTTTCTAACTCAGTCATAATCGATTTGATACGCTCTTCGAACTGACCTCTGTACTTTGTCCCAGCCACCAAAGCAGCTAGGTCTAACATGACGATTCTCTTGTTGAATAGCGTTCTAGAGACCTTTTTCTTGATGATTCTCAATGCAAGGCCTTCGATGATGGCCGTTTTTCCAACGCCTGGTTCACCGATTAAGATTGGGTTATTCTTTTTTCTACGAGACAAAATTTGAGAAACTCGCTCAATTTCTGTTTCACGGCCAATTATTGGATCCAATTTCCCTTCTTCGGCAAGTCGAGTGATATCTCTACCAAAATTATCTAAAACAGGTGTCTTAGATTTAATATTTGATTTGCGTTGGTACTTCTCTCCCCCATCGTCTTCATATCCAGAATCGGAATCCGAAGATTGTGCCAATATATCGTCTTGGTCGTCGCTGTGACCTGTTTGTTCAATGATCATGTCCAATTGATTTTTGTAAATGTCGTAATCCACATTAAAATTTTGAAGCATTTTGCTAGCTGTATTCTCAAAATGCTTAAGAATAGACAACATCAAATGCTCAGGATTTATTTCATCATTTTTGAAAACTTTCGATTCTAGAAAAGTCACTTTTAGAACTTTTTCGGCATGTTTATCCAAAGGAAGGCTTTTGTCTTTCACCTCAAAAGGTCCACCCGGCTTGATGATAGATGACTCCACATATGCCCTCACATCCTCTGTAGAAATATTCAAATTTGAAAAAATCCTACTGGTAATGCTATCCGAATCTTGTAATACACCCAACAATAAATGCTCGGTGCCTATATGGTCATGTCCAGTTTTTAAAGCCTCATCCCTACTGATGGAAATGATCTTTTTAACTTCTGGAGAAAATTTTTTCTGCATTAGGATAATTTTTAAATAATCAACACCAATTTACATTAATTAATTATATAATATGTAAAATTAGCGCATAAATATCAATACATACCATAAAAATAATGCCAATCTTTCTAATTCGTTAAGAAATTTCATCATTTAACTATTTTTTATTAAATTTGCCTTTGATATTATTATTTTGATAATCTTTGTTCCCTCTTAAATAAATAGACCCAAAACTATTTCATAAATGAAATACACAATAGACAAAAACGAAAAATACACCTTGTTTTCACTAAATGAAGACAATTTGAACTCTCTTTTGGCTCCAAATCTAAAATCTGAAATGATCATTTTGGCCAATGAAGGTGTCCGAAATATAATTTTAGATTTGTCCAATGTGAAATATGTAGATTCTTCTGGCCTGAGTGCCATTTTGACAGGCAATAGGCTCTTTAAAGAAGAAGGGAGCTTTGTTTTGACAGGAATTGTCAGTCCTCACGTTAAGAAATTAATAGAAATAAGTAAGCTAGACACCATTTTAGTTATTATTCCATCCATCCAAGAAAGTATCGATTATGTCTTTATGGAAGAATTGGAGAGGGAAATGGAAGAAGAATAAACCGCGATGCCTTTAAAACTTACCGTGCTTGGATCTAATTCGGCCATACCTGCATTTGGTCGCAATCCGAGTGGCCAAGTCCTTGAAACGGACAACAGCGCTTATCTCATCGACTGCGGCGAAGGCACCCAAATGAAGCTCGATGAATTCAAAATTAAGAAAAGTAAAATTCTGGTCATTTTCATAAGCCACTTGCATGGAGACCACATATTCGGGCTACCTGGGTTGATTACTTCTTATTGTCTTGGCGGCAGAACTAAAAAATTGCAAATATTCGGCCCTAAAGGTATCGAGGAATTTATCCTTACTACTTTAAAACTAAGCTATTCTTATGTCAATTTTGATTTGGTCATAAACGAAATAAATACTGAAATCGCCTCAGAAATTTATTCCGATCATAATGTGATGGTCGAAGCTGTCCCACTTAAGCATAGAGTTCCAACGATGGGTTTTATTTTTAAGGAAAATCCAAGAAGGCCTAAGCTGGACAAAACATTGATAGAAAAATATGAATTGAGTAAAGAGCAAATCGTAAAAATCCTAGGTGGTGAAGACATTGGCATTGATGAAAATTGGTTTTTAGCCCCTCGTATGCCAAGATCTTATGCGTACATATCAGATACTTCCTATTTTCCAGAAATATTACCACAGCTGAACGGAATTCAAGTATTGTATCACGAAGCTACCTATGATGAAGATAAGCGAAACTTGGCTGAAGAACGTTTTCACTCAACATCGGTAGATGCAGCTAGAATCGCCGAAGGATGCAGCTGTACTAAGCTTTTGTTAGGTCATTTTTCTTCGCGTTACCACTCCACCGAGCCATTGGCTGAAAGTGCAAAAACCATTTTCCCAAATACTGAATGTGTCCATGATGGGTTTGTCTTAGAGCTCTAATACAAATATATAATCACGAAACTTCACTCATTTTTATAATTTATTATCAAAAAAATCATGGCTTTTTAGGGATTAAAAAATAATCGAACCTTGATCCCAAACCAAAGCTGAATATAATGAAAAAATAGTATCATATTAACATTTATCTTAATACATATTTTTCTGTATTTTAATATACTATATTTTACATCTGTTGAAAACTAGATTTTAAAGATATTATTAAACTCCAAATATTCTGGTTTTAGTCTCAAATTTTTGGTAATATTGCATACATTAAAGTTGGTTGCATGAAAATATTATCATTAAATACAGGGTATTTCAAATTAGACGGTGGAGCCATGTTTGGTGTCATCCCAAAAGTCATGTGGAATAAGCTAAACCCTGCCGATGAGAACAATCTTTGTCCTTGGGCTTTGCGGTGTCTTTATCTTGAATACGGCGACAAAAAAATCGTCATAGACACTGGCAATGGGGATAAACAAGATCCTTCATTTTTTGCCCATTACCATCTTTCTCAAACCCGACATATCGATGAATGTCTAGCTACTCATGGCATTTCTGCCAATGATATCACCGATGTGATACTTACGCATTTTCATTTTGATCATGTAGGAGGAGCTATAAAAAAAGATAAAAATGGACAATTGGTTCCTACTTTTCCTAAAGCTACTTATTGGACCAACCAAAAACACTATGACTGGGCATTCACACCAAATCCAAGGGAAAGAGCGAGTTTTTTAAAGGAAAATTTTGTTTTACTCCAAGAACTTGGCATTCTAAAAATGATTGAAGAATCGGGTGATTTCGTTAGATTTGACGATAAAATCTCCTTGTTCTTTAGCTACGGACACACGGAGGCCATGATGATACCCATCATCGATACCCCAAAAGGTAAATTGATTTATTGCGCAGATTTATTGCCTTCCAATTGGCATATTGGACTTCCGTATATCATGGCTTATGACATTCGTCCTTTTGAATCTTTGGCCGAAAAGATCAAAGTGCTCGACTGGGCTTTAGAAGAAAATGCCGTGTTATTTTTCGAACACGATCCAAATTATGAATGCTGTGACTTGGTGAGAAATGCTAAGGGGCGGGTAGAAATGAAAAGCCATTTTACGTTGGCAGAGCGGTTTAACTAATCATTCGTATTCCAATTTGCCAAAAGCCGCCATCTGGCGCATTGCCCAATTTTGTCTTTTCTTAACGTAAATCGATGGTCTATTTACTTTAAAAATATGGGGGTTCGGAAGGCATACGGCCAGCAAAGCCGCTTGTTCCCTAGAGAGCTTGCTAGCACTCGTTTTGAAGAATTGTTTTGATGCAGCCTCCACTCCGTATATCCCGTTGCCGAATTCGATCACATTGAGATAAACCTCCATGATGCGTTTTTTACTCCAAAATATTTCAATCAAAAAAGTAAAATATACTTCAAGCCCTTTTCGCAACCAACTCCTACCCTGCCACAAAAAAACATTTTTGGCGGTTTGTTGGCTTATGGTTGATGCACCTTTGCGCCGCTCCTTATTGCGTGCCTTCATCTTTTCGTTATACTTGATGGCCTTATTGATTGCCTCAAAATCGAAACCCTCGTGGTCTAAAAATTTTTGATCTTCAGCACAAACGACAGCAACGGGCATATGTCTGCTGATTTTATCATAACTGACCCAGTCTTTCTTCCAAACAGGCCAATTGCCTGAAAACATCTGTTCGAAAGTACTATTAACCATCGTCAGCGTGAAAGGAATAGGCAGCCAACGAAAGATAATCACCGAAAGGATAGAGATGACAAAAAAATAGACTATGAACTTCAACAGTCGCTGTTTCCACGTCATTAGCCACCTTTTAAATTTGCTATTTTTCATTAAAAAAACGATACCTTTCTTTATAATGTATTGTAAAATTAGCTCTTATACATAAACCAAAAGTATAATATAAAAATGAATTTTTAAAAAAAAAATCTTATAAATCGCCAAGAATGGGTCTGATGGTAAATTCTTCGACACAAGCCTCCTTAGGCAATTGGTATATGCCCCACACCATATCAGCCACAGATTCGGGTTCTATCAATCGCTGTCTAGGAAGGTCCACACCTGCCCAAGAATCGGACCAAGTGGCTCCTGGCATTATCGATGTCACTCTTATACCCGTAGATTTCAATTCTTCTCGCAGTGCTTTAGAAAAACCAAGCAAAGCAAACTTAGAAATGCTATAAGACCCGCCATTGGGATAGGCTATTTCACTGGCTATCGAGCACATATTGAAGACATGTCCCTTTGGGCTACTTTTCATGAAATCTATGGTCGCTCTAGTCATAAAATAAGCCGAATAAAGATTGGTCTCGATCATCAACTCCAACTGTCCACTCGGCTCTTCCAAGACGGCACCAGGGCGAAATACCCCTGCATTATTGATCAAAACATCCAGCTTTATTTTATTTTCGAGTAAGAATGTCCTAAAGTTTTGGCACACTACCAAATCCTTAATATTGCCAGCAAAACCGTAAAATTCTTGGCTCGGAAACTCCATTTTCAATGCTTGGCAAAAAGCCTCTAAGTCGCTTGCAGTTCTCGCATTTAAGACCAAATCGTGGCCTTCCATGGCAAATTTCAATGCCAGCGCTTTGCCAATACCCTTCGTCGCCCCCGTGATTAAAGTTGTTGCCATTTGGTTGTTTTTTAAAATAAAAAAAGCAACTTTGACCAAGTTGCTGTTATGTCGGGATGACAGGATTTGAACCTGCGACCACACGCCCCCCAGACGTGTACTCTACCAAACTGAGCTACATCCCGGAGGAGTAGTAAATTATGTCGAGACGATTGGATTCGAACCAATGACCTCTGCCCTGTCAAGGCAGCGCTCTAAACCAACTGAGCTACGCCCCGTATTTCGTCGGCAAATATAATGCGATTTGCCCTTTTTTTATACTTTTATCGAAATTTATCTGGCGATTTGCGACGCAAAAAAAACAGATATAAATATCATCGAGATTTTAAAATTCTTATCCAATTCACATGCATTGTCTTGAATCTCCCAGTCACGTGGATCATCTTCTACTAAGGTGATGAGCTCTATACAGGGCTTATCTTTGCTTTTGTTTTCACTCATAACCCAGTGATCTAATGACTTTTTATTAACCGCTTTGAATATGATCTTCCTATCATTGTCGGTTATCGACCACTCTGAAAAATCCCCTTTCCACTGCGTCCTCAAAGTCATCACCTTACCCTCATTGCTCGTGAGCTTCCATTCATTTGGATCCAAACCATTCAATGGCTTAAAATCACCCACCCACTCTCCGAATCTAAAACTCCAGTCGATATTGTCCTTCATCATCGGCCATTTGCGCGAGAGGGTACCGTCATTTGCTTCAATGTCAGCCATCAAAGTCCATTCATTGTATTTTTCATCCTCGACCGAGCTAACCCCTATAAGCTGCTGTGCCTCTAGAAAAATCCCTGAAACCATAAAAAGCACGAAGGCAAAAGCCTTTATTATAGGCCTAGAATGGTAAATCATCGCCACCGTTTTGGGGTTCATCCTCCAAGCTAGGAAAATTGCCTCCGAAAGCTTCATCTACAGGCATGGCCTCGGCTGTTGGAGCAGCATTACTGCCTACTTTTTCCAACCTCCATGCGTTCAAATTGGTTAGATATTTTCCTTGCCATTCTCTCCCACGGATATCAAAATTCACCTTGATCATCGAGTTCTCCGCGTAATCATCCAGCAAAATGCATTTGTCTTGAGTCATTTGAAACTTTATAAATTGAGGATAGGTCTCCAAGGTCTCTATCACGAACTCCCTCGTGGAGAAAGTTTCCGTCTTTTTTTGCGTGTCATATTTCACAACCAGCCGTCCCTCGATTTCAAATTTATTCATAGTTAAGTGTTTATTATCTACAAAGGTAAATATTTTTTCCAATTATATAATTCACCTAGCAAAACGTTGATTTATATTATTTATTTGGGCGTCCCCCTCCTTTCGTCCGAAAGACGAATTCGGGTCGTGCTCTTCGTCGCTTCGGTCCTCCAGACGCTCGTAGTATCACGAGCCAACTCCGATCACTGACGCGTGTGGGCGGGGTTATATGATGTGGTGTCATGGTAATGTGGCAGATACTTTTTTATTGAATCGAGATTAGCTCTTTTTAGAATTTAAATGCTCTTCTAGCGATTCTGTCTCATCAGGGTTTCTAACGGTTCTCAGCTATTCGCAGGCAGGGATTTTTACCACTGAACTTCCTACGAAGAACTGAACTTCAAATTTAGCACTTTTCTGTCCTACGAAGCACGAAACCCCTGCTTGCGTATAGGTGATGTTATGCCTTCGCCCCTCTTTTTCTGTCGTCAGCTTAGTTGTCTTTTTGCATCTTCCTTATTATTACTTTTTATATTCTTAAGAGTTTTGCGTTTGAGGAAATGAAAAGCCCAATCTTTCATCTTTCCAATCACATTGAGATAATTCATCAATGAAAGGACAACCACCCATACAAGTTTTTTGAAAAGCACACGAAGTGCAACCGTTGTTCAAAATGTTGTTACGATATTTTTTGAAAAAAGAATTGTTTTGCCAAATGTCAAGCATACTATTTGTTCTTAAATCGCCAAACCAATCATTATTGGTCATAAATGAACACGGCATCATTCTTAAATTCTCATCAATAAATGCAGAAAATCGCCCAGCGTCACAACCCTCGTAAAATTCAGAATTTACATTTACATATTTAACTACCCCTGAAATACTACAGCTGTCAAAACCAATTTTTAACACACCTTTTGATTTGTTCACTAATCCGTAGAATTCTTTAATTTTCTCTTTGTCTTTAAGAAGTAACGACATATCTGGTTTCCTTCCAATTGGTTTATAGTTGAGGAATATCAAAGAATTAATTCCCTCCAAAAACGAAGGTGGATTTTTTAACCACGAAATAGCAGTGTCAATAGACTGGCTATCAGTAACAAAATGAACGTTTGCTTTAATATCGTATGCAAAAAGTTGTTCAAGGTGGCTTCGAAACTCCGAACATGGTTCATATGCACTTATTGCAACTGAGCCACATAATTCTTTTGTAGCTTTTAATATATCGTTATTAAGTCCTCTTCCATTAGTTGTATAACAAGGAACAATTCCGTGTTCAACGGTTGTTTCGAGAATCTTGATAAAGTCGGGGTGTTGATTCGGATTTCCACCACCTAAAGCAACTTGAAAGACATCAAGCTCTTTGGCTTGTTTCATTATAAAACGATAATCTTCAAGGCTCATATGAGTTCCTTTTGTTGTAGATTTTCTATAACAAAAAGAACAGCCTTTATCACACCAATTTGTAATACTAATATCAAGTAATTCTGGTCCGTGCTTAGCCCAAAGTGGTTCTGGAAACCCATTATCTTCTGCACGAACAAAGTATCCTGTTTTTTTATTAAACAAAACAGCATAATGTTGTTCTTCATATTTCTTATGAACGATATGCGGAGTTTTACCAACCATTTTCTTGAGCATCTATAAACAGCTTGTCACTTTCAATTATAAATTCATCCGTGCAGAAAAACGATTCTATCTCATCGTTATCACTGCTTAGTTTTCCTATAAAAACTTTTTTTCCCTTTTTCTCGGCTTCAAGAACTTTCGGAAGTACCTCTTTGCCACTTTTCCAAAGTTGTTGCTCAATAAACTCCTCAAATGTTGAATATGTACCTGCGTAGTGCTTTGCATAAAATTCTCGTGCTGGCTCCATATAGTCTCGGAAAGCATCAAAAAGTGATTGGTATATGTCAAAAAATGCCGAATCATTTTTAATTCCAACAGCTTCAATAAATTCTTTGAAGTTAAACTCACCATCACTAATAATTACGAATGATGTTGAGGAACTATTTGTTACAAAGTCATATCTAATCTTCATTAGTTTGCTTTTTTAATGTAAGTATTTCAATTATTCTATCATACATTGACTCTGAGAACATAAACTGTGGAATCCCATAGTCTCCATAAGAGTGGTCATCTTTACGGTAAAGAATGCAGTCGGGATTATCTTTTCTAAACTGCATTAATTCATCAATATATTTCCCTCTAATATTATATTTTCTATATAGAAATTGTTCAATGTTTTCATACTCAAAGGAGTAGAACTTCTTATATTCTAAGTCCACATTTATCAATTCCGAAGTTACACTATCATACATTCGTGAAAACATATTTAGTGAGTAGCCACTTTGTGCTCCTGATTTTTCAAGAAAAATTTCTTTTGTTAGATTTTTATTAATCAACAAAAGCGATTTATAAAAGTCATAAGCTAATTTCATACGATTCCATAAATTGATTAACTTCTTTAATTAATGCTTCGTTTTTGCTCTTTAATGCTGTTTCTAATTGTTTTTTTCCCTGTTCTGTGTATCGGAAATAATATTTTTCATAAATATCTTGAATCCTCCAACGATTGTTATTAATGAACATATATATTAAAAGTTCAAAAAGGTTTTCATAATAATTGGCTTCTCTTGATTTCTTGTCTTCTATTATATCATCAATTTGACTTACTAAATCTTCTTGCTTTATTCCTCCATAATGCCCCCATCTATCTGTTGAAAATTTGTTTACAAAGCATTCCGAGTATTGTTGTTGTGTTAACTCTCGTAATATTTCAAACAGAAAATAGATATTTAGATTCTTATAATAATTGGTGTCGTAGCGAAGAATGAGATCCCAAATAATAGACCCGCTGTATTTTTCATTGTTAATTAGTTTATCTCTCAATATTTTTTTATCATCATCTGTTATCTGTGAATCTTCAAGGGAAAAAACACAACTTGAGAATACAGTATCGAACCAAGGTTGTTTGAATAAAATATCGTTCAGTGTTTTATCGGAATTTCTGCGTGATACGAAAAACAGAAAAGTGCTACAACCTTCAAGTATTGGAGATTTTTCAGTAACCTGATTTTCAAGAAATATTGTAAATTCTTCTTTTGATTTTTGATATAGGACTTCAACCAAGAATCTTGAAATAAGAAAATCTCTAAACTCATCAAATGTAAAATTAACAACTTCTGAAGAAGTGAAAACACCTTTTTCATCGGTTTGAATATCTCGTTTTACAAGGATATTCTCGTCTAAAAAACGAACATACATTTCTTTATCGCATGCATTGGCTATAATATTATCAAGAGGTACATTAACATATACATTTTCTTGAATCATAAACGAAACAACACTTTGAATGAAATGTCTAATATCAAAGTTCCCAGAAATCTTGAATTCATCGTTGCTTTTTAATCGCTTATTTATTTCCTCACTTTTTAATTCGTAATATTTTTCAAATAATTCCTCTTTATAAATATTATCAATGTATTCAAGTTTTTGACTTTGATATGTTTCGCAAAATATTCTAAGAAGAAGAAAATTTTCTACAAGTTGTTCACGTGCTTCTTGCGATATACCATTGTATTCTATTTTGAAATGGCTGAAATATATATGGAAGAGTTTTTTCTTGATGTCATCGTCTGTTCGTCTGCTAATCAATGAAGTTATTTTTTTCATTGTTTTTGTGAATGTTGCCTTTTCAAAATTTGAAAAATTTTGTTCGTAGTATTCAGTTCTACAGCTAATGACCACCTTAATAAAGTCATATTCAAGAATTTCAGATAAAAATGTTTCAAGGTTTTGTGATAGTAATTGAGAATTGTAGTTTTCGTTTATCCCATCAATAACTAAAATGAAGAATTTGTTTCCTTCATAGCAGATTTCTTTAAGAATGTTCAGGAATTCTTGAAAAGTATAATTAGGTGAATCAGGAAAAACTCTTTGAATAATAGATTGCCTTAAATCATTTGCTTTTATTTCTGCACCTGTGAGAAAAACAGTTGGTATTTTTCTTTTTAATAAAAAATTTTCCGTAAAATCACACAAAAAGTTTGTTTTACCTTGCCCTGCAGATTCGGTTATCAAGGCAACCCTTGCAAGGAGAAATTTTAAGTCATCAATTCTATCACGAAACTTGTACTCGAACTTTGATTTTTCATTTGAACTAATTTTTATATCAATGACTTCTTGTTGCTTTACGATTAAGTAGTCATACCACTTTGAAAACAGGTCATTACTATTACTAATTGTTATTTCTCCATTTTTGGGCTTCAACTGTGTGAAATCGAAATTAAATAACGAATGGTTTTCCTTTGCGAGAAAAATATTTAGGTAACGAAGGTCAAGAATGCTGCTTTCTTCAAAACATTTTTCAGAATAGAATATAGAATCACATAGGTATCTTAAATTATCTTTTTGTTCTCCAGTTTCAATGAATGTCTTAGGTAAATATTTTCCAGAACTAATTTGTTTTTGAAGTTGTCTATTTACTTGACTGCTTATCGCTTCAATCGTTTTTGGTATTGTAAGTTTTTGACTTAAGCGTTCTTCAACCAAGAAAGAGGTGTCTGCTTTTACAGATGTTGCAATTTCCTTGATTTCATTTATAGTTTGAGTGATTTCAAAGATTTGACCCTTATAATTCTCTTCAATAAAAGTTGTTCTTAAAATCTTGTCATTGTTTGTATTCTTTGCAAACAAGGAATAGAATTCCTCCAAATCTTCCTTTGTAGGTTGAATTAACTTGGGAAACTTATTGAAGTCTCCTTTAATTTCATCTAAAGTTCCTTTCTTGAACAAGACAAACATTGTCAAATGTTCAAAAAATATTTGTGAGTGATAAAACGGAAACATTCCGTTTGAACTGTTGTATGGGTGAGTTTTTTCAAATTCTTTAATGGTATCGTAGATAACCTCCGTTAGACGATGCTTGAATTTTTTAGCTGGGAAAATGAATCTTTTTAATCTACCATAACCTTCATCCTTAATGAATTGGTCAGTAAATTTTAAAGCAACATACGTTATGGCGGTTTCAATTACTGGCATCTGAATCGTAATGTTATTATTGGGCAATCAATTTGTGAGATAAAATTACTTTTCGCTTTATCTGTTTGTAAGTCTGTATGTTCATATTATTCGGCTATTATTTGATGCTCTGTCGCTTTTTAGGGTGAGGCATAATTATTTAATAAACTCCTATTCGTTTCAATATTATAATTTGTATTTATTTAAAGTGTTTTCAAAATTTGAAGATTTTACAAAATTTTGTTTTTGTTTGTTCACTTGAATGATTTCTAAAAACCCTAATTCAACCAGTGATTTTAAATCTGTTCTCGCAGTATAGTTTGATACACTAAATCTTGATTCCATTTCTTTGGTGTTTAGAATTCTATCGGGGTCTTCGTGGATTATTTTTAAAATTTGCGCCATTCTTTCATTTACTCCCGGTATTTTCATAAACTTCGCTGCTTGGAACACCTCTTTTTGTTTATGATTGATGTAATCCTTTAATGCAACAAATGCTTTTTCCATTGTTTTAATATGGTAAGAGATGAAGTACGTCAAATCATTTTCATCTATTTCGGTATATAAGTATGCTTTTTCATATTGAATCTTTGTGTCTTTTATAATTCTTGATATGGATAAGTATTCTGTTAACCAATACCCTTTTTTGAGCATAAACCAATAAAATACAGCACGCGCTGTACGACCATTTCCATCCGTAAAAGGATGTATCCATCCAATCATAAAATGAATAATGCAGCCCTTAATTAAAGGGTGGATAAACTCGTCTCTATCTCTATTAAAAAAAATACATAAATCCTTTATGAGACTATTAAGGTCAGAACACAAGGTGGTGTATGGACAATTTCACTCTTGGTATAATTTATAACATGTACATCATCATTGTCTCTAAATTTACCTTCATCCTCGACATCTTCTAATGTGTTATTTGTAATTAATTTATGAATGTACAATAAATTGTCAATTGTTAAATCTTCATTTTTATTCTGAACAATGTATTTCATTGTAATAAAATTGTTCAAAATCATTTGTTCGGATTTGTTTTTAGGCTTTTTCTCTTGCTGAATCATTTCTTTGGCCTTTTTTCTAGTGGTAATTGCGCCTTCCATTTGACTACTAGAGATAGCCTCCTCCATGATAGAGCTAATAATGAACTTTGTTTTATCCGTTTCTGAAATTCCAATATTACTCCCCAATGTGCCTCCAATGTGCATATCAAATTGATGTAGAGATTTTTGAATATAATCTGTTATTACAAAATGAAAATTATACGAATGAAAATTTACTTTTTTACTTTTTAAATATCGATCTAGCTTTATGGCACTCCAAAGCTCTAAGGGCGTGCAATCATTGGCTTTATATTTGATTTTGTCCCAATATAAATACTCATCTTGTATTTTTTGCAAGGAGCCATTTATCTGAAATTTTACCATTAGTGATAATATATTGTCAGATTTTTCTCTTTGAGGTGCTTGTTCAATCATCCTAGAATCAATAAAACTATAAAATTCAAAGATAAATAAAAACCGCGAGATTTTAGACAAATCTCGCGGTTTTTACAGGTTCAAGCTTTCGGTATTAAATTACAACACTCGTTCCTTGTATGATTGACACAACTCAGAGTATCATAAATCACCTTTTCTTATGCGCCAATAAATAAATGCTAGAAATAGAAGTATATAAATCCAAACGGTGATTTGTGCTTCACCAGTTGTTAAAAACAGCCTCATTCCAGAATTTTCTACTGCATTTCTTATCATTGGTGAAGGCCATGGTGTTAGGTCGTTCACAGAATTAAATGGATAAAAATGCATAGAAACATTGTCAAATACGTTTTTGTGTATTAGCCAACGGAATATTTTTTCAAGGAACATACCCGCTACCATATAGATGAATAGGGCAAACCCTGTGCGTTTCACCAATACGCCCAACAGAAGTCCATAGACTGAGTAAGCTAAACAAACTAGGGCAAAATTAGCGATCGCCCCTGCATGCTCGGTCATTTCATCCCACTGTGGATCCCTCGTATAGTAAGAACCCACGACATACCCTACTAGGATAAAATATAAAGTACAAAATAGGATAATCGCTAGGATACTAAGAACCTTGGCCATAAAGAAATCATGACGAGTTAGCCCAGAAATAATATTCTGTCGAAAGGTCTTGTACGAATGTTCGTTGGTTATGGTCAATACGCCTACAAAGCCCAAAAAGAAAAACATCAACCAGTTGCCAAAATAAGCCATGTACTCCCAAATATCAGGGAAAGTATAGATCGTCACAGGATCGAAAGGCACTCCAGCACCGAATTCTCTCCCTACGATTGACCACAAAATTCCAGGCAATAAAATCAAATACCCAATGAACAAAACCTGAAAAAGCCTATAGTTCTTGTATTTTTTCCACTCTAATTGTAATAAATATAATGCCTTCATGGGTATTAATTGTTGTTGGTGATGGCTAAAAATTCTTCTTCCAATCTCTTCTTCTTCACAGTTAGATGACCAAGAACTATATTTTGCTGTTGCAATCGGCGATTGACTTCCTCCGGCTTCATATTCGGGGAAATACCACATTCTATCAGGTCTCCAAGTCTCCTTACGTCAGTAAGCCCTTCCATATTTTTCAAAGCATTTTCCAAAGCCATCATATCGGTGGCTTTAACTTGGATCGTTGGAATATCGTTCAAAATATGTCCTACTGTACCAGTAGCTAAGAGTTTACCATTTTTGATTATCGCTACATCGCTGCACACTTTTTCCACTTCGTCCAGTATATGACTGGCCATGAATATGGTTTTGCCCGTAGAAGCAATTCTTAAGATTATGGAGCGGATCTCCGCTATGCCTTCTGGATCTAAACCATTGGTCGGTTCATCGAAGATATAAACGTCGGGGTCACCTATCATGGCAGACGCTATGGCAAGTCTCTGCTTCATCCCCAAGGAATAGGTCGAAAACTTGCTTTTCCTCCTATGCTTGAGATTTACAATGTCTAAAATTTCTTCGATATTATCATTTTTGCTCTTCTTAATATGCGCTACGATATCGAGGTTTTGATCCGCATTCAAATAGGCATAAAAATTGGGGGTCTCGAGCAGAGATCCTATCCTTCGACGATGGTACTCACCATACTTACCTTCAAACCACTCATAACCACCGCTATTGGCTCCTAGTATTCCCAAAACAATACCTAATGTGGTGGTTTTTCCGCTTCCATTGGGGCCTAAAAAACCAAAAACTTGACCACGGTGAATATCCAAGCTGAGATTATCCAAAGCAGTAATATTTCCATATTTTTTGCTAAGGTTTTGAATAGAAAGTATTTTTTCCATAATATCGCAATTAAAATTCAAAGGTAACAAATTAAAAAAAACTGGTAATTTATTTTGCCCAATGACCGAGATAAATAGATGAATAATAGAAATTCACTGATTTCAATTCCGAAAGCCATTGATAAAGTCTGCAGCCAACATTTTTCTTTTTCCTTCAGGCTGCAATTCCAAAATTTCCAAAAATCCATCTGCACATTGAAGGTATAAGTGTCTTCCATTTGCAAAAAAACAAGCCTTTGTGACCATAGTTTCTTGCTCCATCTCACCCAACTTACTTTTCAAGATCTTGTAATGTCCTTTCGAATCAAAAAACTGGTAACCCCAGTCTCCTTTTCTCCTTGAATAATAGCCCAATTGATAGGTGCTGCCCCCCTGTATTTTGGCAACAAAGACCCATGAATATTGATGGTACCCTTGGGAGGAATACTCCAAACCACTTCTGGCAACATACGAAATGCAACCACTACAAAAGCATCTGCACCTAGCTCTTGAAGGGAGGACACAAACTCTGGATTTTTCAAATTCGTAGGTTGTAATACCTGCAGATTATTCGCCAAAGCAAATTTTTTCACATCGGTAGAAATCAGTTGATTGTGCCCCCTTCCACCTATTTTATCCGCCGCTGTTACGACTGCAAGTACCTCGACATTCGCATCGATAATGGCTTTAAGGCTCGATACTGCGAAGTCAGGGGAACCCATGAAGACAATTTTCATATATAAAGAATTTAAGTTTTGACAAGTTTTGCAAATTAACGTAAAAAGTTTAGCTTTGCTCAAAAAAAATGACAGCTAAAGAAATAATTTTTGATTTACAAACGAAAGTAAATCCTGCCGTAATCAAAGGCTTAGAAACAACTTTTCATTTCGACTTATCGAAGGACGGTAGTGGAGGATACACTGTGACCCTAGCAAATGATGAACTTTGCGTAGAGGAAGGCCTCATCGGCGAGCCAAAATGTGTGGTAACCACAAGTGGAGAACATTTCGTTTCATTGATTAACAAAGAAAGCAATCCCATGATGTCACTTTTGACTGGAAAATTAAAAATATCCAATCAAGGCGAACTCATCAAATACGCGAAGATATTTGGATTGATGTAAGGGGCTTAGAGTGAGGTAAGTATTTTTGCCAAGTACTCAGATTGGTTTTGGCTAGAATACTTTTGGCTATTTGAGGCATTATTCATAGGATTATCAAGGTCTAAGTGATATTCTAATTGAGCTAATATTCCATCAAAATCATAATAATCCAGCATGGGCAATCCAGTGGTTTCTTTCAAAATCGAGGCCGCCTCTCCTTCTACATTTCCGATGGCAAGTATAGGGACATTTGACTTGAGATATTCAAATAATTTACCTGAAATAATCAATTCAGAACTTTTCGAATTTGGCAAAACAAAAAGTAATAAGTCGCTTGTCTGCATTGCTTCAATAGCTTGACCATGACCAACTACCCCATGAAAATTTGTGAAATTCTCCAATCCCTTTGAGATTATAACCTCTTTAGCTTTCTTTGAAATCGTTCCATAAAATTCCAAACTAATCTCTTTTTCTGTGTTATTTTTTCCCTGAATATAAAAATTCAGGGCATCCCAAAAAACTACATTTTCATACCCTTCTAGGAATGATCCAATATATGAAATTCGTTTTATAAATTGCTTATTTTTCAAAGTCGGGGTTGACTTCACCTCCCCATCAAACCCATTGTATATCACTTCTACCCTCTTAGCTCTTGACGCAAATAATTCAGCCATTTTGAAACCCACAGTAGTGATGACATCTGCATTTCGAACTACTTTGTCTTCTAGATTTTTGTCAATTTTTTTAACAAAAGATAAATGTGGCAATTGATCGTAATAAAATATCTCAGTCCAAGGGTCTCTAAAATCTGCAATCCATCTGACATTGAATTTTTTTTTCAATAACAAACCAATAAGATGAGCACTTTGAGGCGGTCCTGTGGTGATGATTATGTCGAAATCGGATGTTTTGAACTCTTTACAAGCTCTGCGGTATGCAAATGGCACCCATCCAATCCTAGCATCTGGAATAAATATATTAGCTCTCAACCAAAGACTGAATCTACTGAAAATCGAACCATTTTTTTTGTCACTGAACTCCGCCAATGGCATGGGTTGGCCCTTTTTATGCATTAGTCGTTGATACCACTGCAATGGTTCTAAACTATAAGTTTTGATGACTTTTATGTTTGGATGGACTCTTTGACTTAGACTATTATCTTGGTAGGCAAAAGAGCCGTTTGAGGGCGTCATTACGGTAATATCAAAGCCCGCCTGAGCTAGAAAATGTGTCATCCTTAGCCATCGCATTGGGGCGATTCCTCCCGCTGGGGGCCAATAATAAGCGAACAAAAGAATTTTTTTCAATAAATTGGAACTTTAGTATTAACTAAAACCAATGGGTTTTCTTTGATATAATGAGGATTTGTCTTCGCTAGTAATTGGCGTTATATCTTCGTTCTCTATCAAATTCTGCTTTTTCTTAGACATTTCTGTCATAGCGAGATTGGCCAATCTGAGATTTTGTTTTTTAATGATGTCTTCGACCAAACTTCGGACAGTTCTAGCATTGCCAAAGTGTTTATCCCGATGGGTATAAAGATTTTTAAGATGTAATTTCAATGCTTCCAAACCTTCTTTGGTTATTTTAAAGGATTTGTCTTGAATCATTTTTTGAGCAATCAACATCAACTCTTCGACGGTATAGTCTTCGAATCTAAGGGTACGATCGAACCTCGAAGTCAGCCCTGGATTTGCTTTCAAAAATGCTTGCATATTCTCCGGATATCCTGCAACGAAAACAAAGAACTTACCTCGATCGTCTTCCATCCTCTTAAGAATCGTTTGTATGGCCTCCGCGCCAAAATCACCCGTAGCAGTCATTCCAGACTGCGTCAAGCTATAAGCTTCGTCTATAAAGAGGACACCACCCATGGCTTCGTCTATTTTTTCAGAAGTTTTGATGGCAGTCTGTCCCACATATCCAGCGATCAATCCCTGACGGTCAGTTTCTATCAAATGCCCTCTTTCCAATATTCCTAAGGCTCTAAAAATTTGAGCCAAAATCCTCGCCACGGTAGTTTTTCCTGTACCAGGATTTCCAACCAAAACGGTGTGAAAAAAGAAGTTATTAAGGATTGGCCGTTGAGTTTGTTTATAATACTTCACGAGGCCACCAAGTCTCTAATCTCAGTCTTGAGCTTTTCCATCCCAACCAATGCATTCAAATCACTCAAAGCCTTGGTGAGGAGGGCTGGATCCAAAGGCATCTCCAATTCGCCTTTTCGATGGGATAGTTTTATCTTTTGAATGTCTTCAATTTGGATGAGTGAAAGTTGTCGCTTGGAACTTTCTTGCGGCACTTCTTTGCTCATGATCCTAATCCCGAGATTTATTTTGGCTTGCTTAACCAAATCATCTACATATCGTGCATTACCGAAACTTTTAGTTCTAGTCCTGTATGCATTTGTGATTATTTGAAAAAGTTCTTCTTTGGCGCTTGGAGTGAAACTAACTGTCTGTCTTTTGGCAGAAGATTCTGCTATGGCCATCAATTCTTCAGGATAATAATCTGCAAATTCAAAAAAGCTCTTAAACCTAGATTTAAGGCCTGGATTTGAATTAACGAAGGTCTCCATTTCTTTTGGATAACCAGCTACCACTACCGCAAAATCACACGTGTCGCTGGCCATTTCTTTGACCAAAATTTCGATCACTTCTCGTCCAAAATCCTTGCTATCGTCTAGGGCTCGAGCCAAGGCATAAGCCTCATCTATGAATAGCACTCCTCCCCTAGCTCGCTCTATGACTTCCTTGACTTTAGGAGCTGTCTGTCCGATGAATTCACCTATCAGATCAGATCTATCTACCTCTATTATAGTATTTTTAGACAATAAACCCATAGAATAGTACAAATGTCCAAGCATTCTAGCAACTGTAGTCTTTCCTGTACCTGGATTACCCATAAATACGCAATGCAGCGGCATTTTTTCACTTTCATCAAAGCCCGCATCTCTTCTTAAATTAATGAACTGGAGGTAAAGAGCGTGTTCACGGATCTTATTTTTTACCTGCTGGAGCCCTATCATCCCATTCAATTCAGCCATCACTTGCTCGAAATCATTGTGGCTTATCTCTTGCGGAAGATGCAGAATCCCTGGCATCAAATTCAAGGATAGATATGGATCCCCAATCTCATTCATAACACCCACCTCGAATTGGATAACTCCTAGCAGCCTTTCCATGAATAAAATTTCTGCTGTATAGGTGCCTTCGCGCCAAGTCCCAAATGTATTCGAGCCCCAGCCACCACAGATAAGGACCTTATTCTCAGATCTTCTAAAATTGTGAAAACGAGTGACTTCACCCTTTAGCTCGAAAATAGAATTTCGAAAACGAATGATAAATTCACCGTGCCAAGGATATTTTTTAATCAAATTAGACAAGGTCAATTCCACATAAATGTATCGCGTCTGGCTGCCATCCAATTTGGACAAATATACCCTATCATGCTCTTGCACATCGTCAAATGAGCCCTCATAAAGTCGAATCTTATCCAAATTTACATAAGGATTGGTTTCCCCAATCAACTCACCAGCATCTTCGATATAAAAAGCCTTTTCTGCTATTTTTACATTGTCAATATAAGCCTCCCAGGTATAGTGTCCTTTGCGCCAGTAAGAGCCATTTATTTTATTTCCCCATCCTTCTCGGACAAAAACCAAATCATCCGTTACATGAACCCTGCGCTTAAAGTGTAAGTTGCAAATTTCCTTTTTCTTAAGTTTATTCCACTGGAAACACTGCAATGTGATGGAGGCATTCCAGTCTTCTGCTTCAAAATTTTTATTCCAAAATGAAAGCTCAATATAAATATACCCAGTCTCGTATCTATCAAAAACCTGGCGATATTTTTTTCTATTATCCGCCAACCATTCGGTAGAGCTATAGGTTTTTAGGTCCTTAAATTTGTAAGGGATATAATCGGTTTTAGTATTTTCTTCATTAAGTTCCATGCAAAAATTTGATTCTTTCAAATGTTTATCCAACAAAAAATAAAATCTATGGTTGTCAAAAAAAATCAGATTCGAGCCAAATTCTTAGTGGTCTGGTTTCTTATGCCATCAAATAAAATACCTAATAAGGTACCAATTATGGCTCCTGCGCACACATCTTGCATAAAATGGTGTCCAATATAGACCCTCGAGACGGCAACACAAAAAGCCAATAAAAGTAATAAAAAATTCCAAACAAGTGGTTTTCTTTTACTTAAAATAATAAAAACAAATATAGCAAATGCAGAAAGTGTATGGCCAGATGGAAAGCTATTATTGCCTAGATGTAAATCTTCGATGATGTGAAAATTGTCCAGATATCCCTTTTCTACTAGATAGAAATATGGCCTCCTCTCATAAAAAAATTCCTTTAAAACATTCGAAACCAACATGACCGTCAATCCTAGTCCAGCTATCCAAGCATACAATTTGTCTTTCTTATAAATAAAAAAAAGACCAAAAACAAAATATGGCCCAGATTCACCTAAATAGGTAATGTATTTAAAAAACGATACGAAAGGTTCAAATTTGAAATTGTCCAAATAAAGAAGCGGCAATTCCGGTGGAATTTGAACAGTAATATAATAAAAAATAATCGAGGAGATAAGTGTAAATGCAATAAGTGTTTTTTGTGAATTATCCCAGTGTTGGATCATCGTTCTACTCTTCAAATTATTTAGATAAAAATGGTAACAAGTTTTTAATATAATCTTTGAAACCAATGTCTTTTTGAGACAAAGAGAGTAGAAATAAGCCCACAGGCAATAAAATCAAAACAGGTGCCCAAGCAGCTACAACTTCATTTACATGACCCAACTCGCCCAATTCTTGGAAAGTCATGGTCAAGATGATGAATATCATAAAATAGATGATGGCTACCAAAAGTGGATAGCCAAACCCACCTTTCCTAACGAACGAGCCCATTGGAGCTCCTATCAGAAGAAAAACCAATGTGATCACACTAAAGGTGAATTTTTTGTGAAATTCCATTCTTTGTTCGACGATATTTTTTTTAATATTGACAGTCGAATTTAATAAAAACTCAGCTCTGCCTTTGATATCTTGTGCCTTAAAGAGTGCTTCATTGATGATATTATGAAATTCCTCTCTGGGCATGATTAGTGCCATATTATTTGCGATGGATTTTGTCGTATCACGCGTATAATCTTCGCCAATTAAATTTGCTGAATCCGCACCTGCCTTTGCTGCTTTGCTATATGCTGCTTTTAGTCTTTCCCTCAACGAATTTTCTTGAACAGCATTGGCTTTAAGCGAGGCTTTGTTTCTTATTATGGAAACTGAATCACGAGGAGGAATAAAAGGGGGAATAAATTGCTTAAAAACGCCATCAGTTGTCCGATGAACATCAGAGATAATATTTTTCTGCAATGCACTATTGTGGCGATTTAAAGAATCCAAGGAGCTATTGATTTCAAAAACGGTCATCACGATCAATTGCGACTGAAACAGTTTTTCATCTGTTTTATTAATATCAAATTCTGATAAATCAAAGATTTTTTTATACACTGAAAAATTCGAACGAATCAATGGAGCTGGGAACAAAACCCCTTGTGGACTGGCCAATTCTTCGGTCTGTGTTCCGTTGTACAATTTCATAACGAAAAACTTTTTGTCTTTCGTAAAATACATCTCTCCCTTTTCAGCTTGGATCAATTGCATTTGGGTTTGGTTATCTCCATTTTGTCGATACATCATCACCCCATAGATGGTCCTACCATCCTCCGATTTGTCATTGATACGGATAGAATACCCCCTAAAATCAGAATTGAATACTTGTTTTTCAAGATTTAAGGTAGCCTTGGATGTGCGGATATCATATAGACGGCTCTTTACCTTCAACTGGGCTTTAGGAACGACATATCCACCAATAAAAATGCTCAAAAGCACTAACATCGAAACGAAAATAAGCAATGGTCGCATGATTCGAAGCAATGAAACTCCAGCTGATTTCATAGAACTTAATTCGTAAGTTTCTGACAAACCGCCGAATACCATCACGGATGCGATAAGGACTGCCAGTGCACAAGACCATTGAAATAAGGTCACCAGCAAGTATGACAACAATTCCAGAATTACCCATATGGAAAGACCCTTGCCAATCATATCGTCGATGTACAACCACAAGAACTGCATCATCAAAACAAACATTGATATGATAAAGGCCCCAATAAAAGGTACCATAAATTGCTTCAATAAATATTTATCAAAGGTGCTCAACATCCTTCTTATCTAGATATTATTGACACAAAGGTAAGGATTAAACCCAAAGTTGCGTTGAATGTAAAATAATTTGTCCAGCCTGATGCATCGGTTTATCGGTCATTACTAGGTCATATTCGTTAAGTATAGAGCAATTCAATTATTCTCAAAATCCGATGTAACTTGAAATTAAAAAGAAAAAAATCCTATTATGTTCTTGATTATTGAATAATTCAGGGCGTTAATTATAAAAAAAGTGGGGAGTATCTTATATTTGCTTCCAAAATAAAATGTTATGAACAAAAGAGATAGTAAGGAATTAGGAAAATATAAAATGTATTTCGTTGCCTCTGTTATTGCTATGGTCGCACTGTATTTCTTAGCAGGACCGTGGTTTTGGCTTGCCATTCCTTTTGTATGTACGAGTTTTGTGTACATGCTGGATATCATATAGTTTTGACTTATAAAAATGCTGTAAAAATTACTTAGACATCGCGGTTTTTCGTGGTGACTATGTCCTGAATGCCTTTAGAAATGATACATTTCTAAAGGTTTTAAATTATAATAAATCATAATATAATGACTAAGAACTTCGTCTTGATATTTTTGCTTACATGTACTTTCCAACTTGCTTTCGGTCAAAGAGGTAGTTTCAGAGGTATCGTGTTTGACAATAGCAATAGTAAGCCCATCGCATATGCCACTGTAACTATTGAGGGTACAACCCTTGGAGCCATGACAGACGAAGAAGGCTTATTCATAATTTCAGATCTTCCACTGGGAGTTACTAATGTGATGATCACTTCAATTGGATTTGATTCATTAGTGGCGGCAGTCAAAATAGGTAAAGGAATTAACCATCAAAATTTTTATCTAAAACCTGCGGATGTAAACTTAGGTGAGGTATTGATTTCTGCAGCCAAAACAAAATCAAAAACAGAAGTACAAGTTTCTAGAATATCCATAACTCCAAAAGAAATAAAATCTTTACCATCAACTGGTGGAGATGGTGATATTGCTCAGTTTTTGACCATCGTTCCTGGTATTGTAAGTACTGGAGACCAAGGAGGACAGATTTATATACGCGGAGGATCTCCCGTTCAAAATAAAATTTTGCTCGATGGTATGACCATATTCAACCCTTTCCATTCAATCGGATTGTTTTCGGTTTTTGAGACTGAAATAGTTAGGTCAGCGGATGTCCTATCGGGTGGATTCGATGCTGCTTATTCAGGAAGAATATCTGCTATGGTTGATATTAAGACCCGAGAAGGCAATAGAAAGCAATTAGGAGGCTTGGTTTCAGTAAATCCATTCCAAACTAGGGCACTTTTAGAAGGCCCATTATTCAAGCCTAAAAATGGGAGTCCTGCAACAACTTCTTTTATATTGACGGGTAAAAAATCACTTATCGGTCAGACTTCAAAATCGCTATATTCTTATATCAACGACAGCATTGGCTTACCATATGATTATACGGATTTGTTTGGTAAAATATCAGTTTTATCGGAGACAGGAAGTAAATTTAACGTTATAGGATTTAACTTTAAAGACGAAGTAAAATTCGGCGATATATCGACTTTGGGATGGAAAAATTCGGGAGGAAGTGTGAATTTTTCAGTTTTGACGCCAGGGAGTAATTTTATCATAGGAGGTCTCTTATCCTATAGTAGCTATGAAGTTAATTTATCAGAAAAGGATAGGGATCCTCGATCTAGCGAAATAAAGCCCTACAACCTTCAGCTTGATTTTACCTATTTTGGAAAAGCATCCGAATTTAAGTATGGAATTGAAGTTAATGGCTTTCGCACAGCCTTCCAATTTAAAAATAATGTAGGCATCACCATCGAACAATTCGACAACAATACAGAGATTGGAGGATTCTTGAAATACAAATACAAGAGCCCGAAATTGTTAGTGGAGCCAAGCGTCAGGTTACAATATTTTGCTTCTCTAGGTACCTTTAAAATGGAACCTAGGCTGGGTATGAAATACAATGTTTCAGATAATTTTCGCTTGAAAGCTGCTGGAGGTTATTATAACCAAAATTTAATTTCTACGGTCAACGAGCGCGATATCGTGAATTTATTTGTAGGATTTTTATCGGGTCCAACGGAGAAAATTCTTCTACCCAATAGCAACGAAGCTACCAAAAATAAACTGCAATCAGCATACCATATCGTAGGAGGATTTGAATATGATTTATTTGAAAATTGTAATATTAATATCGAAGGTTACCAAAAAACTTTTACGCAACTGATCAACCTAAATCGAAACAAGACCACAGCCGGTGAGCCAAATTATGTAACAGAGACTGGGGTCGCCAAGGGTGTAGATTTTTTATTGAAATATGTGCAAAAACACTACAATATTTGGGCTGGCTATAGCTTAAGTTATGTTGATAGGGACGATGGCGAGCAGGTATATCCAACGATATTTGACAGAAGACACAATCTGAATTTAATGTTTACTTATCAATTGGGTCAAAGAAACCCTTGGGAATTCAGTGCTAGATTCAATTTTGGAACAGGATTTCCTTTTACACAAGCAAAAGGTTTCTTCAATAAATTTGACTTTACGGAAGGCATAGGTACGAATCCGATCGTTGAAAATCAACAAATAGGAGTATTGTACAGCGATGTCAGAAACGGAGGGAGATTGCCAGATTTTGCGAGATTTGATATTGCCGCAAAAGAAGACCATCGAATTCAGCAAAAATCTAAAATTGGAAGCACATGCAAGTGCTACAAACATTTTAGATCGCCAGAATATATTTTATTTTGACAGAATAAATTATACGAGGATTAATCAGCTACCGTTTTTGCCAAGTGTTGGGTTGACATTGTTCTTCTAATCAATCGTCGCTGCCAGTCTGTAGCTTTTGTGTATTTTCATACAGTCTCAATGCTTCGATGATATCATTGATATTACCCTCCATTACGGAATCCAAATTGTAAAGAGTCAAGTTGATTCTATGATCCGTCAATCTATTTTGGGGATAATTATAGGTTCGAATTTTATCTGATCTGTCACCACTCCCTACCAAGGACTTTCTGATGGCAGCTTGTTCGTTGAATACTTTGTCTCTTTTTTCCTTTTGAATCTCTGCGATCAAACGAGACATGGCTATTTCTCTATTTTTTATCTGCGATCTTGCTTCCGTACTCTCCGCAACTATTCCAGTAGGCAAGTGTGTAAATCGCACTCCAGATTCAGTTTTATTAACGTGCTGTCCTCCAGCGCCACTCGCTCTAAATGTATCCGTCTTGATGTCAGCTTTATTGATGTCCACGTCCTCAAACTCTAAAATGGGCATCACCACGACAGTCGCTGCACTCGTATGGACTCTTCCTTGGCTTTCGGTTTTGGGGATTCTTTGAACCCGATGAGCTCCAGACTCAAATTTTAGCATACCAAAAACGTTGTCGCCAGTCACTTCCAACTCTACTTTATTGTACCCTCCTTGCGTGCCTTCATTGACCGACAGGGCTTCATATTTCCAGCCTTTGGTATCAAAGTATTTCGTGTACATGCGGTATAGATCTCCAGCGAAAATACTGGCTTCATCTCCTCCTGTACCTGATCTTATCTCGAAAATGGCATCTTTCGTGTCTTCAGGATCTTTAGGTATGAGCATCATTTTTATCTCTTCCTCCATCCTATCGATTTCGGGCAACAATTCATTGAGCTCCTCTTTGGCCAATTCTCTAAGCTCAGCATCGGACTCAGCAGAGATGATTTCCTTGGCATTTTGGGCGTTGGCAGCAGTTATTTTATATTTATTTAAAATTTCAACGAATGGCCGCAACTCTACGTATTCTTTATTCAATTTGGCATACCGGTCCATATCCGACATCAATTGAGGATCCGAAATTTGCTCTTCAATAGTGAGAAATCTATCGCGGATGGATTCCAGTTTGGCGATCATAATAATATTTAATTAATGAATGGGCTATTGGAAAAAAGATGATTTCCATTAAAAAAACAAAAAATAAAATTTGCTAGTATTTTTTAACTACGGCGATATCCTTTATTGATTGGATAAATTCCTGACTTAATTCTGGGGTTTCGAGCTTATCTTGGATTAATCTACGAAGTTGGTAGTTGCCCCTACGGTTATGCATTGGTGCTAAAACCACGCCAGCACTGAGTTTTGATGGTTTTGTTTGATTGCTTGCAGGATCTAAATTACCCATAGTTTATTTTTTAATACAATTAACGACTGTAAAAATAGCATTTATTCAATTCAAATACCCAAATTGTTGAGCATAATTTTTTAATTTTTCTTTCAATAGCTTCCTCGCGCGGTGTAGTCTCGACCTGACTGTTCCTATGGGGACATCCAATATTTGGCTTATTTCCTCATAAGAAAATCCCTCAACATCACAGAGTATTATCACTGTTCGATAATCCAGAGGCAAGGAATTTACTGCTGATGAAACCTCATCGCCCAAGGTTGAATTATCAATTAATTTATCAAATTCGTTCTTTTCTGGCTTATTTCCTGCATCGATCTGATCTCCAATCCCCACATCGTCTATATCAACAAGTTTGGGTCTTTTTAGCAACTGCCTGTACCTATTGATATAACCGTTCTTACATATTTTAAACAACCACGCCTTGGCATTAGTTCCTTTCTCGAAAGAATCCAGCGATCTTATGGCGCGCATATAGGTATCTTGTACCAAATCCTTGGCATCTTCTTCATTTAAAGTCATAAAATAGGCATATTTGGTGACAGATTGAAGATGCGGAAACAGCTCTTTCTCAAATATGTCTTTGTCAGAATCCTTTAGTTTTTGATCCATTTATGATTTTTAAATTTTTTTTTCTAAATATCTAGACAGATACCCGACTTATATGGTTTTTGAAAGTAAATATCTTATTAAAAAATACACGATAACAATTCCTAAAAATATCACGTAAATTGGGACAAATGAAATAACCAAAATATGTGTTTTGTCCAACAACCACATGGTGATCATAATCACTGCGATGATTGCAATAAATTTTGATATTTTATCAAATCCAGGAATTAATTCGAATGGAACGTATTTCTTGATAATTTTCAAAGTCAGTACCATCATTATAATTGGCAAAATTTGAATCAAAATATTCATATCCCAAACGCTTTGCCTTTCAAACATAAATAAATATACGGCTAAAAGCAATGCAAATACGCCTGGTATGACTGCTAAAAAAATTAATATCGAAAATCCATAAATCAAAGAGGAATTGGGCTTTTCTTTCTGAGTCAGAATTCCCCACAAAAAAGCAAAAAGTGGCAGACAAATGAAGTAAATATAAATCGGAAAAGGATTTTCAGAAGCCGCTAGAAACAAATCTCTTAATGTCATAATATTTAAATGTTGGAGAAAACTGAGAAATTAATAAAATAGTACCACGAAATTGGTTATTTTAGTCGAAAAAATACATCAAGTTGAAGTAAATTCTTACAAAAATACCATATTTGCATTGTAAAGTAATTATTGAATACATAAAAAATTTTAACAAAGATGAATAGCATAAAATTATGGTTGCTAATGATCACGCTTTCTCTTTCATTCTATGTTCGCGCTAATGAGGGAATGTGGTTGCCAATGCTTCTTAAAGGTTATAACGAGGCTGAAATGAAAAAATTAGGCATGAAAATTACTGCCGAAGACATTTATAGTGTAAACAAAGGGAGCCTAAAAGATGCCGTTGGACAGTTTGGAGGCGGTTGTACTTCAGAATTGGTTTCTTCTCAAGGTTTGTTATTGACCAATCACCATTGCGGCTATAGCACCATTCAAAGTCATTCTACGCTAGATCATAACTATCTTAAAGATGGTTTTTGGGCTAAAACAATGAAAGATGAAATTCCTTCTCCAGGATTGACTGTGATGTTTATTTCAAGGATTGATGATGTAACAAAACAAGTTTTAGACTCTGTTAGATCAGACATGACCGATAAAGAAAGACAGAGCCAAATAGATCGAAATTTGTCAAAAGTAAGAGCTGGTATTAAGAAAGAATCTTATGAAGATGTAGCAGTTCGTTCTTTTTTTGAAGGCAATCAGTATTTTGCATTCATTACGGTGACTTACAAGGATGTTAGATTCGTGGGAGCGCCACCTTCATCCATCGGTAATTTTGGAGTAGATACCGACAATTGGATGTGGCCTAGACACACATGTGATTTTTCAGTTTTCAGAGTTTATACAGATAAAAATGGTAAGCCCGCCGAATATTCTGAAGACAATATTCCAATGAAACCCAAATATCACCTCAATATTTCGATGGACGGAGTCAAAGAAGGTGACTTCAATTTGGTGATGGGATTCCCAGGACGTACGGATTCATATCTTCCCGCTGTTGCTGTTGAGCAAATACAAAATGTCACCAATCCAACGCGAGTGGAAGTTAGAGATGCAGCATTAAAAATCGTGGGTGCAGCCATGAGAGAAGATCCAAAGACAAAAATCATGTATGCTTCAAAATTTGCAAGTATATCCAATTATTGGAAAAAATGGATAGGAGAAACGCAAGGATTGAAATCATTCAAAGCTGTTGAGAAAAAGAGAGCTTATGAGAAAGAATTCACTAGAAGGCTGAACAACAATTCAACCCTTTTAGGTAAATATGGCAATATTTTACCTGAATTTGAAAAAAATTATAAGGCCATAGAAAAATACTCAATGACACGTGACTATTTTACTGAAATATTTATTAGGAATAGTGAATTGCCAGGATTGGCCCTTCAATTAGATCGTTTGAATAAACTTTACGAGGCTAGTGGAGAAAAGGCCTTTTTGGAAAGAAGAGATAAAATAATAGGCGATATCGATAGGTTTTACAAGGATTATAGTCCGGACTTAGATAAAAAAGTTTTAACAACCCTAGTTGAACTTTACAACAATAAAGTTGATCCAAGTTTTGTTCCTGATTATGCAAAAAATGCGCTTAAGGACAACAACAATAGTTATGAAAAATGGATTTCTGGCATCTACGCTGGCACCAAACTAACTAATATCGACCAGTTCAAGTCCCTCTTGGCTGGTGATCAAGCGGAGAGTATTGTGAGCAGAATTAAAGAAGATCCTGCTTATCTATTCGCTAAGTCTTATGTGGCGAACTATGAAAGAGATGTTCAACCAAATTATAATGATTTAATAGCTAAGATTAATTCTCAAAAAAGAGGATATATGGCTGCTCAAATGGAGGTGTTCCCTGAGAAAAAGTATTTTCCTGACGCCAATAGTACACTAAGAGTCGCTTACGGCAAAGTTGCTGGATATACACCACGCGATGCGGTTCGCTACAACCACATGACTTACCTCGAAGGTGTTATGGAAAAATATAAACCTGGTGATTATGAATTTGACGTACCAGAAAAGTTAATAGATTTGTACAATAAAAAGGATTATGGTCAATATGGAGAGCACGGAAAATTACCTGTGAACTTCATTGGGACAGCCCAAACTACTGGGGGCAACTCTGGAAGTCCTGTCTTGGATGCGAAAGGAAGATTGCTTGGCTTGTTATTTGATGGTTCTTGGGAAGGCGTCATGAGTGATATTTACTTTGATGAGGATATCGTAAGAAGCATCATGGTCGATATAAGATATGTTTTGTTCGTGATAGACAAATATGCGGATGCTGGACATTTGGTGAAGGAAATGTCATTAAGCAAGACTCCAGCTGCCAAAATAGTACCCATTAAAGGCAAAAAAAGGGCATAAATAAACATTTAAAGTTTATTAAAAGATAGATAGGTCACTTGTAATTGGGTGACCTATTTTATTATAGATAAAAAAGAAATTGCAAGTATGGCGAGTCAAATACAATTGGAGGAAGGATGGCTAAAGGTTCTAGAAATGGAATTCACAAAACCATATTTTATTGAGCTCAAATCAAAACTTATTGAAGCCAAAAATCACAATGCGATTATCTATCCACAAGGGCATTTGATCTTCAATGCGTTCAATTTGACACCTTGGGAATCAGTCAAAGTCGTAATCATCGGACAAGACCCTTACCATCAACCAGGTCAAGCCATGGGCCTAAGTTTTTCCGTTCCAAAAAATACCCAAATTCCACCTTCTCTCAGGAATATCTACAAGGAGATTAATAGAGATTTAGGGGCAGCAATTCCCAAACATGGAGATTTGACAGAGTGGGCACAACAAGGGGTTCTCTTGCTCAATTCTATCCTGACCGTCGAGGCAAATAAACCCGCTTCGCACAAGAATTTTGGCTGGGAAATATTCACTGATGCTGCGATAAGAAACATCTCTGATCACAAAGAAAATATCGTATTTATGCTATGGGGCAATCATGCACAGAATAAAAAAAGTTTGATCGATCAAAAAAAACATTTTATTCTCGAATCAAGACACCCCTCCCCTCTAGCTGGTAATTCATTCGTTGGAAATAATCATTTTTCCGCTTGCAACAAATATTTAGTTTCAAAAAATTTAAAAGAAATAGCATGGGAAATTCACTGAAAATCAAATTAACTCTACTTTTTATAGCCCTAGCCATCATATTAGGGGCATTTGGAGCTCACTTTCTCAAGAGTAAATTGGATCCATATCACCTCGAAATATTCAAGACGGGACAATTTTATCACTTTGTCGGAGCTATTGGATTATTGGGGATTTTAGTATTAGCTGAAATTAAAAAAATAGATATAAAAAATGTCTATTGGCTCCAATTTGTAGGAATTATTTGCTTTAGTTTTTCACTTTATTTCTTGAGTATTTCGCCCATTAGCTTTTTCCACAATTTTCTATGGTTATTGGGCCCAATCACCCCAATTGGAGGCCTTTTGATGATTATTTCATGGATTATTTTAGCCTTTAAATTCTGATTTTTACTTTGCAATTTTATATGTAAAATACTATCTTTGTGTTGTCAATAAATTTTAAATCACAAAATTTTTAACAATGAAAAAACTGTTATTATTATTAGTTTTGGGAATGGTTATCGGCTTTAACCAATCCGCTTCTGCTCAGGAATACAAAAGTGCAATTGGACTTAGACTTGGTTACCCTCTTTCAGTTAGTTACAAGACTTTTCTAAATGACAAAGCTGCTCTAGAATTAATGGGAGGATTCAGATCTTGGGCTTCATATAGATCTGTAAATATCGGTGCTTTATATCAAATCCACAATCCAATTGAGAGTGTTTCAGGACTTTCTTGGTATTATGGTGGGGGATTGCAAGCGGCATTTTATTCTTGGGATTCTGGGTACCTTGCTGATGATGCAGGTAAAACTTCCATTGGTATTTCTGGAAACATTGGCCTTGATTACAAATTTGCTAACACACCGATAAATCTTTCTTTAGACTGGATGCCAACATTTTGGTTAACCGGCTATTATGATGGCTTTGGGTCAGCAATTGGAGGTTTGGCGGTAAGATATACTTTCTAGTATTTCCAATTAAATAGAATTAAAGGTCATAAGCAGATGATACTGTTTATGGCTTTTTTTTTAGTTCTTACTAAAATCGCTTTCGATGGGTGTCTGGGCATTTTTTTTTCTCCAATAATAGAACATCAGTCCCACCAATAGATAAGGCATTGCCAGTAAATATAAAATTCCAGTATTTAAACCTTTTCCTGCGGTTCCTCCAGCTCTCATGTCAGATTCAGCGGCCATTTTACACATCGGACATTGAGCGAATAT
Source organism: Saprospiraceae bacterium (assembly GCA_016718505.1). Lineage (GTDB taxonomy): Bacteria > Bacteroidota > Bacteroidia > Chitinophagales > Saprospiraceae > JADKKF01. The sequence goes on along the minus strand of JADKDE010000004.1, from coordinate 224,883 downwards.
TTCAAACGGGATTATAGTGATTGCCAGTAAAATAATTATCACATAAATAGAAGCATATTTTTTCATATTATTGACATTTAAATTAATTGATATACAAAGTTACAAAATAACAACCAAAAATAAATAAAGCCCATGATTAATAACATCATTGCCACCCAGTTAAATATAAATATCAAACAAGTCGAATCTGTTTTAGATTTATTTGAGAAAGGCTGTACCATACCATTTATAGCCAGGTATAGAAAAGAGGCTACGCAAGGCCTTGATGAAACACAGATAAAGGCAATTTTTGATGAAAATCAGCGGTTGACAGCGCTTGTAGATCGAAAAAAAATGATCTTAGAGACGATTGAGTCTCAAGGTGCATTAACACCCGAATTAAAAAAGAAAATCGAAGAAACATGGATATCTTCGGTACTAGAAGACCTTTACCTTCCTTTCAAGCCAAAGAAAAAAACACGGGCTTCTATTGCCAAAGAAAAAGGTTTGGAACCTCTCGCTACTTGGATATTTAGTCAACAAAATGGCGACCCGTATCATAGAGCGAGACAATATCTTTCAAATGAAATTGGCACAGTAGAAGAAGCCATCGCAGGTGCTAAAGACATTATAGCCGAGTGGATAAGTGAAAATCCTGAAATTAGAAATCGCTGTCGTACCATTTTTGATAAGCACTCTGTCTTAGAGGCAAAAGTTGCAAAAAACAAAGAAAAAGATGGTGCTACTTATAAGGACTATTTTGATTTTCATGAAAAATCTTCAAAGATTCCCTCCCACCGACTTTTAGCCATTTTCCGCGGAGAAAAAGAGAAAATATTATCCGTAAATATCGGACCAGATCCAGAGCACACCATATATCAACTTGGTTCACTCTGTTTGTCACGATATCGAAACGATAGTTCGGACATTGTGGAAGAGGCCTTGAAAGATAGCTATCAAAGATTGCTTGGTCCTAGCATTGAAAATGAAATACGTAGTCAATTAAAAGAAAAAGCTGATATAGAAGCAATTGATATTTTTGGTAAAAATCTCTCACAACTGTTGTTGGCTCCAATCCTTGCAAATTGTAACATATTAGGTATTGATCCTGGCTTTAGGACAGGATGTAAAATCGCATGCATCGACAAAAATGGAACCTTTATAGATAATGCGACCATTTTTCCATTTTTTAATGAAGGAAAAACTACCGAAGCAATTGCAATCCTTAAAAGAATTATAGAAAGGCACAAAATTCAAGCGATAGGTGTTGGAAATGGAACCGCAGGCAGAGAAACTGTTGAATTTCTCTATAAAAATAATTTCAATAAAATACTCAATATATATTTGGTATCAGAAGCGGGAGCCTCCATTTATTCAGCTTCAAAAGTTGCCATCGAAGAATTTCCAAATTTAGACATAACGGTGAGGGGAGCCATTTCCATCGCCAGAAGACTCCAAGATCCTATGGCCGAATTGGTCAAGATAGATCCAAAGTCCATTGGTGTAGGCCAATATCAACATGAAGTAAATCCAACTTTACTTAAAAACAATCTAGAATACACCGTGCAACAATGTGTGAACACAATTGGGGTTCAATTGAACACTGCTTCAGAACATTTACTGGCACACGTGTCGGGTATCAGCAAGAACCTAGCTCAAAATATAATAAAGTATAGGGATGAAAACGGAAATTTTAAATCAAGGGATGCACTCAAAAATGTCCCAAGATTAGGGTCGAAAGTATTTGAACAAGCCGCTGGCTTTTTAAGAGTAAAAGAATCGCTTAATCCACTAGACAATACAGCTGTTCACCCCGAGTCCTATGCAATCATTGATAAAATGTCAAAAAGTTTTAAAATATTAACTTTGGATTTTATTAAAAACGAAAATTTAAGGAAATCTGTAGACTTAAAAAACTTCACAAATGACAAGGTAGGATTACCGACTCTTACCGATATCATGGCAGCACTAGACAAACCAGAAGTAGATATCCGAGGAGAAGCCGAGCCAATAGAATTTGACCAAAGGGTACAAAAAATGACAGATCTTGCAATCGGCATGAAACTAAGAGGAACCGTGTCAAATATCACAAAATTTGGGGCATTTATAGATATCGGAATCAAAGAAAACGCTTTATTACACATTTCTCAAATTTCACGTGAATTCATTCAAGACCCAAATGAAAAACTCAAATTGAATCAAGCGCTGAATGTGACCGTCATTGATTTAGACCTAGAGAGATCAAGAATCAGTGTCAGTTTAATTGATGAAGGGGTGTAAACTCTCTGAAAAAACCAAAAGAAATATCTAGTGAGTCGCTGGTGCTTCTGTAGCTGGTACTTCGGAGGAATGAATTTCACTGGAAGACTTTGAAGACTGCCCGTCAGACTTAAGACCAATTGCATTTTTTTCTTTTATTTGGGCTCTGCTGGTATTCCAATGCATACCTTCATTTGCAAATGCAATGAGACCCCATACCAATAAAACGGTGGGCATCAAAACGCTTAAAGACAATCCCCTCACCTCATATCTCATGTGCATAAATTCGTAAACAATAAAATATGCCTTATAAAGACTTAAACTGATCATAAGAGGATACATGAGCCATTTCGGCCAATGCATACCTTCAATTATATGTCCATTGCCAATCAAAGCGATAGCAACCTCTATCAAAGTCACAACAGCCAACAATATTAAACCCTTAAAAACTACTTTTTTACTCTCTTCGTAATTCAACATAATAAGTATATTTTAGAAAATAGTATTAACAAAAATTCGATTAATTAAATTATAATAAGTAAAACACCAAAAACACAAACACCCAAACCAAATCGACAAAGTGCCAATACAAACCTATTTTTTCAACCATTTCGTAATGATTACCACGATTTTGATAGAGCCCAGTCATTGCATTAAGCATAATTATCAATAAAAATACAACACCTGAAAATACGTGGAATCCATGGAATCCCGTAATAAAGAAGAATAGTGCACCGAAAGCTTTTGGACCAAATGCCTGTTCCTTTACCTCACCAGCTGAATTTTTGTATTTCAACTGATTATAATGTCCATCGTGATAATGAATAAGATAAGGGGCTCCAACAGTAAATGCTTGGCCAGCTTTGATATCATGACCATCACCTTCCAAATAAACACCGTCTTCAATGTGACGTCCAAAAGGATTTGTCCATACTGTCATACTTTCACCTTTGATAAGTGTAGTCCATTCCCATGCTTGACAACCTAAGAAAATCAACCCTCCTACGATTGTAAAAAACATCCATTTAACAACGCCGCTTTGGTTACCTCTATGACCTTCCTGTACGGCTCTAACCATTGTAACCGATGACAATATCAATACGAATGTCATGATAGTTACAAAAATAAGTGGAGCATGCGTGATTCCCCCAGGTAAAGTTGAAAATACAAAATCCGGTAGGGGCCATGAAGGCATACTTAATCTTAATGCACCATAGGAAATTAAAAATCCAGCAAAAGTAAATGCATCTGACAACAAAAAGTACCACATCATTAACTTTCCATAGCTCGCCTTGAACGGTTCAGCAGCACCATTCCAAGAGCCTGGAGTGTCATGTGTACCATGATTATGTTCATCTGTCATTACGTGTTCCGTTATCATTTATAATTAAATTTTTAAGGTTGTTCTATATAAAAAAATATTAATAAATATACCCACAGCAATCCTACAAAGTGCCAATATTGAGAAGTTAGTTTAAGTCTAAATAATCTCTTTTCTGAAACTTTATTTGGCAAGAAAAAAGCATGAATCATGGCTACAATTAAACAAATAAGGCCCCCAATAACATGCAAAATGTGCAATCCTGGTATAGCATATAAAAATGATGCAGATGGGTTCACTTTTATGTCCAAGCCATGACTATACATTATTTTCCATCCAGACACTTGCAAGTAAATAAATACAATGCCTAGAATAAATGTCAAAACCAAACTCAATCTATACATGGCAAACTTTGCCTCTTTTAACATCACGCTTGAGAAGTATAATGAAATACTGCTAAGAATAATGGCCAAAGTGCTATAATAAAATGGTGAAGGCAGGTGAAATTCCAACCAATTGCCAGCACCCTTTCTAACCAAATATGCACTGGTCAGTGCCGCAAACATCATTGTTATACCGCAAATTCCAAGCCATAGACCGAAAATCTGTGGATTGACACCATTTCTTTTATTGGGGTATATGTATTGTATATTCTCCATTGTTCAAATTTAGAATTTATCTAACCACATCAAACCCAGAAAACCTGGCAAGAAAAAAAATGAATAAAACATGAGTTTTAATGCCGCTTCTCGAGACTGTTGCTTGTACAACATGAGAGAAAAATATCCAAATACGACCGACAACCCCACCAAACTAAGGAAAATCCAAACGCTTGAAATTACATTTATATAAAACATAAATCCAAATATGGCCACTAATAAAAGGCAAAATACAAAGGCTTGAAGCGCTATATTAATATCTACTTTTCCATCTTTTAATGGAATAAATCTATACCCAGCTTTAATATAATCTTCAGCACCAAGATAAGCAATAGCCCAAAAATGGGGAAACTGCCAACAAAATTGTACTAAAAACAGCATCAAACCTATTGCACTAACTTTTCCTTCAACCGCTACAGCACCTATCAAAGTAGGTAAGGCACCTGGTATTGCTCCTATTGTGACAGCTATTGGTGATACTCTTTTTAACGGAGTATATAAAAATGCATAAATAATCAAAGACACTGCACTGATCAAAGCTGCTAAAATATTGAATGTACCCATCAGTACCAATCCAGTTCCGAAAAATATACCGCAAAGAATCAACGCGCTGGACATACTTAATTTACCAGTTACTAAAGGTCGATTAGCAGTCCTCGCCATTTGAGCATCAAAATCCTTTTCAAATATTTCATTCAAAATATTGCTAGCACCAGTGACACAAAATCCACCAAATGCAAATACCAGAAGTCGAAAAAGTCCTGAATTACCCGTATTTGCACCCACTATCAAATAAGACAGAACAGCTGAAAATACGACAGTCAAAGTCAATTTGAACTTTACCAATAAACCGATCTCCCTAACCATCTCAATACAAGAGATAATCATTGATTTCAAACTTCTTTGTAAAGCAATACTCATCAGACTCTAATTAAATTTTACCTTATTGGTGCAATTCTGAATGTTGTTCTCCTTCAGCCAACGGCTTAATCTGAGGTATAAAGTCAACTCCATCCTTACCATAGTCATAAGGCCATCTATTCACGGTAGGGATATTACCCTCCCAGTTACCGTGACCAGGCTTGATAGGTGTAGTCCACTCCAAAGTATTAGATTCCCAAGGATTCTTTGACGTTACCTTTTTACCTTTCCAAATGCTATAAAAGAAGTTTACCACAAACAAAATTTGCAACGCAAAAACGATGATAGCACAAACTGTGATGAATTGATTCAAGGCGTCAAACTGTTTGAATGTTTCAAAACTATCAAATCTAAAATATCTTCTTGGAACACCTGCTAACCCAATATAGTGCATCGGTCCAAAAATCAAATACGCTCCTATCAGTGTACCCCAAAAGTGAATTTGGCCCAACGTTTCATTCATAAAACGGCCATACATCTTAGGGAACCAATTATAAATCCCAGCGAACATACCAAAGAAAGCAGCAATACCCATAACTATATGGAAGTGAGCCACTACAAAATACGTGTCATGTTGCTGTATATCAATTGTTGAATTTCCTAAAAATATACCGGTCAATCCGCCAGAGATAAACATGGATACAAAACCAATAGCAAACAAACTTGCCGAATTAAAACGTACATTACCACCATACAAAGTAGCAATCCAGTTAAATACTTTTACTGCCGAAGGTACCGCTATGATCAAAGTGAAAAGTACGAAAAAGTTAGAAATAAATGGATTTACACCTGCCATAAACATATGGTGCGCCCAAACTATGAAAGACAAAAATGCTATGGCTAACATAGAAAATACCATGGCCTTATATCCAAAAATTGGCTTTCTAGAATGAACCGATAAAATTTCTGATACCAATCCCATCGCAGGCAATATAATGATGTAAACCTCAGGGTGACCTAAGAACCAAAATAAATGCTGAAATAAAACTGGACTACCTCCTACATTATCAAGAGCTTGTCCTCCAATGAATATTTCACTCAAATAGAAACTAGTTCCCATGCCTCTATCGAACATCAATAGTAAGAAACCTGCTACAAGTACAGGAAAAGATAACAAACCTATGATAGCTGTGATCAAAAATGCCCATATAGTTAGAGGCATTCTCCACATAGACATACCTTTAGTCCTTAAATTTAGAATCGTTGTTATATAATTCACACCTCCGAGCAATACTGAAACTACAAAAAAGGTTAATGAAATAAGCCATAGTGTCATTCCAGTACCCGAGCCTTGCGAAGCTTGTGGTAATGCAGAAAGAGGTGGATAAGCCGTCCATCCTCCGCTGAATGGCCCAGTACTTAATACCAATGACGCCAACATAATGACAGAAGATAGAAAGAAAAACCAATAAGAGAGCATATTCAAAAAGCCTGAAGCCATATCGCGAGCACCAATCTGCAAGGGAATCAGTAAATTACTGAAAGTTCCACTCAACCCTGCAGTTAATACAAAGAATACAATTATAGTACCGTGCATAGTAACCAAAGCATAATAGAAATTGGGATCTAGTGAGCCAATACCATCATCGTTTACAACTATCCACTTACCTAAAAAAGGGCGCAACCAAGCCATATCAGCTTCAGGAAAGCCCAATTGCAACCTGAAAATTACAGACATGGCAGCACCAATGATGGCCCAAATTATACCCGTAATTAAAAATTGCTTGGCAATAATCTTGTGATCTTGGCAAAAAATATATTTTGTGATAAAACCCATTTGGTGTTTATCCCCATGATGATGATCATAGAAGTGGTCATTATAACCTTGCTCTTTAATTAATTTTTCTTCTTCAAGATGTGTTAAAGCAGCCATATTGGAATTTATTTTTTATTCAATGATTCTTTTGAAATAATTACTGTGGTATCCACTTTTTCTTTAGTCTCAACACTAGTGGTAATTGGTTCTCCTGCAAGTACTTTACCCTTATTCGGGTCGTCGTCTGTATTTCGAACAGTGGAGAAATAAACTGAATTTTGTTTATTAAACCATTCTTCATATTCTTTAGGTGAAACAATTTTCACTACTTTTCTCATACTATAATGTCCAATACCACAAAGCTCTGCACATCCCAACTCATATGTAAATGTCTCCCATTTTTTAGGCCCAAACGGATCTTTAGGATCTGATGGCTCTAGGTATTCTGGATATTTTCTAAGTTCAAGTTTATATTCATCAAGCGTTTTTTCAGGAGTAAAAACAAAATAAGTAGGCAAACCAGGAATTGCATCCATCTTTACCCTAAACTGAGGTAAATAAAAATTATGCAAAACATCCTTAGAGGTAATACGCACTCTAACTTTTTTTCCCTTTGGGAGGACTATTTGGTCAGCAATAAAATCATCGTGAGTCTTAGGATCTGTCCAATCCATTCCTAGTCCATTGGTACCACTGATCAACTTGTAATTTCTAGTTCCTAGTTTATGATCCTTACCTGGATATCTAATGTCCCAAGCAAATTGGTAAGCAACTGCTTCAATTTCTATAAAATCCTCATCTTCCTTCACATCGGCCATAATTTCATTCCAAGCCATAAGTCCAGAAACTACTAAAATAGTCATTACAATCGCTGGCGTGATTGTCCAATAGAACTCTAGCTTATTATTGTGAGGAATAAAAAGAACCTTTTTGCCTGGTCGTCCCTTGTATTTAAATGCAAAATAAAAAAGTGCAACTTGAGTCAATACAAAAACGATACCTGTAAGGATAACCGTCAAATTAAAAATTGAATCAACCTTTTTACCGTGGATAGAAGCTGCTTCGTGCGGCCCATATCCCAACATAAAGTTTTTATAGTGATAACAAGACCAAATAGTACCTAAAATTAAAGCAATTCCAAATACCAAAAGCCAAAATGCCGTTCTGTCGGCATTGATTCGATCCGACTCTTCTTGACCTCGTATCTTATTGGCCAATTCAACAATTTTGCCAATTTGAACAGAAATTACAACGACTAAGACAATTGCAAGTAAAATTATAAAACCAGTCATTTCTATTTAGTATAAGGTTATTTAAATTTTAAACGTGATGATGATAGGATTCTCCTACAAATGGATCATTAGGTGGTGTTAGTCTAGCCCTCGTTAATTGCCAGAAAACAAAATATAAAAACAATCCCATAAATCCTATCCAAGTACCTATCTCCAATAATCCAGGGAATTGGAACCCAGCTGGAGTAACTGCATGATCTGAATGCCCACCATGAGTATCAGCATTATGACTTTCATCATGTGTTGCAGCTGCTGCATGCGGTGCTTGATTCGCATCGCTATGATTTTCTTGAGATGTCTTTACTGAGTGCATTTTTATTTCTGACTCACTGCCTTCAACTTTATGTGTATCATGATGTGCCAATTCGTGTGCTGTATGCAAGACACCTGGTTTAATCATCAAAAAGAAGTTCAACCAATGCCCAAAGATGACAATTATAGAAACAAACACTAAACTTCCAACTTTCCTTTTTGTGTCATTGCGGATAAGTACCAAAAATGGAATGAAGAAATTGATGCCCAAATTTAAGAAAAACAAAGGTCTATACTCTTCCAGCCTTGTCTTAAAGTAAATGGTCTCCTCCCCTACATTCGCATACCAAATCAACATAAATTGAGAAAACCATAAATAAGTCCAAAATATAGAAATACCAAAAATGTATTTTCCAATATCGTGCAAATGCTCCCGTGTTACTAATGTATAATAGCCTTTTGATCTGAGATAAACCAAAATCAACAAGGTAAAAGCATACATGGTCACAACCATCGAAGCTGTGCAATACCAAGCGAACAAAGTACTATACCAATGAGCATCCAGGGACATTACCCATTGCCAAATGATGGCTGCACTTGAAAATCCCCCTAGTGGTAAAAATATAGCTGCCCAAAATTTTAATTTTTTATGTTGTGAAAATGATTCATTGCCATTTTGATCTTCATCTTTGGAAATTGCTCTCATTCTTTGAGCTATAAAGAACCATATTCCTACAAAACCAATGGTGAAAACAGTATAAATCATTGGATTCAAAAAGCCAGATTTACCTTTAAGGATTTCATCGGCTTCAACTGATGCTTTATCTGCCCAATGATACAAATGATGAAAGCCTCCCAAGACTCCTGCCACTACAACACCCATCAGTACCAAACCAACTATTAAAAGAGTGAATACGCTTCCCAAACTCTCTTAAAGATTGTATGCCAACCGCCATAAGCCAACAATGATGCACTCAATACGAACAAAGCACCAAATGCTATCCCCGTAAAATAAACGGAATTGTGTAAAAAATTTGACCAAAATCTGGTGTGGAAAGCATCATCACCTACAAAAGTAAGTACCATACATATCACACCCAATATCATCATTCCAATGAAAGTGGACTTTTGATGTTTTTCAAATACAAATTGATTCATAATATATTTTTTTCCAATGGAGTGAATTAATGTTTAATTTCTTTTGACGTATTTGATATTTCCTTCACCGCAGTTTTCACTTCAGTTCCTACTTTTTCTAAGGTGCTGGTCACTTGCTCAGTCACTAGTTTACTTGACGTTGCTCCTGCGCTCGTGAGGCCATTTTCTTCCTCAGAATAAGGAACATTTTTAACCTTTGCTTGAAGTGATCTTATATAGTGTATAACATTCCATCTTTCCTCGTAAGAAAGCTTATCAGAATAACCGCCCATCATATTTCTTCCATACATAATAGCGTGGTAGAATCTTCCATTTGTAGCTACAGTAAATTCATCATTAACCAAATTTGCTGGTGCTGCTGGATATTTAGCATTTGGCCCATCATAAAGGACACCATTGCCCGTACCTCCTGTACCGTGGCAAACTCCACAGTATATATCATAAAGTTCTTTTCCTTGAGCCAATCCTACAGCGGTTATTGCTACTGGATTTTTGATTATTTCCTTACCTGCTCTAATTCTCTCCTCATCGGTATCTCCATAATAATATGGAACAGACCCATTGACAGTTAAGCCTTGAAACTCAGCTACATGGTCGCCACCCATTGAATTTTGAACGCCAGCAAATCCTCTTGCTATGGTTCCTTTTACTGGGACTCTAGGCATAGCGTACTTCATATAATCCGCATGTGATCCCCAAGTATTATAATAATAGTATCCATCTACATTTGCTTCATACGAAATGGAATGACCCATATCTTGCATGTATTCATGTCCAGGATTGTTACCTCCAGCTGGAGAACAGCTCTGATATACAGCACCCATGGCCAATACAAAAACAAAATTTATTATAGATTTAAAATTCATTGTGAATTATTTAAATTGATAATTTTTCTTAAAAATTAAATATCCTTAATGTGAATTTCGCCTGCGCCAGATTCTTTAAGGAAACTCCTTAAGCTATCCACTTTATCGTTGTTCAAACTTCCTAAATCAAAAGCCAAAGCAAACTTATCATCAGAAGTTCGTTCATCAAGAATGGTATTGTTTACCCCTGGGCCCAAGCCACATATTGTATAGAATGTTACAACCATGCCAATAGATGCAAACAAAACAGTCAATTCGAATGTAATTGGAATAAATGCTGGAACTGACCAATAAGGTTTTCCACCAAAAATCATGGGCCAATCTCTAGTAAATATCCAGGTCATTCCACCAAATGCAGTAATGGTTCCCAAGAGCCCATATATAAAACCACCAATGTGAAGTCTAGACTCTGCCAATCCCAACAAAGGATCTAACCCATGTATTGGAAATGGAGAATAAACATCAAAAATGTCCAAATGCTTGGTATTAGCTTTGCTTACCGCAGCCAAAAGATCTGTCTCGTCATTGTACAGACCATATATTACCGTTTTATTTCTTTTTCTTAACATATTAATTGCAATTCAATATTTCAAATAAAATGAAAATTAATGGTGATGTTCTCCTTCGTGCTCAGCAGTCAGATGATCCAAAGCATGTTGTTCATTGATATTGTGATGATGGTTATCTTTGTGGCTATTAACATACTGACTACCACTAGATTTTAAAATACTTTTAATTTCTGCAATGGCAACTACTGGCGCTACTCTTGAAAAACCCAAATACAGTGTGAAGAACAATCCAAATGTACCCACATATATCCCTATTTCTACCCAAGATGGTGTATAATATGACCAAGAAGAAGGAATATAATCTCTAGCCAATGTAGTAGCGATGATTACAAAACGCTCGAACCACATACCTATATTCACAAATATTGACATAATAAAAGTCCAAAAAATGCTGGTTCTAAATTTTTTAAACCAAAATAATTGTGGAGAAAGTACATTACAAGTCATCATACCAAAATATGACCACCAATAAATACCTGTAGCTCTATTTAAAAAGGCAAATTGCTCATAGACATAACCTGAATACCAAGCAATGAATAACTCTGTCAAATAAGCAACGCCTACCATTGTACCAGTGAACAAAATAACCTTGTTCATTGATTCCATATGTGATACAGTAATATAATCCTCTAGTTTCAATACGTGTCTGGTGACAAGCATCAATGTTTGAACCATTGCGAATCCCGAGAAAATCGCTCCCGCAACGAAATAAGGTGGGAAAATGGTTGTATGCCAACCAGGTATAATTGAGGTTGCAAAGTCAAAACTTACAATCGTGTGTACAGAAAGTACGAGAGGTGCAGAAATACCAGCTAATACAAGAGATAAAGACTCCCATCTTTGCCAATGTTTTGCAGATCCTGTCCAACCAAAGGATAAAAACTGATACAATTTTTTTCTAAATCCAGAAGCTCTATCTCTGATGGTAGCAAAATCTGGAACCAAACCAGTGTACCAAAACAACAAAGAAACCGTGAAATAAGTAGAAATCGCAAAAATATCCCATAATAGTGGCGAGTTGAAGTTTACCCACAGCGGCCCTCTAGTGTTCGGTAAAGGGAAAAAGTAAAATACGACCCAAATTCTACCTACGTGAATTACTGGAAATATCGCGGCACAAATTACCGCAAATATCGTCATGGCCTCTGCTGCTCTATTTACTCCTGTTCTCCATTTTTGTCTAAACAAAAGTAAGATGGCAGAAATCAAGGTTCCAGCGTGACCAATACCGATCCACCAAACGAAATTGGTAATATCCCAACCCCATCCAATGGTTCTATTCAGATTCCAAGTACCTGTTCCAAAATAAATCAGCCAACCAATACAGAATAAGCCGTATGCTAATGTAATAACTGATGCAATAAAGGCAATTACCCACGATTTGGGAGGGGTGGTTTCTGTTGGTGCACATATATCTTCAGTGATCTGATGATACGTTTTATTGCCACCGATTAATGGCTCTCTTATAGGCGATACTACAACACTCATATAATCTATTATTTCAAATTAATGATTTATACTTCACTTTCCATTTTGTTGGTAATCCTCATTTGATATCCAACTTTTGATCTAACATTGATTTCTTCCAATACAAAATAATTCGTATCTCGATTCCATCTCTTATTCAATTCACTATTAGGGTCGTTTTGATCCCCGAATATGATGGCTCCTGTAGGGCAAGCAGTCTGACATGCTGTCTTTATGTCACCATCCCTAAGTGGACGGCTCTCTCGCTTAGCCAACAATTTTCCTTCTTGTATTCTTTGTACACACATGCTACATTTTTCGATAACCCCTCTAGCTCTCACTGTAACATCGGGATTCAATACCATTCTAGTCAAATTATCTGCATAAAAAGGTAAATCACCTTTCAATGGATTATTTTCATTTTTAGGGAATAAATCCGCAGTAGTATAATCGAACCAGTTAAATCTTCTTACTTTATAAGGGCAGTTATTGGCACAATATCTCGTACCTACGCATCTATTGTAAGCCATTTGGTTCAAGCCCTCTGCGCTGTGGTTAGTCGCAGCAACTGGACAAACGTTTTCACATGGCGCATTATCACAATGTTGGCACATCATAGGTTGGTAAACCACACTCGGATTTTCAACATCACCATAGTAATATCTATCGATTCTCATCCACGTCATTTCGTGGTGTCTATTGACTTCTTTTTTACCTACGATTGGAACATTATTTTCAGCAACGCAAGCAACTTGGCATGCACCACATCCGATACAACCATTTAAATCAACTGACAATCCCCAATGGTGTCCATTATTGTAAACTTCGCTATAATCAGGATATAATGTTTGCTCATTTAAAAATTTAGCCTTTTTCCTTTCCTCCTTTAATGCTTGAGATTTTTCTGGCAAATTGGATAAATTAGCATCTCTCAAAATAGTTCTTTTCGTCAAAGATCCTTGGAATCCATCTCCCAAAGTCATCATAGTCTTTTCATCGACATTTATAACTTCGTTGTTTGATTCTTGGTCCTTGCCTCGTACTCCGAGAGTATGGTGATGCTGGACTGAAGCGAAACGTTCGTCTTTTCCAACTTTGTTAGAAACCTCAATTCCAGTCACAAAGTACTGAATATTTCCATCGCTATCGCGCTTTAAACTAATACTCATGTTCTTTCCAACGCCAACTGCTCCTCTTCCACCCAATTGTCTTCCATACCCCAAGGCAATGGCACATGTACCTTCTGGCATTCCAAATTGTCTTACAATAGGAATCCTAGAGTCCACGCCATTTGCTTTCAAATCAACTAAGTCCCCATCTGTGTCCAGATTATTCAAATATTCGAATTTTCCAGCTTCGTTCCACTTTATTGGAATATGAAGATAATTGTCCCACACGACTCTCGTAACTGGATCTGGCAATTCTTGCAACCAAGGATTGTTCGAATGTGTACCATTACCAACTCCGATTTGTTCATAAACCTTTAGTTCAAGTTTTGAGCTACTTGGCTTTGTTATAGATCCAGCAGCACCACTTAAGTCGAAACTTCCAGTTTTACCAGCGATTTCATTTGAACTGATACTGAAACCATCATGCAATGTTGAATCCCAAAAGGATTGAAAGCTACTATATTGGCTTTGACCTGAAAAAACTGAAGCTTTACATTGATTTTGGATGAAATTATAATAAAAATCAGCTGAATCAGTGCCTTCAACGGCTGCCCATTTCAATAATGAATGTTGAAAATTCCTAGTTTTAAACAATGGATCAATTGTAGGCTGAACGATCCCGTAATATCCACTCTTAGGTTGAACATCATCCCAAGTTTCTAGGAAATGATGGGTAGGTGCTACATAATTACAATTCAAAGAAGTCTCATTTGGACTCGTACCCATTGCTACCTTAAGACCAACTTTACCAAAAGCAGCTTTGAAATCATTGCCATTCGGCAATTCGAATAAAGGATTGGCATCGCCCAAAACGAATAATGCTTGCACTTTGCCACTATTCATTTCTCCCAAAAGATTCAGCATGTCTTTATCAACGCCAGATCTTTGAAATGATATATTGGCCATATCGATCGTCTGTCCATAATTATTAAGAACAGAATTCAATTTATTTATTAATATTTGTTCGGAAGTATTGTTAGAATCAGAAACGACCAAGCTATGTTTTCCTGCTCTGCTTAGACTCACCAAATTGTCAGCCGCAGATTTTAAAAGTGATTCAGATTTTGAATTAGCTAATTTTCCACTCACAGAAACTTGTTCTGCACCGAGACTAGCTGCCACCATATTGAACAATTTAGCGATGGCTAAACCTTGCTCAGATGGACGAATTAAAATCCTTTGATCTGCGTTTGACCCAGTGTAAGACATATGGCTTTCTACCATGAAAAATCTTGACATTTGGGCACTTTTCACGTCTTTGATCTGACGATTCTGTATGTATTGAGCTGCGTATTCAATCGGAGAAATCCATGTTGCTAAAAAATCAGCCCCAAAACTAACTATACAATCTGCTTTGTCGAATCTATAACCAGGAATCATTCTTTGGCCAAAATTTTTCTCATTGGCCATCAAAATTGCCGAACTTGAAACGGGATCATACTGAACCCATTCTGTATTTGGAAACTTAGATTTAAATAAATTTATTGCAGCTCTGGTCGAAGGACTTATATTGGTATGTGAAACCAACCGAATGGTAGATCCTGCATTTAATTTAGACATTACTGTCTTATCCAATGCGTTCCAATCCATTTCTTTAGGTGCATTATTCATGATGCTCCCTGGAAATTGGAACCTACTGCTATCATAAAGGTCTAAAACGGCTGCTTGAACTCTGGCTGACGTACCGCCTTTTGCAAAAGGGTTTTGTTTGTTTCCTTCAATTTTGATGGGTCGTCCTTCTCTGGTTTTTACCAAAATAGGGCAATAATCACCACCCCTGACATAACTTGATGCATAATAATTGGCAATACCAGGAACAATCGAATCGGGTTTTGTAACGTAAGGCAAAGCCCTTCTAGCTGGAGTTTCACAAGCTGCAGCTATCGTAGCAGCGCCGACGCTAAATCCTAAATATTTCAGAAAATCACGCCTTGAATGATCATGGTAATCACTTCCAATATTATCTACTATTGAAAGGTTTTGAAATTCTGATTGAAGGGTTTCTGTAAATTCTTTGCTTCCTTGCAAATCATCAGAGCTTACCCAAATGCTTTCGTTTTGAAAATCTGACATATAATTATTTATGTAATTATCAAAATAATTGAATGAAAATTAGTAGTGACATTTTTGACACTCAAGTCCACCTATTTCTTCGACCGTCACTTTAGATCTCTTACCTGATTTTATTTCTTCGTGATATTTTTTGTAATCATTGTAGAAAGGGTTGTCTTTGAATTTTACTTCTGTTTGTCTATGACAGTTAATACACCATCCCATAGACAGAGGTGCATACTGTTTTACAACTTCCATATTTTCTACTTTACCGTGACACTGCTGACAAGCAACCTTTCCAGCGGTTACGTGTTGAGAGTGATTGAAATATGCATGATCAGGTAGATTATGAATTCGTACCCACTGAATAGGTCCTTGAATTTTAGGTTTAACTTCAGAAGTCAATGAAGTTTTAATTGCTTGCCACTGGTGATCTACCAATCCCTGATCAGCCTTTTGTCCATCAGCACTCATATTCTTAGCTATCCATTTTTTATAAATACCTGAAACTTGATCTTGGCTTAATTTATCATAATTTTCAATGTATTTATCAGTGCTTGGATCAAATCCAATAGAAGCATAAATTTTCGTAATTTCTTCAGTACCGTGTTTACTTCCAGTCTTTATTGCTTTATGGCAATTCATACACGTATTAGCAGCTGGGATAACGGATTGCTTACTTCTTCTGGCACCATCGTGACAATATTGACAATCAATTTTGTGCGTCCCTGCATGAGTTGCGTGAGAGAATTTAATGGGTTGATTGGGCTGATAATTTTGCTGTCTGCCCAATGCGATGGCATTATTCACTGTTGTATAGCCTCCAACTACTATCAATACGAATAATAAAAATCCGATGATAGACTTAGAGGTTAGAATTTCTACAATTGATTTGGGTTCTTTCGGCGCCGTTACTCCATCTTGTTTATCTGAAAGATAATTCAAGTTAGAAACAACTTTAGACAATAATACGGCCAACAATAACAAGCTCAAGCCAATTATATACATGAGCCAGTTTGGCTTGGACTCTTCTACAGCGGGACCTGCCCCAGCAGCTGCAGCAGTTGCCGCAGGCTTATTGCCATTTTTGTATTGATCTTCGATATAAGCTAAGACATCATCGATCTCAGCATTGGTAAGATTGGGGAATGCCGTCATCACCGTTGGCTTGAATTGATTCCAAAGCTCCGTAGCCCTAGGATGTCCTTTAGAAATCAATGCTTGACTGTTTCGAACCCAAGCATATAAATCCTCTTTAGGGAAAGATGCCCATCTTGCAACAGTACCACCCAAAGCTGGACCGGTAAGATTATCTTTCATATTCTTATTGTGACAAGAGGCACAATAGGTAACAAAAGTCGTCTTGCCTTTGGCTAAATCGGCTCCATTACTGATAGGAACCAAAACCATCCATGCAAATGCACCAAGAATAATTGTTTTAAAATTGAATGCGCTTAACCTCATTAGAACATACTTTAATTTAAGTAATCGCAAAAGTATCATTAATATATTAAATTAAGAAATATTTAATATGTTTTTATTTCCTGACAAAGGTATGATATGTTAATTTTTTTAACAAATCTTTTATGCAAAAGATTGATTTTTGTTTTGCCTTCTCTGCCCTAGTCTTATTAACTTTATTTTATAATTTTTGATATCCAACGACATATTATGATGCCTATTTAACAATTAATTAATTTATAAACTAACAATTTGCATTTTTCTATAATTATATTTTTAATTATTTCTAAAAAATAATAATTTCAGGGCTTAATTCTAGGCGAGTATTGCAATTTAGTAATATACTTTTTTAAAAATAATCTTAGCTTTACACAATAATTTTTTCTATTTATGAAAATACTTTTCGCTGTTTTAATTCAATTTTCATTATTGGGTTTTGCCTTTGCTGCAGTTCCTCCTATTAATTTGCAATGTACCTCCTTGCAGGAATGGTTGAAGGCCAATACCTATGATAATTTACACGTTACATTGGGTTATACAGAAGCGAGAAAAAAAATGTATTCAATCATTGATAATTCTAATGATTCAATCGAGTGTGTTTACGGAGGCTTCAAGGTGTTCAACCAAAGAGGCAACGAAATAACTTTTCCAAATCCTATCAACACAGAGCACACCATCCCTCAATCTTTATTCAATAGTTTAGATCCTATGATCTCGGATATCCATCATTTATTTCCTTCATTTCAAGATTGGAATACCGAAAGAGGTAATAATAGGTTTGCAGATATTCCTGATGGAAGTACGACTAAGTGGATGTATAAGAACACCAGCAGAAGCAGTATTCCTCCTAGTAA
Organism: Saprospiraceae bacterium; assembly: GCA_016718505.1. GTDB lineage: Bacteria > Bacteroidota > Bacteroidia > Chitinophagales > Saprospiraceae > JADKKF01. Next base: position 206,848 of record JADKDE010000004.1, on the reverse strand, counting down.
TATAGATGCATATAGTGAATCCAATGGCACCGTCTTTGAACCAAGAGAATCACATAAAGGCAATGTAGCTAGGTCGCTATTTTACTTTTATACCATGTATCAAAATTCTGGATCGGAAATCACCGACGTAGCAAATGTTTCGACACTGTTGGCATGGCATATATTGGATCCCGTAGATGCCAAAGAAATACTCAGGAATCAAGAAGCTGCTTTATACCAAGGAAACGAAAACCCCTACATTTCTATGCCTGAACTTGTCGATAGAGCATGGGGCTCTGGATGCATCATTGGTACCAAAGATTTTGTTCATTCTCCTAAAAATGAAATCGTTAATTGTCAAATTATCCCCTCGAGCCAAACTATTCGATTGACTTTGAAATCTGACCTAAAAAAGGAATCAACTTTGAATGTTTATGATCTCATGGGGCGAAACATATCCTCAGGAAGTCTTGTTTCTCTAGGTGGCAATGCATACGAGGTCATGGTAAATGTGGGAGATTGGAATTCTTCCGTATATGTCTTTCATATCAATAATGGCGAGGTGATGCCTTTTAAATTTTTTAAAAAATAATTATACTATCAAAATATGACACATAGAATTAAAAAAGTTGTTGTTTTAGGTTCTGGTATCATGGGATCTGGAATTTCTTGCCATTTGGCGAATGTTGGATTGGAGGTATTAATGCTCGATTTGGCTTCAAAAGATGCGAAGGATGTCAATCAAATCGCCAACAATGCTTTAAATAACGCTATCAAAGCTAAGCCTGCTCCACTATATTTAGATTCATTCGCTAAAAATATTACTACAGGCAATTTTGAACAGGATATGCATAAAATATCCGAAGCCGATTGGATCATAGAAGTCGTTGTTGAAAGACTAGACATAAAGCAAAAAATTTATGAACAAGTCGAAACCTACCGCAAAAAAGGAACCATCGTAAGTTCTAATACTTCTGGAATCCCCATTTGGATGATGGCTGAAGGCAGATCTGAAGATTTTAAGGCAAATTTTTTAGGTACACATTTCTTCAATCCACCTAGATATTTAAAATTATTAGAAATAATCCCTAGTAAATATACGGATCCGAACATCACTCATTTCATGATGGAGTTTGGTCAAAATATTTTGGGTAAAAGGACAGTACTTTGCAAAGATACCCCTGCTTTTATCGGCAATCGTGTCGGGGTAATGGCCATGGCGAAGATTTTCGAATTAACTGAAAAATATCAACTCAGCATAGAAGATGTTGATAAATTAACAGGAGCAGCCATCGCAAGGCCTAATACGGGTACATTTAGGTTGGCAGACTTGGTTGGCTTAGATACCGCTAGCAAGGTAATACTGGGCATAAAAGAAAATTGCAAAGACGACAGTGAAGCGCAGAAATTGGTCGTCCCAGATTATATTGATTTTTTACTTAAAAATAATTGGCTTGGCGACAAGACCCAAAAAGGTTTTTATGAAAAAACCAACGAAAAGGATGAGAAAGGAAAATCGATCATCAAAGGACTAGATCTAAAGACAAAAACATATAACGTACCAGTAAAATCAAGTCTAAGTTCGCTTTCTATTGCCAAACAAATTGAAGATCCAGTAAAACGCATCAAAGCGATCTTTGAAAGCCCTGACAACGGAGGTTTGCTCGTAAAAGAATCCCTTGCTTCGTTATTCTCCTATGTATCAAACAGGATTCCAGAAATTGCTGATGATTTATATAATATAGATTTTGCATTGCAAAATGGCTTTGCGTGGGATTTTGGCCCATTTGAATATTGGGACATCATCGGCGTAGAAAAAGGAATCGAAGCGGCTGAATCACTTGGATATCCTATTGCCGATTGGGTAAAAACCATGGTTCAATCTGGTGTTAAGTCCTTTTATTCTTCCCTTAATGGCGTTAAAACTTATTATTCCATAAGCGATAAGCAATATAAAACACTCCCTGGTGCTGAGAAATCGATTATTCTCGATTTATATAGACATTTACCACCAGTATTCCAAAACGATGAAATTGTCTTACATGATATAGGAGATGGTGTGCTTTGCCTAGAATTTAGATCAAAAATGAATGCAATCGGTGAAGGCATCTTAAAGGGAATATTTGAATCTATAAAAATCGCCGAGGAAGGAGAATGGAAAGGTTTGGTCATTGGAAATAATGCCAAAAACTTTTCGGTTGGAGCCAATCTGATGATGATAGCTATGTTGGCTTTTCAGCAAGAATGGGATCAATTAAATATGGCAGTGGATTTATTCCAACAAGCAACCATGAGGTGTCGATATTCAAAAATTCCAGTGGTTATTGCGACCCAAGGATATGTATTCGGTGGAGGATGTGAGACGCTTATGCACTGTGATAGAGCGGTGGTGAGTGCCGAATCCTATATTGGTCTGGTAGAGGTAGGTGTTGGATTGATCCCAGGAGGTGGAGGTACAAAAGAATTTGCTTTGCGTGCATCCGATCACTTTTTTGAAGGCGATGTTCAGATTCCAACCTTGATTGACAAGTTCAAAACCATTGCTACCGCAGCCGTATCTACAAGTGGATACGAAGCTTATAAATATGGATATTTATTGGAAAATCGGGATCGAATCATAGTCAATAGTGCCGAAGCCATCTATCAAGCGAAGTTAGAGGTTCTTCAATTGGCTTCAAATTATACCCCTCCTACCCCTAGGAAAGACATCCTAGTCATAGGACAAGGTGGACTGGCCTCTCTATACGTGGCGGCAAATTCGCTGCTATTGGGTAAATATGCCAGCGAACATGATATAAAAATTGCTAAAAAAATAGCATGGGTATTATGTGGTGGAGATTTGAGCGGTCCGACACGCGTTTCTGAAAAATATCTCTTAGATATCGAAAGAGAGGCTTTCTTAAGCCTTTGCGGTGAACCTAAAACCATGGAAAGAATTCAATTCATGCTTGAAAAAGGAAAACCATTGCGCAACTAATAAATATAATTTTTTTTAATACAACATATTATGAAATACGGAAAATTAAGTAATTATATAAATGGCAAAAATGTCGCTTCTACAAGTCAAAGAAGCCTCGCTATTAATTCTCCACTAGATGGAAATTCGTTAGCAGAAATTCCTTTGTCTAATTATTCAGATCTAGATGTAGCTGTAAAGGCTGCTCAAGATGCGTTTCCTGCTTGGTCAAATACACCGATTAAGGAGAGGGTTCAAGTATTTTTCAAATACAAGTATTTATTAGAAAAGCATATGGATGAGCTGACCAAATTGGTTAGTGAAGAAAATGGAAAAACCTACGGAGAGGCCAAGGCCGAAATCGAAAAATCCATCGAATTGACCGAATTTGCAACGTCTTTGCCACAATTGGTACAAGGTGAGCTTCTAGAAGTATCAAAAGGAGTAGAATGTAGGATAGAGAAACACGCTATTGGGGTTGTTGCCTCGATTGTTCCCTTCAATTTTCCAAGTATGGTACCGAATTGGACCATTCCGAATGCGATAGCCCTTGGAAACTGTATGATACTTAAACCTTCAGAAATGGTGCCAATCAGTTCATTAAGATTGGTGGAACTACTAAAAGAAGCAGGCTTACCCGACGGCGTATTAAATATCGTTCATGGGGATAAGGAAATCGTCGAGGCAATTTGTGATCATCCGGGTATCGAAGCGGTTTCATTCGTAGGATCGACCAAAGTCGCACAAATAGTCTATCAAAGAGCAACTCATAACCTTAAGAGATGTGTCGCTTTGGGTGGAGCAAAAAATCACCTCATAGTCCTTCCCGACGCCAATCCTCAAATGACTGCAAGCAATGTAGCTGCTTCTATGAGCGGATGTGCAGGACAACGCTGTATGGCTGCATCAGCGATGGTAGCCGTGGGTGAAGTCGATCATATCATCGAAAAATTGGTCGAAGAATCTAAGAAAATAGTTCCTGGAGATAATCTGGGAGCTGTAATAACTAAGGCAGCAAAAGAAAGAATTGAACGATATATCTCCCAAGCAGAAGCCGATGGAGCTAAAATCTTGCTAGATGGAAGGAATTGTGTTGTTGCTGGGAAAGAAAATGGCACTTATGTTGGTCCGACTGTAATTGATTATGTTACACCTGAAATGTCAGTGGCAAGAGAAGAGATATTCGGTCCGGTTATCTCGATCATGAGGGTACACACCGTTGATGATGCGCTGGACATTGAAAATAAAAACCCTTATGGCAATGCTGCTTCTGTGTTTACACAAAGTGGAGGAGCCGCCAAATATATAGCTGATAGAGCTTCAGCTGGTATGATAGGCGTCAATATCGGCGTACCTGTTCCAAGGGAGCCATTTTCATTCGGAGGGTGGAATGACTCGAAGTTTGGCGTAGGAGATATCACAGGTAAATCATCTATTGAGTTTTGGACAAAGCCTAAGAAAACCACCATCAAGTGGGATGCTCAAGCTAAGACCAATTGGATGAGTTAAACCTATTGGGGGTTAAACTCTTTTTTTTATTCGAGGAAATATCCTAAGATTTCTATAATAATTTATAGTAACAGTCGCCGACTTTACCATTTGTAGGGATTTTGTAAAATATCCGGTTTTTCTTACCAAAAATGCTGCTCAGCGTTATGCCCGTTACACAAACACCCATTGAAAACAATTCTGCCTGCCAAAACTTGTATTTATTGAAAGTTTTTTCACGCGTATTAATTGCAAGAAGTGGTGAAAAAAATACCATAGAAATAAGGCCAACAAGACCAACTGCGCTAGAAATGTCTCTTGCGATATTTTTTCTGTAATAATCTTTTTGAAATGCCAATGTGATAAGATCCGATTTCGAAATTTTAATTAGCGTATCTCTTCTCAGTTTGAAGTCCAAAGAATTATCTTCTCCAAGAGAATAAGTCCCTTGCCTTGTTTTAATAGTTAGAGATTCGGTGGTTTGATTGGTAACATACCCTTTCAAATAATTGGGTTTTATTCCCGTGGTCTCCTTGTTCTTATCCAAGAAAAATTTGACTTGTGTTCTTTTATTGGAAGTAATACGTTTTACACTTGTAGTGCCGTCATTTCTAGTACTTTCTATTTGTAATTGGCCAAAAATAAATCCCGACTGTAGAAGCACAATCAATAATAGTCCTAATGTTTTTTGCATATATGAATAAATTTTAATGGTTACATTTTTGTAGCGCCAGTTAGGATACGATCCCATCGGATACCTTCTTTCCAATTGACATTCTTGGTGGAAAACCAAATAAACAATGGTTTCCCAACGATATGGTCTTCTGGCACAAAACCCCAAATCCTACTATCTTCGGAATTGTGTCTATTATCCCCATCATCCAATAATAATCTTGCTTGAAAGTATAATTGTTGACGTTTACACCATTGATGAAAATCTTATCGTCTTTTATTTCCAGCGTATTGTTTTCGTAAACCCTGATGGCCAACTGATACATGGCTATGTTTTTTAAATTTAAATCTACGGTCTCTCCTTTTTTAGGTATATGTATGGGGCCATAATTATCGATGGTCCATCCAAAGAAATTGGCATCGTCGTGAGGAAATAAATAATCTCGTCCAGGATTATCAGGGGTCAGGATGCTGACACTTATATCTGGCGAAAGTGACCGTACCCGAGCCAAATTTTCTTCACTCAAACTAAAGATCCCTTCTGCTGGATTTACGTCATTAATATTGATTCCCCATTCATTCAATCGGCTCATATTCAATCCATTAGGAGCCACTACCTTATAGGTATATTGCAAATTTTTAGGATTTTCAATGGCCTTATCATTGATAAATACTTGCCTATTAACAATCTTAAGATTATCACCTGGCAATCCAATACACCTCTTAATATAATGATCTTTTTTATCAATTGGTCGTACAGCCATTTCTTGATTTTCAGGTGGAATTCTCATGATTAAACCAGGGCTCCTCCTTATATCGTGTATTGTAAAATTCCTTTGCGGAGTCACAAAAACAGAATCACCTTCTGGATAATTAAATACAACTGGGTCAAATCTCTGAACATCTTGAATCTTTGGTAGCCTGAAATAAGGCAATGACGGGGACTTCAAATAAGACTCTTTGTCAAAAAAAGGAATTCTATTGTGCAAAAGGGGCAATTGTAATACGGTCATGGGCATTCTAATCCCATAATGCGCTTTACTGACGAAAAGATAATCTCCAACCAAAAGTGAACCTTCCATGGAGGATGTCGGTATCACATAGGCTTCGATCAAAAACATGCGTATGAATGCGGCAGCAAATACCGCAAAGAAAATCGACTCGAACCATTCTCTCACCCCTCCTTTTTTGTAAGGATTGGCTTGGTCCAATTTTTTTAGATTATATTCATCTTTTTAGTAATGGCGTCGGTAATTTTATCCTTGTACTCGTGTTCTAATATAACCGTAGGCCCTACATAATTTTCTTTTCCATAACCTATTTTGAAAAATGCCAAAGGCGCATAGATAACGCTTAAGGCACTATGCCAAAAATCATATTTTCCGAAAGAACGCACCATATCTACGCACATCCCAACGAAAATAAAAATATTAACTATTGGAAAAAGCAACCATAACGCCCAATATTTTGGTTGGCCGATGATTTGAGTCCAGACATAAAAATTCTTTCCAGGAATTAAAGCATCGATTGGGTTTTTACCAGCTTTCTTGAATAAGTTCATCAAAGAAATAGACAAAAGGACATAGAAAACTAGTATAAAAATTAATATACTCACGATTTTAAATTTTTTTTGATTCGCAAATATAACTTATATTTTTCTCTAATAATTGTACTAATTTTGTAGCTTTCAAATAAGGGTAGTTTTTTCTTCGACAAATTACCGAAATATCAGTAAAATTCTAACTAAAAAAAATTCCAATTGGTAGCCAAATATTTCCACTTAGTAAAATTTTCTCATTCCATTTTTGCTTTGCCATTTGCCTTGATAGGATTTTCACTAGGAACCATTGATAGCAGTCAGCCTCCCTCCGTCAGGTTATTTTTTCTAGTAGTGATCTGCATGGTCACGGCGAGAAATGCCGCCATGGGCTTCAATCGATATTTAGACAGGGACATTGACGCACAAAATATTCGAACACAAACCAGAGAAATTCCTGCTGGAGTCATCAGCCCCAAACAAGCGCTTTTCTTTATTGGTTTGAATTGTCTTTTATTCGTGTTGAGTAGTTATTTTATCAATAAAATTTGTTTCATTCTATCCCCTATTGCATTGCTTTTGGTCCTTGGATATAGTTATACCAAGCGATTTACGGCATTGTGTCATTTGGTATTAGGTGTAGGATTAGGCTTGGCTCCCATTGGCGCATATCTTGCCGTTACAGGTCATTTTGATCCAAAACCGATATTATTGGGGATTACTGTATGGGCTTGGGTTTCTGGATTTGACATCATTTATGCATTGCAGGATGAAGAATTTGACAAGACGAATCACCTATATTCAATTCCAGCCTTGTTAGGAAAAACAAATGGTAGGAAAGTAGCTATGTTCATGCACTTCATAGCACTTGTATTTTTATGTTTGTTCATCGCAGCCCTTTGGTCCTCCGGACATATTGGCTACATCTCTATATTAGCGGCTTCTATATTTTCAATTGCGATAATATATCAACATTCTATAGTAAAAATTGATGATTTGAGTAATATCAATCTGGCTTTTTTCACCAGTAATGGCGTGGCCAGTCTTATTTTTGGGGCGATGATTTGTTTCGATTTATTTTTATGAAAATCAAGTTAGCTATTTCTATAATTAAAAAACAATGGCTATTTTGACATTTTCTTTTCAATCGAACGCAAAATTTCCATTTGTTCGGATTGGCTTTCAAAAAGGATTTTTATTTGTTCCTCCAAGAGCAAATCGATTTTTTGGTGCAATGCCCTGATTTCCAATTCAGCTTTCAGATTTATCATGTAATCATTTTCGCCGCGTTTTCGGTCTTTTTCCTCTTGCCGATTTTGGCTCATCATGATGATAGGAGCCTGCAATGCAGCTATACATGACAATATTAAGTTCATTAAAATGAATGGGTAGGGATCAAAATCATCCCGCTTTGGAGCGATCGTATTGAACAAGATCCAAGCAAAAAGTAGAAGCATGAACAAGATTATAAAGGTCCAACTGCCACCAAATCTCGCCACTTTATCAGAAATTTTCTGTCCTTGTGTTAGTATTTCCTTGGGTGGGTTCAACAGGTTTTCAATGATCAAATTTTCATCGGAAATTGACTTTTTTACTATGTCTTGGAGCTTTTGAAGCTGTTCGGATTCGGCCTTTAACAGGCTATTGATTTCGTTATTCATCTTATTTATGCCAAAAGTTAATGATAATAAATATAATTATACTAAATATGCCTATCAATGATATTATGAATAGATAATCGGCTATGCTTTCGAGGAGATACTCTCTTTTGGGATCTTCTGTCTTAATCGAAACGAATGAAAAAACGGAAGAAATCGTCAATAATAGTGCTATAAAAGAAGTAAATTCATCAATCAAATTATTTTTAGTCTTATCAGCCAAATGCAGGGATGTAATAATATTCAAGCAAAAACCTAACAAATTGGTGGAAGTGCTTAAAATGTGCTGTGAAGTTTTATTCGCCATAATTGGAACTCATTTCCGTCAATAAAAAAAATTATTCGCTCAATATTTTGGAGACTTAAATCATTAAAAGAGTTAAAATGACGATTTGTTTATTTCACGATTAATTATTCAATCGAAACGTATATTAACTGGCTGAACCTTATATTTTAAATTTATCAAAATTGGCTCCATTGAATGTAAAAATCCCTGCGCCATCGGTTCCAAGCCATATTTTCCCTTTTTTATCCTTAAAAATTGTCTCAATCCCAACATTCGGTAGCCCTTGCTTTTCAGTGTAATTGATTAGTTCTGTTCCGTCATAAATCCAAGCCCCCGAATCCCCCGTTCCTATCCAAAGTTGACCATTTTCACTTTCATGGATAGACCAAACTCGAGCTAAATTGCCAGGTTTTGATATTCCATTTTTTATAAAATTTGGATTGCTAAGGCCCTTTTCTTCCGTTATATTCCGTAGAATTTTACCATCATAAAGAAACAGACCGTTTCCATTATTTCCGAACCATAAATTGCCTTTTATATCTTCAAAAATAGCCAATACAGCGGGCCCAGCCAAACCTTTCTGAGTCAACCAAGTAAATGAAACCCCATCATATCGACATACGCCCAGAGACTGGGTTCCGAACCAAATATTGCCTTTTCTGTCTTTTAAAATTGAATAAACACCGTATGGACTTGTCTGATACGGAGGTTTTGTACTAGATGAAAAAACATCAGGTTTGAGCAAAGGCAAATAATCAAAATTGTCCTTAGAATACCGAAAAACACCTCCACCAGCTGCAAACCATAAATCTTTGGCAGTTGGTTTTTCATTCACTTGATTATTCCTATAAAAAGCTTCGTTTTCTTTAATTGTATAAGTTGTGATATCCTGTTCATTTAATCGACAAACGCCATAACCACCCGTTGAAAACCAAATATTCCCCATTTCATCTTCTTGAATGTTGCGGACCTGATCCTGAAATAACCCATCTTTTCTAGTAATTTTAATCAAATTTTTGCCATCATAACGATATGCACCACCATTGGTACCAAACCAATAATTTTCATTTGAATCTTGGAATATGGTCAGTACTTTGTTGTCTATTTCCTTGGCTTTTTGAGCATTTAGATCTATCGGTTTCCTTACGGAATTAAATTTGGCATCATTCTTCGAGCTGGATACAGACGATGGGAGCTCAGTCTGATAAGAATTGGGCTTGTTTTGACAACATATTATTGAAAGTAATAACAATAGTAATAAAGTGTTTTTTGCTGCCATGATTGATTCAAAGTTTACCCAATGAAAATCAAAGTTAGCGCAATAAAATCACTTCAAATTTTTAATTTGGTTTACTAAGATCTAAGACTAAATATGCAAAGGAACAGAATAAAATATTGCACTAAAATACAACGGCAATACTCGCTAATAATCTGGCAGGGGTTTTTGAAAACGGATATTTATCCCCTAGAAACGTAATATGGTCACCGTGTTTGGTAAAATTTCCTTCATAACGGATGTCCAAAAGAACTGCCTTAAAAAAATCAATCCCAACGCCAGCTTGCCACCCATAAGTGATGTCTTTGAAGTCTTGTTTGTAGCCATTCCAATCGGTCAAACTGGAGGTACTGGCCATATGAACGTGGCCTACTGGTCCTGCTATTAGCCTTACAGGTCCTGCGGAGAAGCCAAACAAAATAGGAAAATCCAAATCTTTATAGGTCTCGCTTAGAACACTAGTGACGATTGTGCTATTGATTTGGCTGAGATTGTAATCAACGGAAGATGAGTTGAACAAAAATTCAGGTTGAATGATGAAAGAGCCAAATTTTATTTGGGTTAAGATCCCGAAATGAAAGCCAATATTTGCTTTGTCGATTCCCAATCTAAAAGAATCTTGCATAGTTGGATCGACAATGATGAGATCGCTCGATTTTAGGTCGGAAGTACTCACCCCTCCTTTAATTCCCCATTTGAACTGGGCGTATGAGCCAATATGGCTTATTAGTATCAAAGAAATAATAAGAAAGTGCTTCATTGAATGACCTTGTCTAAAGATGTTACAGAATACAAAAATATCTGTATAACGTTGGTAAATATGAATTATTGGGCGCGGGGCGTGTCAGAATTCCAAATTTCAGATTGAACTTTCCAAACGCCATCCTCTTCTTTCCATATAGCGATAAACTTCCCTTTATCCAACTCTTTGTCATCGGTAGATTTGATGGAATAAAAACCTTCTTCAATAACGGCATCTTGGCTTCCGTGTAGTAAATCGGTAGTAAGCTTCATTTTCATCTGCCCGTTTTTCCCATCATTATAAAAGAATTTGTGAATCTCTCCAATGCCACTCAAACGCTTATACCCATCAGGATAAACATTAGCAGTTTTTGTATAATATTGAGAAAATTTCGTCGAATCGGCGATGAAAAATCGATCCACATAGGTTTCGTTGGATTTATTTATTTGTTCTTCGATTTTTGAAATATCAAAGGCACTACAACAGGCTTGTTTATCTCCTTTATCGCAATCAGACTTGCAAGTAGCCATCAAAAAAAAGACATAAACCAAAGGAATTAGGAGTCTGGAGGACATAAAATTTATTTTGTTCACAATATACGTCTAATTTGTAACATCTGAAAATATTTTTGCTTTTTTAGGAAAAATGCTTCAGTGCTTCTCTAATAGACAAATTTGAAAGCAAATCTTTATGGTTTTCCACAAAATCTAATGTAAATTCTGGGTTAGTTTTAGCGTATTCTCGCAATGCCCAGCCAATTGCTTTTCTTATGAAAAAGTCTTTGTGATCAATCAAGGCCATTATATTGTGTTCTAGTATTTCGGTATCGGTTTTCGTCTTCTGCTTCAGCTGATAAATGATGGCAGATCTTTGCAACCAAAGATTGCCAGATGCGATCCATTCTTCAGATTTTTTCAAGGCATGGGATTTATCCATACTTAGAATTGAAGCAGCAAAATAAGGTGCTAACGAATCGACAGAATCCCACCAGGATTTATGTGTTATCAAATATTCAATGCCTTCTATATCGTCCATTTCAAGCAATTTAACATATTTCCTGCCAATGTCTAAGGCACAATACTGCAATTCTCTAGGAAAATTCCCCCAGGAAAGGACCATAAAATCAACCAAATCTTTACCAGTGACAATCTTCGGTAACGGAATTTCCTTTCTATATTCCGACATTATATTCCGTCTTTCAGTTGAAGAGATTCCATAAAAATCGAAATTTTGTTTCATATAATTGCTCATCCCTTTTGCCCTCAATGAATCTGCTCTATACAAAAGCGTCAGATGCAGCCCTTCAATCCATTCACTATGTTTCATATTAATTTAATTTTGGGACAAATTTAGAAATATAAAGTAAAACAAAGAATCTTATGCCTTACCTTTGCTCTTTATAACATATTTAAAGGAGTACATGAAAATATTCGATGGAAAGCAGTGCGTAACTGCTTTAAAAGCCAATCTAAAGCAAAAAATTGAAGAATTACCTGAAAATAAACGCAAACCCAAACTTGCTGCCCTGCTTGTAGGCGATCTGGCTGCGAGTCAATTATACGTTAAAAATAAAGTAAAAACTTGCGAAGAAATTGGCATGATTTCAGAAGTAATCAGAGCCGAAGAAAATATTTCGCACAACGATCTACTCGAAATAATCTATCGATTAAATAGCGATGAAACGGTCGATGGATATATCGTTCAATTGCCATTACCCAAGCAAATAGATGAAAGCAAAATATTGTTGGCCATTGACCCTAAAAAGGACGTTGATGGTTTTCATCCCCACAACCTAGGGTTGATGTTATTAGGTCTTGAAACCTTCGTTCCAGCAACGCCAAAGGGTATCATGTCAATATTAAAATCAGAGAAAATAAAAACGGCTGGGGCACACTGCGTTGTGATTGGGCGAAGCAATATCGTAGGGACACCTATGGCATTGCTCCTTTCGAGAAAAGGGATAGACTGTACGGTGACTTTGGTGCATAGTCAAACGAAAAATATCAAAGAATTTTGTGCGTCTGCTGATATTTTAATCGCTGCCATAGGCAAGGCAAACTTTGTTACAGCCGATATGGTTAAAGACGGAGCCGTGGTAATCGATGTAGGCATAAATAGAATCGATGATCCATCCACTCCCAAAGGTTATCGAGTGGTTGGGGATGTAGATTTTGAACATGTAAAAGAAAAAGCGAGCTTTATTACGCCAGTTCCAGGCGGTGTGGGCATGTTGACGGTTATCAGTTTGATTGAAAACACGTGGATGTCATTTTGCAGAACTGAAAATATAGCCAATGGGTGATTATTGGTGTTATACTTTTTGGAAGGATGGCTATGATTCTGACCTAATATTGGGTTTGGTTGGTCATCTGTCATTTGACACATTCGAAGAAGAAGGAGAGAAATTAAAGGCTTATATTCCAAGCGAAGATTGCGACGATATTTTTCAAGATTCATTAAATATAATCTTAGATGAATATCAAATAAGTAAAAACAAAACCTTTATTCCAAACCAAAATTGGAACGAAACATGGGAAAATCAATTTTCTCCCATTTTTATTGAAAATCAAATTGCCATTTCTTCGGGCGAGGAAAGCTATTCTTCCTACCCATTTCATATATTGATTAATCCTAATATGACTTTTGGGACAGGGCATCATCAGACCACTCACTTGATGTTAAAAACCATGCTGTACATCAATTGGGAAGGCACATCGGTATTGGATTTTGGATGTGGCACAGGCATTTTGGGAATCTATGCAGCTATGCGAAAGGCAGACAAAATTCTTGCTTTGGATATAGACGAGAGATCACTAGCAAATACTAAAGAAAATTTTGAACTCAATAAAATTTCATCTAAATACGAAGTAAAAAATGAAAAATTAGAATCGCTTGAGGACAATACTTTTGACGCCATATTGGCCAATATTAATACAAATACTCTTCTTGAAAATTCAAGTAATTTTAATAGACTCCTCAAATGGAATGGAAGATTGCTCTTGTCTGGTTTTCTAATTTCAGACGAAAAGAAAATTACCGAGCATTTTCAAAAATCTGGATTTCAAGTAAAAAACCAGAGTACCTCCGACGATTGGATGTGTATGTTATTGGTTAAAGACCAGTAAATATTTGTTCTTTTTACCATTTTCCACAAGTATATATTTCCCTGCCACAAAATCATTTTTAGTGATGTTATGATCGTGTGCCGTAATCTTTATCTTATTGATACTTAGGGCATTGGATTGCACCGCACGTCTTAATTCTGATTTGGAAGGAAATATATTTGACTTTTCAGTCAATAGACCATCCATCGGCATTTCATTATTATCATCTGTGACATGAAATTTTGGAATTTCTTCACCAATGATGTCAAACTGCGCTGGCGATAAAGTCCCTAGCTGGGCTGCGTCGAATTTTGGATCAAACAACAATGCTGATACTTGCTGAATTCCAGCCAAAGATGCCTCACCGTGAATTCTTGAAGTCAATTCTTCGGCCAATATCCTTTTCAAGGTCTTCGGATCGTCCTGGTAAGTTGTCTCAATGCTTTCAATTTCTTCCTTTTCTTTCAAACTAAAATAACGATAAAACTTAGGCATATCGCGATCATCTGCATTTATCCAAAACTGATAAAATTGGTATGGCGTGGTCAACTTCGCATCGAGCCAAATATTGCCTTTATCGGATTTTCCAAACTTGGTGCCATCCGCTTTGGTCAAGAGAGGTGTCGTGAGAGCATATGCCTTTCCACCATTTATTCTTCGGATGAGTTCAGTCCCGCTGGTGATATTGCCCCATTGGTCGGAGCCACCCATTTGCAATAAAACATTGTATTTTTCTTTCAAACAGTAAAAATCATAGCCTTGTAACAATTGATATGAAAATTCTGTAAATGAAATTCCTTGTTCCAATCGATTCTGTACGCTGTCCTTTGACAACATATAATTGACGGTCAAGTGTTTGCCCACAACACGCAAAAACTCCAATACGGGCATTTCTTTATAAAAGTCGTAATTATTGACGATTTGAATGGGATTTGCTGGATCGCTTCCTAAGAATTGGAGCATTTGATTGCTTTGGTGTGCTAGGTTAAAGTCCAATTCCTCATAGGTTTTCAGCTGTCTTTCTTCATTTTTACCAGAAGGGTCTCCTATCCTACCTGTAGCTCCACCCATCAATACTATAGGCGTGTGACCATGCTTTTTGAGAAAAGTCAATAACATGATCTGGACATAATTTCCTATAGTCAATGAAGGAGCCGTCGGGTCAAATCCGATATAACCAGTTACTTTTTGAGTGCTTAATAACTCTTCAACACCTGGAGTGCAATCGTGCAACATTCCCCTCCATTTCAATTCTTCGATAAAAGACATAAAATTAATTTTGCGCAAAATTAGACAAATAAGCGGAGAAAAAGCAAAGTCAATAAAATTGAAAAAATTCTTTCTACAAGATCTCAAAAATCAGAGGATTATAATAATCATCTTCAAGACGGGATTTTGATCAAATTTTTAAAGAAAAATAATGAAATTAATCAAGGAAAACCTAAAATAAACCTAGTACTTAATATTTAATTTTTTATAAATAAAATGTAATAGCCAAGCTGGGCCAATAAGTAGAAATTGAATGTCCTTAAAAAATGAAGGCTTTTTTCCTTCAATCGAATGTCCTATGAACTGCCCTATCCACGCTATAATGAAAACAACTATTAAGCAATAAAATAAATCAATAATGGACCCGAAATAGATGTATAGTGCATTGTTGATATAGATACACAATAAAGTAAAAATGGCAAAACTAATGGCCATAATGGTCGATAAAGACAAGTAATATACAAATGATAAAATCAATGCGATCATGGCCCAATTAGCCCATATGGTGCGTTCTACAAAAAAAGGAATACAATAAAACAAACCAACAATGGTAAAAAAAATCGTAGGAACGCAAATCCAATGAAACGCTTTATTTATCTTGTTTTGATGGCTTTCGCTATATTCCAACAAAAGAGCATCAATCTTTCTCATCCGTTGAAAATATTATATGACCTTTAAATATTTTAGAATCGAATGTGCTCCATCTTTTCCAGCTTGTACGGCATCAACAACCTCACGACCTCCATTAACACCATCACCTCCCGCAAAAACTCCCTCGATATTTGTGGCATTTCCTTCTACCAATTTCACTTTGCCCCAATCGTGCACAATACCAGCACTTTCCACCAATGATTCATAAGGAACCTGTCCTACGGCTTTTATGACCATATCGGTTTCCAAGGTAAATGAAACACCAGTATTTATAGGCTTACGTCGGCCATTGGCATCGGCATCTCCTAGTTCCATTTTATCAAAAACTATGGATTGGACCACTCCATCTTTGCCTCGAATTTCTTTCGGGGACGCTAAATACAACAAATTACAACCGTCCAGCTTCGCAATATCAAGTTCTACATCAGTGCAAGGCTTTTCATCCTCTGTCCGTCTGTAAGCAATGGTCACTTCCTTGGCACCCAGTCTTTTTGATTGCGTGGCTGCATCTATCGCAGTCATACCGAGCCCTATGACGACGACTTTATCACCAATAGGAATATTTTGATAACCTTTAGTCCTAATATCATATATAAAAGAAATGGCATCCACTACCCCATCCAAGGATTCCCCAGGAATGTCCAAACCACGCGCTAATCCCACCCCAATACCTAAAAAGACAGCATCGTACTTTGATTTCAATTCGTCTAACGAGATATCTTTGCCCAACTCTTGGTTATAATGTACTTTGATACCCCCAATGGACAGTATCCAGTGCACCTCATCTTTGCATATTTCAGGAGAAACTTTATAAGCGGCTACTCCGTAAGTCATCAAACCACCCCCTTCAGCTTCTTTTTCATAAATGTCTATTTCCAGTCCTTCCAGGGCCAAAGCATGGGCACAAGCCAATCCAGCGGGTCCAGCTCCAACTACCGCGATTTTCTTTCCAATACTCGGTTTGCGAGAATATAATGGCCATTTTTGTGTAATGGCTTTTTCCGCACTAAACCGCTGTAACTTGGCAATAGAAATGGGTTCTTCCTCCATTAGATTATAGACACAAGCCCCTTCGCATAGCTTTTCTACGGGACAAACTTTGGCACAAGCTGCACCCATAATATTTGAATCAAAAATAGTTTTTGCTGACCCTTGAATATTATTGGACGCTATTTGCTTGATGAATTTGGGAACATTGATAGAAGTGGGACAAGCCTTGATACAAGGGGCATCATAGCAAAACAGACACCTATTGGCTTCGATCGCAGCGGCATTTCCTGTATAAAAAGGAGGGTGAATGTCCGAAAAATTCTTTTCATATTCCAACGCACTAAGCTTTCCGCTCTTTATCATATTGAGGATTTATTTGAAACTTATAAAAAAAATAAGACTAACTTACAAACCTACAGATCTACCATCCTGCCATAAGCCTCAGGTCTTCGATCTCTGTAAAATTGCCAAACGGATCTTACTTCATCGATCATGCCTAGGTCGAATTCAGCAATCAACAATTCATCGTTGTCTTCTGAAGCCTGTGCGATGATCTCCCCTCGAGGATTAACGAAATAGGAAGAACCATAAAATTTGCCTAGATTCCATGGTTTTTCTACTCCAACCCTATTGATACATCCCATAAAGTAACCATTGGCGACGGCATGGGCGGGCTGTTCGATTTTCCATAAATACTGGGACAATCCTGCAACAGTTGCAGATGGATTATAAACAATCTCAGCGCCATTTAACCCCAAAATCCTTGCCCCTTCTGGGAAATGTCTATCATAGCAAATGTAAACGCCAATTTTTCCATATCTCGTTTCAAAAACAGGATATCCCAAATTACCGGGCTTAAAAAAGAATTTTTCCCAAAACCCAGAAGTCTGAGGAATATGTGTCTTGCGGTATTTTCCAAGATATGTTCCGTCTGCGTCTAATACAGCCGCAGTGTTATACAAAAATCCCGATTGCTCTTTTTCATAAATAGGTACAATAATGACCATATTGTACTTTTTAGCATACACGGACAATCTTTCAGTTGTAGGTCCAGGAACTGGCTCAGCGGATGCATACCAATTTCTGTCTTGTCCCGGACAAAAGTATGGTGTGTTGAAAATTTCTTGGAGACAAAGCACCTGAACGCCTGCTTCTCCAGCTTTCTCAATGTATGGAATATGCTTTTGAAACATGTCTTCCATAATCTCGTGAATGGTACCTTCTCCTTCGGATATACCCAAACTCATTTGAATCAACCCTGATTTAACTACTCTTGCCATATATGATTTTGTATTTTAGACGAAAAATAAAAAACTAAGATAAAATAAATATTGCTTATTATCAAAATTAAACAATAAATTTTTTTAAAATCAAATTATCCAGTTAAAAAAATAATTATTTATTCAAAATATCAATGTATATATCATTGATTATCTTACTACTACACATACATGTAATAAATATGTAAAAATAATGGTCATTTTTATTTGCATATCTCGAAAATATAACCATATATTTATCCCACAGCAGTAAACTAAACCGAAGCTAAACTTTATTTATTTTTTCGTCAGTAAAATAGTCAAAAGCTAATCCCTTTTTTATTGGTTTTCCGTACACACAATGAAAGTCATTGCTGTGTCCTATAGAGATTTTCTCTAGAACTCAATGGTCATAATTGAGCCCTATATTTTATTTTATTTTTTAAACTTAATTGCTATGAAAAAATTGTTTACATCTATGATTGCGCTAGGCATTTGTGCCATCGGATATTCTCAGGAAGCCGAAAGTGTTAATCGAAAATCACTAACCGAAGTCCCAGCTCCCAAGGATTTCAAATCCATGCCGCTGCAAATGCGGATTGATTTATACATGATCGAGTATAGAAAAAGGACACAGGACAAATCACTTATCGTTAGGATTCCCGAGGAAGTCGTCAACGGTACAAAGAACCTCGATGAAATTTTTGTTGGTGGTCCAACTAAAGAAAATGTAAAACTTGAAAACTAAATTTTCAAACTTAAAACTAAAACTATCATGAATAAATTATACATATTAATACTAATTGTTTTATCAAGCCTAAACATAACTGAAATATTCGGTCAAGGGACCTGTGCTACTGCGATTACCATTCCAACAAAATGTATTGGTTCTGGAGGAACAGTGTCTGGTGCAGTAGGCTCAGGAACACCTGTTTCAACATGTACAGACGGTACTGGACAAGTGTGGTTTTCATTTACTGTGCCTTCTGGAAGGACCACCGCTTCATTAACCATTTCTGGATATAATTGTACTGGTGGTGGGTGTAAAGGAAATTTAGTCATTTTCAATTCATGTGGCGATTCACAAGCTATCACAGTTTGTGCAGATAATGACCTTAACGGAACCTGGAATTTGACAGGACTAACCGCTGGATCAACTTACTATATACTTTTGGGTTCTACTGGTACCTTAACGGACCAATTACTGCATCTGTCAGTTTTGCTGCAAGTACAACCCCATTGGGGCAAGCAGAAAGCGAAGCAATAACACTTACTAACGGAGGAGCACCAATAAGTCAGTCTATGTGCGATGCTGATGGGGTTGCCTCCTTATCGGGGGCAGACTATTGCGGATCAACATACTTATATGAAAGATGGTACGCTATTACTCTTCCAACAGGCTGCAGTGGAGCTAATATTAATTTGACGAATGTGGATGCAAACGGAGGTACTTTATCGGTCGATATCCTCAATAGGAGTAATACTGGATGTAATGGAACTGCTGGTTTGTATGTCAGAGGTGGAGCCTGTATAACGGGTGCTAGTGGTACGGCCAGCACAGATGCAATCAGTTTTGGAGCAGGAGGTGGTACATATTTGGTGGTTGTCAATAGTTCTAATCCTGGTGCTACTTATAGTATAGATTTTGATGTAAATACACCATCAACCGCTGAAGGCTCATCCTGTGCAAGTCCTTATTTGTTAAGTTCTAATGATGGGATTGGTACTTCTACTACTGCTGCACATTCTACAAGCAATGAATGTGCTTTGGTCAGTTTAGAAGACGCAAGTTCACTAGTAAACACATGCGGTACAGATGGATTGGCTGGAGTATCTTCTACTGTTTTTACAGGATCAGGATGCACACCATCCATTGAAAATTCTCAATATTTTAGCTTTCAAGTACCCATAGATGGAACTTATAGCGTATTCATTGGTAATCAAAATTGTTCAGGTGGAGATGGTATCCAATTCTTTTTAGCTGACAATTTAACATGTGGAAGCCCAAATACAGCCACAGGTTTTATGGGATGTAGCAGCACAAATGTTACTTCCAACCAACAAATTACCAATATTACTTTGACGGCTAGCAATACTTACTATATTGTCACTGATGGTTATGCAGGAGACGTTTGTGATTATGACATTTTGATAACACAAAGTGCAACTAATCCATTTTTTGATGTAGAACTTATAGAATTCAGAGCTACTAAATCACCTAAAGGGGTTAAATTAAAGTGGAGTACTGGGTCTGAAACTGAGAATAGTTATTTTGCAGTTCAATACAGCCTTGACGGTAGAAATTTTACTGAAATAAGCAAAGTTTATAGCAAAGCGCCAAATGGTAATAGTTCAAATTTGTTAGAATATTCGCTCGAACATTTAATAAATCACAGCGGTACTGTTTATTATAGATTGGCACAATTTGATAAAAGCGGTAGATTTACTTATTCCACAATGCGTTCTATCAGCCTCCAAAAAGAAAAAGATGGGATAAAGATTAGTCCAAATCCAGTTGGAAATGAATTCAATTTGTCAATCGAAAGTTTGTCTGATCAAAAAATAAACATTTTAATTCATGATATAACAGGCAAAACAATCATTAATAAAAACATTTCATTGGTACAAGGATCAAATAATATTAATGTGGATGTAAATAATCTCGAGAAGGGACTTTATATCATCACACTTTTTGATTCAAATAACAATCGAATAGGGTTCTCCAAATTCAGCAAATAGAAGCTACTTGTATTAAAATCTGAAAATGGACAAAATCTGAGTTTTTCTAAATTCATAAGATTGTAATAATATTGCTTGATCGAAGTATAAAAAGTTAATTGTTAGTGGTGAAAAATTCGGACGAAAGCCTAAGGCGTTATGCTTTAGGCTTTTTTATATGGAGTTAGATTTGAAAAAAATAAGTTGAAGATTGAGGTCAATGCCTTAATTTATTTTAAAGAATCGTTAAATCTCAACATTTGGCACACTAACCTTGAGCAGGAACACTTATATTTGCCGTTTAAATATCATTTTACTTGATTCAATTTCTTTTTTCGATACAACTTAATTATCCTTATTGGTTTATCTTGCTGTGTTTGATCCTAGGAGGTGCAGCGGCATACTTTCACTATAAAGGTGAGTCAAGATTTATGCAATGGAATGGGAATCTACGCCGTTTGCTCGCTTTATTGAGGGCATTAGCAGTTATGATGATTTCACTACTTTTACTGTCACCCGTATTGAAATATGTACAAAATGAAATAAAAAAGCCCACAATCCTAATAGCTCAAGACGACAGTGAATCTTTAAGGCTCAATACTAAATCTGAAGAAAAATCTTTCTTGTCGAAAGCCATTGAAGAATTGAAGGATGGACTCAAAGGCGATTACAATGTTCAATTCGTACAGTTTGGAGAAAAAATAATAGATAGTTCTGAAATTAAATTTAACGATAAATCTTCAAATATCGATGAGGTAATTACCTATATGCAAGATGTTTATGGTGACCAAAATCCTGGAGCCCTGATATTGCTCTCTGATGGTATTTACAATCGCGGTAAAAATCCAGTCTATAATGGGTTTGCCGACAAATTGCCGATATATAGCATCGCACTTGGGGATACTTCAGCACAAAAGGATGTTTGGATTAAAAACATATTGTATAACCAAATAGCCTATTTAGGTGACAAAGGATTTATCGAGGTGGACATCGCATCCTACAATTTTACTGGAAAAAGTGTCCAACTCTCCGTAGATGAAATATCAGGAAATTCAGCTAAAAGGGTTTATTCTCAAAATATTTCCATAAAAAATATGAGCTTTTTTGAGACGATAAAAGTACCCCTAGAATATCCAATTGCAGGTATGAGACAATTTAAAATCAATGTATCAGAACTGGCTGGAGAAAAGACAAAGCTTAACAATACAAAGACCATTGTCATAGAGGTTTTGGATGGAAGACAAAAAATAATGATATTAGCCAATTCACCTCACCCCGATATTGCGGCATTAAAGGCTAGCATTGAAACCAACAAAAATTATCAAGTAAAAACCGCTTTTATTTCGGATTTTAAGGAAAAAATAACCGATTTCGATCTGATTGTATTGCACCAAATCCCATCTTTCAATTTTGATGCAACAAATATTATAAATCAGTGCAACCAGAACAACAAACCCATTTTGTACATACTTGGCGGACAAAGCAATCTCAATAAGTTCAATGAAATACAGAAAATATGCAACATAAAGTCAAGCGTAAAAAGTCTGAATGAAGTCCAAGCGTTAAAATCTTCTGGATTTAATTATTTTACGTTTGATGAATCGACTCAAAATCAAATCATGAATTTTATACCCCTTCAATCTCCTTTTGGAGAATATAAAGTGGGAGTAAATGCTCAAGTTTTATTCAAGCAAAAAATTGGGAAAGTTGCTACGGATTACCCACTAATATTATTTGGCCAACAAAGCGACCAGAAAATAGGAATCATCTGTGCTGAAGGATTATGGAAATGGAGAATGTTCGATTTCATGCAAAACAACCAATTTTCAGCCTTTGACGACCTTATATCCAAGACGATCCAGTATTTAAGTATCAAGGAAGATAAGCGAAAATTCCGAACTTACCTTGCGAAGAATGTCTGGGATGAGATTGAAAATATCGTATTTGGAGCTGAACTTTACAACGATTCTTACCAGATGATCAACGATCCAGATGTGAATTTATCCGTAATCGATGAAAAGGGCAAAAATTTCACCTATACATTCAACAAAAAGGAAAAAGGATATCAATTAGATATCGGCTATCTTCAAGCTGGTATGTACAAATACAAAGCTTCTACCGACTACAATGGGCAACATTATAGTGCAGAAGGAAAATTTTCAGTGGCATCCATACAATTAGAAACTTCCGAAACGACAGCAGATCATAGCCTTTTGGCCTCACTTTCCAATCAGTCAGGCGGTAAAAAAGTTTTGTTGAAAGATTATCGAGAAATAGTGGAAGATCTTAGCTCAAAGAACCAGCTTAAACCCTTGATTTATGAAAATGTTTTCACAAATCCAGCGATAAATTTAAAATGGATCTTTGGATTGATATTTCTATTCTTAGCCATCGAATGGTTTTTACGACGTTTTATGGGAGGATACTAAGATCCCAGATGCTAAAAATTATGATATGGTTCGTCATTTAATATGGTAAATGCTCGATACAACTGCTCTAAGAAAAATATTCGCACCATCTGATGTGAAAATGTCATCTTAGATAGACTTATCCTTTCTTTTGCCATTTGATAGATTAAAGGAGAAAATCCATAGGCACCTCCAATGATGAAAACAATTTTTTTCATCGAAGACAGGTTCTTTTTGTTGATATAAGAAGAAAATTCAATGGAAGTATAATCTTTGCCCGTCTCATCCAATAGGATGATATAATCTTCTTTTTTTACATACCGCATTATGATTTCCGCTTCTTGTTGAATCAAATTTGCTGGAGCATATTTTTGTGCTTTTCGCACTCCAGGCAGGATTTTTAATTCAAAGTTGCAATAATGTGTGAGTCTTTCTTCGAAAAGTTTGACCCCTTGTTCAACGTACTTGTCGTTGTTTTTTCCGATAACCAAAAGTTCAATTTTCATTTAATAATTTTTAGATTTTATCATGTTTTCTTGTACTAAATACTGCTTGATAGCTTGCTTTGAAGTCATCTTTGGCAATAAATATTGCACCCATTGAGACTTGGTAGCGAACCAATTTTTTTGTTCTAGAATCGCAAAGATTCTTTTCAATCTTTCAAGTGGCATTTGTCCGAAATAACCCATCAAATTTTCTTCTAAAAGCAGTTCCAAATGCAACGGGACTAAATCCGATTCTGAAATATTTTGGGCAGCTATCAGGAGTTCAATTATTTCGATGCTAGGCATACTTCGCCAAGCATTGAGGAGGCCTTCCTTACCAAGATGTTGATCTATCACCAACCATAGAGATTTCAAACTGGAATCTGCAACATTCAATTTTGGCAGAATTTCAACATTCATAAAATGAAGGACCTGGACATCCGTCGTCCTTGCTATTATATATTCGAATTTATCTAAGACATTTTTATCAGTAGTAAAAAAGCCATTCAACCATGCTTTTGCTCCTACAGTAAGCTCTTGGAATTCAATAATTTTCAAAAATCCATCCAGTACTTTTTTGACAAAGGTAAACTGAGCCGTACTAGTCCACTGTCCCAGCTGGTGGCAAAACGAGGAGTCGTCAGTATAGAACACCAATAACATCCATTGAAAGACTTGGTCCTTCGAATAGTGAAACGTGTCTATTGGATCATTTTTAATCCTCTGGATCAATTCCGCTAGGTACAAATTTTGGTCTTCAGGATCAGGATTCTGATTTATAAGAGCCATATTATCATCGAGCCAAGCAATATTACTGACATGGGTGCTGAACTGCGCAGAATTAATATAGGTATCGATATGCGTAGCCATATCCTCCTTAAATTCAGGGCTGATGGCTGTATTTTTGAGAGATAAAATTATCTTTTTCAAAACAAAAAAATCAATCTGCCACGGATCGTATAAAGGGCTAAATGTCCTAAGAAAGGATTCACCGTATTTTATGAGCGCCATGGTGATATGAAAAGCTTCCACTCCCTCGTTTTCACGCCATTTGAGTGTTGCTTTTTGGATCAATTCCAACAATTGATTTTCGATTTGCGAGATGGTCCTAGATGAATATTGCCCTACCCTATTTTTTTTACTTTTGATGATAGAAGTAAGCAGTGCATCGTATTTATTTCTGTTTTCGAGAGGATCCGAATGTTCAACTAAAAACACTTTTAAGGCTTCGGCAAATTTTTTGTCCATACGAGCATATTTCCTCAAAAAGCGATTTAATGACTTTGTGTGAATATGCTCCAATAAGTGGAAAATGGACTTAGGATTTGTAGCTGTGGACTGAAGAATCTCAGAAATATCCATTTGGGTATTCATATGCTCGATCATCGCAGTAATGTGCCTACATTCATTATTTTGATGAAAGTAAATACAAGAACATTGGAAGGATTTTAGAGAATGGTCTTCGTGTAATTCAAGTTCGACTTCAAGATTGGTTTGACCACGAAACAGTCCTAACCAGTGAAAATCTTCGACCTTTTCAACAGATATCAATTGCTGTTCATGGAGTAATATAACTCCACGATCGACCAATGACTTGGTAAATGTATGACTGATAAATTTCTTCACAACTGCATGTTTACTACAAATAAATATCTGTCGTAAGCAGCAAATATATATATAAATATTGAAATTCACCAATAAATATGCATTATTTTAAAGTACCCGAATAAATGCGACATTATATTCTGAATCTACGCAGGATATTGTATTTTTCAAAATAATATTTCGCTTCCAAATGCAAATTACGATTTGCTGCTACAAGAAATTCAATTTTATATAGGTTATATTAGTTATATTATGTCCCTTAATGTTAAGAAAATCTCTATTTTATTTTATATTTGTTACTCCAAATAGAAACTAATGAAATATTTATTGTTAATCCGGCACTCAATTGCGGTCACCAGTTTATTGGCTGATTTCAATCGAAAATTGTCCAATGAAGGATTCACTTTGGCCCATAAACAAGGAAAATTCTTAAGCACTCTTCCCGTAAAATTCCAAATAAGACACTCCGCATCAGCCAGGACCACAGAAACGGCCCAAATCATGGAAGATTATCTTTCAGATGGTTCAAAATTGATCTCTGACTTAAATTTATACAATGCCGACCTAATTTCCATTGCTGAAGCCATTCAAGAGACACAAGATTCGATAAATGCCTTGGCCATAGTTGGACATAACCCTACTATACATGAATTAGCCCAGTTATATTCCAAAAGTAGGTTTGGTGGATTTAATCCTGCATCAGCTTGTTTTGTAAGTTTATCTATCGATACATGGGTTGACTTTGACATAAACTTAATGGAGGAAAAAGTCGTTGAATCTACATTGTACTTAACTCAATAACACACATGAACAGACTTCTCTTCATATTGGTGCTCTCTTTTAGCTTTTGCGTGGAAAAGGAGCAGCAAATCAACGACGAAGCGTGGATAAATACCATGGTTGAATACCAATTATTGAATGCCTTTATCTCGAAATCTGTTGTCAACAACAAAGAAAGCCTTAGGGTCGCCTATTTAGGCCAAATAGAACAGGATTTTGGACTTGACTCTACGGAATTCACTCGACAAACAGAACTTTTAAATGAAAAGCCAGGAAATATGGTGCGATTACTGGACAGTGTACATACCCGACTTTATCGTAAAAAACTCGCATTTCCCTTTTAGGGACCTTTTTTGATGGCTTAAGCTTTTTCACTTAATTTTAGATATGTAATTACGAAATTGTCCTAGAATAGCTAAGATCATTGGGGCTTTGCCAATTTTTAATTTCACAAATAGCTCTTTCTCACTGGTTTATCATTTTATAAATCCTAAATATTAAATGTATTTGAAAATAATTGAATAAATTTTTAAAAATAATTTCGTAATAATGAATCCAAAAATTATCTTTGCATCCGCTTAGGGCAAGAGGGAGCATAGCTCAGCTGGTTCAGAGCACCTGCCTTACAAGCAGGGGGTCATAGGTTCGAATCCTTGTGTTCCCACCCTCTTAAAGCTCCAATCGATGATTGGAGCTTTTTTTTGCTCTTTATTGAATAAACAGAAAATTTGGGTACTTCGCTTACCCACAATCAAATGGTAAATTATCTCCATTTATCCCATGAAAATTTAAGCTTTAATTCCTAAATTTTTCGGCATCAACAAGAATATTAGTTAGCTAAAAGTAAAATTCAAATTCTATTTATGCTTCAACCATTAAACCTAAGGCATTAATAAGAGTCCATATTAGAAATCACAACATTATGTCAAAAAATCGGATCATTTCAACTGTGCTTGTATTATTATTTTTAGGCGTTTTATTTTCTTGTAAAAAAGAAACTCAAATGCCAACAGGCACTACGACCGCCATCCAGAGAACTTTTAATGGCAAAATCGATATTGACCACCTCGACGATTATACCAATCAACCTATCCCGAACTATATCACAAAAGACAATACAGGTTCAAACAAAATTACCAATATTGGCGCAACTCTAGGACGAGTTTTGTTTTATGATAAAAAATTGTCAGTAAACAATTCTATTGCATGTGCGAGTTGCCATAAGCAGGAGTTTGCATTTAGTGATACAGCTGTTGCAAGTCTTGGTGTAAATGGGCGAACAGGGCGACATAGCATGAGACTGGTAAATGCAAGATTCGGTGCCGAAACTAAGTTTTTTTGGGATGAGCGCGCTTTAACCCTGGAAGATCAAACTACCAAGCCAATACAAGATCATAATGAAATGGGATTTAGCGGACAAAATGGTGATCCATCTATCAACGATCTTATTGCAAAATTAAGCCAAATAGACTACTATAAGGAATTGTTCCAATTGACATATGGAAGTGAACAAATCACCGAAATAAAGATACAAAATGCACTGGCGCAGTTTATCAGAAGTATTCAATCATTTGATTCAAAATACGATCTAGGGCGCATTCAGGTCAACAACGATGCAGCCAGTTTTCCAAATTTTACGGCACAAGAGAACCTCGGAAAGTCACTTTTTTTAACCAATCCTATTTTCGATGCCAACAGTGAACGAATCGGAGGAGGGCTCGGATGTAAAAGTTGTCACGGTGCTCCCGAATTTGATATAGACCCACAAAGCAGAAGCAATGGTATCGGTGGAAGCATCAATGGTGGACCAGACTTTACCAATTTTCGTTCGCCATCCCTTCGAAATCTTACAAATAATCTCGGTGTAGTCAATGGACCGATGATGCATACTGCGGTCATCAAGGATTTACAAGCTGCTATTGGGCATTATGGCAACCTAACCAATGCAGCAATCAACAATCCCAATTTGGATCGAAAATTGAAGCCAAATGGGGTCGCTGGGCAACAATTGCACCTTAATGCGCAAGAAATAAATTCTGTCATTGCATTTTTGAAAACACTAGCAGGTACAGATGTATATTCCAACAAAAAGTGGAGCAATCCGTTTTTGTAGAAAAAAATACCTTTTAATTTTACTAGGCTTAAATTTGAGATTAATAAGCCTAATATTATGAAGGATAAACAATTGGAAAAAATTAAAGCGAAAATTGAAAAATATAAAAAAGCTTTAAAGGCGGACAAAAAACATTGGGGTGGGGAATATCACGACGGGCAAGGAATTCGATATTTAATCCCTGAGCAATATATAAAACTCAAGGACTATAAAAGTGGCCAAATCTACCTGAATTGGTTTCAAAAAAATTTTCCCAACGATAGTGGCTATCCAAATTTTTTATTTGAGTGGACATTAATTTTATTCTATTGCGGCAAATTAAGTGAAGCAAAAAAAAAGGTATATCACACATTCTTTTCCAACACTTATCTTTTTGACAAATTTTTAGAAAAAGAACCTCTTCGCCTTGAAAAATATGAAGGATCGAATTATGCCCTTGAATCTTTGGCTGACAGTTTTAAATATAAGAGCACTGACAGCGAATTTATTGAATTCGCTAGTTGGCTTACAAATATATTGAGTAGTCAAGAGTTTCTTAACAAGAGGGAAGAATACATTCAAATTGAGCGGAAACTACTGACAGAACCAGTAGGAAAGGTCCGCTCAGAACTCGTAGAACGGTCATATTCTATATGGTTCGCCAATGAAAACCTAGATAAAGAGGATGTATGAGCTATTTATACAGTCAAAAGCTAAAAATACACTATAGATTCAGAAACTTGAATTTCTTTCATCTTGTCGAAGATAAGTCGGCTAATATTTCTCAAGCATTGCTGACCATTGAAGGAAACTCTAGTCAGGAAGGAAAATGGGCAAATAGCTGCCTTTGATTTTGCTCTAATTGAATTTGCAGACAAGCTTGAAATTGGATGCTTACATTTTATTTTGTAAAATCAAGTTAAAAATATCCATTGTAACCAATTAACAACCATTATACTAGTGATAAAAAAAATGATAATGGCGGCTTAATGGACAAAAAGTAGGCTAAAAAAGGCTAAAACCTGTATAAACACTAGCTTTGCGGCAAATCAAAGGTCATGAATAATAAAAGTGCTTTTATTGTGGGAGCAGATTTACAAAGAAAAATGGTATAAAAAGTGGTGTTCAACTTTATAAATGCTATAATTGTAATCGTCAGTTTATAGGAGGAGATCGGATTAATAGTTCAAATTTGTGGAAAGAATATTCTATTGGAAAACAAACTTACAGTCAATTAGCGTCCAAATATAAATGCTCCATTAAGACTATTCAAAGAAAACTGGATGGTTATAGGATAATTGAAGTTAAAAAGGAAGTTCGCGAAGTTATTGTTCTAATGGATACTACATATTGGGGAAAAAGCTTAGGAGTCATGTTATTTAAAGATGCCATAACAAAGGAAAATCTTCTCAAATATTATGTAAAGACAGAAACAAACCAACTCTATGTTCAAGGTATAGAAGAATTGAAGTCAAAGGGGTACAAGATACTTGGAATCGTTTGCGATGGCAGGAAAGGGCTCATTCAAGCTTTCAAAGATATACCTGTGCAAATGTGCCAATTTCATCAGTCAGCAATTATACGTAGATACTTAACCAAAAGGCCTAAATTGCAAGGGGATGGAACTAATGGACGTGCTAAACCTAATGAAACAAACGGACAAGGAGTCGTTTGTAGGAGCTTTGAATCTGTGGTATGATAAATGGGAGCAGTTTTAAAAAGAACGAACAATCAATGAAACAACACATAAATCCTTCTATACACATAAAAAACTAAGATCAGCCTATAGAAGTATAAAGACGAATCTGCCCTGGCTATTTACTTGGTATGATAACTTTGAGCTAAAAATACCAAATACAACCAATGCCATAGATGGTCATTTTGCAGACCTGAAAACAAGTTGAGAAATCATAATGGCCTTTCACTAACGCGAAAGAAGAAGTTTATTGATGGGTTTTGAAGGCATAAGTTCTCTAAAAATATCAATGGGCTAAGAAATGACACCTTAACCCATCAACAAGACTTTTTCTTCGAACATCTATTTTATCCTGGCAGGTTGCTCCCCAGCAGAGCCTACTTCCGTTTATTTAGACAATAGCAAAAGTATCTGAAATTGCAACAATATTGACAAATAAGAGAAAATAAATAGCCTACTTTTTGTCCATTACAAACTATCATCTATCAAAATAGCCTACTTTTTGTCCATTATACCATAATGGCCAATTTATTTTACTAATTGCTAGAAATAAAATACTTTTAAATATTGGCATCAAATATTACAAAGTTTTATGTTTATATCAAAATGAAAAACTATTCAGGGTATAAATTTAAATACTGTCCCACCTATTCTATATTGTATTCCAAATCACCTTCCTGCACTCCTCCCCTAGCTGCGCAAGTGATGGGAATGGTCTCGTGAATACGAGAGTCGCGGCGAAGTATGAGCCGAGACGGAACCCATGGACAGCACGGTCTGAGTTTTGTGAGGATGCGCCCAAATAAAAGTCAATCGAAGCTAAACTTTGCAAATCCAGAGGCAAATTTTTAATAATTTTGTGAAACCTGTTGCGTAGAAAACTCAGACCTGGTATCTTTGATAAAAAAAATATGGCAAGAAATACATCTATCGAGTTGAGTGACTATTATGAGAATTTTATTAATGAGCAAATTGCTTCTGGAAAATACAGCTCAGTAAGCGAAGTAATTAGAACGGCTTTGAGAGCATTTGAACAAGAAGAAAACAAAACAAAAACCTTAATCAATGAACTTATAATTGGTGAAAGTAGCCCTAAGGTTAAAAATTTTGATCGTCAAAAAAATCTTGAAGAACTTAAAGCAAACTTCAGTAAATAATGTCAAAATATATTATAAATGAAAAAGCTATTGATGACATCAACAAGATTTGGATTTATACTGCTGAAAATTGGTCAATTGAACAAGCCGATCGATATTATAATTTGATTTTGACGAAATCGAATATATAGTTGATAATTTCGAAATGGCAAGAAGCTTTGGTAATATTAGAAAAAATTATAAATGCTCAAAGGTAAAATCTCACCTTGTGTTTTTCAAAAAGACAAAATCCAATGAGATAGAAGTAATAAGAATTTTACACGAAAAAATGGATATCGAAAAACAGCTAATTCTTAAATGAATTGAAGAAATATACAACCAGAAAATTATAATGATTGGACATTGCTCATGTTGAAATTTAAGAAACAAATAGCTACTAACTAACCTCTTCCTGCACCCCTCCCCTAGCTGCGCAAGTGATGGAAATGGTCTCGTGAATACAAGAGTCACGGCGAAGTATGAGCCGCGACGGAACCCATGGACAGGTACTATCTTCAATACCAAATTATTTTACATTTTTTATACTACATTTTTTAATATATTTGCCTTACGGAGAGGGGGCATACTTCGATAACTTAAAGGATGCTCACCTTGTGAAGCCACATTATATGTGGCTTTTTAATTGTTTTTCTTTATCTATTTTTAACGGAGAGGGGGGCGCTAACTCCTCCTTTTGGATATTTGAAAAATTAATGTCATATATCAAATCCTTTTTCCAAATATAATAAATCATAAGCAATAGTTTTTCTGTACAGCGACGATTCCTTTCATTTTTATTCCAGTTTTTCAAATACCCTGGTGTACAGTTTTCCAAACACTGTTCCTCTTTCCCTCTTGCGACTAATGCTGGCATATGTAATATTCTTCTGATTTTAGAGTTACCTTTTTGGAAATTTTAGTTTTGCCTTGATGTTTTCCCGATTGATTTTCAACTACATCATATCCTGCATAGCTTACTACTTGTTTGTAATTTTCAAATAGCTCAAATCCTCCAGTTTCTGCAATAATTGTTGCTGCTGACAATGTGGCTATGCCATGAAGCTTACAAACTCTAGCAAACTTATCCTTGTACGTAGGATTGGTTTCTATCATTTTATGGATTTCAACTTCAATTATTGCTAATTGTTTTTTGAGAAAAGTAATAAGTTGTTTAATTTGAGTTAATTCAATTTTACTTGACGTGCAGCAGTTTCGCAGCATGTAGGCGGTTTTTTTCTGAAGTAATATTCTTTTGCAATACCTCATGTTGCCTCGTTAGAATACGAAGATCATAAAAAAAATTTGCCCAAAGGTTTCCATTCTTTAAATTTTGTTCCGCTCCCATTTGAGCTAGACCTTTAGCATCAATTTTATCATTTTTACTTTTGAGCCCTAAAGCTTGTAAATACTTTTTTGCCTTATTGGGCAACACTATGGAAATTCTTAACCCTTTTCTAATAAAAAATACGCACTATTTTCATGATAAACTCCCGTTGCTTCCATACATACCACCAATGGAATTTCTGGCGACTTATGACTTTTTTATAATCCAATTATAAAGTTCCAAAAGCCCCTTTTTTGTATTACTGTGCGTTTTGGAGAATTGAACTTTTACCCGTTGTTCAATATCTATCACAGATATACATGCTTTAATGTCGGCCGCAGAAACATCTAATCCAACTGAATACTTTATTATCATAAAAATAGTTTTTGTATAATACTAAAAATTTATTTGCATACCATTGCTCATTGTAATACAACATCTAATTTAATAAAACTAGTGTCTAGGTACTATTGAGGCTGACAAATAAAAACTACCACAGATAAACCTGTCTCGACAATATCATTTTTAAAATGTATCTAGCGCGGTCTCAATTTGCTGTGATAGCTTTTAGTATTATGGGTTAAATTATAAAAATATGAGTTATATTGCAAAGATATGAGCTCGGTCCGAGTTTTGCGAGGATGCGCCCAAATAAAAATCAATCGAATCTTAGATATCGGCTCAGATTGGAAGCCCGCCAAATAGCTGGGAGTGAACAGAGTATGCCAATAATCGATATCGTCAGGAATACGATGATCGTGTCGCTGAAACGCAGCTGGATGGGGTAAGAATCCACGATGAAGGAGTCTGGAATCCGTACCAATTTGAATCGCTTGTGGACGAAATAAGCGAGAACGGCTAAAATCCAGCCGATCGAGAAGCCCAACCACGCATAGAGTAGCCCTATCCAACCGAAAATATGTCCGACGCGAGATTTGGTGAGTCCCATGCTTTGGAGGATTGCGATGTCTTTCTTTTTGTCTAGAACGATGATCCAAAGGCAGCCGACGAGGTTGAAAGCGATGAGGATCAGGGCGAGGAGGAGTACTGAATAAGAAACCCATTTTTCCATATTCATCAGCTTGAGGAAGGCTTCGTCTTGTGCGATTCTGTCCTTGACAACGAATTTATCTCCTAGTGCAGATTGCAATTTCTGCTGCAAATCAGAAAGATCGGTATTGGGGTCGCATTTTAATTCAATGGCTGAAATTTGGTTGTCCAATCTCAAGAGTTCTTGTCCGAAGCCGAGATCCACGATGATCAGCTCATTGTCAGGGTCTTGCTGGATGCTAAAAACGCCCTTGATGGTGGACTGCAATTCAACGAATGGTGATTCTAAACTTGAAGGAACTTCATTTTTGGGTGCGAAAACTTTTAGTGGGGTAAACTCGTCGTCCATGCGAGCGGAAACCTTATTCCCAAGGCCAATTCCTATCACTGCTTGTGGATGTCCAAGTGAATCCAAGAGATCGAAACTGCCATCTACAAGGGCTTTTTCGATGCCTGTCACTTGGGGATAGTGCTTGTCCACAGCCTTCATCTTGGCGAAGGATTGGCTGCCATCAAAGTCTATCATGACGGACTCTTCTAGCACTTTTGTTCGCACTTTTATGGTCGGATATTGCGACCAAACTGTAGAATCTATGGTGGTTGGATCAAAGAATTTTCCCTTGGCAGCCGTAATGCGTATATCGGCATTCAGTGTACCAATCAAACCCGAGAGTAAATCTTCGAATCCATTGAACACCGAAAGAATCAATATCAAAGCGGCTGTACCTATGGCCATACCACCGATACATAGACCTGAAATAATCTGGATGGCGTTGGTGGATTTTTGGGAGAATGTATATCTCAAAGCGATGTTAAAAGGTACCATCATCGACTAATTGAGAACTGGCAGCTCCACATAAACTTCTTGCGGCTCATTAATATCCAGATAGCTATAATCCACTAGCTGGCTGTATAATGTGTCTCTTTCTATGGGTTTTCTACCTGCCCGCTTGATGAGATCGACCAATTGATGCGTGGATAAAGATGGATTTTGCTCTTCGGATCCAGCCATGGAATAAATCTTGGTGGTGTCATCGATCGTGCCATCTATGTCATCGACGCCGAAAGAAAGCGAGAGTTGAGCCATTTCTCTGCCGAGCATAGGCCAGTAGGCTTTGATATGATCGAAATTGTCCAAATAGATGCGGCTGACGGCATAATTTTTCATATCCTCGATGCTTGTGGTCTCGGCGAGATGAGACATTTGGTTGTCTTTGTTTCTAAACTTCAAGGGGATGAATGTTTGGAAACCTCCCGTTTCGTCCTGAAGGGTCCTAAGCTGCTTCAGGTGATCGATTCGGTGCTCGTAGGTCTCAATATGCCCATACAGGATTGTTGCATTAGATTTGCGGCCCATTTTGTGCCAAATTCGATGCATTTCGAGCCATTGGGTGCCATCGCATTTATCGGCGGCGATCTGCTGTCTAATAGTTGGATCAAATATTTCTGCCCCTCCTCCTGGTATGCTGTCAAGACCTGCTTGTGCAAGGCGAGTAAGGCCTTCTTCATAAGAAACTTTTGCTTTCTTGAAAATATAAAGGAACTCAACGGGGGTCAATGCTTTTATGTGCAGCTCTGGCCTATGTGCCTTTATCTCTTGAAATAAATTCTCATAAAATGGCAAATCGTACCTAGGCAAGACTCCACCAACGATATGCACTTCCGTAACATTCTTTCCATCGTATTTTTTAACGAAATCCATCATCTCCTCATGGGTGTATTCCCAGCCTTCTTCTCTTTGTTTGATAAGGCGCGAATAACTGCAAAACTTGCAATCATACACACAAAGATTGGTGGGTTCTATATGAAAATTTCTATTGAAATATGTATTGTCTCCGTGTTTCTCCTCACGAATGGCATTGGCGAGATATCCAACGAAACCTAGGGATTTTTCTTGAAATAACCTAAGGGCATCGCCTTCGTCAATGCGCTGATTTGAAGCTATTTTCTCTGCAATTTTAGTCAAATCTGAATCGATGCCTAGGTTTTTTATAAAATCAAAATTGATATTCATATTGAAGAAAAAATTGAAAAATTAATCACTGACACAAAATCACAAGATCATTGGTTCGAATTTCATTGGACCAATGTCCTGCGCGGTCTTTGATTTTTATGAGATAATGAAGGCTGTCCGTGGGATATTGTGTAGAAGGAAAACAAGCAGAACCATCAGGGTAAATACAACAAGTTGAATAAACCAAAAAGCCTATTTCACCGCTAATGCCGTTGCCCGAACCTTCTTTGGGAACAAAAGGAATTTTAAATTTTTCGGGAAAACCTGGAATCCTAGAATCCGTTACGATCAAATTGAGGCTGTCTTTGTCGCCGAGATCTCCATCGCCATCAGTGAATGAAATGCGGATCAACGTGCTATCGCCATTGACCGAACTTTGGATCATAGAACTTTTGGTCATACCGAGGTATTCGATTTTTGGTTCGATGGGAAAACCAGGCTTGTTGGTACAAGCGGCAGAAAGCACAAAGAACAAATAAAATAATCGTTTCATACGCTCAGATAACGTGATTTTATGCATTATGTTTAGGTATTTTTGAGACAGCATCCAATAGATTTTGGGTATATGGATGGACAGCATTGAAAAATATGTGTTCAACATCACCTTCCTCCACTATTTCACCAGATTTCATAACAACGATCCTATCGCAAATATTATAAACTACGGCCATATCGTGTGAAATAAAAATGATACTCAAATCTCGTTCACGCTGGATATCCAAAAGGAGTTGCAAGACTTGAGCTTGGACGGTCACATCTAATGCAGAAACGGATTCATCACAAACCAAAACTTCTGGATTGAGCGCAAGAGCCCTGGCAATGGAAATTCTTTGCCTTTGACCACCACTGAATTGCGAAGGGTATTTATTGAAATCTCCCACTTGGAGACCAACTTTTTGTAACAATTCGAGGGTTTTCTGGTAAGCCTCAGCAGGAGGATAAATTTTGTGTTCTAGCATCGGCTCTAGTATTGCTTCACCAATTTTCATTTTGGGATTGAGCGAAGCGAATGGATCTTGGAATATCAATTGCATGCGTTTTCTTTCCAACCGAAGTTCTTTACCTTGAAGATCTAGCCAATTGGCATCAAAAAGTTTTATCTCACCCATGACAGGGTCTATCAACCTCAATAGTGCTTTGGCTAGGGAAGATTTGCCACTGCCAGACTCTCCTACGATTCCAAGAATCTCTCCTTTTTTTAGCGTTAAATTTAAATCCTTGACGGCAATATGGTATTCTTTTACTCTACCAAAAAATCCCTCTTGGTTGGATATTCGACCTTAATTTTGTTTATTTCTAATATCCTCGGGGCGTTATCAATCAATCTCAATCTTTTTTCCAAACGAGTTTTATATTCGCTTTCAGGAATAAATTTTGGTTCATTTTTGTGTAACAAAAGTTTGCGTTGACCTGTAAAAGAGGGCATCGAAGCCAAGAGATTTTTCGTGTATTCACTGGTTGGTTGATACAAAATATTATCAACAGTTCCAAAATCTTTGAGATGACCGTTATGTAAAACGGCTATTTTGTCCGAAATGGACGAAACCAATCCTAAATCATGAGAAATGAACAAGATGGACATATTGTACTCATCCTTGAGTCCTTTAAGGATATGAATGATCTCCTTCTGGACAGTCACATCGAGGGCAGTGGTAGGTTCATCAGCTATGAGGAGTTGGGGGCCATTTAGCAAGGCCATCGCGATCATAATGCGCTGCAATTGTCCCCCTGATATTTGATGTGGAAAAGAATCCAGTATGCGGTCGATATTTGCCAGTTGCATGTCTTGCAATGCCTTGGTTATTTTCTTTTTTCTTTCTAGAAAAGGGATGCCTTTTTGGTGAATGGTGATGGCTTCGTCTAGCTGATCTTTGATGCGCATGAGGGGATTCATGGCGGACATGGGTTCCTGAAAAATCATGGCTATTTCCTTACCTCTGATTTTGCACAGATCCGCTTCACTGGACGACAATAAATCTATTTCATTCCAGAAAATTTGTCCTTTAACCGATTTTGGAATCTCTGGCAATAAGCCTAAAATGGCGAGACTTACCATGGTCTTTCCGCTCCCACTCTCTCCTACTAAAGATACTATTTGACCTGATTCTATAGAAAGATCAAAATGCTCGAGCACTACCTTTTCATTCGGGAAGCTGGGGTTGAAAACGATGCACAAATCATGGATGACCAACATCAAACAAAGCTACGACTTTTTGCAAAATAAATGAACTAAATTAATGGCTTGGTGAGTGACCTAACCCATCAATCCAAACTGCCAAAGTCAAAAAATGGGCGTCAATAAATATTTTAAAATAAATTAGAACTAAAACCATCAAACGAACATGATACAACAATAAATAGCTTATATTTGTAAAATAAACCACCATAAAATGAATGCGATTCGAATTTTATCAACAAGTGCTTGCCTTTTAATTAACGTATTTACACTCAAGAGCCAAGAAACCGAAAAATTCTACGATTCATTCACATTTCAAGTTGGGATTACTGTCAATGCCAATAAAAATTTTGACGGAGCTAGGGGTACGTTTCCGAGTGTTAGATCGTTTGTCGGAGTTGCATTGACCAAATATTTTGGTAATTTAATTTTAAACGGCTCTACTAACTTGGGATTTTATAATAAATCCCTGGGTAATTGCCTCACGCTAGAGAGCCAAGACAATCAAATCGATCTTACGAGCAGTTTTCAATTCGGATATGCCAGCATGCCCCATAATCCTTCAGGAATACCGTTTTGGAAGGCCAGCCGCTCCATCAACAATTTGTCATTCAATAATATCATCACAGATGGTGACAGAAAATTTCATATCATACAAGGTGTGCATTTTATCGTCAATAATCACCATAGAAATCAGACCGTCGGCTCTACCTTTGTACAAGGAAATAATCTCAGTATTTACTATTATAACGATGGTCCGTATTTTTCTCAGATTGGATTAGGAGACGGATTTGATCGATTTTGGACTGGAGGCGGAGGACTGACTTGGCATCATCCCTGGAGAAAGTACCAGAATATACTCGAATTCAGCTTTGATCAATTTACGGGCTACAGGCGCAGTTTTTACGAAGCCGCCAAGCTCCTTGGGACCGATGTTTTCGACTATACTTTGCTAGAAGACTTGGCCGCCATAGAATCCAAGTCTGGCTCAAGAAAGGACTTCAGAAGTAAAATTACTAACTTTACAGGTAAGAGCAATTTTAATAAAAACTTCAACTCGTCTTCGTACAATTTGAAGATAAATGGTGGTTGTATTTCACCGAATCTGTATGGTACATTAGGTTTTAATATTGGGCTATTGGGGTCTTTGAGATTTGAAAAAAATCCCAAGCAAAAGCGATATTACTCCCTACAAGACTTTATACATATCAATAGTGCCATGCCACTTCATCAATCGCAGGGGCAAAACTCTCTGTTGATTGGATTCAATTATAATCCAATATTTGATAAATTATGAAAACCAATATTTCACTCCTTTGTGTCCTATCATTGTTGATTTATGGCT
Organism: Saprospiraceae bacterium; assembly: GCA_016718505.1. GTDB lineage: Bacteria > Bacteroidota > Bacteroidia > Chitinophagales > Saprospiraceae > JADKKF01. The sequence continues at coordinate 168,152 of JADKDE010000004.1, read as the reverse complement.
GCAAGCTTCCGTATATATCAGACTATGCGATGGCACAACTTTATCCTCCATTGGTAGAAGGATCAACGCTTTATAAATACAATACTTGGGCTAATCAATATAGCTACTATCGATACGGTCAAGAGATGAGAGTAGTGCTTTACCACGATTCTAAAATTCTAAGTAAAGACTTGTACTTCAATAAAACGGTGGACAGTATGAACTATTTTAGTCTTACATTTCTAGCACCAAACTATCAGATATCGGCTGGAGATACAGTAATCTTCGAATCCATCAAGAAAAATGAAGATAAAAAAGTAATCATGGCTAAGAAAATGGAAGGGATCATAAAATCTTATGCCAATCATATTCTTCAAATAAATTTTTATAAAGGATGGGATCACAAAGCTGGGATCATGGATATCATTCGACTTAAAGAATCTGCAGACGATGACAAATTGATAAATGCCAAAAGTTCAAAATTGAATATCGATTTATACGGTTCGCTAATATGCGCATCCAATTTATATTGCGATTCATTGGAAATATCCACGATCATTGACCGAGAACATGCTACTGGGGAGAAGGTCCTCGATTTCGTTGAAATGTTTGACGAGCCCTTTAGGATGCACGTGAACCAGTATCCTGCAGATTTATTTTTTACTAGAAATGATTGATAAAATCAGTATTTTCTGGACAAACAAGCCTTAGCCTTTAGGATGATATTTTGAGTTGTTAATCCATATTTGACAATCAATTCATCGGGTTTGCCGCTCTCACCAAAACTGTCCATTACAGCTACCATTTCTATTGGAATTGGTAATTTTCTCGCACACAAACCAGCCAACATATCACCGATACCACCATTAATTTGATGCTCTTCTGCTGTGACAAGGGCCCTTGTTTTTGCTAATGATTTTAGAATGGTTTCCTCGTCCAAAGGCTTGATTGTAGCTAGGTTGATCACCTCGCAATGAATTCCTTCCATTTCTAATTCTCGGGCAGCTTCTAGGCATTTCCACACCATATGTCCACAAGCCACCAATGTGATATCTTTGCCCTCTGACAATACTTCTGCCTTGCCTATCTTAAATTCTCTCTCAAGCGGGGTAAAATTGGGTACTGAAGGTCTTCCAAATCGAAGGTAAACGGGTCCATCCCAGGAAGCAATAGCAATGGCCGCAGCCCTAGTTTGATTTGAATCACAGGGATTGATAACGGTCATCCCTGGAAGCATCCTCATGAGACCCAAATCTTCCAATATCTGATGCGTGGCACCATCTTCGCCTAGGGTCAGCCCTGCGTGTGATGCACAAATTTTTACATTTTTGTGAGAATAGGCGATTGATTGTCTTATTTGATCATAAACCCTACCCGTAGAAAAATTGGCAAATGTGCCCGTATAAGGAATATAGCCTCCAATAGCCAGTCCAGCAGCAACACCCATCATATTGGCCTCAGCGATTCCTACTTGCACAAATCGATCTGGCCAGTCCTTTGCAAAGGCATCCATCTTCATAGAACCCATCAAGTCCGCTGTCAATCCCACCACTTTGTCATTGATCTTGCCAAGATGATAAAATCCTTCGCCAAAGCCATCTCTAGTAGCCTTATTTCCTAAATTGATATGGTCTGATAATTTCATTTGTCGTAAAAATTTTTAAAATTGGAGCCTAATATTAATAATCACCAAGGGTTTCTTCCAACTGCGCTAATGCAGCTGTACATTGGGCATCATTTGGGGCGCTGCCATGCCACTTATGCGAACCCATCATGAAATCCACGCCATAGCCCATTTCTGTATGGAGTAAAATTACTTTTGGCTTTTGCTTACCTGAATGCTCCAATGCTTTTTCCAATCCAGCAGTGAGCTTGTCCATGTCATTACCCTCGACCCGATAAGTCTCCCATCCAAAAGCGCTCCACTTGGCTTCTAAATCTCCAAGGGACATTACATTGTCGTTGGAGCCATCTATCTGCTGACCATTCCAATCGACGATGGCTACCATATTGTCCAGTCGGTAATGTGCAGCAAACATTATTGCTTCCCAATTTTGACCTTCCTGCAATTCTCCATCTCCTGTTAGTACGAAAACTCTTTTACTGTCACTGGACATTCTTTTTCCTAGTGCGACTCCACATCCGACAGAAAGACCTTGGCCTAAAGATCCGCTTGCTATCCTAACTCCTGGCAGTCCCTCATGGGTGGTCGGATGTCCTTGTAGTCGGCTGTTCAATCTCCTAAAAGTCGCCAATTCTTTGACATCAAAATAGCCAAATCTAGCCAATGTTGCATACCAAAGTGGCGAAATATGTCCATTGGAAAGGAAGAAAACGTCTTCGTCCTTGCCAGACATATTGAAACTGGGATTATGCTTCATGAATCTACCATACAATGCTACGAGCAAATCAGCACAGCCCAAAGAAGCTCCAGGGTGCCCACTCTGGCATCCGTGTACCATCCTGATGATATCTCGTCTTATTTGTGTGGCTATAGAAGCCAGCTCAGCATTGCTCTTCATGAATATTTATATTTTATTATAAAAAAGTCTGTTGGCAAAAATAAAAAAAAGGCAATACTTTTTATGTACTGCCTTTCTTAAATTCTTATAGCAAAGATAAAATATCTTATTTTGCTACTGCATCAGCAAGGGTCTTACCTACTTTAAATCTAGCTACGGTTCTAGCCGCGATTTTAATTTCCTTACCAGATTGAGGATTACGACCCGTTCTAGCAGCTCTTTTTGAAGTCAAAAATGAACCAAATCCAGGAACAGTTACTTTATCCCCTTTTGTCAAAGCATTTGTAATTGCAGCGATAGTTGCATTCAACGCCTTTTCTGAATCAACTTTTGTCAAGCCAGAACCTGCTGCAATAGCATCTACTAAATCTCCTTTATTCATTGTAATAAAATTGGTTAGGTTAAATAAAATTAATTAACGCCGCAAAGGTACATTTAATAATTTAATTTTCCAAATTTAATATAGCCTAAAACCCTATCCAGCATTGAATTATAGCTTTTTTCTTAATATGAAATACGACAGGTAAATTATTTATCCTATACGTATCTTATTGATTATAAGATGTATTATACATAATTTAAATACGCATATTATTTTGTCTGATAATTACCGTATTATCTATATTTTTTTTCTTTTTTGGTGGGCATTTTTAGGGGCAGATGGGGCTTTGTAGCCTTTTAGAACATTCTATAGCAATTACAAGCACGAGAGTACAGAGCGCAGTAGGGGGAGTAGTGGTGTCGTCTTTTATAGACGACAGTCTCATTTTGCGAATAACATGAGCAAATGAGACCGAAGCCACGAATCACCCGACCCCTACCCTTTTGCTACTTTTAATGAAGGTGTAGGGGGACTGCCCAAATCATACATTTACTTCCCAAATTATCAGCAGTTTTCAACCTTTTCACAATTTTTTTATTTACATTAAATGCCCGGCGTCGGGCACTAATCCCAATACTAAATGGAAGCTTATATAAGATTTTTCGCAGGGGTAACGCCTCAATCCACGGACATGCTCTTGAAGGCCATCGACACGAAAATAACCCAGGGAGCAACCAAAATCCATCTGATCATCTCTTCGCCTGGTGGGTCGGTTTTCCATGGATTGTCGCTGTACAATTACCTCAAAGGCATACCAATACCCGTCCACACCTATAATTTTGGCAGCGTGGACTCAATCGGAGTGGTCGTATTCTGTGCAGGGCAAAGGAGGTTTTCCGTACCACACGCCAGATTCTTAATGCACGGTGTTTCGTTCAATTTTCAAGCTGGTGGACAAGCCGATGAAAAGCAACTTATCGAGTATCTCAAGGGCTTGCAGATTGATCAAAACAATATAGCCAAGGTCATCGCAGATACTTGTGGATACGAGGCATACAAAGTCCTCGCGGATATGCACAATCGAACTACGCTCAATCCCGAAGAAAGCGTCGCTTACGGTCTGGTACACACCATCTCTTCACAGTTAGTCCCTAACAAAGCTCAAGTTGTCGTAATCAATGAGGTCCAGCCAGGTCAGACTCCAGTGATCCAAGAGGTCATATTCAACGGCTAATGGGTAGCTATTGTCTCAATTTTGTTCTGGATATTGGCCAGCTCCTTTTGTATTTTTAACAACTGTAATTGGTAATCTGAGTCGTTTTTATCGCGATCATCAAAGCTCAAATGCGCGTAATATTCCCAAAGTTCGTCGATCTCCAAAAGTCCTATTTCATATGGTTCGTAGGTCGTATTGTCGCTTACAAGTACTAGGCGATCCTTGTGTTTCGACAGTCGAACACGCTTATATACGAGTCCATCATTTTTGGTGATAACGATATAAGTTTTGCCGTCTTTTAGGTCTCTGATATGTTCGATATACTTGCAGATAATCACGCTCCCCGACTCGATAGGCAGCATCGAATCGCCTTCGATTTCGAAGCCGCGGTACGTCCCCGAAGGGATGTTAGGGAAAAATATTTTTGGTAAATCCTTGATGTACTCAGGGTCTGCATATCCCTGTAAATAACCAGCAGATGCCTTAGACTCTACAAGCTCGATATATTCCTCATTTTGAGCATTCACGCTGATTGCGAGGATCCTGAGCCCATCAGATCGACCCACTTCGAGGTCATCTGCACTCACCAATCCAGCCACCATTGAATCAACGGTCACATTGAAAATCTGAGCCAATTTCAACAAGGATTTAATCGAAGGTTCGGCGTTATTTCGCTCATAATCAGCTATTGAGCTTCGATTGATGCCCAATTTCGTTGCCAATTCTTGTTGCGTAAACTGGTGTTTTTCGCGCAGATATTTCAAATTTTGCTGCAAAAACGTCATAGCCAAAGTTTATTGTTTTACAAATGTATAATTTTAATTACAAATAGTGCGTATTTTTTCAACATTTTTTCTTAAAGAGGTGATTTTTATTTTGGCGTCTCCCACGCTATGTTTTTCAAACTAGAGGTGGGTCGCGGCCTCCACGGGTTCTCTTCGATCCGTCAAGCTATGTCTTATTGACTGGGCTTGACCCACCTTCGGTGGCCGTTTCGGTCGCTGACGCAGGAAATGCCTAGCCAAAGATTGGTTTCAATTGTACAATTTTCTAGAATTGTCGAACGTACTGATATGAAATACGAGAGTACTATGCTGGCTCTGTTTTAGGATTTTTTTTTTCCAAATTAAGTAAAGAGATCTAAAAACCATCTGGATAGAACATGGTTCAAATCCAATCGATAAATTTAAAAAATCGTTTGTGTCGCTGGCGGGAGAAGATTCCCGCCAAGGTCACGACTTTGGCTTATTAGAGTATTGCAATAGTTATGACATTCGTATGAATCCCATATTTTGAAGTACGCGAGAATAAAATTATTGATGAGTAATTAGCGACCTACGAATACACAACATCGAATGAGTCCTAAATTACTTTTAGAATAACACTAGAACTGCGTATCTCGGCCGTAAAAACAATCAAACCCCTTCCTTACCTTGATCTAATATTTGCAAAGTTCAGCGACAACAAAATATCATTTTTTGCAAATTTCAATAAAAACATATATTATTAAATTTAATATTAAGAAAAGGCAGAGTGGTATTTGAACTTAGATCCAAATCTTAGATGAATACTATTGGTATCCAGAGAAAGTATTTGTTATATTTTTAGTATTTAAAAGGATTTACAGATCTATTGAAAATTGCTGTTATTTGTTCGTGATGGCCAATTGAATTTTTCTGCACAAAACAGAATACTAGAAGAAAATATAAGAATAAAATTGAAAATTAATTGCAATTAATTTAAATTGTTAGCTTGTGATTTGCTTATAAACTTAATTCATGAATAAACCAACACAACTTCTCCACTTAGGACAATTTAATCCAATATTTGCATCACAAGGGAGGAGTATGTTTATAAGTTAGCAGAAATTTTATCGAAACTTCAACAAACGGAAATATGGCAACAGACCGAAAACCAACAAAAGAAATATTAGAGAATTGGCATAGCGACCCAAATAATTGGAAATGGGGCATTTTCTATTTTAACAAAGATGATTATAGAATTTTTCCACCAAAACGCAATAAATTTATGAGTTGGACAGTAAACTTTGCAAATCCCATTTCTATCATTGCATTAATTTTATTGATTGCAGCCCTTTTCGAAGTTTCAAGCTATTTAAAATCACTTTAACAGGATAAGAAAGTAGTTGAATTAAATTAAAAATCTATAAATGTAAAGCAACTAATAGTGATATTGTGTTTGACGGGAGCCTGCAAAGGTAACATCACTGTGCATTTGGGTGATTGACTTGATCAATTTGTAACATGAAAAATTTTTGTAAAACTTTTTCGGTATATTTGAATTTTAAAATATTTTGCAATTAAATGATAAAAATTTTAGTATTCGACGATACAAACACGTAATTTTAACTACGGTAAACATGTGATTTTTGAACAAAAATTTATTTAAATAAAATGGAAAAACAATATTACGCTGTTCACTTACTTCCTTCTAGACCCAACTTCGCTACTACAATGACTGAAAGTGAGAGAGCAATTATGACCGACCATGTATCCTACTGGATGGAAAAAATGAGGCAAGGAAAAGTATATGCATTTGGCCCTGTCTTTGACCCAAAAGAAATATATGGACTTGGAATAGTAGCAGTAGAAAACGAACAAGAATTGAAGAACATCATCGAAAATGATCCCGCAGGAAAAATAAATAAATATGAGTATTTTCCGATGAAGGCTATAGTGCCAAATATATCTTTGGCTTAGCCATTATTGTCTTTTCAGATGGTATGACAGTATGTGCAATTTCCAAGTTGTTTTTTACTAAATTTCATTTTTCTTTGAATTGTCGATTGTGACAAACTTTCTTTTTGCACCCCCCAGCGCGTAAGGTACTTGGAAGGCAGCCATAGGCTGGTGCGCAGCACCGAGCGAAAGCGAGCCTGGAAGACACCGACCCGATCTCGCCTTTAGGGCGAGAGAAGGGGTACGCCATAAAAAAAATGGTGATTCAAGAGGAGCTTTTGGTGGAGTATTTTGATACCTTTTTCTTAACTAAATTATAACCTAATATTAAGGGGTAATTTGGCTAGAAAGTGGTACATTTGCCCTCGAAAAGGCATACAACGGTGACTTTCCATATTTAATTTTAAAAATTTATAGAAATCATGCTTAAAACACAAGAATATATTGCTGCCAACCGAGAAAAGAATTTAGGAGAACTCCTAGAACTTTTGAAGATCCCGTCCATCAGCGCAGACAGTAAATATGCTCCTGATGTGGCTAAAACAGCCGATTGGGTAGCCGAAAAACTGCGCTTAGCGGGTGCTGACAATGTCAAAGTATATCCAACGGAAGGTCATCCGATCGTCTATGGTGAAAAAATAATCGACCCAAAAAAACCAACGATTCTAGTTTATGGGCATTATGACGTGCAGCCGCCAGATCCATTGGAACTCTGGGAGTCTCCGCCATTTGAGCCAATCATCAAAAAGACAGAATTGCATCCTGAGGGCGCCATTTATGCGCGTGGGTCTTGCGACGACAAAGGCCAAGTTTATATGCATTTAAAGGCATTCGAAGCGATGATGAAGCAAGGTGAAATGCCATGTAATGCAAAGTTTATGATCGAAGGCGAGGAAGAAGTGGGTTCACCGAATTTGGGTAGATTCATCGTGACGCACCGAGACATGCTCAAGGCTGATGTGGTATTGATTTCAGATACTTCAATGATAGCCAACGATTGTCCATCGATAGATACAGGCCTGAGAGGATTGAGCTATATGGAAGTTACAGTCACTGGACCAAACAGGGACTTGCACAGTGGTGTATATGGTGGAGCAGTTGCGAATCCAGCCAATATCCTGGCAAAAATGATCGCTTCCATGCACGACGAAAACAATCATATCACGATACCTGGGTTTTATGCCGATGTAGTGGAAGTCACTCCTGCAGAAAGGGCTGCGTTGGCTGAGGCGCCATTCGATGAGAAGGCTTATATGAAAGATCTAGGAGTGAACGCTGTTTGGGGTGAAAAAGGATATACCTCATCAGAAAGGAGTTCAATTCGTCCTACGCTTGATGTCAATGGGATATGGGGTGGATATACTGGCGAAGGAGCCAAAACCGTGTTGCCTTCGAAGGCATTTGCTAAGATTTCTATGCGCTTAGTACCCAATCAAACTTCTGCCAAAATATCCAAGTTATTCGAAGATCATTTTAAGTCCATCGCACCACCATCAGTCCAAGTGAAAGTGGATTATCATCACGGTGGAGAGCCCGTGGTCACACCTATAGATTCTGTGCCATTCAAGGCCGCGAGTATGGCTATGCAGAAGACATTCGGTAAGGAGCCGATTCCATGTCGTGGTGGAGGAAGCATTCCTATAGTTGCCCTATTTGAACAAGAATTGGGGTTAAAATCCGTTCTTTTTGGGTTCGGATTGAATTCGGACAATCTGCACTCGCCTAATGAAAAATTTGGCTTATTCAATTTTTACAAAGGGATAGAAACGATACCTTATTTTTATCAATATTTTACAGAATTAAATGCTCAATAATCAACAATTTATAACTACAAATTTTAATTTTAAAAAATGAAAAAAAACGCAATTTATTTAATCATCGCAGTAGTAATGAGTGCTAATCTTGCTATTGCACAAAACAAAGACGGAAATAAAATGGATTCTTTAAGTTATGCTATTGGAGTGTTGATAGGTCAAAATATCAAGTCTCAAGGAGTGGACAAAATCGTGAGTGCAGATCTTGCAAAGGCATTGGACGATGTATTCAGTGGAGGGAAATTGGCGATGGACCAAGGTCAAGCCAATCAAGTATTTTCTGAATATATGACAGCAAAAAACAAAAAAGCTGGAGCTTCTCACTTGGAAGAAGGTCAAAAATTTTTGGAAGAAAATAAAAAAAGACCCGAAGTAAAAACTACTGCTAGCGGATTGCAGTATGAAGTTTTGACAGCTACTGATGGACCCAAGCCAAAAGCAACTGACAAGGTAACGGTACATTACAAAGGTACTTTGTTGAATGGACAGACTTTTGACAGCAGCTATGACAGAGGAGAAACGATAGAATTTCCATTGAATGGCGTGATCAAAGGCTGGACTGAAGGCCTACAATTAATGAGTGTTGGATCTAAATACAAATTCTTCATTCCATACAATCTAGCATATGGAGAGCAAGGTGCAGGTGGATCTATCAAGCCTTTTTCAACCCTAGTATTCGAAGTTGAATTGTTTAAAATAAACTAAAAATAAAATCGGTCGATTCTGACTGATTTTGAAATAATTAGCGTTGGTTTCCTTGGAGTTACCAGCGCTTTTTTATTGGTATAAACCTAAAAAAGTACGATGGGATATCTTGTCATTTTGCTTATATATGATGAATAAGCACAATTTATAATAGTCACTCAAAAAAAATCCTTACCTTTGTCAGCAATTAATTTGTTCAAAAGTATAAATCAATATATAAATGGGATGTGGCTCATGTGGCACGAATGGAGGAGGATGTTCGACAGGAGGTTGTAGCGGAGGCTGTTCATCTGGAGGGTGCAATAGACTGAATACTTACGATTGGCTTGCAAAATTGCAAATAAAAGCATTGCAAGAATATCCATATATAGAAGTTGGATTTAATCATGGATCTCACAAACATTTTTTCCAATTACCGCCAAATTTGGATGTAATTACTGGGGATTTGGTTGTTGTAAATACTGGTTCAGGATACGACGTAGGCAGAGTTACCCTTACAGGAGAATTAGCGAGAATAAGACGAAAAAAGAAGAAATATAGCAAAGAAACGATATTGCAACCTGTGGTTCGAATCGCCCACGAAAAGGATATAGAGCGAATGATGGAGGCAAGGGCGATATCCAAAGAATCTCTCATCAAGGCTCGAGCAATATCAAGAACGTTGGATCTTGACATGAAGATTGCCGAGGTCGAATATCAAGCAGATTTAAAGAAGGCAATTTTCTATTTTATCGCTGAAGGCAGGGTTGATTTCCGAGAATTGATCAAAGAGTACGCACGAGTATTCCGTGTAAAAATCGAAATGAAACAAATAGGCTCACGCCAGGAATCAGGCCTTGTAGGAGGCATTGGATCATGCGGTAGAGAGTTGTGTTGTTCCACTTGGCTTACAGATTTCAAATCTATATCTACGGCCGCAGCTCGATATCAAAATCTAGCCATCAATCAAACCAAACTTTCAGGTCAATGCGGTCGATTGAAGTGCTGTTTGAATTTTGAGTTAGACACTTATATCGATGCATTGCAAGATTTTCCAGTAGATGCCGAAAGAATATTCCATGTCAATGGCCATGCCAATCTTATCAAGACGGACGTATTCAAACGGCTTATGACTTACAGTTATGAAGCAGAAAAAGGCAGGATTTCTTATATCAATCTCGACGTTGACAAAGTAAAAGAAATCCAAGACAGGAATACAAGAGGCGATCGATCTGTGAATCTAGGTGACATCAAATTGGCCCAAATCGAGAAAGAGCCAATCATTGATTTTGCTGATGTAACTGGTGAAATCGAACTGCCTAACCTTAAAAAGAAGAAGAAAAAGAAAAACAGAAACAACAACCGACAATTTTCTGGTTTAAATATCGAAGGCGTGAGGTCAAATCAACAAAGACCCCAAACACCACAAAATCCTAACAGGAACCAAGAAAGGCCAGAACGCCAAGGAGACAGGCCTAATCAAGGTCAAAACCAACAAGGCCAGGGGAATAATCCACGAAATAAGCAGGGACAAGGTAATCCTAACGGACCTAGACCGCAGCATCCGCCTAGGCAGCAGTCTCCAAATGACAATCAAAATTCGCAAAACAACCAAAAACCGAACAATCCTGGCAATCCACCAAATCAAGGTGGACAGCCACCACAAAATAAGTTTAGACCAAACAAATTCAATAATAAATTCAGGCCTAACAATCCTAATAACCCCCAAAATCAAAAACCCCCAGAATAATTTAATCATATAGCATGGAATCATTCGACATCGTTGTAATTGGCTCAGGACCAGGAGGATATGTAGCTGCAATCAGAGCTGCTCAGTTGGGATTTAAAACCGCAATTATTGAAAAATACGCCACATTAGGTGGTACATGTCTTAATGTGGGATGTATTCCCTCCAAGGCATTATTGGACTCTTCTGAGCATTTTTATAATGCAAAACATAAGTTTGAAGCGCATGGTATAACCATTGGCAAAATGGCAGTAGATATGGCGACTATGATCCAAAGAAAAAATGATGTAGTAAGTCAAACATGTGCTGGAGTCGAATATTTAATGAAAAAAATAAAATCACTAGATTTTTGGGACATGGTTCATTTGTAGATGCACATACGATTTCCATCAAACAAGACACCACAGAAACCCAAATTTCAGCGAAATACACGATCATTGCTACTGGATCCAAACCCATCGTCCCTGCTAATTTTAATTACGACAAAAAGCGCATTATTACTTCGACCGAAGCTCTAAATATTGTCGAAATTCCTAAGAAAATGGTTGTCGTAGGAGCTGGAGTCATTGGACTGGAATTGAGTTCTGTATATGCAAGACTTGGAACTCAAGTGACCATCATTGAATACGCAGACAAAATCCTACCAACAATGGATAGCGATTGTGCCAAAGAGCTACAAAAGAGCCTAAAACAGATGGGTATTGAGTTTTTGTTGGGTCATGCAGTAGAATCTGTTACTGCCAAGAGTAAATCTGTGAATGTAACCTTCGCACCTAAGAACGGTGGAGAATCCAAGCAATTAGAGGCGGACTACTGCCTCGTGGCAATTGGCAGACGGGCATACACCGACGGATTATCTCTCGATAAAGCTGGAGTTTTAGCTGACGAAAAGGGTAAAATCAAAGTGAATACCCACCTGAAAACCAATATTGACCATATTTATGCCATTGGAGACGTAATAAATGGCCCAATGTTGGCGCACAAGGCCTCTGAGGACGGAGTGTTTGTCGCAGAAACCATTGCAGGGCAACATCCCCATCTAGATTATAATTTGATCCCTGGCGTCGTTTATACATGGCCCGAAATGTCATCAGTTGGTCTAACGGAAGATGAACTAAAAGCCCAAGGTATTCCATACAAAGTTGGAAAATTTCCTATGAAAGCACTCGGAAGGGCAAGGGCTAGCATGGACACCGAAGGGCTCGTAAAAATCCTTGCACACAAAGATACCGATGAAATCTTGGGCACTCATATATTTGGAGCCCGCGCAGCCGATCTTATCATGGAAGCTGTTTCGCTCATGACGTTCCGTGCTAGTGCGGAGGATGCTGCCATCATTTGCCACCCCCACCCCACTTATACCGAAGCGATTAAAGAAGCTGCCTTGGATGCCACGGGATCTAGGCCGATTCATTTATAGCCCCTTTTTTTGAATTATTAGGGCGTATCCCTTCTCTCGTCTGATAGACGAGATCGGGTCGTGCTCTATGCCGCTTTGGTCCTTCGGACTCATGTATTCTACATGACGGCTCCGATCACTTACGCGACAGGTATTCCTTCGATAGTGAAATAGTGGGCGGCTGAAAAATTATCTTTTTAAAATTGAATAGATTTCAAGATCAGGGAATTTGCTTTCATTTTGACATTGGCTGAGCGTGGACTTGCTTTAGATTAAATTTCTTTTTTACGACAAGAATTTGTTGGGACGAAAATTCCATCCATGCAAAATCATATACCAAATGATAAATTTTGCCATCTTTGTTATGATACAAACCAGTGCAATGATCCCAATAAAAATTTGCCCTCGTCATCACAATTTTGTCTATCATAACTTTTTTCAATGACCCCAACAATAGCTGGAGTATCTCTCTATTTCGGTGAAGTAACCTGTCAATCGGCTTAACCTCAAGCTTTGTTTGTCTTCTCAATGCCAGGTTATAGGTATTCTTGCACTTTATATCACAAAATATTTTATCGGCACGACCAAGCACTTCGTTGTTACATAATCTACAGGAACGCATAAATTGCCAAAATTTTATATTACTAAATAAGTTTAATCAAAATTAATAAAATAAAATAGAACTGTCGAGAAAAGCGCAAAGTTTTTTTAAAGATTATTATCCGTTTGCTATCCGATAGCTATCGGTTACGATCGGTTACATATTTTTCCGAATCGTTAGAAGCATGTAGAGTGAACTTTGTCAGTGTATTCGAACTCTATCCGTTTGCTATCCGATAGCTATCGGTTACAGTCTTTTATATATTTTCCCCGAATCGTTTGTAGCATTTAGTGTGTACTTTGCTAGCTTATCTGAACACTAACCGTTTGCTATCCGATAGCTATCGGTTATGATCTTTTATATATTTTCCCGAATCGTTTGTTGCATTTAGAGCGCACTTTGCTAGTGTATCTGAGCCCTATCCGTTTACTATCCGATTGCTATCGGTTACGATCTTTTATTCACATCTTGGTTCTAGCCAATGCCTATACTTTATAACAGGGAAGCATTCTTGAGCTACCCGTTTGCTATCCGATAGCTATCGGTTACGTTCGTTTATATATTTTCCCAAATCGTTAGAAGCATTTAAAGTGTTCTTTGCTTGGGTATCTGAACACTAGCCGTTTGCTATCCGATAGCTATCGGTTACGATCTTTTATAGTTTTTTCACACATCCTTTATGCCAATTAGTGCCCACATAGAACCGTTATCCGAATACTATCCGTTTACTATCCGATAGCTATCGGTTACGATCTTTTATTCTTTTTTTTACACATCCTAAGCACCATTTAATTCCCACATAGAATGGTTATCCATACACTATTCGTTTGCTATCCGATAGCTATCGGTTACGATCTTTTATATATTTTCCCAAATCGTTAGTGGCATTTAGAGTGAACTTTGCTTGGGTATCTGAACACTAGCCGTTTGCTATCCGATAGCTATCGGTTACGATCGGTTCTGGATATTTTCTCGATTCAATATGAAATTTAGAGCCCATCTTACTAGGCTATACGGACATTATCCGTTTGCTTTCCGATAGCTATCGGTTACGATCGGTTACATATTTTCCCGAATCGTTTGCAGCATTTAGTGTGCACTTTGCTAGTGTATCCTAACTCTAGTCGTTTGCTATCCAATAGCTATCGATTACGATCAGTTCTGGATATTTTCTCCATTCAATATGAAATTTAGAGCACATCTTACTAGGTTATTCGAACACTACCCGTTTGCTATCCGATAGCTATCGGTTACGATCGGTTATAGTTTTTTCACACCTCCTTTACGCCATTTAATGTCCACTTTGCGCGGATAATCACTAGATTAAAGATTTTCTTAATCTGAAACTTCTTTTAACCCTTGGTGTCCTATTTTATTTATGGCTAAATTAATTAGAGCAACATTGAATTGTTCAAATGTTATCGATCGTCAAGAGCAGATATTTTCTTCGCTGTTATTATGGTATGAACTTCAAATTCTGCTAGATTATTTTTATACTCCAAATTAAATATTTTTAATATTTCAAATTTACTTTCATTTAAAGCTAAGGTTAGAGATTCTATTTCATGATAATAGAAAAAACTTCGATCGCTACTACTCCCAACTTGAAAACCAGAATTATTTGGGTTGCCTTGGACAAAACTGATATAAATAAGTCCATTTTCTCGCAGTAAATTGCTACAATCTGTGATTAAATTTCCGCTATCTGTATGTGATAAATAAGGCAAACAAAAGCCACAAATGATTGCATCAAATTTTGAGTTAATTTCAGAAACATTTCTGCAATCCATTAAAGTAAACTTCGCATTTGGATTATTCTTTCTTGCAAGTTCAATCATATTGGGTGCAACATCAATGCCCCAAATATCAAAATCTGGCCTTTTGGCTAAAAGGTACTTTGCAATATTTCCTGGTCCACAGCCTATTTCCAATATTTTTGGATTGTCCTTGGAAATAGAATTACATATATAGTCATATGTTTCATTATACAAGTCTAAATCCATAAACTTGTCTTGATATAGCACAGCTATTCTATTCCAAGTTTCAAAAGTTTCTTTGTATCTATCCATTTCCGCAAGGTATTATTAGATGCCGACTTGTAAACAGAAAGTGAAACTTTGATGATTAAAAACAGCCACAACATTAACCGCAAGCCAAAAGAATTGCTTTTTGTACAATTTCTATGAGCTCACTATATTTATTGTATTCTCGTTTGAGCGACCGATTATCAATGGATCTAATTTGCCAATCACCTGTTGACTCTTACCCACATAAGGGACTTTATGCAAGATATACCTCAAAGCATTCAATCTAGCGCGCTTTTTACAATTGGATTTTATTACTGTCCAAGGGGCATCAGAAGTATCGGTGTGAAAAAACATTTGTTCTTTTGCGATGGTATATTCATCCCATTTCCCCAAAGATGCTTTATCAACTGGAGACAATTTCCACTGTTTGAGGGGATGTGTTTCTCTCTCTTTAAATCTTCGTTTTTGCTCTTCTCTAGTTACACTGAACCAAAATTTAAACAACAAAATACCACTTTGAACAAGATTTTTCTCAAATTCAGGTGCTTGTTGCATGAATTCACTGTATTCCTTTTCATTGCAAAATCCCATCACGCGCTCAACCCCTGCCCTATTATACCATGATCGGTCGAACAACACTATTTCTCCTTTAGTTGGCAAATGTTTTATATATCGTTGGAAAAACCATTGTCCTCGCTCCTCATCGGTAGGCTTTTCTAAGGCGACTACTCGTGCACCACGTGGATTCAAATGTTCCATAAATCGCTTGATGGTACCTCCTTTGCCAGCTGCATCTCTACCTTCAAATAAAATCACAACCCTTGAACCTGATTCTTTTACCCAATTTTGCAATTTTAAAAGTTCCACTTGAAGGTCATACTTTTGTTTCTCATAGTTTTTACGAGACATCAAATATCTGTATGGATAATCCACTTCCCTCCAATTAGATAACAACTCATCATCGGGATGAATATTTATTGGCTGTTCATTTAAATTGCTTTGAAGGGTGGCTAAAATATCTTTTTGCTCTTGAATGCTATAATTTTTCAAATATTCAATGGTACTGGCTATTTTATTATCCCCTTGTGCATTCATGATATCCGAAATCACCACTGATTCTTGGTTTATTCTTGTTCGAACATTTCTTTCGATTGTTTTTTCTCTCGCTGTTTCTGGAGTAACTCCTCCGATCACGTCACCTTGAGATACAAGTTTTTTAGAACTTGGCTTGACTTCAGATTTAGTTTTTTTACTTCTTGATTTTCCCATGTTTTTTCCTTTTTTAATTCTAAAACTTTTGCTCACCAAAGTTAATAAAAAATAGTCAATATTTTTAATTTGAGGGGTTCAGATTTTTGATTACAAACAAAATTTCTAGTAGATTTTTTTAAACAAACATCAAATAAATTTGATTTCTTGCGTTTTACAATTACACAAACTTATACTTAATTTTAAAACTAATAAATCGAGCAAAATAATATTATTCCTAATGATAAATATCTGAATATATATGCTTTAAGTTTAAGTTATTCAAAATCTACCATCAAATGGTTCTGAAAATAAATAACCCAAAGTGTCTTTAATATCCATACATTTGTACAATCGAATATCTACCCTTTACCATTCTATCGATAAAAATTTGATCAACGAAAATTAGTCAATTATCAATCTCGACCTTTTATGTTCATTTAAATTCCATTTTTATTAAACAATAAATATTGAATTGCATTATATAAGCAAACTTTGAATTTATTTTTTGGCCAAAATCATAATTGCAGTTTTTCTCAATTTGATACTATTAACACTTAAATATCTTTGAATCAGCGGATTACATATTCTAAAAAATACATTACGACCCATGTTGACAACAAGATAGTTCTATCGTATTTTGGTGACAAGATCCAATTGATTGTACATTTTCAAAGTCAAGAAAACCTTGGGCCCGAGTTTTTGGATGGAGGTGCTTTTATTTTAAATTTTCAATATAATATTGATTATCTCGAATCATTTGGGTCCACGATTTTGCAACAAGGCTCCGTTTATTTCAAGGACATTTGTTGTGCTTCACAAATGATAATCCTAGATCTATTAAATTCTAAACTAGAAGATGGTCTTGGCAATATTTTTATGGAGAGTAAGGCTTTAGAATTACTGGTACTATCGATAAAATGTGAAGTAGAGTCTTTGGATAAATGCTACAATTGCAAATTTTTAAATAATCCCTACGAGAAGGAAAAAATTTTTCAAGCAAAAGAAATATTACTCAGCAATCTATCCAATCCCCCAATCATTTCTGAACTTGCAAAAATGGTCGGAATGAATCAATGTTACCTAAAAAAAGGCTTTAAAGACATTTTCCAATGCACAATATTTAGTTTTGTACAAGAGCAAAGAATCACCAAAGCAAAATTACTCTTGGCCCAAACCGATTCCTCCATTGGTGAGATAGCCGAACTCGTAGGCTTTTCTAACACAAGCAATTTTACCAACTCTTTCAAGGCTTTCACTGGGATCTCACCAAGTAATAGCCGAAATAATTAATTCCCTTTTTCACAATTTAATTTTCTTATCTCACAAACCCTTGCAAGTTTATCTAAATAGCTTTGCACTCGATTTTTAAATAAAAAAACTAAAAATGTCTAATCGTTATATTAAAATTATTTTGTTTGTATTGGTAATAAATGGCTTAAATGCACAAGAACCTAGCCTTAATCAGACCCTTGATTCAGTCTTTATAAAAAACGAAATCAATCGACCTTATTGGATGGAGTCCGTGTCAGGGACCGTTATTTATTCTGGTAAAAAAAATGAAACCATCCAACTCTCAAAAACGGGTGCAAATCTAGTAAACAACAGCGCTAGACAGATATTCGCGAAGGTACCTGGGATTTCCATTTGGGAAAACGACGGATCTGGCACCCAAATGAATGTTGCTGCCCGGGGCTTAAGTCCAAACAGAAGTTGGGAATTTAATACCCGTCAAAATGCCTATGACATCTCTAGCGATGTATTCGGATATCCTGAAGCTTACTACAATCCGCCTATGGAGGCTGTTGAAAAAATCCAAATCATCAGAGGCGGTGCTTCTTTGCAATTCGGTCCTCAATTTGGTGGACTTTTGAATTATATTCTGAAAAGGGATTACATCACCAAGCCCATCGTTTTCCGATCTCAAAATTCTATCGGGAGCTATGGGCTTTTTAGTACTTTCAATTCTGTAGCTGGCAAATTTAAAAAATTTGATTACAAAGTCTATAATCACTATCGCAGAGGGGATGGATGGAGAGAAAATGGCAAATATGAGGTAATTCATACACACGCCATGGTCAGATATACCCTCTCGCCCTTCACGAGTATTTCTGCCGAATACACAAACATGGGTTATAAAATACAACAATCAGGAGGGCTAACAGACAAGCAATTTCAAGTTGATCCAAGGCAATCCTTCCGCCAAAGAAATTGGTTCAGTACGCCGTGGAATTTGGGTTCCATTCACCTAGAAAGTAAAATAAACAATTGGAATACGGATCTGAATATTTTCGGATTAATAGCTCAAAGAAACAGCATCGGTTTCGTCGCTGCCGCTAATATCCTAGACACCATCAACAATTCGACCAGTGATTATAATCCACGACAATTGGACAATGATAAATACAAAAACCTAGGCCTTGAATGGCGAAATAATATTAAATATGGCCTTGGAAAACAATTTCACAAAATTTCCTTTGGACTTAGAGCTTACCAATCGGATATGAATCGCAGGCTGAAGGGCAAAGGCGATACAGGGGATGACTTTAACACAGATCTAAAAGGACTTAAATATCTTACAGACTTAAACTTTACTACTAAAAATGCTGCGCTCTTTTTAGAAAATCAGTTTCAAATCACCGATCATTTTAGTGTTGTGCCAGGCTTGAGATTTGAATACATCCAATCTAAAGGTTCAGGAAGGCTAAATATTGTTAACAATCAAGAAATAAATTCAGACTTGAACACCATAGAGCGCAAGGTGCTTCTAGCAGGCTTAGGACTCGATTACAAGCTTAATGATATGAGTTTTTATGGAAATATATCCCAAGCTTTTAGACCTGTACTTTTTTCTGAACTTATTCCCGCAGCTACGACAGATGTTATTGATCCAGACCTAAAAGATGCTACAGGGTACAATGCAGACTTGGGTTTTAGAGGTGCTTTAAAAACTTGGATTACTTGGGATATCAGCGCATTTTATATTCAGTATGACAACAAGATTGGCAATATTTCCAAATATACAAATGACGATCCAAGTAAAAGTACATATTTATTTAGGACAAATCTTGGGCAGACGAACCATAAAGGCATTGAGTCATTCATCGAGTTCAATATTTCGAATATTTTTAAAATCCCAATTAAATATGGTACGCTAAAAGCCTTTACCAGCATGGCATTCATCGACGCAAGGTATAAGGATTTTAAGATAACCAGCACTGCCGGCACAGCACCCAATACCACTATCAATTATACCAATTTAGCCGACAAAAAAGTAGAAAATGCGCCTAGCCAAATTCACTTAATCGGGATAAATTACGATATAAAGGGGATATCTGTGGCATTGCAAACCAAAATAACTAGCAGTGTTTACAGCGATGCCAACAATACCGAATCACCAAATACTGCTGCGACCATTGGCAAAATAAATGGCTATAATCTTTGGGATTTTTCCATCAAATATCGCCTCAACAAGCGTTTTGACTTTCACTTTAATCTAAACAATATCGGCAATATAAAATATGCCACTAGAAGAGCTGGGGGTTATCCTGGACCTGGTTTAATTTCTGGGGAAGGTCGCACGTTTAATTTTGGTTTTGGTGTGGAAATATAATTTTATTATCTGACTATGGCGATCTTGGTTACCATAGACGGAGCATCATCTACGCTGGAAGTATCTGTGCAAAACACGAGATAAATTCCAGACGAAACTTTATTGCCTGAGAAATCTTTGGTATCCCACATAGCCTGACCTCCTAGTGCGATGGTCTCAAACACCAATTCGCCATTGATATCGGTGATCTTTATATTGGCATCTCTGGTCAAGCCCTTGATGGCTACAAGGCCTGAATACTCTGGCCGAACAGGATTGGGAAATGCAAAAACAGTTTCTTTCTTTAGTTCAGATACACCCAAGGATGCCTCGCCTCGATAGGAGCATACGCCTTTACTAGTGCCGATATATACTGTGCCGTCGCTTTCTGAAATATGTATGGTGCTGATTACATCGTCCAATAATGGGGAGTTTGAAGCTGTAAAATGATGAATTGGATCTTCGCCCGAAGGGGATTGAACAAAAACGCCATTTGTAGTACCGATCCATTTTCGATTTGCCCCATCTATGGCTATACATTTTATATTTTGTTCTTTTAATAAAATGGCTCCAATTCCATTTTGAGAAATGATCCGTTCTGTGCCTTTACATTCAGGGTTGAAGGCACCTGATCCACATTCGAATATGGCAATTCCTTCTGTCGTCCCAGCCCAGACATCACCCTCCAAATCCACAGCCAAACAATTGACATATTGTGTTGGCAATATAGAATTCGATGTGTTTATTAACCGGTAGCGATCGTCTGATTCATCATCGATATTCTTACCCTCATCAAACAACAAAATACCTCCATTCACCCCTCTGACCACAAACCATTTGAAATTATTATTATCGACAACTACTTGAGAAAGAGCCGTCAAACCCACTCCTCCAAAATTTTTCCAACCTCCCTTGTCTTTTAGCACGCTAATGGGCCTAGATCCGAAAAAATTGGCAATCCAAAGGTTGTTGTTTTTATCAAATGCCAATCCACTTATCCTTACCCTTTGTGTGTCTCCTTGAGTCCCTTGAAGACTGCTGTTGTGGGAATTGTATAGAGTGATGTTATCCCCATCTTTCTCGATTATTCCTTCATAGTAGGTGCCTATATACAGCTTATTTGTTCTAGGTTTTTTCTCAATTTGATAAAAATCTCTTATATCTTGGTCTGCTATGTCCTGATTGGTATATTTATTTAATTCTTTCCAAGTGCCTTCCTCTCTATACATAAGACCATCTTCACGAAACAAATAAGATTCGGAATTGTCAACACCACCTGCGGCTATGTATAGATTCTTTCCTATGCTTTCGATATCGGTGGAATAGAAGGTCCTAGGCGAATTAAAAACCTTAGGGTGACATCCTTCGCCAAGCGTATTTTCGACTCGGTAGCCTTTGCCTTGGTCGCCATACCAAACCCGAGAGGATTCATCTATCAATGCGTAATCACAGGTTTTTACACAGTCCCAACCTTGTGTACCTACAAGGGACTTATCAGGATTATAGACTTCAACCGTTCCATCACAATAGTTAGGACGACAAGACCACCCCACCAATACTTTTGGTTTTTCACTATTGATAAATTTCACATATCGTCCAGCAAAATTTTTGAATACATTGAATTGATTTCCTTCAAAAATGTACAGCGTATTATCGCCACCAACCAACAATCCTTCACCCAATTTGCCAAGGCTGAATGGCTTGAAACTTGCAGGAATTCCCGAAGCTTGATCCCATTTTTTCCATATAGAAAAATCCGCTGGGTTGCTGTTTTGTGGAATCGAATAAAGTCCTCCATCCGTGGCTACAAAATATTGATTCTGAAAAATTGCAATATCACGAACTGCAAAATTTTGTATCGATGTGAACCCAAAATCTCGTGTATTTAGATCAATCTGCACAAGGCCAAACCCTGTACACAAATATAAATTGCTATCGTAAACCCTAGCCCGATGGATCGTTCTATCGCCTTGGATAGTCGTATTATTCTTAATGTTGGGAAGATTATAAACGATATCATCCTTTATGATGTCGATGGATGAATTTTCATAAACGATGACCAAAGATTTGGAATTTTGATCATACACTATCGACTGGATACCTACTTCAGTTAAGCCATCTGTTTTGTCATAAAACTCAACCTCATTGGTGGTTTTGTCAACAGTAAAAATACTCAATTGCGTCGCATAATATATTTTAGAATCGCTTTGGGTCACCATATTCCCTTCTCTATATGGCAGATAGGTCTCCCAAGAACCAATTGGCAAATCATTTTGTCCAAAAACATGGCTTATTAAAAGGGTAAAAAAAACAACAAAGACTTGCTTCATATTAGTCATTAATATTTAAAATCATAAATGGTAAACCAAATTTTATTGTAGAAAATTTTCCTTTAAAAAATATTAACAATGTTTGAGCCTTTTTATAGCTTCTATTGGGTTCTCATTGGAAAAAACACTGCTTCCTGCCACCAAAACGTTCGCACCGCAGTCGATTAACTTCCTCGCATTATGTTGATCCACTCCCCCATCTATTTCGATCAAAAGCCCTGGATTCACGTGTCCAGAAATCTCTACCAATGCTCCGATTTTTCGATAAGTATTTTCAATAAATTTTTGACCGCCAAATCCAGGATTGACTGACATAAGGCATACCAAATCGATATCCCCAATTATATCCGTGAGATGCGATACTGGAGTGTGTGGATTAAGCGCAATTCCTGCCTTACAGCCTAGCTCTTTTATCTGATAAATAGTCCTATGTAAATGTGTACACGCTTCGTAATGAACAGAAATTAAATTAGCCCCTACTTTCGCAAATCTTTCCAAATATTTTTCAGGCTCGATGATCATAAGATGCACGTCCATAGGCTTTTTCGAGTATTTCTTGACTTGGTCCAATACGGGAAATCCAAAGGATATATTGGGGACATAACGCCCATCCATGATATCAAGATGAAGCCAATCTGCCTCAGAGGCATTTACCATTTCTATTTCTTCCTTTAGTATGGAAAAATCTGCTGCGAGCAATGACGGTGCGATAATATGCATAAATTTATTCTCTTATTGGTTTAAAATTGGGTCATTTCTATCTGGTCTTCGCCCAATAGTTTTTGATTCTGAAGCCGTAAAAACAATTGAACCAACACCAAAACATCTCGTTCGCAGTATTTTGCAATCCGCTTCAAATCATTTTCTTCATAAAATACTCCTCCTACTTGGCTACCGTCTATATCGGACTTAGAAGATTCGATACCTAGCACCGAAGCCAACAAATCCAAGGACGTAAAACTCTTGTAGTCGCCGAATTTCCACCACTCCAAGGTGTCAAGAAGATGCTTAGATTCCCATGGCTTTTTACCTGCTAAATCTAGGATCTTTGGTACATCCATACCATTGATAATCAATCTCCTACATATGTATGGAATGTCAAATTCTTTAATATTGTGTCCTAGCAAATATTGATTGGTAGGATTATTAAAATATTTCTCCAATAGCTCAATTAACTGTGCCAGAATCTCCGTTTCCTTCTCAGAATAAAAGGATTTAATTTTGGTTTTTAATACGCCGTTTTCATCCTTGTATAAATACCCCATAGATATACAAACGATTCGACCAAATTCGGCATATATTCCTGCTTTTTCTGAATATAGTTTCTCATAAAGTTCTTCTCCCAATGCCTCTGCATCTCCTTGAGTTGACCACGCTTTACATTTTCTTTGCCAATGGTATTGCAAGTTTGATGGCAGTTCATTATAATATCTGGTCGAACTTACCGTTTCTATATCAAAAAATAATATTTTTTTAAAGTCAATATTATCGAACATAGATTCAATTTGAAAAAAATTTCTAATAAATTGTAAATGTAGTAAATAATACAGTAATTTTACCCCTTAAAATACCCCTTAATATGGAAGAAAATAAAAACTCAAATTTTAAAACGGTTGCTATCATTGCGCTGTTAAGTTTATTAGGATTGAATATATATCAATACATGGATGGATCTTCCAAGTCCACCACCATCGATACTCAATCGGCTCAACTTGTTGAATCTAAAAAACTTTCCGATGACCTTGACGTTCAGTTCAAGCAAGCTATGGCCGACCTCGATGCTCAAAAAACCACTAATACCGAATTAAACCAATTGATCGAAACTCAAAAAGCTGATCTTGAAAAGCAAAGAAGTCAGATTTCAAATCTTATCACCATCAAGAAAGATTATGGTTCTGCCAAAGCCCAATTGGCCAAGTTGAAAGACCAAGTAAATGTTTATCTTGGTGAGATTACCGAACTTAAAAAGAAAAACGAGGAACTTACGGCTTCCAATACTCAATTATCAAAGGAAAATCAAGATCTTAATACAGAAGTAGTCACTGCTAGATCTGCCAATCAAGACTTGACAGCTCAGAAAAAAGCCATCGAGGACGAAAAATCTCGTATCGAAGAGGAAAGAAAAAACCTTAAGAAAAAGGTTACCAAAGCCTCGGCTATAG
Source organism: Saprospiraceae bacterium (assembly GCA_016718505.1). GTDB lineage: Bacteria > Bacteroidota > Bacteroidia > Chitinophagales > Saprospiraceae > JADKKF01. The sequence goes on along the minus strand of JADKDE010000004.1, from coordinate 143,810 downwards.
CCGTTTCTGATATCGTAGTGACTGGATTCAAAGTTCGTGAAAGTGGCAAAGAAAGCAAAAAACGAAATGCTGAAAACATCGATCGCCTTAAGATTTGTTTCAAACTACTCAAGAACAGTGTGACTGAAGCTGGTACCGAAACATTTCACTTTAGAATCCTTAATCCTCAAGGTGAAATCATCGCTGTTGAAGACCAAGGATCAGGTGTAGTGGTTAACAATGATACAAATGACCAAATGAGATATACGTGTGCTAAAGAAATTTCTTATCAAAACCAAGAAGTTTCTGATTGTACAGTTTGGAACAAAAACAATCCATTCTCCCCTGGTGTTTACGAAGTAGAAGTTTATAACAAAGGTTATCTAGTAGGAAAAGGTAATTTTAAACTTAAATAAGTTTTGTGTTTTCATGGTGTAATTTTTTTGGGGAGTCCTTCTACTCAGGAGGCTCCCTTTTTTTATTTTACTTGATATAGGATTGCCACTGATGGATAACAAAGAAATAAATAGCGATTTTATAAATCCAATCCACGAAGATAAAGTAGCCGAAAATCCTGGATTGCTACCCTACGCCCATCACGTTGGCTCTGGCCTTATCAAACCTCTAGACAAGGGACGTGTCAAAGGCCTTGCCATGGCGGCCATGTATGAACAGACAGATCTTCAATTGCTCCAGCTCAAGCAACAAATGGATACCCTCGTAGATCAAGCAAAAGCGATACATACAAAAATCGGTCTTTCAGAAAAAATTTACCAAGCATCCATGGGATTCAAACCTGTTTTTGGCAAGACTTATTACCTTTACAGAAGGTCCTCTGGCGAGAATATCCTATCCATGGTGAGCCCCAAGGAATGGGGAAATTCCATCCCTTACGAATACCTAGCTACTGTAAAATTATTAGCTGACCACACGTGGGATATTGAAGACGGTCAAATAGAACTAATCACCCCATTTTCCGACATTTCAAAATAAATATCTCGATGAAAAATTGGATACACAATTGCAAAATTTTGGGCTTTATCATCGCTTCTTTATTGACATTTGGTGCTTGTCAGGATGGTGTGCTTTACGAAAAAACACAAGAGATCCACAATGGAATCTGGTCCTACAAAGATACGCTGGCTTTTGCATTCACTCCCCCCGATACCACCACGAGATATGACATTTCACTCAATATTACCCATACTGGCGCCTATCCCAATCAGAATATTTACACCAAAGTCCATACCATTTATCCAGACAAGTCCCGAAAAACACAGATTCTTTCTTTTGATCTCGCCGAAAATAGTGGCGCATGGTATGGCACAAAGTCTTGGTTTTCTGATACTTATACCTGTGAGTACTTAATGCAAAAAGGTATCTTTTTTCCAACAAAGGGCACCTACGGTATGGTCATCGAACAATACTCCCGTGAGTCCGAATTAAAAAACATTAACGCGGTAGAAGTTATCGTCGAAAAGAGCATTCCCTCTAAAGAAACCAAATAATACTTTATTTTTGATTTGGGCGTCCCCCTCATCTCGCCCTTTTGGTCGAGATCGGGTCGCGCACTTCGCCGCTTTGGTCCTTCGGACACTCGTCGAGACGAGTCGGCTCCGATCACTGACGCACTTTCGTTTTTGAGTCCCTTTAATTTTTTTATTAGCCAATCTCGTACCAATCCCTCAAATACAAATATTTTTATAAAAATTTCATTTTTAAATTATAATTTGTATATTTGTAAATCTACTTTACTTTTAAATCTATTTTTATTATGAAACAAACTTATTTTATTCTAGTCTTAGTATTTACTTTATCTTGCAACAAAGACAACAAATGTGATAGCTCCCTCTTCAATGGTGAATGGAGGGGACCTAAATCTTGCCATTTAACCCAGAGTACCGTCACTGTGCGTTTAAGTTCCATTTCTTCATCGACGGTTAGGGTGAATGCACCAGGCATTGACGGTCTAGATGTCGAACGCTGCGGTTGTAAACTTTCCTTTGACAATACAGCCTTAGGGATCGGACAAACCCTAGAAGGAAATCTTTCGTCTGATGGAACTAAACTCACTTTTACTCATACCCGAGAGGCTGTTCTTGGCTCGATTACAAAATGTACATACGATTTGAATAAATAATATTAATAATTTTTGACAAGATTGTCACAAAAAATAATTTTATCTTTGTCATTATGATATGTACCAAATTCTTAAATAAAAAAATTATTTAACATATTTAATAATAATATGTAACTTTGCTAACGCAAATTTGCGCCCTTGAAAATTAGTCCGTTGAGTAATCGATTTATATAATTTATGCTAAGTAGAAGAAATATTAGAGTAAAAGTACTCCAAACCTTGTACGCTTGTATTAAAAATGAAGACTTACAAGTAAAATCTGCCATTGATCGATTCGATAAGGCGGTACAAAATACTTTTGAAATCTACGTTTACAATCTTCAATTACTCGCCGACATCACCCAGTATGCAAAGGAAGAGGAAGATAAACGCAAAAATAAATTCATAGTTAATCCCGAAGACTTGACATTCAGTGCCAAATTGGCCACGAATCCTTGTACGGAATCACTGATTTCGAATCCTTCTCTAAAAGCGCTGGTAAAGTTTTACAAAATCGAGGAGAAAATCAATGCAGATCTCTGTAAGAAAATCTATTTCGATTTTTCAAAGGAAGAAGTTTATAAAGAATACGTATATAACCAAGAAGGCAACCAAGCGCATATTGATATCTTATTAGCTCTATATAAATTCAGCCTAAAAGACGACCATTGCAACGAGATCATAGAGGATTTCTATGCCGCGTGGGAGGACGATAAGTCCTTGGTCATGGGAGCAGTTAAGAAGACACTCAAAGATTTGCCATTGGCAGGAGATTTTCATGAGAAGCACAAACCTGATCCAGAAGCTGTGGATGAACTTGGCAAAAAACTATTGAAAACTTATGTAGAACACGAGAAATCATTCGAGAATCAAATCGCCAGCAATCTGGTCAATTGGGAGGTAGATCGAGTGGCTCAAATCGATATGCTTTTGATAAAGTTGGCTATGGCCGAATTCTTATACATCGACATCGTGCCAACCCATGTCACACTCAATGAGTACATTGAACTAGCCAAACTATACAGTCACGAAAAGAGCGCAGAATTCTTGAACGGAATATTGGACAAGCTTTGCAAGCAGCTCAAAGAAGCTGGAAAAATCACCAAAGAATAATTCCAGCATCCTTATTAAATCTCTGTAGTTTATTATTATTTCCTTTTGAAGTCAAAAGTGAACGAGTCAAGTTTTCCTTCCTCGTTTTTACCTACTAACTCAGCGATAAAATTGTCGTTTGACTTTTTGATGTATTTGATCTTTGTAGGAAATTTGTTAGAGGAGTTCTCAAATATCCACACATCAGATGAATTGGAACTCATCACAAAATTAGTTGCCATCAAAACGCTGTCCTTCATCATAATAGGAATGTAGAAAAGATTCCCTTTCTGCAATTCAATGGACAATTTTTCACTAGAAGTGGTTCCGTCAGGATTGACCATAGACCCCTCGCCTATCAGGACTGAGTCATTCATCTTTTGCCATGATTCTCTAGCTGTTCCGAACTTTGTCGATCCTTCCCATGATCCAACGAGCCATTGTAACTGTGAAAGGGCTTGGTCTGGATTGCGTTTTGGATTTTTATCGGATTTACAACTCACTGCAATACCGAGGCTTGTGATTGAAAATGCTAGCAGGACAAGGATTTTATTTGATTTCATTTTAATTCTAATTATAGTTTTTTACGTTATGGATGGGTATATTTATCTGGGATGCGAGAGGGATAGTAGCTGCATCTCTTGGAGATGGTCCGAAGGACCGAAGAAGCGAATAGCCCGATTCCATTTTTTCGTTTTGCTAAAATTATTTGGATGAAAAATGGAACTCGCCATAAAAATACTACATATAAGTGGATTGTTGCGGGTTCAATGGATTCGAATGATTAATGGGCCTATCGATCAGCTCGCCTTTGGTAATAAAATATTTGGTTTCCCCTAGAAATGGCAAATTCCAATATCTTTCCTTGTAATAAAGCTTGATAGGAAAACCCTTATCGCTGGCTTTATTTATAGCATCGAGGACTTCTGATTCCTTATTTTCTACAGAAAAATAAAAAATATTATTGCCGATTCCGCCGCCATTAGACTTTAAATAGCCAAGGTCCAACTCGCCTTCGTAGGTCTTAAAAATCATACCTTTCCTTGAAAATTTGGTGATGACCCCTACTCTATACCCATCGCTATATGTTGCATAATACGCCAAGGCACCCCAGGCAGCCACGATGATTATGATTAAAATAGCAGAAATAGTTATTGTTTTTCTCATTTTCGATATTTTGCACAAAAATAAGAATAATAAAGGTAATAATTGAAGTTAATGAGGTAATTGCTACATTTGTTTGATGAAATGGCATGAAAAAAGGCTGGAGCAAAAACTAAATCAACGAAAAGATCAAGGCATACTGAGGCGACTGGTCGAGCAAAAATCAGGTTTGATTGATTTTATGTCCAATGATTATCTAGGAATAGTCAAAAATCAGCTCCTAGTAAAATTATCAGATGAATACATCCCTCAAGGGGCTACTGGGGCGAGATTATTGAGTGGAAATACGCCATGGCATGTGGATTTTGAAGCTAGCTGTGCAAAATTTTTCAAAGCTGATGCAGCTCTTTACTTTAACAGTGGATATGACGCAAACATTGGGTTAATTTCATGCATTGCAGGACGAAATGAGCTCATTCTTTATGATGAATTCTGTCATGCATCCATCCTCGATGGGATTAGACTTTCGAATGCTCGTGCGATAAAATTTAAGCACAACAACATCGCTAATTTAAGGTCATTGTTAGAAGCCAATAAGGGTACAGATAGTTGGATCGTGGTAGAATCGGTGTATTCCATGGACGGAGATTTTGCTCCGCTGCTAGAAATAGTCCAGTTGAAAAAAGAATATGACTGCGCCTTGATCGTTGATGAAGCCCATAGTACGGGGATTTGGGGACAAAATGGGTCAGGGCTTTGCACAGAATGGGGCATAGAACGGGAAGTGACTGCTCGGCTTATGACGTTTGGCAAAGCGGCTGGGAGCCATGGTGCGGTGGTGCTAGGAAGTACTTTATTGATTGAGTATCTGGTAAATTTTGCTAGGTCGTTTGTTTTTTCAACTGCTGCATCTCCTAGGCATTTGGCGGACCTTTCGGCATTTTTTAAGCTGGATATGGAAGACCTCAGGAGAAGCTTATTTTCAAATATTGAATACTTTTTGTCACAAGCGGAAAATACTCACCTTAGAATAAAATGTGTCAGAAGTCCTATCCAGCAAATAATATTCGACGACATCGAAAAATTAAAAATTACGGAATCAAATTTAATCGAAGTGGGTATTTGGACCAAGGCCATATATCCTCCCACTGTGCCTCAAGGCAAAGAACAATTAAGGATTTGCCTTCACTCCTTTAACACTTTTGAAGAGATTGATTTATTAATAAAAACGGTCGTGAATAATGGCTAATCAAGAAAATATATTGGTGGTTGGAATTCATACAGAAGTTGGCAAAACGATGGTATCCACCGCCTTATGTATTGAATGGAAGATGGACTATTGGAAGCCATTTCAGACTGGATCGATGATCGACGACGACACGAATACCGTTAAATCCATCGTACAAAAAGCCTTGCCTGACTGGAAGTACTACGAGCCATTGATTAGATATCCCGACCCTGTGTCACCACACATCGCAATTGAAAAAAGTAAAATCCCGATAAATCCTAGAACTGTTTCTATCCCTCAATCTGAGAATTTACTCATCGAGAGTGCTGGAGGGTTGCTGTCGCCCATATCGAAGGATTACACTTTTGCAGACTTTGCACAAGACCGAAAAATCCCACTTGTTTTGGTGATCAAGCCCTATTTAGGAAGCATTAATCACAGTTTGTTGTGCTTGGATTATATCTACCACCACAATTTGGCCTTTAAAGGAATCGTATGGAATGGGAAAACAAACCTAGATTCAGAAGTGGTGATTATGAAGCGATATAACCCTCCCGTCATAGGTAGTTTGTTCCATATCGTAAATACATACGATCATCAGGCCTACAAAATCTATAAATAATCATGAATTCTCACAATCATATTTGGTTTCCATATACGCAAATGGCGAATGCTCCAGCCCCGCTAAAAGTCATAAAGGCGGATGGATTGTACTTATACCTAGAAGACGGGAGGAAGATTATTGATGGGATTTCGTCTTGGTGGACTTGTCTCCACGGGCATTGTCACCCCCGACTGATGGAAGCACTGAGACAACAAACGACAAAGCTTGACCACGTTATATTTGCTGGCTTCACGCATCAACCTGCTGAGGATTTGGCATCAGAATTGGTAAAAATCGCTCCTTGGAACGACGCAAAAGTATTCTATTCAGATAACGGCTCTACAGCTGTGGAAATAGCCATAAAAATGGCCATTCAATATCAAATAAACACTGGAAACGAGCATAAAACCAAAATTGCAACCCTTAAAGGAGGCTTTCATGGAGAAACATTTGGATCTATGGCATTGGCTGGAAAAGATGGATTTTTTAAGCCATTTAAGAAATATTTATTTGAGGTGGTCGAGTTGGATGTTTTTTCAGACGATTTTGAAAAACAGCTTGAAGAAGCTTTCTCCGATGGAGACATCGCAGCATTCATCTACGAGCCTCTACTGATGGGGACCAGTGGAATGCGCATTTATCCCGCTTCAAAAATAAACCAAATCATTGATAATTGCCAAAAGCATGGAGCCTTGGCGATCGCCGATGAAGTATTGACAGGATTTGGCCGTACAGGCAGTTTAATGGCCTCAGATCAAGCGGAATTGAAGCCCGATATCATTTGTCTCGCAAAGGGATTAACGGGTGGTGTGATGCCCCTAGCAGTTACCTTGGCCACACCATTTGTTTATCAGGCATTTTTTGGAAAAGACCTATCTAATGCCCTGTTACATGGCCACTCCTATACAGCTAATCCCCTTTCGTGCGCAGTAGCCTTGGAGAATTTGAAGATTATACAAACGCCCGAAGCTTTGTCCAGAATTCAAAACATTAGCGCATACCATCGAAATTTTGCCCCTAAAATCCAAGCGAAATTTGGCGAGAGAATTCATGTTCGATTCGTAGGTACTGTGATGGCTATAGAAATGCAAGGAATCGAAGGATCCTATTTCAACCCAATACGAGCCAAGATTTACGATTATTTTTTAGCCAATGGCATATTGATGCGACCTTTGGGGAATGTATTTTACTTACTACCACCCTATTGCATATCGACAGAAGAATTAGATTTCGTTTATGAAAAAATCATATCGTTTTTGCATGCGCATGTGGAGTGAAATAAAATGATTATATTTGAAATTAAAAAGGTTATATGACGAAGGAAGCTATAATAGAAAGAACTGTTAAAATTATTAATCAACTCCCAGATTCAAAGGCTGAAGAAATTTCGGAATTTGCTGATTTTGTTATCAAGCAGTATGAAGAACAAAAACTTACTGAGGAAATACAAAATTTTATTTCCAAAAGTCAATCTTTTGATTTTTTGAACAAAGAAGAGGAGATTTATTCAGAAAAAGATCTCAAAAAGGTATTTAGTGAATAAAGGCGATATTATTTTGGTTTCCTACCCATTTACGAATTTGGTTGGAAGTAAATTTCGTCCAGCCGTTGTTCTATATCATACTAATTTATACTTTACCGCTTGTTTTATTACTACTCAAATTGAAAAAAAAGAAACATCTGATATTTTGGTAGTCGCCAATGAATCCAATGGATTAAAAATGAATTCTTTAATTCGAACAAGTAAAATTGCAACCATCGATAAGCATCTTGCCAAAGGACTACTAGGCAAGCTGAATGAATTAGAAATCCAACAGCTAAATTCTCAACTTAAATATCTCCTTCACCTTTAAAAGGTACTATTAGACAGTCTATTTACTTTGAGGATCTCCTAATTGGAATTTGTAGCTGTTTGTCTAATTTGTGGAAATTGCGGTAGTGTTAAAAGTTCTCATCATTTTACTGTTTGAATATAGATTGTGGCGGTTTCGAAGTAATTTCCTGTCCACCGAAACGAAAGCCTGCACCAAAGCGAAAACCTAACGGACAGCCTTTCACCCGCCATAAGCTATATTCTGAGTTAGGCCCAATGTTATTTTTTATTCTTCAATTAATTCAAATAATTCTGTTCTCTTGATTTCCTTTCCGTCAAAGCGGAAAAAGGTATAAAGCGAAAAAGTAGAGTCTTTTATTATTCTCCGATTAAAGACTTTAGAATAAAAGTCAACTGTGTCCTTGTCGGTGTACTCAACTGAAATTCCAAGTGAGTTCATTTTCTTAAGCATCATTGAGTTATACCACATCAAGTCGTCCGCTGCTGTATAAAAATTGTCTTCTCCGTCAATTTTCTTTAGTTGTTCAATTTCTAAGGAGTCCATTTGAATAACTACTACTGTTTTTCCATTCAATTTCAATCTTTTGTGACTTGGTCCATTAGAAAATTGCAATATTATTTTTTCCTGTTGCTTTTTCGTAACTGTTGGATCACTTATTACATTCCGAGCTTTTACGTTTTCAGCAGTTGACAATTCAGAAGGCTGCTGAATAGGATTTTTGTCGATAGACTCTTTCTTTTCAGTCTCTTGTCCACAAGCTGAAATGAGTACGACTAATGTCAATGTGAGGAGTCTGTTCATTGTCTTTTTTACATTTTGCCTAATATTTGCTGATTGCAACTATAGCAATATACAAACATTTTTAAATATTGATATTATATTTCTGTATGCATCTATTAATGCTACCCTCTTATCTTTTCACCACAAGGCCATATTTTCAGGTAAGTCCAAAAAACAAAAAAGGCTCCCTAATTTCTTAAGGAGCCTCTTTTTGCGGACCGGACGGGACTCGAACCCGCGACCTCCGCCGTGACAGGGCGGCATTCTAACCAACTGAACTACCGATCCGTTTGCGTTAGCGGTTGCAAATATAGAGTTTCCATTTAATATCACAAATTTTTTAGATAAAAAAATCAAAAAAAAAAATTATACAGCGTTTTCTTACAGTTATGGTTGTACTTTTGTATGTTAAATTAATCTTCAAAGACCAAGAAAAATAGACTATGTCAAATGCCCAAGTATTTTTAGAATTTGAAAAACCAATCGAGGTTTTATTTGAACAATTAGACAAAATAAAAGAAGTAGGCAAGGAAGGAGAAATTGACATCAGCAAATCCATCCTCGATATTGAGGATAAGATTCACAAGAAAAGGTTGGAGATATATAAAAACTTGACAGGTTGGCAAAGGGTCCAAATATCAAGGCATCCAGAGCGACCTTATACTTTGTATTATGTCAGTAAAATGTGTCGTCAATTCCAAGAACTTCATGGAGATAGGTATTTCAAAGACGATAAAGCCATCGTGGGTGGCTTGGCAAAATTAGACGATCAAACCGTGATGTTCATTGGTCACCAAAAAGGAACCAATACCAAGATGAGACAGTATCGGAATTTTGGTATGCCAAATCCTGAGGGATATCGCAAGGCATTGAGATTGATGAAATTGGCTGAAAAATTCAATATCCCCGTAGTCACTTTGATTGACACCCCCGGTGCATATCCGGGTATCGAAGCTGAAGAAAGGGGACAGGCAGAGGCAATAGCGAGAAATTTGCTTGAAATGGCGCAGTTAAAGGTGCCAATTCTATGTTATATCATCGGCGAAGGTGCCAGCGGTGGAGCCATCGGTATCGGACTTGGCGACCGCGTTTTTATGCTAGAAAATACTTGGTATTCTGTCATCTCGCCAGAGTCATGCTCAAGTATCCTTTGGCATAGCTGGGACTACAAAGAACAAGCTGCTGAGGCCCTAAAATTGACTGCAGACCATATGTATAAATTCGGATTGATAGACGGTGTAGTACCAGAGCCATTGGGCGGGGCACATCACAATCCAGAAGAAACGGCTAAAACTTTGAAAGCACATATTAAGAAAAACCTTGCTGAATTGATGAAATTGTCAGTTGACAAAAGAATTAAAATTAGAATTGACAAGTATTCAGCCATGGGCAAAACCAAATAAAATTATCATGACAGATAATAAAATAAATCCTTGGGAAGGAACTGGAGTCGCATTGGTCACACCATTTTTAAATGGTAAAATTGACTTTGAAAATTTAACCAAAATAATCAATCACGTAATTGATGGGGGGGTGAATTTCCTAGTAAGCCTCGGCACTACAGGAGAAACCGCCACTTTAAGCGATGATGAAATCCAGCAAGTCATTGCACATACCAAGGCCATCAACAATGGCCGTGTTCCCCTTGTCATAGGGAACTTTGGAGGAAACAATACTCTCGAATTAGCTCAAAAGCTACGGAATACAGATTTTGATGGAATTTCTGCTCTTTTATGCTCTAGCCCTTCTTATCTGAAACCAACCCAGGAAGGTATCTATCGGCATTATATGGAATTGGCTGAGGCGAGTCCACTACCCATTATTATCTACAATGTTCCTAGTAGGACGGCATCCAATGTTGAGGCTGAGACTACTATTCGTTTGGCTGCTGCTAGTGAAAAATTCGTAGCAATCAAAGAGGCCAGCGGCGATTTATACCAATCGATGTACATCATACAAAATTGTAGAAAAGACTTCAACGTGCTTTCGGGAGACGATCCTACGGCTCTTCCCATCATTGCTTCAGGTGGCAAGGGAGTCATCTCTGTCATCGCCAACGCTTTGCCTTTAGAAATGAGCTCTTTGGTCAATGCGGCTCTGGCTGATGATTTTGAAAAAGCGAGAAAAATTAATGGCGCTTTACTAGAAATGTACTGGTGGCTTTTCTGCGAAGGCAATCCTGTAGGAATCAAGTCCATCATGCACCATCTAGGTTTATGCAAAAGGGATGTGCGGTTACCATTGGTACCCATGTCAGAAGCAAATTATAAGGGAATCCCTGCAGATTTAAAACTGATGCGAGGTGACCTAAAAACCATCCTTTAGACAAGCTTTTAGAGGATTTATTTAAAAAAAATTGAAAATATTTTATGACAATTTCTTTAGATTGGTTGAATGATTTTTTGACATTAGAAAAATATTCTATTGATGATATTTCAATGATGTTAACCGATATAGGTCTAGAGGTTGAAGACATTTCGACATTTGAATCTATAAAAGGAGGCTTAGCTGGAGTCGTCATAGGAGAAGTTATTACTTGTGAAAAACATCCAAACGCCGACAAATTAAGCATCACTACTGTCAATATTGGCCATGGTCCTTTGTTAAACATAGTTTGTGGCGCTCCAAATGTCGCTCAAGGACAAAAAGTACTCGTAGCTACTATAGGTACCACAATACATTTATCCGACGGAAAATCCTTTGAAATAAAGGCAGCTAAAATTCGAGGTGCAGACTCCGAAGGAATGTTGTGTGCATCTGACGAACTGGGACTTGGTGATGATCATAGCGGCATCATCGTATTGCCTTCTGATGTAACTATTGGGACGAAAGCTTATGATTATTTTCAAGTACATACCGATACTGCCATTTCGATAGGATTGACGCCAAATAGAAGCGATGCAACGTGTCACAAAGGGGTTGCTGATGACTTAGCCGCTGCTTATGAGGTACGCTTTGGGGACAATATTCAAAAACCCATCAATTATACAACACCTGAAATCTCAGACGAACTGAGTGCAGTCCCTGTTACTATTCAAAATGTCAATGATTGTCCAAGATATAGTGGTATTTTACTAGAAAATATAACAATAAAACCAAGCCCAGCTTGGATGCAAAACCGATTAAAAACCATTGGAGTACGTCCAATCAACAATGTGGTAGATATTACCAATTTTGTATTGCACGACCTGGGCCAACCCTTACACGCATTTGATTTCGATCAAATAAAAAGGCGGAAAAATAAAAGTCCAAACTTTACCAGATCAGACCTTTTTTGTGTCTTTGGACGGCCAAGAAAGAAAACTTTCGTCCAATGATCTCATGATATGTGACGGCGAGGACAACCCAATGTGTATTGCTGGTGTATTTGGTGGTCTTTCTTCTGGTGTCACTGAAAAAACCACCCGTGTATTTCTTGAATCTGCACATTTTTCGGCATCAAAGGTGCGCAAATCATCCATGATGCACAATCTTCGGTCGGATGCTGCTAGAATTTTCGAAAAAGGATCCGATCCAAATATCTGCTTGACCGCCTTGTACAGAGCAGTAGAGCTACTGGGTGAATACGCCAATGCGACTATTGCTTCAAGTATAGTTGATTGTTATCCAAATAAAATGGAGCCGACAAAGGTCCAATTAAGGCCGACAAAGCTTAATGATATCAGTGGCATCACCTTTGAAAAAGCAGTGATTGAGAAGATTCTAAGTGCGATGTCCATGCCATTTTCTAAAGAATCCGATTATTATTTGGTAAATGTGCCTACCAACAAGGCGGATGTTACAAGAGAAATTGACCTCATTGAGGAGATTATTAGAATCTTTGGAATGAATAATATTCCTTATACAGATCGCATCCAAAGCGCCATTTCTTTTACCCAAAAGCCAGATCCACATACAATTCATGAGTCCGTGGGAAATTTTTTGGCCGCTAACGGATTCTTGGAGGCTATGTCATTATCCATCATTCCTTCCCAGAAATATGCCAATCAGGAAGCTTTAATCAAAATCAATAATACCTCAAATGTCCATTTGGATGCCATGCGCCCGATGTTAGAAATCAGTTTACTGGACAATATTGCTTTCAATATCAATCGCCAACAAACCAGCTTAAAGATTTTTGAATTTGGGAATACTTATTCGGTAAATGCTATTGGGGACTTTGAAGAATCTCAAAAATTGTGCATTGGTATCACTGGTCTGAGATATCCAGAACAGTGGAATACCGACAAAAAAAAGCAAATCAGATTTCTACTCCATCAAAGGCATCGTCGAAGCCATTTTATCTTGGGTCGGCATAAAAAATTTGAATTTTAAGGAATTTAATGATGATTACTATGGGTATGGTTTAGAGATTTATTTTGGAGCAAAAAATCTCGGCAAATTCGGAGCAATTTCCACAAATATGTTAAAAGCAAATGGATTAAAGCAAGATGTTTATGCCGCTTCCTTAGACTGGAAGGCAATACTGGGCAGTATATTAATAGAACCCAATAGAACAGAAGCCATTACCAAATTTCCACAAATCATAAGGGATATTGCGCTCATTTTACCCAATGAAATAAATTATATAGATTTAGAAAAAGAAATTACAAAGCAAAATCACGCCAATATAAAATCCGTCACACTATTTGATATTTACAAAAATGAAAACCAACTTGGCAAAGGACTGAAATCTTACGCCATCCGCATAGTTTTTGAAGACATGAATGCCACCATGGAGGACAAATTAATCGATGGAATTATGGAAAAAATAAACCAAAAACTATCTGACAAGTTTGGCGCAAAACTTCGAGAATAAAGTGAGATCATGAGTAGTTCCTTCAATCAGCTAGACTTGGCATATATGGATAGGGCTATCCAATTGGCTAAATTAGGAGGGACTCAAGTAAAAACCAATCCCAATGTCGGTGCTGTCATTGTCCATAACCAAACCATAATTGGTGAAGGATGGCACGAGTATTTTGGAGGTCCTCACGCCGAAGTAAACGCATTGAAATCTGTGCAAGAGCGGGACTTGCAAAAATTGAAGGATTCGACCATTTATGTCACCTTAGAGCCGTGCAATCATCATGGTAAAACACCGCCTTGCGTAGAAGCAATAATCCAAAATAAAATACCGCGAGTTGTCATCGGGACACTCGATCCCAATCCTCAGATGGCGGGTTCAAGTGGCAGGATTTTAGAAGCCGCGGGCATCGAGGTTTGCATGAGTGAGAGAATCATTGAATGCAAAAACTTAATTGAAAAATTTTCAGTACAGCAAGCCGAGAAAAGACCATTTATAACGTTAAAATGGGCTGAAACCTTTGATGGATTTATAGGATCAAATACAGAAAGGCTTGCCATATCTCATCCATTGACTCAATTCTGGACGCATCGATTGAGATCGGAACGTCAAGCGATTTGGGTTGGTAAAAATACGCTGGTTTTGGACAATCCACTCCTAGACATTCGCAAATCAACAGGCATTACACTAAGGATCATCGTCTTGGATAGAAAGGGAAATTTGCCTAGCCATTTGCAGATATTCAAACACCCAGAGAACATTTTATACATTACAGAAAATCATAATATAATAGATTTGCCTGCCAATGTTTCTATGCATTACATATATCCACAAACTACCCTATCTGATATTTTGCGCGAAATATATGCAAACGGAATTGGCTCTATCCTAGTAGAGGGCGGAGCTAAAACGCTCGAAGATTTCTATCAACAAAACTTATGGGATGAATGCTTCAAAATACAATCGCCAAAAAGAAATGAAAGGGCCAATATTAAGGCCCCATCGGTAAATAGCTCTTGGTCATTGCATTCGCAAATAGGCCCAGATTTAATTTTCTTAAAAAAGAGTAAAGTTTAGCCCCTCGTACTAAACTTTAACACGTTCCATATAGGTTCCCGTAGTTGTATCAACCCTAACGGTGTCCCCTTGATTGATAAAAAGTGGAACTTTAATTTCTGCACCTGTATCGATCGTGGCTGGTTTCATTGCGTTCGTAGCCGTATCGCCTTTAACACCAGGTTCGCTATACGTAATTTCATACGTCCAGCTACTAGGCATTTCAATGGTCAAAATGGTATCCTTTTCAGAGTGATAAAGGATATCAACGTTCATTCCTTCTTTGAGAAATTCAGAATTGTCAATAAGCTTTGCGTCTATTGATACCTGATCGAATGTTTCATTATTCATGAAATTAAAACCAGATTCATCTTGGTACAAGTATTGAAAAACTCTTCTTTCTACACGAACTATATCGATTCTTGCTCCGCTCGGGAATGTATTATCTAAAACTTTTCCAGTTGTCAATGATTTAAGTTTTGTTCTTACAAAAGCGTTGCCTTTTCCAGGTTTTACGTGCAAAAATTCAACTACTTTAAATACATCATGACTGAACTCAATACACAATCCATTTTTAATCTCTGATGTGGATGCCATAAAAAATTTAATATTATAAAAAAAATAAAATAAAGTCTAATAAGCCCATGTAAGGTAAATTGCTCCCCAGGTGAATCCTCCACCAAACGCCGTCAAAATAAGTTTATCGCCTTTTTTCAATTGTGGCTCATATTCCCAAAGACATAGTGGAATCGTACCTGCGGTAGTATTTCCATATTTTTGGATATTTACCATTACTTTTTCGGCTGGAAAATTTAAAAATTCTCCGATGGATTGAATGATTCTAATATTGGCCTGATGCGGTACCAACCAATCCAAATCCGATTTCTCCAAATGATTTCGATCCAACAATTCGGTGATGACATTCGACATACCCCTGACTGCCATCCGAAATACGGGTTGCCCATCTTGGAATATATAGTGTTCCCTCGCATCTACCGTTTCATGTGTAGCCGGAAAAGCTGAACCTCCTGCTTTCATATGAAGGTAATTGTAGCCCGAGCCATCAGACTTCAACAACACATCTTGGACGCCAAAGCCTTCAACACTTGGCTCTAACATCACCGCTCCTGCCCCATCGCCAAAGATAATACAAGTGCTTCGATCTTGATAATCTACTATCCTAGACATACAATCTGCCCCAACAACGATTACTTTTTTGTGCGCACCTGACTCTATGAATCTAACTCCCGTACTCAAAGCAAAAAGGAATCCGCTACAAGCAGCTCTTACTTCTAGACCATAGGCGTTGGTACAGCCAGTTTTATCACAAATCAGTGCTCCAGTATCTGGGAAAACATAATCTCCAGAGATGGTAGCACATACGATTAATTCGACATCCTTTGGATCCGTTTTGGTCTTTTCCAAAAGCAATTTTACTGCTTCTGCTCCCATATCGGAAGTCGCCTTTTTAGGATCTTTTATATATCTACGTTCGGAAATACCAGTCCGAGTTCTAATCCACTCATCGTTGGTATCGACCATTTTTTCAAGATCAGCATTAGTTATTACCCCTTCAGGAACATACCCAGCTACTCCTGTAATTGCTGCTGTGATTCGACTCATACTACTAATATTGTTAATGAGGCTGCAAAAATACTAATTAATTGCCACACTCGAACCACCAATAATCGATTATTATTATATTTATATACGCCTAAAAAATCCTTCAATACTTCTATCTGTATCTGACATTATAGAAATTATCATCGACTTTGTACTTTTGGATTATTAATTTATTATTAAATATTTTCAGAAAAAAATCAAATTCAATTTTGGAAACTGGAATTAAAATAAAAGGTTTCAATTTCAACTCTCAATGAACAAAAGATTCTATCTTTAACCATAAAATATCAAAATTTTATACTAAAAATAAAACATCATGATAGCTTTAACGAATATCGTCATAGGAGCCATAGCGTTATTACACCTTTACATTCTTTGGTTTGAAATGTTTGCATGGGAAACAAGGGGGCCAAAAATATTTAGAGGCTTTCCAAAAGAACTATTCAGACCAACTAAAAACATGGCCGCCAATCAAGGCTTGTACAATGGATTTTTAGCTGCAGGACTCATCTGGTCACTACTTATTCAGAACCTAGAATGGAAGGACAATATAGCGATGTTTTTCCTCGGTTGCATTGCCATAGCGGGTATTTATGGTTACTTTTCAGCGTCCAAACGCATCATTTATGTCCAAACTTTGCCCGCTCTTTTGGGTATGATTTTGGTATATCTCTTTTAATCAATAAAAAAAAGCCACTTAAATCAATAAATGGCTTTCCTTATATAATTTTTTAAAAAACTCAATTAAAAGTCTCCTTCGATGATTTCTTCGTTGGCAGTTTTTCCTTGGTTGAAATCCAACAACAATGAGAATCTCAAAGTATTATCCAAAGGGTTTCTTTGATTGGATGTTCCGACCAAATAAGCCAAATTTATACCGAAAACATTGTACTTGAGCCCAAGACCAACTGTCAAATATTTTCTGTTACCCTTGAATTTGTCTTCTGAAACATAACCCGCCCTAACAGCAAATTGTCCATTGTAAACATATTCCACACCAATATTATACATCAATTCGCTCACTTCTTCCTTGAATCCGCCTTCTGCGTCACTGAATGATCCCAAAAGACCAGAAAACATAGATTTTTCTCTCCAATCATTGATGGAGTTTCCGTTTTCATCTGTATATGCCGGAGTGGGCGTTGGAGTCAATAATTTGTTGATATCTAACGCAAATGTTATTTTGTTAAATGCATCCATGTCTTTAGAATAAGCAGCACCTATTCCCAAATTGGACGGAATGAAATCCCTTGATTGATTCCTCGTATAGGTTATTTTCGAACCAATATTAGTCATCGCTACTCCGACCATTAAATCACCTCCTTTTTTGAATGGTTTACGGTAAGTCATGGACAAGTCAGCAGCACCTGCTATACCTTTTGCGATTTCAATACCATCCACGACTTTGCCCGAAGCCAAATCCGAATAGATGAATTTTCCACTCAATCCAATCGCTAAGTTGTTAGACAATCTTCTAGAATATCCTATAAGTGCCTCGAATTCATTTGGTTTCCCTTCACCAGCCGGTTCACCGTTTTCATTGGTAAAGGCAATTTGTCCTAAGCTAAAATATCTCAAGCCAAATCCAATCCCTTGAGTAGAATCGAATTTTGTGAAACCTGATAAATAAGCCAAATAAATATCATTTAAGCCTAAAGATCTCAACCACGGTGTATAAGTTGCTGATAATTGTGTTTTTTGCGTGGCAAATGCCATTTTAGAAGAATTGTAATACATCGTGTTTGCATCAGCAGAAATGGCTATACCTGCATCTCCCATTCCAGCACCACGGCCGTCAGGAGTAATTCTCAAAAATGGAACTGCTGTAACGATAACAGATGGTGGGCAATCACCTTCAAACTGTCTGGTAACAACATTATAGGAACATGGGGTTTGCGCTGATAGATTGCTTATAATTTGTAAACAAAAAGCAGTTATCAATAATAAATTTAATTTCATTGGATAATTGTTAAATATAAATTTTTTTATCAAAAAGTAATGGTCAGAATATTAACGTTATAATAACAAAATATTATATATTATAAAGTAAATTGTCACAAGTTTTACTTGAAAAGTCGAGCAAATTTAAACATATTAATTTAATAATATCTTTTTTATATTAAATATTAATTCAATATGACTAATTTTTCAAAATCGGATTCATGTTGTATGGTCTTTCCATCAGCACTTATTCCGCTCAATCTAAGTTTATAAAGATAAACTCCGTTGGCTATTTTATCCTCAAAATCATCCTTACCATCCCAATGGATATCGGTGACATTGTAGCCTTCAGTATTCGTTTGTCCTTGGATTGTTTTTACGATTTTTCCACTCAAATTAAAAATCTGGATAGCATAAGACATCAATATATTGGGCTGATTGTGCTCGAATCTAAATTCAGTATGATTAAAAAATGGATTCGGATAATTTAACAAATGTTTGATGTCTAAGGAGCCGCTATTCGCCACAACAAATTCTGTTTTTCCTTCGCCTTGTTTATTCGCAATATTCCATGCTTTTATGGATAATGTGTGCCTGCCTTCAGAGATATTATTCAGTGGAAATTTGACATATCCTTCCTTATAGTTGTCTTTGAGGGATTCATAAAATTCATTGAGGACATAAGTGTTTTTATTATCCAAAAGCCCTTCTAAGTCGTGCCCGATGCTGTTTCCAGCAACATTTATCCCTAATTCATCTTGCAATTTGACGAGTATGGTTGGATTCTTGTCCGTCAGCCCACCAAAAACAAATTCTTCTGTATTCATAAAGACTGAAACTTTGGGTGCAGTAACATTAGCAGACAGAGTATCCGTCCCGCCGATGACAAAACCATCAAAATAGCCCATACCATCTTGGCTAACACCATCATGTGCATACATGCTGATTCTTCCATTTCCATAAGTATAATTAATGTCCTTTGGAAGATAAAACTCTACAGTAAATTTTCCATTTTGCACAGAAACGCTCCCTTTGAATAAAACATTGTTTTGCAATTGAAACTGAATCAATGGGTTGTCTCTTCCTTGTCCTAATGTTTTGTAAGTTTGATTTTTGTCGTATAAAGTAACTAAGACCGTCCCATTAAAATTTTGAAGCATTTGGCCATTTTGAGTTCTAACTTCTCCTTCGAAAGTGACTTTACCTAATGCTTTTATTGTATCTAATCTGCTCGTGTCAATCGCCTGTCCTTTGAATTTGGTAACGACCACATTGTGCAGTGGGATGGCCAATCTCAGCGATGGATCCCCAAGTAATACGAATTTTCGATTGTTTTCTAAGGAAGCTCCACTATAATTTTTTGCATTTATTAAAATTTCTCCAATTTGAGGTCTGGGTCCCCTTTCTGCAGGCAATAAAGTTCTGAAAACTTGCCTGTTTAGAGCTTCATTATCACTGGCAAATACTGGTCGAACTGTAGTAAATAATGCAATGCCACCTCCTTCAGTGTTGTGTAGAACATATTCGGCTGGCGAAGTACTAGCAGCATTATCAAATGCGCCAAAAGTACATGTAGCAGTTACGAATAATGGAAGTTTAACACCATTTTTCCAAGATCGAATATCCGAAACCTCCATTACTCTTTCTTGTGCCAAGCCCAAATTACCGCCATGTCCAAAATAAGTCATCACCAACAGACCTTTGTACACATTGTTATTTATGGCCTCTTTGGCTGTTGGGAACCTTTCGCCGCCTGGAGTATTCTCCTCCTTATAAGCATCGAAAAATATTTTATTATAGTTCAAATTATTTTGTGCGGAACGCGTATTGTCTGCGATTCTGTTGCATTGAGTAGTATGCAAACTGTTATCTCCATCATCGGCTAGGAATAAAGCCTTAGTCCTCCAATCTCCCAATGCTATTGGATCTGATTCATATTGAATGATCTTGTCAACCAAGTTTTTTGCCTCTGCTTCAGATCGGGCAGGCAAGCGTCCAATCGCTATATCTAACGCTCCATTCAGGCCCGCTTCGTCCTCATCTAATAGGCCGAAATAATCGTCCGTCGGAAATACGCTTAATTGGAAAAGAGACTCCCAGGTTTCATAGGTCGGTACAAAATTTTGATTGCTTACTTTCGTATTTATGCCTTTATAGTCATAAGAGCCATCTCCAAAGAGCAACATAAATTTGTATTCTGGATACCTAAAATGCATCATTTTATTCAAGTTTCTGAATGATGTGATGTCTTGTATTCCACTTGAGAATTCATTATAAACCTCTTGGATGGATAAGGTTTTGGTCTTGACACCAATTTCATTTTTAAATGCAGCCAATCTTTCAGCTTGCCCCTTAAAATATGGGTGGTAAAGGATTATCATATTTTGGCTTTCCATCCCATGTAGATTTTGATTTGGGACTTTGCCGTCCACAGTTGGAACCGAGAAATTACCCGAAGGATCCAAAACAATATAACGCTTAATTATCCTTGAGTCCGATGCCCAATCCAATTCTTCACTGCCCACATTGGGTTCAATATTCATTATCAACAAAGGTTCCGTAATATCCCAAATATCTAGCGAATTTGGGCTTCCGCTCTTTACCTTTAACCTGTATCCAAGGACAATTGAATCAGCTGATGCAAAATTAATAACATGTAGAGGTGTTCCTTGCCAAATGAGCTTTCGATGTACATTTATGCCAATATAATCGAGCCATCCCTCCGAATTTTGTCCTTGTTCGGGGTAAGACAATTTCACTTTCAAATTTTCACTAAGCGGTGTGAAATTACCTGTAGCCACCCGATAACTCGCAAAATGACCTTCTAAATCAGACAAAGTTATGCTAAAGTGTTGATTGGTAAATCGACCATTCTCAACATCCAAATGAGATACATTTAAATTTTCATTTCTACTAGCAAATGCAAAACTTACTGAACCCTGTTGGCTTAAGTCAATATTCGGTACATTAAAATATTCAGAGTAGGTCTTTTCTCGAATGCCTTTGAATTGATCGCCAAACCAAAGTTTTCCACCTCCAGGATTTAACACAGTCGTAGAAATCAAATTCACTTTATCTTCTTCAAAATGGAAATAATCTTGGTAATCCTCTACAACGAGTTCTGGATTGGCTGCACTCGGCATTGTTTGGATTCTCTGTCCACGCTGATCGTCCAACTTTATAAAATACGCCAATTCATCGCTATAAACGTGCTTTGCATAAAATAATTTTCGTTCACTAGGATTGGGCAATATTAGATTGGGGCCATCTGAATAAAAAAGGACATAGTCTCCTTGGTCAAATTTTCCATCTTCTTCCCCTTTTACATAAATATTATTTTCAGCCAAATCATCTATATAAGGATGGGCATTGTTTTCTGACAGCAGACCTCCTCCATTTCCATATATTTTAATATTTCTCGGATCTATCCCATCTGGATTTATACCCAATTTTGACTTAAAGAAATCATAATCCAATTTGTAAATCCCTCGATTACTGATTTTAATTTTATAGATGTCTCCTTGGTTAAGGACGCTATTTGCTTTGAAATTTCTGCTTTTTGCATCAATCTCGTTTGAAACTTGAAAAGAAATCTTTATGAATTTCATCCTCTCTACCTGTCCGCCATTTCTTCTAAATGGACAAACAGAAAATACTGCTTGTGGCCCAGAAATGCCTTTATAAACAGCACTTTTACTGATATATTTATCCAAAGCTGGAATCAATTCAGTTGGAAAATTTAAGGCTTTTTCCCAAACTGGAAAATATTCAACATGGCTCAACTCTCCGTATTTATCTAATCTCTTAATGATCTTTAATATAGGCACTTTGTACTCCTCGTTTACTTCATAAGACATGCCCTCCACGAAGTCGATGGGTTGAGTATTTTCATCATAAAAGTTCAATTTAATTTCGCTAGAATTCCAATCTATTTTTTTCTCAATTCCTTGAAAATTTTGACCAAAACCCCATAATGACGAACTTAATAAACAACCTACCAAAAATATTTTACTCATTAAATTGATCATAATTATTTGTTTTTTAGGTGGTTTCATAAATCTAAAGTATATTTGACACAAATTGTTTCAATCGCCTAATCGTATTAGCAAATAATTGGTATTTCTAGTGTACTGAACGAATCCACCTTTTTATTATTTTAAGGTTAAATTTAATATTTTTTTTGCGAATTTAAATAACTTTTATTTAATTTAGAGTATCCTCAGCGTATTAAAATCATAAATCGAAGCAACTTGAGAGTAAATTTATTTGGAATCATTTTAAGCATATTTGGGAGTTTCATAACTTCTCATGGTTTTGGTCAAGATTTGGTCTATACCCAGTTTTACAACAATCCGATGATGCTAAATCCAGCCATGACAGGTTTGAAGAAAGCTGGAAGATTGGCTATCAACTACCGCAATCAATGGCCAGGGTTGAACAAGGCATACTCGTCATATTCAATTGGGTACGATCGTTTTTTTGACGATTATCAAAGTGGAGTCGGCATATATTTATTTGGCGATAACGCTGGTAATGGCATTTGGAAAACATACCAAGCTAAACTAAATTATGCTTATGCGTTGGATTTAGGAGACAAAAAATCCTTGAGTATGGGATTTGATTTTGGCATAATCAACAGTTCCATTGATGCCCAAAAACTAATTTTAGGGGAGCAAATAGATCCCGAATCAGGATATTATCCTGGCTTTGCGACCACAGATATCCCAGAAAATGGATATTCACTGACAAAATTTGATGCTTCTGTTGGGTTGTTATTTTATTCAGAAAAAATATATGGTGGGCTTAGTTTTCACCACGCAACCTTTCCGAATTTGAAATTTTTCAAAAGAGAAGATAACCTCGACAATACCCTTCCACTAAAAATTAATTTGCACGTTGGTACAAATTTTGAACTAATCGAATCTAGCAGAGACAGCTGGGGAATGTCTATATCCCCTGTCCTCTTATTGTCAAAACAAGGAGACTTTTATCAACTACAAGGACAAGCGTTGTTTACATATGGTCAGCTATTAATGGGGCTTGGCGCGAGATTGACACCCAAGAACACAGATGCTGCACTTCTCACCATAGGAGGGGTTTTTGATTATTTTAAAATTTCATATAGCTATGACTTGACTTTATCTGGATTATCTTCGAGAAGCCAAGGTGCCCATGAGGCCAGTTTGGTTTTTTCATTTGGTGATGATCCTGGGTTAGATATCAACGATTGCATGAAATTATTTAGATAAAAAGTTGTATTGAATGAATATAAATGGCTCGATATCAATCTATTTTATGTTAAATTTATTTTTTTTTAAAAAAATCACAATATTTTTGGGTCAATAAAGTTTTAAATACAAAAATATAAGTTCTATATTTGCCCATTGGAAGTACGATAAGTAGTTATAAAGTAATAATATCTTTTGGTTTGTTTAAATTTTCGAGAATGAAAAATTGCCTTAAATTCAGTTTTCTATTTTTAGCTTGTATGGCGGCTATCTCGTGTAAGAACAGTAGAAATGCTGGATCTTCTTCATCGACTGGTTGGAAATACAATGATCCTAAAAATGGGGGATTTGAAAAACTTAATTATGAAGGACAAGAAACAGGTCCTAACCTCGTTTTAATTCAAGGGGGTACATTTACTATGGGTAATACCCAAGAAGATGTAACTTATGAATGGAATAATGTTCCAAGAAGGGTAACTGTTTCATCTTTTTATATGGATGAAACTGAAGTAACAAATATCAATTACCGTGAATATTTGTTTTGGCTCCAAAGAACTTATAGTGAGACTTATCCAAAAATCCCGAGGGCCGCCCTACCAGACACCCTTGTTTGGCGTACTGAATTGGCATATAATGAGCCGATGGTGAATACTTATTTCAGACACCCTGCTTATGATGATTATCCAGTGGTCGGTGTGACTTGGTTGCAAGCGGATGAATTCTGCAAGTGGAGAAGCGACCGTGTAAACGAAGGTATCCTGATAGAAAGAGGTGTTTTAAACCAAAATCCTGCCCAAAAAGATAGCGATAACTTCAATACTGACGCTTATTTGGCAGGTCAATATCAAGGTTCAGTAAAGAAAAATCTTAAGGATTTGTCAACTGGAGGTGAAAGACCTGTTAGATTTGAAGATGGAATCTTGTTGCCCGCTTACCGTTTACCGACAGAAGCCGAATGGGAATATGCTGCTCTTGCATTGATTGGCAATAGAAAGTCTAACAAAGACGAATTGTTGGAAGAAAGAAAAATATTTACTTGGAATGGCAACACGGCTAGATACCAAAGAAGAGATAGAGATCAAGGTAAAATCCTTGCCAACTTCAAAATGGCAGGTGGAGATTATATGGGAACAGCTGGTAAATTAAATGACCACGCTTCCTATACTTCTGCAGTTAAAACTTTCATGCCAAATGACTATGGCTTGTACAATATGGGTGGTAATGTTTCAGAATGGGTTGCAGATGTTTATAGACCTCAAACTCAGTTGACGCTTAGAGATGCTGAAACTCAGGATTTGAATTCTTTCAGAGGAAATAGATTTACTCAATTCGTGAAAGATGAAAATGGCAATTTAGTTGAAAAGGATAGTATGGGAAGACTTCGAACAGAAGCTGTCAATGATTCAATTACTGCACTAAGAGAAAACTATAAGAGAAGCGATGTCGTAAATTATATGGATGGTGATGCAGATTCAGAAGTTCAATACCTTTATGGTGTTTCATCTTTGGTTTCTGATAAAGCAAGGGTAATCAAAGGAGGATCTTGGGCAGATAGATTATTCTGGTGTGCTCCAGGTGCTAGAAGATTCAAAGAAGAAGACAAAGCAGATATGACCATCGGATTTAGATGTGCTATGACCAGAGTTGGTGGACCTGTTGGAAATGAAGATACGGGAGGAAACAACTTTAAAAGAAAGCCAAAAGCTGGTAAAAGAAGATAATTATTTTTAAAATAAATTAAGAAATAGTCCTTGGAGTAATTCAAGGGCTATTTTAGTTTAACCCAAAACTTATGGTAACTTTAGAGGCACTTTATTTAGCATTTCAAGCATCCAATGGGGTCAGCACCGATACACGGAACATTCCCCCTGACTCAATGTTTTTTGCCCTAAAAGGACCAAAATTTGATGGCAATGATTATGTTCACGAGGCTCTAAAAATTGGAGCTAAATTCGCTGTTTCAGACAATCCCAACATAGTCCCCCACCCAAATATCCTAGTGGTTGATGATGTATTGCAATCTCTACAAGCTCTCGCAGGCTTGCACCGCGCTCATTATAGAGCCCCTGTACTTGGAATCACTGGAACTAATGGGAAAACAACTTCAAAAGAACTAATATCGGTCGTGCTCGCCAAAAAGTACGTCATCCACTGCACCAAAGGGAATCTGAACAATCATATTGGTGTACCATTAACCATCTTAAATGCGCCGAACGATGCAGATTTTTGGATTATAGAAATGGGAGCTAATCACGCTGGCGAGATCAAAGACTTATGTGAAATTGCTCAGCCCAATGAAGGCTATATCACCAATGTAGGGAAAGCTCATCTCGAAGGGTTTGGTGACGAAAAGACAGTATTATCAACCAAATTAGCACTCTATCAAAATGTCATCAAAAACAATGGTATCCTATACTATAATACTGAAAATATAGCCTTGTTGCCATTCATTACTGGTTATCACAAAATCAAATCTTTCAATACTGAAAATATTCCTTTTATTACAAAAATTTCCTCTGAAAATTTAACTATAAGAATAGATATAAATTATCAAGGTAAATCCTTTAGAGTCAATAGTCATCTATTCGGCCAATTTAATGCTACCAATATCATTGCAGCTATATTCATAGGGCTAACTCATGAAATAAGCATAGAACATTGTATAGAAGCCATCGAAGGCTACATTCCGACCAATATGAGGTCTCAGATTTTACCTTTTTTAACTGATAAAAAATTATTCTGGATGCGTACAATGCGAATCCAAGCAGCATGAAGAATGCTTTGGAGTCTTTTGCCAACGAACATAACACAACCAAAGCAGTAGTACTAGGTGAAATGTTGGAATTGGGGCATCAGGACCAGCGGGAGCACGAAAATTTAATAGAACAATTGATCAATCTTGGGTTCGATGAAATTATTTTAATTGGTAAAATATATGAAACCAGTCAAGCACTTCCCCTTTCGTCACGTGTATTTCCAAATATAGAAAAATTTAACGAAGCTGGAGGTCTCGAATCATTGAAAAGCAAATTAATTTTAATCAAGGGTTCTAGAGGGAATGGTCTAGAGAGATTGATATCTAATTTACAAAAATAAAAATTACATTTTGATAATAGGTCTTGAGGACTTATCTTTGAGTTATAAATCATTATAAAAATTATGTCGGTTTTAGTTAATAAAAATTCTAGAGTAATAGTCCAAGGTTTTACAGGAAAAGAAGGGACATTCCATGCAACCCAAATGATCGAATATGGAACCCAAGTGGTGGGCGGCGTTACCCCTGGAAAAGGAGGAACAAAGCATTTGGATAGACCTGTATTTAATACCGTAGTAGATGCTGTTGCTTCGACTAAAGCTGATGTTTCAATCATCTTCGTGCCACCAGCATTTGGCGCAGATGCGATAATGGAAGCCGCTGAAGCTGGGATCAAAGTGATCGTTTGTATCACTGAAGGAATTCCAGTCCAAGATATGGTAAAAGTTTATGCTTATCTCAAAACCAAAATTACCCGACTTATTGGACCAAATTGCCCAGGGATTATCACTCCTGATGAGGCAAAAGTGGGTATCATGCCTGGTTTTATCCATAGAAAAGGTAGAATAGGAATCGTCTCTAGATCAGGAACGTTGACATACGAAGCTGTAGATCAAGTAACTAAAGCTGGAATGGGTCAATCCACATGTATTGGGATAGGCGGCGATCCAATAGTCGGAACCACAACAAAAGAAGCTGTAGAGTTGCTTATGAATGATCCAGAAACCGACGGAATCATCATGATTGGTGAAATCGGCGGAGGCATGGAGGCTGAAGCAGCTTATTGGGTTAAAGAACATGGCACAAAACCAGTTGTAGGTTTCATCGCGGGTCAAACTGCGCCCAAAGGCCGCAAAATGGGTCACGCTGGTGCCATAATAGGTGGAGCTGACGATACTGCAGAAGCCAAAATGAAAATCATGGCCTCTTGTGGTATTCATGTAGTAGAATCTCCAGCAAATATTGGCGAAACAATGCTCAATGTATTGACAAAAAAGTCATAATTCGAAACAAAAAATTTAGGACAATTTAAAGAAATATGGTTTCTGCTCTATGAGGAAAATCAAATACATATTTTTGCCTTCAGATTTATCCAAATTGGGTGATTTTTAAAATAAAAATAAAATAATCTGAAAGTTGAAATCTCTATTTTTGTTTAAGCTTTTGCGCAAAGCGAAAGAGTAAATTTGGCAAAATATCGCAAGTCAAATCCTAAAAATTCCGTTATTACATTATATAAATATTATATATTTTTTTTAACAATTCTTGTAGAATAATTGAATAAATAACTAAAATATATATATATTTGAAAATGAATTAAAGCGAGTTGAATATTACATTTTAAAAAATATAAAGAATACACTTTAATAGGTATTGAATCGCTTTTGAAAATTGGAATAAAATGCTCAACTTTGTAGGGCAAATTTATCCTGACTTATAAAAGAACTATACACTCAAGTAGAAGGCTACCGACTGCTTAGATTATGTGCTAATTATTTAAACAAAACAATGACCAAAGAGTATTTACGAGTGTGGAATATGTGCCTTGCCCAAATCAAGCAAGCAGTGCCTCCACAGAGTTTTACAACTTGGTTTGAACCTATAAAACCAATAAAACTCGAAGGTGATGTTCTAACTATTTTGGTACCTAACAAGTTTTTTTTATGAATGGCTTGAAGAACATTATGTTGGTATATTAAAACAAACCATTTTCTTAGCTTTAGGCCCCAAAGGAAGGCTTGAATACCAGATAAAAATACTAAAGCAAGAACACCCTATCATGCCATCTGAGGATGAAGGCATGGATTCAATGCTCAAAAAGGATGAATTCAAGAATGCATTTGTTATTCCTGGAATCATTAAGCATAAATTTGAGACCAATCTTAACCCAAAATATACGCTAGACAATTTTATCGAAGGGGATTGTAACCGCTTGGCTAGAAATGCCGGATTGGCGATAGCCGAAAGGCCTGGAACGACCTCCTTCAACCCGCTTTTTATCTATGGTGACGTCGGGCTTGGCAAAACTCATATCGCGAATGGCATCGGAAATGCCATTTTGGCAAAACATCCCACCAAAAAAGTTTTGTTTACGGCTTCTGAGAAATTTACCCAGCAGCTCATTAATTCTATAAAACAAAACAATATTGATGATTTTATTCAATATTATATGGCTGTCGATGTCCTTATCATAGATGACATACAATTTTTAGCGAATAAAGGTAAGACCCTTGAAATATTCTTCCATATATTCAATCAACTGCACCAGAATAGGAAGCAAATCGTAATGACATGTGATAAAGCACCAAAGGATCTGGTAGGTATGGAAGATCGCTTGATTTCAAGATTTAAATGGGGATTGACAGCTGATCTACAAGCACCTGATTTAGAAACAAGGATTGCTATTCTTGAATCAAAAATGAATGAAGAAAATTTAGAATTTTCTAATCAGGTGAAAGAATACGTCGCGTACAATATAAAAAATAATATTAGAGAATTAGAGGGCGTTTTGATATCTCTGGTTGCACACGCATCCATCAATAAAAAGTCCATTGACATCAATCTCGCACGTGAGGTTATTCAGCAATTTGTAGCAAATGTCCATACAGATATTTCGGTTGAAAATATATTGCAAATGGTGGCCGAGCATTTTGATATTGATTTGAAAAAAATGCAAGGAAATACACGAAAAAGAGAAGTTGTGGTAGCGAGACAATTGTCCATGTATTTGGCCAAAGCATATACCAAAACATCCCTAAAGATGATTGGAACTCATTTTGGGGGTAAAGACCACAGTACAGTGATATATTCTTGTAGAGCCGTTCAAGATTTAATAGATACCGATGCCAAATTTAAAATAGCGGTTGAGTCGCTAGAAAAGAGGCTAAAATTGGGTATGCAAGCCAACTAAAATTTATTCTTTAAATATTTTAAATAATATTTTGGAATTATCCGAAAAGTCACTATTTTTGCACCCGCAACGGTGGGATGGGTGAGTGGCTGAAACCAACAGTTTGCTAAACTGTCGTACGGGAAACTGTACCGAGGGTTCGAATCCCTCTCTCACCGCGCCTTTTTAAAGGCAATGTCATTCGGGGTGTAGCGCAGTCCGGTTAGCGCACCTGCTTTGGGAGCAGGGGGTCGCAGGTTCGAATCCTGCTACCCCGACATAGGAGCCAAGTTTTAAAACTTGGCTCTTCTTGTTTAGTGGCATGGCTTTTCTATCCAATATTTCCACCAATTATTGCCCATCATCTGGTATATAAACCTTCGTAATCAGGTAGAGATTAAATGTTTTTAATTTCCAGTATGCAACATAAATAGTGCAATGCAGCTAAAACCATCTTTTATGTATTCTCATCAATAATTCTCTGACAAGAGCAAACTTGATTGATATCAAAGCAAAGCTTTTCATAGTTGGAAATGAATTTTCTAACTCAAAGCAGTTCATTAACACCCATTCCTAATTTAGATAAAAGAGTAACATTCAGTAATAAATTGGTATCAATAATTCGAAGAAATGTTTAGATTTACATTAAAATCTGCAAATAACATGAACTACGAATTTAAAAGAATCATTTACAGCTTGAAAGCAATATTACAACTAATAATATTTTGTTTATTGGTATTTGAAGTAAAATGTCAAAATGCGGTGACCGATTGTTCCAATATTGGGTTTCAAACTGGGACTTCTAATGGATGGTTGCTTCAATACGGTAAAGTAAGGGATAGAAATTCGTCACTAGTATTTGATACACCAATTAATGGTACGCTTAATTTTGGACATAGAATCATGACTCTGGGAGATGGCAACGATCCAAATATCAATGTAGAACAACTACCATGTGTACCACCTGGATCAACTTATTCCATGAGAATCGGCAATGATCGTACTCGGTCTTATTATGATAGAGCAACGACCTCTATGTTAATTACTCCAAGCAATAATCTTTTCCAATATCAATTTGCTATTGTATTTGAAGATCCTAACCACTTTAGTTTTCAACAGCCAAAATTTTCTTTGACCATCAAAGATGGAAGTGGAAATATCATACCCTGTGGATTTTACGAGGTTGCCTCAGCAGCAAATATCACGGGATTTTTATCTCAGAGAGACCTTAGATATCGCAGATGGACAACAGTCTCAGTCGATTTGACCAACTACATAGGGCAATATATAACAATTAGTGTAACAACAAATGACTGCACCGAAGGTGGTCATTATGGCTATGCTTATTTTACTGCAAAATGCTTGAAAACAGAAATAACTACATCGACATACTGCCCTGGCATTGACAATAGTATTACGTTGGTTGCACCACAGGGCTTTCAAAACTATCTTTGGTCCACAGGTCAAAATACTAGTACTCTTTCAATCCAAAACCCAGTCGCAGGAACTAAGTACAAAGTCATCTTGACACCATTTTCTTCTCTTCAAGAAAATTGTGACCTTACAGTAAGTTACACAATTCCAGATAAAACCGTAGTGACTCAGGATACAATAATTTGTATTGGCGAATCATTACGGGTCGGAAACAGCATATATACACAACCTGGCCAATACACAGACTTAGTCAATCATGGTACGGGATGCGATACCATTACAATAACAAATTTAAAAGTATTGCAAAAATATAGGGATAGTACCAACATGAAAATATGTGACGGAACGAGCGTAACTATTGGTCAACAAACATTTGACTCCACGGGCGTCTATTACGTTCATATACCCACTAAAACGGCTTGTGACAGCCTTTTCATATTAAACCTAACTAAATCAACCTCTAGCAGTACGAGACTGAATTCAACTATATGTCAGGGTAGAACTTATCCATTTTTTGGCACAAATCTATCCATTGCGGGTCAATACATCCAATTAATTCCCACTTCGAGCGAATGTGATAGTACCATCCGTTTAAACCTAGCCGTAACGCCACCACCTTTTAGTCAATCTGAAATAACCATGTGTCAAGGGGATTCATTGGTAATTGGTGGCAAAGTCATTAACTCTTCTGGCTTGTATAATATTTTAGTTCCGACGAATGAGGGATGCGACAGCATTGTAAAAGCACAAGTGGACATCTATCCAATTTTCGCTGATTCTGACCCTATAAATACCACTATTTGTGCTGGTGATAGCTTGATAGTGGCTGCAAACAAACTAAAACTACCTGGAATTTATGATTTCAAACTTAAAAATACATACGGTTGTGATAGTATTTTCTCTATAAAACTGAGCAATTATCCGAAGCATTTTTATTCCAATGAATACAATTTATGTCAAGGCGAAAATATCTTTCTACACGATAGCATTTACACACAATCGACCATTTTCCAAAAAACATATAAAGATGTAAACAATTGTGATAGCACCTTTTTGGAAGCGATCAATTTTTTCCCGAACTATTATAAAGTTCTTGATATCGAGTCTTGCAAAAACAAACCCATCCATTTTTGGGGTAAAACATACGGTGAAACTGGAATTTATAGTGATACGATACAAAGTTTGGCTCCTACATGTGATAGTATCGCAGTGCTGAACGTCACCATCCATGAGTTGCCATCCGATTCTGTTACCCATGTTTTGTGTCAGGGCACAGAGCTCCATATAGGGAATATTATTTATAATCAACCTGGAATATATCAAGATACCATTCCTAACGTCTCT
The DNA here is from genome assembly GCA_016718505.1 of Saprospiraceae bacterium. Lineage (GTDB taxonomy): Bacteria > Bacteroidota > Bacteroidia > Chitinophagales > Saprospiraceae > JADKKF01. The sequence goes on along the minus strand of JADKDE010000004.1, from coordinate 111,733 downwards.
GGTTGTGACTCTGTACATTTACGAGAAATTAAATATGTCTATCTCAGCTTATATTTAGACAATATCAAAGAGATATACAAAGGTGATAGCATCCAATTGATACCGATATTTTCGGGGCCTTCAACTCTGAATTGGCTATGGAGTCCATCGACGCAGCTCGATTGTGCATATTGTCCAGATCCAATAGCAAAACCCTTTAATTCTACCGTTTATACTGTCCAAATGATTGATTCCGTAAGTGGCTGTTTCGAGACGAGTCAAATTGAGTTGATTGTCAAAAAATTTCCTATTTACATCCCTAATGCCATTTCACGGAATGGAGATGGAGTAAATGACGCATTTTATATCTATCCAGCTATTTTTAATTTTGAAATTGAAGATGCATTGATTTTCGATAGATGGGGAAACATATTGTCACATAAGTCCCATTTTAGCTCTTTAGAGCCGATCTGGGATGGAAAATTTCATGGCTCAGCTCTCAATCCAGGTGTTTTTGTTTACTTGATTAAAATAAAGTATTTTGATAATAGCTATGATACATTATCAGGTACCATTACCATCGTGGAATAACGTTTTGTGAGATAATTGATAAACAATTGATGATAAAGGAAATCGGATTTTTAACCTAATTTGTTGATCCGTTATTATGGAAAAATAAATGAAATTTGCTAGGTATAAAGACAACAAAAAATGTACTCTAGACCAATGTGAAAATTAAAAATCTAATCTTGTACCCAATATCAAAAGGGAAATGGCCTAATGCTCTTAACTAATTCAAAAACCTTGACAAATTCAGTTAAAAAAAATTGGTCAATAGGATATTTTTCGGAAGGTGATCGTACTTAAAGTATTGGGATCAGAATAATTGTACAAGCTTGTCCAATTACCTTTTTCATCGTACTTGTATATCGATTTATTTCCGTCAGGAGTATATTGAATCAAAGGTCTTCCCCTATCATCATAAGTGTTTTCATAAATGGATGTTTCACCACCTCTTGTTATTTCGGTTTTAGCAATATCTCCATTTTGGTTGTAAGAATATTTGACGGAGATCTCCGTTTTACCTTCACTCAACTTTTCCATCTCTAAAAGCTTAAAAGATTTATCCCTAATTTCTTTCATATATGGATCAAATTTTCGGTTGCTATTTAAAACATATGAATAGGTATAAAGATAGTTATCGCCTATTGTTTCACGTTGAAAAGTATTCAGTTCATTTTTTGACCTCTCCATCATCATCTTAATCATGGGATCAGAATCGTCCGACGTAAATTCATATTTTTGTTCAAAACATACCAAACCTGGCATTTCTACAGAGGAAACCTCAAGAGTTCCCATGCCCCCTAATCCCATGGACACCTTGTCAATATCCTCATCATCACGATACGTGAATTTAATTATACTCAGGGCACAAGTATCACAAGTAGCTCTAGTGGCTCTCGAAAATCTATTTTTTTCATCGTAAGAAAATGTTATACACTCATCAAACATTACCAAATCCTTATCGGCATGGTTTTTTGAAATTTTGACAACCCTTCCCATATTGTCGCACTCAACCAAATTAGTCTGATCAAGCTCCATTGTGCTTGAATTATATTTTCTGGTAATAAATGACTTACCATAGTTAAATGTTTTACTTTTAGATATAGTTAAAAGTCCCGTTATCTGACCCTCGATTTTAATCGTGGTATCGACCTTTATGTTTTCTTCTAAGCTTCCAGATAATACCTTATATTCGTTAATTTCTGCCCATTTTGCACCATACTTTAATGGCTTCAAATTTTCCGTTGCTTTAACATAATCTAAAAACTCAAAATGTTTAGGTCCAATCTGACCGTAAAGCAGTGAAGTAATCAAAAAGAATAATAGTAAGTTTGCCGTTTTCATAGAAGTTTATTCATTTCTATTTATACAATTTAAATCTTCAAAGGCAACCTTAAGCCTATTCACAAAGGACTCCTCCCCTTTTCTCAACCAAACTCTAGGATCATAATACTTTTTGTTGGGTTTTTCGTCTCCTTCAGGATTGCCTATTTGTCCTTGTAAGTATCCTTTTTTTGCTTCATAGTTGTTCTTCACACCTTCCCAGAATGCCCATTGCATGTCCGTGTCAATATTCATTTTTATGGCACCATAGGACAAAGCCTCTCTGATTTCAGCACGTGATGAGCCTGAACCACCGTGGAAAACAAAATTTACTGGATTATGCCCCAAATGGTATTTTGCACTGATATAATCTTGAGAATTCTTTAAAATAATGGGTTTTAACTCAACATTCCCCGGCTTGTAAACTCCATGAACGTTTCCGAATGCAGCGGCAATGGTAAAACTACTGCTGATTTTGCTAAGATGTTCATAAGCATAGGCAACTTCTGACGGTTGGGTATATAATTTGGCATTATCTACATTGCTATTGTCCACGCCATCCTCTTCACCACCTGTAACACCGAGTTCTATTTCTAATGTCATTCCAATCTTAGCCATTCGTTCGAAATACTTGCAACAGATTTCGATGTTCTCTTCCAATGGCTCCTCAGACAAATCAAGCATGTGCGAACTAAACAGAGGGTATCCATGACTATCATAAAAACGCTCGCCAGCTTCAAGCATACCATCGACCCAAGGCAATAAGTTTTTGGCACAGTGATCCGTATGTAAGACGACTGTGACTTCGTAAGCTTTTGCTATGCTATGAACGTGCATTGCTCCAGATATCGAACCTAAAACGGCTGCCTTTTGGTTTTCATTGGACAATCCCTTCCCAGCAAAGAAAACGCCCCCTCCATTGGAGAATTGTACCATAACTGGTGAATTAACCTCTCTTGCCGTTTCAAGTACAGCATTGACAGAATTCGTTCCTATTACATTAACAGCTGGTATAGCGAACTGGTGCTCATTGGCATATCGTAGTAATGAATCTAATTCTGTACCGTAAATTACTCCATGCTTAAACTTTGACATAACTTTTTATTTTTTGTTGTTAAACAATACCTTTTTCTGATAAATACCTTTCGGCATCCAATGCAGCCATACAGCCAGTTCCTGCCGCTGTAATGGCTTGTCGATATACTTTGTCCTGCGCATCCCCCGAGACGAATACTCCTTCCCTATTGGTTTTAGCTGATCCTGGACTTGCAATCAGATATCCAATTTCATCCATGTCCAACCAATCTTTGAATATAGCTGTGTTGGGACTATGACCAATGGCAATAAAAAATGCATTAACATCAATTTGCCTAGTGCTGCCATCCACGGTATTCTTTAACCTTGCCCCTGTAACTTCTTCCTCCCCTAAAATTTCATCCGTCACAGCGTTCCAAATCACTTCAATATTCGGTGTATTTAAGACTCTTTCTTGCATAATTTTGGATGCTCGCATTTCGTCCCTACGAACAATGAGATATACTTTTTTACACAATTTGGAAAGGTAATGAGCTTCTTCACAAGCAGTATCGCCAGCTCCAACCACCGCCACTTCTTTTCCTCTAAAGAAAAATCCATCACAGACTGCACAAGCAGAAACCCCTTTGTTCATCAACTTTGTTTCCGAAGGAATCCCTAACCACTTTGCACTTGCACCTGTAGCAATGATAACAGTATGAGCCTCCAATTCAGTACCTTGATCCGACCATACCTTATGTATCGGACCGCTGAAGTCAACTTTATCAATTAGTTCATATCGAATATCTGTACCAAATCTTTCAGCTTGTTTGATAAATAGGTTCATCATCTCTGGGCCAATTACCCCATCCGGAAATCCAGGGTAATTCTCAACTTCATTGGTGATCATTAACTGTCCTCCAGGATCTTTACCTGTATATAAAATGGGGCTTAACCCTGCACGAGCGGCATATATAGCAGCGGTATATCCTGCGGGACCACTCCCAATAATTAAGCATTTATGTACCATATAATCGATTGATTTTACAAAGATATTAATATTAGTTTTATTATGATTACAACGTTAAAATAGTGCGTATGTTTTCAAGAATTGCATCTGAGCCGTATTTATCATGGGCCGAACTTACAAAATGATTGGGCATTGAAGACCAGTTTTCTTTCAATTTTTCCCAGTAAGCTTTGATGGCCAAATGCCTTTTGGCTTGAGTCAATCGGTCAGCCTTGGTGAAAACTATTTGGAATGGAATTTCATGTGATGAAAGAAATTGAAGCATCTCTATGTCCAACTTTTGTGGAGGGATACTCATGTCAATCAAAGTATAAACGCACAATAAATTTTTAGAATTTTTAAGATAAAAACCTATTAATTTTGAAAAGCCCGCTCTCAACTGCTTCCCAACCCTTGCGTATCCATAACCAGGCAAATCCACCAAATAAAATTTTTCCTCAATCATAAAAAAATTGAGCGTTTGTGTTTTACCTGGAGTTCCAGAAGTCTTGGCTAAGGTTTTGTTATTACACAGATAATTAATCAAGGATGATTTTCCGACATTGGAGCGACCGATGAAGGCAAACTGAGGCAAACTATCCTGAGGGCAGTCTGAGAGTTTTGCATAGCTTCCGACATAACGAGCACTTTTGAATTGCATGAAAATTATTTGTGTAAAAAATCAGTCTTTATTGAAAAATATTAAGATAAAAATCGGGAAACAAGCCAATAATGAGAAGAGATAAGGCACAAAAGCCAACCACAAAATTCAAGTAAGGTGATACGATTGTTGCAGATGCGATGGTTGCAGTTTTTTTATTAGAAAAGTACATTCCATTGAATATTCTAAAATAATAAACTATGCTGATGATAGAAGCCAATATGACCAATAAAATCATCCACCACTGATCGAATCTCAAAGACGTTAATAGATAAAATTTCCCTAAAAAGCCCACAGTAAGAGGGATTCCAGCCAGCGATAACAAACAGATAGTTACTCCTAAAGAAAACAAAGGCTGACATTTTCCAAGTCCTTCAAAACCTTCGAAACCATTGCTATTGCCAATGGACTCAAGATAAACGATGGCACTAAAAATCCCAATCGTCGCCAATCCATATCCCAGTAGGAATAAACCAAAATAGGACAATATTTCTGAAGTTGGATTCAGGAAAAACATCAATAAAAAACCACTATTGACAATGCTTGAATAAGCAATCATTCGCTTGGCATTTTCTTGAACCAAAGCAGTTAGAGTACCTACAACAACCGTCAAAATGATGATAAGAACCAATACTTTGTATAGCGGAGAATTATCAACGTTTCCTAAAAGGATATACAACCTAAAGAATGCTCCAAAAGAGGCAATTTTTACAACTGTAGCCATGTATGTCGCCCAAATGCTAGGAGTTCCTTCGTACACATCTGGTGTCCAAAAATGGAAAGGAATAGCAGCCACCTTGAAAAAGAAGCCAATTCCTACAAAAAAAGCTCCAAGTGCCGCCATTTTTGATATTTCTGCTTGGCTGTAATATTCACTGATTGTCATGATATCGAGCGAGTTGGTCGCACCAAAAATTAAAGCCATACCGAATAGGATGATGCTCGTAGCAAAAGATCCCATCAAAAAATATTTTAATCCAGCTTCATTTGAATGCAAATCATGCTTGCTACTTGATGCAATGACGTACAATGGAATGGATAATATCTCGATCCCCAAAAAGAGCATGGTGATATTTGTAAATGTAAACAAAAGTATTGCCCCACAGAGCGAAAACAATACCAAACCCAATTTATCTCCATTGTTCGTATCCTCCTCCAATTTCAATCTACTTTGATTGATAAAAAATACCAAAATGGTAAATATAATCGCGGTTCCTGTAAATACTTTAGCAAATTGTGTCATGTATATCATCGAGGAATATTCTCCCCACAGACTATTATTCTCTAGGCAAAGTATGATAAAAGATAAACTTAATCCCAATATAGCCAATGGATTTACCCACTGTCTTCCTTCAAAAATATGGAGAAAGAGGACCAAAATGGCGGTTAATAAAATTACAATTATTACTGACATTAATAAATCTCTATTTCTGGGTTAAATAATTCAAAACTGTGCTTTCGCTCAAACTTAAAATCAACTGTGGAAAAATTCCTAAAACAAGTACTCCAAGGACAAAAATTATCAAAATAAAATGCTCTGCAACACTAAGACTTGTATCGCCCGAAAGTACCATTTTTGATTCTTCTCCGAAAAATACCTTTTGGTATAATCGCAACATGTAGATGGCACACCAAATTATGGTTGTACCCGCAAGAAGTGCTGTCAAAAATTGATATTCAAATAATGATTTCAACAATAAAAACTCCCCTGGGAAGCCATTGGTCAATGGGAGTGCTGTCGTTCCCAAAACCAAAATCATGCCATAAATCGCCAACCATTTATTCTGAGTTGCGATTCCTCCTAGGTTATTTAGATCCCTAGAACCATATTTTTGTTCGATTAAATCAACTATGTAGAAAAGGCCTACAATATTCAATCCGTGTACCAACATTTGCAAAAGACCACCTTGCCATCCACTGTGTGAAAATGTCATAATCCCTGCTGCAATCAATCCCACGTGTGAAAAAGAAGAAAAGGCCAATATCCTTTTTAGGTCTGTTTGTGTAATGGCTATTATAGCTCCATAAATCACACCAATCACACAAAGTATGATGATATACCACTGTAAATCACAGCAAAGTGGACCACCAAAAAGTGGGCTCAACCATCTATACATCCCAAATAAGCCCATCTTTAGCATTATTCCTGCTAATAGCATACTGCCATAAGACGGTGCAGACGTGTAGGTATCTGCCTGCCAATTATGAAAACCAAAAATCGGAATCTTAACAGCTAGGCCAATGAAAATACCCAATGCTACTAGAAATCGGGCTGTAGTACTCATATCTACGTTGAAAATATTAGCTATCGAGAAATTTCCACCCTCTGGTTGGATTTGGTATAAATAAAGAAAACTAACCAACATGCACAAACTTCCAATAAAGGTATAAAGGAAAAATTTTAGCGTAATAGGCATCCTTTTGCCTTCGCCCCAAATAGCACAAATAAAATATATAGGGATGAGGGTAATTTCCCAGAAAATATAAAATCCTAGTGCATCCGCGCATAAAAAAACACCATTTAAGCCAAAATGCATCAGAGCTATTAAGGAATAAACGGATTTATCATCTTTTTGCTTGGCCAACAACATCCACAGAATCAAAGCAATCAGCACTTGTGTCAAAAGAATGGGGATGATGCTTATTCCATCCAAAACCAATAAAAGTGAAGAAGGCAAATTGGATGAAAAGACATAATTTTCAGTAAAAAAGGGATTCGTCCACGAAGAAATATTCTTGACCACCATTACCATCCAACTTATGGAGAAAACGGAATAAAATATGGTCGCAAATTTCGTCATATTTTTAGGCAAGATGAATATCACCAAGCTAAAAATCAACGGAAAAAGAATAAGGCCTATTAACACAAGAATTAATTATATTTTTACGAGAAATTGAAGTATCATCAAAGCTACAATACTTCCAGTCATCATTATCAAATAAAATTCAACATTTCCATTTTGAATTTTGCGCAGCGAATTTCCAATGCTTTTAAAACCTGTAACAAAGAAAAACCCTGAAATTCCATCAAAAGCAGATTCGACTTTTTGTCCAAAAAATCTCGAAATTCCAAGGACTGGCTTTGAAATTACAGTATCATATAATTCATCCACACCAAATTTTTTAGCTACTAAAGCTTCCACTCCACGCAAACTCATGTCTGGCTTTGGCAAACTTTCCTTTTTGACATAAATATTGTACAAAACAAAACCAATACTCACCACCAGACCTACTACCAATGCCATCAATCCTATTTCTAACCCAGCATCCATGTGTTCGGTAGTTAATTTTGAATGCGAAAAGATTGGATCTAAAAAATGAGCCATTTTGCCATATGATTCACCTCCAATTAGGTGAGGTAAATTCAAAATTCCTCCAAAAACACTCAAAATGGCAAGCACCCAAAGTGGTGCCATCATGACCATTGGCGATTCGTGAATTTTTGACTTTGTGTGTTCGTCACCTCTGTAAGTACCGAAAAAGGTAAGAAATAACAACCTAAACATATACACCGCAGTGAGCAATGAACTAAACAGAGATAATGCCCACAATCCTTTATTTTTTTCAAATAAAACTGCTAGGATTTCATCCTTTGAAAACATCCCTGATAACGGAAAAATACCACAAATAGCTAAAGTTCCAATCAAGAATATCCAATATGTGGATTTAATTTCATTTTTCAAACCACCCATATTACGTATGTCTTGTTCGCCATGCAATGCATGAATCACCGAGCCCGCTCCTAAGAACAACAATGCTTTAAAAAAAGCATGCGTCGTAACGTGAAACATCGCCGTTGTATAAGCGCCAACTCCTAAGGCTACAAACATTAGCCCCAATTGACTTACCGTTGAATAAGCAAGTACTTTTTTTATATCATTTTGTCTAAGTGCTATGATAGCAGCAAAAATGGAAGTGGCTATACCAACATAAGAAACCAAATTTAACACACTTGGTGCCAAATCGAATAAGAAATGAGCCCGAACCAATAAGTAAATACCAGCCGTAACCATGGTTGCAGCATGTATCAGTGCTGAAACAGGCGTAGGACCTGCCATGGCATCAGGAAGCCACGTATATAGCGGTATTTGGGCTGATTTTCCAATAGCTCCAATAAACAAACAAAGAGTAGCAATTATAATCACTGGATCACTCATATCCACATCGGCAGCATGAATGGCCATCGCTTGAAATTCAATGGTCTTAAAATAGGACCACAAAGCACAATTCCAGCGATCAAGCCCAGGTCCCCTATCCTATTCATTACGAATGCTTTTCTTGCGGCATAACCGTAATCTTCGTTTTTATACCAAAACCCAATCAGTAAGTAAGAACAAAGTCCAACACCTTCCCAACCGATAAATAGAATGAGCAAATTACTGCCTAATACAAGGAGCAACATCGAAAAAATAAAAAGATTCAAATAGGAAAAAAAGCGTGCAAAGCCCTCGTCGTCGTGCATATAACCTATCGAATACAAGTGTATCAAGGAGCCGATTCCCGTGATGATCAAAGTCATTTGTAAGGACAATGGATCTATTAAAATGGAAAAATTGGCTTGAAAGTCAAAAATATTAATCCAAGGAAAATAATTTTGAAGGATGGGTTGACTTTCATGTCCGTAGTTCAAAAATACGCCTAATGCAATAAGAAAAGGGATAAAAACAGCTACTGTGCCGATCAGTCCTGGCGTTGTACCTTTCATTTTACTACCCAAAAGTCCATTTACTAAGAAACCGATCAAAGGGAATAAAATAACCAAATAAAAATATTTCTCCATTCTCTTCTTTTTAACTCAGGTGATCTATGAGATTACCATTTTAACCTATCTAATAAACTGACATCCACCGATCTTGTATTACGGTATATCAATACTAATAATGCCAAACCGACGGCAACTTCTGCAGCGGCAACCACCATAATGAAAAACACAAAAATCTGTCCATCTGGATTGCCATTGTATGCGGAAAATGTTGCAAATAAAATATTGACTGCATTGAGCATTAATTCGATGCACATCAGGATAATAATGGCATTACGTCTAAGTAAAACGCCCATCACTCCGATGCAAAATAATATACAACTCAACGTGATGATGTGCTCTATTGGCACTATATGATTAATCTGCATTAGCATACTCATCTTTTAATATAATTCCTTTTTTCCTAATAATACGGATCCTACCATCGCCGCCAAAAATAATATAGAGGCAACTTCAAAAGGCACAACGAATTTTGTAAATAAGGTTTTGCCCAGCTGTTTTACCAGCCCTATATCTGTCATCGCACTTAATTCGGTTGATTGTTGAGTGTCTTTCAGCACTGCTACTAGTACCAATAAAAACGAACCCGCTGCTATAGCACCTGCTGTTTTAAAAATAACGCTCTTTTGTGGTTCTGTGTCTTTATTGAGATTGAGCAACATGAGCACGAACAGAAAAAGTACCATGATCGCCCCAGAATAAACTATCAACTGAACTATGAACAAAAACTGTGCATTCAACAATACATAAATACCTGCAATGCTGAAAAATGTCAATATTAAGTAAAGTACGCTATGCACGGGGTTTTTCTCAAATACCACAAAAAGGGCACATAAAATTGCGAAAAAAGCCAATGTATAAAAAATATATTGCATAAATTACTTCTTTTCTGTGATATGTTTTTGTCTTCCCGACACATCAATTCGCTGGTCTATCTTCTCTACCAATTTATCTTTGCCGTAAATGAAATTTTCTCTCTCAAAATTGCTAGGAGTGATTCTATCGGTCAAAAAGATGGCCTCCTTGGGACAAGCCTCTTCACATAATCCACAAAATATGCACCTCAACATATTGATTTCATAAATAGCGGCATATTTCTCCTCGCGATACAAGCCTTTTTCATCCTTTTTGCGCTCCGCTGCAACCATGGTGATGGCTTCAGCTGGACAAGCTACTGCACATAGGCCGCAAGCAGTACATCTTTCAGCACCGTTTTCGTCACGTTTTAATACATGAAGACCGCGATATACTTTGCTAAATTCTCTTGTTTCTTCAGGATATCTTAAGGTGGCTTTTTTCTTGAAAAAGTGCTTAATCGTAATCCACATCCCACCAAAAATAGCTGGAAGATATATCCGCTCCCAAAAGTTCATGGTCTTCTTGGAAACTACCCTCGATCTATTTGTTAATGACTGCATAATACTACTCTAAAATTATTTTATCAAAAAAGCAAACTAAATGCCCCCGTGGCCAACATATTTAAATAACGCCAATGGGATTAACACTTTCCATCCCAAATGCATTAATTGGTCGTACCTAAATCTTGGCAACGTCCATCTGACCCACATATAGAAAAATATAAAAAATACTATTTTTAAAAAGAATACTGTAAAGCCCAAAAATGCCAATGTATTGGGTCCTAAACCAAGCTTGTCCATATATGGAAAATGCCACCCTCCAAAATAAAGAGTAGCTATCATGGCCGAAGAAATAAACATATTCATGTATTCTGCGAACAGGAACAAACCCAATTTCATACTTGAATATTCAGTATGGTAACCTCCTACCAGCTCCGTTTCACATTCTGGTAAATCAAATGGAGCTCTATTTGTTTCAGCAAATGCACAAACCAAAAATATAAGAAAACCCAATGGCTGCTTGAGCACATTCCAAGTGCCTTGTGCTTGTTGTCCGACTATATCATTGAGGCTTAAAGAACCCGTTATCATCACGATCGTAATCACAGAAATCCCCATGGCCAATTCATATGATATCATCTGGCTAGACGCCCGAACGGCCCCTAAGAGCGAATATTTGTTGTTAGATGCCCATCCACCTATCATGATTCCATAAACACCTACTGACACAACGCCAAGTACGTACAAAACCCCGATATCGATATCCGCTACCTGCAACGCTATGACTTCTCCTGCTATCACCAAAGCTGGACCCCAAGGAATCACCGCACTCGTCATCAAAGCGGTTAAAATGAATAATCCAGGACCTAATATGAATAGAAACTTTTCGGATGCTGCTGGGATAAACTCTTCTTTAGTGAACATCTTTACCCCATCCGCCAAAGGCTGGAGTAAGCCCCAAGGACCCGCTCTATCTGGACCAAGTCTATCTTGCAAAAATGCAGCAACTTTACGCTCCATGTATGTGGAATAAGCCGCAACAGCCAATGTCAATACGAATATGGCTACCACCAATATAATTTTCGCTATCAATGCCAATGTCATCTTATGGGGTCAATTTTTTAGGTTGATCAATTACTGGCAATTCATAGTGATTTTGACTTATAACTGAATGTCGATCAATGTCAGTAGGGCCTTCAATCTCCCAATCACTCAATGATTTTTTGTCAAATCTACACGTATTGCAGATGAATTCCTCCACCTCGTTGTCGTGATTTTTTCTTGCATTTACACGCAATATATCGTCTCCTGACAACCACAAAACCACTTTGCCACAGCATGTAGGACAGTCTCTATGCGCATTCTGCGGATTGGTAAACCAAACCCGGCTTTTAAATCTAAAAGTTCTATCTGTTAAGGCACCCACAGGGCAAACATCAATCACATTTCCAGAAAAATCATTATCGATTGCTTGTTCGATATAAGTACTGATTTCAGAATGATCCCCTCTATTCATAACTCCGTGTACTCGACCGTCGGTTATTTGATTGGCCGTATATACACACCGATAACACATGATACATCTGTTCATGTGGAGTTTGATCTTATCGCCTATGTCTATGACATCGAAAGTTCTCTTTTCAAACTCAAAGCGGGTCTGTTCCAATCCATGTTCATAGGAAAGATTTTGCAAATCACACTCCCCTGCTTGGTCACACACTGGACAATCCAATGGGTGGTTGATAAGCAAGAATTCGACTATGGATTTTCTAGTGTCCAAGACTTCTGGATTGACGGTATTTTCTACAATCATACCCTCTTGAACTGGGGTGGAGCATGAGGCTACGAGCTTAGGCATAGGCCTAGGATCCTTGGACGACCCTGCAGCTACTTTTACCAAACAAGTCCTACATTTACCCCCACTACCTTTGAGCGAAGAATAATAGCACATCGCTGGGGGAACTATATTCCCACCTATCTGACGCGCTGCATTGAGGATAGTTGTGCCTTCATCCACTTCTACCTCAATATTGTCAATGGTTAATTTTACCTTATTCATTCGTATTGCAAATGTATAGAAAAATTTAAATATATTGTATGTTCAACGGCCTTTTAATGTCAGTAATTTTAAAAAAAAAACAACCAATTTCACGACTTTGAATCGACTTTTTATCCAACAAAGGTGCCATATAAATCGTGCTCCTCAGCTTCTATAATTTTTATATCGGCAAAATCGCCTACCCGCAAATAATGTTCTCCAGCATTTATCAACACCTCATTGTCCACTTCGGGTGAATCGAATTCTGTCCTCCCATAATAATACCCGCCTTCTTTTCTATCTATCAAAACTTTAAATGTTTTCCCAATCTTGGTTTGATTTTTTTCCAAAGAAATTCCCTCTTGTAGGGACATAATGGCTGCTGCCCTTTCTTCTTTTATTTCCTCTGGGACATCATCTTCCAATGCATGTGCGCTGGTGTCTTCTTCGTGCGAATACTTGAATACACCCACCCTATCCAAACGCATTTCTCTGACGAAATCCATCAATTCTTGGAATTCTTCTTCCGTTTCTCCAGGAAATCCAACCAAAAACGTCGTCCTTATCGCTATCCCTGGCACCTTTTCTCTTATGGTCTTTACTAGAGTTTCCGTCTCCTTTTTAGTAATTTGTCTTTTCATCCTAAATAACACGGAGTCGCTCGCATGTTGCAAGGGTATATCCAGATATTTACACACTTTTGGGGAGTCATTGATGGCATCCAAGATATCCATTGGAAACTTGTGTGGATAGGCATAATGAAGACGAATCCAGGCCAGCCCCTCTACAGATGACAACTCCTTCAACAACTAAGCCAATGCCCTTTTTTTGTACAAATCCAACCCATAGTAAGTCAATTCTTGGGCAATCAACATGACCTCTTTCACACCCAATCCAACCAAATGCTTGGCTTCTTTCACAATATCTTCGATGGTTCGAGATACGTGTCCGCCTCGCATCAATGGTATTGCGCAAAAAGAACATGTTCGATTACAGCCCTCCGCTATCTTGATATAAGCATAGTGCATCGGCGTCGTAGGGATCCGCTCTCCTATCAATTCGTGCTTGTAATCTGCATTGAGTTTTGCCAATAGGCCTGGCAGCTCCATTGTCCCGAAAAATGCATCCACCTCTGGGATTTCAACCTCTAGTGCGTCTTTGTAACGTTGAGATAAACATCCTGTAACATAAAGCTTGTCCAGTTTGCCTTTTTTCTTTAGTTTTGCGTATTGCAGGATGGTATCGATGGATTCTTGCTTCGCTAGATCTATAAATCCACAAGTATTGACGATCACAGTATCCGTTTTTTTACTGGATTCGTGATGAACTTCGATGTCATTGGCCTTTAATTGCGTGATAATATTTTCTGAATCCACCAGATTTTTGGAGCACCCTAAAGTAATGACATTGACATTATTTTTCTTTATTCCCTTCGTTTTCAATACTTTTACGGCAATTTGAGTGTTATAAAAATCGTTTAATATCTAAATTCGGATACAAATGTCTAAAGAAATGGAATCATTTACAAATATGATCTACAAAGTCATCTTCTCCTCCCTGCTTATATTGTTATTTTTACCACAAAATGGCAAGGCTCAAGTAGGTCTGAATGGCTATTACACCTCGCTGAGCGAATCCGACTGGGAGTCTTTACTACCAGATAACACTACTTGGCCATTAGACAAAATATCTGGGTTCGAATACGGCATAGACGGGTATTTTAGGCTTAAAGATTTGCGCATAGAGTTTTTTCCTGAGCTGAGATACGGCCAGTTTTCATTAAAAAATAAATCCACCGACGAAAAGGCAACATTGCAAAATACGGAATTTATTTTCAAACTCGGTTCTATCTATTCAACATGGAAGGCGATTGCAATTGTCCTACTTTTTCCAAAAAAGACCCATTTTTTCACAAGGGATTTTTCGTATCCGTCACGCCTGGATATAGCATTTTGGATCTTCCTACACTAAAAAGCACTCTTAACAAACCGTCCAAATCAGGCTCTTTCTTGCTAGGATTTGGCGCAGGTTTGGACATCGGTATTTCCGATCTCATCACCTTGACACCCTCCATCAATTACTATTATCATTTCCAACACAAGTGGCAAAATCTCGCAAAAATGGTTCAGCCCGAGCCACACAGCGATGATACTGTTGAGAATTCTTCTACCGTAGGCGCATTTTCACTCGGCCTGAGACTTGGTTTCCGCTTCGACTACAAAGCTCCCTTCGGCGGCAGACGGAGGTAATAATTCTAGTATCTTCCAACCAATAATATTGTTATTTTGGGCGTCTCCCTCCTCGTCTCGAAGTCGAGATCGGGTCGCGGCCTTCACGAGTTCCGTCCCTTCGTGACCCTGCTGCGCAGGCCGTTACGGTCGCTGACGCGCGCGGGATTTTACCCGAAAAACTGCTTTAAGGGTGATAGGTGACATATTTTTATTTTTCATATTGGTTATATTTCGGTATATAAGTTTTTATACCAGCGATACTTAAACATAAAGATTGGGTAATATTTGTTAAAGTTTTTGTTTCCGAGTGGGATTGCGATGCAAATTTGATTTATTTGGCAAATACGCCGTAACTTAGTATCATATTTTGAATAATACATAGTTTACTTAGAGATTAATACAATGACCTAACGAAATTCGGCCGTACTCGTCATGCCCTCTTGTCTGCTCTCTACACCTATTGCTGTGTCAGAATATGCACATTTTTATTTATTCAATTAATTAAACTTTTTTATTATGACAACTATTTTCAATTTCAGATCTCCCCATTATTATGGGCTATTACGGAATATTGTGTGGGTAGTGTTTTATCTTTCTTTTATATCTAATATGGCTTTTGGCCAGGGCTTGAATACAGATACACTATATTTAAATATTGGAAACCCAAATGTGTCAGGTGTCCTTACATTTACAAATGAAGAATTGAAAAACGATTTTAATTTATCTGAAGATGCAGCAATTAATATTTATAACTGTAACAAGGAAGAGAATGGAGTGACTATTCAAACTCTCTCGGATCAAACAGATATTTCTTCAACTAGTATAGGCACATATCCAATTTGTCTTACTTATTCTGAAAACGGGGTACTTAAGACCCATACCTGGCAATTAGTCGTTTATTCAAGTATAGTACCTATTCACTGTGATCCGCCGGCTTCTTGTAATTCGGTTTGTTTTAGTGATTTCAGTGCATTTGATAATTTCCCACTATCATTCAATACACAATTGCCAATCAACCAATTGACCTATAGTGGTGAACTAAATCAACAAAATAATTATAATGTAACAGCTAGAGTTATTTACATCCAAAGTGGAACTTCTGACAATGAATGCTTAGAGCTAAACAAAGGTACTTGGGATGATTTTGATGGTATTCGGCATACCAGGTCATTTGCAATTATTCCATTGAACAAACCGATAAAGATAGGTGCCGATTTCAAAATCAAATACCTTGGATATGCGCAAAGGGCTCTCTTTGCTAATAACAAGTATCTAATGGTGCATTGGTATGGATTAAACGACATTAACTGTCAGGATAATAGAATAGAATTTGGGGGCTGTGGACAAGATTTGGATTTATTTTGTTCTGGAAAAAAAACAACCAAACTAGATGAAAATCCTGCTGTTTGTGGAACAGAAATTTCCAATTTTTTTGCCCAAACACAGAATGAACAACTTCCCAATTATATTAGAATGCAACCTTATGAGCTTAACTTTACAAATAACTTTGGATTTGATTTGAATTATTTGGTGGTTACAGTGGGAGGAGATAATATGCCTATTGATACTGTCTCAAAAGGTGCAATTTATCTTGATGACGTTGAAGTTTATTCTCAATATCCTGTTGATATTAACGTAACTGAGGATGTAACTAAAACTTGTAATAAGATAACGGTTGAATACAACATTTGTGGCATTAGTCCTAACCATGGGACAACAGATATTGATGTAAACCTAAATGTCAATATCAATAATAGCCAACCCAATCAAACAATTAATATTGAAGGCGATTTTGATGCGAATGGAAAATACACAGGGCATTTGATAGACAATGGAGACTGTTTAAAGGTAACTTTAGTATTGTCAGGACAAAACATCTCTGCAGATTTAATCTCAAATATTCAACTACAAATAAATCTCCTTGATGATTGCAATAGTACTAATTCTCTTCAGTTTTCTGAAAATTGGATAACTACCACTGGACCTCTTAACCCAGATTTTGTCAACACCAATTGTACTTTAGGAAATTTATTCACTCCAGTTACTACTTCTGACTCCCATACCTGGTCAGTGAACAATGGACTTTTGACGAGCAATCAAGTTTCCCCATCATTTGCTTTTCCTAACCCAGGCGTGTACAATGTTGTTCATACGGTAACGGACATATGTGGCAATTCATTCTCATCAATTAAGGAGATTATTGCAACAGATTGCATTTCTACTAGCTGTAATTGCCCTTCATCTTCATTAAACACCTATGTAGCATGTAATTTAGTAGAAGGTGCAAATTCCCATTCAATATTTTCATCATTTGGATTATCTAGCGAGTTCATTAGTGTTAGTAATTTATGTTTTCATGTTTTTGGAACTTTAAAAATAAACCAAGATATTGATTTAAAATCTTGCCATTTCGTTATGCATCCTGGATCAAAAATTTTGATTGAAGATGCTGTAAGAGTTTCTTTCCTTTATTGCGAATTTATAGGTTGCGAAAAAATGTGGAAAGGCATTTATATTGACCAATCAAAGGCAAAGGTTGCATTTCAAAAAAGAAACTATATACAAGATGCTGAATATGGTATAAAAATTCTTGAATCAGATTCCGACCTAAAATCTGGGTTGTTAACAATAAATAACATAGTATTTAATAATAATTATATAGGTGTTAGTTTAGAATTTGAGAAGCCTACAAAGGGAATTTTTGCGACAACTATGTTACATAATATCTTCAAAAGTACTCGAAAATTATTGGCACCATATCCAGGGCAACCAAATTATGATACGATAGCTTTCGCAGGTATAAAATTGAACAATAACACACATTTTAATTTGTATCCAGCTTTAAGTTTTAATTTTATCTTTGGTACACAGAATGAATTTGACAGCATTCAAAATGGAATACTTGCAAAGAAAACAAATATGATGGTTGGCAATGCTATCTTTACTAAAATGTTAGGAACATCTTACAATCACAATAATCGACCACCCAAAGGAAAAGGAATCTTTTGTGACTCTTGTTATTTTGTTGATGTTAAAGATATTACAGTCAACTCCGCGGATGTTGGAGTAATGTTCGAAAGAAGTAGCTTTGCTGTTGTAAATATCATAGGATCTCAGATAACTGCTACTACTGGAGTTCGGTTGATCTCTTCTACGGATGCATCATATACGATAGATAGCAACAGGATCAATTCAAAACCAAATTGCATCTACGGTTTGAATTCGATTGGGAATGGACAATTATTCGTACGACATAATGAATTAACTTCATCAAATCCAACCTTCCTTGACGGTTTAAATTTGAATGGAGGATGTATTCATTTTAACCAAGATCCTTTGGTGGTAAAAGGTGCCATCAATCAAAACCAGATTTCGCCAGGTACCAATGTCGGAGGCATCGTTCTAAATGGGGTAAATGGATCCAAATTTTCAGTCCAATCAAATAGTATTGATGGCAACCAAAATTTAATGGGCATAGGATTGTATGGCACCAGTGGAATTAGACTCTATGAGAACACCATTAATACCAATACCCCGTTTGATGAAGATAGACCATCAATGGGCATCTTTTTAGAAAGCAGTCCAAATAATTTGTTTTGTTGCAATTATATCAATGGCTATCAACGCAGCATTTGGTCTAATTTTGTAAATATGGATACAAAACTTAGAACATCCCATATAAGCAATGCTCAGTATGGTCTTTGGCTAGAACAAGGCAGTTATATCTCACCGCAAAAATGGACAAACAATCGGTGGTCACAAGGTACTTTTAGTGGCCTAGGGGCTTATAATCAGAATTCTAATTCTAATTCGGTAAATATGTCAAAATTTACGGTTCAGACCAATACTTGGCCCCTAATGCCCAGCAACGGCAATGCTGCGGGTGTTGATGCTTGGTTTGAAAAGGATTTGAATACCATAAATAATTGTTATTCAGATGTAGTTTGCAACCTGAGTCAACCACCAAAATTTGGGGAAGAAGGCAATGAATATACCTATTCAGATCAAATACAATTAAGCGGAGACTACGGTAACATTCCACACAAAAATGGATATATTTATTTTGGGAAAAAATATATGCTCGGGAAAATAAAGGATGCAACAGTAGAAACACTCAATAAAAGCGAGGTTATTTCATTTAAAAATGCAACCAAAGACGGACCTTTGGATCAAATCGTAAACATCGAAACAGCGTTAACAAATAATCATCCAGAAGAAGATCCTGCATACCAGAACATTCGTCAAAAAATCGATACCATAACTAGTATAAGGGCAAATCTAAAGGTTCATTACAATATTCTTGAGAACAAATATTTTGCGATCTTGGACTCTTTGACTGTGGTTAACGCCATCGAGGGATTGGGTGAACGCTTGGATTTAGAATACCAAGGTTTTAGCATTCTTATAAATGGATTCACTAACACGAGGATGAGTACACTCAATGCATTTGCAGCTGAATTATCAAGCATTGTACCCAGCAGTCAAGAGCTTATCCAAGACAAACAATTCAACAATCTTGTCATAGAGGGCATGAAAAAGCAATTCAATAATTGGACACCAGCTCAATTTGATCAACTTATCGCTATAGGAAATCTTTGTCCTTTGGACTATGGCAATGCTGTCTATTGGGCTAGAAACATGGCACTTATACAGAACCAAAACTTGGTATTCGATGATCATTGTCAGACGATCGAAGAAAACCTTGAAAAGCGAGACATCACCCAAAACATGGGTTCTGAGCTAAAAATATTTCCAAACCCGTCAAATGGCATTTATAATATCGGTGGATTAGAAGTAGGATCTACGCTATCGATCTACAATGCTTTAGGGCAGATGATCAAAATGCAGCATATAATTTCAACAAGCGAAAGATTGGATATCAGCCAATCGCCTCATGGATTATATTTACTGAAAATATCAGGAAATAGTACGGATAAAACGTATAGACTCTTAGTTCAAGATTAAACTATATCAAATAAAGCAGGGAGCATTTGTTCCCTGCTTTCTTAACAATTTCAATTATTTATTATGGTTAAAAACTTTTGTTATACTTTAATTCTTAGCTTTTGTTTTGTAGCACCTTGTTTTTCGCAAAAATATGATAATATTTGGCTTTTAGGCAAGAGGGGAGTAAATCCCTTTCCAGATATCGGCAATGCCTTTCTTCAATTTCCCTTGGACACGAGCACTTTTCAAAAGGACCCAATGGGCAGAGCTGACACCGACTTTACTAATATAGCCATATGTAATGAAGAAGGAGCCTTGCAGTTCTATACAGATGGGCTATTTCTATACAATAAATTGCATCAGAAAATGGCTGGGACGGATAGCCTTACACACGGTAAATTGGCATATTTTGATACTCCTCAAAAAATAGTTGTGCTTCCAAAACCAAACCATAAAAGCAAATACATTATCTTTCATGAGTGTGCACAAACATTGAGTCTGCCTAACGTCCTTTATGTATATTCTCTTGATTTGAGAATGACAGAAGTCGATATGCTTCAAAATGAAGGCCTTGGAAAAATTAATATTAAAGAAAAGAAAATTATAGAAGATACTTTGGCAATAGGCCATTTGACTGCTGTTAAACACGCTAATGGAAGAGATTGGTGGGTTCTTATTCCCAAATTTCTTAATCCATCAGATTTTAAGTTGCTATTAATAACTCCTGATAGTATTCATATTTTTAATAGGAGTACATTTAAGAATAGATTTTATATAGATTTAGGACAATCAGTATTTTCTCCAGATGGAACCTCTTATGCCACCATTACTTTTTATGGACTAAGTCCTAATTATACTGTCTTTTTAGATCTTTATTCCTTTGACCGATGCAGTGGCGAGTTGACTTGGAGAGGTCAAGATATTTATCAGGGTCTTTACCCCTCTTGTGGGGTTGCTTTTTCGCCCGATAGCAAATTATTATATCTATCACTAGGTACAAAACTGATGCAGTACGACATGAGTCATGAACCATACCAATCTACGAAGATGGAGATTGACACCTTCGATGGAAATAGAGATCCATTCCATACCACTTTTTTTATGCTCCAAAATGCTCCCGATGGCAAAATTTATGGGAGTGTCCCCAATGGAGTCCGCTATTTGCACGTAATCAACGATCCCAATATCCGTGGCAAAGGATGCAACTTTAAGCAACATTCCTTAAAGCTTCCGATTCACAATAATTTTGGCGTTCCCAATTATCCGAACTATCGCCTCGGTCCATTGAAGGGAAGCCCTTGTGACTCTCTGCCTATAGTTAGTACCGACACAGAAGGTGAGATCCACCTCTCCTTAAGCCCCAATCCCGTCAGCGATGAGCTCCAGATAGGCTATGACCTGCGGGGTGATTACCAGCACAGCGTAGCGGAGGTGTGGGATATGCAAGGACGACTCATGTTGCGGCAGCCTCTAGATTCGTATCAGAATCGGACGAGCCTTTCGACCCGAGACTGGCTGCCTGGTATCTATGCCGTGCGCATCGTACAGTATGGCCGTGTCTTGGCGGGGGATAAGGTAGTGAAGCGGTAGTTGGCAGTTATTTTGGGTCGGCACAAGTTTGAAAACTTGCGTTGGTGTGAGAGAATATGGTCAAAACGATCGTCAAACATTGAAATTTATTAAAAATACAAACTAATATGAATTTATTGATATCCAAATTGTCATTGATAATTTTATTGTTATCTAGTTATATTATAGCTCAGGCACAATACAAATACGATTACTGGTGGCAATTTGGGCATCATAGTTTTAGTGGGGATACGCGTTTTGGGGGTACATATTTTGATTTTAGAGAACGACCTGCCGTCATCCATCCACAAAATATCGAAATGAATTTTGTGAGTGCAGCACTATCTATGTGTGATAAAGATGGAAATTTTATTTTTGCCTCCAATGGTTGTTGGATAGCCAATGCCGATCAAATGCTCATGATCAATGGCGACAGTATTAATACAGGCATCATCCGCAGTTCGTGGTGCGAAGGCACTTTTGAGGCCATGCCATATCCTTATGATATAATTGGGTTGCCTTTAACTGATGATAGCATAAAATACTATATAATTCATGGTAATATAGATATTCCAAGAGAAATCTCTGCAGGAGTAAGATTGCCTTTGTACAAAAGTGTTGTTGAAATTAAAAACAATGAAAGTAGAGTCTTAGAAAAAAATATACCAATTCAGACGGATACTTTGAGTACCTTATTTGTTAATGCTTGTAAACATAGCGACAATAAGTCTTGGTGGATCATCACTCACGAATATAAGACCAATAAATTCTATCTTCAATTGATTGACAGCATTGGCAATATTCAAGCCCCATTAGATCAGATAATCGGAGATACTTTGAATCATGGAGGGATAGGAAATGGTTTGTTTTCTCCTGACGGTAAAAAATTTGCCCATTTCGACGGGGGATATAGCCCTTTTTCTTTGTACGATTTTGACAGAAATACGGGTAGATTGAGCAATTATAAAAAAATACTCGTGGATAGTGTCATGGTTGGCAGTATATCATTTTCTTCAAATAGCCGATATCTTTACCTCATCATGCTGCACAAGATCATCCAGTACGATACCTATGCTGACGATATCCAAGCATCCGCCGAAGTGATCGCCTATTACGATGGATATTTGGAAGACAGCATCTTCCAAGCCAATTTTTATCAGTCACAGCTTGCTCCAGATTGTAAAATCTATATTTCGAGTACAGCCAGCTCTAAATACTTGCACGTCATCAACTATCCAGATAGGAAGGGGACTGCCTGTGATTTTATTCAAAGAGGTGTTAAGTTATCCCGTTGGAATTCCGGGACCATGCCATACTATCCCAACTATAGGCTGGGTACGCCCTACGAAAATCAATGCGATACGCTTACAAGTACCAGCTTTATGCCCATAGTCAGGCGAGGAGAAGCCATTGTATATCCAAATCCCGTCAGAGACAAGATTAATATCATGTACAATCCAGTTGGTGACGAGTCTAAAAAAATGGAGATCTCCATAATCAATATGCAAGGAATCTCTGTCAAAAAAGAAGCTTTTGACACCCACGATTACCAGTGGCACGTTGATGTTGGAGAGTTTCCTCCTGGACTATATGTACTGGTGATTTCCGATAGAAAAGGGATAAGGGTTATGGACAAGGTAGTGAAGCAGTAGCGGGACATGATTTTGGTCGGCACAAGTTTGGTAACTTGCGTTAGCATGAGACTAACTAAAATCTTGGTTTGCATAACAATGCAAACATGTATCTTTGAGCAAAAGCCTTGTTGAATATGAACTTCGAGATTTTGACATCTGAATTATTACCCGAATTTAGCTTGAATCTAAGGGAGTCTCCAATAGATATGCTAAATAGATTCCCTGAATTGGAATTACATGTCGATTATTTTCAATTCTACAATTCAGTTTCATCGGTATATTCATCAAAGATCGAAGGGGAAGAAATTGATTTTGATAGCTATTATAAACACAAATTCCTGAAAGTACAGTTTACGGCTGATTATACCAAAAAGGCTGACGATTTGTACAATGCTTATGAATTTATCGAAGAAAATAATTTGGCTCTTGAAAATGTTAAAAAAGCTCATGCGATTCTAAGTCAAAATTTGCTTTCAAAAAGCCAACAAGGATTCATACGTACAAATCCTATGTTTGTTATTAACTCCAATGATCAAATTGAGTACGTTGCTGCTAGTCCAGAGCTAGTTAATTTAGAACTAGAAAAACTGTTTAGAGATATTGCGACCCTTCAAAACAATCAACTAAATTCTTATGAAATTTATTATTATGCCTCATTGATTCACTTAGTTTTTGTAAAAATACATCCATTTCAAGATGGGAATGGGAGAACTGCAAGATTGCTCGAAAAGTGGTTTTTGATAGAAAAATTAGGTAAGAAAGCCTACTCGATTCCATTGGAGAAGAACTATTATCTGAATCTGGCAGATTACTACCTCAATCTTAAAAAACTAGGTTTAGAATACGATAATTTAGATTATAAAAAAAGCCTAGATTTTTTATTAATGACAGCAAAATCATTGAATGAAGGGTAAGATGTAATATCCATAACTGCCTTATCGAATCTCATGTATCCCTCTACCCCACCACCTACAAAAATGATGAGCAATTACTGAATTCCAACTGATGTACAAATGGCAATCTACACCAAATTCAAACGCTTAAAATCGAGTATTATATTTTTTGGAAGATTGATGCATCGATATTATATTTGCGAGAGGAATGAGGAATGTGAAATAAGGAGAATGCAAATTAAATTATCTAATCTAAAGATATGGTTCCATCTACTTACGAAGTACATAAAGGGAAGTGAACATCGTTAAACCAAAAATAAATACATAAACCTACAGGTTGATTTAATGAAAATAGTTCGTATATTTGCAGACCAATTATTTGCTTTTCATTACGAAAATGAAGGAGATAATGAATATGACAGATTGATGGAATTATGGACAGATGTTTCTTTTTTAAAACTATACTGTGACAAAAACAACATTTTAGATATAAGTAAATTTGTTAGCGGTATTATACGAGATGCCGAACAGATACAGGACTATTTGGACAATCTCAATCAGAACGAAGAGCCATATCGCCATTATTTTGAACCATTAAAAGATTCAGAAAACAATAAGCTCTTGGCTTTTCAAAAGGGAAAAATCCATAGGAATCGGCTAAGATATTATGCCATCAAATTAGGTTCAAATTGTTTTGTGATAACAGGAGGTGCGATAAAAATGAGCCAAAAAATGCTAGATCATCCCGATACTAAAAATGAATTAACCAAATTGAATCTTGCAAGAGAATATCTCTATAAAAATGGAGTATTTGACGAAGATTCTTTTTTTGAATTATTAATTGAATAAAAATGACAAATAAGGAGAAATTTTTAGCACTTGTGTCCGATGACAAGCCAGACACCCTACTAAACAATAAGAAACGAATTAAAGATCGCTCTATGTTGCGTGAATCACAACAAATAGCCCTTAAAGTATTATTAAAATTAGATGAAATCGGTTGGACTCAAAAAAAACTAGCAACAGAAATGAGTGTTTCTCCACAGCAAATTACAAAAATTGTTAGTGGAAAAGAAAACCTAACCATTGAAACCCAAATCAAGTTGCAGACAATCCTGGATATTCCGATCTTGGCAAGTTATTACGAAAATAGAATAACCAGCAATAAAGCCTTTAAAGAACCTGCTTGGCGTAATAATTGTTGAGCTTTTTAGAGAACTACTTTAACAATTCTCATGGATCCATTTACCCCCCCTATCTTTACAAATGATGAGCAATTACTGAATTCCAACTGATGTACAAATGGATATTTCCCGCAGATTCTACACTATCAAAGGTGGGTAAAAACTAAATCCTAGCGCAGTAGCGCTGCGGAGGGTGGCCGAAGGCCAGACACGGCTCTGACGTGGCCGAGCGAATAGCGAGCCCGAAGCATAGCGACCCTGAGCGAAGCGAAGGGGACTGCCCAAAATAAAGTCAAAGAATTATTGAAAGAAGCTGAAGCGGGTCTGTCCGTAAGTCTTCACTTTGACGAAACGAGGATGCTGGGAAAATTCGTGATCAGGATTGTGCTCGAGGACGAAAATGCCCTCAGGTGCCAATAAGTCGTGCTGAAATATCAGGTCAGGGATCAGCGGAATGGTCTTCAATGGGTATGGCGGCCCAGCGAAAATAAAATCGTACTGCTGGTCACACCACGGAATATACTTGAAAACGTCCATCCTAAAGACTTGGAGCGACGACTCAATGTCTAGGGTTTGGGCTAGGGTCTTGACGAATTTGACGGCTGGCGGGTGGGTGTCCACGTAAGTCGCATCGGAGCATCCTCGGGAAATGCATTCGTAACAATGATTGCCCGTACCGCCGAAGAGATCCAACATCTTGATGGACTCAAAGTCCAGGTCGTGCTGGAGCGTATTGTACAATCCCTCTTTGGAGATGTCGGTAGTGGGTCTGGTGGGCCATTGGTCCGCGGGAGGATAAAACTTGCGCCCCCAAATTTGCCGCTTATGATACGCATGCGATCGTAGCGAATAGGTCGGTAAACAGATGGGATGGATCGGGGTTAAAACCGCCAAATCGACTCGACTGGATCTCCAAAAATCTAAGTTCTTTGATATAAATGCGCAAGATTTTGTAGAGTTCGGATTGGTCATTGATGATGCCATGCAAATAAATCGTAGCGTTCTTGGCGTCTATGTCCAATTCTTTGCAGGCAAATAGCACGAAGTATAGGAAATCCGCGGCGACTTTGAATTCAAAAATATTGAAATGCTGCAGTTGGCCATCGATGAAATAGGAAAAGTAAAATTCATTTTTTTCGACGTGGATAAAAATATTTTTGTCGTTGTTTTCCTTGTGTATGGAACTCCAAAACTCTAATAAAAACCCATACAAACTGAGGTAATCGACCTTATCGGAGTATGGCATCGGCTTTAAGACGTCAGCATCCACATTGAAATGCATATAAATCGAATTGTACAAAATCGGCTGCTGAACCTTGATTTGATGGCTTGTATTGGACAAAAGGCTAGCGGAAAGCAAGCCATCTACGATTTTTTCATCTTTGATGACGGCTGGTAAAAGTGCGAACTCTCGTGGTGTCAAAACTACCTTGGTGAGTGGAAATGTTTGCGAATCTGCCGATATCCGAGGATAGATCTCTTCTAAATGCTGGGCAAATGTGAATCCGCTGGCAAGCTCAAATTCTTGAAATTGCATGATTTGGCGTGACATCAGGCGGAGTAACGACAATTTTCCAGGCTTTTGAATCAACAAGGTCTCCCCATTTTTCTCAAATGGGACTTGTCTGTCCAAAAACTGTGGATCACTAAAGTCCGTTGTGAGCCTGATAAATGCCATAAATTTAAAAATAAGCGTAAATGTACTAAATAATTGGAAAAAATGTCTTTATAGCCATAATCTAATTAATAAATTGGTAGGCAACGAGGATTTCTACCTCATAATTTTGAAGAAATATAAAAAACTCTGGCTTAATTGGAACTTAAAAAATGTAAGCTAGGCGTTCACAAATAAGGTAAACGGGCTTCGATATAGTTTTACTTTTCGCTAAAATGGAATGTTCCAAGAATGGAATCCAAATAATATTTTGTTCACACTCGATGAGTGGCCAATCTTCTTTGTAAAAATTATTAATTTTATGATTGATGAAAAGATTGCTGATTTTAACACTGGCGCCTTTTAGTCTTGCTGACTTCATTTTATCTCCAGCCTTAAAGGTCCTTATGACAGCTTGTTCTAAGAAGGTTTCTTCCACAGCTATAAAATCTAAAGAACTGTCCTTCGTATCTGGTTTTTCATTTGAAATAGAAAAATGAAAATCGTTGAAATCGAGATAATTGGCTTGTATGGTAAAGGGCAATTCCTTAATAAAATCGTCCTTTTTTTTGATCAAAATCTCACCTTTTAGAATCATCAAAGCGTGTGTAAAGCTGAGATAGATATTTTTAAACTTTGTAGTAAAAGATGATAATATTTCATCGAGTTGGGTCGTGTTGTAGCCTAGGGGTTCGATGATATTCCAGAGAATGCTTCGAGCCCAAGCAAACTGAGATAGCTTCTTTGTATCGATCTTAGCATAGCGATCGTTGAGTTTGGTATAAACACTGTCGATGTTAATCGCCAACGTATCTTGGATAATTCGATTGTGGTCAGCTGCGATTTTCAGGTGATTGGGGATGTTAGAGATATAGTTCGGATTGATTTTTTGGAGCTCTGGGATGAGGTGATGCCGCACTTTATTGCGCAAATAATCATCGTCAAAATTGGACTTATCCTCACGAAAATATACCTGCCATCGAGTCGCCAACTCAAGTATTTCAGCTTTGGTAAAAGCCAATAGAGGTCTAATGTATCGATCTCTGACAGCTTGAATCCCTAGAAGGTTCATAAAATTGCCTCCACGTGCCCAATAGAGCAGCGATGTTTCAACTAAATCTTGTCCGTGGTGGCCTGTAGCTATGAACAGAACCCTACCCTCTTTTAGCAAATCATCCCACCATTCATATCGAAGGGACCTAGCTATTTGCTGGATATTTTTCTTTTCTTTTTGTATAAAAAAATCTTTTGAGATAACTGGAATTCCGTGTTTCAAGCCGAAATTTTCAACACAAGCCTGATCCAAATTGGAATCATCTCCCCTTAAGTGAAAATTAGCGTGTATAAGAACGAGTGAAAATCCTAGTCGATGACACAGCTCAGCCAAAACCAGTGAGTCCACTCCCCCACTGCATGCGATGCCCAGGGACTTGTTTCGATCACAACCCAAATTTGTCAAAAAACCCTCGACGCCATTGAGAATTCTTTCTTCAAAATTCAAAATCTGGCTTGGTCTCATTTTATATTTAAAATTTAGATACCTCGGCTATCAAGCCATTGCCTATATTCGCTAGCGAATTTTAGATGCTCTGAATAACTCGTCGCGAATGAATGCGAACCCTCGGAATTGGGTTTTGCGCACATATACAAAAAATTATTGCGCTCCATCGACAAGACTGCATCGATGCTAGAAATAGAAGGGATACAAATCGGTCCAGGAGGCAATCCGAGATTCATATACGTATTGTAAGGTGACGTCACGGTGAGATGCCCATGAAGAATCCTTCTCAGTGAAAAATCTCCCACAGCATAGACTACCGTTGGATCTGATTGCAATTTCATATCTCTTGTAAGACGATTAAAATAAAGCCCAGCGATACGAGGCTTTTCGGGATTATAGGTGGTTTCCTTCTCCACGATGGAAGCTAGAGTCATCACCTCATTTTTAGTAAGTCCCAGATTCTGGGCCTTTTCTACCCTATTTTTCGCTTCCCAAAACCGTTTTTCCTCAGAGAATAGTTTCTTGATAATCTCTATGGGTTTTGTGTTCCAATATACTTCATAGGTATTGGGGATGAACATACCGATCAATGCTTCTTTTTTACAATCGCAAAGGTCCAACGTCTGATTAGAATTTAATACTTCCAAAAACTTCAAGGAATCGGCCTCGAAATTATCCCCCAAATGAGCTGCCAAATTTTCAATTTTTCGCTCACTATTCAACACAAATTTTACTGGAGTTTGGCGGCCGCTTTTCAATAATTTTATCAAATTGAAATTGCTCATTCCTTGGGTGATTTTATATCGACCAGGCTTTACAGTCTTATCGTTATAGCCCATTCGTCTTGCCATGGTTTTGAACGAAGAAAGATTTTCTAAATAATCATTTTTTTCTAAGATGGAAAATACTTTGACAAGTGAAGATCCCGTGGGTATGAGCAAATACTCAGACTCGCTTTCGGATTTGGTGTTTGGCATGAGCAACTCATATGCAGTATAAAGGCCATAGAGAACTACACAAATGGCCGCAAACAAAAGAATCTTCTTTAGACTAATGCTTTTTATTTTCATAAAAAATTAAAAAAAAATATTTTAATATTGTTCAGTAGAATTTGGGAAATCGCCCGATTTTACGTCTTGGATATAATGTTGTACGTTGTCTTTTATCTCATCAAATAGTTCCATATATCTTCTCAAAAACCTTGGTTTAAATTCCTTGGTGATGCCCAATAAATCGTGCGTGACCAGCACTTGTCCATCCGTACCGCCTCCAGCACCTATACCGATGGTCGGTATGTGCAATGACTTAGAAACTTCTTCGCCCAATGTAGCTGGGATTTTCTCCAAAACGATGGCAAAACACCCAATTTCTTGCAAAAATAATGCATCCGACTTCAATTTATTGGCCTCCATCTCTTCTTTTGCGCGCACGGAATAGGTTCCGAATTTATATATAGACTGCGGGGTCAAACCCAAGTGTCCCATGACGGGAACTCCAGCAGAAAGTATCCTTTTGACAGCATCGCCGATCTCAGTTCCTCCTTCGAGTTTAACAGCGTGAGCCCCAGATTCTTTCATGATGCGGATGGCGGATTGAAGGGCTTTTTTAGAATTGCCTTGGTAGGTACCGAATGGTAAATCCACTACAACGAGTGCCTTTTGTACGCCCCTTACCACCGAAGATGCGTGATAAATCATTTGGTCCAAAGTGATGGGCAATGTGGTTTCATGTCCAGCCATAACATTACTAGCCGAATCACCAACCAATAAGATCTCAATGCCCGCTTCATCTAATATCTTGGCGAATGAAAAATCATAGGCGGTAAGCATGGATATTTTCTTGCCGTCCATCTTCATTTCTTGCAAAATATGCGTCGTAATTCTTTTGATTTCTTTTTGTACCGACATTATTATTATTTTTGTAGCCCAAACTTACATGTATTATGCATATAAATGGTAAATATTAATTTGAAATTTTATAAAAAGGAATAAATAAATGGCTTCTAAAAAATTACTTGACAAAGAAAGTATATTTTCTAAAATGATAAAATTGATGAAAGAAAATGGCTTTAAAATCGATTCAATGGACAAAAACAGGCCTTGGGGGGGATTTTTAGTTATAGACGAATCTCAAGCCAAGGACTTTGCACAACATTTTTTTCCTGAAGAAAATTTTGAAGAAATAAAATTGACTCAGAAATTAAGTCCTAAAATATTGATGGTTGCGCCCTTGAAAAGACTAAGCTGGCAGTACCACCATAGAAGGGCAGAGATTTGGAAATGCATCAAAAATGACGTAAATGTATGTATCAGCGATGATGATTATGAGGGAGAAATAATCTCTCTGACAAAGGGACAAAAAATAAAATTGCGCCAGGGCCAGAGGCATCGACTCATCGGCAAAGATACTTGGGGCGTTATCGCCGAAATATGGCAGCATACAGACCCTAATAATCCTTCGGACGAAGAAGACATCGTTCGGGTTCAGGATGATTTTGGGCGATAAAAAAAGGGCCTAACCGAATGATTAGACCCTCTCTCCTAATTATACTTAATTTTAATG
Organism: Saprospiraceae bacterium; assembly: GCA_016718505.1. Lineage (GTDB taxonomy): Bacteria > Bacteroidota > Bacteroidia > Chitinophagales > Saprospiraceae > JADKKF01. Next base: position 80,850 of record JADKDE010000004.1, on the reverse strand, counting down.
TTTAATCCATTTTATCGTCTTTTCGCCTAGTTTGGACTTCAACCGTACCAAGTACATACCCTCAGGGATGTCTGATGTTGAAATTTCATGTGTCGAAGACAATCCTTGCTTGACCAATTTTTGGTTAATTACTTTTTGTCCTTGAATATTAAAAATGGAGATTTCGTAATCCTCAGATACGCCAACGCTTTGAATAAATACATTGAGTAAATCGTTTCCTGGATTTGGATATACAGCAGCTTCGAAAGCAGCAGTATTTTGGTCTTTCGACTTTAATGAAATCTCTGATTCTATATAAGTTCCTTTGGACGGGATCTCCGAACATACCATTTCACCACCAGTAACAGAAACACACGCTTTAGTTTGATAGTATTTAGCATCCACCAACTCGATATTATCGATGGCCCAGAATTGAGAGTTCGTTCCAGTCGTATCATTGGTAGCAAATGAGTATCTAAATCTTATAGACTTATTTTTGAAATCAGCCAAATCTACGTGTACTTCTTTGTATGCTGTTCCGCTATTGCCCCAATAAGCTTTCAAATTGGGGATTACAAAGGTAGAATAAGAGATTTTTCCTCTGTATCCATTTCTTGTTATCCTTGATCCAAGATCACTCCAAGAAACGCCATTATCATCAGAATATTCAATGATGCCGCCATCGGCTCCGTTTTCTGTATTTATTTTATAAAAAAATCTCAATTCAGGATTATCGCCCTGGATTAAGATGGGATCGAACAATTGCATATTTTGTAAACTAGAAGTTGCTAAACTATTCACTCTGTATTTTAATGAACCCTTATATGTGTCATTAACAGAAACATACCATTGGTTAGAACCTTCTTCAATGACAAAATCGAAGTTTTCTTGACTGTTTTCGGCATCATCAAAGAAATAATTGTCAGAGAAAATGTCTGGACTTGATTTCAGGACATATTTATATTTGATCGTATCGCCAAATGCCATGCTATTGATGTTAAAACTCATCAAGTTACCACTAATAGTAGGCGTTTGACTTGCTGAACCTACCACATAAGTGCAACCATCTGGGATGATATCGGATACCACTAAATTGTTAAGAGTTTCATTCTTATGATTTACAACTGTCAAATTTACTGTGATATTTTCACCAGGCTTGACGAACTCCGTCGCCTTTTTGAATATTTTCAATTGAGGAATACAAGTTGGTAACACTTCAAAGGATTCTAAGGCGTCGTTGCGTTGATTATTAGATCCTTGATTTGCCAAATATCCAAGTCCTCTTTTAGCAAAAGCTTCCCATATTAAACATTTATTTGCTCCACCATATAGATTTTCATCTGCTCTCAAGATGGCATTTCTTCCATCTACAAATCCTGGGCTGCAGGGCTGTAATTTCATCCCTTCCATTACAAGTTTGATGGCTTTGTTATTCCCAGCATTCCCGTTGATTAAATCAGCATCAAAGCCGTATTTTTCAACCATTTTCCAGTAAACTTCCCAAAGCATTGCCGCCCAAGTTGCTCCCAATGGGTGTGGACCAGAAACTCCGATGATGCTCTCGTAGGTTTCGGGGTTGTCATTCATGTTGGTCGTATAAGGATAGCTTCGGATACCTCTACCAGTGATCGGTTGATTGTCAGCATAGGTACCAATTCCTCTTACCTTATCGTTGGTATCAGATGCTTTGGCAGTGGTAACCAAAGTAAAGAAATCACTCCAACCTTCGCCCATTTGTTCGTCATTTCCAAGGCAGCCTGCTAGAGCAGGACCTCCTGTCAATCTGTTGGAGATTCCATGGCCATATTCATGGGCTATAATTCCGTTATCGATGGTTCCGTCCAAAAATGCCGGTCCCGTAACGTTTGGAGTCACAAAGGAGATAGAAACTTCGTCTCCACGAGTAATTTTTTCTCTTATCGCTGTACACTTGCTTTTTTCTAACATTACTACCGGAATGGTTACATTTGTTGCAGGTGTATTTCCACCCATACTCACCAAAGCCTCCTCAAAATTGCATATAATCAAACCGATGGCACCTGCGTTCTGAGCAAAAATTGCCTTTTCTTTGAAAAAACAAGATCCTCTATCGATCAATGCCACGTTTCCACTTACAGCAAGGGAATTCTCTATGGCAGAGCATCCCAAAGTCGGTTTGCTAGATATATCAAATGCTGGAACAACTTTTCCTGTAATAGGTGTAGTAGAAATCGTAGGGCTAAATGTCGAAGTAGATGAAGCATATACCCCACTGATAGATGCTGGAGTTAACACCGTCAGGTAGGAATTCGCCGTTCTATCCCACAAGAACATTCTCATCCGTCCATTCCCACCATCTTCTGGGGTCGAAAAATCAGCGTTATTCCTATTGGTCTTTATGTTGGAATCAAACTGTCCTAGAGCAATCACTTCATCATCTCCTAAGCCTCCTCTTCCATAATTATTGGTTTGAAAACTTCCTGCTGCCTCTGTCAATCCATTTACATAAGCAATATCGTGCATCATATTGACCATATAAAATAGTTGGATGACGGCTGTTTGAGAGTTCGATGTAGGCTCAAGAGTTGAATCAAATGGTAGATCGAATGAAAGAGCAGCACCTCCCGATGGCTCGTCGTTTGCCGATACATAGTTCGCATCAGCATCGTGAAATGCGTGGCCATTATTACCTCTGGTTATTTGGAACTCAGCTCCATCTTGTCCATTGATATCGTGCCATCCATAAGGAGAAGCCAGTGTTGAAGCAGGTCCATTTTGAAGGCTTCTGTTTCCAAAACTTGGTGCTTCCAAAGGCAGTCCCCAAACATTATATTTACTTTCTCCTGCCAATAACTGTCCTCGGCTTTCGCCAGCTGCTTCGTTTTGTTTTTCAACATCTTGTTGACTTAAATGATCCCCTCCAGTGCTGTGACTTTCAAAGCTACAATGCGTCGTGTAGGATCCTTTATTTAAGATTTCACCTGTTTGCGCATCGATCATCATATTCCAATAATCAGAGCCGTTGACAGCATCCAATTCAACCTGCCAAGCTAAAACCAATTGGTCATTTTCGGTGGTTACATATACTTTTTTTACAAAAATATCTGAATAGGCAAGATCGCTTTTATCGAAAATAAGCTTATCGTTTTTTCTGTTAATACCCTTTTGTACTGGCAATTTGAATTGTTGTACCGAAGCACTTTTAGCGGCTTGGAGAATGGCTTCTATTGGCTCAATGATGTCTCCAGAAATGGGTTGAACTTTCTGCTGTAGATTTCCAAAAAATCGCGACGGGGCAGCATAAATCTCTCCAGATTTGGATTTATAAAATGTATTGACCGCATTATATATAGGGATACCATTATAGCACTGTTGTAGGTACAAATAGGTATTGCCTTCATCTGTGGTGTACTCATCACTCACTCTTAGGCTTTTTAGATCATCCAGATTTAAATGAAAGTCTTGGAGATTTTTTTCAAGGTGTGCTTTGGCTAAGTTGACGGCCGAGTTTTCCTGGGCTAACAAACTAAAGCAACTCATAATTGTTAGAGCTAGGATCGTTGTTCTAAAAAATTTCATAAATTAAAATTTATTGTTTTTTTTTAATGGATGACAAATATAAACAGCTATTTATAATTAAATTAAAAATATTTTAATAAATATCATGATTTCACAAAACACTGATATCATATATGGTAAAAATCCAATTTTGGAGGCCATAGAAAACGGAATATTGCTTGATAAAATACTCATTCAAAATGATATGAGAGGCGAAACGGAAAAGGAAATCCGCCACCTAGCCAAAAAAAATGGAATAAATCTGACATATGTCCCTAAGGAAAAACTTTCAAAAATAGCACCAAGTGCTCACCAGGGTTTGGTTGCATATATTTCCAAAATAGTCTATGCAAATCTTCAAAATATCCTCGAACAAGCAAAAACCGAAGAAAAAATTCCAACTTTGGTAATTCTTGATGGCATCACGGATGTGCGTAATATGGGAGCCATTGCGAGATCAGCAGAGATTTTCAATATTGACGCTTTGATAGTGTTAGAGAAAAACTCCGCACAAATCAACGAGGAAGCCATAAAGGCCAGTGCTGGAGCTTTGCTTTCCATACCCGTTTGCAGAGAAAAATCCTTGGCAGTATTGCTAGAAACACTTATAAATGAAGGATTTCAGGTTTGGGCTGCGGATTTGAACACCGAGAAAAAATTGGGTGATATTCCTACCAACGAACCCATCGCGATAGTACTTGGAGCAGAGGGCAGTGGTATCAGCAAGGTCACAAAAGATTATGCTGATGGCATATTTTCCATAGACCAAGGAGGAAAAATTCAATCATTAAATGTTTCTGTGGCTGCAGGTATTATTTTTCATCATATATTTGCACTCAAATATAATATTAAATAAAAATATACTATGTATATAAAACATTATAAAGGTTTTATCACCCTTTTCTATCTTGCTTTAAGTGCTTTCACTATTGGTTGCAAATCAAGTCAAAAAGCTGCCACTGCCAATATACCAGCGTCTTTAAATCAAAAAGCATTGCTTTGGGCCGTTTCGGGCAAAGACCTAAAAGACACTTCCTATATTTTTGGAACGATACATTTAATTCCCTCAAAAGATTTCTTTTATCCAAAGGGCACAGAACGCTCGATGGAAGTAAGTGAAAAATTAATATTTGAAATCGACGTTGCCGAGGCTACGGATCCCAACAAAATGATGGGTTTGATGGAAAAACTGGTCATGAAAGACGACAAAACACTAAAAGATCTGATGACGGCAAAAGAATATGCCATGGTAGAAGATCATTTTAATAAAAACAATATCCCCTTGATGTTTTTTGATCGATTGAAGCCAATGATAACAAGTACTTTGATTTCTCAAGAGCTGAATCCATTGACGAACAACGGCAATATGACTTCTTACGAAATCGAATTCAATAAAATAGCTGAAAATGCTAAGAAGCAAACTTTGGGCCTAGAAACTCTCGACTTCCAAATATCTATTTTTGACAAAATACCGTACAAAAAACAAGCTAAATTATTGGTCGATGCCATAAAAGCAATTCGCGCAGGTGGAGAGTCTTCTGATGAATTTTCTGTCATGTTGGATCTTTATAAAAAACAAGATTTACCCGCTTTGGGACAATTCATCGAAAAATCTTCATTGACTGAAGGTAAGGAAATGAGCGATATTCTTCTCCTAGATCGCAACAAGGCTTGGATTCCAAAGATCATCAACCTTGCATCCTCTTCAAGGTGCTTTTTTGCTGTTGGCGCGGGACATCTTCCAGGACCCAATGGGATCTTGATGATGCTCAAATCACAAGGGTATCAAGTTAATCCCGTTCTTTAGTCAAGAATTTATGTATAAAATAGTACAAAATCAGGCCCAAGCCTAGCACTATCAGTCCTGCTAGCGCTTGAACTGGCTTTTCTATCAAAGTTGATATCAAAAACCATAGGCTAATCAGTATGAAAATAATCGGTGTAATCGGATATCCAGGCACCGTATAGTTGCTCAGTTTTGGCACTTTCCGTTGCCTAAATACGAATATGGCAATTGCCGCCAGCATCAGAAATATCCAGTCGATGAACGTGACATAGGTAATCAAATTATTAAAGGTCCCCCAGAATAACAACAAAACTATCGACCACCCAGATTGTATCAATATGGCCACATGGGGCGTTTTGTACTTGGGATGGATCGAAGCTAATTGCTTGAAAAAGATGCCATCCTTTGCCATTGCATAATATATTCTAGGAGCCGTCATCGTATATATGCTCATGGTTCCAAATGTCGATAAAACAATCAAACACGCAACCAAAAAAGATGCCCCAGACCATATCTGACTCAAGGCATCGGTGGCTACTGCTTTTGATACCATCAATCGCTCCAGAGATAACATTTTCACATAGGCAATATTTGCTAAAATATATATGACGATCACGATAATGGATCCTAGTATCATTGCTCGTGGCACTTTATTCGCTGCATCGGGAGCCTCCCCTGCAAGTGATGCCGTGTGGTGCCATCCACCATATGACCACAACACTCCAATCAAAGCAGTCGAACACGCAGTGGCAATGTCAGTTACTGGTAGCGTTGTATCTTCAGGAAATACGGGTGCTGTCCCCCAAAATATCCCCAAAACGATGATTAGAAAAATACCTATCAATTTAGCACTCGTAAATATGTTAGAGATGAGCTGCCCCACCTGAACCCCACGGATATTGAATATCGTCAGAAGGACAATAACGATACTACCCAAGATCTGATCCGAGACCAACTCTAGGCCTGGAAATATTTTTTTGGCATACAAACAAAATGCCACAGCCAAGGCCGCAATGGAGCCTGACGTTACCACCAATAACATGACCCATCCATACAGAAAACCCACCAAATCACCAAATGCCTCCCGTATATACACATAAACCCCTCCCGCCTTAGGAAACATTGCCCCCAGCTCTCCATAAGTCAGAGCCCCTGTCAGAGATATTATCCCGCCTAGCGTCCATATCCCAACAATCCACCATACATTAGGGAGTTCACTAGCGATATCCGAGGGCGTCAAAAAGATTCCGCTGCCTATAGAAGCCCCCACAGCTACCATCGTGAGGCCATACAATGTCATTTTTCGCCTTAATTCATCGTTTTCCATATTGTTTTATTTTCAGCCTAAATAGTGCTCCTTACTCGGTCCATTTTTATTTAATGCGCTAAATATCCACAAATTTTCAGAACTTTGTACTTCTAAATTTGCCACAAGATGGACATCGCTGGAGAAAATATATTATTGCTGATCTATACGCCACTATTTTTAATTACAATAATTTTAGAATTGGTCCTTTCCAATTTTCAAAATTTACGTATTTACACGCTAAAAGAAACCCTTACCACAGCCTATATTTCTATAATAAATCTGGTCTTGGACGTCGGTTTGCGTGGGTTTTACTTCTTAGTACTCGGCTACTTGGCACAATGGTCGTTTTTTACCATCACCAATCCATATATTTACTGGATTTCATTGTTATTTTTGGTGGATTTTATGTTTTGGTGCATGCATAGCGTGGACCATCACGTGCGCTTATTTTGGGCAGTACACGTGACCCATCACTCTAGCCAAGAGTTCAACGTAAGCGTTGGTTTCAGGAGCAGCGTATTTCAGCCTTTGTATCGATTCATTTATTTTATTCCATTGGTATTCTTAGGGTTCCAGCCAGCACATATTTTCTTCATGTATTCCGCCACGCAGTTTTATGGCATTTTGATACATACACAGTTCGTAGGAAAGCTCGGGATTCTCGACCATATATTCGCTACTCCTAGCAATCATCGTGTGCACCATGGCGCCAATATTCCTTATCTAGACCGCAATATGGGGATGACTTTTATCATTTGGGACAAAATATTTGGTACTTACGCTGAAGAAATCGAACCCGTGATCTATGGCCTCACAAAACCCCTAGATCAGCCCCACCACCCCGTAAAAATCGTTTTTCATGAATGGGAGGCGATGTGGCACGACGTCAAACATGCGCCCAATCTTCGAGCCAAACTGATGTATATCTTTGGGCCTCCGGGTTGGAGCCACGATGGAAGCAGGTTAACTTCCGCACAACTCCGGGCTAAATCCTAATTTTATAATTTTTTGGGTGTCCCCCTCCCTCGCTAAAGACGAGATCGGGTCGAGCCCTCCAGGACTTCACTGCGTTTCGGTATGGATTTGCCATTGTATGTCAAAATCCACACTCAACCAAGGTTGATCCTTACGACCTCTGACACGGCTGGGTTTGCATGGTCGTGTGTTAAGAACCTAAAATATTTTACTTTAATTCATAATTTGTACTGCGTCCCCCACTATTTTCTTTTTGTAATATATTCTTTTTTATCAAATCTTGAATATCCCTCAGAGCCGTGTCTTGTGAACATTTGTTGATTTTCGCCCATTTTGAAGTTGTCAACTTTCCTTCAAATCCATCCAGTAATCTATTTATTATTTTCTGCTGCCTTTCATTGAGAATTGTACTAGAATGTAATTTCCAAAATTCCGCTTTACTTAATATTTTCGTTAAAGTCTCATCAGTAGAGTTTATTGCATTAATTAAGCACTGTAGAAACCACAAAATCCATTCCGTTATGTCTGAATTCCCTTTCTGTGATTGCTCAAGTTTTTCATAGTATTGTTTCCTTTCAATCCTAATTTGAGCAGACATACTATAAAACCGCCTGACGCTTTTGTCAGAACGTGCCAATGCCATATCAGTGATAGCTCTTGTGATTCGTCCATTTCCATCGTCGAATGGATGAATTGTTACGAACCATAAATGTGCTATGGCTGCTTTGAGAACCAAATCAATTTCATGCTCGTTTTCAAACCAGTCTAGGAATTTCATCATCTCTGCCTCTATCCTATCAGAATCAGGAGCTTGAAAATGAACCGTTTCTTTTCCCATAGGCCCTGAAACAACTTGCATAGGCCCACTAACATCTTCTCTCCAGTCTGCAACTTTTATTTTAAAAAGATTACTCCACCCATATGGGAACAGTGCTGCATGCCAACCAAACAGTCTGGTTTTTGATAATGGCAAGTCATATTTTTGGGTAGCATCAAGCATCATTTCGACTATTCCATCAACGTTGCGTTCCGATTCCACAGTTCCTGCCATATCAAATCCTAATCGACGTGCAATTGATGACCGGACTTGCGCAATATCCAAAAACTCACCTTCGATTTCAGATGATTTAATAACATCCAAAGTTAACGTGCTTAGTACCGCCTCATCTTGTAAATCAAAACCCAGCGATTCCATTTTACCCAAAAGTCTTCCTTGTTGGTTTCTAGCTTCACCAAGTTTTAACATCACTTTCTTATTGTCCCAAATGAAGTCAGTCCAGTTTTCACTTTCGTGTATATAAATTTTCATTCTCCGCAAATTATGCGACAAATATACCATTTATTATCTGCAAATAAAAATATTCTCCGCAAATTATGCTCAGATTACTGGTGTTAATCTCCGCAATATTATTCCCTTGCTCGGTGAAAACGCCTAAATTCGCACAATTTCTTCTTTTCCTTATCAATGTAACCAACAACCCACATTGGCTTTCACCCAATTATTTACTTGATTTTCGAGAATAACCAGTCACCACATTGCCAATTTTAAAAAATGTTGATATTTATTTTCATATTTACAAATAATATATATTAATTTTTTATATTTTTGTGCATTAAAATAATTGTTATGAACTGCTTATACAAAGTGCTATTCCTATTCTTGCTATTTTCTAATTCTGCTTTTGGTACTCATATTATTGGAGGTGAAGCTACTTACAAGTGTATTGCAACGGATTCAGTTTTAAAGACCTCTAGGTTCACGGTTACATATACCATCTATAGGGACGATATTGGTAATGGTGCTGCTTTCGATTTTCCAGCTAGATTTGGAGTTTTTGAAAAACAGCCTTCTAGTTCTATTTGGTCTTATTTAGAAACTAAAACAGCCCCACCAACCGACATTGGATTCGTAAGCTACGGAGATCCATGTGTGGTCATTCCGCCCAATATTCGAATCGAAAAAGCAACCTATAATTTTAATGTTACTTTGCCTTGGAGTCAAAGCACCTATCGAATAGTTTACCAAAGATGTTGTCGAAACACCACAATATCAAATATTATAACTCCAGGAGTGATGGGTTTTGCTTTGGATGTGGAGATTAAGGGCAATGCTATATCTACATGCAATAATAGCCCTTCTTTTAATAAGTTTCCTCCGATTTTAGTATGCAATCAAAAACCCCTAAATTTTGATCATTCTGCCACTGACATAGACGGCGACTCTTTAGTCTATGAGTTTTGTGTTCCATACCATGCTGGAGGCCCCGTAGGATCCACAGTTCCTGGCAGTCCAAATGCATGCGATGGTGTAACACCAGATCCATTTAATTGTCCTCCTCCTTATCCAGATGTTACATTTTCAAGTATTTATTCAGTGACAAATCCAATGGGGGGTTCGCCACAAGTTAAAATCAATTCTAATTCAGGACAATTCTCTGGAGTGCCCAATACATTAGGACAGTTCTTGGTAGCAGTCTGCGCCAAAGAGTATAGGAATGGATTACAAATAGGAGCTATTCGTAGAGAATTTCAATTTAATGTAGTCAATTGCATTGGTATATCTTCGAATCAAACTTTTTCCATTTGTCCAGGTGATTCTGTGGTCGTCAACGATACCATTTATAAGCTGCCTGGTGATTATACACAAAACTTCCAATCTGTTTTTGGATGTGATAGCACTTTGAATATAAAAATCATAAGATTGAATCCTACAGCTGATACTCTCCAGTTTGGAAAATGTGATAGGGATTCCGTATTGGTGAATAATATTTATTATCATACAACAGGAGTCTTTACCCAAAAATTTGTAAATTCAGTTGGTTGTGATAGTATTTTAACCATAAAGATTAATGAGCTAAGGCCTACCTTTGATAGCATCCACGTCGCAAAATGTGAAGGCGACTCCATTATTGTAAATGGTATCTTCTACAATTCCTCAGGGATTTATACACAAAATTTTGTAAATGCACTCGGTTGTGACAGTATTTTGACAATTTCTGTGAACATACTTAAAAAATCTAGCGGTACCCTAAATTTTCAGATTTGCCAAGGAGAAATAGCATTAGTCAATGGAATTGAATACACCAGCCCTGGTGAATATTTTCAGACATTACAAAATCAAAACGGTTGCGACAGCATATTAAGAATAAAGGTAAATAAAGGTACAGCGTTCGATATCAAGAAAACCCTTTCACTTTGCGACACCATTCCTTTAGTAATTAATGGCCAAAATTACAGTCAGCCTGGGGAATATGTTTTTAATTTTCTAACAGTCAATGGTTGCGACAGCATTATTACATATACCATACTACCTTGCAATCAGAATATCATTTATGATTTTGAAAATTGCGATGCCATGGTCCTTGCAAATAGTATGGTTTACGATGAATTTACCCCGAGATATATAAGTCAATTGGATTGTGGTTCTATCCAAGCGTCTAATGTTTTCAGAACCAACCCGCAAATGAACAAACATTCTTGCACCGAAGGCCAAAATAGTACTGTCACGATGTGTGTAAGCGCTTCTACTTCGTGCAATTATGAAACTCCAGACGTAACTCCCATCACTTTTGAAGTTTTGTTAAATCCAAATGATCAAGGGCGAATTTCATTGAACCATATCATATTTCATCAAAAAGCACCCACTCGTTTTAGTTGGATTGGTGGATTGACAGCGGACAATAACTATCCTACAAAGTACGGTATTCGTATCTACAAAAATAATGTTCTGGCATTTGAAAAAAGAGAGATTCCTACGACCCGAGATTGGACCAAAGAGAAATACGACCTATATGACGATAGTTTGTTTGTCGTTTCAGATTCTACTTTATTTAGGATTGAGTTGCTTCCATATTGCCCAGCTGGCGTAAGGTCTAGTGTGTCGGCCTGGGATATAGACAATCTTTCCGTTTACTTTTCGTGTAGAGAAATCCAAAGCCGAATGTTTAGCGGGAAAGTTGAAAACTCCACTGAAGGCTTATCAAATATCACAATGAGGAGAATACATAACAACTCTATTCTTGTTACCACTACAGTCCAAAATGGTAATTTTTTGTTTCCAAAAAACAAATTGGATCTAGAATATACCCTTGGTGCAACCAGTAACGATAGTATCCTTTATGGAATCTCAGTCCAAGATGTGTTGCTTATGCAAAAACATATCCTTGGTTCAGAAAGATTCACGAACCCTCTTCAATATTTGGCAGCGGATATAAATAATGATCAAGTGATCACGGTAAGCGATTTGGTGGAATTGAAAAAGGTCCTTTTGCGTGTCCAAAACCAATTCAACAAAAGCGATAGCTGGTTATTTTTAGATATGAAATCCGTCAAAGAAATCACAAACCCGTGGGATATAAAGCGTCAAATCTTTATCCCCAAAGGAAACAGAGACTTACTCAATTTAAATTTTCTGGCCGTAAAAGTAGGTGATATAGATGGCGCTCTAGAGTTGTGGCGAAAACTTATTATAAGATGATGAATTATTAATAAGTTGATTGAGAAATTCCTAGGTGTTTTTTATAACCCAAGAAATTAAAACTGATTTTTTTTCATCTAACACTTAATAATTATGGAACCTTGTTGAGGACTATTAATCATATCTTTAGACAAAATACTCGTTTATGAATGCAATTTCAAGCATATTCATATTTTCCGTAATTTTGTAATATGAAAACAATGAATATCCTATATTGCTTTATCATCATCCTTGGGGTAGCTTGTGATAAGCCCACGCCTATGCCAACTCCTCCTCCTATCAAAGAGCCATGCGAACACGTGTTCTATGGGCGAAAATATTGTGATACTACGCCATTATTGAAAAATCTAATATGGAGTAAACCACTAACTCTGATGGATACGACCCAAAGACCATTAGGTATCCCCCCAAGAATAGTGGGAGACTATGTGCTACTGTCCTCAAAATTTGAGAATAGTTCAGATAGAGAAATATTCTATTTACGAAATAAATACACAGGTGAACTGATCTGGAGATATATACCTGAATGTATTGAAGATCCACTAAATGTACCACATACTGTGTTGCGAATTGAAGGAGATGAAGCTATAGTTAAAGCAAAAAATAGGATCGAAATTATTGATTTAAAACAAAAAAAGACAAGGCTTTGCATAAAATCAGTAGCAGATTGGCAGTTGATAGGAGGGTTTAATTTAATTGGACCTTACATTTATACAACTGAGACCAAGTGGGAACAAACTGATTTTGATTCGGTTTCCATAATTAAAATAAATTTCGAAAATGGTAATTTTGAACACCTTTATACACGGCACAAAAAAGAAGACCTATTTCGACCGTGGGCGATATCGATTGGAACCTTCGCAATTAAAAATAATGGGGACACAATACTTACATATGGTTTACCCGAGTATAATTTTATAAAAACTTACGGAAGGGTCAGGGCTTTGGGTTTGAATCTTCGAACAAAACAACCTGAGTGGGAAAGTCGCAATCTTGACACAATGAATCATGCTGTTATGGGATTTCACACATCCTTGGTCAATGGTTTGGCCATCATTACATCTCAAAGGAAAGTACACGCCTTGGATCCACTTACGGGTGAGGTTAAATGGGAGTTTGAGATAAAATACGAAGACAATGCCATCAGTTCATGTACGCATTATGGCAATTATTTTTTGTTTAAAACAAATGGAGAAGGTTTCTATTGCCTTGATGCCACAAATGGTGCTTTGAGATATAGGCTAACCTTCCCAATGGGACAGATAGACGAGCTTAATCAGTATGATGGAATTGCGTATTTTTCTGATGATAAAATATACGCAATCGACATAGTTACGGGGAATAAACTAGGTGAATGGGCCAATCCGTCAGCATGGCTTTATCCTGGCGATAAATTTACTTGGAGCAATGAAGGTGTAATTTTAGACCCTAGCACTGGCTACCTATATGCTCACGACGGCACTAGAGCCTATTGCATGAAGAACCCACTTAAGTAACAAAAAGCCCAAAGCACTAAGTTCTTTGGGCTTTTTTGATTTTCTACATTGGGAAAATAATAAATTGTGAATACCTTGTGTTAGCGTTTGTTTTCACTCAGAATATGGTGAGGGCTAAGGTGTAATTGAAGTCAAATCTTTAGCGTAAGAACCGAATAATTCACATATCGGTATCACTATTGCGATTTCTTTTTCTTGAATTTTCCTTCCTTCCAAGCTTGGAAGAAATCTTTCCACGCGAATATATTAAATATCTGCTGTGGCTTTTGCTGACCGTAATAATAGTAGGAATCGGTTTTTTGTCGCATGGTGAGGTTGGAAGCTTCTCCCCCATCGGTTTTTAGACCCTTATTAACCCTTTCCATATTTTCAGCCGAAAGGTTTCGCTCCGCTATCGATTGGAGTTCATTGTGCACCTCCATGGCTAGAAAATCATCTTTAAAATAATGTTTGCTAGGTAGCGCATAAATCACTGTTACTGGTAGATTTATTACGTCCCGAGTCATGTATTGATACATGGTATAAAACTGGCTTCGTATGGTGTCGGGTATTCTGTAGGAAGCATCCTTGAAACCAACACACGAAAAATCCAATACCTCGCCTTTTTTAGCGACGATGGTAAAGAATCCATCGGCTGATGCGTAGGTTGCTCTTGAAGTCCCCCTTACCACTATGGTGGTATATGGCACGGGTACCAGATTTTTGCGCTCTTCTGTGACGATCAAACCACTGAATTGGATGATACTGGTATCAATTACCTGTGCATGCAAATTAGTAGCACTCAAAGCAGCGATTACAAAAAAAACGTATCTGAATATAAGATTTTTGGAGATATTCAAATTCATCAAATCTTTAGTTTATTGATTAAAAATTTAAAGACGAAAGGTACGTAATAATAGTTTCGATTTTAAGTAAATTTAACATTAATATATTAAAAATAGATCATTATTGAGGACTTTTAATTAAGATTTTTTATATTTACACGGTTAGACACAATACATTTCACCCTATTAACAATATTTTATACTTTTATTTGGCATGAAAAATAGACTTATCCAAACTTTTATAGCAATATTCTGCATTTTACCACTTTTTAGCGAGATCCACGCCCAAGCGAAGATCATCTGTGGGACCCACGATCTTGAAGAATTAGACAAAAGGCAAACCGAAAATATGGAATTTCTGGCTCGGAATCCGCTACAACAGAGAGCTCCTATCTATATCCCGATTGCCATTCATTTGGTGGGTGATAACAATGGTGTTGGAAGAGCGAGTGAATACAAGGTCATCGAGCAAATGAACCAATTGTATAAAGATTATGTAAAAATGGGGGCAATTTTTTATTTAAGGGATTCAACATTTTATTATGTAAACAGCACAAGAATTTACAACACCCCAGAATCTTCTGTGAGTGTAGATTCAATGAATCGCCTCAAAAAAGGCAATTGTATTAATGTATTTGTTTCTAAAACTGCAACGCCTCCGAGCACATCAAGCATAGGCACGACTTTAGGGTATTATTCCCCTACGTACGATTATTTGGTGGTTAAAATCGATCAAATCAATAAGTATTCAGGCACCTTATCTCATGAATTAGGGCATTTTTTCTCCCTTCCTCATACATTCAGAGGGTGGGATTTTGAACCTTGGGATCAAGCAACACATGGCACCACTGTTACAGCACTTTCTCCAGGCGGTGTACCTAACGAAAGAGTGAATGGCGGAATGGGCTTCAACTGTACTGGCACTTCAGAGGCCAACAGAGGCTGGAGACAGAATTTGTGATACCCCTCCAGATTATAATTTTGGTTTTGGATGGACTGGTTTGTTCAGAATTCACCACAGTAGTAAATGACCCAGCAGGTGTGAGAATTGACCCACAAGAAAATAATATGATGGGATATTTTATTGGTTGTTCTTCATATATCTTCACATATGACCAAAGCGCTTTGAAAGTAGCTGATTACAATTCATCAAGAAGAAACTATTTACGAACTTACAGAAGAACGCCAAATACAAATACCATTTCCACCGCACCTAATTTGGTATTTCCTATCAATCAAGAATTGGTAGATCCTTATAATGACATTACTTTGCGTTGGGATCCAGTTCCAAATGCTGGCTTTTATGTAGTAGAGGTCTCTAGATCTTCTTCTATGGACGTGGATTACAAAGTTTATACCACCAAAAATCCATTTCTTAGATTAAGAAATTTACTAGCCAATAGACCCGATTATAGATGGAGAGTTACTCCTTATAATGAAGCTTACTTTGATGTAGTTTCTAGTCCTATCCAGCGATTCAAAACAGGTATTGTAAATTCTGTATCTCAAATCGAAGAGATCAGTTATATGGACATCGTTCCCAACCCCATTTCACAAGGAAAAAGCATTGAAATTTGGATGAACAATCTTGCGAATTTCCAAGGAAATATCAGCATGATAAATGCAGCTGGTGTAAAGGTTTTTGAAAGAGCCAATCAATTTTTCAATAAAGGGGATGACAAAATATTGATACCCTCAGACAACATGGCTAAGGGTTTATACTTTTTGAATATCAATACAACCGAAGGTATCATTACGAAAAAATTAATTTTACAATAAATTGAAAAAATTAATTCCAGTTTTCATCTTTTGGCAACTAGTAATATCTCAAGGTTTCGGTCAAACACCTGATATTTGCGCTACACCCAATATTCCATTTGCTGAATATAAAGCACTGCGCCAAAGCGATTTGCGGTTAGAATTTAGAGCCGACACAATTATTTATGTGCCACTTACAATCCATATCGTTGGGGATGATGAAGGTAATGGATATTATGAACCTCAAAATGTGATGAATTCACTTTGTAGGTTGAATGCAGATTATGAACCATACAAAATTCAATTTTATGTAAGAGGCGATTGGCATTATATCAATAGCTCCCGTTGGTACGATCACGATACCTATTCTAAAGGGCAAGAAATGTTCTCAGCTAATAATGTGCCAAGAACTATGAATTGTTATATCGTAAAAAATCCAAAAGGTGCTTGTGGATATGCCTATATCAATAGCTATAATATGGCTCTTGGCAAAAATTGTCTGGGCTCTGGCAATAGCACTTGGTCTCATGAAATGGGTCACGCATTATCGCTACCTCATACTTTCAATGGCTGGGAGGGAACAACTATCAATACCTCAAACCCTACACCAGCTACCATCAATGGACATGAAGTAGAAAAGGCTGACTCTAGCAATTGTACGACGGCGGCTGATCTATTTTGCGACACGCCACCTGACTATTTGAGTTTCAGATGGAATTGTTCCACTGGGATGCAAAGTGCGACCACATACAGGGATCCGAATGGTAGGACATTCAAAGTTGATGGCAAGAATTTTATGTCATATTCAGACGATGTTTGTGCTACGATTTTTTCAACTGGGCAAGTCAACGCGATGAAAAATAATTTGCTTTTTGCAAAAGCGGGGATGTCAACATTTGAACCACCTTACGAGCTCGATACGATATCCATCGCTGCCGTTAATCCCATTTTGAATGGGTCAGTGAATCCTGATTCTTTTGCCATCCAGTGGACAAAGGTTCCGAATGCATCCAAATATTATCTCAGGTTGAGCAAATTTTCAGATTTTATCACTTTTGATACCATCTTATTCACCCAAGATACTTCAGTTGTTATAAAAAAATTACTCCCCAGTAGGAGATATTATTATACAGTAACAGCGCTAAATAATTTCTCATTTTGCAATTCTTCCACAGGTGTTATCAGGTTTAATACCAATACTTTGGGTGCTGGCAGTAATATCGTAAATGACCTTGACATCAATATATTTCCATCCTTAACCACAGGGCAAAAGTCGATATCCATTGAGTTTTTTAATATTAAAAATACTTCAGTTTTGGTGGAATTATTCAACCCCCTAGGGATAAAATTAGGTGAAAAATCGATCGATATTTTTAATCCTGAATATTCCATTTCAGAGCTGAATTTACCCCTCGAAACGGGCATGAACATCGTTCGTATCAAAATTGGAAACCAATATATTTCAAAAAAAATTATTAAACTCTGATAATAAGTTTAATTTTGTTCGCTTTTAAAAAAAATAAATAAACAATGAATCTCCACGAGTATCAAGGTAAAGAGTTATTAAGTAGTATGGGTGTTGCCATCCAAAGAGGATATGTGGCTACCACTGTTGGCGAAGCTGAATCAGCATACCAACGATTGAAAGAAGAGACAAATACCGAATATTGCGTAGTTAAAGCTCAGATACATGCTGGTGGAAGGGGTAAAGGCGGTGGTGTAAAATTGGCCAAAAACGAAGCTGACTTAAGGACTTATGCTGGCAATATTTTGGGCATGATGTTAAAGACACCCCAAACTCCTGGTAGCATGGAAGGACCTGGAAAACTGGTCAAAAAAGTATTGATAGCAGAAGATTGTTATGCACCAGATTTCGATGCTAACAAGGAGTTTTATGTTTCGATACTTATGGACAGAGAAACGCGAAGAAATGTAATTATATACAGTACAGAAGGCGGAATGGATATCGAAGCGGTGGCTGAAAAGACACCCCACCTAGTGCATAAAGAATATATCGATCCATTGGCTGGAATACAGGCTTTTCAATGTCGAAAGATAGCTTTCAATCTTGGATTGAGTGGCAAAGCTTATGCCGAAATGGTAAAATTTATCGCCCAATTATACAAAGCATTTGTTAGTTCAGATGCCTCTTTATTTGAGATAAATCCATGCCTAAAAACTGGAGATGACCGAATAATCGCAGTGGACAGTAAAGTTTCTATTGATGACAACGCGCTTTATCGACACGCAGATTTAGAAGCGATGCGCGATACCGACGAAGAAGATCCAACAGAGGTAGAGGCAAAAGAATTTGATTTGAATTATGTAAAACTGGACGGTAACGTAGGCTGTATGGTTAATGGTGCTGGCCTCGCTATGGCTACCATGGACATCATAAAGCTATCTGGAGGAGAGCCTGCTAATTTCTTGGATGTTGGAGGTACGGCTGATGCTGAAAGAGTGGAACAAGCGTTTAGAATTATTCTAAAAGACCCCAATGTTAAAGCCATATTGATCAATATTTTTGGAGGTATCGTTCGTTGTGATCGCGTTGCTCAAGGGGTTGTTGATGCCTATAAAAATATGGGGAATATCAATGTACCGATCATCGTAAGGTTGCAAGGTACCAATGCTGATATTGCAAAAAAATT
The DNA here is from genome assembly GCA_016718505.1 of Saprospiraceae bacterium. Classification (GTDB taxonomy): domain Bacteria; phylum Bacteroidota; class Bacteroidia; order Chitinophagales; family Saprospiraceae; genus JADKKF01. The sequence continues at coordinate 62,058 of JADKDE010000004.1, read as the reverse complement.
AATAGATGACAGCGGTTTAAAAGTTAAAAGCGCAATATTGTTGAAAGAGGCTGCACAACTTGTGACAGAAGCTTTGGCATAACAAACGTGGAACTTTTATCACTATACGATCTCAATACTTATATAAAACAAGCCATAGCTTTAAACTTTTCGGAGCCGATTTGGATTTCCGCTGAGTTATCGTCTGTCAAAATCGTTCGAGGGCATATTTATCTAGAATTGATCCAAAAAAATCACTATGGGGAGGAAGTCATTGCCCAATCGAGAGCAAGTTTGTGGTCATCGGATTTTCAAAAGATAAAAAAAAATTCACCCCTTTCTCCAGATGAAATTTTGCAAGTAGGCTATGAGGTAAAAATACAAGTCCTAGTAGAATACCACGAGCGATTTGGCTTAAGTCTTGTGATAAAAGATATAGATGCCAGTTTTACGCTAGGTAAATTAGAATTAGAAAAGCAAGAAATAATCAATAAACTTGCAAAAGACAAGCTGCTAGATAAGAATCAAAAAAATACATTCATTCCACTGGTGCCACAAAAGCTGGCTGTTATTACCTCCAAAAATGCCGCTGGTTGGAAGGACTTTGAGAGCCATTTATTAGAAAATCCTTACGGCTATTCGTTTTCAATCCACGTATTTGAAGCGAGCATGCAGGGTACACTGGCCCCGATTGAAATCAGCAAACAAATCCAATCTATAAGCAGCCATTTTTCAGATTATGATTTGATTATTATCATTCGAGGAGGAGGTTCGAAGATGGATCTAAATGATTTTAACGATTATGAGCTGGCCAAGGCTATCGCTAATTCTAAGCTGCCTATCATCACTGGTATTGGGCATGAAATCGATCAGACAATTGCCGATTTAGTTGCTCATACTTCTTTAAAAACACCAACTGCGGTGGCCAATTTTTTGGTAGATTCTATCGTTTTATTTGAATCGAATCTTATCCAAACAGGCAGAGATATAGAAAGGATATCAATAGATATTATCTGGAACACGAGCAATCGATTGGAAGCCATCCAAGACCGCTTAAATTCTTCTGCAATGGGTCAAATAGCCAATTTCAAATATAAATTGGATGAAATTTTCTATAAAATGATTTTTGGTGCCAAACAACATCTCCAAACTCAAAAGCACCAACTCGAGATGAACTTTCAGAATATTCACCTTAATAATCCACTTGTAATCCTCAAAAAAGGATACACCATGACATTTCAAAACGACAAAAAAATCCTCAGTGCTGGTGATATAAATATACATCAAGGCATTACCACCGTTTTCCACGATGGTGAAATCACTAGCAGCATCCTTAAATCTAAAAACCATGAGTAAAGTAAAAAGTACCACTGGTCCAAAAGACCTTTCTATCGAAGAGGCTTACGCGAAAATGCAAAAAATTTTGCATGAGATGGAATCAGGAAGTTTATCCATAGATCAGATAATAGCCAAGCTTGAAGAGTCAAAAGCCCTCATGTTGTATTGTAAAGAAAAGCTAAAAAATGCCGAATTATTGGTACAAAAAATACAAGAAGAGTGATGGTTTTATTCTTTTTCATGTAATATATTCAAAATCTATTTTCAGGCTTCATATTAAGAATTTTTGTATTATAAGTCCTTGAAATTCAACATATTATTCCTTTTCTATATTTGTTAAAATTTGATATAAAGATTTATTTTATAAGTTAAAATTATATATTTGTGATGTATTAACTATTTAGAGTATAGCAACAATTATTCGTTTCATTTACTCAAAAGGAAAAACGACAAATTATGATTCTTTTTACAAAACGTCTTTACTTACTTATTTTTGTTTCTTTAATTGGCTTTTCCAATAACTTGTCCGCTCACGGAGATGAAGGTGGATTCCCTGTTATTTGCCCTCAAGATGTGACAGTAGATTGTCTGACTTACACTTGGGATCCAGCTGATTATGGTTCGCCTATTCCTCTTGATAATGGGTATGCCCCTACAATCGTTGGTCCTCAAATTACCAGCACATTAAATGCGTGTGGTATAGGAGTTATCACAAAAACATGGGACATTTATACCTATCACGATCACTATACATGTACACAGAAAATTCATGTAGTTCGATCTTATGGATATTCCAATACTCAGCCAAACATTACTTGGCCACCGAATTATACAGTCAATGGCTGCGATGCGAATGTCTCGCCTGAAAATCTTCCAGCTCCTTATAATAGACCTTGGGTATCCAATAATACTGCTCCTTGTGGTTCCATGTATGCATGGACATATAAAGACTGGGTTTTCACACCTACAACTGGCGGTTGCAAGAAAATATTGAGAGATTGGACAGTAATTGACTGGTGTACTTATCAGACAAACAACCCGCATACAGGGGGAATTTGGACGTATAGACAAGAAATCGTCGTCATGGATAATGTATTGCCAACCATAGCTTGCAATTATTCTGTTGTCGCTAGCATTAGCGGAAATTCTTGTGACAAAGGCTATGTAAATATTCCAGTACCAAGCGTCTATGACAACTGTGGGGAAGTTAGCGTTTATCATAATTCTAAATATGCCACAGCTTCGGGTTCTGACGCCAGTGGCTACTACCCTATTGGAACAACTTGGGTTGTTTTTAGTGCCAAAGACAAATGTGGCAATATTCAAACTTGCACAACGCAAGTCATAGTAAAAGACCTTATCAAACCAAAAGTTTATTGCATTGCTAAATTAATCACAACTCTGATGCCAGATCCACACGGAAATCACATGATTCAATTGGTTGATAATGCTCTAGATAGAGGTAGTGAAGATAATTGCACCCCAAGACACCAACTTAGATTTAGGATGGAACCCAATACTTTCACATGTAATAATCTAGGATTAAATACAGTGAGAATGTACGTAACTGATCTTTCTGGAAATACAGATTATTGCGTCTCAACCATCGACGTTCAATCCAATATGGCCGTTTGTCCACCAGATACCATCAAGCCAACAATAATTTGTCCACCTTACAATACATTATCTGGATTCTTACATCCCGATAGTTGTGACCGACAATTTTTCAAAATACTAGATGTCACAGCTTCTGACAACCGATCAAATGGTCTTGTAGTTACTCATAACTCCCCTTATGGAATTGGATCTACAACCAATGCAACGGGAGTGTATCCTGTTGGCGGCACCAATATAACATTTACGGCTACAGATGCAGCTGGAAATGCATCGCATTGTGTTATTCGAGTTCTAATAGCTGACACCATCAAGCCAATTGCAAAATGCAAGAATGCTACAATTTATATTGGACAGACGGTTGGTGGTATCCAAGCTATTTTAACAAAAGATCATATAAACAATGGCAGCAGTGACAATTGTCTCTCAACTTTGGCTTACACTTTAAGTAAATCTAATTTTTCTTGCAATGAATTAGGAAGTCATACAGTTAGAATGTCAATCAATGATTTATCCAACAATGTGGACTATTGCGACGCGACAGTTTCAGTAGTCGATACATCTAATTTATGTACCGCTTCAGCTCCTTTGATAGCATGTCCTAAGGATACAATGGTGTTGGTACCAAAGGATAGCTGTTTGGGCATTTTTGTTCAGATTCCAAATGCTACGGTTTTACCAGATGTTGGGCCTGTTACAATCACTCATTCTTCTATATTTGCTGCACAAAATGGTGGCAACGCCAGTGGACATTACCCTATTGGATTAAACAATATCATTTTCACTGGAGTAGATACACTAGGAAAATCTTATACTTGCAAAACGCAAGTTACACTTTTGGAAACTACAGCGCCGACCGCAAATTGTAAAAATGGAGTTATTTTAAATTTGCTTCAAGACAGTATCCAAGGTGGAAAAATTGATTTAGATCCTAAACTATTAAATGGTCACAGTTCTGACAATTGCACATCTTCGAATAATTTGACCTTTATTGCGCATCCAGCGTCGTTCAATTGCAACAATTTGGGTATAAACGATGTAACATTGACCGTAATCGACCAAAGTGGAAATACTGATTACTGCTTGACAAATGTTACCATTACCGATTCTTTAGAATATTGCCACTTAGCCAGAATGTTATCTAGTGGTGCGATGTGTCCAGGCAACATAACAATCAATCTTCCAACGGGACAATGCGATGGAATAGAACTCAATTTGCCAAATGCCTTCCCTAGAGACTTTAGTCAATTCGAAATTACCCACAATATGGGAAGAGGCTCTAATGTTAATGCGTATTTTGCTACAGGGACTACTCAGGTTATATACAACATCAATGCCATGGGTAGTATTTATCATTGTTATCAAAATATCATCGTAAGGGAAAATCAAGCACCGATCGTAAACTGTAGAAACGGAGTGACCATTCCGTTGGTATTTAATACGGCCATAACAGAGATGAATATCGATCCCCTTTTATTGAATAAAAATAGTACTGATAATTGTACTCCACCGAATAGTATTCAATTCTGGACAGAGCCAGCTACCGTTAATTGTGCTATGGTAGGTTCTAGACCAATAAAGCTTTTTGCAAAAGATTTAAGTGGAAATAGCGATTACTGTACCACAAAAGTTCTGGTCACAGATCCAGAAGGTATTTGTCCTGGTACGCGTATTGTCACCGAAAATGAAGTTGAAACGTTTGAAAAATTGGCTTTCGAGACCGATCAATCGACAATTAATCCAATTGAATTCAAGATCAAGTCTAAAGCATCTTCAGAATATTTTAGCGTTTATCCGAATCCATTTTCAGAATTCATAAACGTTAATATTAAGAGTGAAAAAGAAAATCATGGAGAATTGCGCATCGCGGATTTAACCGGAAAAATTATTTTCAAACAAAAGATAAATATTCAAAGAGGAATTCAATCTGTAATTTTAACGAAAGATAAATTTAGATCGGCAGGTATGTATTTTATCAGTCTTTCAGCTGATGAGACCATCTTCCAATCAAAAGTTCTATTAATGGAATAAGTTATATAATAAATTTAGTGAGATTGAGCAGCTTGAATTTCAGGCTGCTCTTTTACTTTAAAAAAGTGTCGTTCGTCGAAATTTTTCATATAGCCCTGAAAAAATTGTAATTTTGGGTTCCCAATTAATTTAATCATTGTATGAATATACTTTCTGTTCAAAATGTGGTAAAACAATATGCAAACCATACAGCTGTGGATCATATAAGTTTCGATATTCCTTCCGGTACTATATTTGGCCTTCTTGGACCTAATGGAGCTGGTAAAACTTCCCTAATTAGGATTATAACTTGCATAACAAAAGCTGATGTAGGTCAAATTCTATTCAATGGAACGCCTTTGAATATCAATACGCCGTCAGAAATTGGCTATATGCCAGAAGAACGCGGACTATACAAAAAAATGAAAGTTGGCGAACACCTCATTTATTTAGCTCGGCTCAAAGGCCTTTCGGTAACGGAGGCGAAAGCTAAAGTTGGAAATTGGTTGGAAAAATTCGATATAACTTCTTGGTGGAACAAAAAAATCGAAGAATTATCCAAAGGAATGTCCCAAAAAATTCAGTTTATTGCAACCGTCGTTCACGAACCAAAATTGGTCATTTTGGACGAGCCCTTTTCTGGACTAGACCCCATCAATTCATTGCTAATACAAGATGAAATCATCAAAATGCAGCAGAATGGCACATCGATAATTTTCTCTACACACAGAATGGAGCAAGTCGAAGAAATGTGTCACAATATAGTCCTAATCAATAAAGGGAAAAATATTCTGAGCGGTGAGGTAAACCAAATCAGGCAAGATTTCAAGCAAAATGCCTTCCGCGTGGATTTCGCACAAGAGATTCCAGAATCTATTTTACAAGAAAATGGAGTCATCAAGAAAAATAATAATACAATACAAATCACTCAAAATGATCTAGTCACCATGAATAGATGGTTGGCTGAAAAAATCCAAAATGGCAATCCCATCACAGGATTTAAAGAAATTTTACCAACAATTGGCGAAATTTTCATTAAACAAGTAGAAGAAAATAATATAATCACAGAATAATATTTTAAGATTTTCATCATGGAAAAACTTTGGCTAATCATTCAAAGAGAATATAAAACAAGGGTTTTTAATAAGAAATTTTTCTTAATCACCATTTTGACCCCACTGTTGATAGCTGCCCTTTCGACTGTTCTTGCATTTATAATCAGTTATCAATCAGATGATAAGATGAAAATTGCCATTGTGGACGAAAGTAATATTTTCCAAAAGACCATCAAGGATACAAAGAAAATGTACTTTACATTTTATTCAAAATCGGCCAAAGATGCTCGCCAAACCTATTTGAAAGACGGATTTGACGCACTGGTCATAGTTCCTCCTTTTTCAGACCCAAATTCTACCAGCCATTCGATACAGTATGTTAGTAAAAAACAAATAAATATCAACATTGAAAACACCATCGAACGCACCTTTTCTAAAAGGATTGAGGATTATAAGATTAAATCGCTAGGACTTGATGAGAATTTGATTAAAAATCTTGAAGTTGACATCAGCATCAACCCAGAAATTTCAGTCACGGATGGTAAAAATATCGCTTCAACCAACTATAGCAATCTACGTACCGCAGTAGCCAGTGGTATCGGAGGTATTATGGGTTTTTTAATGTATCTCATTCTTTTTATCAATGGGAGCAACGTCATGAGAAGCGTCATGGAAGAAAAAACAAATAGAATCGTGGAAGTCATGATTTCTTCGGTCAAACCCATGCAACTCATGCTCGGAAAAATAATTGCCGTCACTGCTGTTGGCATCACACAAATTATCATTTGGATTGCGATATTTTTGCTAGCTACCACAGTCTTTCAGTTATTTGTTGACATTCCACAGCCCACTGACCTTGAAGAAATGAAAAAAGCAGGCTCTAGCATAGATCCTGACGATATTCGCGTAATGATGTCTCAATTAATGCATGAATTAACGCAAATCGAGTGGTGGTATTTATTACCAATGTTTATTTTATATTTTCTAGGTGGATTGATCATCTACTCGTCACTATTCGCAGCGGTTGGATCAGCGGTTGGCGATGATATACAGGAGGGACAATCTTTGGTATTGCCCATAACCATTCCAATCATCCTAGCTTTTTATATCATGACCGTAGCAGTAAGAGATCCCGACTCGCCTCTGGCATTGTGGTCCTCAATTTTTCCCCTATTTAGCCCCATTGTTATGCCAGCTCGTTTGGCATTTTCTCCTCCGATTTGGCAGGTTTTACTTTCTGTTTTCTTACTGATTTTAGGCGTTTGGTTTTTCGTCTGGCTGTCAGGAAGGATTTATAGAGTAGGTATTTTAATGTATGGCAAGAAGGCCAGTTTCAAAGAACTGGGCAAATGGATTTTTTACAAAGAATAAAATCTAAGACTAATTTTTAGTTAAAAAGTGAGGTGAAACCATTTTTTCCTTGGTTTCGGCATTATATATATAAAATCCCTCACCAGATTTTACACCCAATTTATTTGCCAATACCATATTTTCAAGCAAAGGGCAAGGAGCATATTTAGGATTTTTAAATCCTTCATACAATACATTTAGAATATAATAACATACATCCAAACCAATAAAATCAGCCAATTGGAGTGGTCCCATTGGGTGATTCATGCCTAATTTCATCACCGTATCAATCTCCTCTACTCCAGCGACTCCCTCGAACAATGTAATTATAGCCTCATTAATCATAGGCATCAATATCCTATTGCTCACAAAACCATAATAATCTTCAACTTGAACCGGCGTCTTTCCAAGCTTGCGACTTATATCCATAATCTGGGTACAAACTTCATCGCTTGTATTATATCCCGTATTACCTCGAGTAGCTGCATGATAGGCACAGGATTCATAAAATGCATACCGATCACCCGTTCAGGATTCTTTACGTGGCTAGCCAATTTTGTAATGGAAATCGAAGATGTATTGGTCGCTAATATAACATTGGAAGCAGTCATATTACTCAGTGTATTAAAGATTTTACTTTTCAACTCAAACTGTTCTGTAGCTGCTTCGATGATCAAATCGCTATGGTGAGCGACCTCTTCTAGATTCATTTCAAACGTTAATCTTTCCATAGTTTCGGACTTCATTTCATTTGTGAGAGTCCCTTTGGCAATTTGGCGATCAAGATTCTTTTCAATAGTGGACTTTGCTTTTTGCAATTGCATTTCAGAAATATCAACTATGGTCGTATTAAATCCAGACATCGCAAATACATGGGCTATTCCACTTCCCATTGTGCCAGCTCCTATTACCAATATTTTTTCCATAACTAAATCTTTTTAAATAAATTCAAGTGTTTGTTTTAATCGTAAATTTGAAGATTAATTCATCCACAAATTTAGAAAAAGGAAGTACCAATTTATCTAAAATGCCCAATTTATTAAATATTTGTTTCGCCATTCTTATACTCTACAGCCCGACACTTGGTTTATCTCAAGACCTAAACGATACCATCTATGAGGGCATCCACTTAGATTCTAACGTCATTCAAGCCAAGAAACTCGGCTTCGATTTAAATGCATTCATCCGCATGGTTAAAAATGACAAAACATTCTATCAAGCCTTTAAAAATCTTAGAAAAGCCAGTTACGAATTCAATCCAGATATAAAATTGTACGATAAAAAAGAAAAAAATATAGCCTCATATCGTTCACAAGCTCGACAGTCTTATGTCGCGCCGTGTCGGACAATGCAAGAAACGGATGTTGAAGAAACAGGAAATTTTATCGAGAAAAACAAATCATGGCATTACTATACTTCGAAAATGTACCAAAGACTTTTTATGACCTACGGTAAAATTTGCGAAAGTGAACAGGAAGATAAAAGTGCAAAAATGTCCAAAATGGATACCTATATTTCTGAACTTAAAATGCTTATATTTAATCCAGGCAAACCATCAAGCATTCCCTTTATTGGAAACAAAACGGCTATTTTTGACAAAAAAATGATGCCCTATTACGACTACAAAATTGAAATTAAATCCTTCAAAGAAGGGCAAAGGTATTACGTATTTACCGTACAGGCAAAGCCTCAATATAAACATACAGACGAGGTTGTCATCCAATTTTTACAGACATATTTCGACGTGAAAAATCTCCAAATCATTGGCCGCATTTATGACCTTTATTACAACAATGTATTTTATGATTTCGATGTTCACATGGACATTCAATTGCAAAACATTAATTCCGTTTATTATCCACTCCAAATTCGGTACGATGGCATTTGGGATATCCCTTTTAAAAAACCCGAAAAATGCCTTTTTACCACCAGTTTCAAAATCTTAAATTAATAACCTTATGAAAGGAATTGTACTAAAATCATCTGGCGAAACTGCATATGAGAATATTTCATTAAATCCTCCTAATTCCGACGAATGTCAAATTTCATTAACACATAGTGCACTCAATCACAGAGATCTATGGATTATTTTAGGGAAGTATCCTAATATTAAATTTCCAGTTATTCTAGGGTCAGATGGAATAGGATCCATGTGTCAAGAAGGATTTATAATCAATCCTGGCTTACTCTGGGGTGCCGATCCCACTCATCAGTCCGATAAATTTGAGGTTCTGGGCATGCCGACAAACGGTACCTTTGCGACGCAAATTAATATACCTACCAACGCACTTTTTCCCAAGCCTTCACATCTCAGCGATATCGAGGCCGCCGCCTTGCCTTTAGCTGGGGTGACAGCTTATAGAAGTTTATTCACAAGAGCAAAGATTAGTCCAGAACACAAAGTTCTGATCACGGGAATTGGAGGTGGAGTGGCACTCTTCGGGTTTCAATTCGCTAAAGCCATCGGCTGTCAAGTTTGGGTGACTTCAGGCCAAAACTTAAAACTCCAAAAGGCTCTAGAATTAGGGGCAGAAGGTGGTTCTCTGTATCACGATGAAGCCGCATTTAAATCCATGGCAAAAGAGGTAGGTGGATTCGACATAATTTTAGATAGCGCTGGTGGCAGTAATTTTGATTTGTTAACCAAGCAACTTAAACCTGGTGGGACCATAGTATTTTATGGTGCAGGTCAAGGACCGATTACACATTTAACAGCGGCTAATGTATTTTGGAAGCAACTCAATATTTTGGGCAGCACTATGGGCAGTCCCTCAGACTTTTCAGAAATGCTACTTTTTGTCGAAAAACACAAAATCAAGCCGATCGTTGATTCGGTATTCCCGCTTCAAGATTTTCAAAAGGCGATAAATCGTATGCAAGATGGCGAGCAATTTGGCAAAATAGTATTTGTTCACTAGTTGTTTATAACCTTCAATAATAAATTTTATTTGGGCGTCACCCTCGATTCTCGAGGGTCGGTACATTCGTGGGTTCGCTCGTCTGACGGACGAGCTCCGTCACTCCTCGTTAAGAAAACGAGTCGGACTCTCATCTGCTTCGCAGTATGAGACCACTACTCCACCTGACGCAGCTAGGATTTTAAATATTCGGTATCAAAGTTTGTTTCATTTTTTACAACATTCACCAACAAACGATAAAAACAATGGATGTCCATCTTCTATCGTAGATTGATATTCTGGGTGAAACTGTACTCCAATAAACCAACGATGAGAAGGTATTTCTACGATTTCAACCAAGTTTTCACGCATATTTATGCCACTGAATGACATTCCATTTTTTTCCAAAATGCTTCGGCAATCATTATTAAATTCATACCGGTGGCGATGCCGTTCAAAAATTGTACTTTGTTGATACACTTTTAAAGCAAGGGATCCTTCTTCCAAATCACATGGATATGCTCCCAACCGCATAGATCCGCCCATAACCATTATATTCTTTTGTTCTCGCATCAAGTCAATGATTGGATATGGTGTTTCTTTATCTATTTCAGTTGAATTTGCACCTTCCAGGCCACATACATTCCTCGCGAACTCGACACAGGCGACCTGCATTCCAAAACAAATTCCTAAAAATGGAATTTGATTTTCTCTGGCATATTGCACAGCTGCTATTTTCCCTTCAAATCCCCTTTGGCCAAATCCTGGAGCTACCAATATTCCATCAACACCTTCAAAAATAGAATGAATCAAATTACTATCATTTTCTATGTCATCGGAATTAATTTTCTGTATATTTACTTTACAAGAATGGTGAGCGCCACTATGGACAAAAGCCTCATATATAGACAAATACGCATCATGATGATTAATATACTTACCAACTACCGCTATTGTAATCTCTCTTTGAAAATTTTTAAGATTACTAAGAAATGAATGCCATTTGGTGAGATTGGGGCTGACATTATTCTCAATTTTAAGCCTTTCCAAAACCAAATCATCCAAATTTTCTTCCAACATCAACAATGGAACTTGGTATATTGAATCTGCATCTATTGCTTCAATGACAGCTTTATATTCCAAATTACAAAAAAGTGCCAACTTGCTCCTAATCTCTGGAGATATAGACATTTCAGTCCTACACAATAGTATATCTGGCTGAATTCCCAAAGAAAGCAATTCCTTTACTGAATGTTGAGAGGGTTTAGTTTTTAACTCCTTGGCAGCCTTCAAATAGGGCAATAAAGTTAAGTGCAAAACCAAACAATTGCCAAGCCCTAGCTCCCATTTCATTTGTCTAATGGCCTCGATAAAAGGTAAAGATTCAATATCTCCAACTGTTCCACCGATCTCTGTAATGATGATATCAAATTCACCAGATTCTGCCACTATCCTTGCAAATCTCTTTATTTCATCTGTAATATGGGGAATTACCTGAACTGTTTTACCAAGATATCGCCCTTCTCTTTCATTGGTAATGACTGTCTGATAAATTTTTCCTGACGTTACAATATTGGCTTTTTTTGTTTTCACCCCCAAAAATCGCTCGTAATGCCCCAGATCTAAATCTGTTTCTCCGCCATCAAATGTGACGAAACATTCACCATGTTCGAATGGATTTAATGTGCCAGGATCTATATTAATATATGGATCAAATTTTTGAATAGAAACCCTCAAACCACGAGCTTGTAGCAGCTTTGCTAGCGATGCCGCAATGATTCCTTTTCCCAATGAAGAAGTAACACCTCCTGTTACAAATATATATTTTGTCTTAGGCATATATTTTAAAATGTCTTTTTAACAATAAAGGTAAAAAGAATTATTCTTTGACAGTTAATCAAATGCTAACAAACTAGGATTAGTAACCACATAAAAAAAGCAGAGCCCCGACTTGCGTCGAGGCTCTGCTCCTATCTTCGAAATATTAGAACCTAGATTCTATTATTCAAGTATAATCATCTTCTTAGCGTCGCTGAAATCAGCTGCATCTAATTGATAGTACATAACTCCAGTAGCTGGAAGCTCACCTTTGTTCAAAGTTATACTGTTGTATCCTTTGTTGAAAGTTCTTTCTACTACTTTGATTACTTTTCCTGTAACATCATAGATACTTACTTTTGCTTTCATTGACTCTGGCAAGTTGAAACCAATCAATGTTTCAGTTCCCCATGGATTTGGTTGGTTTTGGTACAATGCGAAGCCTTGTACTGCTAAACCATCTTTTCCGATGAAGTTCAATCCTACGTTCATGATTTCTCCTGCTGCGTTGTATGCTTGTGCATTGGTTACTTCAGATGTCGCGTAAACGCTCTCACTTACTGTACCGTTGCTTCTAGCTTTGAATACCAATGTGAATAAACCTTCATTATCATTTACGCTTACTGCTGTTGGGTTTGACCAGCTTGTTGTGATCTTACCGCTTTCCAACATTGTAAATCCGAAGTTATCATCATTTATGTTCAATTTACCAGCTTCGAATCCTACGAATTCCAATCTTTGGTTATCAAAGTTTGTTGTAAACTGATATCCGTTGATATTGTTGAATGATGCTGCGTTCATTGTTACTTTTACTGTTTCACCTGCTGTGTAATTAGCATCTGCTACATTGAATGACAATGTCTTTCCGCTTCTTTCTTCTGGTGTTCCTGTCAAGTTAACTACTGCGTTATCATTAACATCTCCAATCTTCACTGCTACGAAATTAGCAAAAACATTACCTGTTTGAGTACTAGTTAAAGTAGCTTTCTCAGGGAAGCTTGCGCTAAATACGTTACCAGTTGTCAAATTGTAGCTCTTATCTACGAATCTGAATGATGTGTTGTTAGCAAATCTATCGATCTTGAATAGAACCAATTTTCTCAATTCTACTAAGTCAGCTGCTGTGATGCTATTAGACTTGTTAACGTCTGCTGCTATCATCTTGTATCCAGTTGACAATGCTTGGCTTCCCAAGATATGCTTTTGGATAGCGATGATATCCGCTGTGCTGATACCATTTCTGTGGTTATCATCTCTTGATGGAACTACAGTTTGGTTAGCTGAAGCCATTAAGTCAAATGCATATTCACCAGTTGTTGTTGACATTCTATATCCAACTTCACTGTTGTTGCTATCCATAATAGATACTTTCGCATCTCTTACGTCATTGTTCAATTCAGTTTTAACTGTTCCAGCTAACAATCTGCTTGAACCAGTTTGGCAAGGCATATTGTTTTGGATAGTTGCTGTTGTGATACAGAAATCAGAATTTCCTGCTGCATCCCACATATAGATATTTACTGGTACACGACCTACGTCAGCCAATGTAAATATTCTACTTGGTTGTGTTCCTGCCGCATCAAATGTATATCTGAATGGACCAGGGCAATTGTCAGTCGAGCTATTAGCAGCGATGAAGTCAGAAGCCCAAAGTTCAATCATACAAGTTGTTGGCATCAATTCTGCGATCAACTCGATACATACTGGACTTGGTTTCTTACAGTCATTGATAGTTACGATTTGAGTACAAGTTTCCTTGTTACCACATCCATCTTCTACTTCCCATACTACTCTGTGTGTACCTAGTACCCATCCAGCAGCTGGATTAATTGTAGATCCTGTTCCGAATGAATCAAATGTTCCATCGTTATTCAAATCTACTTGGTATCTGTATCTCAACTTAGTTTCTGGATCACAATCATCTGTAGCTGTGATGCTCAATGATTGGAAGTGATGACCACATCCAGGTCCATTATGACACCAGGTCACTGGAGCGCAATTCGTGAATGTTGGAGCCGATGAATTCATTACAACCAATACTTGGTCATACATCCAAGATGGATGGTTTCCTTCGTCGTCTCTCTGACACCAGTCAATAACTTTCCACTTTCTGATTACTTTCTTACAGCCTTGGCTTGAACCTACTTCAAAGTCGAAGTACCAGTCATCATAACCTACTCCTACATTTGAACATACGTCTTCTCTAAACCATGGCTTCTTGTATGGCCAAGGAATATTTGCTGTATCTAATGCTGCTCCACACTGATTAGTTGTGTAATCTGCTGGCCAGTAGATATCGTGCATATCATCCCAGTTGTAATCTCTTGTTTCGTTGTAATTTACGAATGGTACATCATAAGGTGGTTGACCGCTATTGTTATTCAATACAAAGAAGTCAGCTCCCGAGAATTCATACGTGTTGTAAATGTTGATGTATTGTACACATGATCTTGATCCAGCAGCATCAGCAGCTATCCAAGTTCTTGTGATTCTTCCTCTATTACAGAATATATCTGGTGACTGAGAATAAGAAAGTGTCAAACTACAGTTATCAAATGCTACTCCATTTACTCCTACTTGGAAGTGTGGATTTTGTGCACTTTCTGAGTGTCTTCCGATATGACCATATCTTTGGTCGATAAAGATTGGATCTCTTGTAACTGCTGTTGTTCCTCTACCTCCGTTTACTACAGTACCAAAAATATCCAAATTAGCTAAGCTATATGGGTATCTGCAATCGATATCGATATCTGGTGGACATGTGATGATTGGTGCCAATTTGTCTTGTACCAATACTGAGTCCATACACTCATTGTAATTTCCATTAGCATCTGTAACTCTCATTACAACTGCAATTTTCTTGTTTACGTCTGTACAGCAGAAAGCAACCGTATCTCTCAATGTTGTGATTGCTGGAGTATGACAAGGATCAGTCATTCTTCTTACTTTCCAAGATATGATACCACAATTGTCATATGAACCATTATCAAAATCTCTAGCTTGGATTCTTCCTCTACCATTATCTCCTAATCCGATAGTCAAATATGTCTTACAAATAGCAACAGGAGATACATAATCTCTAACTGCTACTGACATACAGCATGAACCTACATTGTCACACATATCTTCAAGATAGTAGCAAACATTGTAATTTCCAACTGGGATATTTCTTACGATACCTCCATTTGTATTTACTCTGAAAACTTCTGCTCCAGTAGTAGCATCTGTTCCGATCATCCAACCACCTCTGATAACACTTCCGCAAGCGTCAGTAAATGTTGCTGCTGGGAAATTATAAGCCGACAAACATGTATTATAATCTGTGCTTAAAGTTACGTTAGTACCTTCAGAAGCAACTAAGTTACCTGGTGCTCCCAAACCTAATTGTAATGCTCTAGTAGGATATACTGGGCAAGCAACTACTGGACTTCCATGATCACCAACTTTGATGATTTGTAAGTGTGTAGCTGTTTCACCTGTACACCAGTCAAGACAAGTCCAGAATCTCAATACTTTGAAAGTTCCTTCGATAGCTGAAGTTGAAGCATCATCGCCACAAACTTTGATTACCTCGTCTCTCCAAGTACATTGGATATTACAAGCGTCTCCTCCTGGCTTACCTGTTTCAGATACATCAGGATAGTTGTTACCATTTACATCCCAAGGGCCTTTGCACTCAAGAACAGAAAGGCTACCAACTAGACCATCATAATTTGAAGGCCAAGATAATGAACCTAAAGTCAATTTGTTGAAATACAAGTTTTGTACACATGTTCCAACGTTTCTATAAGAACTAGCATCTACTGCAGTCCAAGTTCTTTGGATAGTTTTCCACCATCCATTACATTGTTCTGTAGTCACAACATCTTTATATGTAAGGCTAAAATTGCTGCAATTTTCTGTAACAGCTGGAGCAACTGGTGCTCTTTCAATATATGTAACAGAAATAGAAGCTGAATTAATAACACCTTCATCTAAATTAAAACCATCGCAAATAGTTAATGTCCAAACTCCTGCCCCACTTGTACCATCAAAAACTGATAATGGGCCAACTCCAGGTTGGAAACAAGTAGCTGTTGCTAAGTCAACACATAATGTACTAGTATTTGTACATTCATCATCAAATGTTGTGTTGATAGGGAATGCTCCTCCGCATGCACCATCAAAAACTGTAAATACAGTACCATTAGGAGAAGTCAAAGTAGCAGTATTATCAGCCAACCAAGTGTGATTAAAGTTTAATGTAAAATTAACGTCAGTTACAGAAATAGGAAATCCTGGGTTGATGTTAAATGTAATCGTACCACAAGAATTGTCTAAAACTTGAACTGGAGCTGAACTACTTGCTACTATTGTACCTGTTCTAGGTGCTCTAGCTGTAAAATGAGTCTGAGCCGCATTGTATGAACCAAGTGGCGCCATAACATCGTTGCAGTCCAAAGTCATATCGGTACATGCAAGAACTGGAGGCATTTTGTCCTCAATTCTTATGTATCCCCAACAAGAATTTGTAGAAATATTATCTCTTACAGAAACAATAAGGTTTTGATCAATATTTGCAGAAGTAACTACTGGACTTCCAGCAAGAGGATTCCCGTTGATGTTCAAGATAGATACTGTATATCTTGATGGCAAATCGTAAGGACCTCCAATAAGTATATGTTCTGGTGTTACAGTAGCACGACAATCCTCATCCAAAGATAAATTTGCTTGTTGATTACATACTAAGTCTGTTTTAACTTGATTAGCAGGAACTGGCGATACAGTTACCGCATTTGTACAACTGATACCAGGTACTGGAACACCGTTCTGAGTCAATGTATAAGTTACATTTGCAGTTCCAATTGGATAAAATCCACTTCCACTGGCAGCACCTGCTGGATTGAAACTATTGGTAATTGCATAAGTATTAGCAAATGAAATAGCATAATTATCAATAGCAGCACCCCAACCCCAATCATTATCATCATTAAAGGTAAATCTGAAAATAAGATTGGTTGTAGCAGTAGGCGTAAACACATAAGTAGCTCTTCCTGTTTGATCAATTGTCACAGGAAATCCTGTAATAGTATTCCATGTAGCTCCACCATTCAATGATACTTGAGCGTTCATCACTCCTGAACCAGCAAAGTCTTGATGTGTATAGCTAAAAGAAAGTGTCATTTGCTGTCCAGCATAGGCACTAAGATTGGTAGTAGGCGATGTATAAGTGTAAATAGCTGGCGAATATGCAGCACCAGCAGCATCATCATCAAATCCCAATGCAGTACCAATAAATCCAGCAGCTGTCTGTGCAGCCGCTGAAGCACCCCAACCAGCTAAAGTCCCACTAGTTAGTATACCAGAAGCACCAGCAGGAATAGCACCTGGTCCAGTAGAAGTAGCTACCCAACCAGTTAAATCTGCAGCAGTACTAAAAGTGTTGGACACAACAGTTCCAGCAGCTGGAGAACAAGTACCCACAATGGTAGCCGGAGGTACAAAGACGTTCACGCCTGACATCAAAGAGCCAGCCTGAACGGTTTGAGAAGGAGGACAAGATATAGAACAACCCGTTGGAGCGGCAGCTTGGACAGAATAAACGCCCAATACTGTGAACACCAAAATGGCGAACAAATTAGTCATACTTCTCTGAAAATTAGTTAAGATAAATTTCATAATAAAGATATAATTTTATTGAATTAAATTTATTGTTTTCTAAAAGTACAAAGAGTTATTAATTAGACAATTGTTTTAAAAAATGTTTGATAATCTGACCTGCGATTCTTTCATCGGTATTATTTCCTATTGGAACACCATGCTTCAATTGAGGAACATAAGTCTCATACACATTGCGAGAAGTCAAGATAGGGTTAGACTGTAATGCAGCGATAACAGCATTGTAAACCTGAATTTGGTTGGCAATGAACTGCTGGTTTCTGTCCGCTGGCACACCAGCAGAGGGCAACAAAGCGGTAAGGGATGCAACGGAAGTTTGTAATCTTACGATGGCATCACCAGGAGCAGTCCAGTTAATGTTTGAGTAGCTTGTAACAGGTGTCTTACTAGGTGCAGGCTGATTGAAATTTTGTGCCGATGCAGTCTGACCGATAAGGAAGAAACACATTACAAACAAAACAAAACTTAAGCTGAATCTAATGGTCCGGAGTATTCCGGTTGAAAAATTCATTTTTGTCATGAGTTCTAGTTTTTTGTTAAAAAAAATATAATAAATTGCTAATATACAAAAATATGTATTGGGGAAAAATCCCTAATTCATTGAAAACCAATAATTTGTAGTATATTCTTATTCTTGAGTTAATTCTCTACTTGTTAGAGACCTTACGTATTAAAGGCAAAAGTACGTTTTAATTTTAATTTAACAAACATTTATTGATTTTTTTTGAATATAATTTTATAAAATATGTTATTTTTTTATAATATATCAAATGGTGACCACATATTTTTTAATTTAATATATGTCAAAAATTGATGTGGTAAGGAATTCAACGTGGCTGCGAAAGGGGTGGTAGTGAACCTGTGCTATGGAGCTTAGCGAAATAGTGCAGGTGTCTTCAAGACCGAAACGAAGTGAAGTCACGAACGACCCGGCTCTTCTCTCGCAAAAAAATGAGAGAGAAGAGTTCGCCCAAATAAAAAGCTAGAATATCAATAATGTTATTAATCTACTTAGGATGCGCTTTGTCTTCTACTAATTTCCTTGGATATATTGGCTAGTTCTCTCCCTATGTCGCCTGACACAGAAGTGTTTTCTTGAGCCCTTCGAATGAGATAGGGTATGACGTCCTTGACGGGGCCATAGACCATATACTTGGAAGATCGAAAACCCTCGTGTGCTAAATTGTAGGTGAGGATATCGCTCATGCCGTATAGTTGGCAGAATAATACGTGTGGATGATCCCTAGGAATCTGTCGCTCGATGAGCAATTTTGTCAATAGGAAGGTGCTCTCATCGTTATGGGTGGCATTGCAAAATGCTGTATTCTGAATGCTGTCAACCAGAAAATGTAATGCCAAGTTAAAGTCCCTGTCTGTCGCTGATTTATCGGGATTGATCGGATCTGGATAGCCCATTTGTTTAGCACGCAACCTTTCTTTTTCCATGTAGGCCCCGCGGACAATTTTAGCACCAAAAAGATACTGATTTTTGGTGGCCTTTAGTTGGGAGCTTTTGAGGAATGCCAGTCTGTCGTGGCGATACATCTGGAATGTATTGTAAACGACCACTTGGGTTGTGTTGAATGCTTTCATCATATCATCGGCGATGTCGTCAATGGCTGGTTGAATCCAAGACTCTTCTGCATCTATAAAAACAGCCGTGTTGGTATCATGCGCCAATTGGCAAATGCTTCTAATTCTTTCGATGCCTCTTTCAAAAGCTTCAAGTTCCTCCGTAAGAAGCAATTTTTTTTCGCTGACTTTTTGGAGAGCTGCAAAAGAAAATAGGGACGTTAATTTGATGCAAATAACTGGAATATTCTGCTGATTGTTAGCAAACTGGAGTGATTGGATAAATGCCTGGTGTGCCTTTTGAAAGTCCTCTTCATTGTCCTTGCCCTCAGCGCCGTAATCAAGAACTGTAAGTGTATGATGCTGCGCCATATTCTTGATGACTGGCTCGCATTCAGTCAGCGTAACACCACCACAAAACTGCTCGAACATGGTGTGCTTGACCAAATCCTGAAAAAAAGGAAGTCTCAGCTTGAGCGCCCAAAGGGCTAATGTCGAGCCAATCGATACGATCCAAGGATAATTAAGTAAAGTAAATAGCCATTTCATTTTGGTCAATTGGCCATTGGATTTATGGCTAAATCCTATCTGTGTATTGTCAAAATGAACCGATTTTTCCATAAGGTAAAAGGGTTATTGGGTGATCACTATTTCTTTTTATTTTGATTTTTGATACGTTCTTGTTCTTTCATAGCTTGTTCTAAACGCGCTCTGAATCCAGTCGTCGATTTGGGTTTGGCTTTATTGAGAGCCAGCTCGTTGGCTATCTTATTTTCATCGATGAAAAAATTCTTGATTAATACCGTTTGTCCAATATTAAGAATATTGCTGAAAAACAGGTAACAGGTAAATCCAGCTGCTGAAGAATTGAAGAAAAATACAAACATTACTGGCATAATATATTGCATGTATTTCATCGCTGGATTCATGGCCGACATGTCAACCAATCGGCTATTGTACCAAGTATAGGCCAGTGTGGATAAAGTCCACAACAATGTAAACATACTTACGTGATCGCCATAAAATGGAATGGTAAATGGCAGCCTCATGAAGACGTCGTAAGAAGTCAAATCGGTTGCCCATAAAAAGTGTTCTTGTCTGAACTCGATGGAAGCGGAGAAATATCTAGTCAAAGCAATCCAAATAGGCATTTGAAGTAACATCGGAAGACATCCACCAAGTGGATTGACGCCATATTCGCCGTATATCTTCATAGACTGTGCTTGCATGGCTTGAGGATCATCTCCATATTTTGCTTTTAATTTTTCGATTTCTGGTTTAAGCGCAGCCATCTTAGACTGAGAATAAATCATCTTGAAAGTTAGATAAATCAATAAGATTTTCACTAACAAGGTCATGCAAAGGATGATGATACCCTTGTTGGCAATAAAGCCAGCAAAAAAGAGGTAGATCCATCGGATAGGGTATCTATTGATTGTGCCAAAGATGGATGAGCCATAAGAAACTACGTCTTCAAGACCAATTTGCATACCCTTAAGGCGTTCGAACTCATTTGGACCGATATAGAAATCCATGGCATATTTGCTAGATCCGAGATTGAACTCAAGATCAGATGTACATTTTTTTAAATCTTCTGAGGATGCATCTAGCATTTCGGTTGCCAATTTGGCTGATTTAAATTGGTCCTCGGCGATCAAAGCTGAATTAAAGAATTGATTGGCGTGTGATACCCACTTGACTGGCTTATTGGTAAGATCTTGCTCGTCATTGGAGGTGCAGCTACAATAGGTAGGTTGCTCATCTATTTCTTTGTAGTAAACTGAAGTATAATTTCTTTCATATTTATCATTGACTTCCAATTTGTCCAAATAGTTAATCCAGTGCAATTTTCCAATTTTCTCTGAATTCAACTTATCCATGCCTTCTACCTCGACTTCATGCTTGAGGGTATAAGAATTAGGCAGGAGCTTGTATTTTAATTTGATTAAAACTCCTTCGGAAGTCTTGTAGGAGAAAATTATTTCTTCGTTTGATTTTTGTGTATTAAAAACCAAACCTTGAGTATGTATATCACCTCCAGATTGTTTGGCAAAAATGTAATCGAACTGGTTCTTTTGGTCTTCTAATAAATATAGTGGTGATTTGATGACCTTGCCATCTTCAACTTCTTTTTGTTTAAAATATTTTTTGACTAAAACGGAATTAATTCTTCCTCCTTTGTTGGAGAATTTCACCGTCAAAAGATCATTAGATAGAGAGTCTAGGACAACTGGGGTGTCTGTGGTATCTATCGTCGATGAAGACAGAACAGTATTTTTAGTTGTGTCTAAAATCTCGGCAGGTGCTCCCAATTTTTTTAGGCTATCCACCTTGGCTTGGACCAATTTGATGGAGTCTTGCTTGTGTTTTTGCAATTTGATTTCAGCCTCTGAGGGTGCATTTAATTTTACCCAGAAGAAAAATAAACCCAAAATCAAGGCCATGCCTATCCCAGTATTACGATCCATTTACCTATTTTACGCTTTTATTAAAACCGTGCAAAGGTAAATCATTCGCATTAAATAAAACTAAAAATATACCAATTAAGAATTAGAACGGATGAATACTTGTAAAAAAGTGAAAAACAAGTAATAATTTTAGGTGAAATAATTTATTTAAAAAAAAAGCGTAAATTAGCATTTATTCTGCATCAAAGAAAATAGGAAATGGAAGTAAGTTCAACGACAAAAGAGGGGATTGATGATGAGAAAATCATCATACAGAGGGCTTACCGCGACCTCCTGAAAAGCTTTAAAATAGAGCTGGATGATGAAGATAAAAAAGGAATAAGACAAGCCTATGAATTGGCAGTAGAGGCTCATAGCAAACAACGCAGAAAAAGTGGCGAGCCCTATATTCTGCATCCAATAGCTGTGGCGAAGATATGTGTAGAAGAAATCGGACTCGGTCCGACGGCAATCATAGCTGCATTGCTGCACGACGTGGTGGAAGACACTGAAGTTACCCTTGAAGATATCAAAACTCAATTCGGTGAAAAAATAGCCAAACTGGTGGATGGTCTTACCAAGCTTGATAAAACCTATGAAACCGATGTCCCACAAGCGGAGAATTTCAAGAAAGTACTGAGTACACTGGTGGAGGATGTTCGAGTTGTACTCATCAAGATGGCCGATAGGTTGCACAATATGAGGACTCTGGGCTCTATGCCAAAGCACAAACAACTCAAAATAGCTGCAGAGACAACATTTATTTATGCCCCTTTAGCACATCGACTGGGGCTGTATTCGATAAAAACTGAATTTCAGGACCTTTGTATGAAAATTACAGAACCTGAAAAATACAAGGAAATTGCAAAAAAACTACAAGAAACCAAGCGCGACAGAGCCAGTTATATTGATAAATTCATCGAGCCGCTGCAGGAGGAGTTGAAAGAGTTGAACGTTCCGTTCACAATTTTAGGCAGACCTAAATCTATTTATTCAATTTATAATAAACTAAAATCCAAAAAGATACCTTTTGAAGAAATCTACGATTTATTTGCTATTAGGATTATATTGGATGTTCCTCAAAAGAAAGAAAAATCCTATTGTTGGCAAGTATATTCGATAGTCAGCGATGTCTATAAACCGATCCCAGAAAGGCTCAAAGATTGGATCACTACAGCCAAATCCAACGGATATGAATCATTGCATACAACGGTAATTGGTCCCAAAGGAAAATATGTCGAAGTCCAGATTAGGACTCAACGGATGGATGAAATCGCTGAAAGAGGATTTGCAGCACACTGGAAGTATAAAGGCATCACGAATCAACAGGATGTATATGAAAATTGGCTGGATAATATCCGCGAATTATTGGATGACGGGGATAAGGATGCCTTAGAATTCATGACTGACTTCAAGTCGAATTTATTCCACGAAGAAGTATATGTGTACACTCCAAAAGGTGATATGAAAGTTTTGCCAAAAGGCGCAACAGCGTTGGATTTTGCCTTTAGCATACACTCGGATTTGGGATACCACTGTACCGCTATAAAGATCAATAACAAGCTGGTACCGATGGGCTATAAGCTTGAAAATGGAGATCAAATTCAGATTATTGTAAACAAAAATCAACGCCCCACGGAAAGTTGGTTAAAAATGGTCATCACCAGCAAAGCCAAGACCAAAATCAGGGCTTCTCTGAAGGAGGATAACAAGAAAAAAGGGGAATTTGGCAAGGAGGCACTTGAGCGAAAGTTCTCGAATTTGAAAATTGATTTCGATTCGAATATCGATATTTTGGTAAAAGCTTATGGATACAAATCAAGGCCCGATTTGTACTATGGTGTAGCGATTGACGATGTTAATTTGCAAGATTTCACTAAGCGATTTAAAGTAGAAAATGGGAAAATAATACCTCTGCAAGAAGCTAAGGAGATTATAAAGCCAACTGTCCTAGCACCTACCATCAATAAAAAAAGCACAAGTCCTATACTCCTCAATGATGAGCCTGCTGATCAATATGAATATACCTTTGCGACCTGCTGCAACCCAGTCCCAGGCGACATGATATTTGCCTTTTTATCCACTGGGTCAGGTGTTAAAGTGCATAGAGCGGGCTGTCCAAATGCATCCAATCTTTTTGCAAATTATGGCTACCGGGTCATGCGAGCCACTTGGGTAAAAGACGTTCAATCCAACTTTGTCGCCCATATCTTAGTACATGGAATAGATACAGGTGTGGGGGTTATCGAAAAATTAAGTAATAAAATATCTACTGCATTGGGGTTGAATATCAAGGCATTTTCTATAGAAGGGAAAGAAGGATTTTTTGAAGGAAAAATGGCCATTATAGTTCAAAATGCAGACCAAGTAGCTGCCGCCATAGAGGCATTAGAGCAAATAGATGGCATCGATTCCGTTTCGCGCATCGACTAAAATTTAACTTATCGATCTTATGAGGTAAAAGCCAACGATAATGGCTGTAATCATCACGACAAAAATTAGAAAAAAGATCAGCCATTTTAGGGATTTTTTTTGTCGTTGTTTGGTCTTGTGTCTTTCAATTTTGACCTCCACCTTTTCCCAAAGATTTTGTAGATCTGCTTCGTTCAAATCCTTGGGACCTTGTTTATTATTTCGGTCATTGTTAAAAATATATTTAGCCATAACTAATTATTTATTTTGCTTGTAATGACTTCAATTTTAATTTTGCAAATGCCAACTGAGACTTGCTGGTATGAGCGCTAATCCCTAATTTTTCGGCTATTTCTTGGTGCGAGAACTGTTCGAAAACGAATAATTCAAATACAGCTCGACAACCTTTTGGCAATTGCTCTAAAGAGGCCTCGATGTATTGATCCGCTTCCAAATCATAGGCATCTTCTTCGATTCTTTCGGTAAAATTTGCTTCGAGCTCAGCAAAATCCATTTTAGTTTTTTGTTTTCGCAGGAACATAAGAGCTTCATTGACGGCTATGCGTCTCATCCACGCCTCAAAATAGAGAAGATCTTTGCACTGATTTAGATGAACCAAAATTTTATAGAATGCCTCAACTAAAATGTCCTGTGCGTCGTGATGATTGGGCACATACCTACGGATATAACCAAATAGACGAGGTGCATAGCTTTCAAACATCAGTTTTTGAGCCTTTTTATCGTCTTCGATACAAGCCTTAACCAATGATTCTATGTCTTCTATTTTTGTTGGCATCTAAGAGCAAATATTCTGTTTTTGGGCAAGCGAAAATTGTAACTGCACAGCTATTTATAAACTATTAAAGCTAATCAACGCACCAACTGAACGGTCCCAACATAATTCAATATTTTACCAGAAAATTGAGTGCTTTTGATGAAATAAGTATAGACTCCAGCTGGTACTTCTTTATTTTTCCGTGTACCCTTCCACCCTTCTGTAAAATTCTTTGATTCAAAAATTAGATTTCCCCAGCGATCAAAAATAATGAGATCGTAGCTGCTGATGAGCTCTTCATTTTCGGTATATGGCCTGAACTCAGTATTTACCCCATTGGGATTAAATACATTCGGAATGTAGTAATCGATGAGTTTGGTCACACAAACGATTGGGGATCTGCTAACGACCTCCATGATGCTGTTATCTGGCATATTTATTTGAGAATTGGCTTCAACATAATAGCAAAATTGCAAAGTGCTGGAAGGAAGCAAGCTGATATCGTGTTCCATCTTTAGATCATTGATACCATTGCTACCAATGATTACGCCAAAAGTATCAGTGGTGATGTAGTAAATATTGTATCCAATGATATCACCTTCCAGTTTTGGGGTAGTCCAATAAATCTTGTTGGTATGTTGTGGAAAAGCAACAGCATATGCCTTTATACTAGAAACTACAGGAGAAATAAATGTTTGGTCGCATTGATTAATTGTAACTATTCTATATTCATAAACATTTTGTGTAGGGTCTAGGTAACTTTGATCGATTAATGTCTCTTCATCATTCAAAACGGGATTGATGAAATTCTCCACATCGATCCAATCTTGGCCTTCGGTACGGCGTTGGATTTTGTATGACTTGATGTCAGCGGTTTTGTCCCAAATCCAATCCAATTGTATTTTACGATCAGTTAGAACACTAACATTTTTTTATTAGAAAATAAGAAAAGTCAGCAACAACATTGGGCGTTTGACAGATGATATTTGACTTGGATTCGATTCCTTTTGTATTGGTTATAGCCTTTACATAAACACAATATTCGAGGCGCGTATCGATGTCTTTTAGGATGTAGGTGCTGTCCGTAGGCAAAACCGAATCAACCAGTGCAAAAGGTCCTCCTGCCTTACTCAACCAAATTTCTTGTTTTGAAATTCCACCTAGGCCGTTTATATATTTATTCCATTTGAATTCAAGGGTTTTGGCGCATTGATCTGGCTCTGAGGTCAAAACCATATTCTGATGTGCAAGGTCGTATAAACTCACATTACCACAAAAATCGACTGAACAAACATAGTAAAATTCGGAAGTGACGCTTGGATTTGAGCTCAAATCTACATAAACATTGGTGTTTGCATCCACTGTGTCGATAGGAATCGTTCCTAGTACGGTAGATTTGAAAATAATATATCCAAAAATAGATACTGAATTGCTAAAGTCCCAATGGATTTCATTTTTTCCATTCTCAACAGTAACCATTTTGATGGGAGTCTTGGTTGGAATTCCGCCACTTATGGTATCAGAAGCAGGCATTGTAACCCCTGGACAATCATAAATGGCTCGAATGTAGTAAAATTGATTTCCAATAGCACCTACATGCTTATAATAAAGCTGGTTGGGATTTGTAATTGTTGCAATTAGGGTAAAAGGCCCTGTAGGCGTTGTGCTATTGAACAGTTCATAATGAAGAAATGGCCCACACGAAGCCAAGGTATTTTGCCAGATGATTGTATCAGATTTTTTGCACTGCAATATGGGAGGATTTACTTGGGCTGAAATGTTCGAAATGCCTAAATAATATAGTCCTCCAAGACATACTAGCTTGAAAAGTAGATTTTTTAAATGACTGAGTATCAACAACATATTACAAATCAATGATGGTATCCAAAATATATTCTTTTATAAAATCTTTTTTGAATTCCTTTTTATAGTAAAATAATCCTATTCCTTTCGCGTATTTTTCTTGCGCTTCGTATTCTATGGACAAAGTTCCTTGCGCATTGCTCTCCAAAGCTTCTTTTGTCTTAACGTCCAGTATATCTATTTGAGTTGATTTAAAATCCGCTTTGTTAAATCCTAAAAATTTTCTGTTCTTGATTAAAGTATAATTTTGGGTAGTGTCGTCGGGATCATTCCAATTGACTCGATACAAAAAAATTGCACTCGTGTCTTTTATTGAAAAAGGAAATAAGACCCCGCTTCCTATGGCAGCAGATTGTGGATTTTCTCCAGACCTGTCGTAAATGGTCAGTGACCTGTTGATAATCCCTTCGGGCAATATCTCATCCAGGCTTTCTTGACCAACTGTATTATTCGGTGCTAGAAACTTGGCTTGAATAAACTTTTTACCTTCCTTTTCAACGGATGTGAACGACCAAGTCTCATTGGGCATCCGATCGTCATTTAGACTTTTATAAACATAAATCTTTCCCTTTCCGAGTGACTTCCATGGGATATAAAACTCCTCCAAACCACTGAGCAATCCCCTGTCCTGTTTGGGCGATTGGCAACCCACAATCAAGATACCAAAAAATATATAAGAAACAAATTTCAAAAGGTCATGAATTTTGAATTATCTTTATAACGTTTATTTTGCAAAATTAATTAGAATTATGAGAAAATCAGCCAATCGATAGATTTATAGTTGATTTCGTATGATTTTTTTTTTTAATATATTCAAATGTCAAAGCAAAAATCATTTTTAGGAGAACCGTTATTGGATTATCTTTCCAAAATTCCAGAGGATGCAACGCCCCTTTGGGGTAAAATGAACGTACATCAAGTGGTGGAACACCTCGCAGATGCTGTAAAATTGGCTACAAAGAACAATATTATTCCCTTGATCACTCCTATCGAAAATTTGGAGCGAATGAATGCCTTTGCAAAATCGGATAGGCCCTTGAGGCAAAATACGATAAATCCAATCATGCCTGAAAATCCGGCACCCACCCGAAAAAAAACCATACAAGAGTCCTTGGAAGTCTTGAAACAATCGCTCGAAAAATTTCACGAAAACTATGCCTTAAATCCTGAAATGAGCGTAATGAATCCATTCTTTGGAGATTTGGATTATGAAGGGCAATCGAACCTTTTGTATAAGCATTGTTTACATCATTTGGCGCAATTTGGGTTAACGGTAGAAGAATAAGAATAGGATAAAAAAGCAAAACATAGCCCGAGATAGCGATAGGAGTCGTCGCATATAATCACCGAAGGTGAGCATGTGCGAGTCCGCAGGACCAAGCGACGGATAGCGCGGTCGCTTATCTTTTTTATAAAAAAGTAAGCGAATCTCCCTCAAAAACAACCAAATATTATTTGTATAGGAGGTATTTTTTACGCATTTTGGCATATTTTTTCAATCCAGGCTGCCAAGATGCTCTGATTTGTTCTGCTGTCTTGCCTGCTTCCATATCTTTTTGGAGCGTCAAAGTACCTGCTAATTTGGTCCAAAAACCATTTTTTAAGAAAAATCTTTCGTCCTTGTCCTTCCACTGACGGTAAAGGTCAAGCAATAAATCGAGGTCAATTTGGTGAAAATTGGAACTTTTAGCGTCCGTGTTGCGAAACGTAATCGCTGGAATTTTTTGACCCAATAGCGGAGGATTCTTGGCACCAGAGAGGCTTCGAATGAGGATGGAAGTGTCAGAACGTGTCAAATTGGGGTGGCCAACCATCTGGAAGGGTAAATCGGTGCCTCTGCCCACAGACAAGGGCGTCCCCTCCAAGAAACAAAGCGTCGGATAGAGCAGAATCGACTTGTAATTTGGCAAATTCGGCGATGGCCTGATCTCAGGTGCATAAGGGGTCGCGTGGGTATAATTTTTGCAAGGAATGATGGTAATTTTGGGTTTATGCTTGGATTTAATCCACTCCTGACCTATGGACATCTTGGCGAATTCGCCTATCGTAAGTCCATGCACCACGGGAATCGGAGCAATCCCCACGAAAGATTGATGCGGCATCTCTAGCACGGGTCCATCCACGTAATGACCATTGGGGTTTGGTCGATCAAGGACCAAAACGGGGATGTTAAAGTCTCCAGAAGCCTTCAGCAAATAATGCAGGGTAGAAATATAGGTATAAAAGCGAGCACCGACGTCTTGGATGTCAAAAACCAGTATATCGATATCGTTTAAGTCCTTTGCTTGTGGGGTTTTGTTTTCACCATAAAGGGACATAACCTGCAAACCCGTTTGGGGATCTTTGCCGTTTTGGATCTTTTCTCCAGCATCCGCTTCCCCTCTAAACCCATGCTCGGGAGCAAATATCTTGACAATATTGACCTTCAAACGAAGTAAGGAATCCACCAGATGCGTTCTGCCAATGCAAGAGGTCTGATTGACCACGCAGGCGACTCTTTTGCCTTTTAGGAGGGGTAAATACCTGTCGATCTGAGCATTTCCGAGGAAGATTTGGCCATCATTTTGTGCTCTCAATGGACTGATTAAAAAAAGTCCTATAAGCAAAAATCCTAGTAAAATGATTTTAAAATTATTCATAATAATGTGTCTATTTAGACCTCCATGCTGCTCCTGCGAGTCCAAAAAGCCCTGCTCCTACCCCACCAATCAATCCCACCAAAGCGACGAGCTGAGGGTGACTTACCCCACCGAAAAGCTCACCTATCTTAGTAGCCAGTAAACCTTTGTTTTGAAAATTCTGAAAACCAGCCCAAGCACTCCAAAGCAAAGTATGGGTTCCAAAACCCAGCAAATATCCCTTGAGATTGCCTTGATTAAGCATGTATCCTGCCAATCCGCACAATATCCAACTGAGGAAATAGTAATTGCTAAAATACGAAATAATGAATGAAATGACAATGACTAAAGTGAAATATAATGAAAATCTTTTAGAATCTGGACTCATGATGAATGATTACTTGTGTGAAAAAATATAGGTTTGAGAAGATTTTTGTTTGGCTTCGGAAGCATTTACAGCGAAGAATAATTCGTTATATTTTCCTTGCTCCCATGTGCTGACCATATCATCGTAATGGATGCTTCCTGGATTACCAGATTGGCCACCTGGATAAACGCCATATCCCTTGGGTTTGTCGCCCATCTCGACGATCATCCTCCAAGAAGGGCCGTTAGCCTTTTTGACAGAATTCAGTGCTTCAGTGACGCCACCATTGTTCAAGAAATTGGTAGAAAATGCTGGGATTCTGGCCAAGTGTGGGATATTTGATTTTTTAAAATTTGCCCAATCTATGGTTGGATTCAATTTGGTTAAAGAATCCATCGAAAAAATGGCTTTGTCCAAGGCTCGAACGATGAGTTGGGGAGCAGATTCTCGATCTGGAGTTGATTTTATGTCAAAATATTTATTAGAAGGATCTTTTTCGACCAAGGCAAGCGTAACCCAGTCCTCAGGTAATAATACATCGTAATCATTGACCAAAGAATTGAGTTCATCCCAAACAGAAGCGTAAAAATTATTATACCACCATTCGCAAAAAATGGGCTCCACCTTCTTGGCATCGAAGTTTTTATCCCAAGCGGAAAGCTTATCCAGCCACTGTTTTTGAACTGCGGTCAAGGAGGTCTTGGCGAGTGTTTTTTGGAAAATATCGATAGTTTCCTCTGCTAGAAGCGAATGGGTATCATTTTGCAATTTTTTCATGGAATCTACCGTCACGTCTTGGAGCTTGGTCAGAGATCTCACAAGGTATCTTCCTCTATAATCATCGAAGTATCCATTGTAATAATAGGGATATTTATCATCCGTAGAATTCTGGTTGGCCGAAGCCACGAACCCCCGAGAAGGATTGTAAACCTGTGGATTTTGGCTCTTGGGTATAAATCCTTGCCATCCATTGGTACTCAGTGATCCGTCTTGTACGAATCTACCTTGTTGATCTTGCTTTAACGGTAAAAGGCCTTGAGTTTGTAAGGCGATATCGCCATTTTTAGCGGCGAAAACAAAATTTTGCATAGGTACTGTATAGAATTGCAGTGCTGAAGCATAATCTGCGTAATTTTTGGCCTTGTTCAGCAAGGAAAACGCTTTCAATTCGCTGGTATTGTCAATGCCATCGTGTGCGATCCATCTCATGGCTAAATCCTGCGCTGGATGATTCTTATCTTCAAATACGATAGGGCCCCAATGGGTGTATTTTACGGAATCGATTACATCGTCTTGGCTTTTTACTTTAATTTGCTCTATGCGCCATTTTACGGGTTGTATGGTGCCATCTAACATATAAGCCACCTTCTTATCATCCACCCATTTCATGCGATACAAATCAACGAAATCCTGTTCACCATTGGTGATACCCCAATCGATATTTTCATTAAAGCCAATGATGACAGCTGGCACTCCAGGGAGAGAAATGCCATACACATTGATGCCTTCCTTAGGGACAGTAATTTGATTCTCGAACCAAATCGATGGTAAAGTCAGATTGAGGTGTGGATCATTGCATAAAATGGCTTTTTTGTTTTGTGTTTTCATGGGTCCTACGGCCCAATTGTTAGAACCAGCAAAAGGATCTGGCTTGAAGGGATTTTTGTAAGACAGCAGGTTCTCTACACTAGGTTTTGTATCGATGGACTTGGTTGGAACTGGGTTCGAAATGATTTGGGAGCCGGCAGGAATAACGGGCGATTGCTTTGGATTTTTTTCAGGATAAAGCAAATCGAAATCAGCCTTTCCAAGAAAATTCAACAAATTGGTATTGGCGACATCGTGTTCCTCTCTGCACAAAGTATTGCACATGGATTTGGCCATCAGTGCTGATTTCAAGGGTGTCCAAAGTTCTGGTTCATAGCCTAGAAGTTTAAATTCTAGTGGAATGTCCTTGGGTGTTAGCGTAGCGATATATGCATTGACACCAGCGGCATAGGATTCCAAATACTGGAAACTTTCTTTGTCCTTTTTCCAAGAATTGATGGCATTTTCAGCAGCAAAGGTCAAGCCATTTCTACGATTGTATTTGTCTATTTCCAATGTCTTTGGCCCTAGCACTTCTGAGAGCCTTCCGCTAGCTGCACGGGTAGAAATATCCATCTGCCAAAGTCTCATCTTGGCGTGAATGAATCCTTGTACGAAATAAGCATCGTTGGCACTTTGGGCAAATATATGAGGTACCATTCGGTCGTCCATATACAATTCTGTATTTGCTCCAATTTCTGGAAAATCAAGCTCAATGTTTGGATTAATGTTAAGTTTTTCACCATTGGCCCAGAATCCAGTAAAAGGATTGAATAATTTTCCTATGGAGGGGAGAGCAACGCTGCCAAATGTCAGTGGATTATTCATTAAATATAAAAATCCTAGAGCGATAAGGGTTGGTAATACTTTTTTGAAAATAAAAGTCATAAGGTCATTTTAATTATTAAAATTAAAAAAGAATACTGCAAAGCATGGAAAAGCCGAAAGATACTAATTAGTTTTTTTACAAACAAAAACAAAAGCTGGTGGAATATTCAGTGGCTCAAAATTTATTTGAAGATTTCCAAAAATGGTTTTGTACATTTTGCGTTCAAGTAAAGAGTAATGCATTTGGATAAAAAGACCGTTTGATTTGAGCACTTGCTTGGCATTGTTTAGTATTTTGAATGACAATTCTTCAGTTAGATTGACAAATGGAATCGCGCTGATGATACAATCCACCGAATCTATGTTATAATGTGCCAAAATACTGGAGATGTCTTCCGCACTCTCAAATACTAAATCGAGCCTTTCGTCCTTTATTTCCTGTAATTTAGGATAAAATACTTGATTCACCTCAAAGGCTAGAAGCCTAGCATCCTTGTGCATTTGGTTCAATATATGCTTAGTAATCACACCATCACCTGCTCCGTACTCTACGATGACGCGAGCCTTATCAAAGTTGACTGGTTCGGTCATTTTTTTACATAGGGCTTGAGAACTACGTGTAATAGTTCCAACGGTCTTGATATTCCTCAGACCCTCCCTTAGAAAATCTAAATGGTTCATAGAGTGCTTAATGTCGTCAAATATACAAAGATTGTTACTCTCCTAGCTTGAAAAATAATTTTAGATCGGGATATTTTCTAACTAGTTCCCCATTGACCATGTCTGAAGTAATTTTGATGCCATCGAGATAAGCAATAACGTAAGCGTCCTTTAAACCTTCTAAAAGTAAAGTCTCTCTGTATGCTTCCGCATCTTGGAATTTTTTGAAAAATCCTATAGAATATCTATAATAAGGGATATTTGGAATTCTCTCTACCATGGGATCAGACTTTGATTCGAGCAAATTTCCGCTGTACATCTGTTTTAAAGACGCAAATTGAACTTTGTACGACACACCCTCTTGTGCTTGCTGGAAAGACCTTCCTTTGATGTCTTTCATCAAATCACTTACTGCTGGGAAATCATAGTTGATGCGTAGATAAGGATTTTTTATGTTGTGTAATGTCAGATCAAGGCGTTTGTTGAGCCATTTAGCTGCAATATTGGTCTTCCCGTTCAGGACATTTTTTGATTCTGGATAATTGTCGCCCACGGATCGCAAGAAAATTTTATCAGGAGAAAGCCCTTTGGAGATGAGGTAATTCCCAGCCAATTCGCTCATTTTCATCCCTGAATAAAGGGAAAAATTCCTTGAGCCATACAATTCTGTGTGCGCGGTTATATTCAATCTCATGTTGGTGTCGAGTCTCATGATTTCAAAAATGGCATCCAGCTTTTCGATATTGTTTTTGTTGAGTTCCAATTTTTCTTTATCCGAATAAAATACGGGCGACAGGGTGAATTCTTTGACAAATGCTAGGGTATTATCAACGGATTGGGTTGGATTCGTTCGAGTTGCCCCTTGTACTACTTCACCTGATTCATTTAGCACTGCGCTGGAGTCATCTCTCTTCGTAAAGCTAGAATCAGTTGACTGGCCCGTAAAAGTGATCGAATCGAGATTCAACTTAGTATCCATGGTAGGCGGCTCTGGCTTAACTTTGGACTTAGGTGGAATGTATTTTCCTTCTTTATAGTCCTTGATCAAGTAAAAAACGCCTGGGATTCCAGCGGTCATGATATTAGCCATCGAATTTTGGAAAAGGCACGAATATAAATCTATTCCGCCCCATCCCGTTTTCCTATCAGAAGAAAGCAATGCATAGTTTCCGCTTTTGGCGAATCTAAAATACATATCATTGGCTGTAGAATTGATTGGAATTCCTTGATTTACAGGTTGTTTCCATTGGTAGGTAAAATCATCAAAGGTCGAATTAAAAATATCAAAACCTCCTATAGAATTGATTGAATTGCTACTAAAATATAGGGTTTTACCATCCTCCGCCAGATAGGGAGCGATTTCATCGTATTTAGAATTGATAACGGGGCCTAAATTTTCAGCCTTTTTCCATTTACCCTTAGAAAATAAAGATAAATAAAGATCATAGCCACCATATCCTCCGTCTCTAAGACTAGAAAAAAGAATCGCAGTATCGTTGATAAAAAATAAATCTTTGTCACCTTTCTCTCCTACCATAGGCAAGAAAGTTACCAGTTTGGGATTCACGACATCCCTATGTTCGGTTTTGAATGTATCTGTAAATATCTGGCCATTGAGTCTGCTAATTCCCTTCTTGAATACAGCAACCTTACCATTTTTGGTAAAATCCATCAAAATATCATTTTTAGGACTATTCAACAAATGGTTTAAGGGCTTTGCGGTTTGCCATTCCCCATTATCCAACTCACTCATCATCATGTCAGTGCTATATGTACCAGAGGCTTCATCCTTAACGCCAGCCTTGTTTCTCAGACCTCCATTGACCGTTTCTCTATTCGATGTAAAGTAAATTTTGGCATCGCTGTTGGGGCTGAATACAGGGGCATATTCATCCATAGGTGTGTTGATATTTTCCCCTAAATTTTCAACAATTGTATTGGGATTTTCGAAGGCTAAAGTGGTACCCGTAGAACAACGTTTCAAATCCTCCAAAATGGCTTCTCTATTGGGTTCGTTATCCTTTACTTTCGCGAGATATTTTTTATAATAAATAGCAGCCTCCTTGTATTGCATCGTGTGGTGAAAAGACTTTGCAAAATAAAGCAAATTTTTGGGGCTATCATAACCGTCTATGACGACCAAAGAATTGTACATCCGCAGTGCGTTTTGAATTTGGCTCCCTTCGAAATAGGCAAACGCCAAACTTTCTTTTATTGATCTCTCTTTTGGCTTTAATTCGTAGCATTTTTCAAAGCATTTGATGGCCTTATCAAATCGCTCTTGTCTCATATACTGATCGCCTCTGATCGTGAGCTCCTTGATGGTTATTTGACCTGTTACCAGAAAAGATTGCATCAACAAAACCGTAAATGCAAAAAACGTACACTTTCTAAACATTAATGTAAAATTAAATTGACCAATATCATGAATTAAGTATTTCAGATTACTCTAAAATAAAACGTCATCAACTGGTTATTATTATAAAAATTTTAATTACGAATTTAGTATATCAAAAACTATACCAATTGATTCGTATCAAAACTTTCAAGATAATCTGCAATTTTTCTAAGGAAGGATCCACCGAGTGCCCCATCTACTACTCGATGGTCATATGAAAGGGACAAAAACATCATATGTCTGATGGCAATCACATCACCGTAGGAGGTCTCAATGACCGCTGGCTTCTTCTTAATGGCTCCTGTAGCCAGGATAGCCACTTGGGGCTGATTGATGATGGGTGTACCCATAACATTGCCAAACGTCCCAACATTGGTGATGGTAAACGTGCCACCTTGTATTTCTTCTGGCTTTAATTTTTGTTCTCTGGCTCTAGAGGCAAAGTCATTGACCGCTTTCGTCAAGCCGATTAGATTGAGTGTGTCGGCATTCTTAATTACAGGCACGATGAGATTACCGCTTGGAAGTGCTGCGGCCATCCCGATATTCATATCTTTTTTCTTGATAATCTTATTGCCCTCAACCGAGACATTGACCATCGGATAGTCTTGTAATGCCTTAACTACCGCTTGGATGAATAAAGGAGTGAAGGTAATATTTTGGTTATATTTTTGTTCGAAGGACTTTTTAATTTTATTTCTCCACTGGACTATTTCTGTGACATCAACCTCAACGAAAGAGGTAACGTGTGGCGAGGTGTGTTTGGACATCACCATATGGTCCGCAATCAGCTTTCTCATGCGATCCATCTCTATAATTTCGATATTGTCTGCTACATTAATAGTCTGTGTTTCCTTGGCCGCAGAAGGTGTATTGTCCTGGATTATTTCAACTTTGGGCGATTCTACTTTTACAGAGATAGTTTCTACGATTGGGGTACCTTTTCGATTTTCAAGATATTGCATGATATCGGTCTTGGTCACTCTTCCGTCTTGCCCAGTCCCAGGTATTTTATCCAATTCTGCTTGGGAAATATCCTCCGTTTGTGCGATGGTTCTCACCAAAGGAGAATAAAATCTGTTGGAATTATTCTCACTGCTTATGCTTATTTGTGGTGTTTGATGAGGCTGTGAGGCTGTATGAGCGATTGGCTCTGATTTTGGCCTTTCTTCGATTGGAGCCGACTTTTGTCCACCTTCTTGATTGGTTTCGATGATTGCAATCACTTTTCCGATTGGAACGACATCATTTTCATTGAAAAAAACTTGAGTTAAAACACCAGCCACGGGAGAAGGAATTTCAGAATCAACTTTGTCAGTCGCAATTTCTAGTACGTTTTCATCTAAAACTATTGAATCTCCAGGCTTTTTATTCCATTTTAAAATGGTAGCCTCCATAATACTTTCACCCATTTTAGGCATAATCAACTCAAATGCAGCCATATCGATATTCTAGTGTGTTATTTTTAAAATATTTGCATCAAAGATATAATTTTTTGGAGCAAAAACCACTAATTTTTCACTTTTATTTAAATTTACAGAAAGTCCATCAGCCAAATATTATAACGTTTCATTCAATATTAAACTTAATCGAAGCAATTTAATCACTTTATTTAATCAATCTAAAATATATTATATGGATTTTTGCATTGAATAGCTGTCTTTGATTGCATTTTTTTTCATCTACTAAAACTACTCATATATCAGCTTTTCAACTTTTGATAATCCCTCTTGTTTGATATACTCGTAGGGATTTTATTAGACCTATTCTGAGAATTTAATTTTTTTAATCAGATTTCATCCATTTAAAATTATTATGGAATATAGAAAATTAGGAAAAACGGGGTTGCCCGTAAGTGCACTTTCATTCGGTTCATGGATAACATTTGGAAATCAGATCGGCGACGATGTTGCGGAACGGCTGATGGTCAAAGCATACGAGGCTGGGATCAATTTTTTTGACAATGCCGAGATCTATGCGAGTGGAAAATCCGAACGCGTGATGGGTAAAATCCTCAAAAACCTCAATTGGGATCGATCATCTTATATAGTCTCTTCCAAAGTTTATTTTGGTGATGGCGGTAAATTGCCAACACAAAGAGGGCTTCATCGCAAGCATTTATTCGAAGCCTGTCACGCTGCCCTGGACAGACTTCAAGTGGAATATTTGGACTTATTCTTCTGTCATCGACCCGACAAATCGACACCCATTGAAGAAACAGTATTTGCTATGAATCACCTGATCCAGCAAGGTAAGATTTTTTATTGGGGTACTTCCGAGTGGTCAGCCATGGAGATTATGGAAGCTCATATGGTTGCCAAAGCAAATAACCTCATCGGGCCATCCATGGAGCAGCCCCAGTACAATATGCTTTGCAGAGATAAAGTGGAAGTTGAATATGCTCAAATATACAAGACCGTTGGGTTGGGGACCACGATTTGGTCGCCACTTGCCAGTGGGCTTTTCACTACCAAATACCACGCACATCTAAACGAAGAAACGAGACTGACAAGGGCTGAACTGGAATGGCTCAAGGAAAAAAATTTAACCGAAGAAAATATTCAACTGTCTATCACCCTCAACAGACTAGCCAAGGAACTAGGATTTACACTCAGCCAAATGGCCATCGCGTGGTGCCTGAACAATCCTAATGTCAGTACCGTCATCCTAGGCGCATCCAAAGAAGCTCAACTGGAGGAAAACCTCAAATCCTTAGAAATTTTGCCACTTTTGACACCTGAGATCATCGCCCAAATAGAGGGAATTCTAAAAAATAAACCCGTGCATCCACCTTTTTGATGAATTTTAAGGATAAAACATTTTTACTCACGACCACGCAATA
Source organism: Saprospiraceae bacterium (assembly GCA_016718505.1). GTDB lineage: Bacteria > Bacteroidota > Bacteroidia > Chitinophagales > Saprospiraceae > JADKKF01. The sequence continues at coordinate 23,970 of JADKDE010000004.1, read as the reverse complement.
TTGGCCCACGATTGAATCCTTGCTTCACGGCAATCAATATGGTCATTGGGTTCTAGAAGCCTGCGAAAATTTTCAAAAAAAGTCCTTTAGAAATAGAACCATCTTGCCTTTTGCGCACGGAAATCAGTTTTTAAGCGTTCCATTAGAAGGAGGAAAAAATCAAAATTGTCCGATCAAAGACATCAGAATTTCATACAGCGAAGATTGGCGAAAACTGCATATTTCAAGCATCAAAATGCACTGTTTTCGTTATCCATATTATGATCACGTTTTCGAATGCATAGCCCCAGTTTTAGATAAAAAGCCATCATTTCTTTGGGACTTAAATCTTGATCTTCTGAATCGTGTCGTCAAGATTTTTGGACTAAAAGAACTTGAATTATATGAAACCACAACCTTTGAAAAATCTTATGAAAAAAACATTTTAGATCTTCGGAATCCAAGCAATGAACAAGAAACAAGCGATCCTACCGACCTCTCAACCATAGCCCAACTTTGTAAAAAAGGTCCTACCCTATTCCTTGAAAATTAATTGGTCTCGATGGGCCTAAATTTGAACTCTTTGTATTCATATGCTTGGACCTTGGTATTTTGAAAATACTCCACATCGCTATCCGCACTATTACCCATCAATGCATTTTTCTTGAATAAAAATGGTTGAAAATAGCCCTCGCCTGGTGGTGGGGCATTCAAGCCATTTCCAAGCCAAATGGTTCCATATTTTTTCATCATCCGTCCTGCCCAAAGCATCACATCGTAGCCATAAAACGCCTCGCTCTCAGGCAGACAACCGAACTTATTGTGGTATCGCTTGGCGAACAAATTCATTTTTTCGTCTTCCTTATCATAAAAATATGGAGCTATGAATTGGATGTTGCTACCCATGATCAGATCAGGAGTACACTTCTGGAGATCCAGCCAAGACTCGAATCCAATCACCTTCACATTGCGGCCATTTCTCACGCTATTTATTTTTCTCAACAACTGAGAAATCGTTACGTCTTCGTACATATACGGCAAGAAAATATAATTGCATTTTTGTCCGTCGATTAAAGAGGACAAGGCGCTCATCTCAATCTTATTGATTGTATCTGACAACAAACATTCCTCTACATTTATATCATTATTGACCAGTACCGCCTTGAAACTTTGCCAAAGATTCTGCTGACGAACATCCGATTTTCTACACACACCTATAATTTTTCCGTCCGTACAAGAAGACTTTAGGAGTTGTATTGCCTTTTCGGCATGTGATTTTATACTGGGCTTACAATAGACGATATTAGAAAAAACTTGTCCCAAAGTCCCAGGAGTAGCCCATGGGGACAATACCTGGATTTGATTTTTATTCGCATATTCAACGACTGTCACCAAATTATCCGTCTTGTACGGCCCAATGATTAGATCTGGCTTTCTAGGCAATTTATTCAAAAGGGTTTTTACGGTATCCCCACCCGCGATGTCAAAAGTACTCAGCGAAACTTTGATCCCTTCGTTTCCGAGTTGCTCCAAACCCATCTTCATACCGTTGTAGAACTGTATGATTCTCAAGACATTATCATTGATTTTGGCTATTTCCATTTGCTTTTGCGAATACATAGGAAACAGTCCTGCGATCTGATAACCCTCCTTAAACTGGCTTTGAAAATTGGTAACTATCCCTTTTTCGACCGTTGGTTCAGTCTTTTTATTTGGGGTATTTGTGATTGGGGGATGCTTCGCAGGATCGACCTCGGTGAACTTTATGGTATCAATTTTGGGTTTGTGTGACACTTGCCCCACAGGGCTTTTTTCTGCTTTTGTGCCTACAGCAGCCTTCGATGAGAAACATCCAGACAGCAAACTTGCCAGCATGAATCCGCTTAGAATTACGATAAATAGCCTTATCTTCAACATTAGAATTTTCAATAATTTATACAAAAGTAGGTCAAAACTACAAAATACAGCAATGGGGGACCAAAATTTTATTTTGATACCTCAGAGTTGTTGGGGGGTATGTTGGGCGCATCCTTCGTCTTCGACTTCAGACCGGGCTATGCGTGGCTTTGGTCTCTTCAAGACTCGTCTCGACATTATCATGATCCGAGACGACCACTACTATCCCTTGCGCTCTTGGATTACAACTGTACTTTAAGTAGGACTTATCGCTCCCGCCAGTTCGATATAATTTGGGCGATCAGAGATGAGTTTATGTCTAAAGCTAGATTTTATTTCCCCTTGAGAGATAGCAAAAACACCCGGCATCTGAAAAGCATCTCCTGCGATATTGGCGATACCATACCTACCCAAAAATGCTCCAGAAGTGAAACCACGGATGAAATTATTAAGCCCAAACAATTGATTAAAGCTGGCTTTGACCAAACCAAATTTTGAATAATATTTTGATTGAATGTCTGAAACATGCTCTATGCCCCCTAGTCCCATTTTTTTAAAAAACAGGTCAGCCGTTTCATCGTCAGACATGTGGACAAATACCAACTTTACTCCAGACTTTACAAGAGATTTTTTTGTTCGCTCAACTCGTGCAGGGCTTCTCGGCAAAAAGCACATCCAAAATGCCTCAAAAAAACCACCAATACTCCATGCTGCATGGATAATTCATAAAGTTTATTGCCTTTGTTGGTTTTCATTTCTTTCAAAGTATCTGTCATTCAGGGATGATTTATAGGTATTCTCTTTTTGGTTTTACTAAAGAAATGACATACCTTGTGTTATAATAAATTTACCTTGTTTCGATATGACTCAAGTAAGTTATTTAACATTATTTGCAATTATTTAGTTTTATATTTTTTAAATGTCATCGACCAAATATTCAATCAGCGAAATATTGAATGAATTGGGTGAAAATAGGGAAGACTATTTTCAAGCAGTAGCTCCGCCCATCATTCAGTCGAGCAACTTCCATTTTAAAACCCTCGATAGCTTTAGAGAAAAAATAGTCAACGAATGGACGTCCAATATCTATACCAGAGGCAATAACCCTACGGTACACATCCTTCGCAAAAAAATAGCCGCCCTAGAAGGCGCAGAAGATAGCATTATTACAAGCTCTGGAAGTGCTGCCATCGCCATGGCGGTTATAAGTCAAGTAAAAGCAGGGGACCACGTCATTTGCATTCAAAATCCCTATTCATGGACCTATAAACTACTAACCAATTTGTTGGCGCGATTCGGCGTAGAGTCCACTTTCATCGATGGGACAAACAATGCCAATTTTATAAAAGCCACCAAGGATAACACCAAGCTCATATATTTGGAAAGTCCCAACAGCTTGACTTTCGAAGTTCAAGATTTGCGTTTTGTAGCCAATTTTGCACGAGAAAATAACATCATCACCGCCATAGACAACACGCACTGCACCCCGATTTATCAAAATCCGTTAAGCTTTGGCATTGATATAGTCATCCATTCCGCATCAAAGTATCTGAATGGACACAGTGACATTTTGGGCGGTGTCATTTGCGCTAACAATCACATTATCAGGCAGATAGCTAAGCAAGAGTATATGATACTGGGATCAATCATTAGCCCCAATGATGCTTTTTTGATGATTAGAGGCCTAAGGACCTTGGCGCTGCGTGTAGAACGAAGTGACAGTTCCTGCCGCTATATAGTTGATCACTTGGCCCAAAATCCAAAAATCAAAAAGATATACTATACACAAGACCCAAATCATCCCCAAGCAAGCCTTATCAAGTCACAAATGAAAGGAAATGGTGGACTATTCTCACTAGAATTAAATACTGATTCGATGCAAGAAGTTGAAGATTTTGTACATTCTGTGAGACACTTTCTGTTTGCAGTTTCATGGGGAGGTCACGAGTCATTGATATTCCCCACCTGCGCATTTTACGGGGTTCAGGGCATCAAGCCTTATTTGCCATTTCAATTCATTAGATTCTACATAGGATTAGAAGACCAGGAGCTTTTACTCCAAGATATTTTACAAGCATTAGAAAAAATCAATTAACACCAAATCATGCAGAAAATCTTGATAGCCAACAGAGGAGAGATAGCCATTAGAGTCATGAAAACATGCAAAAAGATGGGAATCAAGACCGTCGCAGTATATTCCGACGTTGATAGAACAGCATCGCACGTTTTATTCGCAGATGAGGCGATACATTTGGGCCATCCAATCAATCCTATCTATTGGGAGATAAAATCATCGAAGAAGCCCTAAAATTGGGCGTAAACGGCATACACCCAGGATATGGCTTCCTTTCAGAAAATGCGCTTTTTGCACAAAAAGTTAAAGATGCGGGCATGATTTTTATTGGACCAAGCCCTCAAACCATCGAGTCCATGGGCTCAAAAATAGCTGCAAAGGAGATTGCGGATAGCGTCAATGTACCAATGGTACCCGGCACAAAAAATGCAATCACAGATCAACAAGAAGCCCTAGGAATTGCTATAAAAATTGGTTTTCCCATCCTAATAAAAGCATCCGCTGGCGGCGGTGGTAAAGGCATGAGGATCGTTCATGAAGAGAGCGAATTTCTATCGCAGCTAGAAAGGGCGAGCAGTGAAGCTTTGGCCTCATTTGGTGACGGGTCGGTATTTATAGAAAAATATGTAGAAAATCCACGTCATATCGAAATCCAAATCTTAGGGGATCAAATGGGCAATATTGTTCACCTTTTCGAAAGGGAGTGCTCCATCCAAAGAAGACACCAAAAGCTGATAGAGGAGGCTCCATCCTCCCTGCTGACCCCAAATCTAAGAGCAGAAATGGGCGAAGCAGCCATTCGATTAGCAAAAGCATGTAATTATACCAGCGCGGGTACTGTAGAGTTTTTAGTGGATAAAAACAACAATTTTTATTTCCTAGAAGTGAATACGAGATTGCAAGTTGAACATCCCGTGACAGAGCTCATTACTGGCGTTGACCTCGTGGAACAACAGATAAAAGTAGCCCAAGGAATGCCCCTTCATTTTACCCAAAACGACCTAAAAATTTCGGGACATGCCATAGAATTGAGAGTATGTGCAGAAGATCCATTCAATGACTTTTTGCCAAGTATTGGCGTCTTAGAAACCTATAATCGACCTTCAGGAGACGGCATACGCGTGGACGATGGTATGGATGTGGGTCAAGAAATTTCCATTTATTATGATCCCATGATTGCCAAACTAATCGTACATGGTTCTTCTCGACGAGAAGCGATATATCGCTTGCTTCAAGCCATCAAACAATATGAAATAAGTGGCGTCGAAACCACTTTAGAATTTGGAACTTTCGTATTAAACAATCCGCATTTTATAGAAGGTGATTTCGATACCCATTTTATCCAAAACTATTTCAAAACTGATAATATTTTAGAAAGAAAAAAATCTGACCAGGCAATTATCAGTAAGCTTGCAGCTTTAATTGCAGCCAATCGATATCATCAACTAAGTCCCCCAACCGCCTTTTCTACCAATTGGTCGAAAAATACAAGGGAATAATCGGGTACAGGTGGATTTTGGAACTATTAGCCCATCTCTAAGGTTTTAATGGTATAAATTCAAATAATAATGATTCAGAAAAGAATAGCTTTTAGTTCAGGCAATTGGATAGTTAGTTTATTTATTAGTGTATTGGTTTTAGTGGGTTTCTATTATCTTGCAGTAGGGCTTTTCAAGATTTTGGCGGCCATTTCACCAGTACTCTTGATATGTTCGTTGATTTTTAATTATAATGTAGTCCTCGATCACGTCAAGGAATTAGGATCAAGATTATCCCAAAACCCCATTTTTGGAATTCTTATAATTATTCTTAATATTCTTGCGTTCCCTTTCGTCATAGGATATCTATTCGTCAAATCAATATTTAGTTCTAGTTGGCTATTTCCTCAGAAAGAACCCATTTATTCGAAGCGACAAGCTACAGAATACACAGAATATGAAGAGCTTCCTGTGGAGGACGAAAGCAGCTACAATAAGCGATGAGATGAATAGTTTTTTATGGTAGTATATGTGCTGATTTGCCTAGGTGTTTCTTTTTTGTACTTAATCATTCAGTGGAATTTAAGACTGGTTTTCAATTCGAATCCCACCTCTGATATTTTGGATTTGAAGATCCACTCAAAAAAAGTATCCGCAGTAATTCCATGCAGAAATGAGATAAATACCATCATCCAAAGGATCGTGGACATTCAGAATTCGTCCTATCCAAATCATTTAATCGAAATTATAATCATTGATGACTTCTCTGATGATGGAACTTCGATTATTGTGCAGGAATTTCTACAAAAAACACCCAACAGCAATATCAAACTACTTTCTTTGTCGGATATCGCTACCAACGATAATTTGCCCCACAAAAAGTTGGCTATAGAGTTTGCAATCAAAAATGCATCTGGAGAATATATTTTACTTTCAGATGCAGATTGTCACAATCAGCCTACATGGGTCTCTGCGATGGTGCAGCACCTTGAAAACAATCAGCTTGACTTAGCTACTGGCCCAGTCTTAATAAATGCACCTAAGTCAAAATTTGACTATTTCCAAGGGTTAGATTTTGCAGCCATGATGGGCGTCACTTGCGCTGGTATTCATTCCAAAAAATTCTTTTTGGCCAACGGTGCCAATTTGATTTTTACCAAATCAGCCTTTGATGCAGTCGGCGGATACTCTGATTACAGACATGTCGCCTCAGGTGATGACGTTTTTTTGGCTAAAAAAATATCCGAACGCTTTCCAAATAAAATTGGTTTCGTCAAATCTCCCGATGCGATAGTCTATACCAATGCCCTACCTACATGGAATCAATTTATCCATCAAAGATTGAGATGGAGTGGCAAGACCAATTTATTGCGTAATAATTGGATCAATGGTATTGCCCTGTCGATTGGGCTCCATCATGTACTCATTTTAACATCAGTATTGGGCTTACTCATTGATTTTCAGACATTTGGAAAATTACTATTTTTTCAGCTCTCTGTGAAAATTTTCATTGACTATGCATTCCTTTCTGATATAACCAAAGTTTTTAAGACAGAATATTTATTGAAATATTTCCCATCTGCTGAATTTTACCACTTGGTTTATCTACCGATAGTAGCAGTCCTGAGTGTCTTTGGCTTAAAACCAAAATGGAAAGGTCGATTGGTACCATCAGTCAAATAACAAAACAAGACCTTTCAGGTAAGAACCTTCAGGATGATATACATTGATTGGATGGTCCTGCCCCTGCATTAATTTGTGAATTATTTGGGCTTTTCGTCCAGATTCGATACACGCAGCTATCACCGTATTTTGAAAAAGTCTGTCATCAACGACTTGAGAACAAGAAAATGTAAACAACATTCCTCCCTTTTTTACTTTTTCGATGGCTAGAGCGTTTAGTCTTTTATATCCCGAGACGGCATTGTGTTTTTTGGCAAGACTTTTAGCGAAAGCTGGCGGATCTATGACGACTATGTCAAAGCATTCACTTTCCTTATCTTTAAAAAAATGCATGGCATCGTCGCAGATTGACACATGATTTGGGGAAGTATGATTCAAAGCAAGATTGGCCTCTAGCTGTGCCATTGCGGTTTTTGAATAGTCCACTGAAACCACCTTAGTGGCTCCGTGCAAGAGAGAATACAAGCTAAATCCCCCAGTATAACAGAATGCATTCAACACGGTCTTGTTTCTCGAAATTTCGCCTAGCAGTTTTCGGTTATTTCTTTGATCAAGAAAAAAGCCAGTTTTTTGAGCATTGGCAAGATCGGTTTGGAATACAATTCCATTTTCTAAAAACTCAACAATTGGATTATTTCCAACAATAAAATGATCCTCGACTAAATGGGCGAATTGCTTCAGTGTCTCCTTAGATTTTACATAGATAGCTTCTATTTTCCAACCTCGGATTTTCTGCAATTCTGCTCCGATTTTATTTTTCATCAACCAAATACCCAGAGAGTGGCATTGAATCACAGCCGTGTTATGATAGATATCTATGATCAGTCCAGATAAGTCATCACCTTCACCATGAATCAATCTGAAAGCATCGTTTTATTATTTTCAAGCTCTAGTGTGTTCAGTCTTTTCTCTAAGGCATTTTGCAATTTGTCATGCCAAAATGCACTGTCAATTTCAACATCCTCAAAACTCAATATTCTAACAGCGATACTGGCCCCTTTCGAATAATATCCGACCGCCAAGAAATTTTGTTTGCTGTCTATCAATCTAACCAAATCTCCTTCTTCCAAATCCTGGTTCTCTTCTATCCCTCCGCTAAAAACCCAAGGGTGCTTCCTTTGGATAGATTGGATTGCTTTTTGCCTGACTATAATTTGTTTCATCATAAAAAAATAAAAAAGCTCAAGATAAAAACCTTGAGCTTTATAGAATTTAAAAAACTAGAATTTTATAATTTCAATATGCTGATAGCAGCATTTGATTTTCCTTGCTGTAAATTTAAGAAATACTGCCCACTTGGATATTTACTCATATTTACTTCATTCGAACCTTGGTTCAAATTGAAAGTTTCCATGACTTGACCCAATTGATTGGTAATTCTTGCGCCCTTAAATTCAATTGCTGTTTCCACTTGCAATCTATTCGAAACTGGATTTGGATACAACTTGAGTTTGGCTTTATCCAATAAATCATTGGTGCTTGTGATGATCAAATCTGAAAGGAATCTTGGTCTTAATTGATATCCAGAAGTGTAAGGCGAACTGCTGTCGAACTGGCTTCCAATACCTATTACGTCAAAGGTACCCGTCGGGGCTGGCGTACCGTACAAACTAGATAATGAATCTATAATCAACATGATGGTATCGGTACCATTGTCAATTCTACAAGTGAAATTACTTCCAGTATTTGTCCAAAAAGTAGGATTTGTAATTTTATAACTATTGGCTCTAACCAATTTTGATTCAGTAACTTCACTTACGCGTGTAACTTGGAATGGTGTGATCAATGCATTACCACCACTTACTTTCCAAATTGTATCTGCTGTTATTTGGCTCAAACCACTAAACTGGCTCAACCTTCCACGCACTTTTACTTCGTCACCTTGAGTAACTGTGTAGCCAAAATTCTTAGTGCTATTGAATACACCAAGCCCATTGTTAGAATTATCTATGATGGTGAAGCTAACACCATTTCCTCTGATATTAATACCATAAACGATTGCCGATACTTCAAAATATTTATTGAGCGAATCAGCTACACCAGAAGCATTTTCTGATTGCAATTTGTCTAATGTTACAATCTGATAGTTGATTGGATTCACAGGAGTAGATGTAGAACGTACAAAAACAGTTCCCGCCATATCAGGTGCATGAGGATCACATTGATACTTATACAATCCAGCAGTATTAAATGTATAGGTATAAACCCAATTGCCCCCTGCAACAGCCCCATTGGTAAAGCTTACGGGGTTAGTGGGGAAAACTGATTGCGAACCATTAATATTGTGGTTTCCAGAAGTATTAGTCCAACGCACGGTTTGTCCTTCAAATATTGTGATATCCTTTGGTGTAAAACTAAAATCTGCTACTACTACATCTGTGTAACTTGGTGTGGCAGTATTGGCTCTACCTGGAGTACCTTTAAGCCTTTTATTATTCACGACGATCGTGTTGGTACTATCTACTGCTACTCCCCAGCTACTCACTAAAGTATTGTCCAAGGTGGAAGAAATCAATTCTATTGATGGCCCAGAACCATTGGCTAAAGTGGGCCAAGGCGCAGAGGAGCCATATCTTACGGAGTCAATAAAAACACCCCCTCCATCGCGAAGCTCTATTGCTTCACCACTATTGCTCAAGCCGTTAGAAGCTCCACCGACAAGGGCTGGCCACTCGTGTGTGGTAGTGTATCCGAACCCAAGTGTAAGTGCATTTATCCTAGCAGTAGCGACAACGAATCCATTAGCTGGGATTGTTGTTCCTGCAGGAAAAGTATAGGAAATGCCTCTGGTAAATTGCCAACCTGAGATATCGACAGCCGTCGCAGATGCGTTGTGAAGCTCTATATATTCTAATGAATCTGTACCTGACTCTGGTGGGTTGTACATGATTTCATTAATCATAATTTGCGCTTGGGAGTAAGTTGCGAATAAAATAATAAAAAGGAAAATTGAGTACAATTTTTTCATAGATGATAAAATTTATTGAATTACATAAAAAAAGAACTTCCGAATCCTGCAGAGGTTTAAAATATAATTGAGTGATAAAGTTACGCATAAAGCTAAAAAAAAGAGCGAATAATTTTATTTTATTCGCTCTTTTTTAATAATCTATTGTTCGTGCATCTTTTTTTCAAGATTTGAGTTGGTCTTTTTGCTTGAATTTTGCTTTGGTGGGGTTGTCGTCTCGGCCCCTTTCTTTGCTTTTTCAGCTTTATTCTTTCTCATTTTCGCCAATACTTGTTTTTGTCCTGGAGTCAATGTGCTTTCATTTATCACTTCGGATTTCGGTTTGGGTTTATCAGTAAGTTTCGGTGACGTTTGAGCCGACAACATTGATGCAAAAAATACAAAACCAAGAGCGCCTAAAACCTTTTTTTTCATATTAATTTTTTTTTATATAAATAAATTGAATAATTTTGTACAAAAATAACTCGTTTTTTAATAATCTAATTCTCTTTAACTTAGTTTTAACTCGATATTCCATAGGCTGGTTCTTTTCTATCAATTGATTTGGATTTCATATTTGTTTTTTTTCATTCCAATAAAATTGGCAATAAATTCAGCAGATCTTTATAATTCGGGCTTTTTTAAAAAATTTTATCATAAAAATATTTATATGCAGATTGGGCAAATTTTAATTATCACTTTGTTGGGGTTCAACATTTTCGGTCTAAAGTCTTGTGTAAAATCACCAGAATACAAACAAATGAAAGACTGGAAAGTAGTCAATTACAGCCCTATGAATTTTGAGATGGAAGGAAAAGCGCTATACTACAATCCAAATGGCGTTGGGTGCAATGTAGTTGGGGTGAATATGGATGTGTACATTGATGGCACCAAAGTTACTACCATCGTGCAAGACGGCCAGAAAACAAAAGTTCCCCCTAAATCCAACTTCGAAATACCACTTAGATTTAAAATAAAGCCAGAAGGTGGCATCATGGGTAGCCTCAAGAATTCCTATAAACTATTGTCCAACCAGAAAGTAAAGGTCAGATATGTTGGAGTTGTCACCCTAGAGATTTTAAAAATCCCCTACAAAGTACCCATGGATGCGACAGAAGAACATTCGATGTCAGAATTCATGAAATAATATCAATTTCCCTTCTTTTTGAAGGGGTTGAAGTCCTTAATCTTATCTGAAGCTTTATTTAAAACGTCCTTGCTTTTATCGTCTAGGACTTTATCCGTTTTCCCTTTCAATATCTCGGTAGCTTTCGAACCCACTTGGTCTTTTACCTTGTTCTTGATTGAATCGGCAATCCTTTGAGTTTCTTTCTTCGCTATGGCCGCAATGCTATCTTTGGCACGCTGCATCTCCTGTTGAGCCCTTTCTTTCGCTTTATTCAACTCTTCTTCAGCCTTGGCTTTCGCCTTGCCGATTTCTTCATTGGCTCTGTTTTGGATGGAATCCTTTACTTTTTGTGTTGTTTCTTTCAATGTCGTTGCCACTTCACTTTGTATGGTTGAGCTGCCATCAGAACCCGTCGGTTTGATATTTATTTTCGGATTTTTAATATTTCCACCAATAGAAATGAGTACATTGATAAATTCGCCATTATTTATATTTACTCCATATTTGGAAGCCTCTTTGGTAAGGAAATTTAAGCCTTGATTGGCTGCCGCTCCTACGGCATTTTTATCCAAAAGCTTCCTTGGGATTTTGGTCTTAATTGTATAAGCCATGTCCTGAGTGAGACTGTGGCTCCCTCCTATTTTAAAATTAATATCTTTTAGTTTATAATCAAATTCTTTCAAGTTAAAAACTCCATTTTTCAATTCAATCCAGTTCTTTGTATCATTGATAGATAAGTTCTTTACTTCAGCAATATTCAATTTATTCCCAATTTCTTCTAGGGCTTTGAGGTTTTTGATATTGCCATTAAGCGTATGTACAAATCCTGAAAAGTTCAAGGTATTCAGATCAGGCATCAAGCCCTCGCCCATCTTACCAGATAATTCTATTTTCGTATTAAAAATACCTTCCAAATAAGCTCCTAGAGGGGCAATCATCTTGATCGTATTAAATGTATTAAACACATTTCCGAATGGCATTTTATCCATTCCCAAATTCATATTAAAGGTGGGCTTCTCTGTCCCTTTGGTATCATACAATCCATCAAAATGAACCGCGCCACCAAAAAGTTGTGCGGCTACATCTTGCATTTTCATTTTTTGGTCAGTAACTGCCACCACCCCTTTACAGTTTTTCAAATCCATATTGCTGTAAGTCAAATGATCGATATTGGCATCTACCATAACATTGATATTTTCGGGAACTTTTATAGGTGCAAATGATTCCTCTTTGGTCACAGGTGGATTGGTAGAACTGCCCGTAGCTGCTGGTGCGGGATCCATAAATTCATTCAGATTCAATCGTTTTGAAGTCATCTTGACCTTTCCTTCCAACATTTTATTATCAAACACATAGTCAAAAATATTTTCCAACTGACCAGAAAAATTAAAGTCATTTTGCCCAATATGGGTCGTAAGTTGTTCAACCTTGAATAGTGCAGGAGTCATTTTTCCCTTTGCAATATTATTTTTTAATTGATATGTATCATAATTGATTTGACCGACCTGAGCATCTAAGCCAAAAGAAAACTTGTCAAATGGTCTCGTACTTGCTTGAACCTGAGCATTTTTTGCAGTTAAGTCACTTTGTTGAGAAGCAGTAGCTGGCGTTTCCATTGCTTTAAGCCATTCATTGGCATCAAAGAAATTTGAATTCAATTTAAAATCCCCATCAAGTGTAACATTTGGTAAAAAATAAGCCAAAGGGTTCTTGATCATACCATTACCTTGAACGTCACTTTTCCCTAGTTTAGCGTTAATTTGGGGTATTTGGATCATTTGCGGACTAAAACTGGTATTCACAGAATTTATCTTAATATCTGGATATTGTGCGTACTTAATATCTATGTTTTGTCCCGTGGCCACCCCATCAAATTTCACTGTGTTATAGTGACTTGCTTTTACGTAGGACATTCGGGTTTCGATATCCAAATTCCCATTTATCAAGCCACTCAACCTTTTCACATCCGCTATTTTTACGCTATTTTGAACCATCCCTAAATCGACTTTCCCTTTAAATCCTCCTTTGATATATGGATCTGAAATAGGATTTTTTACCAACAGATGCAAGGCGATTGGATCTTTTACTAGAGTAAAATTCATACTAGGTATGTCGATTACTAGTGCATCGAGATTGGCTCCACCTGGAAAAGAAATTTTGCCCTTACCATTAACACTAGACAAAGCAGCTGGCAAAGACGGGTACTGAAGGCTTCCATTCTTTATATCAAGATTGGCATTGATAGCGGGATAGTAAACGGGCTTATCCAAATATTTACCTTTCAATGAAAGGTCGAAAGTGAAATTGCCATCCGCTTTGATATCGCTATAATCTTTGGTATATACACCTGGAATCAACGACATCAACTGCTTGAAATTATTGTTTGGGGTATTTACTTGAATGTCCATCGTATATCCATTGGGCAACATCCCAAGACCACCCTTAGACACAAGATTGAGATCATTCAGCTTCATTTCGTGCTTCAATATGGTAAAATACTGCTTGACCATATCGACATTGACCACTAAATCCATGTTGGTTTTCACTTTGTTGAGGTATTTAATGCCCCCATACCTTGTAGTAAAACTCTCTATATCCGTTTGGGTCGCCAAATCAAATACTTCGTCGGTAAAATTCCCTTTACCTGAATGGTTTAGTTTATTCATAACGACTTTGGCACCGAGTTGCCTGTCTTCATAGCTGATATCGCCATCAACGATTTTATACCCCTTAAGTTTGAGTGCGAATGACGACGGTTCTTTCTGAACAGAATCGGGCAGTGTAATATTATAATTGGCTTGACCATTCTCCAATACTAAGATATTGAGTTTTGGATTAACCAACTTTATGCCATTGATTTTTATCAATTTCTCACCTTTTATGATTGATAATATATCCAAATCAAGATCTAAAGACTGAATATCGGCCAATTTTACGTTTTCAAAGGTTCCTTTTCCATCGACCAATATATTATTGATACCCAATCTAAAATCAGGAAATGATTTGATCAATGTAAAATCAATATCGCCAAAATCTACTTTGGCATTGACTACATTTTTATTGATTTCTTCTTTGACTAAAGAAATAATTTTATCCTTAAAAAAGAATGGGAGAGCAATTACTACTAGCAAAAGCACAAAAAGTGCGCCTAAAAGCCATTTAATCCAAGATTTCATGTAACAACTGAATTTATTAGTGTCAGGAATAAAAAAACAAAAGTATGATACTGCATGAAGTTCTAATACGCATCAAAAATACAATGAAAATCAAAATGAAGAGATAAAAAAGTAAGGATTAACACAATAATAACGCAGATATAGAACTTTCCTAAAACAAAAATGCGCCCTCGGGAGGGATCCCGAGCGACGCACTTCAAAATAATGCAAACCTACTCTGACACAAAGATACAATACTTCATTAAATCTGCAAATATTTTTACCATTATTTTTAGTTAATATTTTCTTAAAATTTTTAACGGGGAAAAAGAGCGGCTATTTCGGGCAAAAAAAGATATAAGTGTCAAACTGCCCCAAAACAAAAATGCGCCCTCGGGAGGGATCCCGAGCGACGCACTTCAAAATAATGCAAACCTACTCTGACACAAAGATACTACTGTTGACTAAATCTGCAAATATTTTTACCATTATTTTTTATTTTTTTTCACATTTTTTTATTCGTAATATATTTATTATTGATAATTAATTAATTAAATGGATTTTCAATCCAGTAATTTTAGTTTCCATGTAAAGTTTATTTTTGCCTCGCTAACCCTTGGTTTCAAAATTGGATTTTCAACCAATTAAGTTGAACCGTGAATTAGGTTTATCCCAATTATTATGATATATTTGCCTTAATTAAAGGTAAGATTCAGGGGAATATCTTACTATTACGTAAAGCAAAAGGCATCAACATGGACGCATTTATTAATCGTATCTACGCAATTTCTCCAGAACTAAGAGAATCCACTGCATTCAATGTCGAAAACAAATTGGATCAGCTCATCGAGCGCTATCCCTATATATCTGGATTGCACAATTTAAAATTAGAACATTATAAAGAAAGTCATAATTATCTCCAAGACGATTTGATGCATAAGGCACTGCTTTATTGTCACGATAGAAACAAAATCTATAAATTGGTCAAAGGCACCTTAAAATTTGATACGCTAGATGATGACTTTGAACCGATAGCACAACCTATTGTCACAGTTGAGGATATCCAAATTCAAAGCACTCCAAGTGTTAATATCCTTCAAACACAACACGATGCCGTTGAAGAAATACCTGAAGTAATTGAGTCCATCACTGAACCCAATCTGGTGACCGATAAAGTGGATGAGGCACTCGCTAGCGAAGATCCTATTGCTGTTTATCTTCCAGAGCTGGAGGATAATGACTTAAAAATAAAAGAAGAAAAAATCACTGTTGTCGAAAACTTAAAGCCGGAAGAGGTGGTTGAAATTCCACTATCAGAGCCTATACGATGGGATGTCATCATTGTTGATTATTTACCGCATTTAAATATAGCTGGAAAATTGAATGCTGATTTAAAATATGTAGATAACCCCGTCATTCCGAAAAAAATACCTGAAGTTAAGTTCGACATAAGTAAAACAACTATTGAAGTAACACAGCCTCTCCGAAGCGAAGTCGAACAATTAAATGAAATAACCGTTCCTGTTCAAGAAATTCAAGAACCAATCATTGAGATATCTGAACAAGTCGTTTTATCACCAGAGCCTGTCGCCGAAGTAATTTCACCAGTCGCTGAAGTTCCTGAGCCCGAAATAAAAGAGCACGAATTGGTGATGGTGCCAGTGGATATGACTTCTGAGAAAGAAGCTAGTTTAAATCTTTCAGAACAAATTGCATCAAAAACAGAAGATCATGAACCAAAAACTGCCGAAAGATTCGATGACGTTGAATTGATTATAAAAAATGATCCATTTAATGAAGACGACCAAATACAAGTAGCTTCTGATAATAAAATATTGGCAAAAGAAGAAATAGTCCTAGATGAATTTATCGAAGAAGATTTCGAAAAAGAGAACCAGGCCAAGAATGAGAAAAAGAAGAAGAAAAAAAATAAGAAAGGAAAATCCAAAGACAAATCAAAAATTGAAGCTGGTAACATTATATATATAGGTGAGGCAAGTGATAAGGCAAAAGACGAAACAGCAACGAATTTTGAAAATGAACAAGAAGCCAACCTCGACGAAGATCAATCTGGAATAGCTCAGGTTTCGGACATTTTGGAAACTAATATCAACCTGACTCCAGAATCAGAAATGATCAAAGAAACTGAAACATCGAACGAAGAAAGTATGATTGTTAACCAAATCGAAGTACCAGAGTTAGAGATTTCTACTCCGATAAATCCAGAACCCGATTTCCTAGCAGAAGTTAAAAACATCGAAGACGAAGGAGCTTCCATTGAAGCCGCCTTTAATGCAAAAATTGCCCAAGAAGTGGTTCACCTGAAAAATTTGCCTGAAGATGATGAATCTAATATGGAGCGCGTAAAATCATCCGTACAGAAATCAATCGAGATTTCAGAAAGTTCACAAGAAACTTCCTCATTCACCAATTGGCTCTTAAAATTACATGGTCCCCATGTTGATCCTAAAACGGAGAAAATAGATTCAAAGGTTCAAGAAAGTTCAGAAAACACCCCCGTTAAGGTTAAAACTAAAGATCAAGTAAAATCCATCGCAGAACAAAGTTTGTTATGGGATGATGAAATTATTACCGAAACTTTAGCCGAAATTCTCGCCTCACAAGGACATAATTCTAGGGCTATAGAAATGTATAGAAAATTAATGGTGAAATTTCCAGAAAAAAATACTACATTTGCAGCTAAAATTAAAAACTTAGAATTGTAGTATATGGTTACTTTCATGATTATATTAATCACCATAGTTAGTGTCGTATTGATTTTTGCAGTACTTATCCAAAATCCAAAAGGCGGCGGATTGGACTCAACCTTTGGAGGAAATAATATGAACCAAATATTTGGTGCTGCGCGCTCTGCTGACTTTATTGAAAAAGCTACTTGGGTTCTTGCGGCTGTTTTGATAGGTCTATGTATAGCCACTACGTTGTTGGTACAAAGCTCAGGAGGACAGCAATTATTGTCTCAATAATTTTATTTCCGCAAGCTTACTTTTACCTTTGAAGCTACTGCTTTGGGTTTAATCTGAATATAATTTGGAAAGGTCTTCTATTGTCTTAGAAGAAATAATTTACGCTTACGTTGTTCCTTTGAGCTTATAAAGCTGTGTCAACGCCATTTTGCAGGTTGCACCCCTACCCTTTTCCCTCGTTAAAATTTACTTAAGATCGGAACAAAATCTCACATTATGGGGTTATTATGTTTGTAATATTTTAATATAATTTAAATTTTTCACTAAATGGCATTTGAATTCACAGATAGTAATTTTAATGAAAAGGCACTTCAAAAAGATAGTGGAGTGTCCGTTGTAGATTTTTGGGCAGAATGGTGTGGTCCGTGCAGGATGATAACTCCTATAATTGAAGAATTGGCACACGAATACGCTGGTAAAGCCACCATCGGAAAGCTCAATGTAGATCACCATCCTGATGTTTCTATGAAGTATGGTGTTAGGAGTATTCCGACCATTCTTTTTATCAAAAACGGAGAATTGGTAGATAAAGTCGTAGGTGCGGTTTCTAAAAAAGTTCTTTCTGATAAAATAGACGCTATTTTATAACAATCGATTTAAGGGTAGGATTTACAATTTTGTAGCTCTCGTCATTTCTCTTTTTCCAAGAGGTCCAGGCAGAGATTCGATTGTAAATCCTATTCTTTTTAGCTCACGCCTGAATTCTCCTTGGGCACAATAGGTGACCAACACTCCTCCTCTATTCATTTTTTCATATACTTTTTCTAAAAAGGGAGAACGCCAATATTCCTGCTGAATATTAGGTGAAAATGCATCGTGAAATACCAAATCGAATTTCGTGTCGCTTTCAAAATCATTAAAATCGCTGTGAAATACTTTCCCTTTAAAATTGCCAATACACCAATTTCCCTCGTGCAATTTTAACCAATCTGAAATATGGACATTTACTTCGTCGTGATACGAAAGTCTTGATATCTCCGTTTTTTCCAACGGATATTTTTCAATACCAACATACTCTATAGAAATATTTTGTAAATCTTTGACTAAGTTAAGAACCAACAAAGCATTCAATCCTGTCCCAAAGCCAAATTCTAATATCCGGATGGTTGAATATCCTTGGTCTAGCAAATGGTTAAGCCCTGCATTTAAAAATACGTGACTGCTTTCTTGGATTGCGCCTTTTATTGAATGGTAAGTTTCTTGAAATTGGGGTGAGAAAACCGTTTGGGTTCCATCTTCACATTGGATAATTTGAACCATGGATTGAATTAACTCACTGGAATCAAGTCTGGCTTGATATCAAGATGAGAAGCATGATATATGCACTTTTTATTCTTAAAAATCAACAACTGAGGCGATTCGTGCTCGACATGGGTATATTCAGCCAACCATTGAGAAGTAGGTCTTTCTTCAAGAACATCGACGATAATCCAAGACGATATTTCGCTTGGTAACTTGTCGGCATCTTCAATGCGGTGCTTGGCTGCCATAGAAATAGAGCATCTTGGACTATGTTTGAAAACGGCCAAAACCTCATCATTCTCTATTTTTTCCAAAAGTCCCTCTTGGTTGTTTATTTTATCCCAGCTTTTCAATATATTATTTATTTGATTCGATGCTAGTGTTGGAAGGACAACCGTATCCTCTACGACAAGCAGAGGTGCTTAAGGTCAACATTATTACTGAAGCCATTAAAAGGAGTACTGCGATTTTTCTATTAACTTTCATTTTTGAAATTTAAAGGACAAAATTATGTTTTAATATGTACATAAACGAAAAAATTAAAAAAAAATTCCATAATTCTAATAATAATTTGATTCTTTTGAAAAAAAAATACCCACATAATATTAAAGTTGGATCTAAAATTACTTTTCCTCCTGAAATTCCCTTACATATTATAAATAATTTAATACTTTCACATTAATTTTTGCATTTAAACGATAATCAAGCATAGTCACACTTTGCTTTTCAAAAACAAGATTAAAATTAAACCATGAATATACATTTGATAGCCGTAGGAGGCAGTGCCATGCACAATATAGCTCTTGCACTTGAGTCCAAAGGATACAATGTTACTGGATCAGATGACGAAATATATGAGCCGGCTAGATCAAGATTGGCAGCCAAAGGACTTCTCCCTAAAAGCGGTTGGTCGCCTGAAAAAATCCATAAAAAACTCGATTTGGTCATACTTGGGATGCACGCCAAAGCCGACAATCCCGAGCTTCTAAAAGCCCAAGAATTAGGGATCAAAGTCGTTTCTTACCCAGAATTCGTCTATGACCAGTCTAAAGATAAAATCAGGATCGTAGTAGCAGGAAGCCATGGGAAGACTACAACCACAGCCATGATCATGCATGTCTTGAAATACCACAATAAGTCCTTCGATTACCTTGTTGGGGCTTTGCTAGAGGGTTTTGATACGATGGCTTCGTTCTCCGAAGCCCCCATTATTGTCATCGAAGGGGATGAATACCTCTCCTCTCCTATTGATAGAATTCCGAAAATGTTGCATTATAAGCCACATATCGCCATCCTCACTGGGATAGCTTGGGACCATATCAATGTCTTCCCTGTTTTCGAGCAGTATTTACACCAATTCAAATTGTTCATGGAGTCCATCGTTGATGGAGGACAGCTCATATACTATCGTCACGACTTGAATATCCAAAATCTTGTGAAAGATATGGTTAGACCTATCGATCTGATACCCTATGAATACTTTCCATATTATGTTGAAAATGGCCATTTATTCATAGAATTAAATCAAAAAACACAAGCAATCAAAGTTTTTGGGCAACACAACCTTGAAAATATGCAAGCGGCGTATTTTGCACTCAAGAAAGTCGGCATCTCTGACGATCAATTCCTAGAGGCCATTGGAGAATTTAAGGGTGCGGCCAAGCGATTGCAATTGATCAAAAAAGGCTTGAGAGACATCGCTTACTTAGACTTCGCCCATGCCCCATCCAAGGTCTCAGCGACGTTAAAAGCCATAAAAGAGCGATTTCCAGACTTATTAATTTTTGCATTGCTAGAATTGCATACATTTAGTAGCCTTGATCCCAGCTTTCTTAATGAATACGCAGGTACCTTGGATATCGCGGACCAAGCGATAGTTTTCACTGACGAAAACGCACTCAAAATGAAAGGAAAACAAGGACTTAGTGATGATATGATTAAAAATAGTTTTCAAAATAAGAAAATGCTCGTCATAAAAGATAATTTGGAACTCATAGAGTTTTGTTATAGGATCAAAGACAAACCCAAATGTCTGCTTTTCATGAGTTCAGGGACTTTTGGGAATCTGGATATATCCGCGCTATGTGAAGAAATCATTCAGTAAATGGAAAAACTACCAAAATTGAGATATTTACCTTAATTTTGCTTGCAATTTGAAAAAATATTATGTCTAGAATAATTACGCTTAGAGATGCCTTGCGCGAGGCAATGACAGAAGAAATGAGAAAAGATGCCAATATTTTTCTCATGGGTGAAGAGGTCGCTCAATACGATGGTGCCTACAAAGTTAGTAAGGGCATGTTGGATGAATTTGGCCCTAATCGCGTCATTGATACACCTATCGCAGAACTTGGATTTGCGGGTATCGGCGTAGGCGCAGCCATGAATGGTTTGAGACCCATCGTTGAATTCATGACATGGAATTTTGCTGTATTGGCTTTCGATCAAATCGTGAACAATGCCGCTAAAACGGTTTCACAATCAGGAGGTGAATTTAGATGTCCCATTGTATTCAGAGGCCCATCTGGAAGTGCAGGTCAATTGGCACAGCAACATTCTCAGACCTTTGAGTCTTGGCTAGGAAATTGTCCTGGCCTAAAGGTTATTTCTTGTGTGGATCCTTATGATTCCAAAGGTCTTTTAAAATCAGCCATTATCGACGACGATCCAGTCTGTTTTATGGAATCCGAAGTCTGTTATGGCGATAAGGGAGATGTACCAGAAGCTGAATACTATATTCCAATCGGAAAAGCAGCCGTCAAGAGAGAAGGCACGGACATTACCTTGGTTTCTTATAATAAGATGATGAAAGTGGCCCAACATGCTGCAGATGAATTGGCAAAAGAGGGCATTTCAGCAGAAGTCATCGACTTGAGAACGATAAGACCGCTAGACTCTCAAACTCTAGTAAATTCTGTAAAAAAGACCAATAGAATGGTGGTCATCGATGAATCATGGCCCATGTACGGAGTGTCAGCAGAGATTGCCTATGAAATGCAGAAATATGCCTTCGATTACTTGGATGCACCCATATTAAGGGTCAATTCGATGGACACATCACTGCCATATTCAGCACCTTATGTAGATGCATACCTCCCTAGTGTACAGAGAGTTGTAGCAGCTGCAAAACAGGTCTTGTACGTTCATTAAGGTCATTTAAAGCTAAAGAGCGTCCATTTTGTTAGTGACTTGAATGGTTTATTGGAGCCTTGTTTTTTTTTATTAAATTTCGTATTCAAACGCTTCTAAGAAATTTAACTGATGGTGTCTTGCCGTTATATTCGAGAAAAATCATTTTTTTTGAAAATGTTACCCTAGCAAATAATTGTATTTCTCATATTTATTTTTAACTTTATTGCATGTTAAATCCTACAGCTTCCGTTTAGGCTTGGGCACTAACCTACATATGGGTCAATTGCTGCGACACATGAACGGCGAAGCCATTGTTATAATCGAATTTTCGACCCTGAATGTGTCAAAATTAAGGTTTTACTACAAAAATAATTAATGTTTAAATTGCTTCTATAAAAGCCCTCATCGATCAGATTTTTTTACCAACATCAAATCTTGATTGGTGAATTCTGCCCACGCATAGTCATAAACATAGTGAAATCTCTTGTTTTCTTTATTGTGGTATATGCCCGTCATGTATTCAAAACGAAATCCAGCCTTTTCTAGGTTAATTTTCTTAATCATCATTTTTTTAAAATTGCCCATAAAAACTTCTAGTATCTCACGGTTGCGATGAAGAAAATCATCTATAGTTTTTACTTCAGACTTAGTCTTTTTACGCCTATTATAATTAAAGCTATTTTTACAATCATTGGAACAAAATTTTTGTCAGCTCTACCATTGAACATTGATTTACATTGTAAACATTCTATCACGGGTTTAAAATTTCACCAAAGATATCGAATTAAACGATTACAATCGGATAACAAACGTTTATTTTCAATTATTTTTTTAATTTATTGATTATCATACACTTATATCTGACCAAAATTAGTTTAGATTTGCACTACATATTTTTTGCAAATGGATATTTTTATTTTTCCAACATTTATAAATACTAAAAAGTATATCGAATTCGGACTGAGGATTTTGACCCTCAAGTATTTGCCATTTTAAAAACTATCCCAAGGGCTTTTTGGAACTTAATAAACAATCTTGGATTTTACCATATCGCGTAGATACATGGCACCAGTGTAAAACATACCTAAAAGACTATCAAATGAAGGTATTGAAGGAAGACATTTCAACGAAAAAAGAAGAAAAAAACACAGCCATCCTTACGCCTTTACTTCAGGATGAGTACAATAAATTCTATACCCAACTCTATGTAAAGCGCTATAGTCAAAACACCATAAAGTCCTATTGTTCGATATTTTTATATTTCTTGAAAGACTGCAGGGACTCCCCACCCGAAAGTTGGTCTCTAGAGGACATTAAAAACTGGATTCGCACCAAGTTGGACCGATATAAATGGAGCGAAGCCTATCAAAATTCAGTAATAAATGCACTTAAATTTTATTATGAAAAAGTCAGGGGTGAAACGAAAAGTTTTTGGGAAATCAGGGCTAGAAGCCCCAAAAAACTCCCAGGAACATTGAGTCGCGAGGACGTAAGTAAACTGATTCTAGGATGCACAAATGAAAAACACAAATTAATCCTTTCCATGATATATTCATGCGGTCTGCGCATCAGTGAGATGGTTAATCTCAGAAAAAAAGACATCCATAATGATCAAAAACGGATATTTATCAAATCAGGAAAAGGTAAAAAAGACAGGTATGTAGTATTGCCCACAAAAATCAGTCATCTGTTAAAATCTTATATAGATAATTATAGCCCAGATTATTGGTTGATAGAAGGACAAGACGGAGGGAAATACTCAGTAAGGAGTATCCAATTATTATTTCATAAAAATATAGAAAAAGCACAAATAGATGCCTATGCTACTGTCCATACATTGCGCCACAGTTATGCTACGCATCTGCTAGAGGCGGGAGTTGATTTAAGATATATACAGCAGGCCCTAGGCCATGAATCTCTCAAAACCACTGAAATTTATACACATATCACTGACGTAAATAAATATAGAATGATCAGCCCCATAGACGATATGAACATCTGAAATTTATCCCTAACAAATACCTAAACCACCAAATATTAAGATAAATTATTGGACATTTGAAAAAATATACGTGTATAAAAATTTAAGTTTAATAGCATTTTTTATAAATTTGTCCATTGTTAAATAAAAACCTGTAATCATGACTAAACCAACGATTCTTAACTACACCAGAAAAGCAAATACAATATTCAACTCACAAGAGTTGCGGATATCATTGAGATAATAGAGCATTAGCGAAATTCCCAATATACGCAAAGCGAGATGTT
>JADKDE010000003.1 GCA_016718505.1 Saprospiraceae bacterium | reverse complement strand
CCGTATTCCGGAACAACAGGATTGACCAATGCCACAAACTCTGCTGCTTTTTTTGTAGAACAGACAGCAGAACAAAAATATGCAATATATGGGAAGGCGGATTTTGGAGGTGCAGTTTATGGGGGGTCGATTACAGGTACAGGAGTTATAGGCTCATCAAATACTCAGAATGGAGTTCATGGGTATTCTTATTATAATTCGGGTGTATATGGATTATCTGATACTGGATATGGTGTTTATGGAAGTTCGCTCGGTGATAATCAGGCTGGAGTTTATGGTTATGCAGATAGGGCTGGAAGTGTTGGAGTATTTGGTAAATCAAGATTCTCTATTGGCGTAATTTCAGATACTGGAAGTTCAAGCGAATACAGTCTAGCAGCCTACAATGGGATAGGCGCCTATAAAAACGCTGGAGGGAATACATGGGCTACACTATCCGATGAAAGGCTGAAAAAAGATATACGCCCATTTACAGATGGTCTCAATGTGATATTAAAAATAGAACCTAAGCGGTATTATTATAATGGGTTGGCAAAAACAAATCCACTCCAAGAAGAATTTGGAATTATAGCCCAAGATATGCAAAAAATAGCCCCCTACACGGTATCAAAGCATATGCTGGACATGAATAAATCGGGAGAAGAGGGAGCTCCCAAGATGGAAGAAATGCTTGTGTATAACTCTGGTGCACTGACCTACGTGACCATCAATGCAATCAAGGAGCAGCAGGCAATAATAGAAAAGCTGAGTAGTACCATAGAAAGTCAAAACAAAGCCATAGAAAAACAAAACGAAAAGATGGTACGAATAGAGAAGCAAAATGAAAAACTTGAGCAAATGCTGATACGAATAGAAAAATTGGAAAAAGAGTAGAAGGTTGCACCATGAATATAATAAATAAACGTTAACTACTTAGCTAATTTTGAATATATTAGTTGCCATGTGTCAAGAAATTGGTGCATGGCTTTTTTGTTTTTACTGTATATATTATGTTGGAGCTTGTGGGCTGCGTAAGGTGGCTGAAAGGCAGCCTTTAGGCTGGTGCGGAGCACCGAGCGAACAGCGAGTCTGGAAGACACCGACCCGGTCTCGTCGATCTGACGAGATGAGGGGTACGCCCAAAATTATATCAAAAATTTGTTCTTTTGCGAAAAACGAATTGCTTCGAACAGAAACTATCTAAAACTTTTGGCTTCTATGCGGTTTTTATTACACCAAGACAAATTTTCTGGCATGTCGAGCAGGTATATGTAAAAGCCCGAGCGCTTGCGATATTCTTCTTCGTCTTCAAAATTGGGCACATCAAACCATTGGGAAGCGGGGTCCAAAAGGATATCCAAGAAGGTTTCTAATTCTTCGGAAAGTAGTTCTTCAATTTCATCAGCATCAACAATGTTATTAGAGAATGGTGGTATTTTCTAATCTCGAAATAATAAATGAAAACTAAGTGTAATTTTTTTTAGTTACTTATTTGCTTAATTGGTCATTTTTTTATTTTTGATTTTTCATGTCAAAAATACTGTGTAACCATGTTTTGAAATTATATCATCTTATAATATTGTATTATTGCATTATAAAATCGTATCTTTAATCGCCATTAAATCCATTTTTTTATTCAACTTTATTTTGACACAAATTTATATTTTATGAACCCAACCCTGCATTTCATGAACCCAAATCCACACTTCATGAAATTCCAAGTAATTATATGTTATCTTAAATTACTTTGTGGATCTAACTAATTAATTTCAATTATTTTTTTAACCAATAACCAATCTATTATGTATCATTCTATATCATTATTAATCAGCGGATTTTTAGCTATTGCATCCTTAGGGATCGCACAACAATCGGTTGTTTCTGCTGGAGGTATCGCCACAGGCTCCAATGGTAACGTAAGTTATAGTATTGGGCAAATTGGCTACACCAACTTCAAGTCTTCTGCTGGATTTGTCAATATGGGAGTCCAGCAACCTTACGAATTCTTTACAGTAGGCGTGGACAATTTTCCGACCATCACGCTAAAAGCCAATATTTACCCCAATCCCACACTGAATGATGTAAATATTTTAATAGACGATCTATTTTCAAAATCTCTGGGATATGAAATGTTCGATATTCAAGGAAAAAGGGTTCAAAATGGTGTTATTAGTGACCTCATAACCAATGTGCCAATGCAAGCCTTGACTCCAGGTACTTATACACTGGGCATACTGGATAAGGATAAAGCAATAAAGTTTTTTAAAATAATTAAAAATTAGGCTATAATATCTCATTCTAAATAAAATAACTCTAAATCTAATACTATGAAAAAATCAATACTTTACCCAATCCTAGCGATTTGTCTGATGAGTTTTGATGTAAACGCACAGGCTCCCCAGAAATTCAGCTATCAAGCGGTGATCCGCAACGGCAGCAATGCTTTAATCGCAAATACAACCGTAGGAGTAAAGATCAGTCTATTGCAATCCTCACCAGCTGGGGGAGTGGTCTATGCAGAACGACATACGCCCACCACCAATGCCAACGGCTTGGCAACCTTTGAGATTGGTGCAGGAACTAGAATAAGTGGAACGATGGCGGGCATCGATTGGGGCAATGGGTCTTATTATATCAAAACAGAGGTTGACCCATCGGGTGGAACAACCTACAGCGTCACTGGTACTAGCCAATTGTTGAGTGTGCCTTATGCTTTGTATGCGGCTTCGGGTACCCAAGGTCCAGAAGGCCCGATTGGACCCGTGGGTTCACAAGGACCAGTAGTACTGCCAGTCAACGGCTCGCCAGGTCTACTGCACGATGATGGGGGCAACAGACTACACAAACCAGCGGGTTCAGCTTTTACATTGCCATATTCTGGAACAACAGCATTGTCCAATGGTGATGATGGATCAGCATTTTCTTTAAATTATACAGGAGCAAATTTAGTTGCACTTTATGTGCGTTCAAATCAAATTGGAATAATATCAGAATCGAGTTCTTCACAAGGAATTTCTGGAAGGTCACAATCTAGTGAAGGAGTATATGGCTATTCAATTTCTGGTATTGGAGTTCATGGATATACTGGAGATAATTATGGAGTTAAAGGTGAATCTGTCACTAAGGCTGGTGTATATGGCTTTTCACAAATTAGTGATGGGGTTTATGGGGAAGCTTGGAGAGGTATTGGAGTTCAAGGAATCTCAACAAATAGCTTTGGAGTTTTTGGGGTTTCATCTAATCATCATGGTATCAAGGGAGAGTCGTCTGCAGCAACCAAGGCGGGGGTTTGGGGAGCCAGCACGGGATCATCAAGTTACGGAGTATATGGATCCAACTCAGGAACTCTAGGAGTAGGTGTATATGGCATTTCTACGTCGTCTATCGGAGTGTGGGGAGGTAATCTTAGTGGGACTGCTTTCGCAATGGAGTCACAAGGTGGCCTAGGTGCATACAAAAATGTAGGTGGCAATACGTGGGCTACCCCATCCGATGAAAGGCTGAAAAAAGATATCCGACCATTTACAGATGGTCTCAATGTGATATTAAAAATAGAACCCAAGCGGTATTATTATAATGGGATGGCAAAAACAAATCCTATGCAAGAAGAATTTGGAATCATAGCCCAAGATATGCAAAAAATAGCCCCCTACACGGTATCAAAGCACATGCTGGACATGAATAAATCTGGAGAAGAAGCTGCACCCAAGATGGAAGAAATGCTGGTGTATAACTCAGGCGCATTGACCTACGTGACCATCAATGCCATCAAGGAGCAGCAAAAGATGATAGAAAGGCAGAGCAGTATCATAGAAAAACAAAATGAAAAGATAGCACACTTAGAGAAGCAAAATGAAAAACTTGATGTCCAAAATGAAAAAATCAAAGCACAAAGAGAGGAACTAGATGTCGAAAAAGCAAAAATCAAAGCACTAGAACAAGCACTCAATGAAATAAAATCATTAATGAAAAAATAAATTTAATCATGAAAAATTCAATCCTTTACCCAATCCTAGCAATATTTCTTATGAGCTTTGGTGTGAATGCACAAGCACCCCAGAAATTCAGCTATCAAGCGGTGATACGCAATGGCAGCAATGCTTTAATTGCCAATGCCTCCGTAGGAGTGAAGATCAGTCTGT
The DNA here is from genome assembly GCA_016718505.1 of Saprospiraceae bacterium. GTDB lineage: Bacteria > Bacteroidota > Bacteroidia > Chitinophagales > Saprospiraceae > JADKKF01. The sequence goes on along the minus strand of JADKDE010000003.1, from coordinate 556,000 downwards.
TGCAATCTTCTCCAGCTGGGGGAGTGGTCTATGCTGAACGACATACCCCCACCACCAATGCCAACGGTCTGGCAACTTTCGAGATTGGTGCTGGGAGCAGAATAAGTGGTACTATGGCAGGCATCGATTGGGGCAATGGGTCTTATTATATCAAGACGGAGGTTGACCCCACAGGCGGAACAACATACAGCGTCACTGGTACTAGCCAATTGTTGAGCGTGCCTTATTCTTTGTATGCGGCTTCGGGTACCCAAGGTCCAGAAGGCCCGATTGGACCCGTGGGTTCACAAGGACCAGTAGGTCCGCCAGGCCCATCGGGAGCACCGGGGCAGCAAGGCCCACAAGGCCCGATAGGTGCAACAGGACCCCAAGGACCAGTGGGTTCAGCTTTTACATTGCCGTATTCTGGAACAACAGCTTTGTCCAATAGTGACTATGCGGCTTTTAAAATTGAACAAACTGCAATTGGCCAAGGTGCTATTTATGGGAAGTCGGATGCAGGCGGTGGAGTTTTGGGCCGGTCGATTACTAGAGAGGGGGTTTCTGGTTATTCGAATTCTGGTTATGGAGTTTATGGTAGTTCATATGGTAGTTCATCTACTGGTATTGGAGTTTATGGATTCTCAGATAATAATAATGGCGTAAAAGGGGAATCGGCCAACGATGTTGGAGTTTTTGGGAGATCGGGATATCAACATGGTATCAAAGGAGAGTCGATTAAGGATACCAAAGCGGGAGTTTGGGGAGCCAGTACGGGATCATCAAGCTACGGAGTGTATGGATCCAACTCAGGAACTCTTGGAGTAGGTGTATATGGCATTTCTACCTCGTCTGTAGGAGTATGGGGAGGTAATCTTAGTGGGACTGCTTTCGCAATGGAGTCACAAGGTGGCCTAGGTGCATACAAAAATGTTGGTGGCAATACGTGGGCTACTCCATCCGATGAAAGGTTGAAGAAAGATATACGCCCTTTTACAGATGGACTCGATGTAATATTAAAAATAGAACCCAAGCGGTATTATTATAATGGGTTGGCAAATACAAATCCACTCCATGAAGAATTTGGAATCATAGCCCAAGATATGCAAAAAATAGCCCCCTACACGGTATCAAAGCACATGCTGGATATGAATAAATCTGGAGAAGAAGCTGCACCCAAGATGGAAGAAATGCTGGTGTATAACTCAGGCGCATTGACCTACGTGACCATCAATGCCATCAAGGAGCAACAGGCTATGATAGAAAGTCAAAGCAGTATCATCAACCTACTAAAAATCGAACTTGATGTCCAAAATGAAAAAATCAAAGCACTAGAACAGGCACTAAATGAAATAAAATCCTTAATGAAAAATTAAATAAACAATGAAAAAATCAATCCTTTACCCATTTATAGCGATATGTCTGATGAGTTTTGGCTTATCAGCACAGGCACCCCAAAAATTCAGCTATCAAGCGGTGATCCGCAACGGCAGCAATGCTTTAATCGCAAATACAACCGTAGGAGTAAAGATCAGTCTATTGCAATCCTCACCAGCTGGGGGAGTGGTCTATGCAGAACGACATACCCCCACCACCAATGCCAACGGCTTGGCAACCTTTGAGATTGGAGCTGGAGCTAGAATAAGTGGTACTATGGCAGGAATCGATTGGGGCAATGGGTCTTATTATATCAAAACAGAGGTTGACCCATCGGGTGGAACAACCTACAGCGTCACTGGTACGAGCCAATTATTGAGTGTGCCCTATGCTTTGTATGCGGCTTCGGGAACACAAGGTCCAGAAGGCCCAGATTAATTCAGCAGGTTCACAAGCCAGAATATGCCATAGGTAGCGGGAGCAACGGGACAACAAGGTCCACAAGGCCCGATAGGTGCAACCGGACCGCAAGGACCAGCAGGTTCAGCTTTTGCATTGCCATATTCTGGAACAACGGCATTGTTCAATAGTGAAGGAGCAGCATTTTCTGTAAATCAAACGGGAGCAAGTCTAATAGCACTTTATGGACGCGCTATTAGTGGTACTGGAATCAGAGGGGAATCGAAATCTGGAGCAGGAGTTAATGGTTTTTCCGAATCGGGAGTTGGTTTAAGTGGCTTATCACTAAGTAATGGCTCTGGAGTTTCTGGATATGCTAGAGATGACTATGGAGTTATAGGAGAATCTTTCACTAGGGCTGGAGTTAGTGGAAATTCTTGGAATGGCTTTGGAGTTTTTGGGGTTTCGAAATATGATCATGGCATCAAGGGTGAATCGTCTAAGGATGCTAAAGCAGGGGTTTGGGGAGCAAGCACGGGATCATCGAGCTATGGGGTGTATGGATCCAACTCAGGAACTCTTGGGGTGGGGGTATATGGCATTTCTACGTCGTCTATCGGAGTATGGGGAGGTAATCTTAGTGGGACTGCTTTCGCAATGGAGTCACAAGGTGGCCTAGGTGCATACAAAAATGTAGGTGGCAATACGTGGGCTACTCCATCCGATGAAAGGTTGAAGAAAGATATACGCCCATTTACAGATGGTCTCGATGTGATCTTGAAAATAGAACCCAAGCGGTATTATTATAATGGGTTGGCAAAAACAAATCCTCTGCAAGAAGAATTTGGAATCATAGCCCAAGACATTCAAAAAATTGCCCCCTACACGGTATCAAAGCACATGTTGGATATGAATAAATCTGGAGAAGAAGCTGCACCCAAGATGGAAGAAATGCTGGTGTATAACTCAGGCGCATTGACCTACGTGACCATCAATGCCATCAAGGAGCAACAGGCTATGATAGAAAGGCAGAGCAGTATCATTGAAAAGCAAAATGAAAAGATTGCACACTTAGAAAAGCAGAATGAAAAGCTTGAGCAAATGCTCATTCGAATAGAAAAATTAGAAAAAGAATAGATTGTTACACCATGAATTTAATATATAAACGTTAACTACTTAGCTAATTTTGAATATGTTAGTTGCCATGTGTCAAGAAATTGGCGCATGGCTTTTTTGTTTTTACTGTATAGATATCTTGGAGCTTGTGGGTTGCGTAAGGTGGCTGAAAGGCAGCCTTTTAGGCTGGTGCGGAGCACCGAGCGAACAGCGAGTCTGGAAGGCACCGACCCGATCTCGTCGGTCTGACGAGATGAGGGGTACGCCCAAAATTATATCAAAAAATGTGTTCTTTTGCGAAAAACGAAACGCTTCGAACAGAAATTACTTAAAACTTCTGGCCTCTATGCGGTTTTTATCACACCAAGCCAAATTTTCTGGCGTATTGAGCAGGTATATATAAAAACCCGAGCGCTTGCGATATTCTTCTTCGCCTTCAAAATTGGGCACATCAGACCATTGTGAAGCGGCGTCCAACAGGATATCCAAGAAGGTTTCTAATTCTTCGGGATCTTCTTCGGAAAGCAGGTCCTCAATATTTACAATGTGGATGGCATAATGCTTGGCATTGGCCCACGAGAGGTCATTGAGCAGTTCTTCGAATCCATCCCAATTGCCGCCAAAATAAGCGGGAAAATCGAGCTGAAGTTCGAAATGATCAAATAATTGGTCCGTTGTTTTGCATAGAGACCCATCAATATCAAAAAGATGTAAACCCTGCTTGTCTGGGAATTCTTCTACACTTTTGAAAATATAAAAGCCATTGATGTACATGTCAAAAATCTAAAATTTTATGAATGATGAATAATGATCGAATGTATAAAATCGCGAGTTGTCGTCGCCTAGCACTATGCGCTCTGCCCCTCTGTTTTTCCCACTTCGCTTAGGGAAAACGTCGTACTCTTTATATCGTATTCTCTGTTTTTGATTGTTGTATCTAGGTAGTTTTTTTTCTCTATTTTGAAATGATCTCCCGCCAACGTATCCCTTGGGTGAGCGACCATTTTTCGCGACATAATCTGCTAATTGGTAAGCATAGTCAGGTACTGATTTGTTTTGAGGATAGGTGCTTGTTGGTTTTTTATTGTTAAGTGTTGCACTTGGACTTTGGTTAGGCTGAGTACTAGAATTTTGGCATCCCAACAGCAATAAAAACAAGAAAAGCCCAAGAAGCTTGGGAATTGTTCTGAGGAAGTAGCTGAATTTTACCATGGAGTAATACTCAAATGCAAAAAGGTTTGGTTCAGTATTTATAACCAAACCAAACCTTTATTTTTTATTAATTATCAAGCACGGATTATTGATCTAAAAGATGAAATATTAAATTAGTTCTTAGGTAATTTTTCAAGTTTTAGTTTATACTCGTTGGATTTTTCGACTTGATTCTTTTTAGCATAGATTTCCTTTAAAGCAATCAAAGTGTTTTTGTCAGAAGGCTTGAGCGATTCAGCTTTTTGGAAATAAGGTAGCGCCTTGTCGAAAAGTGCCAACATCTCTTTTTGTACGGCTTCATATTTTTGAATTCCTGTTTTAGAATAGTCAGCATCTAACTTGGCCAAATCTTTGGTCAAGGCAGCACCTTGATTGTAATACATGGCTCCTATGGCATAAGTAGCGTCAGAGTTGGAAGGATCTTTTTCTAATGCAGCTTCAAAATACTTTTTACCTTCAAGACTGTATGCATTGGCTTTGTCTTTATTGCCAGCTTCCATTTCTTTGGCAGCTAGATTGTCATAAACAGATCCTGTAGTAGTGTAGAGGGAAATATTGTTTGGTTCTTTTTCGATGGCAAGTTTTAATTTGCTAACCAATTCGTCCAGTTTATTTTCTTTCAATGCGAGGTTTATTTCGGCAAAAAGAAGGGCATTGTTGTCTGGGTGTTTTGCCCTACCTTCGGTCAAATAGTTTTTGGCATTTGGGTCATTCAATCCTGAAGCTATATTATAAAGACCTTCATACACTTCGGGTTTTGCGTTTCCTTTTGCGTATAATTTTTCGAGATAGACTTTCGCTTCTTTGGGTCTGTTGGCTTGAACACCAGCTACTCCAGTGTACATGACATAGGCTTCGTAGTCTTCTTCTTTTTCAAAGTTTTTGGGTTCTCCATTAGCGACCAACAATTCTTGAACATCAATGATATTCTTGAAAACATCGAAACTTTGATTGTAGTCTTTTTTGTTGAAAGCATCACTAGCAATACCTCCTTGGTGAGAGACCATTTCTTTCAATCCTTTAAGGGCGTCTTTTTTCTCATAAGGCTTGGTAGCCAAGTCAAAAGCTTTTCGGTAAGATTCGTGAGCGGTAATGGCCCATGATGGGTTGTAATTAGGATCCTTGAATTTAAGACTTTCCATTATTTGGTTGCGATTTACGAGATCAGCATAAAATTTACCGCGAGTAAACCAAGGCTCAAATGTACCTTTTGCATCGTCTTGTTGGACGGCCCATTCAATATTGTCGATTCCTTCTTTGATTTTAGCGTCGCCTTCGCCAACTTTAGGAGAGATAGTACCTATGATTTTTGATACTTTTTTGATGGCTTTTTTAGAGGTTTCTTCATGAGATTGTGAGAAAATTACACTTATAGAACTAAGAATAATACACAAACTAAGGACAAGATTTTTTTTCATTTTTTGTTAAAATTGATTTTTTTATTAAAACAAAGGTATTTGTGAATGTATATAAGCACCTATTAAATTGAGGTTAAAATTATGAAAAATTTTGTTAAAATAATATACTCAATCTAATTCGCTGAGGATTAATTTAATTTTTGGGGAAAAATCAAGTCAAATTTGGGTATATCTACTGAAAATTCTTCATTTGTGTCACAATAAATGAATGTAAAATAGCCGCTCATATTGCCAATTTCGGAGCCCAATGGGCAAAAGGATTCGTAGTAAAATTGGTGTCCAGGATACAATATTGGTTGTTGGCCAACTACCCCCTCACCATCTACCTCGTGCAGCCCTGCGATGCTATCAAAAATGAACCAATGTCTCCGTTTAAGCTGTACTTTCAGTGGGCATAGGTTTTCTATTTTAATGCCATACACAAATAGATACTTATCCATAGGTGGTGCTGAATGCTCCTCGTTGTAGCTACAGTTGACGGTAACTTTTATTCCATCGGTTATTTTGATGATTTTTTGTGGCATCGACTATTTCAGATTAGGAATTTGGGACTTCAGCGTGTTTTCGGCATCTATTAGGGCTTCGTCCAGAACATTGTTGATGATGACATGGTCAAAATAAGGTTCAAATTGGAGTTCTTTACTGGCTTTCTCGATCCTATTCATGAGGCTGTGGGGATTTTCTGTATTTCTTTTTTTTAGACGAAAAATCAAATCCTGAAGCGTTGGAGTTTTAATAAAAAATGTAGTGCATTGATCTTTATACAAGTTTTTTATGGCCAATGCCCCTTTGACATCGATGTCAAAAACGACGTGTTTGCCAAGGTTCCAAATCCTGGTGATTTCGGATTTTAATGTTCCATAAAATTGGTCTTCATACACTTGTTCCCACTCGGCGAATGCTTGTTTTTTGATCAGTTTTTTGAATTCATCTTTGGAAACAAAATAGTAATCGACTCCTTCCTGTTCGTGTGGCCGAGGATTTCTACTAGTAGCAGAAACGGAAAAGGCTAAATCCTTGAATTTGCCCAATAGATGATGCACAATAGTGGTCTTACCAGAGCCACTGGGTGCGGTAAATACGATCATTTTAGGTTCGAAGGACGTGTTAGACGACATTGGCCAATTGTTCTTTTATTTTCTCTAATTCATCCTTCATTTGGACTACTATTTTCTGCAAGTCGTGATGATTGGCTTTGCTACCAAGGGTATTGATCTCTCGACCGATTTCTTGGCAGATAAAATTCAATTTACGACCTTTTACTTTTTCGGTGCTGCATAATTCATCCAAAAAATAGTTGCAATTAAGTTTGAGTCTCAGTTTTTCTTCTGTGATATCAAATTTTTCAATATAGAAAATAAGTTCTTGTTCGAATCTGTTTTTGTCGATTTTATCCGAAGGGAGGTTATCGTCCAATAAGGTGAAAAGCTTTTCTCTCATTCTGGCAATACGCTCTGCCTCAAAGCCATCCACACTGCCCAAAAGTTCAAGTATAATTTCGGTTCTTTTTTTGAATTCTGAATACAGGGATGCACCCTCATCAGATCTATATTTGCTCAGAGCATCCAAAGCTTCTTGAATTGTGGCTTTTACGAGCGTCCATTCTGCATCATCCACGGTACCATCATTGGCTGTGACCACGTTGGGCATTCTCACGATGGCCTGCATCAGATTTTGTTTTTCGATGTCTAATTCTTCACAAAGTGACGCAAGTTCTTTATAATATTTTTTGAAAAGTGGGCGATCCAAATACATGCTGTCCTCCGCTCCATTGGTCTTTACACTCAGCAAGAGATCTATTTTTCCTCGATCGGCAATTTCAGAGATAATATTCCTTATTTCAATGTCTTTTTCCTTGTAATTAGCAGGGTATTTTAGTCTGATATCCTTTTCTTTACTGTTCAAAGATTTGATTTCGACAGAGAATTCTTTTTCTCCAGCTTGTTTAAAAGCTCTTCCGTATCCTGTCATTGAAAGTAACATATCGCTATAAAATTTCGCACAAAGATACTTTTTTCTACGTCATTTCAGTTTTTTTCCATTAATTGCATTGAGATTACTAGTAAGAAATGTTGTACATCGATATCCATACGCATAAGAAAGTAGCCCATTCTGGGACTATTTTTGTTAGAAATGCATATGATTTTTTGTCTAATGACAGTTTGTTGAACTTGGGATATCCCATTTCTGTGGGGACACATCCATGGCATATTGGGGATGATTTTTTACTAGAAAATGCCTTGAAATACCTTGAAAATACGATAGGATTGGATCCAGTATATCAAATCGGGGAGATAGGTTTGGATCGTAAGAGGGGCAATTTTCAAAATCAGTTAAAGTATCTTGAAGGTGTTTGGGAAATAAATAAAAAATACCAGAAGCCCATCCTTTTGCACCTTGTGGGAGCGGAATATGATATAATTCCTTGGATTCGGAAAGCAAACTTTCCTATCATTTGGCATGGATTTTATCCTAAAGGGGATTTAGTCGAAAAATTATTAGTCTTTAGGGGAAAATTGATGGTTTCCTTAGGAAAAAAAATATTCCTCAGTAAAGAAGAAATATCTGCAGTATTGCGAACTTTGCCCTTCGATATGGTACTTTGCGAATCTGACAATTCTGGAATACCAATCGAAGAAATATACCAAAGAATATCAATGGTCTTGGAGCTGGATTCGATGGAATTGAAAAATATTATTTGGAATAATTTTAATAAGCTTAGAAAATATGAATGAAATAAGCCCTTGGATGGGACGTAGCCAATTATTGATGGGGGATGAACATTTACTAAATCTAATCAATGCCAATGTAATCATCGTTGGCTTGGGCGGCGTAGGCGGCATTTGTGCTGAGATGATGGTAAGAGCGGGTATCAGTAAATTGACGATCATCGATGGGGATGCGGTGGAAGAAACCAATCGAAATAGACAAATTCCAGCCCTGATCAGTACAGACGGTGTATTGAAGACAGAAGCCATGAAAAATCGACTTTTGGATATAAATCCGAAACTAGATCTTACGATGCATTCCATTTACTTGACTGGAGAGGATAATTACTCGGTGTTGGATGCGCAAAAATACGATTATGCGGTGGACTGCATCGATACGCTATCGCCAAAAGTTTATTTTATCCTAGCCTGTCTGCAGCGCAAAATTCCCATCGTATCCAGCATGGGTGCTGGAGGAAGGATAGATCCATGCAAGGTAAAGATAGCGGATTTATCAAAGACGATCAATTGCAATTTGGCTAAATACGTAAGAAAGCGATTGGGTAAATTGGGCGTCAAAAAAGGTGTGAAATGTGTGTTTTCACCTGAGTTCATCGATGACACAAAAGTAATTCCTACACCTGAAGAGATGCGCAAAAAGTCAATCATCGGAACCATCTCCTATATGCCAGCAGTATTTGGATGCACGATGGCTTCGGTAGTGATTAGAGATTTGGCGTACAAATCATGATAATGTTTGAGCGCATACCATCCAAATTGTTGTTAGCTGGTGAGTACTCTGTCTTGTATGGCGGTAAAGCATTGGCAGAGCCTTATGTCTCTAGATCGGGTCACCTAACTTTGGATCAAGACCTTAGCCCCGATTTAAACCCATTGCTGCGAGAGTATCTTGGCTATTTAAAAAAGGAGGCACCCGCTTGGCAAAGCTTGGTAGAATTTGATTTTGAATCCCTAGAAACACATATCAATAATGGACTAAATTTGGCGACCAACATACCCTTGGGTTATGGTCTAGGTAGTTCTGGGGTATTTTGTGTGGCACTGATTAAAGCCTTTGGACGAATCAAAATCTCTGAACTTGAAAGCGATTATCTGGCGAAACTAAAATTCCTGTTGGGCCGCATGGAAGATTTTTTTCATAAGCCTTCCTCTGGATTGGATCCGTTGGTTTCGTTTGTCAACCAGCCCATTTTGCTCAAAGACAAGTCAGACAAAAGCATCGAGACCGTAGAAAAAGTTGAACATAAATTTGGCCTAGTGGATACCAAAGTGGCGCGATCGACAGCGCATTTTGTTGGTATTTTTAAGAATAAAATGGAAAACCAAGAATTTAAAATGGCATTTGAAAATTTATTAGTTATCAATAATGAATTGATTGCCAATATTTTAGGTCAACATCAAGACAAAGTGAAAGCGACGATGTACGAACTTTCAACCTGGCAATTGTCGTATATGCAAGAAATGATACCTACGGATTTTCTGTCTAATTGGAAGAAACAGCTAGCTGAAGGCAAAGACTTTTACAAGATCAATGGCGCTGGCGGGGGAGGTTATATCATGCAATGGCTGGACTAATCAAACTGTAAGTTGGCAAGGTGGTGATAAAGGCCTTCGGTATTCGTCATTAATTCCTCATGGGTGCCAGATTCTTCCAATAAACCATGATTTAAAACTAAAATTCTATCAACCTCCTTGATGGTCGCCAATCGATGTGCTATGATGATGGATGTCCTATTTTTCATCAATCCGTCTAGAGCTTCCTGAACCAATTTTTCTGACTCGGCATCCAAAGAAGAAGTCGCTTCGTCTAGCAAAAGGATGGCGGGATCTCTCAATATGGCTCTAGCAATGGCAATTCTCTGCCTTTGACCTCCTGAGAGTTTTATACCTCGCTCTCCGACGATAGTCTCCAACCCCTCTGGAAAACTCTGTATGAATTGCCAAGCATTCGCTTGTATTGCAGCTTTTTTGATATCCTCATCTGAAGCATCTGGGTTTCCATAAAGGATATTTTCTTTGATCGTACCACCAAAAAGAATCACTTCCTGAGGGACGATGGCGAAGTTTTTTCTAAAGGAACTAATGGGAATTTGTGAGATAGGTTTTTCATCCAAATATATCGTACCGTGATTCGGAATATAAAATCTCATCAATAATTGTACAATGGTGGACTTTCCAGCACCACTTGGACCGACGATGGCAATTTTTTCGCCTTGAGATACCGTAAAATTAATCCCTTTCAGTACTTCCAATTCTGGTCTGGCGGGATAATTAAATTGTACGTTTTCAAATCTAATATTTCCCTTAGCCCGTGTTTTCGGTTCCTCACCTTTGGTGTTTAGTTCTATTTCTGAAGGCTCTGCTAGTATCTCCTGGATACGTTCGGTCGCTCCGATAGCCCCACTTAATGAGGTGTAAAGATTGCCAATAGTCGCAATAGCTCCTCCGATCAGACCCGTATATATAATGAAAGAAAACAGATCCCCAACTTGCATCTCCCCACGTTCGACGAGTATTGCACCCTGCCATAGGATGAAAAAGATACCTCCAAACAAAATGGTGATGATGAAAGTAAAAAATATCCCCTTGACATTTGCTAGTTTTAAAGATATTTTCACTAGATTTTGTAGCGTTTTCTTATATCTATTGGATTCAAATTTTTCATTATTAAAAGCTTTCACCGTATGAAATGATTGAAGGGATTCATCAACGATGATATTGCTTTCGGCCAGTATATCTTGCCTATTTTTTGATAATTTTTTAACGTATTTTCCGAAAAACATGGCAAATACCACGATCAAAGGAAATGTGACGAGCATGATGAAGGACAATTTTGGAGTTGTCCAAAATAAAATAATAACACCAGCGATCAATATCACGATCTGTCGTATAAATTCCGCCAAAGTGATGGTAAAGGCTTCGTGCAATGTCCCAACGTCAGCCGTAATCCTACTGCTAAGCTCTCCTACACGTCGCGTTTCGAAAATCGCCATTGGCGAACAGAGGATTTTATCGTATAGATTTTGTCTAAGATTTGCCAAGCCTCGCTCTGAAACAACCGCAAATAGTACCGTGCGAAAATAGGATATCACCCCTTGGATGATGAGGATGACCAAAAATATCAAACCATATTCTTGTACCGAAAAATGCCAGTTGGCTTTTCCATTGGCTGTATTGGCCATCTCCCCAGCTGCCTTTGGGAAAATCATAAAAATAATACTAGACGCAGAAAGTAGTATTAATCCCCCTATAAAATGCCAAATATATGGCTTGATATACACAAATAATCCAAGACTGGATTTCAGTTTTTCGAGTGTAATTTTTGTAGGAGGGGTCGGAGCGTTATTCTCAGTTCTTTTTTGTTCGGACATGAAAGTGTGGTGCTAAATAATCTATTTCTTTTGTGAAAAGTTCTTAAAATTAAATGGTTTTTTTGCATTAATGTTTCAATTTTGAATCTAAAAGGTTAATTTCGCCCATCAATTTTATTGGCCTCGTAGTTCAACTGGATAGAATATCAGATTTCGGCTCTGAGGGTTGAGGGTTCGAATCCTTCCGAGGTCACCAATTATTATTGTTTTTCCATTGAATTCAAGGGGCATTTATAAAGCTTTGATTTAGCAATGGAATGGACAACAAAAACAGATAAATCTAATGAAAGCAATCATTCCTGTTGCAGGTGCTGGTGCCAAATTAAGACCTCTGACTTATACTCAGCCTAAGCCATTAATACCCGTCGCTGGCAAACCGATTATATCGTTTATTATAGATCAACTCATAGCCAGTGGTATTCAGGATTTCGTCTTTATCCTAGGATATTTGGGTGAAAAAATACAAGGATACCTCGAGCAAGAATACCCACTGCTCAATAAGCAATTTGTCGTTCAAAATCACCGAGATGGTTCTGGACATGCTATCTGGTTAGCGAGAGACCTTCTTGTCATGGATGAACCCGTCATGATCGTATTCGGTGACACCATCGTCGATGTAGATATGCAACTATTCATCGATGAAAAGGAGTCATGTTTAGGGATCAAGCGGATTAATGATCCCAGAGAATTCGGAGTGGTAGAATTGGATGCCCATAATAATATACTCCACATGGTCGAAAAGCCCAATATTCCAAAGTCAAATCAAGCCATGGTGGGTATGTATAAGATTAGAAAAGCTGGTGAACTTATCGAAGCTTTGGATAATTTAATCCATGCCAATATAAAGACTCATGGTGAATTCATGCTGACGGATGGATTGAAAGAAATGATCAAAAAAGGACTGGTAATCAAAGCCATAGAAGTGGACAATTGGTATGACTGTGGTAAAAAAGAGATCCTGCTTGAGACTAACGCCATGCTGCTCGAAAAACGAAAGAATATCAGCCTTTCCCATTCATTTCCTAATACAATCATATTGGAGCCAGTCAATATAGGGGAGGAATGTAAAATATCCAATGCCATCATCGGCCCGCATGTGACAATAGGGGATCATTCAGAATTAAAAAATGTCATCATAAGAAATAGCATCATTGGCAATCAGACATATCTTGAAGACATTATACTGCACGAAAGTATTATTGGATCGGATAGCGACGTGATTGGCGTAAAGCAATCCTTACAAATCGGTGATAATACCGAGATTGATTTTAGTTAAAAAAAAAAGAATAAAAGAAGAATAAAACTATGTTTCCAGATCTTTCTTATATCATGCACGCCCTTTTGGGAACTGCTCCTGACAATATGTTTTCAGTTGTCCAGACGTTCGGATTGTTTCTGGCCCTAGCGTTTTTATGTTCTGCTTATTTTTTAAAATTGGAGTTAAGTCGAAAGTATCAAGAGGGTGTGATAGATAAATTGAAGCACTCCTCTAGTGGATATCTCGATGATTTTATCAACAGTGTCCTGCTCATGTTGATCAGCAGCAAGGCTCTTTATGCAGCCCTCAACTTCGATGAGGTATCGGGTCATATGGGTGATTTTCTATTGTCTAAAAAAGGGTATTGGGCGGCAGGATTGATATTGGCAGGGGTCTTGGTAGTATGGCAATATTTTAGGGAAAAGAAATCAGAAAAAAAAGATACTGTAACTTACGTAAATCCAACACTAAAGGTTACAGACATCACCATGGCAGCGGCGTTGTTTGGTATCTTGGGGGCTAAGATTTTTGCGATTTTTGAAAGCGCGGATACCTTGAAGCATTTTATGAACGATCCGATAGGATCCTTTTTTTCAGGAAGTGGATTAGCGATATATGGCGGCTTGATCATAGCATTTTTCGGGGTAAATTTTTATGTAAAATCTATTGGTCTCAAGCCTGTCCACATGATGGATGCGGTTGCACCAGCGCTCGTAGTGGGTTATGGGGTCGGGAGGATTGGCTGCCAACTTTCAGGTGATGGTGATTGGGGGATTGTGGCGGCCGCAAAACCAAGTAGCTTGTCTTGGGTGCCGGACTGGTTATGGTCAACTAATTTTCCGCACAATGTCATAGACGAAGGAGTGTCTATCGAAGGATGCATTTGGGCGCATTGCAGTCAGTTGGCAGAAGCGGTATATCCTACACCTCTATACGAAGTAATCTTGTCGGCCATCATATTTTTGATTTTGTGGAATTTGAGAAAAAAAATAAGCATCCCAGGAATGTTGTTTTATATCTATATGATGCTGATTTCTGTTGAACGGTTTTTTATTGAAAAAATTCGTGTAAATGATAAAATACAAGGATTCGGTATGGAATTTACCCAAGCAGAGTTGATTTCTGTAATAATATTTATTCTCGGGCTTTCGTTGGCTATCTATACTTATTTTGGCAACAAAAAGAAACTAGCTTGAAGCTAAAATAAAAAGGGCCACCCTTCGATGACCCCTCTTTCTTGATTGTTTATTGTATTAAGAACAAACCATATTTCCACGAACTTTCTGAAGTGAATGAAATACCGGAATGGAATGATAAATAGTTCTTATTCAAAATCCGTGCCAAAAAATCCACATTAATTCGTTCATAATACATATAATATTCGCTTAATATGTAACATATATATTAAAAATATCTAATATGGTTGTTTGAATAGGAAAAACCTGCCGATAAATGAACCACTTATGCATAGAAGGAATAAGTATATAAAAATAATATTTTTGGCTAACTTTCTAGTCAATAATGTATTGACCCAATTTTTTCAATTCTATCGGCATATATCTTTTGATATTCAAATAACGCAACTCGTCTCGCATGCACAATATAGTATATATGTAAGCTAATTATATATGTTAAATATTTTGAAGAATGAATAAAAATAAGTAGCTTTGGAATCTATTCATTAACCTATTAAAATTTAATTATTATGCAAGACAACACCGCAACACCGCAACAGCGCAACACCGAAACACCGCAACGCCGCAACAATATTTATTAATTGTACTTATTGTATTCTTTAATTCTTTCAGTGTTTTTGGGCAAAAACAGAATTTTTTTGAAATATTACCTTATGACAACATTTCTTTATCTCTTTTAAATTATAATCAAAAAGAATTTTTAAGAAAAATTAAAAATGGCGAAAATCCAATTTTAAAATCTGTTTCCTTAATAAAACCTAGAATGTTAGTGCATTCTATATTTAATAATCAAATAAGCATCCAACCTGGTGACAGTAATAATTTTGTTACTTTCAATCCAAGGCGGGTTGAGTATCTAGATGAATCTGATTATATATGGCATGGTTATTCAACTGAAACAGAGGAATTTGGGCAAATTTTACTTATGTCTAAAGAAGAATCTTATTTTGGATTCTTGAATATAGATCTTAAAAATTATTTGTATTCCAAATTTGAAGGGGTTGATTTTGGGTTCCTTGCAGAGTTTGAAGAAGATGAAGAATTTGGATTAGGAGTTTGCGGGACCACAAACTCTTTATTAAGTATATCACCTGATTTAGAAACCTTAGAAACTAGAGGTTTTTGCAATAATAAAATTAATGTTGCGATATTTTTTTCAAAGGAAGCTGAAGCCGAACGCGAGAAAATGATACACATGTCTAGAAGGAATTATGGATATTTGGCTTGTGAGCAATTCAATAATGTGGCTAGCAATTCTCAAATCAATGTAAGACTTCAATTAATTGCGGATAATGTGATTCGTAATTTCAATGAATCTCCAGGATCTGATATGTATAATGATTTGTCAAGATTTAGTAGTGATCAAGATGTTTTATTATTGAAAAGTAATTATGGTATTGATTTGAATGTATTAATTGGTAAAAAGGATAACCATTTTACATCTGATGGATCAAAGCTTTATGGACGTACAAAAAATGAACCTCCAGCAGCAAATAAATATGATGCTTATGCTATGGTTGCAATTGATGCTGCACTTAAGGAATTTACTTTTGCTCATGAAATTGGACACTTATTTGGAGGTGGACACAATATTGACGGAACTAGAGTATATGAAAATGCATTAGCGGATAAATGGTGTAATTCTTTTTCGAGAAAAAGATATCAAACTGTTATTGGTAATTCCCCTGATGAAAGAGACGATGCTGGAAGAAGAGAAACATTTCAAAGAATAGGAGTTTTTTCTAATCCTGACATCGAATTTGCACCACCTAATTGCCCTAAGGATATACATAGTCTTGGTAGTTCGCAAATGAATAATAGCAGGAAATTAAGACAAGAAGCTTGCAACGTAGCCAATTTCGAATTGGATCCCATTCCAGCCTACAATGTATGGATGGAAGGACCATATCAGCCTTGTATAAATGAGTCTAATGGTTTTAATATTAGCATTGTTCCCCTTAATAATCAATATCAAGTCCAATGGTTTTGGTCTAAAGATGGGGTTAATTATCAGGAAATAGGCATTAATTACGATCCGTGGGAGTTTACAGGTTATGTAAATGCTAATGCAGCCATAATTTTGCCTGGTAGATATTTTGAGAGTAAGGTTTTGTTTATTAGGGCAAAAGGTATTGGACCTAATGGTGCTACATTTGATATATTTAGAGTTGTATTCCCAAAATTATGTAGTCCAGATTGGCGTCAATCGAACGACAATACATTTAAAGATAATCCTGAAGTTTTACTTTTTCCAAATCCAGTTAAAGGACAATTATTTATAAAATTACCAACCATAGGTTCGCCATTTAAACATGTTATAAAAGACCAAATGGGTAGGGCAATTCAAAATTTCTATTCTAGGAAAAATGAAGAAAATTTAGTGAAACAAATAGATTTAACGGATTTAACTTCAGGAGTCTATTTTATTGAGACACATTCACTTTTAGGAATTTCTATTTCAAAATTTATCAAAACAAATTAATATGTACAAATTATTATGTTTATTATTCTTTGCAATTTTGCTCGATGTTTCTTGCAAAAAGGAAGAAAATAAGCCCAATTTAATAATGCTTCCAGCTTACCGAAACGACTCACTAGTGGTTGGCTCTGCCAGATTATTTAATGCTGGTGGAACATTAGATTCGTTGGTGACATATCATATCTTTTCAAATAGTCAAGGATACACAAGATTTTCTTTGAATCTTTACAACTTATCAAGAAAGAGTATCAATCTAGGATATAAGGATATAAAATATGATATGGAAACTGTTCCACGCCCTTTTGTTAATGGGCTTATCCGAGAAGTGGATTTTTTTATACACTACACCACGTATGCAGATCGAACAGGTCACAGTAGTGCTGATCCTTATCGCTTAGACACAACGTATATTGGAAACAAAGTAGAAACCCAAGGATATGATTCCATAACCAAATCGATGAAAGTGAAATATAAATTGAGACTTATTATCGAAGATCCCGATCCCGCCAACCGAAGATCAGTGGAAAATGTGGATACTGTTATCATGGATACGAAGGACTGGATTGAATTTAAGTTCACTGGATGATTTTTGACTGAATTAAGAGTAAAACAATAAGTTTTATCCCCTCCAACCACCCGTTGGAGGGGTCTTTTATCTTCTGGTTAGAACCTGCTAGAAATCCACCTCACGCGCGAGAGGGATGGTAGTGGTCATAGCGTAGCTGGGAGTCTCGCAGAATCCTATAGGGAGTCAAAGAGACGGAACCCACGCACAGCCCGACCCGATCTCGTCGCATGACGGGTGAGGGACTCGCCCTAAAACCAATATCGCTTGGTAACTTGCTGATATGACGCCACCAATGAAGTCTCGGATTCTCGGGTGAATGCCTCTATTTCTAGGGGATTTTGGTAGTATCCGTGCTTGATGCTGTACCAAAGATAGCGAGATATAAAGCCAATTGTGCCGAGCCGTCTATACTGTTCGATATGCACCAATTCGTGGGTTAACCAGTTGGTATTGGACATGAATTTTGCTGACGTGCAGCCGTGCAGATGGATGGTACGATGCCAAACAATGGCTATGGCATCCGAGCGCATATAGTAGCACGCCAATCTAGCGAACCAAGATTTTTCTTTGATATAGTAAGTAAAAAGGGGCTCCAAAGTGATCTAGAACCAACCAGCGCCTAGTACCTCACGGAATGGCCACGGAATACTGATAAGGATAAGAATCAAACCTATCAAATAGTATTTTTTGATGACCTTATGCTTGTCAGCGGGCAATTCTTTGCCTTCGGCGAATCTCCTACCCAGTGTGATGAGCGTGATGGCCGCCAACATCCCAAGGAGGTGCTCCATGCCGTAAAACCTGGTCTGGGCATTCTTCATCCACCCTTCGCCATAATTCACCTTGTCGGACAAAAACATCAACATGATCCCCAACAATAATTGAACGTGGCAAAAGACCATAGCGAATAAATTGATGAGCTTGTCTTGTTTTGTATAATTAAATCTTAGGCTCCAGGCGTTGAAAATGGCGTAAATCAATAATCCCAATACGATATATCTGAGGCCTGAATGCGAGTGTACCAAAATTGAATGTAACATGAATTAAATTTTTTGTTTTCTAAAAATAAACTATAGACCTAACAATAAGAAGGTCGGATCTTCGAGTAGCTGCTTTACTTTGACCAAAAAGTCACGGAACTGCTGCCGTCGATTACTCTGTGATCGTAGGATAGCGCTACGTACATCATCGGTCTAATGACCACCTGTCCTTGCACCGCGACGGGTCTTTCGATGATGGCGTGCATCCCTAGTATGGCCGACTGGGGCTCGTTGATGATGGGGGTACTCATCATGGAGCCAAAGATGCCTCCGTTGGTGATGGTAAAGGTACCTCCAGACATTTCTTCTAAAGTCAGTTTTCCATCTCGCGCCTTGTCGGCAAGTTTTTTGATTTTATTTTCAACATCAGCAAAACCAAGAGACTCAACGTTATGAATCGGAGGAACTACCAAGCCCGTAGGTGTCGAAACTGCAATCGAAATATCGGCGTATTCGTGAAAAATGATGTCTTCGCCGTCGAGCATGGCATTTACTTCGGGCATTTCGAGGAGTACCTGTGCACAAGCCTTTGCGAATATGGACATAAAGCCCAGTTTGATGCCGTGTTTTGCGACGAATTTGTCTTGGACCTTGGAGCGAAGTTTCATGATTTCGGACATATCCACCTCGTTGAAGGTCGTCAGCATGGCGGTATTGTTCTTAGCGGAAACCAGTCTTTTGGCTATGGTGCGCCGCATGCGGCTTAATTTTTCTCTTCGTTCTACCCTAGAGAATGCGCTAATGATAGGACTAGCTGGAATGGGCTTTTGCTCGGTAGCAGCTTCAGTGGGTACTGGAGTAGGGCTTGAGCTTGCGTTCAAAGCGTCTGCTTTTGTGATACGTCCATCTACGCCCGTTCCCTGAACAGATTTTGGATCGACGCCTTTTTCTGCCAATATTTTTCCAGCGGATGGGGAAGGAGTTCCCGTTGCGTAATTTTGGCTAGTGTTAGTTGCGGCGACAGGTGCTGCAGCGGCTGGTTCTTTGGCCGGGGCTGGACTTGGTGCCGGTGCTGCGGCGCTAGGAGATACGGAGGTATCGATTCTAGCCACCAAGGAGCCAATCTTGAGGTCACTGCCTTCAGCAGCGACGATGGTCAATTTTCCAGTGGCCTCAGCCGGAAATTCTAATGTTGCCTTGTCAGATTCAAATTCGCACAATGGTTCGTCTATCATCACGATATCGCCATCGCTTTTAAGCCATTTTGAAAGAGTTACTTCTGTAACGGATTCTCCAATTACTGGAACTTTAAGGTCTAAAATACTCATCAATAAATTTGGATAATTTTCTAAAAAAATGACTAACTCAAAAAGAGAGCGCCATCAAAGTACGACAAATAATCAACACAAAAGTAAATAATTCTTTTGGGGAATTCTAGGAAGTGGAAAACAAAAATTTCAGGGGCATTTGAAATGTTAACAAATAAAAAAAGACCATCATTTCTGACAGCCTTTCCTTTTTGCTAGTACCGAAGGTGGGAATCGAACCCACACGACATTGCTATCACTGGATTTTGAGTCCAGCGCGTCTACCAATTCCGCCACTTCGGCCTTTGAATTATAGCGGTGCAAAGGTATTTATTTTTTCCATAATGCGCAAATAATACTTCATTTTGAGATAAAATTCTTTTAAAATCTGCCAATCGGAATCGGATAAATCCTTTAAATGTATTTTATTATTAATATGTAAAATACTATCGTTCAGGAGATTGATTCTATAATTAACCAATTCTATCAAAGATGGGTGTTGCTTGGAATCTTCCAGTTTTGAATCAATTTCTTCATTCAAGTCCATCATTTCCATCAAAAATTCGCCATCCAGTTTTTCGGATTCAAGGCTTTGGTAGCCTTTATAGTCCTTTAGGATATATCCTAGGAGCTTGTACTCATCTTGGAGCAAGGTATAGGCCTTATTCACCTCAGCAGTCATTTGGATCGCCTGAAAATCATCTATGCCATTCTGGGAAGCCTTGTCAGGATGGTAGCGTCGGGTCAGATTTAAAAACTGTTTTCGAACAGCCTCTTTTTCTGGACTCAACATGGGAACTATTTCGAATAATTCGAAAATTGTCATGATAAAAAAACTACTTAAATGCCCTGAATATATCCAATCCATTGGCATATATCAGTAAAGCCAATAACAATACAAATCCAATGGTGGTTGCCACTTCGAGGAATTTATCTGAAACCTTTCTGCCCGTAATGACCTCCCAAAGTAGGAACATTACGTGACCACCGTCCAACGCTGGGATAGGAAGAAGGTTCATGAACCCTAGAATCAGAGATAGAATAGCCGTAATGCGCCAGAACTCTTGCCAGATCCATTCGGTCGGGAACATTTTGGTGATGGAAGCGAATCCACCCAAGCTGTCCGATGCTTTTATTTTACCCTTGAACATCTGTCCGAAAGATGAAATTTGAAGACCTAAAAAGTCCAAGCCCTTGTTTATCCCCGCAGGAATGGCTTCAAAAAAGCCGTATTTGCGATATTCTACCTTGAGCATTTTTTCAAGGCTGGGGATAGAAAATCCTATCTTGGCATTTTCGTCGGTAGTGACTTTGAGGGCAATTGTATCCGCTGCTCTCAGCACTTTCAATTCAATTACTTGACTAGGAAAGCCTTTGATCAAGGCTACGAAATCTTGATAATATGACGCAGGCATTCCATTCAAGCTTAGGATTTTGTCTCCTGCCAACAATCCTCCTTTTTCAGCAGGTCTTCCTGCTACCACTGTACCTACGATGTTTTCTATTCGAGGGGCTATGATGTCTAGGTCTTTCATTTTATGGCTGGATAAAAATGAAATCGCCTCTGGACTAGGATTGAGCGTTACAAGTTGACCCGCTCTATCTACTACGATATTGGGATTGTCTTTTAGGACAAGATTCGTAACAAGCGGCTTTAATTCAAATTCAGTAAAAGGAACTCCTGAGATGGATTTTATTTTGTCTCCGTCTTTTAGCCCCAATGTGCCACCGATCGAATCGACCTTTATCCCGTGTGTCAATGCATCGGCTGGGATATAAGTGTCACCCCAATACATCAAGATACCAGATAGAATGACAAATCCCAAGATGAAATTGACCGTGACTCCACCAAGCATTATGATAAGCCTTTGCCAAGCTGGCTTGCTGCGAAATTCCCATGGCTGTGGCTCTTGTTTGAGTTGTTCCATGTCCATACTTTCATCGACCATGCCAGAGATTTTCACGTATCCACCTAGGGGTAGCCAACCGATTCCATATTCTGTATCACCTATTTTCTTTTTGAATAATGAAAAATAGGGGTCAAAAAACAAATAAAATTTTTCTACTCGGGTCTTAAACCAACGAGCAGGTATGAAATGTCCCAATTCGTGCAGTATGATCAAAAGCGACAGACTGGTCACAAATTGAGCTATCATTATAAAGGTATCCATGTCCTTATTTTAAATAAAAAATAAAATTAAAACGTCAAAGGTAAAGATTATGCAACGAAAAATGTATATTTATTGTTTGCCCGATACTGCATTTGTGCCATTAAGTTTGTTATAATTATTTGTTAAAAAATTTTTTGAACCGTGAAATTTAATTCAATATGTTAAGTCCCTTGGCTGAAAGGCTTAGGCCTAGGACTCTAGAGGGTTATATTGGGCAAAGCCACTTAGTAGGACCAAATGGCATCATCACCAAGTTGGTCCTTCAGTCGAATCTGCCCTCTATGATATTTTGGGGACCACCAGGAGTGGGTAAAACCACCCTAGCCAATATCATAGCCAACACGCTCAACCGCCCATTTTATTCCTTATCTGCCATCAATAGTGGTGTCAAGGATGTGCGTGAAACCATCGAATTGGCTAAAGGCAAGGGCTTGTTTGCACCGACCAAGCGGCCAGTACTTTTTATCGATGAGATCCACAGATTTAGCAAATCTCAGCAAGATGCCTTGCTCCAAGCCGTAGAAAAGGGCATCATTACCTTGATTGGAGCTACTACCGAAAATCCCAGCTTCGAGGTAATTTCCGCTTTGTTATCCCGATGCCAAGTATATACCTTGTATCATCTTAGCGAAGAGGATTTGCTCAGATTGGTCCACTATGCACTAAAGGAAGATGAGATTTTGAAATTAAAAAATATTGAAATTATCGAATCGGATGCCCTCATTAGGTATTCAGGTGGAGACGCGCGCAAGCTGTATAATATACTAGAAATTCTAGATGCAAGTTTTACAAAGCCGCCATTCCAGATTACCAATGAATTGGTTACCAGCGTATTACAGCAAAATCTCTCCTTGTACGATAAAAGTGGTGAGCAGCATTATGACATCATCTCTGCCTTTATAAAAAGTGTCCGTGGAAGCGACCCCAATGCAGCACTCTTTTGGATGGCGCGTATGATCGAAGGCGGTGAGGATCCCCTTTTATTTGTCGGAGGTTGATTATACTCGCAGCGGAGGACATTGGATTAGCCAATCCCAACGCCTTATTGCTAGCGAATCAATGCTTCATGGCAGTTCAAGTCATAGGGATGCCCGAGGGGCGAATCATCATGAGCGAAACGGCCCTGTATCTCGCCACCTCGCCTAAATCCAATAGCGCTTATATGGCCATCGAAAAAGCCATCGAACTTGTCAAACAATATCCCAATGCTCCTGTTCCATTGCATCTTCGCAATGCACCAACCAAATTCATGAAAGAGAGCGGGTATGGGAAGGATTATGTCTATTCGCATCAAGGCGAAGACAATTTTCATTATCAAGAATTCATGCCAGAGCAAATTACGGATGCAGAGATATATAGCCCTTGCGCCAATCCCAATGAATCCAAGATAAAAGAATGGTTGCAAAAGCGATGGAAATCCAAATATAAATTTTAACAATTTTCTAAAAACAATCTCATTATATTTGACGGTAAATTAATAAAGTATCAATATGAAAAAGCTCATTTTATTAGCCCTAATTGGATTCTTATCTATCAAGAGTTTTGCCCAAGTTCCAGGGTGTTCTACGCCTAGGTATATTTTACCAATATTTCAAGGAGTGGACGTGACCACTGTTAAGTATGCGACCGTAACCAACTATTTCGGACAACCAGAAGATTTGATGATGGATGTTTATACTCCTAGCGGGGACACGGATGTCAAACGGCCAGTGGTAATTGTAGCTCATGGCGGCGTTTTTATATTTGGACACCGTTCGAATATGGAGCCACAATGCCGAGCTCTTGCAAGTCTAGGTTACGTGGCTGTTTCCATTTCTTACAGGTTGTATCCTATATTATTGGGCTTCCCGAATGAGCCAAAATTTCTCCAAATTGCCTTGAATGCTGCTGCTGACATGAAAGGGGCTATACGTTATATGCGAGGGAATTTTACTAGAAATGATGATTTTAAGATTGATACTAATTTTATATTTATTGGTGGATATTCCGCAGGAGCAGTGATGGCTACCCACGTGGCTTATCTCGATGACAGCGATGCCAAAGT
Source organism: Saprospiraceae bacterium (assembly GCA_016718505.1). GTDB lineage: Bacteria > Bacteroidota > Bacteroidia > Chitinophagales > Saprospiraceae > JADKKF01. The sequence goes on along the minus strand of JADKDE010000003.1, from coordinate 532,396 downwards.
TCCTTTGATGGACTCTATCATCAATGCCACTCCAAGGGGCTTACAGGGCACTACGGGTGATCCAAGTGATTATGTACATTCCACTAAAGTTTCTGGGGTATTGAATCTAGCAGGAGCGCTCTACGATGCCAATTATATTTCGTCAGGCGAAGCACCTTTGTTCAGTTTGCACGGAGATGCTGACGAGACGGTCCCTTATGCGGCAGGATTGGCGTTTGGTGTGCCTTTGCAAGGGTCTAGTTTGCTTGAGCAAAGGGCTGCCCAAGTTGGGCTTTCTAGCCATTTTTTGGTGACCATACCGGGAGGATTGCACGCAGATCCAGTGTCGGGTGCTGCTTCTCAGACCTATAGAGATCAATTTGCTGCCCAAGCGGCGGTTGCTATGAAAGAAATCATGTGTGGTCCAGGTGGCGCTGCCAGTTCGGCCTTGCCTCCCTTGCCATTGGAGGTTTTTCCAAATCCAGCCAATCAGCTTTTGCATCTAAATTTTGGCGAAATGGGCGATTATTCGATCACTATACTCAATACATTTGGACAAAAAGTGGATCAATTCACCCAAAAGGATCAGTTAGGGGTACTTGAACTAAAAGATTGGCCCAAAGGGATTTATTTTCTCCAAGCCATCAACAAGAAGAATAACCAAAAGACCACAAAGAAAATCGTCGTAGAGTAAATTTGGATCTCAGATTTTTGGGGCATGTCCTCGCCTTCTAGGCGAGGTCGCGTGTTGCGTGGGTTCCGTCTCGCCAATGACGAGACTCCCGCCGCTTTTCCTTCGGAATCGCGACGAGACCACTACACCCGCTCATGCGCAAGGCTTTTTTTATTTAAATTTTAGATTATCAGTTCTCCAAATTTATCAGCTCCCAAACTTTGTCATTGAAGTTTGATTTATTGATTCCAGTAAGCTTTTCTAGTATAGCAAAATATTTTTCACCAGCTTTATCGTATGACCGAGTCCAATAATTCCCAGACTCCGACGAATCCTTTTTCTTGCTCTATTTTTTGGACTATTAATGCGTTGATGACATATTCAGCCATGAGATGGGTTTCTTCTGTGTCTCCAAAATTGGCAAATTTTCCGTATTCTGAAAGCCAATCTATACTCTTATCTTTGCAGACTTTTGTTTTGAATTTTACGAATATATCCCGCCAAGATATCCCCCAGCTCCCACCATACAAATAGGAGCAGCCTTCATCTACGGGTTTATTTACTTGATTTCTGGGCTTTTTGAGGCTTAGTCGGTCATGCCAAAGATCGTGTGGATCAAAAGATAAATATTCAGAGCTACCATTTCCAGAACATATTATTAGTTGATTTTTATCGTATGCGCTTAGTGTGCCATATTTTTGACCATTGTAGATGATTTTATAATCCACGCCAATCAATTTTTGTGCTTCAACGTAGTCTGAGCATAAATAGATCTCCGTAGCTTTGGGCTTGTTTTCTAGCTTTTTATCAAATAAGGCAACTAGATTTAAATATTTGTCGATTTCTTTTTTATTTATTTTTTCTTTAAAATAAATTGTGGTGTTTTGCTTCTGCATCTTTTTCCAAATAACAGTATTGCGCTTTAAAGTAGAAGAAAACAGAAAGGTGTCTTGCGATTTGTGAGCTAAAAATTCAAACGAACTGCTGATTACTGGCACCTGTTCATGAACCCCAACATTTTGTAGCTTAACCAAAAATGTCATCGAATCAATGGGTACCAAGCTAGTTATATAGGGCTTGTAAAAATTATTGTTTTTGAATCTACCGCTTTTCTCTATGCCTTGCAGTTCATCCAACAAAAGATATGCTCCCATTTTGTCAGATGGTAATACATAATTATTTTCAACATTAGGCTTTTGTGCTGCATTATAAAAATTTTCTATGCTCTGTATTAAAGCTTTGGAAAGAATACTATCTTTTGGTTTATTGAGATTGATATTTTCTAGGATTTTGGAAGTCTGCCCAAAGGTAGTTTTTGGAAGGGTGATGAACAGTCCAAGGCAAAAAATGGCAAAGCAACGTTTCATTTGTCAATATTATTTTTAAGTGCAATAATCATTGTTTTTATAGAATAGGTATGTAATTGTTTTGTGGCGCATAATAGGAATAATTGTTTGGTACTTAACAATGCACCTCAATAAATAACTTATTTTTAACACTCGTTTAGAGAGATCAATGACATATGTTGTAATACACAAAGTAATAATTTGCCACACTATTTTAATCTCCCGTGAAATTTTGGTAGGGCTTTCTTCGTTCCTTTCTATTGAAGAACTTTTGCACTAGATTTGCGGTTTTTACTTAAAGGTGTTTTTATTAATCATATTTTACAATGAATATTTTCAAAAAGAAAAAAATACAAGGAGTTTTACTCGTACTGGTTGTTTTGGGTGGTCTGGCATTTACGGTGCCTACCAATCGTTATTTTGAGCTTACAAAGAATTTAGAAATATTCACCAACATATACAAGCATCTCAATATGTATTATGTGGATGATGTAGATCCTTCTAAGATGATCAAAGTGGGCATAGAATCCATGTTGAAAGAGTGTGATCCTTATACCAATTATTTCTCTGAAACTCAGATCGAAACCTTTAGATTCATGAGCGAAGGCAAATTTAATGGGATAGGCATCCAAGTCAGAGACATAGATGGCACCATGACCATCTCAGATATATACGAACAATCGCCCGCAGATAAGGCTGGATTGAAGATGGGCGATAAACTTATTTCTATAGATCAAAAAAATGTAGCGGGCAAATCAGCTGAGGATATACTGGCCATTTTGCAGGGCTCAGCCAATTCAAAAATAGATATTCAAGTATCGAGACCTGGGGAGTCCAAGACGATGGGATTCAATATCAATAGGGGTGAAGTTGATATAAAAAATGTACCTTATTTCGACCTGGTAGAAAAGGATTATGCGTATATATCTCTGACAACTTTTACGGACGATGCGACCAAAAACATTCAAGCAGCTTATAATAGCCTTAAAGCCAAAAATCCGAATATCAAAGGAGTTATCTTGGATCTTCGTGAAAATGGGGGAGGGCTTTTGAGAGAAGCTGTTAATATATGCAACCTTTTTATCGGAAAGGATATGGAAGTCGTGACGACCAAAGGAAAAGTGAAAGAGTGGGATCAAGTATTTAAAACCACAGGAGAGCCCATGGATGCGAAAATACCCGTTACCATATTGATTAATAAAAGATCGGCCAGTGCCTCTGAGATCGTTAGTGGTGTGATTCAAGATTACGATCGCGGGGTCATCATTGGTCAGCGTTCGTATGGCAAAGGACTCGTCCAAAATACGTATGATATCGGCTACAATAGCAGGGTAAAGATTACCACTTCCAAGTACTATATACCTAGTGGCCGTTGCATTCAAGCGGTATCATACAAGGATGGAGAGCCCGTCAATATACCCGACAGTCTAAGGTCTGTATTCAAGACAAAAGGTGGCAGGAAGGTCTTAGATGGCGGTGGAGTGACGCCAGATATCCTAGTGAGCACACCCGACCAAATTGATTTCGTCGAGAAACTTAATCAGCAAAACTTAATCTTTAAATATGCAACAGGTTTTGTTTTGAAAAATAAAACGATCGCTTCTCCAGATTCTTTTCAGTTCAAGGATTATGAAGATTTTAAGCAATTCGTATTGAAAGATGACTGTAAATTTGAAAGCGAAGCCGAGTCTCATTTTTCTAAGTTTTTGAAAGAGGCAAAAGATATCAATCTCTCTGAAGGTCTGAGCGTAGAAATAAAATCAATCAAAGACCGCCTCATAGCAGACAAAAGAAAAAAATTGGATGCCAATAAAAATGTCATAATCCAATTATTAGAAAAAGAAATCGTGTCCCGTTATTATCTACAAAAAGGAAAACTGAGATATTCCGTAACGCACGATCAAGAAGTGGCAGAAGCTATCCAAGTGATGTCCAATGAGTCAAAATATCAAAAAATATTGAAAAAATAATAAATGTTAGTATGCATTGATCCATGTTTTAATCCCTCTATATCGGCTATTGATTCTGAGAAGAAAGTATTGGCCTCTATGACATTTGGAGCCTCCAAGCAAAAGGGATTTGACTTGGTTCCATTTTTTATTCAATTCTTGGAGGACTCAAAGATTAGGCAAGAAGATATCTCTGCGATAAGTATTTATAAAGGTCCAGGACCATATACAGGCCTTAGGATGGGATCATCCTTCGTCAAGGGATATGGAATGGCCACAGGCATACCCATTATAGCCATCGATGTATTAGATGCCATTTATTTCGAAGCCATTCGCCGATTACATTCCAATAAAAAATCAGCGGTGGTGTTTATCGAAGGTGGGCCAGAACATTTTTATTATAGAATTTATCATCCTGAATCGGTGGAAAATGCCTTGATATTTCATCATATTTCCAATGAGGGCATAGAGGATTTATTGATAGATAATGAAGCGATAGAGATGATAATCGGGCCAGTTGGTCAGATTGACCATAGACATATAGAAATTATCCCAAATGCCGAAGTACTGCTAGGTATCTCGCATGAGTATTGGATGCAATCTCGGTTTACCACCATTGAGTCTTTTAATCCTATTTATTTTAAAGAGCCGAGGGTTACAGTCTCGAAAAAATTACTTACTGAGAATCAGTCACTTATATATTGATATTATAAAATTTAATAATATTTAAAAAATATTTAACATTTTAATAGAGTTTGGCACGAATCTTGGATACTAAAACACATATTGATAAAATGTAAAATGTTTTGGTATGAGAAAACAAAAAAACGATTTAGTAAATCTTAAAAATGGCCGTGGAGAAGTTCAATTGGATTATTCCATGTTGAGAAAGGCCGTACTGGTATTGAGAGCCGTCAACCACAAGTTGAGGCAAAGGATAGTAGATCTTCTGGAAGACAGCGATACAATGACTGTGACAGATATCTATATCAAGTTGAGATTGGAGCAATCCGTTGCATCTCAGCATTTGGCGATCTTGAGAAGAGCAGGAGTTGTCATTACTGACAGACAAGGCAAGTTTATCTATTATAGCCTTGATCGCAGTAGATTAACCCAAATTAATAAATTGGTGGAGGAATTGGCCGTTTAATCATAGGCAGAAACGAGCAAGTGATTTCGCTTTAGCTTTAAAGAGTGAGTGGTTTTACTATTAGGCTTACGAGTTGTATCATGCACTCAAAATGTATTATTGATTAAGATTGATTAGGTGATTACAATTACAAAGCATTTTACATATTGCTGATTCCGATGGATTTTTCTATCGTTCGATTAGGAATAAGTTATAAAATTGTATCGTCTAGATTCCAATAAGAAAATAACTGCAAGTGAAAATTTGCAGTTTTTTTTTGTCAAAAAGTTTTTATATTAAAAATATTTATTATATTTGTGCCACTAAGGTGACTTAATTTATTTAAACTACAAAAGGTTCTTAAAATGAAGAAAACTAAGATTGCACTCAATCTGGAGAAGCTCGAGTACTCCACTAATCTCATGCGAGCACTTGCACACCCCGTCAGACTTAAAATTTTAGAATTTATTGACAGACACAAATCAATAAATGTCAACAAAATTTACAGCACACTTAAGCTAGAACAGTCTATTACTTCCCAACATTTAAAAATTATGAAAGACGTAGGTCTTTTAGAATGTTCTAAAGAAGGCAAATACGTACATTATAGCATCAGCTATGATAAAGTAGAAATCGCCAATGCGGCTGTTAAAAATTATTATAATCAAGAAAAAACGGCCCGAGTATAAATTTTTTTTATACTACAAGTTTATTGGATTATACTAGTTTGGTTGCTATTGCCCGTCGATAGCATAAGATATCATTTTAGGTATTCCTAAGATTATTTTTGGCATTCGTCATGAGTCCAGAGTGGGTTCTGTATGTGTATAAGTATGTGGCTAGGCGTCAATGCTGCGGCCTAATATTTTTTGGAAAGAGTTGAGGAAAATTTCTATTTGTGCATCTTAGTGAGTGGGTATTTAAAGCGTTTTTATTAATTCAAATAAAATCAACTTTGAGCATTTTTGTACAAATAATAGGCAAACCCCATAAATAATAAATTTGGGATCCAAACACCAAGGTAGGTTGGAATTCCAGGGACAGTAGCCAATGTCAAAGAAAATTTTGACAATAAGATGAATAAGGCCCCAGCTCCTACACCGATGGCTATATGCAAACCCATCCCACCTCGCACTTTGCGGGATGCAACAATCATACCAATGATGGTTAAAATAATTATAGTAAATGAATCTGCAGTGCGACGATGAAATTCAATTTCATAATTTCTCCCGTTCCCTATGCCTCGTCTTTTTTCTTCTTGTATGAGTTCTTGCAATTCATACGAAGTGAGGCTTTCGTTTACATTGCGATAACGGACAAAATCCTTGGGTTTAATGTCGATAAACGTATCCTTGGGTGTACTGGAAGAATAAAAATATTCGTTCAAACCATCGATTCTTCTAATCGTGTATTGCTGAAGTTTCCACAAATTTTTACTAGGGAGATAAGTAGCACTCGCGGCTTTGAGCAAGGACACCATCTTAGATTTATCGTCAAATGTCTCAATCCTAAACTCAAATGCAGTACTGTCTTCTACCCTAAAATTTTTCAAGTAAACTTTGGTCTTAGGGTCCATAAACATGTGGATGTCCAAAAGCTTTTTCTGATCTAAGTTTCGCTTGTAAATTTTATTTTCGAACGCTACTTTTTTCTTATTGCCGATGGGCAGAATGTAGTGATTAAATATCAAGTGAATCAAACATATAATACCCGCAGTAATCAAGTAAGGCCTTAAAAACCTTGGAAGACTTAACCCAGCTTGAAAGATGGCTATGGTTTCGGATTCTTTGGACATTCGGGAGGTAAAAAATATAACCGAAATCATGATGAATAACGGCCATAGGAGCATGTTGATATTTGGGACAAAATTCAGGTAATAGTCGAACAAAATTTCTTTCCAAGTGATGTCCTCTACTAGGAAATCTTTTATTTTCTGGCTTATATCGATGATGATGGCAATCAGGGAGAATAATAGAGAGGTAAACAAAAAAGTCCTGACGAATTTGCCAATGATAAAACGGTCAATAATTTTTAATCGTGAAAACATAATTTCAATCAAGGCATCAAAATTACTAAAATTATGTAATTATAGCAATCGGAAACTCAAAGTCTTGTTAAGACATTCGGTAAAATGGCTTTTTTCCATTCCTCATAATTGCCAGCTAAGATTTGAATTCTGGCTGTTTTTACCAAATGAAGAAAAAAACTGAGATTGTGGATGGTAGCTATCGTAAAAGCTAACAACTCTTGGCATTGCATCAGATGACGTAAATACGCCTTAGTGTACACATTGCTGACTCCATTATCCAAAGTCTCATCGATCATTCCAAAGTCAGTACGCCATTTTTGATTTTTTATATTTATTATTCCATTCATGGTATAAAGAAGGCCGTGTCGAGCATTTCGCGAAGGTAAGACGCAGTCAAACATATCGATCCCACATTCTATACATTCTAAAATATTGGCAGGTGTACCGACGCCCATGAGATACCTTGGCTTGTCCACTGGCAAATAATCGGTCACTAAATCGGTCATTTCATACATCATCTCGGCGGGTTCACCCACAGAAAGCCCACCTATGGCATTCATCGGACGACCTTGATCGGCTATGAATTTTGCAGATTCGATTCGTAAGTCTTTATAAACAGAGCCTTGTACGATTGGTGAAAGCGTTTGTTGGTAGCCGTATTTGCCCTCGGTACTGTCAAAGCGGTCTATACATCTTTTGAGCCATCGATGTGTCAAATCCATAGATTTTTTAGCATAATGGTATTCACAAGGGTAGGGCGTACATTCGTCAAAAGCCATGATGATATCACCACCAATACTTCTTTGGACGTCTATGGCGGTTTCAGGCGAGAGAAAGTGCTTAGAACCGTCGATATGCGAATTAAAAGTAACTCCTTCTTCTTTTATTTTTCTTCGATGGGCTAAAGAATAGACTTGATACCCGCCACTATCAGTAAGTATCGGTTTGTCCCAGCCGATGAACTTGTGCAGTCCTCCAGCGGATTCTAATATTTGAGTAGTGGGCCTTAAATAGAGATGGTAGGTATTGCCCAATATTATTTGTGCATTAACTGCTTCGTTAAGATCTCTTTGTAGAACTCCCTTGACCGTACCAGCAGTTCCAACGGGCATAAAAATTGGCGTTTCGATGGAGCCGTGCGCAGTTTGGATGATTCCAGCTCTTGCTTTTGAGCGCTTACTACTGGTCAAAATATCAAATTGCATAATCGATCAAGCATAAAAAAAAGCCCCAATCAAAGGATCAGGGCTTCAGTATATTTTTAAAATAGAAATATCTTAAAGCGCAGACACGTGCTTCATCAACGAACTCTTAAGGTTCGAAGCTTTGTTTCTGTGGATAGAATTTTTCTTAGCTAATTTATCTACCATAGAGATAACTTTAGGTAAAAACTTTTCAGCCTCTACCTTATCTTCTAAGGCACGAAGATTTTTGATAGCTGTTCTAGCTCTTTTTTTATAGTATCTGTTCAGCAATCTTCTTTTTTCGATCTGTCTGATTCTTTTCTTAGCTGACTTATGATTAGCCATAATTCTTTATTATTTTTACTTTGAATGTAATTGATTCGGGGCACAAAGGTAAGTAATTATATTTAATTGTTTCAATGTTCGTTTAAAAAAAACTTATTTTATATAAAAAAAAATCCAAAATTTGATATCCAAAGATGTGATTCACGACTAAAAATGAAATTTTCACTAAAAATTAGGATAATATTTTCAAATTCTCTTTTGGCTCTAGTGATTCACATCGCGTGTATAATCGACATCACCTATTTTGGTGCCAAATATAACTATATCTGATACATCGGAAAAAATATTGTTGATACGGACCAAAGGTGGATCAAAACGCCAAGATGCATTATTTACAAAAAAAGTAATTTTATCCAAAAGTAGCTTTTTCAATTCAAGTACATCAGCCACAGATAGGCGTTGGTCATTAGACACATCGGCAGCCAATATTTTGTCAGAAGAGCTTAAGTTTGTCACACCTAACACGTGTTTTTGGGTAAGTACAACATCTTGTATCGTAATGCCATTTTTGGCTAAAGTATCTCGGGTAGGCAATATGGTGATACTGGAGCTGAGAGGGATAGAGTCCAAAACATAATAGCCATTCCCTTGGTAGGTGACTTTTACACCTAGACTTGAACCAGTCCCAACCAGTAGATTGGGGATTCCTATAGAATCGTGTGTGATGATCCGAAGTCTTATTTTAGCGTATCCAATAGTATTGGGATTCTCGATGCCGATAAGCGTGTCTTTGCCTGAATTCATAGGATCCAACCACGTTTTCAACCCAGTAGAGGGAGTCCCGCCGCCATTCCAAGAAATATTAAAAATTCCAAAAAAAGATCTAAAACTAAATGCGCAGTCCGCCCCTCCTCCATGCAATTGTCCTATTATTTTACTAAAATCATTGAACAATGGAGCTCCCGACGATCCTGGTTGCATCGTACCTTCATCCCAATCGGTCGAATAATGTGTAAAAGGCAAAGTTGGAGCAAATCCTATCCATTTGATCGTGTCGGCATAGATATAAGGTTGATTTCGATCGATAGATATTTTCTTGATATCACCAAATGGATGGTGGATCATCGCCGTAGTTTTTGGGGTAGGGTAGTTTCTTCGATCCCATCCTGCAAAAAATACATTATAACTTGGAGGCACCTTGCTGGAAAGCTCTACCAACATAAAATCGGTACCTTGATGGTTGGATCTCAATTGGGCACCATAAATTGTCTTCAAAGCAGGTTCCAAAGCTGGATTAAAACATTCTGGAGCCTCATAATTGAAATCAAATCGCCATAAATGATACAGTGGTGTGAGCCCATCTTGACAATGATTGGCACTCAGTACGTATGGAGTTCCATCGTTTTTTGTATTGTTTATCAATGCTCCTGTGCAGAATCCTATCCCTTCTTCGAATACTTCTATGATACGCATGACACTCCTCTGAACATCCCTATAGGGCGCACCACTAGGGCAATTAATGTTTTTATTACAAAACAAGGAGGAATTAAAACCCAAGTCTCGTTTTTCCAATAAATCTTTGGGTTTTGTAAATTGAGCTTTGGCCAAGGCGCTGTTGTCAAATATTTGATCTATTCGAGATATTTCAAAGCTTCCAAAATCTTTGTTTTCAATAGGCTCTGAATAGAAAATGGTTACATTATCCCCACGAAACAAGCCCGGCATGAATTGATTACTTTTTATATGGGATGCGTTAAAACCACCCAATTGTTGTGATTTGTCTTCGCTCATCAACGTCAAAATTCCTTGGTTTCCAAGGCGAATGTTGTCAAATATCAAAGCAAATCCAAGTGCATCTTTCATTTGAATATTGAATGCGATTACTTTTCGGTCTCCGATGATTTGTACGTGTTCTACATTTTTTGAAGAAATACTAACACGCTTTGGCAACGAAAATACGCCATTGGGAAGCTTTTGGTTGTGATCTTGGAATGAACTGTAATCACTGGCTGATATTTGGTAAGTAGGGAAACTTTTGGAGTCAAAATTGGCCAAAGAAGGATCAATTATTAACTCTTGTGCATGGACTGAAAATGGGATAAATAATACCACCCAAAGAAAAAGAATCGCAGTTCCAATGACTTTTCTCCAAAAATATTCTCTTGATATAAGCATAAAGTAAAGATACTTTACTTTAATATATTGTTACCAAGGAATTTTAAATTTTTATAATATTAGCACTTTTCAACTATGATGGCCGAGGCCCCACCGCCACCATTGCATATCGCAGCGAGTCCTAATTTTGCATTTTGTTGTTGTAAAACATGAACCAAGGTACAAACTATTCTTGCACCAGAACAGCCCAGAGGGTGTCCGATCGCAACCGCACCTCCGTTGATATTTACCTTTGATTCTGGGAGATCATAAGCCTTATTGAAAGCCATAGTAACCACAGCAAAAGCTTCATTTACTTCAAAAAAATCAATATCTGAAATCGCAAGGTTTGCTTTTTTAAGGGCAACCGCAGCTGCTTTTACGGGAGCAGTTGTAAACCATTCAGGTTCGTGTTCAGCCTCTCCATAGGCTAGGATTTTAGCCAAGGGCTTGAGATTATGTGCCTTCAAATAGTCCTCGTCGCAAAGGATAAGTGCAGTAGCGCCATCATTGATCGTAGAAGCATTGGCGGCAGTTACGGTACCATCTTTGGAGAAAGCAGCTCTTAATCCTGGTATTTTATCAAAATTGACATTGCGAAATTCTTCGTCTTCGGAAACGATAAGGTCATCTTTGCCTTTCTGAGGTAGGGATATGGGAATTATTTCTTGAAAAAATCTACCACTTTCGGTGGCTTCTTTTGCCCTTGTATATGATTGAATGGCATATCGATCTTGATCCTCCCTAGATATCTCATATTTTGTAGCAGTAGCGTCCGCACAGGTACCCATTGGGGTCAGACTGTAGGCATCTGTCAATCCGTCTTTTTGCAATCCATCCAAAAACTCACTATGGCCATATTTTGCACCCCATCTCATCTTTGGGGCATAATATGGGATATTGGACATAGATTCCATCCCTCCACTTACTACTACTTGGGCATCTCCCAAAACGATATCTTGATAGCCTAATGCAATGGCTTTCATTCCACTGGCACAAACTTTGTTTACTGTGGTACATCTAGCTGCGTAGTCGATTCCAGCTCCAACTGCTGCTTGCCTTGCCGGGGCTTGGCCTAGGTTAGCTGATACGACATTTCCCATATATACTGCATCTACTTGGTCCTTGGCGATATTGGCGGCTGCCATTGCGCCTTGGATGGCTTTTGCACCCAATTCAGTAGCAGATAACCCTGCAAATTTTCCACCAAATGATCCAATCGGAGTCCTTTTAGCAGCTACAATATATACAGTCTTTAAATTCATATTTTTTGTTCTTTTTTATTTTTAAATATCCTTTAATATGGCGTAAGCTTCTCTGATTTTGCCTTCGCCTATAAGTAAACCAGCGTAAGCGGACAATGTTTCAAAATTGCCATCTCCTTTTATTCGCATGTATTGTTCATCCTTGACTAAGTAGTTATTTACAAATTCTTCTCCCGGAACTTCTTCTAAGGCTGCTATCTCGGCTATTTGGTTTCCTCGCAAATATGGATTGGCTTTTATGCTCAGTGGCAGGGTATCAAAACCGACTCCCATTTGCTTAAAAGGTTGATTTATTTTCGAGATACTGCTTCCGCTTGCCCTAGTATAAAATGCCCTACCCATTCGTCCCATTAGGTCTATTTTGTGCACATCTATCCTATTTTCATCATCCAATACCAAGGGGTCTATATGCATCCAAACTACGTTGCAAATGATCAAATGTCCAGCTCCTCCTTCTTTGCCCAAGGCTATGATATCCTCAACTTTACACTCCATCTGTACGGGAGATTCAGCTACCCTAAATGGTTTGACCAATTTGGATGGGATAGGCGTCAGACCAGCCTTTTCGAATTCACTGATGGAGCTATCATACTCTATCGAGGCCAAGGTCATCTGCCTTACTATCCGATGTGAAACCACATTTATGACACATTCTTTCGTATCGATGACATTTCTGAGCGTATCCTTTGTGGTATTGTTTTCAACCCTCCTATTGCTACTAAATACCAGTATGGGCGGATTGCTGCTGAAGGCATTAAAAAAGCTAAATGGAGCCAAATTTTTATTTCCATCCTTGTCAACCGTACTCACAAATGCGATAGGACGAGGCGCTACTGAAGCCAACAAATATTGATGCAAGTCCTTAGTAGATATTGTCTTCGGGTCTATTTCAAACATATTGACTTTATTTATTTATTGGCAAATTTAAGGAATTTAGCAGATAATTAATAGTCCATCTCGACCCAATTCGACGTCATCGGGCAATTGGGGTTGTATCACTTTACTAAGTCCCATCTTGTGGCTCATATGAGTCAAATACGTTTTTCCAGGATTTATAACCTTCACAAGATCAAGGGCTTCAATCAAATTCAGATGCATATTGTGGGGTACGTGATGCAGCGCATTGAGTACTAGATGTGGCGTATTTTTGACCAATTCTAAACTTTTGGTCGGTATTATTTTCGCGTCTGTGATATAGCTAATATTTTCAAATCTAAACCCTAAAATCGGCAAGTCTCCATGCATGATCAACAGGGGCATAATAGAGACACCTTTTATCTCAAATCGTTCATACGGTTTAATTTCATGTACTTCGATTTTTGGTGCGCCAGGGTATGGCTCTGGATCGAAAACGTAATTGAACCTCTTCGAAAGTTCATCAAAAACCCTTTTTAACGCATAGATCGGCATCGCTTTTTTTTGCCGATGATTGAATGGCCGGATTTCATCGAGACCTATGATGTGGTCGTTGTGTTCGTGCGTGAGGATGATGGCGTCGAGGTGTGATATCCCTGCTCTCAACAGTTGCTGCCGCGTATCTGGGCCCACATCGATCAAAATGTTTACGCCATTTTCAGAATAAAGCGCCGAAGTCCTGAGTCGTTTGTCCGCAGGATCGGTAGATACACAAATTTCGCAGTCACACCCGATGATAGGGACGCCTTGTGAAGTTCCTGTGCCCAAAAGCATTAATTGTCTAGACAAAATAAGATTATTTTATACACAAAAGTAAGCTATTTTTAGGATTTGGGCATGCCCCCTGCTCTCGTCTAAAGACGAGTTTGGGGTCGCGTGTTGCGTGGGTTCCGTCTCGCCTTGCAGTCGAGACTCACGTCCCTCCTCATTTGTGATTCGTTAGGACGAGACCACTCCACCCGCTCATGCGCTCTGTTGCTTTTTTACTAGGTAGAATTATTTTGACAATTGATATAAATCGGCCAAATTTCTGCCCAAGCCATTGTAATCAAGGCCATAGCCAAGGACAAATTTTTTCGGAATTACGAAACCTGGATACTCGGTCTTGATATCGTGCATATGTGCTTCAGGCTTTACTAAGAATGCACAAATAGATACCGAAGCTGGATTTTTTGAATGCAAAACTGGCAAAAATGCAGCCATGGTATTTCCAGTATCAATGATATCTTCCACGATAACAATATGCCTGCCTTCGAAGGGGATTTCATGAGGCATGAATATTTCTACATTGCCCGTAGATTCCGTATTATGGTAGGATTTTATTCTAATAAAATTAACTTCGCAATCGTGGTTAAACTGCCTGATGAGATCAGCCGCAAAAATAAACGCACCATTCAAGATGACCAAAAACATGGGATTTTTATCGGCATAATCTTCATTCAACCTCGCTGCAATTTCAGAAACCTTTGCTTGGATTTCTTCTTTGTTGATATAACCTATAAAACTCAAATCACTAACTTGTATTTTCTCCGTATCCGCCATGTTTTCTTTTGATTTTTTTGTTTCTGTTCTTTGAATTGGTATTTAATACAATATTTACACCATTAATGTTTGTGCTTTTGGTTTATTTATAATTTATCGCCTCTAAAAACTCATCTTCGGTCCAAATCACAACCGTGCCAAGACTTTGTGCCTTGGTCAGTTTGGAACCGGCATTTTCCCCAACTACGAGTATGTTTAGATTTTTACTCACAGCACTGATGTTCTTCGCACCCGCAGTCTCCGCCAATTTTTCAGCCTTTTTTCTATCTATACTTAAGCTACCTGTGAATAGTATTGTTTTCCCAAGCAGGGGAGCATTTTCTTGATCGAATTGGTGCGGCTTGTCTTCCTCCAGTTGGCGGGTATTTACACCCAACTCTGCCAATTCATTCAATAAATTGACTTGACTTTCATTCGAAAAAAAGCGCTCCATTTCACCCGCTAGGACTGGTCCGATATCTTTGATGGCTGTATAATTCTCTGTTTGCCATTCACAAAAATCGAATATGGACTCTACATATTGAGCCAAAGTCTTAGAAGCTTTTTGCCCCAACAACGGGATCGACAAACTATACAGAAGCCTTTGCAGGGGATTGTTTTTGGCTTTTTCAATGGCATTTTTAAGATTTTCAGCAGATTTAGTGCCAAAACCTTCTAATGCTGCGATCTTTTCATAATCCAAGCGATATATGTCTGCAATATTTTGAATCCAACCCAGTTCATTGAATCGCTCGATGATGGATTTTCCAAGTCCTTCGATGTCCATCGCATCCTTAGATGCGTGGTGGATTATCCTCTGGAGTATTTGGGCGGGACATAGCGTGTTTTCGCATTTCCAGGCAGCTTCTGATTCGTTTTTCTTAAGAACTGAATTGCACGATGGACAATGTGTGGGAAATTGAATCAAAGTTTCGTCCCCTGTGCGGTACTCGGGAAAGCTCTTCACTATATAGGGGATCACATCGCCAGCTCGTTCTATCAATATTGTATCACCTATTCGTAAATCTTTTGACCGAATAAAATCTTCGTTGTGCAGTGTAATGGACGAGACGGTCACTCCAGCTAGAGGGGTGGGTTCTATCTTAGCTACGGGCGTGATGGACCCAATTTTCCCAACTTGAAATTCTACTTGCAAAAGCTTGCTGGTCGCTTGTTTCGCCTTGAATTTATAGGCAATCGCCCATCTAGGATGATGGGCCGTATAACCGCTTTCTTCTTGTAGGGCGAGGTTATCAACTTTGACAACCATACCATCGATCTCATAAGCATATTCATCCCTTATCGACTGCCAATAATCGCACTTGGCGATGACTTCCTCGATTCCCTGGCAGATTATTTCGTTGGTATCTGGGGTTTTAAAACCAAGGCTGTCAAGAATTTTTATCCCTTGGGAATGAAAGGTCCAGGGCTTGGGTTCGTCGATCCATTCAATATATGAAATTTGGTAAACGAAAGCTTCAAGTTTTCTTTTGCTTACTTCTCGACTGTCTTTGACACGCAGCGCACCTGTGGCGGCATTTCTGGGATTGGCCAATATTTCAAGGCCCTCCTTTTCCCGCTGTGCATTGACTTCTTTGAATTTATCTAAAGGGATGAGCGCTTCGCCTCTGAGTTCTACTTTTTTTATGCCATACTTTGAAAATAGAGCTCTGAGCGGGATGGTATTCATCCGCTTAGCGTTGTGTGTCATTTCTTCGCCAAGGGTACCATTGCCCCTGGTGGCCGCTCTAACCAAAATATCTTCATCATAAACCAAGCAAATGGTGCCACCATCGTATTTTGGTTCCACCGCATATTGCAAGGTTTGGTTTTCAGTTCCCGTCCACTTTTTTACTTGGGCATCGAAGTCTTTTAGATCATCGGCATCATAACTATTGGCCAAAGATAGCATTGGGCTCAGATGCGGCACCGAATTGAACTCAGAAATGAGATCCACACTGACTCTTTGCGTAGGGGAGTCTATTCGTTTCAGCGATGGATTTTCAAGTTCTTTTTGTTCTAAATACTTGTATAGTCTATCGTATTCATAATCAGCAATCAGGGGACTGTCTTGGATATAATATTGATTTTCATGAAAATGTAAAACATCCACCAGTTCGTCCATATCATTTTTGGAAAATGACCCCTCTTGTGTTTCAGCGAGCCTAGATAAGAGTGTTTTTGTCTGTTCTAAAAGTAATTTTTTATCCTTCATCTGTTAGTTTTCTGAAAATATTGCTTAGACAATTCAATTTTTTATTTCGAAATAGAAATCAAATCTACTAAATCAGCCAAAGAATCGCATTGTATGTCGGCTATTTGTATGCTGTTGGCATCGTATTCATCGGATTTGGTATGTATCAAAACAGTTACCATGCCCAGCTTTTGACCGAATTGAATATCCGAAATGGAATCTCCAACCATAATAGATCTCTTAAAATCGATTTCTGGAAAGAACTCTGAAGCCTTATATCCCAGGCCTATTTGTGGTTTTCTACAGTCACATAGTTCAGATGTCAGGTGTGGGCAATAAAATACACCATCCAGAGTGCCACCTAAGGAGGCGACTTCTTTAATGAGGTATCCGTGGATTTTTTCCAAGTTCTCTTCGGATAGTATTTTTTTGCCAATGCCAGCTTGATTGGTTACCACGAATGTTCTTTCAGCCATTTTAGATAAGGCAGCGATGGCCTCTGGGTTGCCTGGACACCATTTGAATTCCTCTGTATTTTGAATATAATGGTTAGGGATTCTCTCGTTGATGACGCCATCTCTGTCTAAGAAGAGGAACCATGGTGCGGCATTGGTCCAAGCTCCTAGGAACATTTTTTTTGCTCTCAGATAGTCTTCTGGTATGCCTATATCTATAAAAAATCCTTGGAAAACGGTAGCACGGAGAAGGCCGAGATCTACCATCTTGGGTAAGAGTTCTGTTTCAAGGGAAAACTTGCCGATTGGGCTATGGGCAAGATACCACTCGCGGTCGATTAAGTAGATTCCCGCATTGATGTATCCCGCCTCCTTGAATTGTTTTTCTTGGAATGACTGAACCAACCCCGATTCATCGAAGGTGACGGTTCCATATCGATCAAAATTAGTCATAGGAGTCAAAACAAGGCGCATTGGGGTGTCTTTGTCCGTCTTTTCTTCCAACAAAGTTTGATAATCCATGTCCAGCCAAGAATCCCCATTTAGAACGATATTTGTGGACTGTGAAGAATGAGATAAAGCCTGTCTGATGGCTCCACCAGTACCTAAAAGTTCATCCTCGTAACTGTATTTGATAGTTATATCCAAATACCTGTCCTGAAAATAACCTGCTATGATTTCGGACATATGCCCAACTGCCAAGATGATTTCGTCAGCCCCTTGTTGGATTAAGTTTTCAAGCAAGTAGGCTAAAAATGGTTTGCCATTGATCAAAGCCATGGGTTTTGGGCGATCGGCCACTACGGACTGCAATCTGGTTCCCATACCTCCAGCTAAGACGATGGTAGTGAAGTTCATTTGATGCTCGCTTGGTTTCTTTTGATTCATCGACCTAAATACTTTTGATATACGGATTCAAGAGAAAGTGAAGGTACGGGGATGTATTTATTAAACCAAGTTTGTTGCCTTTTGGCATATTGACCTGTTTTAATTTTGATCAGATCGATACATTCTTGTCGTGTTATATCCCCTGCAAAATATGGCCACCACTCCTGATATCCAACCGTCTTAAGAGCCGCATAATCTCTATATTCTCTTAGGGAGTACACTTCGTCTTCTAGACCTAATTCCAACATATCCTCAACTCTTTTATTGATAACCTTTCGCAGTTCGTTTCTATCTTGGTTTATATAAATATATTCGATATCGAAAACATGCTCGGGATTGTTTTTTTTATTCAAAAAAATACTAAAAGGAGTACCAGAAGCCTCTATAACGCCTAAAGCACGAAGCACTCGATGCGGATTGGCCAAATCGACTTTTTCATAGTAATCTGGATCTTTTTCTTTTAGAATTTTTGTGAGGTCTTCGAGACCTACTTCTTTGAGCCGTAGATTTAGCTCGGCTTTGATATCTTCTGATACGTTTGGTATTTCATCCAAACCTTCTAGGAGTGCTTTGACATAAAGCCCTGTTCCTCCTGCTAGAACCAATGTATTAGCCATTTCGAACTCCTGGGTCAAAATAGCGGTTGCTTCTTGGACGAAAGTGGAAACGTCATAAGGTGAAGTAATACTTCGGTGACCTATGAGATGGTGATGTGCTTGGGATAATTGGTGGCTTGAGGGTTTATTTACCCCAATCGATAATTCTGTGTAAACTTGTCGGCTGTCGGCATTGACGATGGAAGAATCTAGCGATAATGCCAAATCGATGGCGAATTGGGTTTTGCCTACGGCTGTTGGGCCGACCACCACGTAAAGTTTTTTGGAAGAATCCGACATGCAGTCAATAAAAATTGAAATCGATATTGGTAGAAAAATGGCCAACTAATTTCTGAAAGTCCCATAAAATATCGGGCACTAATACTAATAAAACTGGAAAATAAGAGGAAACTTGCGTTAGGGATGGGAGAGATATCGAAGATAGTCTCACCATCGAAGATGGGAGACCGATCTCGTCTCTAGGACGAGAAAAGTCTCGTACAGCCCGACCCCAAACCGCTAGGTATGGGGAAACGCCCAAAAATCAAGACTATTGCTTGGTTTCTTCTTCTACTCCTTTTTTAGCGTTGTTGAACTCCTTGACGCCTTGTCCAAGCCCTTTCATCAGTTGAGGTATTTTAGAACCGCCAAATAACAAAAGTACGATGATCAAAATGATGATCCATTCTTGAGGTCCGAACATAAGAAAAAAAACATTTTCCATAATTATTGCTTCTTTTTAAACAGTGAATTGAGCCCTTTGCCACCAAAAATGACAACAAGCAAAATCAATAATATTACCCATTGATAACCTCCCATTGATTAGATGATTTGTTGGTGATTGGAAGTGGAAGACGGCTCTTCATCGACTTTTAAGCTGTCTTCTGTGGATTTGATGCCATCGCGAATTTCTTGCTCTACGTGTGCTTTGGCTGTGTTGAACTCACGAATGCCCTTGCCGAGACCTTTCATCAGTTCAGGCAATCTTTTGCCACCAAAGAATAAGAGGACGACCAATGCAATAAGCATTATTTCACCTCCGCCGACGTCAAAAAACAACCATATCATTGATGCCAATTTAGACAACAAAGATACTTAAAAAGTTTATAGAATACCCTATTTATTTCATCAAACCGATTTCTCGCAGCCTTTCATTAAGATAATTGCCCGCTGTGATGGACTCGTACTGAAGTGGATGGGCATCTGAGACGCAACTAGGAAGGCAAGTCAAGTCCACATCCGCCTTTGGGTGTAGGAAGAAGGGGATCGAAAGCCTTGGGACATGCCATTCTTCTCTTGGTGGATTGACAACTCGATGCGTGGTTGATTTTAGGTAATTATTGGTCAATCTTTGTAGCATGTCACCCACATTTATCACGATCTCTTCGCCTTCTGGCACAACGTTCATCCATTCGTTTTCAGAAGTAAGAATCTGAAGTCCGCCAGCGGATGCTCCAACTAGGAGTGTGATGAGATTAATATCCTCGTGCTGTTCTGCACGTATGGCAGAATTGGGCTCAGAGGTAATGGGAGGGTAGTGGATTGCCCTAAGGATGCTATTACCATTGTGAATGCGGGTATCAAAATAGTGCTTGTCGAGGTTCAAAAACAAGGCGATGGCTTGTAATAAATTTTTACCTGCTAATTCAAATTGTCTATAAAGCTCTTGACCGCTTTCTGTAAATTCTTTTTGGTCGTGGACCACCACATTTTCAGGATACATGGACTTAATCGGATCTCCATCGGTGACTTCCTGACCGAATTGGAAAAACTCTTTTAAATCTCCAGCGGTGGATTGTTTGGCGTGTTCGGTACCAAATGAAGTGTAGCCTCTCTGGCCGGCACCACCAGCTACTTGATATTTTAGTTTTTCATCGAGAGGGCGATTGAAGAAACTTTTTGATTGGTCGTAAAAGGTATTAATCAAAGCTTTTGGAATGCCGTGATTTATAACACCTACGAAACCTACTGTGTGAAAGGCATTGCCTAGTTGGGAGACGAAATCAGCTTTATCGGCATCTGATCCAGCGATGAATTTGGATAAATTTACTAATGGAATGGCTCTTTTACTCATGATGGGGAAAAATTTGGAATAAAAAATAAAAAATGTCTCACAAAATTAATGATAATATTTGGTAATTACAAAACCAATTTTCAAAATAATTATTAAACCAAATTTTAAAGTACTTATATATAAATATGTTTTCACAAAAACTGTGGTGCGAGTACGCAATAGAGAAAAGTTGGGAAAGGTGCAAGAATAATGGAAATATTAAAATTTTATTTCATATTAAAAATAAATTATATATATTTGCAAGAAATATGGAAATTCTAAGACGGAAAATTTAATTATATTGGGTTAAAATGGGGAAGACCATTTCAGAAAGATTCGCATTGTGTATAGAGGCGCTGAAACGAGAAAATCGTATCAGGTCTATTCGACACATGGCCCAATTGCTTAATTTTTCACCCCAGTCGCTGAATGAAATCTACAAGGGTAATCGAGATTTGCCCATGAAATTATTTAGGGAATGTGTCCAAAAATTTAATTTCAATCCCGTCTTTATCTTGTCAGGTGAAGGTACAGTATTGATGGAGAATGATAATCTCCAGAACTTAAAGATACTGAGTGTAATAACCGACAATCTCAACAATGAAAGGATCTGCCATGTACCCTATCCAGCCCAAGCGGGTTATCCAGCGGAACGGTTGAATCAAGAGTTTTTAAAGGAACTGGATAGTTATAGTTTGCCAGATTTATTGTACCAAAATGGAAGCTTCAGGTCATTTGATGTCGCAGGAGATAGCATGGAACCCACGCTATTCAGCAAGGACAAATTGATTTGTAGCTACGTGGAGCCTTCGCAGTTTTTGCACGTTAAGGATGATCACGTGTATGTAGTAGTCACGATGAATGATTTGTTCGTCAAAAGGATTTCGAACCAATTTCAAAGACATAATCAATTGGTACTGCGTTCTGACAATGATTTCTATAAGCCCATAAGGGTTCATAAAGGTGAAATCCAAGAACTTTGGTACGTTCGGTCTGTACTTAGACATTTTGACCATTCTGTGACCAATGCACCATCAGCACCTAGCCAAATGGAAGAAATGGAAATCCTCCGCCAAAAAATATCCGAGCAAGCAAATATTATCAACAACCTCTCCGATACTTTGAGAAAATTGGTTGAAAATTCAGTTTCCATCAAATAATGTCCCAAGATCCATTCATAGAAAAAATCGAACATATCGGTATCGCCGTTAAGGATATTGACGCGGCCAATGATCTCTATACCAAACTATTGGGTATTGTACCATATAAGATGGAGACCGTTGATAGCGAGTCTGTGATTACTTCCTTTTTTCAAGTAGGCGAGAGCAAAATAGAATTGGTATGTGCGACCGAAGAGGACTCTCCTGTCAATAAATTTATCAACCATAGAGGGCCAGGGGTGCACCACATTGCATTCGCGGTTAAGGACATCATAAAATCTATGGAGTATCTGAAGGAGCAAGGTTTTAAACTGATCAATGATAAGCCAAAGCGGGGTGCAGACAACAAGTGGGTCTGTTTCGTGCACCCTAAGTCTGTAGATGGGGTATTGATAGAACTCTGCCAGGACGTTCTAGAAGAATAAACAAAAAAGGCACTTAAACTTGCGTCTAAATGCCTCGGGATTATATTATTGTTTTACGTTATAAAAGATTTAATTCAGATCTGTAGTAAGCGATCATTGATTTTACTTCGGGATCTTTTTGGAGTGTAGGCACAAAATCAAACATGATTTTGTAAGAATTGAAATCCTCCAAGAGGGCTTCTGCCATCATATCCAGTGCTTTTTTGTTTTTACCTTTGAGGTATAGGCAAGCCGCCATTCCGTAGAGCAAATCCGCACCCACTGAGAAATCATCCGCTTCCTTCAATATTTTCATGGCTTCTTTTAGCCTATTTTCACTTACTAGGAATCTGGCATAAGCCAACCAAATTTGCGATTGTTCAGGACCACATTCGATGGCCATTTGAAAATATTGTTCTGTCTTGGCCTTGTCTCCCAATTTGAGGTAGATATCGGCCAAACTAGCGTAATATTCTTCGCGCATTTCATCCAAATCAATGGCTCTCATCAAGGCATTGATGGCGCTATTCCACCTTTTTTCGTGTGCGAGGCAAAGTCCGAAATAATAGAATCCCTCGTCGTTGTAAGGATCCAATTTTAAGGATTTGATAAAATATCGCTTGGCGTCCTTGTATTTCTTAGTTTGGTATAAGCAAAAGGCTATGTCGAAATAATATTCTGCATCTGGACCAAATGTGTCGATGGCTTCTTTATAAAATTTGATGGCTTTTGAATATTTTTTCAATTCTGAGCACAAATCTGCACAATCTTTGTATGCCGATTCAAATTTTTCGTTGATGATAAATGAATATTCGTACGCATCCACCGCCATTTCGTATTCACACATAAAGGAATAGCAATGGCCGAGATAATACCAAGCCTGATAATTGTAAGGATCGTTGTTGATGACAAAGGTCATCAATTCAGCACATTCTTTGAATTTGCGGCAAACTTCAGTAGCGA
The DNA here is from genome assembly GCA_016718505.1 of Saprospiraceae bacterium. GTDB lineage: Bacteria > Bacteroidota > Bacteroidia > Chitinophagales > Saprospiraceae > JADKKF01. The sequence continues at coordinate 509,254 of JADKDE010000003.1, read as the reverse complement.
TCCACAAGGATTCTAAAGCATAACTCTTGGTCGGACATTTTTTCAAGGCAATGACCAAACTTTCGAGCATTGACTCGTAGTCTTTGTTCAATTGATGAATATATCCTTCCACGATAAAGACATCCGCCAACACCTCGGCATCATTGTAAGACTTGAGGTCTCCTAGGATTTGTTTCGCTTCTTCTTGTCTATTCAGAAATGCTAACGTTTTAGCTTTGACAAGGGATATATGTATCTCCGACGGGGCGATTCCCTCTGCTTTTATCAGCTGATCGAGCGCTTCATCCCCTAATTTCAAAGAAAGCAAAATGTCTGCCTTTCTGATGAAAAATTCGGGTGTAAAGGAATATACTTCCATGGCCTTATCGGCTATATCTAAAGCTCTTTCAAATAACAACTCACTTTCGTAATAAGTTATTAACTGATGATAAGCATCTTCTGTCAAAATGGTGGCATCTCCCTGAGTTACCATGGTTTCGTACTCCTTTGCCAGTGTTCTCATGACACTATTTGAGTGATGACTATTTTCCATGCATCTTGGGTTAAATATTGTTTTACGCTGGTAAAAGTACAAACCTTTGCGCATAACTCGTATCATTTTAAAGCAAGTTTTTTTGAAAAAAAACAAAAATTTATTTCGTATTAAACAAAATTATAATGCTTATATATGGCTGATATTCAGTGGATTAAAAAAATGATTTGTTCGTATAAGGATTTGAATTACATTTAATCTATTAGAAACCAATAGTTAATGAATTATGATTCCTGATAGGGTATAGATTCTAAAACTTCTTGATTTTGATCGATTTTGGCTTTTACTCCCTTTTTTTTAGCATAAAAAGAAACCAAATAAACGCCCCAAAAAATCAAAACCATGCTTAAAATATGGTACATTTCAAGGGATTCTCCAAAAAAATAAATCGAGATAAAGCCCGCTATCAAGGGTTGGAAGTAAATATAAGAGCTCACCACCGTAGAAGATGTAAGCCGAATCGCCACATTATTGAACAAATAGGCTAGGTATGTACTAGCCAATACCACAAATCCCAAGCTCAACCAGTGCTTATGCGTGAAGGCCGACCAATCCGTGTCCATACATTGTTGGTACCCAAAAGGCAAAACCAATAGGAACCCAAAGGCAAATGTATATGCTGTGATGGTAATGGGGTGATATTTTGCCATCAATCTCCTCACGAGTACCAAATAGAGTGCGAATGAGCTCGCATTGACGAAAATGAATAGATCTCCTATGATGCTGGATGTTTGTCCTTGCGACTGAGCATTAGAAATCAGGAGAACGGCACCGGACATACCAATCAAAATCCCTGCAAATTTATATTTGGACCAATTCTCTTGTTTGAATACCAAAGCAAACACCAATACCAGCAATGGCGTGGCTGTCATCAGCAAGGCAGCGTGGATATTTGATGTGCGCAGCAAACCCTCAAAAAAGGTCAATTGATTAAAGGCGACGCCAAAAATCGCACACAAAAATACCCTCAGGAGGTCTTTGGACTGAATGGTCTCCCTAACGAATATCAGCGCTGTCAGGATAAATAATACCAGCGCGATACCTACTCTTACAAGGATAAATCCAGCTGGAGGCAAACTCGTCTCTTTTAATATGATGCTCGCAATGCTATAATTGGCTCCATAGAACAAGGCTACCATGGCCAGAAGGCTATGGGCTAGAAAAAGCTTGTCTTTGGGTTTTATCGGACTACCCATTATGCTTTATGTATTCACAAAAGCAATAATCGTAGGGATTTTTTTCATCAGCCGTGAAACAGTCCGAATTTGTCAATGTCCATTCTGAACCCAAAGATGGAAACCAAGTGTCTCCGCCTTCTACGATGGTGTCTATTTTGGTGAGATATATTTTGGTGATACTGGGCCAAAAAGCTTTGAATATTTGAGCCCCACCAATCACGAAAAACTCCTCTATACCATGATTTTTAGCGTAATCAATGCTTTCTTTTGGACTAGAAAATACCAAGCAGCCCTCAGCAGAATACTTTGGATTTTTGCTCAAGATGATATTCGTGCGATGGGGTAGTGGTTTGCCTATGGATGCATAGGTTTTTGATCCCATGACCACGGCGTGATTTAGCGTTATTTTTTTAAAATACTTTAAGTCTGCGGGCAAATGCCAAGGTATGGTATTATTTTTTCCCAAGACCCCTCTTTGATCTATGGCTGCAATGGCAGAAATCCTCATGGAGTTCTTATAAATTAAAAATGCTTTAAAAATATCACCTCCTTCGGCGTAAGGTTTCTAAACCAACCCCTTGGGATGTCTTTTTTTGTAAGCCCTGCATACATCACGCGATCCAGTCGGACGACCTTATATTTGAAGTGTTCAAAAATCCTACGGACGACGCGATTGCGCCCTTCGTGGATCTCGATCCCTATTTCATACCCTTGCGAACCCTCTATGATATAGGCCCTATCAGGTTTTACGGGACCATCTTCCAGGTCAAAACCTTTTTTTATCGCCGCCAAATCGGACTCTTCTATCGGTCTATCTGTGACTACGTGATATATTTTCTTTACTTTATGGCTAGGATGCGAAAGCTTTTGTGCCAAATCACCGTCATTCGTCAGCAGTAAGAGACCCGTCGTATCGCGGTCCAATCTACCCACGGGATACACCCTTTCCTTGACCTTGTTTTTCAAGATATCCATCACGGTTGTACGCGCCTTTTCATCGCTGAGCGTGGTGATGACGTTTTTGGGCTTGTTCATGAGGATATACACCATTTTTTGGATGGGCTCAATTCTCTTGCCATCGAGCAGCACCGTGTCATTTTCCATGACTTCGAAGCCAGGCTCAGTGATGGTATTTCCATTCACCTTAGCAGAACCTTTTTTTACCAATTCGACGGCATCTCGCCGGCTACAGATACCGCAGTGCGCTATGAATTTATTGAGTCTCATAGGGAAGCTGTGGCCATCTTCGTACTTCGCGTGGTGCTTGAATTTTAGCTCGGGTTGAGCCTCTTTGCGCACGGACTTAGCTCTTTTGCGAGGAGGTTCTTCGATGATTTTTTCAGGCTTCTTTTTTTCGAATTTTTCGTAAAATTTGGTCATGATGGCTGATGGCGTGGCTGAGACTTAAATATTAATGATATAGAACAGCAAAGGTAGTCATTAGGTTGAATATATGGCTTTTAATGTGGAAATAACGAAAGCAGTCCGTTTCCTTCCTGTGTCAAATCATCTAGTTTTTCTTGATATTATTTTGGGCGTCCCCCTCGATCTGTCCTTTGGACGCACTCGGGTCGCGTGTTGCGTGGGTTCCGTCTCTCCTACTCGTCGAGACTCTCGTCGCATCGAGGATGCTCCGAGACCACTCCACCCGCTGACGCGCTGGGAAAAGCCAGTACCCTTGGGTGCTGGTTGGTATAAATATTATTTCTTTTTCCTCAGAACGGCACTGCTACGGATACAACGGATTTTTGAAGCAATAAGCACGGGTTCCATCTGATGTGTAAATATTCTTGGTTACTGGATCTACAATGACGCCCATAAACCAATTAAAGTCGAACCCAGAATTAGCATAAATCCAATCTTCATTAATCCATGGAGCAGGATTGGACCACCTGCCCAATAACACTCCATCTCTAGCTCTAATTGCATACATCTTGTTAGAATTAAAATAAACAATCCCATCGACTTCACAAAATTGATCTATATTGGCATCGACATCGGTTCTTTTCCATTTTAATAGCCCTGTATTTACATCTAGTGCGTAAAGAGAATTAAAATCTGTTTTAAAAATAATTGTATTTTCAAAATGAATAACAGCATTTATAACCCCATCTACTATATCTCGTTTGAATTCCCATAACTTTGTCAAAGTATTTATGTCAAATGCCATAACCTTGGAACCAGTTGCAACTATACATTTAGTACCAAAGATTTTTCCATATCCTTCTCCTCCTACCTCATTTGGTAAATTAATTAAATTTTCCGTCTCTTGTTCGATTCTTCTCTCTTTGAGGTTGTATTTGATAAGGGTAGTTTTTTGAGAACCAAGGATATCAAAATTTATTTCCACCGAAGTGAAAAAAAGTACCGTATCCCCATTGGGCTTGGTATCAAATGCGAAAGGTGTCGATAAGTCTGGTCTATAGCCATCTTTCTTTGCTTTTTTTGATAAGATTGTTTTTTCACCCGTATCCAAATTAAATCTTACAAGGATAAGCGTATCATAATTGGCAAACCCTTTTTTGTATTCTGCTAAATAAATTGCATTGCCAATTTGACTAAAACCTGGGTTAAAGGCATGATCTGGCTCAGGGGCGAAACAATATTTTGTTTGATAGGTGGTCATGTCGAAGACTTCAACTTTACTACCAGCTTTTATCACGAAGTTGTTTTGATAAAAGTCTGTATTCTTGTAGGAGGTAGCCAAATTAGCATTATAACAGTCGCTTTTTCGTCTTTTCAGAAGGGTGCCTGTATATTTGTCTCTTATATAGAGTATATCTGTATCATTGTCATATTTATCAAATTGGGTCGAAAAAATAACCTTATCCCCAAAAACCCTTGGTGTGATAGAGAAAACTCTAGTTGTATCTCTGTCAGAAAGATATGAGTACCATATTAAATTTTTGTAAAGCGGTGAAGTGTCACAAAGCTGTGTGCCAATCCACAGTCTTTCGCAAGGAGGTTTCGTAGGTGGAGTTGGTGTAGGAGCCATTTCTTTGTGGCAGGAAAGAACAAAAAAGCAAGTGATTATAAAGAAGAGAATTGTTTTCATTTTACAAAATTAAGCAAATTTTGTAAATGCTAGAAACTGAATATCTACAATAGGATTTTGTCTTTAAGATATTGCAATCTGACCTCATTGAGGTCAAATATTTCTAAAAATACAATTCGACCCCCACGGGGTCGTACCCATAATGAAATGTTATACAACAAACATTCAATCCCGTCGGGAATGGAAAATAAAAATTGAAAAGTTTGGCTAAGAGTTAATGTGAATATAGACATACCTTGATCAATATGGACAGAGACTCAACACATCATAAAAGCTTATAGTCCCCCAACTTTCTGTCACTTTTGTCTTGATACAAAAGTAACCCAAAAATCAAGTCCAAAAAAAGGCGATTGCTTCGCACCGCTCCAGTCGTGGGATGCGTTACATCCGCATCTTTTCCACGACAGTCCGCTATCGCTGGTTTTTGGACGGACTGCGATGGTTGAAGTCTGTGTCAATTTATGAATAAAAATATTAACCGTTACTATCCGATAGCTATCGGTTACAAACGACTATTGCCACCCACGATGGTCGATGTATGGCATCGCAGTTAGAAACTGCGACGATCGGAGGTTTAAGTGTAATAGAAATTATCCTTTTTTAAGGAAGTTCCCACGATGGTCGAAGTCTGTGACTTCGATCCGATAATTTATGAATTTAAAATTCATCAACAAAAATCTTTCGGAAATGTCAAAGCGTATTGGAATTTCAAATTCCTAGTGTATTACATCGCAGTTACAAACTGCGACGATCGGAGGTTTAAGTTTAATAGTAATTGTCTTTTTTTTATGTTAGTTCTCATAGACAAATTAAATTCTGCTATTTATGTTTTGTTCACGCAAAATAATTAATATATTGTAGGGTAAAAGCTAGCTGCGGATTGGTTATCAATTTTTAAAACATTTCAAAATAAAGGAAAAGATATGAGTAGAGGATTTGTAAAAGAAGGGGATCAAGAAGAAACGCCTTTGGTAACGCCAAGGGTGCATCTACCACCAGGAGTTACTAATTATGTTACACCTCATGGGCTAGAAGAATTGAAACAGGAACATAAATCACTGGTCGATGAACGGGCAATCTTGAGCGAGCAGTCTTTGGAAAAAAATCGCCTCCAAATAAATTATCTGACAGCCAAGTTGCAATTACTTGAAGGACGAATAAATTCGGCGAAAATCGTGGATCTAGCGCGACAACCCCAAGACGAAGTTCACTTCGGGGCCAAAGTGACCCTATTTAAGGAAGAGGAAAATTGCAATTGCGAATACCAAATAGTGGGTGTTGATGAAGCCAATATTGCATTGAATAAAATTTCTTTCTTATCCCCAATTGCAAAGGTTTTGGCGACAAAAAAAGTTGGAGATAAAGTCACTTTAAAAACGCCTAAAGGCAGCAGATTAATGCTCATCGAAGCCATTGATTATCCAAAGTAAAATTTCTTCTTGCCAAAAAACACTGAAAGAACCATTAGAAGTTGCGAACAAACTCAAAAAAGAGTATTTTGAATCAAAAAAATAAGTATGAATAATTTAACAAGTTTTGAAGAACACTTAGACAAACATAGGGGCAAAGTTGGTAGTGAAAACCGAGCGAAATTTGACGCTGATTCTTTGGCTTTTAGGATAGGTATTATGCTTCAAGAGGCACGAAAAGAAGCAAAAATGACCCAAGAAGAACTAGCGGACAAAACTGGAACTAAGAAAAGTTATATTTCTAGAATTGAAAGTGGCAAAAGTGATATTCAGTTGTCAACATTTTTTCGAATCATAGAAATGGGATTAGGAAGAACACTGAACATTGCAATTGGGTGATAGGATGATGTTTGTTACTTGTGCGTATGATATTTCAACACTAAAAAAAGGTAATCTTCGGACAAAAAGCGAACAAAGGCAGTAAACATTAAGCAACATAACTAAGAGGCTTAAAAATTTGTTGGTTGGTTCACTCATTTCAACATCCCCTACTATCGAAAGTTAGCTCCAGACTACAATTGGAGTGAAAGGAAAATTTTTAAAGTATCAAATTATATCGAAAAAAACGAACAAATGAATAATTTACAATTTGACTTTACAATTGACAAATCCAATAAATCGGTCTTGATAGTCAAAGAATTTAAGGCTGAGCTAACCCAGGTTTGGGATGCATTTACCAAGCAAGAAATTCTTGACCAGTGGTGGGCTCCAAAGCCTTGGATTTCGAGGACGAAGTTTATGAATTTTGAAGAAGGCGGTAGGAGATTTTATGCGATGGTTAGCCCAGAGGGATTCGAAAGTTGGTCCATTCAAGATTATACCTCCATCAGCCCCAAGACCAATTTTAAGTATTTGAGCGTTTTTGCCGATAAGGATGAGAACCCAAATTTGCCAGGATCGAACTGGGACCTGAGTTTTGCCGAACAAGATGGAATAACCAAGGTGAGTGTTGCCATCTACAACGAATCTCTTGAGCGAATGGAAAAAATGATTGAAATGGGCTTTAAAGAGGGATTCACCATGACTTTGAACGAGCTGGAAATATTATTAGGAGACTTGGAGAGTTGAGCATTAAATCTATATCTAGGAGCTCCGTTGGCTTTTTTTCATTCCTTCTCTTTTGCTTGTGTCCATCTGCTTCCTGTCACTTTTGTCTTGATACAAAAGTAACCCAAAAATCAAGTCCCAAAAAAGGCGATGGCTTCGCACCGCTCCATTCGTGGGATGCGTTACATCCGCATCATTTCCACGACATTTCGCTATCGCTGGTTTTTGGACAGAATCCGATGGTCGAAGTCTGTGACAATTTATGAATAAAAATATTAACGGTTACTATCCGATAGCTATGGGTTACAAACGACTATTGCCACCCACGATGGTCGATATATGGCATCGCAGTTAGAAGCTGGGACGATCTTGGTACAATTTAGGTAAAAAATAGACCGCCTTTTTGGGGCAGCCTACCTTTTTTAATTCAAAATGTTAACTCAATTATAAAAGCGACGTTACGCTTAGTTTTTCACCAATTTGGTTGTTTGGATTATGGTTCCGTTTTGTAGGATTTGAAGATAATAAATGCCGTTGGGTTCTTCTCGAATGTCTAGGGTATTATTATTGACTTTGGCGTCTATTTTTTTGCCCAAAAGATCTATTACTTGATAAGAAATTTTCTCATCAGGATCGTTGAAATCAATCCCTTGGAAGATAAAGAAGCCATTGCTAGGATTGGGTTTGGCGACGATGGATCCGTTGAGCTTGTTGTCTATGCTGATGGTCTTGCTGAAGCTGGATTTTCCGTCAAGGTCAATCTGTTGCAAGCGGTAGTAGTTCACCCCAGCGAATGGGTTACTATGCATATAGGCATAGTTTTTAGAAGTATTGCCATTGGATCCAGGGATAAAACCAAGGGTTTTGAAGTCCAGATTGTTAGTGCTGTGTTGAAGGTTGAATCCCTTGTTATTTTGCTCGGAGCTGGTATTCCACTCTAGCACATTTGCTTTATTTAGGGCATGACCCTTAAAGCTGGTGAGGGTGATAGGAAGTGCGCCACCCACTAAGCCTGAACCAGAACCACCACCACCACCGGAGAACATGGCAACGACCGTTTCGGAATATTTATGAGTACCAAAGGTACCCAAAGCCCAGTTGGTTGCACTGGCGGTAGCTCCGTTGGTATATTGCCAGTAGCCATCTGCATTGTATGCTGATGCTGGAATTATAGGAGTACCCGTGTGTGCTGTGGTGGGATCAGGATTGCCCGTGCCGTTTATTTTATAGAACACCATATTTGTTTCGTTGGCTATGCCAGCTGCAGCTTGGATGCTAGCATAATCAGAAGGCAAATAATAAAAACGTACCTGAACATCGCTGCTAGGCTGGGTAGTAGGAGTTACTTTCCAATAGCGATTCATGGTGTGCCAATTGTAAGCAGTGGCATAAGGAGCAGGAGTACCCGATGTACCCAGATTGCTAACTCCTGAGCCTCCCGAAGTCACAGCAAAAGTACCGTCACCGATGATACCTATGTCATTACCATTTTTTTTGATGGATAATACCAATACCTCATTGGTGCTGTTGTAATAGTGGGTTATGCTGCTTGCATCAGCACATTCTGCATTGGCATTGAGCACGCTAGAACTCAATGCATAACCCGTAAGATCTTTGTTCTCATAAGCACCCATATCCACGGTGGTCTGCTGTATACGAGGGGCCCCGATTATATCGGAGGCAATGGTAGTATTTGTACCTGTGTTGATGGCAGGGGAACAAGGCTTCAATCGCAATCCATCGTCAGCTGTGCGGTGGATATTGTCTGCACCGTCTATATCGGTGGCATTAACGAAAAGTGGGTCGAGAGCAAAAATATTGCCAGTCGGGCTTCCTAAAGAGTAATTCGTACCCATATAGGATGTTTGTGCCAATTGCATAAGGTTATTGGTAAAGGAATTTGTTGCACCATTATTATAATAATCTGCACTGGCTATAGTTGTATCTGTGCCTTTTTTATTGCCCCAAAAGATATTGTTTTTGAAATTGCTTGTAGGTGTACCACTAGTTTTATTGGTATAAATTCCACCTCCATTATTAGTAGCTGAATTGCCTGAAAAAGTATTATTGCTGAGAGTATTTGTGCTGTTATTGGCATAAATTCCACCGCCCAATGAAGCTGAATTACCAGAAAGTGAATTATTGCTGAGAGTATTGGTGCCGATACTGGTTAAAATTCCACCTCCATTATTAGTAGCTGAATTACCAGAAAGTGTATTATTGCTGATGGTATTGGTGCCGCCAATGATAAAAATTCCAGCTCCAACATTAGTAGCTGAATTGCCTGAAAAAGTATTATTGCTAACAGTATTAGTTCCATTATAAGTATAAACTCCCCCAGCATTAAATCTTGCAAAAGGATTTGAATTTACCATTATAAAAGTTGACACATTGGCATTGCCCCCTGTAATGGTAAAGCCATCAATGGTTACCCCTACACCGCCGCTACTAGCAGCCGAAGTTAATACTACGTGGTAGGCATTATCGGTAGCTACGCCTACCGTGCCTATATCGCCGCTTAGTATGGTTACATTAGTAGTAATGAGCCTTTGGCTCAGTGCGGTTTCGGTTCCAGCGAAGCCGCCATAGATTTTTACACCGTCCTTGACGAAAAAGGTTTTATCCCTTGGGTCAGTTGGGCTAGTAGATCCTAAGGGGTCTTGGGTGGGCTTGTAGGTGCCTGCGGCTACCCATACTTCGTCGCCACTAGAGCTGGCTTGTATCATAGCTTGTAGGTTGCCACTGGCATTAGCCCAGCTGCTGCCATCGCCAGTACCTGTAGATACAGGTTTTACATAGCGAATGGAAGCATAAATTTGTGTGGTAGTAAAACAGTACAGGAGCATTGCGAACAAAATGAACGTTTTCTTTCTCATACTTTAAAATTTTTTAGAGTTATCATTTAATATGCCACAAAAATATACTGAAAAAAATGGAAAAACCATAGGGTTAACCCTATTTATTTTTTCATGTAAGTATTGTTTTAATTTAGCTTATAAAATATTGTAAAATAAAATAATAAGATATATAAATAAAGTAATATTGGTTTTACGTTCAAAATATGATATTAATAAAAAATGGCTCAAAAATGAAAAAAAACAAGTAAAACGAATAAAATGTTGTTATTTGGCAAAAAAAACAAACAATCTGCGATGGTCAAAATCTGTGGTTTCGATTCCAGTATTTCATGTACATGGATTATCGGGCGATAATTGCTGAGAAAGTGTCAGTGAAAAATGTGTATGGGTTATTGGAATTGCAAATTTCCGATGTATTGCATAGCAAATAGAAACTGAGACGATCAAAGGGTTATAGTCCCTTCAAATGTCTGTCACTTTTGTCTTGATACAAAAGTAACCCAAAAATCAAGTCCAAAAAAAGGCGATTGCTTAGCACCGCTCCAGTCGTGGGATGCGTTACATCCGCATCATTTCCACAACATTCCACTATCGCTGGTTTTTGGACGGGCTAGGATGGTCGAAGTCTGTGACAATTTATGTATAAAAATATTAACCGTTACTATCCGATAGCTATCGGATACAATCGACTAATTCCATCTACGATGGTCGATATATTGCATCGCAGTTACAAACTGGGACGATCGGGGACAGAAACCAAACACATCATAAAAGCTTTTAGTCCCCTCAACTTTCTGTCACTTTTGTCTTGATACAAAAGTAACCCAAAAATCAAGTCCAAAAAAAGGCGATTGCTTAGCACCGCTCCAGTCGTGGGATGCGTTACATCCGCATCATTTCCACAACATTCCACTATCGCTGGTTTTTGGACGGGCTAGGATGTACGAACCCTGTAACAATTTATGAATAAAAATATTAACCGTTACTATCCGATAGCTATCGGTTACAAACGACTATTGCCATCTACGATGGTCGATATATTGGTATAGCAGTTAGAAACTGAGACGATCAATGGGTTATAGTCCCCTCGACTGACTGTCACTTTTGTCTTGATACAAAAGTAACCCAAAAATCAAGTCCAAAAAAAGGCGATTGCTTCGCACCGCTCCAGTCGTGGGATGCGTTACATCCGCATCTTTTCCACGACTTTTTGCTATCGCTGGTTTTTGGACGGAACCCTATGATCGAATCCTAGGAATTGCAAATTCCTAATGGATAGCATCGCAGTTACAAACTGAGACGATCAATGGGTTATAGTCCCCTCGACTGACTGTCACTTTTGTCTTGATACAAAAGTAACCCAAAAATCAAGTCCAAAAAAAGGCGATTGCTTCGCACCGCTCCAGTCGTGGGATGCGTTACATCCGCATCTTTTCCACGACTTTTCGCTATCGCTGGTTTTTGGACGGAATCCGTTGATCGAAGTCTAGGGAATTACAAATTTCCGATGAATTGCATCGTAGTTACAATCTGCGACGATCGGGTTGCTCCTGTTTAATAAAATTGAAGTATTAATGAGAATTAAAGGAGTTTTTTAATTATTTTTTGAGCTTTAATTAGATGATGCGCCGAATGAAAACAGTGCAACTCAATTTCAATCCTAAATCCCGTTTTGTGAGTTTCTAAATTTAAAAAAATAAAATCATGAATAAACAAACAAACGACTTTTCAAAAGAAATAAATGAACTAAATAAATGTGATCTGATTACGATATTTTTTATAGTACTCTCCATACTTGCAATTTTGTTTTCATTTTTAGCACCAATCGTTTTTACTGGGGAGCAAACTAATTCACGATATGATTTTAGTAAAACTGGCGATATTGGAGATACCATTGGAGGTCTGATGAACCCTTTCATTGCATTGGCTGGTATTTTTATAACCTTTTTAGCTTTTTACATCCAATATAGATCGAATCAAATCCAAATTTTACTGTTCAAACAAGGATTAGCAAATGAGAAGGAAAAAGATTTAAACAAAGAAAAATTGGATTGTTACTATAAACTCTCACTATTAAACCAAGATTTAGATTCCATAATCAAGGATATCAAAACAAAAGCTGATAAAATTAAGGAGTATTATGTAAAGGAAAGAAATGGGACAATTGTCACAAATATAATAGAAAGATCTCCTAATACTGAGTATTCAAGAATTTTGGATTTAGAAAGATTCTCAATTTACAAAGGCTTTCAATATTTTTTAATTCATAGAGAAGACTGGGTAAAAACCTTTAGCAACATGTATAATATTTTAGATTTTTTACCTCAATTTTTTAATGAAATATATGAGATATGTGACAAACATTCACAAGATTTATATATTAAAAAAAACAAAGTTCTAGAAAATTTGATGAGATTTGATACCCTGAATTTGGATTATATTGCTTCAAAAGAAGCAAAAAATGCAGAAAATAGAAATCAAGAACTTTCATTAATCGAAATTTGTAATCAAACTAAAACTGAGTACAATAATATTGTTGACGCTTGTTTCGATGAAAACAAAATTCAAATTAACGAGATAGATTTACAAATTGTATATGATAAAGTTCTGGGTTTTTTTCTAGAAAATGTCAAAGTTTATAGGAATAGCAACAATGAATTTGATGAAGATTTTAAGCAAATATATGAGTGCGCTTCAATAATTAGAATGGAAATTAGGGCAATTAAATCAAAGATGTTTGAGGTTTCAAGAAATATAGAAGTAGGGTATAAAGCTCTAATATTTGGTACAGGAGGTATTATAAGTTATCTAAAAACTTTAGAAGACACCAAGCACATTTTAGATTCTGAATTGAAGATGGTAAAGCTTTACAATCCAGATTTGTTTAATTAATTTAAATAAGCAAGTGAAAATGAAAACACTATTTAGCAATAAAACTAAACATTTAGACTCCACGATGGTCGAAGTGGAATTGCAAATTCCCGATGTATTGCATAGCAAATAGAAACTGCGGCGATTGGGGACAGAAACCAAACACATCAAAATAGCTTATGTCCTCCCGACTGACTGTCACTTTTGTCATGATACAAAAGTAACCGAAAAATCAAGTCCAAAAAAAGGCGATTGCTTCGCACCGCTTCAGTCGTGGGATGCGTTACATCCGCATCTTTTCCACGACGTTAAACGAGCTGGAAATATTATTGCAAGATTTAGAAAATGAAAATTAATTCTAATTTTTTATAACCCATCGGCTTCGTTTTATTCTACTTTATTGTGATTTTTATTTTGGGCGTCCCCCTCGCTACGTCCTTTGGACGAACTCGGGTCGCGTCTTGCGTGGGTTCCGTCTCTCCTAAGCGTCGAGACTCTCATCGCATCGAGTATGCTCCGAGACCACTCCACCCGCTGACGCGCTAAGAAATAATATAAAATTATTTTATTAAATATACTAAATTTGTTTTTTAAAGAATAGGGAGAGTTCACATCGTATGCCAATTTGTTTTATGATTGCAAGTGAAGATGAAGTACAGCAAAATAATAGCATAAATAAAAATTGTAAACGAGATAAAATTTAATTTTAACTAATAATATGTAATTAAATGACAATTGAAAAATTGCTTAATTCATCTATTATAAGTCGTCGTTCTTTTAATGTATGTAAATCGCATAGGTTAAGAGATTTAAATGAAATATTAGAATACTATCGTGATAAAAAATCCTTTGATAAGCTACAAAATTGTGGTAGAAGGTCAAATGAAGAGCTGACATCACTGTGTATAAAATATATAAATTTTGGTGAAAATGTTTTTAATGCTTCAACTTATAGATCTAATGACTTTGTGAAAGCCATCAAAAACTTAAATAATATTCAGTGTGAAATAATAGACAATTTTATAAAAAAAAATTTTGAAAATCTATCACAAAGGAGTAAAAATACTTTAATTCAATATTTAAAAGGAGATTTAAATATTAAAAATATAAATGATATCATTTTGTTTAATGAAGATTTTAGATTTCAGAGTTTAGATAAAGTAGGTCCAAAATCAAGTTTAGAATTAAAAAATTTTACCCATTTAATTCTAAGTTTTGTAGAAGATGTCTTAAATATTGAAGATTATAAAGGATTGGTTATAACAAAAAATAGACTTATTATAGAAAAAACATTTTCGATTTCATCCATCCCTAATGAAATATTAGAATCGCAATCAATATTTAACCTTGTTGATTTTCTAATAAGCAAAAATGCAATTTTTGGAAAAAACGAAAGTATTATTTTTCAGGAAGCCTTTAAAATATTTGACAACCAACCAGAACTTACTCTAGATGAAATAGCTGAGAAAATAAATATTTCAAGAGAAAGAGTTAGACAAATACTAAATGGTATTTTAGAAAATTTATTCAATAACCTTCAATTCCTAAAAACTATTGAAGACGATCTGTATCTGAAATACGGCATTGACCATAATCTAAACGTGATCAACATTGATGACGATTTAAATAATCAGATCAATGAAGTCAACAACACAAATTTCTCTATTGAATTTAACACATTTATAATCTACTCATACCTTTCAGATATATTTGATCTTGTTGGGGAGATTGAAGATGTTATGCTACCAAAATACTTTAACTCGAGAGATCGTCATAATTGGGATAATTTATACCTAGTTAGACAAGAGCTAACCGCACTTTTTGACTTTATTAATTTTGTTGACGATATTGAAAGAAGAGAGAATGACAGAATTGAAGATACCTATTGCTTCCACTTCAGAAGCTACTTAAGTAATTTTACAAAAGGTGTAAATGCCTCTATAACATCTTTAATCTTTCCCGTAGCTGAAAAAATCATTAATCAGGAATTTGATTTAATAATTGATCTTGATGATAATATAGTTTTTAAAAGAAATACTGTCAAACAAGTTCATGAATATGCAATCGAAGCACTTGAAAAACTTGGCTTGCCATCAAAGATCGAAGATATTTATAAACTAATTGAATTGAATTATCCAGAAATTACAAAAAGTCAAGACGCATTGAGGGGTAGTATACAGCGCACATCTGAAATAATATCCTTTGGGAGAAGCGGTACCTATGGTTTAAAAAAGTGGGAAATAGAAAGGGAAGGAATTAAAGGAGGAACAATAAAGGATATTATTTTAGAATATTTACAGGATAAAACTGAACCAATTCATATTTTAGAACTTCTTAACGAAGTTCACAAATACAGAGATATGACTAATGTTAGAAACATCAACACAAATCTTAAGCTTGATCCACAAAATCAATTTATTATATTTAACCAAGGCTTTGTTGGATTAAGAAGTAAAACTTACAACTCAAAACTATGCAATTTGCCAAAATTTTTAGGTAAGAATATTACCAACTATATAAAACATAATGATAGAATTAAAAGGCTACATGTTGAAGAATATTTTGCTAAACAATTTGACATAAACCTTGAGAATATGAAGCATATCATTGAACACTTAATTGACAACAATTTTATCGAAGTTGACAACCAAAATAACTTATCAATATGAAAATAAAGGAAACAAAAGTACTGCAAGAACAAAGACTGAATGAAATATCATCGGATAAAGGTGTAGATTATGATTCTTTAAAGTCACTCCTTGAATCAGTTAGAACAAAAAAGTTGCTGAAAAGAAATAATTATCATCAGCAAAAAATTAATGACGTAATTGAAAAAGCAACAAAATGAAATTTTCAAACATTGAAATAAATAATTTCAGGCAGTATTACAACTCTGTAAACGTTGACCTTGAAACAAATAATGAAAAGAACATCATAATTATTGGTGGTCGAAATGGTTATGGCAAAACAAACTTTTTGCTTTCAATCGTTTGGTGTTTATTTGGCGATAAGATTTCACAGATAGATGAGAATTTCAAAAAAGAGATTCAAAAGGAAAAAAACTATTCTTCCTTTATGCAGCAATCTATAAATTGGACAGCGAAAAAAGAAAACAAAACCAAGTTCTCAGTAAGCATTAAAATATCAGATATTGAATTACCAGATTTAAGAACACTTAGTTCAAATACAGATTCTATACTTATAAAAAGAACTTTTGATGTTGCTTCAATGAATGAAACTCTTTCAGTCATTGATGTTGCTTCTACTCTAGAAATATTTGATGATGAAAGCGACAAAATCAATTTTATTAACGATTACATTATTCCAATTGACGCAGCAAAATTTGTATTTTTTGATGCTGAAAAAATAGCAGAAATAGCAAATTTATCAATAAAAGATGAAGGCAGTTTTATTAATGATGCTCTTGGAAAGATTCTTGGTTTAGATACATATGAGACTTTAATTGAGGACATTGAATTTTATATCAATAGTTTGAAAAAAGAAGGAGCATCAAAAAATCTTCAAGAACAAATTATCAATAATGAGAAAGCAATTGAAATTTCAGAAGACCAAATAAATAATCTTGAAGAAGAAAATGCTGAAAAATTTAAAGAAATTGACGATTTAAAGAAAAAAATCAGAGAATATGACAATTTAATTTCTCAACATAGCAAGCAAGGAAATTCTACTTATGATAGAAACGCTGTAATAATTGAAATCGACAAATTAAAGATCAAAGAAATAGAACTCAATGAGCGCTTTAATGAATTAAGTGAAATTATACCCCTTGCCATACTCTCTGGAAAACTCGAAGAAGTCAAAGAGCATTTGGAAATTCAAGAAAAAAACGAACTTTCACAAAACTCATCAAAGGAAAACTCGGATAAAATCGAAAACTTTATTGAACTGCTTTTCAATAAACCTCCTGAGCCTGACAATTCAACTATGTCTTTAAAAGACAAAATGTTCTATTACGAAAAAGCACAATCGTTAGGATTGCAATTATTCAGTGAGGAAAGCGAATACATAGAACTTGAATTTGAACACGACCTAAATAATTCTGAAAAAAAGCTAGTAACTGATGCAATCAATTTGGTTAATACACAATCCAAAGATTTATTCGAATCTACAATTGAAGAATTTAATGAGGTAAAAGTAAAACTTACAGCTTTAAATAAAACCCTAAGTAAAGTTGACGCGGACTTTGAAGACGAATTAATTCTTGAGTATTCTTCTAAAAAAGAAACCGCAGATTATAATATTACAGAAAAAAACAGGCAAATTGGCGAGAATAATCAACAAATCACAAAGTTGAGAAGTGATATAGTAAGACTCAATCAACAATTAGTTTCCCTAGTAAAGAAAGTTGATATTAATGAACAAAATAAATTGAAGATTCAAAAGAGTAATCAATATATTGATGTTTTACATCAGTTTCTTGATGAACAAAAGAATAAGCATAAAGATAGCTTGGAAGAAACAATTCTTTCTGAACTCAAAACCCTTATGCACAAATTAAATAGCGAGCCTAATCAAACTAAATTTATTGAAGACGTAAAGGTTACTATACTAGCTTCTGGTCAAGGAATGAAGATCACACTTTTTGACCAAGATGATAATGAAATCAGGAAAGAAAGTCTATCATCTGGTGAAAAGCAAATTTATATCTCTTGTTTGATAAAGGCTATCTTAAAAGAATCAGTTAAAAATCTTCCAATTTTCATTGACACTCCATTAGGAAGACTTGACGAGGAACACAGAGATAGTATTACTAAAAAATATTATCCAGCACTTTCTGAACAGGTTGTTTTATTCTCTACAAATAGTGAGATAACACCAAAAAGATTTAAAGAGATTTCAGGTAACATTTCAAAATCATATTTACTTTTTAATGATGGAGTAAACACAAATTTAAAAAACGGATATTTCAATAATTATGAGAATTAAAATTAGCAAAGAAAACGATGAGTTACTTTACAGAATAAAAACTCTATACAACTTTAAAAATGATGGCGTTGCTCCAAGAATTGCTTTATCTTTCAGTTTGCTTTCTGGTAGATTATTTGATATTGAAAAAGAGGCAATACCAAGTTCTGATGGTAAAGAATTTCGTGATGATAAATCATTATTTGGTACTGTCATCGGAGATGGTTCAAACCTCGTAATTTTCAAAACTATTGTTGACCAACATTATAACAAAAATACTTTTGAGGATGAATTTGGAAAACTCTTTAAACTACATTTAAATCACGGATTAAATATTTGGAATGAAAGAATTGGAAATTCAAATATTTCAAATGGAGACCATATTGAAATTCTTTTAAAATCAATAGAAAATGGTCTTTCCTTAAGATCAAGTGCTGTTAAAATAAATAGTGCAAATGTTCAAATTAATTCAACGAAAGAAATCACTTCTTTACTCTCTTTTGAACTGGGTAAAACGGAGAGTGGTGAAACAATTGAAATTAGAATAAATGATCTGAGAGAGTTTGATAACAGAAATATGGCTATCGCAGGTATGGCAGGTTCAGGCAAAACTCAATTGATGAAAGATATACTTTATCAAATTTCTAAGAATACAAACAATGAATTGAAATTTATATTTTTTGATTACAAAGGAGAAGGTAATCCTTCACAATTAAAGCCATTTCTTGATGCAACAAAATGTGAGTTCATTGATATCGTAAATGACAATGGTGTAAAATTCAACCCTTTTCTATCAATTAGTTTGGACGAAAGACAACGACCTTTTAGCATCAAAGCCTTTGTTGATACCATTGCTACTTTTGTACCAAGCGTTGGCGTAGCTCAAAAAAATATTTTAACTAATGTAATTACTGACCTATTTGATAGTAAAAACGGTTCTTATCCAACCATTAATGAATTGTTTGAAGCAATAGAAGAATATTACGAAGAAAATAATCGAAGACCAGATACGCTTTTTGCAGGTATTCAAGATTTGACAACTAACATTTTCAATTGTGACCCAAACAATCCAAACATTTTAGAGAATAGCTTGTATCTAAATCTCCCTCCTGCCCTTTCCGACACCTTGAGACAGCTTGTAGTTTTTTTGCTACTTAGATATTTCAACACTTATTTCAGTTCAACAAATGATTGCGAACCAATAGATCATATTTTCCCACTTCGATATGTAATTGTGATTGACGAAGCACATATTTATTTGAAAAACAAAAATGCAAGAAAAGCACTAGAAGAACTTTTAAGACTGCTAAGATCAAAAGGTGTAATAATAGTAATGTTATCACAAGGCGTTGAAGATTATAAAACAAAAGACTTTGATTTTGCTTCACAAGTTAAATTACCTATTTGTTTGAACGTTCAAAACAAAGATTATAAAGCTATAAGTAATTTTGTTGGTACACCAATTAGCAAATACAAACTAGAAGCAGAAATCAAAAAATTAGTATCAGGGAAAGGGTTGGTAAATATAGGTGAACCCAAAATTATCGAGTTAAGACAATGGTGGAAAACGAAAAAAGATGAAATTTTATAATATTGTGCTAAAAAATTGGGTAGTATTATATATTTGGGCCCCAAGCCCAGTAGCGCTGCGGAGGGTGACCAAAGGTCAGACACGACTGCAAGTCGTGGCCGAGCGAACAGCGAGCCCGGAGCATAGCGACCCCGATCTCGTCTCCAGACGTGAGCGGGGGACTGCATATCTAATATTGAGGATATTCGCGAGAACTTAATGTAGTTTTTTTGTTATCTTTGTGGTTTGTGTTTTAACGAAATCAGGTATATGTTTGAACGACCAATAGAGATGGTGGACCTTAAGTCCCAATATGCACGTATCAAGGAGGATGTGGATCGCGGGATTCAGAAATGTATAGATCAAGCGACTTTTATTAATGGTCCGTCTGTACGAGAATTTCAAGTGAATTTGGAGGAGTATCTAGGGGTCAAACACGTCATCCCTTGTGCCAATGGAACCGACGCATTGCAGATAGCTATGATGGCCTTGGATCTAGAAGAGGGCGACGAAGTAATCGTACCCGCATTTACGTATGTTGCGACGGCAGAGGTCATCGCCTTGCTAAAACTCTCGCCTGTGATGGTAGATGTGGATCTCGAGACGATGAATATTACTCCCGAATTGATAGAAAAAGCGATCACGCCCAGGACAAAAGCCATCGTGCCAGTGCATCTGTTCGGGCAATGCTGCGATATGGAGGGCATCATGCAGGTAGCCATTAAATATGGCCTAAAGGTCATCGAAGACAATGCTCAAGCCATCGGTGCGGACTATCAGTTTTCCAGTGGTGTTAAGGCAAAATCAGGGACGATCGGCACGATTGGGTGTACGTCATTTTTTCCATCGAAAAATCTCGGTTGCTACGGCGACGGCGGGGCGATTATGACTCAGGAAGATGCCCTGGCGGAGAAAATGCGCATCATAGCGAATCACGGTCAGGTGGTGCGGTATTATCACGATTTCGTAGGGGTGAACTCTCGATTGGACAGCATTCAGGCGGCGATTTTGGACGTAAAATTGCGATACTTGGACGAATACTGCACAGCAAGATGGGAGGTGGCTATGGCTTATAATAAGGCATTTGGAGATATCGACGCATTGTTGGTTCCGCAGACAGCATCTTTTACGACCCATGTATTCCACCAATATACGATGTGTGTTCAAGGAGGCCAAAGGGCGGCTTTGCAAGAGCATTTGCAGAAATTGGGAATACCTTCGATGATATATTATCCCGTTCCGTTGTACAAGCAAAAAGCGTTTTCGCAATATTGTGCGGCTGATTTCTCTTTGCCAAATACTGAAATTTTGTGTGAAGAAGTGATGTCATTGCCGATACATACGGAAATGAAGCCCGATATGCTGGCATATATCATAGATGGGGTGAGGAGTTTTTTCATAAAAAAATAATAAATGAACAAGATACAAATGGTAAATCCACATCAAAATACCAAAATCGTAGCCACGGTTGGGCCAGCCTGTAGCAGCGAAGAGATGTTGACAGCATTGGCAAAATCGGGTGTAAACGTCTTTCGATTGAATTTTTCGCATGGGGCGTATGAGGATCACCTCGCGGTCATGAATAATATTCGAAATATCAACGAAAAATATGGGATGCACGTGGGGATATTGTGTGATTTGCAGGGACCAAAAATACGTATCGGTAAGATAGAAGGCGAGTCCTTCCCGATTCAACCAGGGGATATTTTGACATTCGTCAATACGCCTTGCATGGGAACGAAGGAAGCCATATACATGAGCTATGAGAGATTTCCATTGGATGTGGAGATTGGAGAAAAGATATTGCTAGACGATGGCAAAGTGGTCTTGGAGGTTTTGCAGACGAATAAGAAAAATTCTGTGAAACTGGCCGTTTTGCACGGTGTGAGTATTTCATCAAATAAGGGGGTAAATCTACCTGACACGGATGTGAAAATGCCCGCTTTGACGGAAAAAGACCTTAGGGATCTTGACTTCATATTGCAGCAGCCGATGGTGAATTGGATCGCGCTTTCTTTTGTACAAAGGGAATCTGATATCAGGGATCTCAGAGAAATCATCGAAAGCAAGGGACACCGCGCTAAGATCATAGCCAAGATAGAAAAACCAAACGCTGTAAAGCGTATCGACGAAATCATCAAGGTCTCGAATGCCATCATGGTAGCAAGGGGAGATTTAGGGGTAGAAATGCCGATCGAGAAGCTCCCAGCCATACAAAAGATGATCATTAAGAAATGTATTCAATGGGCGAGGCCGGTTATCGTGGCCACTCAAATGATGGATAGTATGATCGTCAATCCCAGCCCGACGAGAGCGGAGGTTACAGACGTAGCAAATGCCGTTTTGGACGGTACCGATGCGGTGATGTTGAGTGGTGAGACTTCTGTTGGAAAGCATCCAATACTAGTGGTCGAAGCTATGAATAAAATCATCGAGGAAGCGGAAATTTACTACAATATGGTCGATAAATTGCCCAAGGCAGTTGAGAAATCGAGCACCTTTATGTCCGACGTTATTTGTTTCAATGCGGCTAAAACAGCAGACGAATTGAATGCAAAAGCCATCGTAGGGATGACAGAGTCAGGATATACGGCGTTTAAAATATCATCATATAGACCCAAATCAAATATATATATATTCTCAGATATCCCTGAAATGTTGGCTACTCTGAATCTAGTTTGGGGTGTTCGCTGCTACCACTATACGAAGTTTACGACGACGGATGAGACCATTTCAGATGTGATAGATATATTGAAAAAGGAAAATGAATTATGCCCCGGTGACTATGTCGTGAATACGGGTACCATGCCTTTGCACTCTCGGAAAATGACCAATATGTTGAAGGTAAGCGTGGTCGAATAAGACTGCGTTTGGATTAGATATTTTTTTAGTTAAAAATTATACGTTGAGATAGTGCCATAAGGCATCGTATCGAGCTTTGTACAGGGATTCTTCTTCTGAATAAAAGGAAAATACCTCATAATGGTGGACGATCAAAATCTCAATGATCCGATCGATAGAAAAGGTATTAAGCTTGAGCATGACCAAAATGGACTGTGCTTCTGTGGCTTGTTCTATACAGAGAGACAAGATTTTGGCGTCCTCAGACTCTATGATTCTAGAAATTTGTTGCAATGAATAATCTATTTTAGCCATTTTGAGGACGATGATGGCACCGGGATCCTGAGCTCCGAATAGAGACCCAAGCTTTTTGACCAAAGATTCTATGCTGATGATGCCTAGAACGAGTCCATTGGAAATCACCGGAATACACTGAAAAGACTGAGCGCTAATATGTTGTAAAGCTTCAAATATATTGGCTTCGTCTTGGATATGCGTTTGGTTAAATAGGTATTTTGGCAATTCACTAATGAGCGTATCTTCGTCAAATTCTAACAAGTCGTCAGAAAAAACTATCCCGATAAATTCTTGGGATTGATTTTGAATGACAACGTGCTTCCACAAGTGATCTTCACTGTGTATTAGGATATCTCTCACTTGTTTGTCTTCCGCAATTGGGACAAGCGTGTGGTCTATAATATCTAGGGCTTTCATCTATTTTATTTTACAAGTTAGAATGGCGATATCGTCAGGATATTCGATGTCAAGTGCGAAATCCTCGATTTCTTTCATAATCTTCTTATTGATAACCGATGCACACTCGTCAAAGTTTTCTAAAATGATATTGATTGCCCTTTGTTCTGGAAAGTATTCTCCCCTATAATTTGATAAATCGGTCAGTCCATCTGTATAGGTGATGAGAACAGCCTCCTGGGTTCCTATATCAAATATGCCTTCTTCTACTGGCGGCAACTTATCAAATACGCCTAAGAGGGTAGTCCCAGTGGATAATGGCTCTACAGTTTTATCTTGCAGGATCAAAAGTGGGGGATTATGCCCAGCATTTACATAATTTAATACTCTAGTTTTTAGATTGAAAACAGCAACAAAGAAGGATAAAATCTTTTCTCCCAATGTGAGGTGATATACGGATTCATTGAGCAGCTCTACGAGTTCTTTTAATGAGCCTACTCTTTTGTACATTGATCTCAACGAAGCTTGAAAATTCGACATCATCAGTGCCGCAGCGACCCCTTTGCCAGAAATATCCGCAATACACATCAGAAACCGATCTTCGTCTAAGATGATAAAATCAAAATAATCTCCTCCGACGGATTGTTGGGGTTTATAAATCGAAGACGCATCGAACTTATTGTTGGTTGGCAAAGATTTTGGTATCAACATTTGTTGAACTTCGCTGGCCAGTTCCAGTTCCTTTTTGTATTTTTCTTGATCTATTTGTTGTTTGAATAAAAATTTATTTTCGATGGCGACGGCGATGATATTAATGAGGGTGATGACAAAATTACTCCTATCCTCCGACGTGTCTTTTTTGATATCTGAAAACAAGGCGTATGCAATGGGATTTTCTTTGTGGAAAACGACTACCATTGAGTGAAATCCTTCTACCACAGAAGGTAAGCTGATCAACTTTTGTAGTTTTATATCTTGTGTGTCCTGAGAGTCGAAAAGCTCCTTTAATGTATCGGTAGATTCATCTACGATGCCAAACCATCTGTCTGCTCGTGGGATATATAAACAGGCCTTTTCTATGCCGAGGATATTTCTTAAAAATTCAAAGTACTTATCGAAAAGAAGATTAGAGGCGGAATTATTATTAATCAATTTAGTGACATCCATCAAACAGTTCATTTGATGGTGCTTTTCTAAAAGGTTGGTAGTGATTTCATGTATGGTCACCGTAAGTATTTTATGAGGACAATCTCTTCTTTAAAAATTCGCTCAAAATATTGAACGAAAGTACCAAACATATTATAAAAAAAGAAGGAATTAGCATCAAATTTAATTTTCCAGCCAAAGCAAATGTGAAATTCTCGTTTAGGATATTCCCTAAAGTAGGGGTAGGTGG
Source organism: Saprospiraceae bacterium (assembly GCA_016718505.1). Lineage (GTDB taxonomy): Bacteria > Bacteroidota > Bacteroidia > Chitinophagales > Saprospiraceae > JADKKF01. The sequence goes on along the minus strand of JADKDE010000003.1, from coordinate 484,818 downwards.
CGCTATTCCCAAACCCAAATATCCCAAACCCGCCTCTATGAGTATGGCCGTAGCAAAATTCGTGGATGAAATAACCCAAACCGTACCTAGTATATTCGGAATCAGATGATGCCTCCAGATATTCGGCAGACTCAATCCCATTACCTTGGTGGCTTGGATATAAAGGGTTTCTTTTTGAGATTTGCACATAGAGCGCACGATTCGCGCCAGATCAACCCAAATGGTCAAGGCAATAGCCAGGATAAGGACTCCTAGGGATTTTCCAAAAGCTAAAATAATCGCAAAAATAAAGAGGACTGTGGGCAAACTCCAAACGATATTCATGATATAACTTAGAAAAATATCCACCCAACCTCCAAAATACCCTGCACAAAGACCAATTGCCATCCCTATAATGAAAGATAAACTCACGGCAGTAAATCCAATGAAGAGACTGTATCTCATGCCTACTAGTATTCTGCTCAACAGGGATCGTCCGAACCTATCCGTCCCAAAAAGAAATGTTTTGGTTTCAATATGATAGTCTTTCGAAGAGATATTGGGGACTATCCCTTCTACACTTTTGACCGATTGCCAATGGACCATTTTTTCATAAAACAAAGTGTCGTGCTTTATACTATAGGATAGGATAGGGATTTCTTGAAACTGGCTTTCCTTACCTCTGATGAGGGTGGAGACGGAGGACCTAGGTTGGGTTTCTTTGTTTGTAAGATTCAGAAAGGTATATTTTGACATCATCGGAGCCAAGGAGATGGGCAGACATTGGCCATCTGCGTTGGGCGTCTTATCTTTTAGAACAGCATAGCAAAATATGCTTGCGAACACTGAAAAGCCAAGAAAAAGCAAAGCAAAATACTCAGCCAGTCCCATTTTTCCACTTTTTATCCAATTTGATGTATCCAATTTCAAGGGCGGATTAGGTCTTAATTTTCTTTTTTACTAAAATATTGACTGATTTTTGTCCAAAAAATTCTTCATTTATTGGTAAAACTAGATGAATTCTGCCTATTTATATTAAAAATCCAGCCCTAATCTGTCGTATGGAAAAAATATTAATATTTATTTTCAATATAAGTGACTGACAATCAATGAGATAATCCATGATAATTTTTTCAGTATTAAAAATACTATTTTTGTGGTATTTAAATCCCGATTACATATTATAATTTTGCATCATGTATAAAAAATGTGTAAAAGCATTTCGAATACGAAATTAGAGAACTACAACAATATACCAACTAGGTTAATTAATAGGCTTACCTTAAATAATTTCACTATTTAGGCTTTTTCGAGTTTGACTTGATTTGTCAATGCTTGAATTTTTAGTTCGATCATTTTCCAAGGGAGTTTTTCCTTTGGCTCTTGATATATTTTTGAAACATTTTTTTATTACTTAAAAACTAAGATCTCATGAAGAAAACTACGATTACAGAGTTCTTCAGATTTGGACAGTCCAAATCTCCCACTTGGATCTCATTGTGTTACAGCATAATGATGATTTTGGTGGTAAACTTCACCCAAGTTGCTTCGCTGGAAGCGGCTTCTTGTACTTTAGCTTGTCACAATGCGAATATCTCACTAGGAGATGATTGCAATGCTAGGCTAAATGTTAACACTTTTGTTTCTGCTGTTGCGGCACCATGTCCCGCAGGCGGTCCTTTCCAAATCATCATCAAAGATGCTGTAGGAGGAGCTGTTTTGGCTCAATCTGGTTCTTTGGCCACTAATGCTACTATATGGCAGTGGACTGGAGCTGGCGCCTATATGGGTAGGACAGTGGTAGTAGAAATCCATGATTTGGCGAGTACCAACACTTGTTGGTCTTATGCGCTTATCGAGGATAAGTTACCTCCAGTGATTTCTTCATGTGCAGACGCTACGATCAATTGTTGGGAGCTTCCAACTTGGTCGCCTGGTTTTACCGAAGTTTGCTCATTACCTATCACAGTGACAACTGTTGATATCAACTCTAGGCCAGGAGACTGTGCTACTGAGCCAGGAATCCTAAGAGTTTACACAAGAGTATTTATAGCTCAAGATGCTAAAGGAAATACTTCTGTGCCTTGTACTTTGAAAGTTTTTGTAAGATCGGTTGATCTTGCGACTGCTTTGGTTTGCCCTCCAGATTTTTCCATTGCTTGTGGACAATTTCCAGTTGGAACCAATCCTGATCCATCTATGACAGGGGTCCCATCTATTTTGAATGGTGCTGGGAATATTCCATTGTGGACTCCAGGAGCTACCAATGTAGCTTGTAATATCGCTGTTGATTATTCTGACAATATCCTTCAGTTGACTTGTGGTCGTGAAAGAAAAATCATGAGAACTTGGAGAATTAATGCTTGGAACTGTGGTGCAGATCAGTTTTTCAATTGCAATCAGTTGATTACGATCAAAGATCCATTCCCACCATCGATAGCTTGCTCAGGCAATGTTACGCTTTCTACGGGTGCTTTCAATTGTACAGCTCCATATGTTATACCATTCCCTACCGTTTCTGACTCTTGTAGCACAGTTTCTGTAGATGTAGTTTATACGGGTGGTGCTAGATCGAATATGCCGCGCGAAGGTCATTCAGTTGCCTTGCCAGGTGGTGATAATACCATAACATACAGAGCTTATGACAATTGTGGCAATCAAAGCACTTGTACATATACAGTGACAGTTAATGATTTAACAAAGCCAGTTCCTGTTTGTATCAGAAATACGGTCGTCGCATTGAATGAACATGGATATGGACGTTTGAATGCGGCAGATTTAAACAGCGGAAGCTGGGATAACTGCGCTATACAGAAATTTGCAGTTAGAAAAATGAATCAAGACCCGTGCAATGCTGGAGCACCAGTATTTACACAAACGAATCAACATATTTACAATGAAAATCGTACTTATCTAGAATTCTGTTGTTCAGAAACATCAACTCCAGTTACGGTTGTTTTGACAGTTTTTGATGCGGCGGGAAATTCTAATGAATGTATGGTAGTAGTTGACGTACAAGATAAAATTCCACCAGTAGTACAATGTCCACCAGATTTGACGGTTGATTGTAGATATCCACTTGACAATGTAGGAGGAAAATACAATGAATTTGGAAAAGTGGTAGGCCCTGGTGCCACCAGAGATAGTATATTTATTTATACCGAAGTTTTTGTTTATAACCCAGCAACAGGCCATAGCGAACCACAGCGAGTCCGAACTTTTGTAGGATTCGACGGATGGGTAAGTAATGGCTGTGTATTGCGTAGTATTGATGTATCTGTTTCAACCAACTTACAGTGTAGTAGAGGGACTATTTTAAGAACGTTTTTTGTGGAGAATGGAAGCGGCGTACGTACATCATGTACTCAAAAAATCGTGGTTACTAGCAGAAATGCTTTCTTCGGATATGATGCAGCAGTCATGACTGAGGGTAGTACCACCACTAATTTGCCTTATAGAGAATCTAGGGATGAAGATGTCTGGGAAGACGAGTGTAATTTCTATTACGTAACTCCTGTTCCACCACCACCTTTCCCTAACGTTCCAACACTCCAAGTTAAGTGGAAAGACTGGAAACACGATATTTACTGGCCAGGTGACATCACTTTGATCAATCCTTGTACAAGCCTTCCTGCTACTTGTTCTAATCCTACAAGAGGATCTAGACCACAGGATACTTGTGCATTGCCTTTCTGGGCTAAAAAGCCTTATATCCCTGGTGATGACAGATGTTCTCAAGTGCTTTTGGCTTATGACGATGAAGAATTCAGAATGCAGTCTGGCACGGCCAATGGTTGCAAGAAGATTCTTAGACACTGGAAAGTTGTAGATTGGTGCAGAAGATTCTGTTCTCCTACTCCTCAAGGTCTTTACTATATCGATGGAAGCGCAGGTTATGCTACTTGGAGATATACCCAAGAAATCGTAATCATGAATACTGTTCCACCAGTAGTGGCATGTGAAGACCGTACGGTTGCTGCTAATGATAACTGTGTAAGCGCAGATGTAGTACTTACAGGTACTGCTACGGATGATTGCACGGATGCTAGTGAATTGACTTGGTTATCTTCATTAGATATTTATAATGACGGCACATATGATGTGTTTGGTAATGGAGCTACTATAACAAGAAATCTACCTGTCGGAAGACACCGCGTATTCTGGAATGTTGAAGATGGTTGTGGTAATAGATCTACAAAAGAGTGCTATGTGACTGTTGTTGAGACGAAGAAGCCATCACCAGTATGTCAAGCATTGATCGCTGAATTGATGCCAACTACAGGTAATATTACTTTGAATGCTCGTGGATTCAATTCTCATTCATTTGACAATTGCACTCCTGAAAATAGATTGAGATTTGCTTATTCTAGCAATGTCAATGATACACTTAGAACATTTAATTGTGGTGATTTCTGCTGTTCAGGTGGAAGATTGGTCAACGGTGTTTTGGCTCCAACCTATATGTCTCTTGACATTTGGGTGTTTGATGAAAATGGCAATGCTGATTTCTGTAAAACAGGTATCATGATCCAAAACAACATGGGTGCTAACTGTATCCCTTGCCAAAATAACTCCAATTGTTCTACATTGTTAGGTAGAGCTGTCGTAGGTGGTTCTATCCAAACTGAAAACAACCGAAGTGTAGAACAAGTTACTGTGAATTTGGAAGGCGGTAATTCTTCCGTTCAGACCAACGTATCGGGTTCTTACGAATTCCCAGCTATGAATACTGGAGGTTCTTACAAGGTTATTCCTCAAAAGAATTTGTTGCCAACGAATGGTGTTTCTACCCAAGATATCCTTTTGATCCAAAAGCATATCCTAGGTGCTGAAAGATTGAGTACACCTTACAAAATGATCGCTGCAGACGTCAATAAGTCTGGCGATATAACTTCTGCTGACTTAGTTGAATTGAGAAAATTAGTTTTGAGAAAAATCGAAAACTTCTCTAGAAATACTTCTTGGAGATTCGTTGACAAAGCTTATCAATTCACTACCAACAACCCAGCAAACGAAAATTTCCAAGAAGTGTACAATATCTCTACACTTACTGGAAGCATGAACAACGTTGAGTTCGTAGGTGTCAAGATTGGTGATGTTAATAATACCAGCCAGCCTTCACAGCTTTACAACACTGAAGAAAGAAGTAACAACACTTATACTTTTGGTATTGACGAAAAAGTTATCCAAGCAGGTGAAACCATCGAGATCCCTGTTTATTCTATGAATTCTGGTGAGTTGAATGGTATGCAGTTTACACTTGGATTGAATCCTGAAGTGGTAGCTTTCGAAGGTTATACAAATGGTGCCATCACACTTCAAGACGACAACTTTACGTTCTTGAGATTGAATGAAGGTATCTTGGCAGCTAGCTGGGATAATAAAGGTGCTGCATCTTTTGTAAAAGGTCAAGTACTCTTTAGTCTTAAACTAAAAGCATTGAAAACCATCCAGGTTAGCGAAGCGATCAACATGAATTCTCAGTTGGTTTCTGCTGAAGCTTATGGTGAAAACAACACCAAGTTTAATTTGGAATTGCAATTGATGAACAAAGGAAATGCTGTTGCTAGCAAGCTTGAATTATTCCAAAACCAACCAAATCCTTGGGATAAATTCACTTCTATCAGCTTCAACCTTCCTGAGGCAGTTAATGCTAGTGTTACGATCTACGACGTGTCTGGCCGAGTATTGAAGACTGTTAAGCAGGATTTCAACAAAGGATTTAACCAGATCGATATCGATAGCCGTGAGCTTTCTGCCAACGGCGTTTTATACTATGAATTGAAGACCCCTATGGGTACAGCTACGAAGAAAATGATACTTCTCAATAAGTAGGAAGTAAAATTTAGGTAAGAATAGAGCCCTCTCGGTATCCACCGAGGGGGCTTTTTTATGCTCTAAACGCTAGAAGAAAAGCAATAGCCTCCTCATATCCTCCCAAGCCTTTTCCGACGACAGAGTGAACGCAATTCGCCTTCATGTACGAAACGTGCCGAAACTCCTCCCTAGCATAAATATCTGAAATATGAACCTCCACCACGGGTGCAGAAATGGCCGCTATGGTATCCGCTATGGCAATCGAAGTATGCGTATAGGCCCCAGCATTCATGACGATTCCCCCATCTCCATAGCCATGCTCCTGAAGATAATCTATCAAGGATCCTTCGTGATTTGATTGAAAATATTGAATATCCAACAACGAGAATTTCGCCCTTAATTCCACCAAATACTCCTCAAAACTCACCCCTCCATAGATCTCTGGTTGCCTCCTCCCCAACAGATTTAAATTTGGACCATTCACTATATGAATTTTTGAAATCATGCTATATTTATTTTTTGGGCGTCTCCCTCTCTCGTCCTAGAGTCGAGATCGGGTCAGGCTCTCCACCACTTCACTTCGTTTCGGTCTCTTACGCCAGCAAATCTGGCTCAGAGACTCATCTTCGATGATGGTTTTGATCCTTGACGCGCTATGTTTTGATGCAGTAAATGTAAAACTTCAATTTCACTTTTGTTCTAAGCCAATCTATTTTATTTCCCTAAAACCAAATTAATCTCAATTGTTTAGCATTTATAATTACTAGGATTTATCTCGTTTTGAACACCAAATTGATGGCTTCTGTCTTTTAATTTGCTATCAATTCTGGAATATTTTATTCTCTAACGGTCCAATATCCCCATAAAATACCCAATTTATGTGATACTCCGAGTGAAAATAAGTAAAGACCTTTACACTATGAAACAGAATTCATCTAAAGAGATCAATTCAAAACAATAAAATTATAAAACCGAAAAAATTTATTAACCTAAAAATTTATAAAAAATGAAAACCAAACTGTTATTCCTAATTACCTTACTTTATTTCCCTTTCTTATCCAATGCACAAAAAACGGCTCTTCCCAATTTTACAATTGAATCTGATGTAGCAGGACATCTCAGAGGGAATAAAACGGCCCTACTTGGCTTTTCCAAATATACCAAAAATATGGGAACATTTGGTATAGAATTTGGTGTGATTTATGATTATCGATTTAAAATGTTGGCAGCTAATCGGGTGCACAACCAAACAGCATTAGACAAGTCCTCACTCAATTGGCAGATAAATTTGACCAAAACATTTTCCATCGGTCATAGTATATCTAAAGATCGACTTAAGAGATTTTATGCAGGTGCAAAAATAGGGTACACTTCGATCAATTATTCCCACAATCAACTAGTGCCTTCCAATAGCGGTCAGAATGCCACTGCCTTTGAGATATTGAGTAATAATGAAATGATGGATAATGCGTTTCAATCAAAAAATCATAGAATAGATTTGTTGCCAAGCATCGGTTGGAACACCATCAGCCCTTCGGGAATTTCATATGACTTCTTTATTGCAGGTGGGATTTGTATGAATTTCGCCTCTACCGAACAGACCCATTATGAACTTATACATGGAGCTACAACCCAATCTTTGCGTTCTTCTCAAGGATTCGAGGCGAGAAATGAGAAGTGGTTGGGCTTTAATGCCAACGGCTCAATTGGATTTAATCCAGTTCCAGTGATTCAAATTGGTGCCAAGTTGGGTTGGTCCAAATGGAAGAAAGTAAAGAAAAATAGCAAATAGGCAGATTATTGTTAGTTAGCATTATGGCGAATGGGATTATAACCATCCGAAAGTTGGTAAGAAATGAAAAAGCCATAGAAGTATTAATTTCGAACTCTTTTTATCTCCTTTAGGACTATCACTCATTTTTGCAGGTAATAATCAACTATGAATAAAATAACTAAATATTTGGATTTTAAATTGAATGGATCTTAGCAGTAAATTAACTGCCAGAGCATAAGAATCACCAACAAGCCGATAGAATATATTTACCCCATCAAATCCTAAATTTTGCCTCTAGGCAAAGGATGCAGCGACCAATTCGGCCTGTTGTTGGTCGTGTACTTTTTTGAAGCCCGTCGCTGGAGATGAGGCAGCTTTTCTACCGATATATTTGAAACCTAAATGCCCAAAATTAAAGAATATATACTGCCAAGCACCCATGTTGAGTGGCTCTTCTTGTACCCAATAGATGTTTTTGCACTTGTAATGATCCAACACGGCGGTCAGCTGCTCCTCCACTAATGGATATAACTGCTCGATACGTACAATAGCAATATTTAGTTGGTTCAATTCTTTCTTTTTGGCTAATAAATCGTAATATACCTTACCAGAGCAAAATAAAATTCTATCCACTTTCTTGTTGACATTGGTATCCATGATGATCGGTTGGAAACTCGTATCTCCCGTAAAATCCTCCAATTTTGAAACACAAAGAGGGTGTCTCAAAAGGGATTTTGGCGCCATATTGACCAGCGGTTTTCTGAAAGTCCAGCTCAATTGTCTTCTCATCGCGTGAAAGAAATTGGCAGGGGTGGTGATATTGAGTACCTGCAAATTATAATCCGCACAGTTCTGTAAAAAACGCTCTAACCTTGCTGATGAATGTTCTGGACCTTGCCCTTCGAATCCGTGAGGCAATAGCATAACCAATCCACTCATGCGTTGCCATTTGCTCTCTCCCGCGGTGATAAACTGATCTACCATGACTTGAGCACCATTATAAAAATCTCCGAACTGTGCCTCCCAAATAACCAAATTGTTTGGGGAAGCTAGTGAATAACCATATTCAAATCCTAGTACGGCGAATTCAGACAAGAGCGAATTATAGATCATGAATTTCCCTTGATCTTCTGAAAAGCCATCGAGTCTATTATACTGGTGATTGTCTGTGATATCGAACAAAACGGCGTGTCTATGCGAAAACGTACCTCGCTTTACATCTTGACCACTGAATCGTACATTTTTACCATCCAATAGGATGGAGGAGTATGCCATCAATTCACCCATTTGCCAGTCGATGATATCATCATCTAGCATCTTTTGGGACGATTGTAATAATCTATTTATCTTCGAAAGGGCTTTGAAATCCTTAGGGACTTCCATCAGATGTTTTAAAATTTTTGTAGCACTTTCTTTCGTAATCCCTGTTGTTGGCGAGTGGATGCCATCCTTTACTTGAAGGGTCTTTTCTAGCGATCTCCAAGCGAGTTCAGTTTCTTGATATTGATAGGGTAGTGGTTTTTGCTTGACAAGGTCTAGTCGCTGTTGGAGTGTGTCCCAGAACGCCTTTTCCATCTGCTCCCCTAAATTTTTATCCAAGTCACCTCTTTCTTGAAGCTTACGAGTATATATCTCTCTTGGGTCAGGATGCACATTGATTAATTCGTACATCTCAGGCTGAGTGAATTTCGGATCGTCGCCTTCGTTGTGCCCATGTCGTCGATAACAGACCATGTCGATGAAAACATCATTGTTGAATTTTTGACGATATTCGGTCGCCAGCTCTACTGCGAATACCACAGCCTCTACATCGTCACCATTGACATGGAATACAGGTGCTTGGATTAGAGAAGCTACAGATGTGCAATACGTAGCTGAGCGCGCATCGTCGAAATCAGTAGTAAATCCAATCTGATTATTGATCACTAAATGTATCGTTCCTCCAGTATAATATCCCTGTAGTTGGGACATTTGGGTTGTTTCATAGACGATACCTTGACCAGCAGTTGCAGCATCTCCGTGGACTAAAATGGGGAGAATTTTGTCGTAATCAGAATTGTATAATATATCAGCTTTGGCTCTTGCTAGGCCTTCCACTACTGGATTTACAGCTTCGAGATGCGAAGGATTGGGGGCCAGTTTGAGATGTATGGGCAATTTGTCAGGCGTCTCGATCATCGAAGAAAATCCTAGATGGTACTTAACGTCTCCATCGCCAAAACTAAGATCTGGGACAGCCGTTCCCTCGAATTCTGAAAAAATCTGTTCGTATGTTTTGCCCAAGGTATTGGCTAGGATATTTAATCTACCTCTATGCGCCATGCCAATGATGACTTCAACGACACCCATTGCTGCGCCCTTATTGATGACTGCATCGATGGCAGGTATGATGCTTTCTCCTCCTTCTAGGGAAAATCTTTTTTGACCCACGTACTTGGTGTGTAGGAATTTTTCAAAGACGGTCGCATCGATGAGTTTCTCAAGGATTCGCTTTTTTTGTTCTAAGCCAAAGCCATAATCGGGTGCTGTGGATCTAGATTCTATTTTGTTTCTTAGCCATTCTCTTTTTTCAAAATTCTCAATATATCCATACTCAAACCCTATATTCTTACAATAAATGTTGCGCAATTTGTCTAGGATCTCCTGCAAGGTTCCAGAAAAACCAAGCTCTCCAGCGGCTAAAAACTGTCGGTTCAAATCAGATTCGTCAAGGCCATAATTGGCTAATTCTAGGGTAGGTTTCCTATCCTTTCTAGGTCTTAGTGGGTTAGTAGTTGATAATAAGTGTCCTCTTTGTCTGAAGGCTATGATCAATTTGATGACGCCAAATTCTTTCTTTAGTTGCTCCAAATCAATACCCGCAGCCGAACCATTTTTATCCCCAAAATCAAATCCTTGGAAGAAAAGTCTCCAACCTTGATCTACGGACTCAGGATCTTTTTGGTATTGGTGATAATAAGAATCGATTACGTTTGGATGTGCGTTGAATATATAAGAAAAATTATTCATGTATAATTATGTAATATTCTGTTATATAGGAAATTAAAGTGTTGCAAATATCCGATTTTTCTTCCATTTTTCAAAATATTATCGCTGAATACTCATGGCGATTCGAAAACTAGAAAATATGACCTTTATTGTCTGGAATATCAATAGTTGTATTTGTGCGTCAGGGATAGGAATGACCATCCCAACCCTTTGGGATGGGTATCGGAGATACCGACAGTCATGGATAGCCCGACCCTCGTCTTGTCATACTGACAAAACGAGGGGGACGCCCCAATAATTTTAATAAAATAATTTTATTCGTAGAAATTAAAAAGTCTCTACCCCTGCGAAGTGGAAAGAGCCCTCAATAGCTGCATTTTCATCGCTATCCGATCCATGAACGGCATTTTCGCCCATGTTTTTGGCATAAAGCGCGCGGATGGTTCCTGCCTCAGCTTTTGCTGGATCGGTAGCACCTATGGTAGTTCGGAAGTCTGCAACCGCGTTGTCTTTCTCTAAAATAGCCGCAACGATCGGGCCGCTTGACATAAAATCAACCAACTCGCCATAAAACGGTCTTTCCTTGTGGACAGCATAAAATTCACCAGCCTTTTCCTTGGACAATTGGGTTAATTTCATGGCTACGATGCGAAAACCGGCCTTGTTGATATGGGCCAAAATAGCTCCGATATGTCCAGCTGCAACAGCATCTGGCTTGATCATGGTGAAAGTTCTATTACCTGACATTTCTATGTTTTTTTTGATGATTTAAAAAATTGAAGCCGCAAAATTAGGCAATTTTTCTGGTAAAATTCGCAAAAATTAGTCCACCGGGATTAGTAATCATCATTGAGCGCAAATATCGGTTTTCTGTACATCCACTGACCACCTGTAAAATCAGGAAAATCAACCGTTTGGTTTCCCAAGGTGATGGACTCTTCGCTAAGGGGTGTGATGGCACTCCATGCAGCTGCATCATAGACATCTAGCGGTGTGGGGGCATTGCGCTTGACGGATTCTACGAATGCATGCAGAACAAAGAAATCCATGCCGCCGTGCCCAGCGCCTTGCGTCGATTTAATCCATCGCTGCCACAGCGGGTGATCGTATTTATCCAGCCATGATTTGGCATCGTCCCATTGGTGTGGCTTTGCGGATTTGCCTTCGATATAAATGCCTTTGTTGATATCCATCCACAATCCCTCCGTTCCTTGGACTCGAAATCCCAATGAATAAGGCCTTGGAAGGCTGGTATCGTGCTGCAAGAGGATGGTTTCGCCATTGCTGCAAGCTATTTGGGTGGTTACAACGTCACCGAGCTTGAATTGGGTTTGGCGATTGGGATGGTCTGGGCTACCTTTCTTTTGTATATAATCGTGGAGTCCGCGGCTTTTTGAAGAGAAAGAATTGAGAGAAACGAAGCGATTGCCTCTATTGATATTGACCATTTGTGCCAGTGGGCCTATGCCGTGTGTTGGATAGAGATCGCCGTTTCTAAAGACCGAATGTTGGGTTCTCCAACGGGCCTCAGAAAATCCCTTAGCACCAAATTCTACTCCATGGCCATATGGATTGACCCCGTCGTTGAATTTAACTTCTCTAAGGTCATGCTGATAACCCCCTTGGAGGTGAATGATCTCTCCGAATATCCCTTGTCGCACCATATTGAGGACGGCCATGACGTCTCTGCGGTAACACACATTTTCTAGCATCATCACATGAGCTTTGGCAGCCTCGGCAGCACGCACTACCTCCCAGTGATCTTCTAGGGTGGTGCCTAGTATTACCTCTGTGGCTACATATTTTAAGCCGGATTTGATAGAACCAAGGATCATGGGTTTATGCCATTCCCACGGCGTTGCGATGATCACGGCATCCAATTTTTCTTTCTCGAGCAGTTCTTCCCAGGCGTTTGGGCCGTTGGAATAAATTTGGGGAAGTTTCTGCCCCGTTTTATTGAATAGCTCTTTGGCCATGTCGATCATCCTAGGATCGATGTCGCAAATTGCGATAATTTCTACGTCGTCGCGTCGGAGTAATAATTCGACGTGATCTTGACCCCTAAGACCGACGCCAATCACCGCCATTTTAACCTTTTGGTTGGCTGATTTCGGGAGTGTGGGCAAAAATCCATACCCCAGTCCTAGAACTCCTACAGATTTCAAAAATGTTTTTCTCTTCATTGGTGGTTAATTTTTACCTAATTTTTTTGAAAAACAGACGCTCGTTTCTACGCCAATGTACTGGTCATAATTAGGGATAACAAGGTAGCCATTTTTTTTGTACAAATGGACAGCATCCTGCATTGATTTTGAAGTTTCAAGGATCGCAGATTGATATCCTAATTCTATCGCCCAAGCCTCCAGTTCTTCTAAAACTTTGGTTCCAAAGCCATTATTTCGCCCTTCTGGAGCTGTGTACATCCGCTTTATTTCTACTACGAGTGGTTCGATTTCTTTGAATGCACCACATGCCACAGCGCACCCATTTTGCTCTAATACAACTACATGCTGAAGCCTATCTATTTGGTTGAATTCCCTAAAAAAGCCATCGCTATCGCCATTGACCCCACTCAAATATGTATCCAAGGCTGTTACCAGACTTTGGAATTTTTCATCAGTATAGTCAGTTCTTTTTGTTGTCATCTTTTTGTTTTTTGTATGGGCGTCCCCCTCCCTCGTCCGAAGTCCGAGATCGGGTCAGGCTCGCCACCACTTCACTTCGTTTCGGTCTCTTTCGCCATCAAATCTGGCTCTAGAGACTCATCTTCGATGATGGTTTTGATCCTTGACGCGCTCGGATTTTTCTCTACAGACTCAGTATCATCGGTGAATAGACATTTAGAAACTTATTCCAACGATAAATCGTTATCTAAAAGTAAAAATATTTTCACAATTGGATCAAGAAAAAAAATACTTTTGGAGGGCTGTGCGCATCAGTGGTTTGGTCATTATATTATTATGGTTCGTACATATAGCGCAGGTTTTGATGGGTGTTTCTTGGGGCGATTGGGGAGTCTATCCACGACATTTGGCGGGATTAAAGGGCATCTTGACTTCATTTTGGATCCACGGAGATTTTGGTCACTTGATATCGAATACTACTGCGTTGTTCGTGATGACAGGGATGATATTTTATTTTTATAGGCCAGTGGCTTGGCGGTCTTTTGTAGGTATGTATTTACTGACTGGAATGTTGGTGTGGGTATTCGCTAGAGAAAGTTATCATATAGGGGCTAGTGGTGTATTATATGCGGAAGTGGCCTTTGTGGCGTGGATTGGCATATTCAAAGGCGATTTTAGGTCCATCGTTTTATCGTTGTTGGTATTGATGGTATATGGAGGGATGTTTGCTGGAATAGTGCCTACTGACACCAAAGTATCATGGGAAAGCCATCTTCTAGGTAGTTTTGCTGGTATTTACATGGCGTATATAGTCGGAGAGGTTATCCCTATCGAAAAGTCCAAGGAACAGGAGGCGAGAGAGCGATTGATGGCAAGCGAAGATCCAGAGAAGTTTTTATTTCCTAGGAATATATTCGAGATGACCAAAGAAGAGAGGGCTATCGAAGAACAGCGACGTAGGGAAGAAGCCCACCGACGATGGCTAGAGGCAAACCAAGTTCCACCTTCCCAAAATGATTTTTGGAGATCTGATCACACCTAAGCATTGTATCGAAAAGCACTCCATTGCTCTTTATAAAAAATGGCAAAATATCCCAACAAGAAAGAACCTAACATCAATATAGTGCTCACCGAAAAGCTAAAGTATGTTCGAAGAAGAAACCACAAGATAATACCCCAGATACAAGAACCTATCATCATCACACTCATCCTTACAGACAGGTGAAATTCTATGTTTTTGACTTTGTTATAAGCTATGTATTTGGCTAAGTAATATGGCGGTGAATTGAACAAGAATCCAATCATAAATATTGGAAACATCGCCACTAAAAAGATCCCGTTCAGCCATTTTTCATCGCCAAATGTCGAGTATTTGACCACACTCATATACGGCTGGTAGCTGTAGTTTTTGAGCCTAGCATCGCCTAAAATGATTTCTGGATTTTCATTCCAGCGATCGACCATTGATTTTAAGTTTTTAAAAAGATATTGATTATTTTCCACGGGTGGCCAAAAACTGCTTTTGTTCTCGCATACTGCTTTATCTAGTAAATATTCAGCTTGCCGTTCGACCTCCTTATTGTCAAAATGTATCACCATAGGCTTTAGGCGATCTTCCAAATCTTGCGTGAATTCTTTCAGTGTTTGATTGGGTTCTGCTTCATACCTTTTGCGATAGTCCTTGGCTTCAAGGGGCGTCCCGATATTGATCATGACTTCGGCTCTTATGCCAGCTAATTTTGCGTAGTTGACACCAATGGGTACGACGCTGACATTGTCCAGGGATTGCGATTCTAGCGAAGAAATAGCCAGTCTTGCTGTCCCTCTTTGGAGAGGTCTTAGTCTTTTTTCTGAAACACAGCTAGCCTCAGAAAAGATAATTACCACGCCACCTTTACCGAGGATTTCATAACAAGAGTTGAAGGTGGTTTCATTGTTTTTTAAACTAGAATACCCATCCCTGAATCGATATATAGGCAACATATTCAAAGATCTTAAAATTTTGTTGGCCAAGGGATTCTTGAATACATCGGCTCTGGTCAAAAAATGTACTGGCCTCGGCTGTATGACCGCATATATACACGCTTCTGTAAAGGCATTGGGATGGTTTGATGCTAGAATAACAGGACCGCTTTTGGGTATGTTCTCCTTTCCAACCAGGTATATTTTTCGAAAGAAAACAAATAAAAATACCCGAGCCAAGGGCCTGATAATCAAATATAACATTCTAAATCTTGGAATTATTTCGTAATAATAAACAATTTTTTATAAAAATCATACTTTTTCTTAGGCCAAATCTTTTCTGTAATGCAATTTTTATCTATCCTCTCATGCTTTATTTTGATAGTGATTTATTTTTCTCAATATGTAATAAAAATATATTTGTTGTTATTATTTGTCGCAAATTATAACCTTCTTAAGCACAATAACTTTGCTAAAAATTATGAATATTATGAGAAAGTTACATTTTTTCAAATCCATCATTTTACTGGTATTGTGCTTTTCTTTTTCTCAATGTGGCATCGTTGGAGAAATATTTTTTAATAATATTCTAGATCCTCCAAAGTGGCAGAATTACAAGCGTGAAAATGTTAAAGCGCCTATCCAACCTATTTTGCAGGATGAAATAGTCAGTTCAGCACGGACAAAACCTGGGGATTTTATGCTTTCATTCGGACTCAACAACACTGGTAAAACAAAAAAAAATTCACGAAACTCCTATTGGGACAAAGAAGGAACCGCCATTATGAACAAGAACAAATCTGCTTATTTATCTTTGGGATGGACTCAAAATAAAACATGGTCCTATCAGTTCAAATATTCTTTTGGGGTCAATTCAGATCAGGTAGTCATGGTAGGCCATAATACCATAGTTCCCTTCTCAAAGGCGGAAGTTTCTAATCTGTCCCCAATATTTAACACGCTAAACGAGCACAATTTGATAGATATCGATTCTACGACAGCTACGACCAATATTGTGCGAACCAACAATATTATCAAGCGAGAATCGTCTTACAAAGATTACAAAATTTGTTTCCAACAGAAGCTAAATCCCAATAAACTCACGGGTAGCGTTTTTGTGATGACTTATGTTTTGGGTTATGGGAAATCAAATAACATAGGCCACTATTTAGCGCCACAAAATAAGGAGAATTTGAACTATCGTTATACTGGAAATCCAAACTATGGTTTCCACGAAAGTTCGTACTTTTCTGTTCAGGTCCAACCATCTTGGCATTGGATCGGAAGGGGATTCATGGAGTGGGAAATGGGTGCCAACCTTAATTATACGAGGTGTCGCATCAATTCTACGATACTCAATCCCAATTTAGTAGCCGCAAGTTTCAGCGAAACCAATCATTTCAGCCAATGGATTTTCCAACCACATATTGGTGCATATTTCGGCAATGGAATATACAGATTGAAGACGGTGATTGGTACTAATCTAGCCTTGACCCGATTACCTCCAGACGCAATTCATGCTTTCTATAGTTCCGTTGGAATCCAGTTTTTCTTGAATTTCAAGAAAGAAAATTTCAAAAGTCGCTTGTAACAAATTTTTATTTGGGCGTCCCCCTCGGCTTAGACCGAGGGTCGGGTTATCCATGACTATCGGTATCTTTGATACCCATCCCATTTTGATGGGATGGTCATTCCTACCCCTGACGCATCTGAGTTTAAGATTTAGGAGAAGTATTAAGGTTTGGTTTTCCAGATTTTTTCCGAATATGGCAAATACTTAGAAAGAGCCGCAGAGCCATACCAAGGGAGTATATCGTAAGTCATTAGTTTAGATTGCACCACGGGATCTCTTTCTACCAACATTCTTGCTTCTGATTCAGTAGAAACATCTAGGATGAAAATCCCCCTGTATTTTATATCATTTTTACCAAATGGTCCAGCCACTACAAGCTTTTTATCTGCAACCATTTGTTGGATATTGTCCATATGACCTTTGAATATTTCTGCCTTCTTTTTTGCATCTTTTATCTCCTTTTTACCAGTTTTTAAGATGACAAGAAAATAAGATTTCATGCCATGTTCATCACCACCCAATGAAGTGGCCAAAGTTGCGTCATAAGCTGGATTTATCTCTTGAGCTTGACTGGCTATTGACATAAAAATTAAGAGAATCCCTACCAAATATTTCTTCATAAATTATCAGTGTTCATTTAATTAAAAATAGTACAATTTTATAAAAGACAAATTTATAATAATTCTTCTAGTTACAATTTAAGATTTCATTTTCCCAAATCTTTTAAACCCAATTAGCTGGGAATTGTTATCTCCTTATCACAAAGAAAAAACATTGAATAAGTCTGATATTTTAATCATTGGATCTGGTGTAGCTGGTTTTTCATTAGCTATCAGATTGGCAAAGTCTTGCCCAAACGAGAAAATCATTGTACTCACCAAGGATAAGGAAGATGAGAGCAATACTAAGTATGCTCAAGGCGGAATTGCCGCGGTTTGGGATGCAGATACCGACAATTTTGAAAAGCATATCGCCGATACACTCGACGCGGGGGATGATCTTTGCTCGGAGTCAGCGGTGAGCATAGTGGTCAAAGAAGGTCCAGAAGTGGTTGGAGATTTGATCGACTGGGGTGCAAAATTCGATCGGGAAAAAGCGAATCCAACCGAATACGACCTAGGTAGAGAGGGTGGACACTCAGAGAATAGAATTCTTCACTACAAGGACATCACCGGTTGGGAGATCGAAAGGACTTTGTGCGAGAAAATTAAGTCATTCCCGAACGTAGTGGTCTATGAGCATTACTACGCAGTGGATATAATTACACAACACCACTTGGGTTACAATATCACGCGCGTGACGCCCGACATAGAATGTTATGGCGCCTATGCCTTAAACAAGCAAAGTGGAAAAATTGAAACTTTCCTTGCGAAAGCAACGGTATTGGCAACTGGTGGTACAGGACAGGTTTATAAAAATACAACCAATCCCAGTATTGCTACCGGTGACGGTATAGCCATGTTTTATAGGGCAAAAGGTCGCGTGAGCAATATGGAGTTCGTGCAATTCCATCCAACTGCTCTTTACAATCCAGCTGGTGAAAATCCAGATTTTTTGATTTCTGAAGCCGTTAGAGGATTTGGTGCCATACTTAAAACTAAGGATGGCAAAGAATTCATGCACAAATATGACAAGAGGCTTTCTTTAGCTCCTAGAGATATAGTCGCCAGAGCGATTGACAATGAGATGAAAACTCGTGGAGATGACTATGTTTATCTCGATTGCAGGCATTTGGATCATGAGGCTTTTAAAAACCACTTTCCGAATATTTATGAGAAATGCAAATCCCTAGGAATTGATGCATTTGAACACATGATACCAGTCGTGCCTGCCTGTCACTATATGTGCGGTGGCATTACCGTGGATGAGTATGGCAAAAGCAGCATTTTAAATCTTTTCGCGGTAGGAGAATGTACGTGTACGGGGTTACATGGAGCCAACAGATTGGCGTCCAATTCACTCCTTGAAGGCCTTGTCTATGCCCGACGAATAGCCAATTATTTGGCACAAAATATTCAAAAAATGCACTATAAAGAAGGTATCCCTAAATGGAACGCCTCGGGTACGACAGATCCCAAAGAAATGGTCTTAATCACCCAAAGCTGGAAAGAGCTTAAGGAGATTATGTCAAACTACGTTGGCATTGTTCGCTCAAATGTTCGTCTAAAAAGAGCCAGTGACCGTCTTTATTTATTGTACCAAGAAACGGAAGCTTTATATACCACTACCACCATTTCGCCGCAACTTTGCGAATTGCGTAATTTGATTACGATAGCCTATTTGATTACTAAAGCTGCCTCATTTAGAAAGGAAAGCAGGGGTTTGCATTTTACTACGGACTATCCTGACAAAATGCCCTTTATAGAAAATACATATCTATAATGGCTAGAGCTATAGGCATTGACTACGGAAAAGTACGAACAGGGATAGCTGTAACGGATCCCTTAAGGATAATTTGTTCGCCCTTGACGACTTTACCCACGGGTACACTAGAGTCATTTTTGGACAAATATATTTCGGAAGAAAAGGTTGACGACATCATATTTGGAGAGCCACTTCATAGCGATGGGACTCCGACTGCGATACATGCGCCTATGATGGAATTTGTTGAAAAATTGAAAAAAAAATACCCGAATATTTCAATCCATCTGCAAGATGAAGCCTTCAGTTCTGTCGAGGCTAAAAAAGTAATTGCCTCCTCGGGATTTAAAAAACAAAAACGCCGAGATAAATCCTTGGTCGATAAAGTGAGTGCCTCATTGATACTTAGAGAGTTTTTAGAAATGTTTTAAGATTGAGATTGCAGTCGTCAACAGATAAATTAAACTCTAAAAGTAACCCAAAATAATATTTTACCTGAGCCCAAAAGATTAAGTCCTATATATTGTATAGTTTTACTCACCCAAAAATGCTTAAAACAGTCATTCCAATAACTTTTTGTAGAAAATTTGTTTAATCGATACATCTCCTTATTTTTGCGCCATGATTTTACCAATATATGCCTACGGCCAGCCCGTTTTGAGAAAGAAAGCCGTAGAAATCAATCCAGATTTTGCGGGATTGCAGGATTTGATTTCTAATATGTGGGAGACCATGTATCACGCTCAAGGAGTTGGCTTAGCGGCTCCCCAGGTTGGTCATTCAATCAGACTCTTCATCATCGATACGGAGCAAATCAAAAAAGATGAGAATATGCCGATTGGCTATAAAAAAGTTTTCATTAATGCGACCATATTGGAGCAAGAAGGGGATCTGTGGGCATATGAAGAGGGTTGCCTCTCCATTCCTAAAATTAGAGGTGATGTAGAGCGAAAACCAAGAATAGTCATAGAATATCTAGATGAGCTCTTTCAGAAGCATACCGACAGCTTTGATGGTATCAACGCTAGAGTGATACAACACGAGTACGATCACATTGAAGGCATTTTATTCACAGACCATCTCAAGCCCATCAAGAAAACGCTCATTCATCGCCGTCTAGAGAATATAAAACACGGAAAAGTCGATGCGGACTATCGACTGAGATTTGCAAAGTTTAGGTAATATTTAGACTAAAAAATAAAAAAGGGAGCATTTTACTAAAAATGCCCCCTTTTTTATAATCTAAAAACTTTTATATGGTTTCTATAAATAAAGTTTTTAACTGTTAAGAATCAATTTTCTTAGAACTTATACCCAACAGATACTCCGAATACTTTATTTTTTACAGACAAACCACCGTCAGTGTTTGTTGCAATATTTGCAAGTCCAAGACCATATTGAAGACCTACCGTGATATTACTAATTTCCACACCAGCACCAAAATTTGCACCAAAATCTAATGGCTTCATATCATCTTCTTCCTTGTTGGTTCCTATTTTTATTGTGTAATCATCATCACCGTCAGCTTTTGTTTTACCAGACATTGCAAATCCCACATATGGGCCAGCAAGAGCAAACAATTTCATTGAACCAACATCAAATTTGTAAAGCAAATTCAAAGGCAATTCCAAATAGTTTAAGTTTGTGCTACCTTTTGCTAGTGTCTCATCAATTTTGAATCCCTTTGTCGAAAACAATAAAGCTGGTTCAAAATACAAATTAGCAGAAAGTGGAACTTCAGCGGTAACACCAATATGAAATCCTATTTTGGTTTTGTAGATTTCGTCAGCGTTTCCAAGATCGCTTTTGGCTGCCATATTTGAAAAGTTCACTCCAGCTTTGGCTCCAAATCTGATTTGTGCAAAAGAAGTCGTTGAAATTCCTGCGAATAGTAATACAATTAGTAAAGTAATTCCTTGTTTCATTTTTGAAAAATTTTAATTGTTAATGATAAAATAATATTTTTTAAAAAAATTGTGCGTTTATTTCCCTTGTTATTTTCAGTAAATTAATGGAAAGTCAAAATTGACATTGTAACATGATAAATCAAAACATTAAACATTAAATTTAATGCTTATAATGGGGCCTTAAAAGTACTCAATTGAAATTTGAAAGTAGTCAACATTTTATATCGAGCATCATCTAGTAGTCTCATTATTACCTAATCCATGACCTTACAATGAATCATTTCGGGAGGCTAATTTATGAGTTTATTCCGTAATGTTCAAATATTTCCTTTACTCTTTTTCAGTGCGACTCGAAAAAATATTTATATTAAATAAATATTTAATATATAAAAGATGTGAATATGTTTTGTGATGCCAAATTATTGTTGCTTACTTAGTCTTAATTGATTTTTGTATTTTGTTCGCACAGTCTTTTGTCCTAATTAAATAAAAGCTTGATAAAAATGAATAAAAATCAAAATTTTCACAGTCTCCATATTGCTTTTTCGAATGAAACTTGACCAATTTTTAGGAATATTCTCTTATGTTTTATCTTTTGTTCTTATGCTAATTTGATCTATTGCCTTATTTCTTATTATTATTCAATTGTTTTAAAACGGTTAGCCTTCTTGTTTTTGTAATTCAAATTCAACGGCTTTGTGATGAGTAAATCGAAGGTTTTCATTAGATCTCAAATGTTTTAATTTTGTGCATAAACGTCGAATAATTCTTCATGCGCTCATATAGCTGCGTCAGTGACCGAAACGGTCTCGTCGCAAAGTCCCTCAGGGAGATGTGACGAGAGTCTCGATGAGGCATGAGTCGAGACGGAACCCGTGCAGGCCGCGACCCTCTCTCAGGCAATAGCTGAGAGAGGGAGACGCCCAAATCCCCAAAATATTCAGTAAAAAAAACTAACCTATTATATAAAATGAAGAGAAATATTGTACCTTTGCAGCGCAATTTAAAAATCAGAATTAAAATAAATACATAATGGCTAATATCGGTCGTATTCAGCAAGTTATCGGTCCTGTAGTGGACGTAAGTTTTGCAGATGAAAACAGCAAACTACCCGAAATCTACACTGCTCTCGAAGTAGAGCGTGTAAATGGAACAAAATTAGTACTTGAGGTACAACAGCATTTGGGCGAAGACAGCGTTCGTACCGTATCTATGGAGGGTACCGACGGTCTAACTAGAGGTATGGCGGTTACAGATACTGGAAAGCCTATTTCTATGCCAGTTGGAGATGAAATCAAAGGTCGTTTGTTCAATGTGGTAGGTGAAGCAATTGATGGAATCGGTCATGTGGCTAAAAATGAAAATGCATATGCAATTCATAGAAAACCACCTGCATACGATCAATTGAGTACCGAGACGGAAGTTTTATTTACGGGTATCAAAGTAATTGACTTGATCGAGCCTTATCCAAAAGGAGGTAAAATCGGTCTTTTTGGAGGTGCTGGTGTAGGCAAGACGGTACTTATCATGGAGTTGATCAATAATATTGCCAAAGGATACGATGGTATCTCAGTATTCGCAGGAGTGGGTGAGCGTACCAGAGAGGGTAACGACTTGCTTCGTGAGATGATCGAGGCCAACGTAATTAGATATGGTGAAGATTTCAAGCACAGCATGGAAGCTGGTGGCTGGGATCTTTCCAAAGTAGATAAAAAAGAATTGAGCAAGTCTCAAGCGACGCTTGTGTTTGGTCAGATGAATGAGCCGCCAGGAGCGAGAGCACGTGTGGCTTTGTCAGGACTAACGATAGCCGAATATTTCCGTGATGGAGACTTAAGCGATCCAACGGGAGGTCGTGACATCTTGTTCTTTATCGACAATATCTTTAGATTTACCCAAGCGGGTTCTGAGTTGTCAGCACTTTTGGGTCGTATGCCATCGGCGGTGGGATATCAGCCGACACTAGCTACTGAGATGGGTCTAATGCAAGAGCGTATTACGTCCACTAAGCGAGGATCTATTACATCGGTTCAGGCAGTATATGTACCTGCGGATGACTTGACGGATCCAGCTCCAGCGACAACATTTGCGCACTTGGATGCCACTACGGTATTAAGTAGAAAGATTGCTTCTTTGGGTATCTATCCAGCGGTAGATCCATTGGACAGTACATCTCGTATCTTAAACCCGATGATCATCGGAGACGAGCATTACAACACGGCTCAAAAAGTAAAAAATATCCTTCAGAGATACAATGAACTTCAAGATATCATCGCGATCTTGGGTATGGAAGAGCTTTCAGACGAAGATAAGCAAGTGGTACACCGCGCTAGAAGGGTTCAGAGATTTTTATCTCAACCATTCCACGTAGCTGAGCAGTTCACGGGATTGAAAGGAGTTTTGGTTCCTATCGAAGAGACGATCAAAGGCTTTAACATGATCATGGACGGTGAAGTAGATCAGTATCCAGAAGCAGCATTCAACCTTGTCGGTAGCATCGATGATGCCATCGAGAAGGGTAAGAAAATGATGGCTGAAGCTTAATAAATTATTACCAATGAACATTTCGATATTATCACCCACTGGAGAAATTTATCAAGGAAAAATAACCTCGGTTCAACTGCCTGGAAAGACAGGACTTTTTGAAGTCTTAGCCAATCACGCACCTATGGTCGCAGCTCTAGGTCAAGGTACAGGTAGGATTATTAATACAGATGGCAAAAAAATGGCCTTTACGATAGAAGGTGGCTTCGTTGAAGTTTTGAAAAACGAAGTTTCGCTGCTTGTAAGGGGCTATCAAGCTAAGTAATACCAAAGAAAAAGCTTCCTAAAAGCTATATACAAAGGGTAATAATCGCAAGGTTATTACCCTTTTTTGTTTTTGGGCGTCCCCTTCTCTCGTCATTCGGACTCGTGAATGGCAGGCTCTGCATGGCTTCGGTCTCTTCGAGACTCATCTTCGATGACCATTCCGATCCTTGACGCGGCTAAGTTGAGGTGGGTCGATTGTTTCTTTAATTGGTGGTTTTCATTTGATCTAGAAGGATAGAAAATTAGACTGAATATATCCCAATTAAAAACCCAGAAGGCAGCTACTTTTGCTACCTCTGGGCTAAAAAACTGTTATTAAATCACCTAATTAAAAATTCAAAATATCGAAGGCATTAAGGTTTGTTTCGTTTTGTTGGTTGGACTTTTTACTAAGTGATCAGAGCGTTTGACAAGTTTTTGTCTTGGACACGCGTGTTACCAAAACGCTGAGCAGGCTTTATATCGTAGATATTATTTTGTGATTTGTGAGTAGAATTTAACCTTTGGATTCCCTAAAAGGCGTATCCAATGGAGAACGTCGGTGAAATAAGTGAGTGGATAATAAATGCTTCACCAGAATCACTAAGACCA
Organism: Saprospiraceae bacterium; assembly: GCA_016718505.1. GTDB lineage: Bacteria > Bacteroidota > Bacteroidia > Chitinophagales > Saprospiraceae > JADKKF01. The sequence continues at coordinate 460,431 of JADKDE010000003.1, read as the reverse complement.
TTGTAGAAACTGAAGAGTCCAGGTATAATATGTCCTCGCAAACCTGCTTTGATCATTAACCCACCTGTCGGTTTTTGGTACCTATATCCAAGATATCCAAATAAAATAGGTGGATTTGATGATTCCTCAGAAATAGGATTTAATACCATAAAAGCTCCAATTCCGGGTTCAAAATGATGCACTTTTTTCTTTGAAAGGTATGAGGCTTCGATAACACCTGTGTAATAACTTCCAGGAAATACTAAAGCAGTTCCAATTCCACCACTCAAATTCAACATACCATTTTCAGATACGCTTACCAATCGTCCATAGTTTAAACCCGTGTTAATTAAGTTGGCAGTCAAATAGACTGTATTTTTCTTGGTCCATTCTGGCGTATTGGTCGAACTGGAGAAAGAAGATTGAGCGAAGGATGCAAAGGTAGTCGATATTGATATCGCAATGCAAGTCAAGGTTTTAAGATAGTTTTTCATAATTAGAAAATTTAAATGTTTTGAAAAAATAGTGTTTGAAAATTATTGTGTTAAAAAATATAGGATAAGTGAACGGCTGCTGCACCAGAGAGAGCAGTATTGTTATTAGAAAAGCTTCGACTTGTATAGTTGGAGTAAGTTGTGCTATACTTTTTAGCTCCAATGAATGCGGCATCAAATGCTTCATAATCGTCTTTGATTTTGTTGTCGTGTGTGATGCCAAGGCCAATTTCGGCATTTATACGGAAGGATTCTGACAGGGCAAATTGATACCCCATGTTTAGATCAACCGTGTAGTATGTGACCTTTTCTTTGATGATTTGCTCCTTTCCATAGTAAACGGCAGGTATCCCAAAGAATGTCCCAATTCCTATTACTTCTTTTTGTTCTCGGTTGTGGGTGTATGAACCATATGTAAACATAGGGCGTACATAAAATCCTGTCATGTTGGTTTGTTTTTTGCCTAGATAAAACTGAATTCCCGTTGCTGCGTAATAACCCTTTGGGTCAACTTTGTAAGTATAATCAGAATCATATCTGATGTCTTTGCCAGAGGTAAGGCCGATCAAACCACCTTGGAGAATGAATGAAGTTTTCGGATTGAATAGATATTCATAACCTACTCCCACTCGATTTGACAAAGGTGAAAGAACATTGATACTGATTGCATGCTTCTTTTGGAATGGTGTTTCCGTAGCAGCATGGTAATTGGTTTGAGCGTTAATGGATGAATTCAACATGATACCCAAACAAGGATAAACTAAAAGCGATTTAAAATAATTTTTCATAATTGTTTAATTTTGTTGAGTCAAAGATATAGGCAAGCGACCCTCTCGGAAATCACCACAAAAGGGTATTTGTTAAAAATACTGGGAAGCAGGGAGAATGGGTAGGTAGTGCGTCAGCGATCGGAACGAGCTCCGAAGGAGCGTCTCAACTCGACCTCAAGTAGAGATGAGACCGAAACGAAGTGAAGTCGTGAAGTCTGCGACCCGATCTCGTCCGAAGGGCGGGAAGAGGGAGACGCCCTTAATATCAAATCAATCTTTCTGAATAAAATCTATCATGGATTTAGCTTGAAAATCAATGTTGGGAACGTATTTTTCTTTAGGGAAAAATTCGACTTGCTTGGAAATACCTGGGATGAGATCGAAAAAATTGTCAGACCAAGTTCCTTCTACAGAGGCTGTGAGTGCCACATTTTTAGCCAAGGATTGTGAGTTGAGAGTCAAAATATATCGTTCATCTACGCGTTCTTTGGTCAATTGAATGGTTGGCTTAGAGAGAGAAAGATGTTTTGGACTAAGGACGAAATGAGCTTTTTCAGCCAATAATTGACCGTTTTCGCCTTGGACAGAAAGATAAAATACATGTCCATTTGGATGAAATTCTTCCTTAAAGAGCTTCAAATCAATGTCCAGAACATGCTTCGAAGGCTGTTTGCTGACAAATTGTTCTTGCCAAACCCTCTGAGGCGTGCCGCTAAAATCCATGTATTGAGCCGTTAGTTGCAAGTTTTTGGAAGATGGGTTATCTTGAACCCAATGGATATGTAGGACCCAATCGTCACTCATATAGCAGGAAATAATGCTAGGGGCAAAGAGATTTTTTACTTGGTACATCATCGGTTTCCACTTGCCCGTGTAGTCCATAGAAGACCAAGAGGCGACGGGCCAGCAGTCATTGAGCTGCCAATAAAGGGATCCGCTGCAATAGGGTTGATTCCGAAGATGCGTTTCGATGCCAAGAGCCATGCCATCGGCCTGAACCATCTGGCTCAAGTAAACAAACCCTTCAAAATTTTTCGGCTTCGGGTAGTCTCGCTCCGTAAAGTCCTTGATGATGGCGTTTCCTTTTGGGTGTTTTTGGTGCTGGAGCATCGTAGGGTGATTCAGGTCGTATTCTGAAGGATCTGCGAAAGTACTAATCGTCTGTATGTCTGGAAAGGACTGGAAACCAAATTCGCTCATAAATCTAGGGACAGCCGTCAAAAAATGTCGAAACGGTCTTCCATCGTGCCAAACCCACCAGTCGTGTGCATCGCCTTCGCGCAAATACCTAGTATCCCCTCGACCAAACTTGGGAGAAGACTCCCAGTAGGAAATGTCGGGGTGGTGTGCTTGTACTAGGTTTGGCAGAATATTGTTGAATAATTTTTGGTAATCTTGCCAAATCTTGGTCTGTTGGCTAGGCGTAAAGCTGGGTTTCCAGCCCCAGCGGTGCCAGGCTTCGTTGTTTTCATTGTTCCCGCAATAAAGGGCTATGGAAGGGTGATTTCTAAGCCTTTTTATCTGGAATGTGGCTTCCTCTTTCACAGAATTTAGAAAATTTGGGTCTCCAGGATACATCCCACAAGCAAACATGAAGTCTTGCCAGACCATGATGCCAAGGCTGTCACAAGCATCGTAAAAAGCATCGGACTCGTAAATGCCTCCGCCCCAAACTCGAAGCATATTCATATTGGCAAATCGGGCTTCCTGGACGGCAGAGACGGGATCCAAGGATTCTTCTCGCTGGCCCATGATATTCGTGGGGATATAATTCGCGCCTTTAGCGAAAACTCTTTTACCATTTAAGGTAAAATAAAAATCCTGACCAGAGCTGTCTTGCTGAGTGTGAAGTACCACTTTTCGGAATCCAAATTTGCCCGAAGTAGCGAATTTATCATGATCAGAATAACCTTGGATATTGTACTCATAAAGAAATGGTTCGCCCAAATTGTGCGTCCACCAAAGTTGGGGTTGATCAATATGCACAGAAAGGGTATAGGTGTGAAGGCCTGGGGACAAGAAAAGTAATGTGTCCAAAAAATGATCTCCGATTTGGCAATTGACCTGAAAGGATCTTTCTTGGGTGGAGAAAATATCGAGGTGCAATTTTGTATTTTGCTCGTGTAGGTCTTGGTCAGCTACTACAAATACGGACTTTAATTCTACTTCATTGTATGCCTTGATAACGGGTGTGGAAGTGATACCACATCCTGTGAGGGTAGGACCCCAGTCCCAACCAAAATGATATTGAGGCTTTCTGATAAAGACTCTTTCTTCGCCAGGGAGCTTTATTCCATATGCTTTTTGCGAGGCTAGGGCTTTCTTTTTGGCTGAATAAAAAAGGAATTTCAGGTGATTATTTTTCGCTTTTAAAAGTTTTTTGATTGGGAAATTATTATCCAGGAACATATTCTCAAAGGATCCAATTTTTGTGCCATTGAGGAAAGCTTCGCCGTAAGTATCTAGGGACTCGAAATAAAGAGAGATGTGCTTGTATTCTAAAGTCATAGGATCGACATCGAAATGGGTATCAAAAATCCAATCATCCTCAGCAACCCACTGCACTTTTTGTTCATTGGTGCCCACGAAAGGATCGGGAATGTGGCCATTTTCGAAGAGAATTTGGAATATGTTTTGAGGATTTTCAGTCTGGCAGGAGACTGTATTCTTGAGGTTACGGACAGACCAAGAGGAGATTGGGACGTCGGTGGAATGCTGTCCATAAACAGAATAATTATTCATTAAAAGGGCGTTTAAAAAAGCAAAATAAAGGGACCGAAATATTTTTGAATAGATAGAATTCATGGTGTAAAGTTGGAATTTTTTATTTTTATTTTTTTGAAAAAAAGAAATAAATTAAAGTAAGGCAAAATTTGATTCAGAATTTTTAATTAAATAGAATTGGTATTTTGAACAACAGACTTTAGTGGATTCCCATTGATTAATATAGATGGAACTGGAAAACTTGCAGTAGGATATAGATTTTAATAGAAATACACAGTATATTACACGGGCTACTTCATAACGAAGTGGCCTTTTTTATTTTCTACAAAAGCTATAAATTTCAATTTTGAGCAAGGGCATTCATAAAATTTTGAAGATAGTATTAAAGGCTTTATTGGTATTATTGTTTTGTTTTATTTTACTGAAGCAAACCCTATTTCGTCATGACTTTGATATTTTGTTCTTTGAATTTACAGATCGGTGGCAATCATCCTCCTTGTATTGGCTTTGGGGATGTTTGATTCTGATGCCTATAAACTGGGCGTTGGAGGCCATCAAATGGCGATTATTGATGATGTCTAGTACCCAAATAAGTTGGACCAGGACATTTCAAAGCATCATGAGTGGTATAGCCATGGCTTCGGTGACGCCAGCTAGGATAGGGGAGTATGCAGGGAAGGTTTTGTTTGTTGAGAGTAAAGACAGATGGCTATCCGTATCCGCATCTTTTGTGTCGAGTCTAGCACAGTTGTACTGTATTTGGATTTTGGGCTGGGTAGGAACCTTGTACTTGATAAATGTAAAAGGAAACATGCCTACTTGGTTTTCGTGGACTTTTGTGGGACTTGGCCTAATGGTTTTGTTTTTAATTGGATTTTTATTTTTTAATGCCAATATTATCGGGGATTACGCTAGGAGAATAATCCAACATTCGAAATTGAGAGAAATATTGGGTCGATTTCGTCCCGTTTTGAATTTTGAGAATGGGCTATTGTTGAAGCTTATCGCGTGGGCTATGCTAAGAGTTCTAGTCTATAGTTTGCAGTTCGCAATGTTGCTAAAATTCTTTGGCGTCGATCTGTCTTGGATCAGTATGTTTAGCGTCATTTGGGCAGTGTACTTGTTTCAGTCAGGTCTACCCTTGCCGCCCATCATGGGACTGGTAGCGCGGGGAGAAATCGCCATTTTTTTGTTTAATTTGTTTGGGGCCAATGCGCTGAGCGTCGCTGCCGCTACATTTGGGATATGGATGATCAATTTGATCCTTCCAGCGCTAATAGGTCTTATCATCATTTTAGCCAATCGCTGGAAAATATAGCATCAATCGACTTTTTTCTGGCTTTTTGATTTCAGGTTTTTTGACCTCTTGTTTTTTTACTTCAGATTTAGGGGCATCTTTTGTTTCATCCTTTGGTGTTGGATCTTCCACAGCGATGCAAATTGCTGGCTTGGTAGCGCTTATCGTAAGATGTACTTTTTCTCCCATAATCATCTGACTTCCAGCTGAAGGATTTTGGCTGGCTATGTAGAGCGATCTTTTAGGATTTTTATTGATTAAATCGGTATCAGAATATTCTGGATCGATATATATGGTACTCAGGAAAAATTCTACTTCATCCAATGTCTTGCACACCAAGTCAGGGATTCGAATTTCTCCACCATCGGGCTTGGATACAACAAACTCTAAAGTACCACCGCGAGGTATCATCACCTCCAGTTTTCGATAGGCGGAGTTGATGATGGTATCACCTTGATAAATCACTGCTAGGATGAAGCCCGGAGACCGGCATCGAACTCCTGAGCAACGATCTTGGATTTTATTTCAAAACCATTTTCAAGTTCTTTTTTCTTGCGTTCAAATGATTTTCCGTATAATGTGGGCAAACGACTCAACGGAATTTTATCAGCAACTTCTTTGGTGATGGAAACATACACAACTCTTCCTGACTTCACATTGACACCTGTTTCTGGATATTGCCTGATGACTTCAAATGGTTTTTTGCCAACCATAAATACTGAATCGATCACTTCGATATCCAAACCTAAATCATCGGTTATTTCTTCTGCATCTTCTATTGATTTTCCCATCAAATTCGGAATGCCTATGCTTTGCCCATGTTTGGTGAAAAGTTTTAAAGTAAATCCTACCAAAAATATAATCAAGGCAAAGGATACAATAATCAAGCCTAGCTGTTTCCAGAAATATGAGGATTTGAGAAATGAACCAGATTGTGTTTTGTTTGTAGCCATTTTAATTCATTTTATGTCTTTGAATACCAAATTCAATAATTTTTTCAATAAATTGAAAAGGGGTATGTCCGTTCAATGCGGATTGATGAAAAATGCAAGTCGCAGGCGTCATACCTGGTAAAGAATTCACTTCGATTATAATCGTTTCCACTTTGCCGTCGGGATAAATTTTTACAAAAGCATCTATTCGTGCATAGCCTTCGACATTTAATATTTGTGCTGCCCTTTGAAGATCTTTTTGAACCTTGATGGATATTTCTTTTGATTTTGCTGGGTCTTTATCATAGCGAGCAGGCGTGATGTTCTGACCTTCGCCAGCGAGGAATTTTTCTTCCAAGCTCAATACCTCTCCTGTAGTCAAGGCTTCTGATGGCTCGAACATTTCATACACCAGTTCCCCATTATTTAGATGTGTAAGGAATCCGCCCGTGATTTCTAAAAAATGCTTAGCATCGCCTTTCTCAATCAATGTCTCGGCTAGTATTTCGCTTTTTATAGGAAATTCTTCATTCCAATCCAATTTTAGTCGTTGCCTAAGTTCTGGATTTATTTCTTCTGTTTCTCTAAAAATGGCTTCCAAATAGTCCGACAATGATGCGCTATTTCTAATGATTTTAACCGCACTGCTGCAACCGTCGTCTATTGGTTTGAGTATGAAAGGGAATCTTAATGCACTTTGAACTTTTTTTATAAAAACATCCTTGTCTTGGGTGTATTCATTTTTAGTGAAAACGGCTTGGTCAGCTACACAGAATCCTTCTTTTTTTAGTTTTTGAAGGGTTTCGTATTTGTTGATCGTTGTCGATGAAGTCTCAACTCCAGAACCATTGTAAGGGATACCATATTTCTCTAGCGACTGCTGAATGGTCCCATCCTCGCCTGGTCGTCCATGAAGGGCTATGAAGACAAAGCTCAATTGGTCAGCAAAGTCCTTATAGGTCCATTCTTTGGGATCGAAATTGGCTTCTCCAGCGTAGTTCTCTAGCAAATCTTTACACTCCAAACGGATTTTATCTAGGAGAGGATGTCGCTCCCAGTTCAGTAGTTTGGTTCGTATGTCATCTGCATTATCCTTTAGCATAAGTTGGATAGGAAGCCTGAAAAATCTGTGTTCATCTTTGTTCCCAACTAGGAATAATGGGATGGGCTCATAGTCTTTACTACTGGATAATTTTTCAAAAATATTCCGTCCGCTTTCCATAGAAATATGCCGCTCGAAGCTATACCCGCCCATCAAGACGCCAATTTTCTTTCTTTGAGTGAGCGTACTTTTGACCCGCTGAAGATTTTCTTCTAATTTCTTTAAGATGGGTCTGAATTGTGATGGTGAAAGGCTCGAGTCAATGCGCTCTTGGACCGATTTTTTTATGATAAATGTAAGAAACTGAGAGGGATTAAGTCCAATCTCTGCTGCTTGATGGAAAAAAAACGATGAAGGCATCATCCCCGAGGTCGTATTGGGATCGTTCAATATGATGGTCTCATCCGTTGTGATAAAGCCATCTATTCTAGCATAAGTTTTAAATTCAAAATACTCGAACAATCGGACACACTCTTTTCTGATTTTTTCGATCGTCTCCATAGGGAGCTTGATCGGTGTTTCTTTGTGAGATAAGCCAGGCAGATATTTGGATTTATAATCGAAAACTTCTGATTTTTTAATGATTTCAGTGGGAGGTAACGCCGTCGATTCTCCGTGTTCATTTCTGAGTACAATACACGAAAACTCTTTCCCTTCGATAAAGCCTTCAAGGATCACTTTTTGTTCGCTGTGATAGCCATCAAGGGTCAAATATTCTGTTTTTTCACTAGATGTGTCCAAGAGTTGAAGCAATTCATCTGGATTGTAGTACTTAGCATCGCCACAATACATCGGAAAACCAATCCCAGATCTTAAATCGGTTATGTCTTGAAGATAATGAATCTTTTCAGACAAAGACTTGATTTTCCAATTTGCTAAATCTACTTTTATCCTGAAAAATGCCCTATTGACCAACTCCTTAAATCTAGCGAACTCATCTTCTTTTTTAAGGATAGAAACTCCAATGGATGAGCCTTGATTGGCAGGGCGAACGACCAAAGGAAGCCCAATAGTTTGTAGGGCTTCTTCATAAATATGTTGCATGGACGCTAAAGTCCAATCTTTTCTTTTGATTTCAACCATGGGTGGGCACGAGAATTGCCCAAGCCGCATGAATTTTTTCTGGACACTTTTGTCCATTCCAATAGCTGATGCTAGGATTCCACTACCAGTATAAGGAACACCAAAATATTCCAAAAGCCCCTGAATTTGCCCATCTTCACCACCTTCCCCATGCAATGCTAGAAAGGCGATATCTATCAGATGTCCGATATCACTGGGGTTTATTTTGGTTCCAACATCCTGAGCCAATGCGTCCAAGCCGCTGCCTTTTTCCATTTCTAAACTTTCAGCATAGACTTGAATGGGTAGTTTTAACGCGCTCAAGCGACTAGGCGCAGGATAAAAATCTCGAATCGTACCCTTGTAAAGATACGACCAATCGATGTGAATCCACTGTCCAAACGAGTCAACAAAAATGGGAATGGGCTCGAAAATCAACTTATTAAGGTTGTCAAAGACGGTTCTCCCTCCTGCGAAAGAGACTTCTCTTTCCCTAGAAATTCCACCAAAAAAAATGCCAATTTTTATCATTTAGTAAATCCTTCGCTTACTTTTTGTTGTCGGCGATATTGCCCACTTGACGGCAAATATATGATTTTTTTCTCATGTTTGTAGCAAATCCAATTGACACAGATTTGTTTGGCTTTTTAATTGTTGTTACTTGTTTTGGGCGTGTCCCACGTCTTCGCCAGTGGGTCGTGCTATGCGTGGCTTTGGTCTCTTCGAGACTCCCCGCTCTTTACTAGGATAAATCCCAACAAAAGAGCGTGGACCACTACTATCACTCACGCTTTTTCTCTCTTAATAAATGATGATTATTGTAATCATTCTTGGCTTATCTGCTTGAATAATCTCCACAGAATCAAAGTCAAAATAGCGAATCCACCAATAGCGAATAACCATATCCATGCTTTGGGACTAGAAAGCCCAACAATGGCAGCTCCGTCTCCATACAAGGACAGTGAAGCCCAATAATATGGACTTTTGTGAATGGCTCGGGCATCAGAAATATAATCTAGTTTTGCTTGGCGCAAGGCCTCATATTTGTTCATCCCCTCGCGGAGATGTCTATAGAATGTCTCTATTAACTTGGCCGATTGAGCGTCATTTATTTGCCATAATGAAGATGCAACTGATTTAGATCCCGCAAAGAAAAACGCCCTGGATAAACTCAAGCATCCCTCCACTTGTTCCATGCTTCCAGCCCCTGTTTCACAAGCACTCAATACGGTTAGCTCTGAAGGGATTATTTTGTTATAAATGTCTTTGGCCTTTAAAGGATAGTATTCATTTTTGTCATTTTTTAACAATAAAAAAGACGATTCTGGATCATTCTTAAATGCTTTGGCGTGGGCCGCAAGATGCAAAATGGTCAATTGATTGCCAATCGCATCGAGATTTTTTGATGTCATTTTAACGACATTTGACCCAAAGATATCATTCAAGGCTTTGATCTCACGTTGACTGTTTGGCAATTTTGAAAAGTGTATCGGCTCGCCTTCATAGTTTAGTTGAAAGGCTTCATTGGCGGAAGGTGCCATGGCGAAGATGCTAGGAGTTCTAATTTTTTGAGGTTCAGAAGACAACAATTTGTGCTGCCCAAGAGAGTAGCCCAGTTCTATAGTGTATTTGTTTAAATAATAACTTGAAGGACTGAGATTTGGTTGAAGATTTAAAGCGTCAAATGGCACTAAGAACCAAGCATTTGATGGAAAAATAATCAAGCTGGGTGTAGTTGGATTTTTCGTTGGAAATAAAATTTTGTGAAGCAAATATGGTTCAGAAAAACTACCCTCACCCGCTATTCTCTTAATGCCATCGTCCTCTATGTTTTTCCTCCAAATATGAATCATCTCATCGATGGAATCCCTAGTACACGTATTTGTAAACGGTGTATTTGAATCATCAATCCCAAGTATATAATATTGGTTGGGTGTAGCAAAAATATGAACGATCGTTGCCTTGTGGCTTTTAGCTTCTTGTCGAATGGATGCCAAATCAAAATATTGTTTTCTTTCCTTCAAGGGTCCTCGGAGATAATTGGTTGCAATCCTTCGTTGTAGAATTTGAAGTTGATTATTTTGCTGGGTCAATGCCTTGAATAAACTGTCTTTGATGGAAGTATTCGCATCACTGGCATGGAATAATTCCTTGGTTCTATTGATGGCTATGTTCAATTCGTATTCTTGTTGAGCGATTTCCTTGGGTACATTTTCAAGGCGATTGAAATTGTTCAATGTTTTTACCAAGAGCTCCAATGCTTTTGCATTTTCGATGAGATTGAAGGTGTATTCGAAATAGATTGGGTCCTTCGTTTTTATAAATAGGGCCTCTGACACGGTTACACATTCTTGGATGACGGTTAGATTTTTTTTGGTAATCTCAGAAATGGCGGAAATGGTGTAGTATTGATCCATCGTTTTGCCTAGGATACGAAGGATTTGTCTAAGATTATTTTTAATTTTAAAGACATCAATGTTTTTTTGATTCAGTATTTTGTTTTGTAGATGCAGTGCATAAAGTATTCGCTGTGAATTTTTCCAGCTTTCAACCAAAGTATCTTGAGACTGGTATTTTTGTGATTTTAATACTTCCTCAATATAGAAATTTGCCGTGTCTAATTGATTGGTTTTAAGGGAAAGTTCTGCCAATTTTTCAAGGCAATCAATGGTGCCATCATCTTCTTTTCCAAGTGCATTTTCTGAAAAAAATAATGCTTTTTTCAAAGTTATTTTGGCTTGATCTGGTCTATCCAAAGCTTCTTGGACTAGCGCCAATGCGAAATAACTATTGGCAAATGCTGCCGTGTCCTTTTGGGGTGCATCGCTTCGCAGTCTGATCGCCTTGTTGATGGTACTCATGGCTTGACTTTTTTGTCCAGAGAGTAGCTGCGCTTTGCTCAAATTTTCGTACAAATTGGCCAATTTATTTTGATCCTTCACGCCTTTTTTTATCCTAAGTTCTAGGGCTCTTTCTATGAATTTCCTACTAGCGAGTGTATCGTTTAAGTGCCTTTTGATGACACTCATATTGTTCAAATTAGAAGCAAGTTGATCGCTTTCGGGCAAAGATTTTTTTTGTCCATTCCATTTCTTGCGTAAAACAATCCGAAGCGAGGCGCAGATTTCCTACTCTAAAATAACATAACCCCAAGTAATTGTGCGCTAGACGTATTGTTTTTTCATCCAATAAATTAAACTGCTGGTAGGCTTGAATGTATTTATGATAATAATCAATGGCGATAAAAGGCCTGTCTGCAAAATCATAAAATTCACCCAATATGAAATATAGTTCTTTCGAAATAGGATGATAAATCAAAGTGTCCAATTGGTATTGGTTCGCTTGGATCCATTTTATACCTTCGTCATATTTATCAGTAAAAGTGAACCCCCGGATTGCATATTTGACCGTTTTTATCGATAGACTGTCAAGTAAAATTTGGCTCCAATCAAATTTTTTATTCCAAAGCTGCACTTTTTCAAAATCTTTTTTAATTCCATTCGCCACTAAGCTGTCTCTCCAAGCAGTAGGCTCTTTTGATTTTGAATTGGACACCTTGGATTGTTTCTCTGTACACGTAATGCAAAATATACTACACCAGCAATAAAGCAAAGCATAAACCCAAACACGACACTTAAGAGTAAACAATTTTGACATCTTTAAAATCCCAAGATCTAAGTTTTGAATATTCTTCCATTAAAGTTATAAAAAATTTGCAAAATAAAAAAATGTTATGTATTATTTATTTTTATAATATATAATATGTATATTTGCTGTTGATTAAACATGTTAAATAAATATAATATGATAAAGATATTGGTAGTTGATGATGAGCAGAGTATCCGTAGGACTTTAAAGGAAATCCTGGAGTTTGAAAAATATGAATTTCATGAGGCGTGCGATGGTGTCGAAGCCATCGTTAAGATAAAGCAGGATCGCTTTGATTTGATATTGATGGATATAAAGATGCCGAAATTAGACGGCATAGATGCCTTAGAGCGCATCCAGATTTTAGCACCAGATACGCCTATTATCATGATTTCTGGTCATGCTTCGGCAGACAATGCAGTTGATGCTGTCAAAAAAGGAGCTTTTGACTTTATTTCAAAGCCGCCGGATCTTAATCGACTTTTGATCACCGTGAGAAATGCATTGGATAGGAACTCTTTGATCGTAGAAAAGAAGACATTGCAGCGTAAGATCAATCGTAGTGAAAGCAAGGAGATAGTCGGGCAGTCTGATTCCATTAGAGATATAATGGAGACGGTGGAGCGAGTAGCCCCTACGGAAGCGAGAGTTTTGATTACGGGTCCAAACGGGAGTGGGAAAGAACTCATCGCCAAGTATCTTCACGAAAAAAGCAATCGCAATGATCATCCATTGATCGAAGTAAACTGCGCCGCCATTCCTTCTGAATTGATAGAAAGTGAGTTATTTGGGCATGAAAAAGGCTCTTTTACTTCTGCCATTAAGCAGAAATTAGGAAAATTTGAATTGGCGCATAAAGGCATTTTGTTCTTGGATGAGATCGGAGACATGAGTCTATCAGCCCAAGCAAAAGTGCTTAGAGCTTTGCAGGAAAATCGCATATCGAGAGTTGGAGGAGATCGTGAAATATCAGTGGATGTCAGGGTGATAGCTGCGACCAACAAAGACCTGAAAAGAGAGATATCCATGGGGAGATTTAGAGAAGATTTATATCACCGTTTAGCGGTCATTATCGTCAAAGTACCTGGATTGGATCAAAGAAAATCAGACATTCCGCTCTTGGTTGATCATTTTATAGAATCCATATGCAATGAGTATGGAATTCCAAAGAAAAAAATAGATGCAGATGCATTGTTTGCCCTTCAAAATCTTGAATGGACGGGAAATATCAGAGAGCTTAGAAACGTAGTCGAGCGATTGATTATCCTTTGCAATGAAAGTATCACTGCGGGTGATATCGCTAAGCATGTACCTCAGAGTAAATCTGAAGCAAAAGTTTTAATGGATTATATAAGTCAATTTGATTCTGAGGAAGAATTTATCGAATATTCAAGGAGCCTGTTTAAAAAAAGACAAGAAATATTTGCTTGATATATTAAATTTAGTATATATTTGAGGATGAGAATAAAATTGGCCTGTCCTGGTGGCAGGCTTTTTTGTGAATATAAATAACATAGTGATATGGCAATGAGGACAATGAAAAAGTGGAATCAGATTCCTGGAGAAAACTCTTGGACTATGCTGAAAATATTGGGTGAATTCGTAGAGGGTTTCGAATCTTTGAACGAAATTGGTCCTTGTATTTCTGTCTTTGGATCCGCTAGAACCAAACCTGAAAATCCCTATTATCAAAAAGCGGTAGAAATCTCTTCTAGGCTAACAGACGAAGGATATGGTGTCATCACAGGTGGCGGCCCAGGCATCATGGAGGCAGGCAATAAAGGTGCATCCTTAAAGGGTGGCGTATCCGTAGGACTGAATATAGATCTGCCTTTTGAGCAAGGATACAATCAATATATCGATCCAGACAAAAATCTAAGTCACCGTTATTTTTTCGTTAGAAAAGTAATGTTTGTTAAATACGCTCAGGCATTTGTCGTACTTCCTGGTGGATTTGGGACTTTGGACGAGATGTTCGAAGTTTTAACATTGATACAAACAAAAAAAATATCAAAAGTTCCAGTTATTCTTGTTGGGGTAGAATACTGGTCAGGCTTGAAGGATTGGATTATAAATGTCATGTTAAAAAAGGAAAATAACATCAATGAAGTGGATCTGAATTTGATGCCGATTACCGACGACGTCGAAGAAGTTATCCGAATCATCAATGAATTTTATGTCGAGGATAAATTGGGACAACTTTCACCAAATTTTTAATATTTTTATACATGAAAATTTTTTGTATCGGTAAAAACTATGCGGATCATGCCGCTGAAATGAAGAGTGAAGTGCCGACTACTCCTTTGGTTTTCATGAAACCCTCAACGGCCTTACTAAAAGATAAACAGCCTTTTTACCATCCTTCTTTTTCCAATGAAATCCATCATGAGATAGAACTGGTCTTGAAATTTGGTAAAAACGGAAAATCCATACAACCTCAATTCGTCCTTGGATACATCGAGTCCTATACCTTAGGTTTAGATTTTACGGCTAGAGATCTGCAACAATCCTGCAAAGAAAAGGGTTATCCATGGGAAATAGCAAAATCATTTGATCATTCTGCTGTGATTGGTGATTGGATGCCTTTCGAAAATCAAAAATTTATGAACTCTTCATTTTACCTCAATCTGAATGGATCACAGAAACAAGCAGGTAGCCCAAAGGATCTTATATTTGGACTGGAAAAGTTGATAGAGTATATTTCAAGTATTTTCACCATCCAGAAGGGAGATTTGCTGTTTACAGGGACGCCATCGGGTGTAGGTCCAGTAAAAATAGGAGATAAACTCGAGGGCTATTTGGACGATATCAAAGTCCTTCATTGTGATATAAAATAACGGTATATGGAATCGATTAGACAAAAACAGGTCGGCGAATTGATAAAACGCAATTTCAGTTTTATCCTTCAACAAGAAGGGGGTTATATTTATGGAAAAGAGCCCCTAGTAACCATCATGAATGTCAAGATGACCCCTGATCTCAGCGAAGCCAAGATTTATATCAGTGTTTACAATACTGAACATAAGCAAGAAGTCCTTCTGTGCCTAGAAGAAGCCAATACAAAACTGCGCCAAAGCCTAGGACAGCGCATCAAGAAGCAAGTGCGAATCATTCCTACCATTCAGATTTTTCTCGATGAGACCATTGACGAAATGTATCGTGTCGATGAATTATTTTTAAAAATTGAAAAAGAAAAACAAAAAAACAACATAGCATGATTTATCTTTTAGAAAATAAAATACCTCAGCTTAAAAAGTCATCTTTTCTTCTAGTTTTCTCCATGATGTTCGCTGGGATGGGTTGCAAGTCAGATAAAAATTCAGCAGCAGGAGCCATGTGTGGTTGCTTTTCTGAACTCAATGAATTGAGAGAAAAGGTAAAAGCGGTCAATGGTGAATTTGAAAAAATAGGAATGACTCCAGCGGATGGCGAAAAAGCGCTCAATAAATTCAACGATTGCATGAATAAAGCCATCGTCAAGTACAAAGTAACTGACGACAAGGGCGTTTTCGATGTTAAAGTCATGGACGAAATTAAAAATTCCTGCCCAGATCTTTACACTTCATTAAATACGGGTAAAAAATAATTTACTCTAAAATACTTGGTCCTTTTAGATTCTTAAGGAGATCCTTCGACACCCCATTTTTATTCATAATGATGGTGATAGTATTGGTCTGAAAATAGGATTCAGAGACGACGATCAATCCGCCAAATGGACCAGCATTGGCTCCCCAACTGTTTTTGACTATAAAAAAGACATTGCCTTCTTTGTTGGAACAAGTACCCACAATATGCATCAAATGATCATCTTGTGTAGTCAAGTTTTCGAATAATTTTTGTCTGTGTTTTTGGTCAATGGGTCTTTCATTGATGGATTGATTAAAGACACCATCTACGCGATCTATATTCATTGCTAAGCCTTGTCCTTGCTTGAATCCAGCATTGGATACATCCGCATCCCAAAGTACCGTATATCCAGCCTTCAAGGCGTTTTTAGTCACTTGCGTGAATTCATCCAATGGCAAATTATAATAAGCACCGTTGCTATAATTGTCAGGAACTTCTACTACAAATGATTTGTAAAAGGGATGATGCGTAAATGAAGTGAATCCAATATAATCGTTGCCATCATACTTTAATACTTCTAAGGCGTAGCTTTGAGGAGTATATTTTTTGCCATCGATCTCAAATTCTTTGGGTGGTCTTGGGACATAATTGTGCATTATATTTCCGAACAAATAACCCCAATCCAAGAAGTCCTTTTTCTCAATCAAACCATCCAAAAACTTTTTGCCTTCGGCTTCAAATCCTACATGAGAATGTCTTCTATCGGCACTTTGATAGCCGGTGAATTGGTCCTCTGGCATGGCACCATACTGCGCTATCCCTCGTATGACATCGTGTCCTAGTCCTCCTTCAGAAAATCTAGCATTTCCTTGACGCAAAATATAATTTTTTGCCTTGTCAAAATATATTTCATGTACGAGATACATTTCAGATAAATCCAGGTATCCCATGCCCTTTTTGTACAATTCGGATTCAATAAACGATAAGGTAGAAAAATCCCAACATGTACCCGTCGCACCTTGGTTTTTAACCTCAGTAAATGGCAATATTTTTACTTGATAATAGCCAGAATCTTTCAACTGCTTAGCTAAGTTCTCTTGGCTCTGAGCTGCTATACTACTGCTTATAGCCAAAAAAATGCCGAATAATAACGATATCCTTTTCATGTTTTTACTGTTCTTATTTTATTTTTATCTAATTACATGGGAACGCTCCATATCCCGTTTATTGTCTTTTTCCTTGATGGTTTCTCGCTTGTCAAAGGCTTTTTTACCTTGAGCCAACGCTATTTCCAATTTGGCTAAGCCTCTATCAGAAATAAAAAGTCGGTAAGGGATAATCGTGAATCCCTTCTCTTTAACTTTCCGCTCGAGTTTTTTAATTTCATTCCTGTTCAATAACAATTTTCTTTCGCGGCGTGCATCGTGGTTGTAATAAGTGCCATTGTCGTACTCTTTGATATAGAGATTTTTGACATAAACCTCGTTATTTTGTATGAAACAATATGCGTCATTCAAATTCACAAAGCCCATTCTGATGCTCTTTATTTCAGTTCCGAGCAGCATAATGCCTGCCTCAAAATGCTGGGTCAAAAAGAAGTTGTGTGCAGCTCTTTTATTTACTATTTCGACTTTCCCCTGTATGCTTGGTTTCATGCTATTTGGTTCTTTACTACTCCTCAGATTATTCTATTCTTCCTCGTGATTTATTCTATTTTCATACCCGTTTTGACCCGCCATTTGTTTTTCGATTCGAGCTCTTTCCTTTTGGTCAGCTACTTGGTACGCCTTGATGATTTCTTTCACCAACCGGTGACGAACTACATCTTCTGCGGTTAGGTGCACTATGCCAATGCCATCTATTGGACTCAATAAGTGCAGCGCTTTTTTCAGTCCAGATACTTGACGTGGCGGCAAATCTATTTGTGTCATATCTCCCGTGACGATGCATTTAGCACTAGGTCCCAATCTTGTCAAAAACATCTTCAGTTGCGAAGGCGTGGTGTTTTGCGCTTCATCCAATATGATAAACGCGTTGTCCAAAGTTCTTCCTCGCATAAATGCCAGTGGTGCGACTTCGATTACGCGATTTGTCATGAAAAAATTCAATTTTTCCATCGGAATCATGTCGTCCAATGCATCGTACAAAGGCCTCAAATATGGATCTACTTTCTCTTTCATATCCCCTGGCAAAAAGCCCAGATTCTCTCCAGCTTCTACCGCTGGACGCGTCAAAATGATCTTCTTTACTAATTTATTTTTCAAAGCCCTAACCGCCAATGCAACCGCCGTGTAGGTCTTTCCAGTACCCGCTGGCCCAAGGGCGAATACGATGTCATTTCGCATCGAGGACTCTACCAGTTTTTTTTGATTGATGGTCTTCGGCTTGATCACTCGACCGTCACGCCCATACACAAGTACTTGATTATCAGCCTCATGCTGTGCTATTTTATTTTCAAAAGGATTGCCCCCACTGACCAATTCTTCGACCTGTTGGATGGATATTTCATGAAAATCTTTGACATAGCGCACCATCAGTTCAAGCTTGGCTTTGGCATTCTGGGCATCTTTTTTATTGCCCGAAATCTTAACTTGATTGCCTCTTGCCAATATGCTCAACTCAGGAAACGCTTTCTTTAAAACTCCCAATTTCACATTATTTTCTCCATATAAAATCAGCGGATCTATCGCTTCTATGGTCAGATGTATTTCACTTATTGCTTCGATGATATTCAATTTTTCAATTCAAAATTACATAAGTTTTTTTGTATCAAACACATATTTTTCAGATTAACTTTTTAATAACAATCGTGCAGTTGGTTTAGCTATTTTTCAAAATGATTTTTAATAATTTTTTGGGCGTCCCCTCTACTCGTCTTTCAGACGATATCGGGCCGAGTCATCCACAACTTCACTTCGTTTCGGTCCTTCGGACGGGACAGTCTTGGACCATCCATCGTTACGACCTCTGACGCGCTGAAAAGTATGCATCGAGCCTAAATTTTATTCGATTTGAATATAACTTTTACCCAGTAATATTGTAGTTTTTATGGAGAAAGCTTTGTAGGTATCGGTCGTTTTATGAGCGACCGTGCTAACACCAACAGACATACAATACAGACGAACATTTGTTTATCTTTGCATATTCAAATCTTTATGATACACAATAAATTAAATGAAACTTAGAATACACGGAGATAACATAATTGAAAGTGAAAGAGCATTATCCTTAATAGCACATGCTTACAACGCAAATGTTGTCGCGAAAAATGAAAACATAATTGTTCCGTCCTACTCTATTCTGAACAAGGACAAAGAGATTTTTGAAGTTGAATTATTGGGAGGACACGACCGTTGGAATGTGAATTTTAATACAGAACTTACAAAGTACGGTGCTCCATTACGCGAAGCTACTGACGCATATATTACCAAAGTTTCAAAAGACAATAAAACCGAAGAGCTTTTATTTGCAATTGAATTTTGCAACGCATTACCAGCAGGAAATAACGCTTGGCAGCGTAACGGCAGAGCCGTAACTTGTGCTGAAATTGGTATTCCGTATTTCTACTTTGCCGAAATCGGAGGAGTTGAGTTAGACGGAGATCGAAAAGTAAAAGCACCTCGTTTCCCCAATCCGATTGTACCATTTTCTTATCTCACTTCTTCCAAATCCTTAAATGTAGTTTGTGTTCCGATTTACGAGGCACACCCTGCAATTACTAACGAACTACGCAAAAAATTTACGCATATTTTCGGAAAGGAAGCAAGTTTGAATTTGCTAAAATTAATTATTGAGCAAAGTCAAACAAACAACGCTATGGACATTCTAATTGAAAAAGGAACAACACTTGTAAAAATCCTTTCGGAGGACAGAAAACGAGTTGATACATTTCGAGCATCGGAGTGGGAAGAATTTTTAAAAATTTCATCAGGACAGAAAAAAGCGGAATGGATTAAAAACCACCCTGACAAACAAATTTGGAGAAAAAAAACATCAGACAAAGTGAATGTTACATTCACATTCAAAACACTTTTGAGAAAGACACAGGAACTTAATTTACTTTCAATCGGGGCTAAAGAAATTCCGATTTGTCTTGTAGCAAATGGAAATGTAAAAAAGTTTACTTCACTTCTAAAAGAAATTTATCCTTCTGAAAGTATCAATGATTTAGCAAACAAAATTAAAACGAAAAACAAACCGTTAATTATCGTTTGGGTTACGGGTTTCAAACCAAGAGGCGATGATTCACGACCAGACAGAGGACTTGTCCCACTTGCAAGAATGTTGTTTGGTAATGACATTGATATTCTAACGATTGTTTTTGGTCCCGCAGGAAAACAAACTTGGAAATCATTCAACGAAAATCCTGCAAAACTTGTAACAGGCAACGGACTTTGGCAAGCCGTTTTGAATTTGAGCAATTACGTTTTAGTCGATAGTGCAACTTCCGAATTTGGAGTTTTGACAAGCATCGTAAACCGAGATTTAGAAAGAAAAAATGTAAAGGTTGTTTTCAATTCTGCCAAACCAAGTGGAAATTTTGGAGAGCACGATGTAGATACAGCAATTCATACACTATTTTCAAGACAGTTAAGTTTAAACATTTTTGAATCAATGTGCAATCCGCCAGGTGGAGATTGGAGCGGAATTTCCTATTTTGATTTTTCGGACAAAACAGAATATCGTTGGACTTCATTGCCAAGAGTTTCGGCAACCAAAGCAAAACGACCTGACCACATTATTCAAATTCACACCAAGAAAGAAGAAGTCTTTCTTGTCATTGAATCAAAAAACAATGCGAAAGATTTAGACGAAAATATCGGCGAGCGACTAACGGAATATGTGAATGTATTATTAAAAATTCCACCAACTGCACACAAACCCAATAAACAAGATTGGCAATCATTTACAGGTAAAAAATCGCCTTTAAATAATGCTGTTACTTATTCGGGAGGTTCATTTGTTTACAGAAGTTCGGACGAAATGAAAACCAAAATGCAAGAGGGAAAATTAGATTTTGTTTTTGCATTTGAGTTCAAAAAAGACGGTATAGAAACAATTGGACATCTTTTACTTTCAGACAAAAGCCAATTCTTGAACCGCATTTTTACTGACATTGTTTCGCAATTCAACGGTAGTTTCAAAATTAAAATATACTGATTCGTAAACCGCATCAACACTTGTTTTCATTGATTTGGTAAAAGGCGAATTTCCCGTTTTAATTTCAGTTTTGTGCTTGTATAATTCTTTTGGCAAGGGATAATCGTATTCACGATTTCCAGCAGTGCCGTCAAAAGTTAAAATCCATTTTGCATCAACAGAATTTAAACGTTCTAATTCATTGTAAAAATCGTTAAGGTTAAATTCTGTTTTGGTGTAGCGGTCTTTTGTTCCACCGTAAGGAGGGTCAAGAAAGACAAAATCGTTTTGATCAGCATCTGCCAAAGTTTGGCGATAATCGCAATTCAAAAACTCCACATTACGAATAAAATAACTCCATTTTAAAATAACTTCTCTTAATCTATTAGGATTTATTCCCGGACGGTTTTTGTGCATTGAATTATTAAATTCTCCATTTGTGTTATAGCGTATCAAACCGTTTACACAAGTGCGAGTAAGAAATAAAAAATCAAATTCATTTTTCGTTTTATTAAAATTATCACGAACTTCATAATAAACATTGTGTCCTTCATCTTGCAATCTTTCCCAACGATTTTTGTATTCCTCTGCAACTTGTTCAGGGTTGTTTTTTATTTGATTCCAAAGATTAACCAATTCGGGAATTATATCACTTGCAACTGCATTGGAAATTTGACGAAAAGGCAACATTGCACCGCCACCAATAAACGGCTCAATATATCTTTTTTGTTTTGCAATATGACGGCTCAACTCGAGAGCAACATATCTTTTGCTTCCCGACCATTTAATAACAGGCTCAACAATATTTTTAGGTTTTATCATCATACGAACAGTTGGCTTTTAATTTTACTTTCTTCAAACAATAATCTTTCTTTGGCAAGTTCAAAATATTCTTCGTTCATTTCAAACCCAACAGATTGCATTCCGTATTTCATTCCTGCAATCATTTCTGTTCCCGAACCTGCAAACGGCACAAGTAATTTACCGCCTTTAATTCCCGAAATCATCAACAACCTTTCCGATACTCTAAGAGGTTTTTGCGTTGGGTGCGTTCCAAAACTTAATTCATCTTTGCTTTTGTTATTAGGAATATCCCAAACTGTTCTAAGCTGTTTATCAGCTTCTTTCATATTATCGCCATCAAACTTTGCACGTTTTACAACATCATAATTAAAATTGTATTTTCGTTGCTTTTCTCCGCCTGTATGAACCCATAAAATAGTTTCGTGGCTTGCCGTCAAACGCCTTGCCGACAAATTTGGAAACGCATTACGTTTATACCAAGTTACCTCATTAATAATTTCTAAACCCAACAACTGACAAAGCACATTCACAAAACCCGAATTATGATAAGTGGCGTGAAGCCAAATTGAGCCTGTTGGTTTTACTAATCTTTTCAGTTGCGTAAGCCATTGATGAGTGCTTTTAAAAATATCATTCCCTGTAAGCAAATCCCATTCCTCATTGTTCAATTTCCAATTTCCACCAAAACCATTTATTTTTTTATCACTTTCATAGTTCCATTTTGCAGAAGTTGCCGCACCATACGGGGGGTCACAAATTGCCAAATCAAAAGAGTTTTCAGGCAAAGCTGACAAACCTTGTATAGCATCTTGCAAATGCAATTCAAATTTATCTGTAATCAGTTTTTTCATTTCTTAATATATGGTGTTATTTGTTCCATTACTAAATTGACCGCTTCATAAGTTGTATCATTTACTCCGTATTCTTTAATAATTCTTTCAGCAGTTGCTTTAATTTTTAAATCAGTTTCGGCAACTATGTAATGCTTGGCTAACTTTTTTATTTGTTCGGCAGTTGGTAATCTTTCGCCTCTTTCTAACTTGCTCAACAAAGGCGAATCAATATCTGTTCCGACTGAGACTTGGTGCAATGTTTGACCTTTATCCTTTCGGAGTTTCCTTAAATATTGACCTAATTCGGAGTTTAAGACTTTCATATTGCAAATTTACGGCTTGTCAAGATTTGACAAAGATAAACATATATTCTGAACTGACAAAGAAAAATTACAAGAAAGTTATTAACCGCAATCACGACAAAAGCTACAAAATCAACGACCGAAAGAAGAACGACCTTAACAAGGGTTTTGCAAGAAACCAGGCGAAGTGTTTGGTATGAAACATTTATGCAAGGTTCAACAGCAGTAATTCTATTAAACTTTTGCGCTAAAAATCTACCACATTGCCAAGCCGAAAACCGTTATCTCATAAATCATCTAGCTAAAGTTACACTTCCTGCTTTATATTTGATAATTCCATCTTGTTTATATTCAAAAACATAAGTATAGACACCTTCTCCACACCATTTTGACTTGAAGGTGCCATCCCAAATCAAAATTGAGCTATTATATAATAGATTTCCCCATCTGTCATAAATCCAAAGTTGAGGATCTTCAACTACACACCGTGGTGATAAATAAATTTCAAAAGTGCTATTATAATAACTGGAAGTTGAAAAAATATTTGGAATATATATATTGCAATTTTCATTACAATTTTCAAAATTTAAGCGTACTAGCTTTAAAGTATCGCAACCAATAGGACTTGGAATTACCTCAATTCCTTCAGGATTTAACTCATTATAATCAGTGTTATTAACCAATAATGAAAACCCACTTCCTTTACAAGCTTTTAAATCTAAAGTGTCTCTAATTACATCTGAAAACTTTAACTCTACATTTACTATGGTGTCACAATTTTGCCCACCGCTAATAGTCGCCTGTCCTCTAGGATTACTTACATTAAAGACAGTCCCACCTAAAACCAGGCTATAATTATCATTTGTGCAACCCATATATTCAATCAGTTTATTAGGTATTGCTCCAAATGTTAGCTCTACTATTTCGATTTTATTACAACCATTAGCAGTAGTAATATAAACAGTGCCTTTAGGATTAAGCTCGTTAAATTTAACATTTTCAGATACATATTCAAATCCCTTTCCAATACAAGAAGTGATGTTTGTCATTTTGACAATCTCATTAAAATCAAAGGTAATTCGCAAATATCTATTGGTACCCGTTTGACTATTATTGCCTAATGTCGTAAAAGTTGTTTTATCGCAATCAATTGCCAATTGTTCTGTGCCAGGCAGATAATTATTGCCAGATGCATAAAAACTGGTTATTTTCGTTGGAGATATTTTAAATCCATTATTAAATTCTAATTCCAAATGAGCAATATTAAATGCACCACCTAAGTCTGGTGTTCGATAATCACATTCGATAGTGATGTGTGCCCCATCTAAATTAAAAGTTCCATCGGCATTAGAATAAAATATGTCATAATTTTCTGTACCAGGCACACCGATGAAATCATTTAAAATAGGCAAATTGCCTCCTAGTCTTTCCATTAGCCTATTGTCGGTGATTGGAAAAGTATGTGCATTAAACGTACCAGTAACCTCAAATACTCTAATTAATCTAAGATCGGGAAGGTTTCTTAAAACAAATTGAGAAAAACAAAACTCTGATAAGATACAAAGTAAAAAAAAGGTTAACTTTATTTTTGAAAATTTTATTAGATTCTGCATAATAAGTCAATATATTTATTTTCGAAATTATATTCTTCATTTTTGCCACAACTGTGAAAAAACCTTTACAATCTGTTGGTAAATATACAAAATTGTAAATGGTCTCAAAGTATGATTAATTAAACATATTCGTATTTAACTTTCTGTTTTTTGTTTTGAAATACAATTTTTACTCAAATTTTTTAAGGGTGTCTCCTAACAAGGCCGTTCTGCTTGACAGAAAACTGCGCGAAATACGAATTCCAGACTAATATTGGATGCACTCACGAAAATAAGTTTTTGTAATTATAGTTCTCCCGATGTGCAAAACCGAGTCCGATATTTTAATTTATCAAAAAACTATTGGATATTTACCATAGAATATTAAATATTTGTTTAATTTGGTTGCTAAAGCCCTATTGTTACGTCTTATAACTTTATTTGTTCCTAAAAAACATCTTTAAAATGAATAACAAATTCCTTATTGCCTCCATTGTCTTTGTTTTTGCCACCTGCGCCAATATAAATCAGACTTTCGGACAATTAAATCTCAAGCATCCTGCCACTTTTGGTAGCTCTTCTCAAATTCTCCCCATCGAGGATTTCCGATCTAGCCAATTCAAAAACAGACCCCAATCCGACAATTTAAAAAAATTTACGCCAAGGAATTTTGACTACTTATCTGCGCATACCCCTGGCGTTGAAGTGCTAGGATTCAATAAAGATTTGGTGCCCTGCGCCATTGAAATTTCACAAGCAAAATTAAAGAGATCGCTTCAAACGGCAGCACCAATGACATTGCTAGATGGGATCAAGAATATTACTCAGTTGCAGCACCCTGAGGAAGAGTTGACACTTGTGAATTCTTCCAAAGATGAATTGGGTATCCAGCATTTTCATTACCAACAATTGATGAATGGAGTTCCTATTTGGGGATCAGAAATGAGAATCCATGCGGTGAATGGCGCAGTCAATTATATCAATGGCAATTGGTACAAAACAGAAATAAGAGCCACTGAAACTCCACAAATATCTCAAGAAAATGTGGAAGCAAAAATTAAATCCTTAACCAAATATAAAGAGCTGCAACCTGCTGCAAAATCACTATTGCCACAGCAGCAGATATCTTCAAAACTAGTTTATTATAAAGATGCTGGAAAGCTCAAGTTGGCTTATGCTACCAAGGTTTATCCTAATTTGAGAGAAGGATTCCAGTATTTTACCGATGCTACTTCTGGTGAGATTTTGGATCAGTATAGCTTGTTTTGTGGTTTAATGCACCAATTAGAAGGACATGATGATGCTTGTTTGGGTAAATTGGACGGCGCAGTGACTGCAACAGCTACCGATCTTAATGGCATCTCTAGATCCATCAATACTTACCAAGTGGGTAGTAGCTATTACATGATAGATGCTTCAAGAGCTATGTTCAAGTCCACACAATCGAACTTGCCTAATGAACCCGTAGGAGTTATTTGGACCCTAAATGGCAACAACAATTCACCAGCCAATGATAATTTTGATGCAGGTCATTTCATTTCTTCTAACAATACCTGGAACTCTCCAGCCTCTGTATCAGCGCATTACAACGCAGGTAAAGCTTACGAGTATTACCTGAATACACACGGAAGGAATTCTATCAACAATCAAGGTGGTAACGTTATCTCTCTGGTAAATATAACCGAAGATGATGGCTCAGGTATGGACAATGCATTTTGGAATGGTGCTGCTATGTTTTATGGCAACGGTAAGACTGCATTTTTCCCTTTGGCTAAAGCATTAGATGTGGCTGGCCATGAGATTTCCCATGGTGTTGTAGAGACAACAGCCAATCTTGAATATAGAAATGAATCGGGTGCTTTAAATGAATCCTTCGCAGATATTTTTGGGGCCATGATCGACAGAGATGATTGGAAAATGGGAGAGGACTGCGTTCGACCTGGACAGTTTCAGAGTGGAGCATTGAGAGACCTTTCTAATCCTCACAATGGTGGCACGAGCTTATCTTCTCGAGGCTATCAGCCACAGCATATGAATGAAAAATATACGGGTACCCAAGACAATGGAGGAGTCCATATCAACAGCGGTATTCCAAATTTCGCATACTACAAATACGCCACACGTATTACCAAGGAAAAGGCCGAAAAAGTATTTTACAGAGCTTTGACTCAATACATGACAAGCACTTCTAAGTTTATCGATTTGAGGTTGAATGTCATCAAAGCCGCGACAGATCTTTATGGTGCCAACAGCACAGAAGTTACTGATGCGAGGACATCTTTTGATGAAGTGGGTATTCTCGATGGACAAGGTACAGGGGGCAGCCAGACCATCCCTTCCAATCCAGGTTCAGATCTATTATTAGTAACTCAACCATCAAAGGAGGGATTATTTCTAGGAAATATCAGTACAGGAGGCAATCCGACACAAGTTTCATCAAAGACGCTTTTGAGCCGCCCAAATGTTACTGATGACGGAATTTATGCTGTTTTCATCGCAGATGATAAAAAAATGTATGCCTTGGAATTCAATTGGAGTACAGGCGCAGTTAACGAAATTTTAATCCAAAATGAAGCCATTTGGCGCAATGTGGCCATCTCCAAAGATGGATCGAAGATAGCTGGTGTAACTGATTTTAAAGAAAACAAAATCATCATTTTTGACTTGGATTCAAATACCAGCAAGGATTTCATTATAAAGAATCCAACAACAGCGCAGAATGTCGTCACGGAGTCATTCCAATACGCAGATGCATTAGAGTGGGATCATACTGGCGAGTTTGTTATGTTTGACGGATTTAACAAAATATCAGGAACGCCTTCTATCGAATACTGGGATGTTGGGTTTGTTTATGTTTGGGACAATACAAGCAAATCGTTCACTGACGGATTTGTCTCAAAACTTTTCAACGGGCTTCCTGAAAATGTGAGCATTGGTAATCCCGTTTTTTCTAAAAATTCGCCGAATATCATCGCATTCGATTATATTGAAGACAGCGATTATTATGTTCTAGGATCTAATATTGAGACGGGTTCTATAGGCGAAATTGCCCAATTGACCAATCTTGGTTACCCTTGTTATTCAAGGACAGATACCAAGATCTTATATGATCAATTGGAAGGATTTTTGTTTCCAGTGAACAATGTAAAAGTTTCTAATCTAGCTTCTGATAAGATAAATAAATCTGGGGAGCCAACGACCTTGATTGGAGAGGCAAAATGGGGTGTCTGGTTTTCTAATGGTGCAAGAACAATCGCAACAAAGGAATCATCAAAAACATTACCATTAACCATTTATCCAAATCCAAGTTCTGGGTTAATTCACCTAGTGAATACGAATTTGAGAGGAACACAACAATACCAAATTACTGATTTGAATGGTAAAATAGTTGCAAGAGGTAATGTAAACGACCAAATAATTGTCGAAGGTCTCAGCCAAGGGCTTTACTTCGTGAAGATTCAAGACAAAGACAAAACATATATCGGTAAGTTTATTAAGTCCAAATAATAAAAAGAAATTCTAAAAGAGCCTCTGACCATTGAGAATATTCTGGCAGAGGCTTTTTGTTTTTAATTCAGAATGCATTACAATCCAGTTAAAAAGTATTGTATATAAAACTGCAGAATAATTGTTGAACGAGTGTAATATTTACTTTCATTTTAACTACGAGAGTAATTTTTTGGTATTTTTACTCTTGTATTGACGATGAGAGTAAAACTGACATTTGACATAATGGAAAAATTTAACCGAAAAATTCCGTATAACAACCTGCCTCTACTGCCACCTAAGGCAGAAATAGAAACAAAAAGCATACTTAGAAAAACAATTTCAGCAGGTAGAGCATTGGCCCAACTAAATGGAACTTTACTAAATTTACCCAATCCAACTCTGTTTTTAGACACTATTTATTTACAAGAAGCGAAAGCAAGTTCGGAAGTAGAAAACATCATCACAACTAAAGACGAACTCTATAAATCTTTAGTTGCTGACAGGAAAGTAGATAATTCAGCTACAAAAGAAGTATTAAGTTATAAGGAAGCACTATGGTTGGGTCTAGAACAATTGAAAACTAAACCATTTATTACAACCAATCTTTGCGTCAAAATAGTTCAGTGTATTAAACAAAATAACGCTTCAATACGGAATACACCAGGTACAACATTAAGCAACGCACAAGGCGAAGTTATTTACACCCCACCAACTGGTGAAGCGATTATCCGTGAGAAATTAGCAAACTTGGAAAAATTTATAAACGAAGATGTAACAATTGACCCATTAATTAAAATGGCAATATTGCACTATCAATTTGAAGCGATTCACCTATTCTCTGACGGTAACGGGAGGACAGGAAGAATTTTATTGTTATTGTATCTAAAACTTTCGGGTTTATTGGACACTCCAGCAATCTACTTGAGTGAATATATGATTAAAAATAAACTTGAATATTATAGCCGTTTACGAGCTGTAACAGAAAATAACGAATGGGAAGATTACATTTTGTATATGTTAGATATGATTGAAGAAACGTCCAATAAAGGATTGAAAAGACTAAATAAAATCACATCAGCAATGGATGAAACTGCCTCCGAAATCAAAAGGAAATTGCCAAAAGTTTATTCTAAAGACTTGATTGAGATTTTATTTCGTTTACCATATACCAAACGTCAACACTTGATTGACGAAAATATTGGAAACTTAAAAACAGTTGGTAATTACTTGATAGAATTGGAAAAATACGGCTTTTTAAAATCAGAAAAAGTGGGAAAAGAGAAACTATACTTAAACCAAAAACTCTTGGAAATATTAGAGAACAAAGAATAACAGCCGTTTACATTGATTTGGCAGAATAGCTGGTATAGTGCATTAAAAGATAGTTTAGTGGTAAGCTCAAATGTTGTTCTTTGATTGGACTTTTGGTCTAAGGTCCGCAACATCACCTATCTGAGAACATTTAATCCTGATTTGTCCCAGTCAAAATTAGTGCGGTTATAGCACATTGATTTACAGTATTTTGTTGTTTAAAAGCATTAAATTACCGCACTAAATGGTATGTTTTTATGAAAATACGGGTTGTAAACACGGCATCAAATACGAAGGCTATCCAGTGGTTATATACCAAAACAATAAAAGAATTATAATGCAGCACATTGGGTCTGCTCATACGTCAGAAACGTTGAAAGACTTAATTTTAATTGCGGAGGAATAGATCAAGGATTGTACAAATCAACTATACCCACATAAGGTTGTTTTTAAGGCTTGACTAATTAAGTCTTTATGTTTTCTATTTCTGCCCAAATTTTAGGTAGATATTATCTTTTAAGTGAGCTATTGTTCATATATTCTATGTCTTTTGCAATCCTTTTGAAACAAATATCTGAATTTTGTAGTCAAATTTAATGAAAATATTCTATTTAGAAAGGCTTCCTTTTAAGTAATCCGATAATTGTTGAAGTTAATTCTGTTTGAGCAACCATTTTATTAACTCTTCATCATCGACAATGCTCCACGAATGAGGATGTCTTCTGTTGTCTGGTTTTCTAAAACCTCTATTATACGTCGTAATCAATTTGGCATTGCTATAGCCAAGTCTATTTAGTTCGTTGATCAAAGCGGAACATTCCGTTGAGTTCATACTTGTAAAGTCTGATCTGCGCTCTTCCATCCACCATCTTATATCAGGTTCTGTATATATTCTCAAAGGAAGATTTCCAAGTTTTTTAATTGCAGTCTGGGAGGTATCTGAAAATGAATAAGGTGAAAATTTATAATATTCGGACAATTTTGCTTCGGGATTTCCCCCAGTTTCTTTTTCCAATCTTTCAATGATGTAAAAATTTTCTGGATTGGGCTCCAAGCCCTTTGAAAGTCTTATATCTCGTTTTGCAGAGTAATACAATCGTTCGAAATCAAGCGGAGGATCTATTGCAAAAATAGCAGTTGGCTTTATTACTGAGTTTTCTGCATATTTAATGGCACAACTTCCACCTATAGAATACCCACCAACATAAAATCTTAGACCGGAAAGATTGTGTTTTGACTTTATATCTTTTAGTATTATGCCAAAACTCTGCTGGCTTAAACTGTCAACACCAAAAGAAAATACTCCATCTTGAAACGTCGGAATAACCGTGAGAATACCGTTTAATGCCAATTTTTTAGGTAGAGAGGATTGTTGTAAAACTCTGTCTGTTGTTTCTCCTAAGCCTGGTAGCAAAATTATAAATCCATTCCAAGGAAGTTTAGGTGGATAAATCAACGTATAACAGTTTTTGGTTGAGTCCAAATGGTCCAGATAAACCTTTTCTATTTTAAGATTGGGAGATTTTTGACCACCACAACTAATTGAAAAAAGTGTAATCGATATAAATAAAATAAAATATCTTCTCATTGCTATTTTATCTAAATTGAACAAAATTTATTACAGTAAGATAAAATTTTCCCTCATCGTGAAGGCTTTATCTAAGTGTGTTCCCAGGTTCTATATTTAATAGCTCCAAGTGGCCACTAACTACTCTATCCCCTCCCAATCTACTTTATTGGGTATTGTAACTTTTAGTTTTGGTTCCTGTTCCATAGCCCTTTTGATAGCGAACAATGCTTCGTCGTTCCTAGCCCAAGCACGCCTTGCGATACCGTTATTCACATACCAGTGCAACATGGATTCTAATCGCCTTTGTGCGTCGTCGCTACCATCCAATAACATGCCAAATCCCCCATTGATCACTTCGCCCCAGCCTACACCGCCACCATTGTGTATGGAGACCCAAGTTGCACCTCTGAACGAATCGCCAATGACGTTTTGTATCGCCATATCTGCGGTATATTTTGATCCATCGTAGATATTGGATGTCTCTCTATATGGAGAATCAGTCCCACTGACGTCGTGGTGATCTCTCCCTAAAACAACCGAACCGTTGATTTTTCCTTCTTTGATGGCTTTGTTAAATGCCGATGCAATGGCTATCCTACCTTGTGCGTCGGCGTACAAAATCCTAGATTTAGATCCTACGATGGGTAGATTTTTTCTAGCATCTCTAACCCAATTGAGATTGTCTTTTAGTTGTGGTTGTATCTCTTTGGGGGCATCCAGCATCATTTTTTCTAGACATTCGGCAGCGATGGCATCCGTAGTCCATAGGTCTTCTTCCGAACCACTCGTGCATACCCACCTGAATGGCCCAAAACCATAGTCAAAACACAAAGGCCCCATGATGTCTTGGACATATGACGGATAGATGTATTTAGTTTTAGCTTCGTCAGCCCATACGTTGGCTCCTGAATCTCCTGCTTCCTTCAAAAATGCATTACCATAATCCCAGAAGTACATTCCGTTGAAACACATAGCATTGATGGCATCTACATGTCGCCTCAAAGTTTTTTTGATCTCTGCCATGAATTTTGGCTTGTCGCTATTCATCAAAGCCTTCGCTTCCGTGAATTTATAGCCGCAGGGTATATAACCACAGTCGTCTATATTGTGCAGGGAAGTTTGATCTGAACCCAATTCTACCTTCAATCCCACCTGAACGAAATACTCCCACAGATCCACGATGTTTCCATGATAAATCAAGGTAACCGCTTTTTCAGATTCTTTGGCTTCAATTATTTTCTGCGTTAATTCTTTTAGGTCGGTGTATATATTTTCTTTTAGCACGTAGCCATCTGCTAGCCTTTGTTCGATCGCATCGTCATCGACTTCCGCGATTACCCCCACAGCTCCCGTGATGATGGCCGCCAAAGACTGAGCTCCAGACATGCCTCCCAATCCAGAAGTTACGAACACCTTCCCAGCGAGGTTTACCATTCCATGCCCCTTCATCCGCCCAGCATTGAGCAGCGTAATCGTTGTTCCATGGACGATGCCTTGAGGCCCGATATACATATAGGACCCTGCTGTCATTTGTCCATATTGCGTGACACCTAGCGCATTGTATTTGTTCCAATCGTCTTTGCTGCTATGATTGGGGATCATCATCCCATTCGTCACGACCACCCTTGGCGCATCTTTATGACTAGGGAACAGTCCCATGGGGTGACCCGAATATATCGCCAATGTCTGCTCCTCAGTCATCTCGGAGAGATACTGCATCGTAAGTAAATACTGAGCCCAATTTTGAAATACAGCGCCGTTCCCACCATACGTGATCAATTCTTCCGGATATTTTGCGACTTTTGGATCCAAATTGTTTTGTATCATCAACATGATTGCTGCCGCTTGCGGAGTTTTTGCAGGATAATCCTGGATGGGGCGAGCATAGATTTCATACGAGGGCATGTACCGATACATATAGATACGACCATACGTTTCGAGCTCCTTTGTGAACTCCTGAGCCAATATTTTGTGATCTTTCGAAGGGAAATATCTCAGCGCATTTTCAATAGCCAGCTTTCTCTCGTCCTGATTCAATACCCCCTTTAGAACCCTAACCGGTGCATGTGGAACATTCAGCCCGGGACCTTTGGGACTAGGCAAATCGGCAGGAATACCCCTGCGAATCTCATCTTGAAAATTCATGTTCTTTTTTTGTTTGCAAAGGTAACCAACAAGGACAATTCATCTCTTATTTTCCCGAAAATATTGCGTTTAGTTGGTTGGATTTGGGCGTCCCCCTCCCTCGCCTCGGAGACGAAGGAGGGTCGCGCTCTTTACGACTTCACTTTGTTGCGGTCTCTTCGAGACGCTCCTTCGGAGCTCGTTTCGATCGCTGACGCAATCTCCGATTTGATTCACGGTATTTATGATTTTGATCATAGTAATTTTGCGAAAGGCCTACTTCTTGATATTTTAAATAAAAATTAACACTTTTACAACCAATTTTTGGGAATGTTTTTGAACCAATTCTAGAATTGGTGGTCTCAATATTGTGATGAAAAAGAAAGTCCTTCTATTTCTTTTAATTTTTAGCTTTGGCTGGTTGTTTACACCTAGTTATAGTTTCGCATGTGGCAATTCCTCAGAAAAGACTGGGACGTCTTGCTGCGATAAAAAGAAAAGCAAGGCATCAGAAACAAAGGATTGTTGCAAAGACTCCTGTTCTTCTCAAGAGGAAAATGAAGATGGATGTGATGGGAAATGCAAAGACACATCTTGTTCTTGTCCTTCCATTAGCTACTTTTTTGCCTTGCCTGTCGAAGCCAAGTTGGTATTCAATGACGATGCAATTTTCATAGAAAAGAAAAAATCTTACTTTAAGAATCCATTCCTATCCTCAGGTTTTCAATCGATCTGGATTCCACCAAATATTAATTAGATTATATCCCTGACAGCCATTGGTCTGTCCACTCGAAAGCAATGCTTCGCTTTTTCGAGCTAAAATATATAATTTTATTTAATATTTAATATTTTCAAAATGAAATCAATAATGATAATTTTGATGACAATCGGTGGATTGTTGTCATTCAATAACAGTTACTGCCAAATTAAAAAATGCAAAAACCGAAACCGTCAGAATCTACGGAAACTGTAACATGTGTAAGTCCAAAATAGAAAAAGCTGGTAATCAACGAAAAGTTGCCAAAGTAACTTGGGATAAAGATACCCAAATGGCAACCATTACATACAACGAGAAAAAAACGAATCAAGATGAAATCTTGAAGAGAATCGCCTTGGTGGGTTATGATAGTGATAAATTTCTCGCTCCAGATGACGTTTATAAAAAATTGGATGACTGCTGCCAATACGATAGGGTAGCCCAAACGGCCTCAATGCACACTATGACCGTGGCTAGCAAGTCTAATTCAGACAGCCATATGTCTCCCAAAGCTTCTGAGCCAGTCATGATAGGTTCGCCATTAAGCGGTATTTATGAAAATTACTTCGCGCTGAAAGATGCTTTGGTCCAGACAGAAAAATCCAAAGCAAACAAAATGGCGACCAATTTATTGGCCACAATCAACCAAGTTAAAATGGAAAAAATGGCTATGGACGAGCACATGGTTTGGATGAAAGTGATGAAAAATCTAGAATCTGACACCAAAAAAATAGTGGAAAGCAAGGACATAAGTCAACAACGAATCCATTTTATGGGCGTATCTAAGAGCATATACGATTTGATGAAAGTTTCTTCGCTCGAGTCACCCATCTATTTCCAACACTGCCCTATGGCCAATGATGGCAAAGGAGCTGATTGGTTGAGCAAGGATAAGGACATTAAAAATCCTTATTATGGAAATCAAATGCTGACCTGTGGCAAAACCGTGGAAACACTTAAATAATTTAGAATATGGCGCGGAGGATATTTCTCTCTGCGCCATTTCTTTTAAAAAACACATCAAAATGAAATTTTTAAAATGGATTTTCAATCTAATATTCGTCAAAAAATGCTGCAAATAGCTTTGCTATTATTATTCTTTACTCAAATTAATTTTGCACAAAAAGTAGTCCGCTACGACCTATATGTCCAAGATACAGTTGTTAATTTTACGGGTAAATCCCGTCGTGCGATAGCTGTAAATGGTATGATTCCAATGCCGACCCTTACATTTACCGAAGGAGATACTGCTGAAATTTATGTTCACAATAAGCTGAAAGAATCGACCTCCCTGCATTGGCATGGCTTGATGGTGCCTAACCCCGAGGATGGTGTTCCTTATCTCACCCAGATGCCGATAGAGCCCAATACAACCTACCTGTATCGTTTTCCACTTATTCAGAATGGCACCCACTGGTATCACAGTCACAGTGGATTGCAAGAACAAATTGGTATGTACGGAAGCTTTATCATCAACAAAAGAACTGACGATAAAAAATTTAGACAAGGTATAGACGATCTTCCTACGATTCCCATAATCCTGAGCGAATGGACGGATTATAATCCGAACAATGTCCACAGAATGTTGCACAACGCCACGGATTGGTTTGCCATAAAAAAAGGATCGACACAAAGTTATGCTGAGGCAATTGGTGAAGGTCATTTCAAGACCAAAGTGACCAATGAATGGAAAAGGATGTTGGCCATGGATGTCAGCGATGTATATTATGACAAATTTTTGATCAATGGTAAGCAAGAGTCCCAATTGTCCGAGTTCAAGGGTGGGGACAAAGTGAGATTGCGCATATCCAACGGTGGGGCTTCCTCTTATTTTTGGTTGAAATACGCTGGAGGAAAGATTACTGTTGTAGCCAACGATGGGAATGATGTGGAGCCGATTGAAGTTGACCGCTTGTTGATAGCTGTTTCCGAAACTTATGATGTCGTAATCACCATTCCAGCAGAAAACACGGCTTTTGAATTTTTGGTGACGCCTGAAGATCGAACCAAGTCTGCGTCGATATTCTTCGGCGATGGTATAAAGCAATTGGCCAGTCCTTTGCCCAAGCTCCAGTATTTCGAAGGCATGAAAATGATGAACGATATGATGAAGATGAATGGGGATCTTGATGATATGGGCATGCAAATGTCTCTAAATCAAATGGACATGAACGTGGTAATGTATCCTGAAATAACAGATCAAAAGCAAAATCATAATGACTCTGGTATGCCCAATATCAATGAAGAGGATCGATACAATGGCAACAAACTTTCGGATATCACGACGCTGAATTACGCCATGCTACGATCTCCGCATCCGACCAATCTTCCTCCTAGCAATTCCGTGAAGGAACTTCGCTTCGAGTTGACTGGGAATATGAATCGATACGTCTGGAGTCTTAATAATAAAGTGATCAGTGAAGCCGATAGAATCCTCATCAAAAAAGGCGAAAATGTGCGAATCATCCTCTACAACGGCTCTATGATGCGCCACCCCATGCATTTGCACGGGCATGACTTTAGATTATTGAATGGACAAGGGGACTACGCGCCATTAAAGAATATTGTAGATATCATGCCGATGGAAACCGACACGCTCGAATTCAACGCCAACGTGGAGGGCGACTGGTTTTTCCATTGCCATATTTTGTATCACATGATGGCTGGTATGGGTAGGGTTTTTAGTTATGAAAATCAAGCACCAAATCCTGAAATACCCAATCCTAGACTGGCTCGTAGAAAATTGAATGCAGAGGATAGGAAATTTCATTTTATGATCCAAAATGATTTTGCGACAAACGGAAACGATGGGGAGGCAATGTTGGGCAATACACGTTGGAGCTTACAATCAGAATGGCGTCTTGGATACATGGATATGCATGGCTTTGAAGTAGGCACACACTTAGGTTACTTTATCGGAAAAATGCAGTGGTTGATGCCCTTCGTTGGGTTTGACTATCGATATCGAAAGCAAGGCATTGATTTTCATGAAAATAATATTTTTGGGCAGCAAGATAAAAAGGATACCCGAAAAGCTTTTTCTCTAGGATTGACTTATCTTTTGCCGATGCTGGTCAAATTCGAGGCTGAAGTGTTTACGGATGGAATCGTTTTGCTGACACTCATGCGAGAGGATATCCCAATTTCTAAGCGATTGCGCATGGCATTTATGGTGAATTCAGACAAAGAGTACATGGCTGGATTTCGATATATTCTTACCAAAAATCTTGGATTATCGACGCACTACGATAGTGATATGGGCTTGGGCTTTGGCGTCACGCTTAACTATTAGAAACCAATAAATCAGGCATGGCATGTGAATAATATGCCATGTTTTTTTTGCGGATGGAGAATTTTTATTGAAAAAAATCAATCTGTTCATATCATTGTTTAAGAATAGACTGAAACGCCCTGTTAAAACTGACCCTAAAACAAATATTTTCAAGACAAATTAAAATTGGGAAAATGAAAACATATACACTGGAAGAAGTTACCGATGACATCATTGGAAAAATAGGCACTCCAAACAGAGATAGATTTGAGTATGAACTCCAAATGGATTTAATCGGAAAAGCCATCAAAGAAAGCAGAAAAGAACGCAATCTGACCCAGAAACAATTGGGAGAGTTGGTCGGTGTTCATAAGGCTCAAATTTCAAGGCTAGAAAGCAATGCAAGCAACGTAACTATGGACACTTTGATGAAATTCTTTTCTGCTCTAAAAGCTCAGGTCAAATTGCAAATAGAGCTGCCAAATGCAAAATTTAATTTGGCCAGTAATCTTTGAAAAATATTGATTGTAAATGGACTAAAACCCAGCGCACGAAGGATATGTAGGGTCGGCGCAAGCCGAGTGCGTAGCACCGACAGCCCGAAGGAGCCTGATCCTTTATGCGACCGCATAAAGGACGTGCCATCATCATTATTATCCTCGAAGTTCCTCCAATTTTCTTTATTTTGCGCCTTGGATTTCTTATATTTGCAGATAAAAGAAAGAACTCATGCCGACATATAGTCACCTGCACGTCCACACACAATTTTCACTACTCGATGGGGCAGCGGACATCAAAAAACTATACAAAAAGGCGATAAATGACGAGATGCCAGCCATGGCCATCACCGATCACGGGAACATGTTCGGGGTGTTTAATTTCGTGGCAGAAGCCTACAAACACCGTAAAAATCCCAACGACCCCAACGACAAAAGTCTCAAGGTGAAGCCCATCGTCGGGTGTGAATTTTATGTGGTCGAAGATAGGACGAGAAAGCAGTTCACCAAGGACCAAAAGGACAAAAGGTACCACCAATTGCTCATCGCTAAGAATGACATCGGATACAAAAATCTCAGCAAATTGTGCTCACTCGGGTACATGGAGGGCTATTATAGCAAGTGGCCTCGGATCGATAAATCCTTGTTGCTCAAATA
The DNA here is from genome assembly GCA_016718505.1 of Saprospiraceae bacterium. Taxonomy (GTDB): domain Bacteria; phylum Bacteroidota; class Bacteroidia; order Chitinophagales; family Saprospiraceae; genus JADKKF01. The sequence goes on along the minus strand of JADKDE010000003.1, from coordinate 422,510 downwards.
CCACGAAGGCCTGATCGCTACGAGCTGTTGTCTAGGTGCGATGGTGCCTCAGGCGATACTCAAAGAGGATGAAGCGACTGCGGAGAAGGAATTCAAGTGGTGGCTGGACTTGTTTGGCGAAGATTATTATATCGAATTGCAAAGGCATAACCTACCCGAGCAAGAAAAAGTCAACAAATTACTCCTAGAATTTGCGATCAAATATGGCGTGAAAATCATCGCCTCAAATGACTCACATTATGTAGAACAGCAGGATAGCAACGCCCACGACATTTTGCTATGTGTGAATACGGGCGAGCTCCAGCGTACGCCAATCTCCAGCGATGAAGAGGATGGGAAGGGCTTTAGATTCGGATTTCCGAACGACCAGTTTTACTTCAAGACCCAAGCGGAGATGGGGCAGTTGTTTGCAGATCTGCCGCAGGCCATTGACAATACCAATGAGATTGTCAGCAAGGTGGAATTGCTCGATTTGAAAAAAGACATTTTATTGCCCAATTTTCAAGTGCCAAGTACCTTCAAAGATCAAGATGATTACTTGGAGCATATCACGTATATGGGGGCCAAAGAGCGGTATAAGGAGTTAAGCCCCGAAGTGGAAGAGCGGATTCGGTTTGAGCTATTTACGGTAAGGACCATGGGTTTTGCTGGGTATTTTTTGATCGTGGCGGATTTCATCCGAGCTGGTAGAGATATGGGTGTACTCATAGGGCCTGGTAGAGGTTCGGCGGCGGGATCTGTTGTGGCATATTGCATCGGAATCACCAATATAGACCCCATCAAATACAACCTGCTCTTTGAGCGTTTTTTGAATCCCGATCGAAAGTCCATGCCCGATATAGATACGGATTTCGACGATGAAGGTCGCCAAAAGGTCATCGATTATGTGGTCGAAAAATATGGGAAAAACCAAGTAGCTCAAATCGTTACCTACGGCTCCATGGCAGCTAAAATGAGCTTGAAAGACGTCGCTAGGGTGCTAGACTTGCCCTTACAAGAAGCCAACGCCTTGGCCAAGCTCGTTCCAGATAGACCCGGCACGAGCCTCGATACCGTCATCAATGCGCCCATCGAACAGCTGCAAAAGGACGATAATTACAACGGCGATATAGACAATATCAAAGAACTTCGACAGATATATGCCCTAAAAGACGAAGCCAAATCCAAGGTCATCAAGGAAGCATTGATCCTCGAAGGTTCGGTGCGAGGAACGGGTGTCCACGCCGCTGGGATCATCATCGCTCCCTACGATCTGACGGATATCCTGCCAGTGGCCATTTCCCGAGATTCTGATTTATTGCTCACGCAATACGAAGGGAAAGTCATCGAGGATGCTGGAATGTTGAAAATGGACTTTTTGGGTCTCAAGACCTTGACCATCATCAAATATGCGCTCAAAATCATCAAGGAGAACAAGCAAATCGAAATAGATCTGGACAATATCCCACTAGATGACGAGGCCACATTTAAGCTCTATCAGAAGGGCGAAACCAACGGGACATTCCAGTTCGAATCTTCAGGGATGCAAAAGTATCTCAAAGAGCTCAAGCCCGACAAATTCGAGGACCTCATCGCCATGAATGCCTTGTTCCGACCAGGTCCACTGGAGTATATCCCCAATTTTATCAAGCGGAAGCACGGCAAAGAAGCCGTTACCTACGATTTGGATGCGATGGAGGAGTTTCTCGGAGAAACCTACGGCATCACGGTATATCAGGAGCAGGTAATGCTCCTTTCGCAGAAATTGGCCAATTTTACTAAGGGAGATGCCGATACGCTTCGAAAAGCCATGGGAAAGAAGCAAAAAGAAGTCCTAGACAAGATGAAGTCCAAATTTATGGATGGATGCAAGACCAACGGACACGACCTGACCAAAGCGGAGAAGGTTTGGACCGACTGGGAGGCATTCGCGAGTTATGCCTTCAATAAATCTCACTCGACCTGTTACGCCTTTGTGGCTTATCAAACGGCTTATCTCAAGGCGCATTATCCAGCCGAGTACATGGCTGCGGTCTTGACCAATGCCAATGGACAGATCAACAAGATCACCTTCTTTATGGAGGAGTGCAGAAAGCAGGGCATACCCGTACTAGGTCCCGATATCAATGAGAGCCAAACCAATTTTACGGTCAATAAAAGAGGCGAAATCAGATTTGGATTTTCTGGTATCAAGGGTTTGGGGGAAGCCGCCATAGATAATATCGTCAGCGAGCGAAAAGCCAATGGGCCCTTTCAAGATATTTATGAATTTATCCAGCGAGTCAATCTGCGCACGGTCAACAAGAAAACACTCGAAAGCTTGGTTTGGGCTGGTGCCTTGGACACTTTTGAAGCCATCGATCGATCTCAGTATTTTTTAGCCAACGACAAGAATATAACCTTCATCGAAGCCCTCATCAGATATGGCAATGTCTGCAAGGAAGCAACGGCGAATAAGACCGCGACCCTTTTTGGTGAAATGACCGCCGATCAAATCCAGCAGCCGACCATCCCGACAGGGGAGCTTTGGCCCTTGATTTACAAGCTCAAGCTCGAGCGTGAAACCGTTGGGATCTATATCAGTGGGCATCCTTTGGACGACTTCAAGTGGGAGATTCGCACCATGCGATTGACCAAAATCAAGGACATTCCAGCTTTTAAAGATAAATCATTTAAGCTCTGCGGCATCGTCACCAAGGAAAATCACAAGATCTCCCAAAAGGGCACAGGATTTGGATTTTTTACGCTTGAGGACTACGACAGCGAGATCGAATTCCCGCTGTACAGCAACGATTATTTGAAGTTCAAACACTTGCTTTTCGTGGGCTCGATCGTGTGCATCGAAGGGACTTATAAAAAGGGGTTCAATAGCGAGGAATATCGGTTTTTTCCCAATCAAATTACACCATTGGATGGCATGGGCAGCCGCAACTTTAAGGGCATCAAAATCCTTTCAAACATCGTGGATCTGGACGATATACAGGTGGGTCAGCTCGGCGAATTCATTCGAGACCTCCCTACGGGAAAACAGCAAGTTGAAACGCACCTTTACGACATCCAAGAAGGCCTGGTCCACGTCTTACCCCTCAAGCGCAAGGTAGAGCTGGAGATGCAGGCGTGCGACCAACTGGAGGCGATGGGCTTTGCGATAGAGATTATGCTTTGATTTATTATTTTGGGCATGTCCCCGACCTTAGGTCGAGGCCGCGTGTTGCGTGGGTTCCGTCTCTACGCCTAAGGCTTTGAGACTCTCATCGCATCGGAGATGCTCGAGACCACTCCACCCGCTCATGCGCTAGGAAAAAAGCCAGAGTCAATTGACTCTGGCTAAAAATACTTTAACCTAAATTCAAATACTACAGTAACTTACATAAGTGGCTGTATCTAGTGATTTTAATCATTTCCACAAATGCAAATAGGCAGTATCTAGTGTCACTCCTAATCGGTCAATATAAATCATCTGAATATCCATCTTAGTATTTTCGATATTGCTTATACCGTGTCCATATGCATAGATTATCTCACTAGTGGCACGATTTTGCCATTTCGGGCATTCAGTCCTAGTAATAACATTAGATTTAAGTTTGTACTCATACCTACCATCAGCTAGCTTTGAAAGAGAACTCTCATTTGCAAAAAAACCATTATATGCTCTAGCATCTCCCCATGTTAAGATCACAGAATTAAAGGAACTTACTTGCCCTAAATCCATGATGCCAATTGAGTCCCTTGTAAATACGATATCAGGAACAGGAGGAATACAGTTTTTTGCACTTGCTCTCGCTTGATAAACAAATTCTCCTTTTGATCGACACTCTGTCCCTCCTGCTATCAAATAATTGGTCTCAAGGGGGCACAAACATTCTGTGTGGGTGGCATTGGGTGTAAACCCATTTCCGCAAATAATGTTTTGATCAATTTCCCTTTTCTTGCAACAGCTCATTGATACAATTGTAAGGAATACTAAGAATATTAAATTTTTCATAAAATTATACTTTATTTTTAATGAAGTTGATTCCTATTCACCAAGATAAAATTTATATGTAGTCGTTTTTCCATCTTTAAAAAATGAATACAAATAAATACCCGCAGGCAAATGGAATTTCGCTTTAACATATTGTTTTACAGATTCTTGGAAGTCATTTACTCTAGTAGAAATCTGAAAATTGCTTAATTTTTTACCTTGCAAATCAAATAAAGTGACATTCGAATGGTCTGATGGAGTGTCAGATGTATTAAAAGATGAGCGTGGAGTAAAAACTACCTCACAGTTAGCAGATATTGCTGGGCGAGACATATTGCCAGCTTGGCCCCTTACACTGAGATAACTTTCCAAACCATTTGGGTTTCCTGGTAAAAAACCTCCTTGAATTCCTAATTGACCAGCCACAAAAAGCGAATGATCCGCTTGGGTCTCGTGTATAAATGGCGAAGCGCACAGATAGGACCCAGTCCAAGGAGAACAACAATCTATATTGGCTCCATCAGTTCTCCCAGGCTTGGTCATAACAGACATACTATACCCACTTGCAATTTGGCCCATGGATATCCAGCTACGCCTTCCACCTGATATGGTTTTTCCTCTGCTCATCATTACAAAAGTCAAAGGTCGATTTGGCTTGAGCCTAAAATGAAAATAACCATCCATATCGACATACTGAGTTTCATCTGAACAAGTAGATTCTTTAAATGGTGGTGTATTAATTACCTTTATAATATTCCCTAATAAGCTCTTATAATCATCAGATTGTGGGGACAACCCAATAACTCTGGTAGAATCTTTTACCTGCACTATCATAATGGTATCGTTTCCAGTAGTTGGACTTTTACGAATGGTATCGTTTCTAAAAGTATATTTCCATGAAAATAAATTTCCATCTATACTTAATACATCAATAACAGAATTACCTAAATTACCTATATGCATTGGTCCAAAAATCAGGATTTTTATCTGTCGCACAAAAAGAGCTAGCTCCGCTACTAATGCCTTCGATGGGCACTAAAGAATTAATATTTATACTATCTCCCTTTGTTGTGCCTTCATAACAATATGCCATGCCAAAATCTTCCGCAAATGCAAATGCTCTCCTATAAGACTGCCAAGGACCCTTAGCATGCAAAGTGACGGTGGTTTTTGCTATTGAATTGTAACGGTAAGAAAAAGTCCCATCTTTATCGCAAGAACAGGAAGAAGGAAGCTGATTGCCATCCATACATATCAAATGGACTGTAATCTCTCCTCTCACACCACCATTCGCTATTTTTTCGTGACCAACGATTAACTCATCCTTCTTCTCAGAAGTTTTCGTCGTCCTATACCCTTGTGTTATAACATCCATCCATTTTGATGCTCCAAGTATTTGCAATCTTTTCGTAGAACTTGCTCCAGAACCAATTGGATAGGTATTTCCATCTAAAATTTGTCTAGGTATGAAATTATAAGAATAAGGCGCGGTTGAGGTTGTTATATTTCCCAATAAATGATTAGGATGTGTGCCAATTGTCTCACATTTACATTCACCTAATAATACTTTCTCAGAAAATACAGAATTCCAAAGATCAGAATAGTTAGAATTATCCTTTGTGGAGTTAACTAAACGATCTGGACTGACATTTAAAGGAAGGCCACTTAAAACAAATTTTTGGTAAAAAGCAATTTTCTCAAACACCGAAACTGAATTGTCATTGGATAAAACCAGTGAGAGCGGTGATTTTCCTTTAGAAAATACACCTAATAAATTACTCAATTCAGGACTTATGTTGATCATATCTTGCCCAGTATCTCCTACTTTGGTTTCCAAAAAAACCTTTTGAGCTACATTTTCTCCACAACTATTTACTTCTGAAGTTTGGATAGCGTCACCTTTTGAATTGACTATAACTAAGACTTCATTTGGAGAAATATGGTTTAATGACAAAGTTGATTTATTGTATAAATCATACACAGCAAATGTACTAGTTAGATCAGATTTAAACCTGAAATATACAAGAACTGATCCATCAGCCATCTTTAATTGAGAAACATTCGAAAGTTCACTTGCCAGACAAGGGGTAGGGCTTGGTATAATTTTTACTTCAAACGGATTGACAAATGTGGAATCCAATTCATCATAATCATAGTCAACGGTTTGAGCACTTAATCTAGTTCCAAACAGGCTACAAATTAGGAATAAAATAAAAATAAATAAATTTTTCATTTTAAAAATTATTACAAAGTTATACAAAAATTTTGACTTGAGTGTGTATGGCGTAGTAGTAGTATTGCCTTGAAGCGTATCAAAGCGGTTTTGTTAATGCTAGTCTGCCGAGTTCTAGTTTTAAGTATTTGAGCTAAAATTGGATAAAGGCAGGTCTCACCTAGGGCAATTGGGCCCTTGATTGCTATAGGTTGCTTTGATTGGTAGGTCATTGTTAAGTTTTTGTCGATGGCTAAAACCAGACAAAAACGCACCAACAAAAGCGTAAGACGTTGCTATTTACCTGTAAGGTGTTGCGGTCGAAGGCCATATTGTCCAAGTAAAGCAACGCTCACGTAATAATCGTGAGTTTTTGTAATTTGCTTGCCCAGACAATTGTGAATTTTTAACTTTACACCAAACGACTCCTTTAGCTAAAACGCTTTATTTCTAGATGAACTTTTTTTGTCAAGTCACATCGAGTTTTTAAAAGCAAATATTATGCCGTAATCCGTAAAAGATGCTGAAATCGCAACTTCGCAATAAACTTTAACACATGGGTATAATCTACCCTGTTTATAATGCTGAATATGTGATATATAGGAATGTAGAAAATATAATATTGGATTAAAATAAATATCAACCTCAAAAATCCCACGATGGTCGAAGTCTGTGACTTCAACTCTATATTTATGGATTTAAAATTCCCGATATATCGCATTGCAGTTACAAACTGCGACGATCGTTATTGATTCGCACCGCTTTAGTCGTAGGACGCTTTAGATCCGTTTTCTATTTTTTGATACATTTAGAAATAAAGCTTAATTTTTTGCAGAAAAGTTCCCAAATTGCGAATTAATTAATATATTTGCTGGATAAGACTATTTGGATGGAGAGAATCTTTGCAAAAAGTGCTTTGAGAGAGTATTGGGAGAAACACCCAGACACAGAGCAGTATTTGAAGACATGGTACGACTCAGCTTTGAATTCAGACTGGAGGACTCCCAATGAAGTTAAACAGACTTATGTAAATGCGACCATCCTAAAAGATAGCCGGATAGTTTTCAATATAAAAGGTAACTCGCATAGATTGGTCGCAAAGTTTAATTTTGAGAAACAATGGATTTTTATTAGGTTCATTGGAACACATAGCGAGTATGACAGGATTGATGTAAATACAATTTAAATAAGAAGTTATGGACATAAAACCAATAAGGACGGCATCAGATTATAAATCATCATTAGAACGACTCGCTTTAATTTTTGACTCAGAGATAGGGACACCTGAAAGTGACGAAGCAGATATTCTTGGGTTGATGATTGACGAGTATGAAAAAAAACATTACCCAATAGATGCACCAGACCCAATTGAAGCTATTAAGATTCGGATGGAGGAGATGCAATTAAAGCAACTTGACTTAGTTGATGCAATAGGTGGTAAAAGTAGAGTCTCGGAAATACTTAATCGCAAGAGAAAGCTTACGCTTGACATGATACGGAATTTGACACTAAAACTAAATCTATCAGCGCAATTATTAATAGAGGATTATAAATTAGTACGTTAATATCCCTAGCTGCCAGTTTCTATGCAATTCACTTTTAGACCTAATTTATCGCCAATTTTAAAGTACTAAAACCCCCTTTCTCCAATTGAAGTCTAACATAATATAGTCCATTGGAGAGCCCTTGGATATCAACTGACCCTCCAATATTATACCCTTGACGCTTCAAAACAACTCGACCAAATTGATCAACGATATCCAAATTGTAAACATTTTGAGCGGGATTTGGTGAATTAATTTGAAAGGTGGAAGAACTTGGGTTAGGAGATATTTTGAGATTGTTTTTATTTCTAATATCAACTACACCAATAGTTTCCCTACAGGGTAAATGGTAATCATCATTCGGCGTATAAAATATTAATTGTCCATTTTTCAATACCCTATCCAGGGATCTTTCTACCTCACAGTTATCTCCAATACAATTAAGCAGTGAATAAAATGGGTGCAGCAAAGATCCAATACCTTCTATCCATTTCATGGCGTCGTAGGAAATTGGGGTAAAGGGATACAGAACATAATCCATGGACATATTTTGCCTATTCACCCCTAAGTTCTCTTTTATAACTTTATCTTTCACAATAAAATTACGTTCACTAATTGTTCCAAAATTGCTTATCCCACATTGCAAGGTGTCCCCAACACCGGATCCAAAATCATACATTAATATTGGATTACCTTCACAATTAATAGTACTTGGTTGGCCGGGGTTATATTTTGTATTTCTGACATAAACGGAATTGCCTTGCACAAAATAACCGCCCATCAAATAACAATCATTGCCGTCTGAATCGCAATCGAAAATTTCAATAAACCTACCACTACAGATGCTTTTGCTTTCACCAGTTTTTACAATTCTTTCAACACAACTATTGGTCCACCCATACCAAATTATATACTCCCAAGTATATGAACTATTGGCATCTGGAAATGGCAATTGAGCAAATATCTGGCTCAGATTGAAGGTGCTGAAAAGTACAAGGCTAAAAATAATTTTCATAGGGATGAGTATTTAGTAGATTAAGAATACTCAAATTTACCAATTATTTTGCAATGCTAGAAAATTGCCCTATCTATTTTTAATTATTTACAAATAAAAAAAACATAAGTATGCTTTAAAACAATTTGTATATCTCGATGATCTCTCCCAATATTTTTTGAAAATCTATCTTCAGGTCGATGAGTTTACCCGTTCTGATATCGAATACCCAGCCATGAACCGTCAATCCTCGATCCTTGTAGGCTTCTTGTACTGCAGCGGTTTTGATGATATTGATACATTGCTCCTGGACATTCAATTCGACCAACCTATCGAATCGTTTGGACTCATCTGTGATGGCATTGAGCTCATTTTTGTGCAATCTGTAAACGTCGCGGATATTCCTAAGCCATGGGTTCAATATGCCCAAATCCTTGGATTGTAAAGACGCCTTTACGCCTCCACACTCGTAATGGCCGCAGACCACCACGTGATTTACCTTGAGGTGGCGCACCGCATAGTTGAGTACAGACATGATGTTCAAATCAATGGAAATGACCATATTGGCCACATTTCTATGGATAAAAACTTCCCCTGGCTGGACACCCATCAAGTCTTCGGCTGTAACGCGACTGTCTGAACACCCGATATAAAGTATTTCAGGATGCTGCCCTTGGGACAATTTGGTGAAATATTCTGGGTCTTTTCCTATTTTCTCGGATACCCAAACTTCATTATTTTCAAATATTTTTTTAAAGTCTATCATTATAATACTATGTTGTTATGTGGTTTTATAGGTTTCAATTCGTGATTAATGTTGAGAATTTCAAGCATATCGATTTCGATATTTCTAGATATTTGGGTGATGGGTACGTCATTGGGGCTGCCTTCGAAGGGACTCTCAGACGTTTCTCCTATTTTTTCCATGGTAGTGAATATCCATCCTGATAGTACTGAAAAGGGTACGGAAAGCCAAATCATGCATTCTCCCAATTTTTCAAATTCCTGCAACATTCCAAAAGGCACAAGAATCACAAATATCATGATAAAATACAAATTGAGCGTCGCATAATGTCTTGGATAGGGAAAGTTTTTGATTCTTTCGCTGGCACCTTGCTGGGTATAACATTCCATCAACAATCTTTCTAGTTCCATGTGTCTAAAATCTTCGATCAAGCCCTGATCTAACAATTCTCGCAGATGGGTAGATTGCAATGCGATGATTTGTGCCGCTTTATTTGTTTTAGACATTACGAGATCCAATTCTTGGGGACTCAAATATTTCTTTAGAACTTCCTCAACTTTTTGTGCGTGCTCCTCAACCACAAAATACTTGTCTTTGTATTCTTGGTTATGGGATTTATAGACGGCTTCCCAAGCTCTCGGCTCTCTCAATTGAAACCTTAACGCATTTACCCAAGCAAAATGTCGCCTACAGATTTCCAAATGGATTTTGGCGAGTTCTTCTTTGGTTAGTTTTTCTTTAGCGTGTGTATTTGTGATATAATCCTTGGTCATAATGGCCATGTACGACTGATATTCAATATGGCTCCCCAAATCTTACGTGCTTCCCATAGTCTATCATAAGCGGCATTATTCTTGAAACCTACTACAAATGCCACAGCTGTACCAAGTAGAGCAATGGGCAGCCAAGGTAAAGCTACCCATTTCCAGCCTAAAACTTGGTATATGATAACAGGAATGACTGCAATTAAAAATAAATGGTAAATGTCTTTTCTAGTCCAATTGAGAACCTCCTTTAAGGAATAATTATGTCCTACGTGCATCCAATTAAAATGATTTTTATTTAGAAACCCCAAAACTAATCAATGTGTTTAAATTATATCTTTCTAGGAATTAATTGTCCCTTTTTTTAAATAGAAAATGCACAGATTGTTATAAAAAATAACAAAAAAAGGGGTATCGAAATACCCCTCAAAAAAGATAAGTCTGAAGATTACCTTCTATTCATAATCTCTTTGATTTGATCAGCTGAGATGTACGAGCTGTTATTAGAGTAATTGCAATCGCGCTGCGTATCGAATTCTGTATGATGCGAGACTACGACATTTACTGGTGGTAAAAATTCGTTGTTGGTAGGCCAGTCAATTTCGCCCGATATCAATTTGGTTTCCCCAGGAGCCAATGAAGTGAAAGACATTTCACTGTTAGGTCGTAGCGCATTAAAAGTATATGCATAGATCCTTGGACCAGAAGCATTACTCGCAGTGGTATAGGTTGCGGTACCTTGATTTCTTACATATGCCTGATACCTAAAGCGCGTATTAGATATTTTTGTCACTCGTATTCTATGGGCAACAAAATCCACAGCACATCTAGATGGTGCATAAGGAGGTAAAAATTGATCGATGGGTCCTACGGGTGTAGGTCTTGGTCTTGGATTTACGGGTCGTCTTACTTGAGAGTATCCCATTTCGCTGATTACTAGCATAACTAAAATAAAAATGATGTTTTTCATGATGATGTGTATTTAAAAATTTGATTAAAAATTGATTGGATTTTATTTGAAATTAGCACTCCATTTGATGGTTTGGGGCGAGAATTAGAAATTTACCTTCTATTCATGATATCTTTGATTTGATCGGAAGTCACGACAAATTTATTATTTGAACGATCACAATCATGCTGGGTATCGAATTCTAAAAATTGATTGACGGTGACATTAATGGGTGGCAAAAATTCATTGTTCGTCGGCCAAGATACTTGACCAGATATCACCTTTGCTTCTCCTGGCTTCAATTTTGTAAAAGTGACTACTTTTTCTGGCCTTTGTTCACTAAATGTATAAGCCACAATCATAGGTGCAGTAGCTCCTCTCGCCATAGTATAAGTTTCGGTTCCTTGATTTCTGACATAAGCTTCGTAACGGAAAAGTGAATTAGACACTTTGGTGACATTAATTTTTAACACTACAAAATCTACAGGACATGGAGAAGGAGTGTAAATTGGTAATACTGGAACAATTGGTCTATTGGGCGGTCTAACCGTATTGGTTGATCTCTTTTGGCCGAATCCCATTTCTGCGATTACTAGCATAACTAAGATAAAAATGACGTTTTTCATGATGATGTGTTTTTAATTATTTAATTGAAATATTTTTGATTCAGATTATTTTTAAAGAGTAGGTTTGGAAATGATGGTGTAATTTTGGTTTTTCAATTTTTGTCCGTTGGTTTCCGCGTCAGTTTTGTGTTAAAATCGAACCCTGACATCTTGGTTTTTAATGCGTACATAATAGTTACCGTCTAAGCCTACATAATATAATTGACTTCCAAATACAGCGATTGCCTTGGCCTTGCAGTTCATGTTTTGTGCTACAGCAACACCAGTATTTGGTACTTGATAGACCATATTGTCTATTCCTATAAACCATAGTGGGGTACTTATACCATGATCTTTGGTGAGGTATTTAGCTTTCAAAGTTCCTAGCTTGCTCCATGCAGACATGCCTGGTTTCCACCAATAAATGTCATCCATTTCATCAGTCATATAGAATTCGTTGTTGTTCACTACGAATAACTTGGTCTTTTTGGCTGGAGGCACATTGCTTCCGTCTGCATTTGTACCGTTCTTGATGTTCGAATTGTTATCAAGGTACCAATAAGCGCAGTTTTGAATATCATCTCCTACTACATAATTGGTGACAGGTGTAAATGGCCAATCAGTACCCACCGGCCTCAATTGTGGTGATTCATGTGTTACATTGGTTAAAATCCCGATGGGTGATAAGAAAAATCCATGTCCTCCACAAGATCCCGTCATTTTGCTAACTACAACATTGTTGGTAGTATTCGCAACGGCAAGATTGTTGTAGTGGAAGCCAGTATGATAAACCTTACTGTCCGTGCCTAAGAGAAATACCCCGCCATTGTGTGAGTTCAGTACTAAGTCCTTGAATTGCACGTTAAAACTGTTTCCTTGATTTTGTGCCATTGCGCTTCCGATACTAAATACGCAAAAAACTAAAAATAAAAAGTTTGTTTTCATGATAAGTAATTTTAAAAATTATAAAAGTTTAGATATTTATTTGTCGTTGGGGTAAATCAGAGTTTATTTTATTCAACTCATCTCTCCTTTTGACATCACAATATTACACCCCTAAAGCCCTTCCTCTTTATCCATAGTGGACATTTGGTAGATTTGGGAGGATAAAATGTTAAAATTGGCTTTTGATTGGAATATGATTTGAGTAGGGGATGGATAAATTTCTATATATAATTAAACCCAACACCAGGAGTTTTGCGCTATTGGGATATGGTTTTCTTCTGAAAAAAATGTAATTATAATAGGTAAATTAGAGCTATTGGATATTGAATTATTTTGAAAAGGCTTGTGGAATAGGCGAATGAAACAGGGTGGCAATAGGAATAATAGGCATTATTCACAACAATCTGAAAAGACTCAATAATCCAAGTCTATGAAAGTTCAAAACCTTCCGGCTTGACGATCTTGGATAACCAAAGAAAATACCCAATGATCTTGCAGTCATCCAGTAGGGCTATACAGAAGCATAGCCTTGTTTTTTTTTCTATGGGTTAATATTAATCCTCAATGATATAAATCTCCTCATTGGGCTTTTGCATAAAATACTTTTCTCGGGCATAAATCTCCTTGTTTTGATCCAAGGACTTCCTCGCCGAAATCGTCTCCTGCAAATTCTCAAGATAAAACTTTTTGTCAGCCTCCAATTTATCCATGATCCTCTCCAATTGATATTGCGTTATCAACCGATTGCGATCAAAAAATACCATCCACACAAAAAATATGCAGAAACACAGCATATATTTGCTTTGGAAGGGTTTTGGAAGCGCTTGAAACAGATTAACTAACCACGCTTGTACACCTTTCACCATAAATATTGAAACACGTTTAACTGCACAAATCTACATCATTTCTAGCTATTTACAAATTATAAATTAGTTTAATATGATATTTTTTTTATCCAATTTATATTTAATTGATTGTCAATAAATTGGCAAGATAAGGTCTAATCAATTTTACAAAACCAAACTTACCAATAGGCCATCTAGTTGATGAAAATTATACCAAAGAAGCGTATCTTTGTGGCTTAAAATTTCTATCGAAAATGAAAATAATTTCCATTTCCATATTGACTCTTTTCCTAGGATTTCAGTCCTTGGCCCAAGAAAGCAACCTACAAAATATTCGAAAATTAACCTTTGGCGGCGACAACGCTGAAGCATATTTTTCTCCAGATGGCAGCAAATTGACCATGCAAGTTACCAATCCCAAAATTGGTGCCGCTTGTGATCAGATTTTCACCTTGGATCTCAATCAAAACAACTTTAGCCCACAAAGCCTTCAGCTGGTATCCACAGGCAAGGGGCGAACTACGTGCTCTTATTTTATGCCTGATGGCCAGCACATCTTATATGCATCTACACACGAGGCAAACCCTAGCTGTCCCGCTCCACCCAAGGCTCGAGCCGATGGGAAATACGTCTGGGCGGTTTATTCCGATTTCGACATTTATTTGGCGGATTTGAAAGGAAATATCGTCAAAAGACTCACCAATTCTCCTGGCTATGATGCGGAAGCAGTTGTTTCTCCCGATGGAAAGAAAATAGCCTTCACCAGCGTTCGCAGTGGAGACTTAGAAATTTGGATGATGAATATCGATGGAACCGATTTAAGACAAATCACCAACCAATTGGGTTATGACGGTGGATGCTTTTTCTCTCACGATAGCAAAAAATTGGTATTCAGAGCCTCTAGACCCAAGACTCAAAAAGACATTGACGATTATACATCCCTATTGAAAGAAGGCCTCGTCACGCCCACCCAAATGGAGATTTATACCTGCAATATCGACGGATCCGACCTAAAGCAAATCACCCATCTTGGCAAAGCCAACTGGGCTCCATTCTTTCACCCATCTGACAAAAAAATCATCTTTTCATCCAATCACCATTCAAAGCGAGGATATGATTTTCAATTGTATATGATCGATACCGATGGCGAAAATCTTAGACAAATTACCTTCCAAAGCGAATTCAACGCCTTTCCTATGTTTTCACCCGATGGAAAAAAATTGGCATTTTCAAGCAATAGACAACAAGACGCTCCTAGAGAGACGAATGTGTTCATCGCCGATTGGGTGGAGACCGACCCAGCGGAACTGGTGAGTTATAGCAATCTCCAATCCCATATCGACTACCTAGCTTCCGACAAACTCAAAGGAAGACTAGCAGGCTCGAAAGGGGAGAAGAAAGCCGCCAAATATATTTCAAAAAATTTCAAAAAATACGGGCTAAAGCCACTAGAAGGCAATAAATACACCCAACCATTTTCTTATCAGATTCAGACCAACGCCAAAGACCCCAACAGTACCAAAACCAAGGTCGAGGCGAACAATGTCATTGGATTCCTTGACAATGGTGCCAAAAATACGATTCTTATCGGCGGACATTACGACCATTTAGGACTCAATGAACACCACAATTCGACCAAGCCCAATTCTGATGGAGAGATTCATAATGGAGCCGACGACAATGCCTCTGGCGTAGCGGCTGTAATGGAACTTGCACGCATTTATGCTACGAACAGAACCACAGAGCCTACCAACTTTATCTTCGCTTGTTTTTCGGGAGAAGAAGATGGCCTGATGGGATCAAAGCACCTCGCGGAAAACATCAAAAAGACCCACCCCAATCTCAATCTCATGGTCAATATGGATATGATCGGAAGACTAGACTCTATGAATTCTCTGACCGTAGGCGGCATCGGTACGAGTCCGTTGTTTGGTCCACTCATCGAGAAAAACAAACCCGCAGGGTACCAAATCACCATCGATAGCAGCGGCGTGGGTCCCACCGATCACACATCGTTTTATCTCAAAGACATCCCTGTACTTAACTTTTTTACAGGTACACACCACGACTACCACAAGCCGAGCGATGATGCCCATTTGATCAATATCAGAGGGGTACACCACATCACCGAATACATCCAACGCGTCGTAAATTCACTCGCAGCGGAACCGACCATTCCGTTCACCAAGACCGCCAACAAGACGAGTCGCACTGCTCCGAAATACAAGGTGACTCCTTGGGATTATGCCAGACTATCAAGACTACGGAGACGGCCTTCACATCGCAGGCGTGATGGATGGACGCACGGCGCACAATGCTGGTATCAAGGACGGCGACATCATCACCAAGATCGGCAAATGCCCCATCAAGGAGGTGTACAGCTATATGGACTGCCTCGCGACCTTCAATGCAGGGGATGAGACCACCGTGGACCTATTGCGTGATGGCAAAAAGCTTACCGTCAAGATCAAATTTTAGCTCGATTTTTGTTTGGGCAGTACCCTCGCCACGTCTTCGACGATGCGGGGTCGCTATGCTGCGGGCTCGCTATTCGCTCGGACACCACTCCGTTGTGTCTGACCTTCGGTCACCCTTCGCAGCGCTACTGCGCTAGGAATTTTCCTAGTTCATTTTTGAACCAGGATGAGCGAATTCAATTTGTCACTCACTTCTTTGATGGCTTTCATGACCTTTGCAGTTTGAGCTTCAGATGCTTTTTTTGTACCAGAAACATATTGTCTAAGCAATCCAGGATTTAGGTTTCCAGTTTTTGCCAATTGACTGATATTGACTTCTGGGATCAAATCAAAGACAGAAACCAAATCCACTTCAAATTTTAATTTATATCCAAAACTTAATTTTTTTTCCAGCACTAGGTCTTCCATTTGAGCAATTTTGAGCATCTGTTCAAGATTTAATTTGACTTCTTGATAGGTATTTCCACCTGCCACACAGCCATCTATTTCTTTTATATATGCAAAAAAAGCATCATCATTTCTTTCTATTATTGCTGTCAATTGTATCATATTACTTTTTTAGTCCTGCTTTCTTCAAAATACTGATTTCTGTCCCCTTTGGTAAATCTTTGGATCCATGAAATGGAATTACGATGATTCCCGATATTGTCTCATGTTTGTATATTTTGTGGCTTCCCGTTTGTCTCACAAAATACCAACCATTTGATCCAATAGATTTTTCAAGTTCGTAGGCTTTCATATCGTAAAGGTAGCATAAACGCTACTAAATTGCAAATATATTTTTAAAATAACCCCGATCTTCGCAGTTTGTAACTGCGATGTAGATTAATTGAAATTTGTAATTCCATGCACACCGGCAAATTTTTAACGAGTGTCTTTGCAATAATTATCTTCCTATAATGCATGGACATAAAATTCGTTATTTTTCCTGACATATACAGAAGATTTTGGATGATGAATTTTAATTTTTAAAATATCGGATCGAAGTCCCAAACTTTGACCATCGCAGTCAGTCAAAAAACCAGCGATAGCGGAATGTCGTGGAAAAGATGCGGATGTAACGCATCCCACGACTGGAGCGGTGCGAAGCAATCGCCTTTTTTGGACTTGATTTTTGGGTTACTTTTGTATCAAGACAAAAGTGACAGAAAGTTAGGGGACTATACGCTCTTATGATGTGTTTGGTCTCTGTCCATTTTGATCAAGGTATGTCTATTTTGACATTAACTCTTGGTCAAACTTTCCAATTTTTATTTTCCAATCCCGACGGGATTGAATGTTTGTTGTATAGCATTTCATTACGGGTACGACCCCGTGGGGTCGAATTGTAAATTATTTATTTTTTAGAAATATTTGACCTCTTTGAGGTCAGATTGCCCCCGATCGTTGCAGTTAAAATTGCGATGGAGCGCAAAAGGAATTTGCAATTCCATATGCTCTGACATATTTCTAAAGAATGGAATGGTTTCAATTATCCTCATAATATGTACGGAAATAAAATTCGCTACTTTTTCTGACATTTACAAAAGATTGTTGATGATGAATTGATCGAATTCAAAGACTTCGATCATCATGGTGTCTTTAAATACTTATTTTTTTATAATTTTAATTAAACAATAAAGCGGAAGCAAGAAAAAAAAGAAACTCATAACAAGTTCTGTCATTACTCCTGAATCATCTAAAATTAAATAATTATAACGCTTACTATATAAAACTTTAATATCATCTCCGATTGAAAATTTAGCGTTTATGCAATCAGATCTACGAATTGCAAGTGTATATAATTTATCATTATATTTTACCTTAATTGTTCCGCCACTGGTACCACAATTTCCATTTTCAATTATATTAGCTGAAACAAAGTTATTTTCATTTGTGATATTATAATCTCTGATTGCTGTTTCAAAAATTTAATTGAAAAAAAATGTAAACAAGAAAAACAAGATGATATAGATTACTCTTTTTATTGTCCATTTTTTAGCATTAAAGGTGTTACAATTCTATTATTATTTTGAACTATTTGAACTGGTTTATTTATAATAGGCGAACTACCACCCACGATCGTCGCAGTTAAAATAGCGATACAATACAACAGGAATTTGCAATTCCATACGCTCTGACAAATTTCTAAAAAGTGAATTGTTTCAATTATCATCATAATATGTACGGACATAAAATTCGTTATTTTTCTTGACATTTACAGAAGATTGTAGATGATGAATTTTAATTCAGAAAATATCTGATCGAAGTAACAGACTTCGACCATCGCAGTCAGTCCAAAAACCAGCGATAGCGAAACGTCGTGGAAAAGATGCGGATGTAACGCATCCCACGACTGGAGCGGTGCGGAGCAATCGCCTTTTTTTGGACTTGATTTTTGGGTTACTTTTGTATCAAGACAAAAGTGACAGAAAGTTAGGGGACTATACGCTCTCACGATGTGTTTGGTCTCTGTCCATATTGATTAAGGTATGTCTATTTTGACATTAACTCTTGGCCATACTTTCCAATTTTTATTTTCCAATCCCGACGGGATTGAATGTTTGTTGTAAAGCATTTCATTACGGGTACGACCCCGTGGGGGTCGAATTGTAAATTATTTATTTTTTAGAAATATTTGACCTCGTTGAGGTCAGATTACCCCCGATCGTTGCAGTTTATGACTGAGAACAAAATTAGAAGCAATTTCCGTATGCCGGCGCAAATTTTCAAGCTTGTCCCTCGACTCACCACTTCTTCTTGTATTACTAAGCCATAGTAACTCTCCATCCTAGTAAAAGCTACCCCAAATGCAGGATTTGTCAAAAGTCAAAGACAGACGCAAACAAGTATGTCAAATATAAGCCTATTAATCATAAATCTTACCATCACATTCGAAATGATACACCAAAACAGTATCTCTTTTATGAATAAAAACCCTTAACTCACCTTCCTTTTTGATCAATGTATCGCCAACTGAAATTAAACTTTTAAATGGAATATTTAAAAAACCGCCACTTTCATAATAAGATTCACTTTTTCCCGAAATTGGGTTAATACCTTGCAAATCATAACATCTACCTGAAGAAGGTTTTTGCATTAGAACAAAGTTAAAATTGTCTTTTTTACATGCATTGGCAAAAGAATCACAATCACCACATGAATTCATCATTGATATAATGCTTAAAAACAAAAAATAACTTAAAATATAACTTCTCATGTTCGATTGAGTAATAGCCAATAGGCTGTTCTTGAAATAGAGCATTGAAAACTAGATAACGCACTTCCGCCTCCAAGTCCTCTTCCAATTGAAAATGTATGAAACCCGTTTGCTTGTCTAATTACCCCCTGCGCTGACACCAGCTTCCAAACATGTACCCCAAAACATAAGTCCTACCTCTATTTTTGCACAAAACCCAGCGCGTCAAGGATCGAAATGGTCATCGCAGATGAGTCTCGAAGAGACCGAAGCCATGTAGAGCCAGACCATCGTCGTAGGCGATGGGGACGCCCAAAATTAAAAAATAAATTGTTTGTGAATTTTTCTATCTGTCGAATTTCAATCCCCTAAAAGGGTATATATACCAAGTATTTTTCTTCAAAATAGGGCTCAGAGAAGTAATCCGAGATGGCATACTTTTCGGCAGTCAAGCCCCGTGGCAGCGTTTTTAGTTCGTTCTTTAGATCGCCACCCTTCAAGGCGATAAGCCCATTTGGGATCGCATTTTTATGGTGTTCATGCACCAATCTACGGCTCCAGTGGGACAACAATCCAGCCTCGGCCACGGCCCTCGACACTACAAAATCAGCTTTTTCTCCTTTATACTCCTCGGCCCTCGTGTGTATAGCTGTGATATTGGTCAAATTGAGTGCTTCGGAAACCGCTTGGACGACTTTGATTTTTTTGGCAGTGCTGTCTATGAGTGTAAATTTTACTTCAGGAAAAAATATCGCCAGTGGAATGCCTGGGAATCCGCCCCCACATCCTAAATCGATGATTTGGCTGCCTTTTTTTAGGTCGATAAATGCCGCAATTGCCAATGAATGGAGTACGTGGTGTATATAAAAATTGTCCATGTCTTTTCTAGAGATTACATTGATTTTTTCATTCCAATCTTGGTACAGGGGCAAGAGTTGGGCCAACTGTTCTTCTTGAGTCTTGCTAAAGGAAGAAAAATATTTTTTGATTATTTCCACGAAATTTTTTTACTAAACAGAATAATGGGTAAAAATAATACTAAATAAATTGCGAACAGAAATTCCATGAATATTAATTCGAACAATTTGAGAGGAGACTTGAATACATCAGCGATAGGTACCATAAGACCATACATCAAGGCCCATTTTAATATCAAAAAAATAATCGTTGCCTTAAAGGAAATAAAGAAACCAACTAAGGGCAAAAGGTTCGACAACACCAATAAAGCACTGAAAAGCGAAAGTAAAAAAACGTGGCTTTTCTTATACACAAAACTAGAGCTAAGGTGGCGTCTTTTTTGGCGAAAATACGATGTCCAAGTAGATTTGGGTTCGCTATAGACGAATGACTTAGGGTCTAATGTAACTCTAGTATTGGAGGCAGTACCAAATTTATTGACTAAAATATCGTCATCTCCAGATGGAATATCCATATTGTTTTCATAAGGATTGATATGCTCAAATAATGATATTTTGATGAGCATATTGCGACCTACGCCCATATAGGGTATACCAGCCAAAGCAAAGGACATATATTGTACGCCTGTTATCAGGGTTTCATACTGGATGAATTTGTTGAGCAGGCCAGGTTTTTGGATATAAGGCGAATACCCCAAAACAATCTCCGTGGATGGCCTCATTTCTTTTAACATTTCATTTACCCAACTATTGTCCTTAGGAAGACAGTCTATGTCAGTGCATAGAATAAATGGCGTTGTTATTTTAGAAATTCCAAATAAAAATGCTTCTTTTTTGCCAGTGTATCTTTTGAATTCTTTTCTCCAAATCTTTAGATTACTATTTTCGTTTACTAATTGTTGCAACAAAGGGAAAGTGTCGTCGTCAGAGTTATCGTCTATTACTGTGGTGTTAACTGATAGATTCAGTAATTTTGGAAGATTGGATAGGACATTGGTGTATTCATTTCTTACGCAGATCAGTATCGTAACGTCGTTAATGTCGATATGTGGTCGGGTTTGAGCGGTTTTCTTTCGATTAATAATGATTAATTGGTAATAGAAAAAAAAGTACTGGCCTGCAATCAAAAGAAACATTAATGCATAAAATAGAAGCAACAAAGATAAATTTTTAAAATAAAAAAGAAATTATTCGGTTAAAAGTATGTAAAGATTCGTTTATTTCATAAAAACATTGCGTCAAAATATGTCGTTATTAGTTTTTACGTTTGTTTGGGAATTAAATTCTACCTTTGCATATATTAGGTAATTGTTATATATATAAATCAATAATTGTGTCGAAAATTATGAGTTTTAAATGGCGATTGTTTTTATCAATTGTCCTAATTGTTGGACTGCAAATTGGACTTTTTGCACAGATGGTAATAAACAATAATGAAGTTTACGGAAAAGAATGGATAAAATATAATCAGAAATACCTGAAAATGGTCATTAGCCAAAATGGTGTTTACCGCATAACTGGAGCTGAATTAGAACAAGCAGGTATGCCTTTGAATTCTTTTACAGGAGATATATTGCAAATGTTTGCCTTTGGTGTTGAAATACCCATTTATGTATCAACAACTGGTACATTTAGTCCTACAGATTTTGTAGAATTTTATGGACAAAAGAATACGGGTGAGATCGATAAGCAACTCTACAAAAGCGCTTCAACTGAACAAATGAACCCTAGGTATTCAATGTATTCAGATGGATTGCCGCATTACCTTACTGTGAATACAACTGGAGTAAGCGCTAAACGATTTGCGAGAATTCAGAATGATTTGACAAATTTACCACCTGTGGAAAAATATTATACCCATAAATCTGAAAATCTTTTCAATGGATTTTGGGAAAAATTTAGATTCAATTCTGAAAGAATCAGCTCGCATTTTGGAGTTTCGGAAGGATGGGGGACTTATCCAGCACAGTCTAGTACCTTGAATATAGAGCCAGCAACCTTTATAAGCCCATTGAGCCCTGAGAATGCTAAAATTACAGTGAGGGTGGGAAGTATGAAAAATTATAATGTCAGCCACAACCATGAGGTAAAAATTAGGATTGGAACGACAGAATACTTAAGCTCTGGCGTATTTGCAAATGCAAAGGTTGAGGATTATGCTTTCCAGTTACTTCCAGCTAAATTGGATGGTTTGACAAATATCATCGTTGAAGGAAACACAAGCATGCAAAACCCAATTCGGGTAGCGTATATTGATGTTGAATATCCAAGGATGTTTAATTTTAATAATAAACCAACATTCACGTTGAATTTGGCAGGCAGTACAGGAATTAAATACTTAGAAATTGATAATTTTTTGGATGAAGGAGCGATCCCAATTGTATATGACATTACCAATAAAATTAGAATAGAGGCCATATTCGAATCCAATAAATTGAAGGTAAAACTTCCAGCCTCCAATGTGGATAGACAATTGGTATTTTGCAATGGCAAAACAGGCCTTTTAAAGACCGACTCGATTAGTACTAAGAATTTTGTGGATTATGACCAGATCCAAGGAAATTATGTGATGATCTACAACAAGATTTTAACAACTCCATTGGACGGTAAAAATTATGTGGATGAATATGCTCAATTCAGAAGATCTAGCGTCGGTGGAGGCTATACAGTGACTCCTGTTGATATAGAAGAATTGTACGAACAATTCAGCTACGGTATCAAGGATCACCCCATTGCCATTAGAAATTTTGTGCAATATATTACTAAAACCTGGAACAAGCCTGAATACTTATTTTTACTGGGGAAATCTAGAGAGATGAGAGAACTTCGATTCAAGACGAATGTCGAGAGATTGGCTGCTAATCACCTCATTCCTACTTTTGGTTTTCCACCAGCCGATAACTTATTGGTCACTGAAAATCAAAAAGAAGTGCCTTTGATGGCATTGGGAAGGTATCCAGCGATGACCAATCAAGAAGTGAAGGATTATCTTGTGAAAATGCTTGAGCACGACCAGACCATTCAAAATCCGCAGACGATCTCAGATAGGTTGTGGATGAAAAATGTGATACATCTTGGTGGTGGGGGTAATTCACAAGACAGTGCGACGATAGCATCCAATTTGAATGCTTTTAAAAATCATTTGACGGGTCCAAAATTTGGTGCAAATGTGCGGACGATATATAAATATAGTTCAGATGTAATTGATTTTAATCAAACAGATCTCATATTCCGAACAATCAATGAAGGGGCTTCTCTCCTTACTTTTCATGGACATTCAAGCCAATCTAATCTGGAGTTTAGTATCGACGATATAGGAGGTTATAGCAATCGAAGAAGATATTTTCACATGACCGCTATGGGATGTCAGACAGGGAATATTCATCAGTCAGTGAAGGGGATAGCGGAAAGATTTGTTCAAGCCCCTCAAAAAGCCGCTTCGAGTTTTTATGCATCTTCTTGGTATTCAACAGGAGGTGAGTGGTATGTTATCGGAGATGAAATGTTTAAGATGATGAGTACAACGCTTTATGGAGAACCCATTGGAAAAATTATCCAAATGACTTACAAAAATATCGATACAAAGTATAATTCATCACCATCATACAAAAACGTACTTTCACAAGCTACATTTACAGGTGACCCTGCCATCCGAGTTTTCCCACACCCAGGGGTCGATTATCTGGTAGATTATAACAGCGTAAAAATCAATCCAGCTGTTGTCGATTTACAAAAAAATTCATTTCAATGCAGTTTTGATTTGGTTTCTATAGGATATCTTGCTAGTGATTCTATTACTTTAAAGATCAGTGTTAAGCTACCCAATGGCAATATCGTTGATCTAGCTACCAAGCGAGTTAAGGCACCAACATTAAGAGATAATTATAGTTTTGATTTTGGATTACAAGGCGAAAATTCGATTGGATAAAACATACTTTTAATCACAGTAGATCCTGACAATTTGATTCAAGAAGCACCTCTTCCTGCGGCCGAACAAAACAATCAATTGGCGAATAGTTTTGGTGAGATTGGTTTCAAATTTATTGTTATATCTAGTGACATTGAACCAGTCAAGCCTGTTAGATATTCCATAGTAAATAAGCCCGAGATTGAATTAATCGCCACTACATCAGATGCCTTTATTTCTAATAAGAACTATGTTTTTGAAATAGATACTACTGAATATTTCAACAGTGCTGCAAAGGTCAGTCAAGTTGTCAATAGTAAAGGAGGTATGATCAAGTGGAAACCAAGTGTCTCATGGATTCCCAATCAAGTCTATTACTGGAAAGTATCTAGGGATTCCACTTCACCTATTGAGCCATTTTCCTGGAAATATTCAAGTTTTATTTTTAGACCAGACCTAAGTATTGGATGGAATCAATCGCACTTTTTTCAATTCCTAAACACACAGTTTAATAATCTTGAAATAGAAGAACCAGCAAGAGCTTTCCACTTCTCTAATGGAACTAGAAATATCAGATTGACCACTGGACCAGCTGGGTATCAATTAGCTGGAAGGTTGCCTTTTATAGATATTAATGCGGCAAATGATGCTTATTACATCTGGGGAAACTACGTGACGGGAGGGGTTTATTTATGTGTTTTTGATGGCAATACTGGAGAGCCTATTCTCAATCCCGAACTTAAAAGAAAATGGAAAAGCCAAATCCTTGAAGGTCCAGGATGGAGTACAAGACCTTATTTTCCATATTCAACCACCAACCAACAAAGCCGAATTGACTTGATGAATGCTCTTTTGGATAGCATTCCCAATGGTGATTATATTTTGTTGTACTCAATTTCAAGAATGGATGCAGCTGTTACTGATAATTATCACCCAGAGTTGTGGGCCGCAGACTCCTTGACTCTCGGCAGAAATTTATTCCAAGTTTTAGAAAATCAAGGAGCCAAATTGATCCGATCTACAGCCACATCAGGACATAGACCTTATGTTTTATTATACAAGAAAAACGACCCAAGTTTTACACCTCTTGAGAGATTGGCAGCTACACCTCTCGACACTATTGTGTTCAGATATGCCATTACCAGCCCATCCAGAAGCACGGGCAATATTGTTTCTACGAAAATTGGACCCGCAAAGACTTGGAAGACCCTTGACTGGAAGGTCAGTAAATACGACCCTGTTACCGATACTAAAAATCAAATCGAAGTAATAGGTGTAAAATCGGATGGTACTGAAACCAATCTATCTACAACTACGCAGGTCGGTATTAATGATCTTTCCTCCATCGATGCATCGTTATATCCTTGTTTAAAATTAAAATATTTAGCTCAAGATGCTGTTAATAAAACCTCCCCTCAGTTGGACTATTGGAGGGTTTATTTCGATGGATTGCCTGATGCTGCCATCCATACCAACGCATATTTTTATAAATCTACTGACACTGTTGCTATTGGCAATAATCTTCAATTTGGCTTTGCAGTAGAAAATATCAGTGAATACCCAATGGATAGTCTTTTGGTCAAGTGCAGGTTGGTCGATGATACCAATATTGAAAGAGTATATTACAAAAAATTCGGCCCATTGGCTCAGGGTGATTCATTGCATACAGATTTTACCTTATCTCCTGTAGGAAATGGTGAAAATCAAAATATATTTGTAGAGATCAATCCTGACAATAATCAACCTGAATTGTATAGATTCAACAACTTGGGTCAAACCTCTTTCAAAGCCCAAGTGGATAGAAAAAATCCTAATCTTGAGGTTACTTTCGACGGTCGTCATATCATGAACAATGATATTGTATCCGCAAAACCCAAAATCGTGATCACATTGAAGGATGAGAATAAATTTTTATTGCTAACAGATACCACTTTGATATCCATAGCTCTCCAACCAGTTGATTCTACTTCGTACAAAATTCATTTTGGTGATCCAGGTGTACAGTTTTTCCCTGCCCAAAGCAGCAATAATAATTGTGCTAGGGTTGAATTTAGTCCTGAAAAATTTAAGGACGGTGAATATAATCTTGTTGTTCAAGGGAAAGATGAGTCTGGCAATAAAGCAGGGAGATATGACTACAGGGTGAAATTTCAAGTAATCAATCAATCGAGAATCAGTAATATTCTGAATTACCCTAACCCGTTCTCAGATAAAACAAAGTTCGTTTATACTTTGACTGGATCAGAACCTCCTTCACAATATACCATTCAGATCATGACACCTAATGGTCGAGTTGTCAAAGAACTGACCAACAATGATTTAGGGGATTTACAAATCGGTACGAGAGTAACTGAAAGATCTTGGGATGGCACAGACAATTTTGGCGACAAGTTAGCAAATGGTGTGTATTTCTACAGAGTACGGGCCCTTGATAATACTGGGCAAAAAATTGAACTCATGTCTAATGAAACCTTGGATGCAGGTTTTAAAAATGGGTTCGGAAAATTAGTAATATTGAGATAAAATTCGAATACGAAAATTTATAGCCATCGATTTGATTTATTCGGATCGGTGGTTATTTTTTTTCAGCAAACTGGATATTGCGCATTAATCCTTGGTATTTGGTCCTTTTTATTGCTGATTTTTCAAATATTTGTTGGAAAGTTTCTTGTGTCAATTCAATCCAATCTTTTTTTGTGAAATTATTCAAAGCAGCTTTAGGCAAAAAATCGGATTCTTTGTGTGGCATAGAAAACCTATTCCAAGGGCAAACCTCTTGACAAATATCACAACCAAAAATCCATTCTTCCATCTTTCCTTCAAAATTTTTGGGTATTTCATTTTTTAATTCAATGGTCAAATAAGATATGCACTTACTGCCATCTAACCAATACCCATTTGGAGATATCGCGTCGGTAGGACAAGCATCGATACAGCGAGTACACGTACCACAATGATCCTTAATAGGTATTTCGTCGTAATCTAGTTTTTGATCAATTACTATTTCTGAAAGAAAGAAATAAGATCCTTTTTTGGGATTAATCAAGAGGGTATTTTTTCCTACCCATCCCAATCCTGCTTTTTTAGCCCAAACACGTTCCATGATAGGGGCCGAATCTACAAAGACCCTCCCATTGAGGTTTGTCGAATTTTCTACCAAAAATTGCAGTAACTCTTTGAGCTTTTTGCGCAGTATATCGTGATAATCTTCGCCATAAGCGTACCGAGCTATTTTGAAGGTTCCATCCTGTGACAGCGCAACTTTTTCTGGATAATAATTGAACGCCAAGCAAATTACTGTCTTCGCATCTTCTACCAATCTCTTGGGATCTAACCTTATTTCAAAATGATTGGCTAAGTAACCCATTTCCCCATGTGCCTTCTGGAGTAGCCATTTTGACAGATTTTCTTCTTCCTCATCCAAACGCACCGATTTTGCTATTTTTATATCACAAAAGCCTAATTCTAGGGCCCTTTGCTTCAATAGTTGGGTTAGTTTGGACTGCTCTGCTATCATATAATTTTAACCCCAATTTTTTAATGTCCGCTCAGCTATTTGCTCTCCAATGGCGATAGATGCTGTGGCTGCTGGACTGGGTGCATTGCAGACATTCACGATGGCATCGGATTCATAAATTAAAAAATCGTCCACCAGATTGCCCTTACTATCACAAGCTTGGGCTCTAATACCTGCATTTCCAGGCTCGATATCTTCGATTTGAATTTCGGGGATTAAGGCTTGAAGTGCTTTACAAAATGCATTTTTAGACCACGATCTATACATTTCTTCTGCGCCTTCTTTCCAGTATTTTTGTGCAATTTTCCTAAAACCCGAAAATCTCAGGGTTTCCCAAAATTCACCAAAATTTATATCGGTTTTCTTATATCCTTCTCTAGCAAAAGCCAATACTGCATTAGCATTCTAGTATAGTGAACCCCAAGAAAAGGGAACTGTGGGTCTGGCACTGGATAAATCAGATTTTTAACCAAATATTCTTTCTTTTTATTCAATACATAGTACTCACCCCGAAAAGGGATGATCTGAACATCGGCATCGCCATTTGACATTTTTGTTATTTTGTCCGAATAGAGCCCACATGCATTGATAAATTTTTTGGCAAAAAATGTTTGATTTTCTGTTTCTATCGCTACCCCTTCGTTAGATTCTTTTACTCCTGTTATTTTATGTCCCAAATTAATTTCACCTCCAAGTTCTTGCATGATTTCAGCATATTTGGCGGCAACTTTCTTATAATCTATTATCCCAGCTTGTGGCACCCAAACCGAACCAATCGATTGAACATATGGTTCCATTTCCTTTGTTTCTTCCGCACTGATTTTCTTGATTCCATTTAACCCGTTTGCGACCCCTCGGTTGTAAATATTCTCCAACGACGCCAATTCTTTAGTTTGTGTCGCAACAATTATTTTACCACAAATATCAAACGGAATGTCATTTTCTCTGGCAAATTGAAGCATTTTATCGTATCCAAGTTTGCAATTGACTGCCTTTTGACTCCCTGGTTTATAGTAAATGCCAGAATGGATTACCCCACTGTTATTTCCAGTTTGGTGCAGCGCTATTTTATTTTCTTTTTCGAGAATAGCAATCTTTAGATTGGGTTTTATTTTTAAAAGGTTCATCGCAGACGCCAAGCCGACGATCCCAGCCCCTGCTATGATGATATCGTATCTTTTTGTATTCATTTTCCATGTATTCTTTCTAATATTGCAAAGGTTATGAAATTTTTAAACATAATCAATCGTTTTTAGTTAGTATCGTGTTTTATATTTGATTACTTTGCTAATAATACTTGCAGCTTATGGATTATTTTTTAGTTAAATTATTTTTGTGAATAAATTTATACACGTCTTGGCCTTTTTCTTATGGTTTTTATTCGATTGTACTAAAGTATTTTCGCAGGCAACCATTATACCTGAGTCCGAAATAAAAGATCAGACCATCTTTATCGAGGCGTACCAGGCGAGAATCATCGGGGACTATCCCAAAGCCATAAAGTTACTAAAGACACTCAACGAAAAGCAGCCGAACAATGCCGTCATTTTCTATGAATTAGCACTGAATTTAGAATCTAGCGGGAATTCAGTAGATGCTTATAAAATGATCCTTCAAGCCGTCGCGGCAGAACCACAAAATGAACATTATTATGCCAAATTGTTAGATATTCTTGAAAAACAAAAGCGCTATGATGAGATCTGTGGTTTGATGGATAAAATTATCCCTATTTCCAAGGACCAAAAAGGATATCGAAAGAAAAAAGCCATATTCTGTGGTTTGGCAAGTGAGTATGATGCCGCCCTCAAATCATGGTCTGAATTGGAATCACTGTATGGACCTAACGACGAAATTTTCCGTGCTCGTCATGACATTTATTTAGCAAAAGGTGATAAAGATAAAGCTTTAATTGAGTTGGAAAAACTCAACGCTTGGAGACCTCAAAATGTCTATTATCTCGAACTTTTAGCTTTTAGCTATGACCAAATGAAAAAATCCTCCCAAGCCGAAAAAATCTACGAGCAAATCCTCGCTTTGGACCCCAATAATTCAAAGGCAAATTTAGCGCTCGCTTCCAAGTACAAGGAGGAACACAATGAAGCACAATATCTTAATTCCATATCATTTCTTTTGTCCAATGCTGAAGTAAATATTGATGCTAAGATGAGTGAGTTGGTACCGATATTGAAGAAATTCATTCAAACTAAGGACACCACCCTGGGCAATGCTTTGGGTAAAGCCGCGGAGAAGTTAGAAATTGCACATCCTAAGGAAGGAAAAGCTTTCGCTTTTGCTGGTGATATATATTTATACCAAGAGCAAAAAAATAAAGCGATGGCTGCCTACGAAAAAGCGATTCAGTTGAATTCCAATATATATCCGCTATGGGAAAATTACCTAGTCCTCCTGATAGAAAATGAATTGTTCGGAAAGGCCAATAAAGAATCTGATCTCGCCATAGAGTCTTTTCCCAACCAAGCTTCATTATACTTTTTCAACGCTTACTCCCAATACAAAATTGGCAGACTAGAACTGGCACTTTCTACCATAGATCAAGGTTTGATTATGACCTCCAAAAAGCCCGATTTAAAAGCACAATTTCTAGGAGTTCAGGCATTAATATTTTTAGAATTAGGAAAAAATGAACAGGCAGGGGAGGCAATCAATGAATCTCAGGTTCTTGACAAAAATTGTACATTCACCATGCTCGCTGCATCGCTTAAAGATATGCTTGAAAAAAAGGACATTGGTCTAGCCAACGAATTTTTGAAAAATGTCAGCAACCCTAAGTTCAAAGGTCTCCAAGATGCCAAGTTAATTCATGCACTCGCTTTATTTTATACCAAAAACTTTCCCGCAGCTATAAAACAATATTCAGATTTGACCAATAATGCTGATTTTATCAGTGCTTTTTGGTTTGAAAAAACTGGGGATGCTTTCGCCCAAAACAATCGACCAGAGGATGCGCTCAAGTTTTGGAACAAAGCTTGGAAGCTTAAGCAAAATACCAAATTGGACCAAAAGATAAAATCAAAAAAATATCTCGATTGATATTTCTATGAAGGCAAACATTATATCCATATTGACAGTCCTATTGTGTACTTCTTTTATCAGTTGCAAAAAGAGCCAAGTGGCTTCTGAAGCAACCTTGACCGTTTATGTCCACCATCACGAAGTACCAGTGCCCAATTTGCCCATTTGGATAAAAAAGCGACAACCCAACCAATCAGACCTCCAATTTTATAGAACAAATGACGGCGTATTTGATCAGATTTTAATATCCAACACAGAGGCCAAAGTTACTTTTTCAGGTCTGCGACCTGGAGAGTATTTGATACACGCTAGAGGACTCGACCCCATTTTGAGAGATAGTATTCAAGGTACCCAAGCCATCATTATAGCAGATCCGCCCTCCGATAAGTCCTTGTATATGCCCGTGAGCGAGTTTTAATCTACCAAGTTTATCTCAATTCCTTTACTAAGTATTTTAGATACGTGGCACTTTTCCGAGATATTTAAAATCCTCTTTTTTTGTTCTTCGGTTATGTGGTCGCCCAATTGAATTTTTTTGTTGATGATTGGTGTAGGACCCGCCTCGTCCAATTCGAGATTTATTTTGACTTCCCCTAAATCCCAATTTTTATGATTCGCATATATTTTTAAGGTTATCGCTATGCATGACCCGAGTGAAGCCAATAACAGTTCTAGTGGCTTCATCCCCATATCTTTACCTCCTTCTTCTGCAGGCATGTCGTTGGTGACCAAATGCCCTCTTGTAATACTTTGAGTGGTTAATCCACTGTTCAGTAGGATGGTTTCTACACTTTTCATATTTATTGTTTTATAAGCATAACTTAAAACAATTAGGCTTTGTTCAAATGAAAAAGAGGCACTGATCAATGAAGACCAGTACCTCTATATAACCCCAAAAAACCAAATGAAAACCTAAATTGTAATCAGCGATTAATTTCGCATATACAGGATTTTGGACGACAATCTTTCATTTAGTCACATGTTTTTGTACTTTTTTTAAAAAAATATTCAAGAATTAAAATTCGGCATTTCCAGGGGTCCTCGGAAATGGAATTACATCTCTAATATTGGTCATTCCCGTTACGAATAGTACCAGTCGCTCAAAGCCCAAACCAAAGCCCGCATGCGGACATGTGCCAAATCTCCTTGTATCCAAATACCAACTCAATTCCTCAACCGGCACATTCATTTGTTCCATCCGCTCTATGAGTTTTTCCAACCTTTCTTCTCTTTGTGACCCCCCTACAATCTCCCCAATACCTGGAAATAAGATATCCATCGCCCTCACCGTCTTCCCGTCGTCGTTCTGTCGCATATAAAATGCCTTGATTTCTTTCGGATAATCCGTCAGTATGACGGGCTTCTTAAAATGCTTTTCTACCAAATATCTCTCGTGTTCGGACTGGAGATCAGCACCCCATTCCTCTATCAAATATTTGAATTTTTTCTTCTTGTTGGGGGTACTATTTTTTAATACTTCGATGGCCTCACTATAAGTCAATCTTTCAAACGAATGATCCAAACAAAATTGCAACTTTTCAAGTAAACCCATTTCCGCTCGCTCCAATTGGGGTTTTGATTTCTCTTCTTCCGCAAGCCTACTATTCAAGAATTGGATATCTTCCGCACACTCGTCCAATGCATATTTGATACAATATTTCAATAAACTTTCTGCAAGATCCATATTGTCTTCTAGGTCATTGAACGCACACTCTGGCTCTATCATCCAAAATTCGGCCAAATGTCGAGATGTGTTGGAGTTTTCAGCTCGAAATGTCGGTCCAAAGGTATAGACATCGCCTAACGCCAATGCCGCCAATTCGGCCTCCAATTGCCCCGATACCGTCAAATGAGTCTCTTTTTCAAAAAAATCAACGCTATAATCCACCCCTCCTGTATCCAACAAAGATACCGTCTTCGGATCCAAAGTCGTGACCTTGAACATCTCACCAGCTCCCTCTGCATCACTCCCAGTTATGATTGGCGAATGTATATATACAAACCCACGCTCTTGAAAAAATTTATGGATGGCATACGACAAAGCATTCCTCACCCTGAATACAGCACTAAAAGTATTCGTACGAAACCTTAAGTGCGCTATTTCTCTCAAAAACTCCAAAGAATGTTTTTGGGCTGTAGGGGATAGGCCTCGGCATCGCTATCTCCCAAGATTTCTAGCTTTTCGGCGATCATCTCCACTTTTTGGCCCTTACCTTGTGAGGCAGTAATCTTCCCTTCAACGGATATACAAGCACTCGTCGTCAACCTTTTTAGAAGACTAGGCTGTGTATTTTCAAAATCTACCACCACTTGGATATTTTCTATTGTGGATCCGTCATTCAATGCGATGAACTGATTATTCCTGAATGTCCTAACCCATCCTTTTATTGTTACTTTTTTGTCCAAAAAGTCCCCTAATAACAATTCTTTTATCTTTGTCCTTGCCATTTTATTTAATTTACTTTTTTGTATTCAGTGCGCAAAGTTAATTAAAATACAGCATTTTACGTATGCTTAGTATTTCATTTAGGTCGTCTCCTCACTCCGTGAGGACCAGGCTCTCCATGGGTTCACTTTGTTCCGTCATGTAGCACTCGGGCGCTACATGACCAAGCCATTCCGATCCTTGACGAGCTCAAAATCAACTTCAAATTGCAAGAGGATTGAGCTTCTCACCGCCCATATAAAACTAAGATAATATATATTACATGTAAAATAAAATATGGATTTTGCTTACTGAATTTTTGGGTTAATAAATAAAAATTTGTACTCAATTAAATGTTGTTTTTTCTGTTTTACCATATTTTATTATGGTTTTTTCTTATATTTTTTTTAAAAATGTGAATAAATTGTTAAAAAAAACTCTCATTTAATTTCTGTTTTTGAAAAACAAAATATAATTTTGCAGTATATACCGAAAGGTCTATCCTATAAGATAGGAAAACTACGAAAAGTTATAATTTGAAATCAATGTCATAATTGGCGATATTGCCATTTATTCGTTTAGTTTTATATCTTATGAACAAATTTTCTACCGCATCGTCCCTTCATTTGCGAATTGTGAATTATTTTTCCTGTTGCTTACTACTCTTCTTTAGTTTGATTTTTCAAACTGGAATTGTATTAGCTTCAGCTCCAATTTGCCCCAATTCCACCATTACTGCAAGTTGTGTTGGCCCATATCAAGGTGTTGTCATCAATGAATTGTCAGGTGACGGGGGTAATATAGACAGTCGAAATGATGCCATCGTTGAATTAGCTGGTCCTGCTGGGACTGATATAGGCTGTATGGTGGTAACCAATGGAGAGTGGGCGGTTGTTCTACCTGCTGGGACTACTATTCCAGCGGATGGCGTGTTCGTGATAGGTTGTGGATCATCACCTGATGCCAGTTCTACTGAATTGGCTGCCAACGGTTCTGGTCTAACCTGCCAATATTGTGACTTTCCAGGTTTAGTTTTGGACTTTGATGTTTGCGATCCAGCCAATGCAAATTATGTGAGTGCATCATTACTAACCAATTATGGATTTACTTTAGATAACGGTTTTTGCGGTACGAGTACGGATGGTGATCAAGTTATTTTGTTTCAGCCAGGTGGTATAGTTCAAGATGCTGTCTTTTGGGGAGGCGATGCCGCTCACCTAGCAGCTGATGGTGTGACTACAGTATATGGAGGTGCAGATGGAACTTGTGGCGGAGCTGCGGATCACATATCGGTTCAAAGTGATTTAAGCTATACATTAGGTGACAACGATGAAAATGGTATTATAAATGATTATATTGGATCACATTTAGGTAGAAGAGCTGATGGTGTTGACGCTACAGGAGTCAATTCCATGCCCACAGCTAATGGCACAGCACTTGTTGGAGGAGTATCTTTCATGCCTCCAGGTGATTGCAACGCCAATATGCAATGTTATACAATGCCTGGAATTCAAGACCCTAGATGGGTTTACCTTGGATTGTCTTTGACAGGATGTAACTCAACGCATGTTAGACTTTTGGGGACCACAGGGGATCAAAGTGTACCTTCAGGAGATACCGCACACCCTTCTCATGCGGATGACCCAGATTGTTCCGCTTTTTCCATTCCAGCGCACATACCGAGTGGTTGCGATCCTATAGCAGCTGCTACTGAATGGGGAATTTCAGATCACCCAACTCCAGCACTGCCCAATGATGCGGATACGTGGGATCTATTTGTAAGTATTTGTGGATCTCCGCTGATGGAAGTATCTAATTCTTGCAATGGCATAATTGATCTTTATGCTTGTGAGCCAGGTGACGTGACTTTTGAATATAGAATATATAATTACCAACAGGTATCTGGTGCGGGTAATATCACCACTACGGGTGAAGCTGGACATACCAATGTTGACAAATTGGGTTCATTCTTAGACGATCCTAATGTTGCTGGCATCCAGCCTTGGACATATAATGCCAACACCACAACGGGAGTTACAACTCTTACCTATACGGCTACGGCTGTTCCTGTGGGCACGAATCTTTTCAAACTTCAGTGGAAAGATTATATCTATGATTGTTGTGGATCTTCAGTCAATAATTCCAATATTTATTCTAAAAATGAGTGTTATGAAAATATCCAAGTAAGGGTAAATATTGTGGCACCTATTACCGCAACATCCACCAATTTGGTCTGTCCTCCTTTAATGGCAGGTGCTGTGAATGTTGCAACCGCCGCCAATGTTACGGGTGGATGCGGCAAAGTATATACGCTTTATGCAAACAACGTTAGTGTCACTCAAAATACATCTGGTATTTTCAACTTACCCAATTCTTTAGCTACACCATTGAAAGTACAAGTAACCAATAGTTGTCCTATGGGCGGTTTTATGGCTCCATGCCTGGTTACTTGCAACGTACCTTTGGATATAAATATCGATGCTGCTTGTTTAGCTCCTCCTGGCCCATGTACCACTTTCCAAGGTTATGACGCTTCATGTACCACAGCCGTAGGAACGTATTGCCCGGGTACCAATATCAGCCTAGGATTAAATTCAACCAACATCATGGCACCGATGGCCATTGACTGGGTTCTGTTGCCCGATTTAACCACCAGCCCATATGCCAGCAACGCGACTGTTGTTGCTAGTAATACAGTGACTGTTTGTCCAACCCCTTCTGGGCCAGTTAGAATTAATGAGATACTCTTTAATGCAGTATGTGAGGCGACTGCTGGGAATGATTATGGAGAACGTATTGAATTAGCGGGTACACCAGGAACTAGCATTAGTTGTGTAGTTGTATCTGATGGTGATTTCGCTTTTCAATTGCCAGCTAACGCTGTTATTCAACCTGACGGATTTTTTCTTATTGGCAGAAGTAACTCAACTTGTAATACAGGATCATTGGATTTTGATGTTGCCACGCTTAATACTGTGTATGCAGACATGAACCTTACAAATGGAGGTGAATTTATTGGAATTTTTGCAAGTACAACTGGATTCCCACTTATTAGTGGTGTTATTTGGAGTCAGAATGCGACAGTTAATCCAACTTTAGCTAATACACCTAATGGACAAAATGTATCAATATTAACTCAACCTGGTTGTCCTGTTCCATCAACCAATATTTCTATTTTAGACCCACTGCCGGGGACAAACCCTAGTTATACAGGAGGAATTTATACTTCTGGTCAAGGATCTTGGTTTCATGCAAATTCATTAAATCCAAGTGATGGGCAATCCATTGAAAAAGCTGGATGTGATGACATTGCTAACCTTTGGCAAGTGACAGACAACGAATTGGGTCCAGTAGGACCTACTCAAAATCAAACTGGTGGTCTTACCAATGGACTTACTACTATTTCATGTAATATTTATACCATCCCAGCGGGCTGTGACCAAACGCTCAACATTGCTCCTAGGATAAGCCCTGCATATGCCAGTACAGCTGATTGCAGTGGTAATATCACACCGACTCTTCCTACACGGACGTATTTTACACCATCATGTCCAGATGTCACGCTTACTGGGACACAGGTAGCATGCGCGAGTGATCCAACCCCCAATTTGAGTATAGCATTTACCAATGCACCAGCTGGCAGAAACTTTACCATAAATTATACCATCGATGGAAATACTACCACAACAACTGGTACTGTTCCAGCGACCAATCCTTTCACATTCCCAGCCACTGTGTCGGGATTATATGAGTTAATTGCGATTTCGTTTGCCCCGGGCAGTCCTACGATATGTCAGGCCACAGTTCAAGGCACCGCCGAGGTAATCATAAACCCTGCGGTTGCAGCTACCTTGACTGCATCTACGCCTATTACAGGATGTAATAGCACATCGACCGCAGATGATGGATCTGTGACCTTCACTTTCGAAGGACCTGGACCATATTTAGTAACCTATACTGTTGATGGGGTTGAATACGAATTTAGTACCAATAGCAACCCATCAGTCTTAACCACAGATATTCCGGGTACCTATGCTTTGGTTAGTGTGATAAATGTTGATTCTGGTTGTGAGGGTACCGTAGCAGCAGACAATGTAACAGTTGCCGCACCGGCGGGAAATCCAACAGTTGCGGCCACCACTCGTGAAATTTGTAATGATGGCTCAGCTCCAAGTTCAGTAGATCTTAGTGCTATTGTTGCTGCAGATGTTTCAGCATCTCCTAGCACAGGAACATTCCAGTGGTTCAACGTAGATCCTACGTTACTTTCCAACGCAGTAAGAAATACTTTGGCTCTTTCTGGTGCTAGTTTAACAGCAGCTGCTCCAACGACTTCAACTGAGTATTATTTTGTCTATAAATTGGCAAATGAATGTGAAACCATAGGATCCTTGACGATTAATTTAGTTTCATGCTGCCCAACTATTGATACTCCGCTAGGTAATCAAACCATTTGTGCTGGTGCAACTGCATCCACATTGGCTGTTGGCACGAATGTAACAGCAGCAAGTGAGATTTTATTTAAGTATTTTACTGCTCAACAAACAGAGGCTAGTATCATATACGGTTCCGGTACAACCCTAACTGGAGGAGTGAATATAACCAATGGCACTGCAACCTACACCCCACTATCCTCAGATTTTAATAATACAACAACAAGCCCAATTACATATTATGTTTATGCGGTATTAAACCCTACTCCAGCTGATTTGACGGCTTGTTCTCCATATGCTGAAATAACCGTTTTGGTCAACCCAATTCCAACCTTGACCTGTCCATCTCAATTTAATGCAGCTTGTAACGCTAGTTTACAAGCTGGTGCAAATACTTCTGTAGATTTCAATGCACTTCCAGGTGCTTTATCCAATGCTACATCATATAGTTTTTCAGATTTAACTTCTACAGATGCTGCTACTTGTTTAGAAACTACAGTTAGAACTTATGTAGTTACCTTAGTGGATTGTACTGCATCATGTAACCAAACATTAACCCGTACGGTTGACATAACAGCACCATCTGCAACATGCCCACCTGCCCCAGTAGTAAGCGCATGCAACGGAGCATGGCCAGCAGCCTATGCCACAGCAGCGGACTTCACCCTAGCAGGCGGAACCTTGACGGATGCTTGTTCAACAATAGCGATGAGTTCAAGTGATGTAACTGTAGCAGGAGGCTGTGACGAGACCTTAACGAGAACATATTTGTTCACGGATGCATGTAACAATACTGTTACTTGCGATCAAATAATCACCAGAAAAGTTGATTTAACAGCACCGACAGCAGTATGCCCACCTGCCCCAGTAGTAAGCGCATGCAACGGAGCATGGCCAGCAGCCTATGCCACAGCAGCGGACTTTACCCTAGCAGGAGGAACCTTGACGGATGCTTGTTCAACGATAGCAATGAGTTCAAGCGATGTAACGGCAGCAAGTGGATGTAACGAGACCTTAACTAGAACATATTTGTTCACGGACGCATGTAACAATACCGTTTCATGCGATCAAATAATCACCAGAAAAGTAGATTTAACTGCACCTACAGCAGTATGCCCAACGGCACCAGTAGTAAGCGCATGCAATGGAGCATGGCCAGTAGCCTATGCTACAGCAGCGGACTTCACCCTAGCAGGAGGAACCTTGACGGATGCTTGTTCAACGATAGCAATGAGTTCAAGCGATGTAACGGCAGCAAGTGGCTGTAACGAGACCTTAACGAGAACATACTTGTTCACGGACGCATGTAACAACACAGTAACTTGCGATCAAATAATAGTAAGAAAAGTAGATATAACAGCACCATCAGCGACATGCCCACCGGCACCAGTAGTAAGTGCATGTAACGGAGCATGGCCAGCAGCATATGCAGCAGCAGCGGACTTTACAATAGCAGGAGGAACATTAACGGATGCCTGTTCAACGATCGCAATGAGTTCAAGCGATGTAACGGTAGCAGGCGGCTGCGACGAGACTTTGACGAGAACATATTTGTTCACGGACGCATGTAACAACACAGTAACATGCGATCAAATAATAGTAAGAAAAGTAGATATAACAGCACCATCAGCGACATGCCCACCGGCACCAGTAGTAAGTGCATGCAATGGAGCATGGCCAGCAGCTTATGCAGCAGCAGCGGACTTTACACTAGCAGGAGGAACCTTGACGGATGCCTGTTCAACGATTGCGATGAGTTCAAGCGATGTAACGGTAGCAGGCGGCTGCGACGAGACCTTGACGAGAACCTATTTGTTCACTGATGCATGTAACAATACAGTTACTTGCGATCAAATAATAGTAAGAAAAGTAGATATAACAGCACCATCAGCGACATGCCCAGCAGCACCAGTAGTAAGTGCGTGTAATGGAGCATGGCCAGCAGCATATGCAGCAGCAGCGGACTTTACACTAGCAGGAGGAACATTAACGGATGCCTGTTCAACAATAGCGATGAGTTCAAGCGATGTAACGGCAGCAAGTGGCTGTAACGAGACCTTAACGAGAACATATTTGTTCACGGATGCATGTAACAACACAGTAACTTGCGATCAAATAATAGTTAGAAAAGTAGATTTGACTGCACCTACAGCGGTATGCCCAACGGCACCAGTAGTAAGTGCGTGCAATGGAGCATGGCCAGCAGCTTATGCAACGGCAGATGACTTTACACTAGCAGGAGGAACCTTGACGGATGCTTGTTCAACGATAGCGATGAGTTCAAGCGATGTAACAGTAGCAGGAGGCTGTGACGAGACCTTGACGAGAACATATTTGTTCACGGACGCTTGTAACAACACAGTTACTTGCGATCAAATAATCACCAGAAAAGTAGATTTAACAGCACCGACAGCTTCTTGTCCAGCAGCTTTAGATTTAACAATCTGTGATGAGGCATGGCCAACGGCTTTCACAACGGTGGATGACTTTACCCTAGCAGGAGGAACGTTAACGGATGCTTGTTCTACCTTAGCAGTAAGTTCCAGCGATGTAACTATTGCATCAGGTTGTAATGAATCATTGACTCGAACATACCTTTTCACGGATGCTTGTAACAATACAGTAACATGTACTCAATTGATAACAAGGAAAGTATCTGTTGCAATCATGTTAACATGTGCGGCTGATATTACCGTTTCTGGATTAGCAAGTCAAGCTGATCTAGATACGGATTTTGCATCTTGGTTGGGAACAGCTTCGATGTCAGGTGGATGTAGCCCAATACTCAGCAATAATGGAGTAGGGCTTGCACCAAATATTTGTATTGGGGGATCTGTGGACGTTACATTTACAGTATCAAGCGCCTTTATGTGTGATGTTACGACTTCGTGCGTAGCAACTTATACTTACAATTCAGCCGCACTTCCAATTGTCATGTCTGGATCTACAATATGTTTTGGACAGTCAGGTACTGCAGAAGCAGCTGGCGGAACAATGTGGGTATGGAGTACTGGAGCTAATACATCTTTGATAACTGAAAGTCCAGTAGCTACAACAACTTATACCGTTACAGTAACCAATAGTCTTGGCTGTACTACCGTAAGCAATGCTACAATAGTCATAAATCCTCTCCCAACGGCAACAGCCTTATCGAGCTCTGTCTGTACAGGTACAGAAGGAACATTAACAGCTTCAGGTGGAGTTTCATATATATGGTCAGATGGTATTACAACTTCTGCAAATTTGGTTTCTTCTGTTGCAGGATCTTATTCTGTAACTGTTACAGATATAAATGGATGTACAGCTACTTCTAGCGCATCCATCACAATCTTCCCTGAAGAAGCGGGACCAGCGATTGGAAGCTTAACAGTATGTCAGGGAGAAAGTACTAATATTACGCTTTCTAGCCCTAGATGTTCT
Organism: Saprospiraceae bacterium; assembly: GCA_016718505.1. GTDB lineage: Bacteria > Bacteroidota > Bacteroidia > Chitinophagales > Saprospiraceae > JADKKF01. The sequence goes on along the minus strand of JADKDE010000003.1, from coordinate 381,657 downwards.
AATATAGGTAATCCTGTTACAATTGCATATGGATTCGAAAATACAGTCACACTTCTTCCAGTTATTTCAGGAAGTGGTTCAACATTGGTAGCTGGTGTCGGAGCAAGTTTAGGAGCTGGCGCGAGCGGGCCTACATTCCCTTCAGGGAGCCCCAGTCCTGCAATGTCGGGTGCTTCATGGAATACATCTGTTGTTGATCCAACAGCGTATTTCCAATTCTGTACTGATTTGGCACCAGATGGGTGTGAATTGAATTTAACCAGTTTAACCTTTGTAAATCAGAGGTCAGGAACAGGACCTCCTTTATTTGATATTAGAGTATCAACAACAGGACCACTCGGTATTTTTAATGAGTTATTAACGGGTCAATCAACATCTACAACTATTGTAGCACCCGCTTATACAACTGCATTCAATATTAATACAACTTCTAGTATTTGTTTTAGATTATATGGTTATGGTGGAAATGTTTCTGCAACATCAGGGACATGGAGGGTCGATAATGTTACTTTTACGGGACAAGCTTATCAAGAATTGCCAGTATTGTGTAATGTCTATGATGTTGATCCAAGTTCGAATCCAGGAGCAATACCAGTAGCGACAGACGTGACTGTTTACGACCCAGCGACAACGGTTGCAACAAGCCCTGATGTATTCTGGGTTAAATGTGAGGATATTAATGGGTGCTTAAGTCAAGCTACCGCTGTATCAGTAACAGTTAATGCATTGCCTGATATCACAATTGCAGGTAACCTAAGTGTCTGCACAGGTTTGACAACTGATTTAACTGCAAATGGAGGAGCAAGTTATACATGGTCCACAGGAGCTACTACAGATTTAGTAAGCGTATCTGAAGGAACTTATACCGTATCAGTAACAAATGCTGAAGGTTGTATATCCGCAAAAGAGGTTACAGTTGTATTATACCCTGCTGTTACAGCTGTGATTACAGGCAATTTAACTATTTGTGATGGAACTTCTACGGTATTAACAGCAAGTGGAGGAGTATCTAGCACTTGGAGTACTTCAGAGACAACGGCTGATATAACCGTGACCACAGCTGGATTATATGAGGTGATTGTTACATCTGCTGATGGTTGTACTAGTATAACAGGTGTAACGGTTGTAGTTAACCCATTGCCAACTGCTTTAGCAACAAATGCAACGGTATGTCCAGGAGCCACTGGAGACTTGATAGCAAGTGGAGGAGTATCATACTTATGGAGTGATGCTTCAACAAGTGCAACACTAACAACTTCGACAGTAGGAGTTTATACAGTAACCGTTACAGATATCAATGGTTGTACCTCTAGTACAACCGCCGAATTGGTTAATTTCCCAGGAGCTGTAGCCTTGGCAACAAATGCGACAGTATGTCCAGGTGCTTCGGGTGACTTAATAGCAAGTGGAGGAGTATCATACCTATGGAGTGACGCTTCAACAAGTGCAACTCTAACTACATCAACGGTAGCAGTTTACACGGTTACAGTTACAGATATAAATGGATGTACATCTAGTACAACTGCTGAATTGATTAATTTCCCAGGAGCAGTTGCATTAGCAACAAATGCGACAGTATGTCCAGGTGTTTCGGGTGATTTAGTAGCAAGTGGAGGAGTATCATACCAATGGAGTGACGCTTCAACAAGTGCAACTTTAACTACATCAACAGTAGCAGTTTACATGGTTACAGTTACAGATATAAATGGATGTACATCTAGTACAACTGCCGAATTGGTTAATTTCCCAGGAGCTGTAGCTTCGGCAACGAGTTCAACAGTTTGTACTGGATTCGATGGTACGATGACAGCAAGTGGTGGAGTTAGCTATGCATGGTCAAATGGACCTATTACTGACATCAACATAACAAATGTAGCAGGAACTTACGAGGTTACAGTTACAGATTTAAATGGTTGTATTTCGACAACAACTGCCACCTTAACTATTAACAACAGTGCTCCAGCGGCGGTTTCAAATGTAACAGTTTGTACAGGTCTAGATGGTACATTGCTTGCATCAGGTGGAATTTCATATATTTGGTCTGATGGTATCACCACCAGTGCTAATTTTGTATCAAGTGTCGCAGGATCATACACAGTCACAGTTACAGATATAAATGGATGTACAGGAGTTTCAACTGCGGAGATTGTAAATTATCCACTGGCAGTTGCTTTAGCGACAAATGCAACAGTATGTCCAGGAGTTTCTGGCGACTTGGTAGCAAGTGGAGGAGTATCATACCTATGGAGTGATGCTTCAACAAGTGCAACTCTAACTACATCGACAGCAGGAGTTTATACAGTTACCGTTACAGATATTAATGGTTGTATATCAAGTACAACAGCAGAATTGACAAACTTCCCAGGAGCAGTAGCCTTGGCAGCAAATGCAACAGTATGTCCAGGAGTTTCTGGACTTGGTAGCAAGTGGAGGAGTTTCGTACTTATGGAGTGATGCTTCAACAAGTGCGACTTTAACAACGTCGACAGCAGGAGTTTATACAGTGACCGTTACAGATATTAATGGTTGTATATCAAGTACAACAGCAGAATTGACAAACTTCCCAGGAGCTGTAGGCTTGGCAACAAATGCAACAGTATGTCCAGGAGTTTCTGGCGACTTGGTAGCAAGTGGAGGAGTTTCGTACTTATGGAGTGATGCTTCAACAAGTGCGACTTTAACAACATCGACAGCAGGAGTTTATACAGTGACCGTTACAGATATTAATGGTTGTACTTCAAGTACAACTGCCAAATTAATTAATTTCCCAGGAGCAGTTGCATTAGCAACAAATGCGACGGTATGTCCAGGAGTTTCTGGCGACTTGGTAGCAAGTGGAGGAGTTTCGTACTTATGGAGTGATGCTTCAACAAGTGCGACTTTAACAACATCGACAGCAGGAGTTTATACAGTGACCGTTACAGATATTAATGGTTGTACTTCAAGTACAACTGCCGAATTAATTAATTTCCCAGGAGCAGTTGCATTAGCAACAAATGCGACGGTATGTCCAGGAGTTTCTGGCGACTTGGTAGCAAGTGGAGGAGTTTCGTACTTATGGAGTGATGCTTCAACAAGTGCGACTTTAACAACATCGACAGCAGGAGTTTATACAGTGACCGTTACAGATATTAATGGTTGTACTTCAAGTACAACTGCCGAATTAATTAATTTCCCAGGAGCAGTTGCATTAGCAACAAATGAGACGGTATGTCCAGGAGCATCGGGCGACTTGGTAGCGAGTGGAGGAGTTTCATACTTATGGAGCGATACCTCAATAAATGCTACTTTAACAACATCGACTGTTGGAATTTATACAGTTACGGTTACAGATATAAATGGTTGTATCTCAAGTACTACCGCCGAATTGATTAATTTCCCAGGAGCAGTAGCTTCGGCAACGAGTTCAACAGTTTGTACTGGATTCGATGGTACGATGACAGCAAGCGGTGGAGTTAGCTATGCTTGGTCAAATGGACCTTTGACAGAAAATAATATTACTAATGTAGCTGGAACATATGAGGTTACAGTTACAGACATAAATGGTTGTATCTCAACTACAACTGCAACACTTACAATCAATACGAATGCTCCGGCTGCTGTTTCTGATGTATCAATATGTGAAGGATCAGAAGGAACATTAATTGCATCTGGAGGTGTATCATATGTTTGGTCGGATGGAATCACAACGACATCGACTTTTGTTTCATCTGTTGCAGGAACATATACAGTTACTGTTACTGATATGAATGGATGTACTGGAGTTTCTACTGCAAGTATATTGGCTTATGCTGGTGAGGCTGGTCCTGCAATACCAAGTATCACTGTATGTCAAGGAGAGAGCACAAATATCACACTTTCTAGCCCTAGATGTTCGCCAATTGGAAATCCAGTTTCAATTGCATATGGATTCGAAAATACGGTGACACTTCTTCCTGTTATTTCAGGAAGTGGTTCAACATTGGTAGCTGGTGTGGGAGCTAGCTTAGGATCTGGCGCAACTGGGCCTACATTCCCAGCAGGAAGCCCAAGTCCTTCAATGTCGGGTGCTTCATGGAATACATCAGTTGTTGACCCAACTGCGTATTTCCAATTCTGTACTGATTTGGCCCCTGAAGGATGTGAATTGAATTTAACCAGTTTATCCTTTGTAAATCAGAGGTCAGGAACAGGGCCTCCTTTATTTGATATTAGAGTATCAACAACAGGACCTCTAGGTATTTTTAATGAGTTACTAACGGGTCAATCAACATCTACAACTATTGTAGCACCCGCTTATACAACAGCATTCAGTATTAATACAACATCTAGTATTTGTTTTAGATTATATGGTTATGGTGGAAATGTTACTGCATCAGCAGGAACATGGAGAGTCGATAATGTTACTTTTATTGGACAAGCTTATCAAGAATTGCCAGTATTGTGTAATGTATATGATGTTGATCCAAGTTCGAATCCAGCTGCAATACCAGTAGCGACAGACGTAACGGTTTATGATCCAGCTACAACAGTAGCCACAAGCCCTGAAGTATTCTGGGTAAGATGTGAAGATATAAATGGATGCTTGAGTCAGGCTACCGCTGTATCAGTAACAGTTAATGCATTACCAGATATTACAATTACTGGCAATGTAAGTGTATGTGCTGGTTTAACAACGGATTTAACAGCGAGCGGAGGAGCGAGTTACACTTGGTCCACAGGAGCTACTACAGATATAGTAAGCGTAGCTGAAGGTACTTATACAGTATCTGTAACTAACGCTGAAGGTTGTACATCCGCAAAAGAAGTGACAGTTGTATTATACCCTGCTGTTACAGCATTAATTACAGGCAACTTAACTATATGTGATGGAACTTCAACTGTTTTAACGGCAAGTGGAGGAGTTTCAAGTACATGGAGTACTGCAGAAACTACAGCTGATATTACAGTAACATCTGCTGGTTTATATGAAGTGATTGTTACTTCTATAGATGGTTGTACCAGCTTATCAGGAGTAACAGTAGTCGTAAATCCATTACCAATAATTGTAACTACAAATAGTACAGTTTGTGAGGGTGAAGCTGGAACTTTGACAGTATCAGGAGGAGCATCATACACTTGGTCATCAGGTGAAAATACTTCTTCAATAAATCCAACGTTTGCTGGTGATTACTTTGTTACAGTTTCAAGTGCCGATGGATGTAACTCTACGGGTCTCGCAACATTGACTGTTAATCCATTACCAATAGTTATAACTACAAATAGCACAGTTTGTGCGGGAATGGAAGGTACACTAACTGCTAGAGTTTTTGAATTTGCCCCTAGAGATGGTGGCCCAGGATCGTTTTTAACAAGTGCTCAAACGACGGCCGGAGGAGAAACATTTATATGGTCTTCGGGAGAAAATACATCATCGATAAACCCAACGGTTGCGGGTGATTATACAGTGACAGTTACAAGTGCAGAAGGCTGTTCATCGACAGGTGTTGCAACATTGACGCTTAATCCTCTACCAGTTGTTATCACTACCAATAATACTGTTTGCACTGGATTATCGGGAACATTGACAGTTTCAGGTGGAGCGTCATATACTTGGTCATCAGGCGAAAACACTACATCAATAAATCCAACAGTAGCAGGAGATTATTTTGTTACGGTGACTAGTGCTGAGGGATGTATCTCTACAGGTGTTGCAACTTATGTAATTAGTCCAGTTGCTGTTGCTTCAACTACAAGTAGTACTGTCTGCGCAGGAGTATCAGGAACATTGACAGCCTCAGGTGGTGCATCATATACATGGTCATCAGGCGAGAATACGTCATCAATTTATCCAACCGTTGCGGGTGATTATTCAGTTACAATAACTACTGCCGAAGGTTGTAATGCGACTGGTGTTGCTACTTTAGTTGTAAATCCTTTACCAATCGTTGGCACTACGAATAGTACAGTGTGTATCGGTACACAAGGTACATTAACGGCTAGTGGCGGTGCAAGTTATGTTTGGTCTAATGGAGTAACAACAGCTAACAATATTACTGTTGTCGCAGGTACATATACAGTTACTGTTTCTAGTGCAGAGGGTTGTACTGCAGTTGGCAATGCAACTTTGGTGACAAATCCTTTACCGATTGCTAGTGCTACAAGTGCGTCAATATGTTTCGGAGGAAATGGTACATTAACTGCTTCTGGTGGAACAATATACGCATGGTCAAACGGAGTAACAACTGCAAATAATATTACAAATGTAGCTGGTACATATACAGTTACTGTTTCAGATATCAATGGTTGTCAGTCTACGACAACTGCAACATTATTTATCAATCCATTATTAGTAGCGAGTACCACCAATGCGACTGTTTGTACAGGAGCAAATGGAACGCTTACTGCAAGTGGAGGGTTAAATTATACATGGAATAATGGAACACTTGGAGCAAATAATATAGTAAATGCTGCTGGAATCTATACAGTTTCTGTAACCGATGCCCTTGGATGTTTAGCCGTAGGAACAGCTCAGTTATTTGTAAATCCATTGCCAATTGTTACAATAAGTGGAACAGATAACTCCGGTTTAGGAGTTAATGATCTAACTATTTGTGCGGGTTCAAGTGCTTCACTTACTGCAAGTGGAGGGTTGAATTATACTTGGAATACAGGTGTAGTGTCATCCAATAATGTGGTTAGTCCTTTGGGTACAACGGTTTATACGGTTACTGTCAGCAACTCATTTGGTTGTATTGCAACTTCTACTGTAACTGTTGTGGTAACGAATATTCCAGTGGCTGGAATTGCTGTTCTTGAATCATCTGGTGTAGCTCCTAACGATGCTACAATATGTGCTGGTTCTAGTGCTGTATTCACGGCAAGTGGAGGTACTAATTATGTATGGAGCACAGGGGCTACAACAGCTTCCTTTACAACATCTGAGGCGGGTACATATACAGTGACCGTTTCTAGCTTTGGTTGTCCAGCAGTAGCAAGTGCAACATTGACAGTATTACCTTCACCAACAGTAGTAACTGGTCCAACCAGCGTATTTATATGTTCAACTGGAGGAAGTATAAGAATAGGTGGTACTGCAATTGCAGGATATACATATGCTTGGACACCAACAACTGGTTTGAGTGATCCAAATAGCAGTAATCCAACTGCATCACCAAGCGTTACAACTCAATATACATTGGTAGTAACCAATAGCGCAACTGGATGTACGTCTAGCGGTCAAGTAATGGTAACACTATTTAACACGACCGATTTGATATGTAGAGGCAAGGTGAATTTGAGCTTAGGACCAAATTGTACATATGCACTACAACCAGGTGATGTGTTGGTAGGTAATATAGGAAGTCCAAGTTTATACACCATCAGCCTTACAACAATGGCAGGCACGCCAATACCAAATGTATTGAATGCGAGCCACATAGGCCAGATGTTGGTATATATGGTAAGAGACAATTGTAATGGCAACTTATGCTGGGGACAAATCTTGGTAGAAGACAAGATGCCACCAGTATTTGTATGTCAAGATTATACAGTAAGTTGTACCGACACACGTCCAGCGAGCTTCTATGCACCGACGGTGACAGATAATTGCGGATCAGTATTGGGCTTAACTTATACAGAGAGAGAAGTATCAAGCGAAAGTTGCGATGGACCATACTGGAGAGTAATCGAAAGAGTGTGGACGGCAACAGATACCTATGGAAGTACAGGTACATGTGTACAACGAATATACTATACAAGATTGACCTTGGGTACAATCGGATGGCCACAGAATTATGATGGCTTGGAAGGATCATTGGCACCACTAGAATGTAGAGGCCCATGGGATTTGAATGGCAATAATTATCCAGATGTTGAAGAAACGGGAATGCCAGCAGGAAATTCATGCAATATCGGCTGTACATATAGAGATGAAATCATCAAAGTATGTGGAGACGATGCAGGAACAACGGCAATCGAAGGCTCGTACAAAGTATTGCGCATCTGGACATGTTTGGATTGGTGTACAGGTCAAACTTCGTCACATATCCAAATCATCAAGGTAGCGGATCATGGAAGTCCAGTAGTAGCATGTCCAGTATATCCAACGAGACCATTGACGCTAGGCTTAGGAGCGCCAGGCAACTTGGTAGCGTCAGAAGGCACGAATGTGACGTTGAGCACGGACTATAATTCATGTTTGGCATCGTACAATTTCCCATCAGCGACTTATACAGATGTCTGTGGAAGTGCATTGAAAGGAGGCTGGATGATAGGAACAGATATAGCAACGGGCTTAGAGGCCTTTAGGATAAATACGAATGGAGGTATCGTAAGAAATATTCCAGTCGGAAATTACACGGTATGTTATTACTTAGAAGATCAATGCGATAAAATCGGAAGCTGCTGTATGACCTTAGCGGTAAGAGATTATGTATCTCCAGTAGCAGTATGGAAGACGTATTTGACGATCGGGTTGGGAGATAATGTCCGAGGAAGAATCCAAGCGAGAGACTTCGACAATGGCTCATATGACAATTGTGGAGTAGTATCGTGGAAAATAAGAAGGATGACGGATCCATGCCATAGCCCAGCGATAACAAGTTTGCGAGATACGGTAGCGTTCTGTTGTACAGACGTAAACAAGAAGATAGCAGTAGTGATGAGAATCACAGATGCGAATGGCAATTACAATGAGTGCATGGATTCAGTATTTATCCAGGACAAATTGCCACCGATCATCACATGTCCACCAGATATCAATATCGATTGTAGATATCCATACAGTTTGTCAAACTTGGATATATTCGGAACGGTAGTAAATGGCGGAAATGGAAGTACAGCAGTGGTGAGAGATCCGATCTATATCGACCAAAGATATGGACATATCGGAAGACACTCAGAAAGTGCACAAGATCCACATTTCCAAGTAGGAGTGAACGGAGTGGCGTATGACAATTGTAATTTGACATTAAGCTATTCACAGTCACCTAGTTTGAATTGCAATAAGGGTACAATATTGAGAACGTGGACGGCATCAGATGCAGCAGGATATAGATCATGTTTGCAGACGATAACGGTTTACAATACGTATGAATTCAATGGATTGGATGCTAATGTCTTAACTGAAAATAGCGGTCAGCCACCATACGATGTACCATTCAATAATTACAATCCATTAACAGACTTTAACTGGGATGATATGCACGATATCTACTGGCCAGCGGACTACACGACGAATCAGTGTGGAGCGGCATTGGATACAGCGAATATCGCATGGCCATACAAGAAGCCATGGTTCAGAGAAGACGTATGTTCAAATGTAGGAGTAGGCTTTGATGACTGGTACTTTGACTTCGAAGTAGGATCAAGCCAAGGCTGTAAGAAGGTAATCAGGAAGTGGAAAGTAATAGATGAGTGTCAAAGAGATGAGTACGGCAATCACCCATCATGGACGTATGATCAAGTCTTGGTAGTGATGAATTCATCAGCACCGACGTTCACGAACTGCTCAGCAGTAGAGTGGTGTCACAATGGCCCAGGCTGTGGACCTCATTTCCAATCATTAAGCATCACAGCGACAGATGATTGTGATCCAGAGACGAAGTTGAGATACAGATACCAAGTAGATCTAAATAACGATGGAACATTTGATTCATTCGGAACGGGTTCTACCATCAATCCAGCAGCTGGTTGGATACTAGGTACCCACAGAGTGGTATGGGAAGTAGAAGACGGCTGTGGCAACAAGGAAACTTGTACACAAATCGTTACAATCAATGATTGTAAGAAGCCAAGTCCAGTATGTATCGAATTGATAGCCGAGTTGATGCCATCGACATGTGCAATAGAATTATGGGCATCAGACTTTATAGCAGCGAATAGTTCAACGGACAATTGTCCTGGTCCATACCGATACACATTTGATGCAGCGGGAACCCAACCAAATAGAATATTTACAAAAGATGATTTAGGCAGATCGCCGATAAATATCTATATGTGGGATGCAGCAGGCAATTCAGATTTCTGTATCACAACGGTAACGATCCAGAAGAATATGCCATGTACGAATGACGTATCGAGGTTTGTCTTGACAGGAACGGTGAAGACGGAGACGAATGCGAACGTAAGCGATACGAAAGTAAGTGTGATGTCAGGTACGAATGAATTGGCATTCTCAATGACGAATACGAGCGGAACGTTTGGATTCAATGAAATGGATGCGAATAATTATGAAGTGGTACCGAAAAGAGATGACAACCACAGAAATGGAGTAAGCACAGCGGATATCATCAAGATCCAAAGACATATCCTAGGAGCGGAATCATTGAATAGCGGCTACAAGATGATAGCAGGAGACGTAAATAAATCGAATACGATAACAGCAGCAGACTTGGTAGAATTGAGGAAATTGGTGTTATTCAAGATCGATAGATTTGGTAACAATACGTCGTTCAGATTCGTAGATAAGGATTACAACTTGACAACGGGCAATGCGTTGACGAGCAGTTTCCCAGAAAGGGTTAGCTTGACGAATGCGATGTCAGGAAATGTCGAAGCAGATTTTGTAGCGGTGAAAATCGGAGACGTAACAGAGAATGCAGTGGTGAATCTGACAGCCGTGCCAGAGGAGAGAAGTGGCAAGAACTTGATGTTCAATGTAACAGAAGGCAGCTACAAGGCGGGTGAGACGGTAAGGATGACGCTGAAAGCGAATGACTTTGCGAAGATCAATGGCTACCAGTTCACGACGAACTTTGATAACCAAAGATTGGAATTTGTAGGATACGAAGCTGGCAGATTGCATGTAACTGAGGAAAACTTTGGATTTACGATGTTGGAAGAAGGCAAGATCACAACGAGCTGGTCTAATCCGACAGCGGAGAGTATAGCAGAGAACGAAGGTGCCTTCACATTGATATTCAAGGCGAGAAGCCAAGGGTTGATAAGTGAGAGCGTATATGTAACTTCCGAGTTGACACCAGCCCAAGCATACAATGCGAAAGGAGAAGTAATGAACGTAGGTTTGAACTTTATAGGCAAGGATGGAATGGCGGTACAAGGCTTTGCATTGTATCAAAACCAACCAAACCCATGGGGCACGGAAACGTTGATAGGCTTCAACTTGCCAGCGCAGATGAAGGCGAAAGTAAGCATCTACGATGTAACGGGCAAAGTGTTGAAAGTAGTAGAAAGGACGTTCAACAAAGGCTACAACAGCGTAACACTGAACAAAGGTGAACTACCAGCTACAGGCGTGATGTATTATCAATTGGATGCCGCAGACTTTACAGATGCGAAGAAGATGGTAATACTAGATTAGTTTTGTAACATTGAGATAAGATAGAAAGTTAAAAGAGCCTCGACGCAAGTCGGGGCTCTTTTATTTTGGACAAAACCCAGCGCATAAGGTGGATGGAGGACGACGCAGTCGGTCTCGACTATAAGTCGAGACGGAACTTCGGAATACACCGACCCCGAGCCATAGGGGAGGGGATATGCCTTAGAATTAATTTGAATAAAATTTGGTAACTTTACTCAAAGAATGAATTGAGCATGTGGAACTTTAATGTTGATAATATCGGTATGAGACTTCAATTTCTGTTGTTTTTTTTCATGCTATCTCTTGGCATTGATGCGCAAAAGCGTTTGATAGAAGTTGCTAATCCGATGGTGGGTACTGGTGGTCACGGACATACATTTCCAGGGGCAATTTTTCCGCATGGTATGGTTCAACTGAGTCCAGATACTAGGACGGATGGCTGGGATGCTTGTTCGGGGTATTATGCGGAAGACACTGCAATTTTGGGGTTTTCCCACACGCATTTGAGTGGCACGGGAGTTTCTGATTTGAGTGATATTCTAATCATGCCGCATCCTGATAGGGTAGTAGGAAATACATTGAAAGAAGTTAGATCGCAGTTTAGAACTGGTTTTAAGAAAGGCTTGGAAAGGGCGAGACCGGGGTATTATGCTGTACTTTTGGATAATGGGGTATTGGCTGAATTGACTGCGACCAAATATGTTGGGATGCACCGTTATAATTTCCTTTTAGGTGTAAAAGAGGCTTCAATTATAGTGGATTTGGGTTTTCGTGATGTTGTGTTGGATGCTTCGATGTCTGTTTCAGAGAGAACTCGGCTTGTAGGGCATAGAAATTCTAAAAGTTGGGCGAAGGATGAAAGAATATATTTTGTGATGGAGTCCAATCTTCCATTTGATCTGACTTGGGTGAAGAATGAAAAGGATTCCCTTTCGGCAATCTTGCGATATAGTTTTAAAGACACCAGGGAGATAATTTTGAAAGTTGGAATATCTTATGTGAATACGGCTGGTGCGATTAATAATTTGAAGGTGGATTGTCCAAATTGGGAGTTTGATGATGTTAGAAAAAGTACAGAAAATGCTTGGGACAAGGAATTGGGTGTAATCGAAGTTAAAGGTGGGGATGAAACAATGAGAAGCAATTTTTACACGAGTATGTACCATCTAAAGACTGTGCCGAATTTGTTTTCGGATGCAGATGGCCGCTATCGCGGTATGGACGCTAATTTACATTTAGATCGAGGCGAGGACACGTACTCTGTATTTTCATTGTGGGATACTTATCGAAGTGCCAATCCATTGTATCATTTGATCGATAAAAAGCGCAGTAAATCTTTTATTGAGACGTTTGTAAAGCATTATGAGCAAGGCGGATTGTTGCCTGTTTGGGAATTGGTGGGCAATGAAACGGATTGTATGATTGGGTATCATTCAGTCTCTGTGATTGCCGATGCATTGGATAAGGGAATACAAAGAAATCAATCAGAGAAATTGTTGGAGGCGATGCAAAAATCAGCCAATCAAAAACGATTCGGCATTGAAAATTATGTTGAAAATGGATTTGTAGGCTCAGAAAAGGCATCAGAATCGGTTTCAAGGACTTTGGAATACGCATACGATGATTGGTGTATTGGAAAATATGCTTCAAAATTGAACAAGCAAGACATAGCCAGAGAATATTTTATGAGGGCGAAAAATTATCAAAATTTGTATGACCCAACAACTGGGTTTTTTAGGGCGAAATATAATAATTCGTTTGTAAAACCATTTGATCCCAAGGAAGTAAATCAACACTATACGGAGGCGAATGCTTGGCAATACAGTCTCGCGGTACCCCATGATGTCGAAGGATTGATCCAGTTGCACGGGAGCGTTGCAAATCTTGAGCGGCATTTGGATACTTTGTTTAATACCCAAGTGCAGACGACGGGAAGGGAGCAAGCTGATATTACGGGTTTGATAGGGCAATATGCGCATGGTAATGAGCCAAGTCACCACATGGCTTATTTCTATCATATACTTGGAAAACCAACAAAAACTCAAAGGATCTTGGACAGTATTGTGCATACATTTTATAAAAATCAGCCCGATGGATTGATCGGAAATGAAGATTGTGGGCAAATGTCAGCATGGTATATTTGGGCGACCTTGGGGTTGTACCCATTTTGTCCAGGAGAAGGGAAGTATTTGGTTACAAGGCCATTTTTTGAGAGTAGTCGGATACATCTGGAGAATGGTAAATACATAGACATACGATGTGAAAATTCTCAATGGAAGGGTGAGAATGAAATCTTTTTAAATGGAAAAAATCTAATGGGTAGAGGTTATATCACATATGAAGAAATAAAGGACGGTGCTCAAATACTTATAAAACCTAGTAATTCAGTTCAAAAGATGCAATCTATGGTCAGTGAATTTGCCAATCGTGTAGTTGATTTTGTACCTGTACCATTTATTCAAGATGGCAGTTCAAGTTTTGCGAATGGTAAAAAGATTGAATTTGGAGTAGCGAGGCCCGATTCAAAAGTTTATTATTCCGTTGACAATGGCAAGTTTAGTCTTTATAAAAAAGCCGTTTACCTTAAAAATAGTGCTAAAGTTAGGGCATTTGCCATGGATGCTCAAGGTAAGATATCAGACACGATAGAAAGCTTTTTTCGGAAAATTGAAAATAAATGGAAATTGGATATGCCAAAAATATATGCCAATCATTACGCCGCCAGTGGACCAAATGCCTTGATAGATGGAGAGATGGGCGGCTTAGATTTTCGGACTGGTGCTTGGCAGGGAACCTGGGGAAAAGATATCGAATTTTCCTTGAAAATACCTAGGACGAAGACGGATTCGGAGATTAGGCTTAGATGTCTTCAAGATCAGAATTCCTGGATATTAGTACCTGAATGGGTAGAAGTTATGGTTTCAGAAGATGGAAAAAAATATGTGTCGCTTGGCAAGGAATTTCACAAATTTGCTAAAGACCACCTCACATCTGTGATACAAACTTATGAATGGAACCTGCCCAAGAACAGCAAGTATATCAAATTTTTTGTAAAAAATCCAGGACCCATGCCCAAAGATCATATTGGCGCTGGAGGAGATTCTTGGATTTTCATGGATGAAATAACGATAGGCGAATGAAGGAAACTACCGTGAATAAGCCAAATCTACTAGTCCTTGGGTTGGGTGTAATTGGTGTGATTACGGCTGCGTTGATTATGCTCCAAAAACCTCTTTGGGGTTATTGGCCACTTGGATTGTTGTTGAGTTTTCAGCTCTTGTATTTATATTTTGCACATATCAATAAGCTCATTTCTGCTAGTTATAAATATGCTGCATTGGGAGGAATTCTGCTTGGACTTGGGCATTTAGAGCAACCGTTGGCGTACTTGGATTTCATTGGTATGATTCCTTTTTTGTTGATTTTAAAAAAGTATCGCGAGGGAGAAATTGCACGTCGCGAATGGGTTTTTAGTTTATATTTTGGATTGGTTTTGTGGAATGTGATTTCTACTTTTTGGGTGATGAATACGGCATTTGTGGCAGGTATGATTGCCGTATATGCGAATGCTTTCTTGATGACTTTGCCTTGGCGGTTGTTTGTTTTTGTAGAAAAATGGGTTGGTAGAAAGTTGAATTTATTGATTCTAGTATCATTCTGGATTTTATTTGAGTTTGGGCATGGTGAGTGGGAGATTTCCTGGCCTTGGTTGACCTTGGGGAACTCTTTCGGGTCTATGGTTGATTGGGTTCAATGGTATGAATATACTGGAGTTTTTGGAGGAAGTTTGTGGATTTGGGTCATAAATTTGCTTGGATATTGCGTGTATTTGAAGCAAGATAAATTTTATAAAATTACCTTGGCACTTACCATTATAGTCCCAGTTTTAATTTCATTGTTTATAAAAATTACTACAAAAATCAGCAGAGAAAATCCTCGCGACTGTTTGATCATACAGCCAAACTATGAACCTCATTATGAAAAATTCAATGTCCCAGCTTATATCCAAATTGACCATTTTAAGCAATTGATTGAAAGCAAAATTGACTCAAATACGGCTTATGTAATATTGCCCGAAACCAGCTTTGATCCCTTGAATTTGACGGATCTAAAGGAGGATCCTGTATTGAATGAGTTGAAAAAAAGCATCGAAAAATATCCAAGAACAACACTGATCAGTGGTCTTGGTGGGTATGTATTTGTCATTAGAAAGAATCCTAAATACCTCGAAGGAGAAGTCGTGCAAATAAATGGCAAAGATTCGGTTTATTGTGTGGCAAATGCAGCAGTGATGTTCGACAAAGGCCTCGATTATCAGATTTATTACAAAAGTAAATTTGTCCCAGGAGCAGAAATCTTTCCTTATAGTAATTTCCTGTTTTTCCTCAAGCCGCTCATCTTGAAACTTGGTGGGGCTAATATGAGTTGGATGTCACAAAGCGATAGGACGCCCTTTGGTCAGCATGGTGACAAGATAGCACCTATAATTTGTTATGAGAGCGTGTATGGAAGCTACGTAGGCAAATTCGTGAAGAACGGAGCACAGTTTTTGGTGGTAATGACCAATGATGGTTGGTGGGATAATACTCCAGGACATAGACAACATCTGAATATGTCAAAACTTCGGTGCATTGAGACCAGAAAGTGGATGGCACGCTCGGCCAATACGGGTATCAGTTGTTTTATCGATCCATTAGGCGGGGTAATAGAACCTACCCATTATGATGAGTCCGCAGCATTGAAGGGTAAAGTTTACTTAAACGATGAAAAGACTTTTTATACGGAAAAGGGAGATTGGTTTCTTTGGATAATAGTTTTTACATTATTTGGAACCCTATTTTTCTATGTTTATCAAAGATTATTTATTGGAAAAAGGGCTTAAAAAAGCGAACAATACCATCCTTTTATTTGTATTAAAAGCAATAAAATTTATATGCCTTTAGATTTAAAATTGCGGACTGTTTATGATTTGCCCCTAGAAGCAAAGGCTAAAATAGTTTTCTTTAATGATGACCTAACTGCTAGTAAATTAATGACTATGGGAGTTTTGCAAAATAAGGAAATAACGATGGTGGGCAAAGCACCTTTTGGGGGAGCATGTTATATAAAAGTGGACAATCAACGATTGGCACTACGGAAAAGTGAGGCAGAAATGATCATTATTGAAACATTCGCATGATGGAGAATACACCCATCATTGGGCTATTAGGCAATCCTAATGCCGGCAAATCTTCCCTGTTTAATCATTTGACGGGTCTCACGCAAAAAGTGGGCAACTTTCCAGGAGTTACGGTTGATATCAAGGTTGGCTACATGAAAGTAGGCGAAGAGAAGGTCCAAATAATTGATTTTCCAGGGATTTATAGTTTATTTCCATCTTCACATGAGGAAAAAATGGTGGTGAGTACCCTATTGAATCCTCATGCTCCAAAGCGTCCCGATCGAATCATTTATGTGATCGATTCGAACCAAATCAATAAGCATTTTTTGTTGCTTACCCAGTTGTTAGAGCTGGATATTCCAATACTCGTCGTCTTGAACATGATGGATATCGCTAGAGATAATGGTTTGGAAATCAAGGCCAAAGAGCTAGAAGCGTTCTTGAATCTCCCAGTGATAGAAGTGAGCAGCAGGACCATGGAAGGATATGGATTGTTGAAAGAAGGGATACAAAAGTTATTGGAAGAAGAATCGGGTAGCGCTGTAAGATTTTACAAATTTAATGATGCTGAAAAAATAGTTGCGGATCAGGTTTCAAAAAAATTGGAGGTAAAGAATTTGTATCAAGCAAAGCTCATCGCTCACCATCACGAGTGGCTGGGATTTATTTCTAAGGAAGAGCACCAGTTCATCAATGAATTGTGTCGGATCAATTCGTTCAATAATTTGAGCCTTCAGATCAACGAGACCATGCGACGTTTTGATGATTTTACGATAAAATTGTCAAAGTATATAGTAGATAAATCATCAAAAGGTCAAAATATCACGGACAAAATCGATAGATTGACGACCAATCCCGTGGTGGGACCTCTTATTTTCTTTGGAATCCTATTTTTTATATTTCAAGCAATATTCGAGTGGTCGAGTTTTCCGATGGATATAATTGACCATGGTTTCAATGATTCAGGAGAAAGGCTAAAGGAAATACTGCCAAAAAGTTGGGTCACAGAAATGCTGATTGACGGACTTTGGACGGGTCTGGGTGGTATTTTGGTCTTTGTGCCGCAAATTGCGCTTTTGTTTTTTCTGATAACAATACTGGAAGAGACTGGATATATGGCCCGAGCTGTGTATATGTTTGATCGAATCATGCAAAAATTTGGTATGAATGGCCGAAGCATCGTTGCGTTGATATCTGGTGGCGCCTGCGCCATACCAGCGATCATGTCCACACGGACGATACTGAACTGGCGAGAGCGATTGATTACCATTTTCGTGACGCCATTGATCAGTTGCAGCGCGCGTATCCCAGTTTATACCGTGCTGATAGGTCTTTGCATCCCAGATAAGCTGATATTGGGCTATTTTAACCTAAAAGGTCTTGTTTTCTTTTCAATCTATATTGTAGGTATTGTAGTAACATTGTTGGCTGCTTTATGCATGAAGTTGATCCTTAAATCCAATGAGAGAAGTTTTTTGATGATAGAAATGCCAGAGTACAAATGGCCTTCTTGGAAAAATATTCTAATAAATGTCTATGAAAAAGTGCGTTCCTACGTATTTGAAGCGGGTAAAGTGATCATCGTGATTGCTTTGCTCTTGTGGTTTTTGGCATCCTATGGACCTAAAACCAAGATGGCTGATGGATATGCATTGGCGCAAAAAGAAGCCGTGGAGAAGCAATTAAACCCTACTGAAGCCAATGCACTTGCCAACGCTTATAAGATTGAAAACTCTTATGCTGGTATTTTAGGTAAGGCGTTCGAACCTGTTATAAAGCCTCTTGGTTACGATTGGAAGATAGGTATTGCTTTGATTTGTTCTTTTGCGGCCCGGGAAGTATTCGTTGGGACGATGGCAACGATTTATAGCATCGAAGATACTGAAGATAGTCAGACATTGTTGGCTAGGATGCAAAATGCGGTTGATCCCAAAAGTGGGCGAAAAATCTACACTTTGGCTACGTGTTTATCTTTGATTACCTTCTATACCTTCGCGTTGCAATGCATGAGTACGCTCGCAGTCACCCATCGAGAGACTCGCTCTTGGAAGTGGCCAATCCTGCAATTTACAATCTTTGGATTGTTGGCTTATGTAAGCAGTTTTATTGTTTTCCAGTTATTTTCTTAGTGGTTTCCCAAGACTAAAACTCACATAGATTGCCATTTTTTTTGAGCCATTTTTCGCATTTTTGATAATCGGGCATAACACTTTGGACTATTTGCCAAAATCTATCTGAGTGGTTCATTTCATAGAGATGCGCCAATTCGTGGACGATGACATAATCAATCACGGGATTAGGGGCAAATAGAAGCCTAGTACTTAAGTTTATATTGCGATCGGTAGAGCATGAGCCCCAGTTGGAATGATTGTATTTCAAACGTACAGCTTTGATTTCTTTTTTGAAATATTGAGCATTTATCTCTGTAACTTTTTGTGTGATATAGGGTAAAAAATCTTTGGCGACCAATCGGCTCAAAATCGTCTTTATGGCTTTGTTTCTCTCTCTTGGGTCGGCATTTTGGAATAAAGTCAATGTAATCGTACCTAGTCTGAGGCTTCCCTTGAATACCGAGTCTTCGGTTTCTATGATTTGTAACAAATACTTCCTTTCACCTACTTGCAAATAATCTCCACTGTTATAAACTTTGGGAATATAGCGCAATTTTAAATTAGGTTCTTTTTCGAACTTTTGTGCCACCCAATCTATCGACCATTGAATGAATTTTTGTTTCATCGGAAGGGTCGCATAGTTAGATAATGAAATTTTAATGGTCTCTTTTGTCATGGAAACGCGCATCCGAGGAAATCCACCCTCATGGATCTCAAAAGGAATAGGGGATCCTTGTATGTCGAATTGTTTGTAATAGACTTTTTTCTGTGCCATCTAAAGCTTAGCGATTTTGTTTGGGTGCGTGAGGGATAGTAATGGTTGTCTCGTAAAGAATGAAACGAGACAAGTCTCGAAGAGACCGAAGCCATGAATAGCCCGACCCTACGCAGTAGGGACACGCCCTTATACATTTTATTTTAATGAAATATTGTTTTGTTGTACTGGGTTAATTTTTAAAATGTCGATCATAAATTTCTCGATTAGGTCTTCAACCGCATTTATATCCTGCGACAGAATGCTCCCCCCGATAACGTGATTTCCTGCAGTTGGTATGGGAACGGCGACTTTCTGCTTGGAGGCAAGGGCGTCGTGCATTTTTAATATGGCTTGGACATCCACGACGTCGTCTTGGTGCGTTTCATCCTTGTAATAGTACAAATTGAGGCATGGCTGGGTTATTTTTTTGAAAAGTCGGTTGTTCATTTGAGATTCTACCAGTTCCTCGAGTTCAGTAAGGGCTTCCAAACGATACCTATTGTTCCAATAGACCGAACCCGAAGAGTCGTACTCGATATGATTGTAGGTACTTCCCATGACCAACCGAGAAATCTGGAGGCCCCAGGGATCATTGAGAAGTCTCGAAGTGGGTGCTTTGATAGCGATATTTGGCGACATATTGACCAAGGCATACACGTCTTTGGGATAGTATGCTGCGAGCATAAGTCCTAGGGTACCTCCTGTAGAAGTGGACATCAAGATCACTTTTTTACCTAAAGATTTTCCGATGCTTAGGGCTTCTTTGGCTGACTCCCATAGTCTATCGGCGGTGAGCTGTAACAATGCTTCTGAGGTATCAATACCGTGGTCAGATAGGCGAGAAAGGTAGAGATTGCACCCAAATTTTTTGGCAATATCGCGGTGTACTGGGTTCCCTTCCATCTGGCTAGCAGAAAAGCCATGTAAATATACTATGGCATATTCGGTCATCTGGTGGGAGGTGTCGTCCCACACAATGCGGGCCTGGTTATCTGGTTTTAGAGGGAATTGTGATTCTTTTTCAGCAATGATATTATCCAATTGGTTCAAGGGGCCTACGGGCAATATCGAATCGGTATTAATTTTCGGTGATTTGGGATGCGGGCCCATAAAATACAGGATTACTAAAACGAGGATTGCACCTATGAGGTATTTTATGGAATTGTTCATGTAATTAATTAAAGGAACCGACAAATTATCTTATACAAATTTATTAAAATATGTTCACATAGAGGGTTGTTATGCTTGATATTAACTTTTTGTTATGGCGAGATGGTCATTCTGGGCAATAAAAAAGGGAGGCTTTGCCTCCCTTTGGTATCGTGTTGATAAACTCGATGTTTATTCTTCCGTAGCGTCTTTGTCCTTTTTCGCTTTTGATTTGGCCTTAGGTTTTTCCTCAGCCGCTTCTTCAGCTTTTTCATTGTCACTTAACTGCTGCCTAAGTTGTGCAAAAGCATCCATATCGCCCATAGTAGATTTCTCTACTTTATCTTGGGTTTTCTTGACTACTTTTTTAGTTTCCTCTTCTTCAGCCGAATGTTCACTTCTTACTTTTTCGTCAGCTTCTCTTCGGATATCCTCTAAGTATCTGCTATGTGAAACCAAGATCCTCTTATCATCTCTGTTGAACTCAATTACTTTAACGGTGATTGATTCATCTTGAGCAGCCATAGAGCCATCGTCTTTCTTCAAATGTTTCAATGGAGCATAAGCTTCTAGACCATAAGGCAATGAAACGATAGCACCTCTGTCATCTTTTTTAAGAAGGGTAGCTTGATGGTAAGAACCTTCTGGGAATACGTTTTCGAAAGTATCCCAAGGATTTTCTTCTACTTGCTTATGACCTAATGAAAGTTTACGATTGTCCTTGTCTATTTCTAGAATCATGATATCGATGCTTTCACCTACTTTAGTAAATTCAGACGGGTGACCGTATCTCTTAGTCCAAGAAAGGTCAGAAATGTGAACCATTCCGCCGATACCTTCCTCCAACTCTACGAATACGCCGTATGGAGTAAGATTCTTAACGATACCTTTGTGCTTGGTTTCTGGAGCGTATTTAGCTTCGATTTCAGTCCAAGGATCATTGGTAAGTTGCTTCAAGCTCAGAGACATCTTTCTTTCATTTCTGTCGATGGTCACAACCTTAGCTTCGAATTCTTGATTCAATTTGAAGTATTCTCTAGCATTCACTGGTTGATTGCTCCAAGAAACTTCTGAAACGTGGATCAATCCTTCAACTCCTGGTATGATTTCTAAGAAAGCGCCATAATCTTCGATATTGACGATCTTACCTTTTACTACTGAGTTTTCAGTGATGGTATTGTCGAATACTTCCCACGGATGAGGCAATAATGGCTTCAAGCCCAATGAGATACGCTTCTTATTATCATCAAAATCAAGAACTACGACATTGATTTTTTGGTTCAATTCAAGGACTTCATGCGGATTGTTGATACGTCCCCATGATATATCGGTGATATATAATAGACCATCGACACCTCCTAAGTCCATAAATGCACCGAAATCTGTGATATTTTTCACGACACCTTCGAGTACTTGACCTTTTTCCAAGCCCAAAATGATTTGGTCTCTTTGTTCTTGTAGATCGTTCTCTATCAATGCTTTGTGTGAAACTACTGCATTCTTGATGATCTCATTGATTTTGACAACCTTGAATTCCATCGTCTTGCCTACATACTGATCGTAATCAGTGATTGGCTTGATATCGATCTGAGATCCAGGTAAGAATGTCTCCAATCCATCTGCATCCACGATAAGTCCACCTTTGGTCTTACTTACAACCGTACCTTTTATGATTGTACCATTGTTATAAGAATCTACAATATTTTCCCAAGCACGCAATAACTTCGCTTTACGTCTTGACAATACTAGCTGTCCTTTGCTATCTTCTTTGGTTTCAACATATACCTCCACTTCGTCGCCTACTGCTAGATCTGGACGGTCTCTGAAGTCTGAAAGAGGAATCAAACCATCAGATTTGAAATTGATGTCAAGGATTACCGAACCACTGCTTATGGCTGTAACTCGACCTTTGATGATCTCATTGTCGTTTACATTGCTAAGCGTATCGTCGTATTGACTTTCAAATGAAGCCCTTTCTGCAGCGGGATATTGATAGTCGTTTCTTTTGCCGATGTTCCAATTAAAATCATCGTGAGCGGTTTTTACTTTAGGAGCTTTGGGGGCTTTTGCCACCACTTCTTCTACTACTTCGGGAGCATCTGACGCGTGCTCTACCTGTTTTTCCATTTCTTCCATTGGATTTTTATTAACGTTTAATGATTAAATAATAATTTTCCTTTCGAGGTGCAAAGGTACAAATAAAACTTTATTAGTTACTAAATATTTTGGCTTTTTGTTTGGGCGAGACCTTTTCTCGTCACTGAGACAAGAACGGTACGGGCTGTGCGTGGGTTCCGTCTCCTCTCATTCTTGCAGAAACGAGGAGACTCTCGGCTTTGCCGAGACCACTTCCATCCCTCTCGCATACCATAGGGTACAAAAAAAGGGGGCAATTTTGCCCCCTTTTCTATATACGAAAATTTGATTTTCTGTTAGTGTTGAACGATGAATTTAGACGTTCTGAATCCTTCTTTTGTGATGATTGTCACGAAATAAGATCCATTAGCTAAGTTTTTCACATTCATTTTCTCAAGACCGATTTGTTGAGATTTGAAGGTAGAACTAGCTATACGTTTTCCATTCATATCTGTGATTTCAAAGTTACCTTCTTGCGGCTGGCTGAATGCAAATTCAAGATTGATATACTCAGAAGCTATCGTTGGGAATACCTTGAACTTAGCTGATGAAGGGAGTGGATTATTGGTAGCAGTTGTTTGTCTAGCTACTAGATGAACACTTGGTATGATATCATATCCAAATCCTACTGCACCAAAATCTGCGGTTGTACCACTTTCAGTTCCTATATATAATACTTGACCCAATCGCACAGGATTTTGCTTAGCATATGAGCTACCAGCAACCATACCAGAGTAGTTAGGATCTCCATCTGAAGACCAAACATAACACATGGTATCAGCGACGTTACTACGAGACATTTCTATGATGGCAATATATTGTGTATTATTTTCCATAACATATTTTCCTGACCCAGCTGCATTATCTATCATGTCAAATCCAAGATAAACATTAGACGGTTCAGTTTTTGTTACCATATATGGGTCTGATACAGCTACTAGTTCTCTCTCAGCGGCACTAACCGTTTGGTAAACTGTATCTACTGGAGCCAATACCTTGTAAAGCCTGGCTTGGATTTCTGAACCCGCAACCATAGTTCCCACACCGCTTAAATCAGTAAATATTGTATCTGCAACCATTCTTCCAATATTTGGATTATGCCACTTATTAACAACATAGAAGGCATTACCCCAACCCCAGTTAGTGAATGTAGTACTACCAGGTCTGTAAGCATTGGTCAAGAAATCATCGGCAGTCTTTTGGAATACATCTCCACCCACTAAGAATGGGAACGAATATGTATTATCAGAAAGATCGAAATCAGTTCCTGTACCTGACAATAAGTATTCAACTGAATATTGTCCATCAGGAAGGTTTTGATAAAACTGTTGTGGGAATAGTCTATCAGTGATTGAATCGTTATAATTCAAGCTAGGATAAGCTAAAGAATCTAAATGTAATAGATTACCTGCGGCATCGAATACACCAGCATAAACCGTTGGAGATTGAGCTAATCCTCCGATATTCGTGATATCGGTAACGAAATTGATTGTATCCATCTGACCTGAAGGGTATATCAAGTTGGTTGACCTAGATGCGAAATTATTAGCAAAAGCTAAGTTGTAATCTTCAACTTCTACGATTTGGATATCATCTATACCCCAGAAATAAAAGTCAAGATCAACTACAAACTTAATTTTTAATTGACTATTTCCTTGAGCACCTGGAAGTTTTACTCTTTGATATTCTGACGCCATAGGAACATTTGCATTATTGGCAACACCTTTTTGAATACTAGCAGCAGTCAACCAAGTTGTACCATTGTCAAGTGAATATTGTACTTGCGCACTTGGAGAATTTAGTTCTCTCAATTTTGACCAAAATGTCAATACAACTGGCTTTGTAACTGTAGAAAGGTCAATTTTTGGAGACTCTAAAGAAGCACCAAATCTTGGGTAAGGTGGAGCACCTGGTGTACCCGTTCTGTATTGATGATATACTGCATCTAAAACCATATAACCATTTCTATAAGATTTTGAATCCATGAAAACTGATCTCAAAGCTCCATTAGTTGAAGTAGTGTTAATTCCAGGAGTATAGGTTGGACGAAGCATTTCAGAACTGCTCACCCAATCAAATCGAATAAGTGGATCTACTGCATCTGTAGATGTTACCCAGCCATTCGGACCGCCATTGAAAGATCCTTCACCGTTTCCACCCCATACTACTCTATTTTCAGTAGGCGTGTTAAATCCGATAGAACCAGCCACAGTATTACCACTCAATAATTCAGTTTTAAGCTTATCGCCATCAACCTTAGAGATATTTACAACAGGAATGGTTACAAAAGCTGAAGAGTCATTTACAGAAGAACTTCTGTAAAAAATGGTAGAAGAAGTCGCACTTACTGCAGAGTCTCTAGACGGAAGATTTCTAACGAAAGTTGAATTTTCGTTGATGAAAACTACGGCAACTGCACCTGCAACTTGTGCTTTATAAGCGATATAACTTGCATTACAAGTTAAATTTCCCGTTCTTTCAATGAGGGCAATTTTGCCACTTACTGATGCTGGGATTTGGGCAGCACATAACCCTGTTGTGGAAACAAGAGCAACAGAAGTCTCACCAAGAGGCTGAGCTGATACATCGCCTCCAAAATTGGCTTGTCGAGCGTTTAAAGTAACTGGATTGCCATTACCCACGACCGTTCGAAAAAAAGTCTGACCAGTAAGTTGTAAACTCAATGTTACAAAACTGAAGACAATAATTTTTGTAAAAAATTTCTTCATAATTGTTTAAAAATATTTAAGGAATGAAATGAATAAAATTGATTTAATCACAAAAATATTCATTTAAGATGACAAAAACTACTTTTTTATGTTAAATTATTGGCGATTTGGAATAATTTGTCGAATTGTATAGGCTGTACTCCAAATTCTTCACATACTGAACCAGCAGCCTCATTGGCCAAAAAAGTACTTGATTTCAGGTCTAGTCCGTTGCTCAGACACATCGAAAGCGTTGCTATAACAGTATCTCCAGCCCCACACACATCGGCAATGCTCCTCGGTTGATTTCGAATGAAAAGAGGCCCATCATTTTCTAACGCCAAGATTCCTTTTTCACTTCGGGTGATGACGATAAAATCTGCATTAAGTTTGGATTTCAACTTTTCAGCAACATTAATCAAGGATTTATCATCATTTACAATGGGCAATGATAAAGATTCAAACGATTCTTTCAAATTTGGTTTGACTAAGGTAGCATTTTTATACTCAAAAAAATTATCCTTCTTAGGATCTATATAGGTTGGGATTTTTCGGTTTTTAGCTTCTTCCATTATCCAAGAAATTAACTCTTGTGTAAGGACGCCTTTATTATAATCTTGGAGTATGATTCCATCTATCTTCCTTGATTTAAGTGTTTGGTTTATTGAAGAAATTAAAGATTTGGTGTTGATGCTTTGGTCACCGACTTGAGCTTCATGGTCCAAACGTAGGAGTTGCTGCCCATGTGATACAAATCGAGTTTTAACAATGGTGGGATTTGATGAAATTACAGGGGTGAATTCAATGCCAGCATTCATACACAAGCTTTCGATGACTTTTGCTTCAGCATCATCACCTAGAAGCCCTAATAATATGGCTTCCCCTTTGAGGCTACTGATATTCATAGCTACATTTGCGGCTCCCCCAAGATTGTATGATTGCTTTTCGTATTCTAAAATGGGAATTGGAGCCTCAGGCGATATACGTGTTACTTTGCCATAAACATACTTATCCAACATGATGTCACCAATCACCATCATGGTTGTATTTGGGAATTTTTTAAATATATCTAACATTTTTTTGTTATAAATATTTTTTTAATGTAGAAAAGATCTTTACTGATGCGCCTTTTTGTGTTTTGAAGAACCCATCTAATTTTTGTTGAAAGGCCTCTTTATTTTTTTCATCAGCGTAGTAAGTCATAAAATCATTTAAGTCTTTACCCGAAATGATAGCATTGCAGATATTCTGACTTTGTAAATGTACAGCTTCAGGAAAATGTTTTATTTTGGGGCCGAAAGATGTCGGAACAGACCAAGCAAGTGGTTCGAGAATATTGTGTAATCCTTTTTTGGAAAATCCTCCTCCAACAAGGGCATAATCCGCATACTGATAGATAGAAGCCAACATTCCGATGGTATCAAGGATTAATATTTTACTTGGAATAAAGTCATCTTTGGAATAGAGAGCAGCATCCGAAAATCGTTCTAAAAGTTCATTGACTCTCTTTTTACTTAAATCATGAGGGGCGAAAATAATTTTCAGATTGTTGTGGCTATTTCCTTTACCTTCAAGAAAATCTCTAACCAAGGCTTCTTCAGGAGGCCAACTACTACCTACTATCAACAATTTTGAATTGCCTTTGAATCCTTTGATATTTTCAAATTTATTCACGGCCGCACGACGAGCAAGGACTCTATCGATTCTACTGTCACCAGTGACATAAATTTTGGGTGAAGGACAGTACTTTTCTGCTAGATTTTGGCTAAATGCATCTTGGACAAAAAGTGCTTCAAAACTATTGACAGTGTCTCTGAATATGGATGTTTTGAAAAGGTAATCATCTTTCGATCTAAAAAGTGCTGAGATTAAGAAGAATGGGATGGACTTGGATTTTAATTCATGGCAAAGATTTGGCCAAATTTCTTTCTTAGTAAAAATGACGATTTTGGGCTGAATAACCTCTACAATGAGTCTTGCTGATGCAGTTGTATCAAAAGGAAGATAAAAAACTACAAATTCAGGATAATGCTTTTGTACATATTCATATCCACTTGGAGAAAAAAATGAAATGACGATTTGTGTATTTTTGGAGTTAGCTTGTACTAATTGGATGAGTGGCAGAGCTTGATCAAATTCTCCATGTGAAGCTACGTGAAACCAAACTTTTTCTTTTGAGTTTTGTAGCTTGTCGCTGATTGTGTTCTTGGTATTTTTGCGACCCAACCAACCCTTTGCCGCTTTTTCATTGAAAAAAGAAAAGCACCAATATCCAAAAATATAGCATCTAATGGAAAAATTATAAATTGCCTTATAAATAAATGCCATAAAGATTTTTAATATTCAATTTGGTCTACATTTTGACGTACTTTAAAAGTCAAAGCCCAATTAATATTAATCCCCATCAACATATCCAGGCCGTTGTTTGTAGCGCCATCTGGACCAAAATTCCATGATCTAAAATTTTTTGTAAATGCCTGTTTTGCAAATAATGCTACTGCAAAATTTATATTACCTTTGGGATTTATAAAATGATATGCAATACGCTGACCAATCATTGGACCGCCTGACAATCGATCGTATCCATTTTTGTAAGGATCTTGAATCTGAATAGCCGTATTGAAATCGTCAATATATTTTATTTTATAGATCAAATATCCAGCGTTTAGACCGATGCGGATGGCGTGATTTGGGTTTTTAAAAGAAAATATTTTGCCACAATAAATTGACATTTCGTGTCCACGTTCTCTTAAAAAAACCGAACTAATGTCCCTAGCATTACCGATGACATACCCAAATTCGTCTTGTATCCATGCGAGGGGATTGGTTTTAACCTTTGATCCAAAAATATAACCATATTCCAACCCCAAAAACCAAGTAGATTTTTTCATTTGGTATTCAATATCTCCACCAACAAGAAAATTTGCACCAAATTTATCCTTCATTTTTGCAAAAGGTAAATCGATTCCATATCTCATTCTAACGGACAAAATATCGCTATTCATATTGGTCAATTCTTGGCACAAAACGCTGTTCCAACAAAATAAAGTATGGAGGAAACAGACCAGAATTGAATTGACAATAAATGATTTATGCATTAAACAAAAATATTTTTATAAAAAATAAACTACCATTTTCAGGCACATTGATATAATTAAATATAATTTTGTGCTTTAATTTAGAACAAAAGTATAAAATATAATAGTACTAAATGATGATCGGATCAATCTATTGTATAAAATTCGCACGATATTTATTGGTATAAATAATTATTTATCTTGAAAAAAGTACTTATTACAGGAGCTGCAGGATTTTTAGGAAGTCACTTATGTGATAGGATGATGGCAGAGGGATATCATGTTATAGGCATGGATAATCTTTTGACTGGGAATTTAGAAAACATAGCTCATTTATTCAGCGAAAAGCATTTTGAATTTTATCATCATGATGTTTCGAAATTTGTCCACGTTCCTGGGAGCTTAGATTATATTCTTCATTTTGCATCTCCAGCAAGTCCTATCGATTATCTAAAAATGCCAATCCAGACGCTAAAAGTTGGATCCTTGGGTACACATAATTTGTTGGGATTAGCCAAAGAAAAGAATGCCAGAATATTGGTTGCTTCGACTTCAGAGGTTTATGGAGACCCATTGGTTCACCCACAACCAGAATCCTACTGGGGACATGTAAATCCAGTTGGGCCACGGGGGGTTTATGATGAAGCTAAGCGCTTTCAAGAAGCCATCACGATGGCATATCACACTTATCATAAGGTAGAAACTAGAATTGTTAGAATATTTAATACATATGGTCCTAGGATGAGAGTAGAAGATGGAAGAGTCTTGCCTGCTTTTTTTTCACAAGCGATAAAAGGAGAAGGGTTGACCATTTTTGGTGACGGATCTCAGACTCGATCATTTTGTTATGTCGATGATTTGGTCGAAGGTATTTATAGACTTTTGTTGAGTGATTATCCACGGCCAGTAAATGTTGGTAATCCATCCGAAATTACTGTAATGGATTTTGCCAAGGAAATACTTTCAATGGTTGGAAATCCGAAAGCTTTTATAGATTATAGACCTTTACCAACTGACGACCCCAAACAACGAAGGCCTGATATCACTTTAGCTAGAAATATCCTAAATTGGGAACCTAAAGTAAATCGTTCAGAAGGATTAGCTCGTACCTACGAGTATTTTAAAAAAGTAGTTAATTAGTATAAAATATGTTTATTCGCATTTTTTCAATAGTCTTTATTTGTATTTTTTTAGGCATCAATGTAGTAAATGCACAAGTGATACCCACGGAGACTCAAGCGCTTTCAGAATTATCCAAAAGAGGGATTGCTCAGGACGTCCTTGAAGAAAGGCTTAGAACTAAAGGTGTTAATGTAGAGGAGTTGAGGTCTGATCCCAAAGCCATCATAAAGTACAAAGCCATCATAGAAGCGACAGTAGCTGAGTTAGAAAAGAAAATGCAGGTAAGCCTGTTGAAATAAAACAGACTACCCAACCAGAATACGATCCTTATGCAATCCTTAAAACTCAAGGAAAAAAGGATACCATCAAAGATACCATAGAGATTAAGCCTACTTTACCACCTGGGGCTATTTACGGACAAAATTTCTTCAGAGACAATATAATAAAATTATATGAAAAGGCTGATGAAATCAAGCCTAGGGAAGATTATGTACTTGGTCCAGGTGACCAAATAGGGATCTCTATATGGGGCGCTTCATTGTATCAAAAAGTTTTTGAAATTAATAGCGAAGGGTATATCGTTCCTGATAATCTCCCTAAGATTTTATTAAAAGGATTAACTTTTGCGAAAGCCAAACAAGTCCTAAAAGCTAGATATCAAAACAGCTATGCCTTCAATAGTGGCAACTTTGATGTGTCCATTAAATTTCTCAGAACAGTATCCGTAGGTATTTATGGTGCGGTAATAAAACCTGGATCATATACAATTTCAGCTGTAAATACGGCTTTTAATGCGATTGTTTCATCAGGAGGACCTTCAGATATTGGATCCGTGAGAAACATTAAGTTAATTAGATCGGGAAGGCAACCATTTATATTGGATGTGTATAAGTATATGAATAACCCATCGAATCAAGAAGATTATTATTTGCAAGATAACGACATCATACAAATCCCCATTGCCGAAAAAGTTGTTGAGATCAAAGGTGAAATAAATATTGGAAGTAAGTTTGAGCTTTTGAAAGAGGAGGGACTAAATAAATTGTTGGAATATTGTGGTGGTTTAAAAGCAAATGCTTATCGAAAAAACATTCAGCTCAGAAGAATTCAGAACGACGAAGTTATCTTAATTGATATTCCATTGAGTGTGTTATTATCTGAGAAAAAGGATTTTGCACTCCAAAATGGCGACATTATCACAGTTCAGAAAATTCCAAGAGATTTTGAGAATACTGTATATGTCCAAGGAGAAGTGGAGTTGGCTGGTCAATATTCGTTGGAAAAAGAATTGGACTTGAAAAAATTGCTCGAAAAGACCAAACCTACGGCAAAAAGTAGAATGGATCTTGCATATATCAAACGAAAAAATCTAGACCAATCGCATACCTATATTCAATTTAGTTTGGATGAGATATTGAAAAATTCAAGGACAATAGACCTCCAAAACCTGGATACCATCATTGTATTCAATGTAAAGGATTTTACAAATCAATATTTTGTTAGTATAGCGGGAGCAGTTAGAAAGCCACTCAATTTGGAGTATGACAAGTATAAGAAATTGAGAATAAGCGACTTAATCAACCTTGCAGAGGGGCTTAGACCAGATGCTAGCGCTTATGGTTATTTGACCAGAATCGATACAGTGAATAACGAAAAAAATTATTTACGCATTATCCATTGAATGATATAATCGCCAATCCTGCAAATGCGGCAAATGTAGTTTTGGAGCCAAAGGATAAAATCACTGTTTATTCTGAACTGGTGTATGTCGATAGCGCTTACATTAGGATTACGGGAGCAGTTAAAGAGCCAAAATCAATTCCATTTGGTGAAAACTTAAGTTTGAAAGATTTGGTAGCTATGGCAGGTGGCTTTAGAATGGAAGCTGCTAAGAATCGCATCGATGTTTTTAGGTTGTTAATTTCAGATAGCAAACCAACCAGGACAGTTATATCGACCTTCGATGTGAAATCATTAGAAGATATTGAATCCAATGCAAAGCAACTAGAACTACAACCTTATGACATCGTTGCTGTTCGAACTGTTCCAGAATTTCAACTTCAGCGGACAGTAAAAATTTCAGGAGAGGTGGTTTACCCTGGAGAATATCCAATCGTAAAAGAAAACCAAAACTTGTATGATGTGATAAAAATGGCAGGAGGCTTGTCAAAAGAAGCATTTCCTCAAGGAGCAACTTTGTATAGACAAGAAATGAATACTGGATTTGTAGTAATCAGGCTAGACGAGGCTCTACAGTCCGAAAGATCTATCCAAAATATTATTCTAAAAAATGGAGATGTAATAGAAATACCTAAAATAAATGATGTGGTCAGCTTAGAGGGGGCTATCAATATCAACGAAATGTATAAAGCAAGTATTATCCAGCAAGGAAATAGAGTGAATGTGGCCTTTGCTGGTACGAAAAATGCGAAGTATTATATTGAGCATTTCGCTGGGGGCTTTTCGGATAAATCGAATAAGAATGATGTCACTGTTGAATATGCAAATGGTCGCGTAAAAAAGGCTAAGACTTTTTTATTTTTTAAAACATACCCGACAGTAAATAAAGGTGCCATCGTGAGGGTTGGATTTAAGAAACAAAAACAATTGGATAAAGATAACACAACAAAGGAAAACACTAATTGGAGCAAAGTTGTTGGGGACGCTGTAGCGCAAGCCACCGCTGTTCTTTCCTTAATTTTATTGATAAGAACTATTAACCAATAGATAAGTGTATGAGTGGGCTGTAATATCGCTTCAGCGAGTCTCATCCTTCATTGGCATTGCCAAAATAGTGATGGATGAGACCGAAACAAAGTGGAGTATGGAAGCACACGACCCGAGTATCACGAGGGACATACCCTCAAAAAAAAACTAATATGTCAAAAAAGCTATTGATTGTCGAATCACCTGCAAAAGCAAAAACTATTGAAAAAATACTTGGTAAAGATTTTACTGTAAAATCGAGCTTTGGGCATATTCGTGATTTGGAAAAAGGAAATTCGGCCATCGATGTAAAACATAATTTTCATCCTCATTATGTGGTCAGCCCTGAAAAACTTAAGGTAGTAAAGGAGCTTAAGGAACAAGCGAAAAAAGTTGATGAAGTTTGGCTCGCGACGGATGAGGACCGAGAGGGAGAAGCCATTTCCTGGCATTTGTGCGAAGTTTTAGGTCTAGATATACATACCACGAAGAGGATAGTTTTCACCGAAATTACAAAACCAGCAATCTTAAAGGCAGTCGAAAATCCTAGGATTGTCGATATCAATCTTGTGAATGCCCAACAAGCGCGTAGAATTTTGGACAGGTTGGTCGGATTCGAATTGTCTGAATTGCTGTGGCGGAAGGTGAAAGGGAAACTTAGCGCGGGTCGCGTCCAATCAGTAGCCGTCAAGTTGATTGTAGAGCGAGAAAGGGAAATCCAGCAGTTTAATAGTCAGTCTTTTTTTAAGATAGAGGCATTGTTTAATGTGCTAAATCATCAAGGAAAACTGGCTCAGGTTAAAGCTGAAATCCCCAAAGAAATTAAAGATCATTCTTCGGCAGAGTCTTTTGTTAAAGGCTGTGTTGGCGCGAATTATACAATCAAAAATATCGATGTAAAGCCATCGTACCGCAAGCCAGCTCCACCCTTTACCACTTCTACTTTGCAACAAGAAGCCAGCAGAAAGCTAGGATTCAATGTGAACAGAACCATGCTAAATGCCCAAAAACTATACGAAATGGGGCATATTACCTACATGAGGACTGATTCACCAAATCTGAGTGAGGTCGCAATTTCAAGTATAGCATCTGAGATACAAAGTCAATTCGGCAAAGAATATTTATATACAAGGCGATTTAAATCAAAAAATAGCAGCGCGCAAGAAGCCCACGAAGCGATTAGGCCTACCTATATTGACAAAAAATGGGCTACAGAAGATAGGGATCAGCAACGTCTTTATGAACTGATTTGGAAAAGAACTATAGCTTCCCAAATGACAGATGCGGTATTAGAGAGAACAATCGTTCAGATAGACATAAGCACTCAACCCAAAGATACTTTGGTCGCTGAAGGAGAAGTATTGAAGTTTGATGGCTTTTTGAAAGTATATATGGAGTCCCATGACGAGGATGAGGATGAAGATATCAAAGGGGTTCTGCCACCTATGAAAGTAGGACAAAAGCTCGATTTGGACGTGCTGACAGCCACCGAAAGATTTACAAAGCCATCTGCTAGGTATTCTGAGGCAAGTCTCGTAAAAAAATTGGAAGAATTGGGTATTGGAAGACCATCTACCTACGCACCCACCATTTCTAAAATCATGGAGGACAATAGAGGATACGTGATTAGAGACAATAGGGAAGGGGTAGAGCGCCCATTTCGCATTGTCACGCTCCAATCAGATAAAATAAATCTAGCCACCAAAAAGGAAAACACAGGTGCCGTCAAAAATAGGCTATTTCCAACGGATATGGGGATGCTGGTGACCGATTTTCTAAACCAGTATTTTGATGCAGTGATGGATTACAAGTTTACTGCAGGCATAGAAGAGCGATTCGACAAAATCGCTGAAGGGAAAAACGATTGGGTGAGTATGCTTTCAGAATTTTATTTCCCTTTTCATGAAGTAGTGGACAAAACCTTGAAAGAAGCAGATCGAGCCACTGGAGAGCGCATTTTAGGCAAAGATCCCACTACGAATCACACAGTTTTGGTTCGACTTTCTAAATATGGAAGTCCATTGGTGCAGATTGGTATCAAGGATGAGATTGGTGACGAAACGCCAAGATACGCCAACCTTAAAGCCGATCAAAGCATGGAGTCCTTGGATTTGGAATCAGCCTTAGAACTGTTCCAACTG
The DNA here is from genome assembly GCA_016718505.1 of Saprospiraceae bacterium. Lineage (GTDB taxonomy): Bacteria > Bacteroidota > Bacteroidia > Chitinophagales > Saprospiraceae > JADKKF01. Next base: position 347,308 of record JADKDE010000003.1, on the reverse strand, counting down.
CCCAAGGTACTTGGCAAAATGCAAGATGGAAGCGAAATTTCAGTCAATAATGGTCGTTTTGGTCCTTATGTGAAATATGGAGATCAATTCGTCTCCTTGCCCAAAGGCGAAGACCCGCTCGAGGTCAACCTTGCCCGAGCCGTAGAGTTGATACAGCACAAAATGGAGGAGAATGCACCTTTCATGATGTACGAAGGACTGCCAGTGACCAAAGGTAAAGGTCGTTTTGGCCCCTTTATCAAGTGGAATGATCTGTACATAAATATCCCTGCAAGATTTAAAATCGAAACCATTACCCCAGCCCAAGGGGAGGAATTGATCCAACAAAAATTAACAAAGGAAGCCAATCGCTATATCCACAATTGGACCACTGAAAAGATCTCGGTTGAAAATGGTAGATGGGGACCTTTCGTGAAGTTTGGCAAGTATATGTTAAAACTTTTGCCCAATGCTGATGGCAAAAAAATGAACGAGGAAGAAGTAAAAAATCTCCAATTGGACCAAGTCAAAGCCATGATTGAAATCCAAATGCCTGGAGCCTTTGACAAAAAAACGGCCACGAAGAAAGCCACAGCTAAAAAACCAGCAGCTAAGAAAACAACCAAGAAATAGCATTGTTATATAATTAATTTTGAATCATCCCTTTTATTATGAAAATACATAATTTTTCCGCTGGTCCTGGAATTTTGCCCCAAGAAGTAATGCAAAAGGCCGCAGAAGCCTGCATTAATTTCAATGATACTGGACTTTCACTTTTGGAAATGTCCCATCGCTCTAAGGCCTTCGAGGCTGTTATGCACGAAGCCGAGTCCCTTGTTCGAGAACTTTTACAAGTCTCAGAAGATTATGCTGTTCTTTTCTTGTCTGGAGGTGCCAGCAGCCAATTTTTTATGGTGCCGTTGAACCTCTTGGCTCCAGATCAAAAAGCTGTGTATTCGGATACGGGGGTTTGGGCGAATAAATCAATTAAGGAAGCCAAACGATACGGCCAAATTGAGGTTATCGCTTCGTCCAAAGATGCCAATTATACCTTTATCCCCAAGGAATTTGATATCCCAACAGACGCGAAATATTTTCATATTACGACCAATAATACCATTTACGGTACAGAATACCAACATATACCAAAAAGCCCTGTTCCTTTGGTAGCGGATATGTCTTCTAATTTTATGAGCCGCCCTGTCAATGTTTCTGATTTTGACCTCATCTATGCTGGCGCTCAAAAAAATGTCGGACCAGCTGGTTGTACAGTGGTTATTGTCAAGAAAGATATACTTGGGAAGACCGGTCGCGATATCCCTTCTATGTTGGACTATCGAACCCATATTCCTGAGATTTCGATGTACAATACGCCTCCCGTTTTTCCAATATACGTCTGTATGTTGACTCTAAGATGGATCAAATCTATCGGTGGGTTAATCCCTATGGAAGTTCGCAATATTGCCAAAGCTAAATTGCTCTACGACGAAATCGATAGAAATCCACTCTTCAAGGGGACTACAGCTGTCGAAGATCGTTCGCGCATGAACGTCACTTTTGTGACTACTCGTGAGGGCATCGAAGGTGAATTCATGACCTTGGCGCAAAGTCACGGTATAGACGGCATTAAGGGCCATAGGAGCGTGGGTGGTTTCAGAGCTTCTATTTACAATGCTATGCCGCAGTCAAGCGTCCAAGTACTGGTCGATTTGATGCAGGAGTTTGAAAAATCCAAAGGATAGTCTTTAACTCAATTTATTTCGGTTTTTTTTGGCGAGTCCTATACTTTGTATAGGATTGGGCTCTTCATGGGTTCACATCGCTCCGTCTCTTTGAGACTCTCGTCAGAGACGAGACCATTCCGATCCCTCTCGCGCTAAAAGCTATGCATAAAAAAAGCCCAGTTTTTAAAAACTGAGCTTTTTTTATTTCAACTTACTATACAAATTACATAGAAGTCTTGATAGCAGGAGCTACTTCTGCTTCAGCTGTTTTCTTTGAGCAAGAAGCTTTAGAAGCGCAACAAGCCTTTTTTCCTGATGCTTTTGAGCATGATGCTGGTTTTTCACCTTGTGCATCTGGAGTAGAAACGAATTTTCCAGCTTTCTCATCATAAGATACAGCTACTGCAGTTCCGCTAGCATCTTTTTGAAAATAAGAAACAGTACCAGATTTTTCGCAAACTTTTTGTTCAACTCCTTGTGTAGTCATAGCAGTCTTCAGAGCAGCAGATTTAGAAGCACAACATGCTTTCTTTTCGCCACTAGCAGCCATACCTTTGCTGCACTGTGCTGAAGCCGTCAAGCTTAGTCCAAAAACCAATGCAAATAACAAAACTAAGTTCTTCATAAAAATCTATTTTTTGGTTAATTAATTAATTATAACAAATATACGCTCACAAGCGACAATTCATAGCAATAATTTTCAATTTTAACAATTATTTATTAATCATTATTTTCTTTTACAAAAGAAGCTCCCCGCCATCGCAAAGGAGCTTTCTAATAAATGATAACCCTGTGACTATTATTCTTTTATGGCTTCATAAATATCATTTTTTTCTGATCTAAAAAGTCTCCACACTTGAGAGAATAGAACAGAACTGTATTAGCTTTTAAGTCCAATGATGGTAATTGAATAGTATGCCATCCCATTGGATAGTATCTATCCAAATTGTACAATACGGCACCATTCGTGTTGTATATCGCAAAATTGATATTGTCACCCATAGGAAGATAGAACGGTATTTCCGTGCTTTCGCTGAATGGATTAGGGCTATTTTGACCCAATATGACTGAATTTCCATTGGTCGATTTTCCATTGCTTCGGAAATCCAAATTCAATTTTAAGATATTTTCAGAATCTGTATAAAACTGACCTTGCAAGAATTGTTCGTCCATGCTTAATATTTCATCGAGATTGCTATTTTGTAAAGCTTTCACTTTTATATAAAACAATGGAATTTCTAATGAAACAGGCCAAGACTTTCCTTGTGCGATAGAGAACCTAACGCTTTGTTTACTACCAACATTTAATACAAATTGGTCTTTTGTCAGAGGATACAATGTATTTGGTATGATTTCTAGTATTTTACCAAAAGCATTATTTAACGCCAATTCTCCTTGCAATCCAAACGTAGTTGAAGCTCCATCTAGATAGACTGGGATGGTGTATTCTTGCCCACTGGTTAATTCAGTTGATGGCACCACCAAATGCGCTGATGGGTTATTAGAGCGCTCATCTACGCCATTTAGATTGACAGTGGCATTTCCATTGATATCGCCAATCTTGATGCCAATAAAGTCTAACCTGCTATGATCTAGCCTTAGATTTTCTAAGGTATATTGATTTAATTCAGGCATAGAAAGGAAATTTGTATATGCACTCAAATCCATGTTATTAGGTATAAATCTCCATGATTCATTGTTGGTAAATTGAGTATTGATACCAAGGATCACCTTTTTCAAATCAATCAAATCCAAAGCATTAATCGAGCCTGATTTATCTATATCGGCGGCAATCATTTTATATTGATTAGGCAAAGGAGTGATACCCAATATATGTCTTTGAATCTTCAATAAATCAAAGTCGAAACACCGTTCAAGACATTGTTGGTTTTATGCCCTGATATTTGATAATCAGCAAATTCTGGGACATTCCTAAGATAAAAATATCCTCTAACATCTGTCGTAACAGGATCGAAATTATTGACATTGATATTAACGCCATCCATCAGAAGTCCATTATCTGATCTTACGACCCCACCTAGCGTTCTAAATGCAGGACAACCATTGTTTCTAACCGTCAACTTTAAATGGAATTGGGCAGTGTTTCCACACATATCCACAGCATTGTACAATACTTTTAATCCTCCACCCACAGGATAAAATCCTGAGGCATCTATATTGTTTGTTCCAAGGGTCGCCCATGTAGAATTATGAGATATGCTGACCATATTACAGTCGGTAACCGTCAAATCAGACAAATCTACAAATGCCGTACAAGCCCCAGGCAAGGCCGTAATATTGATTTCTGATGACATTCCACTGAATACTGGTACTTCATTGTCTCTAATCTGGATATCTTGGGCGAATGTATAGTCGCCACTACAAGGGACACTTATCCGCCATGTCCTAATACGTTCCTTACAAATACTTGGATTACTAGGAGAAATGGTCACATCCTGATATGAAACGGATACGTCACGACAAGCTGACTGAGGTATCGTGGGCACACTTCCAAGCGTAGTTGGGTCATAATTTTCTTGACAATTGATATTCAATGGGGTAGAAGGCCATATGATACTATTGGGATCGAACGGTGTAGTTGGCGGTAAAACAAATATCGATGATTGACAACTAGCTGTATTGTTCGATTGATCTCTGATAGAGAATGTTAAAATAGCCCTTCCTCCATTGCAAGAGATGTTACTAGACTGCGATACTGTCAAATCCTGAAGGGTACAATTGTCTATCGACGAAACTTGGGCAATTTGTGTATTTATGGCCGATTGTAAATCACCATCACAGTTGATCGTTAGATCTAGGGGACAAATGATTTGCGGAGATGTAAGGTCACGTACAGTTACTGTAACAATACTTGAGTTTGAACCACAAGCATTTGTTGCTGTGAAAGTTACTGAGTGTACTCCTACTGGGTAAATACCAGAGGCATTCGCGCCCGTAGTGTTGAATGCATAAGGTGAATTGTGTGTTATCGTTACAGAACCACCACAGTTAGTTGATGTGGCTGGATTTAAAGTCACCAATGCAGTACAATTTCCACCCAAAGTCGCAGAAGCTATGGTTATCATGTTGCCAGGAACTGTAAGCGTTGGAACGCCACTTGGAGATTTTTCGATTATTTGTATATCTGTAAAAATTCCATTATTAGTACCCGTTACTAACTGGCAGGTATCTCTAACCGTCCATGTTCTTTGTATTCTTAAACATCCAGATCCTAACGAAGATAGCGTGACATCTGCAAAATTAATACTCAATCGACTGCAACCTACATTTGAAAAAGTTGGTACTCCAAAGGAAATGTTTTGTGCACAAGAAAATGAAGCATCTGCAGGCCAATTGATATTAGCACTTGAAAAAATAGCACCTGATCTGCTAATGGTTTGAATACATCTAACCGTATCGACACCATTGTCGGTGGCAGCCCAAATCCTTGTAACAGTTCCTTGTCCGCACTGGGTAGTATCGTAAAGAACACGGCTTACCACTACTGGGGTTCCACAATTATCTGTAATTATTGGAGCTCCATATTGTGAAAGTGGAAATATATTAGCTCCACAAGCCAAATTTACATTAGCTGGACAATTAAGGATAAATGGTCTAGTATTATCCCGAACAGTGACTACCACTGCATCCGTTGCAGTATGACCACAAGCGTTCCTAGCTGTGTATGTAATCGTCGTTGATCCTAGAGGGAATATGGCTGAGATATTTGCCCCTTGGCTATTATAACTATTCGTGATGGTTGGGCTATTGCCACAATTAAATATCGTCGGAGAGGGTATGACGACTAATGCTGTACAAGTAGAAATAGATGTTGATACAGTTATATCATTACTTGCTAGAATTCTTGGAGTTCCTGCATTTGGGGCAGATATACTTTGGTCATGGCCAAAAGTGGTCCCTGTGCATGGGTCTATTACTGTCCATCTTCGTATAAAAATATAGCAACCATTGCTCAAATCAGTTGATCTGAATATGTCCGTTGAGTTTATGCCTGCAGGGATACAATGAAGACCATTGATGCTTGGAATACCTCTTGTGGCTCTGGTTGTATCAAGAGTACATCCATTTGTAGAAAAATCTGGTGGCCATACAATATCGCCTGATGTGATTGGATTTCTATTGATAAATGTTCCTCTAGTACTACAAGTAGCAGATAGGTTGGTAGAAATGTTGATGGCGGTGAAATTAAAAGTAACTGTTCCGACATTGCAGGCATTTAAGCTGCTATTGAAAGTTAAACTTGTTAAGTGGGCGTTTGGGCAAAGGCTGGTCACACTTGCGCCTGGGAAAACCGTGCTCAAGTTCGGTCCAATTGCTTCACATCCTAATGTAAAGTCGGCAGGACAGCTTACTATAGGGATAGATTTATCGATTACCAAAACTCTTACCATGCAATAATTTGCATTTCCGCTTATATCTCTAACTCTGATGCTGATCATTTGTGGCAACATTGGCACAAGTAAAAGTGACTTCTGACCCAAACTCTCCACCCATCATCGCGATTGCAGTATCTCTAATACCACAGTTGTCTGTAAAAAAGTTTCCACCAATCAATCGATAAGGAAATACAGCAATGCCACTGTCGTCAAGACAAATACTCGCTTGTGTTCCGTTACAAACCATGTTAGGGCTGGTATTATCAACTACCCTTACTGTATATGAACATAAGCCAACATTATAACAACAATCTATGGCATAATACGAAATCGTATTGTCACCAACAGGCAATGGATATGTATTTGTAAATACGGCTAATCCGTTTACATATCTGATTGTTTGAATGTCTTGTAATCTAGCGCAATTGTCTGTTATGGTGAGGTTAGGAAATGTATATGTAGCCGAACAAACAGAAACATCTGCTGATATGGTCGAATTAACGGGACAAGCAATTGTTGGTGCCTGTGTATCAGAAAAACTAATATTTTGTATTTGGTTTCTAACCGCTCCTGTACAAACATCCCTCACAGTCCACATCCTTTTTAATACACTTCCACAACAAGCGGTTACATTTACATCCACATAAGTGGTATAAAATTCGCAAAAGCCTCTAATGGTACTTCCATCTAATGTAGGACTTCCTGTGGCAGTAATGGATGTATTAGGATTTGCGCAATCTAAAGTGATATCGGCAGGGAAAGCGATGCTCGATAAATTGCCTTTTGCAAAATATATCGTGTGACTGCACGTAGATTGACGTCCAAAATCATCCACAGCAGCATAAGATCTCGTAACGTATGCACTATAACTTGGGTTGCACTGGACATCAAAGAGTTGCTCATCAATCAAGGTAACGGTTACGTCGTCAGAACAATTATCTCGCACCGTGATGAAATCTTCCAGAGCTGCCTCCCAAATATTAATACCACAAGCTACGGTGACATCCTCGCAAACAAATGTTGGAGGAAGTTTATCTTCAATTGTTACCCAAGCAGAACATCCTAAGTTATAACCTAAGACCATAACCCTGAAAGTTTTTCCTAGATCGGCACAAGTCATGGTATTGTCGTGGCCCATGACCATCAAATCAAAACTCGATTGGCAAGGAACACCGTCGATAAACATATCGGGACTAAGGACAGAATATCCCAGTTCACTTATGCTTAAGTTGACATCGTGGCAAGCCAAAGCCTCCGCTTCACGGTGGATCGATACCTCTTGAGACCCCGTCACATTGCAACCTGGATTATATCCAGAAGTGGCACTTCCGTCAAATGCATAGGCGATGGTAACAGTGCTGCCAGGTGCGTACAATGAGGGATCAAAAGCAGTGATGGGTACACCATTCGCTGTAATGGTTGTGGCTGAAGCTGGTATCACTGCATCCGTCAAAGTGGCTGTAAATGGCGGATAATTAACGCAGTATGAATCTGCTATATTTAAAACTGGATGCGGATAAATGCACCCATTGGTGATTGTAAATTGTGTTTGGCCGTTCGATACGGTCAATGAATAAGGCTGACCATCCACGTGTTTTACCCCAATTCTGTACATTCGAGGCATTCCAGCAGAAGTGGTCAATTGTGTGCCGATAGGAATGAGTGATGGGGCAGCAGGCGGTGCCAAGCTGGAAGTTTCATATGCTCCAGAAGCGGCGATGACCGTCCATCGTTGATTGATTAAGCCAGTGATTTTTATAATATCTAAAAACTGACCATTGCCAGGAGTTGTTGCATTGTCTTGGCATATACAAGAGGTCTCTATTTGGGAAGAACAATTGTTTGTATTGGTCAAAGTTGGCATCTGTGCCACATAATCCGCGCAACCAGGCACTTGGACTAGAACTTTGAGACGTTGTCCATCTCTGGTATCTGTCGTCCAAATAACGCCGTCGAGCGTGCTTCCGTTTTGGAGGTCAAGGGTGATGTTTTCCCCAGGATCTACCAAATTGTCGATGTCGGCATCCCAGAAAAATGTATAAGTAGGAAATCCCGATCCACCAGTATAATTGGCCTGGAATCGGGCGGTGTCGGTACCTATACAAAATCTATTTCGACCCAACTGTTCTAGTAGCGTGGTATTGGTACCATCGGGACAAGAAGCGGCTTGGACTGAAATACAAAATCCAAAAATGAAATACAAGAGCAGTATGGCTCCTAAAGCTGATGAGAATAATGCTCCGAATGGGTAGTTTTCGTTTTTAACGAATGGAGACCTTTTCATAGTACACAGTTTAGTTTAGAAAAATAATAGCGCAAACATGAATTTGCGAATGAATGAAACAAAAACATATTACGATTATTTGTAATACAATAATCATGCCAAAATCGATTTTGGATTGTTAAATTTTCTAAAAATGGGGCAAATATAGGGGTTTTGTGAACTAATCAATGAGTCATTGAATTTTGTTTTATAAAATAAAAGTTTGCTATAAGTGGCTTGTGAGATAAGAAATTGCGTGAAATGAAAAATGGTAGAATTAACCTCATTTTATGGTCATTATATTGGCAGAAATGTATGGCTTTGGTTAAAATGTGTTAAGAAAAGTAGTGAAAATGAACTTTTTGTGAGCCGAGATATTTAAAAGCTAGTATTTTGATTGGAAGATTTATATAATCTACAGAGAATGGATAGGACAGATTTTTTAAAAACATTGGCATTGTTGCCATTAACAGTTGCTGGTATGAAACTTAATTATCTACATAAGGTTTCTGATTCGTTGGAGAAATCAGATGAAATGCCTGTTTTATTTTTGGGGCATGGGAGCCCAATGAATGCCATAGAAGAGAATGAATTTGTGCGAGGATTCAGGCAGGTAGGCACTTCGATCCCGAAACCCAGTGCGATCATTTGTATCAGTGCCCATTGGGAGACCAAAGGGACTTATGTGACAGCCATGGATCACCCTAAAACCATACACGACTTTGGGGGATTTCCCAAGGAACTATTCGAAGTGGAATATCCAGCACCAGGGGATCCAGGTCTTGCTAGAGAAACCAAGGAACTGGTCAAAAAAACGCAAGTAGGATTGGATGAAAAGTGGGGATTAGACCATGGAGCGTGGAGCGTCATCAAGCACCTTTATCCGAAGGCAGATGTACCAGTCATCCAGATGAGCATCGACTATACACAGCCGGCTCAATACCACTATGATTTAGCTAAGGAACTTTCATCCTTGCGTAAAAAAGGCATGTTGATCATCGGCAGTGGCAATATGGTGCATAATCTGGGGATGTTGGCATGGGACAGATTGCAGGACTCAGAATATGGATATGACTGGGCTTTGGAAGCCAGTACCAAGATGAAGCAATATATCCTAAATGGTGACTTCAAGCCATTGATTAACTTTAGGAATCAAGGTCGCGCCTTTGATTTGGCGATACCGACTCCTGAGCACTATCTTCCGCTGATTTATGCATTGGGTTTGAAGGGTGAAAAAGAGAAAATAAGCTTATTCAATGACAAGGCATTGGCGGGATCTCTGACGATGACTTCCTTGAAAATAGATGCTGTATAATTAGAAAGCAAACCTTGAATTTGCCTTAGATTTTGTTTGGATGCTCCTAGATATATTTAAGAGGAGTTCAAGTGCGTGAGGGGTGGAAATGATGAGCGCAGCGAAGTATCGAAGAGACCGAAACGAAGTGAAGTCATGCACGACCCGACCCGAACTCGTCTATTTGACGAGAGAAGGGGCACGCTATAATTATCAAAAAACCTGAAATTTCTTTACTGTAAATCCAAATCCTTGTTGGGCTTTGATAAAATAAGTGCCTTGAGGGAGGTGATCGACGGACCAAGCGGGGATCGGCGGATAAATATTGGTCACGGACTTAAGGAGACGTCCCTGTAAATCGAAAAGGGACAAGGAAATGGGCTCTCGATCTGAAAGGGTCCAATGAAAATTAAGGAGGCCGTCGGTAGGATTAGGGAAGATGGCGAGTGCATTTTCGGGCAATTCGACATCGCGATTGGCCAGGATGCAGTTGGGTACGGTCATCTCGCACCAGCGACCCTCGAATTCTTGTAGGAAAAGATTGGCGATACGAGGACTATGCCAAATCATGGTGTTTTCGTCGTTATTGAACTCAGCTGCGTTGGTCCAATTGTGAGAGCCAGTCAGTACGATGGGGTCGGAAGTAATATCTTGAGCGTCGATGATGGCGTATTTGTGGTGGATCTGATTGGTAGGTGTGTGGACGAGGACGTTGACACCATTGGAGATGAGCCCATTGATCTGAGAACCTGGGTCCGAACTATTGTCGCAGATGCCTTTGATCTCGACACCAGCGAGGCGACGGTTCAGTATCTCGATGGCTATTTCAGATTTCGTGAATGTAAGCAATGCGAAGCGGAGGTCGTGGTTGGCTGTCTTAATGGTTTGAACGATATTGGCTGTAAGATTGTCCGATGGAGAGAAAAACTGCTCTAGTGGAACTCCTTTGATATTGAACTGATGAGCGGTATTGTCTTGTTTATCATTACCTGATTTGCTTGTAGCGATATTGGGTGTAGCAGCAGTGCCGCCCCACATTTCTTCGAATTCTGTACGATAATTGCGCGCTAGGGATTTGTCTTGAACAAAGATGGTATTGTTGAAATCTGAATAAATATTGCCAGTTGTAAAGTTCATGCTGCCGCCAATGACCCACGATGTAGTATCGGAATCCGCGTCTATGACGATGAATTTGTTATGCATAAGACCATCGGCATTTACCTCAAGGACGGGAAAATTAGGAGTAGGAGAAAGGGCAGAATTGGCGGTCTCATCGTCGGCGATATATCGAACTTTGAGACCTCGAGATTTGGCATTGCGGAGGGCTGAGACCAAGTTGGTGCGATCGTTGTTGTAAAGGCAAACTTCGATGGAGGTTTTGGCATTGTTGATGAGCGTTATTACTTCTTCAACGATGAAACTTCCCTCGGTGCCGTTGGGTTGATTGTTGCTCGTCTGGAAAGAAGCATCTATCCTGTGATTGAAATAAACCCTAATCTCTCCTTTAGAATTGGCGGCGGTACTGTAGTATCCTTTCCCAACGACAGAACCGCTGTTGGTTTGAAATTCTACCTTGTAGGTGGTAGCGGGGAGGAGATTTTGGAGCTTGATGAATTTGGTGCCATTGACGACTGTGGTATTGGCATCAAGTGGTAATGGATCGAAGATGCCATACTTGATTTTAGTGATGCCGAATTGATCATAATTTCCATGTATCTCCAGCTGTGTGAGTTGGATGTTTTGTGCCTTGAAAGAAAGGTTGCTAAATACTTGTGCATGAAGGTGACTGGCTAGTAGAGAAAAGACACAAAGGAAATTGATAATTTTTCGCATAAAAAAGGATTAGAAAAGTAAAGATACAAATCCTAGGTGTTTCGTCCGATGTAATCCAAAAATTAATACGAACTGTGCTTTATTTCTAAACGTACTTAATTGAAATGATAGGTAATTCCTAAGCCAAGAGCCATTTTATTGCTGATCATTGAAGTGCCATAAAGAGGCCTTTCAAGGCTTGATTGTAAAGAAAATTTCGATGAAATGGCATATCTGTAATAAAGCAAAGCACTTAGCTTATAAGTGGGGGTTAGGCAAAGGTTGAGCTCCTTACAAGCAACTAAATCATAACTTGCCTTATCCAAAAAAGCCTTTCCATTTTCCCTGATTACATTTTTGAAAACAGTTGATTTATATAATAAAAAACTATGGTCTAGACCAATATAAAATTGGTGTTTGTTCTTTTGCCATCCTATCAATGTTGGTATGGTTATGATATGTGAAACAGTGCTCTTAGGCTCTGGATAACTGACTGTATCGTTTGCATTTAAACTTGAAATAATAGAACTATTCCAACTGCCAATTGCATCGAGAGTCAATCTGCTTTGACCTAATGGGTTAGATTTGTACCTATCCATTACCAAGCGGTAGTTCACACCAGAGAGAAAAGAAAGTTGAGGGGTAGTTCTATACCACACCGGAACACCAATCTGGGGTGAAAAATGCAGCGCATTGTTTTTGGACTGGGCTATCAGATTTATTTGAGCACCCCAATTCCACTTTTGGATTGTTTGTTTGATTTTTGGGGTAGAATCCAATGGCTTGAACATTGAACTTAAATTGAGTTTCAAAACAGGTAATAAAATTAAGTTGGGCTGTAATATCTCAATCGGTGTCAAGATTTCAACCTTTGACGTAGGAATTGGCGGCGGTGATAAAGATGGGTCAGAGATCTTTGGTTCTCCTAGTGAAATGACTTCAGGATTTTCAAAGGGAAGAGATGTATTGGTACTAGTAATAGGTTCATTGCGCTGAGTCTGGAGGTCAAAATTTGACGCGTTGACTTCTTTATCATTGGATAGTTTTGTTAAATTAACTTTATTTGGAGCCTGGTTTATACCAACCATTTTTTGTTTGTTCTTTTCGACAATAAGTTTCTTTTCTTCGGAACGATCATTGAGTGGTAATTCTGGTTTTTTGCTTGATGACAACAGGGTTTGGTTGTTTTTATTAGATAATTTTTGTACGTAAGGAGTAGCCAATTCTGAAGTATTAGAACCTGATGAAATCACAGTGTTTACCTTGTTGAAAATAGCATTTGGACCTAAAAACAGTTGACCTAATAACACTATTGAAATACAAATTACACTCAATCCTAGTATCCAAAACCAAGGAAAAGCCTTCTTCTTTGAATTTTTATCCAATAATTTTTCCATAGCATCCCAATCACTCAACCTAAAATCGGATAGGCTATCATTTATATTATCGTAATCGTTCTTTTTCATATTGTCACTTGTATTTGTAATTATTGACACTTTTGGCTAAGCTCTTTTTGGCCTCTACTAGGTGCCATTTAATGGTATTTTCGTTCATTTCGAGCATTTGAGCAATTGCTCTTATGTTATAACCATCTATATTGTTGAGAATAAAAATACTTCTTTGTGGCTCAGAAACTCTGTTGATTTGGTTGTTGATTTCAGATACCGAAAGATGGGAAATTGGATCAGACTCTTGCAAAACGAAATCATTGGGAATTTCAGCATCTAGGTGCTTATAGTAATTGTTGTCAGATCTTATTTTATGCAAAGCTTTATTGGTGACAATCTTCGAGATCCACCCTTCAAAATTTTCCCCTCTGAAATCATATAAATGAGTAAAAACACTAAGAAAAGCATTGTTTACAATTTCTAGTCCTATTTCTCGATCATTTTTAGAGTATCTCAGTGCCTTTTGCATCAACATTTTGAAGTATTTTTCATACAAATACCTTTGAGCAAGTCTGTCTTGAGCTTTGCAGCCCGAGATCAACTCGTCTAATGGTGAATGTATGGAATACTTTGCCATCAAAAATCTATCTATCTAATAAAAGAATGAGTGAATCCGTCACCCACTAGCTCGAAGATCTTCAAGGTGTCCGATTTTATCTCAATGTTGTAATCCGCGATTGAATCTTTATCAATATCAAAGCCGAATGAACCAGAGAATCCATTGTGTTTGGCAACCACCTTAAAAGGCAATGGAATTATGGACGGACTTGGATATATGGAATTGTCAACTTTGGTAAAGGAATTTTCATTTAAAGATATGGTAATATTTTGACTTAACACATCCTGATTTATTCCAGCAAAGCCACCTTCAATTCTTGCCTTTCTCCAATCACCACACCATAGAGCTTTACAATTACCATTGCATCTACTAAAACCTAATTCTTCAAGTTTGCTCATCCCTTGTTCATCAGTATCTACATATAATCTAGCACCTGTAGGGCAATCGCACGCTTGGCAAAAAAAAGTTGATGCGTCAATTTCCAATTTGCGGAATTTCACGGTTATGCCTTTTGCTTGAAAATAATTTTCAAAAAATTCCTTATGACTTAGTGTGGATGATTGATACGCGGCCAAGTCTGAACATTGCAAAATGTCTTTTTGGTAACAAATTTCATATAAAACATCACATTTGGAATCTTTTTTACAAGCAGCCATCAAACCTACCAAGGGAATGAAAAGGCCTAAAATTATTGATTTTTTCATGATTGAAAATATTTCATTTTTACTAAAAAAATACACTCAATCTAATGACCCTTGGTTTTAAAATAAAGTTGGAATTACTTGATTTTTTTTTATAAATATTTCGCTGTAATGTTTTTGGATTCTTCCTTTAATGATTCAGGAGGGCCGCTGTATAAAAGGTGACCAGTATGCTTCAAACTGCTACAGCTGACTTATTGCAATTAAGGGTAGAAAATCTTATTCAAAGATCAAATTTACACGTTTTCCAAGCCCAAATTCAAAAATCCTATATAATGTCGAAAGTTGAATATCACATTTTCCATTTTCAAGGCGTGAAATATAACTTTTTTTTGTTCCCACTTTTTCAGCCAGTTGTTCTTGAGTCAAATTGGCTTCTTTTCGAGCTTCTTTAAGCATTTCACTTATAACAAAATATTGTGATTTTTCTTCAAAGTCGTCACGTTTTTCTGTACCTATATTTCCGTATTTTAAGTCTAATAACTCATCAAAGTTTTTAGCATTTCGAATTTTTTCTTTGTTCATTACTATTTTCTTTTTGAATTTAAATATTCATCTTTAAGTTTCAACGCTAAATCAATTTCTTTTTTTGGTGTTTTTTGTGATTTTTTTTGAAAACAATTAAACAAAACCACTAAATTCTCTTTATCAAAGCAGCAGAAAATTCGATAAATATTGCTCTCAAATTCTACCCTTATTTCAAAAAGCCCATTGGTTCCTACAATATGGTCCAAGAATTTTTTTGGAACAAATTGAACGGTTCTCAAGATTTTAAAAACATATTCAATCTTTTCTTGCACCTTCTCTGGCTGTGCCAAATAGAAGTCGATGAAATAATGTTCATGAAAAATGATTTGCCGATGATTTTCCATAAAACAAAGTTAACTTTAAAGTTATCTAAAATCAACTATTTTCAAATTTATTTTTTAATCTGTAAAATTGAACCTGGTTTTACATCACAAAAGTCTTCATCAATGTAAATTGTTGTACGCTTTGAGGCAAACTCACAAATATTTCGCAGTGATGCTTTTGGATTCCTCCTTTAATAATTCGGGAGGGCCGCTGTATAAAAGGTGACCACCGCCGATGCCCCCATCGGGACCCAAGTCAATTACCCAGTCAGCGACTTTGACCACGTCAAGATTGTGTTCTACGACCAAAACGCTATGGCCTTGCTCTACTAGTGCTTGGAGGGCAATGAGTAGTTTTTCTACATCATAAAAATGGAGGCCTGTTGTCGGTTCGTCAAAGATGAACAGCATTTTATTTTTAGGACGTTCGGCTCCAAGGAATGAGGCTAATTTTACGCGTTGGGCTTCACCGCCGCTGAGAGTAGAAGAAGGTTGCCCCAGCCTTACATATCCCAAGCCAACGTCGTTGAGGGGTTTTATTTTTTCATAAATATTGTGATCATTTTGGAAGAAAGTCAAGGATTCTTCGATGCTCATCGATAGAACGTCAAAAATATTTTTGTCCTTGTATTTGATTTCTAAAACTTCTTTCTGAAATCTTTTCCCTTGGCACTCTTCACATTCTAGATGGACGTCTGCAAGAAATTGCATCTCTACCGTAATTTCCCCTTCGCCTTTGCACACTTCACATCTTCCGCCTTCCACATTGAAGGAGAAATGGCCAGGTTTGTAGCCTCGCAATTTGGCAAAAGGTTGCTTGGCATATAAGTCTCGGATTTCGTCATAGGCCTTCACATATGTGACAGGGTTTGATCGACTGGATTTTCCGATGGGACTTTGGGTCACCATTTCAACACTTTGAATGGCTTTGGTATCGAATTCTAGTGAATCATGTAAGCCGATGGTCATGCCAGTAGGCTCGTTGAATTTTGCCTTGAGAGCGGGATACAAGATGTTTTTGACCAAAGTGCTCTTTCCTGACCCTGAAACACCGCTTATGACTACCAAGGACTGCAACGGAATTTTTACATCAATTTTCTTTAGATTATGCTGCCTTGCCCCTAGTATTTTGATCCAATTGCGTGGGGTTCTTTTGATTGTTGGGATGGGAATTGTTTTGATTTTCTGAAGGTATTGTACCGTCAGTGACGCAGATTCTGGGCTTAATTGGTCTTCAAATTTCCCTTCGAATACGACTTTTCCACCAAACTCACCAGCAAATGGTCCGATATCGATCAAATGATCCGCACTGCGCAATATGGCTTCTTCGTGTTCAACTACTAGAACTGTATTGCCCAAATCACGCAATTGCTGAAGCACCTTGATTAGATTTTCCGTATCCCGAGGGTGAAGACCTACGCTCGGTTCATCCAAAATATAAAGGGAGTGGGTCAAGTTGCTGCCTAAAATCCTCGTAAGATTTATTCGCTGTGTTTCTCCTCCGCTAAGAGTCGCACTCGGACGATTGAGGGTCAGGTATCCAAGTCCAATATTGACCATTACTTCGAGCCTTTGGACGATCTCTTTGATGAGCCTTTCAGCGATGATTTTGTCGTATTTTGTGAGATCTATTTTTTGAAAAAAATCATACAATTCGTCGATGGGCATAGATGAAAGGTCAGCGATATTTTTCCCTTCGAAAGAAACATAGAGGGCGTCCTTGCGCAAGCGACTACCTTGACAGTCCATGCAGTTGGTTTTACCTCTAAAACGTGCCAACATGACGCGATTTTGAATCTTGTAAATATTTTGTTCTAGGACATCAAAAAAATGATAGATACCGTGGACGTCTTTGTCACCGTACCAAAGCAATTTTTTTTCGGTGGGATTGAGTTCGCAATAAGATCTGTGGATGGGAAATTCTTTGGCAAATGCTTTTTTGATAAAATCACTTTTCATTTCTTTGCCATTCTCAAATTCCCATGGAATGACGGTCCCCTCATAAACGGACATCATCGGGTCTGCAATTACCTTGTTTTCATCGATACCAATCACCGTGCCGAATCCCTCGCATTTAGGACATGCCCCATAAGGATTGTTGAAATTGAACATATGTGGTGAAGGAACAGTGAATTCCATGCCATCCATTTCAAATCGATTATTGAATGACCAAGATTGATTTTTTTCATCCATCAAAATGCACTCTCCGAAGCTTTCTTGCAGAGCTGTAGTGATAGAATCAGCCATGCGTTTTTTATTCTCAGCATCATCTCTGTTAAGGATAAATCGATCGATGAGGATTAAAAATTTAGCTCGGTCAACATCTGCGATTTTTTTATCTAAAAATTTATTCTTTTGTATCAGTACATCATCTATTTCTTCCAGCTCTTGATTCAATAAAATCCTAGCATAACCTTTTTGTCTGAGTAGATTTAACTCTTGTCGGACGGTTCGGTCTGGGTATTTGTTTTGAAGGGGAATTAAAAGACGAATCTTTGATTTGTCGGGCATTTCTTCCAAGGCTTGAACGATATCTTTGACATCGTGTTTGGTCACCAGACGACCACTTATGGGGCTATATGTTTTTCCAGCCCTAGCAAATAAAAGTCTCAGATAATCGAAAAGCTCAGTCGAAGAGCCAACAGATGACCGCGCGTTACTTGTAGAAACTTTTTGTTCGATGGCGATGGCAGGACAAATACCTTTGATGTATTCTATGTCAGGCTTTTTCATTCTGTTCAGGAACTGACGAGCATAAGAGGAAAGGGATTCCACGTATCTTCTCTGACCTTCAGCGAATAAAGTGTCCATGACCAATGTGGACTTGCCGCTGCCACTGACCCCAGATACGACGACCAATTTCTTTTTGGGGATCGCAATATCTATGTTTTTTAGATTATTGGTTCTGGCACCTTTTACGAATATAATATCCTTGTTGTCTTCCATTTTTTTACTCATTCAAATTAGTCTCTTTCCAACCAAAGTTTCATTTCTTGGAGTTTCATCATGCATTGGATTGGCGTCAATGCATTTAAATCTAATATTTCCAATTCGTCTTTTATACGCTTGGCACCTGGGTCTGCGTGTTGCACCAAAGTCATCTGCAAAGGAGCTGGTAAATTGCTTAGTTTGGAGGCATTGTCCTGGCCTGCTACTTGCTCTTCTATAGATTTTTTTTCTAAAGTAATCAAAATTTGCTTAGCCCGCTCTAGCACTGCTGTGGGCATTCCAGCCATTCTGGCGACGTGAATACCAAAACTGTGATGACTGCCACCGGGGGTCAATTTTCTTAAGAAAATAACCTTTTGCCCGATTTCCTTGGTGGCTACGTGATAATTTTTTATACGCTCGTGATTATTGGCCAGTTCGTTAAGTTCGTGATAATGAGTGGCAAAAAGCGTTTTAGGCCTAGCGATTTCGTTTTCATGCAGATACTCGGCGATACTCCAAGCTAGAGAGATCCCATCATAAGTACTTGTACCTCTACCTATTTCATCCAATAATATCAAACTTCGCTCGCTGATATTGTTGAGAATACTAGCGGTTTCGTTCATCTCCACCATGAACGTCGATTCACCGCTGGAGATATTGTCAGAAGCACCGACCCTAGTAAATATTTTGTCCACGATGCCTATTTCCGCCTGTGCAGCAGGGACAAAAGAGCCGATTTGAGCCATCAAAGTGATCAAAGCCGTCTGTCTCAAGATGGCAGATTTACCAGACATGTTGGGCCCCGTTATGATGATTATCTGTTGCTTTTCATTGTTGAGGTAGAGGTCATTGGCGACATAATCTTCCTCCGGTGGTAGCAATGCTTCTATGACAGGGTGCCTTCCTTGGACGATTGCCAGCTCGAGGTGGTCATTAATATTGGGCTTATTGTATTTATTTTTGATCGCGGTGAGTCCAAAATTGACTAGAACGTCTAGGGTAGCTATGATCTGAGCATTTTGCTGGAGGCTTTCAATATGCTCTATGACAAAATTTATTAATTCTTTGAAAAGTTCAATTTCTAGGTCATTGATGCGTTCTTCCGCGTGTAAAATTTTATCTTCGAGGACTTTAAGTTCTTCTGTGATATATCTCTCTCCAGTGCTTAGGGTCTGTTTTCTAATCCAAGTCTCGGGTATTTTGAATTGATCCTTGTGTTTGTTTGTAACTTCCAGGTAATACCCAAACACATTGTTGAAGCCAATTTTCAAATTGCTGATATTGGTATTTTGGATTTCTTTTTGTTGGATTTCAATGAGGAGTGTTTTGCTGTTTTGGATGATATGCCGCAGTTCGTCCAAATCTCCACTGATGCCCTCCTTGATCACAGGTCCTTTGAGCAAAGCTACAGGTAGATCGTCGTACAGAGAGCGTCCAATTCTTTGGGTTAATTCCTCACAAGGCACGATTGCTTGAGCCAATTCCACCAAATACTCTTGTCCGCTATTTTCAATGATGGTTTTTATTTTAGAAATTTCCAACAATGCTTTGCGGATATGTGCCATTTCCCGAGGGCTTATTTTCCCTAATGCAGCCTTTGAAACCAATCGCTCGAGATCCCCGATTTGTTTTAAGTTTTGGACCAACTCCTGAGCTTTCATGTTTTCTGAGACGAGATAATCAACCACTCCTGCTCGTTGATCTATTTTGGTTTTGTCAAGTAAAGGCAATAAAATCCAACGGCGCAACAAACGGCTGCCCATGGGGGTAACGGTATTGTCTAAGATATCTAATAGTGATTTTCCTTGGTCGTGTTGAGGACGTATTAGTTCGAGATTTTTAACTGTGCTTGGATCTAGGGCGACGTACTGATCTCTATGAATTCGAGCAATGCGCGTGATGTGTTGTATTTGTGTTTTCTCTGTGGCTTCGAGATAATAAAGAACAGAACCTGATGCGATCTGTGAGAGTCTCAATTCTTCTATACCAAAGCCTTTAAGCGTGTTGGTAGCGAAATGTAAAAGCAATTTATCCCTACAAAAATCTCTTTGAAAGACCCAGTCTTCCAACTTGTATAAATAAGATTGTCCCAGCGAGGTAGATTCTACGAGCTTTTGTTTGCTTTTGGCTATGAGGATTTCTTTGGGTTGAAAACTCTGAATTAGTTGTTCTATGAAATAAAAATCTCCTTCTGTGGTTAAAAATTCACCTGTTGAAAGATCCAAAAAGGCAACGGCACAGCTGGTTTCACTCTCTATATGCAAGGAAGCAAGATAGTGATTAGCCTTGGCATCGAGTAGCTTGTCATCCGCCGTTAGACCAGGGGTAACTATATCTGAAACGCCTCTTTTGACGATTTTTTTTTCTTTAGAAGGCTTCTCTAATTGTTCGCAAATGGCAACGCGGTAACCAGCTTTGACCAATTTTGGTAGATAATTGTCCAGTGAATGGTAAGGAAAGCCAGCCAATTCTACGTCAGTACCACCATTATTTCGCTTGGTTAGGACGATGTCTAACGCACTGGCAGTTTTTATAGCATCTTCACCAAAAGTTTCGTAAAAATCCCCCACACGAAACAGCAAAATAGCATCTCTATGCTTGGATTTAAGATCATAATATTGCTGCATCAAAGGGGTGAACCGCTCTGGTTCTGGCCACAGTGTACCCTGCATTTCTTTAGTCAGATTTAATCCGTAAAGGTACAACCATTTGCATACAATCGTAGATATAATCTCCCGATTTATTGTTCCAGACCGAGAAATGAATGGATTTTTATTAAATCAAAATGAAATTTCAAAAAGAAATTGGGGGACTTTTGGGTTTACTCCCTGTGTTTACTTGGGTCTAAAATGTCGCTTAAGATCAAGGGACGCCAGTCGGGGTGCCATTGAAAAGTTTTTATACGCAAACCTAAGTGATCTGCGGTTTGAATGGGAATAAATTTTCCTTCAGGTTGAGTATAAAACCGAATTTGTTGTAGCTTTTTATCCAAAAAATGCAAATTCATCCTTGCCCCGAGTTTGTGATTGACCCCGATATAGGCTTTGTTATCGTCTTGAGCGTAATACACGGTCTCTGCATTGCCGATGACCTCCATTAGGTTTATTTTGCCATCTTCAAAATGGCTATAAATGGTCCGTCCAAATACTTGGTCAAAGAATATGGAATCTTTTTGGCTCAGAACTGTTGCATTTTGTTGTAGATGAATTTTGTCTAATTTTTTGTTTTTAGCATACATGAATAAAGTGTCTGAAGCCAATTGAGTCCTGCCGCTATCATACCACATGATGGGACGTCCCAAGAATCGAAATATCGAATCCTTTTCAGCAAAAGCCAATGAATCACAGACCAATTGCATATCCTTCATCCAAACTCTTACATCTGGATATGCCCTGAGTATTTTGCTTGAATCTGCCGTCGAAATGGACTCTCTACGCAAGGTGTCGGCTGCGATGTATATGGTATCAGACCCAGATGCGATGGCAATGAGATTTCTTCCACCATATGCCCTAAATTCTTTTTTAGTTTTGTCTAAATCAAGGTTCTGTGTACGAATTGAAACCTTTTGCACCGTATCCTGCCAAAAGACATTACGCTTAAGTTTTCCCATACCCGTATTTTGATCAAAAATTGTTTCCTCTGCTTGGATGATTTGTGTAGAATCACTGAACACAGAAGGCCCAACACTGCTGAAGGTTTTGGTTTTTTTGTCGTAATATAAAGTATCTCCTCGGGCATTGATTTGCTCTCCTTTAAGGGATGCTTTCCCAAAGAATTGTGCCTTTTCAGATTTTTCAAAATAAACAATAGAATCTGCTTGTGCAGTTTGATTTTTTTCCTCGATGAAGGCATCGCCGATTAGATTAAATGCTTGTAGATCCCCATTGTAGGTGATTTTACGGGCTTTTGCTTTCTGAGTGGGAGAGAGATACTGAGGCTTTCCGTCGAAGACCGCTTGGCGATTGCTGATATTGTAAATACCGCTTTCTGTGTATATTTTCGAATCTTTATATTGGATGATCGTAGGGCTCACGAATTGAGCTTCCTTGCTTTTTGAATTGAAGTATAAGGAATCTGTTTTTACCAAAAATTCTGGATCTTGGATTTGAACATTGCTATAAAATCTCGCTTGATCTAAATTGACATCATAGACCCCTCTATCGCTGATCATGGCTGTCTTACCTTCGGTCATTGTCCCTTTGGTATTGAAAGTTGCCAATTTGGTATTCAAATCATAATCCAACTGCTCAGTAAACAGCTTTTGTTGCTTATTGACCAATACCACCTCGCCTTGCAAATATGCTTTTTTGGTATCGCCATTGTAGTTTAGTTGGTTTCCATAAACCCACAAGGAGTCTTTTTGCTGCAAAATGACTTTCCCCCAGGCTTGTAGCTGATTGTTCTGAAGGACTGCAGTATCACACTCGAAAAAATTGTCCCCCTGATGCAATAGTACTTGCCCTTTTAACGTGTCAATCCACGTATCGTTGATTTGGGTTCTACTCGCCGTATTCCAGCGATCGATAATTATCGAATTTTTAGTTTGTGCTAATGAAATATTTAGTGTAGTAAATAAAATGAACAAAACACCGACTGCTTGCCTTAGGTTGAGCGTTTTTGAGTTCTTATGTATATTTTTTACTTTTGGATTGTACATATTATAAGCCTCCGAGTTCTGCGTCGGGCTGAATTTTTTTAACCAATCCTTGGAGCACTTTACCTGGACCAACTTCGATATAGCTAGTCACCCCAAGTTTTCCCATCTCCGTAATGCTCTGAGACCATTTTACGGGGCCTGTGAGTTGGGCTATGATGTTCTCTTTGATTTGCACTGGATCGCTCACTGGTTTAGCGGTGATATTTTGGACGATCGGACTATATGGGGTTTTGAAATTTATATTTTCGATAGCCAACTTGAATCCCTCCAAGGCTGGTTTCATCAAAGGGGAGTGGAATGCCCCACCCACTGGAAGTGGCAAAACTCTTTTCGCACCTGCAGCTTGCAGCAAAGGAGTAACCTCGGCGATGCCTTCAAAACTGCCCGAAATCACGATTTGCCCCGGTGAGTTATAATTTGCTGGCACTACAATTTCCTTAGCTTGATTGCAAATATTTTCTGTGATTTCATCCGAAAGACCCAAGACTGCCGCCATGCTCGAAGGGTGCAATACACAAGCTTTTTGCATCTCATTGGCGCGGTGTTTGACCATATAGATTCCTTCGGCAAAGCTTACGACTCCCGAAGCCACCAATGCCGAAAACTCTCCTAGGGAATGCCCTGCAAAATATGCCGCCGCTGCTCGATTCGGATTGGCGAGCCAGACCGCACAACTATGCAAAAATATGGCTGGCTGAGTGACATTCGTCTGTTTCAGCTCCTCTTCAGTCCCGTGGAACATCACTTCGCCAATGTCAAAACCCAGTTCAGATTTAGCTTGGTCGAAAAGTGCTCGAACCTCTTGCGATCCTTCGTAAAGGTCCTTGCCCATGCCTGAAAATTGCGATCCTTGCCCTGGAAAAATATACGCTATCATGTATAATTGTTTTATTACTGCCACAAAATTAAACGAATAAAATCAGATTTCCAGTGTATATTTTGATTTTACCGATAATGTGATTGGGGTTTGGGCGTCACCCTTGCTACGCAAGTGTCGGACTCTACACGACTTCATTTCATTTCGGTCTTGTCAATCATTGCATGTTTTGACAAGACTCACCTTTGGAGATCGTTTCGATTCCTGACGCACTTTTCAAAAAGGGGTTTTATGGATTATTTAGCTTCCATGTCGTGTATTTTTCATTTTTATTCTAAAAACATAACAGCAATTATATTGCAATTAAACTTTAAGGGCGAAACAAAATAAGTTTATAGGTATTATTAATTATAATAAATATCGTTAATTCACTATTTTGATGGACTTATCAGAAGAGTGTAGGAGCCTAAAATAATTTGACTAGTAATATAAATTTTCTTATCTTTGTAGTGTATTTTTAGCACTTAAGATGACAAATCCGTTGCCTATAACATTACATGATGTTTGAAGGACGGCTTTGTTTCATTGAAATAGAATAGTTGTTAAAGGATTGGCAAGAAGAAAGGGATTTGCCAATAGTTTTACACCAGTTATTATTCTTTTAGAATCCATTTGGCTCGTAAGTATTTTATGAATGAAACAAAATTTTTATTAAATGAGGATGAATTTATGCCCTACTGATATAGCAAACGAAATCATTGATAAACAATTAATTCTATGCGGATGGGATATTATATGCCCATTGAGAGTTTCGGATTACGAAAAAATCGGAGCTGTCACAAGAAATTATTTTGAAGGATCTGCTCTTTATGATTATATATTGCATGTTGATAACAAGCCAGTTGGGTACATTAAAGTTTTGCCCACAACGACTTCAAAAAATGCTTATACCCCCCATGACTTTGATGAATATATTAGGACCTACCAACCGAGTGAGCTGAATAAGACGTATTCCTACTTGTATTTGTCTTATGGGGCAGATACTTATTTTATGGATTTGAGAGATCCTGCTCCCGAATGGAGAAAAATTAACACATTTCATCGTCCCGAAACACTCAATAGATGGATAAAAAGGACCATCTCTCTGCGTATGAGATTAGCTCAATATTTTCCAGAGGTTGACTCCAAAGGATTGAACGACGGTCAAATATCGGCATTGTCGAAAATAGAAAATTCTCTGCAAGAACTCAATAAAATCACGTGTGTAGAAATACCACAAGATCTGGATAAATACCAAGTGACCATCACCTCTTTTTATCGCCTTATCAAGCATACAAAGGTCTTGCGTGTTTTGTATCTCGTTAATGATGTACAAGCAGCTACCATCGCCGAATCCCATTTTTCGAACTATATACCGCAAGATGACCCTAGGCTTTTGTCCGACATATACAGCTTCATTCGCCTTCGCAATACCTATATACCCCAAGACCATCAAGCGTATATTACATCTATCCAACGTTTGTACTGCATTTTGAAAAATCGAGATTTGGAACAAGCTGAAGCGGCGGATACGAACGATTTTTTGGAAAATGAAGAAGTTTTACCCATCGAATACAACGAAAAAGTGCCGATGGAATTTTTTGATGTCATTGTATTTGATGAATGTCCTGAAACATTGGATGTGCGTTGGCAGCCCATTTTTGATTATCTAGATGCTTTCCATGTTAGGATCAATTGTTGTTAAATTCTTTATTTAGGCAAGGCTAATAATTTATTTAGAAGCCCCATCTAATACCAAGGGCCCAGTGTCTTGTGGCTTGAGGAAAATACCCCGTCAATTGGTAGTCCCCATTGTTTTGACCTCTGCTCGCATAGATGTCATCGGCGGTTGGATCATATTGAGTGCTAGTGAAAGGATAGGTCCAAGCATTGGAGACATATTTTTGGTTTAATAGATTGAAAATGGTCGCTTCCAATCTAAGATTATAATTCTTCATTGGTCTCCAAAAGACCTGAAAATCAAAAGTCGTATAATCTGGTAGTTTTCGAAATTTGGAGCCTGTATTGTCTATAAATTGACTGCCCACATAGTTTTGTGATAACACCAGCGTCAAGCGTTTCAATGTGTATTTAAGACTGTTTTTGATGATGATATTGGGTGAAAATGCCAAATCGACGTCGGATAAATGGACCTTGTCGGGAGCACCGCTATCCCAATTGTCAATGAAATAATCGAAGTCTGTAATTTTGTTTTTACTCAAAGTCCAATGACTTTCTAATTGAAAATTTTTCCAGGTAAAAAATCCACTCAACTCCAATCCCAAGCGAAAACTATTCGGAATATTGATTCTTTGAGCAGCTCCGACATCATTGATCAATCCATTGAGAACCAGTTGATTGTGATAGTTCATGTAGAATAAGTTCGCGACCAATTCGCCAGTTGGCATTTTGTATTTATAGGTCAATTCTGCATTGTATAGCCGTTCGGGTTGCACCTTTATTCCTGCAACTTCTCCTTCAAAATCATCCCGAAAGGGTTCCTTGTTTGCGATTCCAAAATATAAGTTAAAACTATGTTTGGGGTCAAATGCGTAGGCTCCTCCAATTTTAGGATTTAAAAAATGGTACGTACGCTTGGCTAGATACAGACCACCTTGGTCGAATGTATCGATTTGATACTGTACATGGCGGTACTGAATGTCCAAGAACAGCCTAAGTTTCTCGCTTAGTTTTTTTCTGGATTTTGCGAAAATAGAAAATTCACTCTTATTGCCTTGATCGAAATAAAATTCCGAAGGGATGGCATCTACTGGATGGAATTTTGCCCATTTTACCCGCCCAAAATGGTCTCCCATGTATCGGCTGATATGGATCCCAGCGTTCAATTCTTCAAAAGCCTTGGATTTGGCGTCGATGGTCCAAATACCACCGTATAGGCTATTATCGAGCCATTTTTGGGTTACCAAATCGGATTTTTCGCGCAAGGTGTCCTGAATTTCTATAGGTGGAATCTCGTAATTACTTAATCTAACATTGTTTTTGTACTGCTCGTAAAACCCCTTGCCGAAAGTGGTATAAAGCGTTAACTTGGAATAGAGGCGACTGGAAAGTTTTTGTTCCCAGAGGTATTGTAGATGTTTCTGGGTGTAGTCGTCCACTTCATTGTCATAAAAGGTACCTGATGAAGCGATGAGTCCTGAAGGATTATAGGTGCGGTTGGTCTCCAAGTATTGGTGTGGAAGCCCATACCAGGCTTGGTAAGTGCGTTCTTGCCCTTGACGACCCAACAAATGCATAAAACCATTTTTCATGGCTAGGTGAAGATTTATAAAGGCACTGGTAAGATTGGATTTGGCTCGATCGATATAACCGTCCGATTTGATGCTAGAAACGCCAGCTTCCATGGCGATTTTGTTTCTTACCAAGCCAGAGCTGCCACGCACGTGATATTTTAGGGTACCAAACCGACCGATATAAGTCGAAAGAACCAGATTGGGGTCTTGAGGCCTAAAAGTGGCTATATTGACCGAAGCACCGAACGAAGATGTCCCTTGGCTGGTCGTTCCTACTCCTCTTTGGATTTGGATCTGGTCAGCGGATTCTATCAAATCAGGGAGATCCACCCAATATACTTGACCCGATTCGCCATCATTGAGAGGTACGCCATTGATATTTACGCTGGTTCTAGTAGCGTCAGAGCCCCTAATTCTAAGGCCAGTATATCCCACACCCAAGCCATCGTCGCTCGTAAAAACTGCACTGGGGCTTTGGCTTAATAAATAGGGAAGGTCTTTGCTTTGGGCGTTTTGTTTTATTTTTTCCTTGTTAAAATTGTATTGAACCAATGGGTCTTCTTTGTCTGCAAATGAACTGATGATTGGAACTTCGGGTATATAATAGTTGGTCAAAGAATCCATCTTCAGCGTGTCTTGCGCGAGCAATGTACTCGTGTAGAAGACCCCGATGGTGACGAAAAGCAGCATGAGGGATGGGAAGGGTCTCGACGTCAGTCGAGAGTCTCGACTCGATGTAGATTCGAGGAGAGACGGAGCAACGCGAACCCCTGGACAGCCCGACCCGAAGCATTGCTGAGGGGCATGCCCTACAAAAAAAGAAGCTGAAAATGAAGCGAAAAATGCCATAAGCGTTGAATTGAATTTTAGTAAATCAAGTCGCCCTATAGCACAGAAAGTCAAAGTCCCTTAGCAGCATTACCTGCTCAGGTTCAATGGGTATAATCTCAGCCTGATGGGCACCCCGAGCTGCAAATATACGCTAAATATTGTTAAAATGATTCCAACCTTGCGCTTTGATGGGATGAAAATTGCCACCAGTAGTCTGGAGTTGAATGCCCTCACTAGCTGGTTTTATCTCTCCGATGACGTATATATCGGCTAAATGCTGGATGAGCTGGTGATCATCTGGATGTATTGTGAATAACAATTCATAGTCTTCGCCACCGCTCAAAGCTGTCGTAATGGGATCCAGCTTGAACTTTAGCGCCATCAACTGGGTGTCTGGGTGGAGAGGGACTTGAGACTCCACGATGAGTGCGCCAACATTGGATTGTGTGCAGATATGTAACAATTCGGAGGCCAAGCCGTCCGAGATATCGATCATGGAAGAAGGCTTGATTTTGGCTCTTTTGAGTGACTGGATGATGTCTAGTCGTGCCTCGGGCTTTAACTGGCGACCGATGAGGTATTGTTGGTCTTCGAGGTCTGGTTGGATCTTGGTATCTGATAGAAAAAGTTGCTTCTCGCGCTCTAGAATTTGTAGGCCGAGAAAGGCAGCTCCTAGGTCACCCGTAACGCAAATTAAGTCGCCAACTTTGGCAGTATTTCTGTAACAAATGTCATCTTCGTCAGCCCATCCGATGGCGGTAACGGATATCAGAAGGCCTTTTTGGGAGGAGGTGGTATCGCCGCCAACCAAATCCACTTGATAAGCGTCGCAAGCGGCATAAATTCCCTCGTACAGCTCGGTGAGAGCTTCTAGGGAAACTTTGTTGGAAAGGGCGATGGAAACGGTCACTTGGCTTGGGATTGCATTCATGGCGATGATGTCGGAGACATTGGCCACGATGGATTTATAGCCAAGGTGTTTCAGTGGTGTGTACATGAGATCAAAATGAATGCCCTCGATCAAGAGGTCCGTGGAAACGAGCATTTTTTTGCCTTGGGGATCAATAACCGCAGCGTCGTCGCCGATGCTTTTGAGCGTGGAGGAGTGGATGGTACGGTTTTTTTTGGCTAAATAATCGATTAGTCCAAACTCTCCAAGGGAGGCAATTTCTGTTCTGATAGGCGTCGGGTCACTCATAGGAAAATGTGCTATAATTTAGAAACTATACTAATGGGAGGCAATCTTGCCATATTTTGAATGGGGGCAAAGTCGCCTTAAAATTGTATTTCTGTGCCTTGTAGTCGAAAGCAAGCTCATAAGCACACAAGTCTATGGATCTGTCTTTGTTGGCTCTTTTTGCGCCATATTTTACGTCGCCTTTGATGGGATGACCTGCGTGGGACATTTGTACACGGATTTGGTGGTGGCGCCCTGTATGAAGGTTTATTTTTATAAAAGTATAATTGTCGGTTTTACTCAAAGTCTCGTAATCCAATTTTGCCATCTTTGCATCTTTATGGTCTGGCTCGCAGATATAAGATTTATTGGTTTTGGGATTGAAAAAAATGGGATTTTCTAGTGTTCCGCGCTCCTTTTCGAGGGGATTAGAAACGAAAGCAAGATACGTTTTGGTTACTTGGTGATTAACGAACATTTGAGAAAGCTCAGAGGCTGCTTGACCAGATTTGGCGAAAATAACAAGGCCACAGGCCGGTCTATCGAGTCTATGGACGACAAAAAGCCTTATTTTGCAATATAATTCTGCCAATTCAAGCAGACTTTTATCGTTGGATTTGTCGGGTTGAGTAGCCACATTGAAAGGTTTGTTCAATATGATGAAATGGTGGTTGTTGACCAAGATTAGGTCGGAAATTTTTTCTGTCATTAGTCTTTTATTTCTTCATATTCGATATAGTCTCCTTCCTTTTGTTTGGATTTTGGGGAAGGCGGATTGGGCTGGGTGGGCGTCGAAGGCTTATTGAAAGCATTGAAAAGCGTACTAACGAATCTCATCGCTACCAATCCAAGGATGATTAAAAGTATAAATCTCATGTCCAAATATAATTGAGCAAAATTACCAAAATCTCAGGGTAAACAAATTAATATGCGTTTCGGTTGGGTGCTTACACCAATTTCAACAAAAATAAAATCCTATTTAGTGTTGAATGACGATTTTTTTCAGCAAGGTACCTAGGTTATTTCTGATAGTAAGAAAATATATGCCATTGGGATAATTGGAAACATCAATATTTGAAACAGAATGGCTTGTTAATACACAATGCCCCAAATCATTGTATAATTGGATGCTAAAATTCTCCTTCATTTTATTGTTGATAAATAAAATATCGCCACTTGGGTTAGGATAAATTTCGAATGAACTTTCATCTAATCCATGGTCTTTGGTTTGGGTAACGCAAGGCAAGTTTTGGACATATTTCATGATGGAATCATTCATGGTAAAAGGGACTTCAGAGCTGGTAGGTGCATTGCCCATACGCACTATGACCAATTGTTGGCTTGGAATGACATTAAGGATTTGACCGTTTTTGCCGATGGCTGAAATCATGTCGTTGGGGGCGGATCTGAAGAGAGGACCGGGAAATTGGATTTGAAGTCCTGGCACCCTAAAACTTTCTTTGCCATTGAGCCACCACAGGTAGCCGTAGGATTTATTCAATTGCTGTGAGGTATTTACCATTTGATTAAAAAAGGCTGTGTCTTGCATTATTGGCGTGAAGCCCCAGCGACCTTTGTTGAGTATAAGCAAACCAAATCTTGCCATACTGCGCACATTTGATACTAAAATATTGTTGTAATCAATTTGAAAAAACTGACCGTTCATTCCGATAGGATTTCGGAGTTTTGAGATAAAATAAGCATTGAAAGATGTTGAAGTTGCATTTTCTATGACCTTGTCCAGCAATGTATAAGGGGCATTGTGATAAGCCCATCGTTCACCTGCTGGAGCGATACATGATAGACAGTTCGGAAGGGTACAATAAGGGTCGGCAAGTCCATCGTCCAATCCAGAAGTCATGGTCAATTGATGTCGGATGGTAATTTGATTTTCTTGTGTAGTGGCACAGGACGTCCATCCATTGCCGAGAAAGCTAGAAGAGGTCTGACTTAGGTTCAATTTTCCTTCTTGTTGCGCTACTCCGACCATGAAAGATGTGACCGTTTTACCCGCTGAAGCCCAATACCACAGACTATCTTTAGTAAATCCTCCAAAATACTTTTCAAGGACCATTTTACCATTTTTAGAATAATAAAACCCTTAGTTTGGTTGTTCTCAAGATAATTGTACAAGTCATTAATCCTTTCAGGACACCAGCCCAAAGTTTCGATAGACATGGTGTCCCATTGCGTTTGATTGTTTGGTGGAAAATATAGATTTTGGGCGCTTACAGGATGAATATTACAACAAAAAATATAAATAAAAAATATCTTTGTGGTAATGGATTTTACTTGAAAAATCATTTCTGAATTTGGTTATGCGACAAAATGTCACGTTAAACTAATATATTTTTGCCAAAAGTAGTCAGATTTGAGCAAATACAATGAAAAAATAGAATGGCATGGGAATTGACCTACAAATTAGACTCGTTAAATTTAAAAAACAAGAATCATTAATAGAATATTTGAAATGTTTGAACAAGTGTTTGATACGCAAGATATGAGTGAGGAAAATGAATACATGCCTTTGCTTTCAGTGGAGATAGAAGATGATGGAGACCAGGTGAAGGAAGATTTTCCTGCCAAATTGCCATTGCTTGTTCTCAAGAATACGGTTCATTTGCCAAATATCGTAATACCAATTACGGTAGGACGCGACAAATCCATAAAGGCAGTACAAAAGGCCTACGATAAACATAAGTGGATCGCAGTATTGACTCAAATCGACCCAGAGGTCGAAGACCCCACCAAGGATGACCTGTATAAGGTAGGTACTATCGCCAAAGTGATGAAAATCATCAAAATGCCCGATGGCAATCTCACGGCTATTCTCCAAGGAAAAGAGCGATTTGATCTGATTGATTTTTTGAGTGAAGAACCTTTTATATCCATCAGTTGGTCTCCTCGAGGATTGACAAACAATGCAGATAAAATGGAATATGAAGCGTTGATCAGCAGTGTGAAAGATGTCGCCAGACAAATGATCGACTTATCACCAAATATCCCCAAAGAAGCTGGATTTTTCCTGAAAACTATTAATAGCGACAATTTTTTAATAAATTTTGTTACATCGAATCTCAATACTGGAATTGCTGAAAAGCAGCGGATCCTTGAAATTGACGACCAATTCGAAAAAGCCAAGGAGCTTCTTACTTTGATGCACAAGGAGCTTCAATACTTGGTGATTAGGGACAATATTGATTCGAAGACGCGTGTTGATATCGATAAGCAACAGCGAGATTATTTCCTCAACCAACAGTTGAAAACCATCCAAGAAGAACTGGGTGGAAATCCCGTCGAGGAGGAAATCAAAAAGCTGCTCGAAAAGGCCGATAAGAAGAAATGGCAGCCAAAGATGCTGGAGCACTTTGAAAGAGAGGTGTCCAAGCTGAGGCGATTAAATCCCATGGTAGGGGAGTACTCTGTCATGTTGAATTACCTAGAATTTATGGTGGACTTGCCTTATTTGGAAGTAAGCAAGGATAACTTTAATATAAAAAATGCCGACAAAGTTCTGAATTCGGATCATTTTGGTTTGAAAAAAGTCAAAGAGAGAATTTTGGAGCACCTGTCCGTTTTAAAATTGAAAAATGACCTGAAGGCACCCATTTTATGCCTAGTAGGACCTCCTGGAGTGGGTAAAACAAGTCTGGGTAAATCCATAGCAAAAGCGCTGAATAGAGAGTTTATTCGGATGTCGCTTGGAGGGTTGCACGATGAATCTGAAATCCGTGGTCACCGAAAGACTTATATCGGGGCGATGCCAGGTAGGATTTTACAATCTATAAAAAAATGCGGTAAAGCCAATCCCGTTTTTCTCCTAGATGAAATCGATAAATTGGGCAAAGACCATCGAGGGGATCCTTCTAGTGCGTTGCTTGAAGTTTTGGATCCAGAACAAAATGCTACCTTCTATGATAATTACTTAGAGATGGAATACGATCTCAGCAAGGTACTTTTCATCGCAACTGCCAATAGTCTAGCTTCCATCCAACCGGCTTTATTGGATCGTTTGGAGATTATCGATATTAGTGGGTATTCAACTGAAGAAAAAGTTGAAATTGCTAAGCGTCACTTGATACCAGAACAAGCAGTCAAGCATGGATTGGATAAAAAAGCGCTGAATATCAAGCATGAAAATTTAGAGTTTTTAATAAAAAATTACACTCGTGAATCAGGTGTAAGAAGCCTCGATCGACAAATTGCTGGCTTGATGCGAAATCTTGCGAAAAGGGTGGCAAATGCTGAAGTATTGCCAAAGGTTTGGGTCGATCAAACCATAAGGGAGGTTATTGGGCTTGAAAAGTACAGCAATGAAATGTACACCGATCGACAAGGTCCTGGTGTAGCCATTGGGTTGGCTTGGACATCCGTAGGAGGTGAAATACTGTTCATTGAGGTCAGCAAACACGCTGGCAAAGGCAAACTGCTTATCACTGGAAATCTAGGCGATGTTATGAAGGAGAGTGCGACGACTGCCTTGACATTTCTTAAAGCCAACGCTGTTAAAATTGGCATCGATCCAAAGATATTCGAGGAAACTGACATCCATATACACGTGCCAGAAGGCGCCATACCCAAGGATGGACCATCAGCGGGTATAACGATGCTGACGGCATTGGCGTCATGCTTTACAGATAAGCCCGTGAAGCCATTTTTGGCCATGACGGGTGAAATCACGCTTCGAGGTAAAGTATTGCCAGTGGGAGGCATTAAGGAGAAAATATTAGCAGCTAAACGAGCAGGGCTAAAAAATATCCTTTTATGCAATCAAAATAAAAAACATGTCGGAGAAATCGAAGCAGAATATATAGCGGGTCTAGAATTTATCTATGTGGATCAAATGAGAGAAGTGTTGCAAAGTGCCCTAGGTATCTGGGATTTTTAAACTGTAAAATCTTGTATAAATTTAGTTAAAAATCTGACTGGCAAAAAGTTTCCCTTTAATAAATATGGTCTTCTAAATGGTTTGAATTACCTTTAAGCAATTATTTAAAACAGCAAGATTCAACGTATGAAGACCGTTCTAAGTGTGCTATCATTTTTCTTGATTTTCGCAGGATGTAAGAAATCTAGTGATGATCAAACCAACCTCGACACCATTTTTGGCAGGTTGTCCGCCAATGAGGTGTTGTATTTTACCTCCAATAAAAGTGGCAGCTATCAAATTTATAAATACGAAGGAAATAACCTTACTCAAATTACCTTTGATGAAGATCATAATTTTTGGTCCCCTAGATTAAACAAAGCCAAGACGCAATTATTGTGCTTTAGATCACCTAACAATTCCGATCGACTGACCAATGATTATCTCAATGCGGAGCTTTGGATGTTCAATCTGGATGGATCAAATCCTCGTAGGATTTTTACAAAAAATGTGAATGGGTGGATACAAAAAGGCTTCGCTACATGGGTGAAAAATGATTCACTGCTCTTGATAGCAGCTGAAACAACAGATGAATTTGGAGGTGGCACGAGATGGCATTTATTCTTGACCAAGCCCGATGGCTCCAACCCAGTTAGAATCACTTCTAGACCTTCAAAATTCCAACAACCCATCCTGATGGAAGATGACTCTACGTTATTGTACACTGCGCTCCCTGAATATGAATCCAGTGGAAAAGACAAAGATGTGGAAGTTTTTGCTGCCAAGTTAAGACAAGACACCAATGGTGTTTTCAAGATTCATAATGAGGTCCAATTGACCACCAACGAACACATGGAGACGGATATCAATTGCAATCAATACTTTGATAACTTTTTTACATATACAATCCTCAATACCCAAGATAATTATACCAAATCCCAGATAGTTAGGACGAGTGTTTTACGCGATTATAATAAATATGTAGTTGATGAGGGACAAAGCTGTAGAGGGAATTTTTGGGGAGCAAAACAGAAGTTTTATTTTTCGAACCGACCTACTTATTTTTCAAATTATAGGATCGAAAGGTCTGACGATGAAGGCAATAAAAGAGAAATCATCCTACAAATTCCAGGTGCTAATTTTTTAAACATTACTGGATATACGAAATAAAAAAAGAGGTACATTTTTTAAATATACCTCTTTTCAATATTTTACATTTGAGTATCTAGTAAATCTTATTCAGATACTACTACAAATTTTACTGGTCCTTTCACCTGCTTATGCAATTCGATGATTGCTTCATATTCACCCAATTCCTTTACTTCAACAGGGATGCTGATGCGCTTACGTTCGATGTCAATTCCTATTTGATCTTTGATAGCTGCTGCTATTTGAACATTGTTTACAGAACCGAATATCTTACCGCTGGTACCTGTCTTAGCACCAATTTTCAAAGTAACTGCTTGAACTTTGGTTAGGATATCTTGGTACTCGCCCATGTGCTTGGCTGCCGCTGCGTCTTCTTGACGGATCAGGTGAGCCAAACTTCTGCGATTACTTACATTTGCCACGATGGCATGTCCTTGAGGAATTAAAAAATTTCTCGCATACCCAGGCTTAACAGTGACAATCTCGTGCTTATCACCTAATTTTTCTATATCTGAAAGAAGAATTATCTCCATGACTTGATGATTTTAATATTGGTTAAAAATTATTTTAAGCCATCCGCTACGAAAGGCAAAATAGCTAAATGTCTAGCTCTTTTTACAGCAGTTGCAACCTTGCGTTGGTACTTAAGTGAATTCCCTGTTATCCTGCGAGGAAGTAATTTTCCTTGCTCATTGATGAATTGTAGTAAAAAATCTGAATCTTTATAATCGATATACTTGATACCAAATTTTTTGAATCTACAGTATTTATCTCTTTTTTGGCCAATCTTTGGATTGCTCAAAAACTTTATATCGTCTCTACTTGCCATTTTTATATGATAGTTTCTAAGTTTTTAAAAAATTTTATTCTTCCTCTAGCAATATTTCTTCAGGTAAATCAGGAATAACCACTTTTGGTACTTCCTTAATAGCTACTGGTGCTTCTTTAGGAGCTTCCTCTTTTACCCTCTTTGCTTTACCGATGAGTCCATTGCGACGGTCTTCGTTGAATTTCACACCGAACTTGTCCAAGCTAACGGTCAAAAATCTCAAAATACGCTCATCACGCTTTAGTGATAATTCCATCTTGTCTATCAAGGCTGGAGATTCACCACGAAACTCAATACAAAAATAAAAACCCGAATGCTTCTTCTTAATAGAATAGGCCAATTGTCTCAAGCCCATTTCGCCCTTGTGCACAATCTCGCAATCATGCTGTTTGATTAGGTCGATATAAGCTTCAACTGTCGATTTTACTTCATCGCCCGACAGAACTGGATCTACGATGATAGTTACTTCATAATTTCTCATTGTTGAAGTTAAATTCTTTTTTGGTTAATTAATAATTCATTTAAAACGAGGCGCAAAGGTAAGTAATTTATTGATTTATAGGCTATTATTTTCTTTAAATATTTTATTAATGCCTTGAAAATCGAATTTTTTGTGCAAAATTTATTACTTTTATAGCTTATTGTTCATTTTATTTTTATTTCTAAAATGCGTTTTTACCCAGTAAAAGTCGTTAAGCTCAACCACGAGACGCCCGATAGCGTGGCCATTGAACTTGAAATTCCTACCGAAAATCGAGAGGATTTTAAATTTTTGTCGGGGCAGTACTTAACTTTTAGACATCAAATTGATGGAGAGGAAATAAGACGATCGTATAGTATTGCCTGTAGTCCAAAGGAGCCTAATTTAACCATTGGTGTTAAGCAAATTGGGCAGGGGATTTTTTCTACATTTGCCAATTCAGTATTGAAAGTAGGGGATACTTTGGAAGTGGCACCACCCCAAGGAAATTTTATCAACAAAGGACAAATAGGTGAGCGTAAATCTTTTTGCTTTATCGCCGCTGGAAGTGGTATCACGCCTATAATCTCTTTAATCCAAAACATTTTGGCTACCGACGATACTGCCACTTGTTGCTTGTATTTCGTAAATAGAAATACTCGACATATTATGTTTAGGGAACTGATTGAAGATCAAAAAAATATGTTTCCTACGCGCTTTGAAGTCCATTACTTCCTCTCAAAGGAAAAAACCGATGCTCCTTTATTTAATGGTCGTCTTGATTTTGAAAAATTTTGCAATATACACCAAGTCCAACCTTTTGATCTGTTCGATGAATGTTTCCTCTGTGGGCCAGAACAGATGCTTCTCGATTTCCAGAAATTCAAAACAGAAAAATGTCCCAATCTGAAACTTCATTACGAACTTTTTACCACAACGACTCCAGCCAATAAATCGATAGATCCAATTGCCATCAAAAAGTTTGAAGGGAAAGAATCTGAAGTGACCATCAAGATAGATGGGCTTACGATTGATTTGAAAGTGCCTTACAATGGATTATCCATACTAGAGGCAGCTTTGGAAGCCAGTGCCGACTTACCTTTCGCCTGTAAAGGTGGGGTGTGCTGTACCTGCAGAGCAAAGCTGGTCGAAGGAGAAGTGGAAATGCGTGTAAATTATGCGCTCGAGCCAGACGAAGTGGAAGATGGTTATGTACTCACATGCCAATCCCAACCGCGGTCGCCAAAAGTTGTTATCGACTTTGATGAAGGGCATTAGCCATATTTTGTTTTAAAAATAATGGGTTTTTAATTGAAATTTATATGTATTTGACGTGACATATTGTATTTATTGCGTCACTAATGTATTCTTTTTCATAACAAAAAATTATTAATTATGCTATTACAAGTCACCAATGCCGTAGCTACTACTGCCGATTTTACTCAAAAAATCATGGATCTCGCGTGGAACTTCGCTCCAAAAGTACTCGGTGCAATCGTCGTTTACTTTATAGGAAATTTCATCATTGGGATGATTGTTAAAGCGCTAAATAAGGTGCTAAAAG
This sequence comes from Saprospiraceae bacterium, assembly GCA_016718505.1. Lineage (GTDB taxonomy): Bacteria > Bacteroidota > Bacteroidia > Chitinophagales > Saprospiraceae > JADKKF01. The sequence goes on along the minus strand of JADKDE010000003.1, from coordinate 309,705 downwards.
CCAAAGAATTTGACGCAACCCTTCAAGCTTTCTTGTCTTCTTTGGTTCGCATTGTGTTATTAATATTATTATTCCTTAGCATAGCTGAGATGTTGGGTATCAAAACCACCTCATTTGCAGCATTATTGCTTGGAGCATCTGTAGCCATCGGTGGAGCACTCAATGGCTCATTGGGCAATCTTGCAGGAGGTGTAATGATGCTTATGTTCAAACCATTTAAAGTAGGGGATATGGTCGAAGCTCAAGGTCAAACAGGTGATGTACTAGAAATTGGTATCTTTGGTACTACCATCTTGACACCCGATAAGAAAACCGTTATCATACCGAATGGACCTCTTTCAACTGGGGTAATCACTAATTTAACTGCCAATGGCTACCTAAGAGTTGATTTGGTTATGGCCATAGATCCGACCATGGATATCGATAAAGCCAGAAGAGTAGCGATCTCTGCCATGCAGTCCCATCCTAAAGTCATTAAATCCCCTGCCCCTGAAGTTTCTGTGCTTAAAGTAGGAGATGGCATGGTTACTTTAGCGGTTAGACCATATTGTGCTCAGCCTGATTATTGGGATGTTTATTTTGGTTGTACAGAGTTGGTTAAGAACGCTTTCGACAGAGAAGGAATCAATGGTCCAATACCCCATCGTGTGATTATAAATAAAATTTAATTTGAATATTGGCCATAGGCATCAGCAGATACCGATTTGCTGGTAGTTATGCCCTTAAATCAAGACATAAAGGTAAGTCAATACATAAAGGTGTGGATTCTTTTGGGATCCACACTTTTTTTTTATAATAATATGCAATTCCTAGCGGGATATTTTAAATAAAAAGACTAGGTGGATAGAACAAAATACTAAGATCCAAATAAAATTTTTCCCAACTTAAGATATTTAAGAAAATAAAATAGTTTTTTGAAAAGAAAGTACAAAAGAACTTTTGTTAATTTCTGTTGTAATTGCTTCTATATTTAATTATTATATATATGATAAAAGTGTAATGTGAGTGATTTTATTTTAAATCGGTTTAACAATCAGCAAAATAATATTCTTTTTGTTACCTTTGTATGGTATGACATGTTACTTTATATTTTGATGTCGTCTAAAGCATAGTATTTTATTTTAACCCTTTTATTAAAAATTTAAAACAATTTCAAAAATGAATTTAATTGAAATGCTCCAAAACACAGTAGGAGAAACATTGGTAAACAAGGCTTCTTCTATGTTGGGTGAAAACCAAAGCAATACCAAATCAGCATTGGGTGCAGCACTTCCCGCTTTATTAGGTTCTGTTATCTCTAAAGGATCTTCTAATTCTGGTGCACAAGGTATCATGGATATGATATCTAAAGTAGCTGGAAGCAATCTTGATCTTTCTTCTTTGAATTCAAATGAAGGAACAGAAAAAGTTTCTAACCTTGGTGGTGGACTTCTTAGCAGTATCTTAGGCCCTAAAGCTGGTGCAGTTGCTGATTTTATCGGTAATTTCAGTGGTATTAAGTCTTCTTCTGCTACTAGCTTACTTTCTATGGCAGCTCCTTTCTTGTTAGGATCTTTGGGCAAAGCTAACGGATCTAATGGTATCTCTGGTTTGATGAGTTTATTGTCTAGCCAATCAGGTATCGTAAGTAGCTTATTGCCTTCAGGATTGTCTAGCGTTTTAGGATTAGGTGACCTTACTTCTAAAGTAAGCTCAAAGGTAAGTGACTCTTACCAACCAAATACATACATCAATGAAGAAAAGAAATCTGGTGGCATGGGATGGTGGCCTTGGTTATTGGCTGCTCTTGCTATCGCTGGATTGCTTTATGCATTGAGAGGTTGCAATAAATCAGAAACAATGGAAGCTGTAAAAGATACAGCTACTGAAGCTACATCTTCTATCAGTGAAGCGGCTACAGATGCAAAAGATGCTGCTTCAGCTGCATTGGATACAGCAGCTAGCAAGGCTGGTGACGTTGTTGATGCTGCAAAAAATGCTATCGCTGGTTCATTAAGCAAAACTGGTGAGTGGGTTTATGACTTAGGAGCAATTATCAAAGCTAAACTTCCTAATGGTATCGAATTGAGCATCCCTGAGAGAGGTGTTGAAAATAAATTGATCGGTTTTATCGCTGATCCTGCTAAGACAGTTAGCAAAGATGTTTGGTTTACAATGGATAGATTGTTATTCGAAACTGGTAAATCAACTTTGGTTCCTTCTTCACAAGAGCAATTAAAGAACATCGCTGCTATCTTAAAAGCATTCCCTAACGTAAATATCAAATTGGGTGGTTATACTGATAACGTTGGAAAGCCTGAAGCTAACGTAGCTTTAAGCCAAAGCAGAGCTGAAAACGTTAAAGGTCAATTGGTAAAAATGGGAATCGCTGCATCAAGACTTGCTGCTGAAGGTTACGGAGAGCAACATCCAGTAGCTGACAACACAACTGCAGAAGGTCGTGCTCAAAACAGAAGAATCGACGTCAGAGTTACAAAAAAATAATATCTTATTATTATTCCTATAATTATTCAGTAAAATAAAAAGGGCTGTCTTCGGACGGCCCTTTTTTATTTTGTTAATGGATAAACTAGACTTCTATGTAATTCCTTTATCCAGATTTCACCATGTTCATTCCGTTTTTTCAAACAATAATCCCAGAATGCGCGGGATCTGATTGTTGTCATCGTCAAAGTTTTCTGTAAGATTTTTTAAGGTAAAACCGTGATTCACACCAGTATCCATATATTCACTTACATGATGCGTAAAAGTCACCAATTCCTCTATTTGATCGTTATTTTCAAATCGAGCCTTCGTCCCTAAATATTGCTTGAAAGGATGTAGCTCGCCGATATATAACTTCCCTTTTTTAGTCAAGGCAGTATTTGATTTTTTAAAAATTTCTTGAAGATCTTCAATATGCTCCAAAACCAAGCTGAATACAATTAAGTCTGCAGAAGCGTCGAGTACTGGCCAGGGTTGCAAAAGGTTTAACTCTATGAATTCCACGTTTTGGGCAGAAATCTTAGATCTTGCTTTTGTGATCATCTGGTGTGAAAAATCATATGCTTGGACTCTTGAAGATACTTGGGATAGAAAGAAGGTATTCTTCCCTGTACCACATCCTAGTTCTAAACACAAGTCAAATTTTTTTCCTTGCAACATTTGTTTTAAGACCAAGGATTCTAAATCTCGGGTTCTGTTTATATTTTCATCATAGATGTTCGCCCATTCGTCATAAGCGGATTGGATTTCTGTATATTTCTGCATATTGTTCTTTTTATCAAAATTAGCATTAATTTTACATAAATGTCAAAGGAAAGCGTCATATCTAAGATCAAAAGCCGCAACAAATGGCTGGTCAATGATTTGGTAAGCGGAGTGTTGCAGGGGAATATTTCAGCCCTATCCAAGGCCATTACCTTGGTAGAAAGCCAATCTCCTAAAGACATTTCTTCAAAAAATAAACTGTTTGAGCAGTTGCCTTCTAATCAGGCAAAAACGCTTAGGATAGCGGTTACAGGCGTGCCAGGAGCTGGAAAATCCAGCATTTTAGAATCACTGGTAGATGAAATCGCATCTGATACGCACAAAGTAGCCATCCTAGCCATTGATCCAAGTTCACCCATGTCGATGGGGAGCATCCTTGGGGATAAGACGAGAATGGAGAAACTCGCCAAAAATCCCGATGTATATATTCGTCCGAGTCCAAATCAGTTGCACTTAGGCGGTCTTTCGATATATACTTACGAGAGCATTTCTTTGTTGGAGTTGGCTGGGTTTAACACCATTTTTGTGGAAACAGTAGGGGTGGGGCAATCAGAATTTGAAGTAAAACAATTGACAGATTTGGTGTGGATGGTGCTCGCACCTGGTGGTGGAGATGAACTCCAAGGTATCAAGAAGGGAATCATTGAAATGGCTGATTTTATTATTGTAAACAAAGCTGACGGTGACCTGATGTCCAGTGCAAAGGTCGCCCTTTCTCATTATAAAAATGCCCTTCATTATAATCAAGGAAGCGGGATCCAAAAGGAGTTTTTTTTATGCTCAACGTATTCTGGATTGGGGATAAAAGATCTTTGGAGCCGCACCATGGCTATTAAAGAAAAGTTTGAATCTACAGACGAAATCTCGCTTAAGAGGATCCAACAAAAGTCTTATTGGTTTGAAAAAAGAGTGATGGAAGGTTGGACGTCCATTTTGTCTTCTAATCCATATTTTAGAGGAAAATTGGATGAATATGCAGATATTTTAAAACGGAGCAATAATACCCCTTTCTTTTACGCAAACCAATTTATTTCCGATGTATTGCGGAGCCTTCCAAAATAAAATATCTATTCTTTTTGAAAAAAAACAAAATTTGAACTAAAATTTATTAGATATATTTTGTATCTTTACATCCCTTCGTTCATTTTTTCTTTTATTGCTAAATTTCTTTTTTTTATGAAAAAGGTTTTAATCGTAATCTCCTTTTTAATTTTTCAAACTCTAATATTTCTATCCCAAACCAATGCGCAGTGTATGAACTTGAAAGTCATGCATTACAATTTACTCAATTTTCCTAATGGCTCAGATATTTGCGGAGCAAACGTTGCTGTACCCAACCGTGAAGATACTTTGGCGAAAATAGTGCAATACGTTCAGCCTGATATCCTAATGGTATGCGAACTACAAACCAGCGCTGGAGCAGACTTGATCCTAAGCGATGCTTTGAATATAGGTGGTATTACTACCTACAAGAAAGCCAATTTTGTGCTAAATACAGATCCGGGTCTTCGTGATCTTCAAAATATGTTTTATTACAATTCCGCTAAAGTCGAGTTGGCAAGTCAAAAAGTAATCGTCACTAGCCTAAGAGATATCAATGAATACAAAGTCTATGTTAAAGACCCAACGCTAGGAGTCCTTATGGATACTACATTTATTTACTTTTATGAATGCCATCTGAAAGCAGGGAGTGCTTCTGGAGACGTTTCCAGTAGGACCACTGATTGTACTACTATGAGAAATTACTATAATACCTTACCAGCAACCACCAATATAGTGATGGGTGGTGATTTTAATTTTTATACCAATACAGAAGGCGGTTTTCAAAAGCTTTGCCACTCTGGAACTAATTTACTAAATGATCCCACTGGCCAAGAGGGTTCTTGGACCAGTAATATTACATACGCATCAATACTTACCCAATCAACTAGATCCACTATTACTACTGATTGTGGTGCTACAGGTGGTTTGGATGACCGATTTGATTTTTTACTTCCTTCCACCCCAATAATGGGCGGAACCAACAGGGTAAAATATATCGCAAACTCATATGACAATATAGGTCACGATGGGAGCGGATATAATAGGTCCATTACCGACCCAGCCAATACTTCGGCTGAGCCATTTGACATTAAAAGAGCTCTATTATACATGAGCGACCATATTCCCGTAGTTTTGAATTTGGAGGTTACATGCTTGACAATTATGGACTTTAACCTTTTGAAATTCAGTGCATTGAGAGATAAAGAAAAACATATTACACAAATATACTGGATTATGAGTGATGAGCAAACCATTGCCAATTATACGGTAGAAAAATCTTTTGATGGAGTGAACTGGTCGTCAATCGCCAAGATACAAAATAGCAATAGATTGGAGTATAAATACATCGATGCGGAGCCGCTTGAGTCCATAGCCTATTACAGACTAATGGCAGAAGAATTGGATAAAACCACCAGTTATTCAAAGATTGTTTCGGTTTATCCCGAGGAGGCACCGAAGGTCACAATATTCCCGAATCCTACAAAATCTTCGATAACCTTGCAGAATGTTCCAACAACTGCTAATCTTGTTCAGGTATTCAACGACGCAGGGGTGTTGATGAGGACTATCGCAGTACCTGAGGATCATTCAGATCGCTTGGACATATCTTTGGAAGCGTTGCCGTCTGGTTTGTTCTTTGTTCAGATTCAGAGTGGCACTGGCGTTCAAACGCATAAAGTGACCAAGTATTAATTAAGCAAATTTTAGTTTTCTATTTAGTAGGGCGTCCACTTGTGTTACAAGTGCCGGGCTCTGCATGACTTACCTCGTCCTAAAGACGAGAACGGTCCTTCGGACTCAATACATCCAATATTAAATTATTGATTATCAATAGGTTGGATGTATTGATCGTTCCGATCCCTGACGCGCCAAAAAAAGCTAATTGTTAGTTTAAGATTTGGATGAGTATTTTTACTGTTTTACACATTGGCATTAAGAAAATTTTTAGTTTATTTTTTTACGAATTTTAAATTAATTTGGTCTCCTTTTGAGTTTTTTATTTCTATAAAATATATACCTGCTGACAAATCCAGGATAGGTATATCAATAGAATCCGTAAAGTTACCAGATCCGAAGATGCTGCCGTCAAATCCAGATATCCTATAAGTTTTTTTAGTATTTGAATCTCTTGAAAGAAGACTAACCATATTTGTCGCTGGATTGGGGAATAACTGTATTTCGTCTTTGATTGTTGAAAAATTACTCACCAAAATGATAGTAGAATATATGCTTTTTCCGTCCAAATCAATCTGTTTTAAGCGATAATAATTGTTTCCTTCGAATGGCTTGTCATCAATAACGCTATACATCGTAGGAGTAGATTTGGTCCCCTCACCTTGCTGAAACATAAGCTTTGTAAAGCTGATACCATCGCTGCTGTGTTGTATCTCAAAGCCCTTATTGTTTGATTCGCTTTCAGTAGTCCAGGAAAGTAAAATTTTACTTTTTTCCTTATTAAGTTTACCTTTGAAATCTTTCAGCCCAACGGATAGTAAATTAGTTTCTAAAATCAAGTGATAAACAGAATTCGCAGGCAAGGTGTATCGCAAGGTGTTTCCTACAATCCCATTTGTACCCGTAAGGTCGTTTATATTGGATTTAACCATGACATCTGTATTTCCTTGAGATTCAGATATTCCCCATGCTTCAGCTATCTTAACATAATTAACCCCTGAAGTTATGTTAATATTGTTAGTAAGCGTTTGAGTAGGATTTTTATTGATCAAAACTATATGTAGATCGTTTTCATTGGCTCCGACGATGGATGCATATACGGAATTGTTCGTTACGTCATTTGTGTTGGCATCGATATAAGTATCTCCAAAGGTGCCCAAAGCTCCATTGTAGTTTCTAAAAATTTTGAAAGCTGGGGATATATAATCGTCGGCGGTGGCAAAATAAGTAGCCCAATACAAGCCTTGTCGGCCAAAAATACCAAGTGCATCGCTTTGGGCAATCGTGCCAGAAATATTATGTCGTCCACCAAAAGTGTATTCGGTTATGGCCAATTTTGTTCCTGGATAAAAATCTGAAATAGACAGGTTTATTTTAGGTAATACCTCCAGTGATCTTCCGTCCGTAAAGCCATTACCTACCGCTGTAAGCCATGTATTTTCTACATAAGTTGGGTCCCAAAGGCTTCTAGGAGCTTGTACTCGTATCGCATCGGAGTTAATGCCTTCAGGATAATAATGTATTGCTAAGACATCAACTAAACGATTTCCTGCTGCGGTAGATGCTTGTTTTAAATTTGCCAAAAAAGCATTTAACCAAGTCATCCGATTGTACCTATAAGTTTGACCGGTGTTGTTCGTTTTATATGGCTCAACATTGTATGAGGCCCAATCCGTTGGTTGATGACTGCTGCCATCCCAAACACTGTACAAGCTGTACCATTCTGAATAGGCCCACAGTCCAGAGGTAAAGACGTTAGCACCCATGTCCATCCTTTTTACTGTTTTGGAAAGATTTACAGTTTTATTGATCATTTCAGCGCAAGTGATGTAACTGGGATGAGCGACAGAATGTGTGCCAGTATTTCCACCTGAAGGATAGTGACTCCACAGACCTAGTTCGTTGTCCATTTGATAATGTTTGATGCCATTAGCTGCGGCAGAATTGCCAAATTGATTGATAAGATGGTTGATTTGTTCATCGATATAAACTGCGCCATCTCCCAAGTCTGGATTCAATGTCAAACTCCCAGGAGAACCAGGTTTATCGTTGATCACTTGTTTCCATCGTGTAGGGTCTGCCATAGGAGTACCACAAGTAGTATAAATATTGTCGGCAGCTACATAGCCTACCGAAGGCAGTTGTAAAAGCAACTTTGCATTCAATGAAAGTGCATCATTATTGGCTTTAATAGCACCTTGATTGGGTGTAAAATACGCAGGTGCTGCGCCTGCACCACCAATGCCTGTCATCCAAGATTGCCAAGTACTATTTTTGTGGCCATCATCAGCACCAGAATTATTGGCTCCTTGTTCCCAATTCCAAATGCTCATAGCATTGCCGCCTAAGCGCCACGACGCTGGATTCATCGCTTGTACATTTGCTGTACTTCCATGATTATCTAGTCCTGTCATAGTTCCTCCCTCTGGGTCGTGTACGTAGCCATTCAAGCCGTAAATAAAAGGACTTATCGGCTTTCTCAATCCTACAGTGGTATTAATAGAGATGTTCGAACTTATTTGTGAAAACGCATAGTTTTGAACTAAGAAAATCGCCAAAAGTATTTGAAATAATTTGTTTTTCATGATAAAAATATATTTAAAGTGTAGGGGTTATTAATTTACTAATAATTTTGTGTTTATGGCTACATTTCCAATAATAATGTTTATAATGTGCATATTTTTAACTAAATCAAAAGTACTTACTTTTAGTTTATTTACCCCAAGATGCAGTGGATATTTTAAGGTTTTTTCGAGATGCCCCTGGGCAGAATAAATTCGAATCATGGTAAATTCCTCATTTGTGTCATTATCGATCGTTAAAGAAGTGGCGTCTGATTGTGTTGGATTTGGTGATATGGATACCAAATTTTTACGATCAATGCCAATGGTCCGTACCGAACTGATGGTTTCTGTACCATCATTGTCAACTTGTTTAATTCTATAATATGCCACATTAGCCTGTTTTGGAAGATTATTGTCGTTGTATTGATAATAATTTTTGGTTTGTTTGTTGGTTCCATTGATTCTGAAAATAGTCTCGAAGTTTGTAGCATCGACAGACCTTTGGATTTCAAAGTGGGAACAATTTGTTTCTGAAGCCGTCACCCATTGGATATTTGCTGTGTTGCCAACTTTTTTTACTGAAAATGATGTCATTTCGATCGGTAATGGGAATAGTGCAAAATTGTTGAAATCCATGCCCCCATAGCCAGGATAAGTGGTATGGATAGCTGACGAAACCGCATTGGCAGCATCAAAAGTAGTCGTTATATCCCATTTCCAGACTTCGCCATTTACATTCCAGGTATTGCCTTGGTTGGTACCCTGATCGTTAATAAATAAAGTATTGCCATCAAAGCGAATACCGCCAGGTTTTGAGCCAGGAATATGGTAAACAGTAGCATCCGTAGTTGGTACAGTATAGCTGGAAGTTTGTCCACCTGCGCCACTACCAGATACTGGCGATCCTAACAAAGATGTGATGTATGATGCATCTATTTTAACTAAAGTGCCTTCTCCCGTACCATTAGTTTTTGTCCAATCATTATTATTAGCAATCCAAAGGTTTCCGCTTGCATCAAATTGTATTCCTTCTGGACCAGAAAATAAATATACCGTAGGATTGGCTCCGCCAGTTCTTGAAGTAGATTGGTAAATATCGCCATTGTTGGTAACCACATAATAGCTATTATAGCTAGATGCAGCCGTAAAACAAACCAACTCGTGCTCATCTAAATTTAAAGCCCAAACATTGCCTGCGCCGTCCACGGTAACGCCCGCATAGTAATTGATCCACCAATCATTATCGTAAAGGGGCATCGTAGTCGAGGTCGTATAGTTGGAAGAAGCATTATATTTGATTATGCGACCTGGATTCCCGCCTCCATTGAATGTCGAAACATATAAGTTTCCTGCGCCGTCCACCTCCATTCCAGCTATACCTGAGGGATAATTAATGATTTGAGGAGCAGCAGCGGTTCGTGTAGGATAAATGTCTGCATGATGATAAATGAGTACTTTGCTACTTGCTCCAGCATCCGTCGAGATAAATATTAAATCTCCGAAAATCCGAACACAATTGGGTCGCTTCCACCATCGGGTCGATATCTAGTGAATGATGCAAAACGCCAGTGGTTTTCTCATAGAATCTAATCATATTGTCCCCATAATAAGGCTGGGCTATATAATTGTTCTGTGCGTAGGAAATAATGCTAAAAACACATAAGATCAGGGCAATTGTAAGGTTTTTCATAATAATAAATAGTTTTTGATGAAAAAATGATTTAGTAAAAAACTTTAATACAATAATATGAATTTATGAAGGAGGCTAGGATTCTGTTTCATAAAGCATGGACTTGGGTTCACAAAATGTGGATTTGGATTCATAAAGTACAAGGAGCCATATAAAATCGAAGCCAATCTGTAAAGTGTCAATAATGAGCATAAATTATTTATGGTATATTGAAAATAAAATTTTGAGTTAGTTGGAAAAATATTACGCTAGATTACACCGAAAAATTGGAGGAAAACAACCTAAATATATAAATGACTGAAATAATAGATAAACAACCCTAGGAAGGTCATGTAGGATCTGCGGGGCTAGTTTTTCCTTGTGAAGGATTAAATTTTAGCAAACATTTCTAAAAACTCATCTTTTTTATTTCTAGACAGAGAAAGTCTAGCGTTATCAACCATTATGATTTCTCCGCCATCGGTTTTTATATATTTTTCGACAAATTTTAGGTTTATGATATGGCTTTTTTGAGGTCTAAAAAATTCTAAATTATGTTCTAATAATTCTTCAACATCGCCTAATTTTTTGGATAATACAATTTTCTTGCCTTCTAATAAATAAAAAATGCTATAACTTCCATCGGCCTCTATCCTGATAATATTTTGTAATGTGATGAATTGTAGCCCATCGTTGGTAGTAATGGCGATTTTATCTGCTATTTTAGTTTTGTGAACTTCGTGGAGATTGTCAATTTGTGATTTGTCTATTTTAAGTTTTTTCGTTTTTATTTTATCTACGGCAGCTATCAGTTCATCTTTGTCAATCGGCTTTAACAGATAATCTAGGGCGTTCAGCTTGATGGCATTTATGGCATATTTGTCATAAGCTGTAGTAAATATCACTTCAAAACTTATTTCTTCAAAACTTTTTAGCATGTCTATACCGTTCATCATAGGCATTTCGATGTCTAAAAAAACAATATCTGGATTAAAAGCTTCGATAGAATTTTTTCCATTTGTTCCATTTTCTGCTGTCGCCACTATTTCTACATCTGGGCAGTATTGGGCTAAAGTCCATTGCAGGGTTTTTATGCAGTGTTGTTCGTCATCAATAATTATTGCTTTCATTTTTGCATTTTATATGTATAAAGAAATTGTAACATTGGTTCCTATGGTATTTTCTGTTTGGTCTATTAAATCAGATATTGTCACTGAATTTTTTGGATTTGCGTTTAATATTCTTTGTTTTGTAATTTCCATGCCATAGGATTTGTGCTTATTACTTTCTTTGCTTTTGAGCTCAGTAGATTTTGCTCTTCCGATGCCATTATCTATAATTTCTATGACAAGAATGTTTGCATTTTGCAAGATATTTATTTGTAAATGTCCTTTAGTGGGCTTGTGCATCAAGCCGTGCCATATCGAATTTTCGGCAAACGGCTGGATGATTAATGGTGCAATATTGATATAGTCGAGGTCTATTTTTTCTTCAATAAATATTTCATAATCAAACTTATTGTCAAATCTGATGCCTTCCATTAATAGGTACAATTTTAAGGTTTCTACCTCTTTTTGGAGTGTGATGGTTTCGCTTTTAGAATTTTCTAAAATTAGACGTATAAGTCGCGAAAATTTGGTGAGGTAGTTGCTTGCTAAATGCGTTTTGTTTTCAACTATGAATCCATTGATGCTATTTAAAGCATTAAAGATAAAGTGTGGGTTCATTTGTGAACGCAATGATTGAATTTCTAAAGAGGCTATTTTAAATTTAAGCTGCTCTTGTTTTCTTATTGATTTAATCCTGTATTGTAATAAAAAATAAACTATACCAATAAAAGTTAATATAGAAATGGCATAAAACCACCAAGTGAGCCACCAAGGGGGCGTGATAATAATGTTTATTGCGGTATTTTGGTGACACCACACATCACTCGCATTGGATGATTTTACGTGAAAGGTGTATTTGCCAGGCTTTAATTGGGTATAATTTACAAAATTTCTATTGCTGTTATTAATCCACCCGCTGTCCACACCTTCCAAAAAATATTGATACACTATTTTATCTGACTGAGAGTAATTGGGAGATTGGAATCTAAAGCTGATAAAATTTTGATTGTAAGGCAACACTATCTTATTTATATAAGGAGTAGAGGTGTCAGATATGAAAGGAGCATTCATGACGAGAATTTGAGTAATTTTGGGTGAGGGAGAATACTCATTTGGACTAAATAATTCAGGCGTTATTTTGTTTAATCCATTTATACCTCCGAACCATAAATTTGCATTTTTATCTTTGTAGCAGGAGGCAGTATTGAACTCCATATCCTGCAAATTGTCTTCAGTATTATAATTTCTACATACATTTTTTTGTGATCAAGCATAGAAATTCTCCTGTTCGAGCTGACCCAAATCCTGCCAAACTTGTCAGTGAGTACTGCATAAATATAATTATCTGCTAATCCATCTTTGGTCGTCCACACTTTTATTGGGTTGAAATTTGGTAAAGACGCCTGAATAAGACCATCATCGGTCGCAATCCAAAAAAATGGACCATCCACACAAAAATGACGCGAAGTGCCAGATATGGATTCAAACTGCGGATATGTAGTAAATTGACCTGATTTATAATTGTATTTAACTAAGCAACTTGTTTCCGTGGACATAAATATATCCCCTTCTCCAAATTCTTTCATATACCTTACACGCAATTTGGTATTATCCAAAAAATGATAAGGGTCGTAGCATTTTTCCCAGGTTTTAGCTTCTGTATCAAAAATCCTCAGGCTACCACGATACCCGCCTGTCAATATTTTGCTAGAGTTTTTTAGATTAATCAGGGCACAAAGCTCTATGGTTTGTTCATCGTTTTTATCCTTAAATTCTTCAAATATTTTTGTTTTTTTGTCAAACGATAACAATCCGCTCCAAGTAGCGAGCCATAGTAGATTGTTCTTTCCTGGTATTATTTCATAAATATTTTTTGATTCAGAGGACGATATTTTTTTCTCTGATGGAGAATAATTTGTAAACGTATTTGATGTGACATTAAAGTGTAAAAGCCCACTGTATAGGGTACCCATATAAAAGTCGAGGTCGTTTTTGGTAAAAATGCTAAATATTTTATTGTCACTTACCGAATTTTCATTAAAAGTTTCATTCCTAAAAAGGTCGATTGTCGCACTCATAGAGTAAAATTTGTACAACCCTCCAGATAACCCTACCCAAGTAATTTTTTGATTATTGGTGAAAAAACTAAGCACAAACTGAGTCTTTAGAACTGATTTTTGGGAGCCATGTATCGCGTTTTCATAAGTATGGTTTGATAGATTTACTTTAATTATGCCATTGCTCCGACTACCAAGCCATACCGTATTGCTATCGCTCTGATGAATTAAATTGGCATCGGCAAATGGGGTCTTTCCTTTGAAGTTTTGACTGAAATGATTGACCGTATATTCGTTTCCAATAAAATTGCTTAGAAAAATGATCTTTCTATCGCCTTTAATGATCCATAATTCATCATTTACAAAACAGATATCCACATATCCATCATCCTTGGATTGAATATTCGTAAGTTTTATATTAGAAAATTTATTTTGATCTAATTTATATATTTCTTTTTCACTTGCTACCCAAATACTCCCATTTGGAGCAAATGTAATTGCATTTATACTGATTGGGTTATTGCCATCCCATTCTAGAGGGACCATTTTTTTATTTACCTTATTATAACAAAATATTCCTTTGTTTTTGGTCAATATCCAAATATTATTTTTATATTCAATTATTTTAGTAAGATAAATTACATTTGGCAGGTTAAATCCCTTGTAAACCACATTGGGATACACGAATTTGTTCAGGTACCTGTTATACAAAGCGATTTCTTTCGTAGTCCCCACCCAGAGCCAGTCAGCGCTATCCGCATATAAACAAGTAATTGTTTTTGAAAATTTACTAAAATCTGAAGCGATGGTGTCTTGAGACAGTGGCATGGATTTTATGTGGAAAAACTCCTTTCCATCAAATCTATTTAGCCCATCCTGAGTGCCAAGCCACATAAATCCGTCACTCGTTTGAGCAATGCTATAGACGCTATTTTGGGATAAACCATCTTCTGAAGTATAGCTGTCAAAATTTAATGAATTGGTCTGAGCATGCGTTTTTGGAAAAAGTACAGCAAATACAAGGATAAAGCCCAATGCTTTAGTGATTTTATTCCTTATTTTAGCCATATTTTTCATACATGCCAACGGGCAAAACATCCCAAATTGATTAAAGGTAGCAAGATAATATAATTATAAGCTTTTTGTCGGGCCATTTCATGAAGTACGCATTTAGGTTCACAAAATGCCCACTCTGATTCATAAATTAAAATCTACCCAGTAAACTTATCATCATCCAGCGGTTATTTCAAAGTGATATGATACGTCTATTGTCTATGCTAATTTTCCACTAGCTTTGCCCACTTCTGTAGCCTTCGTTTACTGTCCAAATTTAGAATGCGAAAGGTGTTCAAATGGATAATGTGCCCAAATATTAATTAAGCAAATTTTAGTTTCCTATTTATGAGGGCGTCCACTTGTGTTACAAGTGCCGGGCTCTGCACGACTTACCTCGTCCTATGGACGAGAACGGTCCTTTGGACTCAATGCATCCAGTTTTTAAATTATTGATTATCAATAGGTTGGATGCATTGATCGTTACGATCCCTGACGCGGGTAAAATTGTTGAATTTTTTTCGAAAAAAAAGACCTTAATATCTTTTTATTTTTGTATCATTTTCGTACATTTGTGGTGTAAAAGAAATGTAAGTTATGTTTTCACGCTCTTGTGAATATGCTATAAAAGCTTTGATTTATGTAGCCCAGAATACAAAGGACGGGAAGCGCGTGAGCATAAAGGAAATTGCAAAAGGAACGGATGCCCCCGAACATTTTGTAGCGAAAATCTTACAAGAATTAAGTAAAAAAAAAATGGTGATGTCCATAAAGGGGCCCAATGGAGGTTTTTACCTAGAAGAAGGTGGGAAGCATGTTTCATTGGAGCGAATAGTTAAAGAGATTGATGGAGATGGGATGTTTACGAATTGTGTGCTTGGCTTAAAAGTTTGCTCTGAGAAAACACCTTGCCCCGTTCATCTTGAATACAAAGAAGTCAAAAAGAATCTGATTAGAATGCTAGAGAATAATACGATTTCAGATTTTAACGATAAATTGGATTCTGGGAAATTTTTTTTAAAAAACGAGTAATTTTTCATCATATTAAAGGATATAAAGGTTTTTATATATGTTTAACAAAATTAAAATTCAACAATTGCTTTTAACATTTTTCTTAATGCAGAATGTTTTACAAGCCCAATCATCCAAAAATTACTTTGCTACTGATGGTATTGATTTTTTAAATCTTACCCTTTTGCTAATTTTTCTTGGGCTTATATTTCTCAGCATTAGAAAATACTTGGGATTTGAAAAAATTTCAAACTTGGTGACCAAAGCCAATCATTTTGCCAATGGTCACAAAAATGTTCGAATGGAATTTGCCAATGGCGGGCACCACCACCATCACAGCGATGGCGGTAAAAAGTGCGACAGCGATTGCAATAATTCCAGTTGTAAGGGTTCTAAAACATTGGGAGTAATAGCACTTCTTATGTTTTTTTCGCAAGGGGTTTTTGCACAGACCAATAAAATGAGTGATTTTTCTGATTTGTTGTCACAACCAGGAATTATCATCACCATTGTATTGATGTTGATTCCGCTATTTTTGGGAGGAATTTTTGCCATCATCAAGGCACAAGATTCTATTAGATTTTTATACGCAGGTAAGCATAAAGAGCATGAAGGCCACGACATTGAATTGAAAAATTCTCGTACTGAATTTGAAGGGTTAAGCAATGCGGGGGCTTCTCAAGAAAATGCAAATCTATCTTTTCAATCGGCTGATGCAGATATCTTGGAAGGGGAGGACTTGATATTTAATGTTAGCAACAAGCATGAAGTCCATTTTACAGCGGTGAAAAAACGCTCTGTGAAGAGACCTTCGCTGCCGCCTGACATCACAAAATTAATTTTGTGGTACCTAGGTTTTTCTGTATTCTGGTTGATAGTTGGTACAGGTATCGGAGAATACGTCGGTATTAAATTTGTACTACCTGAAGCTGACAGCATCAGTTGGTTAAGTTTCGGAAGGCTAAGGCCAGTACACACCAATATTGTGTTTTGGGGCTGGGCGTCGCTTGGTATGATTGGTTTGGGATATTATGTAGTCCCAATGGTCAGTAACAATTCGATTTTTAGTATAAAGTTGGGCTGGATTGCACTGCTGTGTACCAATCTCATGATTATCTTTGGTACCATTTGCCTTATGGCAGGTATCAATAATGGAGGAGGTGAATTCAGAGAATATATTTGGCCAGTTATGGCACTCTTTGCCGTCGCACTGATTCTCACTTTGATCAATTTTTTCATGACCGTAGCACGGCGTAAAACCAAAGAAATCTATATATCCAACTGGTACATAGTTTCATCCATCATATTCACCATTATAGTAGCACTTACAGCCTACCTTCCGTTTTGGCAAGATGGAGTAAGTGAAACCATAGTTCAAGGATATTTTATGCACTCGGGAGTAGGTATGTGGTTTACACTTTATACTTTAGGACTACTTTATTATTTTATTCCTCAGCAATTGAATAAGCCGATTTATGCGTATAGTTTGGGTATTTTGGCCTTTTGGACTCAGATTTTATTCTATACTATCATTGGTACTCACCACTTTATTTTTGCACCGATTCCTTGGTGGTTGCAGACGGTAGGTATCGTAGGTAGTGCAGGTATGATTATTCCTGTAGTTGCAGCAGTTTTGAATTACTTGATGACATTTAAAGGGCAATGGCACAAAGTTACAAATACTTATACGGTACCATTTTTCTTTGTAGCGGTAGTCTATTATTTCATAGTTTCGATACAAGGTACTGCTGAAGCATTCAAGTACACCAATCTTTTGTGGCACTTTACTGATTTCACAGTAGCTCACGCACACTTAGGATTTTATGGGATAATTACATTTGCTATTTGGGGTGGAATTTATACAATAGTGCCTAGACTTACTGGCAAGGAGCCTATTCAAATGTTAGTAGGAGCTCATTTCTGGTTGGCTTTTATCGGTTTACTTCTTTATACGATTCCTCTTTCTGTAGGAGCAACACTCCGAGGTTTGATGTGGATGGAAGGAGCGCCTTTTATCGATTCTGTCGTGATGATGTTTGACTGGTGGCTTTGGAGAGCTATCGGTGGTAGTCTCATGTTCTTATCTCATTTGATATTTATGTATAATTTTTATCAAATGACTTGTAAGAAAAACCTTGAATTGGAAGAAGCGTAGATTTAATTTTTTTGCATTAATTCTAAAAAAAATAATTTATAATGAGCATATTTGACGATCACAAAAAATTGTATCCAATAGCAGGTCTTTTGTTTTTAACTTTAACAATAATCGTAGTTATAGCACCTGCACTGACCAATCAAAAAAATAATGCCCCTTTGCCAGGTAGCAGACCTCTTAGCAAGAGTGAAAAAGCTGGTAAGTTGGTTTATATAGCCGAAGGATGCGTGGGTTGCCACTCTCAACAAGTTAGAAATGTCGAAATGGATAAGATGTGGGGAAGCAGACCAGGTATGGCAGCGGATTACGCCAATATCGGACGAACCAGCATTTTACAAAATACAGCAACATTGATGGGAACAGAGAGAACGGGACCAGATTTGACGGATGTGGGCAATAGACAGCCCAGCCTTGACTGGAACTTGATGCACCTTTTCAATCCTAGAGCCGTAGTAGAACAATCAATCATGCCTTCTTATCCTTGGCTTTTCGAAATCAAAAAGGAGCCAGCCAAATGGGAAGTTGTAGTACCTGTTCCACCTCAATTTTTAGGAGGTAAAGAAGGAAAAGTCGTTGCTAAAAAGGAAGCTTTAGATTTAGTAGCTTATCTTCAATCCTTGAAGCAAGTACCGCTACCAACTGGAACGAAGCCAATGGAATTCTTGTTTAAAACCAAGAAAGCTAAGGTCGCTGCCGCTGGTACTGGTGGGGGTGAAGCCAAAGCGGATGCAGCTGATGGAAAAGCATTGTACGCTACAAACTGCCAAAGTTGCCACCAAGAGAATGGTGAAGGTCTTAAAGGGGCTTTTCCTCCTCTCAAAGGTAGTCCCATTGTCATGGGAGAAAATCTAGAATTGTATGTGGACATCATCATGAATGGCTACGATGCAAAACCTGAATACGGCGTGATGGCTGGTGTAGGAACCAATATGGAATTCAATGAGCATCAAGTGGCTGCCATCATCAATTATGAAAGAAGCAGCTGGGGTAATAATGGAAAGAAAGTTACACCAGAGGAAATAAAGAAAATCATGGATTTTGTAAAAATTAAAGCTCAACAATAATAAGATATGAAAAAGATATGGTTAATTATTGGATTGCTTTTGCCAACAATGTTCGCATTGGCATGCCCAGTATGTGAACGAAACCAGCCGAAAATATTGCGTGGTTATGTACACGGAATTGGGCCAGATAGCAACTGGGATTATATTGTCATTTGGGCGACCGTCGTCATAGTTGCGATTAGCTTTTATTATTCTGTAAAATACCTGGTAAAGCCAGGGGAAGGAGACAAACAACATATTAAATATTCCATTTTAAAACCGTAATAACCCATGAGTATAAATAGTAAAATTAGAATTTATCTAGACAACGAAGTCGAATCTTTGGGAGAATACAATGTACCTATTAATTTTGAATTGGATACTAGAAAATTAAGCGATGGAGAGCATACATTGCGCATCATCAGTATAGATCCCAATGGTCGAGAAGGAGTGAGAAAAATTCCTTTCATCGTTAGAAATGGACCAGATATCGCTATTGAAGGTATTGGTGACCATGATATTGTGGATGGAATCATTCCTGTCATGGTGAATGCTTATAGCAAAGGTGATCAAAAACAATTCTTAATCGAGGGGAGTGAATCGCCTCATTCTATTCCCGCATCTATTTGGATGTTGGTTATATTCTTTGTAGGCTGGGCTATGTACTATGCATTGACAGCATAATCTAGTTTACAAGACAAGTCATAACCCCCAGGGTGAATCAAGTATTTAACCAAATATTTGAGTATTGGGGGATTTATCTTCAAGTCGTGCGTTAGATTCTCTTTGGGTTATTCCAGTTTATTGCAGTTAAATGCTAGTCTGGGATAACCCTTTTTATTTGGCTCAGATTAAATGGTTATGATGTAGGAAAATACTTGTCCTTTAGCGATAAGATGGGACGTTCTATCATCTCGTACGATATAGAAGCTATGATGAACGTAACCAGAAATTTCAAGCAGATCATCCACCAAGAAAAATTGAATAAATCGGTATTGTAGCCAATCATCCGAAGCAACTTAAGCATGATGGAAGCTATCAAAAAGTGATAGATATAAATCCCATAACTTATCTTACTGAGGTAGCGTACAATTTTGGTAGAACTTATTTTAATTATATTTTTATTGGGAAAATGAATGCCCCAGGCAATAAACCAAATCGATAATATCGACACAAATGTTCTTTCTGTTATCCTAAAAAGATTATTATAAAGTTCCATTTTGAAGATAGAACTGGTGATGGGTCGTGCATAACCTAAAGTACTAAGTAGATAGAGACCAATTATTGTGAATAATAAATATCGGTTGCTCAATAATGATTTTAGTTGTTCGGGTGCTTTGATTTGGTAAAGTGCAATTAAGCCCCCTATTCCAAAACAATCAATGCAACACTCCGTTGTATAATGATTAAAAATAAATGGAACGCCGCTATAATAATATCCTAACCTGAATCCGAGTCCTACAATAGACATAGCAATAAACAAGTGATACAAATACTTGGTGGGCATAAAATAAATCAAAATGGGTATAAGCACATAAAATTGTTCTTGCACTGCAAGAGACCATGTATGTCCAAATTCAAAAAATGTCCATCTGTTGAATACAAATAGGTAATTTTGAGTAAAAGTGAGATAATAAAAGGTAAAATCTCTAAAATTATGTCTATTAAGAATTAGAAAAAAAAATAGAACTAAATAATAGATTGGCAATGTCCTAAGCCATCTTCGTGCTAAAAAATTCATCGTACTACGCCAATATTTATATCCTTCAAACTTCACCATAAGTAGTGGTGTGATGAGTAAAAATCCAGATAATACGAATGCAATGGTACTGCCGAATGGTAAAAAGGCGAATGGATCTACAGCCATCCAATGGTGCATCAACACTATGGTTACATAAAATACTCTTAGTAAATCTATGTGAGGATAATATTTGAGTGGACTCATATGTAGATTACTTGTTCTAAACTCATGAAACCCATTTATGTATTAATATCGAAAATTTATAAAATCAAAATTAGCAATTAATTGGAAATGAAAATGTACTAATTGATGATTATTATAGGTGTATTCACCATCCCAGCGCACAAAGGATAGGAATGATCGTCTCAACCATGGGGTGAGACGAGTCTCGTAGAGACCAAAGTCATGAATAGCCTGACACTTGCTGGAGGCAAGTGATGTGCCATAAAAAAACCCTTCTCGGAGGAAGGGTCTTCAAAAACTGCTTTTCGTTTCGAGAAACTAATAGGTGGTTAACCTATATCATGGATGAATTTGTGACGTTGAGTGAGAGCGGCTGTCAGAAGAAGCGAATTCTTCATCGAAGTATTTTTTGTTTTTGAGCTGCTCTTTGATGGGTTGGATTGCGTTGTTGAATTTGATCCAGTCTTCGCCAGTCATTTTAGCTGGAGGAGGCAAGTTTTCTCTTAAGTGATTAACTTGGCGTCCATTTTTCCAAAATCGGAAGCAAACGTGCGGACCTGTCGCCAAACCTGTACTACCCACATAACCAATGACTTGACCTTGCTTGACACGGGTGCCAGGTCGGATACCAGCGGCAAATCGGCTCATGTGGAGATACTGTGTTTCGTATGTTTTGTCGTGCTTGACTTTCACAAAATTTCCATTGCCGCCTCCGCGTTCTGCCTTCTCGACTACTCCGTCAGCTACCGTCATGATTGGTGTCCCTTGTGGGGCAGCGTAATCGGTGCCAAAGTGAGGGCGAACGTATCTCAAAACGGGATGTAAACGCGCCATGTTAAAATTGGAGGTTATGTGTGAAAACTTAAGCGGTGCCTTCAAAAAAGTTTTTTTCTGTGGGCGACCTTCTAGATCGAAATATCCTTGATGATTAGCATTTTCGTACTTGAAAGCATAGTACTCTTTTTGGGTAGATTCGTCCCAGAATACCGCACCAAGTAGATTACCAACACCAACCTCTTGGCCATCGATATACTTTTTTTCATAAACGAGTTTGAACTTATCTCCCTTGGTTACGTGGTGGAAATCAACATTCCATGCCAAAGCATCATCCATCAAGTCTGCAAGCTGATCGGAATATTTGATGCCGCCATCCATAAAGGCATCCCAAAGGGTTCTTTCGACGACCCCAGTAGCAGTAGCTATCTTTGTTTCAACGGCTTTTCTGATATGTTTTACACAATCGTTCTTTAGGTCATACACCACGTATGAGTAAGCGTCTGGCTCATAAATGAAATAATCTGGGCTTTCGGCGGTAGGGTTGTGCAGTACAGTATATTTTTTACCACATTGAAGGTGCCTAACGTCAAAAATATTTTTTGCGGTCTTCGATAGATTGGATATCACGTTCAGCGGGACATTGTATTTGACCAAAATATCGGATAAGAATTCGTTGGGTTTGATGACATCGGTAGCTACCTCGAAGGTATCTATTACCATACCGAATTTAATGGTGGGAACAGCGAATTTTATCTTGCCTAATTCTGGATTTAGGGCATTTAAAAAAGATAATGGCTGTGAGCGAATCCCAAAATTAACATTGTTGTGGATAAATGCAGCAACTAGTGCAATGGTAAAAATGGGCAGTATATTTTTAATAATTCTCATGTCTCGGTCTAAAATTTTAGGCAAAAAATATAGCTATCGCCAAAAAGGCAAAATAGCAGGTCAAAGTCTCACAGGGATAAATCAAAGACTGGGCTACACTTGGCAAACCCAATATTAATTACATGGATATTCGGATAAGATTGAAGAACAAATATATAATATCATGCCTTAATTTTAAAATATTAAGCCAATTATTTTTAAAAATTTAATTAAAACATCAAATTATAGCCTTCCTATCTTGATTTCTTCTACAATGTTTGGGTCCAGTAGTGTAGTGATATCACCGATATTGTCGAGTTCTCCTTCAGCTACTTTTCGCAATATTCGACGCATGATTTTGCCGCTGCGAGTTTTAGGTAATCCTGAGACCAGCTGGATCTTGTCGGGCTTTGCAATGGCCCCTATGACTTTGGTTACTGTATGTAGAATGGCCGCCAGCACTATTTCCATTTCTTGCTCTGTCCCATTGTAGATAACAAAGGCATAAATCCCTTGCCCCTTTATATCGTGTGGGTAGCCGACAACAGCACTTTCAACGACACCAAAATGCATATTGATGGCATTTTCAATTTCTGCCGTACCGATACGATGACCACTTACGTTGAGTACATCATCCACGCGACCAGTGATGCGGTACTGGCCATGATCGTCTCTAAAACAGCCGTCACCCGTAAAATATAGATCTTTGAACGTTGAAAAATAATTCAGTTTGCATCGATCATGATCACCGTAAGTCGTCCGCAAGATACCAGGCCAAGGAGCTTTGATACACAAATTCCCATTTACATTGTTTTCGAGGATTTCTTGACCATATTCATCCAAAAGTATGGGTTGAACCCCTGGTAATGGCAATGTGGCGTAAGTTGGTTTAGAAGGCGTCACGCCTGCCAAATTAGAAATTAGAATTCCCGCCGTTTCTGTCTGCCACCAGGTATCTACGACTGGGCATTTGCCTTTCCCGACATTGTCATTGTACCAATGCCAAGCCTCTTTGTTTATGGGTTCGCCTACGGTACCTAAAACTTTTAGGGTGTCTAGGTTTTTTCCCTCCAATGGTTCTAGTCCATGTGCCATAAGGCTTCGGATAGCGGTTGGGGCTGTATATAAGATGGATATTTTATGCTTTTCGACGATTTCCCAAAACCTTCCAGCGTAGGGATAGGTAGGTATTCCTTCGAATAATACTGAAGTAGCTCCAGCACTCAGAGGCCCATACACGATATAGCTATGACCAGTAATCCACCCAATGTCAGCGGTACAAAAGTGAATGCTTTCTGGAGTTGGTTGAAAAACATTGACAAAGGTATAATTTGTCCAAATCATATATCCGCCGCAAGTATGAACAACTCCCTTTGGTTTTCCTGTACTACCAGAAGTATAAAGAATGAAAAGCATGTCCTCGGCATCCATCGAGGCTGGAGTTACAAAGGGATTTCCTTGTGCTTCAACGCGCGCAATTTCATCTTCCCAGCGGACATCCCTACCATCTACCAAAGGGATGGACATTTGAGTTCTAGCGAGTACAATTACTTTCTTTACCGAAGGACTGGTTAGGAGTGCCTCATCCATGATGTCTTTTAGAGGAATTTCTTTACTTCCTCTGTACGCACCATCTGCAGTCACGACGAGAGTACACTGGGCATCGTTGATCCGATCGGTGAGGCTATGTGCGCTGAATCCACCAAAAACTACGGAGTGAATGGCCCCTATTCTGGCACAAGCCAAGACCGCAATGACCAATTCTGGAACCATCGGCATATATATACAGATGCGATCACCTTTCTTAGCACCATTGTTCAGGAGTACCTGAGCGAATTGATTCACTTTATGGTGCAATTCTTTGTAGGTCAGTGTTATATGAGCTTCTTTGGGGTCATTTGGTTCCCAGATGATAGCGGGTTTGTTCGGTTGTGTTTTGACCCAACGATCAAGGCAATTTTCCGTAATATTTAGTTTTCCTCCTGAAAACCACTCGATTTTCGGTTCTGAAAAGTTCCAATCCAATACTTTATCCCATTTCTTATGCCAAACGAATTCTTCGGCTATTTTGGACCAAAATTGTTCTGGATTCTCGACACTTTCTTGGTATGCTTTCTGATATTCCGAAAGGGATTTTATACGATATTTTTCGCTACTCATAGTATTGGGGTTTAGAAAAAAAAATTAATCAATAATCTTAATGCACTTAACGGCTTGTGACTCCAATGAATTTTGGATCTTCAGAGTATAGACACCAACTGGAATATTACGAAGGCCAGTTAGAGAAATTGAAGTTTCTTGTGGGTCTGTATATATCCTTTGAGACACTAGAATTTTGCCCGCCAAATCTATCAATTTTAGATCATAATAATAAGAATTTGTGTTATTCAATTTGATCGCTATGGCATCTTTGAATGGATTTGGAAATAGTTGAAAAAGGGCATTTTTAGCGCCAAAATCAACAGATATCATTTTGCTAAAATCAACCTTGCCTCCCTGATATTTTGTCTTTAATCGATAATAATATTTGCCCGCATTTAGAGGTTTGTCTTGCTTGTTGTACGACGTGGCCAGTCCGAAATTCATATCCACATCCACGGCTTTGATGTCTTCAAAAACATAGCCATTTGAACTCCTTTGGATGGTATAATCCACTACGCCATCTTGATTTTCAACCTTCCATTCGATCTCTACGAAATCAGATTTTTTATAAACCTTGAAATTGATCAAATTAATATCAAGTACAGTCGTCAGCGCTCTATTGACAGCGGCCAACGCATCGATACGACCGTATCCGAATACGGCATTGGGCACCTCAGAGCCACTGAATATGCCACAGGATTGTGCTGAAGTTAGCGTAATGGCAGTTTCTTTGAGTATAGCAGTTATTGTGTCCACATTGCCTGCCAAAGCTGGATTTGCACTAATCATCAAGGCTACTACTCCAGCTACGTGCGGCCCTGCCATACTCGTTCCATTCCACGAGGCAAAAGTACCTCCTGGAACCACGGATTTTACGCCGACTCCTGGAGCTACAACGTCTGGCTTAAGCCTTCCGCTGCCGTCTGTGGCTACTGGCCCTCTTGAACTAAACGATGCGATGGCATCGGTGGAACTGCTGGCTCCAATGGTAAAACTTTGGGCATAGATGGCCGCTGGATCTGTAACTGTACTGCAGTTGGGTCCACTATTACCCGCAGATACCACGGGAACTATTCCAGCTGCACGGACATTGCTAACCACGGTCTCCATCCAAGCAATAGCCGTTGTATTGCAGCCTTCGGATGTTGGACATCCCCAAGAGTTGTTTATTACATCAGGAGCTAACATAATGTCTGGATTGCTATTGGATAAGTCGGTCGGTGCTAAAAACCATTGGAAACATTCGATATACGTTACAGGCGTGCCCCAACCACGCTCCATGTTTCGGCAGCCTATCCACTTGGCTGAAGGAGCTACGCCGATTGAATCTGTATTTTCATCGCCACCACCTATCATGGTACCCATGGTATGAGTACCGTGAGCATTGTCATCGCAGGGGACTGAAAGATCAAGACCGCAAGGATTGGTGCCTGTATTGTGTGTATCGACAATGTGGATGGCATCGTGCCAATTGTAATTGTGATCTGCGAGGTCGGTTCCTGCATCGTATCCGCGATATTTGGATTTATTAGGCGCCACGTCCCATTGATAACCTGTATCTTGCCCACCGATGACGACATCTTGTCCTTTATAACCAAGAGCCCAAACCTGATCTGCACCTATTTTAGCTATCCCCCAAGTTACACCCCCAGCTCGCAAATCGATGGGAGTCCCTAGAGTTTCCATTTGTAAAGGATTTAAACCATTGTAAAAACTTGGATTGTTCGCGATGAATTTTACCTCGGGCATCTCTGCGATTTGACACAAAATCTTGGCAGTCGCCTTGACATGAATGGCGTTGATGATGAAAAGAGAATTGTAATAAACACCCTCATTTTTCAAAAATCCTCGGAGTCTCTCCTGCGTTCTCTCCGCAGTTTTTTGTAATGTATTATAAACAAACCAAGTTTTTTCTGGCTTTGATTTCATGGAGGAGGCCTCGCTAAGATCCGCTTGCTCGTTGAGGATTACGAGCACATCTACGGGAGTGTTGAGGTCTGTTATGCTGTTAAGTTTTGTTTCGATTTTAGAATGACAGGTAGGGCTTTGCAGCCAACGATTGCAAAAAGAAAATTAAACCAAATAGTATAAAGCAATTTTTCATAAAAAAAGATAATTATATAAGCACATCTTAATATTCCAAATATGGAAGATACAAGATATGGACATTTTGTATTTAGTGAGCAAAAAAAACTGAAAAATTGGAGCAAATGACTCTATTTTCTCTTAAAATGACGACTTTCTGAATAAACCCATGATAGTTTGCTGCCCTGGTTTATTTATTTTTTGGGCGTCACCCTCCTCGCCAAGAATGGGAGTTCGGGTCGCGGCCTTCACGGGTTCCGTCACTTCGTGACCCTGCTGCACAGGCCGTTACGGTCGCTGACGCGCGCGGGGAGGGGCGGATTTGGTATTGGATTAAACGTTCGGTGTAGGTTGCATTCTCGTGGCGGTTAAATCATAGCTTGACAATGATTCGATTTAGTTTCAAATTGAAAATTTGGCAATAGTAAGTCGTAGGCACAGCCTACGCCTAGCGTAAAAGGTGAAAACAAACGATAATTTGTGTAGTTCATTGCGAGATTGTTATTATATTTATACAATCTTTGGATTGAAATTCAGAATTTCGTATATCCATCAAGTTAAACCTTTAGAATCATGAAATTTTACTCAATTGTTATGTTTGACTGCATTCTTTTTCAAAATATCATATTGCATGGTTAAAAACTTTTGGTATATTCTAATTCTACACATTTGTTTTACAGCACCTTGCCTCTCGCAAAAGCACGATAATATTTGGCTAATAGGATATGGAGGCAGAAATACCCACCCAGAATATGGGAATGCCTTTCTCCAATTTCCCTTGGACACGAGCACTTTTCAAAAGGAACCAATGGGCAGAGCTGACACCGACTTTACTAATATAGCCATGTGTAATGAAGAGGGGGCTTTACAGTTCTATACAGATGGGCTATTTCTATACAATAAATTGCATCAGAATATGGCTGGGACGGATAGCCTTACCCATGGTGAATTGGCATATTTTGATACCCCTCAAAAATTAGTTGTGCTTCCAAACCAAACCATAAAAACAAATACCTCATCTTTCATGAGTGTACTAATATTCTTAGTCGTTTGAATGTATTATATATGTCGCCACTTGATTTGAGGCTGACAGAAGTTGATATGGTTGCAAATAATGGTGTTGGTCTTGTAACGGTTAAGGAAAAAAAATAATCGTTGACACGTTAAATAATGGACAGCTCTGCGCAGTTAAACATGGCAATGGTAGGGATTGGTGGGTACTCTCCGCTAAAGAAATAGCACCTTCAAAATTTAGAAGGTTATTGATAGCTAAAGACTCTGTTTTTGAATCAGATTTGTTATCTACTGGGATTAGAACATTCATCAATACAGGACAAAGTACTTTTTCACAAGATGGATCAATTTACGCTTCCTGCTCTTTCTATGGGCTAAGCCCTAATTTTACGGTATATTTAGACGTCTATTATTTTGACCGTTGTAGTGGTGAGTTGACGTGGAGAGGTCAAGATATTTATCAGGGTCTTTACCCAGCTTGTGGGGTTGCGTTTTCACCCGATAGCAAATTACTGTATCTATCACTAGGTACAAAACTTATGCAATATGATATGAGTCTAGAACAATTCCAACCTACACGGATGGAGCTTGACACCTTTGATGGAAATATAGACCCATTCCATACTACTTTTTTTATGCTCCAAAATGCTCCTGACGGCAAAATATACATGAGCGCAAACAACGCAGTCAGATCCTTACACATAATCAATGATCCCAATATCCGTGGCATAGGATGCAACTTTAAGCAACATTCCTTAAAGCTACCTGTACACAATAATTTTGGCGTTCCCAATTATCCCAACTATCGCCTTGGTCCATTGAAGGGAAGTCCTTGCGACACCCTGCCTGTAGTTAGCACGGACACCGAAGGTGAGATCCCCCTCTCCCTCAGCCCCAATCCCGTCAGCGATGAGCTCCAGATAGGCTATGACCTGCGGGGTGACTACCAGCACAGCGTAGCGGAGGTGTGGGATATGCAGGGGCGACTCATGGTGCGACAGTCCTTGGATTCGTATCAGAATCGGACGAGCCTCTCGACCCGAGACTGGCTGCCTGGCATCTATGCTGTTCGCATCGTTCAGTATGGCCGAGTACTGGCTTGGGACAAAGTGGTAAAGCAGTAGGAGGAGATGATTTTTTTCTCGGCACAAGTTTGAAAACTTGCGCCAGCATGCAATAGCCTACACCTGGCGAGAGTATCTTTGTTAAAATATATTTATACCATAAAATTTCAAATTTAAAACAATAAAAAATAAATGAAAAAAATAAAATAAATATTGAATAACAATAAATAATTATTATATTTGCGAGATAATTAAAATTTCATTGTTATGACAAAAACAAACAGCTTTGTATTTACATTCTTACAAATTATGGCTTGGGTAATCTTCGTTGGTTTATGTATTGAAGCAGGAGCTCTAATTTTCAATTTTGCGCTCGGTCTAATCAATCCTAATGTGATGAAAAATCTCTATCAAGGTTTAGATTTGAGTGAATTGTATCAAAGGAGTAAAATAGCTTATTTCCTTACATGCTCTTTTATGCTTTGTGTACCCTTATTAAAAGTTATATTATTTTATGAAGTCATAAAATTAGTCACTAAGATAGATTTGACAAGACCTTTTAGCAAATTTGTCTCAGACCAAATTTTTCAAATTAGTTATTACACCTTTTCCATTGGTGTAGTAAGCTTTATTGCTAGACAATCCGTCAAGCGATTGATGCTTTATGATATTGATGTAAGCAGTTTAAATCATTTTTGGGAAGAGAGTCAGGGATTTATCCTAATGGCGGGAGTAATTTATATAATTGCTATTATTTTTAAAAAAGGACTTGAAATTCAGAATGAAAACGATTTAACTGTATAAATTATGCCGATCATAGTAAATTTAGACGTGATGATGGCAAAGCGTAAAATCTCGCTCAATGAACTTTCAGAAAGAGTTGATTTGACTTTGTCTAACCTTTCAATATTGAAGACAGGTAAGGCAAAAGCAATTCGATTTAGCACTTTGGAGGCTATATGTAAAGCTCTCGACTGCCAACCCAGCGACATTTTGGAGTATAAAAGTAACGCTGAATAATTGCCAGACAACTTACTAGGATGACCTTTCGAAAGTTGTCGATTTCATTTCGTTGGTCGGATTGTCCAAAATCTTAGATGCTGATACTGTAATGGCTTAATGTATATGTTTTGGGATATTTTATACATATTGGATTTATATGTATAGATTTTGGGAATTTCTATACAAAGATTGAATTTGTTGTGAATGATTTGGGCGTTTCGAGATTAACCGCAGCCAATTATTTGAATAAATTGGTAGAAGATACAATGTTGCGAAAAGAAAAACTTGGGACAGGAAACTATTATATCAACGAAAAATTATTTGACTTATTGACAAATAAATAACCTAACAAGAGAAATCATGGGATAACTTTGCTGGTGAAATAATAAGCTGGTCTGCTTTATTGGTACTGACTATTGTTGATAAATCTAAAAATCCTAGACTAAAATTGAAATATTGATGAAAATAATCGACATCAAAAGTTGGAATAGAAAAGAGCATTTTGAATTTTTTTCTAGTATGGCTAGCCCATATTTTGGAATAACTACGGAAGTTGATTGTACAAAGGCATATGAGAATGCAAAGGAAAATGGACATTCCTTTTTTGCTCATTATCTCCACAAGTCAATGATTGCAGTGAATTCAGTAGAAGAATTGAAACTAAGAATAGTTGATCACCAGATTGCATCGTTTGAAAAGATAAATGCTGGAGCAACTATCGGGAGACCTGATGGAACATTTGGTTTTGCCTATGTCAATTTTTTTAGTGATTTTGAAAGTTTTAATAATGAATTGCAAAACCAAATCTACGAGGTTCTCAATTCTACGGGTTTAAGATTGCATGGCGACAACATTAAGAAAGATTTAATTAGGCACTCAACCATCCCATGGAATTCATTTACAGGGCTTTTGCACCCTACAAATTTTGACAAAACTGAATCGGTTCCAAAAATAACATTCGGAAAATTTTACGTTAGGGATAAAAGAAAATATCTTCCAGTTTCGGTAGAAGCACATCATGGATTGGTTGATGGTTTACATTTAGGAAAATATTTGAATGAATTTCAAAATCAACTTGAGATGCTATAAGAATCGCAGCGCGGTGCGTAAATGGCTTTAATCAGACAACGACGTGGGATACGCCTTGCAGAATAAAGTTATTCCAGTGCCAGTCAGACTTTTAGTTAAATTGTACAGAAAAGTTTGGATTTGAATTTTCTGCTGTGATATAGATCGTTGAAAGCATCGCATATACGAGCGCTTCAAGTTCTTTGTCCAATCCATTAGCAACAAGAAAATAGGTTGGGCCTCTTAATTGCACTCCTGCGATCACCCTATTGCTTTTTACTATTTCTAAACCAAAAACCTTATATTTTTTAGCTTTTCGGGTAATACGTATTTGTAACGTATCATTCCCAAAGAGTGCCGTGCCTTCAATGTTGGTATTGCTATTGTTTTGAATTGTCCAGTCAAATTGACAAGGTTTTAGTTCTTCACCAATAAAGATATCGGTATTGATAAAGGAAGTACCATCGTTCCAATCAGTAAATGTGCCATGCTTTTCAGTATTTAATACTCTCGATTCTTTCTGTGAATATCTTTTGCTTGCAACTTTTGAAATGAATTTTTCATTTTTGTGAACATCGTAAGAAAAATACTCTTCTGTGAGATGATGCTCTATGTGTTCCTCTCCCTTTAAAAACCAAGAAAGCAATGAGGCATTTCTAAATATTTCT
The DNA here is from genome assembly GCA_016718505.1 of Saprospiraceae bacterium. Classification (GTDB taxonomy): domain Bacteria; phylum Bacteroidota; class Bacteroidia; order Chitinophagales; family Saprospiraceae; genus JADKKF01. The sequence continues at coordinate 278,466 of JADKDE010000003.1, read as the reverse complement.
GTATTATTTTTGTCTCTTAGATTGAAATCTTTTGTTTGCTTTTTATAGTTTTTTACCAAAATATTTCCTAAAGGCCGCCCATTTTTATTGGAATTCATAAAGACATTATTCTTTATTTTATGAACTTCACCTTTTTGCTCCAAGCTATCAGCAAATAGCACCAATTGTTGAGAAAAAACAGTGCCACTACAAAATAAAACAAATAAGACGAGTAGATATTTCATGTGTATTATTATTTTAGGTATTTGAATTATATTGCAAATATAGTAATATTTAAACAATAATTCCGTGCCTAATAGAAGATTGTAATTACATTCTGACGGTTTATGTAAGAGCAGTTGCGGAATTTTGTTTGTTTCTGTATTCGTGAACATATAAGAATCAGAAGTGAGCCGACACCCAAACTTTATGTTACGACCGCTATTGCTTTTGACTCGTTGTTAGCAATAGTTGGATTTATTTAATTATAAGGTCATTAGGATTCTGCCTGCAATCCCATATTGTATGCACAATTATTTGCGACGTAGTTATTTCATAAAATAGGATATACTCATCGACAATCAATCCACGAACAGGTTCGATTTCTGTTTTTATTCCTATTTCAGGTTGGAAATGAAGTAATGAAAGTTCTTTCGTAAATTTATTGTATAGTTTAATTGAATATACTTTGCTTTTATTCCGTTGAGTATAATATTCGAGAATTTCAAAAAGTTTAATTTGAGCTTTGTGAGACCAAATTATTTTAGGCTTGCCCATTTGTTGAATTCTTTATCTAATTCAGATTGTTCAATAAATAGTCCTTTGTCTATTTGGTTTTTGGATTCATTAATTTCAGTAATTTGAGCTTTAGTTAATTTCATAGTATTGAGTTGAATTTTTGAATCCAAAATAGTTTTTATAGCCTTCAAAAATGATTCATCATTGATTTCTGCTATTCTATGAATTAATATTTGTTTTAACTCAATCGCTGTCATTATTCATATCGTTTCCTGAAGTAAATATACTACAATATAAACATAATATTATAGGTTTTATGGGAATTCTCTAATTATTGCTAACTCCTTTGACAGCACAAGCACTAGACTAAGGCCTAGTTCCATTATGGAGGATTAGTTTGAAAATATGATTCAGCATGATATTGGATTGCAGTTGCAAACTGCGACCAGCGGGGAAGTTTAACCAAATATTCGCAATCTTGCCAAATGACTGATACCAGCTGCAATTATTTTACTATATATTTTGTTTTGTTGAGATTACCAATACGTACAAACATTCTCAATTCAATTCCTTTTTTTAAATCTCTGCTCGCTGTTGCTGAAGACAAATCTTTAAAAATATTCATGTAATCTTTCCGATTAAAATCCTTATTCCCAAGGTTTAAAAAATATTCTAAACGATCAATATCTTTTAAAACCCTGTTGTTGTAATTAAGTAAGTTTTCCAAAGATTTTTCAATTACTCCTAGCATATACTCAATGAAAATTGTTGATTTTCCAGATTTATCACTTAGTGCTAATGATTTGTAATATTCACTTTGTGTTTGGCTGATTAACGTTTCGAACGGTAGGAACTCAAAAACTGGATATTCAGCTAGTAAAATTAGCGTTTGCCATAATCTTCCCATTCTTCCATTACCATCTAAAAATGGATGTATAAATTCCATTTCATAATGAAATACGCAGCTTTTTATTAATGTTAATTCATCAGAGTTTTTAAGATATTCAAATAAATTTTTCATTAAATATGGAACATTTTCATGCGGCGGGGCTACGTGTTCTAATTTTGATCCTTTGACTATTCCAACACCTTGCTTTCTATATTTTCCAGCACTTCCAATTAATCCATTCATTAACTGGAAATGAGCTTTAAGAAAATTTTTTTCAGATGAAAATTTATATTCATTTAATTTATCATAGACTTTAATGGCATTTAAAACTTCTAATACATCTTTTTCCGGACCAATTATCCTTTTGTTTTCAATCAACGCTGTAATTTGTTCTTCTGTTAAAGTATTGCCTTCAATTTGTAAAGAAGAATAAATTGTTCTGATCCTATTTTGTTTGCGAAGTTGCGGAGATTGCTTACTTAGATAATTAGCATTTATTTCTCCGATTTTTTCTGAAATCGAACTTATTAATTTTAAAATTTTCGAAGTTATATCATAAGGTGGCTTCATTGATACTATCATTTGATATTATCAAAAGTAGTATTTTTTTTCCAAAGTCAAAATATTATTGCTGGTAACGATTGGGCGCTTGGCAATCGGTGGGACGATATCAAACTTCACTATTTAAAATCCGTCAACTCCAAAGTCACCAAACCATGTGTTGTATAATTGTCTGTTATAATTATTTGGTCAAATAATTTTTATTATTTCAATGAATGTTTTTTGTAAATGATCAAAATCTCCATCTGCGGTCATAAGTGGAACATTTAGTGTATGGGCAGTAGCACCAATCCATAAATCATTTTTTCCAATTGTTTTAGCTGAGTCGTTTAAAAGATTGCCCATAGAGTCAGTTCCCTTACGTTTGGAAAAGGCATCTATTTTTGCATAAGAATCTAATAATGAAGTATCAGAATTTGATATATCAATACATGTTACATTGTCGAGAAATGTGTTAAGTTTAAGGCATCTCTCATCTCCCCACTTTTGTTGCACTTTTAATGATTCTAATTCTGCTTTTGTTACGACAGAGATAATGATAGAAACATTTTCATCATATTTAGATAATATATTTAAACATTTTTTTCCTAATTCTTTACCCCGTAAAATATGAAGGACAATACAAGTGTCTATAACAATAAATTTCATTACTTAACACCTTTAAGTATTTCTGCAAATTCATTATCAGATTCATCCCCTGGCCATTGTCCAATTATATCTATAAGTACATTAGGTTTTTTTACCTGTTTTGTCTGAAACAAAAGTTGTTGTTTTACAGTCATAGCATTTGGTTGTCGAGAGAAAAACTTATCAGTAGTCTGAGGCTTGCCAAAATCTTGAATTTCAATGAAACTTAATCTTCCATTTGGTTTATAATGAGCTATCCCAGAAATTGTAACTTCTTTGCCCATAAATTCAAGAATTCCTTGAATAATATTTTTATCATTTGCAAATACATTTACAAAACCATTTTCAGTTTGTAGTCCAAGTTTATTTTTAGACACCTTCATTTCATCTAACTGCCCATTTATAACTACTTTTTTAGATTCGGGAATACTATCTTCTAATACACTGATTTTATGAAAATCGTCTTTAGTAATTCTGACAGCAGGAATTGTACCCCTATTTGCTAAATAGAAAATTTCATTATCACTTATGAAGTTTTTTCTAAAATTCATAAGTGATTTTAGTAATGGCTTATCAATATCTGCTTCTTCTATATTCTCATTTAAAGCAATCTGAAAAGAATCAATAACCAAAGACATAGGTGTCATTTTTAATACATCTTCACGGGGTTTAAACATTTCTAATTGAACACCTTTAATTGTGTCAGAAAAATGAGCGCAATCAATAGTCATTGAAGTGCCATTTTCTGGACTACCATTAATGCTTTGTAATCTTAGGTCAAGAGCTTTTTTAATATATTTATCAGGGCTTATTTCACTAAAACCTTTTAATCTTAACATTAATGCTTTCGTTGCAATATCTTTTGTTGATTTAGTTAAAAGATTTAATCGATCAAACTCAATTAATCCATTATCAATATCTTCTCCTAAAATTTTAATATCATAATTCATTTTATTTTTTATTTTTTAGGTTGAGTTTAGGGCAAAGTTAATCGAAGATTACAGAAACAACTTGAATTTTATTAAAATATGCTTGTTATTGTTACAAAATAACTACACATATAAGACAAAAGTCGTAGTTATGTGTAAAATAAATCTAAATATTCTGTGGTATATTATACATATATTTATTAGGGTAAAAGAGGAATCGTACAACAATTTTGTTGGCACAAGCCCAATACTAGTGCCTAATTTCCTTAAGGGTACATTGTTGAAAAATTGCGCCAGCCAAGTATTGGATTGCAGTTGCAAACTGCGACCAGCGGGGTCTCACAAGCGCGCAACCGATGGGAGTGGCTTGGTCTCGTGATCAAAGATACGAGACGGAGCAAAGCGAACCCACGGAAAGCGGGGTCGGAGCGGAGCGAGGATGCGCCCAAAATAATATAAAAACGAAAGAACTAAGGGGCTAGGCGTTGGGTGGTCCAAAGGTCATTTTCGAGGTGATATTGGATGCGGTCATGGAGGCGATTGGGGCGTCCCTGCCAAAACTCCAAAAGATTCGGGATGAGTCGGTATCCTCCCCAGTGTGGCGGCATAGCGATATTCTCTGGGTGATTTTCGAGGTCTTTAACTTTAAGTTCTAGGGATTCTCGGGAGGGGATAGGCTGGCTCTGAGGAGAGACGATGGCACCGATTTGACTGCCAACTGGACGGGAAAAAAAATACTCTTCGGAGCGAGAAGGCTCGATTTTTTCGATATGGCCTACAATACGGACTTGACGCTCCAATACTTCCCACCAAAGTACAAGGGCCGCTGAGGGGTTTTCGGCAATATCCTGGGCTTTGTGGCTGAGGTAATTGGTAAAAAAAACAAAGCCTTTCTCGTCGATTTCTTTGAGCAAAACGATGCGTGCGCTGACTCGGTGTTGGGCATCACAAGTGGCCAAAGTCATGGCATGAGGGTCTGATATCTGCTGGTTGACAGCCTCCAACATCCAGTCCTTGAATAAGTCGAATGGATTATTGGGTACTTGATTTTGGTCAAGTGAATGTTTTTCGTACGAATTCCTCAAATCCTTTAAATCCATGGTTTAATCTTCTTTTTTGTTGGTCTTGTTGTTATCCACCTTGATTTTAGCACCGCTCTTTAACTTACGGGAGATCGCAGAATAGGGGCCACTGACGATTTCATCGCCCTCATTGAGACCTGATTTGACATAAATATAATTGTCATCTTGGATGCCAGTGGTCACCTCCTGTTGTGCGACGGTATCGCCTTTAACCAAATATACTATTTCCTGAAGGGATTTGATAGTTTTGTCTTTGGAGGACTCCTCTTCACGTGCAGAAACGGCTTGTATTGGGATGGCTAAGATGTTTTCTTGTTTATCGGTCAAAATATCTACGGAAGCTGACATTCCTGGCCTAAAGGGAAATTTAATCCCTGGCTTGAGGATATGAGCATAGCTCGAAGGATCGATGCTGACCTTCACTATAAAATTCGTCACTTGGTCAGAATTGAGCACCACCTGTCCCGTGTTATTAGAGCTATTGGCTATTTCTGTTACGATGCCTTTGAATTTTTTTCCGAGGTAGGCATCCACTTCGACCTCGGCGGTTTGGTTAAGAGCAACTTGGAGGATATCGTTTTCACTTACTTCGACTTGAACTTCCATGGCATGGAGATTGGCTATTCTCATGATTTCTGTACCTGCCATTTGGATAGTACCTAGAACTCGCTCGCCTTTTTCGATATTGAGTTTAGAGATAATTCCACTTACAGGTGCGTATATGGAGGTTCTGTCAAGGTTGGTTTTGAGTTCTTTAAGTGAAGCCTCAGAGCTTTGGATTCCATATTTGGCGGCAAAAGCATTTTCTTTGGTAGCACGAAGATTGGATTCGGCAGTTTTAAGGGAAGCCTCTGCTTGCTTGAGCGTTACGGAAGCGTTGTCCAATTCTACTTGAGCGATGACCCCATCTGCAAAAAGTTGCTTGGATCTATTGAATGCTTTTTTTGCATTGTCCAATTGAGCTTTGGCTTGTTCGACGTTAGCCTCTGAACCATTGATTTGGGTCTCATTTACGCTTTTTTGGGATTTTGCGGTGTTGAGTCCAGCTACCCCTCTTTCCACTGCGGACTTGTAAATATCTGGGTTGATACGAGCAAGGAGTTGGCCAATCTTGACGCTATCGCCTTCTTTTACGAAGAGTTCTACCACTTCACCAGAGACATCACTGGAGATTTTTACTTCTTTTTCTGGGTAAATTTTGCCAGAGGCGGAGACGGTCTCAAAGATGGTCCTTTTGCTAACTTTTTCGGATTGGACGACTTCTCCGACGTTTCGCGTTTTGCCTTTATATATGGCCCCGATGATGAGCAGAGCTAAAACGACAAGGGCTATCCAGAGCCACATTTTTGATTTTTTCTTAGTATTTTGTATGGACATAATGTATAAAAAAAATTTGGAAGGATGAGATGAATTAAAGTGTGATCTTTTTGCCTAGATAAAAATCGAGGATTTTCGCTTTAAAAATCAAGTCGTATTTGGCGATTAATTTATTGAGTGTGGCGTTTTCGTATCTGATTTTGGCATTGGAAAGTTCAAAATTATTGGTCGTACCGATCTTGAAACGCTTGTTCAAGTCTTCATAAAAAGCCTTAGCTGCATTTTCTCCAGCCTCGGATGCTACGTATTGTTTCTTGGCAGTTGATAGATCTGTGATGGCTCTTTGGATCGTAGTTTTTAAATTTTGCTTATTCAGGTCATTTTGGACTTTGGTCAATTCGTAATTTAGTCTGGCTCTATCGATATTTGATTTGATGCGACCATTGTCTATGATAGGAACATTGAGACTTAGAAAAATACCTAAACCTAAATTTTGATCTAATTGCTTAAGGTAGGGCGTGTTCTTATAAGTAACTTCTTGTTGATAAAATGAAATGCTTGCAGGATCGCCGTTGATAAACACGGGTGTCTCAGAGCCTCTAACAATATTGATTTTATCCAATTCTTTTCCAAGAGATGCATAATTAGACTGCAAGCTGGCGCCAATGCTCAGAGTGGGCCAACGTTGCCCTTTGGCTATTTGAATACCTAGGAGAGAAGATTCCTCTCTAAAATTACCCGCTAAAACAGAGGGCTGGTTCTGCACTGCGACATTATAAACTGAGGCAAGTGCCATATCTGCTTCATCGGTTGGAAGGGCCAAATCGGGCTTAACGATCTGTAGCTGCGCGTCCATGTCCATACCCATGGCTAGTTTCAAATTGATATAGCTGGTCTCTAGTGAATTTTTAAAGGAAATCAATGTTTGATCGCCAGTGGCAATTTGGGATAAAACTTCCAAGCGATCATTTTTTGGTCTTGAGCCAGCAGCGATTAATTTATCAGTTTGGTCCAATTGTTTTTTAAAGCCGTCCAAAGACCTAGTGGCATTGGTGATATTTTCTTCTGCGAACAATACTTGAAGATAGGCTTGAGCAATAGAAAGTGCTACGTCATTACTTCCCTGATCGAAATCCAAATTAGCTGCAGACATGAGCTTTTTGGCTTGACTAATCGAATTTCTGATTTGACCGCCTTGAAAAAGGATCATATTTGAACTTAGAGAAACAGAATTGGAGGTCAATGATTGCGTAGCAAAGGTATTAGAAGTTGGGTCAATGGTTCTACCAAGGTTGTAGCCGACACTTACAGAACCCGAAAGGTTTGGCAATTGCTGAGATTTATTGGCATAAAGATTGACCGCTGATTGTTCTTTTTGAAGATTTAAATTTTTGAGATTCAGGTTGTTTTTTAAGGCAAATTGAATGCACTCTTCTAGTGAGATGGGATTTTGACTATGAATTAAAAATGAAAATGAATATAAAAAATACAGCAGTAACAGACTTTTTCTCTTCGTCCCAATAGCGAAAAAAATTTGTTTCAAATAGTTAAAATTAATATCCATTACCCATTTGTTTTGTTAGAAACTTAAATCCTTGAGTTGCAAAAATACCACAGATAAAACACACTGTGATTTTTTTTCTATGAAAGGCTACAAATAATGGATGAAAAATGATAAGTTTAAAAAAAATTAGGTCTAAACTTCGGAAAGTTCATCCCAGTATTCTAGCGCCCTACGCGTATGAGGAATACAAATGGAACCGCCGACCAAATTGGCGATGGCGAAAATTTCGTAAATTTCATCTCTATTTACTCCTTGATCGTGGCATTTTCCAAGGTGATACTTGATGCAATCATCACACCGTAAAACCATGGATGCAACCAAACCTAGCATTTCTTTGGTCTTTGTTGGCAAGGCTCCCTCTTCGTATGCAGCTCCATCCAAGGAGAAGAACCTTTTTAAAGTCTTGTTGTCATGAGCCAATAATCGCTCATTCATTTTGGCTCGATAATCGTTGAATTCTTGAATTTGGGACATATAATTAATATTTTGATTTGTAAAGGTATGTTTTAAACAAAATGCGATGGATAAGTTTTAAAAAAAAACCATAAATTGCACCTGAATCAACCAAAATTGTTTCCATCTAAAAACAAAAAAAATTGACTAAATTATGAATCAAACAAAAACGAACTGGGGAGCAATGAGTACCCTCATCATTGTATTTTTTTTCTGGGGATTTATTGCCGCTGGAAATGGGGTTTTTATTCCCTTTTGTAAGGACTATTTCCACTTGGACCAGTTCCAAAGTCAATTGGTTGATTACGCATTTTATATCGCATATTATCTGGGAGCATTATTTCTTTTTTGGATTGGAAATGCAAGAGGGTCAGATATCGTGGGTGGCTGGGGCTACAAACGAAGCATCATTTATGGATTATTATTTAGCGCAGTAGGGGCGGGGATTATGATTGCAATGGTGAATGCACACTCCTTTCCTGGGATGTTGCTGGGGTTATTCATGGTAGCCTTGGGATTTAGTCTCCAGCAGACAGCGGCCAATCCGTTCGCCATCAGTTTAGGCGATCCGTCTTCAGCGGCCAATAGGGTCAATCTTGGAGGAGGAATCAATAGTTTTGGTACGATGATAGGGCCGATAGCGGTATCATTATTGTTGTTTGGAACAGCGACAGCTACTGAGGAACAAAAGAGAGGTCTAGGGCTAGGCAATGTTAGCTTATTGTATGCAGGAGTAGGAGCATTGTTTATACTAGCAGCTATTATATTTGGAATGAGTAAAAAAGTGCCAGCGGGGCATAGTTTTGAAAAAACGGAGCATGCCCATAAAGCTGCTTGGCTGATGGCGGTGATGACTGCTGGGCTCTTAGTTGCTTTCGTGGCCGTTTTTGGATCATATATGGATCTCCCTCTCAATATTTCAGATCAAGAGTTGTTTGGTTTGGAGATGAAAAGGATGTATTATCTACTTGGAGCCTTGTGTTTGGTGATATTTCTTTTACTGTATGCGAATAAGAAATCTGCTACAGAAAATGGCTGGGGTGCGATGAAATATCCACAATTGGTATTAGGGATGTTGGCGATATTTACCTATGTAGGCGTCGAAGTGACGATACAATCCAACCTAGGAGCACTTTTGGAACTTGATTCGATGGGCGGTATAGATACCAATAATATTTCTCCTTATATTTCATTGTATTGGGGCAGCTTGATGATAGGAAGATGGGCAGGATCCATCAATCTTTTTAGTCTTTCAGATATTGGGAAAAAGATAGCTTTGATCGTAGTACCTATGGTAGCTTTTGGAGTAATAATTTTAGTCAATACCATCGCTTCGAATGATATGTCACCATTCTATGTGTATATATTTTTTATTGCAATTCAAATAGCGGCTTTTTTCTTTGGACAGGACAAACCAGCTCGCAATCTGTTGATATTTAGTAGTTTAGCAGTGATATGCATGTTGGTGGGAATGGTTACCACTGGAAAAGTGGCTATCTTTGCATATCTAAGTGGAGGACTTTGGTGTTCGATTCTGTGGCCATGCATTTTTGCTGTTTCTATTGCGGGTCTAGGTAAATACACCAATCAAGGAGCTGCATTTTTGATTATGATGATATTAGGGGGTGGAATTATACCACCAATCCAAGGAAAATTAGCGGATATCATAGGAATTCACTCTTCGTATTGGATCACCGTGGTTTGTTTTGCCTATCTGGCATTATTTGCGTATTTGGTAAAAGGAATTTTGAACAAACAGGGAATAGATGTGGACAATCTTGGGGTAGAAGGAGACCATTAATATAAAGATGAGGTGTCAAAAATAAGGTATATAAATATTGGTATTCCGCCCATATTCCAATGGGATTGGGTTAGATACCTATCTATACCTTGTTCAGTAATCGTGGCTATGCTTGGTTCTTTTTCAGGAGCGGGGCAAAGCAAAATTTTGTTAGATTCCCTTTACAATATCGTTCCTAATAACAGCTTTGAATTATTGGATAATCACCCTTTGGGTTGGTTTTATAACGGGAAACAATTCAATCGAGTGATGAAATATTGGTATTCGCCGACTGCAGCGTCGCCGGACGTCTATTGTCCCAAGGTTAAAGTACCCAATTCTTGGCAGAATAATGGATTTAGTAAGGAAAATCCCTACGACGGAGCCAATATGGTGGGTATAACTATGTATGGATGCCAAAATGGCAAACCACATTGTCGAGAATATGTTGAAATTCAGCTCATTGAGCCTTTGGTGACAGGCCAAAAATACTATTTTGAATTTTTTATAAAACAATTGCCGAACAGCTTGGCTATCAATAATATTGGATTTGGATTTTCTTATCAAAGAAATTATCAAATCGAAGATGTCCTTATGGAGCTCACACCAGCCTTTCAAATTAACAGCCCTTTGGAGGCGAAGACTTGGAAAAAAATAAGCGGAACTTTTGAAGCTAAAGGCGAGTATAACTACCTGACCTTTGGCAATTTTTTTAACGATGAAAACACCCAAGTAATACGCCAGAGAGGAGGAAAGTTAAGCCTATAATCCCTGTAGAATATGGGGAAAACGACTTATTGAACCAAATAATGGTCAAAGGCAAGACTTATGTCATGCACAATATTTATTTTGAAATCGAGAGCTGGGAGCTTTTGCCAAGGTCTTATACGGAACTGCGTAAACTCATCGCCATCCTTAAGAAGTATCCTACGATGTGCATCACAATAATTGGACATACTGACAATACGGGTTCGCACGAATACAATCTGGAATTGTCCGAAAAAAGAGCATATGCGATATACAAGTATTTACTAAAAATGGGCATCGCATTTCATCGTCTACAATACAAGGGGCTGGGTGCAACCAAAAATGAATTTCCAAATGATACTGAAATCAATCGCCAAAAAAATCGAAAGGTTGAATTTATAGTCGATAAACTCAAATAAAGTCTAGGATTTCCCGTGTCAGGGGGCGTAACGATCATCGAAGATGAGTCTGCAAGACCGCAATGAAATGAAGTCGTGCAGCACCCGACCCGAGCTCGTTCTAAAACGAGTGAGGGGGACACCCAATAAATATGGATTAATTCTCTGCCAAGGACTCCTCGTAAGCGTCTTGATGTACCGTCAAAATAGCGCGCCCAGAAGGCTCATTCATGTTTTGGAAGGCAATGTCCCAAGCGAGAGCAACAGGTGAGCTACAAGCAACGCTAGGTACGGAAGGAACGCAAAGTGCGGCTGCATCCGAAGGAAATAACTCCTGAAAAATGCTTCGATAGTGGTATTCCTCCTTGGTACTGGGCGTTTGGACAGGGAATCGGTATTTGGCATTCGCGAGTTGGTCGTCGGATACCTGCTCGTTGACCAAGGCTTTTAGGCTATCAATCCAATTATATCCCACGCCGTCAGAAAATTGTTCTTTCTGGCGCCAAGCAACGGAAGCTGGGAGCAGATCTTCGAAGGCTTTTCGCAGGATCCATTTCTCGATTTTTCCAGGTGCGACCATTTTATCAGATGGATTCAAACGCATGGCTACATCCATGAACTCTTTGTCCAGAAACGGAACGCGACCTTCGACACCCCAAGCAGCTAATGCTTTATTGGCACGATTGCAATCGTAAAGATGCAGCTTGTCAAGTTTTCTTACGGTTTCTTTATGAAATTCTTCAGCATTTGGTGCCTTGTGGAAATACAAATATCCACCAAAAATCTCGTCGGAACCTTCGCCTGAAAGAACCATTTTTATTCCCATCGACTTGATAACCCGAGCCATCAAATACATGGGCGTGGATGCCCGAATGGTAGTGATATCATAAGTCTCTAGGTGGTATATTACATCTCTTATAGCATCCAATCCTTCCTGGATGGTAAAATGAACTTCGTGGTGAATCGATCCAATATGATCGGCAACAATCCTAGCAGCCTTGAGGTCAGGAGAGCCTTCTAGGCCTACTGCAAAAGAGTGCAATTGTGGGTACCAAGCCTCGGAAGTATCCCCAGATTCAATCCTTTTAGCTGCATATTTCTTGGCAACGGCGGAGATGATCGAAGAGTCGAGCCCACCAGATAAAAGTACGCCATAAGGCACATCTGACATCAACTGGCGGTGTACGGCGTCTTCTAGGCTCTTGCGGATAAGATTAATGTCGCTTTGATTGTCCTTAACTGCTTCGAAATCCATCCAGTTTCTGGTGTACCACTTCTGAGGCTCATTGTCCACTGAATGAAAATAATGTCCAGGTAGAAATACCTCTATTTTCTTGCAATATTCCTCCAAACTTTTAAGTTCGGAAGCTACGTAATAAGTACCAAATTCGTCCCAACCTTGATAAAGTGGGATGATACCAATATGGTCTCTGCCGATTAAAAATTCATTTTTGTCTAGGTCATAAAGTGCGAAGGCGAAAATCCCATTGAGGTCTTCGAGAAAATCTTTTCCTTTCTCGCGATAAAGTGCGAGGATTACTTCGCAATCGGAGTTGGTAAGAAACTCATACTTGTCTTTCAGGCGATCTCTGATTTCCTGATGATTGTATATTTCTCCATTTACGGCTAGTACAAGCCTGCGATCTTTTGAAAATAGTGGTTGTTTTCCTGAGGCTGGATCTACAATTGCCAAACGTTCATGTGCTAGGATGGTATTATTTTCGCAAAAAATACCAGACCAATCTGGGCCCCGATGTCTCAATTTTTTTGACATTTCTAGGGCTTGTTGTCTATACCGCTCTAGGTCTGATTTAATATTGAAAATAGCTACTATGCCACACATAAGTGAAGGATATTAAAGAAATTTTTTAAAAATATGTGACCTAAAACTAGTGTCCGTCAGTCTTTATGGTCTTTGGCTGAGCACCATCGGTCAATTCTCCTTTGATCATCAAAACAGATTGTGGAGGATTGGTATTGGCTATAACGTTGATGGTTTTGATTTTAGGACCGCTGGATTGACCTTCAGAGTTGAATACAGCTTCGATGAAACCTTTTTTTCCAGGTTCTACTGGTTCTTTAGTATAATCAGTCGTTGTACATCCGCAACCAGGTTTAACGGTGCTTATGATCAATTTTTCATTTCCAGTATTGGTAAATTCATAACGGTGTTTGAATTTAGGACCCGCTTTGGCTTTTCCAAAATCATAGGTATCTGAATCAAATTTCATGGTAGTCGTAGGTCCAGTAGCTGTGGTAGAAGCTGCATTGGGATCGACAGTTGGGTTTGTAGCATTTTGTGGATTAGCGGCTGCATTGGCTGCTTCAGATGGGGAAGTCGCTGTGGCAGTTGTTGATTTGGGGTCGTTTTTACATGAAATAGCAAGAACGATAACAAGGATTAAACTCAAATACTTCATAAAATAAATTTTTAATTTCAATAAAAATATGTTTCGGGGCGCAAATATAATTATAAATTGTCATTTGTAACTACCCAAGGATCATTATTAAGATGAAATGGGAACCTCAGCGAATTTTTGCACGAAACCATTGCAAGCATTGGTGACCAGTTCAAACACCAGATCAAATCGATTGTCATAATATGGATCTGGGACATCTCTATAGGTGGAAGCACTGTCGAAATCCATCATGAGCGAAATTTTGGCTAGATGGCTGGGATCGGAAGTCAACGATGTGAGGTCTTTGAAGTTAGATTTGTCCATGGCAATAATATGGTCAAATTTTTCAAAATCCTCTTGTTTAAATTGTCGTGCACTTTGTTGATGAATATCGATGCCGTGCTTTGCAGCAACCTTAATCGAGCGGTGGTCGGGAGATTCACCAGCATGCCATCCACCAGTTCCCGCTGAATCAATATGCCAATCCAAGCCAGAGTGTTCACAAATATTCTTGAGAATACCCTCGCCAAGGGGAGATCGGCAAATATTGCCTAAGCATACAAAAAGGACGTTCATACTGGGATAAATTATAATGCAAAAATAAAAATTATTAGCTTTGCAAAACAAATTTAACGCATATTTAACCAAATTTTATTTTGCGATAGTATTTGATAAAAGAAAGAATTCATGTTTTTAGACATTCAGCTGGATCATACGATAGTTGCCTTAGCCTCTGGACAGGGTGGGGCCATTGCCAATATCCGCATATCGGGGAAGAAAACTTTCGATGTCATTGGACATTTTTTTTCGAATAATAAAATACAAATATCTCAAGGGAATGAAATATTTTTTGGGAAAATAATTGATAACAAAGGGGCATTGATTGACGAATGTTTGGTTTCATGTTTTAAGAGTCCAAAGTCCTATACTGGGGAGGATTCTGTTGAGATACACTGTCACGCATCGCCTTATATTATCGCACAAATCATCCAATTGTGCCTCGCAAATGGCTGTGTTCATGCCCAACCCGGAGAATTTACTATGCGTGCCTTTTTGAATGGCAAGATGGACTTGGCACAGGCTGAGGCTGTAGCCGATATCATAGCTTCCGACAACAAGGCAGCTCACGCAATAGCCATGAATCAGTTGAGAGGGGGATTCAGTCAGGATATAGTTCAGTTGCGTGAAGGCATCATGAGATTGGCGGCACTATTGGAGTTGGAATTGGATTTTGGGGAAGAAGATGTGGAGTTTGCCAATCGTCAGGAACTGAGTTCTTTATTGAAATCAAGTATCAACAAGATCAGCCAACTCATAGCGTCTTTCAAGCTTGGGAATGTGATAAAGGACGGCATTCCGATCGCTATCATAGGAGAACCCAACGTTGGGAAATCAACTTTGCTCAACGTATTCCTAGGGGAGGAGCGAGCCATAGTTTCCGAAATCGCTGGAACTACCAGAGACACCATCGAAGATACTGTAGTGTGGGATGGGTACAAGATCCGGTTCATCGACACCGCTGGGCTCCGAAAAACGGAGGATGTCATAGAAAAAATGGGAATTGATCGCGCTTTGGATTCAATAAAAAAGGCTCAAATAATTTTGCATATTTTTGATAAAAAGGAGGGCTTCGCAGAAATGCATTCTATGTTGCTTACACACAGCGAAGCGGACAGTTTAATACTCAAAGTTCACAACAAAAGTGATTTAATTGAGCAACTTGAAGTCCAACCAGATATTCATATTTCCGCAAAAAATAAAACAGGAATCGAAGCGCTTAAAGCCAGGATTATAGATCATATCAAAAGCCAGATAAAACCATTCAACACCCTAGTAGTCAATAGTCGCCATATACAAGAGCTCAGTTCGACCAAGCAGGCTCTTGAAAAGGCTTTGGATTGTTTGGAGCATGAGGACACGCATGATTTTATTGCGGCAGAATTGCGGTTCGCCCTGCACCATCTCGGCAGCCTCACGGGCCAGATTCAAACCGACGATTTACTGGACATCATCTTTCGAGATTTTTGTATCGGGAAGTAATGGTACCCGATCGGGTATAATTAGCATATTTTTGAATAAAATGTACCCAATAGGGTATAGATTGAAAAAATATACGTATATTTGTACCCTAAAAGGTATAGAAATGGATATGTCCTTAGGAGAGTTTGTAAAGAAAAAACGTAAGCAGCTTAAGCTGACACAACCTGAATTGGCTGAAAAGGCTGGCGTAGGTTTGCGTTTTTTGCGTGAATTAGAAAATGAAAAAGAATCGCTTAGATTAGACAAAGTAAATCAAGTTTTAGCGCTGTTTGGTGCTACTGTTGGGGTTAGAACAATTGTGAATTATGAATGATTGAATTATGAATTACGAATGGAACAATTATTGAATTATGAATGATTGAATTATGAATTACATTAAATAACTATGAGGAAAGGATTAGTTTATTATAAAAACAGTTTGGGGAATTATTTCTGAGGATGATGATGATGGGTATTTTTTTCATTACGATAAAATTTTTATGCAAGCTGATGATGCAAAACCGATTAGCTTGACTTTACCTTTTCAAAAAGAGCCATATCAAAGCAAGATCTTATTTCCTTTTTTCGATGGTTTGATTCCCGAAGGTTGGTTGTTAAATATTGCTGTGGCCAACTGGAAAATAAACTCAAGAGATAGGTTTGGTTTATTGTTAACTCTGTGCCGTGATTGTATTGGTTGTGTTTCAATTACGAATGGAGAAATTATGAATTATGAATGATTGAGTTATGAATTACGAAATAAGGATGAAGAAGGATATTATAATTCAACAAAAATCATTTGCTTTTGCGGTCAGGATAGTGAATGTTTACAAATATTTAGCTCTTGAAAAGAAGGAGTTTATATTATCTAAGCAACTTTTGCGGATTGGAACATCTAATGGCGCAAATATAGAAGAAGCTATCAGTGGACAAAGCGAAAGAGATTTTTTTTTTTGCTAAATGGACAATTTCATACAAGGAAGCAAGAGAAACTAAATACTGGTTAAAGCTTTTAAAAGAAACCAATTTCTTGACGTCGGCTGAGGCCTTAATTTTAATAAATGAAGTGGAAGAAATTTGCAGAATTATTGGAAAAATTCAATTAACTATCAAAACCGAATTCGAAATTGAAAACTCATAAATGTCTATATTGCTATCAAGCATTAAATGAGAATGAACTTGATTTTCATACTCCTTGTGCCAAAAGAATGTTTGGAACAAAACAAGCGCCAATAATTGATTTTAATTTAAAAGAATTAGAAGAATTGGCCAAGCAAATTGTTATTAAAAGTGTTGCAGTTACTGGTGTTCAGCCAAAATTATCATTAGAAATCGAAAAGGATAAAAGAGAACTATCCAGACTAACTATAGTGGGTTTACACGGTAATTTTATTTTAAAACCACCATCCCCCGAATATAAGGAACTGCCTCAGAATGAAGATCTAACAATGCACTTGGCAAGTTTAGTGAAGATAAAAACCGCTCAACATTGTTTAATTCGTTTGGCATCTGGCGAATTGGCATATATAACCAAACGCTTTGACAGAAATAAAAATGATAAAATTGCATTAGAAGATTTTTGTCAATTAACTGAGAATTTAACTGAACATAAATATAGGGGTTCTATAGAAAAAGTCGCTAAAATAACTGAAAAGTTTACTACAAATAAAGGTTTTGAAATCTTACGCTTGTTTGAGTTGGTAATATTTTGTTATCTAACAGGTAATGCAGATATGCACTTGAAAAATTTTGCTTTATTAGAAAATACTTTAGGAGAATATGAATTATCTCCAGCTTATGATTTAGTTAGCACCGCTTTAGTTATTCAAGATGATAAAGAAGAATCTGCATTAACCATTAATGGAAAGAAAAATCGGTTAAATAAGAAAGATTTTGATGTGTTGGCCTCAAGTATGGAAATAAACAGCAAAGTTTTAGAAAGGATATATGCAAAATTTGAAGCTGCATTACCCGTATGGATAGATTTTATCAATCAAAGTTTTTTAACTAAAACAATGCAGAAAAATTATATCGAATTATTAAAATCAAAGCATTTTAACTTCTTCGAAAATAAGGAACATTAAGGTTTTATCATTTTTGGGATAGTGTCATTGGAAATTAAAACATTGTAATTGTAGTATGCCCTTTACCTTCCAGCCAGATCCAAGGCTTTTTCCTTATCAATTCGTCAATTCCTGGGTCATTGTCCTCAAAAAAAAAATCGTGCTGAATAATCCCTCTGAGGGATTATCCAACACGACAATTCATCCAATATTCAATCTCTAATCTTTACTTTACTTCTTCGTATTCAACATCAGCTGGTTGATCATTATTGGGGGTTTCCTGAGCTTGGTCTTGGCCATCTTGTTCCGCACCAGTACCTTGCTGTGAAGCTTGATACATGTCTTGACTGGCATCTTGCCAAGCAGCATTTACAGCAGCTAGTCCTGCATCGATACCCGCAACATCTTCATTTTTGTGGGCTTCTTTAAGTGCATTCAATTGCTCTTCGATCCTTACTTTTTTCTCAGCCGGTATTTTATCACCGTATTCTTTCAATTGCTTTTCACTTTGGAAAATAACTGAATCGGCTTGGTTGATTTTCTCAACTCTTTCTTTAGCTATTTTATCAGTCTCTGCATTAGCGGCTGCTTCATTTTTCATTCTTTCTATTTCTTCTTTAGAAAGTCCTGTTGAAGCCTCGATACGGATATTTTGTTCCTTGCCAGTACCTTTGTCTTTTGCGCTTACCTTAAGGATTCCATTGGCATCCATGTCGAAAGTTACTTCGATCTGTGGAACACCTCTAGGCGCAGGTGGGATACCGTCTAAGATAAATCTACCAACCGTACGATTGTCTCTAGCCATTGGTCTTTCTCCTTGTAGGATATGGATCTCTACGCTTGGTTGACTATCTGCTGCTGTAGAATAAATCTTAGCTTTCTTGGTTGGAATGGTCGAGTTGGATTCGATGACAACGTCATATACTCCACCCATGGTTTCGATACCCATTGATAATGGCGTAACATCCAACAACAATACGTCCTGTACATCTCCGCTCAAAACTCCTCCTTGGATAGCAGCTCCGATGGCAACGACTTCATCAGGATTTACCCCTTTATTTGGTTTTTTACCGAAAAAGTCTTCAACTGCCTGCTGAATCCTAGGGATACGAGTAGAACCTCCTACTAAAATGATTTCATCTATGTCTGCACTGGTCATACCTGCATCTTTCAATGCCAAACGACAAGGCTCTAATGTTCTTTGTACAAGGCTGTCTGTCAATTGTTCGAATTTTGCACGAGACAATTTCATCACCAAGTGTTTTGGAACACCATCCACAGCGGTGACGTATGGCAAATTGATTTCTGTTTCACTACCTGATGAAAGCTCGATTTTGGCTTTTTCAGCAGCTTCTTTCAACCTTTGTAGGGCCATTGGATCTTTGCGCAAATCAATATTTTCTACGGCTTTGAATCCATCAGCTAACCAATCAATGATGACTCTATCAAAATCATCACCACCAAGATGCGTGTCCCCATTGGTAGATTTCACTTCGAATACCCCATCTCCCAATTCGAGGATGGAAATATCAAAGGTACCACCACCAAGGTCATAAACAGCGATGGTCATGTCCTTTCCACCCTTGTCTAGTCCGTATGCCAAAGCAGCGGCAGTCGGCTCATTGATGATTCTGGAGATTTTCAATCCAGCTATTTCACCAGCTTCTTTGGTAGCTTGTCTTTGTGAGTCATTGAAATAAGCTGGAACAGTAACCACTGCTTCAGTTACTTCTGTGCCTAAATAATCTTCGGCAACTTTCTTCATTTTTTGAAGTACCATAGCCGATATTTCTTGCGGGCTGTATTGTCTTCCATCGATATTGACCCTTACGGTGTCGTTGTCGCCTTTTTCGATAGTATAGGCCGCGTGTTCTTTTTCTTTAAGACTTTCAGTAAATCTGCTACCCATAAATCTCTTGATGGAAGCTACTGTACGTGTTGGATTTGTAATTGCTTGTCTTTTTGCCGGGTCTCCGATTTTTCTTTCGCCATTGTCCATAAATGCTACAACGGATGGCGTGGTTCTTTTACCTTCGTCATTTGGTATGACAACTGGCTCATTCCCTTCCATCACCGCTACACAAGAATTGGTAGTCCCTAAATCTATTCCTATAATTTTTCCCATTGTATAAATTTAATTAATGATTGTAAATGAATATCAATCAATAATCAATCTTCGTGCCACGGTGAAAAATTCATTTTTTAATGCCATTTTGATAAAAAATAGAGATATGGCATAGCAATTTGTCCAAAAAAATGCCAAATTGTCATAAATGATCTGTGAAAGTCTCTTGAAAATTATTCCTTTACATGGAGTTCGCCTTCCCAACGTGCTATTACACAAGTTGCCAAACAGTTGCCCAGCATATTGACGGAGGTTCTGGCCATATCCATGATAAAGTCAATGGCATATATAGTCGCAATTGGCCATAGTGGCAAATCAAAACTGGTGGCTGTAGAAAGCAGGATTACAAGCCCTGCACTTCTTACACCTGCAACACCTTTGCTTGTAAGCATCAAAGTAAGCATCATAGCGATCTGCTGACCCAGACTTAGATCAATTCCTGCTGCTTGGGCTACAAAGACTGAAGCCAATGATAGATACAGCGTCGTCCCATCTAGGTTGAAACTATAGCCTGTGGGCAATACAAAAGCAACTATTTTTTGTGGAACGCCAAATTTTTCCATATTTTCAAGGGCTTTAGGTAGTGCAGCTTCTGAACTTGCTGTCGAAAATGCAATCGAAACGGGCTCTTTAACTGCTTCAATGAATTTCTTAATGGGTAATTTTATCAAAAGAGCAATCGGCAATAAAACGCAAAGCACGAAAATCACCAATGCTACCATCAAGGTTAAGACCAGCAAGGCGAGATTTCTAAATATGTCCAAGCCGAGATTGCCTACGGCATAGGCAATGGAAGCACCGACGGCAAAGGGCGAAAGCAGCATGACAATATCGGTGAACTTAAACATAATTTCTGCTAAGCTTTCCATCCATTCCAGCATCATTTGTTTTTTTGAGCCGTGAACCATCGCCAGTGCTATACCAAAAATCACAGCGAAGACCACTATTTGTAAGATATTATTTTCAACTACGGCCTTGCCAATATTCTCTGGAAAGCTATCAACCACGTGATCTACTCCAGTCTTTGCTTTTCCTGAAGTAGTTTTTTTCTCGATTTCAGCTTGATTTTTTTCTAACATTTCTGTAGGCAAAGCTTGTAGTCCTTTTCCAGCCTGAGAAAAATTAATAGCCGCCAATCCCACTACGAGTGCAATTGTAGTCACTAGTTCAAAATACACAAGCGATTTCCACCCCATTCTCCCTACTTGCTTGATATTAGAATGTCCAGCAATTCCTACAACCAAAGTCGAAATAATCAACGGTGCAATGATGGTTTTAATCATCCTAATAAAAATATCAGTGATGGCCTTGAGTCCACTGGCATCTTTCCCGAAATACAAACCAATTTCAGCACCAATCAGCATCGAGATGAAAATCCATAGCGTAAAACTATTCTTTTTAACGCCTATATAAAATAAAACAGCTAGGGCTACCCATCTGCTCGATAACAAAGCTAGGGGATGAATAGGAGTGCCATTCATAGCAAGCAAATGCAGTAAACCTGAGATCCCAAACAATCCAAGGCATAGGTAAATAATTTTTTTCAATTCCATTTTGATTTAGGGATTTTTAGGTAAATATTCGTTATTAGTTCGGTCTATGTCCACCATTCGGTCGGTAGGGTCTATGATGATGGATTTAAGTGACTTGAAATCGATATCTAGGTCAAGGGAGTAAGTAGGAGATGTCCATCTCCAAGGGGTCATTACTTCCCAAGAATAGCCTGGAAATTCAGCATCTTTATGCCCGAAAGTCATGCTGTTCGGTATATGTACGATTTTTTGAAGACCTTCATGATCTTCGACCATCAAGTCAATAGGCATTGAAATACGCCCGATTCTCTTTAGGATAATTTTGGTTTTTTTAGGACCAATGTTATAAACCGTATCAATGCTATAATCGATGGTATTGGTGGTATTTACCCAACTTTCTTTATACCAGTCGAGTTGCATTTTCGATATTTTTTCAGCTAGGGAAATAAAATCATCTGGAGATGCAAATTTGTGTAAAAAGCGTCGGTGGTATTCTTTCATCAACTTTGAAAATTTGTCACGACCAATGATATATTCCAATTGATTAAGAAATAAGGCACCTTTGACGTAGGATGCGATGGAATAAGCTCTATTGGTATTGTAGTGATCCGAAGGCGTTGTGAGCGGCTCTTCTTTGCCAGATTTTACAAGGGAAATGTACGCATTATAATCTCCATAAAACGGATCCTTAGCTTTGCGACCAATCCCTCCAAAAGTGCCCATGCCTTCCAAATGTTCCATGACCAATGTTTCTACATACGATGCAAATCCTTCATCCATCCAAGGATCTCTACTTTCATCCGTTCCGATCATCATCGGATACCATGAGTGTAAATATTCATGCGTAGCGAGACCTATCAGCCCTCTAAACTTGCCATTGCCCAACATCATAGTGACCATCGGGTATTCCATCCCTCCGTCACCACCTTGGATGAAAGAAAACTGGGGATATACATAGGGGCCAAAACGTTCACTAACAAAGTTTTTTACTTCATTCATGACGGGTTGCAAAGCCTTCCAAGTGGAATCCGTTTTGCTATTTTTTTGATAATAAAAATTCATTTTTCCGCCTTGGTCTCCAAGGATCATATCGTGAGTAAAACCAGTATCAGCGGCCCAAGCAAAGTCATGAACATTTTCAGCTATCCAATGCCAAGTAACCAAATTTCTAGATGAATTATTTCTGGCTTTTAATATTTCTATCTCATTTTCTAATTCTCCTGTAGCCCCAATGATGAATTTTTTGTCTAGCGTAATATTAACCTTGAATTCTCCCACTACACCGTAAAAT
This sequence comes from Saprospiraceae bacterium, assembly GCA_016718505.1. GTDB lineage: Bacteria > Bacteroidota > Bacteroidia > Chitinophagales > Saprospiraceae > JADKKF01. The sequence goes on along the minus strand of JADKDE010000003.1, from coordinate 255,973 downwards.
TCTCGGGCTACATAATCATTTGGATGCCATCCATTATGGTCATATGCACACAATTTTGGATACCATTGCGTCATCGTGTAATCTATCCCCTCGGAATTGTCCCTACCAGTTCGTCTGATTTGTACAGGTATTTGTGCTTCAAATTCTAGGGTTATTTTGGCTTTCTTTTTAGGCTTTATTTGATTTGGAAGATTGACTTTGAGGATGGTTTCAAGGATTTCGAAAGGAACTTCCTTGTTATTAACGAGAACTTTTGATATTTTTTGATAGCCAATCTCATTGGGTTTTAATTTTGAAATTCGATCTCTAACACGTCCGTCGGGATCAGCTATATTTCTAGATCGAGTATCCATCATCGAGTTTGGTTGGAATGCATTGTAAAACAAATGAAAATACAGATGGTCAAGCGCATCTGGAGAATTGTTGTAGTAGGTAATGCGTTCAGTTCCTGTCAATTTATGGTTTTCGTCGTCGAGCTGAACATCGATTTCGTAATTGGCTTTTTGTTGCCAAGTCGCTTGTGCGCTACTTCTTTGACCCACAGAAATGAAGAAAACTAAGGTAATACGAAATAAAGCTTTAGGCTTATTAAAAACACTTATGCACATAAAAATGTAAATTGTTATGCGTAAATGTATATGAAAATTTGCTATATATGTTAATATTTTATGCAAATATTCTTCGGCTCCGTAAAAAATCGCATAGACTCCCAGCCACCTTCTCGTCCTACTCCAGACTGTTTCATCCCACCAAATGGGGTTCTAAGGTCGCGAATCATCCAGCAATTCACCCAAATAATTCCAGAATCTAAAGCATCTGCAACGACATGAGCTTGTTTTAGATCTTGGGTCCATATAGAGGCTGCAAGGCCATATGGTGTGCCATTCGCAAGGGAAATGGCTTCCTCCTTTGTAGCAAATGATTGGAGCGTAACCACGGATCTGAATATTTCTTCTTGATTGCAGCGCGCCATATTATCTAGGCCTTCGATGACGGTTGGTTTGATAAAATATCCATTGGCACATTCACCATGAGGGCTAAGTTTTTCTCCACCAGACAAAATTTTTCCACCTTCGTCTTTGGCGATTTGGATATACGATAATATTTTTTCAAAATGACTTTTTGAGACAATGGCTCCGACTCGAGTGGCTGGGTCCATAGGATTGCCCACAGGGAGCTTTTGGATGGCCTCTAGTAGTTTTTGTTTGAATTTCGGATATATACCTTGTTGGATCAATAAACGTGAGCCACACAAGCAAATCTGCCCTTGGTTGGAAAAGGAAGTAAGCAGAGTAGTCTCTACTGCTTGATCAAGATCACAATCATCAAAAATGATGTTGGCATTTTTGCCACCTAGTTCTAGGGACATTTTCTTGAAAGTAGGGGCTATCTCCTGTGCAAGAATGCGCCCTGTTGCGGTACCACCCGTAAACGTAACGGCTTTGATACGAGGGTCTTTAGCTACTGGCATGGCAGCTTTGGCCCCTAATCCGTGTATTATATTCAAGACTCCAGCTGGTAATCCAGCTTCCTGACAGATCTCACCAAACAGATAAGCGGTCATCGGGGTGATTTCGGATGGTTTGGCGACGACGGTATTGCCTGCTGCTAGGGCAGGAGCTATCTTCCAGGTAAAAATATGTAAGGGTAGATTCCAAGGGGAAATCGATAGCACTGGGCCAACTGGTTTCCTTAAAGTATAATTGACGCCAAAATTGGGCATGGCGTGTGATTCTGAGGCGAAGTGCATAGCTCCTCCAGCATAAAATCTGAGATTGGAGGCTGCTCTTGGGATGTCCCCTTGCAGCGATAAACTGATGGGCTTGCCATTGTCTATGGATTCCGCCAAGGCGAATTCTTCCCTTCTTCTATCGAGTATATCGGCCATTTTTTGTAAAAGGATGGCTCTCTGTTCAAGAGTTGTTTTGCTCCACGCTTCAAATGCTTCGGATGCGGCAGTTACAGCGGCAGCGGCATCCAATTCGTCCGAATCTGGCAATTGAGAATAGACTTCTCCTAGTGCTGAATTGACATTGTCTAGATAACGACCTGAAATGGGTTCGCACCATTCTCCACCTATAAAATTTTTAATTTTTTTCATAATTTTAAAATGCGAAAGTTATAAAGGTTTTGTGCAAGCAATGGCGTACACATAAGGGAATGATTTTGGTAAATTTTTTATGGCAAATCCCGATTCCGTGGCAATAGAGCCATCTCCAAATAAATCATAAGGGCAATAATTAAATTCATCCAAAGATTCTAGGATCAATCCCGATTTTAAAAGTGCTGAAATCAGACTGCTCATGCTGTGATTCCAAAAATATTCGACAGATTTTAGGCATTCTCCTCCATCGGTATAAGTCCCTTGGTTTTCTTCTCGAATGGGCTGACCATATGTGTCGTATTCATAGGCGATTTGTGCAGTGGTCCAATCCAAAAGATGTAATAGTGGGTGTAAATCTACTATCAAGAATTTGCCCCCAGGCTTGAGATGGTTGAAAATAATCCTCGCCCAAGTTTCTAAATCAGGCAGCCAACATATCGAACCATATGAAGTAAAAACCCAATCAAATTGGCCTAGCCCAAGGGATGCAATATTGTAAACATTGCTTTCAAAAAAAGTACAATCTGTTCCTAGTTCTTCATTCAATTTGCGCGCATGATCGATTGCTTCACTTGAAAAATCAATCCCAACAGCCTTCGCACCAAGCTTTGCTAGAGATATTGTATCTTGTCCAAAATGGCATTGCAAATGCAAAATCGACTGGTGATGAAGGTCTCCAAGCAGTTTGGTTTCGATGCTATTGAGTGAATTTGGTTTTTTTATGAATCCTTCTACGTCATAGAAAGACGAAGCCCAATGTATGGGTGTTTTAGCATCCCAAAGCTTTTGGTTGGCATCGAAATAAGAAGACCAATTACTATTTTCCATGATGATACACCTCTTTGCTAGTAGGTTCAAAGTTACGTAAAAAATGGCTTTAGTTGCTTTAGTTTTTTTTTGGTTTGAAAGTATATCACGGAGTGAAAGGCATGTATATTATCCAAGCGCGTCAGGTGGAGTAGTGATCTCCCGAAGACATCAAATGACGAGGGAGAGTCTCGTCGCTTGGGCTGGCGAGACGGAGCAAAGCGAACTCACGAATGCACCGACCCATGTGCTACATGGGGGACGCCCTGATAAGTTTATGATCGGTTATTAAGTTAAATTCGCTTTGTGTATCTTTGTTTCATTAATAGAAAAAACTAGGAATTATGCGTATAGCGATGGCACAGTTGAACGTGCATATTGGGGATTTTGAAGGGAATAAGGCTAAAATAATCGATGCTTGTCACAAGGCCATAAGTCTCAAGGCAGACTTGGTCTGTTTTAGCGAATTGGTCACATGTGGATACCCTCCTCAAGACTTTTTGGAGTTTGCGGATTTTGTGCAAATGTCGGAAACTGTGGTGGACTCCTTGTTAGAGCTGTCGCATGAGATAGCAATCGTAGTTGGAAGTCCGATAGTAAATCCTAAAGCTGAGGGTAAGGATTTGTTGAATTGTGTGATTTTTCTAGAAGGAGGTAAGCGTAAATATACGCAAGCAAAAACACTGCTGCCTACCTACGACATATTCGATGAATATAGGTATTTTGAGCCTGCGACTGAATGGAATGTCGTTGATTTTAAAGGTAAGAAAATCGCCCTTACGGTGTGTGAAGATATCTGGAACGTCGGTAACGAGAATCCACTTTACCCCATCTGTCCAATGGATGAAATGATGGATCAAAAGCCCGATTTAATGCTAAATATTTCGGCTTCGCCTTTCCATTATACGCATGCGCAGGAGCGTATAGACGTGCTAAAGTCCAATGTAGAGCGGTATAAAGTTCCGATATTTTACTGCAATGAAGTAGGTGCACAAACGGAGATCATCTTCGATGGTGGATCCATTGTAATGTCGCCCAATGGGCAAGTTTATGAAGAAATGCCATATTTTGAGGAATGTATCCGCGTGTATGACCTCCAAGAGGTCATTGAAGGTAAAATGGAGCGAGTACAAGTGAAAAATAAAATCGCCTTGATACACGATGCCATCGTGCTAGGAATTAAGGATTATTTTGCCAAATTAGGACTGAAAAAGGCTATTTTGGGCCTTTCTGGTGGTATAGACTCGGCATTGACTGCGGTATTAGCGGTAAGGGCATTGGGTAGTGAAAATGTGCGGGTGCTGTTGATGCCATCCCAATACTCCAGTGGGCATTCTGTGGATGATGCCAAGGCATTGGCAGAGTCCTTGGGGATACGATATGATATTGTACCGATTCGACCGATATTCGATATGTATGAAAAGACCTTAGGGCCTCTATTCGATGATTTGCCGCCTAATGTCACGGAGGAAAATATCCAAGCGAGAATACGTGGTATGCTGCTTATGGCTGTCAGCAATAAGCACGGAAATATCCTGCTCAATACCACGAATAAAAGTGAGCTTGCATGTTGAGATGCGCAAAAGTCCTCAAGATATCATCGAAATGGGCTACGATGAGGCAACGGTAAGGCGTGCGCTTCGCTTGGTCAATATCAATGAATTCAAGCGATATCAGTCGCCCCCAGTTATTCGTGTTTCGTCTAAATCTTTCGGCATGGGGAGACGACTTCCGATTGTGGCTAAGTATTTGAATTAGGTCATTGCTTAAAATTTCGGAATGGATAGATTCGACCTCGAAGGGGTCGCACGATGGAGGGGGCTATAAAGTTAGATGTATTTCATCCCGAGGGGATGAGAGAGATTCAAGTGTTAGTTTAAATGGAATGAAAGTTGAACCTGAAGGGTTCTGATATTTTCAAGAAGAGTTGAAATGGATAGATTCGACCCCGAGGGGGTCGCACGAGGCGTAACGAACATATAGTTAAATGTATTTCATCCCAAAGGGATGAATGTGGCAATTAATTGTGGGAATGGATGAAAGTTGAACCCGAAGGGTTCTGATATTCTCAAGAGGTGTTGTTAGTATATATTCGACCCCGAAAGGGTCGCACGAGGGAGGGGGGCTATAAAGTTAGATATATTTCATCCCGAGTGGATGAGAGTAGTTTTGGTAAGGCTTGAAACTTGATGGATGAAGTGTGCTGAGGGTCCAGAGAAGCATTGAAAATGAACCCGTTATCGCACGAAGGATACGGAGGGTCGGCGATAGCCGAGTGCGTAGCACCGACAGCCCGCAGGAGCCTGGTCCTGACTACTTTTTGGTAGTCAGGACGTGCCCTTATAATAATAATTTGAACTTAGTTGAGCTGTGAGATGCTGGTGTGGACGAACTGGTTTAGTTCTTCGCCTTTGAGCATATTTTGTTGTAGTTTGGCCAACTGTACGAGGTAGGAGGCTATCGAGTTCTTTTTGGCGTCGTCGGTCTCTAGTAGGATTTTCTGACAAATCAAGGGGTGATTGGTATTGATATTAACGTTGATGGCGTCTGGAAAATCTCCAAAATTCATCCCTTGTAATGCTTGCATTTCCTTCATACGTCGCATGAATTCTGGGCGCACGATGGAAATGGGATCATCTGTCGGAGATAGATCTTTTAGAACAGCTGTGGCCCCTGGAGTTGCTTTAACGATGTTTTCAAAAAGGCCTTTGATCGACTCTTTTTCTTGCTCGTTGAGTACAGATTCTACCTTCTCGTCTTTGTGGATGAGTTGGTCGGCGGTATCTGCATCCACACGCACGAAAGAAGTGTTAGGTAGCTTGTACTCTAGGTGTTGGATGAAGTGATTGTCAATGGGGTGATCCATCAATAGCACGTCATAGCTTCTATTTTTCGCTGCTTGTATGTACGCGTATTGCTCAGTTGGGTTGGTGCTGTATATATGGACCAGTTTGTTGTTTTTGTCGGTCTGCAGGGCCTTGATTTTTTCATCGTATGCCTCGATCGCAAAGAACTCTTTGTCAACATTTTGGAACAAGGCGAATTTCATGGCTTTTTCAGCGAATTTTTCATCGGAGATGATGCCGTATTTGACGAAAACCCCTATATCGGACCATTTTGCTTGGTAGCCCTCGAGATCTTTGTTGTATAGTTCTTGCAATTTTTCAGCTACTTTACGCGTAATATAGCCCGTGATTTTCTTGACATTGGCATCTGCTTGGAGATAACTGCGTGAAACATTGAGTGGAATATCGGGAGAATCTATCACACCGTGTAAAAGGGTTAAAAACTCAGGAACGATGTCTTTGACTTCGTCAGTAACATAAACCTGATTGCTGTATAGTTGGATTTTGTTTTTTTGTAGGGCAAGATCGTTGCTGATTTTGGGGAAATATAGAATTCCAGTAAGATTGAATGGATAATCGATGTTCAAGTGAATCCAAAACAATGGATCTGAGCTCATTGGGTACAGATCTCTGTAAAAATTCTTGTACTCCTCTTCGGTGATTTCTAGTGGATTTTTCTTCCAAAGGGGATCTTTGTCGTTGATGATGTTAGGAACTTCGGTTTTTATCTCTTTGCGGTCGTCACCTTCACCTTCATAGGTGGTTTCAGTCCTCGTACCCATTTGGATCGTGACGGGCAAAAATTTGCAATACTTATTGAGCAAACCTTCGAGCTTGTATTTGTCTAGGTATTCTTTGCCTTCTTCATTGATGTGGAGAATGATGTCCGTACCTCTCGTGTCTTTGTCTATATCCTCAAGGGTGTAAGATGGATTTCCGTCGCATGTCCAACGAACAGCGGTAGCACCTTCTTTGTAGGACTTAGTCAAAACCTCTACGTTGTCTGCCACCATGAAAGCGGAATAAAAACCTAAGCCAAAATGACCAATTATGTTGGTTTCGTTTTTGTACTTCTCCAAAAATTCGGAGGCGCTAGAAAATGCAACTTGGTTGAGGTATTTTTCTACTTCTTCGGCAGTCATCCCGATCCCATTATCGCGGATGGTGATGGTTTTAGCAGCTTCATCTAGGAGGATTTCTATGCGAAGCTCCCCTAGCTCTCCAGTTGTTTCGCCTTTGGATGCCAGTGTTTTTAGTTTTTGGCAGGCGTCCACAGCGTTGGAAACGAGCTCTCTGAGAAATATTTCTTGGTCAGAATAAAGGAATTTTTTAATTATCGGAAAAATGTTTTCCGTTTGAACGGAAATTTGTCCAGTCTTTGCCATATCTATTGCTTGATTTAATATAATATTGAAAATTAAATACAATGTCAAAAAACATGCCTTTGCGTGAAATGCGACAAATTGGCTTGTGATGGCAAAAAATGGTGTTATTTTGTCACCTGAAAAATTTGCAAGGAAGCAAAATGGCTCAAAAAAATAACCGAGCTTAAGTCTAAGCCCGGTCAATAAGTAGCAACTCTATTTATGAAAAGCGTTCCCTATGATTTTAGCTGATTTATTTTTATTTTCCTTTTTTAAATGTAGTCCATCCTATTTTAGCGCCCAGTTGGAAAACTGGAAGTGCCGAGAATCCCTTGGCTCCACTGTTATTAAATGCTAGATATTTTTCATAGCGTGGTTCAAATCCTTGTGAATATTTCAGTGTATGTGTTGTGGCTCCTTGGACTAAAGTATAGCTTGTGCCTACAGTCTTGTTTGCTTGGAATGACAAACCGAAGCCAGCAAATATTTCATAGGAAAGACTTGCATCTGTTAAGAGTTGATAACCGATGGTGATCAGGCCATCTACCCGATGATTATGCGTAGAAAAAGTATTGTCCATCATTTCATTATTAGAAAGAATGGCGAAAGCGGGTACAGGTTTTCCACTATTGGTTGGAACGGATTGATTGTGAGTATAATGAATGTTGGAATATGCGAGTTTTACGCCTGAGAAAAATCTACTATACTTATTGGTATTTTTAGTAAATGAAATAGGGAAGGAATAATTGACAGCGGTCTGAAAATTTTTAGATCCTTGGGACAAATTGGTTTGATTGTGTATTCGGTTTGCTGCCAAATTCTTAAAACGATAATCGTAAATGTATGAAAATTCGAAGCCCAAAGTTTGGTCATTTTTTAAAAATTTGTCTATACCAAATGTGGCTGCTTGGTTTCCTTTTAGATGACTTGCGACATCTGAGTATAAAAAATATTTAGGAGAAATGGCTAAACGCTGAGCAGTGATTGAGTTAATGAGCAATAAACTTAAAGCTGCAAGGGAGATAATTTTTAGCATGATAGTAGGGTTTAATTTGGTTTTTAAAAGATTTAATATTTCCTTGATTTGGAAAAATTGTGCAGAGTCAATATAAAGACGTAAAAGCAATTGATATTTCATAATTTTTTGGTTTTTAGTTAAATATTTTAATTCAAAGTGGGCTATTATTGATTTTGGGTATAATGGACAAAAAGTAGGCTATTTTGATAGATGATAGTTTGTAATGGACAAAAAGTAGGCTATTTATTTTCTCTTATTTGTCAATATTGTTGCAATTTCAGATACTTTTGCTATTGTCTAAATAAACGGAAGTAGGCTCTGCTGGGGAGCAACCTGCCAGGGATAAAATAGATGTTCGAAGAAAAAAGTCTTGTTGATGGGTTAAGGTGTCATTTCTTAGCCCATTGATATTTTTAGAGAACTTTATGCCTTCAAAACCCATCAATAAACTTCTTCTTTCGCGTTAGTGAAAGGCCATTATGATTTCTCAACTTGTTTTTCAGGTCTGCAAAATGACCATCTATGGCATTGGTTGTATTTGGTATTTTTAGCTCAAAGTTATCATACCAAGTAAATAGCCAGGGCAGATTCGTCTTTATACTTCTATAGGCTGATCTTAGTTTTTTGTGTATAGAAGGATTTATGTGTTGTTTCATTGATTGTTCGTTCTTTTAAAACTGCTCCCATTTATCATACCACAGATTCAAAGCTCCTACAAACGACTCCTTGTCCGTTTGTTTCATTAGGTTTAGCACGTCCATTAGTTCCATCCCCGCTTGCAATTTAGGCCTTTTGGTTAAGTAACTACGTATAATTGCTGACTGATGAAATTGGCACATTGCACAGGTATATCTTTGAAAGCTTGAATGAGCCCTTTCCTGCCATCGCAAACGATTCCAAGTATCTTGTACCCTTGACTTCAATTCTTCTATACCTTGAACATAGAGTTGGTTTGTTTCTGTCTTTACATAATATTTGAGAAGATTTTCCTTGTTATGGCATCTTTAAATAACATGACTCCTAAGCTTTTTCCCCAATATGTAGTATCCATTAGAACAATAACTTCGCGAACTTCCTTTTTAACTTCAATTATCCTATAACCATCCAGTTTTCTTTGAATAGTCTTAATGGAGCATTTATATTTGGACGCTAATTGACTGTAAGTTTGTTTTCCAATAGAATATTCTTCCCACAAATTTGAACTATTAATCCGATCTCCTCCCTATAAACTGACGATTACAATTATAGCATTTATAAAGTTGAACACCACTTTTTATACCATTTTCTTGTAAATCTGCTCCCACAATAAAAGCACTTTTTTTATTCATGACCTTTGATTTGCCGCAAAGCTAGTGTTTATACAGGTTTTAGCCTTTTTTAGCCTACTTTTTGTCCATTAAGCCTGATTTTGATAAAATTGATTGCGGCCTTTAATTTTAGTTTGAAATTGTTCTCACTGCTGTTTACCTAACAAATATGCATGCAATTTCCAGTGCAAATGTTGCGCATTTCGCAATTCACACATATTTTTTAATTTAATATGAATAATTTTCAGAAAACTAGTAAAGCAACGAGCTTAAATTTCTAACTAACAATTTCGCCATCTCGCCTTTCTACACTAAAGACTCCCTCAATGTGAAAAAAGTTAATTGAAATTGATTTTTTATAAAATTTCCAATTCAGTTCGTCGATTGGCGGCGCGGTTTCTAGGGCTGTCGTTGGGGACGATGGGCTTAGATTCTCCATAGCCTTGGCTTTGAAGTCTGTCGGGTGCTATGCCTTCCTTGACTAAATATTTGACGACTTCTTTGGCTCTCAAGTCAGAGAGGGTGAGATTGTCTTTTTCGGAGCCTATATCGTCAGTATGTCCATTTACTCGTACATTGATGTAAGGATTTTCAGTCAAAAATTCCTTGATTTGTTGCAACTCTCTGAAGGAGGAGGGGTCAAGCTGGTAAGAGTTAGAGGGGAAAAATATATTCTTGAGTTGGATGATTTCCGTGGAAGAAACGTCGGGACTAATGGCGCGAAGTCCAATTTCCAGCGAAAAGGGGAGATTAAGAGAAAGGGAATCTTTTAAATCAAAAAAGTCAGAGTAAAAGGAGTATCCTTTTTTAGACACAGAAAGAGAATAGTCCTGTCCAAAAGGTAATGCTGCAAAAAATGTTCCATCAGCGTGACATAATGGTTGAGATACGGGTTTGGACATTTTTACATTGTATATTTTGACTTGGGCCATGAGTGGCTCTTTGGTCTCAGCATCGAAGATTTTGCCTTGGATGTACGAGGTCGGTTTGGGCCTTATGAGTTTAGGAAATTCGAATTGGTAGAGATCGATTGCGTGTTTTTCTGTTACTACATCTTTGTTTGTGTCATAATAAATGCTGTCCTTGGCGTAAACTCCTTTATTGCCTAAGTAGTTGGTAATCAACGTAGTTTCGGATTGTTTGGAATTGATGGGTTGTCCCAAATTGGTCGGGGTCGTCCACTCATTGATGCCTTTTCTCTTAGAATAAAACAAATCTGCGCCACCAAAACCAGGATGTCCTTCGCTCGAAAAGAATAATATCTCACCGTCGGCGGCCAGAAAAGGGCTATCCTCAAGACTGGAAGTATTGATCTGACTAGGTAGTGCAACTGATTTCGACCATTTGCCTTTTTCATTTTTGTGAGACATGAAAAGATCTTTTTGTCCGTCGCGGTCAGAACTGAAAATAAGCAATCTGCCATCAGCCGAGAGCGTAGGCTGACTATCCCAAGAGGGGCCATTGACTCCAGGCCCTAGATTGATCGGTTCGGACCAATGTCCATCTATCAATTCGCTCAAATAAAGGTCACAGCGACCAAAGCCTTTTGGGCGATCACAAGCCGTAAAAATGATGGATTTGCCGTCGGCTGAGATGCACTGGGCGCCTTCATTTTCAGGAGTGTTGAGTTCTTGTAAAGGTTCAGCATTTTCCCATGCACCGTTTACTTTTTTGCTATAAAAAAAATCTTCTTGGCCGTTCAAATTTCGAGTGAAAAGGAGAAGGGATTCGTCTGCGGTCATACCTGGAAAATAATCTCCGTACTCTGAATTGACGGTGGTCGGAAGTTTTGTAATTTTGGTATTGGACAGGGGCGATTTATTCTGTACGGAAAATTTGGTATCGGCGATGCCCTTAGTGGCCAGTCTGGCTAAGTTGCTATTGGGATCTACTTTGGTCTTTGCTTGGGTATAATATTGCAATGCTTTGTCCAAATCATCGTTGTAAAAATACGAATTTGCTAGGGCTATAACGACTCTAGGATCTGGTTCGGTGGCCAAATCGACGTACTGTTGATAATAAATGATTGAATTTGGATAATCTCTTAGATAACCGTAGAGGTAGCCCAATTTTAGTATGGGTTCTTCGATATTTGGCTCTTTTTTGAGGGCCTTAGTATAATATTGAATGGCGAGATGGGTCTTGTATAAATTCTCATAATCGGAGGCCTTATTGTAGTATTCTTTGGCGTTTTTGGAGGCATTGCTGAGCGTAATGAGCGCATTTTGTCCTAGGATGGAGTTGAAACCAATCATACAAAAAGCACCGAGTAATCCAATTAATTTCATCGTTCAAATATTTGTGATTAAGACGCAAAAAATGCAAATAAATTACCCATAATTGAAAAAAATAAATGCAATAATCCCCTGGCTTCATGTTGAGCTGCGTGAGGGATCGCAACGACCGCCGAAGGTGGGTCTCGAAGAGACCGAAACGAAGTGTAGTCGTGAAGTGCCCGGCCAGATCTCGTCTGAAGACGAGGGAGGGACACGCCCAAAAATTATCCTTCCAAATGGATCAAATCCTCGATATGATACTTATTGCGGTCGTGGCCATTGCGTGAAACGAGTTCCGCTAAAAAGCCAGTCAAAAACAACTGAACCCCAACTATCAGCGTGATCAACCCAAAATAAAATAAGGGTCGCTCGGTCATTTTGTACTCGCCATATCCGACTTTCAGCACGGTCAAATAGACCAAAATGCAAAAGCCAAGGAGAAAACTAGCGACGCCCAAGCTGCCAAAAAAATGCATAGGCCGCTTGGCGAATTTCCCCACAAATGAGAGGGAAAGCAGGTCCAGAAAACCATTGACAAAGCGCTCTAGCCCGAATTTGGTATAGCCGTATTTCCTAGGACGATGCTCGACGATCTTCTCACCAATCCTAGTAAAACCGTTCCACTTGGCGATGACGGGGATGTAACGATGCATCTCGCCATAGACTTCGATGGCCTTGACGACTTTATAATTGTAGGCTTTTAGTCCGCAGTTGAAATCATTTAGCTCAATGCCCGAAATCTTGCGCGTGGCCCAGTTGAATAGCTTGGTGGGGATGGTCTTCGAGATGGGATCGTAACGCTTTTGCTTCCATCCAGATATGAGGTGAAATCTTTGGTTTTTGATCAAATCATATAGCTCTGGAATCTCGTCTGGACTGTCTTGGAGGTCGGCATCCATCGTAATCACCACTTCGCCCGAAGCCGCTTGAAAGCCCGTCTGCAAAGCGGCTGATTTGCCATAATTTCTGCGGAAAGAAATGCCTTTGACTTGGTTGTATTTTTGTGCTAACTGATGTATGACCTGCCAACTTTCGTCAGAACTGCCGTCATTGACCAAGATGATTTCGTAGCGAAAGGCGTGTTTGGAACACACGCGATGAATCCAATCCACCAGCTCTGGTAGAGATTCTGCTTCATTGAAAAGGGGTACGACGATAGAAATATCAAGGCTCGGTTCGGTCATATTTTGCTCTTTCTAATGGTAAAGAAAAACGTAATGATGACGGACAAGATAAATCCCTTGAAGAGTGAGTTGGCGAATTCAAGACTCAAGCTTTTTAAGTCATAAGAATTAAGCGATGTATTGAGATCTTGTTTGATTTTTGTAAAATTTTCTTTTTGATCTTCGTTGCCCGGCATTTTCGAAACCCAATCTACGAGTTCATTGAAAAAGCCTTTGGTTACCTCCATCAGCGAATTATCGACCCAATTGAACATGATGAACATCATCGCATAGTAGAAGACATTGGCGACCAAAAATACGATGAAAGGCGTCTGCAAAAGATTGTGATAGGAGCGTTCTTCTGGAGTTACGGTAGCTTTGGCTTTGCCAGTGGCCCAAATCATACCTACCCAGTAAAAAATATAAGTGTAAAAGGTGGAAATGACAAATTGTCTTTTGTCCACCAAATAAAAACAAAGCATCAACACGATGGTCAATATGCCTACGATGACTCCAGTTCTAAGCCCAATAATTCTACATTGATTCAAAGGAAAAAAGAATTTTCTTTAATAAAACAAAACAAGTGATCAACCACAAAGTTAATCACTTGTCGCAAAATTTTAGATTGTTTAAGGAATTATGCTATGTTTTGATTGGGATCTTTGCGCATGACTGCTCCCATGATGAGAGACATAATGGCTCCAAATATACCAGAAGTAAGCAAATTGCTAGCAATATTCATGACAGAAAAGCCCATTTTATCCTTTTGCTTAGCCATTTCTTCTTCCATTTTTTCCATGGCTTCTTCGTTCTCACCAGCTATTTTTGTCATCAATTCCATGGATTCCCTTTGGATGCTTTCCATATATCCTGGATCTATATAATTCATATAAATTTGCATAAAAACAAACATCACAAGCGATGAAAAAATAACAATCAAAGTGCCATTTACAACTGATTGGCCTAGGTTGAGATAGCCTCCTTGTCTGTCATCCCGAATCATCTTGAATGCCATAAAAAGGATATAAAGGGTAAGGGCAACTCCAAGTATGAACTGGATAATACCACCAGTTCCTACGGTCTTCAAGCCTGACATGGTGATGATTAGAAATAATACTACTGAAGCCAAAGCTGAAATCAATCCCCAGCGAATAATAATATCCCAATGAAGTTTTAAAGCGGTGTTTTGTCCATTAGATTCCATAATTCTCACATTATAAAAGGTTAAATAATCCCTAAATATACGAGAAAATTACGATATATCATTTTTTCCAGAACCTAATTATGAAAGTTTCGAGTCCAAGAAATATTAACGCTGCCATCAGTAAATACCTCCATATCAAACTTCCCTTGTTCTTTTGATCCAGTTGAGCGACAAAGTTTTCAGTTTCTTTTTGGTCCAGTACCTTGAAGGGATAATGCGTGAAATACTTTTCTATCTCGCTTTTATCGGCGAATTGCATTCTGCTCTCTTGCCGAGAATTATTGAAGGCAAAAGAAGCTATTTTCGTAGAATCTTTGTCGGTGAGGTAGTAGTAGCCCGCTTCCTTGATTTGGCCTTGAAGGCCTAGCATCAGATTGTTCCCTTGACGCGTATGTTGTGGGATGAATTCGGTTTTTCCTTTGATGGTATAAGACACTTCCGACTGACTATTGTCCGCTTTAGCTTGGACTTGCTCGTCCTGACCGATGATATATGCGTACTTGACTTTCTCTAGAGAAGATAATGCCATACGGTACATCATGGGTGCGAATATGGAGGCGTTTTGGACCAAATCACTAGACTCTGTATCCAAAGGGCTGGCGCAGAGGTATAAATTTCCATTGCCTCGCTTATATTTGGCTATATAGGTGGAACCATCTTTATACTTCATAATCCACTCCTCGCCTTGGGCGCCTCGCTTGATTGGATAGTTATACTGCGTGCTAGGATATCTGAAATTCCCCGCCTTGCCCTCGAATACTTCCTTGAATACGTATTCCTCCGTGTTGATGCTATTGACTTCACGCTTTTGATTTTCCCTATTGGATAGAGACCCAGTAGATAGGCTCGACCACATGCTGTTGTAAGCGTTTAGATCGGCATTTTTGCCTGGAAAAATGACCACATTGCCACCATTCTGGACATATTTCGAAAGTTCAGCCACTAGCCCAGAAGACAGGTTGTCGAGGTCTTCCAATACGATTAACTTGTACTTTCCGAAACCATTATAATCGATCTGTTGGGAACTATTTTTTTTGACATCGAACAAACCGGAGGCCTCCAGCGCACTTTCGACGTATTTATGCTCGATGCTGCGCAATGGGATGATATTAACCTCAGCGTCTAGCCTTTCAGCCGCCAAACTGCCTTCTACCATATTCTGTTGAAAATCCGATATCAAATACACCTGCTTGGCATCATTTTGGATAGAATTGAGCAAAGCACCTTGCTTTTCTATGATTTTTTGCAATGGCTGTACATTGGGCCTGATCTTGATGTCTTCGATGAGTCTCAAGGCGGTCTCTTGATCGACCATCCTCTGCTGCCCCAGTCCTAGATCATTCGTCAGTATTTGGAATCGATCCGATACTTTGTATGACTTCACGATATCGGTGGCGCGCTTTTTGGCCAACTCGATCAGCGGCACCTCCTCGCTCAGTGCGAGCATCGAAAATGAGTTGTCAACGTAGATCGACACCCAGCGATTGGCCTTTAGATCTATGTTGTCGCCCTTCCAAAACGGCTGTGCGAATGCAAATACCAACGCAAGTACCGCCAAGCATCTCGCCAGGAGGGTCAAGAGATTCTTGAGCTTCGTGCGCGCATCGGTTTCCTCTTTTATTTCCTTCAAAAACCGCACATTCGTAAACTGCACCCTTTTGTACCTCCTGAAGTGGAACAAGTGTATCAGTATGGGCACCCCTATCAGTAGCCCTGCCAGCGCGAACAATGGATATAACAATTGCATCCTACAAAGATAATGAAATTTAATCGGAACGATATTAACCCTAAGGACAGTCTTAACATTATTTTATGATTGGGCGTGTCCCTCAAGGGGTTGAGGGTCGCGTGTTGCGTGGGTTTCGTCTCGCTCGTCCTAGGGACGATCTGGACTCCCGACATACGAAGATGTCGGGACCACTCCACCCGCTCACGCGCTAGGTTTTGGGTAGTTCATTTTGGATTTTGAGTAGGGTGGAATTTTGTTTTGATTTGGCATGAAGGGCAATATTTAATTTGCTTATTGCAAAGGGAGGAGGCTTAATCATTAAGAAGAATTATTTATACCCAAGAAACCAAAATAAAATATTAACTTTGGAATGTATAAAAAATGCTTTTGCAAACAGTCATTGTGGTTTGTGGCAAATTTTATATGGTTTTGACGGCCTCATCGGGCAGCATCAGTCAAAAGTTTATTAAAAATTGACAGAAAAGTCCAATGTTAATTCCAGTACTTTGTTCTTGGTTGAGCCTCGCATGGATTGATATAGGTGTTGTAAGGTGAGTTTAAAAAGCTTCTTAGGGTTGGAGATAATTATTGTATTTTGAGTCTGTGGAAGTATTGGCTAAGTCCTAGGAAAAGTCCAATTTTTATTGGATATTTAGTTTTTCAAGGATGCCTTCTTTTTTTATTGTGGCCAAGAAGTTTTCGGCTGTTTGTGTTTTATCCATGGACGCGTATTCTACCACGGCATTGGTGGTTTTGAAATTTATATTTTCTGCACAATTGAATTTGGTCCATACTCTTTGGAATGTTTTATCTTCTTCAGTTTTAAAAAAGAACTCTGGGAGAGTACTGAGCGTGTCGGTTTCTTTGTCCCAATTATATTCCTTATGAACGATGGTTGAATTGTACTTTAACTCAACGTTATCGCCATTTATGACATATTTACCCGAAAGAAAAGTATCACCTTCTAAGCAATAATCGACGCAAACGAAATATTCGTTATCCAAAAATAAATAGTTGCTAGAGCAACAGTCACATTCCCCATAAGCCTCACACTCTGTTGAATTATATTCAGGACCTAAAAGATAGAGTTTATTAGCCAATGTGAAGTTCGAGGCAGCAGTTTGTGTGCTGGTTTCAGGTTTTGTTTCAGATGTAACAATATTCTGTTTTTCTGATGAATTACAACCTATGGACAAAAAGATAGGGCACGTAAAAGTTAAAATGATGACAGCTCTTTTTAGGTACATTCTGATTGGTGTTTTTATTATTTGTATATGCATTGGGTGTGGTTTATTATTTAACAAAAATCAAAATCGGGGTTAATCATCAAGTCACACATAGCAGCTAAACAATTTATTTTACATTCAAAGGTAGTAATAAATGGATTTATAAGCGATATTCTGTTTTTGTCTATTTTAGCGAATGAAATGGGAAGGAATTGTCTTTACCAGATTATATTTGCATTAAAACTAAACATTTACAGTGACTCTTGAAATTTGAAGTTCGTTGCGCAATCTTCTAGAGATTTCTGTTTCAGAAGCCGTTTCATAAAATAGTTCAAGAGTTTCGATTAGGTTGGATTTTGCTTCCTCTGCTGTTTCTCCTTGGCTGGCAATATCTAATTCTGGACAAAACGAAATATAAATATTGTCTTCCATTTCTATAACAGCAGTTAATTCTATTTTTCTCTTCATGTTGCAAAATTAATGGGTAAATCTGCTTGGTCAACAAGCTCAGGTTTCTTTGATTGGCCAAAGGAGTGATTCGGGTTTTAAAGCTTCAAGAGAATTTCTATTTCTTCCTTTAATTTAGGTAAATGCTTGGATATAATTCCCCAAATAATTACGTCATCGACTTTGTCATATCCATGAATTACCCAATTCCGTGTGTCTATAATTTGGCGTGCATTTTCAATGTGCAATTCTGGAGATATCTTCAATAGTTTTGTCATAGCTTCACCAATAATTTCCAACTCACGCTCAACACCACGACGCAATAATTTATTTTTCTGATAGTCGAAGAAATCTCTCTTTGTGCCGAGATATTCATAAATTGAATCAATAGATACCTTTCTGTCATACAGGTATTTTTTTGTCTCAAGATTCATAAATCAATTCTTTAGAAGAATTTATACTTTCTATAAAGTATGGATTAGATAAAGTTCTTTCAGTGACCAAATCAACATTTCTTTGCAATAATTCCTGTAGTTTATAGTGCAATAAAAAATAATTTTTAGTATAATCATCAATGCCCAGAGTATCAGAAAAGGAAAGGAGAAAATCTACATCACTGTCTATTCTAAATTGATCAGAAACAACAGACCCAAATGCATAAAGTCTTTTCACATCATACATTCTGCAAATTTGTCTAATAGCTGCTTTATTCTTTTCTACTATTGCCTGCATAGCTTTTTTTACAAATATATGTATAATATTCATTAAGTCGGTACAGTCTTAAATGCGAATAAAAAATTACTGCATTCCTCAATAAAACTTTGGCAAAAAACTTTTATATCAAAATTAAGAAAGATTGGTAACCAATGATCGATTGCACCCTCCCTTAGCGCGTCAGTGGGTGGAGTGGTCACGTCATATCTGTGATATGGCATGAGTCTCGGCCTCTGGGCGAGACGGAACCCACGTAACACACGACCCTCCCAGGTCACAGACATGGGAGGGGGACGCCAAAAATCTTTTAATGCTATCTCTCGGATAATTTCCTAGGAAGTCATGCTAAGATTTGGTCTATTTTTTTTGGGCTTTTATCTATCATATACAAGGTTATTGGGGATTAATTTAGAACTTTACTTTTGAATCAATTTTTCGGATAGTTTTGAATACTCTTGAGAATCTCAAAATGGCCCTGCGGTCGGTGCGCTCAAACGTGCTGAGAGCGTCGTTGACGCTGATGATCATTGCCTTTGGTATTATGGCTTTGGTGGGAATTTTGACGGCTATAGACTCAATTTTGTATTCCATGAGTGACAACTTTTCGAGCATGGGAGCCAATAGTTTTGCCATAGAGCGGAAGGGTACGGATTTGTTGAGCAATAATCGCGGGAGAAGGCGTAAGATGGGTCCAATCATCTCTTTTCGTGATGCCATGGAACTGAAGGAAAAATACAAATATTCAGGAAATGTTTTTGTGAGTTTCGACGCTAATTTTCAGTCGGTGGTGAAATATCTGGATGAAAAGACCAATCCCAATGTATTTATCACAGGGGTGGATGAGATTTATCTTGATGCCAATGGCCACGATATCGAGGTTGGGAGGGCGTTTTCACTTTCTGAAATTCAAGGTGGCGAATCGAAAATACTCCTAGGAGCCGATATTGTTAAGAAAATTTTCAAGGGCAATAGCGAGTTTGCCATTGACAAAATCGTGACGGTGGACAATCAGCATTATAAGGTCATTGGGGTCCTCAAATCAAAGGGTTCAAGCATGAATCGCAGCAGTGACAGGGGCTGTTATGTGCCATTATTGCGCGCAAAGGCTCAGTATGGCGGTACAGAAGACAGTTATTCCCTTGGCGTTTCTGTGCCAATGTCAACTGAAATGGAAGGTGCGATCAATTATACTACGGGCATGTTTCGCAATGTCAGGGGACTGCGAGCGGGAGAGGAGAATGATTTCGAAATAGCTAAGAGCGACGGCATCCTTAAAATCTTGAAGGATAACACGGTTATGCTTCGATCGGCTACGATCGGCATAGGGCTGATAACGTTAATAGGCGCAGCCATAGGGCTGATGAATATCATGCTCGTCTCTGTGACCGAAAGGACTAGAGAAATTGGCATCACCAAAGCATTGGGTGCTACTAGAAGGAATATCTTGATACAATTTCTTACAGAGGCGATATTTATCTGCATTCTGGGTGGAATTGTGGGTATTTTCTTAGGGATATTGGTTGGGAATATCGTGACCATATTCGTAGGAGGTAGCTTTATCATCCCATGGGCGTGGATGACCTTGGGGATGGTGATGTGTATTTTGGTTGGGTTGGTATCTGGGCTTTATCCTGCGCTCAAAGCATCCAAATTGGATCCAATCGAATCGCTGAGGTACGAATAAGTGTGAGGAATTGCCGAAGCTTGAAGATATTGTTTTTTAAAATTCTTTTACAGCCGTGAATCCATACACACAGTGCCTACAACCACTGCCACAACATAGACCTCGTTGGTAGTGATATAGCTCAGTAAAAACCATTTTGCCACTCTCAATCGTATAATGAATATTGGGTAACAAGTCTTTTGCATCCTTGGGAAGTTGATACATTGCAGCCCGTTGTGTCAACGATTCAAAATGAGAAAGACAGTGATTGTAAAGACAGTCTTCGAAGCTTTTTTCTAGGAAAATGCGCGTTGCGGAGCTCAGTTCAACTCCTTGGCAGCCACAAACAGCATCCTCATTTGCAGAGCATCGGAAAGTCTCCTTACAAAATGGACAAATCTTATTTGGCAAAGAGCTGACTGGCTTTAGCCGTGATACTTAGTTTTGAAGTCCACAAGCCGTAAGCTCCAAAAAACAAAACACTAAAGATCAAATCCCCCAAGATGGTGGTTTTGATGAATGGAATCCCGCAGTCATACAGGTCATAAGTCCTGCAAAGTCCTTGGTATAGGTACTGGACATTGCGAATACACCGAAATTTGACACTAGGAAAAATATCAGGGATGAACCCAATGCGCCTACTATTACATTTTGGACTTTTACGTTTTTCAAGATGCTTGCACCCCAAAATACGATGATGGCATAAGCTAGATATTGCCAATAAAATCCATCATAAAACCACTGAAAGCCTTGAGCTGATTTGTACAAAGTATTGTTTAAAACCAGGTCGCTTATAAAGGTAGCAAGTATGGGAACCGGCCAAGGGGTGAAAAATTCAATTCGTGAGGAATAATTCTCGTCAATGTAGCTATGATAATCAACGCTACCGCACCCCAAACTCCTAGATATATCTTTTGTTTCATAATAGTATTCAACGTTTTCAGTCGGACAAAGTTAAACATATTTGGACTCAAGTACCAACAAAATTCTCATTTGCGGCAATTATTTTTTATCGAAATTTCCATTTTATGGCGATATTGTGGCTTATTTTAAACGAATGGAAGAATCATCCAAATCTTATTTTGTCCACGAATCCAGCTACGTGGACGAGCCTTGTACCATCGGCGAAGGCGTCAAAATCTGGCATTTCAGTCATATCATGGCGAATTGTGTTATCGGGGATCGGTGCAATATAGGTCAGAACGTCGTAATCTCACCCCAAGTAGTCCTGGGTCAGAACGTAAAGATCCAAAACAACGTCTCGATATATACGGGCGTCATCTGCGAAGACGACGTATTCCTGGGGCCATCTATGGTATTCACCAATGTGGTCAATCCTCGCTCAGCCGTCAATCGCAAATCAGAATACCTAAAGACAGTAGTCGGAAAAGGTGCCAGTATCGGAGCCAATGCGACCATCGTTTGTGGCAATGATATCGGGCAGTACGCCTTTATCGGTGCTGGGGCAGTTGTGACCAAAAGCGTCCCTGCATATGCTCTCATGATGGGCAATCCCGCCAAACAGACCGGATGGATGAGCGAACACGGATACAAACTGACCTTTGACACCGAAGGTTTGGCCTTCTGCCCTGAGTCCAATCAGCTATATAAATTGTCCAACAATACGGTCTCTAGGATTAAATAAAAAAGGTCCTCTGCCATCAGCAAAGAACCTCTAGTTGTACCCACGACTGGATTCGAACCAGCACAGGCTTTCGCCCACTACCCCCTCAAAGTAGCATGTCTACCAATTTCACCACGTGGGTATCTTGTGGACTGCAAATATAAGGCAAAATTCCTACCCAAACTAAATCATTGGGCAAAATTTATCCAGATTTACACCCCTAATTTTTGCCCCGACAACTTGATATTGGCAAATTTCAAGTTTTTTAATTCTATCGATTTCCCTTTAGATAAAAACGAACCTATCCTCCCATTTACCTCAAAACTGATCGTATTGGACTTCGGTTCGTACACTACTTGGCTTATCATACCCGTATATGGATTGCCACCCATGCCATAGGATATTTGGCTATTATTGCTTGTTGGCGTATTTATCATCAGTGTTACGCGGCCATGAGCGTCTATGGGAATATTTTGTTTGGTTTTCAAGCACCTAAGATCGCGAATGTAAAGACTCAGTTCTGTACCATTTTTATCAACCGTCGAGATGGTCATCGTCTGTGATTGTGCACTGGTAGTCGATTTGCGCATAGCTGCGGACACGTTGGACGAGATGGAACCAGTATATTCTTGCCCCACAAAAAGCTTCGTGCCGAGCGTACCCTCTATTCGACCCTCCAAAGCACCCGTTTGCCACAAAGAAGCCAGCATCACCATTAGGGTCAAAAATTTCATATTTTTATTTTTTTAAGAGCGCAAAGGTAATTTATTCTTGAATTACATCGGATATATTGAGGGAAAAGTGGTGATATTTTTTAGGGCGCATCCTCACGCTGTGAGGACTGGGCCATGCATGGCTTCGGTCTCGACACCCAAGTCGTCGAGACGCCCTTCTTTCCATCGAAGCTGGATATCAGGGCCCATTACTGTCCCTTGCGCTCTATGTAGGGGTAGTGTGGGGGATAAATATGTGGATATTTATTCAATAGTACTAGAATCCCAATGGAAATCTAACAATTCTTTTGGATGTATATCCAGTGCTTTTGCTATACTTAATAGTTGGCTTAAACTCGTATTAATGCATGCCCTTTCGATCCTGCTGATTTGACTTATCTCAACATCAGCCCTCATAGCAAGAGCTTCTTGTGAAACCCCAAGTTTTTTTCTTAAAGACTGAAGGTGTTTTCCAAAAGCCTCTATACCATTTTTATTTTTGCGATGCTTGGGCATGACCGCAAAATATATTGTAATACAAAAAAATATATAAGCATATATGCTTATATTAATTAATATATCTATATTTGTTATGCGTAAGCAATTTAAAATAAGAAAACTATGTATTGCAGAATCTATATTCGAACATTTTTAAAATGTTTTAGACTACTTTTCTTTATCTATTTATATTTAACTTCTATTGGAGTAATTTATTCGCAGCAATTTGTTTTTGCTAGAGATACATTTGCCTCGAAACTTGATTCCATCATGATTGAAGGAATTCTGCAATCCAAAAATTTCACAGATATTCAAGCTGGAGCTGGTAAATCAGGGAGTGGTGCAAACTCTGAACTTGCCATGACATTGAGAAGATTTACTATTTTGATAGATGATGAAGAACAAACAGATTCTATTGTAGGCTTAAAAGGCAGGAAATATCCCGACAAACCATATCTCCAACAGCGAAGTGTTGGAGCGAGTATTATGAATAGAGTTGCCGTAACGTTGGATAGTGCTAGAAATAATGTGGCGGCCTACCTTTTCTCACTAGATCCCTCGCCAGTAACCTTTCGATTAGATTATGATATGTTTCTTGATAAAGGGAAATGGAGGAGTAATTTTGCTTATAAAGGACCACTGTTAAAAACTCGTACAGTTTTTGATATAAGGAGTGTACCATTTCAACCCACTAAAGGAGTCACGAAAATTGGATATTCATTCCATTTACTATTTGGTCTCCAATCATTATTCAGGAGCCAAGAAGTCTCTAGACCTGGACAGAAAGACATTGGTATATTTTATTGCGAACCCTATATCTGTACCATGCTACTCAATAAAAATTTAAAAAATACATTTTTCAGCACTACAGCGAGTAGATTTTCCTATGGCTTTGCACTCAAGATTGGTTATTTGTCTCTGAAAAATAATTCAAGAGATGTTAACTTTTATATTTATTATAGTCCCTTGGAATCAGAAGCCAATAAATTCAATATGGGAATAAATATTAAATCAATTTGAAAAGCATATAAATGACAGATAATAAATTAAATATACATAAAAATAATAAATATATATAAATAAAATAGGCATATATGCCTATAAATTAAATATTTTTATATATATTTACATTCGTAATATGATCATATTTAAGTGACGCATTCTCACTTCTTGTAAGACCTATAGAGACTAGTAACGACCTGACTCTCTCTTCACCAATTCAGATGCAAAGGCCTTACGCTCGAACAGCCTTCAAAATAGTAGAGCCCCGTACGCCGAAAAGGGACTAGAGTAGGCAAATTATTTTAATTTTTATTTTATGAAAAAGATTTTGATGATGAGCGTTCTTATGCTAAGTAGTATGTTAATAAGAGCTCAAGACTATTTTTTTAAAACAACTGATGGAACAGTAATAAAAGTTGCAGTAACTAAACAAAATGAGAAATATCAATTTTCTAAGGTATCGTTAGGTGCAAATTCGGAATTTAAAACTACGACATTTGTTGATTTAACTAATTTAGAAATTCTTGATGGTGCTAATGTGGATTATTCGAAAACTAATATTTATTTTGTCCCGCTAGAAGATGTAAATTCTAGATACCTATTAACAAAAGCTCCTGAGGCAACTTGCGAATGTAGATCTGGTGGAGAATGCAATTGGGAAAAGTATTTAAATACCTATACCTGTTACTCGTCAACTCATAGCCCCTGTAAGTGTTGTGCTGCAACAGTAATAATAAACAGTTTTAAATCTACGGGTGGATTTTTTATAATTGATTAATTAAAGAATTTAATATGAAAAAGATTTTTTTATTTTGTATAATGATGCTATTCACTTTATTAAAAAATTATGGGCAGACTATCGATTTTCAATTAAAATCTGGAAATTTAATACAATTGACCCTTGAAAATAAAGGAAATGGAAAATATTTGATTTCAAAGTTTATCAAATCATCCAATAATATATTTAAAACTGATGATTTTTGGAATTTTAGTAAAGTTGATTTAAAAAGTAATAAAATTGGATTGGATCCAAATAAGAATTATTGGTTCATTGATGTTGAAAATTTTGCAAATTCTATTAATTTAGGAAGAACAAAGAGTACAGTAACTGTAGATTGTTTTTGTAAGACTGCTGGTAATGGAGATGGGTGTGCTGTGACAACACCCGATCTTGATGGTCAAGTAACATGTTATAATGCTGGAAGTTGTTGTTGTACAATGAGGCTAATTGTAGGTGAAAAAATCTACGAAGGTGGTTTTGTTTTACTTGAAGCTGATGAAATTATTTTCAATTAATTTATTAAATTTGGGGGTAAATTTATTTATCCCCAAATATTAAATTTTAATTTATTATGAATAATATTAAAATATATTTAATTCGTTGGCCCTTATTAGTAATAATGTTTATAAACTCCGTAGGCGCACAGCAGGTCGATCCCAAGACTCAATTTTTTAATTCCATCAAGGAGAAACTTACAAGACTTACTAAATTTGAATACAGTGAGAAGCGTTGGTCTAAAGCACTTATGAGCAGTGATACAAGCACTTATACAGGTAAAATAATAGTTTTTGATGATATGCCGAAACAGCAGACATATCGAAATTACTGGGTATTAGACGACCGTAATCAACTTATATATGGCATAGAGGACGATTTGATTTATTACATCATTGATGATTCCAACGAATTGGGTACGCGTAAAGTCGAAGGCAATGATCCATTCCAAGCCTTGAGAGGAAATATTCGATCTGCTTATTATAATAAAATTTACCTATCGCTTGAGATAGATAGCACCTTATCGAATTTAGAAGATTATCAATATCAGAAATTGTACAGTGGGCATAAATTGAGTAAGAATGATACTAGTTCAGTTATGGGTACTCCATTGACATATGAAAAAATAATGATTTTTGATGAGGACCTAAATTTAGCAGCAAAAGTTGACAAATACATCATGGAGGGTGATGCTCAATTTGATAGTACCATTTTTACAATTCCTCAAAAGGTTAGCAAGCCTTTTCCATACGATGACTATTCCTCCGAGAATATGTTGAAAAAGCATCCACTGAAACAATTTAAATCAACCCCTGCGGAAGACCGTTATGCTGAATTAAAAAAAATAGTAGGCACTACAATGGACCCTATTAGGGGAATAAGTAATTTGAATACCAAAATTGCAACAGATAGTCTGGCTTCAAGATATTTGTTGATTGATTTTTGGTATAAGTCCTGTTTTCCCTGCATGAAAGCAGCTCCAGTTTTAGAAAAAATAAAGAAAAGATATACGTCCAAAGAATTATTTATTTTAGGCATAAATACAGTAGACCCTCCAAGTACTTCTTTGAATAAATTTATTAAAAATAAAAAGATAACCTATCACACAATATTTGATTTGGAAAAAAAATGGGCGAATAAAATGGAAGTTAAGTCATATCCCACATTTTTTATCTTAGATACAAAAACACATAAAGTTGAGCATATATTTATTGGCTATTCCGACAGTTTGGAAAATGAACTCGTCCAAAAATTGGATGAATTATTGAAGAATTAAGCAACTAAAAATTGATTTTAAGGTAAAATAAAGCATTCGATTTTTGAAAAAAAAGATGAATTTTAATGTGCTTGCAGGCATTATAGCTACCCTTGGTGCTTTAGCCAATACATTGCTTTATTTTTTTGTAAAGAAGATTTTACGGCATTCACGGCGTATTCTTGGTTGCTTGCGTGCTCATAGCCGCCAATTCGTTTTACAAGAGAGGTTAAGGGAACAGCTTCAAACACTTTTAAGCCAGAGTCTTAACTTGGCTATTAGCACTTTTCGAGTTTTACCGATTCATGAATTTCGATATTTAGTTAAAAAATTGTGAAAATGCATTAAAGTAAACAACTCTTTGAGTATTTGCACATCTATGGCTTTAGATTGCATATTTTGGTTTTCTGATTTTCTTTTTTAGCGGTTTTCTGAATACCAATACTCTAAATGGGCAACATTAGGAAATCCGAACTCTGAATTAATGCAAAAGAGCAAATTAATTAATAGTGCAGTTTTTTATTTAAATTCAATTTAACATGAAAAAGATTATTTATTTATTTACATGTGCATTGGTTTTAAACTCTTGTATAGTTTCGATTCCTCTACAAGCTAATTTGGATAACCAAACAATGTTATTGGTTGAAAATCGAAATATCAAGGTTGATTATACTTTGGTTTCCAATCTAGTTGATGGAAATATCACTTATGTTTCAGTGTTGAAAAATGGATACAAAACATTTGAAAATGCCAATTACTTATATCCTTCAGAGACTTCTTTTAAAAAAATGTGGAGCTCATATTTTTTAAGCAAATACAACGCATGTTCCCAGGATTTAATGGAGGTCAAAATTACGCTGAAAGACCTTGCCCTTTGGGAAAAAGCAGCCACCTCTCAAGGTTGGACTTTTCTTACGGGCACTAGACAGGTAAATTTGGATGCAGTTGCAACCATCTATGCCACAGTCACTTATCATGGAAATACCTATGAGCAAAAATTTGAAGTTACGTCCTCTGACTACAACGAATCTCAACGAGTGCAATATGGCGACTATTACTATACTGTAAATTTGACTAACCCTACCCAACAAAAATCAAAGCTATTGGAAGCTTGTTTGAACAAATCAATAATTCATTTTGAAAATTTTGTTCGAACCATTTTGCTCACGCATATTGAAAATGCAAAATCATAGGATAATCACATAATTTAGAATTAAATAGATTCCCGAATTAAAGCGATTATTCAACCTTAAGAATTAATTGATTAAGATTTAGATTATTTGGGCGCGTGCTTCGCACCGTTCTGTCCGTGGGTTCGCTTTGCTCCGTCACTCTGTGACCCACCTTCGGTGGCCACTACCATCACTCGCGCGGCTGGGAATATGCTTATAAATTCTCTGTTTCCCCATATCCATACTAGTAGAATTGTGTAGCAAATTGTACCGTATATTGCAAAAAATTCGATATATTTGTTTAATGCAAAACAATATTCACAATCTACATGACAAATTCGTAAAAGCATCCTTCTCAGATGTGGACAGGGCTGCGGCTTTTTTCGAGCAGTTTTTGCCCGAAGAATTGCAAAAAAGTCTAAATCTTGCTACGTTAAAATCCATCCAAGAATCCTATATCCAGGCGGACTTGAACGAACATTTTTCAGATATAGTTTTCGAGGTAAAAACCACGGACGACAATCCCATTGATTTGGTATTATTGTTCGAGCACAAATCCGCTCCTGACAAACATGTTTTAGTGCAAGTGGGGCATTATATTTTTTCTCATTGGGTCAAGTGTATCAACGAAAAGAAAGAGCTGAAAGTCATCATACCCTTGATTTATTACCAAGGCAAGAAAAAGTGGGAAAAGCCAAAGTTATTGAATTTGTTTCCAAGGGTCGAAGGATCTCTAAACCATTACATACCAGCGATCAATCACGTATTTATAGCCCTAAGCACGCTTTCAGACGAAAGCATCTCCCAAATCCGCAACAGACTAATGGCTGCAGCGGTTTTGGCACAGAAGAAGGGCATCGATTTTATAAAGTTGGAGGAGGACCTAAAGAAAATATTGAAGTTATTACCAATAGAAATTGAACCTGGAAACTTTCTCCAGCTAATGTTCGTTTACATAATAAATGTGTCAGAAATTCCACAACCAGAATTTAAAAAGGCCATAGAAACAATTCCACAAACCATTAAAACCAATATCATGACCACATATGCACAAATAAAGCAAGAAGGAATACTTGAAGGAGAGCAAAAGGGAAAACTCGAAGGCAAACTCGAAGGTAAACTTGAGGGTAAAATAGAAGTTATTCTCAATGGTTACAAGAATGGCTTGAGTATGGAATTACTGGCCAATATCACTGATTTAGCCGTGAGTGAAGTTGAAAAGATCATCAAGGATCAAGGTTAAAAATAACTTCATTTAAGTGATTTTAAAAGTTTGGGCTGGAATGGCTGTATTCTGGACAATCAATCCTCAATTCGGAGTCAGCAAGTTTGGTTTGAAGCAATTTGCAATAATGCCCCTGGCCATTTTTATCTGATTCATAGTATTGACAACTAAAACACATTCTTTGGATAGTTATTATCCCTGTTCGATTCAAGTGGCGAATTATATCTAACAAACTCAATAGCAAATTAACTTTATCCTGATCATTTAATTTATTTATTGGTACTTGTAATTGAGTAGCAAATAAAGAAGTCTGTAATGCTAAATTTTTGCCTTTATCGGTCAGATTTATCACAAAACTTCGAGTGTCATTCTGTTCAGGCTGCTTACTAATCAGTGATTTTTGTTCGAGTGTTTTTATAGTATCACTTATTGTTGCTTTGGTCATGTTGAACTCATCGGCGATATAACTCACTTTTCTTTTTTGGCTGGAATGGTTCAACAGAAAAATGAGAACCTGCACTTGAATTGGAGACAAGGAAAAATGTTTACTTTCATTCCATAGCAGGACCCTAAATGCTTCAGAAACCCGCTCTAACGAGGCAACAATTTTGCTTTCAATGCTTGAATTTTGGTGGTCTAAATCAAATACTGATTTGTTCATCAATTGCAATTTTCCATTTCAATAATAAAGTATCCCTTGTCTTTTATTGATTTTTCCCAGGCGATTTTCATTTTTTCAATATGACAAAATCTGCATTGTTTTGATGACAACGAATGGCCATCTTGACTCTTGGTTTTTAAGTATTCCTTCCCAAAATTATATATAACTTCTGGATCCTGGATTTTATTTGGCGCCACTATATCAAAGTGCATAATACTACCATCTTTTTTGGTCACATATGTGTCCCAGATTGCTACATTCATATTATATTCTTTATTTTGCTTGGTTTGTTTTATCTCTTCTTTCAAACACATTTGCCAAACAAAGTTTAAAAAAATCTTCATTTTTGTTGATTAATTCAATAAATGCCCCATAAAGGTAGTTAACCTAACTTTATGAGGCAATATTTTTTTTAACCTTTAACATCTGCCATCGATGCCCCAAAATTGATGTGTAGTACATTGCCATTAGGAGTGACCAACGCAGGTACAGATTGTACCCCAGCACGTTCAGCCTCGTCTATTCTTGATCTGTCGCTGCCAAAATGCACAACTTCAACTTTGTCTTCTCCTAAAAGACCAATTACATCATGCTCTGCACTGATACATACAGGACATCCAGCGTGGTAGAAAACCGACTTTTTCATGTTTGTTAAATTTAATAGTTATAAAATATTATCATTACAAATATAGTAAGGATAACTAACAAAAGGGATTAAAGTTGTAAGATTTCACACAAAATTTTTAATTATTTAATTTTATTTGAATGTTTGTTGCACTAGCGAGGTGCTGCTATTACTAAAAATTTTTTTACCCCCTTTCTTTTAAATATAAAAAAAGTATATCTAGGGTTTTATAAATTTTGGGTGAAATGATTCATGTGTAGAATTTAAATTGGGTCGTGATGGAGAATTAAAATTATTTTTTCAAAAAAGTGCTGAAAATGAGCCGGCTTTTCGGAATTACAAGGTGCTAAAAATCAAAGGAATAGGTAGGTTATCCACACATGTGGATAACTATTTACTAGGACATATTATGATTTTTTGTAATTTTACTTTTATAAAGACATGAGGACGAAATATGCGCGTGATTTGTCATAAATAGTTGTTTTTGAGTACAAAACACATGAAATTAAAAATTATATATTAAAAAAACGAATATATTTTTTTTATATGTTTAAACAAATTACCTTTGTTGTCCTCTTCAGAATTTAAGCCTAATGTTTAATATTGCAGTAAAATGAGAACAGAAAAAATTTTAGTTGAAAATCCAGACCGATTCGTCATATTTCCGATACACCAAGACGAAATTTGGAGGTTTTATAAGCAAGCTGAAGCCTCATTTTGGACCGCGGAAGAGTTAGATTTGAGTCAAGATATCACCGATTGGGAATCCAAATTGAATGATGATGAGAGGCATTTCATCAAGCATGTCTTAGCATTTTTTGCAGCCAGTGATGGCATAGTCAATGAGAATCTAGCTGAAAATTTCGTTCGCGAAGTTCAGTATCCTGAAGCCAAATTTTTCTATGGATTTCAGATTATGATGGAAAATATCCACAGCGAAACATACTCTCTCTTAATAGATACTTTAATCAAAGACAATAAAGATAAAGATTATTTATTCCACGCCATAGACAATATGCCAGCGGTGGCTCAAAAAGCCGAGTGGGCACTTAGATGGATAAAAAATGGTAGTTTTCAGCATCGATTGATTGCCTTTGCCGCTGTCGAAGGTATTTTCTTTTCTGGGTCTTTTTGCAGCATATTTTGGTTGAAAAAGAGGGGATTGATGCCAGGATTGACCTTCTCAAACGAGCTAATCTCTAGAGACGAGGGATTGCATTGCGATTTTGCTTGTCTTCTTTATAATAAACATATAGAAAATAAATTGGATCCACAGGTGGTCAAAGAGATCATCGAGGATGCCGTGACCATAGAAAAAGGATTTGTATCAGATGCTCTGCCAGTTGGTTTGATTGGCATGAATGCAAACTTGATGTGTCAGTACATCGAATTCGTGGCCGATAGATTGATGGTATCATTGGGACAAAAGAAAATCTACAACGCTGAAAACCCATTTCCATGGATGGAAATGATTTCGATTCCAGGAAAAACCAATTTCTTTGAAAAAAGGGTGGCTGACTATCAAAAGTCAGGCGTCATGACCGACAGAGAAAAGCAGGTTTTCTCCTTGGATGCCGAATTTTAAAAAAGTAAAACAAAGAATTTAACAAAAGGGGGAATGCGATAGGGATAGAAGCCGGCACGCAGTAAGGCGAATAGCCCGGTCTCGTCCTTGACGAGAATCGCCCTAAAAAAAAATTAATAGACAGTCAAAAAAAATTATATTATGCAAGTAATTAAGAGAAGCGGCAAAAATGAAGATGTTTCATTCGATAAAATCACGGCAAGGATCAAGAAGCTTTGCTATGGATTGAATCAACAGTTCATAGATCCAATCGAGATCGCCAAAAAGGTAATCCAAGGGATTTATAACGGAGTGACGACGTCTCAGTTGGACAATCTGGCGGCAGAAACTGCGGCTTCAATGGCCATCGTGCATCCAGAATATGCCCTATTGGCGGCTAGGATAGCGGTGTCAAACTTGCATAAAAATACGAATAAATCATTTTCAGAGACTATATCAACGCTATATCATTAAGGTAGCGATATTGAGTCTGTATTGGAAACTTATAATCTTATGAGTGACAGGTGGTTCATCCACGCGACTCCAACTTTATTCAACGCTGCTACGCCGAAACCACAATTATCGTCATGTTTTCTACTGACGATGACGGATGATTCGATCGAGGGGATATTTGAGACTTTGTCAAGATGTGCCAAGATATCTCAGTCAGCAGGTGGCATAGGATTGTCTATACATAATATCCGCGCCAAGGGTTCCTATATCAAGGGAACAGGCGGTACGAGTAATGGTATCATACCGATGTTGAGGGTGTACAATGATACAGCTAGATACGTTGATCAAGGAGGCGGAAAGCGTAAAGGGGCATTCTCTGTATATTTGGAGCCTTGGCACGCAGACGTGGAGGAATTCTTGGATCTTAAGAAGAATCATGGCAAGGAGGAAAATAGGGCCCGAGACTTGTTTTATGCGATGTGGATGCCTGATCTATTCATGGAAAGGGTGAAAGATAACGGCAATTGGTCTTTATTCTGTCCAAACGAAGCACCTGGGTTGTCAGATGCTTATGGGGAAGAATTTAGAGCATTATACACGAGATATGAGCAAGAGGGAAGAGCTAGAAAAACCATCAGCGCGCAGGCATTGTGGTTCTCTATACTTGAATCTCAAATTGAGACGGGAACGCCTTATATTCTATATAAGGATGCCGCAAACTTGAAATCAAATCAAAAAAATCTCGGAACCATCAAATCGAGCAATCTTTGTACCGAAATCATGGAATACACTTCTAAGGATGAAGTAGCTGTGTGCAATTTGGCTTCATTAGCACTCAACAAATTCGTAATAGATGGCGTATTTGATTTCCAAAAATTGCACGAAATCACAAGGGTAGTTACTAGGAACTTGAACAAAGTCATCGACGTGAATTATTATCCCATCATCGAGGCGCAAAACTCGAACAGAAGACATCGTCCTATCGGGATTGGAGTTCAGGGCCTAGCGGATGTATTCATACATCTGAGGATGCCATTTGATAGCCCAGAGGCGCGACAATTGAACAAGGACATCTTCGAGGCAATTTACTTCGCAGCATTGACCGAATCGTGTGCCCTTGCAGAGAAAGATGGGGCTTATGCGAGCTTCGAAGGAAGCCCCGCGAGCCAAGGGATACTGCAGTATGATATGTGGGATGTGACACCTAGTAGAAATTGGGATTGGACTTCGTTGAAAGCCAATATTAAGAAACATGGATTGAGAAACAGCCTTCTGGTGGCTCCTATGCCAACGGCGAGTACGAGTCAGATACTCGGAAATAACGAATGTTTCGAGCCTTATACCAGCAATATTTATTCTAGAAGAACTCTAAGTGGAGAGTATATCGTAGTGAATAAACATTTGCTTCAAGACTTAATCAAACTCAACCTTTGGAATGAGCAACTCAAAGAAAAATTGATGGCCGCCAATGGTAGTGTACAAGAAATAGCAGAAATTCCAGATGAAATAAAGGCATTGTATAAGACGACTTGGGAAATATCTCAAAAGGTCCTTATCGATATGAGTGCCGACAGAGGAGCGTTCATCTGTCAAAGCCAATCACTGAATCTCTTCATGGAAAGTCCGAATTTTGCCAAATTATCCAGCATGCACATGTATGCTTGGTCTAAGGGACTGAAGACGGGCATGTACTATCTTAGGACCAAGGCAGCGTCAGAAGCCATCAAATTCACCTTGTCTGAGCAATATCAGAAAAAATTCGTCGCCGAGGAGGAAGCTGTTCCAACTGCGATAGCCACCAAGACTGTTGCTGCTCCAAATGATAAGGATACCAGCAATTTCGCGATGGCGGAAAAAGTGACGGTTACTGCAAGTCCAGAAGGGATGGTATGCAATGGTGACGAGGGCTGCATGATGTGTGGTAGCTAGGAGAGGGGTTTAGTTGCATTTCAATCATTATCCAATCCATTTCACACCAAAAAATGCTAGGAAAGCGTCTTTTGGAAGCTAGTTTGGACTATATTTAAGAAAAAATAGCGAAATTGTCTAGAAATTATGGACAAAAACCAAGGTCACGTCCATAGTTCAAAAGCGATTCAAAAGGGTCTCCATCCAGCAATAATAGCTGGCAGAAGGCAGCCTCAGTTTTAATACCATCTCTTTTTAGGGCAACGACTTTAAGACGAAATGATTCTCCTTCACGCTGTAGTATATGGTGTTCAATGATCATATGAAGGTACCCGTACTGTAGGGTAGTGGGGCAGTCTTGAGCGAATATTTCGATTTTTTCACCCATAAAATCGAATGAACAAGTCAATGAAGGTTTACTCTGCACTTCGAAGGATCTGGTAGAGAAATTTTCAAAAGATGAAAACAATTTTTTAAATGAAGCATCCATTTCAACCAAGTCCTTAGGGCATAATAAAATATCGATATCACTGCTCGGAATGTCAATCTGAATGGGGATGGTACCCACCAAGATGGGTTGATACTCAACAAATAATTGCCTTAACTTTAAAACTTCAAGTACTTGAAAAACCGATTGCTGGCGTTGGGTTCCATTTATGAGGTAATTCCAATCGGTAAAATCCATATACATAACAAAGTCAAAAGTCTTTAATTACAATCAACAAAATTAAACATTCATTTCTAGTAAAAATACTTATTTTTTAATCTCATTTATACCTTCTGCGCATCCAATAGGGGCCTTTTTGACTAAAAAGGTGCCATCCGATTCGGGCAATTCTTATTATCTTTGTACTACAACCAAGCAACATGGAAAATAGACAGATAGAACTTTTACAGCAACTTGAAGAAAAATATGAAGCCCTTGGACAAAATACAGATACACATCTCGAGGGTTTGCTTTGGGCCAAGCCCATCACGTACTGGGATTATATTCAGCCCGATGCTTTGCTCAATCTTCAGGTTCAAAGGACGAATTTGCCCGACGAAATGATTTTTATCATATATCATCAAGTCAACGAACTCCTTTTTAAGATGATCCTTTGGGAAATCGACCAGGTGAGCCGTGCGGAGGATATGACTGCAGCTTTTTTTACCTTAAAGTTAGAAAGGATAAGCCGTTATTTCGACATGCTCTCCACGTCTTTTGATATCATGGGAGATGGAATGGAAGTTGCTCAGTATCAGAAGTTTAGAACTACCCTGACCCCAGCGAGTGGCTTTCAAAGTGCTCAATATAGACTCATTGAATTTGCTTCTACCGAACTCATAAATTTGATCGATTACCGCTTTAGAGCCACCATCGATAGAAATACGCCCTATGAGCATGCCTATGATCACTTATATTGGCAAGCAGCTGGCAAAGATCATGCAACAGGTGAAAAGTCCACACTAATTCAGCTTTTTGAAGCCAAATACAAGAATTTGTTTTTGAGGAAAATGGAATATTACAATACAACGAATTTCTGGACCAAATTCAAATCTCTACCAACTGTTGTTCAATCCGATGAAAAATTAATAGCAGCCATGCGGCATTATGATTATACCGTCAATATTAGTTGGGTTATGTCGCATTATCACGCAGCAGGGAAATATCTTGGTAAGGCCGAAGCTACAGGTGGGAGTGACTGGCGGAAGTACATGCATCCAAGATATCAGCGAAGGATATTTTTTCCAGATCTTTGGAGCAAAGAGGAAATGGAAAAGTGGGGAGAGGGAGTTTAATATGAATTTGTAATCGCGATACGATAGAGTTTTATTAAAAAATTGCCAAGTATTTTGGTTTTTTTAGGGCTGAAAAGGTATATTTTTCGGTGAAATGAATGCCGAGAATACCAAATAATTTTTGGTACTTCTTTGATAAATTGCTAGTTTTCGTAAAATATAACTACCTTTGTGTCTTCCAAGCAAATAATGTTGGCAAGTTGTAAGCTAATGGACTCAATTATTAACGTCAGCTTTTTTGAAAAGACAACCAATCCAACCCCCACATTTAATTAAAAAAAATTCATGGAATTTAAGGAATTAGGATTAATCAATCCGATACTATTAGCATTGGCCGAACAAGGCTATACCACCCCAACACCCATTCAAAAAATGTCAATCCCGATCGTGTTGGATCAAACCGATTTACTAGGGTGCGCACAGACGGGTACAGGTAAGACAGCGGCATTCGCCATCCCAATTTTACAATTATTATATACTGAAAAAACATACAGCTCAGGCATCAAAGTATTGATCCTGACGCCAACTCGGGAACTGGCAATCCAAATCAACGAAAGTTTTGCAGCCTATGGGAAATATACCAAAATTAGCCACACGGTGGTTTTTGGAGGTGTAAGTCAAGGACCCCAAGTTCAGCATTTGAAAAGAGGCGTCGATGTGTTGATAGCTACACCAGGTCGGTTATTGGATTTGATAAATCAAGGAATAATCACCCTACGTCAATTACAAATTTTTGTTTTGGATGAAGCGGACCGGATGTTGGATATGGGCTTTATCAACGATGTAAAACGCGTGATAACAAAATTGCCGCCCAAGAGACAAACATTGTTTTTTTCTGCGACCATGCCGCCTGAAATTCAAAAACTTGCAGATTCACTTTTGCACAATCCCAAGAAAGTAGAAGTGACACCCGTTTCTTCTACCGTAGATGCTATTGACCAAAGTCTATACTACGTGGCCAAAGCCGATAAAAATAAACTTCTTATCCATTTATTGAGGGAGAATGACATCAAATCAGCCTTGGTTTTTACTCGAACCAAACACGGTGCCGACAAAGTGGTAAAAGTGCTTCATGCACACCATATTTCCGCCGCAGCCATCCATGGAAATAAAGCTCAGAACGCTCGACAAAACGCCTTGAACAATTTCAAAAATGGCACCATACAGGTCTTGGTAGCTACAGACATCGCCTCAAGAGGTATCGATATCGATGAGCTAAGCCACGTTTTCAATTTTGAATTGCCCGAAGTGCCTGAAACTTACGTGCACCGCATCGGGCGTACTGGTAGAGCAGGTAACAGCGGTATAGCGATTTCTTTTTGCGACGTAGAGGAAAAAGGCGACCTCAAGGATATACAGAAGCTTATTGGCAAGACAATACCCTTGGGTTTGAACAATCCTTATCCTTTGGCAGAAGACGCAAAACCTGCGCCACCAGCAGCCAAGTCCAATCAACGCCCTCCTTTTGGTAGAAGTAAAAATCGACCCCCTGCCCCAGGTAAGTTTTCAGGAAGACCTCCAGCAAGAGGTCGCTAGTTCTCACAGGGTTTTATGACAATTGATTAAAAATTCTACTCATTCAGAGGAGGCGGATGCCTGTTGTGTATTTACCCATATTTTTATTTTATAGGTATAAAAATCTGCAAAATAATTTTGAATAAATACTTTATTTTAAAGAAATGATGATATCTTTAAGTTGAAATCCTAGGAAATTAATCTTTAAACCTCGTGCATAAATCTATACCCTATGAAAAAGTCTTCGGTCCACTTTTGTTGATTTTATAAAGGACTAGTTTTATACTATTGTCCAAAAAATATAGATTTTTCTTTTGAAAAGCTAAATTCTTGAATAAAACTTAGTGGGCGAAAATGCTAGATGGTGTTTAGAATATTGTAAAATAAATTAAAATAGGCAAATATGAAAAAATTAAGTATTGTTTATTCATGTATTTTGATATACATAGCTACTATTTTAAGTTTCTCTACTTTAAATGCTCAAGAATATCCGGTCATATGCCCTATAAACCCTCCACATGGGCCTAATTTTGATTTTCAAGCCGAAATTTTTGAATGTTATCTCAGTCACAATCTAGGCAGAACATATCTAGAGAATCCTTTTCATGCTGTGGGGAATTCTAATGGGAATATTGCTCCGTTTGCACACAACATAATTAAAGACTATGCAACTGAAGATGGTTGGACCTATGTGGTCCATAGCTTTGGTAGCCCTAATCAATTCGTTGAGCAACCATGGATTATTTTATACAATAAATTTTCTGGGGTTCTTAGGGTATTTATAGCTGTTACAAATATATTCGACCAGTATAACAACGTACTTCTGCAATTATCGTTTTTCGACGGCGCTACTAAAACAGCCCTTCTTGAAAATATGTCTCCTGAGGTTTTTAGAAAACCATTAAAAGTGTTTAACGCAGGTTTTGTGCCTGGTACTATGGCTAATGATGAATTCGCCAATAGTTTGCCTTATTGGACATTTGCAGACTTTTCTTTGAATTACGACCCATGCACCTGCATGGATAGATCAGTCCTTTCTATACGTTTAATCTTGGAGAAAATTTTTACAACTACAATTGTAGTTAATGGTCAGGTAGTAACTTTTGGTCCAGACGCAATTAGGGCGGGTACAAATCCAAATATACTTTCTTTAGGTACGGAATCTAACTCAAAAATTGGAAAAAAACTGCGTGAAATAGCAGAGACATCCAAAATTATTAATGGGTTGAATTCTACTGAAAGTCAGGGAAATGTAGCAGATTCTTATGAATTACATAAATTTTTAAATCCATTGATTGAACAGGTGAATTTAATAGATCCTGGAGTTTCTACCATTATAAATTATAGTACATTTGCGGCTGGATTGTACAAAAAAAGCCAGCCTAGCAAGCCAGTTTCTTTGACATATCTTGGTCGCTTAGCAGGAGAAAGACCCAATTATGTTTTTGCATATTATCAAGATGTCCTTATTACTAACCCAGGTTCTAATACCTTTGCTGTTGATCCTAGGTGGATTCCTTACTATAATAATATTTTGGGGACTTTTACTTTGTTGGAGAAGCCAGTGTTTTTAGTAGAAAATGTCTATAATGAAGTTTATGGAGAATCTGGAGACAGTGGCTACGATTACCGCTGTGGAGGTTCGGATAACAACAAGACTAGGATAGGTCTGAAGAATGATCTGAAATACACGATCAATCCAAGTTCACAATTATCCATCGTCTATTTGAATGCAAACTATATTTACAAGGGAAAATTTATCGAAGGCACGATTCCTTTCGGCTGCTTAAAGGAGTTTAAGCCTGTGATTAAAGAATATGGTAAATACTACGATTGCTTCCCAGACCGAGGAACCCAAGAATTCCTTTATGGAAATCCAAATGATTATTCAGACAAGTCTGGAATAAAGGTTACTGCTGTCTTTTCTGCACCCAATGGTCAAGAATACGTATATACCAATATCTACGAAGCCGATGAAGAAGTAGTTAAATATTCCAGAAATATTGAAAATTTCAACGATTTTAATTCATTCAAAACTATAATTCCACCCCTTGAGTGTTTACATTTTACCCCTCCCGCAACAACTGAAGAGCTTTTGGCGATTTGTAACTCAAAAGATTATAAAGACCGAGTTCAATCATTTAAAAATCAGGAAGATCATTTGATCCAGAAACGCACGGAGAAAACTAATTTCGGTGATTTGATCGTATTTCCTAATCCAACTTCAGGCTTGGTCACACTTCAATTACCACCTTCCAATTCTATACAAAAATCTATCAAGATATTTAATACTTCGGGGAAATTAGAGCGGGAATTTAAATCAATGGAAGTAGTACCATTCAATGGCAGCGAACATCGATTGTTTTTGGATTTACCACAGGGCATTTACATCATCCAGTGCGAATACGAAGACCATATCCTCACTTCAAGGATTTCCATACAAAAATAATTTTAGTAAATTTCTAGGGGATTGATACGCCATTATCGATCCCTTTTTTACCTTTTTCAATAATCTCCTAGATATATTTTGCTGTTTTCTTACCTTTGTGGTTCAAACAGAATTTGGCTATGACCATTGAACAATTAAAATCTTTAAAAGAAAGAGTTGCTTCCTTAAGAAGCTATCTTTGACGTCGAGAATCGATTGATCCAAATTGAAGATAAAACCGACAAATCTCTTAACCCAACTTTTTGGGAAAAACCAGACGAAGCAGAATCCATTCTAAGGGAAATCAAGATGCACAAACTTTGGGTGGCATCTTTCGAAAAAGTGCAGACTGCTGTCGATGATTTGGAAGTATTGTTTGAATTTTCCAAGGAAGAAATGGCGACCGAAGAAGAAGTGGACGAGGCATATCGTCTTGCCCTCGATGTGATAGATGATGTCGAGTTCCGATCTACGCTCAACAAGCCTGAGGATGAACTCAGTTGTATCCTTGAGATCAACGCTGGTGCTGGTGGTACCGAAAGTTGCGATTGGTCGGCTATGCTGGAGAGAATGTATATAATGTGGGGTGAAAAGTCAGGTTATAAAGTATCTGAATTGAACAAGCAGGATGGGGATGTGGCAGGTATTAAATCAGTGTCATTAGAGTTTTCGGGAGATTTTGCATTTGGTATGTTGAAAGGTGAAAATGGTGTCCATCGATTGGTACGTATCAGCCCCTTCAATTCTCAAGGAAAAAGAATGACTTCCTTTGCATCAGTATTCGTTCATCCCATGGTCGATGATAGAATCAAAGTAGTCATCAATCCCGCCGATATAGAATGGGATACTTTTAGGGCCAGTGGGGCAGGAGGGCAGCACGTAAACAAAACTGAGTCAGCTGTTCGTGTACGTCACCTTCCAACAGGATTGGTAGCGGAATGCCAACAAGAAAGATCTCAGATCCAAAATAGAGAAAAAGCCCTTATCATGCTTAAATCCATGATTTATGAGATGGAGTTGGAAAAAAAGTTGATGGAAAGAGACGCCATCGAAGCCCAAAAAATGAAGAACGAATGGGGATCCCAAATCAGGTCCTATGTTCTCGACGATAGGAGAGTCAAAGATCACCGAACCAATTATGAATCCAGAAATACCGACGCAGTTTTGGATGGAGGACTCGATCCTTTTCTAAAATCATACATGATGTCGAAACAAGAGATAAAGTCATAGCGTTATCTATTTTACCTTTATTATAATATGAATTAGTGAGCGAGAAGAAAAAATCATTTGATAGCCAAGTCTTGTGGCGAATACTGAAATTAGGGTTTCCTTACCCCGTACTTTACGGCGTCTGCTTGGTACTCGTTTTGGTTATGTCTCCTTTGGGTTCATTTCGGCCCTTATTGATCCAACGGATGATCGATCAGCATGTGATGACCAACGATGGTCCTGGAATGCTGAGGATGACATTGCTCATCTTTGCACTTTTGATCGTAGAGGTTTTCTTGAAATATGTATTCAATTATTCGACCTCGCGCTTGGCACAGAATGTCGTAAAAGACCTTCGAAATCGTGTTTTTCAAAAGATTTTGTCACTCAAATTGCAGTATTTTGACAAGACTCCTATTGGCAATCTCAATACTCGCACCATCTCCGACATCGAAACCATCAATTCCGTATTTTCGCAAGGTGCTATAACCATTTTGGCCGATTTAATTTCTATCATAGCGGTTTTGGTCATCATGTTTACCAATAGTTATAGACTTACGCTGATTTGCCTTTTGACGATGCCCTTGATGATTTTTAGTACCTACGTTTTCAAAGAAAAGGTGAAAGAAAGTTTCCAACGAGTCCGAACCCAAATCGCCAATATGAACGCCTATCTTCAAGAGCGTATTTCAGGTATGAAGATCGTTCACTTGTTCAATGCACAGACCCAAGAATGGGATAATTTCGCCAAAATTAACAAGAGCTACAACAAGGCTAATATTGATTCCATACTCTATTATTCCATCTTTTTTCCGGTAGTTGAAATCATCTCCGCCATGACCTTAGGACTGATGGTTTGGTGGGGAGCAAGAGGCGTTGTGGATGAGAGTATTTCTGTAGGAGCTTTAATCGCCTTTCCTGAATTTGTTGCAATGCTATTTCGCCCTATGCGGATGCTAGCGGACAAATTTAACAGCCTCCAGATGGGTATGGTGGCCTCAGAAAGAGTTTTCGCGCTGTTGGATGACCAAGATGACAACGAACCCCAAGGAGCCAAAACGATTACTGATACACTAGATCATATTGAGTTCCAAAATGTAGAATTCAGCTACAACGACCAAAACAAGGTTCTAAAAGGAATTAACCTGGAACTTAAACCCAATACGAGCCTTGCCATCGTAGGAAGCACAGGTAGTGGTAAATCGAGCATCATCAATGTTTTGATGCGTTTTTATCCAATTCAAGCTGGAGATATCTTGTGTAACGGAATTTCTATCAATGAACTGGATCCTCATGACTTGCGTTCGAAATTTTCATTGGTACTACAGGATGTGTTTCTTTTTTCAGGCAGCATCTTTGAAAACATTCGAATGATGGATTCTAGGATTACCCTCAGCGATGTTCAGCGCTCCGCTAAGGACCTTGGCCTTCACGAGTTCATAGAAACGCTACCTAATGGGTATCATTTCGAGGTGATGGAGCGTGGGAATAATCTCTCGATGGGTCAGCGGCAGTTTATTGCGTTCATCCGTGCCATGGTTTTCATGCCCGATATCCTGATCCTAGATGAGGCAACTTCCTCCATCGACAACGAGTCCGAACAAGCCATCCAAAAAGCCATTGAAAAACTTTTAGACAATCGAACTTCCATCATCATAGCCCACCGTTTGTCCACGATTAGAAGGGCAGATCAAATCATAGTCCTTCAAGACGGCGAAATACTAGAGCAGGGCAGCCACGATGAGTTGATGGCCATGGAGTTGGGCCACTACCGAGAGATGATCGAAAAGCAATCTAGTGACGCCTTAAATCCGATTCTATTGTGATATTTTTGGGCGCATCCCTCATCGACTTTCAGCCGATAGAGGGTCGGGCCATGCATGGCTTAGGTCTCGTCTCTATACAGCCGAGACTCACCTCATCAGAGACTTCGAGGCGACCATTACTGTCCCTTGCGCAGCCAAGTTAAGGTAAATTCAGACATTCAAAGTTTTATAGTGGTATTAATATTGTGTCAGTTTTTCACTAATTTTGATTTTGCAAATGGCAGTTTATTGAGAATTTGTTTTTATGGATCAAATATTATTTTCTTCAAGGGTTTGGATGGATGGAAAGTTTAGTCCAGCCTATATTAAAGTGTCCGATGGAAAGATCGTTCAATTGAGCGATAGCCCTTTGGATCCTATAGGGTGCATTATTCATGATTTTGAGGACAATGTCATCATGCCAGCTTTGTGTGACCCACACGTTCACATCAACGAGCCAGGTCGTACCGAATGGGAGGGGTTTGAAACTGCTACCGCGGCAGCTGCAGCAGGAGGTATCGGGACGATCATAGATATGCCGCTGAATAGTTCACCTGTCAGTACTACGGTCGAGAATCTCAAACTTAAAAAGGCAGCCTCTGTCGGAAAACTGAGGGTAAATGTTGGGTTTTATGGGGGTATTGTTCCAGGAAATCAAGATGAAATACTGGGATTGGCAGCAGAAGGCATTCGAGGATACAAGGCGTTTTTGACGCATTCAGGGATCGATGAGTTTCCAAATGTAACCATGGAGGATTTGAAAATAGCCATGCCCTTGATTGCCCAGACTGGACTTCCACTTCTCGTACATTGCGAATTGGATTCACACCATGACGATATACAACCATTTGAGTTGAATCCTTTTTCTTACAGTCATTATCTTGCCTCGAGACCGAAATCTTGGGAGGACGAAGCCATCAAGATGATGATCGACTTGTGTCGTTCAACTGGTTGTCGGGTACATATAGTACATCTATCTTCGGCGAATATGCTTAAGGAAATCGAAGAGGCCAGAAAGTCATTGCCTTTGACCGTGGAGACAGCTCCTCACTATCTGTATTTCTCAGCAGAACAAATTCAAGACAACAGCCCTGCCTTCAAATGTGCGCCGCCCATTCGGGAGGAAGCCAACAATATGCTTTTGTGGGAGGCTTTAGGGTGCGGTGTGATAGATTTCATCGGTACTGATCATTCGCCAGCTCCACCAGACATTAAATCACTCGATACGGGTAATTATAAAACAGCTTGGGGCGGCATCTCCTGCATTCAATTCTTCTTACCTATCGTCTGGACAAAAGCTAGAGCATTGGATATCCCACTAGAGAGGGTGATACCGTGGATTTGCGAAAATGCTTATATTTTCCTAGGATTGTTCGCAACAAAAGGTAAGATCGAAGTGGGTTATGACGCGGATTTAGTCGTATGGAATCCACACAAAAGCCAAACCATTCAAGAGAGTAACATTCACTTTAGACACAAGATCACCCCATATATGGGACAAGAGTTGTTCGGGGTCGTGCTCAGCACATGTGTAGCTGGTGAATGGGTATATTTTAATCAAACAGTGAAAAACAACCATGTTGGAAAAATTGTATAAGATTTATATAGAAGAAAAACCACTATACCTGGCTCAAGCCCATCAGGTAGATAAACTGAAAGCAAACCATAGGAATGTACTAGTAAATCACTACTGGGGTAAACCAAAGTTCTTTTTGTCCATTTTTCAGCAGCTTGAGAAATCAGATACTTACGATGCCGTTATTTTAGTCCATGAAGATCCAACGATAGTCCTACAAGAGTTATATACTGTAGCATCACCGGTTATCGCTGGTGGCGGCCTTGTCCAAAACAGTAAAGGAGAGATTTTATGTATTTATAGACGAGGTGCTTGGGACTTACCTAAAGGCAAACAAGATGAAGGAGAGACTATTGAGGACACTGCTATAAGAGAAGTTAAAGAGGAGACGGGTATTGAAAATCTTACATTGGGAGCCTACTTGACCACTACTTATCATCTTTACCGAAGTTCTCAAAAAAAATGGCTATTGAAAGTTTCTTTTTGGTTCGCTATGAGGAGCAATGATACAATCTTAATTCCTCAGATAGAAGAGGATATTGAAGAGATTGGATG
Source organism: Saprospiraceae bacterium (assembly GCA_016718505.1). Taxonomy (GTDB): domain Bacteria; phylum Bacteroidota; class Bacteroidia; order Chitinophagales; family Saprospiraceae; genus JADKKF01. The sequence goes on along the minus strand of JADKDE010000003.1, from coordinate 211,259 downwards.
GTACACCAAGAACCTCATACTGTCTGGCAAAAGACCAATTTTCAACAATATAGTTGATTTATTAGAAATGATTTGAGAAAAGCTTATGGCTTGACAACCTTTAGTTTTTGGTTGTAGAGTTGTCCTGTTGTACTCTTCACTTGTACAATGTACAAGCCAGTTTGCAACTCATCAAGACCTAAGTGGTAAGACTTTTGAGAAAGACCACTTACCTCTTTTATTCTCTGACCAGTGCTAGAATAAACAATGATATTGCCTATTAGATTATCAAGACCATTAATGTGAATTTGAACGCCCTCTGTTGCTGGATTTGGAAATATCAATAACTGATTCTGATCAAATGATTTGTTTCGAGAAATATGTAAGTCTGCCACAGCGTCTTTCAACTGGAAAGTATTGCCTATACCGTCCATAGCACTTGATTGAGATCCTAACAATTTGATTTTTGTACTGAATTGTTGTGTGGAACCGATTCCACCTACTACATCGTCAATTATTCCAAGGAGTACGCCAATTTTACCAATTCCACCTGTTGATTGTTTGTCTATTCTGGTTACAGCTCCATCAATTCGGCCACCCCAAGGGGCTTTAGATAAGCTAAGTTTTTTATTATTTGGAATCAACCATGAATTACCATCAAACATCATGCAAACGCTACTGCTATCCAAAACGGCTGGATTGTAATCCAAGGACAATGCAAATCCAGATAAATCAAATGCAGGATAGCCTTCTGTCCCAACAACGATATCTATAACTGCAAGGTCTCCAATATTTAAATTTGAAAATCTTGGTATCAAATAGATTGGAAAATTGGTAGGTATTCCAATTGGATTATTGGTCAGTGTATGATTTTTATTATAATACTGCGATATAGAACTTGTATCAAGGTGCGATATGATCCCGTCACCATTGCAATCCGCATATTTTAAGTTTGTACTGCTTGAGGTTTGAGAATATGCCCATGAAGCAGAACTTCTTCCCAACCAAAGACCATCCGTAGAAATAGTCCTACTTGGTCCAGTTTCAGCGAAATGATTGCCCAAAGTCAATAAATCGGTCATATTCACCTTGCCATCATTGTTAGCATCTCCTTCCCAGACACAATTGTTTACACAAGGATTTGTTAACTGAATATCTAGCACTTGAACATCAATTTTGACCGTTTTACAATCTTGTCCTACACAGTATTTTACTTCGAATCGATCATTCCCAGCATAATCTGCTCTTGGATTATAAACCAAAAGATTGTACCCACTAATCCATTGACCATAATAGTATAAAGAATTGAATCCTGGATAATACAATGCTTGACCTGATGTAGGATTTTTTGTTACTGTAAAATTATAATTTGCTATCGGTAGTGCATAATTGATTATAATCGGTTGATTCTTAGTCGTTACTAAATAATAATCACTCAATTCAGGTTGAAGATTATCTACATTGATAAAAACTTTGGCAGTTTCACAAATCGTAGGAGAACAAACTGTATAAGTAAATTGATCGACACCCTTGAATCCAGGATTGGGAACATAAGTAAAAGCGTCGTTTCCAACAAACCTTAATGTCCCATTATTAGTAGTCGTATAAGACTGTATCCTATATCTTTGAAGGATATCATTTTGGAAAACATTCATATACAAAGCAGTGGTAGCATCTTGTCTGGTAGCATACTTATCATCTACCAACATTGATTTGAATTGTTGATCCAGGACCTGAACCTTTACAACTTTATGAACAGTCCCTGTCTGAAAAGTTTTAGCCAATACAAAAATATCGGTACCGATAAAATTATTATTGGGTAAATATTGAACGGTCCCAGTTCCTAAAGCTAAGGAACCAGAATTAGGTGCAAATTCAGTATAAAAATCAGAAAAAGGTAAACCAAGATCTGTAGGAGTATTTTTGTAAGTAGAAATTTGTACCGTATCTTGGATGCTGGTTTGCCCACCTGTATAGTAAATATGGGCTGTAGCAGTTGCGGTATTTTGCTGTGTATCGGTCACAATATATTGTACACTAAAATAACCAAATCCATTTGGATTGAATAAAATTTGACGTTGATCAGCACTAATGGTGGCAGATCCATTACTTACCGCTGCAATGGCTTTAAGCGCAAGTGTATTTGCACTTAAATCGTTGTCTAATACATCTAAAGTTACTGTGGACTGAATATTATCGACAAAATAAGAGTCGTCTAAAGCTTTAACCTTTGAAATCCTGTAAACTAAACTCCCAAAAAACGGAAGTAAATTACCTCCTATATTTTTGCGATACTCGTACACAATTGTGTCCAGACCAGTAGCATTAATATTTGGAACATAATTTAATAAATAATCAGAGCCTGATATGGCTTCTATTTGAACTTGACCCTTGGAAGGGTTTTTTATAATATAAGGATTATTATCTGACTGAACATTGAGTGAGTTGGTTTGACCCGCTAAAGCATTATGTTTAGCATATGGCTGACTAGTTTGTGCAAAACAAACACAAGTGAAAGTTAAACTTATCACCAAAACATTTAATATCTTCGGTATTTTACTCTCCATCATGGGTTTATTGTTCTATTTGGCAAGCTAAAACTTTACCTATCACAAAAGTAAGGCACATCTACCTATTATACAAATTAATTTGATTTTTTAACTTAATTTTTAATCATTTTTTTATTTGGAGTTAGGTGAAATTGGTATTTATCAAATTTTTTTAAAAAATATGTGCGTATTAATGTAAATTTGGTAAAATTTTTCAGAGTAATTAGATGTTTAAGTTTTTAGTCAATGCTCGATTCTAAAGTTTTTAAGGCTATTTCTAAACTCAGTGGAGCAGAACGTCGTCGTTTTGCAAAATTCGTGGCTTCGCCATATCACAATGCGAGTGAAAGATTAATCCAAATTTTCGAATTAATCGATCAAGCTTTGAGGAATGATTCTTCTTATTCCATAACAAAGGAAGAAGTTTGGAACAAAATTAATCCCAATGAACCGTTCAATTATGGTTTGCTTCGTAAGTGGTATAATGACCTGCTAACTTTATTTGAAGAATTTTTGGTCATTGAGAACCTCCAAGTTAAAAAGACTAGATACGTAAGCGATTTGTTTGGAGCTGTATTGGAGAGGAAACTCGACTTATTGTATAATTCAGTTACCTCGAAGTCGCGAGAAATATTAGATCGATATGCCACGATGTCTGCGGAGCATTATTATGAAAAATACAACTTTGAGAGAAAATATTTTGAATTGAGCGAGAAGAATGCTGCATTATTCGGTTGGGGATTTGATACTTCAATTGAAACTATTTCTGCAAATCTTGATTATTTTTTTATTTCTGAAAAATTAAAATATTACCTAGAAGTTTTGAGTCGAAAGGTGCTTCTGTCTAAGGAAGATCCTATCTTTTTAATGGATGAAATCATAGGTTATGTCAAACAAAATGAATTTCACGATCAGCCCCTGATAAGGATTTATTATTTGGTCTGTTTATTGTATTTGGAGCCAACAGAAGAAACAAATTATCACGAATGTAAAAGTCTTTTGCAAGAACACAATGACGGATTCCATCTCCATGATATCCAAGAGCTGTATGCTGCTTTGCTCAATTATTGTGTTGGTCAAACCAACAGAGGGAGGAGCCAATTTAACGAAGAATATATAAATCTTTATGATTATTTGTTGAAACAGGAATTATTGACGGAAGATGGTGCATTAAGTCCATGGAAGTTTAAAAATGCAGTATTATTAGGACTTCGGTCAGGTCAGTTTACTTGGGTTGAGCAATTACTAAAAAATTATGGCCATTTGGTAGCCGAAAATCAACGAGACAACGTCCTTAATTACAACACGGCTCTTCTTAAGTTTTATCAGAAAAAATTTAATGAAGTAGCTCTATATCTGCGGGACGTAGAGCAAGATGATTATATGTACACCTTGTCATCTAAGGCTTTGCTATTGAGTACGTACTACGAATTGAACGAATGGGAGCCTCTAAATTATTTGTTGGATAGCTTCAAAGTTTATTTGCATCGAGCACAAAAGGACCTGTCGGAAATACAACATATCTCTTATATAAATCTTATAAACTACACGAGAAAACTAGCCAAAGCGAAGGCTGAAAATACCCCACTGAACCCGGCATTACTGAATGAAATTGAAAGCAATACCAAATTATTTTCTAAAGCGTGGTTGATTGAAAAAGGCAGCGAATTGGTCAAGTAGAGAGACTTCCTCGCCTTCCTAACTCTATGACTTGAAGGTCTTTGACCTTACCTTCTGATATACCAAATCGCACAACTGTTCGAATCAAATGGAATCCATGATGTCCAGCAGCTCCAGGATTGATAAAGAGCAAATTATGAGTAGGATCTGGCATAATACGAAGGATATGACTATGTCCTGTGATCACTAAGCCGGGCTTTTCACGATTGATCAGTTGCTTGGTGTCATGATTGTACCTTGGAGGAAAACCACCAATATGCGTCATAGCAACTTTCAATCCCTCCGTGTCAAAAATCAAATCCTTGGGACATATCCTGCGAATCAAATGATCGTCTATGTTGCCAAAAACAGCCTTTGTGGGTTTGAAATGATTGAGTTGGTCGAATAAACTAACTGAGCCAATATCGCCAGCGTGCCAGATTTCGTCCACCTCGACGAAATGCTCGAAAATCGTAGGATCAAGGTAGCTGTGAGTGTCAGAAATCAATCCGATGCGCTTCATTTTCTGAGGTTGATTTTTGCTGCCTGCCACAATGCTTCCATCTCTTCGAGTTTCATTTCTTCTAATGGTTTGGGCGCATTGGCCTCAATGTATTCAAATCTTTTTTTGAATTTTTGATTTACTTTTTCGAGAGCTGCTTCTGGATCTATCTTTTCGAATCGAGCATAATTTATCAAAGAAAAAAATACATCTCCCAATTCATCTTCAATGGCTTCTTTGTCTTTGCTTTCGATGGCTCTTTTCCATTCTCCCAGCTCCTCATTGACCTTGTCCATTACTTGAGAAGTATTTTCCCACTCAAAGCCAACTTGCTTAGTTTTTTCTTGCAGTCTTATGGCTTTTATCATGGCGGGCAAACCGCGAGGAACACCTTCTAGAACGGATTTTTTGCCCTCTTTGAGCTTTAGTTTTTCCCAATTTCTTCGCACTTCTTCTTCGTCTGCGACGGTCACATCTCCGTATATATGAGGGTGGCGATGAATCAATTTGGCATTAAGTCTTTCTAGTATGGAAGCAATGTCGAATTGGCCCGTTTCAGATCCCAACTTGGCATAAAATACCAGATGCAAAAGGACGTCACCAACTTCCTCTTCGATAGATTTTAGGTCGTTTTGTAAGATGGCATCCGTGAGTTCATAAGTCTCCTCGATGGTAAGGTGACGAAGCGATTGGAAGTTTTGTTTCATATCCCAAGGACATTTAGCCCTCAAGTCGTCCATGATATCCAATAGTTGCTTAAAGGCGATTAGCCTCGGGTCATTATTCATATTTTACCAATTTTAAAGATCAAGAAGATGACCCATTTTGTTTTTCTTAGTTTGTAAATATTGATAATTTTCAGGATAGGAAATATTCGTTGGGATTCGATCGATAATTTTAATTCCCATTTCTTCCAATGCCTTGATTTTCAATGGATTGTTGGATATCAAATTGATTTTTTTAATGTCAAAATGAGCTAAAATTTCTCCTACGATCGAATAATTTCTGTCGTCCACTTCTAGACCTAACGCCTTGTTGGCTTCTATAGTGTCCAAGCCTTGATCCTGGAGATGATAGGCTTTGATTTTGTTCGTGAGACCAATTCCTCTGCCTTCTTGTCTGAGATAAATAATGAGCCCTAAATGTTCTTGAATATACTTTTGTGCGAACGTAAGTTGGGCCCTACAATCGCATTTGATCGAATGTAAAACGTCACCTGTGAAACATTCGGAATGTATCCTCAAGTTGATCGCTTGCCTTGGGTTGATTCCTTCAAGATTGGCTAAGACGATATGAGGCAAATTCTCTTCTCCCAGATTTTCTATGGCGTATTGGGTAAATAAACCGAATTCTGTAGGAAGTTGGGACTGGGCTAAGATTTTCATCAATGATTTTTAGTAAAAAATAACGCATTTTAAACGAAAAAGAACTCGATATTGTTGATTTTCTTGGTTTTATTCGATTAAAATTATAATTATCAGCGCATAGAATTCAATAAAAGACGTAACTTTACGTTTTAAATTAAAGTGTTATTCATTGAATTTCAAGTTAATATCATCTGTTTTCCAATAATTTTATCAAGTATTTTTTGAAAAAATATTCAAGGCTGTCGCTTGGGTTATTCCTTGCAATGATTTTTTTTACTGGTATAGTAAATGCACAATCGTATTTTACGGCAGCAGGCCTACGGGCTGGTAATGTGTTGGCGTTGACGGTCAATCAGCGTGTGGCACAACATACCTCCCTAGAATTTTTGATGGGAGAGCAGCTTACTCAAAAAGTGAGTTTTGCAACCGTTATGGTCAAACAACATCAAAATGTACTCATCGGCCGCGGTATAAATATATATATGGGTGCAGGTGGACAGTGGTCGTGGAAAAATAAAGCAGATACCACTATAAGTGAATTTGGAGCTGTGCTGTTGGCTGGTGCTGAGGTTACCTTTGGTAGATTGAATCTCTCTTGGGATTTTCGACCACTTATACGCTTTGGTGATAGGGACCAAAATTTTTATCCAGAGACTGCTTTTAGCTTTCGATATATCTTCATTAAAAAAGATCCTTTTAAAAAGAAAAAGGAGCCGTTTTGGAATAAATGGTTCAAGAAAAAGTAAAAATATATGCATTGGAATAAGAAAATTGCCATTATCGGCGGGGGAAATTTAGGTTCAGCTATAGCAGAGGGCCTTCATGTAAGCAATCAAATGTCCATGGACAATATTTGGATTACACGGAGAAATACCAGTAACCTGAATAGGCTATTTGAGATGGGGATGCACGTAACCAAGGACAATTTGGAGGCGTGTGATAAGGCGGATATCGTCATCTTGGCCATAAAGCCTTACCAAGCCAAAGACATCATGCTCGAGATTAAATCAAAAATAGATCCATCGGCAATCGTGATTTCTGTGGTCACTGGCTTAGAACTCAGTGAAATAAAGAATGTACTAGGAAAAGACACTGGTTTGTTCAGGGCGATGCCTAATACGGCCATAGCGATTAGAGAGAGCATGACTTGTATCTGTCACTACGGAGCAACTGAACAGCAAATCGAGGACGTGGACAAATTGTTTGGTTTGTTAGGAAAAAATGCCTTCATCCAAGAGACACTTATGGAAGCCGCTACGGTCCTTGGGGCCTGCGGTACTGCTTATGCCATGAGGTATATCCGAGCCAATATCCAAGGTGGAATAGAGATCGGCTTCGATGCAAAGACGGCCAATCTCATAGCGGCTCAAACCGTCCTTGGGGCTTCTCAGTTATTGCTTATAAATGGCACGCACCCAGAGGAAGAAATAGATAAGGTAACTACTCCTAAAGGATGTACCATAGCAGGGCTTAATGAAATGGAGCATCGTGGCTTTAGTAGTTCACTGATAAAGGGTATTGCCACATCTTACCGCAAGATTGCGAAAGATTTGTAATATTAATTAAGCAAAAGGGACAATATATTCCAATAAATTTGGTTTTTAAGATTATTATAATTTCTAAAAGTGAAAATGAAGAAAGCGCTGAATTTTAAAATAACCCTGGTTGTCGGATTCCTCTTGGTATTGGGTCTGACATCTGAGTCGTATGCCCAAAGGAATAGAAGTTCCGCAGGATATAACTATAATTCGTATAAAAGCAAGCAATATTATTTTGGGTTGACGCTTGGCTATTCGAGTTCTAAGTATCGTGTATTTAGATCCAAGCAATTTTTGTTGAATAATGAATTCGATCGGGTAGATGGTGTGCGTGGTCCAGGTTTTAATTTGGCTATGATCGGTAATCTGAAGATTGGCGAGTATGTAGATATCAGATTCAATCCGGGATTTGCCTTTGGTGAGCGAAATATTGAATACGTAACCAACGATGATATCAATAATAATTATCTTAGAAAGTTTGAATCGGTTTTCGTTGAGATACCTCTACAATTCAGGTATAAATCTGAGGCATATAGAGACATGAAACTCTTTTTGATGGGAGGCATAAAATATTCATATGATTTGTCTTCGGACTCTAAGTCAAGGCAGGCTGCCACCATCGTCAAAATATCCCCTTCGGATTTTAGTTTGGAAGTAGGAGCTGGATTTCAATTTTTCTTCCCATACTTTATATTCTCCCCAGAGCTGAAATTCTCCCATGGGCTGAATAATATTTTGATTTATGATGACAAACTTACACAATCAAAAATCTTAGACAAATTGTTTTCGAGAGGATTTACCTTATCGCTGCATTTCGAAGGGTAAGAAATCTAATCCCATATATAAAAAAAATCCCCCTCTGCCGAATGCTTTGGGGGATTTTTTTTAACCACCTAAAAATATGAGACTTTATTAAATCAAACCGTCCCAACTAAGAGCCTAAAGACTCTCAGTCGTCGGCGATTCGTTTAGATTTTATTGCTGTTTTATATAATACGCAGATAGAGGGAAATTAGTTGTATGGGGGTTAAAATTAAGACATGCTCCATTTTAGGCTGAGTTTGTAATCGATCAATAAAGGTAATTATAATATTGATTTTTATATAAATTAATGAAGATATACAGATAAAAAACATTAATATACAAATTAAATTCTCAATGTTAAAAACTTGTTATTGTTTTTATATTAGCGCGTGAAGGATGGGAGAGGTCTCGCCATTGGCGAGGGTCGCGGAACGAAGAGACGAGACGGAACCCTCGGAAAGCCTAGTCCGAAACAAAGTGGAGGGCACGCCCATATTAACCAATTAGAACCACCGAGGAGTTTTTAGGAAATATGACCGATAAGTTCCATCTTGATCTTGGCTATGTAAATATTCTTCCTCTAACCGAACTTGCACTTGCATACAGATATAGCCACTGGTAAAAATTAATAAAGAAAGGGCATTGGGTAGGAGTAAAAAAAAGCCAAACAAGATGCTCAACATGCCGATAAAAATAGGATTGCGTGTTAAAGAAAAAAGTCCGCTTTGAACTAAACTTAAATCATTTTTAGTATCAATCCCAATTCGCCAAGCATTTGCCATTTGTATTTGGGCAATAAGGATCCATATAAGGGAAGTTAGCAAAATTATTATACCTATTATTTTGAAACTTGAAAAATCCAGAAACCAAAAAGGAAGAAGATAAGGGACTATCGACATTGTAAAAGTGTAAATCCCAACCATAATCAACTGTAGAAGGAGTAAAATTTTAAAAATAGAACCGACGAAATCGTGAGCAGTATCCTTGTTAGAAAATGTAATTGGACTGTGTCCAGTCACGCGCCACACTCTATAACTTGGCCAAGCAAATGTAAGGATGAAGGTAAGTAAAAGGTATACGAAAAGACCATATCTTATAATAATTTCCATATAACAATTTAATTCGTGAACAATTGAAGAGAGCAATACACAAAATTGTAAATTACATTTTCCTAAAAGTTTCATCAACGGCTTGGGCATGGCATAAATACTCAATAACCACATCGGGGTCAATCTCGTTTACGTCATAAAATTTGAGCCAATGGACTTGTTTGCAGTCTATCTTGATCAGAATTTTTCTTGGGTCGTCCAATAAACATCCGTAACAAAACCCCAAAATAACGCCAGTTTTAGGCCCGCCAGGAATGCTTGCAGGCCAAATAAAGCACACACGCCGATGGCCATAATAATAAGGAACTTTATACGCAGCTCCTTCGAGCCAATCAAAGTGCGTAAGGATAATTTCTCGGAGATTTATAATAATATTGGCTTCTTTATCATCGACAGCATCTATGAATTTCGTAAAATCTAAAGGCCTCGAGATCTTGTAAGCCATGGCGAATTAGTCCATCATGAAGGGATAGTCCTCTTGTACATAGTTGGCCTCGAAAAGCAAATCTGGCGTAGGGAGCGGGGATTCTTCGGCGAATTGAACCGCATCGTCCATCTCGGCTTCGATCTTCGCTTTTATAGCATCTATTTCTGCTTCGGTAGCTATCTTATTTGTGAGGATTTTCTTCTCGGTCATCTTGACGGGGTCTTGATCCTGATAGTTCTCTAACTCTTCTTTGGAGCGATATTTTCCTGGGTCCGAGACAGAGTGGCCCTTGTATCTGTAGGTGTTTATCTCTAGGAAATAAGGTCCGTTGCCTGCTCGGATATGTTTGGCAGCTCTTTCGATTGCCTCGTGGACGGTCTCAGGAGACATCCCGTCAACGGACTCAGAAGGCATGTCAAAAGCCAATCCTAGCTTGGACAATTGGTGTACATTACTGGTTCTTTCTACGGATGTTCCCATCGCGTATTTGTTGTTTTCTACGATGTACAGAACGGGAATTTTCCAAGTCATGGCCATGTTGAAGGCTTCAAAAAGCGCTCCTTGTCTTGCTGCACCGTCGCCAAACATGGTCACGCAGAGATTCGTGGTTCCCTTGTATTTTTCAGCAAATGCGATGCCTGTACCTATCGGGATTTGGGCACCGACGATGCCATTTCCACCAAAAAATTTGTGTTCGGCACTGAAAAAGTGCATAGATCCGCCTTTGCCTTTTACGCAACCAGTGACTTTGCCGAATAGCTCAGCCATGGCGCTGCGCGAGCTGATCCCTCTGGTGATGGCTATCCCGTGCTGTCTGTATCCCGTTACTACGCCGTCTTGTGGAGTGAGTGCTGATGCCATACCAGCTGCGATGGCTTCTTGGCCTATATATACATGGCAAAATCCTCTGATTTTTTGCTGAGAATAAGCCAGCAAAGTCCTTTCTTCAAATCTTCTGATTCTCAGCATGGTTTCGTACCATCTAAGATAAGTTTCTTTAGAATATTTGCCTTGCTTGGCTGCTTTGGATTTTGCTACAAGCGTGCTTATTTCTGCCATGACTATTATATTTTATGCAAATTTATAAATTTATTTTTTAATCCAAGGTCGATACCTCACCAATCGCCAAAAGTTTGATTGTAAATGTCGTCCAGAAGTTTGGTGAAAATCTGCTTGTGCAGCTCGTCTTGAACGCTCAAAAGATTTTGATTGGGATCATAATTGGCGTAATATTCGAAGGATTTTTTCCACGATTTTTTCTCATCTTGTTCGTGGGTACACTGGACATCGACCCTGATGGTAAGACGACTTATAGACGTTTGCTCTCCTGCTTGTTGGGCTTCTGAGCTTACTCGGTACTCGACCAAAGTTCCTTGATAAGAAATATCGGGTTTTAGTTCATTGTATTTGAGAGGAGATTCCGTTCGGATTCTATCCTTCAAGGCTTCTGAGAATTGAACTGCCAGCTGAGGCGGTGCGAGATTTGCTTGCAAATCAAAGGTTTTTACATAATAAGATTTGAGTGTATTGGACACAGTGGATGACCTAAAGCTATAACAGCTAGAAAATACACACCCTGCGACCAAAATAAGTATCCATTTATTCATCGATGTCGTATTCTTTGATTTTTCGGTAAAGAGTTCTTTCGCTGATGCCGAGCTCCTCGGCGGCTTCCTTGCGACGGCTCTTGTATTTTTTTAATGCTTTTTTGATCATGTCTTTTTCCATCTCCACGAGCGAAAGTTTTTCATCCACGATCTCCATGGTATCGTATTGCTTCGAATTTGGATTCAAGATGACAGGCTTGGAATAAGGCTCAGAATTGTCTTCTGCTGGAGTTTCTTGCCAGTTATGGTGTGTAAAATTGCGCTCTCGTTGAGATTCATGCCCATTGGTAGGCATCGATATTGCAGCTTTGAGTTGCAAAAGTTGCTCAGGATCAGGCACTTGAAGATTGTTCGAGCGGATGAGTTCATAGACCAGTGTCTTCAGGTCCACCAGATCGCTGCGCATTTCAAAGAGCAATTTATATAGAATTTCTCTTTCATTCAAGCCTTCGTTGTTGAATTGTTTTTCTAGGCTTGGAAGGTTTCTTTTGAGAAGATACGGAAATAAATCAAGGAGCTTGTCTGCATCGAGCAATCTATCATCCGAAAGCAAACTCACTTGTTCAGCCATATTTTTCAACTCTCTGATATTCCCTGGCCATGCGTAATTTTCCAAGATCAATTTCGCGCGCTCATCCAGTTGAATGGGCGGGGTTCTGTATTTTTCAGCGAAATCCGAACTAAATTTTCTAAACAAAAGGTTTATATCTTCGGGCCTTTCACGCAAGGAAGGCACATTGATTGGAACCGTGCTCAGCCTATAATAAAGATCCTCTCGAAATTTGCCTTTGCTGATTTTATCCTCCAAATTGACATTGGTCGCTGCTATGACACGAACATTCGTTTTTTGCGGCTTTGACGATCCAACTCGAATAAACTCACCGCTTTCTAGGAGCCTGAGCAAGTAGGATTGCGTATCTAGCGGCATTTCTCCTATCTCATCTAGGAAAATGGTCCCATTATCTACGGTTTCAAAATAGCCCTTTCGATCGTTCACAGCTCCAGTAAATGAGCCCTTTTCATGACCAAATAGCTCCGAATTAATCGTCCCTTCGGGGATCGCTCCGCAGTTTATAGCGATGAATTGATTGTGTTTTCTAGCACTCAGCGCGTGTATGACCAGCGAGAAGGATTCTTTCCCGACACCACTTTCACCCGTGATCAAGACGCTCAAATCCGTAGGCGCCACTCTAATGGCCCGCTCCAGAGCGTTATCAAGTAGGGGAGACCTCCCCAATATACCGAATCGCTGTTTTATTCCTTGTATCGTGGACATGGCGCAAATATACGTGCATTATACATAAATGACAAATTGTCAGTCCACATTATTTTTTATGGCGTCTCCCTAGTCTCTCCTGCGAGATGAGACTAGGGTCGCGGCTTCCACGACTTCATTTCATTTCGGTCTCTTCGAGACGCATACGGCGGTGCGTTGCCTTCCGCCATATGCTCGTTCCAGTCGCTGACGCACCAACATTATTAAGCCATTTCGAAATTTCATCAGTCTTTTGACTGTACAAATTTAGTTTATTGGTTTTAGGACAAAATGCCCTGAAATAGAAAGCAAGACTATTTCTCTTACTCGCTAAAATACACGAATCCTGGTACAATCCCCGCCTTAAAGCTCTTGGTAGTTTTGGTGATGGGATTTAAGCGAATGATCCGCCCATTTGATTGAAAATCCCCAGCATCTGCTAACAAAAGTTCTTGATTGCTTTTGTCATACTCAAGCGTCATGAAAAATCCCTGAAACAATGATTCTGGTTGAAATGCTGTAGCTCCAATCGGATGAGCAAAGACCTGATTGTCCATCAAAAAATAAAGCACGTCTTTACTAGCATTCGTAGTCAATGAATTGGCACCATGCGATAGCACATAACTCGCTACTATATTATTATTGACCAATTTGATCAATCTGCCAGGCGTATTGTTGGCCGGATTTGCAAAGTCTGGATTGCCACTACAGATGACCCATAAAGCATTGTTTTTGTCCAAAACCATAGCGTGGGGATTATCCGAAAGTTGAATATTTTGTACCAAAGCATTGGTATTGATATCAAAGACCAAAAGAGATTTTGACGTTTCAGCGACCGTAGCCACAGTTACATATAGCAAGTTGTTGGATATAAGCATAAATTCCGCAGCACCACCTATCGCTATGCTCGATTTGATGGTCAGTGTTACAGGATCCAGCCTCTTGATGCTTCCAGACTTGAAATCATCTCCCCAGCTTGAAACGAATAATTTATCCCCGCTGCTAGCAAAATATCTCGGGACAGATATTCCATTGATTTCACCTTTATGCGTAAAGTCTTTGGCATTGAGCACTTGTACTTTGGAGCCATTATTGATGGCTACTAAATAATAATCTCCGAACTTGATCATTGACTGAGCTATATTGCCCAAAATCTGTCCTGTGTTTTGCTGGGTGAATAAATCAGGGATAGAATCTTTTTCGGACAAAAAAGTTATCGTACCCGTCCCGGATTGAAATTTTCCTTGGTTTACTACGAATAGCCCTTTGGTATAGTCTCCACTTGGGTTGTTTTCTTTGTCTTTTTTACAACCAAAAAGAAAAGTAATGGCCAACAATAAAATTGCGAAATTTTTCATTTGTTTTTTTATAATTTAAAAGTAAAATTTAATTGTGCATGGATCCCAGGCATCGGAAAATACCTAATACCTTCATATTGATAATTGAATAAATTCTTAATTTCAGCGGTCACATACCATTTGTGAGTATGCCAACTGTATTGCATGTCAAACAAATGTGTGGCAGGCAGTACTTGACTGTGATCAGGGGATTCAAATCGCTCACTGGTAAATAAATAGGTAAGTCCAAGGCTATGATTTTTATATTGATATCCAGCGGTCAAGCGGCTTTTGTATTTAGGTATGAAGATGAGTTGCTTTCCCACCAAGTCATTGTTGGTTTCATGTTTCAGAGCTGAAGTATGATTGAGGCTGAATTGACTACTCAACGACAATGCCTTATTTTTTGACAGTTTCCAATCTTTTTTTATTTCTATGTCCAGACCACGAGCAGCTACCTTTGAGATATTTTGAGGGGACCAAACGCCGCTATTGATAGGAATCCATTGGATCATTTGATCTAAGATATTGATATAAATCATTGGCTTGAATGTCCAGTCATAGAGCGTTATTTTTTGCGCCAAAGATGCATGAAGTGATTTTTCAGATTTAAGATTTAGGTTGCCTCCTGTAGGCCAATACAAGTCATTCAAACTCGGATACAGATAATTTTTTGCCAAAATCAAAAGAGAATTTTGATAGGAGATATTCAACTGGAGCATTGTAGGCATCATTTTATTGTCCAAAAGATCTTGTCGTCCATGAAACATAAGGACCAGCGCGGTTTTAAATACCAAGTTTTGATACCTCCGAGTTGGGTTAGTTGGCGATTTTTCAAACTACTGAAAAAATTGGGGTGAGCCAGTTCCATTCGGTGGCTTAAATACGATTGAATCGGAAAGAATCCGCATACATCCATTGAAATTTTCGCTTGAAAGATGTCCACATTAGCGCGGCTATCCACCGTTGGCGTAGTAAAATTTAGGATTTCGTGCATGTACCCGCTGGATACTTCTAGACGATATTTGTTTTCAATTTTAGTCCATTTCAAAAATAGTCTCGTATTGGCGTCCAATTGGTTTTGGTCGATGGGCGAAGAAGACACGCTTGGCAAGATTTTCCTATCTGAGTATTGCTGCCAAAATCCCATTTCCAGATTTTGCCTAGAGTTTATTGGCACCATGCCGATATACCGCAGGTTCATTTTTAAGAAATCCGTACTGAATCGCCAATATTTTCTATCTGACAATTTATAGCTGAATATGTTTCTATCATAACCAATATCAGCGATAATGAGATTAGTCCACTTTTTATCCTTCAAAAGACTGTTTATTCCTAATCCAATATTTTGTAAGCTAGATGCATTTATCCATATAGTAGAACCCTGTATTCCAGTCTTTTCATCAATGGTTAATGCACCAACTATCCCCTGTGGATTAGATCTATCGTGTGTGAAAACGCTACCCACGATGCTTGGAACAAGGTTGAAATCTAATACACCATTGAGGCTGCTTTGGATATTTAAGCCATGCCATAATACGGGAAGATGCCTGGCGCCCAGTCCATGCACCAGAAAAGTAGATAGGGATCCAGGACTACCCAATTGTAATTGACCGCTGGTTGCTCGCATAAGCCAGTCTGTAGTGGTGATAGTAGTGGAATCGCTTTCGATTTTCGTCAAATTGGGGGTGGACCAGTCGATGACTACGGTGTCCAATGGCACTTGCGCCATGCTCATATTGCAAGTGATCAACACTAAAAAGATGCGTAAAAATTTACGAATCACAATACCAATTTTACAAGAAAATCTTAGAGAAAATGCAAGGTAAAAGGACACCTCAATCGCTTGAGATCATCACTTTCATCTCAGATTTCAACTCCCGAAAATCTTAGATTAAAAAATATCAAGTGGCAGGTCTTCTGACTTTATTCTCCCTGGAAGCCTTCCCGAAATTTAATTTCAGTGGCGTGTCATCCAAGCATTAGCGAATATTTACAGCTACGGGTATAGTTGCGGATTTTCACCGTGATTCCCTTTTCATGCCCCTACAAGGGCAACCAACTTGTGGCGCAAAGATACGGTTTATTTATAGAATAGATTGGATATTAAAATTTAAATGAGAAATCTCGATCACGTTTCTTACTCAACAAACATGATTTTACCATTCCACCATTCTTTTTCGATCATGGCATGATTTTTTTCATAGAATTTGACGGCGGGAGTGTTCCAATCCAGAACTTGCCATTTGAGGAGCTTGGCGCCGCTTTGCTTAGCTATCGATACCACCTCATCGAAAAGTAATTGACCGATTCCTTCTTGACGCAAGGCTTCCTTGACCACAAAATCTTCTAGGTAAATGAATTTTCCACGCCAAGTTGAATATGCCCAGTAATAAAACGCCATGCCCACGATGCCATCTGTAGGGTGTTCTGCTACGATAAATTCAAAATGGTTTTTGTCAAAGTCTTTTTCATATTGATCGATCGACGCGGTATGTTGTTCTTCCGCTTTCTCGTAGATCGCCAGTTCATGCACGAGAGAATGAACGGCTGGAATATCATTGAATGTTCCCTTTCTTATCAAAATTGAAGAACCATTTTTTAAAACCATAAAAATTAGATATAATATAAAGTAATATATAAGTGTATGTAAAAGTAAAGGGTTATATTATCATAAAAGTTATAATATGAAATTAATTGGGTGTAATAAATTTTTTCAAAAGAAAATGTAAATATATTATGTAAAAAATAAATAAAAAGTAATACCTTTGCCTCCGCTTTTGGGGAAGCCATATTTCTGGCACTCAAATTTCATTTTTAATATTTTAAAATCCAGGTAAAAAACCAAGTTTTTATGCCAACTATTAATCAATTAGTACGAAATGGTCGTACAAAAGTAGAAGTAAAAAGTAAATCTAGAGCCATGGACGCTTGTCCTCAGAAGAGAGGAGTATGCACGAGGGTATATACTACTACTCCTAAGAAGCCGAATTCAGCGTTAAGAAAAGTTGCTAAGGTAAGATTGACCAATGGCAATGAGGTTATCTGCTATATCCCTGGAGAAGGCCACAATCTTCAAGAGCACTCAATCGTACTGGTAAGAGGTGGAAAGATTAAGGATCTTCCAGGTGTACGATACACCATAGTACGTGGAGCATTAGATACTGCGGGTGTAAACAATCGTAAAAAATCTAGATCTAAGTACGGTACTAAGAGACCTAAGAAATAAAAAATAATTTGTATATATCAATCATTCAATTAAGATAGAAAGATGAGAAAAAGAAAGCCGAAACCGCGCAGAATAGAAAATGATCCAAAATACGGTGATCAAATGGTGACAAGATTTGTCAACAATCTTATGTGGGAAGGTAAAAAAAGTACTGCCTTTGGACTTTTTTATGATGCAATGGAAATTGTAAAAACTAAAGCAGGAGGTGAAGACGAACACGAATTGTGGAAAAAGGCACTAAACAACGTTATGCCTCAGGTTGAAGTGCGTAGCCGTCGTATCGGTGGTGCTACGTTCCAGATTCCTACAGAACTTCCAGCGAATCGCAAAATCTCTATCGGGATGAAATGGATGATTCGTTTCGCTCGTGCTAGAAGCGGAAAAGGAATTTCTGAAAAGTTAGCCGCTGAGATTTTGGCAGCTGCTAAGGGCGAAGGAGCCGCAGTAAAAAGAAAAGAAGATACACACAAGATGGCAGAAGCTAACCGTGCTTTTGCTCACTTTAAAGCATAATTTTCATTTATATTTAAGAAATAGCATATAAAAAATGGCTAACGATTTAACTTATACCAGAAATATAGGTATTGCAGCGCATATTGATGCGGGTAAAACCACCACGACGGAAAGGATTCTTTACTATACAGGTATCTCTCACAAGATAGGTGAGGTACACGATGGTGCCGCCACAATGGACTGGATGGAGCAAGAGCAGGAAAGAGGTATTACCATCACTTCTGCAGCTACAAAATGTCAGTGGGATGTTGGTCCTCAGAAATATGATTTTAACATCATTGATACTCCTGGTCACGTGGATTTTACGGTAGAAGTAAATCGATCTTTGAGGGTATTGGACGGTTTGGTGTTCTTGTTTTCTGCGGTGGATGGGGTTGAGCCTCAGTCAGAAACCAACTGGAGATTGGCCGATAACTATAGAGTTCCTCGTATTGCCTTTATTAATAAGATGGATAGAGCGGGTGCTGACTTTTTCATGTGTGTTAAAGACATGAAAGAAAAATTGGGATCTAACGCCATTCCATTACAAGTTCCGATAGGAGCCGAAGAAAAATTCAAAGGAGTTGTTGATTTGGTTTCAAACCAAGCCATCGTTTGGAATGATTCTGACCAAGGAATGACTTTTGAAGTAATTCCAATTCCAGAAGACTTGAAACAAATATGTGCCGATACACGTGCCTTATTGATCGAGGAAGTTGCATCATACGATGACAATTTGATGGAGAAGTTTTTCGATGATCCAGATTCAATCAGTGTTGATGAAGTAAGAAAGGCGCTTAGAGCAGCCGTAATAGATATGAAAGTTACCCCAGTTATGTGTGGTTCAGCTTTCAAAAACAAAGGTGTACAAGCTTGTTTGGATGCAGTTTGTTATTATTTGCCTTCTCCATTGGATGTAGAGGCAATCAAAGGGATCAATCCTAAGACAGATGCAGAGATTTCTCGTCAACCAGACGTTAAGGAACCATTCGCAGCATTGGCATTCAAGATTGCTACGGATCCATTCGTAGGAAGACTTTGTTTTATAAGAGTTTATTCTGGAAAATTGGATGCAGGTTCTTATGTATTGAATACTCGTTGTGACTCAAAAGAGCGTATTTCAAGACTTTATCAAATGCACGCAAATAAGCAAAATCCAATCGAAAAAGTTGAAGCTGGAGATATTTGTGCAGCGGTTGGATTCAAGGATATCCGTACTGGAGATACATTGTGTGATTTGGATCATCCAATCGTCCTAGAATCTATGGTATTCCCAGAGCCAGTTATCGGTCTAGCCATCGAGCCTAAGACTCAAAAGGACTTAGAAAAGTTGGGTATGGCTTTGAATAAATTGGCAGAAGAGGATCCAACCTTTAGAGTTGCATACGACGAGAATACAGGACAAACCATCATTAGTGGTATGGGAGAATTACACCTTGAAATCATCGTAGATAGACTTAGACGTGAATTTAAAGTAGAGGTAAACCAAGGTGCACCTCAAGTAAACTATAAAGAGGCTTTGACAAAAACGGTTACACACCGTGAGAAATTGAAGAAGCAATCAGGTGGTTCGGGTCTATTCGCAGATATGGAATTCGAGTTAGGACCAGCAACTGAAACTTTTTTGGAATCTGAAGATTTTAAATCTGGTAAGAAGAAGTTGGAATTCGAATGGGCTATCGTCGGAGGATCTATCGACAAGAACTATATGAAGCCAATCACAGACGGATTTACCGCCATGATGAACAATGGTATCTTAGCTGGATACAATATCGATAGCATGAAAGTCAGAGTTTTTGACGGTAGTATGCACTCAGTGGATTCAAAACCAATCGCATTCGAATTATGCGCTAAGGATGGTTTTAAAGAAGCCGCTAAGAAAGCTGCGCCTGTTTTGCTAGAGCCAATCATGAAATTGGAAGTAACTACGCCAGATGAATATACTGGTGCGGTGATCGGAGATTTGAACAGAAGAAGAGGCCTTATCAAAGGTCAAGATTCGAAGTTTAACGCCGTTATTGTAAGAGCAGAGGTTCCATTGGCAGAAATGTTCGGATACGTCACTCAGTTGCGTACAATCACCTCAGGAAGAGCTAGTTCATCGATGGAATTTTCACATTATGTAGCAGCTCCAACCAATATTGCGACTCAAGTAATTGAGAAAGCAAAGGGTGAATCAAAATAATTTAAAAAAATAGGAAGAAAAATTTTATTAATAAAATATAATAGCGTACTTTTGCAGTCGCTTTTGAATAGCACAGGACATGAATCAAAAAATTAGAATTAAACTCCGTTCTTATGACCACAACTTGGTAGATAAGTCAACGGAAAAAATCGTAAAGACAGTTCGCACTAGCGGTGCTGTTGTTACGGGACCGATTCCGCTGCCATCTGAGAAAAAAATGTACACCGTGTTGCGCTCGCCACACGTGAACAAGAAATCTCGAGAACAGTTTGAATTAAGGACCCACAAAAGACTGATCGAGATTTACACGCCCACACAAAAAACAGTTGATGCACTTTCTAGATTAGAATTGCCATCTGGTGTGGACATCCAAGTCAAATTGACTTAAGTCTCCCTCATCTCTTACGGCTAGTAGGATTTTTATTTAAGGTAATTTCCCTTAAAGTAAGTCAATTATATATTGATACTGCTTTGAGTGTATTTAAAGTTTTTAAAATTTAACAAAGTGAACGGTATAATAGGCAAAAAAGTTGGCATGACTAGCGTTTATGATAACGATGGCAACTATGTTCCTTGTACTTTAATAGAAGTTGGACCTTGTGTTGTTACACAAGTAAAGACAACTGATAGCGATGGGTATTCTGCTTTACAATTAGCATTCGGTGAGGCTAAAGCCAAAAATACTACCGCTCCGTTACAAGGGCATTTTGCGAAGGCTAATACTACACCAAAAAGTAAAATCAAAGAATTCCGTAACAGTACTCTTAGCAAACAGTTGGGAGATTCAGTTACAGTTGAAGAGGTTTTTGCAGAAGGTGAAAAAGTAAGCGTAGTCGGTACTTCTAAAGGTAAAGGATTCCAAGGGGTTGTAAAACGCCACGGTTTCGGTGGGGTTGGACAAGCTACCCACGGACAGCACAATAGGCTCAGAGCTCCTGGATCTGTTGGTGCTTCTTCTTTCCCTTCTAAAGTATTCAAAGGTATGCGTATGGCAGGCCGTATGGGGAATGACCAAGTAAAACTAAAAGGCTTGAAAATTATCAAGATTTTAGCTGATAAAAATTTAATATTGATTAAAGGTGCAGTGCCAGGTCACAATGGCTCATTCGTTACAATCGAAAAATAAAAGATATGACCGCAGAAGTATATAATAAACAAGGTGAAAAAACAGGTAGGTCACTTTCTCTTCCAGCTGAAATATTTGGAATAGAACCAAGTGAACATACAGTTTATCTTGCAGTAAAACAATATTTAGCACACCAACGCCAAGGAACCTCCAAAGCTAAAGAAAGATCTGAAGTGAGTGGTTCTACTAGAAAATTGCACAAGCAAAAAGGAACTGGTGGTGCTCGTAAAGGGGATATTAATTCGCCTACAATGGTCGGTGGCGGTCGTGCTTTCGGGCCTAGACCAAGGACTTATGGTCAAAAATTGAATAAGAAAATCAAGTTGTTGGCTAAGAAATCGGTTTTAAGCGATAAGGCCAAAACATCTAAGATTTTTATTCTTGAAGATTTTACTTTTGATACGCCAAAGACAAAAGAATTTGTGGGTATATTGAAAAATATGTCTCTTCTTGGAAATAAGAATATCATAGTAACTGGAGATTTGAATCGCAATGTTTATTTGTCTGGAAGAAATGTTCCATTTCAAGATATTACATCAGTTGAAAGTTTGAATACTTATCAAATCTTGAAGGCAAAGAACGTATTGTTGTTCGAAAGTGCTTTGGGAAAATTATCTAATACTTTAGCTTAATATTGAAATAATTAATCGTATGTCAGAGTTTAAATTAAAAAAGCCGATCATTTCAGAGAAAGCACAAATATTAGCTGAAAAGTCAAATACGTATTCTTTTGTTGTTGAAAAAGCTGCCAACAAAATAGAAATAAGAAATGCCGTGCAAGCATTGTATGGTGTTACAGTTACGGACGTGAATACCGCTATTATGCCGGGAAAAGTTAGAACTAGATATGCTAAATCTGGTGTGATGAAAGGAATGAAGCCATCCGTAAAAAAGGCTTATGTAAAATTGGTAGATGGCGATCAAATTGATCTATTTGCTACAAACAATAACGAAGAATAAATTTGGTCCATTTAAATATTAAATAAGAAGAAATGGCTGTTAAAACATATAATCCGATTACCCCAGGGCAGAGATTCAAAACGTCTAATTCGTTTGCTGATTTGACTCCTGGTGCAACACCAGAAAAAAGCCTTACAACGGGCTTAACCAAGAGCGGAGGAAGAAATAATCAAGGTCGTCGCAGTATGCGATATATCGGTGGAGGACACAAGCAATTGTACCGTATCGTTGATTTCAAAAGAAATCATGACGGAGTCCCTGCTACGGTTAAGTCAATCGAATACGATCCAAATCGTTCTGCATTCATCGCTTTGCTTTGGTATGCAGATGGTACTAAATCATATATCATAGCTCCTAAAGGTTTGAAAGCAGGTGCACAAGTAATGAGTGGTGAAGGAGCTGCGCCTGAAGTGGGTAATACTTTGTTCTTAAAGGAAATTCCACTAGGAACTGAAATTCACTGTATCGAAATGGAGCCAGGTGCTGGAGCCAATATGGCTAGAGGGGCGGGTTCATATGGAATGATTACAGGTAGAGAAGGTAAATATGCTACAGTTAAGATGCCATCAGGAGAGGTAAGAAGAATCTTATTGACTTGTAGAGCAACTATGGGTGTAGTGTCTAATTCAGATCATAACTTGATAAAATTGGGTAAAGCTGGCCGTAACAGATGGTTAGGAAGAACTCCAAGAGTAAGAGGTGTCGTGATGAATCCAGTAGATCACCCGATGGGTGGTGGTGAAGGTAGAGCTTCAGGAGGACATCCAAGATCTAGAAACGGACAAATAGCAAAAGGATTGAAAACTCGTGATACGAATAAGAGATCGTCAAGATTGATCGTATCGAGAAGAAATTCAAAAGGTTAAACATTTAAACTAGAATTATATAATGCCACGTTCATTAAAAAAAGGACCTTATGTATTTCATAAACTTTTAGAAAAAGTTTTAAAATCTAAGGATAGTACACGTAAAGCTGTTATTAAGACTTGGTCTCGAGCATCTATGATTATTCCCGATATGGTCGGTGAGACAATCGCAGTGCATAACGGCAAAACTTTTGTTCCTGTTTTTGTGACAGAGAATATGGTAGGTCATAAGCTGGGAGAGTTTTCTCCAACCAGACAATTTAGAGGCCACGGTGGTAAAAAGAAATAATTAATACATTTATAGATATCAATCTTAGAAAATGGAAGCAGTTGCAAAGTTGAGAAATTGTCCGATGTCACCTCGAAAAATGAGGTTAGTCGTTGATAATATCAGAGGAAAAGGAGTTTCTCAAGCGATCAATTTATTGAAGTTTACGAACAAGGAAGCAGCAGTATGGTTGCAAAAAGTAGTTGTTTCGGCGATTTCAAATTGGGAAAACAAATTGGAGATGGCATATAGCGCAGATGATTATGATTTATTCATAAAAACGGCTTATGTAGATCCAGGTACAGTCTTAAAAAGATTTCAACCGGCACCACAAGGGCGTGCTAATAGAATCCGTAAAAGACAGAATCACGTAACTATAGTGGTAGAAAACAAAGTACCTCTACCTGAATAATAAATTTAAACTATAAAAAATATTGATCTATGGGTCAAAAAACTAGTCCAATAGGAAATCGTTTAGGAATCATCAGAGGATGGGATTCTAGCTGGTTTGGTGGTAGAGATTTTGCCGCTAAAGTAGTCGAAGATGAGAAGATTCGAAATTATTTGAAAGCACGTATTTCCAAGGGTGGCATCGCGAGAATTGTTATCGAAAGAACGCTCAAGCGTGTGACGGTGACTATTCATACTTCTAGACCCGGTATTATAATCGGAAAAGGAGGTCAAGAAGTTGATTTGATCAGAGAAGAGTTGAAAAAACTTACTTCGAAAGATGTACAAATCAATATTGTTGAGATTCGTAAACCAGAATTAGACGCTACAATCGTAGGTGAGTCTATCGCCAAACAATTGGAGTCTAGGATTAACTACCGAAGAGCTATTAAAATGGCTATCCAGTCCACCATGCGTGCAGGAGCAGAAGGTATTAAAGTACGTATCTCTGGACGTTTGAATGGTGCGGAAATGGCTAGATCTGAAGAATATAAGGAAGGACGTACGCCTTTGCATACATTCAGAGTTGATATCGACTATGCAATATCAGAAGCATTGACAGTTTACGGAAAGATCGGTATCAAAGTTTGGATATGTAATGGTGAAGTTTTGACCAAGAGAGATTTGTCACCAAATGTTGGAGCAGATAAGAGAGTTGCTTCAGGAGCGCCAGGACAAGATAGAGGAGGAGACAGAAGAGGCGGTGATAGAGGAGGAGATAGAAGAAATAACGATAGAAGAGGCGGTGGAAACGATAGAGGAGGAGACAGAAGAGGCGGAAATAATCGCAGATAATTGTCCCTTTGGTATCAAAAATTTGAATATAATTAGAAATAAATAATTAGAAAGGCTTTTAGGAAAATATAATAGAATATGTTACAGCCAAAAAGAACAAAATATCGTAAGATGCAAAAAGGCCGAAATAGAGGTATTGCCGTAAAAGGTAGTACAATTTCTTTCGGTTCAGTAGGACTTAAATCATTGTCTTTGTCTAGGATAACAAGTCGTCAGATAGAGTCTGCGCGTATCGCCATGACAAGATATATGAAACGTGAAGGTAAAGTTTGGATACGAATATTTCCTGATAAGCCTATCACATCGAAGCCTTTGGAAGTTCGTATGGGTAAAGGAAAAGGAGCTTTGGATCACTACGTAGCTTTGGTACAACCAGGTCGTATCCTTTTCGAAGTGGATGGTGTTCCTTTTGAAGTAGCTAAACAAGCTTTGGCATTAGCGGCACAAAAATTACCCGTTTTGACCCGTACAGTTACTAGAAGAGATTACGTAATAGAATAATTTTTAAAATTGTAATTCGCAATGGCTAAGAAATCTAATATAGACAATATAAAAAATATGAGCTTGGATCAGTTGAAACAAACCGTTCGAGAGCTTAAGTCTGGACGTCAGAGAGAAAAATTTGACTCCTTAGTTAGTGGAAATTTGGATGCGATAGCACTGAATGTCCAAAAGAAAGATATAGCACGACTTCTTACAGAAATTACTGCAAGAGAAAAGGCTTAACGGTAGATTTTAATTTATTAATTTTTTGGTGTAAAACATTCACCCAATGACAGAGCAAGTACAAAAAGTAGCATTACGGAAGATTAAAGTAGGAGTTGTCACAAGCAATCTTATGGACAAAACCATCACCGTTTCTGTAGAAAGGAGGCTTCAACATCCTATCTATGGTAAATTTGTGAAAAAATCTAAAAAATTCCATGCCCATGATGAACAAAATCAGTGTTCAATTGGGGACGTTGTTAAAATAGTCGAGTCTCGACCTTTAAGTAAAATGAAGAGATGGAGATTGGTGGAAATAGTTGAAAAGGCAAAATAATTGATATACTAGATAATATTTTATAATTTTTTTATAATGATACAGCAGGAATCAAGATTAAGAGTGGCAGACAATAGTGGAGCGAAAGAGGTGCTTTGTATTCGTGTCCTTGGTGGTACGAAAAGAAGGTATGCTTCACTGGGAGATGTAATAATCGTTACTGTTAAAGATGCTACCCCAGGTGGTGTCAAAAAAGGTACCGTTTCGAGAGCCGTGATCGTAAGAACACATAAAGAAGTAAAGAGAAAAGATGGTTCTTATATTAGATTTGACGACAATGCTGTAGTGTTGTTGAACAATCAAGATGAACCTCGTGGTACCCGTATATTCGGACCAGTAGCGAGAGAATTGAGAGAACGCGATTATATGCGTATTGTTTCATTAGCCCCCGAGGTATTATAATATTTATATATGAAAAAGAATCCATCGGTTTCTAACCAAAAAAGATTTGCTCCAAAACTTCACGTTAAGAAAGGAGATCAAGTTATGGTTATAGCAGGTTCAGAAAAGGGAAAAAAAGGAGAAGTTACTTCAGTATTTCCTGATAAAAATCGAGCCATCGTACAAGGCGTTAAAATGATGAAGAAACACATCAAACCAACACAAGACGCTGCGGGAGGCATCGAAGAAATGGAGGCATCCATCCACCTGTCTAACCTCATGCTTATAGACCCAAAATCAAAACAACCAACACGTACAGGTAGAAAATTTGAGGGTCAAAAATTGGTACGTTATTCTAAAAAATCTGGAGAAATTATTAAATAATGAGTTATATTCCAAGACTTCGCACCCACTACAAGGATACCGTGATTCCTAAGTTAATGGAACAGTTCGGTTATAAATCTATCATGCAAGTGCCAAAGATAGTTAAAGTAAGTATCAATCAAGGACTTGGTGATGCTACTGGTGATAAGAAAATCATCGACAATGCAGTCAATGAAATGTCAACAATCACTGGTCAAAAAGCTGTACCAACCATAGCTAGAACTTCTATTTCTAACTTTAAGCTTAGAGAGTTTATGCCCATCGGCGTAAAAGTAACTCTTAGATCTGATAGAATGTTCGAATTTTTGGATCGATTGATTACCGTATCTTTGCCCCGTGTTAGAGATTTTAAAGGAATCAACGATAAAAGTTTTGACGGCCGCGGTAACTATACAATGGGTGTCACTGAACAAATCATTTTTCCTGAAATAGACATTGATAAGATTAGCAAAATTCAAGGAATGGACGTAACATTCGTTACTACTGCAAAGACCGATGCTGAAGCTTTGGCTTTGTTGAAGGAAATGGGTTTACCTTTCAAAAATCAGAAAAATTAATAATTATGGCAAAGAAATCCGTAATAGCTAGGGAATTAAAACGTGCAAGAATCGTTGAAAAATATGCAGAATTGCGCAAATCCCTCAAAGAAGCAGGAGACTACGATGCACTGGATAAATTACCTCGTAATTCAAATCCCATTAGAAAGCATAATCGTTGCCAATTGACAGGAAGACCAAAAGGTTATATGAGAGATTTTGGTATTTGCAGGGTTATGTTCAGAAAAATGGCGCTAGAGGGTAAAATACCTGGCGTAAGAAAAGGAAGTTGGTAATATTTTTAGCACACAAATTTAAGTCAATTTATATAATATGGCAGTTACAGATCCAATAGCTGATTACCTAACAAGGATAAGAAACGCTCAATTAGCAGGTCATAGAACAGTAGATATTCCTTCTTCAAAATTGAAAGTCGGTATCACTGAAATATTGTACAATCAAGGTTATATTCACAAATATAAAGTTGAGTCTGACAGTACAGTACAAGGAGTTATCAAAATAGCTCTTAAGTATGATATGGAGTCTAAAAAACCTGTAATCAGGAAATTGCTTAGAATCAGCAAACCGGGATTAAGGCATTTTACACAAGCCAATAATTTACCTAGAGTAATCAATGGATTGGGTATTGCAATTATCTCGACTTCCAAAGGACTTTTGACGGATAAACAAGCCCGTGAAGCTCATATAGGAGGGGAAGTTTTATGTTTTGTTTACTAATATTTTTTTAAGTAAGAGATATATTTTATGTCACGAATAGGAAAAGCCCCAATTAGTCTTCCAGCCAATGTTGATGTTTCCATCACCAAAGGTAATATGGTTACTGTAAAAGGTCCAAAGGGAAGTCTTTCATATCAAGTAGATATGGATATTAAGGTAGAAGTTGAAGATGGTACTTTGTCAGTCCTTCGTCCAACAGACCAAAAAAGACACAGATCTTTACACGGTACCTATAGAGCGGTTCTTAACAATCTTGTTAAAGGGGTCTCAGATGGTTATGTCAAAGAAATGGAACTTATAGGGGTCGGTTATAGAGCTTCTAATACAGGAAATATTTTGGAATTGACGCTCGGATATGCTCACCCAATTATGTTTGTTGTGCCTAAGGAAATAACTTTGAGTACTTCAGCAGAAAAGGGACAAGCCCCAGGTATCAAGTTGGAATCAAACGATCTTGAACTATTGGGTCAAATTTGCGCAAAAATTAGATCTTTCAGAAAACCTGAACCTTACAAAGGAAAAGGTATTAAATTCAAAGGTGAGATTATTCGTCGTAAAGCTGGTAAAACCTCTGGTAAGAAATAATCTTTAATTAATTAGATTTCAATCTTTAAAATAAATTATATTTTCACATGAAAATATCCAAAATACAAAAGAAAAAAAGAATTCACCTTAGGGTTAGAAAAAAGGTGTCTGGAACTGCTGAACGACCAAGACTTTCAGTTTATAGAAGTAACAAGCAAATTTATTGTCAATTAATTGATGATATCAAAGAAGTTACTTTGGCTTGTGCAAGTTCTAAAGATGCAGCAATTACTGCCTCTGGAAACAAAGTTGATACTTCATTTGCCGTAGGAAAATTATTGGCAGAGAAAGCATTGGCCTCTAAGATTGAGAATGTTGTTTTGATAGAGGTGGATATTTATATCATGGTAGAGTCAAAGCCGTAGCTGATGGCGCTCGTGAAGGTGGATTGAAATTTTAATACAATATAATAAATTACTATAATGTCTAATTCTGTAAGAAAAGTTAATCCAACGGATACTTTGGAACTTAAAGATAAAATGGTCGCTCTTAATAGAGTAGCCAAAGTGACTAAAGGGGGTCGTACTTTCAGCTTTGCTGCTATAGTAGTAGTAGGTGATGGAAACGGTACTGTGGGTCAAGGATTGGGTAAGGCGAGAGAGGTGACAGATGCTATCACTAAAGCAGTGGATGATGCTAAGAAAAACCTTGTCAAAGTACCAATACTTAAAGGAACCATTCCTCACGAACAGCTTGGTAAGTATGGAGCTGGCAAAGTTTTAATTAAGCCAGCAGCAGATGGTACGGGTATTATCGCTGGAGGTGCAATGAGAGCAGTTTTGGAAATCGCAGGCGTACATAATGTACTTGCTAAGTCTCAAGGATCTTCTAACCCACACAATGTTGTAAAAGCTACTATTGATGCTTTATCAAAATTGAGAACTCCTGTGGAGGTGGCTAGAACAAGAGACAAATCATTGGAAGAATTATTCAAGGGACTATAAATATTATCTTAAAATGGGAAAAATTAAAATCACCCTTGTCAAAAGTGTAATCGACAGACCGCATTCTCAAAAGAATACGATCTTAGCACTAGGCATTAAAAAAATGAACGGTTCTGTGGAACACACACCTACACCTCAAATCTTGGGTATGGTGAAAAAAGTGAGCCACTTAATTAAAGTTGAAGAAGTTTAATTCTCAATATTAAATTTATTAAAATGGATTTATCTACATTAAAGCCCGCAAAAGGGGCCACACATTCAGAAAAAAGAATAGCTCGAGGACAAGGTTCAGGCCACGGGGGGACTTCTACTAGAGGTCACAAAGGAGATGGATCAAGATCTGGGCACAAGACAAAAAGAAACTTTGAAGGAGGTCAGATGCCTTTGCAGATGAGATTGCCTAAAAGAGGTTTTAAGTCCATCGACCGTATTGATTATGTTGGGATAAACTTGAGTTTTCTTCAACATGCAGTAGATAAATTTAATGCATTGGATTTCAATATGGATTCAATGAAAAAATTATCTATGGTCAAGAAATCCGATAAGGTGAAGATCTTAGGTAATGGCGAATTAAATTCTAAAATTTCAGTAAGCGTTCATGCTATTTCTGCTACAGCAAAGGAGAAAATTGAAGCATTGGGCGGTAGTGTTCAATTGATTAAGTAGTTTTTATGAAAAAATTCATTCAAACCATAGAGAATATTTGGAGCATCCAAGAGCTTCGCGAAAAAATATTATACACATTGGCTTTATTACTTGTGTATAGATTTGGTTCATATGTGGTATTGCCTGGAGTTATCCCAAGTGTACTGGAAAATCTAGCTCAAAATAGAAGTGCTACGGATTTGCTTGGTTTGATAAATGTATTTACTGGAGGAGCTTTTAACAATGCTTCTATATTCGCACTAGGTATCATGCCTTATATCACAGCTTCCATCATCATTCAGTTGCTGGGTTTTGCTGTGCCTTATTTTCAAAAATTGCAACAACACGAAGGCGAAAGCGGACGTAAAAAACTAAACCAATATACACGTTTCCTTACAGTATTAATCGTACTTGTCCAAGGTGGTGGTTATTTGGCTTATATAAGAAATGCCAATGCTTATGACCCGAATCTCTCATGGCAGTTATTTTGGCTTTGTAATATCATCGTTTTGGCTACTGGTACTATTTTCTGTATGTGGCTAGGAGAGAGGATTACTGAAAGAGGATTGGGTAATGGAACATCACTCATCATCATGGTGGGTATTATCGCTAAATTTCCAAGTGCCATTGCATTCGAATTAGGTAAAAATCCTGTATTATTAGTTATTGAGTTGGCTTTGTTTATCTTGGTTATTCTTGCTACGATTGCTTTGGTACAGGCAGTAAGAAAAATTTTGATACAATTCGCTAAAATAATGGTTGGTCGCGATAGTAGCAATATGCCAGTTTCTGGAAATAGAGATTATATTCCTTTGAAATTGGTCGCAGCAGGTGTTATGCCTATTATCTTTGCTCAGGCTATCATGTTCTTACCCGCAACGCTTTTACAATATACCTCCGATGCTACAGGTATTGGGGCTGCATCGGGTTTGCTTAGAAGTTTGAATGATTATACTTCAGTAACTTACAATATCATTTATTTCATTTTGATAGTTATATTTACTTATGTATATACAGCACTTTTGGTTAATGCTCAGCAATATTCAGAATATCTGAAGAGACAAAATGCATTTATTCCAGGTGTAAAGCCAGGATTAGCAACAGCAGATTTTATCGATACTGTTACATCTAAAATTACATTGCCAGGAGCATGTGCTCTTGGTTTGATTGCAATCTTACCAGCATTTGCTAGTGCTTTGGGGATTAATTCAAGTTTGGCCATGTTTTTTGGAGGTACCACATTGTTGATCTTGGTAGGTACTGTTTTAGATACATTGCAACAAGTGGACAGTCAATTGCTTATGCGTAAGTATGAAGGCTTAGTAAAAGACGGAAAAGTTGAAGGAAGAGCTACTGCAAGTTCTTTGCAGAGTTTGACCAACTATTAATATATAAATTAAGTGGCTAAAGGTAAAATATTTTATAAGACTGGTGAAGAAATTAATGCCATCCAAAAGTCTTGTGAGATAGTATCTGAAACTTTAGCTCTAGTAGCAGAAATGCTCAAACCAGGGATTACACCAAAAGTGGTGGATGCCGCAGCTGAAGAGTATATAAGATCCAAAGGAGGTTTGCCCGCATTCAAAGGGTATCATGGGTTTCCTTCTACTCTTTGTTTTTCTTTGAATGATTGTGTTGTTCACGGGATCCCGAATGATAGACCTTTAGAGCCCAATGATGTCATGAGTGTCGATTGTGGGGTTCAACTTAATGGCTATTTTGGGGATGCCGCCTATACTTTTGCCTTCAATGATATAGATGAAGATACAAAATCCTTAATGATTCGCACCAAGGAATCCCTGTATCTAGGAATAGAACAGGCGATTATTGGAAAGCGAGTTGGGGATGTTAGCTATGCCGTTTTTGCTCATACTGAGATGAAATATGGATACGGCGTAGTGAGAGACTTGGTGGGTCACGGAGTTGGAATACAACTTCACGAAGCACCCGATGTACCTAATTATGGCAAGAGAGGGAACGGACCTTTGTTGGTAGAAGGAATGGTGATAGCGATCGAGCCAATGATTAATTTAGGTAAGAAAAATGTTAAAGTCCTCAAGGATGGTTGGTCAATTATGACCACAGACGGAAAGCCATCAGCACATTTTGAACACACAGTAGCAATTGGAAAACACAAAGCTAATATACTGAGTAATCATGAAATAATTGAGAGCGCAGTTAAAAAAAATGAATATTTAGTAAAAATATAAATTAAAATTCGGATATTTGCAGCCCGAATAGTAAGATGGCAAAAGAAGTATTAATAAAACAGGATGGTATCATCGAAGAAGCTCTTTCAAACGCTATGTTTAGAGTAAGATTAGAGAATGACCACCAAATTTTGGCTACTATTTCTGGTAAAATGAGGATGCACTATATTCGTATTTTACCTGGAGACAAAGTTTCAGTGGAAATGTCTCCTTATGATTTGACTAGAGGAAGAATAACTTATAGATATAAATAATAAACATGAAAGTCAGGACTTCAATCAAAAAAAGGTCTGCCGAGTGCAAGATTGTAAGAAGAAAAGGTAAACTTTTTGTCATCTGCAAAAAGAACCCTAAGTTTAAACAAAGACAAGGATAATTCATTCATTCATTAACGTAGAATTGATTAAATGGCACGTATAGGTGGTATAGATTTACCAAAGAATAAAAGAGGAGTCATTGGGTTGACTTATATTTTTGGAGTGGGAAGATCCACAGCAAAAAAGATTTTGGCTCAGGCAGGAATTGATGAGAATGTTAAGGTCGCCGACTGGAATGACGATAATATAAAAGAAATTAGCCGTATCATCAGCGATGAGGTTAAGGTAGAAGGTCAGCTTAGATCTGAAATCCAGATGAATATCAAGCGATTGATGGACATTGCATGTTATAGAGGACTTAGACATCGTAAAGGCCTTCCTCTACGTGGTCAAAGAACCAAAACCAACGCTAGAACTAGAAAAGGTAAGCGTAAGACGGTGGCAAATAAGAAAAAAGCCGCTAAGTAATCTTAAATTAATATATAGTTATATAAGTAATTAACATGGCAAAAGCTAAAAAAGTCAAAAAAAGAGTAGTAAAGATTGATTCCGAAGGATTGGTTTTCATTAAATCTACATTCAATAACATCATTATTTCTGTTTGCAACAAGCAAGGTCAAGTAATTTCTTGGGCATCTTCTGGAAAGCATGGTTTTAGAGGTTCTAAAAAGAATACTCCTTATGCATCTCAAGTATGCGCTGCCGATGCTGCAAAAGTTGCTTATGAGGCGGGAATGCACGCTGCTGAAGTCTATGTAAAAGGTCCAGGTAGCGGTCGTGAAGCGGCTATCAGAGCCATCGATCAAAATGGTATCAGAGTACTAGGAATCCATGATGTGACGCCTTTGCCACACAATGGTTGCAGACCTCCAAAGAGAAGAAGAGTTTAATTTTTAATTTAGTAATAATATCTAAGGATTTATAATGGCAAGATATACAGGACCAGCTACCAAGATCGCTAGAACTTTCGGTGAGGCTATTTTTGGTTATGATAAAGCTTTCGAAAAAAGAAAATATGCACCAGGTCAGCACGGATTGGCTCGTAAGCGTAAGCAACGTTCAAATTATGCTATTCAGTTGGCAGAAAAGCAAAAGGCTAAACATACCTATGGCGTTCTAGAAAGACAATTTAGAAATACGTTCCACGATGCACACAGTAAGTCTGGTGTAACTGGTGAAATCTTATTGCAATTGTTAGAAGCTAGATTGGATAATGTCGTTTATAGAATGGGATTGACCAAAACTAGAAGAGCGGCAAGACAGATGGTTTCTCATAAGCACATCCTAGTCAACGGTATTTTGACCAATATTCCTTCTTGTAGATTGCGTCCTGGGGATAAAATTTCCGTGAGAGGAAAATCTCAAAATCTGCCTATGATTTTGGTTGGAAACAAAGATGTAAAGAAATTTGTTTGGTTGGAATGGAATCCAGATAAAATGGAAGGTATCTTTATAACTCATCCGACTAGAGAACAAATACCTGAAAACATTAATGAGCAATTCATCGTCGAATTGTACTCTAAATAAAATTTACGCTGACAACTATCTTCGGATAGTTGTTGACGTTTTAGAAATATCTCTTTACTAAATATTTAATACATCATTTGTTTATATGAGTATTTTACAGTTTCATAAGCCAGATAAAATTCTTCTTAATAAAGCAACGGACTTTGAAGGACAATTTGAATTCAAACCTCTTGAACCAGGTTTTGGACAAACTATAGGCAACTCGCTTCGCAGAATTTTATTATCGTCATTAGATGGTTATGCTATTTCTGCTGTTCGTATTGCTGGAGTTGATCATGAATTTTCTACCATCAAAGGTGTTGTAGAAGATGTGATTGAAATTATCTTGAACCTCAAACAAGTTCGATTAAAGAATGTCTTGAGTTCTGATGATTCTTCTAACGAAGAAAAAATTTATATGACCATCAAAGGTCAAGAGCAGTTCTTAGCAGGTGACTTGACAAAATATACCAATGTTTTCAAGGTTATGAATCCTGAATTGGTGATTTGTAACATGGAGCCTTCTGTAAGTTTGGAAGTTGAATTGACCGTTACAAAGGGTCGTGGGTATGTTCCAGCAGATGAGAATTTGCCGAAAGACGCTCCTCTTGGCGTAGTGCCAGTGGACGCTATTTATACGCCAATCAAAAACGTTTCGTATTTGGTGGAAAATACGCGTGTTGGTCAAAGAACTGACTACGAAAAGCTTACGCTTGATATCAAAACCGATGGCACCATTCATCCTGAAGAGGCTGTTAAGGAAGCTAGCCGAATAATGATCCAGCACTTAATGCTTATCACTGATGAAAATATTACATTTGATGATGGCAATAAGCGTGAAGATGCAGTAGTGGATGAACACGTATTACATATGCGTAAATTGCTAAAGACCAGCCTCGAAGATATGGACTTATCTGTTCGTGCTTTCAACTGTCTTAAAGCTGCTAGAATCAATACACTAGGTGAGATGGTTCAGTACGATATGCATGAATTATTGAAATTTAGAAATTTTGGTAAGAAATCCTTAGTGGAGATTGAAGAGCTTTTGGTGACAAAAGGGCTTTCCTTCGGTATGGATCTATCTAAATATAAATTAGACGAAGATATTTAATTATTTAATTTTTTAACGTTTACCGAATAGGATTCATTCCGAAAAGTGACGTGAAGTTAACCCATTTTTTTTATGAGACACGGAGATAAGGTTAATAACCTTGGCAGAAAAAAAGGTCACAGAGAAGCAATGCTTAAGAACATGGCATCCTCTTTGATTTTGCACAAAAGAATTACAACTACTCTTGCTAAAGCTAAGGCTTTGCGAGTGTATGCTGAGCCTATCATCAATAGAGCTAAAGAAAATACTACCCACAATAGAAGGGTGGCTTTCAGTTATTTGCAAAACAAAGAAGTTCTACAAGAGCTTTTTGGTAGCGTAGCTGAAAAGATAGCAGATCGTCCAGGTGGATATTTGCGTATTATCAAGTTAGGATTTAGAAGATCTGATGGTTCTGACATGGCCATGGTTGAATTAGTAGATTTCAACGATGTTTATACTTCAGGCACTAAGGCAGCTGGTGATTCTAAAGCTAAGACGCGTAGATCTCGTAGAAGTGGGGCAGGAAAAACAGGTGTTGCTGCGGCAACGACCGTAGCTGCTACTGCAGCAGTTGCTAATGAGGTGAGCAAAGAACAGAGTAGCGAAGAAGAATAGAATTATTCCAATGAATATATTATGATACCCAAAGCTTTACATAAGTTTTGGGTATTTTTGTTTTGTTAATAATGGTATTATGCAAAAAGTTTTTGTTGTAGATGGCTTTAGAAGCCCCATAGGTCAATTGGGAGGGCAGTTGGCCACTTGGCGCCCAGATGATGTATTAGCGGAGCTTATAAGGGCTCTGGTGCAAAAATATCCAAGTCTTGATCTAAATGCAATCGAAGATGTAGTCATTGGGTGTGCCAATCAAGCGGGCGAAGACAATAGAAATATCGCTCGAATGTCGCTCTTATTGGCTGGATTGCCATTTTCCGTTCCGGGTGAGACGGTGAATAGACTTTGCGCTTCTGGGATGTCAGCAATCATCAACGCACATGCTAGGTTAGCTGCTGGTGAAGGTATGTTAATGCTCGCTGGTGGTATCGAAAGCATGACGAGAAGTCCTTGGGTCATGTCAAAATCATCCCAACCATTCGGGCGGGACGTAGAATTATTTGATTCTAGTTTTGGGTGGCGATTTGTTAATCCAAAAATGAAGGCCATGTATGGTGTTGATCCAATGGGCAATACCGCTGAAAATTTGGCCGAGTTATACAAAATAAGCCGTGAGGACCAAGATTTTTTTGCATACAGAAGTCAACAAAAATGCAAGGCTGCCACAGAAGCTCATTTGTTCGATCAAGAGATTTTACCCTTGGAGTGGAGCACCAAATCAGGGAATATGACATTCGCAGTGGATGAATTTCCAAAACCCAATAGCACCCTAGAAAAACTAAGCACTTTGAGACCAGCTTTTAAATCAGATGGATCTGTTACTGCTGGCAATTCTTCGGGCCTGAACGATGGCGGATGTATTACCCTTCTTGCTACAGAGGAAGCTATGCGCTTATATGACCTTAAGCCCTTGGTGTCTATCAAAAGCCATGCGGTAGTGGGCGTTGAGCCACGAATCATGGGTATCGGTCCAGTAGCCGCCACGCAAAAAGCGCTTCAAAGAGCAAATATTACGCTCGACCAAATAGACATCATAGAACTGAATGAAGCCTTTGCCGCTCAGGTTCTTGCCTGTACTCGAGCCCTAGGCCTTAATGATGACGATCCTCGGGTCAATCCTCAAGGAGGAGCCATCAGCCTCGGTCATCCCTTGGGTATGACGGGAGCCCGCTTGATCTTAACTTGCGCCAAGCAGTTGGTTCGTGAGCGCAAGAGATGGGGCCTTTGCACCATGTGTATTGGGGTGGGTCAAGGCTATGCGGTAGTGTTGGAAAATTCAAATGTCTAGATTACCTGAATTTTTCGTCCTATGCTTCAATTTGGGCATATAAAGACATATTAGGTGGATGATTTTTTGGGCACCTCCTCATGATATGAGGACCGAGCTTTTCGTTGGTTCCGTCTCGACTCTGTATATTGTCGAGACCCTCGTTTTCAACGAGGCCACTACTATCTCTGGTGCGGCCTCTTTTAGCTTTTCAAAGTAATTTCCAAACGACCTCCTTATTCTTATTTGTTTGATTATTTATAAATCACCACAGGAAATAAGGAGCTTTAATTTCAATATAAGACAAAAATTTATAAGTGATATTCAAGGATAGATTATGAAACCTTCATAGATGTTGGGTTCGAACTCCTCTTTATTTCAAACTTTGTAATGGGTTGATAAATCAATGGATATTCTTCTATTATTACATCGCTTTTATCTAGTCCAAAGGCTTTTTCGTCCTTTAATCCCCACTCTTTCAAAAGAAAATGAACCTTTAATAAAATATCTTCCCTTAGTGAGAATTCATTTTCAACGGACAAGAATTTTTCTATAACAACAAATTTAAAGTCGGGTTCATCGTTATATTTCGTCGATCCATCTGG
This sequence comes from Saprospiraceae bacterium, assembly GCA_016718505.1. Classification (GTDB taxonomy): domain Bacteria; phylum Bacteroidota; class Bacteroidia; order Chitinophagales; family Saprospiraceae; genus JADKKF01. The sequence continues at coordinate 173,887 of JADKDE010000003.1, read as the reverse complement.
CCGGATATGAAAATTAAGTTCTTGGTTTTTAACCAACTCATTCATGATTTTTTTAAAATATAATTCTGTTCGCGGCTGTATTCTAAAACCAACATTGATATTTACTTTTATGATTTTGTCATCTACTAATTCAGATACATCATAAGACAATGTATATGGTTCTGCAGTTCGATTTAAGTGCAAAAACCAATATACATCAGCTCTTTTTGGTTTTTTAGCTAGTATGGATTTTATTATTTTTTCTTCTACTTCATGGCGATGATTTGCTTTGGTTAGATAGATCAAGTGTGTAGATAACTTTGGAATTTCATCATCATTGCTCAGTTCGGTGATGGTTTCTGCGTAGCGTCCTAAATCTACAAATTTGGTAAATCTGTTGCTAATTTTTCGCCCATTGTACACAGAATACATGATGAACATAAATATCGATGAAATCAAGAGTGTGATATAACCACCTTCTGGGAACTTATGCAAATTCGCAACGAAAAATGTTATTTCTATGCTCATAAAGAGCATTAACAATGCAAATACCAATATTTTATTCCATTTAAGTCTGTACAGTAAGAAAAACGATAGCAAATACGTGGTTACCATCATCGTAATAGTGATGGCTAGTCCATAAGCTGCTTCCATATTGGCTGAATTTCCAAAATATAAAACAACTAGAACACAACCAATCCAAAGCATGATATTTACACTAGGGATATAGATTTGTCCTTTGATCTCCGAAGGCTGTCGGACGGCCACTCTAGGCCAAAAATTAAGGTTATTCGCTTCATTTATGAGCGTATAGCTTCCACTTATCAATGCTTGAGAAGCAATGATGGCAGCGGCTGTCGATATCCCAATGCCCACAAGCAAAAACCAAGGTGGCATTATTCCAAAGAAAGGGTTGCGATCCATCAATAAGGCTCCGTCACCCAAACTCATCAGCCAAGCTGATTGCCCCATATAGTTTAATAATAAACAAACTTTAACGCCTACCCAAGTTATTCTGATATTCTCCTTGCCACAATGTCCCAAGTCTGAATACATAGCCTCTGCACCCGTTACACATAGAAATACAGCACCCAAAAGAATGAATCCTTCTGGATATGCGGTCAGAAAATGAAATGCATAATATGGATTGAGTGCTTTAAAGATACTAGGGTGAAGGTAAATTTGGGAAATCCCTAAAACGGCCAACATTAAAAACCATATAAGCATTATGGGTCCAAAAATAGCACCCACCTTATTGGTTCCAAATCGTTGGAAGAAGAAAATCCCTGAAAGTATAACAATTACGATGGGTACAGTGTGTAGATTTTCGAATCCTTCGATATTTTTAAGTCCTTCAACAGCTGACGACACAGAAATTGGTGGTGTGATAATACCATCTGCCAATAGGGTAGAGGCACCTAACATCGTAGGGATGATGAGATATTTTCCATACCTTCTCACCAGTGCATACAGCGAAAAAATACCACCTTCACCGTTGTTGTCTGCTTTTAGAGTCAGGTAAACGTATTTGAGGGTAGTTTGAAAGGTAATCGTCCAAAATACACAAGACAGTCCACCATATACTAGTACATCATCAATGGGCCTATCTCCTATCACCGCTTTTAATACATACAAAGGGCTCGTTCCGATGTCGCCATATATGATGCCTAAGGCAATCAATAATGTCGCTGCCGTTATCTTTTTATCTAATCCGTGATTTTTTTGTCCTTCCATTGGGTATCAATTTTCGGGACAAAGGTGGAAACTTTGCTATCGGCAAAAAGTAAAAATATACTGGAATAATATCAAGAAAATATAAAGATTTTTAAATCAATGGAATCTATAACCTACACCGCTTTCAGTGATGATATGGTCTGGTTTGTTTGGATTGTCTTCAATTTTTTTTCGGAGTGTCCCTACAAAAACACGCAAATATTGGGTCTCGGATTGATAACCAATACCCCATATTTCCTTCAATAAAAACTGATGTGTAAGCACTCTCCCCTCGTTTTTGGCGAAAAGTGATAGGAGTTGGAATTCAGTGGAAGTAAGTTTCAATATTTCATTTTTCTTTTTTACAGCTCGAGCCAAGAAATCAAAACTTAGATCGCCACATTCTATGATATTATTGTTGTTGGGCAATTGATTTCTTCGGATGGCGGATCGGATTCTAGCTAAAAGTTCAGCCGTACGAAATGGCTTTGTTAAATAGTCTGTGGCTCCATTGTCCAAGGCTGTCACGATATCCATTTCGCTGTTTTGGACTGAAAGCATGATGATGGATTTATTGTACCATGTCCTGAGTTCTTTTAGGATTTCATGACCACTTTTATCGGGTAAACCGATGTCTAGAAGGATGAGCTCAGGTGGATGATGTGCGGCTAAGATTATTCCTTCCTTACCACTTGCAGACTGCCAAACCTTGTAGTCATTGCTCTCAAGGGTGATTTCGAGCAGTTTTCTGATTTGGGGTTCATCATCGATGATTAATATTTCTGGCTTATTCATTTTTTAATTTATTGATAAAAGTAGTTTCAACAGGAATTTCAATTAAAAATTTTGCACCTCCATTTGGGATATTAGACAAGGTAATCTTGCCTCCATGTGCCTCGACAAATCCCTTGGCAATCGAAAGTCCAAGACCACTTCCCCCTGGTTTGGAATTGGGCAATCTATAAAATTTATCAAAAGCTAGGGGTATTTCTTCTTCCGGAAATCCTTCACCTTGATCTTCGATGGTTATGATACAATTATTGCCCTGGAAATTGGTGTCGATTTTAATTAGTGTATCTGGTGGTGTATATTGTATGGCATTGTGGAGAATATTGTGAATAGCCTGTCCAAGCAATCCTGCATCTACCTTAACCAGCGGCATACTGTCATTCTCTTTAAATTCAACTCTGTGGTCCTCCGCCTGAGACTGCATTTGGATTACTGAATTGATCAGCTCATTTATGTCGCACCAATCGAAATTAGGCTTCAAAACACCTCCTTCCAGACGACTGATATTGAGCAAATTTTCTACCTGCCGATTTAATCTAAAGCTTGCCTTGTCTATTTCATCAAGGAGTATATATTGGTTTCCAATCGAAAGTTTTTCCTTGTTTTCTTTAAGTGTATCCACCGCACCAATAATGGTCGAAATTGGGGTTCGCAATTCGTGTGATAAGGAGCTCAAAAGTGTATTATACAGCTTTATAGAATTTTCTTTTTCTTCTTTATCCCTGAATTTACTTTCTGCTTTTTTTATTTTAAAAGTCAAAACTGCATTGACCAATGCTATCACAAAATATAGCAAAAACATCAAAAAATCCTCCGTATTGTTAATATGAAATGTATAAAGAGGAGGAATGAACAGAAAGTTCCAAATGATAGCACTAAGAATTGAAGCTACCATCACGGGCATAAAGTCAAACAACATTGCTATGATCGAAGTGGTCATCAACAAGACCAATGCGACAACCCTATATCCAAAATAATTGGACATGTATTGGCACGCAGAAGCCACTATTATAACTAGTCCAATGCTGATAAGGTATTGAGTCTTTAAAGGGACTCTCCTTGTATTTAAATTTAGCACTCTTACGGATGATTTTTACCTCCCCGAAGTTATTGAATTTAATCTAAATATTTTGTAAAAAATCTACCTAAACATTTACAAAAGGGTCGCAGTATGATTTAAGAACACTTGCATTGATGTCGTTATTAAGCATTAAGGTACTTATTAGATCTTACTTAATCTTCCTGAATTTCATGACTTGATTAAAAAAGCCGCTGGCCATAATTTTTTCAAATTCCTCCTTTGTAGGATTTATCAAATAAGTAATTTTAGCATGATCCTTGTCTTTGATTTGCTTTACTTTGGTGATACTTACGAGCTTTGAAAGTTTGGTTTGTTTTTCTTCCTCAAAACTTATGCTCGCAACCGTAAGTCCGTTTGGTGTAGCTCTGACGATAAAAGTCTCCCAATACTTCCCAGTAGAAGTGTTCAATATATAATTATCAGCAAGAGTTTTAATCACGGTTTTTCCATCCGTCATATTTCCGGCGATGGGCGGGATCCCATTGGATGTAAATGCATGTGCGTCAATCGTGATGGTGTCTTTGAGTTCTTCTTCGCTCACATACGTACCGATGAACTGTGCTGGTATTGATCTCAGAGCCTCAGTATCTCTCGGTTGCGTTTTTTTAAAGATGACGGGAGAGCATGAAGTTAAGAATACCAACCAAAGTAATGCATATGGAAGTAATTTTTTCATGGAATAGATTTTAAAAATAAAATTATAATTCAAGATTTATACAATAAAAATACGGCCAGCAAAATCAACGACTGGTACCATTGGCGGTGATGATCACTATAGGTCTAAATCCGACGGACATTTGACTATCGTTTGTATTTATGCTTTTTTGGGTGACACTGTAGAGATACTTTAGTGGATCTTTGTAGGATCCTCCCTTGGTGATTCCTGGCTCTTGCACCAATTCTTCGACATTGCCAGACATATTATAGATGCCTAAATCATTGGGTAAAAAAGAATTAACGCGGGAAGTACAATTGTGATCATTTGAAGGGATTTTCATCAAAAGATCTGGAATATCTTCAGAAGATGTCTCGCAGCTCGAATAATTGGCTAGGAGTTTGCCTTCAGCATTTCTCGAATAGTACCCATTGAACCCAAAATACTTATCAAGGCCGTTGGCGGCGGATGCTGCCCACTCCCACTCGTAGGAAGACGGCAGTCTTACTTCTACGTTAAAGTCCTTGCCTACGTGATTTTGCAATTTTTCTTTCAGCCATTCGCAATATTTTTGAGCACCGGTATATGTCACGCCAGTTACTGGATATGATTCATAGGCAGGATGGGTGTAATATACTCTCGCTAGGATTTTTTCTTCATTCGAAAAATGACTTGAATCAATCAATAGGTTTAAATCAGTTGTAGATTTAGGCTTATAATTTGCCAAAAACTCCCTAAATGCAAGGCAAGTAACTTCTACTTTAGATATGTAAAAACCGCTGATATCTATGCGGTCTGTAGCCTTGTACCCTCGCAGGTAAGTACCAGATGGGACATACACATAATCCGATGGCAAATTCACTTTTAGAGTGCCTTTGTCAGGGTTTGAAATCCATGGAAACAAAAAGGTAAATAGGTAAATGAACAGAGTCATAATAATTATTAAGTTGATTTATAAATAAAGATAGGTTATAAACTCAAAATGAAAATTATTTGGTATTTAACCTTGCGATTTTAACAAATTTAATAATGGTAGTATAGAATGGCAATGATAGGAGTTTGAAATGAAAAAGCGGCTACATTTGGGGTAGCCGTAAAGGTGTCAATGACTACATTTACAAAAAAGAAATAGAAAGGCACAAGTCTAAGACTTGCGCCAAGAGAGCCACCGATCGTCGCAGTTTCTAACTGCGATGCAATACATAATCATGTGTTCTGACACATTTTTAACGAGTGTCATTATCCCAAATATAGCTCTAAAATTCATGGTTATAAATTCTTTACACTTTCTGACATTTACAGCAGATAATTGCTGCTGAATTATAAATTCATAAAATATCGGATCGAAGGCACAGACTTCGACCATCGTGGGTGATTTTTTCATAGAATAGATTTTAAAAATTAAAACTAAGTTGATTTATGAATAAAGATAGGTTATAAACTCTAACTGAAAATTATTTGGTATTTAACATTGCGATTTTAATATATTTTGAAAATTGAGGGTATAACAAGGCATTAATATGGAACTGAAATGAAAAAGCGGCTACTTTTTGGCAGCCGCTGATGTAAAAATTACCATTTACAAACTTTTTTGATGAAGTTGCGATTTTGTCGGAGAAATTGGGTAGCCGGCTTATTGTTGATAGTTTTTGCCATATACCAATATTTTTTATCCATCAACTCAAAATTTGACTTCCCAACTGTTCCAATATATGGAATAAAATAACTTGCAAATTGACTTGGATCAGATTTCGACTCTAAAAAATTATAGCTAATCTCATAATAAAAATAAGGAGCATTTGTGATTAACTTTGACCGAAATTCATCTTTTTTTAAAATTATCAGAGTATCATTATCTAATACAAAACAGTTATTTAAATTGGGAGGCATTACTAAATTTGTTTGAGGATAGTAATATTTGTTTTTCGATTTTTTGTATACCCTACTTGATTCAATTACTTTATACCAAATTAAAATACCATTCAATTCTTCCACAACTATATCATTAAGAATTAGTCTCGAAAGACTATTTTTATCTAAAACAATTTGTTTAAATTTAGGGTTTAAAGTGATTTCTTTTGGTTTTATTTCTTTTAGAACACAATTAATATAATATTTACTATTTTCGCAATTAATATGAGTTAATGAAGTATTACCCCATTCTAAATTAATTTTTACCAAATTCTTTAACCCAATATTCCCTTTTGACAACAAATAATACCTTGTTTGCCCTATTAATGAGGAATAAAATAAAAAACACTTTAGAAGAAAAAATATTCTTTTCATACTTCATTTAAAATTAATTACAGCCACCAGCAAAATTCTCAATATTAATTAAATTTTGAATTCTATCCTTTTCGCTTTGACTTAAATTATCATATATTTGACCAGCATCTGACCTTATCCCAAACCAAGTTAAATCACTATAATATTGATTAGTTCTAATTATAGGCGGATTTCTCAAAAGATCAAATTCTCTAATTCCATTTATTAAATAATTTCTGTATGTATCTGCCATAACTTGATGATCTGCATTAGCAGAATTATCATAAAATAAATGTAAGAACAATTGCCAAATCTATCTGGAACACGTGCCAACCCATAACCTATATTTAGATACATGGGAATTTTGACTTTTTTCTCAGAAATAATTGTCCCACCTACTCCCAGTTTAGCGTTGAGCATCCAAATGGTATCAGAACGTGGTGAGATTCCAAACATCAATTCTACATATGCCTCCGCTTCCTTTTTAGTTTGTTCTATAATCGCATTTTCTGTGCTCGCTCTAAGATACCCACTTTTTATTGATGTATTAAAATTCTTTTTAGGCCAATCGAATAAACCATAAATTACTCCCGCATCTAAGGAGAAATCAAAGGGCGAAGAATCTGTATCGTCTATGGATTTGGTTTGGCTCAATAAGGGTGATAAATTCATCACCATCAATGTTATTATCCAAAATAAAGATTTATAGGACCACACCGTAAAATTAAATGGACCAAATAACTTAACACTTTTCATTTTTTTAATATTTAAGAGTTAACCAAAATCGAATTAAAAGATATAATAACCCTTTGATAAGAACCTATTTTCATTTTGTTACAATGAATTTTTTCATTTCAATAAAATTTTGGTATTGAATTTGCAAAATATAGACTCCTTCCGAAAATTTTGAAATATCTATAATTGTTTCGGAAACTAAGTTTGGTATTTGTAGATTTTCACTATAAATTCTTTTTCCAGTCACTTCATATAAATTCAATAACATTAACTCTAGTAAACCAGAGTTTTTGGCAAAGTTTAGATGTTCAGTTTTTTATGAGTAGATATTTTTACTTTTTCCGCTATGAGTTGTTGATCCTCGACAAGCAATGCCCCGATTTATTCCACCAAGCGTATTTTATTCTTGTATATAACCTAAAGACGTTAAAGCTGGAAAATTCCACAAGAATTTAAGAAATTCAACCAAAATAATGCAAAACAATGTACATTTTCATAATGGGTATGTTGCTATATTAATTTGCCACGAAAAAGATCACCGATCGTCGCAGTTTCTAACTGCGATGCAATACATAATGAATTTGCGATTCCAAGTGTTCTGACACATTTTTAACGAGTGTCATTATCCCAAATATAGCTCTAAAATTCATGGTTATAAATTCTTTACACTTTCTGACATTTACAGCAGATTATTGCTGCTGAATTATAAATTCATAAAATATCGGATCGAAGGCACAGACTTCGACCATCGTGGGGCATGTTTTCAAACTTGCGCCTCGAAGAATAAAAGTACCAAGGCAGTCAACTATAGCTACCTTGGTATTACAAGCTACCTACAATTCAATCAGGTCAAACCCTGTGCATTTGGCGGCTTCTAGTTCTTGTTTTACTTTCTCGGAGATGATTAAACCAGATGTATATCTCGTTAAATCAAGTACATAAAAATTCTTGAGATAATATAGATCGCCTTGAGCTTCTTTATTTATCACGCAGCTTTTTACTTCAATTCTTTCTTTAGAGGTTGATTTAAAAATGGCACTATCATAAAAACTTAATTCTTCATAATTTTTAGGAAGAAAAACTGATTTTGGAGGATAAATTAAGCTACAATCTTCAATTTTTTCAAATTCTGACTTTTCTAAATCCAAAATTTCATAATCCACATACAAAGGATTGAGCATGAAATAGTCTCCAATTTTGGTCTCCTTCCATAGTAAATGGGTAGGCAACCATTGAAAATTTGAGCTTTTATGCTGATCTATTATATCCACCATCTTGCGTGAAATTATTGGAAAATTCGCACTTGCTGCATTTATATAATCTGTGATCTTGGCAGAATTTCTCATCACAAAATCGGGAACCACCACATTTGGAGGTGCTTTCACAAATAAATATTTATGAAACGAAAGCGGATGGTTAAAAACTAAATCTGGGTCATTTATAATGAGTGGCCATACTGCTTCTTGCGATTGTGGGAATTGACGACCAATGATTTTGGGGTCGAGTGAATGTTCAATAAAATAATATTTCATATCAACTTGATTAAGGTATTTGTAAATTATTGATATCGCCAGTAGAATTCTTGAGCTTATTTTCCATCATTTTAATGAAATTATTCATAAAATCTCTCGCTTGTTCACTAGTCATAGAGGAATTAGAGTTAAAATACCGAGTTAGATAGTCTTCAATTTTTCGAGAATAAGCCTCATGCCCCCCAGTATGCCTACTGGCATCAATGGCAAAAAGATTTCGAGCTTTGTTGGCATCAGTGTAATATTGATTCATATGAAACGGCTCACCAGCCGCCTTTGCTGCTTTTTGCACGATTGGAAGATCTTTTAAGCCCAAAGGTAAGATATGATGGGCGATTTTTCCATCACCTTTTGTGAGTTTTAAGATTCTTCGAGCTTGACTTCGGAGCGCATTATCACTAGCTCCAAAAACTATCTTTGTCCCATCCTGGATCCAATTTAAGGTGGTTTTTGTATGGGATAAGTTTAATACCTTGAATGCGTATTTACTGCCTGTGGACGCCCATCCTAGAAGAGGGGCAGCTGCAACAAATGAAAAAGAAGCATTCACACCATCTCCCTGGAGTGCATATATGCCACCGTTTGTGAGATCGCAGACTTCACCAAATACAGGGATTAAACCCAAAATGTCTAAACCAACATGAACAACTTCAACCAGTGCCTCAATATAAATCCTGTCAGCACTCCATTCTGGATGATTTAATTTTAATTTTGCGCATGAAAGATTAAAAAATATTTTTACCAAAATTGGGTTCGCCGAAAGTTTGTCTTTTGCTGCTTGTGGAAGGATTGTAGATATGGCATTAAAATTTGTCCCATTCAATTCTTGTGATATTAAGCCCAGCTGTGCTGATTTTAATGCCATTTTACAGGTGTAAATAGAAGCTGGATTTATTTCATTCAACTGCAGAAGTGAAACTGGATCCACATTAATATCATTATTTAAAAAGTCTGAAAGAATGATTGCAAGATTGATGTTATTATCTAAAAAATCAATTTCAACTAAATTTAAACCAAGGATAGGTTTTAGCTGATTCTGGATTATTTGATATTTGTACGCTTCAAAACCATCTTTAAAACATGATTCAGAGGATCCACCACTTGTAATACACCCAGGATCTACATAGGCATATATTTCATCAATATTTCCAGCGGTAATATGAATACCGGTGAGATATGTTTGAAAATTTGTTTTAATATCTGCAATAATTTTGGTCATATCTCCTGTCGTGCCTGTACCTCCTGAACCTCCTAAGATAGGATTTCGATTTGGGTTGAAGCCAAAAGTTCCACCATTAGCTCCACCTGACCCTCCTGTACCGCCACCACCACCACCACCAAATGGACCACCAACCAAGAAGCAAGTTTCTCCTACTCTTACCCACTTACATTCTTCTTCTCCGCCTCTTTTTTCGGGGTTTTTACTGTCAAATGCCATAATAGGTATACACCTAAGTTCAAAATCAGAAAAACAGATCATAGAAAACCTTTGCTCTACACTAGATGTGGTTTTGGAGGACGATTGGTTAAGTAGCTCTACCCAGCCGTCATCATCAAATTTGTAGCCTTGCAAAACAGAATCTTTCAAGTCAGTGAAGTATAATAAACCTTTAAAGTCGTTCAAATATTCATAAGTAGAATTATTAGAATTAGTAGAACCATCTTGATTTATTTTTGGTGAGAGATTTGCAATACACATCCCTATCGTACCATTTGTGTCTTGAACGAAGATTAAATTTTTCTTAAAATTTTGGCTTGGATTGTTTGATTGGCTGCTTAATGTAATAAGACTATCCTTATATACTATAATGGAAAACGGTAGGACAACCAAAGGTACTTCTACTACATATTGATTTTTGTTTTGGTCAAAATATTCTCGAGCTAAACTCCAATTTGGTAAAATTTTGGTTTTTAGAGAATCTGGAATACTAATGTCACCCCGTTTGTCCAAACTATTGACATATTCAGTATTGTTAGTTTGTTGATAAAAAATACTTTTTGCTGCACTGATATTTAATGTGAAAGGAGTTCCTCCATCCACATCCTTCTTGCATCCCCACCAAGTAGTGGACGAAATTATTATGGCAAATAGAAAATAAATGCAGTATTTAATACTGTTGATTCGCGGGGGGGGGGTAAATTTTAATAAACTACGCATACGATTGAAATTTTTTTGAATTATAAAATAAGTTAAATGCATACCTCGAAGTGTGGTAGGGACTTGAGTTTAGGTCATGAGTGCATTTAGAGAGCGGCCGCCAGTCGATGCAACATGTACTATTCTGTAGTAGTATATCCAGTATTCAAAATATGAATGCAAGATAATGGTAAAAGTCGAAATAAATGATAAGTTTACCCTCTTGGGGGCGAGTATGGACAAAACTTTAACAAATACATAAAATATGCTATGAATAAGGCTTTTGAGGACTGATATTTATGTACGGATATTTTACCAATATGAGAAATAAAAATATGTGGTGGGGTTAGGTTTTATCCCTATTTTTGCACAAAACCCAGCGCGTCAAGGATCGGAATGGTCATCGCAGATGAGTCCGAAGGACGGAACCCATGAAGAGCCTGACCATCGGCGGAGGCGATGGGGACGCCCCAAAATTAATAAAATCAAATTGGGAGAAATAGGCTAAGTAGCTTATCTTTGCTCGGGTAAAGCTAGAAATCGATGACAATAACGAAGACGCAGTGGCAGATATTTTTGTGTACATTCGAACTGTTCGCCTTGGTGAGCGGGTCCAAATTTTTGCCCTCGTTGGTCATGTTTCTCTTGATTGGATCGATGATCATCGACTTAGAGTGGTCTCCAAAATGGCGTCTTGGACTGAGTAAATCACTAGGGGAAGGATGGCGGAATTTCTGGAAGTATCCGCCTTTTTGGGCGATGTGGGGTCTGTGGATTGTGGGGGCGCTGTCTTATTTTTGGAGTGAGGATACGCAGGAATGGGCGAATTTTTTCAGGATAAAGCTACCGTTTTTGGCCTTGCCGCTTGTATTTGCCTCGATGCCGGCGTTCAGGCGAAGGACGCTATACACGATATTTACGATAGGTTTTTGGGTGATTTGTGGCAGTACGGTGTATGTGTGGGTGAAATATTTGCAAGATTTTGAGGCCATCAACGCCCAGCTATTCCAAGGGAAGTGCTTGCCGACGCCGATAAATTATATCCGATACGGCTTGACACTGGCGATGGCGCTTTTGATCGCAATCCAAATCATCAAGGACAAATTCACGATAAAATACGCTTGGGAGTGGCGATTGAATATCATTTTGGGTATTTATTTGCTGGGATTTTTGCATGTCTTGGCGGTGAGGAGCGGGATATTTACGTTTTATGGAGCTGCTGCGGTATGGTGTGTGGTAGAAATCCTGAAAGTAAAAAAATATTACCTTTTGGGGTGGCTGGTGGTAGCGGGAATTTCCTTGCCTACGATGGCCTATTTGCTATTGCCCAGTGTGCAGCAAAAAGTGGCGTATTCGCAATATGACTGGAAGATGCACAAGGAAGGAAAGGGCAATGATTATTCGGATTCTGATAGGATCAGGTCGCTGGATATTGGTTGGTCCATCATCAAGGAAAACCCCATACTCGGGGTAGGAGTGGGGGACCTCGAGAGGGTGAAGGACGAAAAATTTGCAGAGAAATATCCCGCTGGTACGATCGCCAAATTACCGCACAATCAGTTTGTTTTCACATGGGCTTCGCTGGGGCTGGTGGGATTGCTGGGATTGATGCTGGGGCTATTGGTGCCCTTATTTTATCAAAAAAATTATAAAAACACGCTGTTTTTGGCCTTCAATGTGGCGACATTTCTATCCTTTATGGTAGAATATACGTTGGAGACAAGCATTGGGGTGGCATTTTTTATTTTGTTTGAATTGTATATATTAAATTATCTTAAAGGAGAAAAGGCTTAAACAGACGAAAATATGATTTTTTCAGATCAAAAAATATTAGAAAGCATCGAAACGGGTAAGATAGTTATAGAACCGTTTGACAGAAATGCTTTGGGAACGAACTCGTATGATGTGCATCTAAGCCCTTATTTTGCGTGTTATGAAGGGAATGTATTGGATGCCAAATCACACAATCAAGTTAGGCATTTTGAGATACCACCTGAGGGCTTCACCTTGCAGCCAGGAGTGCTGTATCTGGGCAGTACACAAGAATACACGGAAACACACAATGCAGTGCCGTTTTTGGAAGGAAAATCAAGCGTTGGCAGACTTGGGATCGATATTCATGCCACGGCTGGAAAGGGGGACGTCGGATTTTGTAATTATTGGACGCTCGAAATCTCTTGCATCATGCCAGTAAAAATCTACCTAGGAATGCCCATCGGTCAGTTGATTTATTTTGCCGTCGAAGGAGATATAGACAATATGTATCACCTAAAAAAGAATGCCAAATACACCGAGAAAACTCCTCGTCCGATGGAATCTATGATGTGGAAAAATAAGTGGTAGCAGTCAATTAGTTTTCTTGCAATTCCTCCTCTTCATATTCCATTTCTACTGGAGGTCTCCCCCAGAATTGGATGCCAAGGCTAAGCTCCATAGCTGTATTGGTTTGTCTTTGAGAAGGAACGAAATCAATAAGACCTGTGATAGGATCCTTGTATCGGTATGCCTCTACGATCACTTGTTTGCTGATATCTGGGCTTACACTCAACTCTAGAATGAACCTTTGTGAAGCAAATGGAAATTCTATGCCACCGCCCAACCAGAGGCCATAATTGAACCTTTTGATGGCATCTTCGGGATAGCCAAAAACTTCGAGCTTGGTATGTACTGTATAATCTCCACGCACACCAAGTCCATAATAGTACTGGGAATTATTGACAAAGGGTTTTTTGGATTTGAGTCCAAGGCTTAGGCTTAAATTGCCAAAAAGATTTTCGAAAGTCCTCACGGGGATATTTTGACCCGTGGATGAAATGTAAGAACCAAACCTTATAGCACTACCCTTTGCGTGATATCCCAGCGAGGCGAAGAAGCCATATTTTTCTTCCACATCACCATTTTCTACCATCAATGCTACGTGGTATTTGTACAATGGACTGCGTTTTCCATAGTCATTCCATTTCTGAAAACCGACCGTGGGGCCAAGTTTTATATAGTACATACTTTGTGCATGACCTTTCTGTTGAAAAATCAAAAAGAAGAAGGAAAGCCATAAAATTGCATAACGCATATCGAAATTATATTTTTCTTAAAAATACGAATTTTAGAAAAACTATTTATCTTTTTTAATGATGAGTTTTTGTCCGATTTTTATAGAATCTGACGAAAGGGCGTTCCATTCGCGTATTTGATCGGGCTTAATGCCATATTTTTTACTCAAATTATAAACCGTATCACCAGGGCTGACTTCGTGGCCATCCTGATTGCTATCCACTGGAGGTTTTACGGATTCCACAGGTGGTGGGATGCTCTCAGTCTTAGGTGGAATGCTCTCACTTTTAGGTGGAATGGGCTGTGCTGCGGGTATGGTCTTCGCAGCTGGCTTAGGAACGGAAGTTGGGGCTGGCTTCGGCTTTGGGGTTGGCTTTTTAATTACTTCCGTTTTGACAGGTACAGGTGGCTGAGCTTTTGGTCGTGTTATTTGCTCAGGCAACGGCATTATATCTTGTGAAATATCCGTATCAGGATTTGATTCCATGGGTTTATTCGGGAGAATTGATTTTATCTCACTAGCCAGTCTTGGGATTTCATCCTTGCCAATTCGCCATCTCAATTTTATCTTTTCACCAATGGCTGGCTCAGTACCGTTTTCCATTCTGTTTTTATGATACAATTTATCCAACTTTATGCCATATAATTGAGAAATATAGTACATCGTCTCTCCTTGGCGGACGTAATGCCAAAGCTCTTTTCCATGATTGAAATTTCTCTTAGACTGCAAATAAATGCGATCGCCAGGGTGAATTTTTTGGTGGGCATCCTTTAGCCCTTCGTTGTATTCTAGCAAGTCCTCGACATTCAAATCGAGAAGATGTGCAATCTCAGCAGGAGTTGTGATACTTACTGGAACGTAGAGTTTTGTGTCATTTTGAATGAATACATTATTCTCCTCTGTACGTTGTAAATCTTGGTTATTATAGATAAAACCTGGAGATTTAATGCTGCCAATATAAACGGGTGGTGGTGGCACATTGCCTTCGTAATCGTATTTATATAGTTCATATCGCTCTATGATGGCGATCAAATTGGTTGGATAATTCATATCGGTGGCATAACCAGCATCTTTTAATCCATACGCCCATGCTTTATAGTCCAAAGGATCTAGGGTAAAAAGAAATCCATACCTCGAATATTTATTCTTATTTCTTAAAAATTCAGTATGATCCGCGAAGGACTCCACCACATCATTATACGCCCTAAAGCAAGACTCTACCAAAAGGCCATTTTTGTAATCGTCGTCTTTGAACTGAGCATAGGATCCTTCCCAGTTTTTCCCACATTTTATCCCGAAATGATTGTTAGACCCTTGAGAAAGTTTGCTGCGTCCTGCATTGGATTCTAGCAATGCTTGTGCCAATTTTATGCTGGCAGGGATGCCACCTCTTTTCATTTCTTCGATGGCGACATACTTGTAGGTCTCAACATAATCCAAATAGGCTTGCTGTTGATTTTGCGCACTTAAAGCCAAACAATTTGCCACCAAAAGGCAAAAGAAAAACCATTTATTCATACCAAAATTACTTATCAAGTAGCAAATATACAATTAATTATATATTACTATAATATTTAATGTGAAAAAATAAAAAACTTTTTAAGTCGTTTTGTTTTGGAAGGAATATGGTCTAACAGGGAGTACTGGGCGTATTTATAAACGGTAAAATATCTTCATAAGTATATCCCTTTCCCCAAATATATTGGAAAACCCTTTGATTTTTATGAAAATCATCTAATTCTGAAAGGCTCGCTGCTTTCTTCTGGATGAGATTTACAATGGTTTCATTGTATTCTTTCTGGTCAATTTTTTGCAATGCTTTTTGGATGCAATAATCGGAGATATGTTTGGATTTGAGTCCTAGCATGATTTTCCTTTTGCCCCAATGATTTATCCTAAATTTTCCACTGGCGTAAGCGATGGCGTATCTCTCCTCATTGAGGAATCCATCTTCGATGAGCTTAGACATCACCTCTTCCAATTCATCCCCATATACTTGCAGCTGGAGGAGTTTTGTTCGTACTTCCGTATGGCAGCGGTCTTGATAAATGCAATATTTTTGGAGTTTATCCAAGACTTGTGCTTGGGTTAGATGCTTGGCCATGGATTATTTTTTGTTGCTTAAAATATCTTGAACAGTAGGTATCAAAAGGTCTCTGTCTTGGAGCCAGATACAGTTCCATCCGAGGGTTTGCGCAGCTAGTATATTCTCGCGATTGTCGTCGATAAAGAGAATTTCAGAACCCTTCAAGCCTATCTGTTTTTCAACGTAAAGATAAATATCTGGATTGGGCTTTCTTAAATGTATTTCATGCGAATAAAAAACATAATCAAAACAATCATTTTCAAAATCTAGGCCACGAAAACTACTTCGAATGGTACTTAGTGCTTGTTGAATATGCGTGTGGTTGGTGTTGCTAAGCAATGCCGTTTTGAAGCCTTTTTTTCTCAACTCCATAATCCATTGGATTTTTTCAGGAGCTATGGTCCCTAATAAAGCGTTCCATGCATCGAGCAGATCTTTTTTATCCAAAATTTTCGATGGCGCAAGCGATTTTAACCCGTCAAAAAATTGAGATTCACTAACCAAACCCATTTCATAATCCAAAAAAATTTGGGGTACATTGCCTTGGTTCATCACATTGTACTGAATGCCGAGAAGAGCCGATAGCGCTTGCTCCGTTTTCTCCATTTCAATATCTAGGATAACATTTCCAAAGTCAAATACGATGATTTTAAACATAACAAAATAAAAAGATGGGCGACAAAGTTAAGCATTTGATGGAAGAAATGGGGGAGGAGGGTGAAAATTAGTTTTCCATGAATTTATTTAATTGAAATAAAATGAAACCTGAAAACTCAGAAACAGTTTCATTGTTTCACTCAAATGGCTTTTCTATTCCATTTTTCGCTTTTTGGTAGAGTTCCTTCTTATTTAACTTTAGTGTTTTATTCATAGAGACTAAATTTGCAAACATTTTATCAAAAGCATCTTTTCTTCGTTTTTTCAAAAAAGGTAAGTTTAAATTTAAGGTTATATTCAAATCGGTATTGAATTGAGTATCCAATGAAAGAATTGTCCCGTCATTATTAAAAGAAACCATATTGATGTGATCTAATATTCTCGGATCCAGATGCAGAAGGGTTGAACCCCTATGGTTACTACAATGTGCTTCATGCTCATTAGTTTTAGCCTCCAGATTAAGGTAGTTTTTCCCAGAACATACCCCTAAGAAATTCTCAAAATTCAAACTCACGTTCCTATTGGCTTTTTGTGAAATGTAGTGTTCAATAAACACCTCCGACCTAAACTTTTGTTGGCAATAAGCACATACTCCTTTTTGATTAAATTTAAGTAATTCCCGAATTTCGGCCTTACATGAAGATGGTAATTGGCTGTATTTATTTTTGGAGTCTGCCTTAAACTCTTTCAAGCAATCAGGTTCAGTTACATTGTCTTTTGAAATCAAAATCATGATATTGCAAATAATAATTTTTGTTCATAATCATTCAACCAACTAGGATTTGAAGCTACCTGAGATTTTACTTTTTTCAACAATTCGAAGGCTTTTTCAAATTCTAGATTCATGAATAAAGTGTCTAATTCACTCTTTAAATCATCATATTCTGAATTACTGTTTGCAGATTCCATCAATTGAAACAATATTTCATCAGCGGAATCAGAATAAATATCAGGTAATTCTTCGTTAGTAATTTCAATTCCGTTTTGTATTATTTTTATACTTTCTCTTCGAAGACCAGATAAAACCAGTGGCGAATGTGTGGTGAAAATAATGGATAGATTTGGAAAAGATTTTTCAAAAGCTTTGATTATATTTAATTGCCATTTAGGGTGGAGATGTAATTCCAATTCATCAATAAGTATAATTCCTGAACCTAATTTAGGGTCTTCAGGATTAGCCAAAAATAATCTCCTCGCAGTTTCGCAAACCATACCTAGCATCATTCTTTCACCATGTGATAATTGATTAAAAGATAATTTTTTTCCATGTTTTTCTATCGTAATATATTTTTGGGTCTCAACTTCAAAATCAGGATATTTTCCTTTGGATGTTGAAGTAGAAATTTTGCCAAATGTATTTGGTTCAATATATGTTAAATATTCTTCTAAAATATTGCGAATGAATTTTAATGACGGCAGTTCTACTTCGAAATTTTCTGAATTGACTTTTAATTCATTTTCTTCTATTACACTATTGATAAACCATTTTTCAAATGTAGAAAAACTTGGGAGATTTAATGAAAGAGAATTTTCATAAGACAGAAGAAGTGGATTATTGATGCTAGAATTCTTCTTCGGCAGTTCAACTATACGTGTTCTATTGACATTGAAATATACTATTATAGGTGTGGATTTAATTTCACCAGAAAGAATTTTAGCTTTGAGTTCATTCGCAAATTGTTTTGGGTTTTTATCAAATTTAAGCCCTTTTTCATATCTCCTTTTTATTACCTTAATTTCAAATAATTTTGTTTGTTTCTGACGGTTAAAATCGCAGCTGATTCTGCAACTCCCATCATCAAAATTATTTGTTATGTCCTTGGATTTAAACCAACTTTCAATATCGTAACTGTTTTTTTCCTCTGACAATAATTCCCCAGTAAAGTGAGTCATACATATCGCTATCGCATCAAGAATAGACGTTTTCCCAGCACCGTTTGGCCCAATTAATGCTGTAATCTTTTGTGGAAACTTAACTTCAAAATTTTCAAATGAGCGAAAATTCTTTAAATTCAATTTGTTGATTTTCATAACCTATATGTTTGTCGAATATTTATTCCTTGAAATGCATATTGAAAGTATAAAATTAAAATTATCATTTTGTTTTATAATTTTTAATAAATAATTAAAAATTTGGCCAAAAGTTAATCATTTATTAGTTCTATGTCAATCAATCCAACTCTACCCATCATTCCTCATCTCTCAGCGAGATCAATCCATTGGGATGGATGGATATTCGCCTTTCCTGAGCCATGAGAGCCAATTGAACCTCTAAATCCTTATAGGGAATCGCGGGCAATTGAGACTTTAGTTCTTCGATTTTCAAGGGGCGTATCTTCAAAGCATCAAAGATCATTGCTTGGATATTTTGTGGGGTCATCATAGATTTTTGTCGGGTTAGACAAGCACTACAATGACCACAATCTGGAGCATTTTTCTCTCCAAAATAGTCGAGGAGAAAAGCAGAGCGACAACGTGTACTGTGCAGAAATTCACTCACCTTTTCGATCATAGTTTTCCTTCTTTCCTTGAGAAAACGGAGGCGTTTTTCATCGAAGGCTAATAGCTTTTTTGGCATCCTAGGCGCTAGGTACCTCAGCTGTGGCTTGGTCAGTGCCGGATAATATTCGATTACATCGTCGGTTTCCAGTTTGCGCATAAGTGCCTTCAAAGTAGGTGCATCCACTTTCAGGAATTCCGCCAATTTGGCCTCGTCTATGGGCACGAAATTGGTCATTACGCCTTGATACAATCGCAATAATGTCTTTACAAAAAAATCCATTTGGGGATGTTTTAGTAAATATTCGTAGAGATAGTCGTGGCTGACCATGAATAGGATTTTGGCCCTAGAGTTGAATTCTTCTTCCTGTATGATATAACCCTCATCTTGCAATATTTTAAGTCCTCCGATACAGGCCAGGGGATTTAATTGGTATCGTTGGATAAAATCTTGGAGCTCAAAATCATAGCTCTGACCCTCGCCGAATTCTAAGGGAACACCTAAGTAAGCGCCCAGCGTTTCGTACAATAAACGGATGGAATCCAAAGGAGGAAACGACATTTCCAATTGGTAATTAAGTTTCTCCATATCGTTTTCATCCCAAAACCAGTATGTACTGGAATCCCGTTCATCTCGACCCGCCCTACCGGCCTCCTGAAAATACGCTTCTAGGCTATCTGGAGCATCCATATGGACGACCAATCGCACATCTGGCTTATCTATTCCCATCCCAAAGGCATTCGTACAAACCATGATGGGGCAAGCTCCCTTTATCCATGCGTCCTGCTTTTTCTCCCTGGTCTTGAGCTCTAAACCTGCGTGATAAAAGTCTGCGTGATAACCATTTTGGATTAGGTATTTGGCTATTTCTACGGTCTTAATTCGACTGCGCACATAGACAATCGTGCTTCCTGGGTGATGCCTAAGTTTGTCAAATAGCTCATGTCTTTTTCGATCGGTCAAAAGCGTGTTGTAAGAAATGTTAGGCCGATTAAAACTCGCTTGATGGATATTCGACCGCTTGAATTCAAGTTTTTCTTGGATGTCTCGCGCTACTTCGGGCGTTGCCGTTGCCGTCAGTGCCATGATGGGTACTTCGGGATAAAAGGCTTTCAGCGTCGGAATTTGCAAGTATTCGGGCCTGAAATCATACCCCCACTGAGAGATACAATGCGCCTCATCCACTACGATCAGCCGAATGTCCAATCTAGGCAATCGCTCCTGAAATCGCTCACTTTGTAGTCTTTCTGGGCTCAAGTATAGAAATTGATAGTAAGCACTCTCTGCATTGTCTAGGATGGCTTTGATTTGCCGTGGATCTAACCCAGAATATATCGCAGTAGCCTTTATTCCTTTTCGCTTGAGGTTCGCAACCTGGTCTTTCATCAGGGCAATCAAGGGCGTCACCACGATGGTCATCCCCCCAAGAGCCAATCCTGGTACTTGAAAGCATATCGATTTTCCCCCACCTGTAGGCAGCAGAGCGAGGGTATCCTTGCCTTCCAAAACCTGCCGAATGATGGTCTCCTGCAAGGGTCTGAATCGGTCAAAGCCCCAAAATTGCTTGAGTATATGATGTATATTTGTATCCATACGAAATCTTAGCACTCAGTCAAAAATACATGTTTATTTGGATATATTTTTTATGGCACCTCCTTACTGCGTTCGGATCGGGCTGTACGTGGGTTCCGTCAGGTCCTAACCTGAGGGATGCATCCCAATGGACCTGACTCTCATCTCTTAGGAGATGAGACCACTCCCATCCCATGGTGCGCTTGTTATTTTGGCCATTTCTGAGCGACAATAAATCTTTCTTCGTTATCTTGTTTTTTATGGAGAAATTATGATAATTTTATACCAGAATGACAAATGAACAAAAAGCCCTAAGTGCTACATATTTCAGTATCATCGGTAATGTAATACTAGCTATCATAAAGACATTAGCGGGAATATTCGGCAATTCTTTTGCTTTGATAGCCGATGCCATAGAGTCCATTACAGATATATTGGCGTCGTTTTTGGTATTATTAGGGATAAAATACGCGAGTAAGCCCCCAGACGAAAACCATCCCTATGGACATGGCAGAGCTGAACCACTGATCACGGTGCTGGTAGTTGGTTTTCTTTTCGCTTCGGGTTTGATCATAGCCATTGAGAGCATTGAGAATATCCAAACGACCCACGATTTACCCAAAATATGGACATTATACCTCCTTGCTCCACTCATTCTTTGGAAGGAGATTTCATTTCAAATGGTGATGAAAAAAGCCAAAGAAACCAAAAGTTCCGCGCTCAAGGCGGACGCTTGGCACCATAGAAGCGATGCCTTCACTTCTATAGCGGCATTTATAGGAATAGCCATTGCCATATATTTTGGTCCTGGCTACGAGACGGCCGATGACTGGGCGGCCTTGGTTGCCGCTGGATTCATATTTTATAATGCGTATAAAATTTTTAGACCCGCATTGGCCGAAATAATGGACGAACATCTGTACGATGATCTGGTGTTGGAGATCCGAGAGATAGCAGCAGGAGTCAAAGGAATAACAGGCACGGAGAAGTGTTTTGTAAGGAAGACAGGAATGAAGTATTATGTAGATCTACACGCTTCGGTAGATGCCAATATTTCTGTAAAAGAAGGACACGATCTTTCGCATAAATTGCAAGACGCATTGAAGGCAAAAATCCAGAATTGGGCAATGTACTGATCCATATCGAGCCAGATCGATAAAAGCAGTTTGATACAAAATTGTCCAATAGCATAGATACTTTGCTGTACAAAGCACAGAATTCATTTCATAAAAAAAATCCACAGCATACATACAATCCTGTACAAATTAGATTATATTTGTAGGGGGAGAGGGATGATTCTTGTTATAGAAAAAACCAAGCGCGAGAGGGGTAGGAGCGGACACGAAGTAAAGCGGATGACCCGACCTGATATCGTCCTAAAGACGAAAGAGGGTCTCGCCAAATTAATAATTAAAAAAATTACAATCACGGTGGATATGCTTAGAAATTGGAGTTTAGTAATAGGGGTTTTTGCGTTTGTTATGACGTGCAATGGTGTAGAAGCTAGGCCGAACCCACCTGATGGGAAGTGGGGATTTTTCGGACATAAAAGGATCAATCGATTGGCCGTTTTTACGCTACCTCCTGAGATGATGGTGTTTTATAAAAAAAATATCGAATACGTTACGGAACACGCGGTGGATCCCGACAAGAGGCGATATGCGACGAAGCACGAAGGGGCGAGGCATTATATAGATTTGGATCGATATGGGAAGATGCCATTCGACAATTTGCCCAGAGACTGGAATACTGCACTGATGTACTATACGGACTGGATTTGGAAGAATGGTGCAGGAGATACTGTTAGGATTTGTAAAGCGGAGTTTCTTAGGAATGGCAAAGATTCGGTCTGCCTGGAAGGGAAATGGAATGGAAAAAAAGTGCGAAGTGTCATACATGTGGCTAAGTACAAGCCTTTTTTCTTGAGGAATTTTGTCTATAAATATTACGACGATGAGATTGTTTCACCAGTGGATTCGTTCAATGCATTGTTCGGAATAACCTTGCCACCTGGGGTGATAGAGCCCGAAGATCATCTATCGGAACATGGAGTAAATCCTTACAATTTGACCAGCATGTTTGCCAAATTGGTTACGGCTTTCAAGGAGAGAGATCACAAGCAGATATTAAAACTTTCTACAGAATTCGGGCATTATGTCGGGGATGCGCATGTGCCGCTGCACACTTGTTCTAACTACAATGGACAGCTGACTGGCCAAGATGGCATCCATGGATTTTGGGAGAGTAGGATCCCTGAATTGTTCGCTGACTTGGAATATGATGCTTTGGTTGGCTCGGCTGTATATATAAAAAAACCGAATGAATATTTTTGGAAAATCGTCTTTGATAGCCACGCTTTTGTAGATTCTGTCTTAACGATCGAGAAGCGATTGAGCCAAACGTATCCAACGGATCAGCAGTATTGTCAAGCGGAGCGGCTAGGTCTGGTCGTGAGAGCCCAGTGTCCAGAATATGCCAAAGAATACGAAGTTCAGATGGATGGAATGATAGAGGATCGATGGAGAGCTTCGATTCATACCATCGGGTCGCTTTGGTACACGGCTTGGGTGGATGCAGGGCAGCCAGATATGAGCAAACCAGGCGTCATCGAATGGACTGATGCTGAGAAAAAAGCAATGGAGGAGGAAGAAAAGAAATATCGCGCTGGGAAGATAAAAGGACGACCTCACGATGATTGATGATTCAATCAACCAAATCCCTCTTCGATAAGCCTTTGTATATGAAGGATTCCTTGGTAATTATCCTCTTCGTCGATGACAAGGAGGTGATTGATATGTCTAGATCTGATGAGATCCAAAGCATCCAAAGCAGGTGCGTGGATAGAAATCGACAGTGGATTTGATGTCATCATGTCTTGGGCGGTCATATCCTGAAAAGTATTTTCTTTGAGTATCATCCTTCTGATATCTCCATCTGTGATGATGCCTACCAGCCTTTGTCTTTGATCTAGTACCGCTGTGGCACCTAGTTTGCCTTGACTCATGGTGAGCAAAACGGAGTGAACTTTTTCATCGATAATGACAGAAGGCGCGCTTTGGCTTTTGATCAAGTCCTTGACCGACATAAGCAAAGATTTGCCAATCAAGCCTCCTGGATGATTCCTAGCAAAATCTTTTTCGGTGGTTCCTTTTAATTTCATCAAAGTGATGGCAATCGCATCGCCTAATGCCATCTGCATGGCAGTGCTGGTAGT
Source organism: Saprospiraceae bacterium (assembly GCA_016718505.1). Taxonomy (GTDB): domain Bacteria; phylum Bacteroidota; class Bacteroidia; order Chitinophagales; family Saprospiraceae; genus JADKKF01. The sequence continues at coordinate 149,920 of JADKDE010000003.1, read as the reverse complement.
AGGCACCCAATCAAAAGGATCGGCCTCTGGTACGTTGGGGGTGAGTAAAAGGAAGTCCACTTCGGATGCAAGATAGCTTTTGGGCCTTGAGCATATTGCGGCTGTTTTTAGTCCTCTTGATTTGATGATTGGTAGGATGGTTTTTAGTTCTTCGCTCTCTCCGCTCTTGGAGATAAAAAGGACGAAATCGCCCTCGAGGAGCATGCCCAAGTCTCCATGAATGGCCTCGCTGGGGTGCATAAAAGCAGCACTTATGCCAACAGAATGCATGGTTGCGACTATTTTTTGAGCTATCCAGCCACTTTTGCCTACGCCAGTCCAAACAAGCCCAGGATTAAAATTCAAAACATATTGAATAAAATCGTTGAAAGGAGCTTCGATGGAATTCATCAAACTTTGCAATCCGTAAGTTTCACTAGCGATGACTTCTTGGGCGATATCGGAGGGTAATGATTTCAATATTAAAAATATTAAGCCAACAAAGATAATGATTTAGTGCGATTTAGTCAATTCCTTGGTGCATAGCTTTGTCTCTGAGTTCTTGAGACTTCTCTTTTCCTAGGTAGGATTCTATCGCCCAATGGATTATGTACAGCAAAGGGGTCAGTCCAACGGCGATAAAGAACTTATAAAAATAGTTGATGGTACAAATGGCCAAAACGGTTTTCATGCTCCAACCTGCGCCTATATAGAAAGCTATGAATAAGACGATAAAACTATCGATTAGTTGGGAAACGATGGTGGACCCCGTAGATCTAAGCCATATTTTACTTGATCCAAGTTTTCTTTTTATGGATTGGAAAATAAAAACATCGACCAACTGTCCTACTATAAATGCGACCAAAGATCCGATGATAATCCAAAGACCTTGACCGAATATCAAGCGATAGGCTGCATCGTAATTTCCGACAAGATTTTTCTTTTGTTCGAAGGAAATATCTGTAGCTGGTGGCAGGTGTGATGTAGGCCAAAAATCTGCTGGGACAAGATGGATAGCCCACTGCACCATCGCAAAAGAAAAGGCAATTAAAAAAGCGGTGGTGAACGAAATAAGTCGGACACCTTTGGGGCCAAAATACTCATTGACTATATCAGTTAGAATAAATACGACAGGCCAAAGGATAACCCCAGCAGTTAGATTAAATGAAACAGGGATGCCTAAAAGATTCCATTCTACTGGTTGGAAACCCAAGGATTTTTCAAGGGAGAAAATCTTAACACCTACAAATTCTGCCAACAGTGCATTGGTTAGAAAAACGCCAAAAAGGAAGATAAAAAGTTTAATTTCCTTGGTAAAAAGTGGGGATTTAGATTCTATCATAAACAATAATAAGAATGCTAAGGTAAAAATAAATTTTGGAATACAGCGATGGTGGTATTTGTGATGGCTCTAGACCTAGATGAAGAGTGTGTAAAATGTTGTAGGATAGATATAACAAATGACCGATCTCACATTTGGGTGCACCAGAGATAGGAGTGGCCTCGACTTAAACGAGGGTCTCGACGATGAAAAAGTCGAGACGGAACCCACGAAAAGGTACTATCTTCAATACCAAATTATTTTACATTTTTTATACTACATTTTTTAATATATTTGCCTTACGGAGAGGGGCATACTTCGATAACTTAAAGGATGCTCACCTTGTGAAGCCACATTATATGTGGCTTTTTTAATTGTTTTTCTTTATCTATTTTTAACGGAGAGGGGGCGCCAACTCCTCCTTTTGGATATTTGAAAAATTAATGTCATATATCAAATCCTTTTTCCAAATATAATAAATCATAAGCAATAGTTTTTCTGTACAGCGACGATTCCTTTCATTTTTATTCCAGTTTTTTCAAATACCCTGGTGTACAGTTTTTCAAACACTGTTCCCTCTTTCCCTCTTGCGACTAATGCTGGCATATGTAATATTCTTCTGATTTTAGAGTTACCTTTTTGGAAATTTTAGTTTTGCCTTGATGTTTTCCCCGATTGATTTTCAACTACATCATATCCTGCATAGCTTACTACTTGTTTGTAATTTTCAAATAGCTCAAATCCTCCAGTTTCTGCAATAATTGTTGCTGCTGACAATGTGGCTATGCCATGAAGCTTACAAACTCTAGCAAACTTATCCTTGTACGTAGGATTGGTTTCTATCATTTTATGGATTTCAACTTCAATTATTGCTAATTGTTTTTTGAGAAAAGTAATAAGTTGTTTAATTTGAGTTAATTCAATTTTTACTTGACGTGCAGCAGTTTCCGCAGCATGTAGGCGGTTTTTTTCTGAAGTAATATTCTTTTGCAATACCTCATGTTGCCTCGTTAGAATACGAAGATCATAAAAAAAGTTGCCCAAAGGTTTCCATTCTTTTAAATTTTGTTCCGCTCCCATTTGAGCTAGACCTTTAGCATCAATTTTATCATTTTTACTTTTGAGCCCTAAAGCTTGTAAATACTTTTTGCCTTATTGGGCAACACTATGGAAATTCTTAACCCTTTTCTAATAAAAAATACGCACTATTTTCATGATAAACTCCCGTTGCTTCCATACATACCACCAATGGAATTTCTGGCGACTTATGACTTTTTATAATCCAATTATAAAGTTCCAAAAGCCCCTTTTTGTATTACTGTGCGTTTTGGAGAATTGAACTTTTACCCGTTGTTCAATATCTATCACAGATATACATGCTTTAATGTCGGCCGCAGAAACATCTAATCCAACTGAATACTTTATTATCATAAAAATAGTTTTTGTATAATACTAAAAATTTATTTGCATACCATTGCTCATTGTAATACAACATCTAATTTAATAAAACTAGTGTCTAGGTACTATTGAGGCTGACAAATAAAAACTACCACAGATAAACCTGTCTCGACAATATCATTTTTAAAATGTATCTAGCGCGGTCTCAATTTGCTGTGATAGCTTTTAGTATTATGGGTTAAATTATAAAAATATGAGTTATATTGCAAAGATATGAGCGCGGTCCTCATAACATGAGGAGGTGCCATAATATCAATGGACCCGTGTGCCTTGTGGGGTCAAACTGGCCATGAGTTCACCCTCGAATTGGAGATACTCTTGCCATCGATTGTTGACCTTGGTGGGATCTCCATAAAGTCGCGCAAGGTCTAGGAACATGGTGTAGTGACTGGCTTCTGCAACCATAAATTGATGGTAAAATTTGCGTAAATCTGCCTCTTCAAGATGGAGACTTAGCAAGCGAAATCGCTCACAACTGCGCGCTTCGATCAAGGCGCAAACGAGCAATTTTTCGACGAGGACGTCTATCTTGGAACCACCTGGTTTTTTGAATGCTAGAAGACCTAGGACGTACTCATCTTTGCGCTGAAAGCCGAGCTTCAAATCTCTTTTTTTGAGTTCGTTGAGTACCTGTCGGAAATGGCCCCATTCTTCCGTAACTACAGGGGAGACTTCTTCGACCAATTTTATTTTGTCGGGATAGGATTGGACCAGACTGATGCACATGGTGGCGGCCTTCAGTTCACAATAGGCGTGGTCAGTTAGGATTTCGGCTAGATCTTTGGAGGCTAAATCGACCCAGCGAGGGTCTGTCGGAAACTGTAAACCGAGCATAAGGGCATTAATCGAGTTCTTTTTCTAAGCATTGGAGTTGTGTCTTGAGGAATTGGGTATTGAATACGTCATAATCCTCAAATCCAGAGGTCCAAGTCACGCGAATTTTGTCAATATCTTTTTTACGTAGGATTTTTTCTTGTTTGTAGTCAATAGAAAACTGAGCTTGGATTTCGTATAAGCCCGTCTTGGAATTGAATCGGACATCATCTACACCTGTGTTATACAAGGTCATTTTTTCATCGTCAATGAATTTGATTTGTAAAAAAGAGCCTTCTCTATAGGTACCGTAATCTCGCCGAATTTCTTGGGAGGGGAATGAAAAAGTTAAAAGCAAATACCTATATCCTCCAGAAATAGCGGCCATATATCCCTCGCATCTGATGACATCTTGTTCTTTCAAGATTTGCTTGATTTCCTTGTTGGAATAAGTAAAAAACAGATCAGGATTTAATTCTATTCTCTTCTTTTTGGAGAATTCATCGATGCCTTTATATTGAACGCCACAGTTGCTTTTTCCCACTGTTTTCTTTTTTTAGGGTTGGTATCTTCGATAGAAACTTGGTTGAATGTAATTTCATCGTTGGCGCTATTTTGGGCAGAAGTATCCACCGCTCCACCTTCTTGTGAAGGATTGGTTTCGCTGGTTTCGTTATTATCTTTGGATTTTTTTTGCCCTTTTGAAGGAGGTGTAACCTTTGCTTTCTTTAATTCTGCTTTGGAATTTTCTAAAGTTTGCAATGCCACTTCTTCCGCTTGGATCGCAGCTTCCAAATCCTTGGTGGCCGTCACTAATTCATCGTCAGTTACATTGGGTTTGGATCTGATATTCTCCAAATTATCTTGGCGATCGTACTTATAATTTACTTTTTCACGGTAAGAATTAATGGCTTTGATTACCTTGGTTTCTAGGGCGGGTACATCAGCCTGAGTGTAGATGAATTCTGGGCTAGGAGGAGGGTTTGGGAGGGGATTCGATACTGCAGCTAGGACGTCCACTGAAGAAGTATCATCGTTGCTTTTTTGGTATTTTCGCCAAGAGCCATCGGGATATACCATGACGGTTTCACCACTGGGCAAAGTTTTTATTGTTTGTCCAAAAAGCCCAGAAAAGCTTAAAAAACAAAAGAATAATGGAAGTACAGTCTCAAATTTAATTTTCATCCAAAAGAATGTCTGATAGACAAAAGTTTATTGTTTTATAGCAATTTGAAAAATTAGCACAAATGCGAAAAATTCAATACCTTAGCAAAGGTAAAGGTTTAGTCGTGAAAAAAGCAAATACTTTTACTTATGTTTTTGTTAAAATAATACATTTTTATTTTAAATATTTAACAATTCTGTAATATATATTCTTTAAAATCAGACTGGTTGGAAATGGCGACGAAGATTAAAACAATGGCGGAATGCATAAATGAAGGGATATCACCTGAGATATTATTTTGGGTGGGCTGTGCTGGAAGTTACGATGCAAGGGCTCAAAAAGTGTCTAGAGCTTTTGCCGAGATACTGGATAAGGTAGGGATTTCTTATGCGATCTTGGGTAATGAGGAAAAATGCACGGGAGATCCTGCAAGAAGGGCTGGAAACGAATTTATCTTTCAGATGTTGGCGGCTCAAAATATTCAAACCTTGAATGGGTATGAGGTAAAAAAAATAGTTACAGCCTGTCCGCATTGTTTCAATACGATTAAAAATGAATATCCTGCACTAGGAGGGCACTATGAAGTGACGCATCACAGCGCATTTTTGCAATCCTTAATCAATGAAGGGCGAATAAAAATGAAGGATGGAGGAGAATTTAAAGGAAAGAAAATAACTTACCACGATTCGTGCTATTTGGGTAGGGTGAATGGCATCTACGAAGCTCCAAGGGATGTGCTAAAACAGCTCGATGCGGATTTGGTGGAGATGAAAAGGTGTAAAACCAATGGACTGTGTTGTGGTGCAGGTGGAGGCCAAATGTTCAAGGAAGATGAGCCAGGGAATAAGCGAATCAATGTAGAGCGTATAGAGGACGTCATGGAATCTGGAGCCAAGATAGTAGCAGCTAATTGTCCATTTTGCATTACGATGCTTCAAGACGGTATCAAAGCAAAGGACCAACAAGATGATATCATGGTTTATGATTTGTCAGAATTGATTATACAATCAATGCATTAAAATTATGTTGAAAAAAATAGAAGAAATGAAGGGATCGATGGCTGTTTGGCATTTTTGTTTTGCAAAACCACTTACTAATGATCAAAAAGAAATGGTCAGTGGATCACTGGAGGATTTCTGCGAGCAATGGACATCTCACGGGGACAAAGTTTATTCGAGTTATTTAATCCATTCAAATTACGTCTTGGTACTTGCTGAACAAGAAGATCCCATCGGCGGATGCTCTAAAGATGGACTTTTTAGAACGATGAAGGAACTTGGAGTCAAGCTGGATATAGACTTTTTTGATCGAATGAGCGTCCCAGTCGAGATCGACGGGGTTGAAAAAATTTGTTCTTTTTCAGAAATAAAAACGAAGGTACAAAGCGGTGATATAGAGGATTTGAAAATATGGGATACATCATTGTCGTGGATTCAATCAACGAAAGAATTGGGTTACAAGTCGCCCCAAGCAACTTGGTTTAAAAAATATCTACCGTTACCTGTCGAATAAAAAACAGAGAATTTAAACTCTTGTGATTTTAGCCCCCAGTTTGTTAAGTCTGGCATCGATATTTTGATAGCCCCGATCTATCTGGTGTACGTTGTGGATAAGGCTGGTACCTTTCGCGGATAATGCAGCAATCAACAAGGCTACCCCAGCACGGATATCTGGTGAAGACATCTCAATGCCTCTAAGCTGTTGACTTCTATCTAGGCCTATGACCGTGGCACGGTGTGGATCACACAAGATGATTTGTGCGCCCATATCTATCAGTTTATCTACGAAAAACAATCTACTTTCAAACATTTTTTGGTGTATCAAAACGCTCCCTCTAGCCTGAATGGCCATAACCACGATAATGCTCAATAAATCAGGTGTAAAACCAGGCCAAGGTGCATCGTAAATCGTCATAATGGACCCATCCATGAAAGTTTGTATTTCGTAAGATTCCTGCGCTGGAACAAAAATATCATCGCCTTTAATTTCAAAATTTACCCCCATTCTCCTAAAAACAGGCAAAATGTTGGCCAATTCATTGATCTGGCAGTCCTTGATCGTTATTTCCGATTGGGTCATAGCTGCCAATCCGATAAAGCTTCCGATCTCTATCATATCAGGCAACATCCTGTGGCTTGTGCCGCCTAGTTTTTTAACTCCGTGGATGGTCAAAAGATTTGAGCCGATTCCCTCGATTTTTGCACCCATCCTTACTAGCATTTTGCACAATTGTTGGAGGTAAGGCTCGCACGCAGCATTGTATATCTGAGTAGTTCCCTCCGCCATGACAGCCGCCATGAGGACATTGGCAGTTCCTGTAACGGAAATTTCATCCATGAGGATATATTTTCCTTTGAGTTCTTTGGCATCCAAATAATAAGAAGAAGTCTCAGAATCGTAGGCAACTTTGGCTCCCAACTCCTCGAATCCAAGAAAGTGCGTGTCAAGTCTTCTACGCCCTATTTTATCGCCTCCAGGCTTCGGTATATATGCCTTGCCAAATCTCGCCAGCATGGGCCCAATCAACATGACGGATCCCCTTATTTTTTTCGCTTTGGACTGATATTCTGGGGTGGCGCAATAGGTCAAATTAATGTCATTAGCCTGAAAAGAATAGGTATCATCCGATATCTTTTCCACGGCTACACCGAGGCCTTCCAATAATTCTATCAATAAGATAACATCAATGATTTGGGGAATATTGGAGATTGTAATTTTTTCTTCGGAGAGCAAAACCGCACTGATGATTTGCAAGGCTTCGTTTTTGGCCCCTTGAGGGGTGATTTCACCTTTTAACTTCAAGCCGCCTTCTACTTTAAATGTATCCAAGTTATTTGATTTTTTTTAGGGTATTTTTATAAAAATATATGCAAAAATAATTAATATTTCCAAATGACGTGAACTAAAGATATTTTACTGATTGCGATAATACATCAGAACCGCGCCGAATAAGGTGATGAGGGCGATTAATCCAATGGCCAACTGTACCGAATTTTTAATATTTTTTGCAAAACTCTGAATGTCATTTCGATGGGCTGGATGTTCTTGGCATATTTTATCCAAAACACTCGGATTCAAGATATCCATGGCGTTGAATTGCACTCTATTTTGCACCAAAGTCTTATATGTTTTTAACACTTTTACTCTAAAAAAAATATTCAAACCCAGCAAGCCTAAAAACGCCAATATGATGATACCCATTAAGAGATTTTCCATCCAATAAATTTTATTTTTTGTTTAAAAATTTTTCAAGAATAGCGATGGCTTTTTTAGTTCGAAAGTCCCCAAAGCCATTTATTCTGTGCAAAGATATGTTATATTTTTTAGCCATTTTTTCATATAAAAAAGCCAATTCGTCTCGGTTGTGCTCGTTTTCCCTCAATGGATCATAAACCCACAGCAAATCGGGCATGCAAAGCAGCGTCATGTCATAATCGTAATGAATTAATTTTTGTTCAAGCGAAGGGTCCAAGTTGTTAAATTTTTCAAGGCTCCAAACGCCAAACACCAAGGGGTCGCTGTCGCAAATCAGCAGCTCATTTCCTTCTTGAATGGCTTTCTCTTCGGAGGCCCATTGTCCCACTGCGATTTCATGCAAATCCTGCAATGTGTAGGAGGATTTATTTGCCAAAAATTGTCTAGCAAATTCTGGTATCATTACACCTGAAAAATGCTCCGCTAAAATAGCAGCTAGGGTAGTTTTTCCACTAGATTCTGGACCCGTTATGGCTATTTTAAACATTTTGACCGAACATAATTTCTACAAAAAAGATGGTACGCAAAACTAAGATTAAAATTGAATATTTTAATAAAAATCTGGATAACCGATGTGGTTTTTTACCCAAAACCGTCCAAACGGAGGTTTGTAAATGAGGAAAAAGATGCTGTAATTCAGCTCGTTATAAATATAATATTATTAATATGAAATTTTCTGATTTTATATTATGAAAAAATATCATATAAATAAAAAATAAGTTTTAATTTTACCCTTTGAAATACTCCCCCGAGTGGGAAATTTTAACATAAATCTAAGGAAGCTACAATAAAAGAAAGACTAAGGTACGATATGGCTAAAACTAAAACTAAACAAAACACTGGATTCTTCAAGAGTCTGTCTCAGGGCTTTTCTGACGATAGAGTCCCAAAAATGCTTGGAGTATTATTTTTCTTCTTAGCATTGGTACTGATGGTTTCTTTCGCGTCTTACATTTTTACGTGGAAGATAGACCAAGATAAAGTCATCCAATTCTCAACAGAATTATTTTCAGAAACGAATATAAAAATGGCCAATTGGCTGGGCTCAATTGGTGCGGTCACTTCACATTTATTTTTCTATTGGGGTTTTGGGCTCTCTTCATTTTTTGTCGTTTATTTCATGTATCAGTGGGGGATTCGCTTGATTCATCCACATAAGGTGAATATGTGGCACGTCATTCAGAATACCGTCATAGGTTTGGTTTTTACTGCTTGTGTTTTGGACTTTTTGTTCAGTCCTCTTTCAGCCTTTCCTTGGGGAGGTCATTGTGGCCAAGCGATTAACAATAATTTACAGAGTTTGATAGGAACTTTAGGCTTGGTTTTGTTTTTTATTTTTACGGGAATTGGTTTGGTAATATGGTATCACAACCCCGAGATCAAGGACGAGCATCTCAATCCGAGTATGCCTGCGGTCAATCTCAAGATGAATTGGCCAAGTTTTAATTTTTTTAGTAGATTTTATAATAAATCCAAAGAAAGTGTCGATCAGATCGTCAATGAGGCCGTAGAAGAAACCAACAAGACGGTCGAAGCGGTCGAACATCCTTTTGATCCATTGGACAGGATTCTTTTTCACGACAAACCACTAACTGCCTCCATAACCCCTAAAGGCGATATGGGCAGCATTGATTTTGATGAAGACGATGAGTTATTTGATTTTGAAATGAAAGATACACGTCCACAGCCTACTACGAGCAAAGGCGATTTGGCCTTAGAAATCGATACGCCTATCTTCGAACCCATCATCGAATCTGAAGAGAAATTCGTGGATCCTTTGATAGCCGCATTGGAAGAATCAGCATCGGAGCGCGTCCTACCTGAATTGGATCCTTATGACCCGACCAAAGAACTTTCTAATTATATCCCCCCTACTTTAGAGCTTTTGACGGAGTTTCAAGCACAGAACATCGAGGTAGATATGGCTGAATTGGAAGTCAATAAGAACCAAATCGTAAACACCTTATTGAATTATAAAATAGAAATAACTAAGATAAAAGCAGCCGTCGGCCCAACTGTAACGCTGTACGAAATAGTCCCCGCCCCAGGCGTTAGAATTTCTAAAATCAAAAACTTAGAAGACGATATCGCACTCAGTTTGGCAGCCTTGGGTATTCGTATCATAGCGCCAATCCCAGGTAAAGGTACCATCGGTATCGAAGTGCCAAACAAAAACAAGCAAACGGTTTCGATTCGTGAGGTATTCCAGTCGGAGAAATTTAAAAATTCAACGGCAGAACTACCCATTGCGCTTGGAAAAACGATATCCAATGAAGTATTCGTAGCGGATCTAGCGACCATGCCGCACTTGCTTGTAGCAGGAGCAACTGGTCAAGGAAAGTCCGTGGGTATCAATGCGATTTTGATGTCATTATTGTACAAAAAACATCCTTCGCAAGTAAAATTGGTATTGATAGATCCTAAAAAGGTTGAACTTTCGCCTTATACCAAATTGGAAAATCATTTCCTCGCATATCTTCCCAACGAGGACGAACCGATCATCACGGAGACTAAGAAAGTTATCCATACGCTGAATTCTCTATGCATCGAAATGGATCAACGCTATGACCTACTAAAAAAGGCCAATGTGCGTAATCTGGCCGAGTACAATGCAAAATTTGTAGATCGCCGATTGAATCCTGAGAAGGGTCACCGTTTTATGCCTTATATCGTGCTTGTCATTGATGAATTTGCGGATTTGATCATGACGGCTGGGAAAGAAATAGAACTGCCCATAGGGCGTCTTGCACAGCTTGCTCGTGCCATCGGTATTCACTTGATCATCGCTACTCAGCGTCCATCGGTCAATATCATCACGGGTGTCATCAAGGCCAATTTCCCAGCAAGACTTGCCTTTAAAGTTTCTTCGGCCATTGACTCCAAAACCATCCTAGATAGGGGAGGTGCCAATCAGCTCATAGGGCGTGGTGACATGCTTTTATCACTAGGTGGAGACATGATAAGACTTCAGTGTGCATTCGTTGATACCAAGGAAGTAGAACACGTAATAGACCATATAGCGCATCAACGAGGATATGCTATGCCATTCTTCTTGCCAGAATACATCGATCCAGAAGGCCCATCTGACGAACTCAATTCTTATTCAAGCGATGATTTGGACGATAATTTTGAGGAAGCAGCCAGACTTATCGTACAAACCCAACACGGATCTACTTCTATGATTCAGAGACGTATGAAACTAGGGTACAATCGATCTGGACGGATCATGGATCAGCTGGAGGCATTCGGTATCGTTGGTGCCAACGAAGGGTCAAAACCTAGGGAGGTTCTGATACAGGATGAAGGAGAATTGTTCAGACACCTTGCTGCCATCCGAAACAAATAGTTGATGGATTTGACGAGGGAATACAGACACCTGCGTTAAAGCGATTTCAATAAATATAAACTTATACAAAGGTTTTTCAATCAAAGCCCCTTTTCGTAAGATTTCGGCTCTTTGTGCGCTTAAAACTATTGTGTAATCGCCTTAGATTTCAATCATACTGTTTCGTAAGCACATTTGCCATTTCTACTTTATTGAGTAAGTAAATTATATTTTGATAAATTTTCCAACGGCTCGCTTTTGGTCTTTGCTGCGGACGTGGTAAACATACTGCCCAGGGGTCAAATCGGAGACCTCTATAGTATATTGAGCGTCTGCGAGGGCTTGAAGTTTTATGGATTTTCTCATGATACCCATCATATCATAGATTTCCATATGGGCTTCGTCGATTTGCCACTGATAGACCCTTATTTTTAATAGATTGCCGCATGGGTTGGGGTAGGAGGTGACGTCGATGGTCTGTGATTCCACCTCTTTTGTTGGGACTGTCTGGCAGCCAGGGACCAAGCATCCAAATTCATCCAGCTTCACGTACCACCCTCCAGTCTCAAAGTAATCGGCTGAATATACCCAATTATTGGCCACATAGTGCCCTACTGCAAAGTACCCATTGTCTTCTGTTGGTGTAATTTTCTGCAATACAAAATACTTTAACGGTTTTAGAGGGGCGTGAATAAGCTTCCTATCCCAGAGTTTGTTTCCTGCATAGTCAAACTTGATGATATATCCATAAGTTGTTGTAGAGTCTATGGAGAGTTTAGTGCTGTCGAATTGTGGGTTATATCCAACGGCGACTAGGCCATCTCTGTTGGTTGATTCTTTTATATCAAAGTAAAATATGCCGTCATAGGCTGCTGGCAATCCATTGCCCTTGGTAATATACCATTGCCGCTTGAAGGTCTTATCTAGGTAGGCAAAAGCCTCTCTGTATTCCCAATTGATAACCCCATTATTGCCAATTTGTGTAGGAATTTTTTCATTTATGTGTAAAAATAAACCCCCAGAAGCTAACACAGTGAAATCCACCAGATGTGCAAATTCTGAAACGGGAGATATAAAGCTATCGACGGGAACCCCATCCAGAGTCAATTTTCGAATATAATACCCTTGTAGTATATTCAAGTGGGGTGCATTCCGATCGAATTTAGTAAAATCTTGATATCTTCCTGCGATATAGATATGATTATTTATTGAACGGAGTCCAAAAGCGGTACTAATCAAGGCATCGAGCGGGTTGTATTGATCTTGTGAACGTATCATCAATCCTGAGGTGTCAAACCACCTTACAGCAGGAAATTGTTTTTCAAGGATTTTCCCATCAATAATTACTTCTTTGGTTTGGGATTTAACAGCTATATATCGATCATCCGGCAATTGATCAAATCCGTAATTATATAACTGGACCGTATCATCCAAATCATCGCGAAAGAATACCGTGTCCGTAATGTCCAGCTCTTTATTGATTTTTATTAAAACTGTTTTTGCTGTATGGCCTGTTGGCCAATAAGTAATATCTAAGCCCAACTCGTTGTTATTCATTTTTATAATATGTGAATTATATGATACCAAAGAGGAGGTCAAAGAATCTCTCTTGGGGGCTAATTTGACTATATCGCCGTTTTCGTTCACTTTTGCGAATATTCGGTTATATTCGCGTATTCCTCTGGGAATAAACCTGCCATCGATGATATAGTGAGCGTCCAATTTATACACCTGCTCGAACATACTCTGCCCCAAAGCGGTGTCTTGCAAAATCCGGCTATACCTTTGTTGGCCTATGGATGGAGCCATCGTACAAAAAAATGCCAATTGGAAGAAAAAATATTTCATAAGGTTCTGTATTTTAAAAAAAACTTGTCGGTCCTCGCTCGCAACGCCAGAACCGACAAGATATAAAATTAAATTTATTTAACTATAATCTTACCAACCCCTGTATGACCGTCAGATCCAAGTGTTCTGATAAGGTATATCCCTGGATGCATCCCAGCACTTTCTACCGTAATACAGCCATCGATGCCTCGTGCGTTCACTTTCTTAAGTAATTGTCCACTCAATGTCCAAATCTCAAGTGCAACATCGCCATTTGCATGGATGGTAAACCTTTCTCCCGATTTAATCGGATTAGGGAATACATAAACATTGTTTTCTTTTTTTGCCGTATCGCCCTGATTGGCTTTTCTTTCTTCAATATTAGCGTTATTTTCTGATATATCCAATGGATGCCTCAAATAATTTGCCCCATAGAAGAAATTTAGAAGGTTTTGGGATAATACAGCCCCCTTACAGTCCTCTACATCAGCTATAGCCGTTAGATAATTTATATCCATTTGGTCTAAAGAATCAAATTTAATTTGTGAGGAGATGGCATCTGTTGCAAATTGTTGATTAGCAAGAGATTTTTTGTTCATCTTCTTCAAGATGATTTAGCTCTTTTGAAGTCGTTGAAATTGTTATTTTATTATAACAAATGATGGTTGGATTTAGGCACCTTTGGGCGTATATAGCCTTGGAATTTAGCATCTTTGAATTTTCCCCACAGACACTATTTTGGTCTTTTTATCAAAATTTATTTATTTGATTTTTTATTAAATAATTTTAAATATATTTACTGCATAATTATTTATTCATTAAAATTGAATTTATGCGCACATTTTTATTTGGAATTATTTTCTTCTCTGCAATTTTTGACCTGCAAGCTCAATATGAATTTAGTGTATATACAGCTCCATACACTCCCGTCCCGAATTTAATATCTCTCAACGGGACGATGACCTTCGACGACCCTGATTTTACAATTCCGTTTGGATTCAATTTTCCATACTACAGCAAGGTTCTAGACAGCCTTCACACGGGATTGGGTTATGGCTCGACCTTGTATGATCCGAACGAACAATCAGATTCTTTGTCGTTTCTTTCTCCATTTGGAGCAGATATCTTGGATAGAGGTTTGGATCCAGTCACTTTTGATCCGGGTCCTGGGGCATTATCCACTTTAGGATATTCAACCACTGGAGCTATTGGCAGTCGGATATTGAAGATAGAATGGCGCAACATTGGCTTCTACGGTGACTTGGATGATGACGGTGTAATTGAAGATTCAGCCAATGTTCAATGCTGGTTTTATGAAAATGGCATCATTGAAATGCGCTTCGGGGATTCTAAGATTACAGATGCGACAAGAGATTTCGATGGTGACATTGGACCTTGGGTTGCGATTTACCCGTACAGAGATACCGTAAATCGTACCTTTGGCGATGGTATTGGGCTGTTCGGACCGCCTTCTGATCCACTTTATGATGCTTTTTTGACAAATTACAGCATCCTTGACAGCATTCCACCTAAAAATACAGTTTATCGCTTCACTCCTGAATCCGTTGGAACAAAGGATATTTTGGCTCAAGAACAAATCAAATTATTGGGAAATCCTGTTAGTTCAGCCCTAGCATGGCAACCAAATTTCAATCAGAAAATTATCTCGCTTTTAATCTACGATACCCAAGGTAAACTCATTCACTTCAGCAGCCCGAAAGAGTCTCATATCGACGTTGGAGATTTGCGTCCAGGTACGTACTTCGGAAGGTGGCAGACCGACGATGGCTTTGTCATCAAGAAGTTCACAAAATTGTAAATTTTTTAACCAATAAAATCAAAACAATATGTATCTAATCGAGAATTTTAAAGACGCTTTTCTCAAAAATTTTGCTAATTTTTCAGGACGCGCTAGAAGGAAGCAGTACTGGAATTTTGTCCTGATGTCCATGATTATTTTAGTACCATTGTGCTTAATCGTCATGAGCAGTTTGATGAGCATGGAAGAGGGGTTGAGCACTGTTGCTTCAGGCATAGCTAGCTTGATGTGTCTCATTTATTTGGCTTTGGTAGTCCCTAGTATCTCGATTTTAGTTCGCCGATTGCACGATACGAATCACAGCGGCTGGTGGGTTTTAATAGCATTTGTTCCTGTGATTGGCAGCATCGTTCTACTCGTATTTTTGGTGAGTGACAGCTATCCACAGACCAATAAATGGGGCGAGAATCCAAAGGCCAATGAAATTGAAAATTTTTAGTTTTATCCTTTTTTTCTTATAGTTTGGGCGTCCCCTACGACCATGTCGTAGGGCGTGTGCTGCATGGGTTCCGTCTTACAGACTCTCCCATTTCGATGGGAGACCATTCCGCCCACTGCGCGACTTGCATTTTGCAAGTTCGAATTATTTGTGTTTCTGTTTGAATAAAATGACTAGTAGAAATGTTCGAATTTAAATCAACATTTTATGAAAGGAATGGAGAAAACTTATAGTTTTTTACGCCATTTTTTAAAAAAATAATATCCTTTTGATATGCAATCGGTAGCTTTTATCTCAGCTTTTTGGACTATCTAAGTTCGTTTTAATGTGTTAGATTGTATTGGAGTATGTAAATCAATGCTCCCGCAAAATATCCAATCAAAGCCAACCAAGTTATCTTTTTGAGGTACCAAAAGAACTCTATTTTTTCTAGGCCCATCGCCGCTACCCCTGCGGCTGACCCTATGACCAAAGCACTTCCCCCAGTTCCCGTAGCATAGGCTATGAACTCCCAAAAAAAGTGGTCAGGTGGATACTGTTCTAAACTATACATACCTTGCACAGCAGCCACCAAGGGTACATTGTCCAGTACCGCAGATAGCAATCCAATGGCCATAATGATTATGGTATCATTCGCAATCGTCGTGGTCAACCACTCTGCTAATAAATTCAACTGACCAGTTGCTTGTAGCGCAGAAATACTCACTAAAATCCCTAAAAAGAATAAAATACTTGGGGTATCAATTTTTCTAAGGGCATAAACGACGGTCAGCATCCCTTTGTCCTCCGTGTCTTTCCCAGAATGTATCATTTCAGTAATGATCCACATGATGCTTAAACCAAATAAAATAGCCATAAATGGGGGCAAGTGGGTTATCGTTTTGAATATTGGGACGAATATCAGAATACTTACACCAAGAACAAAGACAAAATTTCTTTCAAAAATTGTGGATGTTGAGGTTTTATTTTCTACGACTTTTGGCGATTCAAATGTACCTTTCATCTTCGGAGAGACTAGCAACAAAGGAACGATCAAACAAAAAATACTTGGAATAAATAGCTGTAGGATGATATTTAATGCCGTGATTTGCCCACCTATCCACAACATGGTCGTCGTGACATCTCCTAGAGGAGACCAGGCTCCTCCAGCATTGGCGGCGATGATCGTTATACCTGCAAACATCAGCCTCTGTTCCCGATCTGCTATTATTTTTCTTAGCATGGATACAATCACAATCGTTGTCGTCAGATTGTCTAGAAGCGATGATAAAAAGAAAGTTATTATAGCTATTATCCAAAGAAGTTTTACTGTGTTTTTTGTTTTTATCCTGTCGGTAATTACCTCAAAACCATCGTGGGCATCAATCAATTCTACGATGGTCATTGCTCCCAATAGAAAAAATAATATTCCAGAGATTTCTCCCAGTTGTTCCATCAGTTGGTGGGATACTAATGCTTTGTCTGGCTGACCAAGTATATAAATAGTCCAACATAAAACGCCAGTAAACAGAGCACTAGCTGCCTTATTTATTTTTATAGTATGTTCTAGAGTAATGGCTATATAACCGAGTATAAATGTTAAAATAATTGCTGTTGTCATCTTTTTTAAATGTTATATTTTAATTACCACTCGATAAATTTGGAAAATCTAACTTTGATAGTATATGCGAAGTTAATGTAAAAAAGCTATGAATCAAAACTTCAAAGCCGTATGTTAAAAAAATGCAATAACATAATCCGAAGGCTAATTAACCCAAAAAGAGGTGAGCCTTTAATATAATAACGACATTTTTTATCTTTTTTGGACACGTAATCTCCTTATAATAGCAATGAAAATGAATCATCTAGCCATTGTTATCTTAGTATTTGCTAGTTCAATATATTTTCTGAAAGATTTATAAAATGAAGGCCTGTCTGGTTGTTGTAAATTACCTTTTTGTGACCTGCTATTGTTATATTGGTCATTGGGAGAACTTTCGCTCAAGATGATTCCAAAAGCGTATCTTTGAAAAGCGAATGATGCATTTCATCTTTTTGCCAATAATTTCTAGTGTATTTATGTCGTACTTTAATTATTTTAGATACCCTCAATATTTATTTGCCAAGGCTATTGTGCAAACATTGATTCGTTTTGAATTGTCTGAAAATCCTCTGACAGATGCTCCAAGTGGAGATGGAGTAATCGGTTTTTGGTTAAATAAAAAACTCAACTGTAAAGTCAAAATGCTCGATATCGACGAGCGACTTGTAAATATTTGCAGAGCCAATATGCCAGAAATGGACGCTAAGCAAGGAGATATTTTTACCTTAGAACCAAAAAAAAATAATGAAATTTGGTTGTTTATCAATTCGATGTATTGTCTTCCAAAAATCGAAGGATTGATCGACGAAAAACGCAAAAAGTATGCTTATATAATCGGAATTTTTCCTGATATCCAACAGAAAAACTATCAATGTTTCAATCGAAGGAATCCAAATGTAAATCAAAGCCCATTAAACATAAATGATACCGTTCAGTTTTTTACAAAATGGGGCTATCAACTTGAACATGAGGAAGGGCTTATTCATATTCCTTTTTTTTGTTCCCGCATACTAAACAACAGGTGGGTTCAAAAGTACTTGGTTTATTTTGATGGCATGTTCAAACCAGTCTTTGAGCCAGCCTACAAACTACTCCTGTTTAAATTACATCAGAATTAATTTTTAATATTTGCAGAATGACTAACCGATATTGAACACAGTATTTTTTTTTAAAGCTTATCGATATCTTCTTTTGTGAGTCCAGTCAGTTTTATTATATCTTCAATTGCTAAACCCATTTTTTTAGCTGATTTAGCAATTTCAAGTTTTTCTTCAAGCTTTCCTTCAATCCTTCCTTCATGCTTTCCTGCAATCTTTCCTGCAAGTATTCCGGAATTGAATCCTTTAAGTTTCCCTTCAACAAATGCTCCATCGATAGCTGTATCATAATAATCAAAAACAGCTTTGTTGTCTCTAAATATTTTTAAACTATATTCATATTTATCCCAGTCGGCAGGTGCTAATTTCGCAAGTTCAGCCTTTTCGAATGCTTGATTAAAAATTTCGTCTGAAAATATGGCGGGTATGGTTTGAAAATCTTCTAAATGTTTAATGAAATAAAGCCATTTGTCTAATCGAGTTTTTAACTCGGCTTCTGATAGCTTAAAATTTGGCATTTCTAGGTAGATGAAAGTCAATTTTTCATAAAATACTTTGCCGTTTTGATTCTTAAGTTTGATGGTGTGTACTACTTCGCTTTTTTCGGGTTCACTTTCGTAGTCGTCAAAGGTAAAATCTAAAATGCCAACACAATAAACAGCTTTCAAATTATAATTCCATTCGCCCTTTTCTGCTTGTTCACGAATCGGAAAAGTTGAATAGTAAATTGTCCTTTCTTTGAAATAATTTTGTTTGGCTTTTTGCAGTTCTACTATGAATTTCTCTCCTTTCTCATTCTCACAATAGATATCGTAAATGGCTTTTCTATCCAAATCGGTCTGATCGAGTTGTCCGTTGTTTTTAAAATTTAGATCAACAATCTTATCAGGCTGTGGCAGCAAGGCATTCAAAAAGTCGATAAGCAAGGGCTTACTGGCTTCCTCTCCGAAGATTTTTTTAAATCCAAAATCGGTAAATGGGTTTATGTACTTTGCTTTCATCTTGTTGATAGCTAAAAATTCGTATAAGCAAATTTACAAAATATTTTTGAGTATTATGACGGAATGACCAATTTTGAGCTTTGTTATCAAAATAGTGTCTGTCAGGTATATAACAACGTTAAGCCTTAAGTATTAAAAAATTAACATTTTAAATCCAGAGAAATTTAGCATACTTGCAAAATGCAAGTTCGGGTATAAATAGAAACCTAATGAATGGTGTGGGTTATAGTTCTGACTACAAAAAAGCTGTAACCTAAATGGCTTTGCACGGGGCAACGATGAAAAATACAAAACAAGACAACAAGCAGCGAGGGCTGTGATCCCAAATGCTGTACCAGCACCATACTGATACCACAACAATCCCGTCAAAGAGCTGGCAAGCATAGCGCAGATACTTTGGAGACCCGTAAAGGTACCGATGGCCGTGGCTGTATCCTTTTTTTCGGTGATATTGGTTATCCACGCTTTCGCTATGCCTTCCGTCATCGAAGCATACAAACCGTAAATAAAAAATAGTACAAAAATCATGGTTTGACTGGTAAAAATTGCCATGCCAAGATAAACAAAGGCAAATAACCCAAGTCCAAGAATAAAAATCACTTTAAGTCCAAAATGATCCGCCAGGATTCCCATAGGAAAGGCAAATAGGGCATAAATTAGATTGTAAAAAATATAAACTCCAATGACCATCGAATCATCGAATCCAGCTTGTTTTACTTGCAAGAGCAAGAATATATCGGAACTATTGAATAAGGTGAAAAACAACAAACCAAAGACCAGTTTTCGGTAAGCAGAAGGACCTGATTTCCAATAATTCAAAAATGATGTAAACGAAGTTTTTATGGTGAATGGATTTATATTTGATTCTTCTTTTTTGATATAAAAGGAAGCAATGACTGCTAATAACCCTGGTATAAATGCTAGAAAGAATAAGGTCTTATAATCTTCTGGGTAGTAGTAAAGGTAAACTAGGGCCAAAAGAGGTCCAATTACGGCTCCTAAGGTGTCCATCGACCTGTGGAACCCAAATACTTTGCCTTTGGTCTCGTGTGTCGCCTCGTCTGAAAGAATCGCATCTCTGGCTCCTGTTCGAACACCTTTGCCAAATCGATCTAAAGCCCTTGCAAAAAATATCCACAATGGATAAGTAAACATAGCCATCATGGGCTTAGATAAAGAGCTCATCGCATAGCCCAATTGGACGAAGGGCACTCGTCGGCCAGAAAGGTCTGATAGCTTTCCAAAATATCCCTTGCTCAATCCTGCTATGGCTTCTGCCATACCTTCGAGGACTCCAATCAAAACGATAGAAAATCCGATGGTTTTGAGGTAGATGGGCATGATGGGATAGAGCATTTCGCTGGACATGTCCGTGAAAAGGCTCACAACAGAAAGTATCCAAACCGTTCTAGTGATGTACTTCAACTTACTTAACTATTGTGCCCTTTGAATGTTGGAAAAATCGGGTAGAAACAAACTTTAAAAAAAATCCAGTCAGCCAATTAAAATGTTACCATGGCTGCGATGCTAAGCTCCGAAATCATCCAAACAACAAAGAGATGATTACCTATGAATATACAAAATTAATAAAAATACCGAGAAAAAAGAACTAAGCTGCGTCAGCGACCGTAACGATCTCAGAATGGACTGGAAGTCAAAAATTCTGAGAGTCTCGAAGAGACCGAAACGAAGTGTAGTCGTGGAGGCCGCGACCCGAACCCGTCCGTAGGAAGGGGAGGGAGACGCCCAAATAAAACTAGGTTTTTCTATGTTTTTTCTTAGCAGCGGGAAATAAAATATTGTTTAATATCAATCTATATCCTGGAGATTGGGGGTGGAGACTAAGGTCGGTCTCGGGATCTCCTACACGGTGTGCGTAATCTTCGGGATCATGGCCCCCAAAAAATGACCATTGCCCTTTGGCAAATTCGCCATGAATATAGCGGGCTTCCTTGAGGGGTTTGGTCTCACCCATGACCAGGACACCCGATTTGACGTAGTCTTTGCGGAAAGCCGTCGTTTGGCCCATAAAGCCCTTGACGGTCCGAGTTTGGCATTGTGTCAGCATGGTCGGGACAGGATCCCACTTGGCAGAAAAGTCGAACAAAGTGAAGTAATCATTGGTGGGATCGATACTGCGGGTTGGTGGTGCGTGATCGATGGACGAAATCTCATACATGCCGGGATTTTTCTCAAGCTGGAAATCTTTGAAGGCAAAAGTTTTGCTAAAATCAAGCTTAGATTGGGCTGTTGGATCCATTCCGTCACCGTCGAACATCGACTCACAAATGTCCAAACCATCCGCCGCGAGGGCGACATCATAAGAATCCGTGGCACTGCACATAGCGAACATGAATCCGCCACCTCCGACGTATTCCCTTATCTTTTTGACCACGGCGAGTTTCATCTGTGAAACCTTCTGAAATCCAAGCTCTAAGGCCAGTTTTTCTTGCTTTCGTTGATTTTCTTTGTACCAAGTTTCATGTTGATAACCTGCCCAGAATTTTCCATATTGACCCGTAAAATCTTCGTGGTGCAAGTGTAACCAGTCGTATTGGGCAAGTTTGTCGTTGACCACTTCGCGATCGTAAATTTTGTCATAAGGTATTTCCGCATAGGTCAGGACAAGGGTCACGGCGTCGTCCCAAGGTTGGATCCGCCCACCTTGTGGATTGAAATCGGGGGTATAAACGGCAATTTTTGGAGCTTTTTGGAGCTTAATGATGTCTTGATTTATTTCAGGATCTGAGATTTCCCTTTGGATATTGGCAAATGCAGCGTCCGATATTACCTCGAAGCTAACACCTCGCGTCTTGCATTCTTTTTCGAATTCTTTGGTGTATAAAAAAGCAAAAGATCCGCCTCTATAGTTGAGCAACCAATAGGTGTCAACGTCATATGTAAGCACCCAATAGGTGATGCCGTAAGCCTTGAGATGATTTACTTGCTTTTCATCCATTGGGAGCAATATCATGGTAGCATTTGCCTTAGAGACGGCGCCAATAAATATCAGAAAAAAGCAGCAAAGGGGTAATAATATGTTTCTTTTTAGCATAATGACAAATTTAATAAATCAGGGAAAACCGATCTAATCCGAACGAAAAAATGACCGAATTGATTATTTTATTTGGTTAAATTTTTGGTAAATTATTTGGATTTTTTTGACTTCTTGACTGCTTTTGGGTGAACTAAATTCATTTCAGACAGGAGATATCCTGCTCCAGCGTATTTGTCGATGATGAAAAGAATATACCTAGCATCCACCATGATATTGCGGCAGATATCTTTGTCATAATAGAGGTCACTCATCGTCCCTTCCCAAACTCGATCAAAATTCAAGCCAATGAGATTGCCATACGCGTCTAATGCAGGGCTTCCGCTATTGCCACCCGTTGTATGGTTTGATGCAATAAAAGCCAAGGGCATTTTTCCATTTTTTCCATAAACTCCATAATCCTTGTTTTTATAAAGGGATATCAATTTTTCAGGAACATCGAATTCATAATCCCCAGGTACGTATTTTTCCATCACCCCATCGAGGGTGGTTACAAAACCATAATTTACAGCGTCTGCTGGTTTATACCCTGAAACCTGACCATAGGTCAAGCGCATCGTAGAATTGGCATCTGGAAAGAGCTTTTTCTTAGGAAAAACCTCGATTTGGGCCTTCATATAATTGCGTTGGTACAAATTGAGTTGGGTCTGAATTTGGTTCAGCGGAGCTGTAATTTTTTCTTTTAGAAAATTGTCAATATGCGCCATTGTCTGAACCAAAGGATCGTTTTGGATTGTCAAGATCAAAGAATCTTTGCTTAGTTGGAGTGTTTTTTCCACTTTAGCTTGGGATATCAAGAATGAATTTGCAAAATGTCGGAATATAATTCTGTTCCTGTTTTGTTTTTGTTTTCCATTCACTGACCAGCAATGGGGAGTATTTATGTTTAATTTTTTGAGCATAATAGTCGTACATTCCAATGAATGCATCACGTTCTATAAGAGGTTCATGTTCTTTGTAAAAGCCATCAAGTCCTTCTTTTAGCTCTTTCACCAAATCATCGAAAGCTGGCTTTTTATCATCAAAAGTTAAAGTTAATAGCTTATAAAATTCAAGCGATTTTCTAGGAAGATCGAGGTTTCTAATCCACATTTCGCTGTTCAATTCCCTAGATTCGAAAAGGGGTTCGTATTCGTTAAGTTTTTCTCGATAAGAAGTCAAAAGGCCATCATATTTGGATTTATATAAGGGATTTTGTTCGACCAATGATTCAAATTCTTTTTCATGAGCCAATTTTTTATCAAGGGCATGTGATTTTTTAATGCCCAAAATTTCTCCTTGCCATTTTTTCCAAGCGTTGGAAATACTTGAGTATTTGTCAGCGTATTGGATCTTTGTCAAAGGCGATTTTTTCATATAAAAAAGCATCTTGCTGAGGGCGATATCTCTCAAGTCAATACGGAGTGGATCTATAACTTCGACGATATGCTTAACTTTTTGTTGAGGGATATATTCTTCTGTTCTACCAGGAAAACCATACACCATCGTGAAATCTCCCTCATCGATGCCATCAAGACTCACGGAGAGAAATTTTTTGGGGATATAAGGTTGGTTGTCTTTCGAGTACTCAGCTGGTCTGTTGTTTTTGTCTGCATAGATCCTGAACAAAGAAAAATCACCAGTATGCCTAGGCCAAACCCAATTGTCTGTATCGGCACCGAATTTGCCTATAGAAGATGGCGGAGCACCTACCAATCGAATGTCTTTGAAATTTTCGGTAATAAATAAAATATACTGATTGCCATCGTAAAAAGGTCTTATCACGATATCTTGGTATGATTCTTTTGGATAATTTAATCGAATCTTACTGAGATTCTTGTCGATTCTAGACTGTCGTTCTTGAGGATTTAATGCGTCTGTAATGCTATCTAGTGCTTGATTGGTTATGTCTTCCATTTTAATGATAAATGTCACGAAAGTACCAGGATTGGGCAATTCTTCGGACTGGTTTTTGGCCCAAAACCCATTTTCCAAATAGTTGTGTTCAAGTGTGCTGTGATTCTGTATTTGCCCAAAACCACAGTGATGGTTCGTTAAAAGTAAACCTTTAGAAGATATGATTTCGCCCGTGCAGCCACCGTTGAATTGCACTACAGCGTCTTTTAGGCTAGAGGAGTTTATATTGTAAATCTGTTCGACTGGGATTTTTAGCCCCATCTTTTTCATCTCAGCCTCGTTCAGTTGTTTTAATAAAAAAGGCAACCACATCCCCTCGATGGCTTTGGCTTGCAATTGGAAAAATGCCAAAACCAAAATTAGTATCCATTTATTTTTCATGATAATATAATAATAAAATGCTGTAAAAATCACCAGAATCGAGTCAATTATAAACATCGACCGAGAGGTAAATTTAGTTTAATTTGAGTAAATTGCAAAGATTAAAACTTTTTTAGTGATAAAATCTAAATATAATAAAGACATTGCCTATCTTTGCACGGTTTTTTGAAAAACAAATACAATAACAAAAGAATTTATGGCAACTAGAAAGACAGGCAACGAGGCACATGTTCAAGAAGAAATTGTAACCCCAGTTGGGTCGAATACTTCATCGCGATTTAGCTTTGATACGATCAAAGATTGGATCGAAGACAATCAACAAATCGCAATGTACATTGGTGGTGGTTTGATAGCATTGGTAGCGCTTTGGTTTGGATATAAAAAATTGATAGCAGAACCAAATGCTGCCGAAGCAATGGGACAGATGTTTTATGCTGAAAGAGCATTCGAAAGAGACTCATTTGATGCTGCATTGAATGGCCCAGCAGGTGGATTTGCTGGTTTTTTAAAAATCATAGATGAGTATGGAAGCACACCGTCGGGCAATATGGCTAGATATTATGCTGGAGCATCTTATTTGAACTTAAACAAATATGATGAGGCGATACAGATGCTTGAGGATTTTGATGCAGATGAGCCTGTTTTTGCTACCATGAAAAATGGTATGTTGGGAGATGCATATTCTGAAAAGAAAGATAACAGCACGGCTTTGAGCTATTATAAGAAGGCTGCTAATAGCGGAGATAATACTTTTTTGACT
Source organism: Saprospiraceae bacterium (assembly GCA_016718505.1). GTDB lineage: Bacteria > Bacteroidota > Bacteroidia > Chitinophagales > Saprospiraceae > JADKKF01. Next base: position 124,747 of record JADKDE010000003.1, on the reverse strand, counting down.
CCATACTACATGAAGAAGTATGCTCTTTTTTCAGAGTTACAGGGTGATAAAGAAACTGCAACCAAGGTATTTAAAGACCTATTTGCTAGATATCCAGATTCACCTGAAGGGAAGAATGCCGAAAGGAACTTAGCCAAGTTGGGAGCAACACTTGATTAAGATTTTTTTGGAAAAAAAAATACAATCTATATTATAGGCAATTCTTCCCGAGTTGCCTATATTTTTTTAAGCTAAATTTTTAATCACATGGCTTCCGAACTTAGAAAGTTATCTTCTAGTGATCAAATCCACTATCCAATCGAGAAAAAGGGGGATTTACGCATTGCAATCATAGTTTCGACGTATCATCATGATATTACTAGTGCTTTGTGTTTGGGAGCTAAGAACCACCTTGTTCAGGAAGGGTTAAATGGCGAAAAAATTGAAATATTCTACGTACCGGGTGCTTTTGAGCTCGTATCGGGTGCGACCTTAGTCAGCAATTGTAAGGGATTCGATGCAGTCATTTGTTTGGGTTGCGTCATCCAAGGTGAGACTTCACATCACGATTATATAAACCAAAGTGTCGCTCAGTCATTGGCTAATCTGTCGATGATTAAAGGACGACCATACATTTTTGGGCTTTTGACCACCAACAATCACCAGCAGGCTTTAGAAAGGGCTGGAGGAGTCCATGGCAACAAAGGAATTGAAGCGGCGCAGGCGGCATTGGCCATGATAGGATTGAAACAAAATATCCACAGAGAAGGAAGTAAAATTGGTTTTTAGCAAGAACTAGAATACGACAAGCAGGACCTAACAATCTAAATATTTACCTAAGACTTTTTATTAAAAAAACTATTTTCAGGACAATCATCTCAAGTTATTGAGAAGGATTGCTTGCAAAATAATAATGTTTTGTAAATTTTTAATTTTAACAAATATATCCTTTTAAAAATTGGAATGATATTTGTAATTAATTTATGAAGGGTTAGGGCTTATATGGAAAATTATTAATATATATTAAAATTCAATATTATATTGGATTTATATATTTATTTTTAAAAATGTATAAAATAAGTAACAATAATTTTGTGTAACTACATTAATTGTAGTAATTTTGCTGGGTTTAGGGGAGTATTTTTTATTGATGAAGTAACAATAATCGGAATTGATAAAAATGGGGAAAAGATTTTACATTTAAAAACGAGAAACAATATACAAATGAAGAAATTATATTCTATAATTTTGGGTTTCATTATCTTTAATATTTCGTTAAATGCGCAAACGCCGTCGGTTCTTGGTACTTCAATAGTTGACGGAACTTACAGGAGGTATGATCTTACAGATTTTGCGCATTTAGACAAGCCTCTGGGATCCAAGCAACGACCTCTGCAGGGTCAGGACAAGAACTTGGGAATTTATGGAGGGTACAGCAGCGGCACCAAGTTATACCAATAACTGGCGTCCTTATACTTCGGGATTGACACTTGCTGGTTACAATCAGTTCATAGCCCCAGTAGGGGGTACAGCCTCAGCTTTATACAATTCTGGTAGTGGAGGGCAATCAGGGTTGCTTCCCAGCCGTTACAAGTGGAGGTATTATACATTTAATATTACAGACAATGCAGGGCCAAATAACCAAACAATGTCAGTTTTGGAAACGACCTACCTACCTGTCAAAATTACCAGTTTAACTCAGCCAGCGATGGAAGTTGCAAAGGTTATACCATTGATGTACTTATTAGGTGGGCGATAAATTATGAGCTGGAGAGAGTATTTATATCCGTTATCACGATTGATAATTTTACCAACAGTTCCTTATTGTTCAAGGTGGACTATTAGGGAAATTGTGGAACGATAACTATACCCCCTTTGCCCAAAGGTACGGTTGTTAGTTTTTATTTATATACATCCAATTTGTCACTAGCTCAAATCAATTCAAATGTAGCCACATTTGGTCAAGTTGCCCATGACATGGCGACATTATCTATTCTGAATAATAGTTGCACAAATTATACATATACAGTTCCTACGACTATGCCAAGGTGAGTATTTCGGCTCCCTGGCGCTACAGTTTGTTCTGGTCAAAAAGTAGTATTAACAGCTGAAGGCACTGGAGGGTCTCCATTTGTATCACCCAGATCTCCATATAATTATGGGTGGTCAAAACTTCCTTCGAGTTCAACAATAAGCAATAATATTAGCTACACTATCCCATCTGTCGACGGAACAACTGCAGGGACTTATATAGTGACTGTTACCGATATGTCTGGTTGTTCTATGACATCGAGTATATTAGTTGCTGTTAGCCCAAGTGAAACGGCTGTAACTGCACCAACTTCCATTACGACAGATAGAAATAATTTTTGTGAAAATGACGCGGGTAATATTTCAATGACGGTCACAGGGGGTACAGGCGATTCTATTATAATATATAAACGTAGTTGCGATACAATAAAAGGAACTGCAATTGCTAGATTACCTATAACTAGCAGGACTTTTAGTCTTGCATCACCAGATGTCACGACATCTTATTTTGCACAAACAAAAAATATATGTGGAGTTGTATCCTCTTGTGTTTCAGTACAAGTAGTCACGAAACCCTTACCTTTGGTAACTATAAATAAGGAGGATGATTCTTGTCATCCATAAACCCCAAATGATGGAAGTATAAATGTCACGGCAAACCCAGCAAGTACCACCTTTTCATGGATGCCAACGAGTGTTTTGCCGTCAGCAACATCGCCAAATTTAAAATGCCTGGCTCCAGGGACTTATACACTAACAGCTACAAGTAATGGCTGCGATTCAACTTTTACAATAACTATAAACTAAAGTATAAATATGAAAATTGTTTTTACAATTATATTTTTAATAGGAATTTTTTCAATCCAAACAGGTTTTGCTCAAAATGGTACGATGCCTGTTGTTCCTGACTCAAGAATATCCTCACATTATGCCAATCAAGATGATTATACAAGAGACATGGACGTTAATCAACAGTATATACTTTACCTTAATTTTCAATTGAATAATTCTTATGAAATCGTCCGAAACTTGAATCCAGGACCAAATTATCAACCGATTGATAGCACAACTTTTGATGTATTGAATTTTTCTGGACAAAGGGATAAAATTCAAGATATTAAGATAAAACCTAGCAAAAATGGCGTCGATACAGATGAAATAATTTTATATTCTGAAATAAAATTAGAAACACTTTTTAATACTTACAAGCAAAATTATCAGTATTGAAATTCTAATTTTAAAAGTTTCATCGTAAATTAAGTACCTAAAAATTTTGAGAATCATGAATCAATCATATAAAAACAAAATGAATTTCTTTGTTAAAATGAATAAAGGATTTTTTGTTTTACTATTATTATTACTGGGAATAAATACCCAAAGGGGCTTTGCTCAAAATTATACATTAACAGCGGGTATGAATGGTACAACCATTAATACTTGCTCTGGAAGATTTATGGACGACGGTGGTGTCGGTGCTAACTATACACAAAACCATAATAGAACTATAACTTTCTGTGCACCAGCAGGACAAAGAGTAAGGATTTACTTTAATATATTTAATGTTAATCTAACAGATGCATTTTATGTTTATGATGGCCCAGGGGTAGCCTCTCCTGTTTTGGGAGCGGAGAACAGTACATCTTTACAAGGAACCTATGTTGAATCTACTGGACAGTGTATAACTTTTAGGATGTTTTCAGACAATACCGCTACCTTAGCTCCTGGCTGGGATGCCTCGATCACTTGTTTTACTCCTTGTACCAACCCTCCTACAGCTTCTTTACAATGTGTTTCGGATATTTTTTTATGTACGGGAGAAACAGCTACCTTATCTGCCGCCAATTCAACATTTAATGCCCCTGCTACATCATTGTCAAGGTATGAGTTGTCTTGGTCGGATTTGGCTACAAATACCACTCAGACAACACCAACATTTACAAGGACATTTTCAATGCCGGGGATTTATGTTGCTAGATTAAAGGTTAGAGATAACAATACAGGAGGAGACCCTTTGGGTTGTTTTAGTGTAAATTTGCCTTCTGTATATGTTTATGTCACAGAACCCCCAGTGCTGAATGTTTTTAATAATAATAGCTCTATATGTTTAGGTTCATCTGTTACTCTAACAGCGAGTTATGATACAAGCCAAATCTGTGTTAAAAGGGCTACACCAATTCAGAACTTTGGACTTCCAGATGTTTCAGGTGCCACATATAGAGTTCCCAAAGATGTTGATTATTATCCTTCAGGTAGTACAGTATCGTCTTTATGTTTACCAACGGTTTGTTTGGATATCGAACATGAATTTTTGGATGATTTGGTTTTAACATTGACAGCTCCAAATGGATCAAATATTACGTTACATTCTCGAGGAGGGAATCCAGCTTCTGCGGACTTAGGTTGTGCCACAGCAGGAAATAATCCCCCAAATGGTACCTGTGCCAGGTACTGCTTTGTTGCTCATGATTCTCCATTGGCCACTCAAACTCTAAATCAAACTGCCCCAACTTTAGTTAGCTGTGAAACTGGAACTATAAACCAAATCGCACCTGGAACATACAAAGCATCGGGTCAAAATTCTGGGATAGGAGGAGCTAGCGGTGCTGGGAATATGTCGGCATTGACTGGGTCGCCCTTGAATGGTACTTGGATACTTGGTGTTCAAGATAACGCTGGAACCGATGATGGTACTTTGTGCAATTGGACTTTGTCTTTTCCAAGTTCTTGTCAGCCAACTTTTGACACCTGTACTTATGCCTGTATTGATACAATCATGAATACACCACAATGGGTTACTACCAATCCAAATGGAAATATAGTCAGTTTGGTTACATCAGGAAATAGCAATGCAGGTTCAATTACTGCGGTGGTATCACCAACCGCCAATGGTGCATTTAATTATAGTGCGGTTGTTACTGATTGTTACGGTTGCAGCAGAACTATTGGAACTTCTGTTTTTGTGGGAGGCTCCAAATCTATTAGTTTTGGAACAAATAATTCACTTGTCTGTTTGGGAAATCCTACAACTCTCACTTTAGGATCCAATATTACAACTTGCCAAACTATGGTAAATGGATCGAGTGGTTCGACAATAACAGGTACTACCGCTGCGATAATTACAAGCTCTAGTAATGTTAATTATTCTTTGCCTGCAGGTTTTAGTATTCAAAATGGATGGGATAGTATCCAAGTTAAACTTGATGTTTCGACTTCAGATTGGTTGTCTGAATTAAATATAACATTGACTTCTCCATGTGGTACTAAAGTAGTCCTTGTTAATTCTGCAAGCGGGGGTAATGGAGCAGGAGATTTCATCACTACTTTTGTTTCTCATGGCTATATGCCTGCTCTAGGGACGTCAAATGCCACTGTAGACGGTAGAAGGGCCCCAATTAATTCTTTAGCCCCATTGCTCGCGTGTACAACACCTGGTAATTGGATACTTTCAGCCTCGGATGATGTTTCTACCTACAACGTTTCTATAAAAAGCTTTAACGTGATGCTCTTTGAGAATTTTGGAGCAAACTATTCCATTACAAGTGGGATGGGAGGCTTATTAAGTTCCGGGTCAAATGTTACAAATTTATTTCAAGGTAGGAATGTCAGCATTTCTCCAACTATGACAGATACTTATACTGTATCGGTTACAGAAGGATGCACAGGATGTATATATACTTCCTCTTTAAAAGTCATAGTCAATCCGATTGATACAGCCTATGCAGGACCTGATATCACCGTTTGCAAATCTTGTGGCCCAATAACTCTTGCTGGAGCTTTTATAACTGGAGTAAATAGTACGCTTGGAGGAACTTGGAGTACCACTGGTTCAGGTAGTTTTAGCAGTACTGCCTTTAATTCTACATTTGCGGCTATATACACTCCAAGTGTAGCGGATTATACTGCAAGTAATGTTAGCTTAGTTTTATCTTCCACAGATCCGGATGGAGGAGGAGCATGTCGACTCTCTAGGGATACTTTAATCATTAAGTTTAATGAAGTTCCTGATATTACGGTCGATGATGTGACAGTTTGCCCCCTCCAATGTCCAAAATCACTTTCTACCATTCCATTTACAGATTTGAATGTTTCTACAGCTGGAGGAAATGGAGTTAATACTTTCTATCTTACTCTTGAAGACGCAGCTTGTAAAACCAATCCAATCACATCTTATTGCCCCACAACAGGATGCTCTGATGCTACATTGGTGGTAAGAAGAGATAATAATATTGCAGGTCAATTGACTCCCAATTGCTATGATGTTTATTGTTTTAAAATGAAACTCATTCCAGATATTACTATTACGTGTCCTGCTCAACAGGATCTAACATGTAATGTTGCGTGGCCAATAGCTGCGAATACGACCGCTGGATTTACAGCAATTCAAGGTACAATTGCGGGAGGATGCGGAGATATTACGCTTTCAGCTATGGATAATACAATTTCTTTAGGATGTAGTGAAATAAATACTCGAACTTTTACTGCCATTAATTCTTGCAATAATACTGTAACTTGTAACCAAACCATAACTCGAGCTGTTGCTCCAAACCTCTCAATCTCTTGTCCAACTGCTAGTAATTTAAGCCTTTGTGGTGCAGCATGGCCGTCTGCGCTGACTTCAGTCAGCGATCTGACAATAAATGGATTTTCAATTGGTGGTGGAACTTGTGTGACCGCAGTAACCAGTACTGATGTTACGGCGGTAAGTGGATGTAATGAGACTCTCACTAGGACATATACGATTGTTAACTCTTGTAATGTATCAGCAACCTGCGATCAAATAATCACCAGAAAAGTAGATATAACAGCACCGACAGCGACATGCCCAACGGCACCAGTAGTAAGCGCATGTAATGGAGCATGGCCAGCAGCTTATGCAACGGCAGAAGACTTTACACTAGCAGGAGGAACCTTGACGGATGCTTGTTCAACGATAGCGATGAGTTCAAGCGATGTTACGGTAGCAGGAGGCTGCGACGAGACCTTGACGAGAACCTACTTGTTCACGGATGCATGTAACAACACGGTAACTTGCGATCAAATAATAGTAAGAAAAGTAGATATAACAGCACCATCAGCGACATGCCCAACGGCACCAGTAGTAAGTGCATGTAACGGAGCATGGCCAGCAGCTTATGCAACTGCAGATGACTTTACGTTAGCAGGAGGAACTTTGACGGATGCTTGTTCAACGATCGCGATGAGTTCAAGCGATGTTACGGTAGCAGGAGGCTGCGACGAGACCTTGACGAGAACCTACTTGTTCACGGATGCATGTAACAACACGGTAACTTGCGATCAAATAATAGTAAGAAAAGTAGATATAACAGCACCATCAGCGACATGCCCAACGGCACCAGTTGTAAGTGCGTGTAACGGAGCATGGCCAGCAGCTTATGCAACGGCAGCGGACTTCACTGTAGCAGGAGGAACATTAACGGATGCCTGTTCAACGATAGCAATGAGTTCAAGCGATGTAACGGCAGCAAGTGGATGTAACGAGACCTTAACGAGAACATATTTGTTCACGGATGCATGTAACAACACAGTAACTTGCGATCAAATAATAGTAAGAAAAGTAGATTTAACAGCACCATTAGCGACATGCCCAACGGCACCAGTAGTAAGTGCATGTAACGGAGCATGGCCAGCAGCTTATGCAACTGCAGATGACTTTACGTTAGCAGGAGGAACTTTGACGGATGCTTGTTCAACGATAGCGATGAGTTCAAGCGATATAACGGTAGCAGGCGGCTGCGACGAGACCTTGACGAGAACATATTTGTTCACGGACGCTTGTAACAACACAGTTACTTGCGATCAAATAATAGTAAGAAAAGTAGATTTAACAGCACCATTAGCGACATGCCCAACGGCACCAGTAGTAAGTGCATGTAACGGAGCATGGCCAGCAGCTTATGCAACGGCAGATGACTTTACGTTAGCAGGAGGAACCTTGACGGATGCTTGTTCAACGATAGCGATGAGTTCAAGCGATGTAACGGTAGCAGGCGGCTGCGACGAGACCTTGACGAGAACATATTTGTTCACTGATGCATGTAACAACACAGTTACTTGCGATCAAATAATAGTAAGAAAAGTAGATATAACCGCACCATCAGCGACATGCCCAGCAGCACCAGTAGTAAGCGCATGCAATGGAGCATGGCCAGCAGCTTATGCAACAGCAGATGACTTTACGTTAGCAGGAGGAACTTTGACGGATGCTTGTTCAACGATCGCGATGAGTTCAAGCGATGTAACGGTAGCAGGCGGCTGCGACGAGACCTTGACTAGAACATATTTGTTCACGGATGCATGTAACAACACAGTAACTTGCGATCAAATAATAGTTAGGAAAGTAGATATAACAGCACCATCAGCGACATGCCCAACGGCACCAGTAGTAAGTGCTTGCAATGGAGCATGGCCAGTAGCTTATGCAACGGCAGCGGACTTCACTGTAGCAGGAGGAACATTAACGGATGCCTGTTCAACAATAGCGATGAGTTCAAGCGATGTAACGGTAGCAGGCGGCTGCGACGAGACCTTGACGAGAACATATTTGTTCACAGACGCTTGTAACAACACAGTAACTTGCGATCAATTAATAGTAAGAAAAGTAGATATAACCGCACCATCAGCGACATGCCCAACGGCACCAGTAGTAAGTGCATGCAATGGAGCATGGCCAGTAGCTTATGCAACGGCAGATGACTTTACGTTAGCAGGAGGAACTTTGACGGATGCTTGTTCAACGATCGCGATGAGTTCAAGTGATATAACGGTAGCAGGCGGCTGCGACGAGACCTTGACTAGAACATATTTGTTCACGGATGCATGTAACATCACAGTAACTTGCGATCAAATAATAGTTAGAAAAGTAGCTATAACAGCACCATCAGCGACATGCCCACCGGCACCAGTAGTAAGTGCTTGCAATGGAGCATGGCCAGTAGCTTCTGCAACGGCAGATGACTTTACATTAGCAGGAGGAACTTTGACGGATGCTTGTTCAACGATTGCGATGAGTTCAAGCGATGTAACAGTAGCAGGCGGCTGCGACGAGACCTTGACGAGAACATATTTGTTCACTGATGCATGTAACAATACTGTTTCATGCGATCAAATAATAATTAGAAAAGTAGATATAACCGCACCATCAGCGACATGCCCAACGGCACCAGTAGTAAGTGCATGCAATGGAGCATGGCCAGTAGCTTATGCAACGGCAGATGACTTTACATTAGCAGGAGGAACTTTGACGGATGCTTGTTCAACGATTGCGATGAGTTCAAGCGATGTAACAGTAGCAGACGGCTGCGACGAGACCTTAACGAGAACCTATTTGTTCACGGATGCATGTAACAATACAGTAACTTGCGATCAAATAATTACAAGAAAAGTAGATATAACAGCACCGACCGTAACCTGCCCTCCAATATTAGATTTAACAATATGCAGTTCTGCATGGCCACTCCCAGCTACAGAAATTGCAGGATTCGAAGCACTTGGAGGTATTGCATCAGACATTTGTGGGGATTTGACCATATCAAGCATGGATATAACGGCATCAAGTGGCTGTAATGAAACTTTAACTAGAACATATACATTTAAGGATGGATGTAATAACTCTACAGCGTGTGACCATATTATAACTCGAAATATTTCCATGCCAATTTTATTCACCTGTGGTTCAAAGGTTAGTGTTGCTTCTTGTAGCACTCCTTTAGATGTTTCGATTGCATTTGATAGTTTCTTGAAAGATGTGACTCTTTCTGGTGGATGCGATGTTTCTTTGATAAATAATGCTCCATTATTACCTCCAAATCATTGTATAGAGGGGAGAAATTTCTATTGTTTATTCAGTTATTTCAAATTTTTCATGCGACATCACGACGAGCTGTGTAAGAACCTTTACGGTATTGGCAGCCCCAGAAATAATGTTTGTATGCGGAGAAGATATGACGACGGCCTCATGCCAAACACAGGCGGCGATCGACGCAGCATATGCAGCGTGGGTATCAACGAATGGCACGGTAACGGGTGGCTGTGAAGCGGACCTTAACCCGAGCGATGGATGCGACACCGATGCATGTGGCGGCACGGCGAATGTAACGGTAACGGTGGGTACGACGAGCGCCAGCGGATGCTGACATCACGACGAGCTGCGTAAGAACCTTTACGGTATTGGCAGCCCCAGAAATAACGTTTGTATGCGGAGAAGATATGACGACGGCCTCATGCCAAACACAGGCGGCGATCGACGCGCATATGCAGCGTGGGTATCAACGAATGGCACGGTAACGGGTGGCTGTGAAGCGACCTTAACCCGAGCGATGGATGCGACACCAGAATGCATGCGGCGGCACGGCGAATGTAACGGTAACGGTGGGTACGACGAGTGCGAGCGGCTGCGACATCACAACGAGCTGCGTAAGAACCTTTACGGTATTGGCAGCCCCAGAAATAACGTTTGTATGCGGAGAAGATATGACGACGGCCTCATGCCAAACACAGGCGGCGATCGACGCAGCATATACAGCGTGGGTATCCACGAATGGCACGGTAACGGGTGGCTGTGAAGCGACCTTAACCCGAGCGATGGATGCGACACCAGATCATGCGGCGGCACGGCGAATGTAACGGTAACGGTGGGTACGACGAGTGCGAGCGGATGACATCACGACGAGCTGCGTAAGAACCTTTACGGTATTGCCAGCCCCAGAAATAACGTTTGTATGCGGAGAAGATATGACGACGGCCTCATGCCAAACACAGGCGGCGATAGACGCAGCATATGCAGCGTGGGTATCAACGAATGGCACGGTAACGGGTGGCTGTGAAGCGACCTTAACCCGAGCGATGGATGCGTCACCGAATGCATGTGGCGGCACGGCGAATGTAACGGTAACGGTGGGTACGACGAGCGCCAGCGGATGACATCACGACGAGCTGCGTAAGAACCTTTACGGTATTGGCAGCCCCAGAAATAACGTTTGTATGCGGAGAAGATATGACGACGGCCTCATGCCAAACACAGGCGGCGATCGACGCAGCATATGCAGCGTGGGTAGCAGCGAATGGCACGGTAACGGGTGGCTGTGAAGCGACCTTAACCCGAGCGATGGATGCAGCACCGAATGCATGCGGCGGAACGGCGAATGTAACGGTAACGGTGGGCACGACGAGTGCCAGCGGATGTGACATCACGACGAGCTGTGTAAGAACCTTTACGGTATTGCCAGCCCCAGAAATAACGTTTGTATGCGGAGAAGATATGACGACGCCTCATGCCAAACACAGGCGGCGATAGACGCAGCATATGCAGCGTGGGTATCAACGAATGGCACGGTAACGGGTGGCTGTGAAGCGACCTTAACCCGAGCGATGGATGCAGCACCGAATGCATGCGGCGGAACGGCGAATGTAACGGTAACGGTGGGCACGACGAGTGCCAGCGGATGTGACATCACGACGAGCTGTGTAAGAACCTTTACGGTATTGCCAGCCCCAGAAATAACGTTTGTATGCGGAGAAGATATGACGACGGCCTCATGCCAAACACAGGCGGCGATAGACGCAGCATATGCAGCGTGGGTATCATCAAATGGCACGGTAACGGGTGGCTGTGAAGCGACCTTAACCCGAGCGATGGATGCAGCACCGAATGCATGCGGCGGCACGGCGAATGTAACGGTAACGGTGGGTACGACGAGCGCCAGCGGATGTGACATCACGACGAGCTGCGTAAGAACCTTTACGGTATTGGCAGCCCCAGAAATAATGTTTGTATGCGGAGAAGATATGACGACGGCCTCATGCCAAACACAGGCGGCGATAGACGCAGCATATGCAGCGTGGGTATCAACGAATGGCACGGTAACGGGTGGCTGTGAAGCGACCTTAACCCGAGCGATGGATGCGACACCGAATGCATGTGGCGGCACGGCGAATGTAACGGTAACGGTGGGTACGACGAGCGCCAGCGGATGTGACATCACGACGAGCTGCGTAAGAACCTTTACGGTATTGGCAGCCCCAGAAATAACGTTTGTATGCGGAGAAGATATGACGACGGCCTCATGCCAAACACAGGCGGCGATCGACGCAGCATATGCAGCGTGGGTATCAACGAATGGCACGGTAACGGGTGGCTGTGAAGCGACCTTAACCCGAGCGATGGATGCGACACCGAATGCATGCGGCGGCACGGCGAATGTAACGGTAACGGTGGGTACGACGAGTGCGAGCGGCTGCGACATCACAACGAGCTGCGTAAGAACCTTTACGGTATTGGCAGCCCCAGAAATAACGTTTGTATGCGGAGAAGATATGACGACGGCCTCATGCCAAACACAGGCGGCGATCGACGCAGCATATACAGCGTGGGTATCCACGAATGGCACGGTAACGGGTGGCTGTGAAGCGACCTTAACCCGAGCGATGGATGCGACACCGAATGCATGCGGCGGCACGGCGAATGTAACGGTAACGGTGGGTACGACGAGTGCGAGCGGCTGCGACATCACAACGAGCTGCGTAAGAACCTTTACGGTATTGCCAGCCCCAGAAATAACGTTTGTATGCGGAGAAGATATGACGACGGCCTCATGCCAAACACAGGCGGCGATCGACGCAGCATATGCAGCGTGGGTATCATCAAATGGCACGGTAACGGGTGGCTGTGAAGCGACCTTAACCCGAGCGATGGATGCAGCACCGAATGCATGCGGCGGCACGGCGAATGTAACGGTAACGGTGGGTACGACGAGTGCCAGCGGATGTGACATCACGACGAGCTGCGTAAGAACCTTTACGGTATTGGCAGCCCCAGAAATAACGTTTGTATGCGGAGAAGATATGACGACGGCCTCATGCCAAACACAGGCGGCGATCGACGCAGTATATACAGCGTGGGTATCCACGAATGGCACGGTAACGGGTGGCTGTGAAGCGACCTTAACCCGAGCGATGGATGCAGCACCGAATGCATGCGGCGGCACGGCGAATGTAACGGTAACGGTGGGTACGACGAGTGCGAGCGGCTGCGACATCACAACGAGCTGCGTAAGAACCTTTACGGTATTGCCAGCCCCAGAAATAACGTTTGTATGCGGAGAAGATATGACGACGGCCTCATGCCAAACACAGGCGGCGATCGACGCAGCATATGCAGCGTGGGTAGCAGCGAATGGCACGGTAACGGGTGGCTGTGAAGCGACCTTAACCCGAGCGATGGATGCAGCACCGAATGCATGCGGCGGAACGGCGAATGTAACGGTAACGGTGGGTACGACGAGCGCCAGCGGATGTGACATCACGACGAGCTGCGTAAGAACCTTTACGGTATTGGCAGCCCCAGAAATAACGTTTGTATGCGGAGAAGATATGACGACGGCCTCATGCCAAACACAGGCGGCGATCGACGGCATATGCAGCGTGGGTAGCAGCGAATGGCACGGTAACGGGTGGCTGTGAAGCGACCTTAACCCGAGCGATGGATGCAGCACCGAATGCATGCGGCGGAACGGCGAATGTAACGGTAACGGTGGGCACGACGAGTGCCAGCGGATGTGACATCACGACGAGCTGCGTAAGAACCTTTACGGTATTGCCAGCCCCAGCAATAACGTTTGTATGCGGAGAAGATATGACGACGGCCTCATGCCAAACACAGGCGGCGATAGACGCAGCATACGCAGCATGGGTATCCTCAAATGGCACGGTAACGGGTGGCTGTGAAGCGACCTTAACCCGAGCGATGGATGCAGCACCGAATGCATGTGGCGGTACGGCGAATGTAACGGTAACGGTGGGTACGACAAGCGCCAGCGGCTGTGACATCACGACGAGCTGCGTAAGAACCTTTACGGTCTTGCCAGCCCCAGCAATAACGTTTGTATGCGGAGAAGATATGACGACGGCCTCATGCCAAACACAGGCGGCGATCGACGCAGCATACACAGCGTGGGTATCCACGAATGGCACGGTAACGGGTGGCTGTGAAGCGACCTTAACCCGAGCGATGGATGCGACACCGAATGCATGCGGCGGCACGGCGAATGTAACGGTAACGGTGGGTACGACGAGTGCGAGCGGCTGCGACATCACAACGAGCTGCGTAAGAACCTTTACGGTATTGCCAGCCCCAGAAATAACGTTTGTATGCGGAGAAGATATGACGACGGCCTCATGCCAAACACAGGCGGCGATCGACGCAGCATATACAGCGTGGGTATCCACGAATGGCACGGTAACGGGTGGCTGTGAAGCGACCTTAACCCGAGCGATGGATGCGACACCGAATGCATGCGGCGGCACGGCGAATGTAACGGTAACGGTGGGTACGACGAGTGCGAGCGGCTGCGACATCACAACGAGCTGCGTAAGAACCTTTACGGTATTGGCAGCCCCAGAAATAACGTTTGTATGCGGAGAAGATATGACGACGGCCTCATGCCAAACACAGGCGGCGATCGACGCAGCATATACAGCGTGGGTATCCACGAATGGCACGGTAACGGGTGGCTGTGAAGCGACCTTAACCCGAGCGATGGATGCGACACCGAATGCATGCGGCGGCACGGCGAATGTAACGGTAACGGTGGGTACGACGAGTGCGAGCGGCTGCGACATCACGACGAGCTGCGTAAGAACCTTTACGGTATTGCCAGCCCCAGCAATAACGTTTGTATGCGGAGAAGATATGACGACGGCCTCATGCCAAACACAGGCGGCGATAGACGCAGCATATACAGCGTGGGTAGCAGCGAATGGCACGGTAACGGGTGGCTGTGAAGCGACCTTAACCCGAGCGATGGATGCAGCACCGAATGCATGTGGCGGCACGGCGAATGTAACGGTAACGGTGGGTACGACGAGCGCCAGCGGATGTGACATCACGACGAGCTGCGTAAGAACCTTTACGGTATTGGCAGCCCCAGAAATAACGTTTGTATGCGGAGAAGATATGACGACGGCCTCATGCCAAACACAGGCGGCGATAGACGCAGCATACGCAGCATGGGTATCCTCAAATGGCACGGTAACGGGAGGCTGTGAAGCGACCTTAACCCGAGCGATGGATGCAGCACCGAATGCATGCGGCGGCACGGCGAATGTAACGGTAACGGTGGGTACGACGAGTGCGAGCGGCTGCGACATCACAACGAGCTGTTCAAGAACCTTTACGGTATTGCCAGCCCCAGAAATAACGTTTGTATGCGGAGAAGATATGACGACGGCCTCATGCCAAACACAAGCGGCGATCGACGCAGCATACAGCATGGGTATCCACGAATGGCACGGTAACGGGTGGCTGTGAAGCGACCTTAACCCGAGCGATGGATGCGACACCGAATGCATGCGGCGGCACGGCGAATGTAACGGTAACGGTGGGTACGACGAGTGCGAGCGGCTGCGACATCACGACGAGCTGCGTAAGAACCTTTACGGTATTGGCAGCCCCAGAAATAACGTTTGTATGCGGAGAAGATATGACGACGGCCTCATGCCAAACACAGGCGGCGATCGACGCAGCATATACAGCGTGGGTATCCACGAATGGCACGGTAACGGGTGGCTGTGAAGCGACCTTAACCCGAGCGATGGACGCAGCACCGAATGCGTGCGGCGGCACGGCGAATGTAACGGTAACGGTGGGTACGACGAGTGCGAGCGGCTGCGACATCACAACGAGCTGCGTAAGAACCTTTACGGTATTGGCAGCCCCAGAAATAACGTTTGTATGCGGAGAAGATATGACGACGGCCTCATGCCAAACACAGGCGGCGATAGACGCAGCATATGCAGCGTGGGTAGCAGCGAATGGCACGGTAACGGGTGGCTGTGAAGCGACCTTAACCCGAGCGATGGATGCAGCACCGAATGCATGCGGCGGCACGGCGAATGTAACGGTAACGGTGGGTACGACGAGTGCGAGCGGCTGCGACATCACAACGAGCTGCGTAAGAACCTTTACGGTATTGCCAGCCCCAGCAATAACGTTTGTATGCGGAGAAGATATGACGACGGCCTCATGCCAAACACAGGCGGCGATCGACGCAGCATACGCAGCGTGGGTATCAACGAATGGCACGGTAACGGGTGGCTGTGAAGCGACCTTAACCCGAGCGATGGATGCGGCACCGAATGCATGTGGCGGCACGGCGAATGTGACGGTAACGGTGGGTACGACGAGTGCGAGCGGCTGCGACATCACGACGAGCTGCGTAAGAACCTTTACGGTCTTGCCAGCCCCAGCAATAACGTTCGTATGCGGAGAAGATATGACGACGGCCTCATGCCAAACACAGGCGGCGATCGACGCAGTATATACAGCGTGGGTAGCAGCGAATGGCACGGTAACGGGTGGCTGTGAAGCGACCTTAACCCGAGCGATGGATGCAGCACCGAATGCATGCGGCGGCACGGCGAATGTAACGGTAACGGTGGGTACGACGAGCGCCAGCGGATGTGACATCACGACGAGCTGCGTAAGAACCTTTACGGTATTGGCAGCCCCAGAAATAACGTTTGTATGCGGAGAAGATATGACGACGGCCTCATGCCAAACACAGGCGGCGATCGACGCAGCATATGCAGCGTGGGTATCATCAAATGGCACGGTAACGGGTGGCTGCGAAGCGACCTTGACTAGGACAATGGATGCGGTACCGAATGCGTGTGGCGGCACGGCAAATGTGACGGTAACGGTGGGTACGACGAGTGCCAGCGGATGTGACATCACGACGAGCTGCGTAAGAACCTTTACGGTCTTGCCAGCCCCAGAAATAACGTTTGTATGCGGAGGAGATATGACGACGGCCTCATGCCAAACACAAGCGGCGATCGACGCAGCATATACAGCATGGGTAGCAGCGAATGGCACGGTAACGGGTGGCTGTGAAGCGACCTTAACCCGAGCGATGGATGCAGCACCGAATGCATGCGGCGGAACGGCGAATGTAACGGTAACGGTGGGCACGACGAGTGCCAGCGGCTGTGACATCACGACGAGCTGCGTAAGAACCTTTACGGTATTGGCAGATAATACTCTTCCAAGTATTACATGTATTCCAGGTGGTAATTTAGGTTGCAATGCAGCTTGGCCGACAGCATTTATTACTGTAAATGACTTTACAGTTGCTGGAGGTTTAATTTCTGATAATTGTCAAGTGTCTATTTCTAATTCCGATATGACAATTTCTTCTGGTTGCGATGAAACATTGGTAAGAACATATACGGCATTTGATGCTTGTAACAACACTGTTAGTTGTACACAAATATTCTCTAGAAGAATGGATAGTACTATGCCGACAGCTTCCAATCCAGACAATATTACCCTTACTTGTGGAGCTCCATTTACAGCAGTAGATCCAAATGTTGTTACGGATGAAAATGATAATTGTATTGGAACACCAAATGTAGCATTCGTAAGTCAGTCTGCAATCTTTGAAAATGGAGGATTTAATTGTGTTACTAGGACGTATTCCATAACTGATGCTTGTAATAATTCAATTACGGTATCTCATGATGTATGTATGTTGATGGATATTTTTGCTAATGCTGGGTTGGATAATTCTATTTGTGAAATTGCTGAGTTTGGAAATATATTAGGTGAAAACCCTTCTCCTGGCGTAATTTATTCTTGGTCTCCTGCAAGTGGTTTAAATGCTACAAACATTGCTAACCCAATTGCAACTCCGAGGGAGACAACAACATACATAGTAACAGTTACAAATGTTGCAAGTGGATGTTATGATACTGATGAAGTTACTGTTTATGTTGCACCATCGCCAATTGTTACTTTCCTTGCAGCTTCTTCAATTCAAGGATGCCCTATTGGCTTTAATTTGGCTGATTTGTCAGCTTCTATTGTACCGAATGGGTCTAATGTCACAAATGGAACTTGGGCTAGTTTTGGAACAGGTAATTTTTATCCAAATAATATATTCTCAAGTGCTTTAAGTTACGTACCTAGTGCCAATGATTTAGCCCTTGGATATAGTACCATTCAACTAATATGTGATGACCCTTCAAATGTGTGTAATAGCGTAATCAGAACAGTGGTGATTACCTGGAGACAAGATATTTCATTGAGTTGTAGAAACAAAGTAAATTTAAGCCTTGGGCCAGATTGTACATATTCTTTGCACCCTTGGGATGTGTTGACAGGTTTAACTTCTAATACGAATCCTAACTTATACACCGTCAGCCTTACAACGATGGCAGGCACACCGATACCAAATGTATTGAATGCGAGCCATATCGGACAGATGTTGGTATATATGGTAAGAGACAATTGTAATGGCAACTTATGTTGGGGACAAATCTTGGTAGAAGACAAGATGCCACCCGTATTTGTATGTCAAGATTATACAGTAAGTTGTACAGATACACATCCGGCGAGTTTCTATGCACCGACGGTGACGGATAATTGCGGATCAGTATTGGGCTTAACTTATACAGAAAGAGAAGTATCAAGCGAAAGTTGCGATGGACCATACTGGAGAGTAATCGAAAGAGTGTGGACGGCAACAGATACGTACGGAAGTACAGGAACTTGCGTACAAAGAATATACTATACAAGATTGACCTTGGGAACGATAGGCTGGCCACAGAATTATGATGGCTTGGAAGGATCGTTGGCCCCACTTGAGTGTAGAGGCCCATGGGATTTGAATGGCAATAATTATCCAGACGTAGAAGAAACGGGCAGTCCGGCAGGAAATGCATGCAATATTGGCTGTACATATAGAGATGAGATCATTAAAGTATGTGGAGACGATGCAGGCACATCTGCCATCGAAGGCTCGTACAAAGTATTGCGTATATGGACATGTTTGGATTGGTGTACAGGTCAAACCTTGTCACATATCCAAATCATCAAGGTAGCGGATCATGGTAGTCCAGTAGTAGCATGTCCAGTATATCCAACGAGACCATTGACATTAGGCTTAGGAGCGCCAGGCAACTTGGTAGCGTCAGAAGGCACGAATGTGACGTTGAGCACGGACTATAATTCATGTTTGGCATCGTACAATTTCCCATCAGCGACCTATACAGATGCCTGTGGAAGTGCATTGAAAGGAGGCTGGATGATAGGAACGGATATAGCAACGGGCTTAGAGGCCTTTAGGATAAATACGAATGGTGGTATCGTAAGAAATATCCCAGTCGGAAATTACACGGTGTGTTATTACTAGAAGATCAATGCGATAAAATCGGAAGCTGCTGTATGACCTTAGCGGTAAGAGATTATGTATCTCCAGTAGCAGTGTGTAAGACTTATTTGACAATCGGATTGGGAGATAATGGCCGAGGAAGAATCCAAGCGAGAGACTTTGACAATGGCTCATATGACAATTGTGGAGTAGTATCGTGGAAAATAAGAAGGATGACGGATCCATGCCATAGCCCAGCGATAACAAGTTTGCGAGATACAGTAGCGTTCTGTTGTACAGACGTAAACAAGAAGATAGCGGTAGTGATGAGAATCACGGATGCGAATGGCAATTACAATGAGTGCATGGATTCAGTATTGATCCAAGACAAATTGCCACCGATCATCACATGTCCACCAGATATCAATATCGACTGTAGATATCCATACAGCTTGTCAAACTTGGATATATTCGGAACGGTAGTAAATGGCGGCAATGGAAGTACAGCAGTGGTGAGAGATCCGATCTATATCGACCAAAGATATGGACATATCGGAAGACACTCAGAAAGTGCACAAGATCCACATTTCCAAGTAGGAGTGAACGGAGTGGCGTATGACAATTGTAATTTGACATTAAGCTATTCACAGTCTCCTAGTTTGAATTGCAATAAGGGTACAATATTGAGAACGTGGACGGCGTCGGATGCAGCAGGATTCAGATCATGTTTGCAGACGATAACGGTTTATAATACGTATGAATTCAATGGATTGGATGCCAATGTATTGACGTCAACTAGCGGCCAGCCGCCATACGATGTACCATTCAACAATTACAATCCATTAACAGACTTGAACTGGGATGATATGCACGATATCTACTGGCCAGCGGACTACACGACGAATCAGTGTGGAGCAGCATTGGATACAGCGAATATAGCATGGCCGTATAAGAAACCATGGTTTAGAGAAGATGTATGTTCAAATGTAGGAGTAGGCTTTGATGACTGGTACTTTGACTTTGAAGTGGGTTCAAGCCAAGGCTGTAAGAAGGTTATAAGAAAGTGGAAAGTTCTAGACTTGTGTCAAAAGAATGAAGATGGGACGAATCCAGTATGGACATATGACCAAGTGTTGGTAGTGATGAATTCATCAGCGCCGACGTTTACGAACTGTGCGCCAGTAGAATGGTGTCACAATGGCCCAGGCTGCGGACCGCATTATCAAACACTGAGTATAACTGCTACAGACGATTGTGATCCAGAGACGAAGTTGAGATACAGATGGCAGTTAGATGTAGATAATAACGGAACGTATGATTCATTTGGAACGGGCTCAAGCTTGAATCCAAGTTTGGGTTGGACGATCGGAACGCACCGAGTGGTGTGGGAAGTAGAAGACGGATGTGGCAACAAGGAGACTTGTACACAGCTAATCGTTACAATAAAGATTGTAAGAAGCCAAGTCCAGTATGTATCGAATTGATAGCCGAGTTGATGCCATCGACATGTGCAATAGAATTGTGGGCATCAGACTTTATAGCAGCGAATAGTTCAACGGACAATTGTCCTGGTCTATACCGATACACATTTGATGCAGCGGTATACAACCAAATAGAATATTTACAAAAGATGATCTAGGCAGATCGCCGATAAATATCTATATGTGGGATGCAGCGGGCAATTCAGATTTCTGTATCACAACGGTAACAATCCAGAAGAATATGCCATGTACGAACGACGTATCTAGATTCGTATTGACAGGAACGGTGAAGACGGAGACGAATGCGAACGTAAGCGATACGAAAGTAAGCGTGATGTCAGGTACAAATGAATTGCATTCTCAATGACGAATACGAGCGGAACGTTTGGATTCAATGAAATGGATGCGAATAATTGAAGTAGTACCGAAAAGAGATGACAACCACAGAAATGGGGTAAGCACAGCGGATATCATCAAGATCCAAAGACATATCCTAGGAGCGGAATCATTGAATAGCGGGTACAAGATGATAGCAGGAGACGTGAACAAATCGAATACGATAACAGCAGCAGACTTGGTAGAATTGAGGAAATTGGTGTTATTCAAGATCGATAGATTTGGCAACAATACGTCGTTCAGATTCGTAGATAAGGATTACAATTTGACGACGGGCAATGCGTTGACGAGCAGCTTCCCAGAAAGGGTGAGCTTGACGAATGCGATGTCAGGAAATGTTGAAGCGGATTTTGTAGCGGTGAAGATCGGAGACGTAACGGAGAATGCAGTAGTTAATCTGACAGGCGTACCAGAGGAGAGAAGTGGCAAGAGCTTGATGTTCAACGTAGCAGAAGGCAGCTACAAGGCAGGAGAGACGGTAAGGATGACGCTTAAAGCGAATGACTTTGCGAAGATCAATGGCTACCAGTTCACGACGAACTTTGATAACCAAAGATTGGAATTTGTAGGATACGAGTCTGGAAAATTGCATGTAACGGAGGAGAACTTTGGATTTACGATGTTGGAAGAAGGCAAGATCACAACGAGCTGGTCTAATCCGATAGCGGAGAGTATAACGGAGAACGAAGGCGCCTTCACATTGATATTCAAGGCGAGAAGCCAAGGGTTGATAAGTGAGAGTGTATATGTAACTTCGGAGTTGACACCAGCCCAAGCCTACAATGCGAAAGGAGAAATGATGAACGTAGGATTGAACTTCATAGGCAATGATGGCAAAGCAGTACAAGGCTTCGCATTGTACCAAAACCAACCGAATCCATGGGGTACCGAGACGTTGATAGGCTTCAACTTGCCAGCGCAGATGAAAGCAAAAGTAAGCATCTACGATGTGACAGGCAAAGTGCTGAAAGTAGTAGAAAGGACGTTCAACAAAGGCTACAACAGCGTAACACTGAACAAAGGTGAACTACCAGCTACAGGCGTGATGTATTATCAATTGGATGCCGCTGACTTCAGCGATATCAAGAAAATGATATTGCTTGAATAAACAGTGTAGAAATAGGATGAGATGATAAAGGGCCTCGACACAAGTCGGGGCTCTTTTGTTTTTAGTAAAAACCCAGCGCATAAGGTGGATGGAGGACGACTCAGTCGGTCTCGCCCAAAAGGCGAGACGGAACTCCGCAATACACCGACCCCGAACTGTAGGGGAGGGGATATGCCATAAATCAAATAAAAATAAAATTATTCGGAAAGATAGGATCTTAAAATCCGCTTGTTGTATGTTTTTCTGAGGCGGCGAAGGGCTCTTTCCTTGATTTGGCGAACGCGCTCACGACTGAGATCGAAGCGGTCACTGATCTCTTCGAGGGAAAACTCTCGCTTGCCGTTGATGCCGAAAAAGCATGACAAAATCTCCAATTCCCGAGGGGATAAAGCGCTCATGCCAGAGTGGATTTCTTTTTTCAGAGATTCAATCATTAGGTCATTGTCGGGTGAAATGTTATTTTCTTCGACCAATAACTCGATCAGCGAACTGCCATCTTCCTCGTCACCGATGGGTGCATCCATCGATAGATGTTTGGCTCCAGTGGTCAAAACGCTGGTGATGTCGAGGAGGGGAAGATTCAATATTTCAGCCAACTCTTCGTGGCTGGGCTCACGCTCGAATTCTTGCAAAAAATTGAGATAGGCGTCGTTGATACGGTTGTAAGAATTGATCTTGTTGAGTGGGATACGAACCAGTCGGCTGTACTCGACGATGGCTTGTAAGATGCTTTGTCGGATCCACCAGACGGCGTAAGAAATAAACTTGAAACCCTTGGTTTCATCGAATCTCTTGGCGGCTTTCATGAGCCCGAGATTGCCTTCATTGATCAAATCTGAAAGAGAAAGTCCTTGGTTTTGGTATTGCTTGGCTACAGAGACAACAAATCTAAGATTTGCCTTGGTCAATTTTTCGAGGGCGACTTCATCTCCGCTTCTTACCCTCTTGGCTAAATCTACCTCTTGTTCGGGAGTAAGCATGTCCAATTTGGCTATTTCACTCAGGTATTTATCCAAAGCTAAGCTCTCGCGGTTTGTTATCTTACTGGATATTTTTAACTGTCTCAAGGGAATAAGCCTTTTATTTCATTGTAAATATTATATTTTTTTAAATATAAAAAAAATTATTATGCATTTACTTTCAATTTTTATAATAATAAATTAAAATGGATTAGTTTCAAACTAATTATCTTTAGTTTTATAAACGTAAAAGGTGCAAGAATTGCACAAATTTTTTGAAAATAATTAAATAAATGTTGGATGGAGATTGGACAGATTATTTTTTTGGCGATTACTCTTTTGGTCTTTTACAAGGCTTACAAGGGATTTTATCGAATTTATAGAAATATAAAATTGGGTAAACAGGAGGAGATAGTCGGTGACGAATCCAGTCGGCTGAAAAATATGATTTTTGTGGCATTGGGTCAGAAAAAAATGTTCAAGCGGTGGATTCCAGCTTTTTTCCATTTGTTCATTTATTTGGCATTTTTGATGACTCAGGTAGAGTTGATAGAAATATTTATCGATGGTATTTTCGGCACGCATCGATTTTTTGCGCCATTTTTGGGTATTTTATATTCTGGAATTATCTCCTTTATAGAATTGCTGTCCTTATTGGCATTTGTCGCTACGATTGTATTTTTGTCGCGTAGAAATATCATCAAATTGCCGCGATTGTTCAAGGGCGACTTGAAAGGATTTCCGTCGCTCGATGCGAATCTGATTTTATTGGGTGAAATACTCTTGATAATAGGGATTTTTACTATGAATGGCGCAGATATGGTGCTGCAATCTAGAAATCACCCAGATTATCATCATACAGGGCATTTTTTGTTGTCGCAATGGACTGGACCTTTGTTCTTTGGCAATTTGCCCAATGATGCACTGTTATTTTTGGAAAGATTTGGTTGGTGGCTGCATCTAATGGTGGTCTTTGGATTTATTTTATATCTTCCATTTTCCAAACATTTGCATATATTTTTGGCATTTTTCAATACATACTTTGCAAAATTGACACCTCGTGGTGAAATGAGCAATATGCCAGCTATCATGCACGAAGTCCAGTCGATGTTTGGTATCGAAACAAAGGATCCAAGTCCTCCGAGTGATGATATGGATTTTGGAGCCAATGACGTATTTTCATTGTCGTGGCGCAATATCTTAGAGGCATATAGCTGTACCGAGTGCGGTAGATGTACGTCAGTCTGCCCAGCTAACCTTACTGGAAAACTCCTAAGTCCCAGAAAAATAATGATGGATATCCGAGATAGAGCCGATGAAGTTGGTGCGAACATGGATGCTGGATTATTTATGAAGGATGGGAAATACGACGATGGAAAATCATTGTTCGATAGAATACAGCTGGAAGAAATACACGCATGTACTACCTGCAATGCTTGTGTAGAGGCTTGTCCAGTTATGATCAGTCCTTTGGATAGTATATTGCAGCTTCGTCGTTATGAGATATTGACGATGTCAGCAGGACCTCAAGAATGGTTGCCGATGTTCAATAGTCTTGAGAATAGCGGATCGGTATGGGCTATGACTCAGAGCAGAGATGAGTGGACTAGACAGGATTAAATAAGGGTTTTATTTCGAAATAAAGTAATTTAAGGGTCTAAAAATGTCTTGGATGACGGGATATTGGGCTAGAAAATAATCGCCCCAAGAGGTTTTTATGTATAGCCTAAAAATATTATTGCCTTTTAGTGGATCTGCTTCTGATCCTTGAGTCCCAATTTCATCTTCGATCTTATGAAAAGATAGAGTTTTTGTTTCACCTTTTGCATTTTTAACCTTTAGCGTTGCAAATGGATTGTTGCTGGTCAGGTCATCTTTTTCTTCAAGGTCATTGACGATGGCTTCGCTCCTAATGTCCTTAATGGCCTTGATATAGGCATTGGCAAGGGAAATATTAGCTGGTTTTTCTTCCAAATTATTAATTGCACTGATAGAAAATTGCCCATTTGAATTCTTTTTCAACCTTAAAGATTGTAAAGGCTCTGCTGGATATGTCATTTCCATTTCGACTAATTCTTCCATTGGAAAAGGATAAATATATCTCGAACGCCATCTCAATGGTTGATAGTCAAAATGGGTTCGAATCAAACCAATGAGTGTAGGGATGCTTACGGCATAAGGCTGATTAGAGTTTTCCATAATCAAATAGGTAGATTCACCAGCCAAATCACCACCACCAACATAAAAACATTTTATTTTTTCATTTTTCCTGTCGTACAGTTCTACTTTAATGCCTTTAGAGCCCATTTCTTTGATGATGCCTGGCTCAGCAGCCTTTAGAGGGATGTATTTAACCCTCATGGTTTTTAAAGTCTTTAACAGCGTTTCCATGGGGTCTGAATTGGCTAAATCTCGGTCATTAATGATCCAATCATCGCCATGACGTTCGAATTTTGCTTGGACTCCATTTCTCTTAAAAATATGAATCCTTTGGATATCGTTGGTGTTTTCTACTGCAAAATCAGCATCTTTTAGGGCATTTGAAGAATCTTTACAAGAGAAGAAAAAAGTTCCCAGTAAAGCAAATATCAAAGCTATTTTCAAAAATTTTATTTCAAACATTGTGTATCGCAATCTTAATATTATATGCAAATGTAAAGTATATTGGAGATTATTTTGTTTATAAAAAAAACTATTAAGTCAATGGATGATCAAATGAGGGAGAAAGGAGCCCATATAGCGGTGATGCTCGAGGAGCTGTACCCAGAGACCCCAATTCCGCTGAATCATACGGACACTTATACTTTGCTGGTGGCGGTCGTCCTGTCGGCTCAGTGTACGGATGAGCGGGTGAACCAAGTAACTCCGAGGCTTTTTAGTATGGCAGCGACCCCTTGGGAAATGGTAAATCTAACGGTAGAACAGATACAAGACATAATTAGGCCATGTGGTCTATCTCCTACAAAATCCAAAGCGATTTGGGGACTCAGTAAGATTTTGATTGAAAAATATAAAGGAGAAGTTCCAAATACATTTGAAGACTTGGAGTCGCTCCCAGGAGTGGGACATAAAACGGCATCGGTGGTTATGTCTCAGGCATTTGGTGTGCCAGCATTCCCAGTGGATACTCATATCCATCGACTTGCGCTTAGATGGGGGCTTAGTGAAGGAAAATCCGTCACAAGGGTAGAATCAGATTTGAAGAGTATTTTTCCAGAGGACCAGTGGAACAAACTTCATCTGCGCATTATTTTTTATGGAAGAGAATATTGTCCAGCGCGCCAGCATATGATTAGTAAGTGCCCGATCTGTTTTCTATATGGCCTAAAATAGAAAGAGCCCTAGATAGAATCTAGAGCTCCTCCACTATGTAAATGGGAAATTTAATCTTCCAACATCTTGACCGCTTTGTACATTTTTTGATATTTGAATAAGGCCAAATAACCATTGTTGCGATATGTTTCTAAGTTCAAAACATTTTTGTGTGAACCAATAGCATCTGGATCCAAAGTCTTGACTATTTTACCTTCTTTGTCAAATATAGCTATGGAAACTTTACCTTGATTTTCGCCAGAAGCAATCGCATTCCATTCTAATTTTTCATTTTTAACCTTGGCATCTAATTTGGCCACTTGTGATGAACCAGGATTTACTTTTATTGTATTTGTATAGAACTTAGTATCATCTTGATCTTTCACGTAGATGCGATAGTACGAATTGCCGTCGAAGCCATTAAAGTCCACAAAAGCGTATTCTCGTTTTTCTATCATATTATCACAGCCTTTGATCTCTCCGATTTTTTCGTAATTTATACCATCCTTAGACCTTTCTACTACGAATTTTTCATTTTTACACTCATTGCCCGTATTCCAACTAAGGATCGTGTTTCCATCGTCTTGGATACCCTCAAATGACATCATTTCTGCACTGATCAAGCTCGATACTTTGATGGCCTTTTCAAGGTCTAAGCCATAGACATACTTCCAGTGAGACTCACCTCCAACAACATTCGTACCATAAAAAGACTCAACGATATCAATTGCCTCCAAATTTCCGTGTGGTAAAAATGAAGTTTCAAACTCAGTCAATTGGATCTCTTTAACATCTTCTTGTTCCATACCCGTAATGTACAATTTTCTAGGAGCAAGTCTAAAACTCTCATCCGCGTCAAAGGTTATCGTAACCAACCACTTAGATACGCGACGACCATTGCCCGATACATCTTCTATATAGGTATCTGAAGTCAAAGGCTCAAATTTCAAAATTCTATTTTCGATATTATTTCCAAATCCGTTGTCAATGGGCATAATAC
Organism: Saprospiraceae bacterium; assembly: GCA_016718505.1. Lineage (GTDB taxonomy): Bacteria > Bacteroidota > Bacteroidia > Chitinophagales > Saprospiraceae > JADKKF01. Next base: position 97,316 of record JADKDE010000003.1, on the reverse strand, counting down.
GACCGAATGCATCCGCACAAGACTCACAATAGGTCTGTGGACAATCTTCGCACAACGTATTTTTATTGGTATAATTCAGTATCAGCTTCTCACTCTTACTCAACATCTGAGTAGTGTATTTTTGGATAATATTTACCCCGTATCCAGCTGGAAATACAAAGTATAAGGCCTGAGTATTGCCATCAGCACCTTGAATTCCACCAGATACACTAACTTGTACTTGCAATTGGTACTGATCCATCTTCGAATCAGGTACGTCATAGTATTTAAATGACTTTTCTACCAATGTAGATTTTGATGTAGCATTAAATCCAGAAGCCTGCGTACCTATAATGGCCAAGCTGAATAAAAGCAGAGTCTTTACGAAAAATGATTGAAACTTCTCCATTACTTATTGATTAAATTGTTAAAAATGATTTAATATAACCGTGTACAAAAATTATGCCAAATATTAAAAAAAGACATAATCTATAATATTTTATCTATCAAAATTTTAAATATTATAAAAAATCGTAATATATATAAAACAAAAAAAAACTGCCGAAGCAATTTCTCTTTGAGTCACGGTGCAAATATATTATAAAAAAATGTAATATGTATAATTTTTTGTAAAAATTATTCTCGATGTAGAGTATCTATTTCACCAGGTCTGGGAAGTTTGCGTTTTGAGATGGTGGTACCGTTCTTAAATCTCAGTTTATAAGCATCGTGGCGACGTTTTAATATTTCTGCTATCAATTTATCCTCATCTAGGGGTATTCCGTTGATATGTCGGTGATAACATACGCTCAAGGTGACCATCATATCGTCCACGAAGGTGAGTCCTTTTCCCTTAAGGTAGTGACTCAATCGAGATCCTTGGGGTAGGGACCAATTGTGAGACATCCATTGTCCGAAGGTGAAATGAAATTTTTTTGCACTTTCTTTTTCAGAAACTTGCTTGAATTTTTCTCTACCCGCGGAGTCGATTCTTTCATCTATGTCTTTCATCGCCTCATTGATGTCCTTGGGGATATAAATGCCATTTATTCTGGATTTTTTGATTCTGATTGCATACATTTTAGCTTGATCAGAAGGACTTGTAGGGATGGTATCTAGTTCTGGTTCGGATTGTGAAAAACCAAAAATACCGATGCAAGTAAAAATGAATAGTGGAATTATTTTTTTCATCATAACAATAACTGAATGTGCTTGTAAACCCAAATATTGACGAATTTATCTTAAAAATGAAATTGATTAACAAAAAATTAACATCTAGGAAGGGAGGATGCCTTCATCCGCCATACTATAATAGTGATGGTCAGAAATGATGAGATGATCTAGTATCTTTAATTCTAGTAGCTTAGCTCCGTCTTGCAATTTTTGAGTCAAATCGATATCAGCTTTGCTGGGTTTGAGCAAATTGCTGGGATGATTATGAGCTAAGATGATGCCTATTGCTTTTAGCTCCAAAGCTTTTCTCAGCACTACTCGGGGATCAACCATAACACTTGTCATCCCTCCGAAACTTATCGGTTCTACGGCTATGGCTTCATTGGCATTGTTGAGAAATATACTAAAAAAATACTCTTCAGTAAGATCGCTAAGGGATGATTTTAGGAGGTTGTAGGCGTCTCCAGAGGAGTGAATTTTGGGTTTTGAGTGCGGAGTAGCGCCTGACCTTCTTCGACCCAGTTCTAGGGCCGCAGCGATAGTGATGGCTTTGGCTTCTCCTATGCCGCTCACAGCAGTGAATTCTTTCCAATCTGCCTTGAATAGCTGTTGGATATCGTTGTTAAATCGAGCCAATAATTTTCGAGCCAAGTCCATGGCCGTTTCCTTCTTATTTCCAGTTGTGATGAGTATGGCGAGCAATTCTGCATCGGTCAAGGCTTTGCGACCTTTGGTCATCATTTTTTCTCTAGGACGATCTTCCTGGTTCCAATCTTTGATGGTTTGATGGGACATAGTATTTGCATTTGAGTGAAAAAAAAGAGCCCAAACTTTTTGACGCTTGGGCTCTGGAATTATATTATTCTATTATTTCTATATAAAATACTAAGTCAGATTTTGCTGGGATCATTGGAGGGCTTCCTGCTTCTCCATAAGCCAATGCATAAGGAACGAAAATGGTTGCTTTCGAACCTTTAGGTAGGGTAGTGATCATCTCGTCCCATCCCTTGATTACTTGTCCAACACCTGCTGGGAATTGGATTGGCTCTCCTCTTTTGAAAGAAGAATCGAATTCTTTTCCATCTTTTAGGATACCAGAATACATCACTTTTACGGTTTCACCCATATTAGCTTTAGGGCCTTTACCTTCGCTGTGAACCACATACTTGATGCCTGACGCTGTTTTCAATACCGATGGATCGCTTCCAGCCTCTAGTTTAGAAACCAAGCCTGTTGATTGCTCCAAAACTTTTGCTCCTTCGGCTTGATACTTGGCTTTATTCGCTTCGATTTCAGCTTTAGAAGTAATTTTAGTCATTTTAAATCCGTAAACAATTGCTTTTGCCTTTTCTGGGATACCATTTCTGCTAGGCATTGAATCTACAGGTATAGTCAATATCAAAGAATCACCTACAGACATTTTTTTGAATACTTCCAAAAATGGATCTGGCTTAGTCATTGGATAAGAAGCAGGTGGTATCATGGTTTGTTGCTCTTGTCCCATCATATAAGTACTGGTCAATAATGAGTCAGTATCCGTCTTGATCGTCATATGAAATGAAATTTTATCTTCTTCTGCTGGTTTTGGACCATTGTTGGACACAACATGGACGTATTCCATTCCATTGGAAGTTTTTGTGTTTGTTTGCACGATATGACTGCGATACAAGCAAATACTAATGCAATGATTGATTTAATGTGCGACATAAAATTTTTATTAATGTTGTTTATTTAAAATTAAATATTGTTATATTTTGTTAATGCTTCTTTAAGTATCTTAACAACGATATGAAGTGGCAAATAAAGTGCGCCACCAGAGGCATTCTTGTGTCCCCCGCCTTTGAAATATTCCTTACAAATGACCTCCACATTGACATCGCCTTTTGACCTAAGTGAAATCTTTGTAATCGTGGGCTGCTCTGTTATAAATGCAGCAATTTTTATATTTTTTAATTTCAATAAATAATTGACTATGCCTTCTGTATCGCCTCTTTTTATTTCAAAATTCTTATAATCTTCTTTGTCAAGATATATTAATCCAGCCTGAAATTGCGGGAAAATCTCCATTCTATTGATCAAACAATGACCCAAAAGTCGTAATTGTTTTTCGGGCATCGTGTTGTGAATGGCATTTTGGACAAACTCATAATTGACGTTGAGCTTTAATATCTCGGCCACCTTATTCAGCAAGTCAGGAGTGACTGAATAGGCAAAATTGCCCGTGTCGGTGATGATTCCTGTCAGGAGGCAGTTGGCTATCTGGGTATTCAGGTATTTATGCCAACCAAATTGTATGATTATATCCCAAACCAATTCGGAGGTCGAGCTAGCCTCGGGCACGCTATAAATCCAGTCAGAAATGATGATGGGGTCTATATGGTGGTCAATAGTCCAGGTTTTAATCGTCTTATTGGAAATGTATTCGCCCATTTTATCGATACGATCCAGAGAGTTGAAATCGAGATAAATGGCAAAATCCATCGTATTTGTATAGGCTTTGATGTCTTCAGAGTCAAGATCCCAAACCAAAATTTTATCCACTTCTGGCATCCATTCAAAGTTCTGAGGATATTCTGAAGGTACCATGACCTTTACTGTATGGCCCATTTGAACCAAAAGATGCTGCATCGCAAGTGTACTTCCCAATGCATCTCCATCTGGGTTTCTGTGTGAAAATAGACCAATTACTCTCGGTTGGGCTAGATATTCTTTTATTTGATTTACCTCTAGGGTCATGTTATTTGCTGAAAATTGCGTGCAAAGGTAAACATTATTTTAAGTTACACCAATTTTTTAGTAGGTTTATGCACCTATCAATTTCATTTTTAGTATTTAAATGCGAAAATGAAAATCTGATGGTTCTCATTTTTTCTGGCTGATGCAATGCTTCGATCACATGTGACCCCTTTTCACTGCCAGATGTACACGCACTACCACCGCTGCAAGAGATGCCTGCAATGTCTAAATTTAACAAAAGCATCTCGGATTTTGAATTTTCAGGAAAAGATACACTCAATACGGTGTAAAGTGAGTTTTCTTCACAGCCATTGAATACGATTCCATCAAAATATTTTGTTAATTCTTCTTTGAAATAATTTTTAAGACTTAAAATGTGTTCACTCCATTCATCCATATGCGCATAGGCCAATTCGAATGCTTTTTCAAGACCGACGATCCCGTACAGATTTTCAGTACCTCCCCTCATGTTCCTTTCTTGAGAACCCCCATCTATCAACGGATCAACCTTTATATCGCTATTTATATAAATAAAACCTACGCCTTTGGGGCCATGAAATTTATGCCCAGCTCCTGATAGAAAATGCAATTTTGTTTTTTGCAAATCGATAGGGTAGTGGCATATGGTCTGCACAGTATCTGAATGAAAATAAGCCCCATACTGCATACACAACGCACTAACTGCATCAAGATCGATCATGGTGCCGATTTCGTTGTTTGCGTGCATTAAACTAACCAAAGTTTTGTTCGAATCGTCTTTTAATAGGGATTCTAATTGTTCAAGGTTTATTTTTCCATGAGCATCATTTTCAACATACTCAACGATGATATTATCTGATTTCTGAATGGCATCGATGGAGTGCAGGCCACAGTGGTGCTCAAGCCTGCTGCTGATGATGCGCGTGACTCCAAGATTTTTAACCGAATGTTTGATGGCAAGGTTATTGGATTCTGTACCACCGCTTGTAAAAAATATTTCTCCAATGGAAGCATTCAGTTTGTTGGCTATGAATTTTCTAGCTTTTTCGATCAATGCCCTAGATTTACGTCCTTCTGCATGTATCGAGGATGGATTGCCAAAGTCATTTTTTAACGCTAACAGCATCGCCTCGACGACCTCAGGGGCTGGAGGTGTGGTAGCTGCATTGTCAAAATAGATTCTTTCCATGGGTTGATGTATTTAAGTTTTAGAAAGAAATTTAACGACACTTGCCTTTAAATCACTTCCTAATTGAATCGCTTGAGCTTGGTCCATACTCTCTGTATATATGCGAATGATGGGCTCAGTATTGCTTTGGCGAAGATGTATCCAGCCTTGGTCTAGGTCTATTTTTACGCCATCGGTTCTATCGATAGTGGCATTTGGATACAAGCCTATTGCATATTCTAGAATTTCGGGTACACGATCAAAATTTTCTAAGGATATCTTGTCTTTTGACATCTCATATTTGGGTAAAGAATCCTTCAATGCAGTCATTGACAAGCCATTTTGAGCAATGGAAGTCAATAAAAGAGCGACTCCTACCAAGGCATCTCGTCCATAATGCAGCTCTGGATAAATGATTCCGCCATTTCCTTCGCCTCCTATTACAGCACTTATTTCTTTCATTTTTTTGACGACATTGACTTCGCCGACGGCCGCAGCTGCATAAGTTTGTTGGTGCTTTTGAGTAATGTCTCTCAGTGCGCGGGTGGATGAAAGGTTGGAAACGGTATTTCCAGGGGTTTTGGAGAGGATATAATCAGCGATAGCCACCAAAGAATATTCTTCACCAAATAATTTTCCATCTTCCATGACAAAAGCCAGTCGGTCCACGTCTGGATCCACACAAATGCCCATTTGAGCCTTGTTCTGGACAACTGCTTGGCACAATCCTTCCAAATGTTCAGGCAATGGTTCTGGGTTATGAGCAAAATGACCCGTCATCTCTTTGTTGAGTACAATGACTTCGCAGCCCAATTTTTCTAACAAAGGAATGATAGAAATGGACCCAGTAGAATTAATGCAATCGACTACAACCTTGAATTTTTTGGATTGGACCAATGGGAGATCTACCAAAGGTAGCTCTAGTATGGCTTTTATATGAGACTCGATGGCGTCATTTATCTTAATAATGGTACCCAAGTCGAGGACTGGGGCGAAGGTGAATTCTTTGTTTTTTATTATTTCAAGTAAATATGCGCCTTCTTCTGCCGCAATAAATTCTCCTTTTTCATTGAGTAGTTTGAGCGCATTCCACTGGATAGGGTTGTGGCTCGCGGTGATGATGACACCTGCGTCCGCTTTGTGATTTACTACCGCCATTTCTACGGTTGGAGTGGTGGATAATCCCAAGTCTAGAACTGTGATTCCTTGCCCTACCAATGTATTCATGACGAGTTGTTGGACCATATTGCCACTGATCCGAGCATCTCTACCGATGGCTACTTTTGGGGTTTTGTTTTTCTGCAATACCCAAGTTCCGAAAGCAGCTGCACATTCAACTATATCAATTGGGGTCAAATTGCTTCCAACATTCCCTCCAATGGTCCCTCTAATTCCTGATATGGATTTAATTAAAGTCATTCTAAATTTTGAATGCGAAGTTAATGAAAATCCATTAAATTTTTTAATTCGGTCGTAGGAATTGGCCAAATACTATAGCAGATTATATCATAAAATGCTTAAAAATCACCAGTAACATCACCAATTTTGATGAGCCGAAAATCCATATTTTCATGGTTTTCATTGGCGAAAATTTCATAATAATCTAAAAAAGTATGCTGCAAAACATTTGACACGGTACTATCGAAGTTTTTGTAAGGAATATATCTAATCGATTTTGCATTTTCAAATTCTTCTATCCGAAATAAAAGGAGTTTTCTGAGAGAAACCAAATCAGCTGCTGAGATAAAATTATTAGTGTTGCAATCAGAGGCCAATACTTGGAATGGCGACGTGAACACTTCCGAAGCGAGGATGTGTTTTTGTATTTTTAAAATGTCAGCTGTCGAAATCCCACTTCTGAAAGGAACGTCCAAATCAATAGGCCTAATCGTATATTTTAGGTTGGAAAATGGGACAACAAATTTATAATCAGAGCCGTCATAAATACTTATAAGTTCTGTCCCTTGATAGAGGGCGACTTTTTGCTCGGAAATAGAATCTTCGGGCTTGTTGTATTTTCTTATTTGGCCACTTAGTGTGATATTGAGTCCTCCAACGGGAGGCTTTATGGCACCTGTATTCAATATGGCTTGGTTCAAAAGTTCCATGGTATTCGCAGGACTAGTTCCTCTTATGTCAAACGTTAAACTTCGATTGGGGGCGATGACGACGAAAGTAGGAGTTCCTTGAAAAGGGCCAAATGTTCCATTTCGATAGGGAAGGATTGCTTGTAATGAACCACCATCTGAACCTGCAGCCTTGAATGTATGACCATTGGCTTGATCATATGCCAAAACCGTTTGGTTTAAATCAAATGTGCTGGTTGATAGATGAAAAACTCTACGGGCCCAATCCCTTGACCCCATTCTTCATAAAGATCTTGATACAATGGTGCATGAGCCCGACATGGAGGGCAGTCCACAAAAAATAATTTTAGTACCACTGTTTTTCCTTTGTCTAGATAATCTTTATACAAGGATTTGGTTTGACCATCGGTCAGTGTGACTGTAAAATCAGGAGCGATGTTTTGGGCATCCAGTCTAAAAAGTCCAAAACATATAATCAAAACCGTTGTTAAAATCTTCATGATATTATTTGTTTTATTATAATGAATTACCACAGCAGAACTTTATTTTGTCACAGTTTTACACTAATAGAGCATCTCAAATCTGTATTCGTTATTATAAAATTACGAAATTAAGGTAAATTGAGCGAATTTCAATTAAAAATACATAACTGGGGCTCCATCGATTATAAGCTAGCATGGGACAAACAAGCTGAAATCCAAAGTGAATTACTTGAGAATAGAGCGAATGGATACCCAAATCCCATCGTTCATCATTTGATTTTTTGTGAGCATCCCCATGTATTTACATTAGGTAGGAGTGGAAAAGATACTCATCTTTTGGTCGATGATGAAAAACTTAAAGCCATTGGTGCTAGTTTTTATAAAATAAATCGTGGAGGTGATATCACATACCACGGGCCAGGGCAGATTGTTGGCTATCTGATTTTCGATTTGAATGAAATAAATACCGATGTTCATTGGTTCGTAAGAAGTATTGAGGAGATAATAATAAAGACATTGGCTGAATTTGGATTGAGCGGACCAAGGCATAAAGGATATACAGGAGTTTGGTTAGATCAGGATGAAATATTTCCTGCGAGAAAAATATGTGCAATAGGAATTCACCTATCGAGATGGATCTCGCTGCATGGATTTGCTCTAAATTTGAATCCAGATTTGAGCTATTTTAACCATATCATCCCTTGTGGGATCCAGGATGACAATCGAGCCGTAACTTCCATGAAGTTGGAATTGCAGCGGCCATTGGACCGTGAAGAAGTTATCGCTTCGATAGAGCGAAATTGTATTGATGTTTTTAATTTTAAAAAATTATTATAGGATTTTGATCAGAGATATAGTATATCCGAAGGTAAAAAAAGTAGGCATTGCGGTAGAACTCTTTGGGGTTTCTGATGATTTTTGGCCCGTTCATTTTATCAATTTGAATGAATTTTCCATAAAAAATGTCATGATCGTAAGTAAGGGTTATTTGATCAATGAAGATACCCGATATGAGACCTCTGTTTTTAGACATTTTATAGAAAAAGTGGAACCCAATTCAAGCCATCAATTCGAACTATTAGATTCGAAATTGAGTCACCTGAATCACGAATTTTGGATTAGTTTTCAGCAAGAAAATTATTTATTAGACCGAAAAATCACATTTGTACAGGGCAGTTTTAATATTGATCTAACGACCAATATCCCCATCATTGGAAAACTTGGTATAGTTATTATATAAAAAGCATTATGAAAGATAAGAAAGTAGCCGATTCAAAAACCATCATGACCGAAATGATCATGCCCAATGACACCAATCCGATTGGTGATTTGATGGGTGGAAATCTACTGCGTTGGATGGACATTATAGCTGCGATTACTGCTGGAAAACACTGTGAGTCCCACGTGGTAACAGCCAGTGTTGATCATGTTTCATTCACACAAGCTATACATTTGGGAGATGTAATCACCATCCAATCTTGCGTTACGAGGGCTTTTACTACATCTGTAGAGGTCTTTGTAGAAGTTTTCGCAGCCAATATCAAAGGAGGTGAAAATCGCCCTTGCAATCATGCTTATTTCACTTTTGTAGGCATCGATGAGGTCAAGCGCACACCAATCAAAGTGCCCCAAGTGGTCCCCCTGACAAGAGAAGAAGGTAATCTTTTTGAAAATGCCGTAAAAAGACGTGAATTGAGACTTATCCTTAGTGGCAGACTTAAGCCCGCAGATGCTACTGAAATTAAGTCCTTATTTACTGACGTTCAGTAGGTAAGATTTAGTATCTTTGAGCAATTTATTACCTAATTTTAAGGATCTATTATGGAATCTTCTGTCATCAAATTGCCAGCAAGCCTTGCTAACCCTCCAGAAAACGAATATGTAAAAGAAGTTTGGAGAGATTATTATACTTGTCTAGTCAGTAGAGAAATGAGCCTTGCTGCTAGAAAGGAAGTATTGTCAGGCAAAGCAAAATTCGGCATCGTTGGAGATGGTAAAGAGGTGGCACAGGTTGCCATGGCAAGAGCCTTTAAGCTAGGAGATTTTAGATCTGGATACTATCGTGATCAGACTTTTGTATTGGCCAAAGGACTTGTTACAATTGAAGAGTATTTTGCGCAAATTTACGCAGACCCAGTAAACGACACACATACCCTTGGAAGGCAGATGTCTAGCCATTTTGCGACCCCATTTATCGATGATGATGGAGCCGTTTTAGACCTAAAAAATCGTTACAATATATCCGCAGATATGGCCCCGACAGGTGGTCAAGTTGCTAGAGCCATGGGACACGCACTGGCCTCAAAATTGTTCAAGCAAAGTGTATTCGAAGGAGCGGAAAATTTGACCAGAAATGGAGAGGAAGTATCCTTCTGTACCATCGGAGATTCTAGCACTTCAGAAGGAGCCTTTTGGGAGACGCTCAATGCCGCTGCTGTATTGAAAGTACCTCTAGCTGTAGCTGTATGGGATGATGGATATGGCATTTCTGTCCCAACCAATATGCAGACCGTTAAAGGCAGTATTTCTCGGGCATTGGAAGGATTTTTATTGGATGATAACAACGAAGGGATCAGAATCTATGTCGTTAAGGGTTGGGATTATGTAAGTTTGGTAGAAACCTTTGAAAAAGCCATAGCAAAATGTAGGCAAACTCAGACACCTTGTCTTATCCACGTGCATGAAATCACTCAACCCCAAGGCCACTCTACGAGTGGGTCTCATGAGAGATACAAGTCGGCTGAAAGATTACTTTTTGAAAAAGAAATGGATTGCATTCGCAAAATGGGTGAATGGATGCTCGAAGTCGGTTTGGCTCAACAAGAAGATTTGGATCAAATGCGAGAACAGGCCAAGGCCGAAGTAAAGCTCAAAAAAGACATAGCTTGGAATAATGCTTCCAAGCAATCTGATGATGCAAAAGCATTTGTCATGGGTCTACATACTGCCCATCATGTAGCTATTCCTGCTTTGTTTGATGAGGTCATGAAGAGCTCACAACATTTTGCTTATGCAGAAATTTTGGATCTCGTTAAAAAATATTATATCGAATTGGTTTCATCGAATAGTCCATTGGTAGAACCAATATCACAATGGTTAAGAACTAGGAGAGAGGCTGACGCCCATGTCTATGATACTCATTTGTACGCTGAGGGTAAAAACAGCTATCACCATCTGCCCGTTGAGCCACTAAAAAAGCCCAACGACGATACCAAAATTCCAGGTCATCAATTGCTGAATCAGTACTTTGATTTAGCCTTTGGACATAACCCTAGGCTTTTGGCTTTCGGCGAAGATGTAGGTCATATCGGAGATGTGAACCAGGGCTTTTCTGGTTTGCAATCAAAATATGGAGACCATCGAATTTTTGACTGCGGAATCAGAGAGTGGACTATTGTAGGTCAGGCAATTGGCTTGGCTCAAAGAGGATTTCGCCCAATTGCTGAAATCCAGTATTTGGATTATTTGCCGTATGCAATGAGCCCTCTGATGGACGATTTGGCAACGATAAGATATAGAAGCGGTGGAAAGCAATCCGCTCCAGTCATCGTTAGGACGAGAGGCCATCGACTGGAAGGTATGTGGCACGCGGGTTCTCCTATGGGCTTGATGCTTACCAGTATGCCTGGTATATTCATCTTGGTTCCAAGAGACATGACTCGTGCCATTGGCTTTTACAATACTTTACTAGCAGGACAAGACCCAGCGATCATCGTGGAGTGTCTTAATGGTTATCGAATCCGAGAATCGATGATTGACAACATGTTGGAATTCAAACTGGAACTAGGTAAGCCTGAAATTTTATCACATGGGCATGATATCACGGTTGTGACTTACGGCTCTTGCGTTAGGATCGCCCAACAAGCACTTTCGATTCTTTCTTCTTTGGATATATCAATAGAGCTGATAGATGCCCAAACACTCCAGCCATTTGATAAACACGGTATTATATTGGATTCATTGAAAAATACCAATAAAATAATTTTCATGGATGAAGATGTACCAGGAGGTGCTTCTGCGTATATGATGCAACTGATTTTGGAAAGAGACAAGGGCTTCGAATATTTGGAAAGCCAACCTAGGACTTTGACCGCGAAATCGCATAGAACTCCTTACGGAACCAATGGGGATTACTTCACGAAACCACAATCCACAGACTTAGTGACCTTAGCGTACCAAATGATGAAAGAAATTAATCCATCAAAGTACAATATGGATATTGAAATTCTTGAAAAATAGAGCAATGTTCTTTAAAATAAAAAAGCCATCCGAGGATGGCTTTTTTATTGGGTATGTTTTTTAGGACCATTTATTATTCATTTCCAAAAGGAAGAACTTTTGAATCCTTGATCGTAGAAAGAGTCATCAAAGTCTTTAAACGCTCGATTTCTTCAATTTGAGACAAAGTCTTGAACAATAAATGCTCGTAAGTAGGGATATCTTTACAAACTATTTTCATCAAGAAATCAGCTTCTCCAGTTATGATATAACATTCTGTGATTTCGTCTATGTTCTTGACTTTAGAGATAAAGTTATCCAATGCATTTTCTTTCTGCCAAGCTAAAGAAACCAAAACAAAAGTCTTGACATTTAGCCCAACCAATTGATGATTTACCTCAGCATGATAGCTGGTGATGATGTTAGAAGTTTCCAACTTTTTAACTCTCTCGAGAGTTGGAGCAGGTGACAATCCTATTTTTTTTGAAAGATCTAAATTGGTGATTTTACTGTTTTCTTGTAAGATCCTTAAAATTCTTAAGTCTAGTTTGTCAAGTTTAAAATCTGATCCGTGCATGATAATTTATAATTTTTAAAATAATTAATTTGTGCCAACAAATATACAACCTCTACCGCTACGAAAAAAAATTTTCCAAATATAATTTCTTAAATTGTAGTTAAAAATAAAAGGTGCATTAGTATTAACGCACCTTTAAAAAAAATGTTTTCTTTTCGAAATAAAAAATCGAAATATTTTGGAATTTGATACTTTAATTCTATGGGAAAATACCCAAAGAAAGGTAATCACTGGATATTTTGTTCAGGGCACACAAAAATGCTGCCGTTCTATAATCGTTTATTTCTGGCCTACTTAGGTAAACTTCCCTGATTTGATGGAATGAATTAACCATGGTTTCTTCCAATCCAGATCTTACCAAGTCTATTTCGTCAGCTCCTTTGGTCAAAAAGTTTTTCTCAGACTCTCCGATTGTTTTTCCAGTCATTCTTTCTACAAGACTAACAAGATTTTGATAAGTATTGTGATCAAAACGCTTTTCCATACGACCGAATCTCATATGAGATAGGTTTTTCAACCATTCAAAATAAGAAACCGTCACTCCACCAGCGTTCAAATACATATCAGGCAAGATGATTATTCCTTTTTTAAGTAAAATTTCTTCAGCTTCGAAAGCAACAGGGCCATTAGCTGCCTCTGCGATGATTTTTGCCTTGATACGTGGAGCATTTTCAGCGGTAATTTGATTCTCTAAAGCTGCAGGAATTAGAACATCACATTCCATTTCTATTGCCTCCTTTGAATCAGCAATATTGGTTGCTCCAGGGAAGTTTTTAATAGATCCTGTGGCATTGCGGTGTTTGATCAGTGCTGCAATGTCCAAGCCATCCGCATTATATACTGCACCATCCCATTCTGCGATGCAGATGATTGTAGCATTTCCTTCTTCTTGACATATTTTAGCTGAATAACTTCCAACATTACCAAGACCTTGGACTATGATTTTTTTACCAGCCATGCCTGTGGTCAAGCCAACCTTTTTCATATCATCTTCGATAGAAAGTAATTCACGTAATCCATAGAATACACCACGTCCAGTGGCTTCTTCACGACCCGTGATACCATTTTGTGTAACTGGCTTACCCGTAACACAAGCAGCAGCATCGATATCACCATGCTTCATACTCGCATAGGTATCTACGATCCAAGCCATTTCTTTGGATCCGGTTCCATAATCGGGTGCAGGTACATCAATACCAGGTCCTATGAAATTTTTGCGGATAAGTTCGGCTGTATATCTTCTGGTTATATTCTCTAGTTGTTTCTCGGTATATTTTTTCGGATTGATCCTGATTCCTCCTTTGGCCCCTCCAAAAGGCACATCCACGATGGCACATTTGTAAGTCATCAATGCTGCCAAAGCCATCACCTCGTCTTGGTTTACACCTAAGTCGTAACGGATACCTCCCTTAGTGGGCAATCTGTGATGGGAATGTTGAACTCTGTAGGCTTCTATCACTTCAAATTCTTCCCCAATTCGTACTGGGAATCGCATTTGGTAAACAGCATTACACACTTTGATTTGCTCCAACAATCCTGAGGGCAAACCAGAATACTGAGCTGCTTTTTCAAAGTTTCGCTGTACACTTTCGTAAAAACTAATGTTACTGCTCATTTTTAAATTGTTTTTCTATTTTAAAAATTTTATTTTCTAAACGTACTAAAAATAATATAATACAAATAAATATAATTATAATCACTCCGGTGACCGTATTTGATTTGCCACTTTGCCTGAAAAATTCATCTTGAGTGGCTGCCATTAACGGATTGGATATTAAAGATATGCAAAAAAATAATATTCCAAAATAAATTCTCATTTTCATAATCAATCCTAACTTTTTATTATTTATTATGTAAAAAAAGGGTCATTTTTTGCGAAATTTTGTCCAATCGATTCGTTATTTCTGCCATCCACAGTCCTACCAAAATCCAGCACAATACAGCGGGGTAAAATACCATCCTCATCGTGTTTTCCAAATCGCCGCTCCCAAAGGCTGGGTTGCCCCCATTGCCAGGATGTAGGCTGTCTGTAAGTCGAGGGATGATAAAGATCAATGGAATCAAGGCAGCAAAGGCGAATATATTGTAGGCCGCAGATATCTTATTGGCTTGATGAGGATCCGTAATTGAATTTCTCAAAACCAATAAGGAGCCATAAATCATCAGCGCAATGGCTGACATGTTTTGTTTGACATCAAAGCTCCAGTATTGTCCCCAGGTATATTTAGCCCACAAAGCTCCTGTGAGCAATCCAGCTACCCCAAAAATAAATCCCACTTTGATCAGTGCTACAGATTTTATCATAAGCGCTTCATCGTTGGATCGTATGAATCGGATAGACAGTATCATCGAATAAAAAAACAAAGCAATCATAGCAAACCACATAGGTACGTGGTAATAAGTGTTTCTGATGCTCTCTTGGAGGATATTTCTATAGGGAAAATTGAAGGATGTATTCGTATGCAAGTTGTTCATGGGCCATTGTGTCCACAACGTCCTTCCTTGCTGAATATAATGAGAATTTTGTTTGTAAAAAATCGCGCTGGGCCGCTCAAAATGCCCATCGATACTGTTATCCATGAGGACGCCTAAGGGCAATATTTTGGCACTGTCAGGTGCGAAATTTGGAAGTAAAAAATAAGCCATGATTTCAGTTTCTGAAATGGGCGTAAGTTTGAGTGCTTCGACTGCATACACACTGTCTATTTTGAGCCAAGCTCGGTTGTCACTTGCTGATTTAAAATGCGTATTGTAGCCATTTATCATCACGTTTAGATATTGGCCTTGATCTATGGAATTGGTCGATAAGAAAGTGATTCCAGGCTTAAGCGGGGTCAAAAGCCCGACGAACAAGGTGTACAAGACCAGCAAACTGCCGATTAATTTGTACCCATGTTTTTTAAGAAAATTCATTTTAAGGATATTGATTTAAAACTAGTTCTTAATGTATCTGAAAAGAATTTTTTTATTCCCGCCAAAGGTAAGGAAATAATATGATAGATATGGCAGCTAAAATGATCCAAATAGAAGATAAAATCATCCAATCATTTATAACAGATGTGTCGTGCAACATTCCCATGGACTGAGCACTTATTTTTAATATGGTTAAAAAAATTGGGATGGTCAAAGGAAAGCCTAAGATGGCAATAATGGTCGATGGATTATTGGTTTTTTGGCCGAGAAACCCAACAAAAGTAAAAATCGTGGACAAACTGGCAGATGCTAAACATAGCAATAATATAAATTGTCCAAAATTTCTGATTGGCTGGATGGTTAAGATACTGAGGATGAACATGGTCATCATACCCAAAATGATCAGCCAAACAGCGTGGTATATATACCTAGACAATATCACTGCATATGGGGAATAAAGGGTGTATTCATAAAGAGCGCGTGCTTGACTTTCTTGACTTGGATTTTTGACGATGGTACTGATGGCAGCGAACAGCATTAATATCCAATACAAGGCATTCCAAATCCTCGGATCCAACTGTATCAATCCAATGTAGATAATAAATATACTGGATAAAACGTATAATATGAGGCTGGCTATTCCGTATTTATTTCTCCACTCTACCTTGAAGTCTTTGGCTAATAAATAATAGATCTGGTTAAGAAGTGAATTCAATTTATTTTTATTTGGCTGCACAAATGTATTGCGTAAATCGATAAAAAGCCATTTTTTTGAGGATTTTGCTTGGGATTTTGTTAAGTTGGTGTAAAAAAGTGACTAAAAAAGCAAAACATATTATAAAAAATCATAATTTTACAGAAATATTTAGATTAATGGTTGATAAATGGAAGAAAACTATAATCGCTGTATTTGTATTTTCTATATTTTATACAGCTTTTTTATCCGCACAGGATAGAAACTATCACACCATTAATCTACAAAAATCCTGCACAGTAAATCGCCTTCTCCAGAGATATGCTCTCAACAAACAGACTTGCAACAAAGCTTTTTTCTTGAATCAAAATGTTCTGAAAAAAGAAAACTTTTTGTTTTTGAACAATGAATACACATTGCCCATCGCCGTATATAAATACAATGGTAAGTCCATTAGATCCACACTGGGGATTGTAGATTTGGCCAAGGCGAAAAGGATAGAACAATACAATGATCTGATGTATTCTAAGGGATTGAGAAAAACTACCTTCAAAAAATCTCGAATCCTTTGGGTTCCATACCATGAACTGGAGTGCAACAGCAAGCTCGAAAAAGCAAAGGAACAAATCGGAATGAAAACTTCTGTAGATGCTCCCAATCTTAGCACTAAAACCGAACCCGTCACTAAAACCAAGAAAGGGATTATATCTCCTTATTTTGGCGTCGAAGTTGAGGAAAAAACCAATAAACTTGCAGGACAAGTATTTTACGTGAAAAGCGGTCATGGAGGACCAGATCCTGGGGCACTTTGCACTGTGAATGGCCGACGGATCAGCGAGGATGAATATGCCTATGATGTCGCTTTGCGATTGGCTAAAGAACTAAAAGAACAAGGAGCCATCGTGTATATGATCAACCACGATCCCAATGATGGGATTAGGGAAGATATGTATCTCAAATTGGACAATGACGAAGAACATGCTGATGGTCAAAGGATTCCGATCAATCAGCTCAAGCGTTTGAGTAGAAGGGTAGAACTGGTGAATGGTCTTTATCATTTTCATAAAAGGAAAGCCAAATCTCAAAAGTTCATATCTATCCACGTCGATTCTAGAAAGAAAAGAGTTCGCCAAGATGTGTTTTTCTATTATAAGCAAAACGATAACGAGGGCAAATCGCTTGCCAAAAACTTATGGAAAACCTTCGATGAAAATACGAGCAACATAGAGTAGATGACTACGATGGCACCATCGGTACAAGGGAACTTTATGTCTTGAAAAATGCGTTGCCTACTTCCGTATATGTAGAGCTCGGCAACATACAAAATACCCACGACCAAAAGCGAATACTGGATCCTCGCAATAGACAACTCCTAGCAGATTGGCTATTCGAAGGGCTTACGGGGAAATAACCTTGCCGCGTCAGGGGTAGTAGTGGCCTCGTGCCTCACGAGGGTCTCGACCTCTTGGGGAGAGACGGAGCTCGTCCATAAGACGAGAGAACCCACGCATGACCCGACACTCGAGCATCGAGTGGGACGCCCAAAACATTAAATTTTTATTTGTAAGAATCAAACCGCAACTTGTCCCTTGATGGCTGGGTAGGGATCGTACTCAAGCAATTGAAAATCTTCGAATCTAAAGTCTTCTATTCTTGAAATGGCTGGGTTTAAGACCATTCTTGGCAATTTTCTTGGGGTTCGTGTCAGTTGAAGCTCCACTTGTGGCAAGAGATTTTTGTAGATGTGCACGTCTCCGAAGCTGTGGATGAAATCCCCGACCTTAAGGTTGCAAACTTGTGCGACCATATGCGTCAAAAGGGCATAGGAGGCGATATTGAATGGAACGCCAAGGAAAACATCTGCTGAGCGCTGATAGAGCTGGCAGTCGAGGCGACCATTGGCCACGTTGAACTGTACCAAGCAGTGACAGGGGCTCAACGCCATTTTGGGCAAGTCACTGACATTCCAGGCATTGAGGATCAGCCTTCTCGAATTCGGATCGGAACTGAGGGTGTCGATAATGTACTGGAGCTGGTCGGTTGTGGTTCCATCGGGGTTGGACCAAGCGCGCCATTGTTTGCCATAAACGGGACCCAAATCTCCGTTGGCATCGGCCCATTCGTCCCAAATGCGAACGCCATGCTCTTTGAGGTAGGCGATGTTGGTGTCTCCTTGGATGAACCAAAGCAATTCGTGGATGATGGACTTGAGGTGGACTTTTTTTGTGGTCAAAAGAGGAAAGCCTTCGTTCAGGTCAAATCTCATTTGATACCCGAACAAACTAAGGGTTCCGACGCTAGTGCGATCGCTTTTTTCGGTACCATTTTCGAGTATGTCAAATAAAAGTTCCAAATAATTTTTCATGAGTTGGGGATATTTTCTATTTGTTCAAATCAATTATTGGATAATTTTGTTGAAAAACAAAAGCTCGTTTAATCAATTTGAATACAAACCTAATGGATTAAAATTTTATTGAATATGATAAAGACGGATTTTTTTAATTTTTTTTACGAACTGTCCTTAAACAATAATCGCAATTGGTTTTTGGAACATAAAAAAGACTATGAAACCAAGGTAAAAGAGCCATTCGAGCTCCTTGTGGGTGAAATCATATTGGGTCTGAAAGAATTCGTTCCAGGACTAAAAATGGAGGTGAAGGATGCCATATTCAGGATAAACAGAGATATTAGATTCTCTAATGATAAGACGCCATACAAGATTCATATGGCGGCAGCTTTTAATCCTGAAGGGACGAAAACGGCAGAAAAGCCAGGCTTTTATATCCAAGTAGGACTGAATATCTGTGAGATAGGAGGAGGATTATATTGTCCTACAAAGGATGACCTTATAAAGGTGAGAAAAGCGATGATGGACGATGAAAAAAAGTGGCATGCACTGGTAGAAGACGAGGCTTTTGTAGATTCGTTTGGCGGGTTACAAGGAGAAAAGAATAAAATCTTACAAGAGCCCTTTAAATCGGCTGCAACAAATAATCCCGACTTATATTTCAAGCAGTTTTTCTTTATGAGAGAATTGGATCATGAATATTTTATAGAAAATGAAAACCCGGCCCAAGCCATCGTTGGTCACTATAAAAATGGATGGAATTTGGTGAATTTTATAAACAACACTTTGAAACCCTAATTGACTGAGAATGAATACAATATTATTGGATAAATTGAATGGAATCTCCACTTCGCGACCACCCATTTGGCTCATGCGACAAGCAGGAAGGGTATTGCCCGAATATCGTAAAGTAAGGGCAAGTGCAAAAGATTTTAAGTCTTTCGTTAAAAATCCCGATCTGGCGTCAGAGGTCACTGTACAGCCCGTGGACATATTGGGCGTGGATGCCGCCATTGTATTCTCTGACATCCTAGTGATTCCAGAGGCTATGGGCTTGGATTATGAGATGATCGAGGCCAAAGGACCTTCCTTCCCGAAAGTCATTGAATCGATTGGGGATATCCAGTCTTTGGTATGCGAAAGGGATATCATCCAAGAGCGATTGGACTATGTCTATCAAGCCATCACGCAATCTAAGACAAAACTGAACGATCGTGTGCCCTTGATTGGGTTCGCTGGTGCACCTTGGACGATTATGGCGTATATGATCGAAGGACAAGGAAGTAAGACATTTTCGAAGGCGAAAAAGTGGCTGTATAAAGACAGTAAAGCTGCGCATCTTTTGTTGCAAAAGATAACCGATGCCACGATACACTATTTGGAAGGTCAGATCGCTGCGGGTGCCCAAATCATCCAATTATTCGATAGTTGGGCTGGGGTACTAGACGCTAGGATGTATCGAGAGTTCTGCATCCCATATTTAGAACAAATAGAAAGAACCTTAACAGTTCCTAGTATAATATTTGCAAAGGATGCTTGGTTTGCGCTAGAAGATTTGGCGACTACCTCGTTTGATGCCGTTGGGCTTGATTGGGGGATTTCCGCTGAGTATGCTCATTCGAAATTGGGCTCATCTAAAGTCACCCAAGGCAACGCGGACCCTTGTTTTTTGTATGCTGATGAAAAATATATCCAAGACCGAACCCGTGAAATGCTGCGAGAATTTGGAACAAACCATATTGCGAATCTCGGACATGGCCTATATCCTGATACTCCTCTCGATGGCGTAAAAGCCTATATCGCAGCGGTTAAAGCATATCAATATGAAGTCTAGTTTTGGTTCGGTTATTTTTACCAGTTTCTTGATTTTTCAGGGTATAGAGGCAATGGGACAATCCTCATTTACCTTGGGTAAATCGCCACAAAAATGGATACTCCAAGATACATTGAGTCGATTTGATTGGTCAGGTACTGGACAAATGAAGAATTATTATAGAGCGGATTTTCACCAAAAGTTCTTCTGTAAAATGGAAGAGAGATTGCTAAAGAAAAATAATCTGTGGATAAAAATCAGACTGGGAGACCAAAATGAAGTAGACCGAATGGAGTATTATCGGCGACAAAAGATGCAATAAGTGGTAGGAAAGAAACGGAAAATTATTTTTTATTTGGAACCTTAGATTAACTGCAAAGCTAGTATTTATATAGGTTTCAGACGATTTTAGCCTACTTTTTGACCATTAGGCCGATGTTGACGGAATGGCAACAACAGATGGGAAGAATAAGCCAAATCATTGGAGTTTTGCCTGGAAGAATGCAACCAATTTATTGATTACGTCTATAGATTGTGCTTGGTCAAATCCATGAAATGCTTGATATTCGTGATATTGATTGGGTACCCCGAGAGAAGTAAGTTTGGCGTGCAACTGTTGGCTTTGATAGACAGGGACTATAGGATCTAGGTTACCATGAAATATGATCGTAGGTTGGCTTTGTGCAGAAATATTCCAGTACGGACTTGCTCCTTTATAGGCAGCTGTATCCCAAGGTTTTCCGACATATTCAGCTAATACATTACCTACGTATCCACCGAGCAAAATGTTGTTAGAATCGTACCAAGCCCAATCATTAAGATAGCTTGGACCAAATATATCTCCGACACATTTAATCATTTGGAGTCGGTTGTATTTGTAGGCATAAATCATGGCTAAATGTCCTCCAGCACTTGCACCTACAATGCCTATTTTTTGTGAAATTTGATACTTGAGACTATTTAGTGCAATGTGCCCTATGGTTGCATCGATGTCTTCCATTATTTGATCGTGGTGGATATTATTAGCGTTACTGGCCAAGCGATAGTTCATATTGATGATCGCCACGTTTTGCCATTTGCTTCTAATCATATTTATATATGGGTTAAAATCTTCTTTCTGACCTGCTTTCCACGCTCCACCGTGAATTACGAGGATACAAGGAGTATTTGGGTTTCTACCGGCTGGCAGATAAATATCACAAACTTGCTTGGGGTCACTGCCATATTTTTCGTTGAGGATGATGGTGTCACGATTAGAGCTAAGACCTCCGCTGACATGGGTAGATGGATTTTTTTTGCAAGCAGAAAAGCCAATTAATACAAGAATAAGGAAACTGGCCGTGTTGTAAATGAAATTTCTAGTGGTCATAATCTACTTCTTTTTAGGTTTCTCATATGGTAACAAACGCCTAGCAATTTAGATTTATTTTGAGTCTATCAAAAAACGCTCTAGGTTGGTTCAAATGAACGAATGTTGAAAATTGGGCTTAGAAAAATTCCGTATAAATTTAAGAAATAAATATACAGCATAGATTACTGGACTAAGTTTTGTATATAAATTTGGTAAAAAAAACTTGGTATTTGTTTTTATATGATTGGAAATGAGTAAATTTATGCTTGTAAAGAACCTAAACCTTTGTCTTTGATTTGAATTTTATTCTTTAATGCAAAACGTAATTTAATAATGAAACCATATAAATTTTTACTCGCAGCATTGTTTTTATTTGTCATTTTGTCTTTTCCTAGTTGCTTTTTTCATGTAGTAGAGGATATGGTAGATTTAGGAACAACAGCTGTGTATGAATCCGTGGAGTCCCCTAAAGTTTATGAAAGTATTAACTACCAGCATAAAGATATTGTGATCAATGAAGATACTTCAATGGCGCATTTGGTGTTAAATGTAAAGCTCCTCAAGGATAATAGACAAAATGACCCCAATTTTAAGATGCTGACCAAGGGAAAAGCAAACCAACCATTAAAGGACAAAGCCTTTTGTGTCAATGCAGAAAGTCAATACCTTAAGGGTTCGGTTCCTGAACAAATCTCACGTGTTCTGGTGAATCATTTCAATAAAAGGAAAACCTTCAAGAATGTATTTTTTAATAAAGGATTGGCGGATTATTATTTAACTGGATCATTGTTTTCCTATTTTGGACGTCAAGATCACGTAAAGTCTAATCCGTATAACCAATTCTATAAAAGTTATGGAATTAGTGAGGGTGTGGTCATCATTACATTGACCGATGTGATGATTTGGGATAAAGATATGAAGGCGATCAAGAACTTGGGGACAATAAAGAGAGTGTATGGTTATGAATCTATGGACGACGTAGAATGCCACTGTGTTTATCAAGCAGTCGATGAAAAGTTGAAATTGTATTATTCAGAGTTGATTGGGCAAATCGAAGCTGAAATAAAATTGCTTAACCCAAAATAATTTAAACATCATGATAAAATCTCTCTGTGTTTGGACTCGGTAATTGGGGCAATGCGATAGGGATGAGTAGGGCGGCTTTGCCGGTCTCGCCATGAAAATGAAGAGACGGACACCCCGAATCAGCCCAGTGCCAAGAATTGGCAATCGCCCAAGAAAATAAATCAAAAAAAAAACTAAATAATCAACTTTTTTTGGTAAATTTTAGATAAAATTTAAGTCCATTTGCTTCAAAATCGTTCGATTTTGAATTTGGATAAAAAGGTGATATAATAGTGGTAAATACTGCATTCTTGCCAAAACTAAAATGGATAATTATCGCCGGGTTTCTCAAATATTAGGAAGGTAGCTTTGATATCATTTTGTGATATTTAATAATTGCAAAATAAATAGGACAAAAAACTCCTATATTTAGGAAATTGGGCGGTTTATATGATTTTGGTCATAAATAATTTTGTTCAGTGATTGCTAACTTTGTAAAAAAAATATGATTATGAATAAATTAGCAATTTTTACGATTTTTATACTGGCATTGGTCTTTGTCCAATGTGGAGGCAATCCAGAAACTTCCTCATCTTCAGAGGAGTCCAGTACTAGTACAGAAGCAACAAGTGAACCAGAAACAGCAGCAAACGCTGAAAGTTATGATCCAAAGAGAGGTGAAGGAAAGTTTGATGAAGCAAATTTGAAGCTAGGGGCTTTGGACAAAGCTATGGCTGAAAAAGGTGAGGCTATTTCGGGTACCAAATGTATTTCTTGTCACAAACTGACTGGTGAAAAACTGGTGGGTCCAGGCTGGAAAGGGGTAACTGAAAGAAGAACAAGGTAGCCTTGGATTATGAACTTCATCACCAATCCAGACCCAATGATCGACAAAGATCCTGAGGTTCAGGCTCAGCTAGAATTGTGCTTGGTGCGTATGCCAAACCAAAGTCTCACTGATGATGATGCGAGACATATTCTTGAATTTATGCGCAAAAATGATAATGTGAAATAATTATAAATTAAATAAAATGAAAAGAACAGATTTTTTTTTAAAATTCATTGCGTTAGTTTCGATGGTAGCTTTGTTTTCATGCAAGGCTAAGAATACAAGCAGTGCGGTGAGCGGTGATGCGGCAGCCAAGGCCTATGTAGCGCCTGGAAAATATGACGAATTCTACAATTTTGTATCGGGTGGATTTAGCGGACAATTGAGTGTTTATGGTTTGCCCAGCGGTCGTCTTTTTAGGGTTATTCCTGTGTTTTCTGTAGATCCAGAAAAGGCTTGGGGATACAGTGAAGAGACCAAGCCGATGTTGAATACTTCTCATGGATTCGTTCCTTGGGATGATTTACACCACGTTGAAATGTCTCAGAAAAAGGGAATCCAAGATGGAAAGTGGGCTTTTGCGAATGCGAACAACACACCGAGATTGGCGAGGATCGATTTAAAAACCTTCAGAACAGCAGAAATTATAGAGCTTCCGAATAGTGCTGGTAACCACAGTTCTCCATTCGGTACAGAAAACTCCGAGTATATCGTCGCAGGAACAAGATTTAGCGTGCCTGGTGATAGCGATAGTGGCGATGTTCCAATCAGTTCATACAAAAAGAATTTCAAGGGCCATATCAGCTTTGTAAGCATAGCTCCAGAAACTGGAAAAATGAAAATAGCTTTCCAATTGAGGACCCCTGGTATCAACTTTGACTTGGCTCGAGCTGGAAAAGGGAAATCACACGGATGGTTCTTTTTCTCTTGTTATAACAGTGAGCAGGCTAATACCTTACTGGAAGTAAATGCTTCTCAAAGGGACAAAGATTTCATCATGGCTGTAAATTGGAAAAAAGCAGAGGAGTATATCAAAGCAGGAAAAGGAAGAAAGACACCTGTTAAATATGCTCATAATGTATATGATGAATCAACCCAGATGGCTACTTCTACCATTGAAAAAGAAGTTTTGGTTTTGGATGTTGCAGAGTTTAAAGATATCTGTTATTTCATCCCTTGTCCAAAATCTCCCCATGGTTGTGATGTAGATCCTAAAGGCGAATATATCGTCGGTAGTGGAAAATTGGCAGCCTTGATTCCTGTCTTTAGCTACGACAAAATCCAAAAAGCAATAGCTGACAAATCTTATGATGGCGAGTACGAAGGAATACCAGTCATCAAGTATGAATCTGCTTTGTACGGAGAAGTTAAAAAACCAGGTCTAGGACCGTTACACACGGAATTTGATGATAATGGAAATGCTTATACATCGTTTTTCGTTTCATCTGAAATCGTAAAATGGAATATCAAAGATCTTAAGGTTTTGGATAGAGTTCCAACATACTATTCTGTTGGTCACCTTTGTATTCCAGGTGGAAATACAGCCAAGCCTTATGGAAAATACCTGATTGCATATAATAAAATAACAAAAGACAGATATCTTCCTACGGGTCCTGAGTTGGCTCAAAGTGCGCAGTTATTTGATATCAGTGGTGAGAAGATGCAAATGATATTGGACTTTCCGACCATCGGAGAGCCGCACTATGCTCAAGCATCGCCTACTGAATTGATCAAGAATAATGGGCAGTTGAAAATCTATAAAATAGAGGAAAATAAAAACCCATACAGCACTAAATCAGAGGCATCTGCTAGAGTCGTAAGAGAAGGAAAAAAAGTCCATGTTTATATGACATCTATCCGATCTCACTTCGCACCAGACAATATCGAAGGTATAAGAGTAGGGGATGAGGTATATTTTCACGTAACCAATCTGGAACAAGACTGGGATGTACCTCACGGTTTTGCTGTAAAAGGTGACAACAATTCTGAATTGTTGATCATGCCAGGTGAAACGAGTACACTTAAATGGGTACCAGACAGAACTGGAATTTTCCCAATGTATTGCACGGATTTTTGTAGTGCTTTGCACCAAGAAATGCAGGGATATGTTCGCGTGTCACCAGCAGGTAGTAATACAGCCTTGACCTTTAGTCTAAATAAGCCAGCTACGGAGGCTAAATAGTAAATTTAAAATGTGATATAAGGAGCAGCCTGGTATAACACGCCATCTGCTCCTTTTTTATTATAAATCTAAAGTTATGCAGAATAAATTGTCAAAAAATTCAAAAATATTGCTAATCCTTTCAAGCATCATTCTCTTCATTTCGATTTTTGTACCACTGTGGAGGATTGAACTTGATGCACCTCAATATCCCGAAGGCTTGGTTATGAAAATATTTTCATACAAATTGGGCGGCCAAGTAGAAATAATCAATGGACTCAACCATTATATTGGGATGCAAACTCTTCACGCAGAGAACTTTATAGAATTTACCTTGCTGCCATATATTATTTCGTTTTTTGCTATATTGGCTTTGGTAACGGCTTTTTGGGGAAACAAGAAAATGCTATACTTTACGTTTGGATTGTTTTTGACATTTGGAATTATTGCCATGGCGGACTTCTGGCGTTGGGAATACAATTATGGTCATAATTTGGATCCAAGTGCAGCGATTATCGTGCCTGGGATGGCTTATCAGCCACCATTGATTGGCTTCAAACAATTGTTGAATTTTGGTGCTTATTCGATTCCCGATATTGGAGGATGGTTTTTTATCATAGCTGGGCTTTTTATGTTGATTTCCGTGCTATTGGAAGCAGGGTATCTGTCGAAGTTTTTTAAGAAAAAAACAACCGTTAAGACGACACTTGCCATTTTTTACTTTATATTGTTACTGTCTTGTAACAATGGTGAAATAGACCCGATAAAGCTAAATAAGGATAAATGTGATTATTGCAATATGACTATATCAGATGGAAGATTTGGTGCAGAATTAATCACGAAAAAAGGCAGAGTTTATAAATTCGATGATTTGAGATGTTTAATAAATTATAAAGCAGAAAATGCTTCTGTGGAAAATATAAAATATTTCGTCCACGATTATACGGGTTCCAATCAACTGATTGATGCTGCTAGTGCTCACTATGTAAAGCATAATGAACTTAGGAGTCCAATGGGAGGAAATTTTGCAGGATTTCAAAAAGTCGAAGATGCAAAAAATTATGCGTTAAAGCATGGTCTTCAAGTACTTACTTGGGAGGAAATTTTAAACAAAAAATGAGAATAGCCCTAGCATTTATTATTTTACTAGCAGTTGTAGGACAGTCAAAGGCCAAAACAATAAGAGTCGGAAAGGATCGTCCTTATAAATCTATAAAATCTGCTCTAGAAATTGCCCAAAAGTGGGATACAGTCCTGGTAGAAAATGGGACATATACCGAGGGGAATATCAATATCTATAAATCCATCGTGTTCATGGGTGAGGGAATGCCCATTTTGGATGGGAGTAGAAAATTCGAGGTTTTGTCCATTAGAGCCAATAATGTAGTCGTGAGGGGTTTTAAAATCCAACATTCAGGCTATGCGTCGTTGGATGATCCAGGAGGTATAAAGGTGTACAATGGTGACCATGTGATTATCGAGAACAATCTTTTGTACGATAATTTTTTTGGGATATACCTTCAATATTGTAAAAATTGCATCATAAAAAACAATAGAGTCATAGCTTTTGGCAAGGAAGAACAGCAAATTGGCAATGGAATACATTGCTGGAAAAGCGATAGCCTTCAGATTATAGGAAACAAATTGACAGGGAATAGGGACGGTATTTATTTCGAGTTTGTTACAAATTCGGTTATATGGAGGAATATTGCCGACAAAAACATAAGATACGGTTTACACTTTATGTTCTCTAACAATGATGCGTATTTTACCAATTGTTTTAGAAATAATGGGGCAGGAGTGGCGGTGATGTTTACAAAAAATATAACGATGATGAACAATACTTTCGAAGAAAATTGGGGTGATTCGGCATATGGACTGTTGCTCAAGGAGATATCGGATTGCTATCTTGGAGGTAATAAATTTGTGAACAATACATCTGCCATTTTTATGGACGGGACCAACAGGATAAGAGTAGAGAAAAATATCATCAGTGCCAACGGCTGGGGGATGAAAATTCAGGCAAATTGCATGGATAATGTTATCGAGCACAATAATTTTGTTGGAAATACCTTTGATGTGAGCACCAATGGGTCTTTGACCTTGAATTCTTTCAGTGAAAATTACTGGGACAAATATGAAGGGTACGATCTGAACAAGGACAATGTTGGCGACGTGCCATACCATCCCTTGAGTCTCTATTCTGTGATAGTAGAAAACACCCCTTCGGCTATGTTATTATTTAGAAGTTTTATGATTACCTTACTAGATAAATCAGAAAAAGTATTGCCAAGTCTGACACCTGCAAATTTTGTTGACACAAGACCACTAGTTCAAAGCATAAAATTATGATAGAAGTTAAGTCGCTATCAAAACGATTCGGTAAATTTTTAGTCCTCAATGAATTAAATCTTCATCTTCGCAGTGGAGAATGCATCGCTCTGATAGGTCCCAATGGTTGTGGTAAAACTACCTTGATCAAGAGTATTTTGGGTATGGTCGTGCCTACAGGAGGAGATATTTTATTTCAAAAAAAATCAATACTCAAGGACATAGAATATAGAAAGAAAATTGGGTATATGCCTCAAATAGGTAGATATCCCGAGAATATGACCATTGGCCAAATATTTGATATGGTGAAGAGCATCCGGAATGTAGAATACAAACTAGATGAGGATTTGTATCATCAGTTCGAAATAGAGAAAATTTTGCACAAAACGATGAATACACTCAGCGGTGGAACCACGCAAAAAGTAAGTGCCGCTCTGGCTTTCTTGTTTGACCCCGAAGTGCTCATCTTGGATGAACCGACGGCTGGATTGGACCCATTATCTTCCGAAATTTTGAAAGATAAAGTATTAAAAGAAAAGGCTAAAGGGAAGTTGATTCTTATTACCTCTCACTTATTGAGCGAATTAGACGACATGGTGAGTGAGATTATTTTTATGCAAGAAGGGGAAATATTGTTTCACCAAGAGGTAGGTGTTTTGACCAAAGAAACGGGCATGGATAGGATTTCTAAAGCCATCGTTCATATTTTAAAGAAGAGATAAGATGAGAAGAATTTTAAAGTATGTTATCATTGATATTATAAAAAATAAGATAGTTGTTTTTTATACGATCCTCATCGCATTGTTTGCTTGGAGTGCCTTTGGTCTGGAGGACAATGCCTCCAAAGGTCTATTGACCTTGTTAAATATTATTTTGTTCGTGGTACCACTATTTTCAGTGTTGTTTTCGACGATTTACATTTACAACAGCAGTGAATTTGTTGAGTTGCTGGTGAGCCAGCCCATCAAAAGAAATAAAATCTGGAATAGTTTATTCGCAGGCTTGTCGATCAGTTTGTCCGTTTCCTTTTTGATCGGGGCTGGTATCCCTCTTTTGGTCTATGCAGAGCCGAGAAAAGCATTGATGATGATAGTAGTGGGTGTTTTTGTTACGCTTATTTTTATTTCGTTGGCTTTTTTTAGTTCTATTCTTAGTAGAGACAAGGCAAGAGGCATTGGATATTCGATTTTATTGTGGCTGTATTTTGCCTTGTTATTTGACGGGTTGGTATTGTTTTTAATGTTCCAACTGAACGATTATCCGATCGAAAAAATGATGGTCATGATCTCTGCTTTGAGCCCGATTGACTTATCTAGGATATTGATGTTGTTGGAGCTGGATGTATCGGCGATGCTTGGATACACTGGAGCCATATTCAAGCAATTTTTTGGTACAAGTCTCGGATTGGTCCTGACATTTTTTCTGTTATTGCTTTGGATTGTTGTACCCTATGTTATTTCGCTTCGTAAGTTTAGGGTCAAAGATTTGTAAAAAATAAATAATTGGTCTGGGATTCAATGTTCAAACAAACTGATGGGCTCATTGTGGCTAACTAGGGCTTATATTGGTCATTCAGTCATAATACTCAAAAATATTTTGTAAATTTGCTTATATGAATTTATAGCTAATAACAAGATGAAGGCAAAGTACATAAACCCATTTACCGATTTTGGATTTAAGAAAATCTTCGGAGAAGAAGCCAGTAAGCCCTTGCTTATAGACTTTTTGAATGCCTTGTTGCCACATGCTGATCAGATTGTTGACTTAAATTTTAAAAACAACGAACACCTTGGGCAGACCGATTTGGATAGAAAAGCCATTTACGATATCTATTGTGAGAATGAGAAAGGAGAGAAATTCATCGTAGAGCTTCAAAAAGCCAAGCAAAATTATTTCAAAGAAAGGACAATTTACTATTCAACTTTTCCGATTCGTGAACAAGCAGAAAAGGGCGAATGGAATTATAATTTGAAAGCCGTTTATTGTGTTGGCATTTTAGACTTTACCTTTGACGACTACGAAAGTGAACCCGAAAAAAGCGAGGTAGTGCACACCATCAAACTTAAGAATCAAAACGGCAAGGTATTTTATGATAAATTGACTTTCATCTACCTAGAAATGCCAAATTTTAAGCTATCAGAATCCGAGTTAAAAACTCGATTAGACAAATGGCTTTATTTCATTAAACATTTAGAAGATTTTCAAACAATACCCGCTATATTTTCAGACGAAATTTTTAATCAAGCATTCGAAAAGGCTGAACTTGCAAAATTAGCACCAGCCGACTGGGATAAATATGAATATAGTTTAAAAATATTTAGAGACAACAAAGCTGTTTTTGATTATTATGATACAGCTATCGATGGAGCATTTGTTGAAGGGAAACTAAAAGGATTCAATTCAGGAATACTTGCAGGAAAGCTTGAAGGAAAACTTGAAATTGCAAGGAATTTGAAAACATTAGGTATAGATGTTGAGATGATTTCAAAATCTACCGGTTTGACAAAAGAACAGATCGAAAAACTCTAGTAATTTATTCTACTCGGTTTAGGTTTTACTAAAAGTCAGAAGAGGTGTTTGATTAAGCATTGGAGGGATCGTGTCCCAATAATCTTGGCTAATGCCTTGATATTTCTTTAAGAGATAAAAAATGAAAGGCAAGTCAAATCAACCTGCCTTCCTAATATTGAATAACCAAAAAATTATTTGGGCAAAAGTACGTCACCAATGACATGGATTATCCCATTAGAAGTAGGAATTGATGCAATAATTTCTGACCCATTTACAAAAGTTTTAGCACCCTTTTTGGTGATATTAACTTTACCCCCAAATACCATGTCAAATTGTTGACCATCGCTCATATATTCCGGTTTCAGCACGCCCACATAAGTATGATAACCTAAAATATTCTCCAAATCAGATTTCTTTTCTGGTTTCAATAGGCCTTCGACTGTTCCTGCTGGTAATTTTTCGAACGCCGCATTCGTAGGTGCAAATACCGTAAAAGGACCCGTATTGCTAAGAGCATCTACTAGACCAGCAGCTTTAACAGCAGCAACCAAAGTTGTGTGATCTTTGCTGCCAACAGCTACTTGTACGATGTTAGGATTTGAAATATCATCAACGACAGCCGATTGACCAGGAGCCACTTCGGTTGTTGCTGCAGATTCTACTTGTGTGCCAGTACTCGAGTTGTTGCAGGACATAAACATCGAGACAAAGATTAGCGATAAATTAAATAATGATTTTTTCATACGTTTTTTTATTAATAGACAAATATAAATAATTATTAATTTTTATAATATGACTGAAATCATACCTTGTTTATAATGTTTTGGGCCTCTTAAAATTGGCTATTATAAGTATAATTAGCCCAAAGCTGATAAGGATAGAAATACCAAAAAGAAATTCATTTACAAATGGAATCATCGTATAACTGATGGAGGCGATCCCTTGTGTGGCAAGTACCAATTCATTGAGAAAAACAGCTGAAACAAACAGCATAATCCCGAATTTGGCAGAATGGGTTGGCACGATATATCCCTTGAAATAAGAGTATGAAATCAAAAATACCGATGTGAAAGCTAGCAATACCAAATGCAAATAAGCTATGACGATATGTCTAAAGCCAAAGGCAAACTTACTGATGGCTGGAAATAAAGATCCAAACTGTAAACTGAACTTTATCGCCAATGCCGTAGCAAAACACACCATCAAGATCTTCGCGACTAAATCTAAATTGAGCTGGCTGATTAATTTGAAATTTATCAATTGCCTGAATAGCAATATCAAACCGTAAAACTGAGCAATGGTCGCTAAGATGACTATTATATAAATCCAAATGGGCAAATTTAGCCACAATACCGATAGACCATATGATGGAACACAGCTTAGTGCAAATAGATAGAAAATACGCTTTTCATTAACTAGCTTTATATTTTTTCCTTGTAAATAATTTAAAAATAAGCCAACACATGCTAGGAAAAACCAGCCATTGTACTGGAAATGCAGATACCAATACAAAGACGCTAAATAAGCGTGTTGGTCCATATGTTTGTTTGCCATCATCATACTTAACCAAAACGTACCAAGCGAAGACAAAACATTGAAAAATATCGCTGCCAACATCCAATTTCGCCCAGAAAGATCCTTCATATCTCTTAGACTTAAGAAAAAACGCCAAGCAAACCAAAATGAAATCAATATGGCTAGCGTCGATAATACGATGGAATATAGTCCATACCCTTGCATCGAAAATGAAATCAAAATCCCATAAGAAACAATCAAACTTGTGATAAAAATGGCATTGTAAGATTTTAAAGCTTTGGTATCGAGCCGATCCTTGATGCTATCGACCAAGAGGATCATGAGGATTAAAGACACCCAACCATTAAATGCAAAGTGCGAATGGGCGTGCTGAAGATTTTTTTGGCTAAAAAATGGAAATTCAAAAGCGATTTTATATCTCATTAAAACGCCCAGAATGGCGACAATAAATAAGTTTAGAAGGCATTTGTTAATCCAATGGGTGGTCTTTGATGCTGTCATTAAAAATATACTTTATGATCAATAATTTCTAGTTTGTTCAATTTGCTGAGTTTGTTGATGGCTCGTATTACTGTCTCTACTCTGAGACCAGTCATGTTAGCTATTTGTTGTCGGGTGAAGGGAATGATTTGCTTGGTTTCACAAGTTTCTAATTTTTGATGTTTTTTAAAAAGCATAAGGATTTTTTCTTCAGGGGTACGGCTGTGCAAAATCTGAGAGTTTATAGTTTTTTCGTAAAGTCGAGCTGCAAAAAGCCTGATGAAATGGTGCGCCATTAGGCTATTTTTATCTAATAATTCCAAAAATTTTTCTTTTGAGATCCGTATAATTTCACAGTTTTCAGTAGCGATAGCACAGCTTGGATAGGGATAATTCAAAAAAAGGGGTGGCTCGCCAAAACTTTCCCCAGGATTGAAAATACCCAAGGTCAATTCTTTGCAATCGGCATTTATACAAAAAACTTTTACTTTCCCTTTGGCTATCTGATAGTAAAATCTTGGAATATTTCCCTCTACGAATATTAATTCGCCTTTTTTATAGCTTTTGATTGTGGCACAATTAGTGTCCAGTAATATGGCGTTGATTGAATTCATTTGGTGTCAATTTTTGGTGTGATCATTATTGATAATCCCTGTCAAATTATTTATATTTTTATCACATATTTGGATACAAACCTCAATTCTCGGTTCGGCATTGCACATCAAGTTAGAACTTGATAAATTTTTTAATTTGAAAAATCTAGCATTCAAGTATTCTGTCATAACATCAGTGCCTTACTCAAATATTCAAAGGGAACTGGTTCTTTTTTTGAATTTAAACGCCAAAAACTCAAGTAGCAAATGCGTTAAATTTATGCCTTACCCTTTGTTCTCCATCCATTTAAACCAAAAAAAATTTGGCAACCTTTTGGATTTGGAATCCTTATTTATAACATAAAATTATGAAAAATAAGCGAGAAAAAAAAGAAAATTCGGGGTTATTAACTACCCAAAATAATATCCTAAAAACTTAGGAAAATCTTTCAAAATTTATTTCATTTTGCCCAGTATTAATCAATGTCCACTTGACCTCGAAGGTGGAGTTACCATTTCGATATTGATTAAATGGAGTTCAATATGTCGATCTTTTGCTTTGAAACTAAATGAGCTGATGATCTCTAAAATATCGTAGTCGATAAATTCGGATTTGCTCCCGTCTATCGTCAATACGGAATATTCAGGGACTTCATCCAAGACTTTTTTTAACTTTACTTTATTGAGAAATGTGACGTTTGAATCCAGTTCGATGATCTCCGTTTTGATGCCATTGATGACATTTTTAGAAAGACGAAATTCTGCTTGAAAATTATTTTGAATGATAAAATATAATGAAATCAAAAGACCTATGCTGACCCCAATTAGTAAGTCGGTCATAAGGATTATTACAATCGTAAATATAAAGGGTAAGAACTGTTTCCAGCTCAATTTCCACATCTGTTTGTAAAGCGTTGGATGTGTAAGATTAAATCCCGTCACCAACAGGATGGCTGCTAGGGAAGCATACGGAATTTGGTTTATCGCGAAGGGGATTAACAATACAGCTAATAACAAAAATACCCCATGAGTAATGGCGGACAATTTTGTTTTCCCTCCAGCGTCCACATTGGCAGCGCCCCTAACTACTACTGCTGTCAATGGGATTGCTCCCAATAATCCACAAACCATATTCCCAAACCCTTGTGCTATTAATTCCCTATTCACGGGGGTTATACGGTTCTGGCGATCTAATTTGTCAATGGCTTCTATACATAGCAAAGTCTCCAAAGTTGCCAGAATACCGATGATGATGCCGTCTTTCCAAATCTGAGTATTCGTGAATAATTTGGTTAAATCAGGAAATATTATCGTAGAAAATATATTGTTAGGAATATTGACCAATTGAGATGGCTTCAAGGCTAAATTAGGTGCGAAATATTGGAAAATATAGCTAACCGTCACACCTACGAGAACAGCCAGTAAAGGTGCAGGCACTTTTCCTAGCATCTTAGTGAAAACCTTCTGCATGGTAAACATGGCCAATAAAGAACTTATCGCTACGATGATGGAACTCAACGTAACATGATGATAAAACTCTTGAACGTTGCCGAGAAAATTTTTTGAAGTAAATAAATCTAAAAACCCACTCGTCCAAAAATCTGGGCTATCATATCCCAACGCTAGCGGTATTTGTTTTGAAATCAGAATGATTCCTATGGCAGCCAACATCCCTTTGATGACGGAAGATGGAAAGAAATTGGCAATGGCTCCAAGTTTTAATAACCCTAGACTAATTTGAAATAAACCAGCTATGATCAATGCCAATAAAAATACACGATAATCCCCTAGCGCAATGATGGATGCTACTACTAGAGTGGATAAACCCGCAGCGGGACCCGATACGGCCAGTTGAGAGCCGCTGATGATGGCAACCAATAAACCACCAATAATACCCGACACAAGTCCAGCGTACAAAGGAGCGCCGGAGGCTAAGGCTATCCCAAGACATAATGGAAGTGCCACCAAAAAAACCGAAAGCCCCGCAGCAAGATCGTGACGTAGCCACATGATCTTGTAATACTTTAATGTTCGTTTCACTTTTACCTATCTAATTAGCTGCGCACAAATTTACGGATTATTTTTTAAGAAATTTAGGTTTTTGCATTTATTATAATGTGTAAGTGCCTAATATTTAGCTTTTTATGCTAGAAAATACTAATAAGCCCTAACTTCTCAGCTTATCCAATGATTTTTAAAGCTCGTATCATAATTTCAGTCATGAAATTCATTGAATTCACCTCAAATATTTTTCCTTTCAAAGCTGCAAAATAAAAAATTCTGAGTTGTCTGAAATGGTGTTCTATGATCTTCGGTTATACATCGAATTTTCTTAAAACCATTTTTCAATTCGGAAGAAAGTGTTTCTTCATTATATTGCATTACGTGAAGACCACTGCATTTGTCGGGACCACTTTCAAAAAAGGTGCCAATCGTCATATATCCCTCCACAGAATTTCTAGCTATCTCCAAGTATTTAGAAACCTGCTCAGCACTTGTTAAGAAATGAAAGGTGGCTCGATCATGCCAAACATCATAGGTGGATGTTGGCTCATATTGAATTATGTCGCTGACGACCCAATGTATTTTTTTTGCTTTATCTCCCAATCGATCCTTCGCCCTATCCAACGCTTTAGCAGAAATATCCAAAACGGTAATATCTTCGAACCCTTCTTCCAGCAGAAAATCCACAAGTCTGCTATCGCCACCGCCAATATCTATGATTTTAGCTGATTTCGACAAGTTGAAAGATTTAATAAAATCAAGAGATGTTTTAGGGATTTCTTGCGTCCAACTGACCTGCTCTGGACTTTTGGTTTTATAAACCGTTTCCCAGTGGATTTTTTGTTTTATTTGGTCCATATTCATTTGCGTTTTCATATAGCAAATATTTTCATCCGTTATAACAAATAGATGGACCTTCTGTTTTTGTAAATCAAAATATTATTCTATTCGGTTATAAAAATTATTTTCTAATAAATCAAGGAATTGATTGTCTTAGAATGAATACAAAATTTTGAGGGTATTGCCCCACCTAGCATCTAATTGGTAGATTGTTTTTATAAAACAAAATTTACCTAAAGTTAAGCCAAAATTATTAATTGCATAAAATCAATTGAGACATTATTTAAAATAATAATAATTCTAGCTTTGAAGTTATTTTTATTGCAGTATCAAGTAAAATAAAGAATTACATGTAAAATAAAATCTAAAAAAAAATTTGCCTTTGTTTCGAAATTAATGATTTAACTTTGTGCGCAAAACAATATAATTAAGGTGTATTTGTTGCTGGTCTTAATGTATCTTTCTATTGTTGAATCCAAAACAGAAAAACATCATATTTATGTTCTTCGAGAAGACTTGGAGCGACAATTGGCTTATCTGTATAAGAATAAATACCAAACAATTACCTTTGAAGATTTAGGCTGGAATCCGTAAATGGACACCTTTAAAAATTTTTTTCTTACCTTTGATGATGGTTATGAAGACAATTACTTCCGGCTCTTTCCATTGCTGAAAAAGTATAATTTTAAGGCTGTAATATACTTGGTTACACAAGAAGATCACAACTCTTGGGGCGTGAAAGAAGGCGAGACTCGAAAAAATTTGATGACCGATGTGCAGATTAAAGAAATGAGCGATAATGGCATTGAATTTGGCGGAAACACGCAGCATTATCCTGTTCTCCATGACTTGGATGAAGTAGAAAAGCGGATAGAAATCAGCCAATGTAAATCGGATATTGAAAAAAAGATTGGTAAAGGTGTAGTTTCTTTTGCTTATCTATTTGGAGCTATCAGTGAAGAAATAAAGAAAATAATGAAAGAGGCTGGAAATACTTTTGGTATCGCTACAAAAAATAGTCCTTTGCATTGGCAAGAAGATTATTTTCATGTTCGACGCATAGAAATAGAAATAGCTACACGAACTACATTTTGGGGATTTAATCGGAAGGTGAGCGGCAAATATTTAACGCATAAATTTTTTATCTAATCAATGAAAGTAACAGGTTTTAGTTTTATAAGGAATGGTGTAAAATTCGATTTTCCAATCGTCGAGGCCATCAAATCAATTTTACCAATTTGCGATGAATTTGTCGTGGCTGTTGGGAAATCTGAAGATGATACTTTGGGATTAATCCAAAGCATAGGTTCCCCTAAAATAAAGATCATCGAAACGGTTTGGGATGAAAGTTTGCGTCAAGGAGGTAGAGTTCTTGCGGACGAAACCAACAAGGCTTTTCAAGCCATCAGCGATGATAGCGATTGGTGTTTTTACATTCAAGGCGATGAGGTGATGCACGAGAGAGATCTGCCAGCGATACAAGCTGCAATGGTGGAATACAAGGATGATCCTCGCGTCCAGGGCCTTGTTTTTGACCATTTGAATTTTTATGGGTCTTACGATTATATTGCAAATTCTCGACATTGGCACAAGCGAGAAGTGCGTGTGGTAAGGAAAGATAAAAGCATATCCTCTTATAAAGATGCCGTTAGTTTTCGTCGTAATGGAAAAAAATTGAATTGTAAATATGTTCCGGCGACCATTCATCATTATGGTTGGGTAAAAAATCCAAAAATTCAGTTAGAAAAAAGAAAATCATTTGAAAAACTCTGGCACGATGATAATGTAGTAAATGGTATATTTGATAACAAGGATGCTTTCGATTACAATCTCATCGATTCGGTTTCTCGATTTTCTGGTAGTCATCCTCAGGTGATTGAAGGACGCATAAAAGCTGTGAACTGGGAGTTTTCTTTCGATCCGACGGTCGCTCCAAAATTATCATTTGGTAAAAAATTATTAAATGCCTTGTATCAAAAAACGGGCATACATCTTGGCGAATTTAAGAATTATAATCTCGTATAAGACAAACCAAGACGAGAATAATAGTGTGGTGTTGTAGATAATTTATCGACTGGAGCGATGCACAAATTGCCCAATCTAGACACCAAAAAATTTAAGTTCATCCAAGCAGGTGTCAATGATTTCGGTACCTTGGCATCAGTATTTTTACAGTATCGTTTTGATTATGTATTTCATAATGCAGCTGAAGTGGGTGTACAGAGGACGTTGGAAAATCCATTGCTTGTATTAAATGATATCGAAGGTATCAAAAATATTTTGAAGCTTTCTTCTTATTCAAAGGTAAAGCGTGTCTATTTTTCATCTTCTTCCGAAGTTTATGGAGAACCTATTGAATTTCCACAAAATGAAAACACCACCCCTTTGAACTCAAAATTGCCTTACTCCATTGTCAAAAATTTAGGGGAGGCGTATTTCAAGTCCTATCATGCATCATACGGTTTGGATTACACGATTTTTAGATTTTTCAATACCTACGGAGAAAATCAAAGCACAGATTTTGTTATTCCGAAATTCATTGAATTGGCTAAAAATAATTTGCCTATAACCATCTACGGTGATGGAAGTCAAACCAGGACCTTTTGTTACGTGGACGATAATATAGCGACCACACTCGCTACATTGGATGAAAATAAAGGCATCAATGACGTGATCAATATCGGTAGCGATGTAGAAATATCGGTTTTAGATTTGGCCAAGGAAATCATTCGACTGACCAATTCATCTTCCGAGATAAAGCATCTGCCGACATTAAAAGAAGGCGATATGACCCGTCGAAAGCCAGATATCAGTAAAATGAAATCGATTTTGAATCGACCCATGGTTACTTTGGAAGATGGCCTTAAAAAATTAATAGCCTTGAGTTAGAAAGGGTTGTTAGAATCAATAGAAGCTTCTTATCTGGGTCCATAGGCTCAAATATAAAATTCTAGCTTTTAACTTTTTAATTTACACACTTTGTGGTATAGTGTCAAATTCTATGATTTTACCCTCTCTCCAGTCCATCGTTTTTACACGTATTCCATTATGATTTGAAGCATATTTTTTTTCGCAACCTTCGCATGGTTTTTCATCTATACGGTCATCATCTTTGCCAAATAAATTTACTGCTCCTCTGATAGTTATTTTCTCTGTTTTACAACTCATGGGTATCACATACTTCAATCCATCCATTTGGAAGATGTTCCAAACGATGATTTCTGCAATCTCCTTTTGTAGTTCTGAACTTGGCGTTTCTTTAAATTTATCTTGATAATAATCAATAAAAGTATAAAGCAAATTCTCCCGAGCAATTAGCAAACTATCTCCTTGCCACTCGTATCCGTAAGAACATTGAAAGGCAATCTTCGACCAATTTAGCCACTCTTCTAGGGTATTACAATATTTAGATACAACACTCAATTTTTTATCTAAAAAACCAACACGTTTTTAAGCGGTAGTAATTCCTGCTTATCAGAAACTGGGTCATAACGGGATACAATAAAGGGTGCTTCGCCGCAGGTAATTTCTAGTTTGAGTAAAGCTATATATTCTTGCCAATTGTTTTTTGTTACACGTTTGACATCACAAGCATCATTCATTTGTTTTACAATGTTAAGTGGCGTAAATACCTCTGCTTTATCTCTTGTTCTATAAAGTTGCTCTTCTTTGCTTTTTACGGCTCGAGGTTGTATTAAAGTTCCATTGATGCCCGTTATTAATTCTGAGGTTATAGGTGCGAGTGGTGCATACTCTTTGCCTTTTTGTTCATAAGAGTCTGTGGCCTCCAAATAATATTTTTATTTGTGGTTTTATCTTGCAAAAGTATCTCTAGCAGATCGTCTTTTTTTAAAAGAAAATCTTCTCGTATATCGATTTCTTGGATGCTTTTTTTTAGATTCATCTTAAATCTTTATTATCTTTCAGTTCTTTGGGATTATCTAAATTTTTAAAATTTTGCTTGCTTACAATTTTTGTTCCGGATTTTTTTTCTAATTCTTTTCTGGCATTACCCGCTATTTTTCCACCAGCTTTGGCCGCTTTTTGGTTTTCTATAAAACCTTGGGCATTTTTATTTTTAGCAATTTCGGTAGTTGAAGCTTCACCAAGCATGGTGAATATTAATTCCAAATCGGTCATGTGGTCTCTTAGATTTTCTGAGGGTTTGGTTAAACCCTTCAAACTTTTATACTCGCTTGGCATAATACCAAACGTAGCTTTGCTGATTTCGGCGGTCAAGATAGAATACTCCTTACCTTCTTTTACGCCTCGATGTTTCCATTCGTTAGTGAGTTCATCCCGTACTTGTATGCCTCTAATTCTTTTTTCTATCCAAGCATCACTGTATCCTTTGGCTTTGTAGGTAGCTCTAATACGAGCTTGAGCCAATTCTGGATCTTCTATCTCGGCAATGCGTTCGGCACCTACTTGTGCCAACCATTGTTTGAATGGTTCAGCTTTGGGCGATGGTATGGATTGGATAAGTCGTAAAACATTTTCGGTATTTGCAGCTTGAATTTTACGAAGTTTACCATCTGCTGCTTTCATTTCAACTAGGGTACAAATTGTACCCCAGTTGCTTTTAAGCTGCTCATCACGAGATAGCATTTTTTTTATGTATTGCTTTACATCACTGCTATCTGTTAGTATTTGTACAACATCTTGCACGGCAAAATACCATTTTGCTTCTTGTTCATTATAAACAGAACGAACTTTTTTCTCTTCAAATAATTTTATGTTGCTCATCATTATTTACTTTGAATTGTAAAACCACAGCTTTTACTCCATTGCTTGTACTTTCTCCTCAATGAAATCAATTTCTTCTTGACTGAGACCATATTTTTTATACAGCTGTTGATCTATTTCTGAAATTAATTTTGACCAGTCAATGTCTGAGTTTTTGGTGAAATCTTGCCTCATAAGAGAATTTATATCGAATAATTTTTTTAATTTACAATGTTCCTTATTTAATAGCAAATGTTCCTTAATTGTGAAATTGTATTGATAATCAATGATTTATATTGTATATTCCTTATCAATATCTAAATCTTCATAAACATATATTTTGCATCTATTATTGAGAAATACCATTCCTCATTTTCTTCCTTCCAAATAAAGCGAATTTGGTTTTGTTCAAATAGTTTAATTGCCGTTTCCTTTGTCATAGTCATTACATTACAAATACAAAAGTAAATATAATTGACTTTAGTTTATGCATTCACCACAAAAACCCATTAAAGTTGGTTCTTTCTGGCTTTTCATTAATGGCCAGATTGGCAAATTCCAAACTAAGTGAGATATAACCCTGCGCGTCAGCGATCGGAACGAGCTCCGAAGGAGCGTCTCGTTGTATCCAAGGGTGGAAACGAGACCGCAACGAAGTGAAGTCGTGTAGCGCGCGACCTGACACAGTCTGCAAGACTAGGGGAGGGAGACGCCCAAAAATTAATCGTAGGTCAAATTCTTGATATAAAAGTAGGTATCAACCTGGGAATGCACGGGAGGATTGTACTTGTTGGTCCGGTACCTATTGGACAGGGTGGCGTCTATAATGCGGGCTTTTACGCCGTCTTTCCACTGGAGATTGAGGATGTCTTTGACGATTTTGATGCAATCAGGGTCAAAAAGTGGAAAGCTGGTTTCCACGCGATACGAGAGGTTGCGCTCCATCCAATCGGCGGATGACAGGTATAGCTTGGGCTGGCCTTGGTTGTGAAAATAAAAGACGCGACTATGCTCTAGGAATCGATCTACGATGCTGATGGCACTGATATTTGCGCTCATGCCCTTGACCTTTGGGATCAGACAGCAGACGCCTCGAATGATGAGCTTTATCTTGACGCCTTTGTCCGAAGCGTAGTAGAGTTGTTTGATCATCTCCTTGTCTTCGAGGCTGTTCATTTTAAGCACAATGCTGGCTTTTTGCCCTTTTTTAGCGGTGGATATTTCCTGTTGGACCATGGCGGAGAGGGTTTCTCGGAGATTGGACTGTCCTACTAGGATGGTATCGTATTTTTCTTCTTTTAGACCATCGTGTTCTAGGTAATCAAATAATTTAAGCATGTCCTTGTAATAGATGGGTTTGGTTGAGAAAAACCCAAAATCACTGTAAATCGTGGCAGTTTTTTCGTTGAAATTGCCTGTTGAAAGATAGGTATAGTGCGTTTTGATCTTATTAACTACGCGGGTTACAACTGCCATTTTTGCGTGTACTTTTCTGCCAGGAAGAGAGTAGTGGACCTTGACTCCTGCCTTTTCGAGACGCTCTCCCCATTTGAGGTTTTTTTCTTCATCGAAACGGGCTTTTACTTCGATAAAGACGAAAACTTTTTTGCCCGCTTCGGCAGCTTCGATCAGTGCCTCCATGATAGGCGAGGAGTGGGAGACTCTGTACTGTGTGACTTTAATCTCCGTTACGAAGGGATCAGCGGCCGCCAACTTGAAATAGTTGATGACGGGATCATAGCTATGGAATGGAAATACTAGTAAATGATCTTTCTCTTCTATGGCCTTGAAAATGGACTCTGCCTCGATGAATGGTGGATAGGGTAGCGGCGGCAGTGGGATATTTTTGAGATGAGTTTTGCCAAAGTCTGGGAAACCAAGAAAATCGGCGTAATTGTGATACCTTTTCTCGGGAAGCATCTCCAAATCTCCAACTTGAAACATTCCTTTGAGCAAAGAAAGCATTTTCGGAGGCATGGACGTATCGTACACCATCCTAGAGGCTTGACCAACATTTCTTTTCATCAAACTTTGTCTAATCTTAGTCATGAGGTCTCCAGAAAACTCATCGTCAATATACAATTCGGCGTCTCTTGTGAGTTTGATGGAATAAGTATCCAAGATCTGAAACCCTGGGAATAGCCATGAAACAGAATGTCTTACGATGTCATCCAAAAGGATGATAGATTTTTGCGCTGATTGACTAGGAACCTCCACGAATCGGGGTAGATGGTCTGAAGGGATTTTGACGATCGCATAATACAAATTGTCCGAATTTTTTTTCATTTCCTTCATCTGAATGGTCAGATATAGCTCATTGTTATTGAGAAATGGCCTAACCATATTCTTAAATAGGAGCACGGGTTGGACATAAGGTAGCATATGATCGTGAAAATACTGGGCTACCCATTTGGATTAGGGCTCGTCTAAGTCCAATCGCCGTAATATGTGGATATTGTTTTTTTGAGATTGGGTACGATGTCTTCTTCAAAAATCTTGCTGAATAAAACCTGTTGTTTTTTGACGATATCGAGCAATTTTTTGAGCAATGTCTTTGGCTCGAAGTCTAGTTTTTTCTGCGTTCTTTTACCAGTGCGGATGATATAATGGAGTGAGGCAATTCGAATCTTGAAAAACTCATCCAAATTGGAGGAATAAATGGCTAGGAAAAAAAGTCTCTCCAGCAAAGGAACAGAAGGATCCTGAGCTTCTTGCAGTACCCTATGATTGAATGCAAGCCAACTTACATCCCGATTGAAAAATTTCATTTGCTTCATGGAACCAATATTCAGCCAATAAAACAACAATGCCCAAGGACATTGGGCATTGTTGTTCGGTATTAATCTAGGTCATCCCAATACGTCTCACCTGTATCTTCAACGTCATCCTCGTCCAAAAACTCGTCGTCATCGAAAAAATCGTCGTCCTCGTTGATTTTGTGTTTTGAAGGCTTTCCCTTGAATCCACTGTCATCCAAATCTGCCAAATCTTCAAAATCTGGATCATCTTGGTAAAACTCAGAGTCGTCGATATTGTCCAAAGGATCTTTATCGTCGTCTAAATCATCATCGAATTCATCGTCATCATCATCGTCATAATCATCATCGTCGTCTAGATCGTCGAACTCGTCGTCAAAATCGTCATCGTCGTCTTCATCTTTTTTCTTAAATTCCAAATGAAGTACGCCGGTAGCATCGGGCATAATTTGAGTATCAGTAACACTCATAGCGTCATTCTGATCTTCTGTTTGTAAGAATTCTTCGTTCGATAGACCCAAAGGATTCAATTCGTTTTCTTTAAAATAAATAGGACTCATGGACATTAATTATTTCTAAAATATTCAATAGTTATTTATTCAGTTTTAATTTGGATAAAGGTATATTCTAAATTTTATTTGAACAAAATTTTTAAATTTTTTTTTCAGACATTTTTAAAATAATTGCCCGTAGCCAACATACATTTTTGGACCATTGTATATATGTACTTGATAATCAAATACTTCTCCAGATTTTGGATCTTTGGTTTGAGCTTTGATAAATTCGATGGTGATGCGTTTTGATTTGTCATTTGAGTAAAAGACCTGCTTGGTATAGTTAGTTGGTTTGAAAGTCCATTCGTCAATGGCGAATTCTTGATTGGTTCCAGACTCAAAATCTTTGAATATGATGACAGGTATTTTATTTAATGCAATTAAATTCCAATTGGGAGTATTGCCATAGCCATATAATCTGAGTTGATTACAAGACGAAAAATACCCAATTGGTTCGAAATTGCCAATATCGTTCAAAGTGATAGCATTGGTAGCCAAATCTAGTGCCCCTATTATTTCTACGAGGGCTGGTTCACTCTTGCTGGGTTGCTCCATATCTTGCTCATAGGTGGAAGCCAAAGCCTTTGCTTCATCCTTTAGTATAATTTTCGTAGAAGAATCACCTTCGCAGGGCCAGATTATATCGCCCATAGTAGGATAATACACCCCTTCTATGGTAGTATCTACGATGCCTTTGGCTATCTGGACATTCTCTTTTTCAACCGTCTTATTATTATACTTGCATCCAAAAATGCCTAGGCACAAGGAAAATACAAGTATTGGATAATATATTTGATTCATGGACACGATTTCGGTATGCCAAATGTACTAGTTTTTATTAAAAATAAAAATAATTAAATATTTTTAGAAAAAAAATGGTGATTCATGCACAATTACAAATTATAATGATTAATTTTTCGGGGATTTAAAATTTGTTTTAAATTATTAATATTTTGTACTAATTTAAGATGTAGTAATTATGAA
Source organism: Saprospiraceae bacterium (assembly GCA_016718505.1). Lineage (GTDB taxonomy): Bacteria > Bacteroidota > Bacteroidia > Chitinophagales > Saprospiraceae > JADKKF01. The sequence goes on along the minus strand of JADKDE010000003.1, from coordinate 52,430 downwards.
TTCTAGATTTTTAGCCACCCTCGCAGCCCTTATTTTACTTTTTTTTCTTACCTGTTGGATTTATTGTAATTTTTGCTGCAATACCTGTGGAGATGGATGCTGCTCTACTGGAAATACGAGTGTAGAACATTCTACATTTTCATTCAAAGACAACGATGTGGACCTTCATGAAAATATCCATCTTGCATTTTTGAAAGACAGCGATAAGCCGATCATTCCAGTACCGATAGTTGAGCACTTAGATTCCATCGTAAGATATTTTAAGATGCATCCTGAAAAAAGACTTACTATCAATGGATTTTCTGCTTCTGATGAGAATGGAACAGCCTTAGGTGCAGCCCGAGCCGAAGCCATCAAACAATATCTAAGTTCACGAGGTATGTCCGATGCTAATATTGATATCGTTGGCGACAAACTCGCTGGCTTGAAAATGGATGGTGCGGATACTATATTTGGACCTATAACTTTTGGGGTAACTGCCAGTGAAAAGCCGACCGCTGAGGGACCTAAGACAATTTTTAGTCCAAGGACAGTTTATTTTGCCTCGGGTAGAAACAGCATTATTGAAACAGCAGAATTGAAGACTTATTTCGCGGAGGCAGACAAGTATTTGGATGAACATCCAGACGCAAAATTGAATGTAATAGGATACACTGACGAAATAGGTGAGGCGAATTCCAATCAGAGATTGTCTGAAGGTAGGGCTGGATTTGTAGCTAGAAGCCTCGGTAAATATGGCATTGCTATCGATCGTATAAAAGTGAGTGGAGAAGGTGAAAATAATCCGATCGACGATAATAAAACCAGCGAAGGCCGAGCAAAAAATCGAAGAGTCGAAATAACATTAGGCAACTAAATCAATGTACATTTTTAAATTCTAATATCTTTATAAATACTTTTATTAAAAAATTTAAACTATACAACTATGGCATTTTTAATATTTTGTTGTTCATGGGCATGTTGTTTGCCACTATTACTTTGTTTCTTGGGAGCGACGCTGTTGGGTTGGTTGCTTAGACAATTTTTTGGCACAGATTGGAAACAAAAATACTTCGACACTCATAGTTCTTTAGAGACTACTACCAGTAATTTTAACAAATTCAAATTGGATGCAGAAGCCAATATATCAGACCTTGAAGCCCAATTGCAAAGATGTCGTAATAACTATATTGATCTAGAAGCCAAATACAACAAGCATATGGCTGAATGTTCTGACAACGTAGTTCAGGATGCCTCCGCAAAAGATGCCGTGAAGCTTCGCATTCAAGAAAAGGCCAAACATATTGATTTCGGACGTATAGGAATAGCCACAGCGGACGCTAAGGATGATCTCAAGCTTGTAGTCGGCATTGGACCATTTATAGAAGAAAAACTAAACTACCTAGGCATTTATACCTTCAAGCAAATTGCCAATTTTAATGAGCATGATATTGAAAAAGTCAATGACGCCATAGAGTTTTTCCCAGGAAGGATATTGAGAGACAACTGGGTTGGTCAATCTGAACAATTGCATAAAGAAAAGTACGGATAGCTCCTATTCGTTTTCTTTTCCTTTTGGGATTCATCTGTTAATAAATAGGAGATTATAGTAATCTGTGCTACTTTTAAGGTTTTTGAAGCCGTGGGTAAGAGGATTGGAATTTCTATTTTACTTTATTTTATTCTAAAATAGAATTAATTTTTCCAAGAAAAAATGACATCAATTTAGGTGAATTGAAGTGAAAGGCTTTATCTTTCGGCATATTTTTATTTTATCTCGCTATGTCAGATATTGAAGTCCAAATCATCAATAAAGGAAAACAAGAATTACCCCAATACCAAACTCAAGGTTCGGCAGGAATGGATCTAAGAGCGGATCTAGATGCGCCAATCAGTATAAGTCCGCTAGAAAGAATCTTGGTACCAACGGGCTTGTATATTGCTATTCCTATAGGATATGAAGGTCAAGTGAGGGCGAGGAGTGGCACTTCGCTAAAAAAAGGGCTTACTTTGATCAATGCCGTTGGAACGATAGATAGCGACTATCGAGGTGAATTGCGGATTCCAATAGTCAATCTGTCAGGCGAAGTACAAACCATCGAATCGGGTGAGCGTATCGCCCAAATCGTATTTGCACAAGTTGCCAAAGTGAGATTAACTCCTGTTGATAATTTGGAAAAAACAGACCGAGGAATTGGGGGATTTGGAAGTACTCAGGCGCATTAGCGCTTAAGTCGAGATATGATATCAGCGGTGATGGACAGAAACTTGGATCTGCTGAGCGCACCAACTTCTCTGTGCAAGATGGCTCCTTTGGAGTCTAGCCAGATATAATTCGGATAAGACGAGACTTCGTGCATGGCTACTAAATCAGGTCCATTGTCCAATTCGCCATTTATTTTTACGTTGATAAAATGATTATTTAATAGATCGGCTACCTCCACATCGTTGAACACTTCCTGATCCATTACTTTGCAAGGGATACACCAATCTGCGTAGAAGTCCATGAAAATCAATTGTTGAGACGATTGAGCCCTATCTATGGTCTGGGATAAGGATTTACAATCTTCGAAACGAACCAAGGTATTGAGGCCTTTAGATTTTTTATGTTTAGCGTTAGCGGCGGTTGTAGTGGAGTGCTTTACAGGGCTGCAATTGCATACGAACAAAAGGCACATGCTCATCCCAGCCATCATGTATCCTAACCACAAAAATTTAAAATTTGACTGCATTCAATTATTTATATCTAGCAAATTTAATCATAAGTTGGTATCTAAACTCTAATTATCTAAGAAAATTGTACTGGGATTTATTTTTGATATATCTGGTACCATGATTTGTTGGCTTTTGAGCTAAGTTCTTGGTCTTAGGATTTTGCTGTTTTGAACTGGAGCTAAATAAAAAGACCCAAGCTTGTCGAAATAATATGGTAATTTTGCTTATGAAAGGAGGTCGTCGCTGCGCAAGCAGAGGAAAGTCCGGACAGCATAGAGCATCGTACCACTTAACGAGTGGGAGACTGATATAATGGTAAATTGGTCTTGAGAAAGTGTCACAGAAAATTACCGCCTTGAGTCATCAAGGTAAGGGTGAAAACGGGTGGTAAGAGCACCCGCAAGCATGAGTAATCATGTTTTGGGATAAACCTTACGAGTTGAAATGCCATGTAAATCTTGTTCCTGTTATGGGAAATTTCTGCTCGAAGTGCTTCTAAAGAAGGCAAGAAGGGTAGGCAGTTTGAGCTTTTTGGTGACAAAAAGTCTAGTTAAATGACGGTCGAGCTAATTCGTTAGTTTACAGAATCCGGCTTATGAATTTCAAGGAGGGGCTTATCCCATTTTGCCCCTTTTTCTTTCAAATAATTTTGTACATACTCCTGAATAGCTTCTTTGATGGGCTTAAATTTTATTTGGGAATGTTGCAAGATTTTGGCGTTGTCATATTCAAAATTTGAAGTACTTAGGGATGCAGTATGTTTATTGATGAAATTGCTTTTTCTAAATAATTTTTCTTGGATACCGTTGAAAATGACGGCCAGGCTTAATTTCCATTGTTTCAATGGTGTCAGGGGAGTATTCAATCCCAAGGCCCTGTGGATAGTCATAAATACTTCTTTATAAGAAATATTTTCAGCATTAAGAATATACTTCCCTGTTGGTATTTTATTTTCTAGAATCTCTAAAATGATTTTGCATACGTCAGAGACTGCTACAAATCCGCCAGATCCAGATGGGTAATGTTCGAAGCCATCTTCTAACATTTTGATATTTTTGCCAAAATTCTGATGATAAAATCCATGCTCTGGAATGATTACCGATGGCAATAAAAGGTGCCCATTCAGTCCTTCGGCCAGGCCTCGTGCCCACTCCAATTCGCCATAGAATTTAGAAGTGCCGTAGGGTGATGTTTGGATTTTTGACTTCCAAGTGCTTTCTTCGTTGATAGATTCAGTTATTCCCGTTCGAAATAGGGTAGATGTACTGCTGATATAAACAAAGTTGGGTACGTCATATTCTAGTGCCAAATCGATCATCGACCGCATCACCAGCGTATTTTCGGCCATAAGGGCATCAAAGTCTAAATCCGAGTATGAAATCTTGGATGCTGCATGGATGATGGTATGTTTCCCTTCGATGATTCGTAGTAGATAGTTCCAGTCTTTCAAATCCCCAACTTCAAGCTTGAGGTCAGTTTCAAAAGATTGCCTTGAAGCCAAAGTCAAATTGCGATATCCAGCACGTGATAATGCTTCTACCAAATGAGAACCCAACATGCCTCCTGCACCAGTAATTAGTATCGGGAGGTCTTTCATCGATAGATTATTTTAGTCCTTGATAAATGGCCCCACCTATACTGTCTCGACTAGCGCCTGTCACCGAAGATAGACAGTTGGTGAGATTGTACAAACGCAATGTACCCAGCAAAGCTACTAAGATGGCTTCCTTGAACTCTATGATAGCAGGCGATGGGATTTGAATCTCAACCGTAGCGACTGATACCATATTTTTTCGGATACATTCCAATAGAAAAGTATTGTAGGCACCACCACCACTTACCATCATTTTACACCCGATTTGTGAGAGGCCTTCAGTACTCATGATCTGATTGATAGACTGAGCTATTTGGTAACCGATGAATTCCGTTGCTGTCCTAAGTTTGTCTTGTGTATTGCCTTCATGCATCAATATATTTTGCAAGAAGTTTTTTGTAATCCAATCGTTGTCCAAGCTTTTTGGATATTTGAGCTTGAAGTAAGGATAAAGAGAAAGCCCTCTGAATAATTCATCATTCAAGTCTCCACTTCTAGCGATATTACCATCTTCGTCGTAATCAAAGCCCAATCGCTGCGCCAAACCATTCAATACTTGATTGGCGGGTGTTGAGTCAAATGCAATGAATTTTTGCCCAATTTTGGCAGTTATGTTGGCTATTCCGCCTATATTCAGATAAAAGTCATAGCCTTCAAAAAGGATTTTTTCAGCGGTTGGAGCCAATGGCGTACCTTGACCACCCAATCCTATGTCAGTGCTTCTAAAATCATTGATGGTAGTCAAGCCAGAGGAGGTGTTTATTGCACCACCATTTCCTATCTGATAAGTCATCTTATTTTCTGGATAGTGGAATATGGTATGACCGTGGCTGGCTAAGATATCAGCAGATTGGTTGTGTTTTATTAAAAAATCTTTTACAGAATTTCCGATAAAATAACCAAAATCAAAATCTGCCTGTGCCAGTGATAATGAATTTCCATTTACTAGGTCTTTGAGTAGTATTTTCCATTGGGATGGCAGGGGTATGGTTTCGTGAATTAGCAATTGCCATCCGTGAATGGGCTGATCTTCATTCGCTTTATTGATTGTAAATTCACAGAGTGCTAAATCCAATCCATCCAGAGAGGACCCCGACATCACACCTACCACTTTAATTGTCTCTAAATGCATCTTGGGATATTTGATGCACAAAGATAATAGCAATATCAATTCACTGTTGATTATCTATAAGAATTTTGGTTATGAGTATGGAATAAAAAAAATAAATTGATAAATAATCGTCAAATGTTAAAATCCTTGAAATTTTATTTCACCCCTCTGCACAAAATTTTACTAACTTGCCCATGGAATCAAATCATCGTTTTTAAAATGATGTTTTCAAAAATCCGAACAAAAGATAATAAAAAACGTTTCTTAGATTTATTAAGAATTTTAAAAAGTAAATATGATTCAAAAAATATTGTCGGTAATATTGGTAATATGCCTAATGCAAATTGGTTTATTTGGTCAAAGCAGCCTTCAAAATACCGTGCGAGGTAAAGTCGTTTCTGAAAAAAACATACAGAAGGGGTTGGACTTGGTTCAGATACTGCTGATTAAAATGCCGGATTCTACGGCTGTAGCTGATGCATTGACGGATAGCTTGGGATTCTTTGAGATAAATTTGTCAGAAAAGGGCATTTATATGGTCGAATGTACTTATTTGGGATATGAAACCAAAAAGAGCAAACCTTTCAACTATAGTCCTGATTCTCATCCACATTTGATGCCTCCCATCGCATTAAAAGAGTCCGAGATAGGTTTGGATCAAGTAGATATCGTCGAGAGAAAGGCAGAGTATGTTGCCAAATTGGACAAAAAAGTAATAAATCTTGCCGAAAATGTCAATACGAAAGGAACCACTTTGTACGATATGCTAAACACTTTGCCATCTATCGATGTGGACGATGAAGGTAATATTAATCTAAGAGGAAATGCCAACGTGAGAATCCTTATAGATGGTAGAAATAGTGGATTTTCATCCATCAGCGCTTTGAAACAAATCCCAGCTTCTTCTGTCGATAAAATAGAGATAATTAACAATCCGTCCTCAAAATACGATGCTGAAGGAAATGCAGGAATCATTAATATTATAATGAAAAAGGATTCCCAAACAAATTCTAATGGAACAGCGTATGTAGGATATGTGAGAGGCGCGTATAATAGATATAATGCTGGGGTTAATTATAATTTGAAGTGGAAAAAGTTTGCTTTTTTTGGCGGATATACCTATCAAAACAATGCTACCAAATCCCAAGGATTTAGCCAAAGGAGCATCATTACTCGCGATAGTTTCTACACCAATAGACAGAATACCGATGATAAGAGGACAGATCTGACTCATGGAGTTAAGCTCGGAGTAGATTTTTTTCAAAATAGTTTGAATACTTTTTATACCAGCTTGAACTACCGAAATTCGCCTGAGATTGTCAGCGAACAAGAAAGTGATTTCTTATATTGGCCTTACAATAGCAATGAGTATTTTGGTCAAGCGAGTAGGACTGCTTTGACAAAACAAAGCAAGGATGGAATAGATTTCAACATTGGATGGCAGCGAAAATTCAACACACCAAATAAACAATTAGACTTTGATTTTCTTGTTTCTGATAGCAAAGACTTGGATGATAGCCGTTATGATCAAAAGAATATTATCACCAATAGTTATTTTAAAGGAATTTCAGAATTGCCACAAAAAGTATCCCTAGACGAATACAAGCGAATTAACGTTGGAAGACTCGATTATGCTCATCCAGTGAGTAAGGATAAAAAAATCGAAACTGGATTACTTCTTTCTTTCAGAAACCTACATAATATCATAGGGTCTGAAACATTTGATTCTGTGAGTGGAGCTTTTAAAAACGATCAGGCTATTTCTAACGATTTCAAGTACGATGAAGTCATTAGTGCAGCTTACGGTATCTGGAAACATAAGTGGAAAAAGTACGAATATCATGTGGGATTGAGGGTGGAAAATACCCAAACATCTACCTTACTTTTGAACGAAACACCCAACGACAGAACTTATATCGATTTTTTCCCAACGGTACAAATTCAGCGCAAAATGGCGGAAGGATTTGATATACTCTTGGCTTATTCACGTCGTATCAATAGACCTGGAGTTGGTCAGTTGAACCCTTTTGTGAACTTGTCGGATGCTTATTCTATAAGAACAGGAAATCCAAATCTAAAGCCAGAATACGTCAATAATCTGGAATTAGGTTATATAAAATATTGGAAAAAATTGTCTCTAAATCAGTCATTTTATTATCGTCACATCAATAATTCATTCAGAAGAACAGTCACAGCAAACTATGTGACTGGTGGCACCATAGTGAAATTCGACAATCTTTCCTCTGCGGAATTGTATGGTACGGAAATGGTAATTAATGCCAATTTCTCAAAGGCATGGAAGGCAAATTCAACCATCAATTTATACCAACAGTTTTATAATGATGATTATCTCATTTACAACAATGGGGCCTTGTACATGACTGTCCAGTTGGGTGCCACGTACAATATAAATCCTCAGTGGTCTATCCAGTTCAATGGTAGATACAATGCACCATTTGTTACGCCACAAGGTAAAATCAAGGCGATGGGAAATGGCAACCTGGCCTTTAGGTATGGTGCTAAAAATGATAATTGGAATATTGTCCTCCGATTGGCGGATATCTTCAAGACCCAAACGTTCAATATTTATTCTACCTCGGATCCTAATTATTTCTTCGAAGGATACAGGAGAGGAGATAATACCAATGTTGGATTAACTTTTACATATAATTTAGGAAAAGCTTCCAAGCCTATAAAATCTGTTCGTAAGGAAGAAGAGAAACAACCTCAAATGGTCGATCCAGGGGGTTAATAAAATATCCCAGACTTCAAAGACATAGCGCACGAGGGATGGTAGAGGCTTGGTCTCACCCGAATGGGGGAGACGGATCTCGTCCCTAGACGAGGTTACCCTCGCACAGGTACTATCTTCAATACCAAATTATTTTACATTTTTTATACTACATTTTTTAATATATTTGCCTTACGGAGAGGGGGCATACTTCGATAACTTAAAGGATGCTCACCTTGTGAAGCCACATTATATGTGGCTTTTTTTAATTGTTTTTCTTTATCTATTTTTAACGGAGAGGGGGGCGCCAACTCCTCCTTTTGGATATTTGAAAAATTAATGTCATATATCAAATCCTTTTTCCAAATATAATAAATCATAAGCAATAGTTTTTTCTGTACAGCGACGATTCCTTTCATTTTTATTCCAGTTTTTTCAAATACCCTGGTGTACAGTTTTCAAACACTGTTCCCTCTTTCCCTCTTGCGACTAATGCTGGCATATGTAATATTCTTCTGATTTTAGAGTTACCTTTTTGGAAATTTTAGTTTTGCCTTGATGTTTTCCCGATTGATTTTCAACTACATCATATCCTGCATAGCTTACTACTTGTTTGTAATTTTCAAATAGCTCAAATCCTCCAGTTTCTGCAATAATTGTTGCTGCTGACAATGTGGCTATGCCATGAAGCTTACAAACTCTAGCAAACTTATCCTTGTACGTAGGATTGGTTTCTATCATTTTATGGATTTCAACTTCAATTATTGCTAATTGTTTTTTGAGAAAAGTAATAAGTTGTTTAATTTGAGTTAATTCAATTTTTTACTTGACGTGCAGCAGTTTCCGCAGCATGTAGGCGGTTTTTTTCTGAAGTAATATTCTTTGCAATACCTCATGTTGCCTCGTTAGAATACGAAGATCATAAAAAAGTTGCCCAAAGGTTTCCATTCTTTTAAATTTTGTTCCGCTCCCATTTGAGCTAGACCTTTAGCATCAATTTTATCATTTTTACTTTTGAGCCCTAAAGCTTGTAAATACTTTTTTGCCTTATTGGGCAACACTATGGAAATTCTTAACCCTTTTTCTAATAAAAAATACGCACTATTTTCATGATAAACTCCCGTTGCTTCCATACATACCACCAATGGAATTTCTGGCGACTTATGACTTTTTATAATCCAATTATAAAGTTCCAAAAGCCCCTTTTTTGTATTACTGTGCGTTTTGGAGAATTGAACTTTTACCCGTTGTTCAATATCTATCACAGATATACATGCTTTAATGTCGGCCGCAGAAACATCTAATCCAACTGAATACTTTATTATCATAAAAATAGTTTTTGTATAATACTAAAAATTTATTTGCATACCATTGCTCATTGTAATACAACATCTAATTTAATAAAACTAGTGTCTAGGTACTATTGAGGCTGACAAATAAAAACTACCACAGATAAACCTGTCTCGACAATATCATTTTTAAAATGTATCTAGCGCGGTCTCAATTTGCTGTGATAGCTTTTAGTATTATGGGTTAAATTATAAAAATATGAGTTATATTGCAAAGATATGAGCCCGGTCCGAATGAAATGGAGGACGTGCCATCAAAAAAAAAATCCCCTGGTTTTAGCCAAGGGATTTTGTATTTTTAAGCGAGTTTTTTGCGCTTGGTCTTGAACATTTCTGTGACCTCTTTTTCTTTCATAAAGCCCATCTCCACGAAATGCGTGGCGATGAATTTTTTAATTTCCTGATATTCTTTGCTTCGCTTGTCGGTATAAACTTTCAAGCACTTATTGGTATATTTCTCGCTGATTTCTTTGATCTTTTGATTGAAGTGTTCGTTGTTAAAGCCGTCGATATAGATGACGATATAACGATTTATTTCAAAATAGTCCAAATAATCGCCGACGTTCAGGCCACTCATAAACCCTTGGAAGAATCTATAGATATTGAGTCTCACGCACTCATTGATGGTCGAAAGCCCTTCGTACTGGCTATAAAATAGTCGAATTGCCTCGATGCTGTCCTCATGCGCAACTCCGCGAGAAGCGATAGAAGCCATGATTTGATAATACTTATAGACATTGCCATAATTGGCGTTGTCAAAAATCTTGAAGGCTCGGCTATCGCACTGAGAATCAAAAGGCAGTGTGCTACCAAGTATTCCTTCCAGAAACTCAAAATATTGGGCTTCGAATTTGGTGTTGGCTTTGTAGGTCGTTTCTATGAGAGAGGCTGCTTTTTTGAAGTCGTTGGCCCCTAGGTCAAAGTAATTTATGATAATACCAAGCAATGAAATGTGTTCTTGTGTACCGACTAGATCCTTATTCGCTAGGCAATCTAGTAACTTACCTAAAAAATTGGCGTTGTAATCATTAATCTTGATCCGCTCTAGCAAAAAGCTTTGTAGTGATGCGAATTGCATGATTAACTCTGGTTGATTTTTCGGGAACTCAGAGGTATGAAAATGGTAATTGTGGTACTGCTTTTTGAATATATTGTAACCAATTTCTCTGTCTTTGGCCACTCGATATTTTTCGAGTTTTTGTGACAAAAGATATGCTTTAACCTTCTTGGTAGTGACAGAATCAATAAAATTGGTCACCCAAATGTCGCTGCTCAATGCAAAGCAAATTTGGATGGCTTGACCGATTCTGTTTTTGATCAATTCAAAATTTGAATTGGTGCAAATGGCTGAAAGAACCGTTTTTAAGTGTTCTTGGGTCCTGACATATCTATATTGAGAGTCAATCTCCCCTCGCAGGATGGCAAAGCCCAATAACTTAGGCATAAATAGACCTTCGAATCGATCGTCCAAAAGCGCTAATTCCAGCGAAACCAACTGCAAGGGCTCTTTAACTGAAACCTCTTGGTACAGGTCTAATATGGTGGGTTCGATTTCATCAACAAGAGCTTTGTAACTCTCTTGATCTTCTTCTTCCAAATAAGTTGCGAGGGCATCAGATTGTTCTATTGTCGCCGCTATATCATCCAATTTTTGGACATAAAGTTTATTTAATTGTTCCATAAAGCGATAATTTAATTATGATCTTTTAAAAGAAAACCTGATAAGACAATCAAGGCCTTACCAGGTTTATTTTTTTTATACTGCTTTGAAATCTGCCTTAGGCAGAGCATTAATTAAGCTTCTTCGGTCGTAGTTTCTTCTGTGGATGTTGGCTCAGCAGCTTCTGGTGCTGCATCGCTGATAGGACTTTCTTCTACTACAGCTACGGCCTCCTCTACTACAGTTTCCACGTTATCTTTGATCTCTACTACTTCTTCTGCAACAACGGCTTCAACCGTTCCAGCTGCAGTTTCAGCTACTTCAACTACTTCTGTAACTTCTTCGACAGGAGCTACAACAGGAGCAGCTACAACTTTGGCGATACCAGAGATAGCTTTGTGTCTATCCACAACTGCTTGTTTTGTTTTCTCAACGCGAGATTTGATCTTGGCGTCTTTTGCTGTCAACCAGTCAGCCATTTTAGCATCAGCTTCTTCTTGTGTGAAGGCGCCTTTTTTTACACCTATTGCTAAGTGTTTTTGAAAGTTAACACCTTTAAATTTGAGGATAGCGTTGACTGTGTCTGTTGGAATCGCACCATTCATGACCCATTTGAAAGCTGCGTCACGGTTGATTTCGATAGTAGCAGGAACGGTCAATGGATTGTAAAATCCTAAACGCTCTATATACTTTCCATCACGTGGAGATCTAGAGTCTGCTGCTACGATGTGATAATAAGGAGCTTTTTTACGTCCTTTTCTTTGCAATCTTAATTTAACTGCCATTGTTAAAACTTTAAAAATTAGTGAAATAATGCCCAACTACCACGACTATGCGTGCATTGGGTTTTTTAACGGGGGCAAAGGTATCATTTAGTTTGGTTATTTCAAAATTTATGCTAAGCTAAATTATCCTAAAATAGATAAAAAGGATTCCTAGCCAGATAATCCCTATGGCATAATGCTTAATAGGCATGTAATCTTGTATTTTAATATGGTACTTTTTGTATAGAATCCAAACATAGATAAGTTTCTCAGCCAAGAAGGCAATTAGCGTCCCCAATACTACCCCAGGAAGTCCCATTGTCAGCCCAAGACCAATGCTCAAGACTAAATTGAGTATAAGCTCTATCAAGCCTACGAATATAAAATATCGCTGATGTCCCATGCCCGCTAATACAGATTGGCTGAATAAAAAGCGGCTTATCCAAAGCAACAGCATCATTTGGAATAGCAACTCGCTGTGCTTGTATTTTTCTTGTAAATAATATACAAATAGATAATGAGAAAAAACGAATAGCATGGTAGAAATTCCAATGGTCATTCCGTACCACTTGGAGCTGGTGGACTTCAGTTGAGGCAATGCACTTAATCCCTCGTGAGATATTTTTTGTACGAAAATATTGTGTATTGTGTTGGATATCAACAAGATAAACGGGAGTTCTTTAATACCGAGCCTGAATTCAGCAAATATTTGTTTGTCTTGAAATAAATAGTTCACCAGAACATTGTCTCCCGCCAAGGGGATCGCAGCTAAAATAGCATACAAGGCATATGGAATCAATATCTTTATAAACTTTTTGAAAATAGATTTATCAAATACAAAATTAAAGATAGAAAAATTGTCAACTATGGCCCATAACATTTGGAAGATTAGGATTAGAATCCAGCCTTTGAGGTGCCAAGATTGATCCAGAGAATAAAAAGTCGGTAAAATGAAAAAAGTAGCGGTTAGAAATACGCTAACGAGACTGAATGCAACTTGAAGATTTATTTTTTTATCTAAAAATAGAAATAATCCCAGCAAAAACTGAAAAGGTTGTAGTGCTAGTATGATTACATATAAATTGTAGTTGTTTAAGCTTTGGGATTCAGGCCAAAAGAGATATTGAATCTTAGGAAAAAGGAACCAAATACTAGCAAAAGTGAAACTAACGATGAGGACTAAGAAAAACAAACCATTTTTGAAACTTGGCTTTTGATTTTCATCCAATTTTTGATAATAAACCAATGCACTATTGGTAATTGGGAAATAAAAGAACAGCGGCAATAATGAATATACGAAAAAAAACTGCTCTAAATCACCCAAATCCTGGCTTGACCATCTTTTGGCAAAAATAAAAGTAGCCAACAAAAAAATACTATTTCTTAAGAAGGAACTGATGGAAAATGCGTAGGCATTTTTTTCCTCAAATGAAAGACGTGGTATTTGATTTTTTAGCCAATTCACTACTAGCTCATTGTATGGTGGAATGAGATATCTAACTCTTGCAATTGCTCTAGAATGGGTTTGTAAATATTCGCTGAAATAGGGATCATCACACCAGTTTCCTCTACCAAACCTAAGGCCAGTCTCTGAACAAAAATTCCTAAAGGTAATCCAACGGTTTTAGACATAGCGCTGTGACCACCTTCGCCATCTCCGATGACTACGAGATCCGACTGAAGTTTGGACTGTTTTCCATCCAACTCAAACTCAAACAAATGGCGCATGAGCACCATATCTTTGTGCATAGGCTGCATAGCCCATTTGGTAACGATAAGCTGTTCTAGCGCATCTGCGAGTGTGTAGGACTTTAATCCAATGGGTTTATCTTCCTCCAAACCGAGAAATATGAGCATTTCGCAAATCTTAGGGGCAATTTTGTTTACTTGGCAATATTCGCTTAGGCTTTCGCAATTTCCATCCAACAAGCTCTTAGTAACTGCTTTATAAGTTAAGTTTTGATCCTTAATCTGTGTCAAGTGATCCGTCCATCCCAAATCTATCAGAACTGACCAGGCTTGACAATAATCCTTGCCTCTGATTGTCCCCCTGCACATCGTCGCTACGTCATAAAGCCCATACTGGCGGATATAGGACAACGAATCTCTATTCATATACCCTTCGTAATCGCCAATAGCATCGAAATGAAAGGATTCAATCTCTTGAAATATTCGGCGATAAGGCAATCTTTTGATCTGGTGTCCGAGCTTGTACTGGGCGATGCCTTGCCCTGCCAATACAACGTTTCTAGGGTTCCAGGTGACTTTATAATGCCAAGGATTGTCGTCGGATTCGGGAGCTACCAAGCCTCCGCAATAGCTTTTGAAACTTGTAATTTTACCTCCTTTTGATTTGATATCGTCTATCAATTCCATGGCAGACATGTGATCTATGCCTGGATCCAAACCAATTTCGTTCATGCAGACAAGTCCTTTTTTTATGAATTCTTCGTGTAGCTCCTGCATCTCACTGGAGACATAAGAGGCAGTCACAAAGTGTTTTCCAAGAGCCAGACATTGTCGTGCGATGGGTGGATGGAGGTGTGGAGGCATCATCGAAATGACTATGTCATGGGCAGCGACGATATGGTTTTCTATGCCATCTGCGGTTACTTCAATCTTAAGAGCTTCACCGTTTGGATGATTATTGGTTTTCGTAATTGCCAAATCCAAATTTCCATCGGCAACGGTTATTCTAGCGGGTATATTGCTTGATTCTTTGAGTAAATATTCAATTAGGGCGCCACTCGATCTTCCAGCACCAATGACCAATATTTTTTTCATAAAAGGTAAAAATTCTATTAAAGGAACTCAAAGATAATTAATTTTGGACTTTAGTTGAAATTGGGTTTTGAATCCGAGTTCAAATAAATCGCAACGAGGGTTGATTTTATTTTTCTCAAAAAATTATTATGAGTGAAAACAAAGATGGTTTTTCTTTTGAAAAGGAGTATATTTTGCAAGACGAATGGGTTTTGCTTAGACCTTTGACCACAGAAGATTTTGATTTTTTGGTTGAATATTCGATCCATGAGCCGCAATTATTCCAATATTCGCTATCTCAAGCCATAGGAGAGGAAGGGCTGAAAAACTATCTAAAAGATGCTGTAAATGCTAGGCATTCCCACACAGCTTATCCTTGGATTGTTTTTGATAAAAAGACCAATAAACACGTGGGTTCTACTAGGTTTTACGACATTCAAATAAATAATAAAACGACCCAATTGGGATATACTTGGTACGGTTCGGCTTGGCATGGGTCGGGACTTAATATCCATTGCAAATATTTATTGCTTGAATTTGCCTTCGAAACTCTAGGGTGGGAGCGGGTCGAATTTCGCGCAGATTTTGATAATAAAAGAAGTATCGCTGCTATGAAAAAAATAGGATGTATCGAAGAAGGGATCTTGAGAAAACACGCAATCAAGGCAGATGGGACTAGAAGAACCAGCATCATATTGAGTATTTTGGCGGAGGAATGGCGAGCAAGCGTGAAAGCTAAACTTAAAGAAATGCTCTAGGCTTAGGCAATTTTGGTGATATTTTTTGAAAAATCCAATTGCCCTTTTTCATCGATGGGTAGAGCATTTAAACCTGGAGATTTTCCGATTTCTATTGTACCCAAAGTGTCTTGGTAATTCAAGGCCTTGGCTCCATTTATAGTAGCCCATTCAATCAATTCGCTGTCTTCGATCCGTGGATAAAATTGCTTGATGGTACCCATTTCATCCCAAACAGAAAGGATATCATTCGAAGCAAGACTATCTGTTCCGATGCAAATGGGGAATTTAAATTCCCGCCATAAATCATAATCTGGGATCTGATCCTCAATATACAAATTTGCTTTGGCACAAGTGGCCAAATAAATGTCAAGTCCTGAGGCTTCGTAAGTCTCAAAGTCGGATTTTTGCATCATCGTATTGTGTACCAACAAGTATTTGAGATTTCGGGGAAAATTGCGCTTTAAATAATCGGCGGAACCCTTAAATTCTCCAAGATTTATTTCTGGGTGAATGCCCATATTGGCATAAAACTCTCGAAATCCACCTTCCGATTTTAGGAAAAATTGGTCCTCCAAAGCAGTTTCTAAATGGTGGATACTCAGGGTAGAATTGGGTTTTGCATCGTTCAATATTTTATCTAATAAGCTCGGCGACACGCTATATGGAGCGTGAGGAACCATACTTTTCTTCTGGTCTGTAGTCCCAAAGTCAAAGGCATCGAATACTTTTTTATAGGCTTCAAAATAATTCAATGATTTGGATTCTTGCCACAGGTCAAACGCTTCAACGAAAGTAAGGTACTTGATTTTCGAGGTAGATTTGGTCGAACTTGAGTGAAGTGTATTGGAGATATCCCCTACGGCCACGATTCCCTGAGACCACATAAATTGATCGGCCTCTTCGATTTTAGCAAGGATAAGATCCTCCTCGAATTCCCTAAGTTTAATCACCTTTTCGATGAAACCAATCAGGCCAGTTTTTTTTGGGATGATTCCGAGTAAATGGCTTAATTCTAGGTGGCAATGAGCATTGATGAATCCCGGTGCTAAAATACCACGAGGTTGGAAATGGTCGCCTTTATCACCTGAGTAGTTTTCATTGATTGCGATTATTTTTCCACCATCCAAAATGAGCTGGACACCGCTGATGATTTTGTTTTTTCCCAGCCAAACCTTTTCCGAAAAAATCTTTTGTATCATTATTCAAGTTCATGCTTAAAAGGATCCCGCACTATATAATTTTCTTTTGGTGTGAAATAGCGCAGTAAGAACGGAATAAATAGCTGTATAAAAAAATTAGAATGTTTCATATACAGGTCCATTTCGATGGGAATGGCTCCGACGGTCGATTTTATCTCTATGGCCGTTCTAGCAAATATTATTTTTTTACAACCCAGTGTTATGGCATCTTCTACCATGAAATAGAGCATGTTTTGGTACAATTGTCTTTCTCGATTCAGTAAGCCATCGAAACCTATAAAATGCGCTTCAAAATTGGAGCCATTGATTAGAAATGAATAAAACCCAATCATTCTTTCGCCATCAAAAAGTCCATAAATCTGAAATGACTCAGGCATGTTAATGGATAGATTAAGGAAATATTCTTTGGGTACAAGCGTGGCGTTAAATCCAGCATTATGGGCACAATCCAGGTAATAAGCGTAGATTTCATCCAAATAGAAAATCACCTGATCCTTTGTCAAAACTCTTCGCTCTATGTTGCCAAGTTTCTTGAAAGCTCTCTTGTGACGGACTCGGTATTTGCTCGTAATCGCTGCTAAATAATCCTCAAATGTGGCTATGTTTTTAGGGAGCGTCATCACCATGTTGGGTTGAATCCTAAAGGGTGCATAACAACGCTTTTGCCAGAGTGAGCCGAATTTTATTTTGTTTGGGTAAAAATCTTTTATGACCACGAGTTTGGCATTGCGCCAAGTTTTTTGCCATTCTTTTTTACAATCCTCCATAGCTTCAATCACGGTTTTGAACACCAGCTTTTGGGATATATTGGCGTCAAAATAGAATCCATGCTCTCCTGTAAGCAGCATATTTCCAAGAACCAAAACTTTATAATCTACGAAACTTGCCAGCCACTTTTTTAACCGCAAATAAATGTTGGCAAACATTCCACTTTCATTGGATTCAAAGTCTAAACTTTTAGCCAGATTGATTGGAATTACCTGCACATAAGCCCATCCTATCGGTGTTTCATTTTGAATAAAAATGAGGTATCTGAAGTCAAGATCTTGCGGCTTGCTAGACTCCAAAGATTGGAGATAAGGGACAGACATGAATGCGTCATGACATTTTAAATGCTGAATTATCGGCTTTAATAGCTCGATTGATTCAATGGGTTGCCACGAAATGGGAGCAACATATTGATTAAATCTAATTTCGTGGGTGGAGGTCAAATGAATCCTTTATGCTTGATTTAATTGGGAAGGTAATGTATTTTTTAATCAATAAAAAGAAACAAATATTATATTAGATGGTTCATACTTCTAAAATTGACCATTGGCTTATTCAACAGGTTCATACAAATTCTATTTAACCATTATTCTTTTAGTGGCCTTTGAATTTTTTGCATTTGGTCAAAATAAATGTGGATTTGAAGGGTTTCAAATGACTAACACATCTGATAGGCAAATCTTAGAAGCCCGGACAAAGCTGAGGATTCCTTTGGTTTTTCACATCGTTTATAGAGATAAAAAGTTTAATTTTCCAAAGTCAGTAATACTGGAACAGATTCAGACGCTGAATGATGATTTTAATGGAAAAAATGCTCAAGTTTCTACTTTGTCACCGGAATTTTCGGCGTTGGTTGGTGATTTTAATGTGGAATTTTATCTCGCTGAATGGGATTCTAGTTGTATTGCTTTTTCTGGAATTCAGAGGATG
The DNA here is from genome assembly GCA_016718505.1 of Saprospiraceae bacterium. GTDB lineage: Bacteria > Bacteroidota > Bacteroidia > Chitinophagales > Saprospiraceae > JADKKF01. The sequence continues at coordinate 34,127 of JADKDE010000003.1, read as the reverse complement.
AAAACTCATATCTTGGACTTGGGTACGTATAAGAATAATGCAGGAAAAAGGGCTATTTTTTACTCAAATGAAGGCGGAACGGACGCTATAATTCCTAGCAAATATATAAATATTTGGGTCGCAGAAATGGAATCGTTGCGGGGTATTTCTTCAAGTCCATCCATGGCCAATTCACTAGAAGATGGTATCATCATAGACCCGAGATTTTTCGGAAATCACAGCCTCAATGATCAATTATACGAATGGGGGCATACCCTCAGCCATGAGATGGGGCATTATTTTGGTTTGAACCATATCTGGGGAAGTCTTGCCAATGAATGCGTCGAAGATGATGGGATTGATGATACGCCCATTTCCTATGGGCCCAATTTTTTTTGTAGGAATAGGGTTGAAACATGCGATGGAATAAACCCCATGTGGCAAAATTTTATGGATTATACACAGGATGATTGCCTAGCCTTATTTACAGCTGGACAAGTCGATGCGATGAAGCTAAATTTGAATACGTTCCGAGTAGGCTTGCTCACATGGAATGATTGTTCGGATCTAACCTTGACAAGGGTGAAAATCTTTCCCAATCCATGTCGAGATTATATAGTGATAACGCTGAACACTAGAGCAAGGCTGGCATATAGTTTGTATTCTATCCAAGGTCAAATTATTGTTAATGGTTCCTTGGATGAAGGAGAAAATTATATTCTGAATATGAATCATTTATCGGCTGGATCTTATATCCTAGAACTGGTAGACCCCCAGGGCCATTTGACTAAAATCACACAATTGGTGGTAAAAATATAACATGTAAAATATCAAATAGAAAGTCGCAAGATAATCGCTTCAAGGATTTTTGAAAAAGGAGAATTAAAAGTAACTCCAAAGTTTAGTCATATATTTTTGTAATTTTGCCCATTCAAATAACTTTAATAAATTGAGAAAAACCAAGCCAGAATACGTAGAGCACATCCAAATAGTGGATTTTAGCGATAAGGGAATGAGCATCGGAAAGGCACCCGATGGTAGGGTCATTTTGATGGAAAACTTAGTGCCCGGAGACATCGTCGATGGTTTGATCATACGAAAAACCAAAGGTATGCCTTATGCCCTTACGAAGCGTATCGTTGAAGAAAGTACTAAGCGAATAGAGCCCGAGTGTAAGCATTTTGGACAGTGTGGTGGATGCAAAATTCAACACATTCAGTACAAGGAACAGTTGATTTTAAAACAAAATTCTGTCCTGAATGCCCTCCAAAGAATTGGTAAGATAGAAGTAGAAGAGATATTGCCGATATTCCCAGCGGAGACGCCATTTTTTTATAGAAATAAACTGGAATTTACATTTAGCAACAAAAGGTGGCTGACCCAAGATGAAGTCACCAGTGAAGACCAAGACATTCAACGCAATGCTTTGGGCTTTCACAAACCAGGTTTGTTTGACAAAATCATCGATATCGAGTTCTGTCATTTACAAGCCGAACCGTCCAATATTATCCGAAATAAAATTCGTGAATATTGCCTAGCAAATGACTATGATTTTTACGATTTGAGAAATCACGGCGGTCTAATGCGCAGCATGATGGTCAAAGTTTCATCTCTTGGTGAAGTCATGGTATTGATTCAATTCGGGCGTAATGATGAGCAAAAGATTTTGGATTTATTGAACTTTATGGTAGCTGATCTGCCTAAGATTAATTCTCTTTACTATGTGGTCAATACCAAGGCGAATGACTATTTTTATGACTTGGAACTAACCCATTTTCATGGAGAGCCACATATCATGGATAAGCTAGGGGACGTCGTATTTAAGATAGGACCCAAATCTTTTTCCAAACAAATACCAAACAGGCAAATAACCTTTTCGATACCGTAGTTGACTTTGCTGAATTTCAAGGCAATGAAATCGTCTATGATCTCTATACGGGCCTCGGCAGTATCGCTCTATATATCGCATCCAAAGTAAAATCCGTCGTAGGTATTGAAGAAATCGAAGCGGCCATCCAGGATGCAAATATCAATGCGGCAAATAATAATATAACCAATGCTGAGTTCTACGCAGGAGACGTGAAGAATATATTGACGCCAGAATTTGCTCTAAAACATGGTCGTCCTGACATCCTTATTACCGATCCTCCAAGGGCTGGCATGCACGAGCAAGTCACTCAATATTTGCTGGATTTGGCGGCTCCGAAGATAGTTTATGTGAGTTGTAATCCTGCGACTCAAGCTAGGGATTTGCAATTGCTGTCTCCAAAATACCGAGTATTAAAATCTCGTGCAGTGGACATGTTTCCGCACACGCACCACATCGAAAATGTCGTTTTATTAGCTTTAAAATAAAAATGATGGAAGACCCGTTAAGTCAAGGAGAGCTGTTAGCACAATTGAGGGTTGAATTGTTGCCTTTTGTCCCTATGCTTTCAACAGCATCTGAAAAGATATTGGCCTCAGGATATACCAATTATCCCATTTTCGTATTTTCAAAAGAAAAGGTAAAAATCGGGATAAATATCTTGGATACCAAGACAAATGACGAATGGAATATTTATGTTTCTTCATTGGAAGAATTTTTAAACAAAGCCATCATCGATGAACAAAGAATGGATGATTTTCAAGGAAAATATAATCAAATGCAGGGTCAAATTTGCCTTTTCGTTTTGAGTGAATTGGGCGCAAATTTTATTTTTTTTAACCAAAAATAATAAATGATAAAAATATTGAATCATTTGGATGTAAGAAGAATCCACCGTTACCTTACATGGTTAGTGGTGATTGCACTTACAATAGTGTACATAAACAAGCCCGAGTTGAGCCATTTAGAAACCTACCCATCTTTTATCGTCAATGCTTGTATTACTATAATAACGCTTTCGTTTTCGGCTATCCTAGTGGCTACAGTTTTGGCTTCTGCCCAGTTTTCTCCTAGGATTGTACGCAATTTTTTTGTCGATAATTATACCAATCAATCCATCTTCTATGCTTTTTTGCTAGGCATTACTTATTGTACAGCCATTCAACTTTATGATTTTGACAAATATTTTAAAACAAAAGAATTATTTAAGTTTGATTTATTTTTAATCATTGCAGTGGTGTATGGAATCGTGTTGCTGGTGATCGCGCTTCCCTATTTTGTTTTTAACTTGATAGATTCTATCAATGCAGCTTCGATTACCAATCATATTTTTGAAAAAACAACCAAAATTATTAAAGAAAAATATCCGTTGACTGGGCCAGCGCATCAATCTTGGGATATGTCAGAAAAGATGCCTGCAGAGACTATCATCAGCACCAATGTGGGGTTCGTATTTTACATTGATGAAGCCAAAATGGTAGAAATAGTAGAAAAATACCCGCAATATAAATTCGAAGTCAAACCCGTTTTGGGAAATTTTATCTCGAAAGGCGAGCCTCTGCTCGTAATCCACAGCAAAAATTATCGAAACGACATCTCCCCCCTGCATTGGGCGGAATTAAAATCCTGTTTTCATTTGGCAAAATTTCGCAATGCTAGCATTGATTTTATGTATGGTATTAGGCAGTTGGTAGATATCGGGATTAAGGCCATCTCGCCAGCCGTAAACGATCCGACGACCTGTCTCAATTGTCTAGACTACTTGGGTGAAATTACCTTACAATTCATGATTAGCAACCAATCTCCAAGGCATAAGTGGGCTAGGCCGAATAATCTTAATTACAGCGAAATTGATTTTGACAACGTCGTTGATCTCTCCTTTGATCAGATATATCAGTGGGGTAGGAAGGATATCGTTATCATCAGACATACCACGAATATACTTTTGTATCTGCTAAGTAAGGCTCAGGATGATGTTCAAAAATCAGTCCTCATAAAACAAATCCAAGATATGGAGCTTGAGTCGTTGGATTTTGAAACAAAGGAATTTAATGGAATTCGCAATGCACTGATTTCTAAATGCCAAGAGGCTATCATAAAATCTCATTCATTATGACAACAAAACAATATTTGATACTGACTTTGATTTTTAGCCTTACAGCTATGACAATGCTAGGATGTAGAAAGACGCCCCAATCATTGCTGGGAAGATGGGTCAGTACGAGTATAGAAGATGTGCAATCCAAAAGGAACCTACCCGATAGCACGATTCAATTGGTTTTTTTTGAAAATAAACGATACCACTACTCACAAAATTTTAGAATATTGGAGGCTGGTCGTTACTACGTCACGAATCCCAATGTGTATTTGACCGATACGCTAAGACCAACTCAGGTGGAACAAAAATTGAAAATCTTCGATTTGACAGACCAAAACCTCAGCATTCTCTTGGGGATGGGGGGCTCTTATTATAAAATAAATTTCAATAAAGCCCAGCCTAATTAAAAAGGCTGTTCCAAATCGTATATTCTGGGGCAAATAATAGTTGGCAAATCGCATGGGCTTTGCCTGAAATAAATTTTAATAAAAATTTAACAAAAAATATTCAACGATATCAGTATAATATTTTGTATCTTTGCATCGTATTAGTAAATTACAAAATATTATATCGCTATGGCAATTGATAAAAAACTCAACAAAACTAAAAGTCAGTACAAAGTGACTTTTGAATTAAAAAATGAATTACCAATGACTGCTGAGTCAGTAGCAGTTTGTGGTGACTTTAATGCATGGGACAAAAGCGCATTGATTTTGAAAAAACAAAAAGATGGTTCTTTCAAAGGTGCAATTGAGCTTCCTGCTGGAAAAGAATTTCAATTTCGTTATTTGATTAATAATGAAATTTGGACAAATGAAGTTGACGCCGACGGATTGGTGTATAATGGAATAGTAGATTACAATTCTATTATCAAGTTGGACACGATCTAAGGATAAATATTTAGGGATTGAATAATTAGCCCGACTTTTAGAAGTTGGGCTTTTTTTTTGCCCGATGCCTAGATCTCCGTAGTTACTAATAAATCCTATCCATAAGATTTTGAGCAAATTGGTATAGCCATTCTTTTTTTAAATCTGGGATGTCCAAAGTATCTATATTTTTCAAAGCTTTGTTGAAATATTCCATTTTAAGGCTAAGTGCAAATTGATCAGCACCTGCATCTGCGTATATTTCTAAAAACTGATTGATTTTTGTGGAATCGTCTTTGATGGCTAGGGCCTCTTGGATTCTTTCCTTAAATCCCTTGTCCAAAGACCTAATCCATAGGATTGTTTTCTTGTTTTGCAAGATGTCCCCGCCCACCTTTTTGCCGACGAGCTCAGACTGTCCATAGGTGTCAAGATAATCGTCGTGGATCTGAAATGCAATCCCCAAATTGATGGCATAATCATACAGTGATTTGGTGTCTTGATCACTGGCTCCCCCTGTCATAGCCCCTAGTGCTATCGAACAAGATAGTAAGACCGCCGTTTTGTAGGAAATCATCTGAATATATTCGTCCTGTGTAACAAGATCTCGGGTTTCAAAGTCAACGTCCAGTTGCTGACCTTCGCATACTTGTATGGAGGTATTGCAAAATAGCTGGAGCGCGTCGAATAAGCGATCGTTTTTAAAACCCCGATTTATATAAGCGAAGGAATGTGCAAACATAGCATCTCCAGACAATATCGCCGCATTAATGCCAAATTTCTCATGAACGGCTGGTTTCCCACGTCTAAGGTGGGCATCGTCCATGATGTCATCGTGCATCAAGCTAAAATTGTGAAATAATTCGACGGCATAGGCGATTGGCAAGGCGTCTTCTAGGCTTTCTTGATAGAGATTTCTTCCTAAAATGGCCAACAAAGGCCTGATTTTTTTACCACCAAGACTTAGAATATAGTCAATAGGTAGGTATAGATTTTCGGGAGCTTGATCGGTGAGTTGGTCTTGGGCATACGCCGAAAATACTTCTGCGTATTTTTGAAATGCTATCATCCGTCAGAATTTTTCTGCAATATAAGGCAAATAAAGTATTTCAGTAAATTGTAAAAAAAAAATCCAGCAAAGATGCCTATTTTTTAGAGTATTCGTCCCAAGAGATTTTTTTGTAGAGTTCTTCTTTGGCAAATTTTAATTCTTTGAACAAACTATTTTTGTCTTTGAAACCAGGGGATAAGAGTATGCGAGAAAATTTGGGATCTAGAATGACCGTAGAAGGATATCCCATGCGTCCATCCATCAAAGATAAAGCCAGTTCGTGGGCACCATTTCTGTCGTTTCCTATGAATTTGAAAGAATTGCCGTTCCAGATTATTTCTTCTTTTTGTTCTGCATTGAACTTGACGACATAAAAGAAATTGTTCAGATAGTCAACCAATTCAGGATCTGCAAAAGTTGTAGCGTCCATTTTTTTGCACCAACCACACCAATCTGTATAGACATCTACAAATATGGGTTTGGCCTTTAGCTTGTTGGCATTCACTGCTTCATCCCAAGTCATCCATTTCAGGGATTTAGTTGGATTTTGTATTGCAGTCGAAGGGAGCCAACTGAAAAGTGTTATAAGCGTTGATGTTATGATTAAGAGCATGAAGTCATCTAAAATTAAGTAAAAAATAATAACTTGGCAAAACCATACCTATAGATACAATCTATAACCGAATCGCTGCATAAATATAAAATTATATTTATATTATATTCAAATTTAGGTAATAATTATGTGATGAAGGACTCAAAAAGTTTATAAAAATATATCTGGATGTAGTAATACTGACGGTTTTGATTTCTAGATATAAAAAAAAAATGATTAAAAATAGTGGTATTGGCTTTGCTTTAGCTAAGTATAATGCTTGTGTTTAATCGGAGCGCAATAAGGATCGAAGGGGCTTGGTCCCTTGGGACGGAACCCCCGAAGAGCCTGGTCGCCGAGTCAACGCCAGTTGAAAAAGACGAGGCGAATTGCCATAAAAAAAATAATAATTTGCAAAATTTGCCGTAGGATTAATATCTTTAATTTAAATCTCTTCAAAAAAACGAATTTATGGATATTACCTTGACTAAGTGGACTTTGGATGATTTGGAAGATTTGTTGTATTTCGCCAATAATCGCAAGATAGCCAAATGGATGGCCAACGGTTTTCCCAGCCCTTATAAGGAGGAAGATGCGCTGTTTTTTATAGAAAAAGTGAGTGTAAATAATAGGAATCTTTTCGCCATCACTGTAGATGGGAGGAAGTGTGGTGGGATCGGGCTTCACCCTCAGATAGATATCATGTGTAAGAATGCGGAACTTGGATATTGGCTTGGTGAGCCCTACTGGGGCCAAGGGATCGTCTCGCACTGTGTGGGACTGATGGTCGCTTATGGATTTGAAAATTTAGACATCAATAGGATTTTCGCTAGGCCATTCGGCAGTAATATTACTTCTCAAAAAGTGCTGGAAAAGTGTGGATTCGTACTGGAGGCGAGGCTGAGCAAAACCATATACAAATTGGGTCAATATGAAGATGAGCTGATATATGCAGTGAGGCGATCATAAAAGTTAAAAGCAGTTATCTTTGCAATCGAGGACGAAAAAATAGAGTTTTTAAATTAACCGAAAATTAAATATCATCTGATGAAAGCGAAATTAATTCCGCTGTTGCTGATAGCCTTTGTATGGTTGAATGGCTGCAAGGAACCATATCATATGGAGGTGGATGCAAATGGTAAAATTGTCTCCAAGTTTCAGTATCAGGATTCGATCCAAAGAAAGCATGGCGAATACATCAAGTATTTTGAGAATGGGCAAGTCTTTGAGCGGGCAAGATATCAAGATGGAAAATTGGATGGTACGCGCTATTTATTTTTCGACAATGGGGATATTTCGACGATAGAAATATACAAGGATGGGATGATAGATTCTATTTACAAAGAGTTTTTTCCTGGGGTGAAAATCAAGAGAATGGGCAGTTATATTAATGGAAAGATGAAGGGAAAATGGCAGGTATATTATCCAATAGGGACGACGAAGGAAATAGTCTTTTTTGAGGATAATCTAGAGAATGGTCCCTTTGTTGAGTATTATGAAAATGGATTCATGAAAGCTAAAGGACAATACAAAAATGGAGATAATGAGGATGGAGATTTGTATCTTTATCGCCCCGATGGAAGTTTTGAAAGAAAAATGAACTGCCAATTGGGCATCTGTCGTACAGTTCTATTAAATGAATGATTTTCTATGGTAATGAAATATTTTTTGCCCCTAGTACTGAGTCAATTGGTTATTTGCACAACCATAAGTGGGCAGATAGGAGGACAGAGGCTTTTCGAATGGGGAACCAAATCTGGAGATCCTAGCATATTGGCTCAGGGTGGCATGATGGGGGCGTATCCTAGCGATCGTGTAAATCAAAATATACTCGGTCCTCGAGATCCAATCCCACCCAAAATGGTGAAATAGGCATGGGATTTCAGTTCTTGAAAAGTGGTGTTCGACATGGTGTCGTTTCTATGGCCCTCGACAGACCCAACTGGGGTGTACTTGTGTCTCCTTTTGTCGATTGGGTACAGTATGGTAAATTCAAGCTCACGGATGAGGGAGGCAATGTGCTGGGAGAATTTTCAGCCATTGACCTGAAGATGGGGATTTCCGCTCAGAGGCAAATCAACGAGCGACTGAGCGTTGGAGCTTCACTGCAATATCTTTTGACCAGTATTGAAACTTATAGAGCGCAGGGCATTTCAGCCAATTTATCCGGCTTGTATTATATCCCTGAAAAGGAGCTGGGATTATCTCTAGATGCCATAAATTTAGGCGCGACGGTAAGTAGATTCAATGGCAAAAAGGATAAGTTAATAACTCCGTTCGACATAAGGATTGGATTTTCAAAAAAGTTGACGCATATGCCGCTGAGGTTTTCGATCATCGCGCATCATCTCTATCAGTGGGATATCAATTATGACAATCCGATAGCTGCTGCCACCAACACCATCTTAGGCGAGGATCAGCCCACTGCGAAGTCTGCAACTTCGGTTTTTGTCAATAATTTTTTCAGGCATTTAAATTTTGGTGGGGAGCTTTTATTTGGGGCGCAAAGGAGTTTTTCATTGCGATTAGGATATAATCATATGCAGAGGACGGATTTGAAGGTGGTTAATTATAAGAGTTTGACGGGGATGAGCATTGGATTTGGGCTGAGAAAGAAATATTTTTCTTTCGATTATGCGCTTCAATTTTATCATATAGGCAATAATTTTCAAACATTGGGGCTTCAAATTCCTATCCTTGGGTTTAAAAAGAAATCAATTTGATAAAAAATAATACAATAATTTAATTTTCTTTGGAAAATTGCACGAAACTAAATACCTTTGCACCCTCAATCAGATAAAATACCATAAGATGGACTTGATACAATACGTACACGAACAGATAACACCGGCCAAAGATTATCCTTCCTTTAAGGCTGGAGATACCATCAGCATCAACTATAAAATAGTCGAGGGCAACAAGGAGCGTATCCAGGTTTTTAAAGGAGACGTGATTCAAATCAAAGGCAGTGGCTCAACAAAAACATTTACCGTAAGAAAGATTTCTAATGGGGTAGGAGTAGAGAGAATTTTTCCTCTAGTTTCTCCTAATATCGTTAGTATCAAGTTCTTAAAGTTGGTAAGAGTAAGAAGAGCAAGACTTTATTATTTAAGAGGTCTAGTTGGTAAGAAAGCTCGTATCAAAGAGGTACGACACAATACCGCTAAAGGATAAACTTTTGATTTTTCAAATTGAAAAAATATCGGCCTCGAAAAATTGATCGAGGCTTTTTTCGTTAATCTAATTTTAAGTTATTAACTATTATAATGAAATCAATGTATAAAGTAAAAGACATCAATCTTGCCGAATGGGGAAGAAAAGAAATAGAGTTGGCAGAAGCTGAAATGCCAGGTCTTATGGCTTTGCGTGAGCAATATGGCAAAACCAAACCATTATCAAATGCGCGTGTAGCAGGTTGTTTGCACATGACGATTCAAACAGCAGTTTTGATCGAAACTTTGGTTGAACTAGGGGCTGAAGTAAGTTGGTCATCTTGTAATATTTTCTCGACTCAGGATCATGCGGCGGCGGCTATTGCAGCGGCTGGAATACCTGTATTTGCTTGGAAAGGCATGAACGAAGAAGAATTCGACTGGTGTATCGAGCAAACATTATTTGCCTTCAAGGATGGCAAACCGCTTAACATGATACTAGATGATGGAGGTGACTTGACCAATATGGTTTTGGACCGTTTTCCAGAGTTGGTAGCTGGTATCAAAGGAATATCTGAAGAAACTACAACAGGAGTACATAGATTATACGAGCGATATAAGAGCGGCAAGTTGCCTTTACCTTGTATCAATATCAATGACTCTGTTACCAAGTCAAAATTTGACAACAAATACGGCTGTAAAGAGTCTTGCGTAGATGCTATCAGAAGAGCTACAGACATCATGATAGCTGGTAAAGTAGCCGTAGTGGCTGGTTATGGCGATGTAGGAAAAGGATCAGCTGCTTCATTGAGAGGAGCTGGGGCAAGAGTAATCATCACTGAAATTGATCCAATATGCGCACTACAAGCCGCAATGGACGGTTTTGCAGTGAAGAAAATGGACAACGCAATCCAAGAGGCCAATATCGTTGTGACTGCTACTGGAAATAAGAATATCATCAGAGAAAAGCATTTCAGAGCGCTTCGCGATAAAGCCATCGTATGTAATATTGGACACTTTGACAATGAAATCGATATGGCATGGTTGAATAAAAACTATGGCCAAACAAAAATAGAAATCAAGCCTCAGGTAGATAAATACCAAATTGATGGCAAAGATGTAATCGTTTTAGCTGAAGGAAGATTGGTTAATCTAGGATGTGCTACAGGGCACCCATCTTTCGTAATGTCCAATTCATTCACCAACCAAGTATTGGCGCAATTAGAACTTTGGAACAATAGCGATAAATACGAGAATCAAGTCTATATGTTGCCTAAGCATTTGGATGAGCAGGTTGCCAGATTGCACTTGAATAAAATTGGCGTAGAATTGGAGACATTGGAACAAGAACAAGCCGATTATATTGGCGTAGATGTTCAAGGTCCATTCAAGCCAGAGTATTACAGATATTAGAAATATATATTGATAAATTCGAATGGGTTAATGGCAGCAGTCATTGACCCATTCGAATTTATTTTTAAAAAATTGAGTGGGTCTTGGAGTGATCTATTTTTTAAGAAAAATAATCGGCTCGTATGTTTTCAAATATTAGGAACTCTATCCTTGAATACAAGAAGAATTGAATTAATTTAGTGCAACAAAAACAAGGGAGGCAAAGGATTTTGCTAGTAAAGGTGTTTTAATTCGCGAATGCCGATAGGTCTTGATACTTCGTATGCCTCCGCATATTGTACGTTTATATAACGACCATAAGCAGAAGTTCTGCAGCGGACATTCTCCATATAATGCTTAGTCGAAATAGGAGTTTCTGGTTCTGTGGATCCTGGTTGATAGAACTGAGATTTAAAGCATAATATGGCAGCTAACTTTTCTTCCATATAAGGCGTGATATCAAATATTAAGTCTGGCTTGATTAGAAAATCTTGAGCGTAGTGGAGTATGGATTTTGGTCTCCAAGGTTTCTGTGCGACTCCTTCCCAAAATGTTTCTATCTTAATCAATCCCGATAAAAAGCAAGCCTCTTTTATGAGTGTCGCAGCTTTTCCATGGTCTGGATGTCTATCTTCAAAGGCGTTGGCAAAGACCAGTCGGGTTTAAAATAACGCAAATAAGTAATAACCTTCATCAAAGAATCCCTATCATTTTGGATAAAACCATCTGGAAGTCCAGCATTCAATCTTTCTTTTACTCCTACAAGATTGGCGGCATTTTGTGCTTCGATAAGTCGCAACTCAGCGCTTCCTCGCGAACCCAATTCACCAGCAGACAGATCTAATATACTGACGTTGTAGCCTAATTTAATATGGTGAATCAGTGTTCCCATACAGGAAAGCTCGATATCATCGGGATGTGCCCTGATAGCAAGTACGTTTAATTCTTCCATTATATTACCATTTAATAAAGGCAGAGGCCCATGTGAACCCACTACCAAATGCTGCTAAACAAATAAGATCGCCTTCTTTTACTTTTCCTGATTCCCAAGCTTCACTCAAAGCTATTGGAATAGATGCGGCTGTAGTATTGCCATACTTTTGTATGTTATTATAAACTTTGTGGTCGGGCAATCCTAGTAATTTTTGTACAAATTGGGAGATTCTAAGATTAGCTTGGTGCGGAATAAAAAGGTCGATGTCTTCAGACGTATATCCTTGGTCCGCAAGTGCCTCTTTGATGACTTCTGGAAATTTCTGAATAGCCATTTTAAAGACGAACTGACCATTCATATTTGGGAAAATATATCCCTCTTTGACCATTGTTTCCGTTAAAAATATTCCGCCATATTTATCATCGGGATAACCGTATAAATCTCTATTCTTGTGGTATCCTCCGTGAGACCCAGGATTAATAAAAGCCAATTCTTCTGCGTGCGTTCCATCTGCGTGAAGTTTTGTGGTTAAAATACCGCTTTCATTTTCAGACCGTTGAAGTACGACTGCTCCTGCACCATCTCCAAAGATGACAGTGACATTGCGTCCTCTGGTGGTATAGTCTAAGCCCATGGAGTGCATCTCAGCACCCACTACGAGAATATTTTTATACATACCTGTCTTGATGAACTGGTCTGCAATGGAAAGAGCATAGATAAAACCAGAGCACTGGTTTCTGACATCCAAAGCACCGATTTCAGTGTTGGTAATACCTAATTCTCGCTGTAAAAGTACACCACAACCTGGGAAAAAGTAATCCGGGCTAAGAGTAGCGAAAACTATAAAATCAATTTGATCTTTGGTAGTACCTGCACGGTCGATTGCAATTCGGGCAGCATTAGCAGCCATGGAAGTTGTTGATTCTTCGTGTTTGGTGCCGTATCGACGTTCTTGGATACCTGTGCGTTCTTGAATCCATTCATCGGATGTATCCATCAAAACGGCCAATTCATTATTAGTTACGACATTCGCTGGTACGTAGTGCCCAATACCAGCTATTTTACTTTTATACATAATTTATCGAGCTTTATGGGATTACAAAGGTAATACGTAATCTCCAAAAGTTAGACTTTTAAACCAAATTATTTAACATATAAGATATTGGGAAAGTTCATTTTTAAAATAAAAATTAAATTTGATAAGCATTTTCAGAATATATTTCATTAATCTCTTCGAGAATGCTTAATAAGATAGGAACATCATATTCAGTTACCAATCTAGCCCTAAATGGCTTTATATTTTCGAGTCCACGAAAGTAGTTGGCATAATGCCGTCGCATTTCAGCAACACCGATTTTTTCCCCTTTCCATTCGATTGACTTTAATAAATGTTGTTTGGCTGCGGAAACCCTCATATCGATCGTGGGAGGAGGCAAGATCTTTCCTGTCGCTAAAAAGTGTTTTATTTCTTTGAAAATCCATGGATATCCTATCGAGGCTCGTCCAATCATCAACCCAGATACCCCATATTTGTTTTTATATTCCAAGGCTTTTTGAGGACTGTCGATGTCGCCATTTCCAAAAATTGGAATTCGAATGTCTGGGTGGTTGGCGACTTCAGATATCAAGGTCCAATCGGCTTCCCCCTTGTACATTTGTTGTCTTGTCCTACCGTGGATAGACAAAGCTTGTATGCCTACGTCTTGAAGCCTCAAAGCCACTTCTACGATATTTTTGGTTTTATCGTCCCAGCCAAGCCTAGTCTTGACTGTAACGGGCTTTTTGGTAGTTTCTACGACTTCCGAGGTAAGGCGAATCATTTTAGGAATATTCTGCAATATGCCCGCCCCTCCGTCTTTGCAAACGACTTTTTTTACGGGACAACCAAAATTGATATCTATTAGGTCGGGATTGGCTTTATCGACAATGGCTGTTGCCAATTTCATCGAACTCAAATCACCACCGAATATTTGTATGCCAATCGGTCTTTCTTCTTCGTAAATGTCCATTTTCTTGATAGATTTGGCAGCGTCTCTAATCAAGCCATCACTTGAAATAAATTCCGTGTACATAAGGTCACATCCCTGAGCCTTGCACAATGCCCTAAAGGGAGGGTCGCTGACATCTTCCATTGGTGCCAAAAGCAAAGGGAAATCTGGTAATTCTATATTGCCAATTTTTAACATGTATTTACTGTCTGGTTGCGTTTAACAGTTGTAATTATCGTTAGAATGATGACGCTCTATTGTATTGAAAATATTTATTTTTAAGCTGGTTTTAGTTCAAAGTTTAGCCCTAAAACATTTGCTATTTGGATAAAATTGGAGATCCTTAAATCTTCTCCGTTTTCAACTCTTGAAATATAAGGCCTCTTTTTGCCAACTTTGATTGCCAATTCTTCTTGGCTCCATTTTAGTTGCTTTCTTCTAGCTTTAAGAATTTCGCTTAAATAGTACGCATAGGATTCTTCCTTGAACTTCTCTCGTTCAGGACTTCCTTCTTTTCCAATTTCTTTTCTTAAATATTCACTTGCTGTTATCATGTTAATCTAATTCATTATCATATTTGGTAAGAAGATATTCTGCCACTTTCAATGCTTTGATATAATCTTTATTGGTCCGTTTTATAAAACCATTCAGAAGAATAATCTTTTTACTTTCATTGAAATTTTCGTTATCGATTGAAAAAATAATTATCCTTATTTGGTTATCGGCTTTGATTCTGAGTTCATAAAATCTAGAGTTAACAAGTTTATCAACTATAGCTTTATGAATGATTTTTTGTTCTCCAATTACCTCAATTAAGTAATTAAATTTTGTTTTAACTCTTATATTACTTTTAGATACAAACTCAATACATTCGTCAGAAATAAGTATTTCCCTCATTGTTAAAATGTAACGAATTGGTTACAATAATGGTTTCAATCCAAACAACTTTTTTGGAAGTTTTTCATTTTTTCGACAAGCCTTTATATTTTTTTTAGCAAAAATTATTTTTTATAAAATATAACCCAATCTATTCATAATCTGATAAAGGCGGACATGTACATACTAGGTTCCGATCTCCAAATGCATTGTCCACTCTTCTCACCGACGGCCAAAACTTATAACCTTCCTTCAAATATGGCAAAGGAAATGCTGCCTTTTGCCTTGAATAGGGGAATGGCCATTCGTCTTCGGTGATTAAATATTGAGTGTGTGGGGCATTTGTGAGTACATTGTTTTCCTTTGGATATTTGCCTTGTTCTATATCTTCTATTTCTTTTTTTATAGATATCATAGCGTCGCAAAATCTGTCCAATTCGTCCAGGCTTTCGCTCTCAGTGGGTTCTACCATCAAGGTTCCAGCCACTGGAAATGACATCGTTGGCGCATGAAATCCATAGTCCATCAATCTTTTGGCTATATCTTCCGCCTGTATATTGAATACCTTAAATGGATTTATATCTATGATCATTTCGTGGGCTACGGTTCCATTTTTTCCTTGGTAATAAACAGAATAATATTTCTCTAGCCTTGATTTTATATAATTGGCATTAAGAATGGCATATTTTGTGCTATTGGTAAGACCTTCGGCTCCCAGCATTTTTATATATCCATATGAAATCAATAGGATGCTTGTACTGGAATAAGGAGAAGCACTGACGGAGGAAATGGCTTTGCTACCGCCCGTTTTTACGTAACAATGATTTGGTAAATAAGGTGCTAATTTAGAATTAACACAAATAGGTCCCATTCCAGGTCCTCCTCCTCCATGCGGGATGGCAAAGGTTTTGTGTAAATTGAGGTGACAAACATCCGCTCCGATAAGCCCAGGGCTCGTCAAACCTACCTGAGCATTCATATTGGCTCCATCCATATAAACCAATCCACCTGCCGCATGAATCATTGCACAAATCTCTATGATTGAATCCTCGAAAACGCCATGCGTGGACGGATACGTAACCATCAAGCAAGCTAGGTTTTCTTTATGCGTTTCGATTTTTGCTTTTAGGTCTTCGATATCAATATTACCTAGATCATCACAAGCAACTACGACCACATTCATACCTGCCATCACCGCGCTTGCTGGGTTGGTACCATGTGCAGAAGCAGGTATCAAAGCTATTTTTCGATGTGATTCATTTTTGTCTTCCAAATATGCATTGATCGTCAAGAGGCCCGTGTATTCTCCTTGGGCACCGCTATTGGGTTGAAACGAACAAGCCTCTAGGCCAGTTATTTCGCACAAATCTTTTGCAAGATTTTCGACCATTTGCGTGTATCCTAATGTTTGATTATATGGCGCGAATGGGTGTATATTGGCAAAATTACCCCAGGAAAGTGGTATGAGCTCGGTAGCTGCATTTAGCTTCATGGTGCAGCTTCCTAGGGAGATCATCGAGTGAACGAGTGAAAGATCTTTATTTTCAAGGCGTTTGATATACCGCATCATCTGTGATTCGGTATGATTTTGATTGAAAATAGGGTGGGTTAAATATGCAGATTTTCTTTCAAATTTATCTAAACTCACCTGAAAGTCTCGAATATCCAAGACACTTGTCGTGATATTATTCTTTGCTTTTTCAAAAATATTAATAATCTCTATTAAGTCTTCGTGCGAGTGGGTCTCATCTATTGAAATCAATAATCCATTGTCGTGAAACCAAAAATTATTATTAGTTGATTCGGATAATTTTTTGATAGACTCAAGCAAATCTTTTGGAACGAGGACCTCTACAGTATCGAATATTATTCCATCAGAAATTGTGTAATCTAATTTTACCAAGGCTTGTTTTAGTGCTATGGCCTTTTTGTGAATTTCAGTGCTGATGCTTTTGAGCCCTTCTGGTCCATGATAGGCTGCATAAAAGCCCGCCATAATGGCCAATAAAGCCTGAGCCGTACATATATTGGAAGTTGCTTTTTCGCGTCGGATATGTTGCTCACGAGTTTGTAAAGCCATTCTCAGTGCTCGATTCCCCTCGGCGTCTTGGCTTACCCCGATAATCCTCCCCGGTATTATTCTTTTAAACTCCTCGGTCGTTGCAAAATATGCCGCATGAGGTCCTCCAAAGCCCATCGGGATTCCAAACCTTTGCGTATTGCCTAAAACAACATCTGTACCCCATTCGCCAGGAGGTGTTAAGATGCAAAGACTTAGGATATCAGCAGCTACACAGGTGTAAATTTCCTTCGATTTGGCATTACTGATTAATCCTGAAAAATCCTCAACTTTGCCTTTGGCATTCGGATACTGAACCAAGAGTCCAAAAACATCCTCACGTAAATTGGCATCGAGATCTGAACAAATTTCGACCTTGATCCCCAATGGTTTGGCCCTAGTGATTAATACATCAATTGTTTGTTGAAATACCGAATCTGATACTAAAAAAACAATGCTTTTATTGTGTTTGTTTTTCTTGGTTTTAGCAGCAAAAAACATGTTCATAGCCTCTGCAGCTGCGGTAGCTTCATCTAGCAGGGAAGCATTGGCAATGGGCATGGCGGTGAGGTCACTGATCATCGTTTGGAAATTCAACAATGCCTCCAACCTACCTTGGGATATTTCGGCCTGATAGGGGGTATATTGAGTGTACCATCCTGGGTTTTCAAACACATTTCTCAAAATAACTGATGGCGTAATCGTGCCATAATACCCTTGTCCGATATAATTTTTTGCTACGACATTTTTTTCACTGACTGATTGGATATGTTTTAAATATTCAAATTCAGAAAGAGGGCTAGACAGATTTAAAGGTGATTTTGATCGGATACTGGGCGGCAAAGTTTTCTCGATCAGGGCATCCAAACTGGCTACACCAATGGTTTCTAGCATTTTAATTTCTTCGGAAGGGCTAACGCCTATATGTCTATCAGCGAATGTTTTAATTGACATTGAAATTTTATTTTTTTAATGGCTCAAAGGTACGAATCCTTGAGATGGAATTTGATAATCTATTATAATAAAATAAATGTATAACGGAGATTAAAATAAAGTCAATAAACAAATAAATCCCCATTAGGTTAAAAAAAAGTAGAAATCTTATTTTATTGCTGATCTATTGGTTATCTTTGCAGGCTGAAAAAAAGAAGGAGGGTTGTCCGAGTGGTTTAAGGAGCACGCCTGGAAAGTGTGTATAGGCCAAAAGCTTATCGAGGGTTCGAATCCCTCATCCTCCGCAGATTTCAATAAATAACCGATTAGTGCAAATCAACTATTCCCGTTTAGTTTTTATTTCTTGTATCATTTTCTTGTAAATTTTCATTAATTTTACTCAGCATTTTGAATATTTTATGATTAAAATTATTGAGTGTCCGCGGGATGCAATGCAAGGTTTAAAACATTTTATTCCGACTGATGAAAAGTTGGAGTACCTTCAACAATTGTTAAAGGTTGGGTTTGAAACCATCGATATTGGTAGTTTTGTTTCTGCTAAGGCTATTCCACAAATGGCTGATACGCATGAAGTAATGCGGAGGCTCGATACCGCCGAGACACGTTCCAAATTATTAACCATCGTAGCCAATAGAAGAGGTGCAGAAGAAGCTTGCCAACACGAATCCATCCACTATTTGGGGTACCCATTTTCAGTTTCAGAGACTTTCCAACTAAGAAATACCAATGCGACCATCGAAGAATCCCTAGGTCGGGTAGCTGAGATTCAAGATTTGGCTCAGCGGCATGGCAAGGAAGCCTTAATATATCTATCCATGGGTTTTGGAAATCCTTATGGCGACGTTTGGAATGTAGAAACGGTGTCTAGGTGGGTGAACCATCTCGTGCAGGTGGGCATAAAAACGATGTCACTTTCTGATACCATTGGCGTCAGTACTCCCGAGAGCATCGATTATTTATTTTCAAATTTGATACCCAAATATCCACAAATAGAATTCGGGGCTCATCTACACACGACTCCTTTTACTTGGAGGGAGAAGATTCAAGCGGCTCAGTTGGCGGGATGTAAGAGATACGATGGCGCTATCAAAGGATATGGTGGATGCCCCATGGCCAAAGATGATTTAACGGGCAATATGCCGACAGAAAATTTAATTTACTTCTTTGATGAACTTGGCGACAATCTAGACCTAGATCGAAAGGAATTCAATAAGGCGATGAATAAGGCAACTTTGTTGTTTGACAAATATGCAGATAAGCATTAAACCCCAAATTGTTTTAGGTGGTGGTCCAAGTGCTTATACAACATGTTGTTCCATTCGTTGGATTTTAAGATGCCAAAAGAATGTGATTTTTTTAAGTGGAAATGTTGCTCCCCTAGTTCGAGTGTTTGGTTTATGTAATCTACCAATCTTTTCTTTTCTGCTTCAAAATCTTTTGGCCCCTTGATTAAAAACTGTGGTCCCGTCGGTCCATTCTTTGGATATGGCGTTTCGTCCACGACTTTCTTTTTTACAAAACTCGTCAATACCCATTTGGTAAAAACGTTTGGTTTTGGATGCTTGTCGGTAAAAATTAATTCATAGGTAATATTGGAGTGCGCCAACATTTGATCTACTGTCATTTTACCCCAAAGACTTTTGGTATCAGGCGTTAATTTATTTATTCTATCTTGTAATGATTTAACAACAGACGAATCAAAAACACTAGGAAGGGCCATAATTTATTTGAATTAAGATGCAAATTTATTATTTATTTTTATAATATACTTCAAAATTGACCCCAACAAAGAAAATTATTTGTTTTGAGTAATAAATATTATTTTTTATTATATATTTACCCTTAAATAAAAGATACATGGTCAAAAAATTGTTTGTTCTTTCATTTATAGAAGGAGCTTGTGTTATGGCTTTAGAACTTATAGCTGCAAAACTCATAGCACCTTATTTTGGTACATCTGTGGTCGTTTGGGCGGCAGTTTTGGCCATGACTTTGGTGGCATTAACCATCGGATATTATTTAGGTGGATATTTTTCTTCCAAGGATGCAAGCGTCTCGACTTTGGTTAAAATAACAGGGCTGGGTGCGATTTTATTGATTATTATGCCTTATATCGCAGGTGCTGTACTGCCGAAAATGATTTATTACAATATAGTCACAGGCGTAATTCTAGGATTGATAACATTTATGGTAGTTCCTTTGATTCTAATGGGCATGGTGAGTCCTTTGATAATTCATCTGATCGACAAGGAAATAAAAACTGCTGGCCAAAGTGCGGGTACGATTTATGCTGTGTCCACTTTGGGAGGGATCTTGGCTACTTTTTCAGTAGGACTCTATTTGATGGGATCAATCGGTCTAAAAATGAGTTCATTGTTATTCGGAATCTTATTAATTGCTGGATCTTTCTTAGTTTTCTTTCAAAAAAAAAGAGTTGGTGAAACGCTCTTTTTACTCTTAGTTGCGTGTTCCCTTCTCAGTTTTACACAAAAGGAGCGATTGAAAACTACGAATAAATATCGCGAACTATACGTAAATAATGGCATCCTCGGGGAGGTTAAGGTCATGGAAATATTTTATCAAGCTGGGAAGGAAGGATTCAAGAAAGCAAGGGCTTTGGTCGTCAACAATACCCACCAGTCCATGATGAGTATGGAAGATCCACAAGTCTCTTATTTTCACCATGTACCTCTTTTTGGCGGTATATTCAGTGCCTTAAAACCCAAGCAAAAAGTACTGCTGCTAGGGCTTGGTGGAGGAGATTTGTACAAGCTGCTGATACGAAAAGGTCTTGACGTTGAAGTAGTGGAAATCGATGGTAGAGTTGTCGATTTGGCTAAAAAATATTTTTCCATTCCAGAAAATATAAATGTCCATATAGACGATGCGCGCCATTTTATTTTGACACATGATCAAAAGTATGATGCTATAATTTTTGATACTTTTTTGGGAGAAACCCCTCCAACTCATTTGATTACCAAAGAAAGTCTCCAAGAAGTTGAAAAAAATCTGAATCCAAATGGTTTTGTGGCGATTAACTTTTATGGATTTTTGCAAGGTGAAGCTGGACTAGGCGCGAAATCTATCTTGAAAACTCTGAAAGACCACGGCTTTTATGTCAATGCTGTGACAACTCCAGAGCCAATGGAGGAAAATCGAAATATGGTCATGCTAGGGTCTAAGGAAAAGATTGATTGGTCCACATTGACCCATTTTGAACCAATATTTGATACAGTAAAACTCAGCCAGAGACTAGTACCCAATTTGAATTTTGACGAAGGAATCTTGCTGGTTGATGATAAGCCCAATCTCGACCATTTGTATTTACCTGCTGCGTTAAAATGGCGCCAAAGCTATATTGAATATTACAAGTACCTTTACAAATAATCGTTGGCAACGTCCTTAGTAAGAATGAGTTTTATTTCTGACTGAAGGGGATTGGCTTCTTGTATTAGGTAATCGATTAGCTCAAAACCACATTGGGCGATAAAGCCCAAAAAGCTCTCTGTTCTCTCCTGCCAATTGCCATTGGGAAATAAAGTGCCTTGGACTTGCAATCCACTTTGGATGAATGCGTCGTTTTTGATTTTCATTGCTTTTGAAATCTTCGACTCGACTTGGTCTATATTCTTTATCCACCGTGCTTTTTCTGCTTCCATGCTCTGTCTTAAGGGGTCGTCTATGGCTTGAGATTTTTGTACCAGTTGATCTAAAGCATTTATTATTTCGCTTCTAAAATCAACCATAATGGTTTGGTCAGAATTTTCCTCATTTATCTTTTTTATCAAGTCTTCTTTAGATTTGAACAATTCGCGTAAGGGTAAGCCTAGCTTTTGCCATTTTTTAAATAATTTTTCAGATAAAATGAAAAAGGAATCGCGCCTTACGAGTATTGGAAATTCGATCTGGTAATGGTTGAACTGGTCCATCCTTTCCATCCAGTACGCCATCTCTCCAGGACCTCCTACATAGGCGATATTGGGCAAAATTAGTTCTTGAATCAAGGGTCTCAAAATCACATTTAGGCTGAAATTTTCTGGGGTTTTTGCCAATTCATCTTCAAGCTGTGATGCATTCCATTGGTATATTTTGTCTATGGTTTGCCACCCGTCTGATACTTTTTCTATTCGCGTTCTGCCATTCTTTCCGTGATAAAACAAATTAATTTCTCGTGGCAAAGCCTGAGTACCAAGGTTTTGTGATTGTTTTTTTAAAATGGTATTTTGAACCAAAGGATACGAACTGCTTTTCGTCAATTCTTCCCTCATGATGGGAGTGAATGATTGCTTTGCCTCGCGACCAGCCATATCTATTATGACCAATCCATATTTTCCAAATATTTCATGGATGAAAAGCATGGTAAATTCTCCGATGGTTTTGGTTTGTCGAATACATTTTTCCAATAAAGTCAACAACTTTGAAGTATTCGTGCTGGGTGGGAGGATATTTTTTATTTGTTCGACGACTGGAATAAGATCCTCAATGGGGTATTTTGCGAATGCGATACCTCGGTTTTGAGTCAATTCTATTCGATGGCCTAGCAAATAGAAATGCCCTAATTCCTCAAAATCATGGTCCTCAGAACCAATAACATAACACGGGATGATATAACTCTTTTGATTTTCATTTTTAATTAGTTGGGCTAATTTTATAGTTGATATGATTTTGTAAAAAAAATATGAAGGTCCAGTCATCAAATTTGGCTGATGCGCAGTTGTAACAAAAAATGTATTGAGTTCCAATATTTTCTCTAAATTGGGTTGCTCTAAAGTGTCAATTCCACAATTTTTGTATTGCTGAGTTATTATTTTGTTTAGTTTTATTCTATTTTCAGAGGTGAAAGATTTGGTATTTATCTGAGTTTGAAAATTGCTCAATGTGGGCATTTTTCCAATAAATGGCAATAATTTTTCATCATGTGTTTGAAATGCAAAGTCCAAATCTTTAATCAAATGTTCTAGGGATTGGACTGGGATTCTTTCACTATTAAATTTTGACATGAGGCCTATTGATGATTTTTTTTGAAAAAGTAATAATACAAAATACTACGTATCAAGGCTTACAAGAAGGCAAATGATATTATCGAAAAACATATCTTGCACTTTAATAGTTCTATCAAGATAGTATGTTTTATTTTTTAGTAAAAAGAATAGCAGCAGGTTTTATTGTTTTAATATCCGTTGTGATATTGATTTGCTCCATTATTTATCTTAGTCCGATTGATCCAGCTCGGATGTCTTTTGGTCAAAGGATTGACGACGCGACTCTTTCCGCTACCAAAAAAGCCTATGGGTTAGACCAGTCATTGCCCATCCAAATGATACATTATCTTAGGGATATATCGCCTTTTTGGATAAATATTGATAGGCATTACGTTCCCAATACAAATCATATATTGCTTTGGAACAATCCACCAGTTCTAGTAAAATGGCCTCATTGGAGAGAGTCATATCAATCTGGAGAGTCTGTTTCTTCGATACTTTCTAGGGCCATTCCTAAAACTATAATTTTAGCACTATTGGCGATTTTGATCGGATTGGTTTTTGGGGTTTTGTTAGGAATATTAAGTGCCATATTTCAAGATACTTGGATTGACAAAATGGCCAATATCATAGCCATCATGGGATATAGTTTGCCTTCCTATGTTGCAGGTATTTTCATAGCTTTGATATTTGGATATTTGCTGTCAAATTATACAGGACTCTCTGCCCAAGGCAGCCTCGTAGAGTTGAACAATGCTGGAGACGAAATCACCAACTGGCGCAATATTATATTACCTGCGATTGCCTTAGGTTTGAGGCCAGTAGCTTTGTTTTTACAGTTGACCAAGAGCGCATTGATAGAAAATCTACAGTTGGATTACATGAAAACGGCTAGGGCAAAAGGTCTCTCATTTTACAAAGCCATTTATAAACATTGCTTGAAAAATATATGGGTTCCCTTGTTGACAGCGGCTCTGGGATGGCTTGGTTCGTTGATGGCTGGCGCATTTTTTATCGAATCGGTTTTCAACTACGATGGGGTAGGAGACATTACTGTCAATGCTTTGTTGAATTTTGATATACCCTTGGCTCTGGGTGCCATACTGTATTCGGCTACCATTTTTATAGCAATCAATATATTGAATGATATTTTATTGCCATTCTTAGATCCGAAAATCAAGCTAACATAATTGTCAATTTTTGAAATAGAATATAATAATGAAAATAAATACTTTGGTTGTTAAAGACTTTATTGACCACAAGCAGGGGATTAAATCCCACCAGTTACCAATATATGCGACGTCTTCCTTTGAGTTCGAAGATGCACAAGAAGCAGTTGACATTTTTAATAAAACAAAAAATGGGTACGTATATAGCCGATATGCAAATCCAACCATTGACCATGTGGCAGCGAAAATAGCACAACTCGAAGGGTTGGGATCAGGAAAAGAATGCATTGCCTATCTGACGTCAAGCGGAATGAGCGCTATTTCATCTGTTATGTTAGGAATTCTTGAAAAAGGAGACCATGTTATTACACAGAAAGATTTATACGGTGGGACCACGGAATTGTTCAATAAGGTATTGACCAAGTCGGGGATAGACTTCACTTATATTGACTTGAATGACCTCTTTGGCTTGAAAAATTTATTGGAAGGGAATAAAAAGATAAAATGCATTTATGTAGAAACACCAGCGAACCCTACCCTGAACTGTGTTGATATCCAGGTACTTTCCAATCTCACTAATCAATACGGAATATTATTGATCGTCGATAATACTTTTTGTACTCCCATTATACAGCAGCCGATAATGCTTGGCGCTGATTTTGTAATCCACAGCACCACAAAATATCTCAATGGGCACGGGAATAGCATCGCTGGTGTTATCGTGAGCCCTCATGTCGATCTGATGAAAGAATCCATTTGGCCCACGATTAAGTTATTGGGCTCTAATAGCAATCCAATGGATGCGTGGCTTTTGAATTTAGGGATGAAAACGCTTGCTTTGAGGCTTGAAAAGCAATGCAGCAATGCCGAAGTCCTAGCCCGATTCCTTGAATCCCATGCCTTGGTAAACCATGTAAATCACCTGTCTCTGCCGAATCACAATTCACACGCTATCGCGTTAAAGCAAATGAAAAAATTTGGTGCAATGCTTAGCTTTGAAGTAACAGGGGGTATGGAATCGGCCTTGAAATGGATCGATAATTTGAAGTTATGTACTCACGCCCCAACGCTGGGAGATGTGGATACATTGGTGCTTCACCCAGCTAGCTCATCGCATATAGCGATACCAAAGATCGAAAGAGAAGCCGTAGGGATAAGCGATGGGTTGATTAGAGTTTCTGTCGGCATCGAGGATATCGAGGATTTATTGGCAGACATGACTCAGGCATTTAATTTGTTAAATAATACCTTAAAAAAATGATATCGATCAACATAAAGGATGGTAGTGTAGAGCCACAATCGCCAAATGCACCCATCCTGGGAATCGACTTAGGCACAACCAATAGCTTGGTTGCTTATATTAAAGATGGAAAACCTATCGTAATACAAGACGCTCAAAACAAAACTTGTCTAGTACCTTCGGCGATACATTTTGAACAAAATGGAGAGTTTTTCGTCGGTACTGAAGCCAAAGAAAAATACATCGAAAGCCCTGAGACCACCATCCTATCCGTAAAAAGATTGCTTGGTAGGTCTTTTGAAGAGATTTCAGCGCAAGAGTATAAAAATCAATTTACCATTCTTGATCAAGGAGAGGACAAAATGGTCAAGCTTAAAATATACGATCGGTTTTACTCTCCAGTAGAGTTGAGCGCCTTGATTTTAGGAGAGTTAAAGAAAATGGCAGAAGGACATTTGGGCTGTATGGTGTCTCGAGTTGTCATTACAGTCCCTGCTTATTTTAATGATGCGCAGAGACAAGCAACGAGAGATGCTGGCAAACTAGCTGGTCTAGATGTTTTGCGGGTTGTAAACGAGCCGACAGCTGCTGCTTTGGCTTATGGACTCAACAATGAAGAAGATCAAACGATCATGGTGTATGATTTGGGAGGGGGTACGTTTGATATTTCTATTCTTAGGATTCAAGAAGGCACGTTCGAAGTCTTGTCCACATGTGGCGACACGCAATTGGGTGGTGATGATATCGATCAAGCCATAGCAAAATTCTGGAATAGCACCAATCCCAACATCCCTCCGAGTCAGTTAGTAGCTACGGCACAGAGAGCAAAAAAGGAAATGAAGCCTGGCCATACTTTTCGATTGAGTGACGATGACTTTGAATTGGAATTGACTTACGAAAAATATAAAGAACTTTGTACTCCTCTCATAATTAAGACCCTTTCTTTTATGACCCAGGCGCTTCGTGATGCCAAGTTGGATATCGATGCCATACATAAAATACTTTTGGTGGGTGGAAGTACTAGGATACCATTTATAGAAGAAGCGATCACAGAGCGATTTGGTATAAAACCCAGCAATGAATTGAATCCAGACGAGGTAGTAGCCATAGGTGCGGCGGTTCAGGCAGATATATTGGCTGGGGCGTCCGAGTTTTTGCTGATGGATATCACACCCCTGTCTTTGGGTATTGAGACTGTTGGTGGGCTGATGGATGTCATATTGCCTAGAAATTCTAAAATACCAGCTAGTGTGGGTAGAAATTATACTACCTCAAAAGATGGACAAACTCAATTGAAAATATCAGTGTTTCAAGGAGAGAGAGATCTCATCGAAGACAATAGGAAGCTGGGAGAATTTATCCTGAAAGGGATCCCACCGATGCCAGCTGGTTTACCTAAGATCGAAATTTCCTTTATGGTAAATGCTGATTGTATCCTCAAAGTAAGGGCTAGAGAGTTGAGATCTGGGGTATCTACTGAAGTCTTGATAAAAACAGCGAATAGCCTATCTGAAGAAGAGATGGGGAAAATGTTGCTAGAAAGTATCCAGTATGCAAAAGATGATCAGGCAAAAAAAGCTTTGATTGAGGCTAGGGTTGAATCCGCTCAGTTATTATTATCCACTAAAAAGTTTTACATCGAAAATTTAAATATTCTGTCGGAAGCGGAGCTAGAACAATTGGCGAAACTGATGTCAGGTCTAGAAAATTTATCTACCGAAACGAATCCTCAAGCCATTCATTTGTTTATGGAGTCGATGAATATGACTACAAGACCAATGGCCGAAAGGATACTTGATATCAATATCTCCCAAGCCCTGAAGGGAACTAAATTGACGGATGCTAATGATTAAATAAAGAAAGCCAAGCCAATCCCAAAGCCTATGAGAAATATTTTTTTCCAGTCAAAATGATGGTCTTTCTTGCCTTCGGTTTCGAAGATGACGGTGGTGGAGATATGCATCAAAGAGCCTGACGCAATACAAAGCAATTCACCGACATAATTGATACTAAAACTTTTGCCAATCCAAAAACCAAATGGCGTGGACAAACTAAAAAATAAAATTCCAGCCCAGACCAACTTCATTGAGAATCCCGATAGCCTTAGAATGGAAACCAAAGCCAATGTCGCAGGCAAATGATGAACTAAAATTCCAAGTAAATACTTGTGGAAAACTTCTGGTTCTTCCTGCAATAGCTGAGCCAATGGCAACGCTTCTAGTATGGAATGTAGGCTTAAACCCAGTATGATCTGAAATCCAAAGGTAGGCGGAGCCGAGTGGTGGTGGTGTATATGCCCATGTTCCACGCCTTCAGACATTTTTTCAAACAGCAGTTGGATGAAAAAACCGAGCAACAAATATAGCCCAGCTTGTTCCCCAATTTTGAGAATACCGAAGGGAAGAATCTTGAGGAAGTTAATCCCCATGATAAAAGCCCCGCAAACGACGAAAATTTCCTTTTTGTATTTATAGTCGAAAGTAGGTAGATACGCAAGTATCGTTCCCAAAGCTAGGATGGCAAGGACTACTATGATTAATAACGTCATCGGTATAAAAAGAAATTGGGTAGCAAAGTAAACAAAAAAGCCCAATTCAACAAAGAACTGGGCTTATGTATTGGTAAATTAGGAAAAAATTATCCTTTTACATTTGATTTTTGTGGTGCACCAAGTGGGCTGTTTTGGATAGCTGGTGCGCTTTCTGGTTGAGGCTTAGTTTTTACTATACCTTTGATAGTCAATACTTTGGTTTTGCCTTCTTCGTTAGAAGTCAAAGTTACAGTTTTAGTGAAAGCACCTGGACGATTTGTATCATATCTTACGTCAATAGTAGATGATTTACCTGGAGCTATTGGTTCTTTTGGCCACTCAGGTACAGTACATCCGCAGCTTCCAGAAGCATTTGAGATGATCAAAGGAGCATCGCCAGTATTGGTAAATTTGAATTTTCTTAAAGGTTCAGATCCTTGTTCGATTTCACCATAATCAAGAGTCGTTTCTTTAAAGTTCATGACTGGGTCCTTTAGACTGAGCCATGATGGTAGTAGCGAATAATGCACAAAAAGTTAACAAAGAAAGAATTTTTTTCATAATTGGATTACTTTTATTAATTTAAAATATTTTTATTTAATTGATGATGCAAAGTTACATGGTTAAAAACGAGAAAACATACAATATTTTTTTAAATTCTCGTTAATATAAAGTTAATTGTTAAACCTCGTTTTTTCACCAGAATTTTACTTTAGTATTCTTTTGAAAAAAATTGCTCATCAGCAATTCTTTGACAAATTTATAGCAATGAAATGCAATTATGATACCAATTTTTGTTATAATAAAGTTAAATATTAAATTTTAATCTTGAAAACTGGTGCAAAACCTAGTCTGTGAGGGGTGGGAATGGTCTTCTTGAAAAGAAGAGTCTCGAATCAAGAACGCAGTGAGGGATGAGAGACGGAGCGCAGCGAACCCATGGACGACCCGACCTGAAGACGTAGTCGAAGGGCACAGCCCCTAAAAAACTTTACTTTTTATTCTTTTTCAAAAACTCATTGGCGAGGTTGATAAAATTCGTTGCGCCTTTGGAACCTGCATCGTAGAGAATTACGGGTTGGTGCACGCTTGGAGCTTCTGAAATCCTAGAATTTCGGTGAATGATGGTATCAAAAACTTTGTCCTTGTTGAGCTTTCGAACTTCTGAGACCACCAAATTGGCTAAGCGTAAACGCTTGTCGTACATGGACAGGATGACTCCTTCGATTTCAAGGGCGGGATTCAGCTGTTTTTTGACCAAGGTGATCGTATTGCGCAATTTTGAAAAGCCTTCTAGGGCGAAAATCTCGCATTGGATCGGAATAATAACGGTATCGGCGGCCGTCAATGCATTGATGGTAATGATGCCAAGGGAAGGCAGACAGTCTATAAATATATAATCGTATTGGTCCTTGATGGGGGCAATGACCTTGGCCATAACGTGTTCACGATTCTCGAAATTGACCAGTTCTAGTTCGGCACCGACCAAGTCGATATGAGAGGGCAGCACGTCCAAAAAGGGAATTTCGGTATTAAGGATGGCGTCTTGGATGGGGGTGCCATTGACCAAGCACTCGTAAAGGCTGGTCTTGACATCAGCGGGGTCTATCCCGATGCCACTGGTCGCATTGGCTTGTGGGTCAGCATCTATAAGTAGTACTTTTTTCTCTAAGACAGCTACGCAAGCGGCTAGGTTTATGGCAGTTGTAGTCTTGCCCACTCCACCTTTTTGATTGGCAATGGCCACTATTTTTCCCATTCTGATCTGTATATATGTAAAAGATTAAAAAAATAACTTTTGTAAAGATTGCACGGCAAAGGTATAGAAATAAATCGTTTTTCGAGGGATTTTTTGTGATAAACGAAAATTAATTTGAATAAAATTTTGAAATAATGAGATGAAATATATACTTTTGCAGTCCCTTTGAATGAGGAGGTACCTTAGCTCAGTTGGTAGAGCAATGGACTGAAAATCCATGTGTCCCTGGTTCGATTCCTGGAGGTACCACAATAAGGCGCGGAAGTAAATTTTGCGCCTTATTTATTTTCATGAATCTACGGTTCTCAAATTCCTAAAAATATTAGTTCCTGTCTTGCTGTTATGCTGCGATTATTTCTCCTTGAAAAAAAGGTTTGGTTCAAATTCTTTTTATATTTGCCTGAAGACTTAGTTAGAAATGAGGTGTATAAGTAAAAAGTAAATCATTGGGAGCTATCAAGTTTTTTGTTAAATATTTCATTTTTTGGCTCATCAATTTTGCCATTTTGCGCAGCATTGGGCTTATGTATTTCAGCAATGAGTTGGGACAAATCCAGTGGGGGCATAAGTTGGAATCATTTCTGTATGGTCTCAGATTGGATGCCTCTGTTGCTGCTTATTTTCTTGTGGTTCCTTTGCTTATTTACTTTATTTCTATCTTTTGTGAATCTCTTTTCTATAAAAAATGGATTTATATCTACACGATCATTTTGGTCTGTGCCACGGGGATAATTTACTGTTCGGAACTTGGAATTATCACCTCATGGAGTACCAAGATCAACTATAGAGCCGTGACTTACTTGTTTTTTCCTAGGGAAGCGGCGGCATCTATGGGCAATCTGCCTATTTGGCTATATTTTACCTTCTTTTTGATATATGTATTGATCGTGATAGAGGTGTGGAGGTGGTTCATCTTTACGAGGGAATATTGGAATGGCTCATTTTATTTTTCAGGGATGAAAAAGAGACTGGCGAGCTTTTTGTTGTTTGCGCCTTTGTTGATTTTACCCATTAGGGGAGGATTTCAAAAAATACCTATCAACGAAAGTGTGGCCAACTATTCTAATAATCAGACATTAAATTTTTTGACGATCAATTCGGTTTGGTATTTGGTGCACAATGTTTTACTAAATAGGAATACTAATGATAAAAATCCTTACGCCCAGTTCGATTTGATCAAAGCCGATAATCTGAAAAATGAGCTGTTCAAACATCGAAAGAATCGACCACTCAAAGTGCTCAATCAAAATCGTCCAAATATCGTATTTATACAGTTGGAGAGCTTAACTGCTAGTCTTTTTGAGTGTTTGGGCGAAGATCAAGGGGTGATGCCGTTTCTTGATTCCTTAGCAGGGAAGGGGCTGCTATTTACTAGGATATATTCACCTGGACTGCGCACTGATCAAGGATTGACCAGTCTGCAGAGTGCATTTCCAGCTCAACCAACCACCAGTATCATCAAGCATACTGAAAAAATAGGCCATTTGCCATCATTTAGCCAAAACGCTGCTGAAACAGGGTATCATACGTCCTTCTACTACGGAGGGGAGATAAATTTTGGCAACTTTAAGTCTTACGCAGTCATATCTGGATTTAATCAAATATACGATCAATCGCATTTTAAAGGGATTCGGTCTTCCCCATGGGGTATGGATGATGGTCACGTATTGCAGCAGCAAGGGGTGGATTTGGATACCGTTCCAACTCCTTTTTATTCTTACCTCATCACCCTGACAAGCCATGAGCCATTCACGATACCCATCCCACCGATGTATAAGGAAGAAGGGACTGCTGAGTTATTTTGCAATGCGGCGCATTATACGGATACGGCCTTGAGAAGTTATTTTGATTCGATAAAAACCAAAAAATGGTATCATAACACCCTCTTTGTTATGGCGGCAGATCACGGGCACTCTCTCCCAAAGGGATTAAACATTACTGATCCGAAGAGATATCATATTCCGCTCATCATCTTTGGGGAACCCTTGAAATACAAGTATCGCGGAAAGAAAATAAAAAAGATAGGAAGTCAAGTAGATATCGCCAGCACTATACTAAAACAATTGGGCATCGATGATTCAGAATTCCAGTGGAGCAATGATTTATTAAATCCTAAAAGGAAAGATTTTGCCTATTTTTCATTTGAAGACGGCATGGGATGGATCGTCAAAAAAGGGTATATCGTTAAAGAGAATAAGTCTCAAAAAACACTGGACCAAAGCAACCCGCCTATCACTGAAAAGCAAGCAGATCAGGCCAAAGCCTACCTTCAGATTTTATTCGAACAATTCATCCACTATTAACAAAAGAGATTCAGGTACATAATTTTGATTCGCTTTTTAGCCAAGAAAATCATATATTTGCGTCCGAAAAATTTATTTTAATGAATATTTTAGTTTGTATAAGCAAAACCCCAGACACAACCGCAAAAATTTCTTTTAAGAACGATTCTAAAGAATTTAATTCCGATGGTGTCCAATTCATAATGAATCCTTATGATGAATGGTACGCATTGGTACGCGCCATAGAGATTAAGGAGCAGGTTGGAGGCAATGTAGTAGCTCTGAATGTAGGTGGATCGGATACGGAAGCCATCATTCGTAAAGCGCTTGCCATTGGGGCTGATGAGGCGGTTAGGATTAATGCCGAGCCAACAGATTCTATGTTCACAGCTTTTCAAATAGCAGAGTATGCCAAATCAAAAGGATTTGACCTCATCATAGTGGGTAAAGAAACCATCGACTATAACGGGTCAGAATTGGGTGCAATGTTGGCCGAATATTTGGACCTTCCGTATGTAAGCTACGCATCATCTTTAACGCTCGATGGAAGCAAAGCCATCGTGCAAAGAGATATCGAAGGCGGTGTAGAAATAAGCGAGTTGAATCTCCCATGCGTTATAAGTGCCGCAAAGGGATTGGCCGAGCAAAGAATTCCCAATATGAAAGGGATCATGATGGCAAAATCAAAGCCTCTTACCGTGGTAGAACCCGTAGGATTCGAATCAAAGATTCAGACCATCGGATTTACGGTGCCACCAGCCAAGTCAAGTATCAAAATGGTGGATCCCAACGATATGGACGAGCTTGTAAGATTGCTTAGCGAGGAGGCCAAAGTTTTATAATCAAAAAATTAATCATTTTATGACAGCAATAGTTTTTGGAGAAAGTCAAAAAGGAATTTGTAAAAAGTCAGCTTTTGAAGTAGTGAGTTTTGCTCACCAAATGGGCGTTCAGGATATTATAGCTTTGGTAACAGAAGATACAACCAATGGC
This sequence comes from Saprospiraceae bacterium, assembly GCA_016718505.1. Lineage (GTDB taxonomy): Bacteria > Bacteroidota > Bacteroidia > Chitinophagales > Saprospiraceae > JADKKF01. Next base: position 1,361 of record JADKDE010000003.1, on the reverse strand, counting down.
GATGTCCTGGGACAATATGGTGCTTCAAAAGTATATAAAATAAAAGGATTGGACTCGGGTGCATTTGATTCAAAGGTCTGGGCAAAAGCAATTGCTGATTTTTCTTCTTCACATAATGGAAATATCGTAATCTTTAGTCACAGTTCGTTTGGAAAGTCATTGGCTGGTCGAGTTGCAGTTAGATTAGGGGCGGGGATTGTCTCTGGCGTGAATGCGCTTCCAGAAGGCGACTTGTTCTCAAAATCAGTATTTTCAGGAAAAGCAACCATCAAATACCAAATAAAAAGTGCTACAAAAGTTATTTCTGTGATGGGAAATACCATGAAGCCTATCGCAATTGGTCAATCTGTAGCTGTAGAAACCATCGATCTTGGCGCAGCACAGAGTTCAACCAAAGTATTAGAAATCAAAAGGGTAGAGGGTACTGTTCCATTGCCAGAAGCAGAGATAGTAGTATCAGCAGGAAGAGGTCTGAAAGATCCATCAAATTGGGGGATAATTGAAGACTTGGCCAAAGCATTGGGTGCAACTACGGCTTGTTCTAGACCAGTGGCCGATGCTGGCTGGAGACCTCATCATGAACACGTGGGGCAGACAGGGATAGCTATACGTCCGAATCTTTATTTTGCAATAGGCATTTCGGGAGCGATACAACACCTAGCTGGCGTGAACAATTCTAAAACAATAGTTGTCATAAATAAGGATCCAGAGGCGCCGTTTTTCAAAGCTGGAGACTATGGAGTTTGTGGAGATCTATTCGAAATAGTTCCGAAACTCACGGAAGCAGTTAAAAAATTCAAAGAAACCCATTCTTGATAAATAGTTATGACTAAAAAAAGGTCAAAGATAGAGTTAGAAATTATAGCCTTGTCGCATAGCATCGCCAACAAGCAGAATTATGCTATCGTGTTAGGTGAAGTAAACGGTGCACGTCGCTTACCTATCGTCATAGGAGGACCTGAAGCACAGGCGATCGCAGTGGCATTAGAGCGAATGATCCCTAGTCGGCCCTTGACGCATGATTTGTTCAAACATACTTTGGATACCTTTGAAATTAAAATCGAAGAAGTAATCATTTCTGAACTGTTGGAAGGTGTGTTTTATGCGAAGTTGATATGTTTACATCACGGATCAACCTATGAAATAGATAGCCGCACTTCAGATGCCCTAGCGCTTGCAGTCAGATTTGAATGTCCTATCTATACGTATGATTATATCCTAGAAGAGGCTGGAGTCATGCTTGAAGATCAAGAAGGAGATCCCAGAGAGGAGCTACCTATAGATTACCCTGAAAAGCAAAAATCACAACAAGCTCAGCTATCTAGCTATTCCGACCAAGCGCTTACCAATATGCTGGCAGC
>JADKDE010000002.1 GCA_016718505.1 Saprospiraceae bacterium | reverse complement strand
ATTACATAGTGAGGAGTTAGGTCTATTCCTCCACCGAACCAATATCCACCACTACCTAATTCAAAATACCGCACATTCATGTGAATGATAGGTGACCAAGGATTTTTCGGGTGCATTACAATGGATATCCCTGTTGCAAAAAATGAATCTGGGTTCACTCCTAATGCTTTTGCGGCTCCTGTGGATAATTCCCCTTTAACTTTGGAAAAATTAACAGCGGCTTTTTCAATGATCGAACCGCTAAAAGTACAGGTCCTCCCCTCTCCTAGTTCGGATTGCCAAACCTCTCTGTTGAATACAGAACTTTTGTCCACTTTTTCGATCTCATCACAAATAAACGCTTGAATATCTAAATATTCCTTAGCTACATTTTCGTTAAATTTCATATTTAAATTTATTTATTTTCGGTCCAAATCGGCATTCATACGATCCAATTCCTTTTGTAGGCTGATCAAATAGTATTTGCCATTAAAAAAAGCAACGGGCCTTCTCAAAAAGGTGTAGTCACTCAACAAATATTTTCTGTAATCTGCTTCCTTCAATGCTATTTCATTGAGTTTCAGCTTTCTATATAGTTGTGATTTTTTACTAAAAAAGATCTCATAAGTTCCCAATGCATCATGCATTCTGTCAATATCAACTGCGGTCAATGGATTTAACTTGATATCCTGCAACTGAAATTCATTAAGAGATTTTATTTTAGATAGGATTTTCTTCGAAGTAGAGCAGGATGATAAATAATAAATTTTATTTTCCGTTTTTGTCATAAAAATGAATATTTTCACAATATTATATGAAAATAAATAATTGAATGTTAGCACTTTTGATCTGTAATTATAACAAAGATATCGGACAATTGTTGGAAGAAATTCACACAGAAATTAGTAATTTTGACCTGTCCGTTGAAGTGTTGATTGGCGAGGATTGCCCTGATTCTTTATACAATGAAAATAATAAAATACAATGCGAAAAACTTGGATTTAGGTACATAATAAACCTCCAAAATTTAGGACGTTCTAAAAATAGAAACCACTTGGCATCGCTCTCGAATAAACCATTTTTGGTATTTATGGATGGGGACGCGCTCTATACAAATCCCAAGTTTCTAACAAACTATTTGGATTTTAGCAAATGCAATTCTGAAATAACGGTTGGTGGAGTCTCCTACGATTTTGGACGCCCCGATGATAAAGATTTATTGCTCCATTGGAAATATGGTAGAGTTCGCGAAGGACATGCGAATACAAATAATAATTTCCACAGCTTCAATTTTATGATAAAAAAGGAAATATTTGAAAAGTTGAAATTTTCAGAAGATTTTATTGGTTATGGCTACGAGGATTTAGAATTTGCGATTAGGGCGAAGAATGCGGGGATAGTTGTGAAATATATCGATAATCCATTGTTTCATTATGGGCTTAATAAGACCAATATTTTTTTACAAAATCACTTAGATGCAATGACGAATCTTTATTATTGGAATAGAGGCAGCAACTTTCTAATCAAAAATAAAATAGTGAATGCTAACGAATTGCTGAAAAGGGTTGGATTAAATAAAATATTTGCTAATGCAGTAAAATTATTCCAGCCCTTATTTATAAATCAACTCAAATCAAGCACGCCGATCCTCTATTTATTGGATTTAATCAAGCTACAAAAGTATATTGAATTGGATATTAAAAATCAATAAGTAGAATATATCCATTGATCTACCCCTCGCCCTAAATTAAAATTAAAGGGCTCCTCAGAATATCTATTGAGTTTAATTTCTAGATCGCCCGATTCAGTTTGGGTTGTTTTTAAAGCCAATAGCAATTGGTTGTCCTGCAAAAATTTAGTGTAGCTAAGATAGTTAGGGAAAAACGGCAATTTTTCAAAAAGTCCCCAAGCAAGAACATGAGTCTTATAGGTAACAGGGGCAAACTTTATCCATTCAGAATCTTGATCGATATTATGTATATATGGTGTAAAACCAGCAATCGATTCGTTATTTAATTTTATGCAAACAGAATCCTTATAATTGACCGAATGGGATAAAACGCCTGGAGCAAAAGAGTTTTTTGTTGCTTGGTTTACGATACACAATTGTTTTTCTTCAATTTCATCCAGTACCTTGTAAAGAACCACGCCATCCACTCGTCCAACCACAAAATCCACGCCATTAAACATAGGGGATTTAACGATGATATGGTTTCCATTTTTTTCTAATCCCACCCAAATTTCACCTGACTTTCCACCATTTTGATAGATATCATACCAAGCTTGCACATCAAATTTTATGTCTGGATATTTGCTATCTGGAACAGGTAGAGCTACTTTTACTTCTTCTTCGAGGGTTTGGGGTGGCTCTTCCTTTTGGGGGACATCAATTTTATTTTCATTTCCAAAAATAAAATCAATGGCTAAAGCTGTTTTATCTTCAATTGGGATTTCTTCTATGACAAGATTTTGGAGTACGACTGTATTGATTTCTTTGGAAAAATCAGTCAGCCAGCAAGCTGAAACTATTTTTCCGAGACGGCTAATCTGAGACTCCACCAAAAATTGATTTTTTGGCAAATAATATGGTTCAACCAATGCCAATGGCAAATCATATGGACAATTCGTAAACAAAGAATATATGGACCTAAAATCGATCCCGATATTTCCCAAAAGCATCTTTTTGTCAGTTCCATCTACCCATGAGCCTTTGTATTCATCGCTTCGGATTTCTTCTCTATAAACAGTATTTTCAGTTGGCAATAATTTATGATTAAAGGCATATTCGAGTTCAAAATTGTAGCTTTGATTTCGCAGGTCTCTTCCTGGTAGCACCTCCTTATGAAACTTAACAATATTGGGCAATTGTTCGGTCAATGGAATTTCAAGCATGGAGCCGTCGGCAAAACCAACTAGCATCATATCTTGATCAAAATTTCTAGACAATTTGACGATACCGCAATATTTCTCTTCAGAGTTATACCACAAAACGATCTCACCAAATTCACTTTTCGTATTAAGGAATTCATATTGGATCTTGGTATCAAAGGTTATGAGTTTAGGATTTATTCGCAGGTAGGTACCTTGATGATTAACTCCTTCCACTTTGGAATTCTCTGATAAAGCAAATTCTTGTGCTTGCATTGTATTGATGAAAAATATCAAAAACACAACCAAACAATGAAGAAAAATCCTCATCGTTGTAAATCAAAAATTAGTGAACGAATAAATGTATAAAATTAGACCATTTTCTAATTATGTATAAAAGTATAGCAATTCATTCATATCGTCAAATAAATTTTGTTAAATTTTAGTTATGAATTAAATAATATTTTTAGTAATTAAAAACATTCTACCCCTTTAATTGTCTTTTGAACATGGAAATTTCGTTAAAAAAAACACTAGGCATAGTATTTACATCCTTACTCTTAATCAATTGTAGCACATCGGTTTCTAATTCTTCACATAAAAAAATAGATGCAATGGACGATATAAAATCCAAGGGAGATATAGCAGTATTCGGCGGAGGGTGCTTTTGGTGTATCGAGAGCATTTTCTTGGAAACCAAAGGTGTACTCAAAGTTGAATCTGGATATGCAGGTGGAACAACTAAAAACCCAACTTATAAATCAGTTTGTGAGGGCAATACCAATCATGCAGAGGTGGTGAAAATAACCTTTGATCCTAAAGAAATTTCATATGAATCACTTTTGAAAATTTTCTGGACAGTACACAACCCTACGACCTTAAATCAACAAGGCGCCGACAAGGGTACCCAATATAGATCAATCATTTTATATACCAATGAGGAGCAAAAAAAAGCTGCGGAAGCACTAAAAAAAGACTTTGCCCCTACTCTATGGGATAAAGCAGTGGTTACAGAGATTGCGCCATTGACCGAATTTTATAAAGCGGAAGATTATCATCAAGGATACTATAACAATAATATGTCTCAGCCATATTGCCAAGCTGTTATTGCTCCCAAAGTATTGGCTTTTAGGAGTAAATTCAAAGATATGCTAAAGACCCAAACCCCTACGACTCCAAAATGGAATGATTTAACGGTTGAGGAAGCTTATGTCATAGAAAAGAAAGGAACAGAAAGTCCTTTTACTGGTCAATATTACAAGCATCACGAAAATGGAACTTATGTATGTCGTCGATGTGATGCTCCTCTGTATTCCAGCAACGACAAGTTCGATTCTGGATGTGGTTGGCCAAGTTTTGATGATGAGATTAAGGGAAGTGTAAAAAGAATTCCTGATGCCGATGGTCGCCGGACGGAAATTGTATGCGCCAAGTGCGGTGGTCATTTGGGGCATGTATTTGAAGGAGAAGAACTAACTGGTAAAAATACTCGGCACTGTGTCAATAGTATTTCACTTAAATTTGTAAAAAACTAAACCAAGCGTGAAAATAGATATCGTAGCCGCTGTACCCAGCCTGATGGATAGTTTTTTGGGACACACAGCATCATCCAAAGAGCTCGGGACAAAGGACTTTTAGAGATCAATATCATCGACTTGAGGTCATATGGCTTGGGTAAGAATCGACAGATTGATGATTATCAATTCGGAGGTGGCGCTGGTATGGTTCTCATGATAGAACCACTAGTAAGTGCATCGAAGCATTGAAAGCAAAATCTAATTATGATCAAATCATTTATGTGACTCCGGATGGTGAAAAATTTAATCAATCGATGGCCAATTCTATGTCATTGTTGAATAATATTTTAATTATCTGCGGTCATTATAAAGGTATAGATCAAAGAATTCGTGAGCATTATATAACGCATGAAATTTCTATTGGTGACTATGTGATATCAGGTGGCGAGCTAGCAGCGGCTGTTATCGCTGATGCTGTCGGGAGGTTGGTTCCAGGTGTTTTAAATGATGAAACTTCTGCGCTTTCAGATTCATTTCAAGATAATCTATTGGCGCCTCCAGTTTATACTAGACCCGCCTCATTTAATGGTTGGGAAGTGCCTGACATATTATTATCGGGGCATGAAAAAAAGATAGATGAGTGGCGATTTGAAGAGTCTCTGCTCCGAACTCAAAGGTTAAGGCCGGATCTTTTAGAGGAATAATACAAAAGGCCCCTATTTATTTCAAATAGAGGCCTTTTACGATTTATATTTAACTCAATTAATTCAATAGTTTTACAACTTCTGCTTCTAAAGCTGCTCCTCTTGCATTGATTGCTGCAATTTTACCATTTCTGTCTAAAATGAAAGTCTTCGGAATGGAAGAAACACCATAAGTTCTACCTGGTGCACAATCCCACTTCATCAAATCACTTACGTGATTTTCCCAAACTAAGCCATCTTGTTGGATGGCTGCACGCCATCTTTCCTTAGATGAATTAACATTCGCTTCAAGTTGAGCCGGGTCAGCTGCCATCGCTTGTCTTGTACCTTTATCCAATCCATCCAAAGACACGCTGAACACTTCGAATCCTTTGCTTTTGTATTTATTGTAAACGTTTACGACGTTTGGATTTTCCTTACGGCATGGACCACACCAAGAAGCCCAAAAATCAAGCAATACTACTTTGCCCTTTAACGACTTGAGTGAACGCATTTTACCTGATAAATCCGGTAGTTGTATATCTGGTGCTTCTTGACCAACTTGCACCAAATCTTGTGCTTTCTGTTGTTGCATTTGCGCCTCTATAGAGCCAATCAATTGATTATAATATGCACCAAACTCAGATTTTGGCAATTCTTGGTTTAGGCGAGTCGCTAATTTCTTATGTACAGGCATGAACTGATCTGTTGGAGGCAATGTCTGTAAGGCAATTTGCATCCCAACCAATGGGTTCTTAGCTTCTAAGGCTTTAGCAGAGATGGCATTTGCATCTATCTCTTGTCTATAAAACTTTCCAAGATTTGTCAATAGATCGCTGGCAGTAGATGATCCTTTGATACTATATTGAAATTTGTCCAAATCATTATAATCTCCGTTCATATCTATAGATTTTTCAGTCCCATCAAAAACCACGAATGAAACTTTTTGTCCCAATCTGATCCTGTAAATCCCTTCTGCAAGACCAGTTGGTATATTGAAAGAAAATTTTCCACTTCCGTCAAGGGTTGCTTGACCCATTAATGGCATATTTTGTGAAGTAGTTTGAATTTTATCAATAAAAATATTTAAGCCCGAAGCATTTTTGAATTCACCCTTTACATCTGTACCATTGATGGAGTTTTGAGCTCCACAACTCAGCAAACATAAAAACCCTACGCTAATGAAAAAACTGTACAATCCAAGTTTCATAAAATGAACTAATTTTTAAAATTTTTAAAATACCAATATATAACACAAAGATATTCTATTTGTTACATTACAATTTAATACCTTTTGCTTTAAACTTTTGCAAAAATAAATATATTAGGCAAACCATATAAGGAAATGCTTCGCAAATAACAAATAATTAACCAAATAGGGTTAATTTTATGCCAACTTAAGGTACTAGAGTCCAGTATATGCCAAAAAAAATAGTGGTATTGATTACCTCCCATTTTGATTTCGATCAAAGAATACAGCGTATAGTCAGTACAATGGTTCACCTTGGATTTCACGTATCAGTTCTAAGTCCACACTCATCCAAAAACTCAAATGGGATAGATTTTATTCGTATTTCAACTTTGTTCAAAAAAGGGAAAGGTTTCTATCTTTTTTACAATGTTCTTGCCTTTTTCAGGGCAATTTTTAATAAAAATGAGGTAATTTATACCGTCGATATGGACACGGCATGGGTTGGATTTTTTTATAAAAAAATATATAAATGCAGGTGGATTCTCGATTTGCATGAATATTTTTCAGAAATGCCAGAAATCGCAGACAAACCAGTTGTCAAAAAGATTTGGGCATTTACAGAGAAAAAAACTATCTCGACATGTGACACGGCTATTACCGTTTCTCCCTCACTACAATATTTATTTGAAGAGCAATATAAAAGAAAAGTTTGGTTGGTTAGAAGTATGCCATATGTTCTGTCTGACGCAGTTAAAAATATACAAAAAAAGGCAACATCTGGAGACACCAAGGTTATAATATATCAAGGAGCCTTAAATGAAGGCCGTGGGCTGGAAGATTTGATCGACTCGTGGAAAAAAATGCCATCCAGATTTGTCTTAGCCCTTTACGGAGAAGGAACAATTTCGAATTTGCTTAAAATAATGGTCAAGGATAGAAAAATGGATAATCGAGTAAAGTTTTTTGGAAAGGTAAAGCCCGACCAATTAAAGAATGAAACCCAGAATGCTTGGCTGGGATTGAATCTACTGTCTAACAGAGATATAAATTCATTTCATTCCTTAGCCAATAAATTTTTCGATTATGTCCAAGCAGAAATTCCCCAAATCACCCATTCATTCCCTAATTATGCTTTACTCAATGAAGAGATTGAGGTCGCTGCCTTGTTGAAATATCACAACGAAAGTATTATAGACTTGATACTTGAATTGGAAAAAGATGAAGCAAAATATCAATATTTGAAATCCAATACATTCAAATGCCAAAAAGGTGTGGAACTGGCAAAATGAAGAAAAAGTACTTGAAAAAATATTGCTCCATTCCTAGGATTAAAGATCCAAATGGCTTATGTTGATTGTTTTTATTAATTTTACGACAAAATATTAATGTTGCATGGTAATTGAACTTCAAAACGCGGATATTTACCAATCCCATTTTCTATTATTAAATGATGTGAACATGCAGATTTCCGAAGGGGAGTTTTGTTATGTAGTTGGAAAGACTGGGACGGGCAAATCCTCATTGTTAAAAACCATTTATGGTGCATTGCCGCTACAAAATGGTGAAGGACGTGTCGTGGGCATGAATCTCAAACAAGTGGATCGAAAAAACTTGCATTTATTGAGGAGGAAAATGGGTATGATTTTTCAAGATTTTAATTTGTTGATGGACAGAAATGTGGAAAGAAATCTATCTTTTGTTTTGGAAGCCGTCGGAATAAAAGATAAAGGAGTAATTCAGAACAAGATCAGGACCGTTTTGGATCAAGTTGGCTTGTCTTTTATGCCATTAAAAATGCCACATGAGTTATCAGGAGGAGAACAACAAAGATTGGCTGTGGCAAGAGCATTGTTAAATAATCCGCCGCTAATCATTGCGGATGAACCAACTGGAAATTTAGACCCAGACACCTCGGATGACATCTTGCAACTTTTGAAAAATTTAACCCAAGAACATGGTACATCTGTAATTATTGCCACTCATGATTATCGATTATTGGACAAGTTTCCAGGTAAAACTTATCGATGTCATCTAGGCACCGTTACACAAGTTTCGCATTGATTTGTTGACCTATCGCTTGGGCTATATTATGTCCATCTAAAGCGGCAGAAACTATCCCTCCGGCATATCCAGCTCCCTCAGCACAAGGATATAATCCTTCGATTTGGACATGTTGGAAAGTGATTTTGTCCCTAGGGATTTTAATGGGAGCACTCGTTCTGCTTTCTACACCTACTACATTTGCCATTTCAGTATAATACCCTTTCATCAATTTGCCAAATTGTACGAATCCTAATTTTAATGAATTGGCTACGTCTTTGGGTAAAATATCGTGAAGATTTCTAGATACTAAACCTGGAATATAAGAGCAATCGTTTAGAGAATTAGACAGTTTGTTTTGCACAAAATCGGTCAAACGTTGGGCAGGGGCTTGTTGTGTTTTCGCACCTTGGTTGAACATGGCTTGTTCTACACTTTGTTGGTAAAATACGCCAGCCATGGGCCCATATTTTTGAAATGGCGCTAATTTTATGGGATCAACTGTAACTACTACTCCAGAATTGGCAAAGGGTGAATCCCGTCTCGAAAGTGACATCCCATTAACTACGATTTCTCCAGGACTTGTAGCGGCAGGAATGATCAGTCCTCCAGGACACATGCAAAAGGAAAATACCCCATTGCTTCCTATCTGACAAGTGAGTGAATAATTCGCAGCCGGGAGAAGACTTCCACGAGGATAGCTTTTGTATTGTATATCATCGATGAGGCTTTGTGGATGCTCCACACGAACTCCTAGAGCAAAGGGTTTGGCTTCTAAAGTAACTTTATTTTGATGAAGAATGGTATAAACGTCCCTAGCAGAATGTCCTGTCGCGAGTATTATTCGGTTGGTTTTTATTATGGTTCCATTTATTTTGATGCCATCTATTTTACTTGATTTTATACTAATATCCTCCAGTTTAGCATTGAAATTTACTTGTCCCCCGTGAGATTCAATGGTCTTACGGATATTAGCTATAATATTGGGCAATTTATTGCTCCCAATATGGGGGTGGGCTTCAATTAATATTTCTTCTTGGGCACCATGCTCAACCAACAGCCTAAGAATATGATATATGTCGCCTCTTTTTGTAGCTCTAGTGTAAAGTTTCCCATCAGAATAGGTACCAGCCCCACCCTCTCCAAAACAATAATTTGAATCGGGATTGACCGTATTTTCTTGTTGAATGGCTTTGAGATCTCTTCTCCTTTCTTGGACATCTTTCCCACGTTCCCACACTATCGGCTTTAGTCCTTGCTTGATCAGCTCTAGGGCTGCAAAATAACCTGCTGGGCCTGCTCCTATAATATGTATTTCTTGTTTATTTACAACATTGGGCAAATCTTGCGAAAGAGGGGCTACAATTGGAAAATCTTGATCGAACTGTACTTCATATCTTAACTGAAATATTGGAATCTTGCCCCTACTGTCTATCGAACTCCTGACTAACTTAAAAAAGGGAATTCTCTGGTCTGGTGCGATGGATTCACGGATGAGATTTTTGATATACTCAGGGTTGTCCTTGTATTGTGGCTCTACGCGCAGTTCAACGATCATCGCAAATTTTGATTGAGATTACTCTAAAATAGCTTTTCTTATTTTGATTAAACCTTTCAATAAATTCTCCATTTGATCTAATGGCAACATGTTGGCACCATCAGACAATGCTTTTTGAGGCTCTGGATGCGTTTCAATGAAAAGTCCATCATAGCCAACAGCTATACCAGCACGCGCAATTGTTTCTATTAAATCAGGTCTTCCTCCAGTCACACCTTCGGGCTGGTTGGGTTGTTGGAGTGCATGAGTGCAATCCAATATCACGGGACAGCCAGTCGTGTGCATTGCTTTAATTCCTCTAAAATCTACCACCAAATCTTGATACCCGAAGCAAGTACCCCGATCGGTTATCCAAGCGTTTGGATTTTGATTGTCGGTTACTTTTTTGACTGAAAACTTCATGGATTCAGGGCTAAGAAATTGACCTTTTTTGATGTTGACAATTTTTCCTGTTTTAGCGGCGGATACCAACAATGACGTTTGGCGGCATAAAAAAGCTGGAATTTGTAAGATGTCAACATATTTTGCAGCCAACTCAGCCTGCTCCTCCGTGTGAATGTCCGTAATGGTTGGAATATTGTATTTCAAACCAACATTTGCGATGATTTCGAGAGATTTTTCAATGCCAATAGTGGTAAATGAATCAATACGGCTCCGATTGGCTTTTTCATAGGAGGCTTTAAAAACAAACGGAATCGAAAGGTCTTGTGTAAGGTGAAATAAGTTTTCTGCAATACGATTGACCATTTCAGCAGATTCTACTACACAAGGTCCTGCAAATCAAAAGAAAATTGCGACTCTCCAAAGATTGAATCTTGGGAATTGCTTGAAAAAGATCGTAACCCTTCATTGTCATGATTTAAATGCGCCCTTTTCTAAAGTTTTTCTAACAAGTTCTAAATTTTTATTTTTGGTAGAAAGATTCTCAGGTAAAATTACTCGCCAATTGCTATTTGATTTAACAACCTTAGGTATAAATCCTTTGCTCTTTGCCTTGACAGCCATTTTGTTTGCATTCGCCTGGCTTGAAAATAAACCCACTACAATGTAAGATTGGGCCAATTTTTTTGGTGCCACCTCGATTTTTTTGGTGGATTTGATTTCTCGATTTGTGACTTAATATCGGATCTGCCCTTTATCGTCGAATCGATGCTATCAGGTAAGGTATTTTGTTTTTCTGGTTTAATTGGTTTAGCAACAGGAACTATCTTTCGCACTTTTTTCAAAGCCTCAAGTTCAGAAATATTTTTATTCTCTTCTTGCGCGGATGGAGATGAGATAACGATATTGTCCTCTGGCTTGATGGTTATGTCGGCAGCATAATCGATCTCTTGGTCACCTTGTACAAAATTTGCACCTGTATCAGGATATTCAGAAGTCGCTTTGCTTCCTACATACACGACATGTTTACTTTGCCATTGCTCATAAAATTTCTTAGCAAAATAACCACAAAATGTCAATCCGAAGGTCAATAATATACCCCAGAAAAACCATCGATAAGTTGAATATGGCAGCGTTTTGAAATGTCGCTCAACAGTAAAGCCCTTTAATGGTTCAGTGTCAGTAACATATTCTCGCACTGGCTCGGGCTCGATTTCGGTAATAGTGGGCTGTGTCTCATCTATATATATGGGCAAAACACTCGATTGGGCGTGTTCAAGTTTTTCTTTAAGATCACCCTTGTTGATATCAGTATATTCAATGTCCAAAGAAGGAAGATATCTAGAATCGCCTTCCAAAATACTGCTTTCATCTTTTAGAAAATGAATGTGATGAGAGGAGTCTTTGAACAGTTGGCCTAATTCTTCAAGGTTTATAATCAAGCGATTATCCAGCTTTTTTCCAATTTCTTCGCCCAGATTTTTTAAAACATAAGTGTAATCACTAGATCCGATAAATCCCTCTTGGGGTATGTTCTTATTTTCGAATGGAGGTAAAGTAAAATCGATTTTAGGAGCCGGAGGATAAATTTTTTTGTCTAAATGATTGATTGTAGCAGGTTTATGGTCTAGTATAAAACAGCCAATTCCAGGCAAGACGATCATACCCTGATCATCCAAAACACTAAAAATTTCTGGTTTTTTATCCCGCTGCATTTGTTAAATTGACAAAAATATTAAACTAAAACGGCACAAAAGTAAATCCGTTAATTCCTAATTCCAAGGAAAGGTCATTAAATCTAATTATTTTACAAATATATTATTTTTTTATATGTAAAAAAGATTATTGTTCAGAAATTTGCAATTTTATATAAATATATATTGAAATATGTCCAAGAACTTCACTTTGGCCTATAACGGAAAAATATTATCATTGAGCACACCTAAAATAATGGGGGTGATCAATCTTAACAATGATTCTTTCTATTTTGGCAGCAGAATCCAATCAGAAACTGCTTTCATAGAAAAAGCTGAGAAAATGCTTTTGGATGGAGCGGCTATCCTAGATATTGGGGTAGCTTCGAGTCGACCTGGAGCAGAGATTATTGATAAATCATTAGAAGCCGACCTGATAAGTCGATATCTGCCAATATTACGAAAAGCTTTCAATGACTCATGGATTTCGGTTGACACTTATCACAGTCAAACTGCTTCATTAGCCATAGACCTAGGAGCTGACATAATCAATGATATAAGTGGCGGACATATAGACAAAAATATGTTGGAAATTATAAATAGGAACAAATGCCCTTATATAGCCATGCATATGCGAGGAACACCCAATGATATGCAGTCACAAGTCAACTATGAAGATATCATGATAGAGCTATTGGAGTATTTTAATAAAATCATTGCTCAAGTTTCTCCTATAGTAAAAAGCAATCTTATGATCGACCCTGGCATTGGATTTGCAAAGACGCTAGATCAAAATTATCAAATATTAAATAATTTATCCATCTTGAAAATACTAAATCAGCCAATACTAATAGGCATTAGTCGAAAGTCATTAATTTATAAATACCTTGAAATATCCATAGAAGACTCATTGAATGGCACAACGGTATTGAATACAATTGCTTTGTTGAAAGGTGCCAATATTCTTAGGGTTCATGATGTAAAAGAAGCCCATCAAGTAATTTCTCTTTGCAATAAAGTGGAAAATAGTTGATATAAATTGTCGATTTTCAAAAAAAAGCCATTTTAGGACGAGTAAAAGTTCTATTTTTATGCATCAAAAAAAATAATTATGATTTTCAACTTAAGAAAAATTTCATTAATAATTCTAACAAACTGCTTGATAATCAATGTCTTTTTCGGTCAAGACAAAAAAAAATGGGATGTTAACAATCCTGAATTACCATACAAAATAGTGGAATTCATCACTAGTGAAGGTACTTGGATGAATTTAGATGTCTCGCCAGACGGAAAGTTGATTGCATTTGATTTACTGGGAGATATATACACCATGCCTATCGCAGGGGGTAAAGCAAAGCCAATTAGAACTGGTCTAGCTTATGAAGTTCAACCGAGATTTAGCCCAGATGGAAAATCGATTCTTTTCACATCTGATGCTGGCGGTGGAGACAATATATGGGTAATGAATAATGATGGTAAAAATGCTAAGCAAATCACCAAGGAAAGTTTTAGACTACTCAATAATGCAGTTTGGATGCCCGATGGGGATTACATCGTTGCTAGAAAACATTTCACCTCTACGCGTTCGCTTGGAGCTGGTGAATTGTGGATGTACCACATATCTGGTGGCACCGGAGTCCAAATTACATCAAAGAAAAACGAACAGCAAGACCTCAATGAACCCTCTATTTCTTCCGATGGAAATTATATTTATTTTAGTGAAGAAATATATCCTGGGGGCTATTTCCAATATAATAAAGATCCTAACAATACTATATTTGCAGTCAAAAGATATAATCGAAAAACAAGCCAAATTGAATACATTACTGGAGGTACAGGAGGTGCGTGTAGGCCACAAATTTCCCATGATGGCAAAACATTAGCATTCGTGAAAAGGGTTAGAACTAAAACTGTTCTATACTTACATGATTTAAACACGGGAGAAGAATGGCCCATATATGACAGCCTCAGCAAAGATCAGCAAGAAGCATGGACAATATTTGGGGTATATACTGGTTTTGCTTGGACTCCCAATGACGACAAAATTGTCATTTGGGCAAATGGTAAAATCAACAGCATTGACGTCAAAAAGGCCCATTCAAGTGAAATAATTCCTTTCAACTGCAATGTAAAGCAGACCATCTGTGAAGGACTTAGATTTGAACAAAACCTCAATCCGACTACCCAACAAGCAAATATAATTCGGTCTTTGCGAACAGACCCTTCTGGGACTTGGGTTGTCTTTTCAGCACTGGGTCAGATATACGGGAAGCAGTTGCCCAATGGTAAGCCTGAGCGTTTGACCCAAGATGATTTATTCGAATTTGAGCCTAGTTTTAATACGCAAGGCAATAAAATAGTGTATGTAACTTGGAACGATACTGCCGCTGGAAGCATCAGAATTTTGGATTTAACCACAAAAAAAACAACCATTTTAACCTCCGAAAAAGGTATATATCGGGAGCCATCTTTTTCGAGTGATGGCAAATCAATCGTCTATAAAAGAGAATTGGGCAATGATATCATGGGCCCTGGATATACGCATAAACCTGGAATTTACAGGATGAATCTATCAGACCAAGTTCAGGTTTTTGTTCATGAAAAAGGTGATTCGCCCGTTTTTGATTCGAGTGGACAGCGGATTTATTATAGTACGGGTGGCCAACTTTTCGGAAGTTTGAACAAAACATTTGGCTCCTTTGATTTGAATGGTTACGACGATAAAACGCATATCAAAAGTACCTATGCCAGCCAGTACGTGCTATCTCCGAATGGCAAATATATCGCCTTTGTAGATTTACACAAAGCCTATATTGCTGCACTCCCTCCTAGTGGAAAAACGATGGATTTGGGTTCTGGTACGGAGAATTTCCCTGTAAAATGCATTAGCAAAGATGCTGGTTCCAATCTGCATTGGTCGAGCGACTCAAAGGCCGTTTTCTACACGAATGGACCAGAATATTTCAAGATTGACCTTTCAGATCGCTTTGATTTTAGTGGAAAACAAGCTGACACCAGCTTTAAATTACCGAGCAAAGGTGTCAATATCAATCTGGAATATACATTGGAAAAACCAAATACAAAGTTTGCACTTATGAATGCTAGGATCTTAACAATGGAAAAAGATTCTATCATAGAAAATGGTACTGTATTGATCGAAAACAATATCATCAAGACAGTAGATCGTGCAGACCAAGTGAATGTCGATGAAACTTATACGAAAATAAGTTGTGAGGGCATGACCATCATGCCGGGCTTTATCGACGCTCATGCACATGGCAATCATTTTATATATGGTATAACACCACAGAAACATTGGCCATATTATGCCAATCTTGCCTATGGAGTTACCACGATGCATGACCCGTCAGCTTATGGTGAGATGGTTTTTAGCAATGCTGAATTGATAAAATCTGGTAAGATAGTTGGGCCAAGAGTATTCTCTACAGGAACCATTCTCTATGGTGCGGATGGTGATTTTAAAGCCGTAGTAAACTCGTTAGATGATGCGAGGAGTGCCATTAGGAGATCCAAGTCATTGGGAGCTTTTTCAGTTAAAAGTTATAATCAGCCGAGGAGAGAGCAGCGACAAATGATCATTCAAGCGGCTAGAGAAGAAAAAATGATGGTTGTCCCTGAGGGCGGAAGCTTCTTTTACCACAATATGAGTATGATCAACGATGGCCATACTGGTATCGAACACAATATCCCAGTTGTAGATTTGTATCAGGACGTAATCAATACCTGGAAGGCTAGTAAATCGGGCTATACACCAACGCTTATTGTGTGTTATGGGGCGATAAATGGAGAGAATTATTGGTATCAGAAAACCAATGTTTGGGAAGATAAAAAACTTTTAAACTTTACTCCTAGATCGGTGATTGATTCTAGATCGAGACATAGAACCATGATTCCCGATGAAGAATATGATAATGGCTTTATTAGGGTCTCAAAATCTTGTAAAATGCTGGCTGATGAAGGCGTAAAGGTTAACTTAGGGGCTCATGGTCAAATACAAGGCATCGGTGCTCATTGGGAACTGTGGATGCTGCAAATGGGGGGATTGTCCAACTATCAAGCCTTGAGGTCAGCAACTTCCAATCCAGCTCATTATCTTGGACTGGATAAATGGATTGGCTCCGTAAAATCTGGCAAATTGGCGGATTTAATCATCTTAGAGAAGAACCCATTGGAGGATATTAAAAATACATCTAGTATCAAATATACGATGATAAACGGTCATCTATACGATGCCAAAGACATGAAGGAATTGAATAACTCCAGATCCAAGGTGAGAACTCCTTTCTACTGGGAAAGTACAAAATTTGCTCAGGATTTTGATTGGCATGAAGATGGAAATACGCGAACACAATGTCAATGTGGCAATCATTAATCAGTTGATAATATGGCTGAATTAATTTGGAATATTGACTTTAGCATTGCAGAATGGATTGATTTGCATAGAATTGGCTGGCTGGACTTGTTTTTGAGTTATTGGAGAAATAGTTTGATATGGCTTCCTTTGTATATCCTAGGAATTTTATTCATTTGGAATAATTATACTTCCGCATACAAGATAATATTAGTGATAGCCTTTACGGTAGGCCTTTCAGATTATGTATCTTCCAAAATAATAAAACCTCAAGTAAAGAGACCTCGTCCTTGCCATTATACAGCGGATCAAACCCATTTCGACTCAGTTATCGTTTGCGGTTCTGGATATTCATTCCCATCTTCCCACGCTTCAAATCACATGGCATTGGCTCAGATATGTTTTTTGATTTTTAATAGAAAAATGCATTGAAATGGCTCTTTGTATGGGCCTTTACCATTGGGCTTTCGCAAGTTTATGTGGGAGTTCACTTTTTTAGCGATGTCATTGCAGGATTCTTGTTGGGATTTATCCTTGCTTCGTTGGTATATTTTCCAGCAAAATACTTTTTAAAGTCGAGTTGAAGGTTGATTTTTAAACAAAAAAAAATACCCTCCTATCGCTAAGAGGGTACTCTTTATATCTTAAAATGAAAATTACTTTTTAAGGATAATATTCAATTCTAGGTCAAAATCATTATTGATGGCTTTATCACCTAATTTGTCAAAAAAGCTAGCAGAACCGTATTTTATATCGTATTTGGTTCTATCTACTTTAAAGTTTGCAACTGCTTGTACATCAGTGGCTGTCACTGTGATATTGGCAGGAAATTCAATTGAATGTTTGATCCCTTTGATCGTCAAATCACCTTTTATAGTGTATTGATTGTCAGTCTTTAATGATGCTGAAGTGATTTTAAAACTAGATGTTGGAAATTTTGCACTGTTGAAAAAATCTTCATTTTTCAAATGCTTTACAAACTTATCGGCATATTCTCCTTCCAAATCCGTACATATGATGCTATTCATGTCCATTTCAAATTGACCCCCAGTTACTTTATTTCCTTTTACAGAAACATTCCCGCTCTTAAGCGTTACTTTACCTGCATGAGAGCCTGTAACTTTGTGGCCTTTCCATACAGCTGAACTTGCTGCTGCATCAACTAAATATTCGAGAGACGGAACAGTAACAATATTTGATTTCGCTGCTTTCTTTTTAACGGTTGTTGCTTTAGTTTTTGCTACCGCTTTGGTTTGGGCTGACATCATATTTATTGAGAACAAACCAATAAATGCCATTAATAAAAATTTTTTCATTTTCATTCTTCTGTTTTTTTTTGTTTTAGAAATTAATAAACTACGAAACGTGTAAAATGTATTATATGTTCAAAAATGCTTATTTCTTAAGAATTTGATAACGTTTTGGATAATAATTATTGATGCGATTTTCCAAAAATTTGGCCCATCCAATTTTTAATCCTTTGCAAGAAATAGTTTTCCAGCCCATTTCATGAGATGTCGATATTGAAAAGTTTTGCCTTTTAAGGTACAAAATGGCCTCACTTACCTCTAGAGAAATATTGAGATCCTCCTTGACCAAGCCATGTACCAATGCAGAGGCGTGTTCTGGGATTATTTTATTGCCAATCATGTTGGTTATCTTGCATAAAGATTTGACTACCAATGATTTATTTAAAATATCATACAATTCGACAGCTTTGGGTGACATGTAATAAATATTCTTCAATTTGTCTTCCCAAAAACTGAGCTTAGGATTCTGATTGAAATATTTTTCCAATTCTATTTTATTGGAAGCCATCGAAAATGTACTCAAAGTGTTTTTTTGCTTTGGCTCTTTATAGGCTTGGATGCTCTTCTTTTTAAGTATTGATATAAAAAATCCTTCTCCTTTGCTTTTATGCCAGTAAAACTGATACCCGAGCGCTTCGTGATTACCTTTAATGACCGTAATACCCCATTCACTTGGAAATTCAATTGATTCGCAAGTCCAATCCCCAGATGCCATGAGTTTTTCGACCTGGTGTATATTTTCAAGAGCGTTAAATGTGCAAGTTGAATAAATCAAATAGCCTTCATTTGCGCATTTTTCAGGAATAATTTCTAGTATTTTTGATTGCCTCTGAACACAAATATTTTGATTAGAAGGCGACCATTCTTGTATTGACTTCGGATCTTTTCTAAACATCCCCTCCCCTGAACATGGCGCGTCTATCAATATCAAATCAAAAATTGGCGGTACTCCTTCCCACTTTGAAGCATCAGATCCAGTTATTAAAATATCTGTTGAACCCCATTTTTCAAGATTTTCTTCCAAAATCGCCCTTCGAGACGGTATCACTTCGTTGGCAACAATGATAGATCCTTCAGGGAGTGAACTGACTAAATCAGTTGTTTTTCCGCCCGGAGCTGCACAAAAGTCAAGGCACGTAATACTGTTGCGAAAAGCAAGCTTTTGGCAAATATGGCCTATAATCATGCTGCTAGGCTCTTGGACATAATATGCTCCTGCATGCCACAATGGATCTTCGATGAATGATGGTCTATTCCGAAGATAATAGCCATGAGTCGCCCAAGGGATTTTATTTTCGAGCAATTCTCCATCAAATGGAAACTCAGTCAATTTCCTAGGATTTAGTCTTATGGAAATCGGTGAAGCTGCGAGAGAAGCCTCTAAGAAATCAGGATATTGATCTTGCAATACCAATTTCATGTTTTGTTCGAAAACTGCTGGGAAATGGGTCAAATGAAATTGATTTTGAACAAAAATAAGACAGTTTTGGGTTTTCCAGATAAAATAATTTAGATTTGCGCTATGATTTTATAGTATGTTCAGAATTTTAGTATTAAAATAGGTGGCAATTTATGGGTTGGTTCAAAAGATTGCGTGAAGGAATTCAAACAACTACTGACGAGAAAAAGGAAGTACCAGATGGGCTTTGGCACAAATGTATTGAATGTAACCACACCTCTACTACCAAAGAGCTTATCGAGAATTTTTGGTGTTGTTCTCAGTGCAATCACCATTTTCGTATTGATTCAAGCACTTATTTTGACATAATTTTTGATAAAAAACCCAAATTACTATTCGAACATCTTGAGCCAATAGACATGCTTGGATTTGTAGATTTGAAGCCTTACAAACAGCGTCTCATAGATACACAGAAAAAGACTGGACTCAAGGATGCTCTTTCGGTTGGCATCGGAAAAGTAAATGACAACACATTGATCGTTGCATGTATGGATTTCAAGTTTATAGGTGGATCCATGGGCAGCGTCATGGGGGAGAAAATAGCCCTTGCAATAGATTTGGCGATGAAGAAAAAATACCCATTGCTTATCATTTCGAAAACTGGAGGCGCACGTATGATGGAGAGTGCCTTTTCCTTGATGCAAATGGCCAAGACTTCTGCCAAATTATCCCAATTGGGTAAAGCTGGTTTGCCTTATTTTTCATTGATGACTGATCCAACCACAGGAGGAGTAACCGCTTCTTTTGCTATGTTGGGTGATGTTAATTTGGCTGAACCCAAAGCGTTGATAGGCTTTGCTGGACCTCGAGTCATCAAGGAGACCATAAAAAGAGACCTTCCAGAAGGTTTTCAGACTTCCGAGTTTCTTTTAGAAGCTGGATTTTTGGACGTAATAGTGAAACGCAAAGACCTTAAAGATACCCTTTCCAATCTCATTTTGTTTTTCAAACAATAATTTATTTTCTCCAAAATAAGTTGCAAGATTTGAGCATTCCAATGTTTAATTCGAGATACCTTATGTAGCAAATAACGATTTCAAATGCCAATTTTTAATTATATTTGTGACTTAATAAAATTGTACGATGACATTAGCCGAAATAATAAATATACACGAAAAACCTTTGTTAGAATTGGTCTTTGAAGCCGCAAAAGTTCATCGACTACATCATAATCCGCAAGAAGTCCAAGTGAGTACATTGCTAAGTATAAAAACTGGTGGATGCCCTGAAGACTGTGCTTATTGTCCCCAAGCTGCTAGATATCATACCGATGTCGAAGCCGAAGCTATGATGACTTTGGAGGATGTTAAAAAATCGGCATTGGTGGCGAAAGCCAACGGATCATCGAGGCTATGTATGGGAGCTGCCTGGCGAAATATAGAAGATGGAGAAGATTTCGACCAAGTATTAGAAATGGTCAAAACGGTCAATGCCCTAGATATGGAAGTCTGTTGTACTCTTGGTATGATGACAGAAATGCAGGCAAAGAAATTGAGGCAAGCTGGCCTTTACGCATACAATCACAATATTGATAGTTCAAATGATTTTTATAAAGAAATAATATCTACAAGAACTTTTGATGATAGATTAAAAACCATCGAAAACGCCAGAAAGGCAGACTTGACGGTATGTTCAGGTGGTATCATCGGTATGGGGGAAAGCGTTGAAGATCGGTGTGCCATGTTATTGACCTTATCACAGATGGATCCCCAACCCGAATCGGTGCCAATAAATGGCCTAGTGGCTGTGAAAGGAACTCCACTAGAGGATCAAAATCAAATACCAATTTGGGACATGATCAGAATGGTGGCCACTGCTCGTATAGTTATGCCGAATACGGCTGTCAGACTGAGTGCTGGACGTGCTGGTATGACCATAGAGGGTCAGGCCTTATGTTTTATGGCTGGAGCAAACTCCATATTCGCTGGAGACAAATTGCTAACAACTCCCAATCCATCGAGAAATGCCGATATGGAAATGTTCGAAATTTTAGGCTTACACCCGATGGAGTCATTTGCTAAAGGTGATAGACCTGCTGATGTAAAATATGTATATTCGGAACAAACTGATACGTCCAAAGCAGTTTGGGAAAGACCCAAACACAGATTAGAAAGGAACGTAGAATATGCAAAATTGGGTAAAAAAAGTCGAAATGAGGCCGATACGTTTAAGCAATAAATTTTTGTTTCATTAAAATTTTTAAAATAAAAAAATGAGAAAGAAAATAGTCGCTGGAAACTGGAAAATGAACAAAACCCTTGGAGATTCGGAAGAATTGACCTTGGAAATAATGGAAGGAGTTCATATAGAGAGCCCAATTGTGGTGATACTGGCACCTCCTACCCCATTTTTGCACAGGGTGAAAGCATTGGCATTCGAGCACAAGGCGATTAAAGTTTCTGCTCAAAATTGTCATGAGAAGGAATCCGGTGCTTTTACTGGAGAAATTTCAGTCGAGATGTTGCGCTCCCTATATACAGACTATGCTATCATTGGACATTCTGAAAGGAGACAATATTATAATGAAAATGATGCGACACTACAACTCAAAATTAAAACATTGACCAAATGGGGGATTCGTGCCATTTATTGCTGTGGAGAGCCCCTTGAAATAAGAGAAGAAAACCAACAATATGAATACGTCCTTGACCAAATTAGAACCGCTTTATTTAATTTGACAGCCGAAGAAATGGCCAATGTCACCATCGCTTATGAACCTGTTTGGGCTATTGGTACTGGAAAAACAGCAACGGCTGAACAAGCAGAGGAAATGCATAAATTTATCCGAACGACCATTGAAGGAAAATTTGGCAAGGAATTGGCTGATAATCTATCGATAATTTACGGTGGAAGCTGTAACCCTTCTAATGCGGAAGAATTATTTGCACAAAACAATATAGATGGAGGATTGATAGGAGGTGCGTCGCTAAAAGCTAGAGAATTTTTAGCAATAATTGAGGCTGCACGTACCAATTTGTAAATAAACCCCGACATAGTTTTGACTTGAAGTACATCGGGGTTCGAGTTTGTTCTATAATTTAATGTTTCCTAAAATAAGCTAAAATAGCACCCATCCCTGCAAATAAAAGCAGACTATAAAGTCCATTAACCATAGATAATGATGACGGATTCATAGCAAACATATTACCGACAAAAACTCCCAACAAAGTAAAAAGACCTATAAGACCTCCAATAATTAGACCATCCATCCAATTTTGGGCGTGGGTTTTGGACAATAACCAAGTGAGACCGAGAGCATAAATGATCATTACTAAGGTGTTAAAAATCATGGGCGTTAAGCTCATCGGCATTTCCACACCATTTTTGAACATCTTCGTTTGCTCTGCATCCATGGTGATGCCATTTCCACTCATCCATAGATTTTGAAACAAATGGCCATAAAATAAAAATCCTAAGCCCATTCCGAACACTACTGCAAGAAGGACTGCCAACCAATTAATTTTCATACTTTAAAATATTTAAGGGTTAAAAAAATCCAAGGACGGATATGCTCAAGAAAAATAAAAAATTAAAGTGATTAGAAACCTACTAAATGCAAAATGGGATATACAAATTTAAACATTTTTATTTACAAAAGTATTAATTGATAATCGAATATTTTAATAAATACTGATAATTTTGATGCCATTTGGCCTCTGACTTTGACAAAATTATTGTAATATTACAGCTTAATTTATTTTTATGAAATCAGCATATTTAGTTGCATGCACGAGGAGTGCAGTAGCAAAAGCAGGGAAAGGGGGATTTAAGTTTTTGAGATCGGATGATTTAGCAGTTGAGGTAATCAAACACTTGATGACCCTATGTCCAACCATAGATCCCAAGGATGTAGATGATGTCATCGTAGGGTGCGCAAATCCCGAAGGTGAGCAAGGACTCCAAATAGGTCGAATGATATCTCTCAGAGCTTTGGGTCAAGAGGTGCCTGGTTTCGTGATAAATAGATATTGTGCAAGTGGTTTGGAGGCCATCGCTATAGCTCACGCAAAGATAAGTGCTGGCATGGGCGATATTTATGTGGCTGGAGGGACAGAAAGTATGAGTATGATTCCGATGACAGGTTACAAATTTGCTCCTTCGTACCAAGTTGCTTCTACTGTACCTAATTACGTTGCTGGTATGGGGCATACAGCGGAAGCCGTTGCAAAAAAATACAATATATCTCGGGAGGCTCAAGATGAATTTTCAGTAAATTCTCACAAGAAAGCCGCTAACGCCATTAAAAATGGATATTTCAAGGATCAAATCGTGCCAATACAAGTAAGAAATGTGTTCATCGAAGACGATGTCAAAAAGAGTTGATCACAACCATTGAAACAGATGAGGGTGTGAGATTAGATACTACGTCGGAAGGGCTCGCTAAGCTAAAGCCTGCCTTTACGCTAGGAGGAAGTGTCACCGCTGGAAATTCATCACAAACCTCTGACGGTGCATCTTTCGTATTGGTGGTCAGCGAAGATATAGTGAAGCGTCATAATCTTAAACCTATAGCAAGACTTTTGTCATGCAATGTGGCTGGGGTAGATCCTTTGTATATGGGTATGGGTCCCTGTGCTGCTATTCCAAAAGCACTAAAATATGCTGGACTAAATTTAGATCAAATCCAAATGATCGAATTGAATGAAGCATTTGCTGCCCAATCTTTGGCTGTCATTCAGGAAGGAGGGCTCAATCCAGATATCATCAACCCTAATGGTGGAGCCATTGCCTTGGGTCATCCACTAGGATGCAGTGGTGCGAAATTAACTACACAACTTTTGTATGAAATGCGACGCCAGGATTTAAAGTATGGCATGGTTACCGCATGTGTTGGAGGTGGTCAGGGCATCGCAGGGATTTTTGAGTTGTTGTAAAAAATTTGCTATTATAAAATTAAAAATCTGAGTTAAATTTCGCCCAGTCAACCAAAGGGCTCTAATATTCGTTTTCACTATTTATATTTTTAATATTAATCATCCAATATCATAGACGTCATCCATGGATAAAGTACATCTTAATGATCAAGAAATTCAAAGAAGGGAAAGCCTAACTGCCCTTAGAGATATGGGCATCGATCCCTATCCTTCTGTCAGCATAGACATCACGCATCATTCTGATGAAATCAAAAATAAATTTACCGATGAGACAAGTGCCGATTGGAAGTCAGTATGCATAGCTGGTCGTATCATGTCCCGCAGGATTATGGGTAAAGCAGCTTTCGCAGAGCTTCAAGATGCCGCAGGTAAAATTCAAATTTATATCAACAGAGATGAAATTTGTCCTGGTGAAGACAAGGAATTATACAATACTGTTTTCAAAAAATTATTGGACATCGGGGACTTCATAGCGGTAAAGGGTTATGTATTCCGCACTCAAGTTGGGGAGATTTCGCTTCACGTAAGTGAGCTGACCATTCTTTCTAAAAGCCTTAGACCGCTGCCATTGCCTAAAACGGACGCAGACGGGCATGTTTTTGATGCTTTTTCTGATCCTGAGCAGAGATACCGTATGCGATATGTCGATCTAATAGTCAACCCCCACGTTAAAGATATTTTCATTAAAAGGACGAAGATGGTCAATACCATGCGGACTTTTTTCAATGAATTGGGATGCCTAGAGGTAGAAACACCGATTCTTCAACCACTATATGGTGGAGCCGCTGCAAGACCTTTCAAAACGCATCACAATACGCTGGATATGACTCTGTACTTGAGAATAGCCAATGAGTTGTACCTAAAAAGATTGATCGTAGGAGGCTTTGATGGAGTTTATGAATTCTCCAAAGACTTTAGAAATGAGGGAATGTCTAGATTTCACAATCCTGAATTCACACAAGTAGAATTATACGTTGCCTACAAAGATTATCAATGGCTTATGCATAAAACAGAGCTTTTGATCGAGAAAATTACACAAGAATTGCACGGTTCCCATGAAGTCCAAGTTGGAGATCATAGCATCTCATTTAAGGCGCCTTTCGTTAAATATACCATGTATGGGGCGATAGAGCATTTTACTGGGACGAATATCGGCACGATGGATGAGGATTCATTGAGAGAATTTGCTAGTAGCTTAGGACTAAATATCGACAAAACGATGGGACATGCGAAAATCATCGACGAGATCTTTGGTGCAAAGGTGGAGCCGCTTTTAATCCAACCTACATTCATTACTGATTATCCAGTAGAGATGTCGCCATTAGCGAAAAAACGCAAGGATAACCCTGAATTGGTTGAGCGTTTTGAATTGATATGCAATGGAAAAGAGGTTGCCAATTCGTTCTCAGAGCTTAATGATCCCATCGATCAGAGAGCTAGGTTTGAAGAACAATTAGAATTGGGGAAAAGAGGAGATGACGAAGCAATGGTTCTTGATGAAGATTTCTTGAGAGCTCTAGAGTATGGAATGCCGCCTACTGCTGGAATCGGGATAGGAATCGATAGACTTTGTATGATTATGACACAAGCTTCTTCAATCCAAGAGGTCTTATTTTTTCCACAAATGAAAAAGGAACATATCCAATAAAAACATGTATAGATTAAGTGAGATATCTGGTTCAAAATCTTATTTATTCTACGATGGAGATTGTCCTTTATGTATCCGAGCCATTAAATGGGTTTTGACAAAGGATCCCAAACTGCCCGTTTTGTTCATACCTTTAAAGTCAATAAAAGAATATATTCCCCACGATTTGTATTCCAGTCAATTGGCAACTATGGAGACTGTGGTTTATTTTAAAAATAATGTAATATACACGCATTCTGATGCCATCATTGAAATTGCACGAGATACCAAAACACATGAATTTTTAATCAATTGTTTTGCGATTCTTCCAAAGTCTTTTCGTGATTTAATATATAAGCTGGTTGCAAATCACCGTTATATTTTTTGGAATAAAGCCAATGAAAATTGTCCAATTCAAGGAAACGAAGTCCTAAAAGACCACAACAAATCCGTTGCCAATATATAGTAGAATTTATTTTAAAAGTAGCTCGTTTTTTTCTAGAATTTTAATGTCCAATTTCTTAAATTTGTGTAAAAATAATAGAATTCGATATGAGTAAATTTAATACAAAAAGTAAGACTTCCGTTAAGGACAAGAAAGAACAACAAAGGTTTTTTATGTACGCAGGTATCGTAACATTGGTATTATTGGTTATAATTTACATGGTTTACAATGCCTGATGCTACTGAATAACTTAACGATGCTTTTCGTCGCTTTGTTTTGACCATTCAACTACAGCTTTCATAAGGCCTATTATAGATGTGAACACCAAAAAACCTACCGTTAACACTATATACATTGCCTTCATTTCTGGTTTTTGGACGAGGAATTCATTTGTATTTAAATAAGTACTCAAGCTGCCCAATAATATTATTACGATAAAAGCAGTGCTTGATTTTCCTATGTATAGATTTGTATTTTGTGCCCCTAATCCGATGATTGGATTGAACATAATAAATACCATAACAATAGCAAACATAGATATCCAATAATGTTGTGGATTTTCAACGCCTATTAGCCCTAATATCCATGCCATTTTCAAACTAATGTGAAACAATAGTATCAACCCAATTGGGATAATCGCTTGGTGGTATGGGTCTTTAAGATCAAATTTCATAGACAGGTATTTTTCATTGATCAGAAACTATATTCTTAATTTTATAGGAGCAACGGTCACTCCAAAGTAATGTACTTAAATTTTGGAATATTAAGTGGGTTTGAATGCAAGTTTTTGATTCTATTTGAATATATCAAGGCAGATTTATCGTAAAACAATGGAATCAAAGGAACATTTTCGATTAAAATTTCCTCCATTCTACGGCTTAGATCTTTCTTTTTACTGAAATTACTTTCGCTTAAAAAATCTAAATACAGCTTGTCAAATTCTTCGTTTTTAAACCTTGTATAATTTGGAGGAGCTCCGTTTTTACTGTAAAAAACAGAGAAAAAATTCTCAGCATCTGGATAATCTCCAATCCATGATCCCCTAAAAAAGGAAACATTCCCCTGCCTCATCCCTTCTCTCAATGTAGCAGCATCCATCAATTGCAGCTCTACCGAAACCCCTATTTCTGCCAATTGTCTGGCGATTGTTGTACACAAATCCAAATAATCTTTGCTCAGATTTAATGTGATATTAATAGGTGTCTTTCCATAATCAGCGATCAATTTTTTTGCTTTCTCTTGATTGTAAATTTTCCCAACCAGTTGATCATCGAAAGTAGATAATCCATTGGGGCAGAAACCTGCATAAGCCGGTGTCCCGATGCTATTTCTCAATACCCTAACCAAAGTTTGTTTATCGATGGCTAATGCTATGGCGCGGCGTACTCGAATGTCCTTCAATGGGTGACCTTGTGGCAAATTTGTTACATTGAAACCTAAATATTCTGTATTTAAAAAGGGCGCAGAACTGAAGATTAATTTGTCTCGATAGTGCGACTTTAGGAGCCCATCTTCATCCAACAAATCATAGGCGTATGAACTTTCAATGCCACTCATAAAGTGTATCTTCCCACTTTTTAATTCTACAAAAGCCGTATTTCTATCCTGTATATTGGTTACTCGGATTCCCTCTATTTTGGGCCAACCTTTCTCATAATACTGATTGTTTTTTGTTAAAAATAGTCCCTGACCTTCTATCCATTTCTTGAAAACAAACGGTCCCGTCCCAACAGGATTCTTTCTAAAATCTTTTCCATAAAAATCAACAGCCTCATGTGGGATAACAGAACAATAAGGCATGGTCAATAAACCCAAAAGAGGCGCAAATGGCTTTTGTAATTTTATCAAAAACATACTGTCATTGATAGCTACAAAAGGACTCAAAGTATCTACAAGACCGTTAAAAATCCAACTTCCTGGTGAGGCAACTTTCTTATCAATAATTCGATTGAAAGAATAAACAAAGTCTTGGGCGACCACTCTCCTACTACTTTCTGAAAAACACTTATTTTTCTGAAAAAATACATCATTCCTTAGCGTAAAAACCACGCTTAATCTATCTTTTGAAATCTCCCAGGATTTGGCTACTGCGGGAATAATGTCACCTGAATCGTCTAGGCTCACCAATCCATTGAATATATGATCTATCACCCATACATTCGCTTGGCTTCTCGCAAAAGCTGGATCCAAGGATGTGATGGCATTGTGTTGGTTATAAACCAGAATTTTATCGTTTTCTAGGTTCTTCTCTTGGTGGCAAGAACTCATGAAAGCCATAGCTAGAACACCAATTTTCAAGGTCCATTTTTCCCAACAAAATATCCTATGTAAGCCTATCATGCCGTAAAATTACACTTTTATTTTTTAGGTTATAATTATAAAATAAGGGGTATTTTGATTATTTTTGCCCAGTAAAAACAAGTTTATGACGGAAAACAACGAAATGATACGGCAATCAGCGAGAGATTTTGCAGAAGCGCATATCCGCCCACATGTGATGGAATGGGATGAAATCCAGTTTTTCCCTGTGGAGTTGATGCGTCGATTAGGCCAGCATGGATTTTTGGGTGTTTTGGTACCTGAAACCTATGGAGGTAGTGGACTTGGTTACCAAGAATATGTTACTGTCATAGAAGAGATCGCTAAAGTGTGTTCGTCCATTGGGCTTTCAGTTGCAGCTCACAACTCACTCTGCACGGGTCATATACTTTATTTTGGAAATGAAGAACAAAAGCAGAAATACTTACCTCTGCTCGCTACAGGTCAAGCCATAGGTGCTTGGGGATTGACAGAGCCCAACACAGGTAGCGATGCTGGGCGTATGCAATGTGTCGCCACGAGAGATGGAGATGATTTCATACTTAATGGAACGAAATGTTGGATTACACATGGAATTTCTAGTGAATTACTAGTAGTCATAGCGCGGACAGGTGAACTGCTAGACAGTAAGGGCATGACTGCTTTTATCGTAGAGAGAGGTACACCAGGGTTTTATGCTGGCAAGAAGGAAAATAAGCTAGGCATGAGGGCCTCAGAAACTTCAGAATTGATTTTCGATCAATGTAGAATACATAAATCTCAGGTTTTGGGAGAAGTTGGGCAGGGATTTGTTCAAGCTATGAAAGTGTTAGACGGAGGGAGAATTTCCATAGCCGCACTTTCCTTGGGCATCGCCAAAGGATCATACGAAGCCTCCGTAAAATACGCCAAAGAAAGACATCAATTTGGCAAACCAATAGCAGAATTTCAAGGAATTGGCTTTAAATTGGCCGATATGGCTATCAAGATTCAAGCCGCTGAACTATTAATACGACAAGCTGCAGATCTTAAAAATAATCATAAGAAGATGATTAAAGAATCGGCAATGGCTAAGTATTATGCTTCAGAAATATGCGTAGAAATAGCCACCGATGCGGTTCAAATTCACGGCGGATATGGCTATACTAAGGATTTTCCAGTAGAAAAATTCTACAGAGACTCTAAGCTTTGTACGATAGGAGAAGGCACTTCCGAAATTCAAAAATTGGTCATTAGCCGAGAAATTCTTAAGGAAAGCTGATTTCATTTATTAAGTTTTAGAATCATTCTTCCCCTTCCAATAGTTTGACCGTTGGGATTGCTGATCCAGCTATTCCCTTTACTGACCCATAAAAGCTAGACATATTTAGTAGCACTTTTTCGATTTGTTTTTCACGTTCTTTCCAGTTTTTTTGCATCTGCATTTGTTCACGGAGTATGCTTTCCTTCATTGAGATAAACCCCTCCATGACTGCTTCCAACTGGTGCTTAAATTCGGTGCTGCATAGATAATCATACAACATATGCATTTTCTCACCGCGATTGCTTTGAGAATGCATCGCCTCTCCTACCCTCAATATGCTATCTCTCAAGGCCAAAACCAAGCCTTTGTACACGTGGAAAGTGCAAATCCAAATCCCATCTATCTGAATGATATCTTTTGCACCTTTGGGCATGGTTTTAGTGATGATGATGCCAATGTCAGCTTGAGCATGTAATCGATCGTGTTTCAATTTTTCCACCCAATCATTGGAAAAATCTTTGGTTCGCTTGGATTCATAGATAATCGAACCGACATTATGGCCGCTATGATCAAATACCCTCTGGATGCAGTCGGCTCCTTTCACCCCTTTAGGAACTTCTACGATCTCATCGTATGGAAATAAAGCTGCCAACTCACGCTCTAATACAATTTCTTGGACTTCTCCCTGCATCTGCATACTTCCTTGATCGGCTTTGCGGGTAGCTTCTTCCAGTTGTTTTTTAATTTGATCGATTTGCATATCCTTTTCGGCCAGTTTGAGCTTAGATCTTGAATCTTCCTCTTCCTTTATTCTAGTAAGTTCTGCTTGGATCTTTTGCGTAAAATCCTTTTCGGCTTTGAGCATTATTTTTTCCTCTTGCAGCATCATCTCACGCTTTAATCGCTCGTGCTCGACGGAAAGTTGTTGCCCTTTCTTGATCAATTCAGAAGCATCCTGGTTATCTTTTTTGAGAGAATTTATCAATGCTTCGTTTTCTGCGATAATCTTTTTCCTTAATCCATCCTCCAGTTGGCTTTTTTCTTTGACTAGAAGATCTTGGACGCTGTCATTGATGATTCTTTGGATCTCAGCATCTTTCTTCTTTAATTCTTCCTCATATGCGACCATTTTCTTTTGAGTTTCCAAGTTCTTGGCCTCTGCTTTTTTAAAACGAATGGCTAAGTCTTCTCGTTTTTCATCAAATTCTTTTTGTAGCCGCAAGGCTATTTGAGCCTCTAGTTTGGTAGAGAGGATCGTGTTTACATCGATAACCGTCTTACATTTGGGGCAAGTTATCTGATTTTGATTATTCATATTATAATATTAATTATATAAAGAATTTTCATAGCTTTGCATGGATAAAAATAGTTGTTTTCAACAAATTTATGATTAATCCATTTAAATTATATAAATATGTCTAAAAAAGAAGCATTTACTTTGGGTGGATTTTTGCTGTTTATCATGGGTTTTTTATCTTTGATACTATGGTTCGTTGGGATGCAAATTAGTTTCCTATCATTTTTAGATCAATGGGGACCTTTATCCCAATTAACTTGGAGGGGACTTTGTATCGTCATAGGACTTGTGATGATTTACATTTCAAAAACCGATTTTACTGTTTAATATTAAAGAATTAATTTTATTTCAAGCGTATAATTTGCGTCCAAGATGAAACCACAACCAAAGAAATCCCCATCCAATATCGGTAAGCAATCGTCAATAAAATCGCCATTGCCTAGGGTATCTGTTGATAAAAAGCCAAGAGAAGGCTGGTTTTTAGCTTTATTGATAGTCCTAATCATAACTGGAATAGCCCATTATGGTGGTCTAAACAATGAATTTGTCAATTGGGATGACCAAGCCAATATCATTGAAAACAAACAGATTAGATCGACTTCTTGGGAGAATATTAAGGAGATATTCACCAGTGATGTTATCGGTAACTACAATCCACTGCCCATCTTAACATTCGCTTATGAGTACAAGTATTTTGGGCTAGAACCTTTAATTTATCACTTTAATAACTGGTGGTTACACCTTTTGAATGTTGTTTTGGTGTTTTTTGTGCTGCGACGTCTGGGATTGAGTAGAAATGCCACGTTTATAGTTGCATTGCTTTTTGGAATACATCCAATGAGGGTCGAGTCAGTAGCTTGGGCAACAGAGCGAAAAGACGTCTTGTTCGGACTATTTTATTGGGCATCGATTTTATGCTATATCAAATATATTCAGGAAAAGAAAAATCTATATTTCTTCTTGATTTTCCCTTTATTTGCCCTTTCGCTTTTTGCGAAAATTCAAGCGGTATCGCTTCCTCTAAGTTTGCTATGTATCGATTATTATCTCAAAAGAGAAATGTCTTGGAAATGGATTTGGGAAAAAATTCCTTTTTTCATCATGTCGTTGGTGATCGGACTTGTCAATATCTATATGCTCAAGGAGAATAAATCCATAGGTGATACTGTCACGACTTATGCCATGTGGCAAAGACTTTTCATTGGAAGTACCGCTTATTTGGTTTATCTGTACAAGGTGATATTTCCATATCCTATGTACGCAATGTATCCATATCCTAACTCGATACCAGCATATTATTATCCAACTATGTTGGCTGCTGTGGGTATGATGTACTTGATGTGGTATTGTTATAAAAATGACAAAAGAGCTATCCTCTTTGGGACCATGTTTTTTACAGTAAATATTGTATTTTTGCTGCAAATCGTTGGTGCTGGGCAGGGTCTTTTTGCAGATCGATTTTCTTATATTGGGTATTTTGGGTTATTTTTCATTGCAGGCTATTATTACGATTATTTTGTCCAAAAATATCCAAGTATCAAAAAGGTATTGAACGGAACGAGTGTTGGAGTCTTTGCAATTTTTGTAATAGCAACAGTTATCCAAACAGAAACTTGGGCCAATGGAGGAGTGTTATGGAAACACGTAATAAAATATGAAACCAAAGTACCTGCTCCTTATGGCAATCTCGGTTCATACTACAGAGAAGTAGGCCAGTTGGATACAGCCCTTATGTTCATCAACAAGGGATTGGTTATATCATCGGGAAAAGATCGCGGTGGCATGTTGAATGGTCGAGGTCGTGTGTATTTCCATCAAGGCAAAATAAATGATGCTTACACGGATTATACTGAAGCGATTAAATTAGACACTACGGAGGGCGAATTTTATTCCAATCGAGCTTCTACCCTATCCTTGCTCAAAAGGAATGAGGAGGCGCTCAGTGATATTAATATTGCCATTCTGAAAAAGCCAGAGCATGAGAACTCTTACCAGACCCGATTCATCGTTTTACAGCAGTTGGGAAAATATGAAGAATCAATAAAAGACATCACAACGCTAATGTCATATAGACCTACTGAAGCTGGACTTTGGAATGAAAGGGCAAGAATGCTCAGAATCCTCAAAAGGCCGTCTGAAGCCTTGCCTGACTTGAATAAAGCGATAACAATGGCCCCTACGAATGGTTTGTATTATTATGAAAGGGCTAGATGCTACCAAGAATTGGGAAATAAAGTTGCTGCACGTGCTGATGTCCAGATGGCACAACAATTCAAACAAGCAATTGATCCTGCCTTTTTACAATCAATCCAATAAAATTTAATGATTAAAAAACTTTGGATTCAGAACTATGCCTTGATCGATGATCTTCAGATTAATTTTCATGAAGGGCTGACGATTATTACTGGTGAGACTGGTGCGGGAAAATCTATTTTACTAGGAGCACTCGGTTTAATTCTGGGCGGAAGATTGGACACGAAGGCCGTCTTAAATGCTGAAAAAAAATGTCAAGTTGAAGCACTTTTCGATATCGAAAGATATGGCTTGAAAGAGTTTTTCGAAGAAAACGACTTGGATTATGATGATAATACGCTGATTCGTAGAGAGATAACTCCCAATGGAAAATCTAGAAACTTTATAAATGATACCCCTGTTTCATTGAATGTTCTCAGCAGTTTTACTCAAAACTTGGTGCATTTACATCAACAATTTGACACAACCAATATCGGTGATCGCCAGATGCAACTGCGCATGGTGGATGCTTTGGCCATGCAAAGCAAGGAGGTAGCAGAGTATTCTTTTTCATTTAAAAAATATCAAAAATTAAAGGATTCGTATAAGGTACTTTCTCAAAAATATACCTCCGTAAATCAAGAATCAGATTACCTAAAATTTCAAATGCAAGAGCTTTCTGATGCCAGTCTTCAAGCGGGTGAAGAGCAGTCTTTAAGCCAAGAAATTCGCATACTTGAAAATGCCTCTACCATCTCGTTAGTAAGTTCGAGTGTGGGAAGGATGCTCACTGAAGAAGAGAACAACTCGCTAGATCAATTGAGAGATCTGCGCCAAGAATTGCACAGCATCGAAAAGTATGATCCAAAAATTGAATCATTGATACAGAGGCTGGAAAATTGTCAAGAAGAATTGAGAGATATTTCTTCGGAATTAATCCAAATTTCTGAAAAAGTAGAGATTGACAATGAAAAGCTGAGCAAATCTAAGGAGCGACTAGACCAAATCAATAATTTATTGCACAAATACAAAGTATTTGGTTCAGAAGATTTGATCTCGATTTTATCAGAATGTGAAGCGAAGTTGGCTTCCATCGATCATTCGGATTTAGAGCTAGAACAAATGCGCCTAGAAATCGTAGAATCTGAAAAATCTTTAATGTTAACTGCTCAGGCAATCAGTCATAAGCGAATCCAATCAGTCAAAGGATTCAAAGATAAAGTGGAGGATTTGTTGCATCAATTACAGATGCCTGACGCAAAAATGGAAATCGAAGTTCAACCAAGAAAGGAATTAGGACCTTTCGGTAACGACGATATAAAGTTTTTATTCAGTGCCAATAAAGGTAGAGCCTTACAGCCCATTAAGGACGTCGCATCAGGAGGAGAATTGTCTAGACTTAGTTTGTGCATAGAATCGCTTGTAGCACACGCCATCCCTCTCCCTACACTAATCTTTGATGAAATTGATTCTGGCGTCTCTGGAGAAGTAGCATGGCGTATGGGGAGCATCCTGAAGGATATGGCCACTGATCATCAAGTCATTGTCATAACTCATTCTCCACAAGTCTCAGCCAAGTCCACACACCACTGGCACGTCAAGAAAATATCCAAAGACGGGAATACCCATACTGGCATACTAGAATTGGATCTCGATGCGAAAATCTATCAAATTGCAACCATGCTATCCAGCGATCCTCCTTCTTCTTCAGCTATCGAGACAGCCAAGGGTCTTATTAATCCAAATTAAAGCCAATGATCATTTCTAAAACACCTCTTCGCATCAGTTTTTTTGGCGGAGGAACTGATTATCCTGATTTCTTCCAAAAACATGGAGGGGCTGTACTTTCTACAACCGTAGATAAATACGTTTATATCACGGTCAATAAAATGAGCCAAATCACAGATTTTCCTTATAAAGTAACCTATTCAAAGACTGAAAAGTGTCATAGCATAGATGAAATACAGCATCCATCTGTCAAGGCTTGCCTTCAATATTTAGGCATCAAAGAAGGCATTGAAATCCATATCGTCAATGAATTGCCGGCTAAAACTGGCTTAGGTTCTTCTTCATCTTTTACAGTGGGATTATTAAATGCCTTACACGCATATCAAGGCAAGAAAATAGATAAAATCCAATTGGCTAAAATGGCCATTCACGTTGAGCAAGACATCATCGGAGAGAAAGTCGGAGTTCAGGATCAAAGCGCCGCTGCAATTGGAGGATTCAATAAACTGGAATTTTTATCCAATCAAATACTTGTCAATCCACTTGCCAATTATCCCGACAAATTGTCCGCGCTCGATGATAATTTGATGTTATTTTACACGGGAATACAGCGATTTGCAGAGGACATCATCCCCCAGCAGATTGAAAACACAAAGAACAGCGTCATAGTACCAGATTTATTATCCTTAAAATCGATGGTGGATACCGGCTATGAAATTTTGAGCTCAAATGCGCCACTTTCTGATTTTGGGGTGCTCTTAGATGAAGCTTGGAGGCACAAAAAACGACTCTCAAAGGTCATATCAAACGACTTATTAGACGACATTTATGCGATTGCTATTGAATGTGGAGCCTTAGGAGGGAAACTTTTGGGTGCCGGAGGCGGCGGTTTTTATTTATTTTATGTAGAAAAAGAAAATCAAAGAAAAGTGAAGAAAGGGCTATCACATCTACAGGAAATTCCATTCCATTTTGATACAAAAGGGAGTCAAATCGTTTTCGCCGAATAAAACTTAGACCTTGACCAAAGATTTTATCATTTGTTCGATTAATTTTATACCTTCATAATATGGTTGAAAGCTAAAAAGCTGAATTAAATGAAAAGTCCATTAAAGATGAAAGATTCATATCCACATATCATGCCCGATTTGGCCCAGTGGCCAATTTATAAATTGTCAGAAGACCGGCACAATTTTGTAGAAGAGGTAGAAAATGAGACAATAAAAAGGTTGCAAGAAAAGTATGGAGAAGGCCTATTTGATTTATTGGAAAAATCCATTTACCTTGAAAAAATAAGGATTAAGGACACTCCTTGGCGTGTCGATCCGCCCAATGAAGCACTTTTTTATAAAAAGCTTCAAAATAAGTTGAATAAAAATGAAAATGATTATTCACACGAAGAACTGCAACAAGTCCAGTCAAATGTCCTCCATACCTTGGTCAAGCGCTATGTAGAGGAAATTGTCGGTACTTTTAAAATATCTACATTTGGTTTTGCCAGAAGGTTTCTCACGTTCCTATTTTCACGACTATTGGGAAATCGTATTTTTGCAGGACTTTCACTAAATTCTAGTGAAAAGTTAAGGGAAAAATTAAAACTGTATGGTGAGGTCGATACTTTAAGAGCATTATTCGAAAAAGGTACGGTCATTGTGGTCCCTACGCATTTC
Organism: Saprospiraceae bacterium; assembly: GCA_016718505.1. Classification (GTDB taxonomy): domain Bacteria; phylum Bacteroidota; class Bacteroidia; order Chitinophagales; family Saprospiraceae; genus JADKKF01. Next base: position 937,461 of record JADKDE010000002.1, on the reverse strand, counting down.
AGCAATTTGGATTCCATTATGATTGGATATATTTTGGATAAAATAGCGGGTTTGCCAGGCTTTTCGTATGGAGCTGGGCTAAATCTGTACAATAACGGAATTGCGGCCTTTTTTATGAATAGATTAGGAGCTTACAGATTGGATCGGAGAAAGAAAAATGCGGTCTATTTGGAGACTTTAAAATCTATGTCCTATTTATCATTGGTACGAGGAACCAATACCATTTTTTTCCCTGGTGGAACTCGATCAAGATCAGGGGCTCTTGAAGATAAATTAAAGCTCGGTTTGATAGGTTCAGCCATAGAGGCACAACGCCAATTGGTCGTAAAACCGAATCCAGCCAATCCTAAAATTTTTATCGTTCCTGTAGTGCTGGGTTATCACTTTGTACTTGAAGCCCAGTCGTTGATAGATCAACATCTAAAGATGGTCGGTCGTGAAAAATTTATTCGAAATAAACATTCAAAAATTGGGGTCAGATCGATACTTAGATATATTTGGAATCTCTATTGGCATGGGTCAGAAATAATAGTTTCGGTAGGAAAGCCCATGGACGTAATAGGTAATTTTGTCGATAGCCAAGGAGAAAGCCACGATGCACGGGGCAACAAAGTTGATGTCAGGGATTATTTCAAACTAGAAGATCATGTAGAACCCAATGCCCAAAGGGAGACGGAATATACCAAATTGCTTGCAGAACGCATTTCCGAAGAATTCCATAATAGTAATATCGTTTTGAGTAGCCATTTGGTCGCTTTTGCGGCTTTTAGATACTTGCTCCACGAGTATGAGAAAATGGATTTATTCGCAGTATTAAAGCAACCCGTGGAGGATTTTCAAATTCCACCAGATATTATGGTACAATTGGTCGATCAGATTCGATATTTGTTGACAGAACTAAACGCTCAAGGTCGAATCAAGCTTTCCTATGAATTCGATCAGCCAACGGAAGAATTGATCACGATGGGCATCAACAAACTGGGAGTTTTCCATAGATTTCGTCCTCTTAAATACAATAAGGAAGGCAATATCGTTAGCGAGGATTTTCACTTATTGTTGTATTATCACAACAAATTAATCCATTACGACATCGAAAAACATATCCACTGGAATACCATAGGGACTGCAAATTCACTGAATAAGAAGTTTTCGGTTTAGACTGATATTTTTTGACTTTGGCATAAATCTCTAAAATTGCGTGATTGTTTTAAAAAGAATCAAAATCAAAGTTTATATTGAACACCAATGCAGTGTATAACTATATCATATCTTTCTATAATTCTTCTATCTAAAGGGAAATTGTTATAATATACTCATTTAATCCAAAATTTGTCAGAAATTTTAAATGCGAAGACTACTCCTAGTTTTCTATAGAATAGGATTTTTCTAATTGGTCCAAAATGAGTTGAAAAATAAAGTAAATCTCCGAAAAATAGGTATTGGTGTATATCCCATATTCGACTCATATTTTATTCAATTTCAAGTTGCATCAAGAGATAGGTATTATTCAATAAATGCCACTTTCTATTATGAGATTTATCAAAAGACCAAGATTTGCAAGGTAGCACCCCTAGATTATATGCACCCAAATTGGTCACTTGTCTTGTTGGAAATTTGTGCTTTCGAGATTTATTGGGTGGAAGTGAGATGTCATAATATTTTTGAGGAAGAATTTCCATGCACAACATACATCCATATTTTGGCATCATTATATCTAGCATACTAACATCTACTTCATACCAACATTGTTGGCAATCAGCTTTAGTTAATATAGAGTTTTTAATTAAATTTTCTGACACATCCCCATTTTCATCAAGGCTAAATAAGACGGGCTTAAATGGTGCGTCAGGCCTACCTTTACTCGAAATGAAATATCTCAACTTTTTAATTATTTTGTACTCATAATCCTTGTTTTCAATCTTAATACACGTAAGGGATTCAAACAAAGGTGGATGATTAAATTGACCAAACCATTTATAATTTCCAATCTTTTGTCTCTTTTTTTTACCTGAAAAAATATTTACTGAGGGTAATATATTTGCCTTGGGAAACAGATAGAATGTATCACTAGAAAGTAGCAATCTAGCCGCAATTAATCTAGTTTCATAGGAAATGTGAGAAAACTCTAATGAATCATTTGGTCTTATATTTTTAAAATTTTTTTCATGTAAAATACCATCTTCATCTGTAATCATATAATCATTGGTTCCTGATTTTAAAATCAAGCAAAAAGGAATTACATTTTTTGTATTAAAATCAATTATTTTAATTTGACCTCGGCTGCTAGAATAAAATGGGCAAATTAAAACAATCAAGAAGATTCTTCCAACCATTATGCTTCAAAATTCAATTTTAAGTGGACTAATTTAAGAATTAATCCACTTAAAAATTAATAAAAATTTAGCTTATGGACAATCAACAGCAACTCTATCACTTTCCGTGTTCATAATTATCCAAAGTGCATAGAAGTTTCTAGTTGCAGTACAATAACAATTACCATTTCCGCTATTATAACCACAATCAGAGTAAGAAATTTCTCCCCATCCAAAAAATCTAGCAGAAGTACCTTCTGTTAAAGTTTCTCCTGTTTCAGAATAAGCTTTACTAAAAATGACAACACTAAACAACATCAACAAAAAACTAGACTTAAATTTAGTTAAAAATGAGTTTTGCTTAAATTTTTTCATAATCTAAAAATTAAAATACACTTCCCCATTCTTTTCAAGTGCCCACCATAACAGTGCAGCAGGGTGTGGGGGATGTCCCTTCTAAGTGCATCTTAGAGTGAGTGTTCCAAAATAGGTTTGTATCGCTAAGTCTCCGGATACTTGTTGATAAAAATCCACATATAGAACGCATCGGAAACCTCCGATACAGGCTTAGACAATTTTGAAAGTGAACGTAGGGCCAGACAACTTTAACACAAAAGTATAGGACCGATTGCAAATAAGCTAATCGGTTCGAGGTTCGAGGTTCGAGGTTCGAGGTTCGAGGAGAAGAATGATTGGCAGTAATTATGCATATATTTGATTATTTAAAACAAAAATACAATTTGTTTTAAAATCATCCAAATAAAGTACAAAATATTTTTATTTAAAAAAAATCCTAGATCAATCCATTGTAGGAACCCCTGCAACCGTAGTGTATTTGAACTGTATTTTTTTGTCGGGATTAATAATCTTAAATGCAGACTGAGCCATCAAAGTAGCCTCGTGAAATCCACAAAGGATCAGTTTCAGTTTCCCTTCGTACGTATTGATATCCCCAATGGCATAGATGCCTGGCACACAGGTTTGATAGTCCCTGGTATCCACTTCGATGGCATTTTTGTCTATATTGAGCCCCCATTCGGCGATTGGGCCTAGTTTAGGCGTCAAGCCAAAAAGCGGAATAAAGTGATCCACTTCTATGATTTGACTTCCTTGATTATCGATTTCAATGGTGATGCTGCTGAGACGATCTCTGCCTTCCAGACCCGTGACTTGGGCTTCTTTTACAAGGATTATTTTCCCTTCATCGACCAAATTATACACTTTTTCTACGGAATCAGGAGCCCCTCTGAATTCATTTCTACGATGTATCAAATACACTTTTTCGGCTATATCCGCAAGAAATATGCTCCAATCGAGTGCCGAATCCCCTCCCCCTGCAATCGCAACTGTTTTCCCTTTGTATATCGTAGGATCCTTTATGATGTACTCGATGCCCTTGTCTTCAAATGCTTCAATGCCTTTTATAGGAGGCTTTCGTGGTTCAAAACAGCCTAATCCACCTGCTATTGCTAACACAGGTGCGCTGATTTTAGTCCCCTTAATCGTAGTGAGTAGGAATGTTCCATCGGCTTCTTTTGTCAGTGATTCCGCACGTTCACCTAAGGTAAATCCTGGGTTGAATGGTCTGATTTGTTTCAATAAGTTTTCAACCAAATCTCCAGCAAGAATTTCAGGAAATCCAGGGATATCGTAAATCGGTTTTTTGGGATAAATCTCAGCCAATTGGCCCCCTGGAATGGGCAAAGAATCAACCAAATGGCATTTTAATTTTAATAATCCCGCTTCAAATACCGCAAAAAGTCCTGTCGGCCCTGCCCCGATGATAAGAATATCTGTATGTATCATTTCTCCTGAGCCAATTATTTTCCGTTAAAAATGGGCTTACGTTTTTCTACAAAAGCCAACGCTCCTTCCTTGAAATCCTCTGTCCCTGCACATACTCCAAAAGCCGCTGCCTCTACATAATAGCCGTCTTTTTCTTTATCGCTAAATGCATTGACACATTCGATGACCTTTTGGATACCGATGGGCGATTTGGTGGCGAGTTTCTCAACGATTTTTAAAGCTAGAGATAATTCTTCATTTTCATTGGCAATATAATTGACCAAGCCCAAGCGATGAGCTTCTGTTACGTCCACCATATCGGTCGTTAATAACATTTCTAACGCTTTACTCCTACCTATCAACTGAACCAATCTTTGCGTGGCGCCATATCCTGGCGGTAGACCTAAATTGACCTCAGGTTGGCCAAATCGCGCCTTTGGGCCTCCTACACGGAGAGGACATGCCATGGCTAATTCACATCCGCCACCCAGTGCAAAGCCTTTTATCACGGCTATAACAGGTATTTTACATTGTTCTATTGCAAAATAAGTTTCTTGTCCATAAGTGGACATGATTTCCGCTTCCGCTGCGCTCAATCCTTCAAATTCTTTGATATCCGCTCCTGCTGCAAAAGCTTTTTCACCAGCCCCTTGGATTATAATTCCTTTGATTCTATGGTTCTCAATATCTCGATTAAAAAATCTATTCAATTCCTTCATCAGATGCGTATTGATAGCATTCAACGCCTCTGGTCTATTGAGCGTTATGATCAACGCGTCATCTTTTTGCTCGAATAATAAATATTGGTAGTTCATCCGTTATGATTTGTTAATTTGTTTTTTTGAATTGATCTACGCCACATTGCAGAAATTTTTTGTATTCATCCACATCTGGAGTATAAGCCACAGGTTTGTTTAGTAGTTTACCATCTGGACTTATCAGCACATAAAACGGTTGGCTATTTCTATTGAAATGAATGGCTTCAAAATCGGCCCATTTATTTCCTACCGTTTTCATTTCTCTACCATCAAAAGTAGAAACATAGGATTTTTCTAAAGGTTTTTTATCATCTGTATATAGAGACACCAAGACGTATTCATTTTTTATCAATTCAAATACTCCTGGCTTGCTCCACACGAGATCTTCCATTCTTCGACAGTTCACACACCCGTAACCCGTAAAATCCACGAGGATCGGTTTATTTACCTTTTTGGCAACTTCTACTGCTAGATAAAAATCATGGTAGCATTCCAAATCAAGTGGACATTCTTTCGGATAAATATAACTATGACCAGCTGGCGGTGCCAATCCACTTAGTCAATTTGGCGTTTTAAACGTCTCTGACACGTTGTCTTTCATAAAGCCAGTGCTCATGTATATTGCCACAGCTAAGCTACCCAGTGCCAATAAAAGCCTGCTAGTGCTGAGCTTTTCAACCTTCGTATCGTGTGGAAACCTAAACCAATCCATGAAATAGGCAAATAATGCCAAAGCACACAAGACCCAAACTCCTAGGAACAATTCATAGGGCAAAATCTTCCATCCCATCGTCAAATCAGCTATTGAAAGGAATTTTAAGGCTAGAGCTATTTCAATAAATCCTAGAGAAACTTTTACTGTATTCATCCAAGATCCTGACTTCGGCAATGCATGTAACCAGGTTGGAAATGCGGCAAAAAATGCAAATGGCAACGCAAGAGCTAAAGAAAATCCAAACATACCCACAAGTGGCGCTAGGGGAATTCTTCCAAACAAAGTCTCCCCGCCGCCTGTAACCGTCTGTACCAGCAGTGACCCAATAATCGGTCCAGTACAAGAAAAGGATACCAAAGACAAGGTGAATGCCATAAAAAATATACCAATAAGCCCTCCTTTGTCTGCGGCTTTGTCGGATGAATTGACCCAAGAAGCGGGCAAGGTTATTTCATAATATCCAAAAAATGAAAAGGCAAAAATGATGAATAAAATGCAAAATCCGATATTTAACCATGGATTGGTACTCAACTGATTCAAGGCATCTGCGCCGAATACTGAGGTTATGATTAAACCAATGGAAATATAGATTACTATAATAGAAAGCCCGTATAAAATGGCATCTCGCAAGCCTTTCTTTTTGTCTTTAGCTCCTTTGGTAAAATAACTTACCGTAAGTGGAATCATTGGAAAAACGCATGGTGTTAGTATTGCCAATAGCCCTCCCGCAAATCCCAATACAAATATCCACCATAGGCTCATACTGTCCGTACTTACGTCTTGATGCACATTGTCACAAGAATGATTTTCGTCTTGCCTGTCGAATGAAAAGGCTACAGGTGTACCACTTCCTGTGTTAGAGTTGGATGCATTTACTTGGGTTTGTGAACCCGCATCATCAAAGATTGCAGCTGTTCCAGAAACAGGATCTACTTCAAAATTTACAAGGGTTGGGTTCAAACATTTTGTGTCATCGCAAGCCTGGTATTCTAGAGAACCTTTGACTTTTTTATTGGGATCTTTAATTTCAATGGTTTGGGTAAAAGTGGCATCGTGTTTGAATTTGGTCAGCTTCATTTCAAAAATTGGCTCATAACCCGAGACCATTTTGGAGCCAGACTCTTTTACCTTACCTTTTAATATAAAATTATCGGCAGCTTCTAGTGTAAGTGTAGTTGGGATGGGACCTCCTTCGGGAGTGTTTTGACTGTAAATATTCCACCCGTCTTGGATTTTTGTGGACAAGGTAAGCTCCAACTCCTTCTCATTTATCTTCTTAGTGGAAATAGACCAATCAGTAGGATTTACAAAATCGGACGACTCTTTGTCCGCTGAAGCTATTGCATCAACAACTGGGGTAGCTGCTGTTGTAGTATTTTCAATTTCTAATACTGATCCGTCATTATTTTTTTTTTTGAAGGTCCTGCCTTGTGCGTCCTTGTTTAAATCGAAACTAAAAGCCACTTCTTTGGGCGGTAGGCACTGCTCATTGTCGCAGGTCATGTAAAATACTGTACCTGTTACTGGCTTTGTGTTGTCCTTGACTTTAACCAATGAAGTAAATTCTACATAATCATAAAACTTGATGACATTCATGGCAAAAAAGCTCATCATATCCTTCTTTTTATGACCCGATTCTTCGATTTTACCCTGTAATGTTGCATTTGCCTTGTCGAATTTAATCATAGTTTTCTGTGGACCATCCTCTCCTACTAGATACTGAGAATATATATTCCACTCATGATCCAAAGTACCTCTCAATACGAGTTTGTACTCGGAATCCGAAATTTTCACCACATGCTTAGACCATTTGACTGGATCTTTGATTTGTGCGACGCTAGAACCGATTAAAGCAAAAAACATGGCAACAAATAAAAATATCTTGCCGCCACTATTCAAAGAGTTTTTTAAGAAATCCATTTCAATAATTTGATGATTTTTTCAAAAATTGGTAACTTAATGAACACCAAAATCGGTCCAAAGTTAAATAATCCTGTTAGTAATTTGAATTTATAACAAAAAATTAACGTCCTAAACCCATTTTTTGCATAAAAATATAACAAAAATTATCGTATTACATTTTAATTATATATATTTGTACTTAATTTAAATACAATTAGATATTGTATTAATTTATAATCTATAAACTTAGACCATGTCTCAGAAGATAGCTACAGAAAAATTGTTTTTGTCAAAGCATATTGGCCCAAACCAATTTAACCCCAATCTTTACTCCTGCCGCTACCTCAATCATTCAGCTATTGAAAAGGAAGTTTTCTCCAATATCAATGACCTCAAAGATGATATTCATCTATTCGTCCAAGGGTCAGGGATGGAACATTATGCCAATAAAGTGGCTCAATTCACTCTTGAAAAAATAGAACAGAAGCTGAACGCATATCTCGAGCTGCCTTCAAAACTCCAAGAACTGGAATCCTTTTTAAGGCAAAGTTTTATGCAAGTTCACAATGAAATATTCAGATATAGCCTTGAGAGGCTAGAACTTTTGGGTGCAGAGGCGGCTCTTGTAGTTGTAGTTATTAGAAAAAATGAAATCATTATTGCTGCAAACGGTCCTTGGATCTTTGGAAATTTTGAAGAAAATGGTTTTAAAAACATTCCGTTGAATGATTATTCTGCAAGGCTGGGTTCTACAAAGAATACTCCTAAGATGTTTTTCAAAGTAATCAAAAATAAATCCAAAGAATCGTGGGCGATAGGTACTGATAATACCATCGATGCATTGAAATCATTGTCTTGGTCTGAAGGTGAAAACCTCGATTTGAGCGAAATAGAGAGTACTCTGCTGGAAGCAGGACTGATGGATTTTCAAGCATTTGCTGTGGTACATGCTCATGAAGAACAGTCAATCCCAGTTGAGTTGACCAGTGCACTTCCAGTAGAAACAGAACTAATTTTTGATGAAAATGAGCAAATAGTCATTTCACAAGAAGAAATACCCCATTCTATCAATGAAAAAATCAACAATGCCCACTGGTTTGATCTAGCGAAGAAAGAGATTGAATTAAGCCACACGGAAATTGATACTGCTGAATCTGCCTCGTTCGAGCCTCCAATCGTTGCGGAAGAGGATTGGATTAATGGACCTGAAGATCTGCAATCAATCGTTGATGAACTCCCAATCAAAGTGCCAATTGATATCATTAATGAAGAACCAAAAGTTATAGCAAATCTTACAGAAGATTCCGTGATAACGCCTGGTGGAATATCTCAAATACTGTGTCGGAAAAAAATTCCAAAAGAGAGTTTTAGGCAATCTTGGCGCAAGCATTTGTCGAGCTTCGGGATTGTGATGGCCATTATTGCAATTTTGGGATTTGCTGGACCTGCTATAGAAAAATTGCAATTGAATGGGCGTGGAAATTCCACACAGAAACCTGACAATGAGGATATCGTTCTCACCAAAGAATCTAACCAAACATCGATTTCACCCGAGGATGCCCTTTTGCTTGAAAAAGAAGCCAAGTCTCTAGAAAATCTAAAAAGTGAACTCATTATTTCTGATAATGCTCAGAAAATTGAAGCAATCAACGAACCTGAAAAGTGGAGAAGGCAGTCTCTACCCAGAATAAACCTAAGGTGGAAAGTCTGACCAAGACTAAAACAGATATCAAGAAGTCTTTGCAAATTGTAGCCATTGAATCCAATAGTCCTCAGAAGAACTCACTTGCAAGTGAGAAACTATTGAAAAAGTTTGATATTATGTATGCGGAGAACCAACGCAATTTTCAAGAATTAAAAAATAAATTGACACCTGATAATCCACAACAATTAAAATCTTGGTACGATTTAAACAAAAAATATCTCAGTATTAAGCGGGATATTGAAAAAATTTATGATCCACATAAAAAAACAATGGTTTCAAACAACGAAACAACAAATACAAGTATCTATAATACGTTAACAAAAGATATTAAAGCGTTTGGATTGACTCTTGAATCATTTTAAACGTCTTAATTTTAAGGAAAAACAAATTTCCGTCTCGAACATACTAAAATTGAAAGCTGGGTACAAATGTGTGCTTGGCTTTTTTCTTTTATACCAATAAGTGAGACATCGTTAATATGGCCTTCTCCCCTGCTCTTCCAATATCCAAGCTATATTCGTTCACATAAAGATCAATATGTTGCTGCATCACTTTTTCATCCATTTCTTGGGCATATTTCCTGCAATATTCGAGTGCTTCCGATTGGTGCGCATAAGCATATTTGATGCTGGAAACAATGATTTCATCCATGTCTGAAGGTGAAATTTCTGATTTTTTTTGTAGCATGATGGCACCAAGCGGAATCGGGCCTTGGGTCTGTTCTTCCCAGTATTCCCCTAAATCCACCACTTTGCTCAATCCTTTATCCGAATAAGTAAACCTGTTTTCATGGATGATGACCCCAGCGTCCACTTTTCCTTCTAAGACCAAATCCTCAATGGTTTCAAAAGAAGCAAAAATCTTATTCTTGGAATTAGGATATTTGTAGTTAAATAAAAAATGCGCCGTGGTATCTTTCCCAGGAATGGCAATTTTGTCGTTTTGTGCATCGAATTCAGTACCCTTATTGATAAGCAATGGCCCCACTCCTATCCCTAGTGCACCGCCAGCCCTCAATCGATGGTAATCATTTGCTGCCCTAAGGGCTTTCACGTAACTGACTTTTATGAGGTCGTAAGACAGAGTCTCCAATTCATTGTTCAATGCTTGAATGTCTAGAAAATCCACTTCAAACTGAAAGCCTTTTGTATCGACTTTTTGATGGATCATCCCATAAAAAATAAAGGTGTCGTTAGGACACGGAGATATCCCCAACTTTAATCTTTTCATATTAAATCAATGTATTCTATGGCAAAATAACAAAAAAAAGCACCTAATGATCAATAATTCTTTAGTACGTTTTAGAATCTTTCCAATAAATTTTTCTAGACTAAGTCTAATTCCGAGTTAATCCAATCGACATTTGTTTTTAACCTAAAATGATTGTTTTTTTATTAACTTTGTAAAATGAAAATGGTATTAGATAAAATTTATGTATTATATACTGATACCCATATTCTTGTTAATTTCAAATAAAATAAATTGATATGATTCGAACTTTCATAACTCCAACTGAGAGCAAGTTCAACGTAATTCTTGACGTTCCTGATGATTATTTAGGGCAAGAGTTAGAATTGATCGTTTTTAAAAAACAAGAAGGTTTAATATCAGAAAAAAACAACTCTTTAATTAAATTTTCTAACAAATACAGAGGTATTTTCACAAAAACAGAAGGTAAAGAATTTAATGATTTTATTGCCAAAGCTAGAAACGAATGGGAAAGAGATTTTTAATTGACACGAATGTAATCATTGATTATACTTCAAATCTTCTTCCCGATCAAGGTATTGTTTTTGTCGAACATATTTTTAGTACAGATTTCATAACATCAGTAATTGTAAAAATTGAGGCTTTGGGATATAGTGAACCATTACCAGAAAAGATGCAACTACTTGCAGAATTTATAAATCATGCTAGCATTTTACCATTGGATGATGCAATTACCCTTAAAACGATAGATCTTCGAAAAAGCAAAAAAATAAAGCTTGGAGATGCTATCATTGCTGCTACCGCATTAGTCCATAATTTGATCTTAATTTCTAGGAATACAGCTGATTTCATTAATATTGAAGGGTTGGATATTATAGATCCGCACAACATGTAAATACACAATAAGGGTACAAACCCAATACGGGCATTTTAGTCCTATTGAATTTGTCTCATTGATTTTGTTAGTCAATTTTATTAACTTTGTAAAATGAAAGGGCAAAAGTCATTTTTGAGCCTTTGGCTTTATTATTGAAATATTGGAGATAAACGAATTGAATAAAATTACAGAACACTGGAATCATTAAAAAAAATGCAAAGGTATAAAGGAAGATAAATGCTATTTAAAACGTAACTTTGATATGCGTTTAACTAGAAATAAATTTTAATAATTCTTAAAAAAACATTCAGGTAGCATGAGACACGTAACTGTTTATACTACGGATAAAGAATATAGCCACTTTATTGAACTGGCTAAAAACCTCCATTACGTTAAGAAAATTGAAACGGATGAAGAGCCCACAAAAGAAAAATCTTAAACAATCTAAAGAGGTTTGGAAAGCATGATTAAAAAGTAAGCTAAAACCACCTCTTTAAATGATTTTTGAATGAGTTATAGATTGAACTTACTGCAACTTTAAAAAGGAAGCTAAAAACTCATTAAAAATACGCTTCCTTCGTACCGATTGCAGAGTTAGGCAAGACTTGCCGATAACCCAACTTCTGGAAAGCCTTTGGAAATGATGTTTATAAAAACGACTTGCCATTGGTTCAAAAAACAAAGGAAAGTCTGGCGGTGCAAGGGTTATATCTTTTGTGAAAATTATTGACAACACTGTTTTCCTACTTTCCATCTACCACAAAGGCGAAAAAGACAGTATTCAGATAAAGAAATAAATAATCTCCTCAAAGATTATTCTTAAAGCAATATCCTAAAGCTAACCCAAGCTGCTAAACTTATACCCCAACTCTCCTTCCTTGGCTATATGGCAAACTATAGCAACTAACCGTACGTAGCTTTGACACAAGTGAGAGACTTGCGCCAGAAAGAGAAATATTTTTTTGTAATTAATTTTCTGAAACATTTAGTTTAACTTTGTTTCAGTTATTTTTTTAAATAATCTAAATTAATTATGTACACATACAAAATACATTTGCATAAAGAACCCGAAAGTGGTTATACTGTATCTGTTCCTGCTTTGCAGGGCTGCATAACTTACGGTGACAATTTGGATGAGGCTATTGCAATGGCAAAAGAGGCCATAGAATTATATATTGAAGAATTGAAAGAAAGAGGCGAAACCATTCCAGATGATAGCAATACATTGGAATATTCATTAACCCTTGAAGCTGTATGAACCTAAGTCCCAAGTATCTCATTAAAATACTGGAAAAATACGGTTTTATTTTCAAGCGCTCCAAAGGTTTATTATAATCCTGATACCAAGAAAACCGCTATTGTGCCTTTACACGGCGGCAAGGATATGAAAAGGTACTTTCCTCGCCGTACTCAAACAAGCTGGACTTGATAAAACCGCTTTGGACTAAAATTATTTTTTGGCGTTTAGGCCACTTCAAAGCTTTGTTTTCCTTGATGTTGTGGCAAAAAACAGCCTTACGCTTGTGCCAGTTTCCAAACTTTTGCCTCCCCACTCCTCTCCTTGGCTATATAGCAAAGCCACCGTAACTCACCGACGTAGCTCAACATGCCTCGAACTAAAGCCCTAACCTTGAAAGTGTTGATTGTATTGAACAATATCAACTCGAATTTGCCTTAATATAGAACGAATGATGGGTCGGGGAAGGTTTGAAGCAGAATGAAAGGCTATAGTTGTATATCTTCCATCTTCATGCTTGTAAAATGAATGACTTCCTTTAGTTCTAAGTTTTATGAAGCCCAGTGACAACAAGAATGTTTCTAATTGGTGTGCGTTAACTAATTTTAATTTGCTCATTGGTTTACTTGGACGATTGATGTCCCAACAAAATGTGAAACAGCCTCTTCAACTTCTTCTAAACTCAACTCCTCTAAAACCAATGACAACACTTCAGATAAATGCTTATTCAATTCATCAATATTTGGTGCGTAGGATTGGACGGATGGAAGGGCTGGCAAATAACCATAATACATTTTTGATTCCTTGTCATACTCTATATGTGCGGTAAATTGATATTTTTGAAGCACTTTTTCCATATAAACAATTTAATGCAAATATAATAAAAATCTGGTTTATATTTTAAGCCTGAATTTCAGAAGTAAACCGCAACGCTACCCCAAGTTTCCAAACTTTTACCTCCCCACTCCTCTCATTGGCTATATGGCAAAGCCATTGTGACTAACCGACGTAGGTCAGCTTAGGCCCTATTGGGGCCATTTATTGTCACCTTTTTATAAAAAAGATTTTTCAATTTTGTCTAGTCCAGTCTAATATGTAACTTTACTAAATAAATTATTCCAAACAATGGTTATTTAAGTTAAATCAAGAAATCAGATAGCACCAACAATCGTCATTTTCTAGCGTTTATTTGGGTAATGAGAATTAAAAGACAAAACAATGAAAGTATTAATTGATATACCTGATGATGAAGCAACTTTCGGTATGAAAGTTTTAAATAGTCTTTCTTTTGTAAAAAAAGTAAAACCTATGAGTATGGCTACGGTGGATTTGTGGGAAGACCTTAAAGAAGCAACTAATGAAGTGCGCTTGCACAAAGAAGGTAAACTAAAACTAAAAACGGCCCAAGATTTACTTAATGAGTTATAGCATTATTCCCACTCATCGCTTTGAGAAAGAACTCAAACGACTGGCTAAATAATTTCCTTCTCTCAAAAATGAGTTTGCTAAACTGATTGCAGAGATTACCGAAAACCCTGACAGTGGCACTTTCATTGGTAATAACTGTTATAAAATTCGTTTGCCTATAGGTAGCAAAGGAAAAGGCAAAAGTGGCGGTGCAAGAGTTATCACTTATCTTTACATTGAATCTGAAACTGTTTATCTGCTTACCATCTATGACAAAGGCGAAAAAGCCGACTTAAAACCAAACGAACTGAAAGATATGGTTGAGAGCTTGGAACTGGAAGAATAATAATTCTCCATCACTTACTTGTCCTCTCCGGTGGCAATATGGCCTGAAAGGGAGTGCGGAGAACGTCACTATCAAGATACAATGAAATTGATGAGTGTGATGAGCCTCGCATACCACAAAACCCCTTTTTGGCTTTATTGCGTGTTGTAACCAGGGGATTTTTATTTCAATAAACCTTCTATCTCTGTTTTCAAAGTTGGCAAATGTCTCACAATTGTACCCCAAATAATTTCATTATCAATCTTGTCATAACCATGAATCACGCGATTTCGCATACTGATTATTTGCCTTTTGCTTGAAATGTCAATAGTTGAATCTATCTTTTCAATTCTACTCATTGCTTCCCCAATAATCTCAAACTCTCGCTCAACAGCTCTTCGAAGCATTTTATCCGACATATAGACATTAAAATCTCGCTTATCGCCAAGATAATTTTCAATTGAATCTATGGATTCTCGAATGTCAAAAAGAAATTTCTTAATCTCAAGCTCCATAAATCAACGTTTTAGTTTGATTCACAGAATCAATGAAATATGGATTTGATAAAGATTTGTCTGTAACCAAATCTACGGGACGATGAAACAAGTTTTCAAACTTATCCGCTAAATTAAAATAGGTGTCGGCATAGTCTCCGTAGTCCATATGATTAAAGGAAATTAACAAATCTATATCACTTTTATCATTGAATTTATCTGTGCATACTGATCCAAAAGCGAATAAAGTCTTAACATTATGAATCATACATAATGTTTTGATTTTATCCATATTGTCTAATATTAATCTTTGCATATCAATGTTTTTTGCAAATTTACATTTCTTGATGAACTTATGCAAGTGCGTCTTTTTTCAATTGGTTCTTTCCTTGGCTATATGGCAAAGCCCTGTCAACCCGCCGAAGTAGGTCAATCTGCGTCGAACGTAGGCGCTTTTTCTGTCCAGCTTACCTTTCTTGTAGCCATTTTTCAATATCGCTATTTGCTTCTTCTTCTGTTAGAACCTTATCTTGTTTGGCTTCAAGTATTCTACTCTTTTGGGCTGTGTTTAATATAAAGTCTCCTTTATCCATTTCAAAATCTAACATTTTTTGAATTTCTTCAATAATGCGAACTTCTTTCAGATTTGTTATTTTATTGATAATATCAATTTTCAATTCTGCTGTACCCATTGCTCAGATTTTCTTCAAATTTAAATATTAAATTAGATTATTTGTGGATTTTGAGATATTATTTTTGATTCGCAACCATCATCAGATTTTTCCTAAAGCATATACTTCCATCCCCCACCCGCTAACCCAAGCTTCCAAACTTGTACCTCAACACTCCACACCTTGGCTATATGGCGAAGCCATAGTGACTCCCCGACGTAGGTCATCCTAAGCCGAACGTAGGGAGATATTATTTAATTAAATATTTCAATTGATTCAATTGCACTAATAAAATCCTGCAAATCATTCTTAGGTACTTTTGAATAACCTATTGTAACACCATTTTTTAGAAGTTTATCTTGCCAATACAAACCATTTGAACTAATACCTCGCAGCGTCAATGTGTCATTATTGTGGTAAGATTTAAACCGATTATAATATGTCCCTTGTTCTCGAATGTCCTCGTAGTTCAGTGTGTTTTCAAAACTTGTAATATAAATCACAGATGAATCTGGATACCAATATCTGTGTTCAACTTCTTGGTCTCCTTGAAGACCTTCGAATATATAATCCTCTGGAATTTTCATTTTCAATTTCATTAGACCTTTTTTTTGAAATTTGATTATAGTATGTATAGAACCACAACCTACAATAACCAAAATAATTGACAAAATACTAATTCGCATAAAATTCCGTTATTTATTTATACCACGATGGTTTAATTGGACTATTAGAAGGAGTTAACATTCTGGGGCCTGAACCTCCCAAAAAATTTCCCATTGGATCAATGTTTTTAATGTAATGAGTTCTTAATGGTAATTTCATTTCACTGCGCAAAACATTTTCTCGATATACAGCTTGCCATTCACTCCTTTTTATTCCATCGACCTTTCTTGAATCAAGTAACCCTTTGTTAGCATCTAAAGCATGGAACAACTCGTGAGCTAAGTCGATGTTCGCATTTGTACTTCCACCCTCAGTTGTTGGTAAAGTAGTTCCAGATGGATTCCATCCAATCGAACCTCCAGATCCACCTGAAATTTCAATTCCAGCTTTCGTTAAAGCTTCATAAGTATTTTTGGCACTCGGGTCAGTCCAAAACTGATTAGCGAATGCTTTATCATGTTCACTCGATTTGAATTCACTATCACCTTTCGAAATTTTGAAAATATTGGAGGAAGACTGCAGTTCACTAAGCATTGTTCCTCCTTCAGCTGTTGAACCTATAGAATTTAATGCATTTACAGTTTTCATTAAAAACCCACTTTGTTTTCCTTTATACTCTAATCCTCCTATATAAAGCTTGCCATTTTCGTATTTATAGTCTTTTCCATCATGAGAAATGATAATATCATCTACTTCCATTCCATCTGGATCCACCAATCTTATCGGATTACCCAATGTGTAATTGTAAGGGGTATATTGTGGATATTTCTCCGCCATCGGATCTACTCCATACCAAATACTGATCCGGCTGTCATAATACCGCGCTCCAAAATACTGCAGTCCCGTCAGGTCGTCTTTCTCCTTGCCCGTAAAGGTGTATGGAGTTGCCCACCCAGCAACTTTTTGCCGAGCCATCTCCTCTCCATATGGCAAATATAGCATAAATTCATAAGATTTGCCATAGGCATCGCTCAGAAATGTGGAGGAGCCGACGTGATCGCTGTGATAGTAGTACAGCACTTCTTTACACTCACTCTTGAAGAAGCAATTGCATTGTTTGAGGGCTTCGTCAGAACCTATTTCACGAGGATTTTAACTCTATTGTTACCACATGAATTTGGTATAACCCTCGACATTGTGCTAAATTAAATTCATTTTTTGACCCCGTCGATAACATGAACTGTGCCGCCCCCAAGGCCTCCCCATTTCAAGTAAATTTCAATATTACTTTCATTCTTAAACATGCCCGTACAGTAATGCGTCGGTAAATCATCCAGTGTCCCGTCATCAAGTACAGTTGTCAACAATTGATTGTCTTTGGTGTATTTGATTATCAATTCAATATCGTCATTTCCTTTCATTATTTTACCTGTATAGAAGATGGTATCGTGCTCATGCTGTCCAATAAAGTCGGCATTATCTTTGTACCGCTCTACTCTAAAGTCCCACTCACCCAAATAATCGCAGCGTAGGTCTTTTTTACAATTTGAAAAAAATAGTCCCAAAGTGGCCATAACAACAAAGTAAAAAATATATCTTTTCATGACGTTCTTATTTGGTGCCAAAATTCTAGCAAAGTCCTTTCCACTCCTACAGATAGTTCCCTATTTTGCCTGACCACCATACCCTTCTAATATTTTACATAGTTTTTTGAAATTTGCCTCATCATTTCTGACAATATCCTTGACAACACAAATTATTTTACCATCAGGACCCACGAGATAATTCTTTGGATAACCCAAACACATATCAAATACTTTTTTACAAATATTTTTGGCATCTGGGATATTTATGAAGTCCATAGGATGGGTTTTTATGAACTTTTGGATTTCGTCCTTTGTGTCCAATCCTAAGGTTACGATGGTCAGCATATCTCTGTACTTGGCTTGAAGTTTGTTCAATGTCGGAAGCTCCTCCAGGCATGGCGAACAGTTCAAAAACCAAAAATTAACCAGCGTAAACTTACCTTTATAATCGAAGAGTCTTTCTTCTCCATTCATGTCCACAGCGGTAAATGTAGGACATTTAAGCCCATCTAAAAAGCTAAGATCAACTGCTATTTTTGGAATTTCTTGTTTATTTATTACTGCAAATATAAAATTTTTATTAATTGAGTCCTCTCTTTCACAAGCCATTGTCATCTGTTTATAATACTCATCAAACTCTCCTTTAATGTCCGATTGGGCTAATAACCCATGACCAATGACGAAGGCAATAAAAAATACACCAAATTTAATTTTCATAAAATTTTTTTATTTTAAGCCAGTAACTTCCTAAAAAGTTACAAACCAAGTTTACAAAAAAAACTACTCTATAACCAATACCATAACCCAACACATGCAAAGCCCTACCCTACCAAAAGGACAAAAACATTGAGAACAAAACCGAAAAATGAAGCAAAATAGAAATTCAGGTTCGTTGTGAATAAAGGCTGCCAGTCATGATGCATATCTTTGATTATTTGCTATAAAAATACAAAATTATTTGGAATAAAAAATTTTATTTTTGGAAGTTTTCATCTGCGACAGCGGGTCATGACACGGATTTAATATCAATATTAGAAAAGAGCCACTAACTAAAAATTGACCAGTGAAATGTTGTTTGAATTTTATTACCGTCTTTTCTTAAGAGATCGAATATTTGGTTCAAAATACTTAATCCAATTATCTTCGGTCAATTCAATTAATTTATTTTTTTCTTTAAATTTATCAAATCCAAATCTGCTAAAATCGTATTCAACTGATCTTTGCACTGGGCTCAATCTAAACAATGTCTTTTCACCTTTTTTGTTAAGTTTTTGTTTCCAAAATATATTCATATATTCATTTCTCAAGGATTTGATTCCCAATCTATTCCTATTTGCTTCAATTTTTTCAAAAAAATCGAATACACCTGGGTTAAAATAATCAACTTCATTAACCACGAGGATAGGTTCTGCGCAAACAAAAAAGGTAGAATCGCCATACATCTTAAATAATAAATCATAACAAAAAGTCGCCCCTATTTGATTCAGCTTTTTAGTAGAAATCAATGCCAATATTTTAGTTTTTGAAATAGAATCTCTTAGCTTGATAAAGTGAGTAAAAAGTGTTTCATAAGGCACGTATTCAATATTAATATATGGATCATTGCAATCCTGCTGATCAAAAAAATGTTCAAATGGAATTGATATTTCTTCCATTATTTCAATGAATTTATAAAGATTATTGTAGTTTATTTTTTGAAAATCAGACAACTCATTGTGTCTTCTCAGATCTTGGTCAACATTTAGCAAAGAATCCAAGTTTTTAATCACTATCTGCTTAGAATCGTTATTACTTTTTCGTTCGTTCTTTAATTTTTGAACTTGTTTTTTGGAAAGTGCAGTAATAAAATTTTGCAGTTTAGATTCCGTTAAAAAATAATTCATACATAGTCCTTTAGCTTGCAATTCAACAAGAGATTTATATGCTGCTTTGTTCTTCTTTGATAAGGCTTCACAATAAAATTTATTGAAAAGATCATCAATTTCTAAAATCTTCTTTTGTGAAGTGTATTGATTGTAAAATTGCAAAGCCTTCGAATATTCGTCTCGCCTGATAGAATTTTCTGCCCGATTTAATAAATACACAGAGTTCTGCGAAAAGGACAACCTAGTAAAAAAGCTACAAAAAACGAATACAAAATAATAAAATTTCATGTTTGCAATTTAAAACCAAAACAATGTTACTTGCAATAAAAATACAAAATTCTTTGGAATAAAATAAACGAACTTTGAGTCAAATTTTAAATCTTGTGCACCTCACCTTTGATAGCAATATCTGGCAAAACAATGACTAAATTTATGACTGTTTTACATCCCCTCCCGAATATACCCAACAAATTTTTAATCCTTAACCGTCAGCAAGTTTTCAGAAACCAATCTTTCATTCTCATTTTGAATAAAATAAACATATTCACCGCTGCATAAATGGATTTTTGTGCTAGAAGTATTGGGTTTGAGGACTTTCACCAATGTGGGAATTGCCTTGGTTGATTTTTCATATTCGTGACGATAGAATACTACAAGCAAGGTCTTCCACCGCTTTTTTTTGGGCAGAGAAATTTTTACCTTTTTGGAACTACGTAGGTCAAAACAATTATTTTTTATTTCTAAATTATTTTGAAGATATAAATCACAGTCTCGGAAACTTATAGGATCATAGATGACCAGCGAATTTGCTTTTTTTTCTTTGTACTGAATGCCATTTGATTGATTTATTGATAAATACTTTAAACCTAAATTATTTTGGAGATATCCACCCATTGTACTTGGCGTCCTCGAAATATGCCCATATCCTCCTAGTATTATTGCCTTTGATTGAGGATTTGTTTTTAATTTTTCATAAATATTAATGGCCTGAAAACTATCTCTTCGAACATCAAAGCTGTCATAACCAAAAACCTCAAAACCCATGTGGTTAGCTTCGCGCACTAAGTTACCCATCACGGGATCACGGATATAGAAGCCATTGGCCAAAGTCGGAAATCCATAAAACTTCAGGCTATCTTCGTTGAAAATTGCCTCCATCCCTAAAAATCGAAATCCTTCTTTGTAAAGTGGCTTCAACATTCTACCCAAAAGATACCGATGACTGGAAGCGTGGTGAGCTTCATTGAACAATACCAATTTTTCTTGCTTTGTTATTGCTAATAATGAATCGATAGCTATCTCTTTGCCCTTCAAGATACTGGGTTTTTTGTCGTACAACTTTGAAAATTCATCCAGAGCTTTTCGGCTCTCTCCCGCAAAAGACAAATATGTCGCCAAAGCTTGGTGGTATTCTCCTTTTCTCATAGGGCATGTCTCATAGCTCTTGTATTCTACAAAGGAGTATGCGGAATAATTGGGTCTCTCGTATCTAATAAATCGTTCGCTTAATATCTGAAACGAACTAGGAAATAACTGTTCAATAGTCATATTCTTTGGTTCATTGAAGCGTACAACATATTCCGCTTCCTGCTTAGAGCACATATTTTCTTTTGGCTCTTTGCTCTTCAATCGATCATGATGTATAACTATTGACAAATTCCCTTTTTCCATGGGAATATGGGTGATGCTGGCGTTTTGTTTTCTATTTAATTGGTAATAATATTTCGCTGTACCGTATTCTGTTATGCTGTCCAGATAAAAACCATCTAAATCGGGTTTTGGGGTATATGCAAAAATATAGGTCGTGTTCCATTCATTAAATGTATTCACAGCATAAAATAAGAAAGTTGATTTTTCAAGGGGATAATTTATTTTTTGAAGTAATTATTTATCTCGATAGGGCAAATATTTTGCTAAAATGGTCTTTTTATCACAAGAACCATATATCGAAGCGGCTATATTTAAGCTATCATTGTAGTAATTCCAGTAATAATCGTTCAAAAAGTTATTGCCCTTGTCTATAAATTTTATGCGAGTGCAGCCCGAGATGGAAACCAAAATCAGGGCTAGAAACACGCAATTTGGTATAAATCGTTTTTTCATTGTTTGCGTAATTAATATTTAAATTAACTTAAAACATAACCGCCATATATCTCATAAGTAGCGAATCATTTTAGAAATAAATATACTCAAATTTTGGATTTCAATCATGGCTTGGGGGGATATTCTAAATTGAATCTTCGCAAATAGTTTTTTAAAGGCTCCATGCCCATAAAATCCCGTCTTTTCTCTAAATCTTCTAATGTCCCTACCCATTTGTATAAGGCTTCTTGCTTTTTAGCTTTATCGTAGCTTATTTGCGTGCCATACAATTGGGGTTTATTTTTTATAAATAGAATGCGGTCCTCGAGAGTCGCCAAATAATTTGGAACCAATTCGCCAGCAAAAACGGCTTTTCTAATCAAAGGCAAATACTGTTCTTGGGTATTCAAAGGTGAATGTAATATCACCAAATAAATAACGTCATTATTCGTATCACCTACCAATTTTTTGCTTGGGTATCCTCCACATTCTTTAATGATTGCATCTATTTCCGTTAAATTCAGCGTATCCAAATGAACCATTTCTTCTCTTAGTCGGTCATTAGTATTAATTTCAACAAGAGTATGCTTACCTCTAATTTTCTGATCCCTCTCTTCTATTTTGATTAATTTTCTGATCAAATTTGAGTCGATTCGCTTATAGACCGAATCGCAAACTTTTCTAAAATATGCTATCGTTTTTTTATCCTTAAAACTATAGGATATATCATAAACATTATCACCAGTTAACCGAAACATAAACTTGCAACAACCAACAGAATCAGATCTCAAACAATCCAAGCTCGCTTCATAAATGACATGTTGTTGTGCTTTAAGTTCTCTATAAGCACAAACAATATTATAGTTCGGGTTATAGCACTTTAACATGTTTTTTTCTGCTTGGCCATGCTTGAGTTGGGTTAGAAACCTATTGTAACGTTCTAGGGTTATCGAATCACTCTTCGGTGGTATATAGAAAGATTCTTTCTGCGCCCAACCTACTAGAGGAAGGAAAATGATAAATATTAAAACTCTAAAATTGAAATTCATGTCATTTACATTTTTTTTACTCTATCATCACTTAGTTGGATATTCAATGTTTGGATAATAGTTTCTGAGATACTTTTTCAATGTAATTAATCCCAATGATTCACGCCTCTTTTCGACCTCTTGGATTGTTCCTTGATAGTTATATAACACTTCCTTTTTTTTCTCCTCATCATACACGATCTGTGAGCCGTAAAGTTGTGGTTTTCCTTCTATTACCTTTATCCGATCTGTCATTACGACGAGGTACTCTGAACTCAAATCATAGTCGTAAACTGCTTTTTTTATATAAGGTAAGTATTTTGCTTGGTTCGCATATGGCGAATGCTGGATTACGGACGCCACAACATCCGACAATTCATCGACCAATTTCTTGCCTGGGTATCGTCCATATCTAAGGAGGATATCGTCAATATGTCTCATGTTGATAGTATCCAAGTGGACCATTTCATCTTGCAGCTTTTTGTTAGTTCTAATTTCTTCATAGGTATGATGGTCTCGAATTTGCTCATCCCTTTGCTGAATTTTGACCAATTCTTTGATTAACAAGTGAATCGACTCTTTTGAAAACCGTATCACATATCTTGCGATATTCGAAATATTGTTTAGCTGTAATCGAGGCCTTTATTAGTTTGTTCCTTGCGGCCCAATTAAAATCAAGTTTACAACATCCTATGGAATCAATTTTCATTGCATATAGAATAGAATTCCAAACAATATCTGGAGATACTTTGAGATGGCAATAATAGATTCCCATATTCATTGCTGCATCGTACTTAATATCTCTTTTTAATTCTTGAAATGAAACCTTCAACATGTGGGTATAATGTTTGTACGTGCTATCTGAAACTCCTTGAAACTGAGGTGGATAATATTCTTGGAGCTCCTGAGAAGATAACTTAAATGAACTCAAGGCAAATAAAATAACGCATCCAATGGCAAGTATTCTATGAGATTTCGATTTATTCATTTTGTTAAGGTCGTTGCGTATTTTAAATTTGGTTATTTTAAACAAAGAGATTTTAAGACCCAAAAACTAAAAAGGGGTGCCAAGACTGCTGCATATTTTTAATTTTTGATAACAAAACCTTATCCTTTCCTAAAGCAAAATACTTAGATACATTATTCCTTAAAATGAAAATAGTAGTACTAAATGTATTGCGAAATATAAACAAAAAATATCAATCGTTGTATTTGGCAAACTAATTATTTTAACTAAAATATGGGTAGAAATAAAGTCAAAGAATGGTATCAAAAAAGAGACGCATTCATGGAAAATAAGCCATTTACCGAATGGATATTTCAAGTTTTTTCCCCAATCCAGTCTCAATTATTTTTCTTAAAGTTGCCAATTCTAAATCAGATCTATCATTTTCAATACGTGAAATATAGGTCCTAGTTGTTCCACTTTTAATTGCTAAATCTTTTTGGGTTAATCCAGACTTTAAACGTTCCTGTCGTACGAGTTGCCCAATTTTTATTGAAAGCTCATCCTTTTCGGGTTGGCTATACATTAGTAAAACATCAGCTCCAATCTCAAAAGGTACTTTGATTTTATTCCCATCACGACCAGTAATGTATTGCTCGACATTATTCCATGACAAAGTATTATCTTGAATTTCAACTTTTAAAAATTCTGCTAAGTCATAAAGTATAAATGGAGGAGATGCTTCGGTCACACCAATTGAATTGAATACTTTTCGAAAATCAATTATTCTCGATTCTCCATTGTTAAAAACAACAGAAATATCTAATTCATTTATCCAGTTTATTTTAAGTATTCTCGGCATTTTTAAATTTTGTCTCATTGCAAATTTGGATTTAATTCGTAAAAAATTCCCAATGCCCATTTTGAGTTTCCCAGCAACCACTCTAAAACCATTTTCATTTGTTTTGGAGGCAAATATCCTGCATATATTTCACCATCTTCAATTGATACTAAAACTTCAAATTCGTTATATACGGCATGAATGTGGGGGGGTCGGTGTTCTCCATTATAAACATGTATTTTTATACCATGAAAATTATCAATCGTAGGCATAGTATTTTGAATTTATACAAAGGTACCTAATTGGGTACTAATTTCTAAGGATTATATTTAATATTTGAGTAGAATATAAATTTTAACCAGAACTAGCCTGAGCATTCAAAACAAAGATAAAAGACTTGTCTTCCAAAAGCATTGTCACATTTAGCCTATTTCTTAATCACCTTTTCGCTGCTGTCTTTTTTATATTTTGCTAAAGAAGGAAATCTACAATAGCTCCTAATTTCGTCTGCAAAATCCTCCCCATACACCATTTTTTTAAGCTTTAATTCATTATCAATTACTCTAAATTGTGATCCAAAATATTGCTCATCCGCGGTATTGTACTCGAAAAAAATAATAAATAGGCAATTAGTTGTTTATTTTTCATAAGTCAAAATTTAATCGCAAGGAGCACCGCTAATAGGAAGGAGTTCAGCACCCGACCAAAGTTTGCTGGTGACTCTCAAGTTCTTTGCGCGTCAATAAAATAGAATTTTTACTTCGTATTTTGCTCAATCAGATTTTCAATTTTTTGATAATTTACATCTTCTGTCCCTTTAAACCCTCGAGTCATCGCCAACACTTTTCCATCAGAATTAACGAGAATATTTTTGGGATAGCCCCATGTCATTCTAAAATGGTTGTCAATTAGGATTTCTGCATTGGGGACGATTGTATAATTTATAGGATGGTTCTCGATAAAATTAAGGATATAAGGTTCTGGGTCTCTACAAATAGAAACAATATTTAGTTTCCCTAGATATTTATTCTGCAATTCGTTCAAAAATGGAATTTCATCAACACAAGGAGTACATACGATAAACCAAAAATTCAATAGGGTTAACCCGCCATTATAATTCACATTAAGATCTTTCCCATAGAGGCTTTTTGCTTGAAATATCGGTATCTTACATCCGTCTAAAAAGTCCAAGTCCAATAAATATTTTGGAACTAAAACCCCATTTGCTGTCCTAACCATTGAATCCTTCGGCAAATTAGCAATCCGATGATAATATTCCGAAAAATCATCGGGAATAATCGTTTGAGAAATAATTGAGGATTTACAACAAAAAAGAAGGATAAATACAATCCATCTTATGATCAAATGTGCAAGTTTCATGATTTTATTTCAAATTATAAAAAGCCTAAAAGCTACGTAACTAACCACGACTTCACCCTCGCACCCAACCAGCAATCTGTCGGCGCCAAAAGGTGTAAACACCAAAAACCACAACAAAAAGTAAAATAAGATTTAAGGCAAATATCAAGTACGAATCGCCAAATAGACTCGTCAACAAATCTAGTTGAATGCGACCCCAAAAAGTCCCGACCGTAGGGATGCCAATATACCAAATGCCATTAATAGGTGCATCTTTCTTCAGTCCAGCTCTGATCATCAACACTTGACGCCAAAACATAAAGAGTAATGCATAACCCAAGAGAATTTTGAGCAAAAGCGAGGTCATTTCCATCATCATTATTTTTTAAAAGAGTGAATAAAATAGATTCTAAAGTAAATTTCAAGTTTCGAGCCAACAAAGATTCATTCTCCGCACAACTACATCAACAAATATATGGCATGATCTGCACATCACCAAAATTTATGCGCAATATTTGTAAACGCAAACCAATATATTAAATTGAGTCCTTATGTGTAAGTGTTAGATTTGAAGTTTAGTCTTGGAAGCCAAATGAATTATTTATTCTTCAAAACATTTCTCATTTGGTCAAAAATCCGTCCGAGTATGCTTTTGTCTTCAGTGACGATTGTGACAGTACCTTTGCTCTCTGGGCGGAAAGGGATGATTTTCTTGTAAGTTGTCATCAAAGTATCCGGTAGTGTTATTTTTATCTGATAAGATTCTTTTGTTGGCAACAAGGCTATTTCAGCCAACTTTCCTTTAATCAATCCATACTCTTGAACTGGAAATCCATCCAATGCTATATTGCAAATTTGCCCAACTTTAACTTTACCTGAACCAGCAAAACCCAATTCACCGTAGGCAAATGGTTTGTCAGCATTGCGATTTGGAATGATGGCACAATACTCGTCTTGTGTCGTAATGAATTGTTCAAGATACCATACTTTTCCAAAGCTCAATTGTCCTGATATAGGAGCCTTAATTTGAAAGGTATTTTGCCATTTTGACAAACTCGATTCCATGTTTTGAGCCGTTTGTTTCAAGTTTTTCCATTTCGCTTCTACAGATGTTCGTCTTTCTTGTTGAAGCGTTATGATTTGTGTGTTTAACTGTTCTATTCTTACTTCATTTGTTAAGCGCCCTGATTTCATTGATTCAAGTTGTCGCTTTTGGCTCAAAAATGCTGATTCTGATTTTTCAAGATCCGCATTGCTTATGACACCTTGAGAGTTAAGTTTTTTTGCCCTAGTAAAATCTTTTTGAATATTAGACAATTCTTGAGAAAATATCTTTTCCTGAGATTGCATCGACAGATTCAATTTTTTTGTCTGAGCAATTTCTTGCTCTAGAGATTTGATCTTTTTAAAAACGATGGTTTCTTTCAATTCCTGCTGTAAAGTTTGGATTTGGAGCATAATATCAGAAACCTCAGCTTGAAGCTCTCCTCCTTGCATGTCCTCCATGGTCTCTATATCCAATATTTCCTTAGGATCATCAAAATTTTCAATTTTAGACAAAAGCGCTTTTAGTTCATCGAGATTTTCCAAATTGGCTTCATGTTCAATTGACGCCAATACATCCCCTTTGTTAACAGAAGACTTGTCTCCAAAATATATTTTAGTAATTCGTCCCTGAACCTTAGGAAGCAACTTGATGGGGGGATTGGATCTATTGATTACGATTGGGGCTTGGACCACATCAGGATAAGAAACCCACGATGCAAGTAGCAGCAAAATAAAAAATGCAAAACCGACAAGTCCAATGCCATAAGTCGTGATACTGGATGGGGGTTTGCCCAGTATCGACTGAATGATTTCTGGCTGGTTGATTTTGATATGTTCTTTTTCGTCTTGAGTCATGGTGTCATTGCTTTTTATGCCCCTAATTCCAACTGATTGCGAACTAGATTAAAATAAGATCCTCTGGCATCAACCAATTCGGTGTGGGTTCCTTGCTCAACGATTCGCCCTTTTTCCATGACGATGATCTGATCTGCATGTCTTACTGTGCTCAATCTATGCGCCACTACTACTACAGTCTTCCCATGATAAAACCGTTCCATATTTTCTATAATGGTGCGCTCATTGTTGGCGTCCAAAGCATTCGTTGCTTCATCAAAAAACAAAAAAGAAGGATTTTTATAAACTGCTCTTGCGATGAGCAAACGTTGTTTTTGTCCCTGTGATACTCCATTTCCTTTCGCTCCTATCATGGTGTTATATCCTAGCGGTAAACTTTCGATAAACTCTTCAATATTGGCCATTTTTACTGCATGAAAAAGTTTTTTACGATCAATGGTATCATCGCTTTCAGCTATGTTTTTTGCTATTGAGTCACCAAAAATGAAGCCATCCTGCATCACCGCTCCGCATTTTTTCCTCCATGCAGCTGGCTGTATTAGGTCAAGCGGAGAACGGTCTATAAATATTTTTCCTTTCGTAGGGTTATAAAATCCCAATAATAATTTAACCAAAGTGGTCTTCCCGCTGCCTGAGGTACCTACGATGGCCGTGACTTTTCCCTGAGGTATCCTGAGATTTATATCAGTCAATACTTCATCTCCCAATTTATTATATTTGAAACCAACGCCTTCGATGGTGATATCACCCTTATCAGGGGGTAAATCCAGTAAGGCTTCGAAGGCATCATCTATGACCTCTGAAGGCTGATTAGGTGTGACCCCAACGCTTTGGCTCAATTGGGCTGTATTTTCATCGGGAAGCCTCCTGATTTCATTCAGCCTTTCTAGGCTTAGTTTTGCGTCTTGCGCTGACCGAATAAACCTAATCAACTGCTCCAATGGCCCATTCAATTGGCCGATGATATACTGAACAGAGAGCATCATACCCAAGGTCAGTTTGCCATCAATTACCGCCTGTGCTGCCACGAAAGTTATCAAAATATTCTTCAATTGATGGATAAATCCTGCACCTACGTCTTGATATTGGCCTATATTCAATGACCTTAGATTCAACCTAAACAATAAGGCTTGTATATTAGCCCATGTGTATCGGTGCTTGTGCTCAGAACCTTGAAGTTTTATTTCTTGCATCCCTTGGATGATCTCTACAAGTTTACTTTGCTGGTCTGACAGTCTGCTGAATCTTATATAATCTATCTCTTTTCTTTTTTTTAGGAAAATGAAATCCACCCTATGTATAATAAAGAAGCTACCAAAAATATTAAAAATATTGTAGTATTGTAAAATGCCAAAATAAAACTAAAAACCAATAATTGGAATAACGAGAACAAGATCGAAAGCGATGAATTGGTCAAAAAATCCTGAATCCTGCTTTGGTCATGAATCCGCTGCATGATGTCTCCGCTATTTTTGGAGTCGAAATATGCTATAGGCAGACGCATGAGTTTGGACAAAAAATCATCTACAAGGTGTACATCTATCCTAGTTGATACGTGTAAAAGAATCCTGCTCTGAAGTAAATTGACCAGCATTTGACTGATAAAAACCATCAACTGACCGATCAGCACAAGCTTGATGAAGGAGTGGTTTTGATCTCGAATACCAATATCAACCACAGATTGTGTCAAAAACGGCAAAATCAAGGAAAATACAGAGCCCAGCAGCATCCCGATGACGAGTTGCACCATCAACTTCTTATACGGGCGTAGATAATTGAATAAGTATTTGAATCCCTCTTCTGGAGCTTTATCCTGCCCCTTTTCGTAAAATTCAGGTTTGGTTTCCAGCAACAAAACTACTCCCTCGTCGCCATCGCTCACCCAAGACCTTTCGAACTGGGCTCTGGTCAGTTTGAATTTGCCAGAGGCGGGATCGCTGATCCATGCATGAGACTTGGTCAATTTATACAATACCAAGAAGTGATTTTGATTCCAATGAACGATCGCTGGCAACGGAGCGTCCAACAGCCCTGCATCTTCTTCTGATTTGGCCTCATAGGGCAATTTGACGGCAAGAGACCTGAACCCAATCTCTTCTGCTGCATGGCCTATTCCTCTAAGACTTACCCCAACCTTCGCAATATCACAAAGCTCCCTCAGTTGATGTTGCTGATACGTCTGTCCATGGTGAGCAGCTATCATGCGCAAGCATGTAGGTCCGCAATCCATGGCGTCAGCCTGCCGAAAGTATGGAAATGATTTGATCATATAATTGGGTTATCCATATAAGCTATAAATCTACAAAATAATACAATAGCCTGAATATCAATAGAATATATTTTTATATTTCGTATAAATACAATTGCTATGCGTTTGATTCTTCCGTTTTGATCAAGTCTTGCATACCATAAAAGGTGATGGCTTTTTGCTTGAGAGGGTTGGTACTCCATTCGCTCCACTCGCCCGCATATGGATTGTAGCCACATTTGAGGGGCTTGGACAGAATGTCTTCGGGATCTTCGACATAGGCTCTACAATCGGTACAGACGTGCCTGAACTCACAATCCTTACACACGTGTATCATGTCTTTCTTTATATGCCATACTTCTTGAAACTCAGGGCTATTCGCCACGTCTATCAAAGAAGTATCTTTTATATTGCCATAAGACTTAACCATGGATGGGCAGTTTTTGATATTACCGATAGCATCTATGGCGATCTTACGATTTAGACAGGTATTGAAATGCTGGGATTCGGTGAAAGTAGGAATGGTAATGGAAAAATTGTTTTGATTGATGATACCACAAGCAGATTTTGGTGTAATCTTATCTTTAATGAAATAAATATGACCAAAATTGTCCTTCCTAAAGTGCAAATATTCTTCTACTGGTTGTGAACCAACACATAATAAGGACAAATTGTAGTTATTGACAGTCAAATCCTGCAATACCGTCATAGGTATAATCTTTGGTGTGTCAAAAAACAATTCTATCGATGTAAATTTTTTAATTGGTCCTCTTTCAAATAGATTATTTATATCTTCAATTGGGAATGATTCTTTTAATTTGAATTGAATGTTTTTACACCCTAGATACAACAAAGAATCCAATACAATTTCAATATTGTTCAATGAGTCGCTGTCTCCCACTTCTAACACAGCATTTGATATCAAAGCTGGATAATCCCAGTCGTCTTGCATGGGTGGGTAATTATCTGGAATGTTAGTAAAAAATATCAAATTATTTTCGTCCAAAAAAGATAATACATCTTGGATAATAGGGTGAGATTCTTCATCGAACTTTAAAAGAATTTCCTGTTTTGTATTGCCCTCCATATCACTTAACAAATCCCCAATCTCTTTTGCGATTATAAAAAACTCTCCATACTGAATGTCCACAATGCATGAAAACTTAATCCCAGCCACTATTTTAATGGAGGCATAAAATTTTATTTTTCCTTTTTCTTGAGAATGCATGATTTCGAAATGGGTTTATAAAATAGTAAATTGTCATTAAGAGGCAATTTGGTATCCTCAAATTCTTTAACTACTTCCTCTACTTTTACATAATGAAAAATCAAAGGGAGCTTTTTAATATTTGTATTATAAATTTTTGTTAAATCCATGTTTTGAATGGTAATTTTCTAAAGCTAATGCTATATTTTTTTCAATATAAAAATTACAGTTCGAGGAGACCCAACCAAATTGCCCAGAAGGGTTTACCTCTAGGAAAATATATTTCCCTTCTTTGTTTAGGATAAAGTCTAAAGACCCTGATTGTAGCCCTGTTTTTTCAAAAAACAACGCTATTTTTTTCTTCAAATCATTGGGCAATGTGAACGGAACATTTCGATTTGGTCTTTCCTTATTGTAATTTCTATAATCAATTTTAGTCTTTTCGTCTTTTTGGCTAAAAATAGCCATGCAATAAATTAAACCTAAAAAATAAAATACTCGCAGCTCTACCTCCTTTTCTTCATATTCCTGCAACAACATGGGTCCAAATCTTCATCTAAGTTATGTAAATCTTCTAATTCTACAACTCTTGTACCTGTAGAATGAAAAATTTCATTTCCAGCAACAAATCCAATATGGGCATTCCCAATTGGTTTGGTTATTACCTTGCTGTATTTCGTACAAAAATCAATGGCTTCTTTTTTACTATTGGTAACCAAAGTATCAGGTATATTCATACCAATATCACAAGCATATTTTAGATTTATCAGTTTATTGCAGTATTTTTCCTTTTCAAAAGTATTGATATTCTCAGCCAAATATGGAAGGGAGGCGTGTATGGTATCTATTTCGTTTTCAAGAAATTTCTTTGCATCTGGATTAAATTCATCAGAGTTGCTGATTGGAACATTAAATTTAATCGCTCCTCGTCTGAAGAAATATGTGGAATCTCTATCCATCACATATTCACACCCTAAGTGCTGAAACCCAAATTCTTGAGCATTATCACTTAATCTCATTGTAAAAGTTTGTATTGAATCCTGGTAATCTAATCGATAAAAATCGGTTCCGAAATATCTTAAATATTCTGAAATTAAATCAGAAGTGCTATCGTTTTGGTTGGATAATAAATATATCACTTATTTGGATATTCTATGTGGGGATAATAATTTTCTAGATATTGCTTCAACGATAGCATTCTAAAACGTATCCGTCGCTTTTCAACTTCTTGGATTGTCCCCTGATACTTGTACAATACTTCCTTTTTTTTCTTTTCATCATAAACTATTTGGGAGCAGAATTCTTGTGGCTTACCTTCAATCATTTTTATGCGATCTGTTAATAAAGCCAAATATTGAGGACTTAAATCATGGTTGTAAACTGCCTTTTCAATGTGTAGAAAGTATTTTAATTGGTTGGCGTACGGTGAGTGTAGAATGACGGACGCCACTACTCCCGACATTTCATCAACCAATTTCTTGCCTGGATATCGTCCATATCTGAGGAGTATATCGTCAATATGTCTCATATTGATGGTATCTAGTTGAACCATTTCATCTTGTAGCTTTTTATTAGTTCTAATTTCTTCATACGTGTGATGCTCTCGAATTTGCTCATCCCTTTGCTTTATTTTGACCAACTCTTTAATTAATGATGAATCGACCCTTTTAAATACTGTGTCACATATCTTGCGATATTCAAAATATTGTTTAGGCGTAATGGCGGACTTAATAATTTTATTCCTTAGATCCAAGTTGAAGTCAAATTTACAAGTAAAAATAGAGTCGGTTTTTAAAGAATAGATAATTGAATTCCAAATAATTTCTGGGTTAGCTTTTAAATGACAATAACAAATTACAATACCAGAGGGACAATAGTTACAAATTTTATTTTTTCCTTCAAGAAAAAATTCTTTCAATTCATTACTCCATTTTCTATAAATAGAATCTGAAACCTGTGCATGTTGAGGTGGATAATATTCAAGTAACTCTTGCGAAGACAATCGCAAAGGGAGGATGTACCAACATAGGATACACCCTCCAATCAGTAAATTTTTATACTTTGATTTACTCACATCAAGCAGTATTTAGCATAAATTTGAATCATCTTTCGGTGACCCTCCACCTGCGCTATAAGTTGTCACTTTATCCGCTCCAATGGTATCTGTTCCACTTCCTGTTATATCTCCACATTTATTAACAGTATACCATGAGGTGGCACCTCCCAAAATATGTCTCATTTGATTTTGATCCAAGGCGGTTACTTTTGAAGTTAAAAATTGGTTGATTGATAATTTTTTCATAATCTAAAAATTAATATACACTCCCCCATTCTTTTCAAGTGCCCACCATCACAGTGCAGCAGGGTATGGGGTATGTCCCTTCTAAGTGTATCTTATGGTGAGGGTTCCAAAGTAGGTTCGTATCGCAAAGTCTCCGGATACTTGTTGATAAAAATCCACATATAGAGCGCATCGGAAACCACCGATACAGGCTTAGACAATTTTGACAGAGAGCGTAGGACCAGACAATGGATACATAGTAGTATCTGACTAGTTGCCAATAAACTACATACTTCGAGGTTCGAGGTTCGAGGTGAATAATGATTGCCAGTATTGATGCATATCTTTGATTATTTGATACAAAAATACTGGATTCTGTTTAATAAACAAATTTTATCGTATATTTTTTCAAAAAATAATAATATATTTAACATGTAAACAATCTTGAGAGTACATGGCCTAAATTGGCAAAGCCCCCCAAAGCTGCGCAATGGATAGTAGTGGTCCTGCCGACGCTCCGTCGGTAGGAGTCTCCCAGTAATGCAATGATGGGAGACGGAACCCACGAATAGCCAGGTCCTCCCAGCGGGAGGATGCGCCCAAATCCAACCTATTTTTATTGCTTACTTGCCACAAAATATTCGCGATAATTGGCTTGGTATCGTCTGTATGACCTAAATATTTGGAGGAGAGGCTAAAAAAAATTAACTCTATGGTGTGGTGTTTGATTTGGTAATTAATGTAACTTTGTGCGTATTAATAAAAAAAAAAGATCAAATGTCAAGAGAAGCAAGGATAGGTCTGCTAGCATTGATTTCGATACTCAGCCTTGTATGGGGCTATAAATTCTTGAAGGGTAAAAATCTATTTAAAAGTTCTTATACCTTTTACGTTGAGTACAAGCAAATAGACGGATTGAACGTTTCTACTCCAGTATTTATCAATGGCATGGAGGTCGGAACGGTACAAGATATATACCTCAAGCCGGACAACCAGCAAATCATCATCGTCGTGCTGGACGTTACCTCCAAGGTGAAGATCCCGAAGAATACCATCGCGGGAGATCACTTCCACGGGATTCATGGGTGGCAAGGCGTTGAATCTGTTATTTGGCTATACGTGTACGGATGATTGTGCCGTATCGGGGGATTATCTCATAGGCAGGACTAAGAGATCTTACAATCCATGTTTCCAGAAGACAAGCTGAGTTCATATTCAGTTTTTGCTAAGGGTGAAGCGAATAAATTCTTAGACAGCTTGGATCAAAAGATAGAGGCGGATGAAGGCGGGGCCATGGTTCACACGCTCCACGATGCGAGGGTAACAGCTTTACAAGCCAAGTTGATGACTACGAGCTTGAATTCGCTGACACAAGCTACCACGAAGTCCATCGAAGGCACCATCAAGAATCTAGAATCCATCACACAGAACATAAAAAGCAGCAACGACAAGATAGCTGCATTGATCAAAAATACGGAATCCATAACGGCCGATCTCAACAAGGCGCAATTGTCTAGAACGGTCAAAAATGTGGATACGACACTTGAATTAACCCAAGATGCGATCGTCACCCTGAAACAAACGCTGAAATCATCAACACAGACGATCAAAGAACTGGAAGGCATCCTCCACAAGGTCAAAAGCGGTGAAGGAACGCTTGGAAAACTCGCCAACGACGAGGCGCTTTACAACAATCTCAATAGAACGATCAAGAATTTGGACATATTCCTGACAGACTTTAGGCTCAATCCAAAGCGATATGTCAATGTCAGCGTATTTGGAAAGAAGCAAAAGCAGTACGAATTGCCTTCGCATGATCCAGCTCTGTCGATTCTGGATTCTGTGGGACTTAAAGAAAAACAGTAAATAAAAATCGAATGCCATGACCATGATCGAATGGGACGAGACAACCCACTCCAACAAAAGTCAAGGCTCTTGGCGAGATTTTGAAGTAAAAATCAGCAAGGTACTAGAGGATATCAATGTAGATCCGAACCAATTGCTCGGTTTTTTCGATGTTCTGAAAGACAAGCGATGGCTAGAAGTAGATGCCCAACTTAGCGAAGCCGATCAAACGCTACACGTATTCAAATCCAATGGGGAATATCTGATTTCCAAAAATGGATCGGTTGGAATCGGGCATTGGCAACAATTCGATACCAAAACGGGCATTCTGCTGCGAAAGGTATTTCCAGATGGAAGACAGAAAAATGAAAGTTACGATCCCGTATTCGTCCACGACGATTTCATCATCTTAAAAAAACACGGAAACAAAGCCTCCCATATATCCGAGCAGCGATACTTATTTTTGATGGATGAATCCTTCCAAGTGAATGAGATCAGCGCGGATGAGATTCTAGAGCAGTTCGCCAGACGCTATGCCAAGACTGCTCCGATCGTCATTATCATATTCGCTATTGTAGCCACGGTCATCTTGGGGATTCTCTGGAAGATGTTTCTTCATTAATTGGATTTTGGCTTCAAGCCCAACTCAGCCCCAAGCGTAGTGATGAATTCATAAGCTGGGCCGACCTCGTTGGGGATATTGCCGTCCAAGATGGCATCTTTGAGGGCATTTTTCAAGATGCCAACTTCCTTGCAAGGCTTCAATCCGAAGAATTCCATTATTGAGTCGCCGCTGATGGGCGGCTGCCAAGTTCTGATTCTGTCCCTCTCCTCTACCTCTATCATTTTCTGTTCCACCAAGCGATAATTGTCCAAAAAACGCTTTTTCTTGGATTCGTTTTTAGACGTGATGTCTGCTTTGCACAGGATCATCAAGTCCTCCAGACTTTCACCCGCATCGAAGATAAGCCTTCGGATGGCGGCATCTGTGATATTTTCTTTGGTCAGCGAAATAGGTCTAAGATGCAGTCGCACCAACTGTTGTACGTATTTGAGTTTGTGATCCAAAGGGAGTCGCAATCGCCTAAATATCTTCGGCAACAAAGCTGCTCCAAGCATTTCGTGGCCATGGAAGGTCCATCCGCCATTTTCGTATTTTTTAGTATGCGTTTTGGCTATATCGTGGAACAATGCAGCCCAGCGCAGCCAGATGTTGTCGCTCACTGAAGCCACGTTGTCGATGACTTCTAAGGTGTGGTAGAAATTGTCTTTATGCCCTACCCCTTCGATATACGCCACGCCTTTTAGGTCGCTGAGTTCAGGCAGGATTCTTTGCAGCAGCGTGGACTCTTCTAAGAGTTTCAAGCCCACTGAAGGCTTCGGGCATTGCATGATTTTATTCAATTCGGTGATGATTCGTTCGGCACTCACGATTTTTATCCTGTCCGCTTGTTCTTGGAAAGATGCGAAAGTTTTTTCTTCGATGGTAAAATTCAACTGATTCGAAAATCGAATGGCGCGCAACATGCGAAGCGGATCGTCTGAGAATGTTTTATCAGGTGATAAAGGCGTTCTGATGATACCATCCTTGAGATCTTGAATACCTCCAAAAGGATCGACGATCTCCGAATAATGCCCCAAATCTACCAAATTTATGGCCAGCGCATTGATCGTAAAGTCCCGCCTTTTTTGGTCATCTTCTAGCGTCCCAGGCTCCACTTGGGGGTTTCTCGAATCATCGGAATAAGATTCTTTTCGTGCGCCAACGAACTCCACGTCCATGTCGTCGTATCGGAGCATCGCTGTACCAAAATTCTTAAAAACATGGATATTGTCCTCTTGCCCAAGGCTTTTCGCCACTTCCAAAGCCAGCGCAATACCGTCTTTATCCGTCACGAAATCGATATCTTTCACAGGCCGTCCCAATATTTTATCCCGCACAAAACCACCAATACATAGCACTTCGAACCCCAACTTGGAGGCGCAATTTGATATGATATTGAACAATTGGGTTTCTTTGTGACTGAGTTCGATCTTGGGTGTCAAGGACTTTTTTTTTCGCAAAGGTATAAAATTACTCATAAATTCTACCTCGATATATGTGTGGGCGTGCCCCTTCGGGTCGCGTCGTTCGTGACTCCACTTCGTTTCGGTCTCTGACTCCCTCGGGAGCCGAGACTCGCCCCTCACCCAGAGGGGATGGAGGCGATCACTACCACCGCTCACGCACTTGGCAAAATGCCATTGACGAGATAATAATATTTTTAGTACCTTTATCCACTCTAAAAAGCAATAAAAGAAGATATGGAAAGCCCTTCAAAAATAGTTTTGGCCATCGGAGGATCCAGTGGCAGCATCTATGCGAAGCTGCTGATGGATTACCTCAAAGAATTTTCGCCTAGATCACTTTCAGTGCAGGCCATCATTTCTGCCAATGCCAAGATCAATTGGGAATTAGAGATGGGCAGTAAATTTGACCCAGCAGATTACCCCTTCCAATGGCGAGAAAACAATGATTTTTTTGCACCTTCGGCTTCTGGATCTGCCTTAATAGATGCCATGGTGATATGTCCCTGTTCTATGGGTTTACTCGGAAGGATGGCTCATGGTCTATCCGAAGATTTAATCACTCGTTCTGCCGATGTCATGCTCAAGGAAAGGAGAAAACTCATCATCGTCCCTAGGGAGACCCCGTACAATTTGATTCATCTGCGCAACATGACCTCTCTTACAGAAGCAGGAGCCATCATATGTCCAGCTTCTCCTTCCTTTTATTCTAAACCACAAACCCTCGAGGCTGCAGCTCAAACGGTGGTCGATAGAGTTATCGATTTGATTGGACTCAATCATACATCCTTTCGCTGGGGCAATTCCGTCAATTACCCATAGGTTTAGGTAGATTTGTTTGACAATATCGTCCATAAATCGTACCTTTGGACGCTTTTTATTTTTTTATATAAAATTTATCACGAGTAAATATGCAATTTGATATCATCATCATAGGGAGCGGACCAGGAGGTTATGTAGCAGCCATCAGAGCTTCACAATTGGGCAAAAAAGTTGCCATCATAGAGCGAGAAAACCTAGGCGGCATTTGTTTGAACTGGGGTTGTATCCCGACTAAAGCCCTATTAAAGAGCGCTCAAGTATTCGACTATCTCAATCATGCACAAGAATACGGCATTACAGTACAAGGTGGTTCTGTACAGTTTCCGCAAGTAATTAGTAGAAGCCGCGGAGTGGCTGACGGGATGAGCAAAGGCGTCCAGTTTTTGATGAAAAAAAACAAAATAAACGTCGTCATCGGTACCGCTAAATTGCAAAAAGACAAGAGCATAGTAGTAGTAAAAGCTGATGGCACTTCGGAGACTTATAGCGCGCCACACGTGATCATTGCCACAGGTGCGAGAGCTAAAGAATTGCCGAATTTACCGATAGATGGAAAGAGAATCATCGGATATCGCCAAGCCATGTCCCTAGAAAAACAACCGAAGAAAATGGTCGTCGTAGGTGGTGGTGCGATCGGGGTTGAGTTTGCCTATTTTTATCAGACATTAGGAACCCAAGTGACCTTGGTAGAATATCTCGAACAGGGATTGGTACCAAGAGAAGACGCCGATATCTCCAAAGAATTGACCAAGATATACGCGAAGAAAGGCATGACCATCATGGCCAATGCAGCAGTTGAGTCCGTAGTCGAACACCATGAGGGCTGCTTAGTGAAAGTCAAAGACAACAAGACAAACCAAATCACCGAAATCACCTGCGATGTAGTATTATCTGCAGCTGGCATCAGCCCCAATACTGAAAATCTAGGTTTAGAGGACTTGGGCATTGCCACCGATAGAGGATTTATCAAGGTAGATCCATTTTTCAAGACCAATGTGGCTGGATTTTATGCCATTGGAGACGTTATCCCTACCCCTGCCCTAGCGCATGTTGCCAGTGCTGAGGGAATTATTTGTGTCGAAAAAATAGCAGGGCATAATCCAGAACCCATTGATTACAACAATATTCCTTCCTGTACGTATTGTACACCAGAAGTCGCATCCGTTGGCTACACAGAGGCTGCAGCAAAAGCAGCAGGTTACACCCTAAAAATAGGTAAGTTTCCATTTTCTGCCAGTGGCAAAGCAAGCGCAGCGGGCACTAAAGATGGTTTCGTAAAAGTTATTTTTGATGAAAAGTATGGAGAATGGCTCGGTGCTCATTTTATTGGCGCCAACGTGACAGAAATGATCGCCGAAGTGGTAGTTGCTAGGAAACTGGAGACTACGGGACACGAGATCATTAAGTCCATCCATCCTCATCCAACTATGAGCGAGGCCATTATGGAAGCTACCGCAGCTGCTTACGGCGAGGTAATCCA
This sequence comes from Saprospiraceae bacterium, assembly GCA_016718505.1. Classification (GTDB taxonomy): domain Bacteria; phylum Bacteroidota; class Bacteroidia; order Chitinophagales; family Saprospiraceae; genus JADKKF01. Next base: position 897,899 of record JADKDE010000002.1, on the reverse strand, counting down.
TTTATAAAATTATTTTCAAAATCCAACGTTATCTTATCACTATACAGAGCATCATGAAGAATATACAAATAATACTTTTTTTCGTTTTCCTAGGTTTTATCGCCGTCAGGTGTACTACTACCCAAAGCCAAAAGGAAAAAGATATAGCCATCATTCAAGAATATATAGCGGCCAATGGACTCACTGATGTACAAAACTCAACCACAGGATTGCATTATAAGATCGTTGATGGAGGCAGTGGCCTGCGCCCTGTAGAGTCTTCAATCATCACCATCAAATACCACGGGCACTTAGTGAATGGTACGCAGTTTGACACCTCAGACAGTCTTCCGGATCAGGTACTTAAGACCAGACTCAATTCGTTGATCTATGGACTGAGGGAAGGTTTGCCAAAAATCCTTTCGGGAGGCAAAATAAAACTATTGGTTCCATCTAGCCTAGGTTACGGGGATAGTTCTTTGGATAAAATACCTGCCAATTCGGTCTTGATTTTCGACATTGATTTGCTAAAAGTTGAGATCTAAATTGACCCGATGAACTTCGATTCGCGTTATTTCTTTTTTTCATTCCTTCCATTATTTTGATATGAAATTTTCTTCAAAATTGGTAGAAGAGGCTGTTGAGGCGATGTCCTCCTTGCCCTCTATTGGGAAAAAGACGGCACTAAGGTTAATCATCCACCTGATTCAATCCGATAGTGAAAAATCAGAAAGAATAGCCACAGCACTCACCATGTTAAAATCAGGGATAAAAGAATGTGCCAATTGCCACAATATATCGGACAATGAAATCTGCGAGATTTGCTCAGATCCTAGGCGAAATGCCAACCAAATTTGCGTCGTAGAGACCATCCGTGACATCATGGCCATTGAAGCCACTGAACACTATCAAGGCCATTATCATGTGCTTGGAGGAGTTATCAATCCCATAGAAGGCATTGGTATAGAACATCTAAAGATAAAGTCATTGATTGATAGAGTTAATCAGATACAAAATCCCGAGTTGATCATGGCTTTGAGTCCAACCATAGAAGGCGACACAACCGTTTATTTCATTTCGAAACAATTACAGAATCCATCCATTCAAATTTCGACGATCGCTAGAGGGGTTTCTTTTGGTGGAGAGCTTGAATATGCCGATGAATTAACCCTAGGAAGATCTATCATTTCACGGGTTCCATACCATACCCAAAAATATTAAAACCAGATCTGTGGATGTTTCAATAATCATAGTCAATTACAATGTCCAGCACTTTTTGGAACAAGCCCTCCAGTCTGTTTTTCGCTCCATTTGTGATATAAAATACGAAGTCATTCTCATCGACAACCATTCGGTTGATGGGAGTATTTTGATGGTTCGGGATCGTTTTCCGCAAGTTATTGTGATTGAGAATAGCAACAATCCAGGTTTTTCAAAGGCAAATAATCAAGGGATAAAAATAGCCAAAGGCAAGTACTTATTGCTCCTCAATCCAGACACGATATTGGAAGAAGGCACCTTACAAACTTGCTTTGATTTTATGGAAGGGAAAGCTACCTGTGGCGCATTGACCGTGAAGATGATCGATGGATCAGGAAAATATTTACCTGAATCAAAAAGGGGATTTCCCACGCCTTGGGCGGCATTTAGCAAGATGTCTGGATTATCGAGACTTTTCCCTAAGTCCTTGTATTTTAATCATTATTATCTGGGGCATTTAGATGAAAATACTACGGCAGAAGTAGAAGTATTGCCAGGTGCATTCATGTGGATACGCCGAGAAGCATTGGAGAAGGTGGGCTTATTGGACGAACAGTTTTTCATGTACGGAGAAGACATCGATTTGTCTTATAGAATCAATCAAGCTGGATTCTCAAACTACTATTTGCCGACAACCACCATCATCCATTTCAAAGGTGAGAGTACCAAAAAAGGAAGCTTCAATTATGTAAAACACTTCTACTTGGCGATGATTATCTTCGCTCAGAAGCATTTCAAAGGACGAAAAGCCTCAATATATATATGGCTCATCAACGTTGCAATTTACCTACGGGCGTTGGTATCCATAACGGTTCAGAGTTTTCGAAAAATATTTTTGCCCGTATTGGATTTTAGTTTTATTTGGGTTGGGCTCACCTATGCGCATCGCTGGTGGTTGAGCACACTGGATCCGCCCATTATAGCCCCAGCAACCCAGAGTTATTGGCCTTCTATTTCGATTTATGCTGCCATTTGGGTTTTGGCAATGTACATCAATGGTGCATATGATCGCCTGAACGATTTCAGAAAACTTATAACCAGTTTGGTCATTGGGACCTTGATAGTATCCACCTTTTTTAGTATATTTTACAATCCCATGCTTACGAGCAGATTTTTTGTATTGTGGGGATTTTTGTTAGCCCTGTTATCGTCCTTGGTTACTAGGATATTGTATAATTTTATAACTCAAAGGAAATTTTCGCTCATCCTGACAAATACCAAGAAAATAATTATCGTCGGGAAACAAGAGGCGGCCCAGAGAATTTTATCGCTACTCCAAAAAGTAAATTTACCATTTCAGTTGCTCGGAATCATCAATTCTGACAAGCCTACGCATTATACTTTGGATCAAAGTTTGCGCATTTTAGGCAGCAAAGACACCATCAAAGATATTTTAGAAATAGAAAAACCCAATGAAATAATATTTTGCTTAGACAGCATGTCCTCCCACGAAATCATCGATTTGATGGTAGATCTCGGGGATAGAATCCACTTTAAAATGGCTTCGGAGGACTCTATCAGCATCATCGGTTCTCACTCGAAAAATACACCTGGAGAACTCTACACGCTAGACATCCAGTTCGATATCATGGATCCCACACAGAGGCGGTTTAAATTTTTGTTAGACTTGTGCGTGAGTTTATTAACGCTTATGATGCTCCCTATCTTTATGTTGGTTCACAATCCATTAAGCATCTTGAAAAACATTTTTTTCGTATCTTTCAGGCAATCAACGTGGGTCGGGTATGAAAGGATGTTATCTTCATCAAAGAATATTTCACTTCCTAAGATACTTCCATCGGTGATGAGTGAATGGAAAGTTTCAGGATTGGATGGCAGTTTTATCACTGAAATGAATTTTAATTATGCCAAAGAATATTCGGTTTGGAGGGATTTAGAAACTTGGTTCAAGGGTTTTAAATTTCTCGGAAGTAAACCGAAATAATATATCTCAGTTTTCATTTTATAATATTTGAAGTATGAAAATTTATTTTTTGTTTTTTGTTTGTTCCTGACGCAACTTTCTGTGGGTCAAGGCCTTATGACCCCTGAATTATTGATAAGCACGCCTAGGGTTTCTGAGCCTGCTATTTCTCCCGATGGAAATAATGTTTTGTACAATATCCGGTCTATCTCCATAAAGGACAATTCTGGCAACAACGACATTTTCTTATTAAATCTTGCCAATAAGCAAAATATAATGTTGGTCGGTGGCGGAAAAAGCCAGTCACAAGCAAGATGGATGGACAATGTTCGTGCTTCATTTATAGAAGATACAGATAACGGCCTCAGGTTTTTGAAATCAATACACAAACCATGGCCAGAAAGCAAATAACCAAAATCAACGGTGGAGTAACCAATTACGGCGTTGCTGCCAATGGATACATTTGGTATAGCGCCGATGTCAAAATGGATAAAAATCCTGCGGAAATATACCCAGACCTGCCCAAAGTACAAGGCGCACGCATCATTGATGGCTTGATGTATCGACATTGGAATGCTTGGTCTGATTACACCTATTCGCATGTTTTTGTAGGAAAATTGAAAAACGGAATCTTAGAAGGCCAAGGAACGGATATCATGACAAACGAAAAGTTTGACAGTCCATTGAAGCCTTTTGGAGGGGCAGAACAAATTGCTTTCAGCCCTGATGGAAATTCCTTAATTTATGTCTGTAAAAAACTGAATGGAACAGCAGCAGCGATCAGTACAAACTCTGATTTATATTTGTATGATTTGAATAAAAAAACCACTCAGAACCTTACCGAAGGGATGCCTGGTTACGATAATAATCCGCAATTTTCTCCCGATGGAAAAAAATTATTGTGGTTGAGTATGGAAGAAGCTGGGTATGAAGCCGATAAAAATCGCCTTTTCGTAATGTCATTAACAGATAAAAAAAGAGTCGATTTATCTGCAAATTTTGATTATCCTGTGAGCAATGCCTATTTCGATAAAACGGGAAGTACAATATATTTTATCGCTGAAAAAAGCGCAACTACTAATTTATTTTCATGCAATATCTCCAATTTGTCAAAACCCATCATCAAGGAAATAACCAATGAATTAGCGGATTACCAGGAACTGAGCTTTACTGAAAATGGCAAAGGAATTCAAGCTGTCGCTACCAAAATGTCGATAGAAAAACCGACAGAAGTTTATTCTGTCAACTTCTCAGATGGCACGAGTCAAAGATTGACCTTTGCGACACAAGGCACACTTGGAAGCCTAAAAATGGGTAAAGTTGAAAAGCGAATGATAAAGACCACAGACAACAAAGAAATGCTCACATGGGTCATTTATCCATCAAATTTTGATCCCAATAAAAAATATCCAACTTTGCTCTACTGCCAAGGCGGGCCTCAAAGCGCCGTCAGCCAATTCTTTTCATATCGCTGGAATTTTCAAATGATGGCTGCGAAAGGATACATCGTTGTAGCTCCTAACCGAAGAGGATTACCCTCTTTTGGTGAAAAATGGAATGACCAAATCGCTAAAGATTGGGGCGGAATGGCTATGAAGGACCTATTGTCTGCAATAGACGACGTCAGCAAAGAGCCATATGTGGATAAGAACCATTTAGGAGCCGTTGGGGCGAGTTTTGGTGGTTTTTCGGTATATTGGCTTGCTGGCAATCATGATAAGCGATTCAAAGCGTTTATAGCACATTGTGGCGTATTTAATTTGGAGAGTCAATACACTTCCACGGAAGAGTTATTTTTCGCCAATCATGATATGGGAGGTCCTTATTGGTAAAATTCTGAGGGCTATTCTGGTTCACCACACAGATTTGCCAACAATTGGGATACCCCTATCCTAGTAATTCATAATGAAAAAGACTATAGAGTGCCGTTGCACAATGGTATCGAAGCTTTTACCACAGCCCAACTGCAAAACATACCAAGTAGATTCCTTTATTTTCCAGATGAAGGTCACTGGGTAACCAAGCCACAAAATGCCGTTCTATGGCAGCGAGTATTTTTTGAATGGTTGGATAAATATCTAAAGAACGACTAAGGCGTCTTGATCATAATTTCATGCGGGATACCGTCTTCGATATAAGGTTCACCTGTCAATACAAAGCCAAAACTTTCGTAGAAAGCCACAAGGTATGCTTGTGCGCCAATCTTAATCGGAGTGCTGGGCCATTTCTCCTGACAAGAATTTAGCGCAAATTGCATTAATTTTGTTCCTAAATGATTTTTCCTAGCCTCTAAAAGACTGGCAACTCGTCCTATGGAGGTATAGCCTTGATAAGTAGTATTTGGCGGTAAAACCCTTGCATAAGCGTAAATTACACCGTCTTTTTTACAAAAAACATGATAAGCTTCGAAGTCATAAAAATCCAAATCTTGGTAAGGACACTCTTGTTCAACGACGAACACTTTTTGCCTAAAGGCCAATAATTGATACAACAATCGCTTGTCTATTTCATCAAAATGATATTCAAAAAAATCTTCCATAAGGCTTCAAAAATAGGCTGAAATATGATAAGTTTTAACCCATTTTAGGATTATTTTTATAAATAATGACATTTTAATTGAATATCTTTGCAGTTGAATACTAATACTTTACCGACAATGCTCAGAAGACCCAGGAGAAACAGACTAACACAAGCAATACGAAATTTAACCAATGAAACGATCGTCCTCCCTGAGCAATTGGTTCAGCCTATTTTTCTATTCGATGGCAATAATATCAAGGATGAAGTAAAGTCATTGCCCGGAACTTATCGGCTTTCTATCGACAACGTTTTGAAGGAAATTGAATCAGCATTACAACTTGGAATTCAATCCTTCATGATGTTTCCCGCTGTAGTCGAAGAGCTTAAAGACAAAACGGCAACTTATAGCCACGATGTGAATAATTTCTATCTTAAAGCTGCCACTACAATCAAATTGCGATTTCCCGAGATTTGCCTTATCAGTGATGTTGCCATGGATCCTTATAATATCGACGGGCACGATGGCTACGTGGAAAATGGTCAAATCATCAATGATATTACTTTACCGATCTTGGCAAAAATGTCCGTGGCACAAGCACAAGCTGGATTTGATTTGTTAGGTCCCAGCGATATGATGGATGGCCGTGTAGCATATATCAGAAAAGCTCTGGATGAAGCAAATTTCCAAAATACGGGCATCATGTCATATACAGCCAAATATGCCAGTGCAATGTATGGCCCCTTTAGAGATGCGCTAGATAGTGCTCCAAAAGCTGGCGACAAAAAGACCTATCAGATGAATTATGCGAATGCCAAAGAAGCTTTGTTGGAAGCACAATTGGACTTTGAAGAAGGAGCTGATTTTCTTATGGTAAAACCCGCGCTGCATTACTTGGATATCATACATAGACTTTCAGAAAACTTTCCTATACCGATAGCCGCCTATCACGTGAGTGGAGAATGTGCTATGCTCATTGCAGCTAGCCAAAATGGGTGGATCAGTTATGAAAAAGCCATGCCTGAAGTTATCACTTCTATCAAAAGGGCTGGTGCAAATATTATTATTACTTATTTAGCCAAGGACTATGCTGCTTGGTTTAAAGAAAGATATAGTTGAAATCATGGCAGGAAATTCTCTTTTTTATAAACCATTTATCATGTGTCATACGCTGATACTATGGCCTTGGGCGTATGCTAACTATACGCAGGATAGAGAGGATTACTTGAGTGCATTTTACCTGAGACAAACGCTAGGTATCATACTTATGACGATGCTGGTTCTGCTATTACCCAATCTTAGAAGTATTTTAATTGGAATTCCAATCATTTCTTGGGTGATCAGTATCATAGGTGCTATGAGGGAGGTAAGGTTGATCATTCCTTTTATTGGGATATTTTTTCAACGATGGTTTAAAACTTTATAATACACTATAAATTATCAATAATATGAGCGAAATTAAGGATGTTTTTGCAAGACAAATACTTGACTCGAGAGGCAATCCCACAGTCGAAATAGAAGTTTACACAAATAGCGGACATATGGGCCGCGCAGCTGTACCCAGCGGTGCTTCTACAGGTGCCCATGAAGCGGTAGAATTGAGAGATAATGATATGTCTAGGTATCAAGGCAAAGGTGTGCTCAAAGCCGTAAAAAATGCTGAGGATTACCTGCGCGAGTTGTTGATTGGAGAAGAAGTTACAGATCAAAGGTATCTCGACCAATTGATGATTGATGCTGATGGTACTAAAAATAAATCAAAACTGGGGGCAAATGCCATTTTGGGTGTTTCAATGGCCATAGCGAAGGCTGCTTCTGCCACTTTGGACACACCCTTGTATAAATATATCGGTGGTGTAAATGCACACGTATTGCCCGTACCTATGATGAATATTCTGAATGGTGGATCCCACGCTGACAATGCGATAGATTTCCAAGAATTCATGATCATGCCTGTGGGAGCGGATACGTTTTCAGAGGGACTGAGAATGGGGGTTGAAATATTCCACACTTTAAAGTCTGTTTTGAAGAAAAAGGTTATTCAACCAATGTAGGCGATGAAGGTGGATTCGCACCGAATATAAAGTCAAACCAAGAAGCGATAGAAATCGTATTGCAATCCATCGAAGCTGCGGGATATAAGCCTGGAGAAGATATTTTTATAGCTTTGGATGCCGCTGCTTCCGAATTTTATAATGAGGAGACAAAAAAATATGTTTTCAAAAAGTCCACAGGGGAACAATTCAGTTCTGAAGAAATGATTGGCTTCTGGGAAGATTGGGCGAATAGATACCCAATATTTTCTATTGAGGATGGTCTTTACGAGGACGATTGGAGTGGATGGTCTTTGCTTACACAAAAGCTAGGCTCTCGCATCCAGTTGGTTGGGGACGATTTATTTGTAACCAATACCGAACGCCTTCAAAGAGGAATTCAACAAAACATAGCGAATTCAATCCTGGTCAAAGTAAACCAAATAGGAACCATTACCGAAACCATTGAAGCCGTCCAAATGGCCACGAGACATGCTTATACTTCCGTGATGAGTCACCGCAGCGGCGAGACAGAGGACACCACAATTGCGGACTTGGCGGTAGCCTTGAATACGGGTCAAATCAAGACGGGTTCCGCTTCTCGATCTGATCGGGTCGCTAAATACAATCAACTCCTTCGCATCGAAGAAGAATTGGGTTCTAATGGCGTCTATCCTGGAAGATCTCTCTTAGGATAGTTGTTCTCCAAATATAAAATAAATTAAAGGTCTTCCACAAGGTGAATGTGGAGGACTTTTTTTTTACAACGTGAGAAATGACATAAAAAGGAATAAAAATGCCCAAATGCTGGCGCAAATTTCCAAACTTGTGCCTCATAAACTCTTTGGATCTATGGCGACACTGAAGTAACACGCTGGATTAGGTATAAGCTTGGGCGAACGCAGACTGAAAGTTTTCGACCATCGATGATTTTGTACAGGGATTAGATTCGGGGATATTTATGTTAACTGCCACCTTAAAAATAGACTATTCCGCCGATTTAATGTAAGGTACATGGATTCAATAAAAACTGAAAAGGTTGATATATTCTTGTATTTTTGATAAAATTTCATAGGATGACAACAAAGGAATTAAAACATACGGTTATAGATAAGGTCAATGAAATTGAGGATGATACCCTATTAAATGATTTGATAAAGCTTATTGATGATAATAGTTTAGACAATGACATTTATCAATTGAGCTCTAATCATAAGGCCGCAATAGATAAAGCTATTAAACAAATTGAAAATGGTGATTATGTGACCAATGAGCAATCCAATAAAGAGATTGATGAATAGTTAAACAAGTAATTTGGTCTAGACTTGCCCATAACGATCCGCCACTACTTATATGCCCATCGTTGTGCGTCAGCTTAGAAAAACCATAGGTAAATTGACAAACAGAAAAGAAATGAAAATTTTTATTGAAACAGAGAGACTTATTTTAAGGGAAATATTACCAATAGACGAAAAGGGACTTTTTGAATTAGACAGCAATCCAAATGTTCATACTTATTTAGGAAATAATCCCGTTGAAAATATCGACCAAATTAGAGAGGTCATAAAAATGATACGTCAACAATACGTTGAAAATGGCATTGGACGTTGGGCTATAATTGACAAGCTAACAAATGACTTTATTGGTTGGACAGGACTAAAGTTTGAAACTGAAACAATAAATAATCATAAAAAATATAATGACTTAGGTTATAGACTTATTGAAAAATATTGGGGTAAAGGAATTGCAACAGAAACCACAAAAGCGACTTTGAAATATGCATTTGATGAATTAAATTTGACAGAGATTTATGCAATATGTGACATTGGAAACATAGCCTCTAAAAATGTATTGGAAAAGACAGGACTGAAAACTATTGAAACTTTTGAGCTTGACGGAATTAAGCACCATTGGTTTAGGATTTCAAAAGACGAATGGACAGAAATACAAAAGCCAAACGCACAATTGCGGTAACCGATGAACACCCTCCCTGAATGGCCAAAAATAATTTGTCCAGACTTATATAAAAAGTCCTGTTATGAAATCAATAATTATAGTATTAGGTTTTTTACTAGCATTCAACGCTATGAATTGCTGCAAAGATGTTGAAAATTGTCCACGATTCTTTACTCTGCCTGTCTCCATTACACCTGCCCGAGATACGTATAATATCGGTGATACAATAAAAATTGTATCCGAATTTTCGAACCAGCTCATAGGTTTAAATATTGAGCAAAAAGAAATTGGGACTTTTGATATGCATGGAATTAAATGGAAACCTGTTATTAGTTATTATAAATTAGATACAATCATACCAAATAGAGATGACCATAAACCTCTTTTTGAAGGATTCGCTAATGTTCACATATTAACTGGAGTATTAAAAAAAGAGTTTTTTAGTAATGGTAGTGAACAAATTTATGGAGAGTATTCTTCCATAAATAATTTTAATTATCTTTCAATTTACATAATACCTATAAAGAAAGGATCTTATTATATTGAATTTGATAGCGATAACAATTATGGGACACTAGGCTTTCAAGACTATCCAGGAGTTTGTGATAATGAAAAATTGTATGTATTTTATAAGACCAATGAAGGACAAAACACTAATTTATATTACTTGAAAGATTCTCCTGATCCATATTGGGACAGGTCGAGGTCTAATGGATACACTGGGGATATACATAGTAATAATCCTGAACAAACTGGAGGTTATTGCTTTAAAGTTGAATAATTGCACCAAGAATCCAATTCTAGTGATTAGGTAAAGTCAAACTTACAGTTATTTTCAAACCCCCACTTGGCTAAAGATTTCGTCAATAAATAGCAAAATTATTCCTTTAATAATGAATCACGCAATAAGATAAATAGAAAATTACATACCATCCCCCCAATTGCTGGTGCAAATTTCCAAACTTGTGCCTCGATAAACTCTTTGGATCTATGGCGACACCGCAGTAACTCGGGGACATAGTCGAACCTAGAGGTCAATGATTTACGCCAGCGATGATTTTGCAAAGGGATTAGATTCGGTGGAATTTATGTTGGAGGTATTTTAAAAAATACCAAGAAGGGAACTTGCAGGATTAAATTAAAAAAAACTATTTACTTGGAAATATGTTCCACTATTCGTTAACTTTGTAAATGGAAATTATCAGGGAAATTGTTTTTTATTAAGACTACTTTGATGTTTTTTTTGAGCCTTTGCCCGAAAAAGTTAAAGACAAAATTGACTAGGTCCTCTTTATGATTACCATTTTAGAACGTATTCCGACAAAGTTTTTTAAAAGCATAGAAACGGTAAAAGGACTTTTTGAAATACGTATTGAATTTGAAGGTAATATTTATAGAATTTTCTGCAGTTTTGACAAAGGGCATTTAGTGGTTCTCTTTAATGCTTTTCATAAGAAAACTCAAAAAACTCCAGCAAAAGAATTACTAAAGGCTCAAAAGATAATGAACGAGTATTTCATCGGACAAAAAAATTCGAATAATGGATAAAAATATAAAGACATTTAGCCAACATCTTGACAATAGATATGGCAAAACAGGGACAAAAAATAGAACAGACTTTGAAATAAAGGCTAAATCATTCGCTATAGGTGAACTGATTAAAGAAGAGCGAAAATTGGCTCACTTAACTCAAGAACAACTTGCTGACAAAATAGGCGCAAAAAAAAGTTTTATTTCAAGAATTGAAAATGGACATTCTGATATTCAGCTTTCAACTCTGTATAAGTTAATAGAATTTGGTCTAGGGCGCAAGGTCAATTTATCAATAAAATAATAAACTACCACCAACAATAGTAACTGTTGCACAACCTCCTCAAATGGCCAAAAAATTGATATTTTAGGCCCCGCTAACGCAGACAGAAATTTGGCACCAGTCCTTGGCTTCTGCCATCCTATAATATGCAACATCATCATATTCCGCACAATACATATTAATAAAATAAATATATCAAAAAACATATTTAAAAAAGCATCATATTAGCACCATATTTGTATATTTGCTAAAGTAAAGGGATAGTGTAGGAGTGTAAACAATCGAGCAAAATATTTGACAAATTAGTAATAATAAAATTTATAGAGGCAAGTATAACCCAGCTACTGGTTTAATAGATCGAAAAAATATTCGCTTAAACCAGAAAGTATGACTTTATCGCCAAGAGCAAATGAGATACCTTGGCTTTAGCTTGGTTGAGTTCTATAGAATTGCCGATGAATTTTTTGGTCGGTGATGAGATGATTTTGTAGAGGTAGATTTGTAAATATCTATGTAGACAGGAAATCCCTTGGTATTTCTTGCTAACGATGGTTCGTCATTTTAAAAACATATAGCGGTCAAAAAGGGCCTACCCAAAGTCGGAAAATGCGAATAACCGACATTAAATAAAAGTTTAGCACAGAGTAGCCGAAAACTGTATAGAGTAGGCATTTTTAAAATAAAGTAAAATGAATAAATTATTTCTCACCTTAGCAATTATGTTGACTGTTGCATTTAGTGCAAATGCGCAATATAAGAAAGACGGAACGCCTGATATGCGTTATAGTCAAAACAAACAAACCTATGGCAACTCCTATTCAAATCCGAGTTCAAGCTATGGGACTAATTCAGACATTCGTTATCAAAATGGATACATTAAAGACAATGGAACTTATGTGGAACCACATTACAAAACGAATACAAACAATACAAACTTGGACAATTTTTCAACCAAAGATAACTATAATCCATATAATGGCAATAGTGGTTCAAGAGCGAAAGATTATTCAAATTATGCCTATAATTACGGTTCTGGGCAACAAATTCATACTGGAAGTCGTGGTGGTCAATATTATATAAATAGCATTGGGAACAAAACCTATGTTCCTAAAAGAAATGGCTGGTAACTAAAAAAAACTAACGCACAACAGGGGTGCTTGTTTTATAACCATCCTGAAAGGCTCATAACTTTGTATTTTAGCCCCCGTGAACGCAGACAGATATTTGGCACAAGTCAAAGACTTGCGTCAGCACTGGTTAGATTCATAAATATTTATGGTGGTGGCAGCCCGTGACGGAGACACTAAGCACTACATACATTAGCAAATAAAAACAAGTACAAGAACAGATGAATGATTTCATAACGAACGGAACAGAAATTAAACAGAGAATTATTTCCGAAATAACCAACGCAAAGCAATGTATTTATGTTGCTATCGCATATTTTACAGACAGAGATATTGCAATGTCAATCGTTGAAGCAAAAAACCGAAATGTTACCGTTGATGTAATACTGTCCTCAAATGCTCAAAACGAAACTGTAAAGTTAATGCTTAAAGGAGCAAATATTAATGTTCATGCTTTTGAAACGGGAGACGTACGTGGAATTATGCACCATAAATTTTGCCTTATTGACAACAGAATTTCAATAAACGGCTCTTACAATTATTCCATAAACGCAAGCACCAATAACGTTGAAAATATTACAGTTTCAGACGACCTTACAACATATTCTCAAATGCTTTCTGAATTTGAACGACTAAAATATAACATTGATAACCACATAGCCGTGAATGAAACTGTACAGATATCAAGACCAGAACAGAGCGTTCCAGTAATTCAACCAATAAATATTATTGACACTTTTTCTAGACGATTGCACGACCTTGTTTATTCAGCGGCACAAATTGACACCGAAAAATACAGACAACAAGGCTATGACAATTCAAAAGAAAGATATGGAAATCTTGATATTTTCAGAGCAGAGTATGACAACCTAAAAGAAAGAATTAGGACTTACGCCACAGACGAAGGGTTAGGCAATATGAAAAACGTTTTAACTTCTAATGTTTCTTTTGCTTTCGAAAGTACGAAAATAAATTTAGAAACAGAGAAACAAGAAAAATTAAGCATTGAAAACCGAAATAGTGATTTGGAAAAACGACAAATTTCTGATAAAATTGAGACTCTAAAACTAGAAAAATCCATTTTAGAATCAGGCAACCAAAATTCTGGTGAAAGGGGACTTTTACAAATCAATAAAGAAATTGAAAAAAACAAACTTGAAAGACGAAATTTAGAACAATCATTTGTAGTGAAAAAGTTTTGGACTTTCGGAACTATTTGCATTATGATAGGTTTGGCAATTTTTGGTTTTTATCTATCAATATTTTTGCTTCGGCAGTTTACAAAGTATTTTTGAAGGCAATGTAATTCGTGCATTATTCTTGGAAGTGAAAATAAGTTAGTGAACAATCTCTTATTTTGGGTTGGCTTGCTAATTTTTGATATTTTAGTTTCAACTATGGTTGCTATAAATACAGACGAAATAAAATGTTTGTTAGTTGGAAAAGAATCAACAATCAATCTATTGGAAGTTTTAAAGCATGGAGAGTTTTGGCTGATTTTGTGTTTGGTATGTTTCCTTTAATTCTCACGCACTTTTTGATTGATAATATTACAATCGCCTACAAAAATTCGCAAAGAGATTTGGTAGATGGAGAAAAAACAGAAAAATCCAATTGTTAGACGAAGATATGATTGACCTTACTTCAGAAAAGGAACAAATAATGAACAAGTTAAAGGAAAAAGAAGAAGTAATAAACCAACTGAACACAAAGGTTCTCAATTTGGAAACAGAAATCAATAATCGTCAAACTCAAATTGAAAATAGATACTCAGAATTACACAATCAGATAAAATCGATTTATAACGATTTTAGTGCCAGAATAACGAGCGGAAAAATATTTACCGATGTAATTTTTGACAGCGTTATTTCTGCGTATAAATCAGGTTTTATAGAGTTTCTTCCTGAATATTATGCGACTGACGAAGTTGCAAACAGAGTGAAAGAAATTGAAAGAGCAAGTGAAACAATCTAACTAGTTAACCGCACTAATGAAAAAATTATTAATAGTTTGTTCTGTAATCGCATTTCTTTCTTCTTGTGGTTCAGAGCCACAAAACAAACATTTGACGTATCAAAACATTGTAATCATTTCTGATTTATCAAGTCGTATTGACAACAAACCACCAAAAGACACTGTTGAAATTCACAAGATTATTAAGTATTTCAAAAATGAATGTGTTAAACCGGGTGAAAAAATTGGTGATAAATCTACTATTTGCTTTTCTACATTTTCAAACAAGGTTATTGCAACCATTGATATCGGCAAAGTAAAGAATTTAGGCGAAAAACAACAATTTATAAATTCAACAGGCAAATATCTAAATAATGGGTTGTCATCTCAAATTGATGTCTTTGAGCAGAAAGTAAAAAGTGTTTATTCAAACGTTAGAAACAAAGGGTTGGACTTAATAAGTATTTTAATTGAGAAAATTGAAAACGAACCAATTGTAAAAAAAGACACTTATTTGACTGACGGTATAGATACAACATATATAAATTATGACAACCATATTTACATTTTTACAGACGGTTATTTAGAGTATCAAAACAAAAACACAAATAATCAATTCTATTTTGGTAGTTCTGAAATTGACAAGGTAAGGCAGTATTGTATTGCAAACAGAGTAAATATTACAACAGCACTTGATAAAAATCTTCACCTGTTTGACACCAACTAAAAACAAAAAAATCAATTAGTCAAGCTACACATATTTGAAACTCACGAAAGAGATAAAAACGATAAGTTGCAAACTTATAAGTATCCAATAGGACAAAGAGATAATGAAATTCTTGAAGCAGTTTGGCGCAAGTGGGCGACAGAAAGCGGTTTCAAAAGTTTAGAATGGAAAAAATATTAAAAATACAAATCGGGCAGCCACCAATATTGGTTTGGCAAAATGGAGGCAAAAGTGCTTCTATGGATTTTTTTTACAAAGTTTAATATTAACTTTTGTGCTAAAAATCCGCCACTACACCGAATAGGGGAGCTGACACATTAACAAAACTTAAATCTTTATGACATCAACAGAAATATTACCTATTATTGGACTCATTCTTTTAATTGCAAATTTATTGGCGACACTTTTGAAAAAAAGTAGTTTTAATTCAGACGAATTGAAAAATGAGTTAATCAAGACAAATCTTGACGTTTCAAAAATTGACCCATTAATAAGGACTGAATTTTCAAGCAACCGAGACGAAATTCAAAAAAATTCAAAAGAGTCAAGAGAAGAATTAAGTAATTCAATTAAAAGTTTTAGCGAACAACTTTCAAAAATAATAAACGATTTATCAGCAAGTCAAAAAGGACAATTTGAAACTTTTTCAAATTTTCTTCAAACATTGACAAAAAATAATGAAGATAAGTTTGAAAAACTTATTAAATCAAATGAAGAAAAGCAAAATGAATTTAAAGAACAGTTGACAAATACTTCAAAAGAAACAAAAGAAGGACTTACAACTTCACTAAAAGCAAATGAAGATAAAACTATTTTGCTTGTTCAAAATTTAAATGAAAGCTCACAAAAACTTAATGAATTACTTTTAAATTCTGCAAAGGAGAATAGAAATGAAATGGCTAACTCATTAAAATCGTTTGAGGAAAAATCTGCAAATATTGCAAAAGAATTCAACGAACTTCAACGAAACAAGTTTAATGATTTATTATTAAAACAAGAACAAACAAAGACAGACACAGAAAACAAACTTGATAAAATTAGAGAAACTGTTGAGAAAAAATTACAAGTTTTACAGGAAGATAACCATAAAAAATTGGAAGAAATGAGAGTTACTGTTGATGAAAAGCTACAGACAACTCTTGAAAAAAGATTTAATGACTCATTTACTCTTATTAGTGATAGATTAGAATTGGTTCACAAAGGTTTAGGTGAAATGCAGACACTTGCAGTTAGTGTTGGTGACATTAAAAAAGTAATGACAAATGTCAAATCAAGAGGTATAATGGGAGAATATCAATTAGCTAATATCCTTGAAGATTTACTAACAAATGAACAATACGAAAAGAACGTAAAAACCAAAGTTGGTAGTGGTGTAAATGTGGAGTTTGCAATAAAATTGCCAAATAATAATAGTTTAGAAAAAACTTTATGGTTGCCAATTGATTCAAAATTTCCAAAGGAAGATTATGAAGCACTTGTTGATGCTTACGATGACGGAGACCCGTTAAAGTTAGAAACATTACGGAAAGCATTTAAAAACTCTATTATCAAGAATGCAAAGGATATTAAAGAGAAATATATTGATCCACCTAACACAACTGAATATGGAATAATGTTTTTGCCATTTGAAAGTTTATATGCTGAAGTTTTAAGAACACCTGGTTTATTTGAACTATTGCAAAAAGATTTCAAAATAACAATAACAGGACCAACTACTTTAAGTGCTTTGTTAAATAGCTTACAAATGGGTTTCAGAACATTAGCTATTGAAAAAAGAAGCAGCGAAGTTTGGGATATTTTGGGAGTTGTAAAAACAGAATTTGGCAAATTTGGAACTGTATTGGAGAAAACAAAAAAGAAATTACAAGAAGCTACAAATACAATAGACCAAGCAGGAGTACGAACAAGAGCTATTGAAAAACAATTAAAAAATGTTCAAGAATTACCAGCAAGTGAAAAGCAATTGAAAATAGAAAATGAAATAAATGCTGATGCTATAGACATAGAAAACAATATTGAAAATATTTTATTTAATGAAACAGACTCCGATTAAAAGGCACTACAGCTACAAAGATAGCTGATCAAAATTACCAAAAAATTTGGTATTACAAACCCAACTGCTTGAGTATGTTTTACTCCCCCCTCCCCTCGTGCAAAAGATGGTAGAGGCAGCGAAGCTGGTCACACCTATCACTAGGTGGGACGGAACGCAGTGAACCCTCGCACAGCTTGGTCCTCGCGCAGCGAGGATGCACCCAAACCTATTAACCAGCGATATGTTTATTTGTGCTTAGAAAGAATCTTAGACTCTCTGAAAGTTTTCCCTTCGACCACCAAGCGATACATCCCGTCTGGGAGGTCTTTGCCGATCTCGATCGGATAAATCTTCAGGCCATTGCTAGACCAAATAACGGTAGAAAATACCCTTTGTCCGACCATATTGAAGATGCTGACATTCATAGACTCTTCGGTGTCGTGGACGAATGAAAGGTAAAACTGCTTGCTGAATGGATTCGGATAAACTGAAAATTGTCTGCGGTCCTCCATAAAATTCAAGGTTCTGATCGGGCTATATTTGCTCTGTGATACCTGATCTACCATTCTGATTCTGTAGTAATTAAGCCCATCTTTGGGTGCTTTATCGATGAATTGGTAAGAATATTTGGATTGAGTATTGATGGCTGCAACGCTTCCGATTTCAAACCAATCTGAGCCATTTTGAGACCTTTCAACGATGTAGGAAACCATATCTTTTTCATTGGCTACTTGCCAAATCAGCAGTGCAGTCTTGTTTTCTTCTCTCACATTGAAAGTCAGTAGATCAAGGGGCAGCAGCGAAGATGTGTACCAAATATCAATGAATGGCGCCCTTGTATTCATCAGCTTGGAAAGCCCACGGTGCGGATATGGCGTTACCGCAAGAAGATTTCGCTCATCGAGACTGTTTTTGTCCTTGTCCTTCTCTTTTTTGGCACTAGGCATTTGGTGCAGATTGTCAGAATTGATCACAACGATTTGATCAGGATTGTCTTCAGGTGAAAATGCGGAATCGCCGTTGCCATCGAACATATTGATGTATTCATTGCCCACATCGGGGTTGGTGAAAGAAAGCCTAAATTGCGTGGTAGCCGTCTTGGAAATATGTTGCAGATAGGCAGAGTTTATGTCCACCCTCACGGCATAAAAATCCTCATTGCAATTGCCTATCGCACATCCCACGTCAGAGGCCGACGCAGAAGCATTCCAGTCAGACCCTTGTAAGCCAATACCAGAACCAAAAAAGCCATTTTTTATATCGACTTTTAGTCGCTTGTCGGATGCCTCAAAGGGATTGCTTTCTAATCCAAGGAAGGTAGAGGCGGTACTCCTATTGATATAAATGCTCGCACCCGAGATGCTCGCGTCGTCCGGAAGACTGGATGTGTTGAAAGATAATATCGAAAAATAATCATCTGCCAAAAATGTACCAGCATCGCCCAGTCTTAAACCGGTCTCCACCACAGCATTGTTGTAAGAATTTATATACCCATCATTGGCATCTTGGCTGAAAAGAGTCATATTGGGGCTTTTTCGGAATCGCGTAAAGAAATAATTGTCTATTTCATTTTTGATTTTGTACTCATATTCTTCAAAATCTAGGTGTATCGGGTCGTAAAAATTTCTGAAATTCTGTCGAATCGAAGGAAAATTCGGGTTACCTCCTTCGGTATAGGGATTCACCGCTAGAGGGTGAGGAACCGTAGGGCTGCTGATAGAGGAAGCATTGGGATCAGTGCCATAATAGTAGTGCATAAGACCAACCGCATTGTCAAAATAAACTCGACTTGCGTAGCTATTGACCAAGGCAATTCTATAGTCTTCGATCAGAATCATCATTTGATTGATCTCCTGATCGGTGATCAAATGCTCTGTGCCATCAACCGAACCATTGCCATTGGTATCGCTCAAATCTACCCTCTTCGGGCAGGCGTAAATCCAACAATCAAAAACTGTTGTGTTAAAATTTGGATAATCATAGCTGCTTAGGAGAACTTCTATATCAGGTCTAACAGCCAAAAAGGCATCAATAATCGTTCTCACATTGGTCACCAAAGTATTGAAAAAAGCAGCTTCGGCGGTAGCACCCATTCCAAGATACCAACCTCCTCCAGACTTTCCAGCGAGGACATCATTTCCTCCAATACTCAACACTACTGTCTTTATAGATGGGCTGGCATTTAACTCAGCTATCGCGTTGGCGAGGTAAGGATAATTAGCGGTATTAACCCATTGTCGAGCTTCACTTCCTGACACGGAATAGGTAGTTGTATTAGACGGTGGTTCACCAAAAACGATATTGGAAGTAGTACCATAAGATTCACTCATCATGGCTTTGTCATCGTGACCGTAGGCATTGAAAAGATTGTTGTGAGAATCGTCGTCCCACATGTATTGAGCCCAACTATCCCCAGCGATCAAAACGCGCTTGAGGGTTGGCCCAGAACTTGTACCGCTACAATTGGCTGGATTTTGCCCAAAAATTTGGTTGATTGATAAAAAAATGGAAATACACAAAATAAAATTCTTGAGCATAGCAAAATATGATTGAAGTTTTACGAAAAAATTATCCTAAATTCTTGGGTAAAAATACAAAGATTTCTCAATTTATACCTAATTTAAATAGGATATTTTCTGATTAATTAAAATAAAGTGTGGCGCATGAATTGTAATCAAATACATAAGCCAGATGATTCGGCCATCGCCATATTACAAAAAAAGTTAAATTGAATTGGGAGATTCCTATTATCTTTATGCTTCAATAAAATGATCTAAATGGCACAGGGTAGAATCAAAATCCTAAAACCGAAGCCAAATTATACTTTGTCAATAGTAAGCGTAGCCTTGGTGTTATTCCTTATAGGGCTATTTGCCGTCATTATGACCCATTCGCAAAGTATGGTTGCCTATTTTAAGGAACAAATTAATGTAATCATTGAGATAAAAGATAGCACCAATTTGGCTGATATCAAGACACTCGAGAGTTTCGTGGATAACCACGCGATGGTCAAACAATCCTCCATCAAATTCATATCAAAGCAGGAAGCTTCCGAATCTATGAAAAAGGAATTTGGCGAAAATTATCTATTGAGAGATATGCCGAATCCATTGTTCGATGCCATAACATTCAACGTCAAAAGCAATCACTTGAACAACGACGATTTGGCCCTCCTGAAGTCTGAATTGATGGAAAATTACCTCTATGTGAATGATGTTTATTTTCAAGAAACGCTCATAGACTTGGTGGTTAAAAATATCGAAAAAGCAAGTTTTATCATGTTGGTCATCGCATTATTGTTCGTTATCGTGGCCATTACATTAATCCATAATACGGTCAAACTAGCCCTATATTCCAATAGGATATTGATAAAAAACATGGAGCTCGTCGGAGCTTCTTGGGGCTTTATCATTAAGCCATATTTGCTCAAAGCGATTTGGCAAGGATTTCTAGCAGGTTTGATTGCCATTTTTTTGATCAGTATATTTTGTGCGATAGTTTGGATCCAAATCCCAGAAGTTAAATATATAGTCAATCATACCATTTTATTTTTTATAGCCCTGGGCTTGGTTGTCATGGGGATCGCCATTATGTTCGTGTCCACGTATCGCGTGATCTATAAATACTTGAGGATGAGAACTGGCGATTTGCTTTGATGATTGCATATTCATTAAATATAGATAATTTATATTAAAAACCTATCTTTGTACTTCTAATTGGATAAAAAACATGGCAAAAAGACAAGAATTACCAAAATACAATCCCGCTGCAACTAAAACTCAAACCAGTAAAACTGGAAGTTTTTTTTCAGGACTCAAGCAGGTGGGACCTTTACAATACTCAAAAGACACTTTCAGTTGATGCTTGGTGGTGCCGTGCTTATATTGATTGGATTCTTATTGATGTCTGGCGGATCTATGAAAGACCCGAACGTATGGGACGAATCAGTCATTTATAGCCCTATAAGAATTACCCTAGCTCCCATCGTGATTTTGGCGGGTATTGTATTGAATATCTACGCCGTTTTTAAGAGATAAGGAGTGACATATTTACACGCAATTATTATCGCCATCGTTGAGGGCATTACTGAGTTTTTGCCCATTTCTTCAACGGCTCACATGATACTTACCGCTACCCTACTAGGTATTCCGCAAAGTTCTTTCGTGAAGCTCTTTGAAATTTGCATTCAATTTGGAGCCATACTAGCCGTGATATATCTGTATCATAAGCGGTTTTTATCCTTGAATATCAAATTTTTATTGAAACTTCTATACGCCGTCATTCCAGCTTTAATTTTTGGATATTTTTTTAATGACCATATAGAAAGCATCATGGAAAAGCCATCCATTATCTTATTGATTTTGGGCGTTGGCGGGATTTTATTTCTTTTTATTGAAAAATATTTACCAAAGCCTAGCATTACAAATGTTGATGAATTGAGCAATAAGCAGGCTATTTTTATAGGAATTTCACAGGTGATATCCATAATACTCCCTGGTTTTTCTAGAAGTGCGGCAACCATATTGGGTGGAATGTTTCAAGGGTGTGATCGGAAAACCGCTGCTGAATTTTCATTCTTCCTTGCTGTTCCCACGATGTTTGCTGCCACGGCCAAATCGGGCTTAGACTATTTCCAAGAATTCGGATTGCAAGAGATAAAAGCCCAATTACCTTTATTGCTATTAGGAAATGTCGTTGCATTTCTAGTGGCCATTGTAGCGATCAAATGGCTCGTAAAAATGCTAGAGACAAACGGATTAAAGCCATTTGGATATTATAGAATCGGATTGGCTTGTTTGCTGTTCTTGATGGCATTTTGTGGTCTTATAAACTTATAAAAATTAATAACAAAAATGAAAATTGTAGATCCTCAAGACTTTGTGGAAGGGGCTGTTCTGCTCTTTGACAAACCATACGGATGGACATCTTTCGATGTGGTGAATAAAGTAAAATGGAAGCTCAAATATCATTTTAAGTTGAAAATAAAAATTGGCCATGCGGGTACTTTAGACCCTTTAGCAACTGGACTTGTGATTGTAGGTACTGGTAAAATGACCAAAACAATAGACCAAATCCAAGCATTGACAAAAACATATGATGGAAGCCTGATGCTCGGGGCAACGACTCCTTCATTCGATTTGGAAACTGAAATAAATAATACTTTTCCAACAGATCACATTGATGAATCTGCAATTGCGCACGTCCAGGAAAAATTTGTTGGAACGATTGAGCAAACTCCGCCGATATATTCAGCCATAAAAATGGATGGTAAGAGGCTTTACGACTTTGCCCGACAAGGAAAAAGTGTAGAAATAAAATCGCGTCCCATCACCATTTACGATTTGCAGCTTTACCCAACGGACTTACCTGAAGTTCAATTCAAAGTCGTGTGCAGCAAGGGCACTTATATACGCACTTTAGCAGATGATATTGGCAAGGCTTTGGATTCAGGAGCCTATCTAAAATCTTTGCGCAGAACTCAAATCGGAGACTACAATTTAGCTGACGCCATCAGCATCGATGATTTTGAAAAGAAAATTGAAGCAATCAGTCAAATCACTCTGCCAGATTTATAGTAATGGCATAACTTTTCAGCTGTGCAATGCTTTACCTTAAACCTATCGAATCAGAGTAATATCCTTTTTGATGGTATTTTGATTGCCTTCGTAATCCGTATATTCCAGCCTTAAAATGTAAACTTCAACAGGGGCTTCTTGACCACTGATTTTTCCATCCCAACTAAAAACACCTGCTTGCCCACTATCGAAGACAATCTGTCCCCAACGGTTATAAATCTTCATGCTGTTGATTTCTGCATCATTTATTTTTACAGCATAGGCATCATTCTTTTGGTCTCCGTTAGGAGAAAATGCATTCGGAATCTCTGGTGGTACTGGCTTTGTATAACAGACTACTATAGAAGCTTCTAGAGGACAACCATTCAAGCTGGTTCCTTTCGCTGTCACCACAGCCTGTGATTGCTTTCTTTTCCAAGCTGGAACACGAGCGCTTAGCCCAGTCAAATTGGGGATTACCACGCCATCCACAGACCAAATTACTGGTGCTCCTGGCAGTAGTACCTGACCCACGGCTACACCGATGACGGCATCTACATCATTTGGACCAACGCAATCTTGTGGAAGTATTTTGACTAAACTTAATGTTTCGTTTGCAGCTGAAACTCTGACCGTGGTTTCGCCATCGCAACCCTGTGGGTTTTTCCCTTTGATGGTCACTGTTGCGGCATTACTACCACTCAATGTTAAAACCGAATTTTTAGTATTTGTATTGCTCAACGAACCAGAACTTGTGGCCCATTCAAGCATAGAAGAATTATCGAGAACACTAATATTAAAAGATCCATTGGGACAAGTAATCGCATCGACAGAATTGACTGAAATATCATATTTTGGCGTGAACGTAACAGGTACTATGCCATCACCAGGACAACCCTGAGCATCTTCTGCTGCTGCATATACTTCAAAATTGGTCCTTCCAGTTGTGGTCACTGTGGTGCTTACTCCTGTATTTGGACTTAGAGAGGCTCCATTGCCATTGATAGCCCAACGTATATTATTCATCCCAAAGGGTGAAAGAGCTTGAATTGGAAATGATCCATCCGAGCATAAATCTTTTTGCAGTATAGAAAAAGTAATTGTGAACTTTGCCTTAGGTTTTATTGAAAAACCACCTTCGCCTGGACATCCTAGGGCATCTTTGGCCTTCACATACACGTTAAAATCTAAGTCGGCATCTGAAGCTGTTACTGTCGTACGAGTTTGATCTGAGGGATTTAAAGAACCACCATTGGATGTTCCCCATGTTATATTATTCAGTGGACTTGGACTTAATATCGACACATCAAACGAAGCTGCTTTACATAGCAATGTATCATCTTGATCAAGTCTTATTACAAACGGCGGCTTAACCGTGACCGGAATTGTTACTTGACCAGGGCATCCTTGATCTTTTGCTTTGACAAAAATAGCAAAACTGCTTGTTCCTGCGGTCACTTTAACGGTCGTCTGATCGTTGGGGTTAACTGTTCCGTCTCCAGAAGCTGTCCACTCTATTTCTGATAAATTAGGGTTTTGCAATGTGATATTAAACATAGCTCCCTGACATACAGCAGTATCTTTGAGACTTGGATTTAGATTAGGTATGATTACATTTAAGTAAATAGAATCGAAAGATTCACAACCGTGATTAATATTTTTACGGATATACCATCTTGGCGCTGTTGTGACGACCACCAAATTTCCAAATTCTTCTTCCCTTAAAAACGAAACGTCTTTATCCAACCATTCAAATTTCATATCGGGATAAGCAGCCCAATTGATAGAATTGCTCACCAAGGCTACGATTTCACCTGGACAATATTTTGATTTGGCCAAATGTGCAGACAATCCAAATTCTTGGATGCTATCTACCCTAACAAATACAGAATCTACTACAGTACATCCCAATGCGGTATAAGTCGCATAGTACCAAGAATTGACCAGAGGAGTTACTCGTGGTGTCCTAATTGTCGAATCCGATAGTGTCCCATTCTGCGGGAACCACTCTACAACACCCATAGAACCAGTAGTATTGGCTGACAATTGTGCAAAGCCCGGCGGATTGCAAATCTCTAAAGTATCTCTTCCAGCAATCTGAACGTTTACATTTTTAACGCGAATTTGCAAAGAAGTAGTTATCGGACAAGTTCCATCTGCTGCGGTAACCGTCACCGTATAAGTAGTAGTTACTTTAGGATTGAAAATTGGATTGGGAATTGTTGCAACATTAATCCCCAAAATTGGGCTCCAAGAATACTTTATATTAGGATTGCTAACTGTTGTAGAAAGTATGATTTTATCACCTGGGCAAATTAAAGTATCCCTACTTAGAAGATTTGGCAGCGGTAAATTCCTATACAAAACGCTTACAGAGTCATAACGCGTGCATCCCTGAAACGTATAACTGACCAATACTTTCGAATCAGTATCGAACAAAAAAGATTGATTTCTACTGGTAGTATTAGACCCGATTCCAGGAGTCAACCAATTATAAACACCTCCAAACGGAAGGGCATTCACAGAAAGCTTTAATGTATCAGAATATTTACAGAGATAGATTGGATTGGTTGCTGGAACAATATCGACGATCGAATACGTTGACAAAACGTAAACAGAGTCTTTTGAAAGGCTAATGCCTGAGCCAGAACTCGCATATATCCAAGAAGAGACCGAAGGAGCAGAAATTAGCGTCGAGCCATACCCTATCACCAAATTATTGGCGGTCCAAGTGATATTGTTGGCTCCACTAGCTGTAAGGGTAATTTGAGATCCCGTACAAATTTTTATCGTATCCGAAGGATAATCGATTTGGACAGATTGCGCCATGGCAGCATAACTGAACATTCCGCTTATAAGAACTAATACAAATCTTAATTTTTTCATTAAAAATATTTTTATTAATGCCCTCGATATTTCAGGTAAAAATTTTGCAAATAAATTTTATTTGGGCTTATTATATTTTAAAATTAACTCTAGCAAAGGTATCAAGAATTTTTATAAAATCAAATACGATATATATTGATATTTAAAAAAAATAACCAATGGCCCCAGATGGAGCAAAAGCATAGAATATATCACAAGTTCTGGGAATATTTAGCCCTAAAATCTAACAAATGAAGCAAATATTTCTAATTATTTTGTAAAATAAATTAATTAAACCTTCTATATTTGCGGCTGTTTACGAATTTCTATACCAATTAGCATGTAGAATTCGTTATATTAATACCCAAGCGGTACTTCATTTTATTTATTCCTTTTTTATCAAATAATTTTTAATCATGAAAAAAATCGGTATTTTATTTGGACAAGAAAATACTTTTCCTGTAGCTTTTGTAGATAGGATTAATGAGAAAAAGCCAAAAGGGATCTTGGCTGAACCTGTAAAAGTTGATAAAGTAATGCAGGCAGAGCCTTTGGATTATGCAGTTATAGTGGATAGAATCTCGCAAGATGTACCTTTTTATAGGGGAATGCTTAAGAATGCAGCTATCTGTGGGACTGCGGTGATTAACAACCCATTTTGGTGGAGTGCCGATGAAAAATTCTTCAACAATTGCCTTGCCGTGAAATTGGGAATCCCAGTACCTAAAACAGTATTGCTCCCGTCTCATAAAATGCCAGATGACACCAATGGTAATTCATTTAGAAACCTATCCTACCCATTGGATTGGGAAAATATATTCAAATATGTAGGCTTCCCAGCTTATATGAAGCCTTTCGCAGGTGGTGGATGGAAAAGCGTTTACAGACTAGAAGATGCTGGTGAGTTTTTCGTTAAACATGCAGAAACCAATCAATTGGTGATGATGCTTCAAGAAGAAATATTGTTCGACGATTATTATAGATGCTACTGTATTGGTGGCAAATACGTCCGTTTGATGCAGTACGAGCCAAGGAATCCACACCATCTGAGATATGTAGCCAATAGGCCTCCAGCAAGTAAAGCATTATTGGAAAAAATCGAAAAATGGGTTCTTGCTTTGAATCACGGACTTGGATATGATTTTAATACCGTAGAATTTGCTGTAAGAAATGGAGTTCCATATGCGATAGACTTCTGTAATCCAGCTCCAGATGCTGAATTGACAAGCGTCGGGCAAGAGAATTTTGATTGGGTAGTGGAGAATTCAGCCAATTATGCCATCGAGCGCGCTCAAGCGCATAAAGCGGGTCAAGATAACCTAACTTGGGGCACATTCATTCGCTCTGCCGTTAATGGCCAACCGTTGGTGGGTGTACAGCCAGAAAAGCCTGTTGCAGCAACTGTTAAAGCGGCTCCAGCTCCTAAGGCAAAACCTGCAGCACCAGCCAAAGTAAAGCCAGAAGTAAAAAAAGCTCCAGAGGCTAAAAAAACAGTAACGAAATCTGAAAAGAAAGAAGTTACGACTACGAAGGCTAAGAAAAAATAGGTTTTAATCATTTTTAAGAAAAAATACGAAGATTTTGAGCGAGATAAAAAAAGTAGCTGTTCTGGACTTATACGAAGGAACGCCGAATGAGGGGATGCGATGTATCACTGAAATTCTTAAAGATTTTCAAAGAGAAAATGATGTTAAATTTCAAATAGACTATTTTGAGGTAAGGCAGAAAGTAGAAATACCTGATCTATCTTATGATATTTATATCTCAAGTGGAGGACCAGGTAGTCCATTGGATAGTGAAAATAGTCTCTGGGACAATAGCTATATGGATTGGCTAGAATCATTGTGGGAATACAATGAAGCCAATTACAATGAGCCTAAGTATGCATTTTTCATATGCCATTCGTTCCAATTATTATGCAGATATTTCCAAATAGGCACGGTTTGTCTTAGAGCAAGGTCATCATTTGGTGTGTATCCAATCACGCATTTAGAAGGAGCAGAGGACGATCCCATCATGCAGAATTTACCCAATCCATTCTATGTTTGTGACTTTAGAAAATTTCAAGTCATTCAGCCCGATCAAAATAGAATCGAATCCATAGGTTGTAAACTATTGGCGATAGAAAAAGAAAGACCACATATACCTCTGGAAAGAGCGATCATGGCATTGCGTCTTGGGTCGGGAATATTTGCGACACAATTTCATCCAGAGGCGGATCCAGTAGGGATGAAGGCATGGCTCCAAAACGATGAAAAGCGCAAAGAAATCATAGAAAATCACGGTTATGCGCGTTGGCAATTGATGATGGATGGATTGAATGATCCTGATAAAATCATGCTAACGCAGAAAATGTTTTTACCTGTATTCTTAGGCCAATCGATTGGACATTTCCAAGAAATATAAGATATAGAAGCTAGGGCATCGTCATAGATGTCCTAGCATTCTAACCCTGAGATAGCGACAGTAGATGCAGCCGATAGGCTGGTCGGAACGACCGAAGCATCGCATGGCGCGGTCCTCACCTACTTTGCATATTTCACCTTAGAAAGGGTGAGGAATCTCCCAAATAAAAACTCCAAATATGTAACTCCAATGCTTGGTATTGTTATTTTCAGTGTATATTTGACATTGAAAAATGCCAAGTGATATGGAGCTTTATGGAAAAATTCTGTTAATTGCAATTCCGATCTTTTTTCTGCTGGTACTCCTTGAGAAAGGCTTCGATTTGTACTCTGGAAAAGGGTACGTGCCGACCATGGATATGATGAGCAGTCTGAGTTCTGGGATTACG
This sequence comes from Saprospiraceae bacterium, assembly GCA_016718505.1. Classification (GTDB taxonomy): domain Bacteria; phylum Bacteroidota; class Bacteroidia; order Chitinophagales; family Saprospiraceae; genus JADKKF01. The sequence goes on along the minus strand of JADKDE010000002.1, from coordinate 869,360 downwards.
AACATTGTCAAGGATGTTTTGGGGCTATCTATCACTATTTTGAGTTACGAATGGATGTACGAAAAACTGGCCATTGGCCACGTGGAAAGTACTTTTGGGTCGGTGGCAATAGCATTTATTTTGTTGGATTTTCAGGGATATTGGGTGCATCGCTGGTCGCATGAAATTAATATATTTTGGAATAAACATGCAATTCATCACAGCAGTGAAGAATTTAATTTGGCATGCGCTCTACGGCAGAGCATTTCAGAATTTGTTCGATTGTTTACTTTTTTCTTACTCCCTGCGGCCCTGATTGGGGTCTCTCCTACCATCATTGCCATCATCGCTCCTATTCATTTATTCGCTCAATTTTGGTACCATACGAGGCATCTAAATCGACTCGGGTGGCTAGAAAATATCCTCGTAACACCAAGCCATCATAGGGTTCATCACGCCATCAATCCAGAATATATGGACAAAAATTATAGTCAAATTTTTATAGTTTGGGACAAATGGTTTGGGACTTTTCAAGAAGAACGATCCGATATCCCTGCCGTTTATGGCATCAAGAGACAGGCAAATACATGGAATCCGATTAAAATCAATTTTCAGCATTTGTGGCTTTTGATAAAAGATGCCTTGCGAACTGGCTCTTGGTCGGACAAGATTAAAATATGGTTCAAGCCGACAGGATGGCGCCCTGCTGATATGCTCACGAGCAACCCTGTGAATGCTGTAGAGGATGTTTACCATTTGAAAAAATGGGCTTCAGTAGAAAATGGGTGGTTAAAGACTTGGATTTGGTTTCAGATGTTGGGTGTGTTGGGGCTTTTGATGTACTTTTTCGGGCATTTAGCGGAGATTGGCACCCCAGGGATTTATCTTTACGGGCTTTTTATTTTCATCCATATCTATGCATATACTGATTTGATGGACATGAATTTTAGGAGCCGTCATTGCAAGTTTATTATCGTTAAGTTTGGCGCTTTATATTATTCAGAATAATAATGGATGGTTCGGTTTGGATGAGATTTTTCATATGGGTCCTACTTGGTCTTAACGTGGGTTATTTTGTGCAGTATCGGCAATATCTTCCTATATTTTATATTTAAAAATTACACTAAAAAATTAAACTTGGCCTAGTATGAATAAAGATTTACTTCCATTTGGAATAATTAGCGTTGTTTATATCCTATTGTTGAGTTTTAGAGAAGATTTGGCATGGTATTTCAAGCCATTATTGATATCCTCATTGATCTTTGGGATAAAGAATTTTGTTTTCGATGGACGAGGTTTACTCCTAGGGGCATTGCTGGCTTCCTTGCTAGGAGATACCATTTTAATGTTCGCAGACAAGGGTGCTTTATTCTTTGTCTTGGGTTTGATTGCCTTTTTGCTTGCACATATTTTATATATTCTCCTGTTCGTACGCATCACTCCGTCGGGAAAGGCATTTGACAAGAAAAAATATCGTATAGGCAGCCTTTTGGTCGCCGTCTATCTAGCCATATTTCTCTCCTACTTGATGCCTCATCTAGGTACGATGTTATTGCCTGTAGGTATATATGGCATCACCATATCCCTTATGTTGATATTGGCGTGGAGATACAGTCTATCTATAACAAATCCAGCAGACAAAATGGTGATATTGGGAGCGATTTTGTTTGTATGTTCAGATAGCATTTTGGCCATCAATAAGTTCGTAAATCCCGTGAATGGTACATCCATTTTGATTATGTGCACTTATATCCCAGCTCAATTTTTGTTGGTTAGTGGCATTTTAAAGAGTATAAGGGTCGAATCTTAAAATATTTAATTATCCAATCTTAAGGCCATTGGATACTCCTCTTTCTGGAGAAATCAGCACCATATTGTTATCATGATCCATAGCACATAGTACAAGGCATTCACTCATGAATGTACCTATTTGCTTGATTGGAAAATTGACTACGGCGACAATCTGACGGCCCTGCAAGTCAGTCGTAGCATAATTTTTTGTAATTTGGGCTGATGACTTTTTCTGACCTAAATCTCCAAAGTCAATGAGCAATTTGTAAGCTGGTTTATGAGCTCCAATGAATTCTTCAGCTTTTATTATAGTACCTACTCTCATATCGATGTCGATGAAATCTTCCCAAGTGATTTTTTCCATAAATACAATTCTAATTATGGTTGTTTTAAAAAAAAATTAAACTTAATCAAGATAGCCAATCTCATCTTAAGGGTAAATATTTTTACAAATAAAATTCTCGACAATGGCAATTTAATCTTGATGGAGGCAAAATGATTTGTTTTTTGAATAAAAATCATGAAATCGAGCATATTAAAATATCACATAAGAGATAAGGAGGGTTGTAAATATTTCACATGTAACAAAATTATTTATTCATATATATTGCGTATTTGTGAAAATAAATTACTAAAATTGCACATATAAAATCTTTAAAGTATTTTATTTCTTTAATTAATTCATCTAAAAAACATCAATCATGGAAGGAACAATTATTTCGTTAATTCTTGGAGGCGTGGCTGGATGGCTAGGGGGCCAGCTGTACAAAGGCAGTGGTCTAGGTTTGATCGGAAATATCATTGTAGGTATAATTGGCGGCTTTATCGGATATTGGGGCCTTGGAAAGCTTGGAATTAGTCTTGGTGCAGGTTGGCTAGGGTATATTCTGACGGCTGCTTTGGGTGCAATTGTCTTGCTTGCCATCCTTAATTTGATTATTAAAAAGACCTAAGATTGCTTCGTTATTAGAATTACTCTTAATAACCAGGCTTTTTTTGGATCTAAACATGTGTAAAATGGAGTTGTACATTGGTTAATCTGGTGTACAGCTTTTTTTTTGAATCTAGCACACGTTTTTCTTTTCACCTTGGGTAATCAATTAAATTCTGCTTCATACTTCAAAACCTTTAAAAAAGGTTAAATCAGTCTAATTTAGAATTTATACCTTAAAAATTACTTTTTACGAGAAATCAGCCCTCTAATTTTTTCAGTTAGTTCATTGACCTCTGATGGATTTATTTCTTTGCCACCATATTTGTTTTCCTCACTAATAACCTTACATTCGGTGATCAAGGCTTGGAATTCCTTCTGCCCCTCCTCAGTCAAATCCGCATAAGAGGCCAGCTCTGTGGGTACTAAATATCCTCCGCTTTGGTATTTCTTCGCAAAAATAAAAATCTTATTCAGATTACCCTTGACATCTGCAGATCCAGCCAACAAAGGAAAATCTACAAATTCTTGAAAATCGTCGCTTTTGAGATTTTCGTCCAAATGATCTTTCACATAAGTCTTATTTATTTGTCCCTCACTGCCCTTATCTTTTTTAGTGTTTTTAGGCGGATTCTGTGAGAAAAAACTTTTCCACGCCAAAGCAAAAATCGTTGCCAATGCAATGAAAAAGCTTGCCCATCCTAATAATTTCATCGATTTGCCAGGCTGCCCTAGGAAAGTAAAATTCTCTTTGTGCGCATTATCCGAATCTGTTGGTGCAACAGGGTCACCTTGGACTACTTCTACCTCAAAATGGTTAGAAACAGCCAATACATCATTGGATTGTATATTAAAATAATTGAATTTAGGGTCCAGCATGTGGTGGCCTGTTTTTAAAGGCACGAGAGCGTATTCAAAGACTTTGTGAGTCATAAATCCACTCGAACTGGCTTCAGTATTCTCAGAAATTAGTTTTGGGCTGAAAGACCTCCAAATACTGGGATCAATATTCAATATCGGTGGATTTATTCGCTTTGGATCACCTGAAATTTTTATATCCAAACGAAGTTTGACAGCCTGATTGGTTGGACATTTTACTCTGTCAATACTCCAATTAGCCGAGCCTTCGCCAATGGGTAAAATCTCCCCTCCTAGGTCACTGGGTGCGTCCTTGATGTGGAGTTCTAACTTATTGGAGACGAGATCCACTTCTTTCATTTCTGGCATCAAAATACCAAAAAGGCTTTCATCGTCCATCACCACAGATGCTCTATACAAAAATTGTGGAATCGTCAGTGTGCCTGCTTTTAACGGATACAATACAAACTGCTGTATTACTCGTGTTCGGTAGTGCTGGCCTTTGATAACAAGATCCTGCACAGGTGAGTTAGATGTTTCAACCGCTTTTTGAAAAAAATCTGGAAATTTAATCTCAGGAGGAGGCTCCAATCGCTCGATATTGCTTTGGGTATAGATGGTGTATTTAAGGACAATTTGCTCCCCTACATAAGCATTAACTTTATCCACAGATGCTTGAATAAAAAATGGTTTTGATTTGTCGAATGTGCCACCACCACTAGGAGGGGCTACTTTAGGATTTGCTATAACTTTTACTTGCAATGGTGAAGTTGTATATACACCACCTTTCGATTTCAACTCGGCCGACCCAATGACTATTTTATCATCGGCGGTTGGTATGAGCTCATAGGTAAACTTACTGGAACGACTAATATTGCCATTGGAATACGAAAAACTTTGGTGTCGATTGGGTCCACCTACAAGCCTACAGCCTTGGAAACTAGGCGGCGAATATTGCTGAACCTCGCCATTCAGAACAGTGACAACTACTTGAAATCTCTCACCAAACCGAACGGGATTTTCACTTATCTCTACAAAAAATTTGACCTGTGCGAATGAAGCTATTTCACAAACAAAACAAAAAAATATAAATAGAAATAAACGCATGAGTTTTTATAGGGTTATTACTTTTCGCTTCTTGGTCGGTTTCGTGGAATTTGGCATAAAATCAAACTGAGAACGATTTTGACGCAATACTTCATTTTTGCCCAGAGGTGTTTTATCCAAAACAGTTATTTTGACTGGTGCAGTGGTAATTTCCTCATCACCTACTTTAATTTTGGCCTCTTTGAGTTCAAAACGACCCTTTTTTTGCCCAACTAGATAATAAGTATATGTCATCTTGCTTTCCGTAACTCCGTTAATCATAGAAAATGAGCTACTGGACATCGGACCCCCAACTATCTCAAACCCTTCGAAATCACAAGGCGTAAAACTCCCATTGAGATTAATCGCCTCGAATGTAACCGTGAATGTTTCACCAACGCCAACTGAATCAGTACTCAGGATAATAGAAAACTTTTCATCCTGAGCCCGAATATACCCAATTAGCGAAAAAGCAAAAAAGCACGAAAGTAAAAGTCTGTTTTTCATAACATTATAATATTTACCATCATGCAAAAATAACCCTAAAAATTATATAACGGAAATATTAGATATTTTGCTTTGAGACTTTAATAAAAGATTAACAAAAATAACTAGAAACCCAAAAAATCCCTTGAGTAAATCAATTGGAAAATGCAATTATTTCAAGCTGATTTTGGTGTAGGGGATTCGTTGGGGAAAAATTTTTATAAAAAAAATAAAAAAAATGTGAATAAAATTTTGATTTATCAAAAACAATATTATCCTTGGTTTAAGGAAAGGGACAATAAGCCAATTATATATAAGTTTTTATTAATAAAAGTGTATTGTCACCGATGCTCGAGTTTATTTTTTTCACCATTTAAATTAAATCAATTATGCAACGAATTTTTACCCTTTTATTACTTGGCTTATTTTATATTCCAAGTTTCGGCCAGACCTACACCAGTACTGTAATGAACATTATTGAGGCACCCGCAGGTATTTACACATTCCTTGTAGATGCCAATAAGTGTCCAGCACCAGATAATTAGGGTCCGAAGGCTGGTTTTTATAATGTTCGGTTTTGCAATACAGGAGCAACACCTTTGGATTTTGGCACACTTACATGGGATGTGACAGTTTCTGGAGCCCCCTACTTTACTTTGGGTGCAGGGGAAACTGCCACTAAAGATTTTGGTGTCTTACAACCTGGGGAGTGCAAAGATATAGCTTGGTGGTTAAATTTCCGGTGTCTTGGAGGCAATGGTTGTTCTGGTGCCTACAATTTTTCTGTAACTTCAAGTGTCCTTGGTGTAGTAGAAATATCTCCCATAAGAATTTGTACTTCTTTAAGTGCAAGCGGATCTGGATTTACTGGAACGCCACCCAATATTAACTACACAGGAGGAATCGGAGGAGCATTCTGTTATACAGTAACACATGGTGCATCAAGAATGCAACCTGGTGAACAAATTGTTTGGTCGGGTGCAGGAACCAGAGATCTTAATGGCGGATGTTTGGAACAGTTATCAGCATGTGTAGTAGGTGGTGTAACAGCGGCTGATTGTCCAGTTCCGTTAGGTTGTAATACTCAAACTTATGTTAACACAACTGGTGCTCAATGTGGGTCTAACCCTGCTTGGGGTTTTACAGTACAATATTGTTATAGAGTATTGTGTGACGTTAATTTTATATTCAGACCTTATACCGAAGCATATCAAGGAGGAAATTTTCAATATAGTTTGGGCGGAAATGGTACTATTACTGTAAATCCAGCAGCCAATTCCACGATAGGTATTGCAAAGTCAGCTTTTCCCAATTCTAATCTCCAATTAAATGATATTGTAACATATACCATTGTATTGACGAATCCGACAACCTATCCTATGTCCTTGGACAAGGTAGTTGATGTGATGCCTTCACAATTGCAATTCCAATCTTTTACGGCAGCTAGTACTATCAAAACAACAGATTTAAGCGGATACCCAGCCACAGGTTCTACAGGAACCATGGAATTTTTAGGGGGCGGTACTGCTAGTAGTTTGGGGTATCCTAATATATATGTCCCACCTGGATCATCTGTCACGATACAATATACTGCGAAAGTAGTCGACGATAGTCAACCCATACAAGTAGTCAATACAGCACAAGGGCATATAGTTGGCTCATTGACCACTCCTCAGGTAGAAGCATATGTTGCAATTGGTCAAGCATTTTTACCTATACAATTGGCTTTTTTTGGAGCTAAAGTGGAAGGTAAAGAAAACACACTATTTTGGACCACTTCTTCTGAAATGAACAGTAAGTATTTTGAAATAGAAAGATCTTCGGATGGCTCTAGATTTGAAAAAATTGGAACCATGAATGCTGCTGGAACATCTTTGACTGAATCAAATTACATGTTCCACGATTTAAACCCAACTAAGAGAGCATTTTATAGATTGAAAATGATTGATATCGATGGAAAATCAAAGTATTCTTCTTTGAGAGAATTGAGAAGGCTTAGTTCTATTACAGAGTTTGTGATGGCACCTAATCCAACTTCTCAAAATGTTGTGATTTCGTTATTTGATAATCAAGAAGATATTGAAGTATCTGTTCGTGATCTTTATGGTAATGTATTATTGAATACAACTAGAGCATCATTTGATACTCAAACTATTGAACTGAACACTAGTGAATTATCAAAAGGAATTTATTTGGTAACGATCCAAGCTGGTACAGAAACAATAACAAAGAAGTTAATGGCTTAATGGACAAAAAGTAGGCTAAAAAAGGCTAAAACCTGTATAAACACTAGCTTTGCGGCAAATCAAAGGTCATGAATAAAAAAAGTGCTTTTATTGTGGGAGCAGATTTACAAAGAAAAATGGTATAAAAAGTGGTGTTCAACTTTATAAATGCTATAATTGTAATCGTCAGTTTATAGGAGGAGATCGGATTAATAGTTCAAATTTGTGGGAAGAATATTCTATTGGAAAACAAACTTACAGTCAATTAGCGTCCAAATATAAATGCTCCATTAAGACTATTCAAAGAAAACTGGATGGTTATAGGATAATTGAAGTTAAAAAGGAAGTTCGCGAAGTTATTGTTCTAATGGATACTACATATTGGGGAAAAAGCTTAGGAGTCATGTTATTTAAAGATGCCATAACAAAGGAAAATCTTCTCAAATATTATGTAAAGACAGAAACAAACCAACTCTATGTTCAAGGTATAGAAGAATTGAAGTCAAAGGGGTACAAGATACTTGGAATCGTTTGCGATGGCAGGAAAGGGCTCATTCAAGCTTTCAAAGATATACCTGTGCAAATGTGCCAATTTCATCAGTCAGCAATTATACGTAGATACTTAACCAAAAGGCCTAAATTGCAAGCGGGGATGGAACTAATGGACGTGCTAAACCTAATGAAACAAACGGACAAGGAGTCGTTTGTAGGAGCTTTGAATCTGTGGTATGATAAATGGGAGCAGTTTTTAAAAGAACGAACAATCAATGAAACAACACATAAATCCTTCTATACACATAAAAAACTAAGATCAGCCTATAGAAGTATAAAGACGAATCTGCCCTGGCTATTTACTTGGTATGATAACTTTGAGCTAAAAATACCAAATACAACCAATGCCATAGATGGTCATTTTGCAGACCTGAAAAACAAGTTGAGAAATCATAATGGCCTTTCACTAACGCGAAAGAAGAAGTTTATTGATGGGTTTTTGAAGGCATAAAGTTCTCTAAAAATATCAATGGGCTAAGAAATGACACCTTAACCCATCAACAAGACTTTTTTCTTCGAACATCTATTTTATCCCTGGCAGGTTGCTCCCCAGCAGAGCCTACTTCCGTTTATTTAGACAATAGCAAAAGTATCTGAAATTGCAACAATATTGACAAATAAGAGAAAATAAATAGCCTACTTTTTGTCCATTACAAACTATCATCTATCAAAATAGCCTACTTTTTGTCCATTATACCAAGTTAATCAAAAATTAATAGTTTACATTTAAATTTAAAAAGAGGCTAAGATAATTTCTTGGCCTCTTTTGTTTGTATTACGCACCTATTTTTGAAAAATAATTGGACTGGTTCTGAAAATAAAAAAAAGTCCCCCAATTGGAGGACTTTCTTGATTTTGTGGAGCTGGAGAGATTCGAACTCTCGTCCAGATAAAGTGCCTGAAAGCTTTCTACATGTTTAGTTCTGGATTGATTTATTCGTGCTTTGATCGGATCCAGTACAGTCCTCTCAAAACCTTATCCTCTAAATTTTCGCTTCAAGGTCGAGGCCCTACTTTAAGCTAACCTGAGGTTTTGGGTTGATGTGCGGTACGCTGTGTATCAGGTATCAAGCGCAGGGCACAAACGCATTCTAATCTCTGATTAGGCAGCGATCGCGAAAGAATTTTCGCCACTTAAAGTTTCGATCATCATTTGTTAACGGAGTGAACAATCTTGCTCCGACATGCTTACTGACCTGCTATCCTCTACTGTCAATTCCAGTCAGCCCCGTAGTTTCTAATATCATGAAACAGCACTTTGTCATAAAAAGTTTCCCTTAGATGAATTATATTAAATTTAGTAGGGATCTATGTCAAAAACCACCTTCGCTTGTCTGAATGCTGCGGTCTTATACGCAATTTCAAAAAAACTACTCTTGATATGTATTAGTACAAGCATAGTATTGGCAGTTTTCGGGGATTTGATTACAAAATGTTGCAAATAAAACCCCTGGATTCGGGAAATTGGAGGCAATATAGGTCCGAAAAATTGCCATTCTCCTTTTATATTTTTATTCAAATAATCCAAATAAATATTAAGCAACTCATTTAGGACGTCCTTATTTTTGTGCTTTACTATGATTCTAGACATTCGAGAGTATGGTGGGAAAAAGTGCCAATGGCGTTCTTTGATTTCCCTTTCATAAAATGATTCAAAATCATGCCCTATCACCCAACCAAACACTGGATGCTCGATATTCGCTGCTTGTATCATCACCTTAGAGCCCCCACCTTGCCGCCCAGCACGACCTGATACTTGTGTCATCAACTGGAAGGCCCGCTCGTTCACCCTAAAATCGGGATAAGCCAAGAGCTGATCTGCATTGACGATAACGACGAGACCTACATTGCTAAAATCTAAGCCCTTCGCCAACATTTGCGTCCCAACGAGAATCTTTGTCAGTCCTTGCTCAAAGTCCCCTATTATTTGGGTTAATTCCTTGCGACTCCTGGTCGTTTCATAATCCAATCGATTTATCACCACATCAGGAAACAAAATGGATAAATCGTTTTCGATCTGCTCAGTCCCTATGCCTTTGAGTTCAACTTTTTCACTCAAGCAGTCTGGACACTCAGGCACCATCGTTTCTTGATAACCACAATAATGACATTTGAGTTTATTGCTGTATTTATGATAGATTAAACTCGTGTCGCAATTGATACAATGCGCTTTCCATAGGCATAATTGACATTCATAGATGGGTGCAAACCCTCGTCTATTTTGAAAAATGATGACTTGCTTATTCTCTTGAATATTTGCTTTTATTTCTTCAAAAACACTGGCGGCAAAGACTCTTACCATCGTGTTTTTCTTGATTTCAGCTTTCAAATCGACCAACTCGATTTTGGGCAGCTCTGCATCTCCATAACGTTCAGCAAGGAGAACATAGCCATATTTACCATTCATGGCATTCGTATAAGTCTCGATAGAAGGTGTAGCCGTAGCCAAAAGCGTCTTGGCTCCAAAAAGCTTAGCTAAAACCAATGCAGCATCCCTTCCGTTGTACCTAGGTGCTGGATCCTGTTGTTTGTAGGAAGGGTCATGTTCTTCGTCTATGATGACTAAATCTAGATTTATAAAAGGCAGAAATACACTAGAGCGAGGACCAATTATGATCTTTCTTCCCTGAAATGCAGCATGCCATATTTCGACACGCTCTTGTTGATTTATCCTCGAATGATAAACAACGATATCATCCCCAAGCATCGCCTTTAATCTCTGGGTAAGCTGAGTTGCCAATGTTATCTCCGGGAGTAGATACAAAACCTGACCATTTTCTGGAACGTGTTTGAGAATAAGTTCAGCGAATAATCTAGTCTTGCCACTACCCGTGACGCCATGCAATAAGGTAATATTGTGAATATTCCATGACTCTATGATCTTCGCATAAGCCACTTCTTGGATGGTGCTCAATGGAGCTAGAACGCCATTTCTTTCCTTCAGATCACGGCTCAATCGAGATACAGGATCGACCACAATAGCCAAGATTCCTTTTTTGACCAATTGGTCTATCGTCGTAGGCTTTACAAAGGTCTCGTCTAGTAGTTTTCGTTTGAGTATGGGAACACCCGTCCTTGTCAACTGTACCATACCCAGCAAGCAGCGAACTTGTGATTCATTTTTTATGGCATCAAAAACTTTAGTCTGTGCCTCTGGTTGAATATAATCTGGACCCCAATCTACAAATTTTGCCAATTTCGGCTTATAACTGTTTTGCAATTCCTCCTTTAAGGAGATCAATTTTTGATTTAACAGATTATTGACCGCTTTATAAACATTTTTTTTATTGAGAATCTCCTCTATGGTGGCAATTGGGATTTCCTGATGAAATGTCAGAGCTTCTAGTATCAAATATTCTTCATCGGAAACATCTTGCGGAATTTCTTCAAAGTTCTTAACTACGATGGTGTCACTGCTCAATTTTAACCCACTCGGCAATGCCGAAATCACGACCTCCCCCAGATGGCAGGCATAATAGTCCGCAATCCAATTCCAAAAATCCATATGTCGCTTTGTCAGAATTGGTTTTTCATCCAAAATCGCGAGTACTTCCTTAAATTTTAGTGAATCGTGCGCCACCGAATCGGTCAGATTGTACACAATTCCAGCGTACATCCGCTTTTTCCCGAATTGTACTTGGACTCTTTGACCCACTGCAATCTGGCTTTCTAGACTCTGGGGTACAGAAAAACTATATGCTTGGCCGATTGCCAATGGCAAGATAACTTCTGCGATAACCAGTCTTTCGTTCGAATCCGTCAAATTAAAAATATAGCCAAGGCAAATGAACTGCCATTTTAATAATAAAATAATAATTTGGGCGTGCCCAATGTTACACATTGGTCGGTATGTTCGTGGGTACTCTCGTCTAAACGACGAGATCCCGTCTCTTCCTTCCCGATAGTCAGTAAGAGACCAAGCCACTACCCTACCTCACGCGCATAGTTATAAACAATACAAAGTTAATCAAGAAGGTTTTAAAAGCCCTAGATTTAAATAAACAAAAAAGCCCCAGATTGATGTCTAGGGCCTTGTATTTATTTTAGAAAAATTACTTTCTTTCAGGTCTTGGCAATAATGCTTTGGCCGAAAGTCTTAATTTTCCAGTTCTGTCTTCGATTCCAATCAATTTTACTCGAATATGGTCTCCTTCCTTGAATTTGTCCTCAACGGCATTCAATCTTTCGTGAGAAAGTTCAGAGATATGAACCAATCCGCTCTTTCCTCCCATAAAGTCAACAAATGCGCCATATGGCTGGATGGTAACAATTACAGCGTCGTATTCATCTCCAACGGTTGGCACAAAGGTAATTTGCTTGATACGATCCATTGCAGCTCTAATAGAGTCTGCATTATTACTTGCAATTTTTACGATACCCTTATTATCTATCTCTTCGATGGTAATAACGGTTCCCGTGGTAGCTTGCATCTCTTGGATGATTTTACCACCTGGTCCGATCACAGCACCGATAAAACTCTTATCGATATGAATCTCTTCAATCCTAGGAGCGTGCGGTTTAAGCTCTGCGTTGGGTTTAGCTATAGCCTCAGCCATGCAATCAATGATATGTAACCTTCCAACTCTGGCTTGCTCCAATGCCTGTTCCAATTGCTCATATGGCAATCCATCAATTTTGATGTCCATCTGGCAACCCGTTATACCGTTTACGGTACCCGTTACTTTGAAGTCCATATCGCCTAGAGCGTCTTCATCACCTAGTATATCAGACAAAATGGCAATTTTACCAGCTTCCGCGATCATACCCATTGCTATCCCAGCAACTGGTGCTTTAATCTGAATTCCTCCATCCATCAATGCCATAGATCCCGCACAAACGGTCGCCATGGAAGATGAACCGTTCGATTCAAGGATATCAGAAACGATACGGATTGTATAGGGATTGTCGGGCATAACTTTTTTGATAGATCTTGCAGCTAGATTAGCATGTCCAACTTCTCTACGTCCTGGACCTCTATTAGGCTTTACTTCTCCAACAGAAAATCCTGGAAAATTGTAATGCAACAAGAATTTTTCCATAGATTGAACCAAAGCTGTATCGTAAATGGCTTCATCCAATTTTGATCCCAATGTCAAGGTGGTCAAGGCTTGAGTTTCACCTCTATTGAAAATCGCGCTTCCGTGTGCCGCAGGTAGATAACCCACTTCACACCATATAGGTCGAATGTCCTTATTTCCTCTACCGTCTAATCTACTACCCGTATCCAAAATCACGCCTCTAACCAATTTTTTCTTGTATTTATCAAAATACATTTCAAGAAGCTTAGCATTTTCTACGACAAAGTCTTCTCCTTTCAAGTTGGTTAAAACCTCTATCATTTCGGTTTTAATTTCCTTGAATTTATTTTTTCTGAATGATTTATCGGTAGCTTGAGTGGCCAAAGATTTTATTTTCTCAGCGCAATATTCTACAACGATGTTTTCGATTTCTTCATTTACTATAGCTTCTGGCACTTCTCTTTTTACAAGGGCCTTTTCACCCACCATCTCAGCCAAAGCCAATTGAGCTTCAATTTGCACTTTGATGGCTTCATGACCAATTTTTATGGCTTCAATCAATTCTTTTTCGCTACATTCATTCGCTTCACCTTCTACCATCGTTACATCTTTCAATGTTGCAGCCACGATGATGTCTAGGGTAGCACTAGCCAAAGCAGAGCGCATAGGATTGACGACGTATTCGCCACCTATCTTGGCAACCCTCACTTCAGAAATTGGACCTTCCCAAGGAATATTAGAAACAGCGATAGCCGATGAAGCAGCAAGTGCCACTAAAGCATCAGGCATGGTCTCTTTATCGCCACTGATCAATTGGATGTTCACTTGCGTTTCGAACCTATATGTATCAGCGAATAGAGGTCTAATCGCCCTATCCACCAAACGACAAATTAGTACTTCATAGTCTGAAAGCTTTGTTTCTCTTCTAAAAAAGTTACCAGGGATTCTACCACCGGCAGCAAACTTTTCTTGATAATCGACTGAAAGTGGGAAAAAACTCTGATCGGGCTTGGCTTCAGTAGATGATACGACAGTAGCTAAAAGCATGGTATCACCTGCCCTTACGACGACAGAACCATCAGCTTGAGTCGCCAATTTTCCGGTCTCTATGGTAATCTCTCTGCCATCCGGCAAGGAGAATGATTTTGAAATTGGATTTCTTGCTCCCATGAAAGGATTGTTTTTGTATTTCCTAAGAAATAATGAAAGAATAAAAAGTGCGGATATGCCAAACAAAAAAAGTGTTTCCTTGGAGAAGGAAACACTTTTACAATAATTACTTTCTTATACCTAATGCTTCGATCAGAGAACGATATTTTAGAATATCTTTATTCTGTAAATAGTGAAGCAATCTTTTTCTTTTACCTACCAAAGTCAACAAAGTTCTTTTGCAAGAATGATCTTTGGCATTCTTTTTCAAATGCTCAGAAAGGCTTTGGATTCTATAAGTAAATAAAGCGATCTGTGACTCTACAGATCCAGAATTCTGTGCACTTCCACCGTGTTTGGCGAAAATTTCATGCACTTTTTCTTTTGATAAATAAATGGCCATTTTTTATTAAATTATTAAGTTAACCAATAGTGATCTCAAGGATCAGTTTTAGCGAGTGCAAATGTACAATTATTATCCGATTTTTTGTTATTAAATACATTATAATTGCCAATATTTATCTGATAAAATACATTTTATCTCTGTTTGCTTAAGTTTTTGCAAGGCCTATATCTTGTATTGTTGGTTAATTTACATTTTGAGGAAGTGAACTCATATAAACATAATCAGGGCAAATATCGTATTCGGTCGGAATAACTTTCCCATCTAAGGTTTTGATTTCAGCAATTCCATCCTAATACAGTTGACCAAATTCGCCTATTTTTACAGTTTTAAAAACAGATTTATCATAAACCTTCTTAGAGTATTTTCCATTTTTATCCATAATGCTAGTAATATCCAAATCTCTGACTTCTCCGTTATCAAATTCACAACGAATGATGAAATTCTCCAAAACTTGAATTTTTCTAATTTTTCTCATTATCTCATTGGTTCTATTTTATGAAATTCTTTCGAATTTCATGATACCCTTATTATCTAGTTTTGATAATTTTCTTGGTAATTCTGGTATTGTTGGTCTGAATTTTAATGAAATAAACTCCTGGTGAGAAATCACGTAGATTTAATTTTAGTGCATCATATACTGAATATTCAATTTCAGCTTTATTCCACCTAGTACCATTGGCAGTGATTATTTCTACATTTTGAATCAAATCATTTTTAAAACCAGAGACAATACACCAGTCACTTATGATAGGATTCGGGTAACAAATAATTTCTGAATTCTCTTGTGAACCATTATCCAAAAGCGGGTCCGAACCTTCACTACCAAAGAACTCAGTGCTAATCGTTCCTAATAAGATGGTAACGTAAGGATTAGAACAAGTCTGGGCATTATCCAATTTAAAGCTTAATTTATTACTACCATCAAACATATGCTCTGCAACTAAAATATTAAAGGCCCCATTTTGATCTTGTGCTCCAGGTATGAAGTGAAAAGTGTTATTTATCATTTTGTAGTCTCTTCCTTCCAAAACTCCAGGCATATCCATCGGACTCAAGGTTGCTCTTGTGATAGGAGTATGAAAATTTCTGTAAAATTTGATTGGAATTTCTACTTTGTAGAAATTTCTATTAGAATTTGGATTGTAGTTCTGGTTATGGTCTAAGGGATAAGCACGCATGAGCTTGCTGGTTAAAACAATTCTATTGTCCAAAGGTCTTAGAACATCAAATTTTTCAAGATTGGGTTGAATATACTGTTTTGATAAATCTGACCAAACGCTCAAATTCGAGATTACAGGTCGCATGATAGTCTGACTAGAAATGGGATCGTGCAATGCCCCAAGATTGTGTCCAATCTCGTGAGTAGCGAGAACACTCAGTTGGTATCCAGCTGTACTACCTGTGTAATCTTGCAACAAATGGTATTTTGTCTCCTTTCCAATTCCATCTCTAAATGCCATACCAATGACAGAACCATCGAGATCTCTGCGTGTCCACAACTGCCCCAAATCAAATGGTACATTTCCGATTCCGTATTCATTGGCCCAAAATCTAAAATTCTGAACGAGTACAATTGGATTTTTTGTATCCGTCAAATGGATTTCTAATGGATCGGTACTACTTGTAGCAATATAGTGACTTACTATTTTAAATTGAATACCATCCTTAAATTCATTATCATAAAGCAGTTGAACATTATTCATGACCGATTGGACGAACATTTGGGTATTTTGAATACTCCCTTTGTGACTGTACATCGAATAATCGCTCACAACTGCCAGCTCTAACTCTAGAGCACAAGTAGGCTCAAGTGTATTGGTTCTTTGCTGGAGAGCGGCTTCATATTCTTCTTCAGTATGAGTGGCAGCGCATCCTGAATAATCAGAATTAACGATAACATTTTTTACATTGTAAAGGACGTACTTATCAGATTCTGCATTGGGCACGAAATTTTTCAAAGGCTCAATATAGAACTTTTCGCCATCAATTATAAACAAACCTACTGCTGAATTTTGGCTAATTGTTACGGAAAACTGTTTATTAATATCGTCATCAAGGATCCCACGGTAACTCTTTAATTCCGCTAAGAACCTTGTTTCTAATGATTCTTGCCCTTGAAAAGAGAGACGAAAATTATCATCAACGATTGCCTTTTTTTGAGTGGTACAACTGCCAAATATTTCATTATTCAAATGTAAAATTCCATTTTCTTGGGAGGCTGCATTTCGGGCACAAAAATTTTCTAATGAATTGACTGACAACGAGATTATATCGCCATCAGAGATGAACTCCTTCATAGCAGGGTACTGACTTAATACACCCGATTTGGTGGCATAGAAGGAGTTTTGACTTGTTAATGAACCAATAGAAATAAATATAAGTGCTAGGGCATTGAAATACCAATTACGCATGTTGCGAGAATTAAAAATTTAAGAAAAAAAAAGGGAAATGATTTGAACACCGAGCTAAATCAATAACGAACCAAAGATTAGTTTTGTGATGGAATTGTTAAAAAATGTTATAAAAACTTTTTCATCTTACAACACCTTTCATGTAAATGGTCTTGGTTGGAATCTTACAATTGGTGAAAAGGACGACTGAAGGATGCTGAGGACCCATCTTACCTTCAGACTTAAAAGTCATCTCGATATAACCTTGTTCTAATGGCAAAATATCGATAAATGGATAAGATGGAATGGTGCACCCACAGCTGACTTCTGTCTTTTGAATTTGCAAAGGGGCAAAACCAGTATTGGTAAAATAAAACTTCTTGGTGACAACTGTTCCAGCATTGATGGTATCAAAATTAATTTCATTGGTCAAGAATGAAATTTCTGGCCATTTTTTTTCAGTGACAACTTTTTTGTAGTTGGATCTATGATTAGGCTTTGAGCTCTTCTGGGGCTTTTTTTGCGCCATCATAGGCATTATTAAAACGCTTATGAATAAGACAGTTAGCGAGCAGATTTGGATTTTTGAGGACGAAACTCCACGATTTAGACTTTTCCTCATAACTATGAAATTAGATTAATAATTGAAAAGTACCATATTGGTATTTTTCTACTCCTGCACAAATATATTTAATTTTATACATAAAAACCCCAGGATTCATCTTTTTTTGTTGGAATGTACCGTCCCACCAATTCAATGGGTCATCCGTCTTAAATACCGTATTCCCAATCCGATCTATGATTTCAAATGAAATCAATCTATCCAATGAATAAGGATTTGAAATTCCATAGGTATCATTTTTCCCATCCCCATTTGGTGTAAAAGCCGATGGAATAGGCAGAGTATTACAACTCAATATTTTCGGATCTATAACCTTGATATGGATAGAATCTTGGGCCAAACATCCTGGATATTGCGTTCGCATCAGGTAAGTTGTAGAGAACAGAGGCATGATTTCTGGGTTAGCAATCCGCTCATCGCTAACTCCTACTAGTGGCGTCCAACTGTAAGTTGGCATGTCAATGGTATCTTGACCACAATGGTTTAAATTTCCAATTTGTACGGTATTCCCTAGATAAATCGTAGTATCTCTATTCGGCATTTGATCTGGTGAATAAATATCCAAACCAGCAATTTCTGTTCCATCAAGAGCCCTATTGTAAACCCTGATTTCATCAATTTGCCCAACGAATCTTCTATCTGTCACTCCCAAACAAGGACTATTGGCTATAGATGCTTTCGCTGCATTGGTCAAATCTAGGATGTCACCTGCATTTTTTTCTTCAGCTAATATCCCATCCAAATATAGCCTAAAATACGTTCCTCTCCTAGCCAAAGCGAAATGATGCCAACAGACATTGGGTTTCATTTTTTTAAAGAAAATAACATTTTTCAATGCATTTTCAAAAATCTCAACTGAGATAGAATTTGAGCTTGGATTGTACCTAACCGTAATACCTGCATCATTGTTACAACTTACTTTTTTGGAAAAAAGGTCCATTGAACCAACATTTGAGGCAGCTTTAAAATAAAAAGCCAGGGTAAAATCTCCTCTTGAAAAATAATTATTTACACGACCGTCTAATATGAAAAAATCCTTCGCTCCCCCTGAGAGTTTGACTGCCCGGCCCTCTACCCCGCACTGACATTTCAAAGTACCAGAGTCCAATGCCACTGGATTGATATTGGTACTGTCATTCAACTCACAGTTATTATTCATAGCATAATATGCTACCAAATTGGCTTGAGTTTGGGCTGTAAGATTACCTGCATTAATCAAATACAATAAAACTATTTGCCCGATGAAAATACGGAACTTAAATGCACTGATTGAATTACAATTTAACCCAGTACCTACAATTTCTCGAATACTTCTAAACATATGATTTTCCTAAAATAATAATAACCAATTAATTATAAATTTGTTTTATATCTCATATTACGATTGAACTGCTCGGATGCGCCCTTGGCAATAGATAGTGTTTTCCAAGGCTCGTCTGATAATGCTTTGGCAATGAACACAATTTGACCGATATGGTAAGAATAGTGAGCCAATTGTCTGTTGATTGCTTCTAAGATCGTTTGTTTTTCACCTCGAATGGTTATAAGATCGGATAGTTGATTCGCTGATATGGAATCCAAGGCCCCAAACAATATATCCCATCCCCGATGCCAAATCGCCAATAATTCCTCCTTGGTTTCTAGCGAATGTTCGAATTCTCCATCTCTATTCCGCCATTCTTTCTCACCATCTGAGGTAGCAAAATCTGTCCACCTGCTCACCATATTACCGCTGATATGTTTCACCAAAATCAAGACGCTATTGGACTCTGAACCATAGCAATAATTGAGTTCATCAATATTCAGTCGTTGGATACACGTCTCTCCTAATGACTGATAATATCTAAATGTTTTTTTAATATTATCCAAATATAATATTTCGAGATTGAGATTGTCCATTAACTTTCTGCGGGATTATTGCCAGTTCGCTGAATAGCATACCAATCAATTTTTCTAGAATAATACATCACCAATGCAAGTATCACAAAGATACCAAGACTACCTATCAACAAGGCATAATCTTCCAATTGTATAAGTACGAAAATGAATAAATACAATACCGATAGCAACCCGACTATAAAATAGGTCAGAATCCGAGATTTGAGCACAGCAGAAATATATCCTCCGATCAAACATAATGTGGCCAGTGCGGAAACTATATAAGCAGGATTAAAACGCCAATGCTCTGAAATGGAAAGTAATAGGATGAAAAATACGATCAAAGCTATTCCGACCAATATATATTGGATTGGGTGGATGAAAATATTGTTTAAAATTTCAATGAAAAAGAAAATCAAAAAAGTAAATGTAGTAAAAAGTATGGCGTATTTTATCGCTCTATGGCACTTTTGATAATTGTCCACAGAAAGTACCAAATCTACCCCAAATCGCGATTCTTGAATATTTTGGGAGTTGTTAGTCCATGCTTGTGGATAATTTCTGTTGAGATGAAGGACATTCCAAATAGCGTAAAACCCCTTATCGCTCACCGTTCTATCATCGGGTATAAAAGCTCCGTTGAAACTAGGGCTATTCCAAATAGAATTTAATTCTATATCTGTAACCTTACCAACTGGAGTAAAATACAGCTGTTGGCTTCCTTTCAGATCTAGGTCAAAAGAAAAATTGCTGACAAACCCCGTATCTTTGCGAAAATTTACCTCAGCATTGACGCCAGACTGCACGACATCATTACTAGGGACACCTGCATTGAATGGTATTTTTTTACCTTCCCAATTCAGATAAATCTCGTTTTCGATTCCTGTTAAGTCATTGATACCTAGCACCAATTTTGCTTGATTCAATTCCAACTTTTTATCTTGAAGTCCTAAAGCATTCAAATCTGGCTGAGTAAAATCTCCATCTAGGTGCAATTTTGAATTATACAATACTATTTCATAGATACCTCTGCTTCTCTTTTCAGGATTGATATTTCCACTGATATTGAGTTTGTTGGGTAAAATATAAAGATGCTCTTTTATTTCAGAGGTCTTATATGTGCCTTTTGTAGCATCGTATTCCTTGGTCATAGAATAGTAAGGAATGCTAAGATAAGGGCCATAGAGTGTTTGTTGTCCGCCCCATTTGCCATTGACTTCAGCTATCGCTGTCGATTGAGAATTTTCTCTTTCATAAATGAGTCCTTGGATCATCACAATGGGAATAAATAGCAATGCCCAAACCAAAAATATCAATGCGAGTTTTATATAAATATTGTATTTTAATGAGCTCATTGAAAGGATTTTATTAATCAAGAAACGATATTATAAAAATAATATTTCAATTATCGAATAAAGTTATAGGTACCGAAGGCATCGGAACATTAAGGTGTTTATATGCTTTGGCGGTAGCTTCCCTACCTCTGGGTGTCCTTTGGATATATCCCTCCATGATCAGGAATGGTTCGTGAACCTCTTCGATGGTGCCTTGCTCCTCTCCCACAGCCGTACCTATGGTTGACAAGCCTACAGGACCACCTTTGAATTTGTGTATGATGGTACTCAGAATTCTATTATCCATTTCATCCAATCCGCTCTCATCAACATTTAGAGCATTCAAGGCGAATTTAGCTATTTCAAGATCGATGGTTCCATCACCTTTCATCTGGGCAAAATCACGCACTCTTCGCAGAAGGGCGTTAGCAATACGAGGTGTTCCACGACTCCTTCTCGCTATCTCGAAAGCTCCTTGATCAGAGATTGGGATCGCTAAGATATCGGCGCTTCTTTTTATGATGGCTACTAGTGTCTTTATGTCATAATAGTCCAAGAGGCAATTTATACCAAATCTGGCGCGCATAGGTGCTGTCAAAAGCCCCATTCTGGTCGTAGCTCCAATGAGGGTAAATGGATTTATTTGAATTTGAATACTTCTCGCGTTGGGGCCAGTATCGATCATGATGTCGATTCGATAATCCTCCATAGCCGAGTATAAGTATTCTTCAACAACGGTGTTCAATCGATGTATTTCGTCAATAAATAGCACATCTCCAGTCTCTAAATTGGTCAATAGACCCGCCAAATCTCCAGGTTTTTCAAGCACCGGTCCTGAGGTCATACGCATATTGGCCCTAACTCATTGGCAATAATATAGGATAGAGTGGTTTTACCGAGACCTGGAGGTCCATGCAATAGTACGTGATCCAAAGCCTCGTTGCGCATCTTAGCCGCTCCAATGAAAACACTCAAATTCTCCACTATTTTCTGCTGTCCTCCAAAGTCCCCTATAGCCTTGGGTCTCAAAGCTTTTTCGATCTGACGATCTTCTGAGTTTTGGTGCAGATTGGTGGGATCTAGAGGTATATTGGACATCGCTTCTAAAAAAATGTTTATGAATTAATTATTTCTGACCCAAAAGACCTCAAATGGTTCATATACAGATGCACGCTTATTGCATTCGCCGAATTCTCTATTCAAAGTTTCACACATAAATTTTCCATCACAATTGAAATATCTGTTTTTATGTACATTGGTGAATTTAAACCAGACTTGGCCGTTTTTAATGCTTCTACCGATTGTATAGGGATTTGTACTCATGATTTCATCCTTCGTCCATTGAGATTTGAAAGGATCGATTATCTTATCACAAGTTAATAAACTTGAATCCACGATATTGTCTTTAATCAATTGAAAACAAGTAATTTTAGCCACAAGTGGCTTCCAAAGGCAATTTGAAGTTTGGTTTTCTATGACTTTATAATCTATAGAAATTCTCTGTCCATCCCTGAGTGTTAGATCTTTAGGACTCCAATTTGGCGCAGTTATTTTAGTATTATTGGGTAAAAACAACAATGTCCCACATGAATCTTTTCCGCCGAACATTTTTACCAATGCTTCTTTTGAGCATTTATAGCCAGGTTTGTCATCAAGATTTGCATTTCCTACTTTTTGAGCAGTTTTACAAGAGATCATTGAAATAATAAATATGCAAATTGTTAGAGTCTTAAAAATTGAAAAATGGGTATTACACTCCATAAATATTGATTTTGTATTTGTAAAAAAAAATTATTAACTATTAAATGAAAAAAAACAGATATCCCACAAAAAGAATTGTATGTTAATTCATACCTTTGCGGTTCGTTTTGATAATTTATCACAAATTTAGTACTTTTATTTAACTTACATATTATAAAAAATATTATCCATTATTAAAAAATATCCAAGATGGCAGGAAGTAAAGTTAGTATAAACAATTTAAAATTAAGCGTTCCCAATGATCCAATCATACCTTTTATCGAAGGAGATGGAACTGGACCTGATATTTGGGCAGCTTCGGTAAGAGTATTCGACGCCGCAGTCCAAAAAGCCTATAATGGAACTCGTAAGATACATTGGTTAGAAGTCCTCGCTGGTGAAAAGGCTTTCACAACGACTGGTAATTGGTTGCCTGAGGAAACTTTGGACGCGATAACAGAATATAAAATAGCCATCAAAGGACCATTAACGACCCCAGTAGGCGGTGGTATTAGGTCTTTGAATGTTGCTTTGAGACAAAAATTGGATTTATATGCTTGTGTAAGACCCGTAAGGTGGTTTACAGGAGTTCCCTCTCCAGTTAAAGAGCCAAATCTAGTAGATATGGTCATCTACCGCGAAAATACCGAGGATATTTATGCTGGAATTGAATTTGAATATGGAACACCTCAGGTTGAGAAGCTTAAAAAGTTCTTAATCGAAGAAATGGGCGTTACTCAAATAAGATTCCCTAATACTAGTTCGTTAGGCATCAAGCCAGTTTCACTAGAAGGAACGGAAAGATTGGTGAGAGCTGCACTTGAATATGCACTTGAAAACAATAGAAAATCATTGACCCTTGTGCACAAGGGCAATATCATGAAATTCACAGAAGGTAAATTCAAAGAGTGGGGATATGCACTCGCAGAAAGAGAATTTGGAGACAGAGTATTCACCTGGACTCAATACGATAGAATCAAAGCCGAGTCTGGACAAGCAGCAGCTGATGAAGCTCAAAAAACTGCTCTTGCTAGTGGAAAACTCTTAGTAAAAGATGCGATTGCAGATGCATTTTTACAACAAATATTACTTCGACCAGCTGAGTATGACGTTATAGCCACCTTAAATCTTAATGGCGATTATATCTCAGATGCTCTAGCAGCTATGGTAGGTGGTATTGGTATTGCACCTGGCGCCAACATCAATTATATGAATGGTTCTGCAATATTTGAAGCTACTCATGGTACCGCACCAAAATATGCTGGTTTAGATAAAGTAAATCCAAGTTCTGTGTTACTTTCTGGGGTGATGATGCTTGAGTACATGGGTTGGAAAGAAGCTGGAGATTTGATCCTGAAGGGAATCGAAGGTGCCATCGGCAAAAAACAAGTGACTTATGACTTCGCTAGATTGATGGAAGGTGCTACAGAATTAAAATGCAGCGAATTTGCGGACGCTGTGATACAAAATATGTAATTTTTTTAAAATAAATAAATATAAGTTTGCTTGAGGTCGCAGTACCTGGGTGGACACTAGACTGTTTTCACAAAAAATATGAATAAATCACACGAACTACATACCATATTAAATGCAAAAGGGGAACCCCTAAGTCCACTATTAGAGGATGATGTAAAAAATTATTTGGTGGACATAGATGGTACGATTTGCGATGATGTACCCAACGAAGAGCCTGAGCGGATGAAGTGGGTAGAACCCTATCCAGATGCGCTAGAAATTGTCAATAAATGGTTTGACGAGGGCCATATCATTACCTTTTTTACATCAAGAACAGATGTACACAAAGAGATAACCGAAGAATGGTTGCAAAAGCATGGTTTCAAGTATCATTTCTTACTGTTGAACAAACCAAGAGGTGGCAACTATCACTGGATCGATAATCACTTGGTGAAGGCAACCCGTTATGAGGGTAAATTCACCGAAATGGTCAAAGAACTACAGGAAGTCGAAGTTTTCAAATCATAATTTGAAAATAAATAAAACTTCTTGTAGATTTGCATAGAAAGGGGGATTAGCTCAGTTGGCTAGAGCGCTTGCATGGCATGCAAGAGGCCACCGGTTCGAATCCGGTATTCTCCACTTTTCTTGTCTTTTTCTTTCCACTTTCTTCTTGTTTTCCGCTGTTTATCAGCATTTTACGCCCTTTTTGTTTTATTCCTTTCCCTTTCTTTCTTTATCTTTCTTGTGATTTACTTACCTTTTACATACCTTATAAACTCGAAAGGTAAACACGGATTTCAAAAATTGGCTTTCAAATAAATAAGCAAGGTTCTTATTGGTATTTTCCTATTTTCTTTCCAAATCAATCGATTATATTCTGAAAATTAAATCATGTAAGACTCCTGTAAACAAAAAGGTTCCTGGCAAAAGAAATTACCAAGAACCTTAAATATTTCAAGAAATCCTATACTATATCCTTAGAGCTTTTGTATTTTAAAAGTTTGTTTTTTATTACCTATTTGGACTTGGATAAAATACATTCCCTTCGCTAGGGAAATTGCATCAATTTCTGCTTGTCTAGTATCAAATGGAATTTCATGGCGTGAGATTATTTTACCCATAATATCTATGACTAGGATAGAAACTTCATTTGAGGTATTTTGATCAAAGCTTAAATTTATTTTATCGTCAACGAGTGTCGGAAATATTTTAACGCTTTCGCCTATATTCACAGACAATATTTTGATCGGTGAATAGGTAAAACTACCATTCAAATCCTTCATTTTTAAGCGATAATATTGAATAGTCTTCAATGGAATTTTATCCGAAAAAACATAATTTGTTTTGTTCAATGGAATACCTCTGGCCTCTCTAAATCCAATAGTTTCGAATAGAATTCCGTCATAACTTCTTTGTATTTCAAATCCATCCAGCTCGACTTCATTAGCAGTTTGCCATGTCAATATTGCTTCGTTTTTACTAACCACTTTCACATTGAAGCCTATCAATTCTAAAGGAAAAATCAAGGTAGCAGCCAAGGGAACACAACCTTGATCATTAACCCAAGTACCATCAGGGCTTATGAATCCGCCATTCCCTGGTGCTGGACTACTACCAGGAGAATAATTTACTGAACTGGAAAAATAATTGGAAATTGTAGTGTTAGCTCCAGTGCCATCATAAACCAAAAGGGTACTAGTACGTGGACTAGAATTGCCAAAAAATCCTCCTGTGGTATTGTTACATGCTTGGTTGGCTGAATTACCTGTACCGAATACTGCATAGTATGTTTGGGTAGCTGTTCCCCCACTACAATGATTGGAGAAATTTAAATTAGTACATGCTAAATGAAAGTCACAAAAACCAGCTCCTAAAAAAACAATAAAATTACTACCCGCTGGGATAATATTGGTAGATGGAACTGGGAGAAATACAGAGCAACCCGCACAAGCATTCAGTTGATTAATTCTGTTTGTAATCGTAACATTATTTCCACTATTTGAAGGATAAAGGAACCCATAGCACTCAACAGTCCCTACTCCACAGGCTTCATAAGGATCCCCAGTCAAACCACTGATATTATAAGCATTTGCTGGAACATTTGAGCCTCCCCAAAAATAATTCATATCACCTAGATTGTCCGATGTAAAGGCAAGATCTGCGATATTGACTCCTGCTGATCCCGTTGAAGCAACAATAAACTCATTTTGTCCATCCCCGCCACAAGGGTTGATGGATTGTGTCAAAAGGGTCACAGGACTTATTGGAGCATCTGCTGAACATGTAGCAGGAGGAGTCACAGTGGTTACAAAGACACATGTACTATTAGCAGCATCCGTAATCGTAATATTGAATGCCCCTGAAGAAATCAACTGGCTCCCACCTATTGTAGTCGCACTTCCATATACGATACCACTGACTGGACTACCGACAAAAGCACCTGAAACAGAATAACTTGAACCTAGACTGCTGCCAGTTGGATTCAATGAAAACGTATAGTAATCATCGCTCGTATTACCTCCTAATGTACCAGCATTATTACAAGCACCGACCAATGTTCCTGCTGATAAGATAGTACAAGAAGATACTGCGCATGATGTAACAGTAAAGTTCAAATTATCAATCCCTAGATTGTCTGAACTACTTCCCCCAGAAAATACAAATCTGATATAAATACAAGAACCTGCAGGTATATTGATACCAGACACACTTTGTGTCAAAGTGGTCCCTGTACTAATATTAGCCGTTGCATCGCTAAAAGTCAATGAAGATAACGAATTCGTCAATGCTCCTGCTGATGGATTCGATCCGCAAGCCCCGCCTTGATATGAGACGGATACCGTTGGGCTGTTTGTTCCAGATTTGAACATCCTGGCAAGGAAATCCAAACTAAACCCTGTTATGGCACTCCCTGAGTTGTTTTGTAGGCTCCAAGTTGCTTGACCATTAGAAACGGAGCCTGACCCCAAAAACGACAAATTGTTGTTGGCATACCACCCACCAGCAGTCCCTGTTGCTTGGTTGGTACCTTGAAATAATTGACCACCAGCACCTGTCGCCGTAAAAACCCAATTGGTCAATGGATTCGTAGTAATATTGGTACCAGAGGAGGGTGCAAAACCAGTAAAAGTTTGTGACACAGTAGAGTTACACGCTGGAATGGATGACTGGCCTGAAACAAAATAAGAGACCAGTACAAGAATACTTGTAAAGAGATTTTTTTCATAGCAAAAATTATAAGTTTTAAATTAAATGAACGAACTCAAAAATAGGATGAATAATTTACACGAAAAAATATTATTCTGACTTTAACTTATAATAAATTGTTAATATATATAAAACACTTATTAACAAATACAATGAAAAATAAAATTTAGTACTTGCTGATATTCATTAGAAAGGATAACCAAGTGCAAAATTGAAATTTAAACCTCGCAGAAAGGATTTAAAATCGGGGTAAGGATATTTGTAACTCAAAAGGTGGGTGTTTTCATCTTCCAATTTATAAGCCGTCTTGAGTATAGAACCAGCATCAACTCTAAAAATAAAATAGGTAAAATCCATCCGTACACCAAAACCTGTATTAACAGCGATACTGGACAAATTTTTAAAACTCAATTCACCTCCAGGCCTCTGTTCGTCTTTTTTCAACAACCAAATGTTGCCAATATCTGCAAATATAGCTCCTTTGAAAATCCAAAAAATTGGAAATCTATACTCGCCGTTCATTTCAAATTTAAAATTGCTGGTCTGATAGTATGGAGCCGACGCTTCAGGATCTCTATAAGACCCAGGCCCTAATTCTCTTATCCTCCACCCCCTCATACTCAAGGGCCCACCTAAGAAAAACTGCTCCGCAAAGGGTAATTCTGAGCTAGAACCAAACGGCAGTCCGATGCCTAGATTCATCCTAAAAATAAATGCTGTCTGTGGCGTATATTGCTTGGTATAACTGCCTTCAAACTCTGTTTTTAGGAATTGTGCAAAATGAATTTTTTTATCGTCATCCTCATATTCATTTATAAAACTTCTGTATTTAGATCCGAGGATTGCTTTTAATCCGTGGTATTCCAATCCTGATTGTGAAAAACTCCCCAGCATAGAATAGGTCTCATGGGCATTGTTTGGATTGCTTCGGAACTGAAATTGAAATTTTCTAAATAGTAAACCAGTTAAGAGCTGATCACTCAAACTATAACGAAGGTACTTTTGGGTATTCACCAATCTTTCCAAATTATCACTAAAATTGGACGTCAAAAATAGCTTAAACCCCGTCCACTCGATATTCTGCTTTCTCGCTGTGCTCAAAACCAATTCATGCCCATATCCTCCTTGTACCGAAACCAAATTATAAAGCCTTGAATCATTAGAAAAATCCGCAGTCAGTGTGGCCTTAGTTGTCCCATCTGAATATAATTTATCAAAATATTTCCTATTGATCACACGTATAGAATTATAAGCTCTAACATGACCCGTAAAATCATACATTTTAGGCGCTTTGATAAAGGTAGATGCCTGGACTTGATAGGCTGTCACTCTCGTATTATTGCTAAAGTTAAATTCCAAACCCAACTTGAGATCTACTCCAAAAAGTTCACCACCAGAAAATGTATTCTTATTCCTTAACCCCGCCCTTCCAGAAATCTCGAGAAAAGAACCAGTTTGCTCTATCGTTTGTAAATTTAGGTCTCCTCCATATTCCACAGGCAACTTTGGTACTGGGGTTAATTGAATATTATAGTTTAGGATAGAATCCGTGATGCTATCCCTTAATTGTCTGATATTTATATATTTGTATAAACCCAATCTATTGAGCCTAGCATAACTTTTCTCCAAAGCATTTCTAGTTGACAGGTCATTGGGTTGAAGAAATATGGTCTCAGCCAATCTTTCAGGTTTCGTTGAAAACTTTTTTTCTCTGGTATAAAAATCAATATGGTTATAACTTAAAGAGGTTAAAGTATCCCAGCTTTGATTCGGCAAATAATCAGTAAAACACCTAACAGCCCCTATCGTAAATCGCTTGTGATTGGCGAGCTCATCAGGTCTGTATAGTTCGATGGTAATAGGCAATTTTGGGGCCAAACCTTTTGACAGGTAATTCATCTTCTTAGAGCTATCAGTCACTATTGGGCCAATATCCTTTATTGAAAATTCAGCAAATCCAATATTTTGCAGAAATGCCGTAATTCGCTTGGTTTCCAATTGATAGGAACCGATATCAATCGGATTTCCTGGGCCTAACATGGATGTAGGTTTATATTGCTCCATCAGTTTTACGAGAGCGGTATCCTTACTGACATACTCGAGTGATTCTACGGAATACCTTCGCCCAGCATCTACTGTATATGTCACAATAGCCTCTTGATTTCTTGTCCTAACTTGGTAGAAGACTTGTGCATCAAGGAATCCCTTTTCTTGCATAAAAATACGCATGTTTGAAACCGAAGTATTGGTCAGTACGTCGTCATAAATCGATGGTTTTTCCGAAAATGAACTTCTTACCCATTTCTTAAATTGCGATGTATCTGTGGACTTTGATGTTTTGAAATAAACCCATTCTCTAAAATGCATCGTTTTACTGATAGGTCGCTGTTTGGAGACATAATACAACTCACTTTTCAATGCTCTTGGATCGTCAATATCTGGATGATTTTTCAATACAAATTTGTTCTCCTTCAAGATTATTTCATCCTTTGTCAGATACTTTGATATATTGCATGAAAGTAAATGCAAGAATCCCACAAAAATCATGAGATACTTGCCTCCAAAAAACGATATTTGTAAATATTTTCTCAAAAGATTCTTATGAACAAATCCAAATACATTGATATTGATAACAAAACTCTCACTTGGCTAAAATCATTGAAAGACAAGAAAGAGAAGCAAAGGTATCAAAATTTTGTTGTCGAAGCTAATAAACTAAGCCTCGAACTAATGACAAAACACCCAAATTTAATCCACGGGATTTACGCCACAAGTGCTTGGTTAGATGACAACCAGCTTTTGCTAAAAAGCATAAATAAACCCATTTATTGCCTTAAGCAAAAAGATATCAATCGAGTTAGTGCTTTAAAGGATCCTCCTGCAGTTTTATGCACTGCTTATTTCCCTAATTTCGAAGAAAAAACACCAGCGAATGGTTCAGTTTTTTATTTAGACAAAATACAAGACCCAGGAAATTTAGGCCAGAAGTCCGCCAAAACGTATCCAAATACGTTCAGATACCTCCAGCCACAGACAATATGGCAGAATCCTTAAATATGGCTACCACCTCCTCTATCCTATTTTTTTACTTAAATTCGAAAAGCTCTACTTGAGATGCTGCGTCAATTCTTTGCTCTCAAAAGTTCCTTGGTGTGACCAGATTTCCTTACCATCTTTGTATAGTTTAAAAACTGGCATTGCATCATACCCCGATTCATTGAAAAGTGCTTGATTGCTCGGCACATCAATGTACAAGAATCTAATTTTATTTTTCTTGACGATATCCGCTACTACTGGTTTCATCTTTCTACAAGGAGGGCACCAAGTCGCCCCATAATCAACCAGACAATAACCTTTTTGATTGATTTGTGCTTTCATTTGGGCTTTTGTCACCACATTTTTAGGATCATTTTTCGCACCTTCTATTGGTAGCGAAGCTTGACTCCATGCATTCATTCCGCCGATCATATTGGTCACTTTAAAGCCTTTGGTTGCCAAATAATTACTGGCTGCTGCACTCCTACCACCAGCTTGACAATAAACCAAAATTGGCTTAGATTTATCGAGACTAGACGCTCGCAGTTCAAATTCCTTTTGCTTTGTCCAATCCGCCTGCATGGCACCAGCGAGGTGTCCCGAATTAAATTCTCCGGCAGTCCTCACATCAAGGATCTGCACGTTGGGCTGCCCCATCATCTTAGAAAATCTACCCACATCATAATCCATATATGAAGCCGTCTGAGCTGTGATATTCAATGAAAAAAACGCCAAAATCCCTAGCACGATTCCGATTTTAAACACTTTTAACTTCATAATATTCGAACTTTTGATTATACACTAAACCATCTTATCAATGGACTTGTTCATTTGGCCGTGCCCCTCTTCTCTCCCTTGGGTCGAGTTCGGGTCGCGTGATACGTGGGTTCTGTCTTCCCAATCGCTTCATATCAATCCCCGTCATTTGGGCAGACTCGCATCATATCCCGATTCTCATCGGTCTATTTCGATGCGACCACTACTCCCGCTCACGGGCTGGGATTTTAACCCAAGTTTTTCAATTGAGTCATTTTGAATAAAAAATTAATCGCTTTAGGAGATAATCTACTCACAAAATCTTCCAAATACATATAAAAAGAGTCAACCAACCCAAAATTCAATTGAGACCGAAATTTCTTTTTAGTTCCGACGACACTTTGCAACATCCCTTTGGCTTTTATTTCGATTCCTTTGTCATCGCGATGGTAGAGATACAACATGAAATATAACTTTATAATAGAAACAGAATCCATTCAAATTATAATTTTTTTATATATTTGCATTATAAACTATTTAAATTTTAAAACAACCATTTATGATAATTGCTCGTGCTCCATTTAGACTACCAATTGGAGGAGGTGGGACTGATTTACCCTCATATTATGAACAATTTGAGGGGTCTTTAATTACTGCTGCAATTAACAAATATATGTACCTCAACATAAACGAGCCCGCTGTTTCTAACGTAATCAAAGTAGGCTATTCTCGGACTGAAATTGTGCCATTTCCTAAATTTGAAAATATTCAGCACGATATTGTTAGAGAAACTATTAAATATCTTCAAGCAAGAAAGCCTTTGGAAATAAATTCCGTAGCAGATTTATCAGCGGGAACAGGAATGGGGTCTTCAAGCTCTTATACTGTAGCACTTCTTAAAGCACTCAATACCTTATACAAGAAAGACAAATCAGTTCAAGATCTCGCTGAAGAAGCTTGTATGGTAGAAATTAATTTGTGTAAAAAGCCCATTGGCAAACAAGATCAATATGCAGCCGCATTCGGCGGAATAATCCAAATGAATATTGCAAAAGATGGCAAAGTAAATGTTGAACATTTAGAGTTGGACAAGGAAGTCATCCACGAACTCGAAGATCGACTGATGATGTTTTACACCGATATCCAAAGAGATGCAAATATAATTTTAGGAGAACAATCTCAAAAAATTAAAGCAGCTTTCTCCAGTAACATTGAAAAAGGTAGCAATTTTACAGCTCTTGATGCAATGCACAAAATAAAAGAAATTGGGTTCGAGATAAAAAAGTGTCTTTTTTCTGGAGATATTGATCAAATTGGAAATTTGATGCATGATCATTGGACTATAAAGAAAAAAGTTTCAACCAGCATGTCAAACCCTTCTATAGATGCTTGGTACAATTTAGCAGTTACTCAGGGCGCTTTAGGTGGCAAAATAATGGGTGCAGGCGGAGGAGGCTTTTTTGTATTTATTGTAAAAAAGGGAAGTAGAACATCTCTAAAAAATGCACTAGAGAAGTCTGGTTTAAAGCATATGGATTTTAAATTCGATTTTGAAGGTGTCAAAGTGCTAGCCAATGTTTGATTAAATATAACAATCAAAATTAAATGAAAGCAGTCATTTTAGCAGCAGGTAAAGGATCTAGGATAAGTACTTTAGTCAAAGATGTACCTAAACCTATGATTCTTTATGAAAATAAACCAATCTTAGAACACAATATCATGTTATGCAAAACTCATGGAATTGAAGATATTTATATTAATACGTCACATTTAGCTGATTTAATAACAGATTATTTCAGGGATGGTAATAAATGGGGAGTAAAAATTAATTATTCATTCGAACCAGAATTGTTAGGAACGGCAGGAGCACTCAGCAATTTTAAATCACAATTAAAAGGGAACAACTTTTTGGTAATATATGGAGACAATTTTTCCTCAATTGATTTATCTAAATTAATCGCAAAACATGAGAAGTCAAAAGCGACAATTACTGTTGCATTACACTATAGGGAAGATGTAAGTCAAAGCGGTGTTGCAGAATTTTTAGCAGATGGTAAAATCACTAAATTTATTGAAAAACCAAAGACAAATCAAACACAAAGTCATTACCTTGTTGCTTCAAAAGAATATTTCATTGTATTGCGAATGCTTTAATGATAATGTATTAGCTTTTGATTCACCTGAAATGTATTTAAAGAATAAAAAATAAAACAAAGTTAGTGATTGTTTCCTCGCATAATAGATAAACAGAAAACGATATTATAAATGTCTTAGAAATTAATATAATTTCAGAATTCTACAATTATACTGGATTTTCTAGAAGATATACATTTTTATGTTTACAAATTAATATTTTATGATTCAAAATATTTTTTTAGATCGTGATGGAATAATAAATGAAGTAGTATTGCGTGGAGAAATAATTGGATCACCAAGAAATTTTTCAGAATTTTCTATTCGTCAAGATTTTTTGGATGTAATACCAAAGTTAAGTGAATTCAAAGGCAATATTTTTATTGTTTCAAATCAGCCAGATATTGAACGAGGTTTGATGTCATTAGATCTTTTGAATAGAATTGACAGGGAAATATTGAAATATTTTCGTCCAACTGAAATAAAATATTGCCTATGTAGTGATGGACCAAATTGTACTTGTAAGAAACCTAAACCAGGTATGATAGAGGATCTTATAACCAAATATGGTATCGATCAAAAATCATCAATCATCATAGGTGATAGTTATAAAGATGTTGAGGCTGGAAAGAATGCCTCTATACGAACAATATTTTTAGAAACCCGATACAATAAAAACTCATTACTTACCAAACCAGACAAAATAATATTTTCATTAAAAGAATTTTTCTTTCAAGATTTTGATTACCTTTGTTTCACATAAATTATTATTGTAATATGAATTTTGCTAGTTCATTTCTCAAAGAATGCCACGAAGTACTAGACAACATTGATTCAAAAATAATTGAATCAATGGCTGATATTCTGAGTGAGACGAGAGAGAATAATGGGCGACTATTCCTTATTGGTTCTGGTGGAGGAGCTGGTCACGCATCCCATGCTGTGTGTGATTTCAGAAAATTATGCAATATAGAATCTTATAATCCCTATGACAATATCTCAGAATTAACGGCTAGAGTTAATGACGAAGGCTGGGAGAACACTATCATTAATTGGCTAAAAGTGAGTAAATTGAACTCGAAAGATACCCTTTTCGTGTTTTCAGTGGGTGGAGGAGACTACGAGAAAAATATATCAGCCAATCTTGCTAATGCTGTTCAATATTGCAAAGAATTAGGAGGAAAAGTAATAGGAGTTGTAGGAAAAGATGGTGGGTACACAAAGCAGATGGGAGACGCTGTCTGCGTTATACCTACTGTAAATTCTGCACATATTACCCCATTGGTAGAAGGCTTTCAAGCGATAGTTTGGCATCTACTGGTTTCTCATCCAAAAGTTCAAATTAATCCGACCAAATGGGAATCAACTAAATAAGTTCAAAAATGCTGAAAAAAATATTTATAAATCTTTTGAAAAAGGTATATTATTTTTTCCAACCTATGATGCCAAATATGGGTTTTGTTATGACGTCAAAAATTTGGAGTTTAGGAAGGGAACACAATTTCAATGTTTATGATAGAGTAGATTATGTTCGAGTCATGTCTCTAGAACTGATTTCACAAGAAATCAAAGAAAGCAATGTAGAAGGAAATGTTGCTGAATTTGGAGTATTTCAAGGTGAATTTGCTTCAAAAATTAACGAAGCTTTTCCAAATAAAAAACTATACTTATTTGATACCTTTGAAGGGTTTAATAAAGAAGAAGAAAACAAAGACAAAAAGGAGAATTTTTTCACAGAACATGTTACTGATTTTTCTAAAACAAGTGTTGATATTGTTCTTAAAAACATGAAATTCCCGGAAAATTGTATCATTAAAAAAGGTTATTTTCCTGACACAACAAAGGATATTCCTATCGATGAGCAATTTGCATTTGTAAGCATAGATACGGATTTATATGATCCAATATATAATGGATTATTGTATTTCTACCCTAGACTCCAAAAAGGTGGTTATATCTTCATCCACGATTACAATTCTGTGGGGTACAAGGGTGCTAAACTAGCGGTTAAAAAATTTACTACAGAAAACAATATTTCATTTTTTCCGCTCTGCGATGGTGGAGGGACTTGCGTAATTTCAAAGTAAAAATATCCAAGTTTTATTTATAAATTAAGTTGTTACCAACTTTGATTGAAATAGAATAAAGTTCAATTTGGCACTTTATAATTAACCATAAAATTTCTTTTACTAATGATAAATAATGTCAATGAATATGAATTAGAGAGGTTATACAATGAACATGACCCAAAATACTTCATTTTAAAAAAGAGACATTTATTTGGATAATTTATTATCTCATCAAGACTCTCTAAATTATAATATAAAACATCAGATTAAATTAAGAACTTAATTAAATATATCAACCAAGCCCATAAATGAATTTCATAAAAAAAATATTTATTAATGATATTGTTAGAGATTTCTTACTGACCTTATTTTCAATTTGCCAAAAAGTATTATTCAAGCTGCCTTCAGGGGTAGTCTTAACTTATCGTATGTGGAATCTAGGAAGAAAACCCGTTTTGGATATTTTCAATTCTCCAGATTACATAAGGATTGCATCTTTAGAATTAGTTGCTGCTCAGATAGAACAAGGTCAAATCAAGGGAGATGTAGCCGAATTAGGTGTTTATCAAGGTCACTTTGCCCAGTATTTGAACCAAGCTTTTCCAAACAGAAAACTTTACTTATTTGATACTTTTGAGGGATTTAATGAGCAAGAAGAACTTTTAGACAAATCCAAAGGATTTTATAAGGAACATTCAAACATAAATGCATTCAAAAACACAAGTGTAGATTTAGTGTTGAAGAAAATGCCGTACCAAGGTAATTGCATAATCAAAAAAGGATATTTTCCAAAGACGACAGAAGATATGCCGCAGGATGCAACTTTTGCATTTGTAAGCATAGATACAGATTTACATGATCCCATAGTAAATGGATTGAATTATTTTTATCCGCGTTTGGAGAATGGAGGAGTTATTTTTGTTCATGATTTTAATTGTGTCGGCTATAGCGGGGTGAAGCCTGCTGTTGAAGAATTCTTGAAAACAAATAATATACCTGGAAGTCTATTTCCATTATGTGATGCTGGAGGTACTGCTGTCATAATTAAATCTTAAATTTAAATTAATGAAAAATTTTAATGTAAAAATTTTTGCTGATGGGGCAGAAAAATCAGGTATGTTAGAAATGAATCAAAATTCATTAATATCTGGTTTAACAACGAATCCGACTTTAATGAAAAAAGCTGGAATCATAGATTATAGGTCTTTTTGCAAAGACATTTTGTTAGAAATTAAGACTAAGCCTTTATCACTTGAGGTTTTTGCTGATGATTTACAGGAAATGGAACGCCAAGCATTAGAAATATCTACCTGGGCGGATAATGTATATGTCAAAATCCCTGTGATGAATACAAAGCAACAATCAACATTAGAGATTTGCAAAAAATTGACAATGCAAGGAGTAAAGTTAAATGTCACAGCCATGATGACTTTTGATCAGGTAAAAGACTTTACACCCTATTTAAATTTAGGTAATGGTGCTAATGTTTCTGTTTTTGCTGGAAGAATAGCTGATACTGGAATCGACCCACTTCCTCTTATGAAAAAAATTGTGACTTATTTGCAGGATTATCCAAAAGTTGAATTGATTTGGGCTTCGCCTAGAGAAGTTTTAAATGTTTATCAGGCAGATGAAATTGGTTGCCATATTATTACAGTAACAAATGATATTATTAAAAAACTAAATTTATATGGTAAAGATTTGAATCAATATTCATTAGAAACCGTAGAAATGTTCTATAACGATGCGCTAGCCGCTGGTTTCAAACTTTAAAAATAAGTTTCAAAAGATGAAAAAAAGTTTAGTTACAGGTGCAGCAGGTTTTATTGGATCTCATATAGTCGATAAATTAATAGAACTTGGACATGAAGTAGTTGCTATAGATAATGAATCAGCTAATAACGATTTATTTTATTGGAATCCAAAAGCTAAGAATTACAAATTAGACATTTGTAATTTAGAAGAAACTCAACATTTATATGAAGGTGTTGATTATGTATTTCATCTTGCTGCAGAATCTCGCATCCAACCTGCCATCGAAAATCCAATTAATGCTGTTTTTTGAACTGCGTAGGTACTACTACCGTTCTTCAATGTTCAAGAATGGCTAACGTTAAAAAAGTTATCTATTCCTCTACCTCTTCTGGATATGGAATGAACCCTGCCCCAAATGTTGAAACTCAACCCGATGAATGTTTAAATCCATATTCAGTCTCAAAAATAGCAGGTGAAAAATTATGTAAAATGTACACAGATTTGTTTCAATTAAATACAGTCATTTTCCGTTACTTTAATGTTTATGGTGATCGCTCTCCTACTAATGGTCAATACGCCCCAGTTATAGGAATTTTTCAACGTCAAAGAGCTAATAAGGAACCATTAACCGTTGTTGGAACTGGGCAAAAGTTAAGAGATTTTGTTCATGTAAGCGATATTGTAGATGCAAATATAACAGTTGCCCTCAGTGAAGTTAATGCTATGCATTACGGACAAGTTTACAATGTTGGAAGTGGAGAAAATATTACTATTTTGGAAATCGCAAAAAGGATCTCAGACAATTATATCTTTATCCCCCCACGGATTGGAGAAGTTGAGACAACCTTAGCTAATATTGAAAAAATCAAGAAAGTATTTGGTTGGAGTCCAAAGATAAGTATAAATAAAATTCAACTATAATTAGCATATTAATATAATAAATCATGAGGAATACTATACTAAGAGACTGGGTTCTTAAATCACGGATAGCACTAAAATACTTTCATTTTAATGAACACCTCCGCGATTGTTGGGTGCAAGCTCAAGCTCTTAAAGTTCCAAATGGTTCTAAAGTCTTGGATGTCGGCGCTGGTTCTTGTCCATACAGAAATTATTTTAGTCATTGCCAATACAAAACACATGATTTTGCAGAACTTAAAGAAGAGCAATTACGCTTTTATAAGGGATATGGAAATTTAGATTTTGTTAGTGATATTTCTTCCATACCGGTAGAAGACAATACTTTTGACTATGTTTTATGCACAGAGGTATTAGAACATGTACCTGAACCGATCCTTGCTATAAAAGAGTTCGCACGAATTTTAAAACCTGGGGGAAAAGCAATAATAACAGCTCCACTTTTAGCTGGAATTCATCAAGAACCTTATAATTTTTATGCAGGTTATACTCCATTTTGGTACCAAAAATTTCTATCAAAATATAATTTCGAAAACATTGAAATTAATGAAAACGGATTATCAAATAAATTTTATTCACAAGAAAGTTTACGTTTCCTTTTAACAAATCATCCTTTTGCAAATTTTGTTACTTTCTTATTTACACCTTTTTGGATAATTCTATGTGCTATTTTAGTTCCTTTTGCCTTTGTTGCAGATATTTTTGATCGCTACGATAATGAAAAAAGAACTACAGTAGGTTACTTTGTTACAGCACAAAAAAAGGTATAATAAATATAGATTGGATACATTTTCATCCAAATAGACAGATTAAACACTGTTAAGATATTTTTTCTTTTAATTTATTTGAAATAAAAAACAACTTTGAAATCATTGATGATGGCATCATTGAAAAAATTTGTTGCCCATATAAATATAAATAGTCTGAAATAGAAAAAGAAAGTTGGGGTAAATATTTTTTCTTTATACTAATTACACTTTTTAATGCAGCCTTGGCTTTGCCAACTTTTGTGAGATCCCGCATATAAATAATTAGAGGCTCTTCAATATTGACAATTTTTACCTTTGCGATATACCACCTCAACCATAAGTCATAATCCTCACAAAACGCTTGCTCTCCGTTTGCAAAAACAGTGATTGTATCATAAAATCCAAATTTAAAGAATGTATCTTTCCTAGCCATTATTGAAGGGTGGCCACAAGGTGTTCGTTTATTTATCTCAGTATCAATTATCCTAGGAAATATTCGTGTAAAAATGTTAGCTTGACTTTCTAAATCCCTATAAATTAGAGCAGTTCCTACCATGGCAACCTCAGGATTATTATCAAGAAAATTAACCTGCTTTTGAAAGCGATTAGGTAGAGAAATATCATCTGCATCTTGCGACGCAATAAATTCCCCGTTTGCTATCTTAATTGCATTATTTTTGCAAGCCCCTAGTCCTAAATTTTTTTGGTTCACGACATAAGAGATTCTAGAATCCAACTTAGATAATCCTTCGATATAAGATATAGCTTCAAAATTACCTGGATTGTCGATAGTGACCAATAATTCCCAGTTTTGATAAGTTTGGTTTAATACAGAATTAATTGATCTCTCTAATAATTGCACAGGTTCCTTATAAATTGACATGATTGCACTAACTCTCATCATATACAATTTATTAAAACCTCCTTGACTTGTGTCGCTAAAATATAAGCTATTAATAAAATTTGCCTAATAGACTGTGTTTTGATATCAATATCCATGTGAATTTAATGGTATCATTCCGTGAAGAAATCTAAAAAAATTATGCCCAACTTAGCAAATTGGTTTGCTTATTCTCAAGGTCAATTTTAGACAATAAGGTCGAATTTTTATTTATTGCTTTCTTGATTGCATAATTTACCTGTTGGGAACTATACTTATTTTGTATCATTTTAATAAATTGTAAAGTATCCTCTATTGAGTAATTTTTAATTGATTTTCTAATTAAATATTGCAGTCCATAAAAACTATCTGCTCTAGACGAAATAGAATAAAGATAAAACATAGAAACATCTTTTACTTTCTCCAATCTTTGAGCCCACAATGCCAACATAAAAGAAAGTTTTTCCTTTTCATGTTCTTGCAAATGCCAACTTTGAATTAATTCTGTAGATTCTATATACAATTCCAAATAACTTTTACTCGAATTGGCATAAGTAGAATTAATTGTATAAATTTTTCGAAATATTCCAATAAATTTTTTAGTAATTTCTCTTACATTATAATCATATTCAACAGGTTCAACTCTATCTAACTCATCTAATAACAATGTTCTTTCATGATACACTGGAACATTTGTAAATCTAAAAACTAAGGCACTTGTAATTCCTGAAGTTTTATTTAACAATCCAGAATGATCTGTATATCCGTTCCATGCAAAATACTCACCAATCTTAATATCTGGGGTTCGATTATATTTAGTGGGCGATAAAATTAAATCTAGTGGCTTGAATCTATATCTTAGATGTCTAAGATAAAAGTTCTCTTTTTTTAAATGAGATTTTTCAACTATTAATATTGGCTTGTCATAATAATCATTTAATGGTACCCAGGCTGTAAAAAATATAGGAATGTCATCGTATGCGTCCTTGTGTTTAGGCCCTGCCTCTGAAGTATCTTTGGGGAAATGGATAATGGGATAAGGTAATGTGTAATACATTGATTTTTTGTCGAAATTAACTATTTCATTAAAATGCTTACTAACGGCTTGACCTAGAAGGATACTGTTTTTTTCAAATCTAAGTAAAGACCTTACTATAGCTTTGCTCAATTCAATCTCTTCTAATTTGCTTTTATCAAATTCATCAAAATCAACTTTATACTCACTTTTTACCTCTTCGATTACTGTGCAAAAAAATTCATTTTTTCTACAAACTAATGCATCCATTAATTTAGAATCTAAACCATGTTTTTGTGATAACCATCCTTTCTCATCTATTTCCATTTTTCCATTATTTAAAGTATAATTGTAAAATTAAATCCTTTTCATTTATCTTAGCAAATTTAGAAAGAAATAAACAAAGTTAAGAAAGATTTTAACAAGGCTTATTCTTTATTTGACCAGTAAACATAATATTATCCAATTTTTTCGGTTGCAATTATAGGTGGCACTTATGGTTGAAATTGTTGATCACAATATTTATAATTTGAATGCTATTTTGGTTTGGAATACCGAGATAGCATGATTATCAAGTATGCGCTAATATCACCAAGAATAGAAAAAATTCGACATGCAATTAAAACACTTGCTATTTCACCACTAGAATATCCATAGTTTAATATTAAAGCAGTTGAAATTGATTCTTTAACGCCAATTCCTCCTGGTACACCTGGAGTAAATATCACAGAATATGAAGCTAAAGTCAAACCGCAACTTATATTGATAAAATCAGAATATTTCAATGAAACATTTAAACAATGTGCAATCAAAAAAAATATAACACCATTTATAAAAAAGTTCAATAATGAAAGGTTAATAGATTTGAATATTAATTTAGCAAATTTTTTTGTCAAAAAAAGCGGAAAAACGATTTTTATCTTTGTAAGCCACTCTATAATTAATTCTTTTTTGTAAATAAAAATTATTATACATAATATTCCTACAGAAAGGATGACATAATAGGCCAAATCAAAACCACTCCTAAAACTTAAGTTAAAACTTTTTGGAATCCACCATAATTTGAAAATATAAAAACTTGCTAGTATCAAAAATGGAACAAATAATGCGCATATAATTTCGAGAATTGAACTTGCAAATAGCTGTGTATTCGTCCAGCCATACTTTTTACCTATTATGTTGCGCCCAGCGTATTGTAGTACATTCCCCGGTAAATACTTAGCTATGTTGCTTTTTATATAAATATCGCAAGCATCTTTATATCGTATCTTTTTATTGCCAATAAATTCTAATAATAATTTCCAGTTACAGGT
The DNA here is from genome assembly GCA_016718505.1 of Saprospiraceae bacterium. Lineage (GTDB taxonomy): Bacteria > Bacteroidota > Bacteroidia > Chitinophagales > Saprospiraceae > JADKKF01. The sequence continues at coordinate 827,626 of JADKDE010000002.1, read as the reverse complement.
AGCAATAAACGGTGCAAGTGAATTAGCAAAGACAAAAAATAAGATTAAAAATAAATACTCAAAAGTTGATTTGTCTGGAAATGATATTGTTGTACTTTTCAATATCGAATAAATATACCAAAATGATAGGGCTGTTAAACCAAACCCTAGCCATCTCCCAATATAATTGAGGTATTTTAAAATTATAGTTTTATCCAAGATTCGGGTATTAAATCGGGCTCTAAATAATTTTGCCCCTTAACCCACTTTGCTGGAGTAAAAACAAACTTTGAGGGGTTTTCATTTAACCAAGCTCCCCACCATGAAAAGGTGCTATTAGCTGTAATATTATGTTTACAATTTGACATCAGAATCATATCGTCATATCCATGAGAAACATCATTATGCGTGACAAAAATAGTTGGGACATCAGTCTTAAAATTGTCCATAACCCATTGATTATCATCGGAAAATACAAAAATCTTAATGCTGGGATATTGGGCTTTAATCAATTCCAAAGCATTATAATAATAATTCAAACTTATAGATTCAAAAAAAGAACTATTCTTTTTACTCAAATAATCTGAACGTCGTACATGAATAGATACACTTTCTTCTCGACGCATTTCTTGACAAAGGCTTTCACTAACCTTATTGTCAAAAATATAATTTCCCTTAATTTCTTGGACTAACTCGTTCCTAATTGGTTCAAAATATTTCTCAGAATGCCAATAACCTACAAGGATTGTATTATTCTTAGTAAAATTAATATTTGGGTCAAATGCCATATTTTTTTCTCTAAAAATATTCAGTCCAAATAGATTTATGTACTGCATTAGGGAAGTACATTTAATATCAATTTGAAAATTATCAAGTGCAAAAGGATGAATTTTATATTTGGGTAAAAGATAAAGCCTTTTTTCAATATACAAGTCACAACCAAGTCTTTTGGCTTGATATCGTGCTGTAGCGTATTGAAATAATTGATTACCTAATCCACCTAAGATGACACTAACAATCAAAGTTAATCTTTTTTGTAAACATAAATTTTATTAATTTCCGTTGTATGATGCACCTGATATCGATTTATTTCTAATAAATCACTTATTCTTTTATCATTACCTTCAACCATTATCAAAGAAGGTTTATTTTTTAAAAGATTCAAGCTTTGCAAAACTTCCAAATCAAAATTTTCTGTATCAATTGAAATAAAATCAATTGTTTTACCATTTAATTCATTATCGATTAATTCTTCAAGCGGTACCACTGGAACAGTTCGAGTTTCTACAAGATGAAACCCCGCATTCTTATATTCTTCCATTTGTACTTTTGAAAAGGTTGATAATGTATCTGGAAAAAATATATAAAACAACAAATCACTTTTTTCGAGAGCTACCCCCATATTGATGTTTTTATCTTTGGGCCTTGCTACTAAAAATTTTTCTATCAAATAAGGATTGGGCTCAATATTGACACCTGTCCAACCTTTATCGTAAAATCGTTTGGTATTACTAAACCTTACAGGATCATTCGCACCAATATCTATATAAACTCCTGAAGTTTTACCTTTAAAAAATTTGTCAATCACCAAATCCTCGCCACATTGAGCATAGGAATTATTTAATAAATTTGAGTAGAATCTATACCAAGTTTCTTTCAAACCTGCTTGTATAAAGTGCTTTAATCCATATATTCTATACTTTTTAACAATCTCATCAAAATTCATTTCTATTATTTATTTTTTAAACAAAAAGCACCCACATCCATACTCTTCCAAATCGGCAACAAATTCACTTGCATTAATTGTAATTGCACCATCTTCTTCATATTCGTGAATTAACGAAAATTCTACCAAAGTCAAATCCTTGAATAAATTTATTATTTGGTCGTATGAGTATATACGCATTCCATTAAACAGTAATTTTTTCTTACCTATGGGTGTCACAAAAATTAAATACCCACCTTGTGCTACAACCCTTTTTAGTTCATTTATCGCTTTGATATCCCCATCAGGTTCAATAGGATCGCCATACCGTCCTAGACCAATATGCTCGATTGTATGCATACAAGACAAAGAGTGAATAGAATTGGATTCAAAATGCAATGAAGTCAAATTAGCACTCTGTGAAGTTAGCCCATCCAAATGAAGATTAGCCGGCCGATAATCATAAAAAGCAACTGGCACAAAAGCTGACACAATACTACAAAATGACAAACTCGAAGAAATATCAACATGCTTTGGTGGATTTATTTCCTTCACTTTTCTTGCGGCCCAAGCTGTGTGATATATATAATGCCGATCAAATGGAGTAGAGATTGTTTTATCGAAGATAAAAGGCCAAGAATCCCAAAAAGTTAACTCAAACCTTTTAGATTGATCCTTAGATTTGTACTTAAAATAGTCTTTTAACACAAAAGGGAAAAATAATACTCGTGAAATTATTCGCCGACAATGTTTTATAAATTTAAATGTTGATTTTTGCATTATTTAATAAATTTCTCAATTTTATTCATAATTAAAGCATCTGTTGTGCTAATTCTTTAACCCGTTCTTCCAAACCATTTATTTGCTGTTCTTTTCGAAGCAAAATTAAAATAATTGCAAAAAATGTCAATAAAAATAAGGCAGTTGGTTGGTAATATACTCCTAAAAACCTAGCTATGAAATCCAAAAGCCCTGGAAACACCGCAAATACCAAGACTATCGCTCCAGCTAAAATCCACATAAGACTTTCACGTTCTGAAAATTGCTTGTTCTTAACCTTGATCAGGATATAAACAAGCAAACAAAATCCAAGTATAATGAAAGCTAACTGATTCATTTTATTGATTTTTGATGGTGAAACATTGACGCCCCATACTGAATGATAATCATAAATATACTATAAAACATATGAACCATATAGAATAAAGGGTTCCAAAAACCAGCATGCATGCTTACTCCAAATATCCTCAATTGCATTTTAACTGGCACCTCTCTTACTTTAAATCCCTCCAAAATCATCTGAATGACCAAATTGGCATCAGGATACCTAGGATAAGCGCCCATTTTTGCATATCTGCTGAAAACTTCCCTCTTCAAAATCTGAAACCCTGAAGTTGGATCCGTAATTTTTTCTCCACAAATCATATTTATTAAGAGCGTAAAGATCTTCGTCCCGAGGCTTCTTAGCAATCCATGTTTATATCCAGAATTAAGGATAAATCTCGAACCAATGACGATATCTGCATCATTTTCTGCCTGAGCATTCAATAGTTTTTGTATTTCTGTGGGTATATGTTGTCCATCACCATCAAATTGAATTACAAAGTCAAAATTGTGCGCAATGGCGTATTTGAATCCAGTCTGAAGAGCCCCACTGTATCCTAAATTAAACGGCAGAGACAAGAAGCAAATTTTATTTTCCCTTAAAACTTGCTCTGTGTTATCAGTAGAACTATCATTTATTGCCAAAATATCAGCATTCAATCTAGTGGCTCCAATAAATTCAGTTAAATCTTCAAATACTTTAACGATATTTAAAGCCTCATTATAACACGGAATAATAATCAGATATCTCATTCGAGATTTAGTTGGTTATTTCATAAATGGAGGTGACACCTTTGCTCAAAAGTTTCATGCACCTAATTTCAGCAGGTTGGGGCTCATAAGTAAACATTACGTATTTTACACCTGTCTTTTTCAACTTATCTGAGCAAGGGTCAAGGAACAAGGAATAAGTGTCATTGACGACGTTATTCTCATTCAATTTAAAAACCACTGAATCAGTTCCTGTAATATAAGGTGCAACATTTATATAACCACCTCGATTATAAATATTGATGTCTTTTTTCTCTGGGTCTAAATGCTTGAAATCATCCAAGTTCGGTGGATTTTTCACTCCATTAAAAATATTTACATTTGCCCCGAATAATACCGCAGCATAGCGAACATTTCCAAAAACTATCCATTTCGCATTATTATCAAGATTAGGGATAGATTTTACTTGTGTAATGACTGGATGTTTTAGCAAAGGGCGAAGACCCTTCATCAGTGGATTCACTTTGATATTTGGGAAAAGATAAATTAAAACTATACTTGAAAAGATTACATTGCGATAAGGTATATCTGCACAAGAAGCAACTAAATACAAGCAGGCAAATAACATTGACATAGACAAAATTTGTCCGGTTGTAAAAAAATTTTTAACCTCTGCATTAGTAAATGTTAAAATCATATAAAGAAATACAAATGAAACCACAAATAGGATTGCTTTGTCATATAAATTGTTATTGAAAAAACTTATTTTTATCTTATGGGACAAAAAAATGACAGTAAAGAGTATATTAGCTATCCCGATTATTGGCAATAATCTGTACGAAGGTATATGATTGAGTAGCGTGGCTTTTGCTATAAAATTTGGTAATCCAAAATTCATCCAAACCAACCAAAAAATTAAAAATATAAAAAATACTAAATAAAAATAGTTAATGTTCAGTTTGTTTTTAATGACGGAAATAAAATAAAAAATTAATATCGGAAAGAACATTAGAAAACCACTAGCTTCACAGATGTTTAACCATTTTTCAGGATAATGATTATCCGTCATGAAAATACCTAAATATTCTGAAAATAACTTTGTTAAATCAAAATCCCCACCCAAATTTACACGCTTGCCCGGATAGGAAGTTTCAGTAATTAATTTGGCCGTAGATCTAATATCAAAATAATATAACAATATTAGAATTCCAACAAAAAGGGTTGATAGACTTAAAATTAATATTTTTTCTGTTTTTAAGTTATGCCATTTAATTGAATCCCAATTTTGGAATAAATATCCAAAAGTGAACAATAGCCCAATATATCCCAATGCAATTGTCCATGGTGGGTACATAATTGTGATAAAAGTGTAAGCTCCAATTATAAAAAGGAGGCCAAAAACATATATTTCATATTTCTTTTTTGTAAAAATGATTATTAGGAATGAAGAAATTGCCAGCAAAACATAACTCAACATTTCGCCAAGATTGTTAGACCACCATTGTTGAGCTGAACTCAAAAACAACCAAAATGCACCAAAAAATGAAAGTAAAAAATTACTTTTGGTAAAAATCATAAAAAATAAAAAAGCAGTAGCAAGTAATCCAAAGATTTTTAGATTCCAATCAAATGAGTATCCCCTCTCAAAATCTAAAAAATGATACCCCCATAATTTAGGTCGAAATAAATCTCGTATTGAATTTGTTGGTAGAGCTGAACAAATCAAAGCAGCTTTACCTGCCCCCATTGAATAAATTGAATCAGCAAATTTATTTTGATAAGAATTATAGAGCATGGGCAACCAAACTTGCCATTCATCTTGTCTTATGCCCCTGGGCTGACCGAAAATTAATTCAGACTTTGGTGGGTTTTTATTACTAAAAACAATGTCATGCATTCCAACTGAACTCCCACTAAATTTAAGTGCTACAAAAAGGAAAAAACCAAACGCGAGTAAGCACAAAAATATCTTTGACATACGATTTAAGTGCAGAATATTATCATTCTTTTCAAACACCTCTTCTGGTAAGACTATTTTCTTTTTTGTTATTTTAGTTGATTTAGCGCTCATATTTTAAAAAAATTAAAAATAAAATTGCGTATTTTGCAATTCAGAAAATTTTATTATATTGCGACGACAAATATACAATTATTCTATTTAGCATTTACCTTATCTACGATGAAATATTTACTTTTTTTTACATACGTTTGTATTTTTATACCCCTAAATGCCCGTGCAGAGGGAGAATTGGACACGCTTATCTGTCCTGACCTTGTCATTATTGCTGATTCAATTCAGTGTCTGAGTCTCCCATTTGAAGTGAGTACTACCAGTGGTTTTGATGAATATATTTGGTCTCCTTCTAACTTATTTTCTAACACAACTACTAATCCAACACTTGCCACAATCGATAACCCTGAACAGATCAAAGTAACTGCCATAAAATATGGCGAAAACTTAATTACCAACGGTAATTTCAATTCTGTTTTTATTGATTTTCAATCAGATTATAGGTCAACTGCAACTAATATAGCAGAAGGGGAATTTAAAATAACGAATGATCCCAATTCTTGGAATGGAGGTTTATCCAATTGCAATGATCACACTGGCAATAATATTGGAATGATGGTCATAAATGGTGCACCCGTTTTGAATCAAAAGATTTGGGAAAAACTTTCATTGTAAGCCGAATACCCATATCAATTTTTCTTGGGTACAAAATTAGACCCACAAAATGGACCAATTGTGCGAATAACAATAAATGGAATAGCCATTGGCAACAATATAAATCTTAATGGACCTACCTGTATTTGGACTAATTTTTATGTGGTATGGAATTCAGGTTCTGTGACTCAAGCTAAAATTGCGATTGAAAATGTCAATGTCGCACTAGATGGCAATGATTTTGCTTTGGATGATATATTTTTTGGTGAAATATGCCGTAAAGAAGTCACCAAGACTATTCGGCCATTTGCACTTGATTCCATCGGAGTAGTGCACAGGATATGCTCTAATTTAGGTAATGCAACTGCTTATCACCCATTTTTAAATAACACGGATATTAATTATTTTTTAAACGTAACAACCCCATTAACAACAAACCAAGCACCAAATTTGGCTGCTGGAATTTATGCCTTTACAGCAAATTATAAGGCGTGCAGCGATACAAAACCTTTTATAATAAGAGACCTCAGAGATAATATAGTTTTGGATATTGAAGATATTCAAGAAAATAATTGCAGCCATCTCGGAGCTCTGGATTTCTCCATAAATGGAAGTCCAAACAGTGAAATTCCCATCATCAACAAAATGACTCTAAACGGAACAGAAATAACCAATATAAACCCCATTACAAACCTTGTGGCTGGAACTTACAAACTTATATTAGAGAGCAATGTTTCATGTTTTGATACGCTAGATTTTGAAATTCCAGACGAAAGAACTACCATTGTCGTTGATTTAGATCATACCATTTGCAATGCATCAACCCCTTATTTTTTTAATGATCATGTCTATACGAATCCAGGTATTTACTTCGATACTTTAAACTCTGTAAACAATTGCGATTCGGTGGTTATTACCCATTTGGATCATTTTGTCAAGCCAATTTATATCCCGAATTGTTTTACCCCTAATGAGGACGGTATCAACGATGTTTTTAAAATCGGTAGCGAAACTCCAATGGATATCAATATGAATATTTTTGATAAATGGGGCAATAACGTCTTTTCTGCAAAAGGTGAAAATATTGAGTGGAATGGAAAATTTGGGAAATCAAGATGCCATGGAGGCGTCTATTTATACACTATAGCCATCGAGTGCAACGGTGAGAAAATTCCTCAAATTGGCACTATCACTTTAATAGAATAAAATATTAATTTTTCACTAACTATTTAGGCTTTGCAAAAACCGAAGGGTATCCACACCATCTGCAAAATCATCCAACTTAGGCTTTTGGCCAGATCCAAGTGGGAAGACAAGATGGCCATGGATGGGCTGATTGCACATTATGCATTGAATCTGGGCTGAAATAGACCTTAGTTCAGTTTCTAAGACATTCAGGTCCTGATAATATTCATAATGCATTACCCCAATGCGCGAGTGTAAAGATTTACTTTCAGTAAAAATAATATTGGAATTGGCGGTATGAGGAATTTTATTCATCAAGTATAAGGTGTAATTGTAATCAAAATTATTCTTATACTTATTATGATCCATGATGAAATCATAGGCTTTCCAAGCAGCTTTGAGTCTTTCAAAACTATAATTTTCAGGAATATAAATTTTTGAAATATTCCTACATCCTTGACCAAAATATTGAAATACATCAGTTCCCAATTGGGCCAATTCTTCGTCAGATTCGTTTCCAGATAGAATGCCAATGGAAGTTCTATTTTTTCGAATAATGTTTGGATATTTCCCAAAATAATATTCAAAATAAGTAGCTGAGTTGTCCGAACCAGTGGCAATGATTGCATCAACTGAAGTCATTCTCTCAACAAATTCAAAATACTTAGCCACTTCAGGACAAATTGAAATCCAATTTCTAAAAATATAAGGCAACAATACGCTGTCTTTGTCAGAAAGCTTTAAAACACTAATATTTCCAGTCAAAAAAACGCACAAAAAGTCATGAAAGCATACTAGAGGAATGTTGCCAGCGCATACTATACCGATGCGCATTGCTGGATTTTCTTCCAATTGGTAACCACTTAGCCATTGACTTATTAAGCTTGTGTCTAAATAATTAAGTTCTATTTGATGTAAAGAAGATTGAACAAAACTTGGGATAAACCATGGATTTTTAGCAACGGTCGTCGAATAAATTTCATGGTCTGGATTGGTATTCAAGTCTTTGAAAATTCGCTGTAGATGCCCAAGCGCATCAATGCGTTCACTTAAGACCATGTAACATTTTTTTTATTTGTTCAATACCAATAATGTTTAACTTTCGATCATTCATAGCCGGAATCTCTTCAATATTTGGATAAATAGCCTCAGCGATAGCTATGGAGTCCCATCTAAGAATATGGATTATAGGATAAGGAGATCTATGGACGAAATGTCGAATATCGTCCTTATCGTCTATTCCCTCGAATTCAAAATTTGGATGGAAATAGGCCAATTGATAGTTGTCCTCTAAACCCAATTGATCGAGCATATCTTCGATTAGGATGGTTTCATCCCACATCGTATGGAAATCCTCCCAAAAATCATCAGGAAAAACCCACAAAGTAGTTTCTATTTCATCAATATTCCCACTTTCAAGCAGACGAATCTCAGCCTCAAACCCATTTATCCAATCATTCTTCGAACCGTCGAAGTAGGCCAATCTTACTTTGTTCTGCTTATATGGCTTAGCTGCAAATGGGCAAATACTGAGACCAATGACAAAAGTTTCTAGCCATTTTCGCACTGATTCTAGTGCTCGGTCAGCTATATCTTTAGAGTCCAATTTTGACATTATGACCTATATGAGCATTCTTTTTTAACACAATAATTCCATCAACGATAGCATAATCTGGATGATCCATATTAGCCAAAGATGTACCACCTTTTATAGTAACATTATTGCCAATACGAACGTTTTTATCAACTATGACATTTTCAAGGTAGCAGTTCTCCCCTATTCCCAATGGAATATTCTGGTCTTTCTCCAAAACAATTTCTTTCCAAGATTGATAAAAATCATTTCCCATAATGATGGCTCTTTTGATTACTGTTCCTTTACCAATTCTAGAACGAATTCCAATCACAGCTTTTTCTAACCTTTTGCCCAATAAAACGGATCCATCGGCTACGATACACCCTTTTATTGTAGTTCCCATGATTTTAGTTGGAGCCAAACTTCTCTGTCTAGTATAAACAGGTTTTTTATCTTCGAATAAATTAAATTTTGGAACAACATCCGTTAACTCCAAATTTGCCTCAAAAAAAGATCGGATATTTCCAATGTCTGTCCAATAACCGTTATATTGATAGGAAGCTACCCTATAACTAGATTTTATGGCTGCGGGGATAATCCCTTTCCCAAAATCTGTGGCAGCTGGATTCTCTTGAAATAATTCGTAAAGAGCCTTTTTATTGAAAATGTAAATCCCCATACTGGCTAGATACTCTTTGCCCTTTTTGCGATTGATGGGGTCAACAGCAGATTTCCATTGTGGCAATAAATCCTTAGCTGGTTTTTCGATAAAAGTATCAATCATCCCATCCTTTCTAACCTTCATGATGCCGAACTCTGGTGCGTCTCGAGCATCAACGGGAATGGTTGCTATAGTCAAATCAGCATTTTTCGCAATATGCTCGCTTACCATTTTTTCGAAATCCATTTGGTATAATTGATCCCCACTCAGAATCAAAATATAGTCAAAATCATGAGTTGGAAAATGGATCATGCTTTGCTTTACTGCATCTGCAGTCCCTTGAAACCAAGAATCGTTGCCAGGAGTTTGTTCGGCAGCCAAAATATCGACAAAACCGTGTCCAAAGTGGTCAAAATGATAGGTATTTTTAATATGCCGATTCAACGAAGCAGAATTAAATTGTGTTAGAACAAAAATTCTTTTAACACCTGAATTCAGGCAATTAGAAATTGGAATATCAATTAAACGATATTTACCAGCTACAGGAACCGCTGGTTTAGAACGATGAGAGGTCAATGGTTGCAATCGCGTACCTGCACCTCCTCCTAATATCAAACAGATCATTTTTATCATTGGACAAACATTGATTTTCGAAAATTAATAAGAAATTTTATCAGATTTATTTTGCCATTCTTTGAATACTTCCCAAGCCTCCTCACATGGAATATGGATGGTAGGAATACTTCTATCTTCGACAGCTTTTGGAATTTCATCATAAATAAAACTATCATCAAATCCAATAGCAGCAGCATTATCACGAGTATTGGCGTAATAAATAGCCTTTGGCCTTGCCCAATAAATGGCTCCTAGACACATCGGACACGGCTCACAGGAAGTGTACACGATGCAATCATCAAGTTGAAAGTTTTTCAAAAAGCCGCAAGCGTCTCGAATAGCCACTACTTCTGCATGTGCAGTCGGATCCATAGTGGAGGTAACCTGATTCCATCCTCTACCGACTACTTGGCCGTTTTTGACTATAATGGCTCCAAAGGGTCCACCTTTACCCATCTTAAACCCCTGCTCTGAAATCCTAATTGCTTCCAGTAGCCATTTTTTATGTTCTTCCATCCAATTTTTATCCTAAAAGTTTTGTAATATAAAACACTGTTTATTAAATAACCCACTAGGAATTATTAATATATAATAAAATTTTGTAATATGCGAAACTAATTTTATTTTTGCGAAAATATAATATTTTGACTTATAAAGATAATATTTTAAAGTAAAAAAACATTTAGTAATATCACATTTTAAATATTAAACAATTTTTATGATTTTAGACTGGATTATTTTACAAATAACACAAGCACCTGATATCAGTGCTGCTGCGGGTACTGCTGCGGTCAAGTCTCTTTCTTTGCTTGATTTAATCAAGAAGGGAGGCTTTATTATGATACCCATTGGGATATTGTCGATAGCGAGTGTATATTTATTTATCGAGCGATACTCCTACATAAAAAAGGCTTCAACTGTAGATCCACATTTTGTAAATAGCATCAATGAAATGCTAGAAAAAGGCAATGTCAATGGTGCACAGACACTCTGTAAATCATCAAAGTATCCTTTAGCTCGGGTTCTCGAAAGAGGTCTTAACAGAATTGGCTCTCCAATACATGATATAGAAAGATCCATGGAAAATGTGGTAAATGTGGAAGTCGGTCAGATGGAAAAGTACTTAAATATTTTGGCCGCAATTGCTGCGATCGCGCCGATGTTTGGATTTTTGGGTACAGTATTTGGGATGATTACGACATTTTATAATATTTCTCAGACCGCTAATATCAGTATCGACACGATTGCGGGTGGAATTTATGAAAAGATGGTTTCATCTGCAGCTGGATTGGTTGTTGGTATTATTGCACATATGTTTTTCACTTATTTGAATTCTATGATTGATAGATTTGTCAATTCGATAGAGGTAACTGCGATAGATTTTATGGACGTTTTACACAAACCAGCTAAGTTATGAAATTGACCCGAAGAAAAAGGCATGGGTCCGTCGTTGAGGCTTCAGCCTTGTCAGATATCTTATTTTTCTTATTACTTTTTTTCCTAATGATGTCCACATTGGCCAGTCCTAGTGCGATCAAATTGCTACTGCCAAAGGCTAAAACAGGACAAAATATTTCTAAGAACATCATCGGACTTGGAATAGATGAAAATCTCGTTTATTATATTGAGGACAAGCCCGTAAGTGTTGAAAATCTAAAGGCTTTGCTGGAAAAAGAAAGTAAAAAAGCTGAACTACCCACAATAGTGGTTCGCGCCCATAAATCCATCCCCGTAGAAGAATTGATAAAAGTCATCGACATAGTAAATCAATTGAAGCTTCCAATGGTTATTGCAACAGAGAAAATCAAACAGTAGTAAGTTCTAATTCATCATTGAAAGTCATAAGAATATGCGCACAATTAGATATTTTAGAGAAGAAGAAAAAGGAAATAGGCCCAAAGCCCTCATAGGGGCCATTTTGTTGCATGCGCTTTTTTTATTGGGTGCTTTGTTCTTCATCATGGTGAAGCTCGATCCACCACCGATCGAAGAAGGAATCGAGGTTGCACTTGGATTTCCAGATGAAGGAATGGGCAATGACAGACCAATTGGGACTCCAGATGGCCGAACCAACCAAATCCCACCAATGATCCACCTCCACCCCTTTCGCCTAGCAATGATGACAATAACCCGAATGTAAAAGACATAGGTAAAGATAAAATAGAGACCGATCCTCCAAAAAAGTCCCCACCTCCTAAAAAAGTCGAGGACAAATCGAAGGCTAAAGAGGACATCTTGACGCAAGACAAAGAGGATGCAATAGAGTTAAAAAAGAAAAAAGACGCCGAAAAGAAAAAAGTCGAAGAAGAAAATAGAGCCAAAGCTTCAGAAGCTGCCGCAAAGAAAAAACAGTATGAAGAAGAATTGAGTAAGAAAAAAGCTGCCGAGGATGCTGAGCGGAGAAAAGTCGATGAAGAGCGAAGGCGCAAAGCTGCAGAAGCAAAAGCAGAAGCCGATCGTCAAGCGGCAGAGGCTGCTAAGAAGGCTGCTGCAAAGGCCAAATATGGTGGTGCTTTTGGTGGTGGAAAGGCTGGTGGGACAGGTACCACTGGAGGTGGAGGTAAAGGCGAAGGTGGTACAGGCAGAGGCAATACTGGGAAGCCTGGTAATCAAGGTGATCCCAATGGCAACCCTGATAGCGATAATTTGAGTGGAATTCGAAGGGGAAGTGGAAGAGTTGGTGGAAATCTCTCAGGAAGAAAGGTATTGAGCCAACCTATGATTAGTGATGATTCACAGGAAACTGGGAATGTCGTAGTAAAAGTTTGTGTGGACAAAAATGGCCAAGTAGTCTCCGCAATCTATACACAAAAATGGTTCAACTACTTCCGACCCAAATCTAAAGGCAAAAGCAATTGCTGCCGCAAAAAAATTCAAATTTGACCAAGGAGAGTTAGAAGAACAATGTGGTACTATTACCATTGAATTCAAGGTAAGGTAAGCAAAAGGAATTTACTGCCAAATCCCAATTTGTAAGGGCTTCCATTTTTGGGGAATCAGAGTATATTCGTTTGGTTCTATATCTGTTTTACTTGGAATTACAATCCCCCAAAAGAAAAAATCCATGATGAGTGAATCTGCAAACCTTTTTTGATTTCGACCCACGCCTCTTTCATGCCTTCTGACCAATAAATATCGTCATAAATTAGGATACCATCTGAATTTAATATCGGGAGCAAACGCTCGGTATATTCTAGGGTTGGAATTTTTGCATGATGCCCATCGATATATATGAGATCGAAAGTATTTGAACTCTTCAATAAATCAGATATTACCTCATTGAATTGACCGCATCTGCCATCGATTTTTACATGAAGCTCATCGAATAAATCATTTGCTTTTTTGGAAATATTCGGGTCTCCTTCTATGGTGGTTACGTGAACATGAGGATTTCCTTGAGCAAGATATGCAGCTGTAATGCCTAGCGAAGTACCCAATTCTAGTACTCGATTTATCTTTTGTGAGCGAACAAGATGATACAACCACAGGCACTGGAACGGAGGCGAAACCGCATACTTTGCAATATTCCTTATCGATTTTTTGGAAGAAGAAGAGCCTTTTGATCCAGCACCAAAATCCACTACTTCTATGGTCTCATTTGATTTTAAGAGTTTTATACGTTTTTCTTCTATCAACTTTAAAGACTGGCTAAAGCTGCTATTGTCAAAAACATCCTGTACAATATTGAATACAAATTCTGAATGAACCTGATGAACTGTTTTTGCCCTCCAATAGTATTTCAAAAAGTCAAGCACCATTTAACGAATAGTCTTATTTAGAAAATAATTTTTTATTGATAAATAGCTTACAAACCATTGGAAAATTGATAAAAAAATGACACTCCAATTGTTTAAAACTAGGCATTATCATCAGGCATATTGAGGAATTTCTTATAAAAACAAACCTAAATCCTCGTACTTGCAAAAACCCGTTTGATGCTGTACTTTCCAGTTCCATGGAGAATCACAAAAATCAAGCCCCCAATGATCCCGAAATTTTTCATAAAATGAATAGATTGAATCCTCATGTGTTCAATGTCAGAATTCCAAAAAGCATAAACCAACAGCGTATAAGGGATCCAGTATATCATAAGCAAGGTGGCACCAAGTCCCGCTCGGTATCCTATCAAGACCATCAAGCCGCCAACAATCAGAAAAGCAATGCCGATATATATCAACATATCTTGCTGCCACGTAAGGCCATACTTTGCCATATAAGTTTTGGTTGACTTAAAAAAAGCGACCGAATCGTATGCTTCATACAGAAAGTAAGCTGACAAGAAAATTCTTGCCAATAAATCAAAAAAGTCCCTCATGATCAGTAATCCTCAGTTTAATATTTAATCAATTTCTTGAGGATTCGCTTATCTTGAGATTCAATTATTAAAAAGTAAACTCCTTGGTTTTGAAGCTCAAATTCTGTCCCAATATTGATGGTTGAATTCTGACGACTGCTCGATGATTTCATCGATTTTGAAAAAATCAATTGCCCATGGACATTTATACATTTTAACCTAAAATCTTGACCATCGAATGGATCTTGTCTGAATTGAATATCCAATCTATCAGAAAAAGGATTTGGATAAACAGAAACAATATCATCAGGGAGAATCGTAATCACAGAGACTGGGCATCCTGCACCCGTGGTCGTAAAGACCAAGGTAGAGGTATAGGCACTGGTATCAAATGCGCATATTGTTTTTACTTGAAATTCATATTCGGTACATTCATTTAAACCAGAGATACTAAAAGATTGGGTGGTATCTGCCTTATCCATCCACATTGAACTTCCTTTTTTCTTATATCTATACAGATAAGCAATGCCATCCATGATCGATGTCCATCGCAAGGTTGCACTCGCAGGAGTGAGATTAGTAACTTGAATTGAATCCGCAGTTGGACAAATTCTTTCTAGCAACTCGATGCACATATCTGCTACTCCTCCAGTCGTAAACGTATCGCAAGGATAGGGAGCTATGCTATCAAGTGATGTAAATGGTTTTATGCTCATTCTCATCCTCGCTGTGCCTCCATTTATATTCCATGGAATATTCAATGTGCCCGTTACTTTGCTAGTATTTTGAACGACTCTGCCTACTGATTTTTCAACATTGGGATCAAATACGCCATCTCGATTCAAGTCAGTCCAAATATAGACATGCCTTTTTCCTATAGTATCAATCGTTTTAGGCAATAAAATTTGATAATTATAATTCATCGCTTCTTTGAGAGAGGTTGTAAATTGAGATTTTAATACATAACCTGCGGTGTCTGTTTTGAATGAAGCACTAGCTGTACCAATTTTAAAGCTATCCAAAACACTCTTGACGCTATTGCCCTTTGAGAGACAATTGGCTTTGCACTCTCCAGTATATGCCAAAGCTGCTTGCATCGCTCCAAAGAGATTTAATCGACCTCCAGTGACACAATCTGCTGAAAGATTTGACTTTTTATCAACTGATTCCAATATCATTTTTTTCACCAAAAGAGATGCTGCTGCAGGATCTTGCTTCGCCAAAGTAATAAGTCCTAAGCTAGGAACCGAGTACATCAAGCCAACAGCACCAACTACCAAGGGGGTGGAAAACGATGTACCTGAAGTTGGAAAATACCGATCATTCTGATGTAAAGTGTAAATATCCTCGCCTGGAGCGGCCAAATCAACGTTTTTAATACCGTAACCTGCAAAAGTTCGCTCGTCATCCCAATTGGTCGCTGTAACAGCCACTAAATGTTCGCTACTGCAAAGTGACGGGATATCACCTACGACATCAACATTAACATCATTATTAGAGGTAGCCCCAATATTGAGAATTCCTACTTCTCCCAATGCATTGTAATATCCACACCAAAGCGGTGCATCGGACTCGAACATCTCATCTAAACCAAAAGAAGAATTTGTAGCAACGATAAATGCGCCCTTGGCTCCATTGGTCTGGTTATATAATAAACGCAGTTTTCTAGCATATTCATAAGCTTCAATGATTTCAGATTCTGTATCAGATAATTCTTTTATGGTTACAATTTTTATATTCCAATTTACACCTGTCATCCCAGTGGAATTGTTACCTTGTGCGCCGATCAATGCATTGATGTTCAATCCGTGATCTACTCCGGATGTTATTTGAACAGAACCATTATTGAGATCAGTATTGTATCCATAATAGTCATCCTTATATCCATTCAGATCATCGTCAATATTATTGTTTGGAATTTCACCACGATTTATCCATAAAGTGCTTTTTAAATCATAGTGGTTTAGATCTGTACCTGTATCTATAACCGCTACAACGATTGTATCGCCTAGAGCCGTCAAACCACCCGTCGAAATATCCCACCCGAGTTCGGCATCAATGTCTGCATCAACGGTCGAGCCTGTTTCTTGTCCTATATTTCGCAAGTGCCACATACGATTCCATCTTGAGTCGTTGGGTATCCTTTCGCGCTTTTTAGCAATATGATTAAACTGGGCCGCTAGAACTGAATTATTTTTTCTGAGTGCCGATAAATATTCAAATTCATTGGTGCGGGTATAGTCTATTACAATTTTATGAATATTCAAATCAGAGGCGATCGTTTCGATTTCAAATCCCACCAAATTTCCCTTATAATCAGTTAAATAAGGTAAAACTTCCTGTGGTGAAACTCCTTTATCGAACTGGACTAAAAATTCGCCGAGTTTATGGGTGAGCAATTGCGCATTAGAATCTGACCCAAAGGCAAAAATCGATATAGCGAAAATTACAATCTTTTTTATCATAAAAATAAAATAACTAAAATGAAAATATTCTAAATTTCCAATAAATCAATACAATAATTCGAAATAAATGAAAGTTTGTTTTTCGATTTAACTTTATATTAATGGATTATTAAGAACAAATGTAATAATAATTCACTTACTTTGTGCATTAAAATGGCACAAATCCACAAAAAGAAACTAAAATCATCATATAACAATTTAATTAATTTTTGGCTTCCATTCTTTTAAAAAATATTGAAATTTCTTTGGATAATCGAATAAAGCGTTTGCTTAATTGGCTTTTGCCATTGAATTGGAATTTCACTAAATTTGCTTTGCATTTACCTGGTCTATGTTTATTTTTTTTATTTAATCTATCCTATTCTCGAGCACAAACCAACCCTACAGAATCAGTCGCTTCTTTTGATTATAATTCATTGGACCTCGCCTTGCAAAAATATTGGAAATTAGACCAGCCACAAGATGAAGCTGAATGGGAAAAATGGTGGTTGGCTGCTCAAGCAAAAGGTGACAATGTACTTGCGGAAAAAATAATTAGTACTTACCAAGGAGCAAAAGGGCAGAGTGACAAAATAGCTTTGTGGAAAGCTACTATCGCTCAAAACAAAGGTAAATACCTCGATGCAAAGGCTTGGCTAGAGCAAATTGTCAATAATAAAGATGAAAAATATTACAGCTTGGTTTCTAGTATTCTATTTTCATTAAAAAATGATTACGATAGTCCTCAAAATAAAATTAAAACTTTAAAAACTCCCATTTCAGGACAATCAAGAATTAAAATCGCAGCATTTAAAAACAAAATTCAGTATAAAGTTTTTAACCTCCCAGAAAAAAATGGTGATACCATTTTTGAGAATAATCTGCAAATTGCAACGGACCAAATAGCGATGTTCAACCAATCTTTGATGGATTATACTAAAAATGAAATCCTGAATAAAGTCGTATTTTGCTCCACAGATTATGACCCAAATTGGCATCCACCTTACGCATATTCAGCCAAATCAAGGCTCTATGAGGCTTCCATAATAGGAGAAGGGTCCTATGTCAATGTAAAACCCATACCTTTTAGTTTAGGACAGTACTGTGATTTATTCCCGTGCATTTCTCCAGATGGTCAATACCTATATTTCAGCTCTAATAGGCCTGAAAGCGTTGGAGGATTTGACATTTACAGAAGTAAAAACAGTCAAGGGTTTTGGTTGCCGCCTGTTCGACTGGATAAGACGATAAATACGAAAGGAAATAAATTGAGTCCTTTTTTTATGAATGATCAACTGTATTTTTCTAGCGATTTTCATGCAGGTTTTGGTGGCTTGGATATATTTTCTTCCCTTTTCAGTGCGAATGAATTTCAAGCGCCTGTTAATCTTGGAAAACCAATCAACACAGAAAAAGATGAATGGTACTATACGATCGACGGGCCTAGTCTAAGAGGGTATTGGAACAGCAACAGAGGTCAAACTTGCCAGATTTATTTCCATCAGAAAAAGCAAAAACAAATCCAATTCTCAGTAAAAGATCTGGAAACAAATCTTCCTATCGGTGGGGCTTTGATCGATCTAAGTAGGTGCAACCTTCCCAGCCAAATAACTGATGAAAATGGAATATATAAGCTTGACCTCCCAGATTTGATCGATGGGATCGTAGCCATCCAAAGACGCGGATATTCTAATATCGAGATTAAGCTTAATGCTCAAGAGTTAAAATCCGATAGCAAAATCTACGACCTGAGATTGAGAAGAAACAAGAAAATGGATGAAGGAATCGTTATAGACAGCTTGTCTTCGAAACCTGTGCACGGCGCATATGTCGTAGCAATCAACACTGCGGATGGGGAATACGATGAGACTTATACTGACCATGAGGGAAAATTTAGGACCTGGATACTCCCTGGCTACGAACACAAAATCATCATCTCCAAAACGGGCTATCAAAGGAATCTCGTTAGAGTTCGTAAACCTGATGAAATAAGCAATTCATTCAATAAAACGATACATCTGGTACCAGCTCAAAATGTCTTCATACAAGAAGAGGTAGAGAAAAATACACATTTAAAAGAAAAAACAGAAATGCAGGAGGCTATACTTGATAGCATTGAGGCTGTTTCCGTGGTTAAAAATAATATGACTCGAATTGACACCTCAGCTACAGAAATTACCTTCACCAGTGGAAAATTGATCCAAGTTGTAACGCATCTAAACGAAAATTTTAAGCCTGAAATGGCCAATCATTTCTTGGATTTCGGATTAATTTACTTAAAAAGAGATGCCAAATATACACGGATTTATATAGAAGAATTGCCCTCAGCATCAAACGAATTGCCCTTGTTGATTCAATTGCGCAAGAACAACTATCCCGATGCATTTTATTATAAAATATTAACACCTGAAAAATTCACCCGAGTGATACCTAAGTTGGCTCGGGAATGACGTTTTTTTTTATGATATCGAATCGGAAAGTTATTCAATGAAAAGCGATAAAAATCAATTATTATAGCTAGGAGAAGCGATATTTTAGTTTAAAAATTTTAAAAATCAAGTAGAATACAATAGGATGCCAAGGCAGGTAACATTATTTATAAAACGGTTTTTACCACTTTTAATTCTTTATTTCTTTTTTAGAATATTATTTATTTTGTTAAATAATAATCTTCTGCATGTTCACAATATAAAAGATTGGTTTTGGATATTACTGGGTGGCATACGATTTGATATCTCAGGAGCATTGTACACGATGAGCATCCTTGCATTGAGCCATGTAATCTGGTACAGGGGGTTGTTGAAAGGTTGGTTTCACCAAATATTAAAATTCATATATGCCTTCAGCAATACCCTGTTTTTCATGCTGAGTTTGATGGATTTATTTTATTTCAAATTCAATTTAAAAAGGTCTGGTTGGGATGCCTTGGTTTCATTAGGTAATGTTAGCACCGAACTCAGAATACAGATGCTCAAGGAATATTGGTTTTTACCTTTTGTAATAATATTGTTGTACTGGTTTTTTGCCAAGTTGTATGATCGATATGCACCCAAAGAATATACCCCACAATCTTGGTACAAGCAATTGATAGGAGCCTTAATCATCATAGGGATATTTTTGATTGGTGCGCGAGGAGGGCTTCAATTAAGGCCCTTGGACGAAAATGTCGCATTTCAATATGCAGAATCAAAGCATGTACCCGCAGTTTTGAATACCCCATTGGTTCTACTTACTTCAATGACAAGGCCTGGGCTTGACCCAGTAAATTTCTTTACAGATCAAAAATGCAATGAACTATATCCAATGGTTCAGCAATATCAGCCAAAATATGACGTAAAACGCAATATTGTATTGATAATCATGGAAGGATGTAGCCAAGAATGGCTTCAAACATTCAATCCAAAAGCTAAAGTTGTAATGCCATTTCTCGATAGTCTGGCAGAAAAAAGTACCATTTGGCCCAATATGTATTCCAATGCCAAAAGATCTGCTGAAGGGATTACGGCTATATTAACATCTATCCCTGCGCTCATGGAAGCTCCTTTTCCTTTGTCTATTTACCAAGCAAACCAAGTAGAAGGAATTGGAAAAATAGCAAAAAATCAAGGCTATTCCACATACTTTAGCCATGGGGCTCACAAAGGGTCTTTAGGGCTGGAACATCTTGCCAAACAGGCTGGTTTCGAAAAAACTCATTGCATGGATGACTACCCCAATAAAGGAGATTATGATGGAACTTGGGGCATTTGGGACGAGCCATATTTTCATTTTTTCTTAAGAGAAACCTCAAAATTGCTAGAGCCTTTCTTAGCGACAATTTTTACACTAAGTAGCCACCATCCATATGTGTTGCCCCCAGGTATAAAGTCTAATCCGAATTTGAATGAGGTAGAAAACACATTTTCTTATTTGGATTTTTCAATGAAATCATATTTCAACGAAGCTCAAAAACAATCTTGGTACCAACATAGTATTTTCATTATTTTATCTGATCACTCCACCCCTACTGCCGATCCAATTTTTGGTACGGCTATAGGATCATATAGAATACCTTTGATAGTGTTTGATCCCCAAAACCCAAAACAAGAGATTAAAAAACAAACAGTCCAACAAATTGATATTTTGCCTTATATGGCCAAACTAGTCGGTTATAAAGATCCAATCGTGAGCTTTGGCAAAGACCCAGAAGATGTAACTAAAAGCTGGGCCTACAATTTCCAATCAGGCAATTTTAGGTATATCACAGATGCTTTTTGGTATATTTCAGACAATAACATGGAGTTAAAGGAAATATTTGATGCGAAGAAAGATCTTAAGATGCAACATAATATTATTGGAAAACAAAAAACAGGAAATACAACGCATACGCTTGATACCATGAAGGCCATCAGACAGCAATACAACCAACGGATGCGACAAAATAAGTGCATTTATGGTCAGAATGAAAATTAGAATTCCTAATAATATTTTTAACTTTGCTCAATAAATACAATATACAATGATTCAACTGTTTGTTACAGGAGGGACTTTTGACAAAGAATATAACCTTATCACGGGCGAATTATTTTTCAAAGACAGTCATTTGCCAGAAATGATCAATAAAGGTCGATGTACATTGGATATTGACGTTAAAACATTGATGATGGTCGATAGTCTTGCCATGACTCCTGAAGATATAGATATCATCGTCCACAATTGCAAAAAATCTCCTGCAGAAAGGATAATTTTAACCCATGGAACCGATCGAATGGTTAGGACAGCAGAAGCTTTGGCTCAAGCAGATATTGATAAAACCATAGTCCTCACTGGAGCCATGATTCCGTATGCCTTTGGAAATTCGAGTGATGGTTTTTTTAATCTAGGTTCTGCCATTGCATTTGTTCAAACGCTAGATCCTGGAGTATATATCGTGATGAACGGACGATATTTTGATTGGGATAAAGTTCAAAAAAACAAGCAAACGGGCAATTTTGAAGACATCATTTTGCCAATTTAGTTTGATTTAATTTCCTATTAGGATATAATGGTTATCATCCAATTTTTCCATTCTAGTGATGGAGGTAAGTCCCCAATTTTTCCCATCTAAAATGACTTTCCATCCTTCATATGCATCAAGCTTGGATTCGTATATTTTGTTCTCTGAACTCAACCAAATTTTATTTTGATGAGGAAAAATAAAATCCTCGCCTTTCATCGGCATTGACTTAACTGTTTCAATTTCTTTTGCCTGAAAATCCCACTTTTTAAGCACCCAATCCGTCGTTGGATTCTTTTGAATATACCAAACATCCTTAGATTCACTGGTTTTAATACAGCGTCCAATTTGTTGATCTAGTTTTTCAATTTTCTTGGTTTTAAAGTTATACACCACTAATTGGTGAGGATCTCCTACTAGGAAAAGGGCAACCAAATCCGAGTCAATAAAGCTATAATACCCAATATTTTTTAAGCTGGGGATCATATTATACCCCTTATTGGATCTATCCACTGGATATGCCCATAGAAGCTGATCCTTCATACTATTCTCAACTCTGACACATGTCAAAATATCAGCACCCCTTTGCCACTGTGGCGAATATTCAGATTGGGTCGTGGCAGTTATCTGTTGAATTGTTTTAAGAGGAAAATTCAATGCAAAAATATCAGTACCAGATGTATCAGTTTTTTGGTTGGCGGTGTATAGTATGATCGAGTCCTTCGCATAAAAAGGCTGATTGTTATAGTTGCCAATATTGTGGTTTTGAAGGATCGAAATGGAGCTTATTTTGGAAGAAGTACCGACGGTCTCAAAAGTGGCCAAATATATGTTCTGAACAGGAATTTGGCTACCTATAGAGGATATAATAAGGTGAAAATTAAAAAAAATAAAAAATATTTCATTTTAAAAATAAATTTTTATGCAAAATAATCTAGAAATACTCGATAATTTGTACATTTAGGCTAAATAATTATTAAATACCCATAAAATAGATTTTTATTATGATGAATGAACACATTAGTAGCGTAATGAGCACTAAACTGTACACTGTTAATCTTGGAGACACATTGGAGGCCGTGCATGCCATCCTTTCAACTAAACGTATTCATCATATTCCTGTTTTGGACGGCAAGAGATTGGCAGGTATTATAACTACCCACGATTTGTACAAATTAAATTTGCCTTTTTCTGAGTATCCAAATGTGAAAGTGACTGATATAATGACTCCGAAAGTGGCAACTTTATTTCCAGATGACAAGGTTGGATCAGCTGCCGAGTTATTTCTTGAGAATCTTTTCCATGCGGTGCCAATCGTCGATGCAGATCACAATTTGGTTGGAATCATCACTACTTTTGATTTCATCAAATATGAACACAGAAAAGAATATCCAAATCAGAATTTATAAATGATTGGATAAATATATTAATTGGGTCAGAGTTCTATATCAGAAAGCGATTTTTGTAAAACTTTGACCCAATTCTCTGCCTCATTCAATTGGTCAAAATTTACACTACTGGCGACAATTTGACCATTTTTCGCTTTAATATTAAAATAATATTTGTGCTTATGGGTCTCTTGGATATCGTAAGAATTCTTGGATATTCCATTGCTTTTAACGGAAGAAATACCGTTCTTACAGTTAGCCTTGTTCGTGTATGTTTCGCTTTTGATTATTTCTTGTCCAGATGATATCAATCTAAACCTAAAAGATCCATCTCTCTCTTTAAATATTTCAAAATTCATAGCAACTTCATTTGTATTCGTTAGACTTCTTAATGTCTTCAGAGTAACAAAATTTAAACTATAAAATAATTAATCTAAGAGCTTTTTTTCGATTAAATGTAAAACAAAACCATGCTGTTCTTCGCGTGACATATGACTATTGTCTAATAATATAGCATCAGGAGCCCGCATCAGAGGACTGTCTTCGCGTGAGCTATCGATCTTATCTCTCGATAATAAATTGGCTTTGATGGACTCAATGTCTATATCTATATTCGCATTTTTTAACTCATCAAATCTCCTTTTCGCTCTTATATCTGGCTCTGCTGTCAAAAACAATTTTAACTCAGCGTCTTTTATTACGACAGTACCGATATCTCTTCCATCCATCACTACTCCCTTGGCCGAAGCCAATTTCTTTTGTTGTTCGACCATCTTTTTACGTATGGAAGGAATCGCACTTATTTCGCTGACCCGATCTGAAACGGACATTTTTCTTATTTCTGCCTCCACATTGACACCATTCAACAGCGTAAATTTTCCATCTGGAGTAACAGAAAAGTCTATATCAATATGATTGAGGGCATCAAGGACATCTGTCTCAGACTCAATGTTTGTATCATTCTGTATAAAATACAAAGTAACAGCCCGGTACATGGCACCAGAGTCGATGTAAAGGTATCCTAATGATTTGGCTAAATCTTTGGCTAATGTGCTCTTCCCACAAGAAGAATAGCCGTCTATGGCAACGTTGATTTTTTTCACTGAAAAGTTAATTTTTGAAGGACGCTTTTCAGCCCACGAAGGAACGCCATTTTAAGCAAACTTCCAATTTATTTATGAGTTTCTTTTTGAGAAAATCCAAATAAGTATTCGAAGAAACCAGCCTTCAATTACTAAGTAAGAATCTATTAATTCCGTACTGGCAATTTATCTATTGATAATCAAGCTTTTAAATATTCTTACATTTCGAGTATTCACGAAATTTAGGAAATAAACACCATTTGGTAAGTCCAACGAATAATCACTAATAGGGAATATAAATTTCATGTCGGACACAATTTTCACACCATCGGGAGTGTACACTTCGATTTTAGAAATGTGATAGGCTTTCAAAATGTCATCTATCTGAATCGTAAAAGAGCCATTTGTCGGAGAAGGAAATATCGAAATAGATTTTTGCAAATCCAATTCTTCTTTAGTAGCCGTTGACAGCGGCAAAAACACTGAAACAACTTCTCTACAGCCTTTTGCGTCCAACACAGTCAACCAGTATTGACCACTACTAAGATTTACAGCTCTAGCGTTTTGTTGATTGTTGGCTCCCATATCCCATTGGTAGAAGTATGTTGGTGTACCACCAGTCACCTGAGCTTCCAACCATCCATTGCTCTGACCAATACCAGGTCTGTTCATCGCGAATGAGATCTTCATTGAATCTGGTGAGGTGATTGGGATATTAGGCGTGACAAATATGCAACCAAGACCGTCTGAAACGGTGCATTTGTATTGTCCCCCAGCAAGGTTATAAATATCTTCAGCGATAGATCCATTGGTCCACAAATATCGATAAGGTAACACTCCTCCATCGAAACGCAGATCTATAAAACCATCTGGTGCATAGTAGCAATTTGGATTTGCCAATCGTCTTATCTGATAGCTAATGGGTGCATCCGGGCCATTAATGGAAATATTCGTCAACTGACCTGTACATCCTTTGCCGTCCGTAACAGTCAGCGCATAAATCCCCTTATTGATATTCTTCAGGGTATCATTTTGGTTTGTTTTAATTACATTGCGACCATTATTCCAATGAAAATTTAATGGCAAAGTTCCTGACGAACTAACAGCAACGAATGTGTTTAAATCTCCATAACAAACGGCATTCTTTCGATCCAAAACTTGAAGCGAAAGTCCTTGATTCAAAAACCTAATTTCAATCGGGTAAATATATTCTTTACATCCAAGCCTATCTATGGCATTGACTCCGTAACTACCCGCAGAAACACCTCGCAATACTGAATCTTGGACCCCATTGGACCATAAATATCTAATGGGTTGATACCCTCCGATAGCTCTTACTTTTATGTAACCATCTTGCGATAACTGACAAGCAACATCGTGAATAGAATCGATAAAAATCTGAATATTGGGTGTTTCTCCAATGCGAATGTTTTCAAGTGTCGCAGTACACCCTTTGGCGTCAAATACTTTTACTGAATAGTCTCCCGCTCCTATGTTAATCAAATTTTTTGTGACATAGGATTTATTGATATCGGTCCAAATAAACGAATAAGGGGCTGTTCCTCCAGTCCCATCCACGAAGATCGCTCCGTTGTTTTTGCCTTGGCAAACGACGGGATCTATCCCCAAAAGTTTTATTTTCAGTGTATCGGGACCAGTTATGGTATATTCTCTGGTAATATGACAAAGGTCAATATCATAAATAGTAACGCTATATGTGCCAGGATGGAGTGGCTGATTTATCTGGCTAACAAGATTATTACTCCACCAATAAGAATAAGGGGCTGTTCCCCCAAAAGCTGATAATTTTATTGACCCATTGCCATGTCCTACACAAGTAACTGGTCTATAATCTAGTACTTGAACATCCATATTTCTGGTAGTAGGCACTGATATATTGGACATCACTTCTTTGCACCCCATATTATCAAATACAGTGACAGTGTATAATCCATCTGAAATGGCTTGTAGATATGGCCAAGACTGACCTGAACTCCAGAAAAAATTTGTATTATTGGTACCTATAGTAGTCGTAACAGACAATTCCCCATCTTTTTTGCCTGAACAACTAGACGGCTTGATGAAATTGACTGTGATAGAGAATGAACTTGCAAGGTTTACAGTAAAGACTTCTGTTAAGATTTTACAACCCGAAGCATCGGTAATGGTCGCTTGATAATCTCCAGGTCTTAGTTGCGATATCCTATTTCCACCAACGTTATTATTCCATGTGACTTGATATGGAGCCGTCCCGAACATTGGCTGGATTTCAATAACTCCTCTCCTCAAACCATCACAAGTTTCATTAATAAAATTAACAGTACTATAAGTCAGATTGCTGCCATTGTCGTCAGCCATTCCATTACAATTTTCATCAATCAAATTGCACTGAACTTCAGTTCTGTTGGGCCTGATAAGACTATTGTTGTCGTCACAATCTAATGCATTGGTTACATAGTTTAGCGGAGGTGAAGTCAAGCAAGATCTAAGCGTATCAAGTGCATCTCCATAGGTATCCCTATCCTTGTCCTTGAAGTAAACATATGTATCTTCTACCGCCGCAGTATTTTTGTATAAATAAATGTCATCCAATGCTATGTCTCCCAGAGCATTGTCTCCTGTAATCCCGACAAATCGCACTTGAACTATTTGTCCAATATAAGATTGCAAATTGATAAACTGCTTGTTCCAAGCATAGCCTTGTTCTCCTTGTTTGATCCATAGGGTCGTCCAGGATCTACCTTCATCCGTAGAGACATCCACGCTCAGTGAATTGACCCCAGCACCGAACATAAAATAATAAAATGATAAATGACAATTTCCAATATTGGGCCTCAACAAAAAACATTGAGAAACCAAGGATGCCCTTTTACCATTTTGACAGGCTGGATCTCTGGTCTCTAAAAATATGTATTTGCCTCGACCTCTGCGATCATTTTGTGGACCTGTATTGACTGAATTCGGTTGGGCAGCATCTGTTACCAACCATTCAGTATCGTCGTCTGTCGCATTTTTCCAAAAACCACCCAAAGCGCAGGTAAGTCCACATTCATTGGTGCATATATTTTCTGCTTCAAAATCGCTATCTATCGCGATTTCCTCGCACAAAGTTTCGATCTGAATAGGGCAAGAATTAATGCTATATGTGCTGCCACACTGCTTTCTTGCATACACCTCAAATGATCTTTCAGCGAACAATCCAGAAGCAGTAAATATGCTATCAGGGTTATTTAAAATGCCAATTGAGGAGGATGAAGACCCCGCTAAACCACCTGTCCCAGGGACAAACCCAAGTCCTCCATACTCTAAAATTATAGGATTGGTGGTCTCTCTATTCACTTCTATTGAAATACCGTGATATTGCTCTTTTAACGGAAAAATCTCAGTAATAGGTGGACAAGTTGAATTTCCAAAATGGATGCTGAAATAATCCAAGAATCCAAGGTCAGATGGATGGTCATCGCAAAAGCTCAAAACCCATATACCATTGGGATTGGTTGTGTCGTAAAGGACACTTAGACTTTCTTCGGGCTTAAAGTGTCCTATATAGGGCGCATCGCCTTGGCTCAATGACTTGCAAGCATAATCCAACAAAGTCATGGTACTTTTACATTGGCTTTGATTTGGCACCCCAAAATTGGCGGCAGCTACTCCCCTATTTTGGATCAAACGAACGGTCTTCCCCGATGGCGAACTCAACGAAATATTGAGATCAGAAGGAAAACTATGGTCCACAATGATGCCTATACTGTCGATGAAGGCATTGATACCCAATTCTGTACCTGGAATATTATTTACGTTGATAAAATATTTTTGTGGAAATAAATTTGAACAATTATTGTTTTCTATCGGCAACGACATATTGCACTTAGAGGGATTCGTCAAATGCGTGTAAAACCTTACATAATTCGACCAGATACTGAATCCGTCAGTACCACAATACGACCTAACACTTACTTCATAATAATTATTGGGTAATAAGGATGTGACGTTGAACGTCTTAACAAATATGCTCGAAAAATAAACCGTATCTGGCGTCACCGCACTTAAATCTATCAATCGCATTTCCCAAAAAATAGGCGCTGTGGTATTGAAATCATTCCATTGAAAATTAGCATTTTGGAGGGTAACGGATGAAACTCGCAAATTGGCTGGTGGACCACAACTTCCAAATGCTTCACTTTTATTCCAAAAGAAACACGCAGTCCAAGTTAAAATAATCAATAATATTCTACACATAGAAATTCTCAAAATGAATCGGTAATTTTTCAATAAAATCCCCAACAAATCCTCTGTACACTTGATTTCAAAGATACGTTTAATTAGTCAAAATTAATTTATTTTAAAATAAATATTTATTTTCCAAGAGCCCAATCACACGCCTTTCCTCTCACATTTTTTAATATTACCCACTAAAAAATGAATTCAAAAATTAGATTTTTACGAAATTATTTAAACATATTAAATATTTTTTACATATATTTGCATTTAATTATTATCACTTTATATCCAATTGTCATGAAAAGATTCGATTACAGATTCTTATTTACCTTTTGTTTAGTTTTGTACTTTTCCCAGTTCATTTTTTCACAAAATGATATGATTTTACTCCAAAAAGCAGACAATGGAGCTAAGCAATTTCGTTACACCGTCAAGAATGGACAGACTTTGTTTTCAATTTCTAGAAACCTGCAAGTTGATATCGCAGGTTTGGTAAGGTTGAATCCACTCAAGGCCATCGGCAAACTTTCGGTTGGTGATACCTTGTTGTTGCCTTATGTCGCCATTTCAAAAAAGGCCCAAAACATACCAATCGTTCATACCATTAAGAGTGAACAAAGCATATACCAATTGAAAAGAAACTTTCATGTGAGCATTGCGGATTTAAAGGCTATGAATCCACAAATCCAAGATCAATGCCAAGTTGGAGAACAAATTATCTTAGGATATCTTAACAAACCCAAAGAAAAAGCATCAAAGTCGGCTACTTCTGTCACTAAAAACGCCACGGCATCGGCTAAGTCTAAATCTTACACTCTGGGAGATTTAAAGACAGAATTATTTTCAACCGAAGCCAATGCTCCCCTAGCCCAAAACAGTGTCCCAGAAAGGCCTCTGACCAGTCCTACAGAGAAAATTGAAACTGCAAATACAAAGGAAATCGTCTCAACTAACAATGCCATGACCTGGAAAGAGCGATTTTTACAAGCAAATGCTCTGATTCCTGCAAAAACAGACCAAGGCGTCGCTATGTGGATCAAAGAGAGCCAAATCAACGGTGGATTATACGTACTACACTCTACGGCACCCCTCAATTCTATCATTGAAGTGACCAACCCGGCTTTCAATAGGACAGTTTACGGCAAAGTCATCGGCAATATCCCTGCGAATGTTTATCCCAGTGAAGTTAAATTGATCATGACTCCTAGCTTTGCCAAAGCTTTGGGTGCAGTGGATCAACGTTTTTTCGTTAAATTGAAGTACCAACCAGGCCGCAATTCATAGGTTTTTTTGCTGTATATGGGCGTGTCCCTGCTCTCGTCTTGGTGACGAGATTGGGTCAGGCTCTTCGAGGGTTCCGTCATGTCTTGACTAGCTCAAGCTAATCAGGACATGACAGACTTCGTCTCCTCTCCGATCCTTCACGCACTAGCTTTGTTTTACTAGATAGCGATCTCTACATCTATTGGTTCTTCTACTACTTTCTTAGGTATATATTTGCGCTTTAGACCCTCCGAAATCAATAGCATAGCTGGTACCAGCACCAATGTAAGTATCGTAGCAAAAGCCAATCCAAATATCATCGTCCACGAAAGCGGGCCCCAAAAAGCAACACTATCTCCGCCAAAATATATATGTGGATTAAACTCCGTGAATAATTTTACAAAATCCAAATTCAAACCTATCGCCAATGGTATCAAGCCAGAAATTGTAGCCGTCGCCGTCAGGATTACTGGCGTCATCCTAGTTTTTCCTGCCTCTATAATGGCATCTTTCAGTTCATAACCCTCTTCTAGAAGTATATCAGTAAACTCCACCAACAAGATACCATTTCGCACCACGATACCCGCCAAAGCCACAACACCAATACCCGTCATGACGATCGAAATATCCATCCTGAATATGATAAATCCAAGCAATACACCGATAATGGAAAATAGGATCTCCGACAAGATGATTAAGGGTTTTGACAGGGAATTAAACTGAGTCACCAAGATCAAAAATATCAATCCAAGTGAAACCAGCATTGCATTTCCTAAAAAAGCTCCAGTTTCCTTCTGTTCCTCTTGTTCACCAGCCATATTTATTAAAATTCCGTCAGGGATAGAATACCCTTCTACAGCTTGTTGTACACTAGTCACGACTTCATTAGGATTAAAACCATTGAGAACATTAGAAGAAATGGTTACCATTCTTTTTGAATTTTTTCTCTTGATACCCCCGAAGGTATTATCAAAACTTACGCTAGCCACAGACGATAAAGGGACTTGTCTCAACTGACCCATCATCACCATGTCTCTATATCCAATAGGGGTATTCATCAGGATATTTACATTGTTTCTTTGATCGCTTTGATATCTCAACATGATAGGAATCTCATCGTTGTCTTCCTTGAACTTTGACACTTCTTTTCCAAAAACGGCAGTTCTAATCTCCATACCAATTTGTGCTGTAGAAATTCCTTCTCTATTGGCTCTCTCTCGATCTACACTCACCAGTATTTGCGGCTTCGAAGCGACCAAGTCAGATTTGAGTTCCTCCACACCAGGTATTTGTTTTTTATTCAAAAACGTTAATAATTCTTGTGACGTTTTGGTTAAATCATCAAATTTATCGCCTGAAATTTCAATACTTATGGGCTTACCTGTTGGTGGACCGCCCTCTTCTTGCTCTACTATAATTTGAGCACCTGGAATTCCTTTGACAGCATCTCTGATCTGATCCAGATAATCTGCCGTTGAGACTCCGTTTCTTTTACCATATTCAACGAATGCAACAGTCACTTTGCCCAAGTGAGAACTAGAAGACAAATCCATTGATCTAGGATCATTGGCTCCCACGGCTACGTTTGCTATGATAGAATTGACGACAGGATTGTCTTTCCCAAGGACATGTTGAACCCTACCTTCGACGATTTGGGTGATTGAATCCGTATAGTTTTGGTTTGTACCCACCGGCAGAGTTATATAGGCATATACAAAATTGGGTTCTGCTTGAGGGAAGAATACAATGTTAGGGGCAAATTTACCAGTCAAAATAAGCGTAAAAATGAACAACACTATAGTAGCGACCAATAAACCAACAGGCCGATACCCTTTAAGTAATACTGTCATCATCCTGCCATATAAATCTTGAACTTTGGGCCATACAACTTCCTGAAACCCTTGAATTGCACGCTCTAAAACAAAATGATGCAACAGGTACATAAAGTATAAAAATACAGTAAAATTACCCATCCCAAAGGATCCACCGATATAAAACAATATCGCCATCGCTAAAAATACAACTGTGGTAATTTTAAAACCCTTGGTGATTTTTCCCTTGCCCACATTCTCGTCGTGAGGCTTCATGAAATCAACCGCAAAAACAGGGTTAATGATATATGCTACCACTAAGGAAGCCAATAAAGTCACAATCAACGTAATCGGAAGGAAGAACATAAATTTTCCAATGACTCCTTGCCAAAATGCAAGTGGAATAAATGGAGCCAGCGTCGTCATCGTTCCTGAAAATACTGGCAAGAACACCTCCCCACAAGCATATTTTGCAGCTTGTTTGATAGGGATTTTTCCATTATTAAATATCCTATGCGTATTTTCTATCACTACGATGGCGTCATCCACGACGATACCCAAAGCCAGCAAAAATGAAAACAAAACGATCATATTGAGCGTAAATCCAAGCGAAGGCATAATCAAAAAGGCTATGCACATCGAGATAGGAACCGATAAACCTACAAAAATGGCATTGGTAGCTCCCATGAAAAACATCAGAATCAAAGTAACCAATACGAAGCCAATAATGATGGTGTTAATTAAGTCGTGTAGTGTGGTTCTTGTGGTGGTACTTTGGTCTCCCGTAATCGTAACCTTAAGTCCAGAGGGAAAATCTTCTTTTTCCATTTTAGTGGCCAAATCGCGAATTTTATCCGAGGCAATGATGAGATTTTCACCACTTCTCTTGATTACATTCAACGTTATTACGTTTTTTCCATCCAACCGTGCAAAACTTTCTTGATCCTTGTAGCCATTGACTATGGTAGCGATGTCACGAAGAAAAACCGTAGCCCCTGACGCACCTCTGATGATAATATTCTCTAATTGTCTAGGGTCCGTAAACTGACCCACGATATTAATATTTCTTTTAACATTTCCAATATCGATCGCACCTCCAGATATGGTCATATTTTCATATGCAATAGCTCTTTCTACGTCACCAAAACTAATATTGGCTGCAGCCATACGATACATATCGACATCCACTTGTACCTCCTTAGTCAACGCACCAACGATATCAACTCGGGTAATTTCGGTCATTCCTTCGATTTTTTCCTGCATCAAATCGGCATATTTCTTTAATCGATCGACCCCATAATCCCCAGATATATGAATATTCATAATCGGGATTTGAGAGACATCTATTTCAATAACGTCGGGTGGAGAAGGTAAGTCTTTCGGAAGATCTGTCTTAGCTTTATCCACGGCATCCTTCACTTTCTGTTTTGCGACCGCAACATCCACATTGGTATTAAATTCAATGTTGATCATTGAAAAATCTTGGAT
This sequence comes from Saprospiraceae bacterium, assembly GCA_016718505.1. Classification (GTDB taxonomy): domain Bacteria; phylum Bacteroidota; class Bacteroidia; order Chitinophagales; family Saprospiraceae; genus JADKKF01. The sequence continues at coordinate 794,459 of JADKDE010000002.1, read as the reverse complement.
GGAATTGCTGTTCACTTTTTTAACCCCTGAGATAGATTTTACCTGTTTCTCGATATGTTTTGTCACGATATTCTCCATATCGGTCGGGGATGTCCCAGGATAGATTGTATTGACCATTAATTGTGGAAAAACAATCTCAGGAAATTGTTCCTTTGGCAAAGCATTATATGACATCAGTCCAGCTAGGGTGATGATGATCGTCAATATGTAAATGCTCGTTTTATTATCTATAGACCAACTAGAGGGCCCGAACTCCTTAATTTTATTAATCATACGAATGTGGATTATTAGCTTAAATGTTGATACCCAAGGCTTGGGTTATACTTCGTTTTATTTTTGAATTTCGATAAAATCTCCGTTATTTAACTCCTGAAAGCCTGTTTCAATCACTAAGTCACCAGACTTCAAGCCTTCTTTTATTTCGATTTTATCATTGTAATATAAACCTGTTTTGACTGGAACTTTTTGAGCAATCCATTTATCGCCTTTTTGTACTCCTAACAATACAAAATCACCATCCATGCCTTTTTGCACAACATTTATTGGCAATACAAAACAATTAGGTTTGCTATAATCCACGATTTTAAATACAGCCATCATGTTAGGTCTCACACCATCTAAATTACCCGAAAGATCAGCCTCTACAGGGAAAGTTCTATTCAATGCACTCACCGATTGACCTACATATTTAATTCTTGTAGCAATATTTTTATCTATATCTGGAAGATGGATAAGTACTTGGTTGCCAGCCTTTACTTTCGCCAAATAAGCCTCAGCCAAATCAGCTTTTGCTTTCAAACGGGAGGTATTAACGACTTTGATACATGGAAATCCAGGACTTGCAGCTTGGCCGATTTTTATATCGATTTGATCAACTGTTCCTGCGATTGGTGATTTTATTTTGTAATGATCTACTTGCTCGAGCATGGTTTTCATTTTCTTCTCTAGGGATTCAAGATTTGATTTTGCACTCAAATACTGAATTTCACTTCCAATCTTTTGATCCCACAATGATTTTTGTTTTTCATAAACATCCCGAGCGAAATCTATACCATGCTGTAATTCCGCCAATCCTTGATTTGCCACAGCATCATCCAAAAGCGCCAGTGTTTGGCCAGCCTTTACTTGTGCGCCAACCTCTACCAATATTCGAGTTACAATTCCAGGTATTTTTGGGTTAACATTGATTTCCTTATCAGACGCTATTCTCCCCTGCAATTCGATATAATGGTTAAATACTTCGGGCTGAGCTTTTCTTGCAGCTACCAAATTAACTTTTGCACTGGAGCCATTGTTGCCATTTTCTTTGTTGATTTCTTTTTCCAACTGAGAGATTTGGTCTCCTATTTCATTATACTGCTTCTTCAATTCAGTCAATTTGGCCGATTTATCGCCTTGAGTATCTGTACTAGATCCACCACAACCGAATAAAATCGAAACGAAGACAAGTATTAAAATATTAAATTTGTTCATAAGACAAAATATTATTGTTTTGATTAAATTATTATTTTCCTAGGGCTTTATCCAAATCTACCTTGGCGGATATCAATCCAAAAAGCGCATTTATTTCACCCGACTGGGCAGTAAATAGGTCTCGTTCAGCTTGTACGATTTCCAGACTCGTGCCAACACCTGCTTTATACTTCTTTTGGGTAATATCGTAAATTCTTTGAGCGAGAGTAAGGCTTCTTTCTGCATTTTCCAAGGATTTGAAGGCATTTTTCATTGCCGTTTTAGCATTCTGAGTTTCTAGAGTGATCCCTCTTTCAAAATCAGAAATATTTAATTTGGCTTTTGAGATCTCAAGCTTAGTTCGCTGCATTTTAGAGGATTTATCGAAGCCATCAAAAATTGGAACATTAACATTTAATCCTATCACCCCTGTCGGAAATGCTTTGTTATCATTTTTGTCAAACAAATTGGTTCTTTGAAGGCTATAAGAATATGATCCAAATCCGACTACCGTAGGAAGATAACCAGCCTTGATGGCTTTCAATTTCATATCCAATAACCTAAGTCCAGTCTGCATCACAGGGTATTCTGGACGATTCTGAATTGACAAATTTTGATCCAGCTCAGACTTATCCACTTTCATTCGATTTACCAACATGTCCAAATCCTCTGTAAGTTGTATAGGATCTTCTTGAGGATATCCCATTTGAAATTTCAACAAATTCTTGGTTAATTCGATGAGATTGTCAACTTTATCCAATTCAGTTCTTACATTTTGCAAAGTGAGTTCCAATCTATCCACGTCCAATTGCTCAACAAATCCAGCCTTGTTGATTGCCTTGATTTCCTTTAGTGTTGTTTCGACATTGGCAATATTTTTCAATAACAAAGATTTATTTTTTTCTGCTATTAAAATGGATAAATACGCCTTTATCACATTATTTTTAATCTGATAATTTGTGATATCTTTTTGTTTAACGTATAGTTCTTTAAGCAATCTCTGAGCTTCCAATCCAACGAAAAATTGTCCATCGAATAATAAGGCGCCTAATTCAAGCCCTGCCGTCAAGTTATTTTTGGTTCCAAATTGTGCTGGGAAGCCTGCATTCGTCGGTGGGGGCAGTTGATTGGGTTGAATCAAACCATAACCCAATAGTTTTCCATCTACAACGGGACTTAAGAAATCGGGCAGAATTTGAGTTGGTATCTTGATAAAATAATTATAATCGATTTTTCCATTCAGCTTAGGCATACCAATTGCTTTATACTCTTTAGAGGTATAAATAGCGTCTTCTACAGCGATTAGTGATTTTTTCACTTCATTGTGATTGTTCAAAGCATACTGCACTGCTTGATCGAGGCTAAATGCCGCCTGACTAAATAAATGGATGTGGGTACATAAAAGGACTATAGACAATCCCAATTTTTTCTTTATGGTCATTTTCATATTTTTATTTAAATGCTCTTGAATTTAAGCCTGTGGTTAAAAGATGGAGATTTCCCTTTTCAGAAGCAATCCCAAAAATGTGGTACTGAATGATTTGCTTGTAAACTTCGGTTGTCGTCAAGTCAAATTGAGATAAAAAGTTATGATCCGTTACGAACAACGCCAAGTTGGAATATACTTTTGCAATGACATTAACATCGATACTTTCTCGGTATAATCCTTGACTTTTACCCGTCTCGAGATTTTTTTTAATATTTTGTTCTATCACTTGCTTGTGATCTACTTCATAGTATTTCCACAAGTCTTGATGATATTTTTTGAGATCATGAATCGCTGTGGGTGATAAATCATCCAATAAAGTCAAGATATGTTCAAAAATGAGAATCATCTCATCGATGGCGTTGGTAGTTTCAAATTTTATGCTTGAAAATTTTTCATTTTCCTTGCCAAAATGCGTCAAAACAACCTCTTTTATCAAGTCATCTTTGGTCTCAAAACACTGGTACAGGGTCTTCTTGGAGATACCCAGCCGTTTTGAGATGTCTTCCATCGTGACCGATCTGATTCCAAATTTCAAAAACAATTTGGAAGCCTGACGTATAATTTGTGATTTCAATCCTTGTATAGTAATATAATCTCCTAAGAACACAGGAAACTTTCAAAGGTTTAAGAGTTTTTAAATAAATTTCAATGGGTGCCATTCTTAGTTCAAAAATTTTAAAAAAAATTCCTACCTTCGTAACAAATTAGCTTACATGAAAATTGCTGTTTTCCTGGTTCATTTGACCCCATCACGAGTGGCCACGAGGATATCTTAGTGAGAGCCAGTCATATTTTTGATAAAATAATAGTGGCCGTTGGGATAAACAATTCTAAGCAAAGTTTATTTAGCTTGGAAGACAGGCTTAAATGGTTGGAAATGGTGAGCCGAGAAATACCGAATGTGGAAGTGGATAGTTTTGAAGGCTTGACAGCTCATTATTGCATGAAAAAAAATGCAAAATTTCTGGTCAGGGGTCTTAGGAATGCATCAGATTTTGATTATGAAAAAACGATCTCTCAATTGAATCAAATCGTGGGTAAAGACCTAGAAACGATATTTTTCATCAGTCAGCCAAGTTTTTCTCATATTTCATCCACGATCGTCAGAGAGATCATCAAAGGCAAAGGAAATGCTGCGCCTTTTCTACCAAAAGCTATCAAGAATTTAGTAACTTTATAAAATAAAAACATACAAATTATGCCAAATGGATTGTTCAAACTTCCTGAAGTAAAAAATGAACCAATATTGACCTATCTGCCAGGTAGCAAGGAAAAGTTAGCGCTCAAAGAGTCCATCAAAGTTGCTAAAAGTCAAGAACTTGAAATTTATAGCGTAATCAATGGCAATGAAGTCAAAACTGGTGATCGTAAGCGAATACATCCACCCCACGAGATTAATCACACTTTGGGGCACTATTATAAATGTGGACCCAAAGAAGTAGAAATGGCCATAGAAGCCGCATTAGCAGCTAAGCCATCTTGGGAGTCTATGGATTGGCAAGATCGAGCTGCCATCTTCTTAAAAGCTGCAGATTTGATGGCTGGGCCTTACAGATCACAAATGTCCACAGCAACGATGTTGGGTCAATCAAAAAATGTATATCAAGCGGAAATTGATTGCATTTGCGAATTGGTTGATTTCCTGAGATTCAATGTTCATTTCATGTCCGAAATTTATAAAAATCAGCCATATAGCCCAGCTCAGACTTGGAATAAGGTAGAATATAGAGCGTTGGAAGGATTTGTTTTTGCACTTACGCCATTTAACTTTACTGCGATTGCAGGCAATCTACCGACAGCTCCCGCGATGATGGGTAACACCGTTGTTTGGAAACCCAGTGAAACACAGATATATTCAGCACATTTGTTGATGAAAATTTTCCAAGAAGCAGGACTTCCAGACGGAGTAATAAATTTGGTATATGTAGGGGGTGCGGATGCTGGTAAAGTGATTTTTTCTCATCCAGCTTTTGCAGGGATTCATTATACAGGAAGTACGGAAGTTTTTCAACAAATATGGAAAACCATCGGAGATCATATACATACTTATCATTCATATCCACGCATCGTAGGTGAGACTGGTGGCAAAGATTATGTCGTAGCCCATCCTTCGGCCGATCCAAAAGCTGTCGCAGTTGGTCTAACAAGAGGTGCATTTGAATTTCAAGGTCAAAAATGCTCAGCCGCTTCAAGGGCATATATCCCTCAATCGCTTTGGCCAGAAGTATTGAAATACATGAAGGAAGACTTGGCGAAATGCAAGATGGGAACTGTGGAGGATTTTACCAATTTCATAAATGCAGTCATAGACGAAAAATCTTTTGACAAAATAATGAATTATATCAGCAATGCAAAAAATGACCCAAGCGTAGAAATAGTAATTGGAGGCAAGGGAGATAAAACTCAAGGATATTTCATAGAGCCTACAGTCATTCTTACTAAAGATCCGTATTACAAGACGATGTGTGAAGAAATATTTGGTCCAGTCCTAACCATATTCGTCTATCAAGACCAAGATTTTTTTGACACTTTAGAAATTTTAAATAAAACATCGCCTTATGCATTAACGGGTGCATTATTCGCTAAAGATCGAAATGTCATAGTAAAAGCATCCGAAATACTTCGCCATACTGCTGGCAATTTTTACATCAATGATAAGCCAACAGGTGCCGTAGTACACCAGCAGCCATTTGGCGGTGGAAGAGCCTCAGGAACCAATGACAAGGCCGGATCTTCATTGAATTTAATGCGTTGGATTTCAGCAAGAACCATGAAAGAAAATTTTGTATCGCCTACAGATTTCAGTTATCCTTTCATGCTAGAATCATAGTCAAATGGAACAAATAACAAATATAATCATGATGGTAAGGCCCGTCTCTTTTGGGTATAACGAGGAGACGGCAAAAAACAATTCATTTCAGACTCCACCCACGGCTTCTGAAGAATTGATAAAACAGCAAGCCATCGTAGAATTCGATCAGTTCGTAGCGAAGCTTAAAGAAAGTGGTGTTGACGTCATGGTGATAGAAGATAGTCTAACTCACTTAAAACCGGATGCCGTTTTTCCAAATAATTGGATTTCATTGCATGAAAATGGCCTTATTATTACCTACCCTATGTTTAGTCCTCTAAGGAGGAAAGAGCGCAGAAAAGGGATTTTAGAAATTTTAAAAAATAAATTTCAATTACAAGGAAGAATTCATCTTGAGGGAGCAGAGGTGGACGAATTGTTCCTAGAGGGCACTGGATCTATGATTTTGGATAGAAAAAACAAAATCGTATATGCCAATAGAAGCATCAGGACGAATGAAAAATTATTGAAAATATGGGCTAATATAATGGACTATAGGATGGTTCTTTTTGATGCCTTTGACCAAAATGGAGACTCGATTTATCACACGAATGTATTGATGTCTCTTGGTACCGATTTTTGCGTAATTTGCCTCGATGCCATTCCAGATTCCGAAGAAAAAAAGAGTTTGATCGATTCACTTCATCAGACAAAAAAAGAAATCATAGAAATTTCTCTTGACCAAATGAATAAATTTGCTGGGAATATGTTACAGGTAAAGGGCAAAGACAACAATACCTTTTTGGCAATGAGTTTACAGGCTTTTAACAGCTTAAATCCAAATCAATTGAGTCAAATCACCAAACATACCACCCCGTTGTATGCAGATCTAAACACCATAGAAACATATGGTGGGGGCAGTGCACGGTGTATGATGGCAGAAATTTTCTTAGAAAAAGTATAGGCTTTAAGCTCTACCCTGCCACTTCCTCAATTGATTGATTGCGGCATTAAAATCTTTGGGATAAGCAGCTTCCAATGTAATCTCTTCTTTGGTAATAGGGTGTATAAATCGTAAGCTCTGCGCATGGAGTGTCTGTCTATTGATCAAAGGTCTTTCTTCTTCCCACAAGCTTCGATTAAGCTTTTTTCCGTGCTTGATATCGAGTATGGTCAAGCTTTCTTTTCCTCCATAAACTTTGTCAACCGCTAGCGCATGATTTATAGCCTGAGCATGCACTCTGATTTGATGTGTTCGACCCGTTTTTATTTGAAATTCTAATAAAGAAAATTCCTTGTAGGCCTCTAACACTTTATAAAGGCTAATGCTTTTTTTGCCCTTAGGATGAATTTTCATTTGACCATCGTGACTGGGATCTTTGGCTATAGGAAGGTCAATGGTGCCTTCCAATTCAAGAGGAACGCCTTGCACGATAGCATGGTAAACTTTTTGAACTTCGTGCTCTTCGAACATCTGGTTCAAGGCCCGGTGTGTATTTGGTTCTTTGGCAAAAATCAAAAGTCCACTCGTATATTTATCGATTCTGTGGACTACCAACAGGTTTGGATATTTTAGCTTTAATGTTCCGTAAACAGAAGGCTTTTGGCTATCGTATCTGTCAGGAACGCTGAGCCATCCAGCTGGCTTATTGACGACGATGATGTAGTCGTCTTCGAAAATTGTATCAAATGTATTTTTCAAAGTCAATTAAAAATCTAATTTTGAAAATGTATTTTTTTCTTAAAATAATAATCAATCAAAATACTTCGCGGAAAATGACCATGCAAAGACTTGGAATCAAGGAATTTTGCTTGATCAGATCGACGATATCGGATGATATAAGGCAAATGGTAATAAAAGGAAAAATGAGCCTTTACAATGGCCCAAATTTGTTGCCAATGGCCACCTGCCAAAAATTTCACTCCAGCCACCCCATCTAATATCAATCTAATGGGTATCAACCACCAAAGTCGGCCAATTGTTTCTTCTTTTCCTAACATCAAAAGGTTGTTTCTGAAATTAAGGAAAGTTTTTCTAGGATTGTCATAGGCTAACGTGCCACCTCCTAAATGAAATACCTCAAGCCTTGGAAAAACCCATACTTCATAGCCTGCTTTTGCAGCCGCCAACAAAGATCAATTTCTTCCATATGAGCAAAGAAAGTTGCGTCTAGGCCTCCCGCCTCAAAATAAGCTGATTTCCGCATAAAAAGGCATGCGCCAGATGCCCAAAAAATACGCTTAGCATCATCGTATTGACCGTTATCCTGTTCTACCGTATCGAAAATTCTTCCACGGCTGAATGGATAACCAAGCGTGTCAAGATACCCACCAGAGGCACCGGCATATTCAAATTTTGTTGGTTGAGTTAGATCCAATATTTTGGGCTGAAACGTTGCGATCGTAGGATTTTTTTCAAAAATATCAATGGCTTGGGACCAGATATTTCTTGTGATTTTTACATCCGAATTCAACAATACCCAATAGGGCTCTTTTACCTGTTCCAATCCCAAGTGATAGCCTCCAGCATAACCATGATTTTTGCCAAGTTTTATGATGGGAATATCTTTCTTAAGGCTATTAATATATGCTAAACTGTCATCGGTGCTGCCATTGTCTATGAGGTAAACCCGAACTTGGTCATCGATGGTGTCTAGGATTTGGGGTAAAAACTGCCTTAAATGTCTTTCGCTATTGTAATTGAGCAGTACAATCGCCAATTTACGCATTTATCCCTTGATATTTTGGTTGTCCAATCAACTCTCTTCCCTTTAATTCATCTGCTTCCATCTGAGCCACCAAATCTTTCAACGAATCAAATTGCTTATCTGCCCTGATAAAATTTATCAACTCAACGGTCAAATGCTCTCCATACAAATCGCCTGAATAATCCAAGATATATAGCTCAACCGAAACCGCATCAGAGGAGCTTAAACTAGGCCTTTTTCCAATGTATAACAGTCCATATTTAGCTTCATTTCTTACGATTGTCTTGGCCAAATAAATTCCAAATCCTGGCAAAAGCTTGTGTTTTGCAACCTTTAAATTTGCAGTAGGGAATCCCAGATCCCTACCTTTCTGGAACCCTCTGATAACTTCTCCCTTGATGATAAATGGTTGGCCCAATAGTAAATTTGCCTCGGCCAAATCCTGGCTTAACAAATGATTTCTGATTTTCGTAGAACTGATGGCTATATCGTCAATTTTCTTAGCTGGAATTTCTATCAATTCATAGTTTCCTTTCTCCTGGAAATACTTTAAAAAATTGATATCACCTTGTCTATTCAGTCCAAATCGATGGTCATAACCAATGATGATTGTATGCGGTTTTATTCCTTTTAAAATTACTTTTTCTATGTATTCATCCGCGTTCAACTGGGCAAACTCAACTGTAAATGGCAGTATCAGAAGGTGTTCTATCCCCACCCTTGACATAAGTTCCATCTTTTCATCGAGGCTGGTAAGTAACTGAACTGAATTATCCAAAGGGTAGATGACCAAACGTGGGTGTGGCTCGAATGTAACCACCAAAGGTGTACCCGAAACGGCGTGAGCCACAGTAGCCAATTCTCTAAATATTTCTTGATGACCCAAATGAACCCCATCAAAAGACCCAAATGTTATCACTAAGTTTGGAAGTGCTGGCAATTCATGTATGCCATGATAAACGCGCATAAATTCTATTTGTATTTTATTCCATTTTCAAAAATGAGCATATTATTTGCTCAACTTAACATATTAAATATAAAAACCTTATAAAAAGTTTTTTTAAGGGGTATTTTTAAAATAATATTAATGTTTGCTGCAAAAAATTATATCCAAGGTTTGATCTGAAAGGATTGGATACACGTCGATATGTAAGCAGGAGGCAAAAGTACAAAAAGCCCTCATTAATCTCAATTACATGGGAGCAACTCAACTTTTTCGTTAAGTTGTTGGTTATTTTAAATATTTTTTCTTGTTCATCATAATAGATCGTGCAATTGCACATTGGGTAAATTTCCTCAAATTTTGAATTAATTATTCCGTGGTGCTCCAGATCATCATCAAATTTACGGATTATCATACAGCCATTCAGTTCTGGTGCCATAATACTTGGATATTTATCTACTTTTACTTTTTTGGTTTTTAGGTCAATTATTTGAGCATTTGAGTTGGACTTTTCGTACAAACAGACAAGCTCTTTATTTACCCAACCAATATATGCATATTTAGGCTTAAGTAAAATCTTCCCATTCCAATCGACCAATCCTTCCAAATCGTCCGCTTCACCTTTGGGGTCATTCATTTTAACTTTTAGATAGTTGTCCATGAATATGATATCATCATATGGATATGTTTTATACACCTCACCGTTCTTAAACAATAGAGATACTTGGTGTTTTCTGAAATTATTGGCTTTAAATACGATGTTTCTTTTAGCGTATTCAGCCTTCCATTCAAATGTACTCGAAACCGGTACGATCTTATTATAATTCTCCCTTTCGGATATTATCGTTACATAGCCAGTATCAATGACACTACATAAATTTAAACCTTCACTATTTTTACTTTTTCTCACTGTTACAAAGTATGGATGGTATTGATATAATTCATCGTAAATAAAATCAACAAGAATCCGATTATTGCTATCAATAATACCAAATTTACCATCCTTTTTGGCTTTAAATACCCCTTTAACCGCCATTGATAACAAATCATACTTAAATGGGACTATTGTATCTCCATTTTATTTGTTATCCCATATTTTTACTGTCAAAATCCCTTTCGACGCCATAAAGTTTACTTTCTACAACTTCTCCTTGAGAGAAAATTGGCTCTATCAGAAGTACCAACAAGCAAATGTTCAGTAAAATTTTAACCATAATATTAAATGCGATATTTTCCTAATGTCTTACCCAATAAATTGCTCTTTTGCCATATTTCAAGGATAGATTATGGCGTTCAATTCTTTGAATTTTGTGGCGTCAAGATGAGCCTAAGCGATGAATTTTTGGAAATATAAGCCCATGACCATTGGATAAAAATGATGAGTTTATTTTTCACACTCAAGATAAGCATCAAATGTAGAAACATCCAAATAAACCAAGCAAAATATCCACTGATTTTCAATTTTGGAAAATCAACAACGGCTTTATGCCTGCCTACTGTAGCCATGGATCCAAGGTCGCGATATTCGAACTCTTTAAGCGGTTTCTGATTAATTATGCGTTCTAGATTTTTGGCTAAATTTTTCGCTTGATTGATGGCGACATTGGCTACCTGGGGATGAGCCTTGGGGTAATTCGGCGTTTCCATGAATGCGATATCACCAATTGCATAGACGCTTTCAACACCTATAACTCGATTAAAACGATCTACCTTGATTCTATTGCCTGCAGCTCGAGACGTTTCAGGGAGTCCTTGGATAACATTTGCAGTAACACCAGCGGCCCATATGACCGTTTTAGTTTTTATTTTTTCTCCTGTACTCAGAGTTAAAATTCGTCCATCATAGCCATTAACAAATGTTTCTTTTTTCACCGTTACACCCATTTCATGGAGATAAGTTTCAGACACTTTCTTCGCATTCTCACTCATGTTATTGAGGGTATGTTTACTCCCTTCTATGAGATAAATTTTAAATCTTGAAAAATCGATCTTCGGATAATCTTTCGGTAAGTTGAATTGCTTTATTTCGGAAAAAGCTCCTGAAAGTTCTACACCTGTAGGTCCTGCTCCAACGATGACTAAATTCATCAAATACTCTCGTTCTTGTTCGTCAGCCGACAACACATCTTCAAAAATCTGCAAGATATGGTTTCGAATAGCGATGGCTTCGTAGGTGGTTTTAAGGGGAAAAGAGTGCTTAGCAATTTGGTCGTTTCCAAAAAAATTGGTACTACAGCCTTGTGCTAAGATCAAAAGATCATAAGGGAAAGATCCTATCGAAGTATAGACCATTTTTGAGTCCAGCTCGATGGATTCAACTTCGGCCAGACGTATGTCGATATTCTTCTGTTCGTGAAAAATATATCTCACTGGAAATGAAATACTAGAAGGTTCTATTTGTGAGGTGGCGACCTGGTAAAATAAAGGCTGAAATTGGTGATGATTGAGTTTGTCTATCAGTAAAATATCGAAATGATCTTTATTGAGGTTTCTCGCAAGTTGTATGCCTGCAAACCCCGCTCCTACTATGATTATTCTTTGTTTCATGATGACAGGTTCAAAAGTTTTTGTCAAATATTTGCGTATTAAATGGGCATTCAAGTACTTATATTGATAGCTAAAAAATAGTCCATTCCATATCAAATATATCAACGGATTTGATACTTAGTAAATCATGGTAATTGGCTAAATGTTTTTAAAAAGTGCCCAAAAAAAGATTTATTGAATTGATTTAGAACAAAATGGATGTATCCCAAGTTTGGAAAAATTTTTAGCATTAAGTCTATTTAATATTTGATAAAAAATGCGTAAATTGAAGCTGGTTAAGATTTTCTTCTTTTATAAAACATAATTACATTATGGAAAACTCAACTTTAGAGGAATATTATGGCACTTTATCTCAAACGATAAACGCACTGAACAGACTGGGTTATGATTTAGATTTTAATGTAAAAGAAGAATGTTTGGTTTGCCATCAAATATCTGAACAATTGTCGCCAGAAGATTTTCAGATAGACAAGGTATATCGATTCGAAGGGGCTTCTGACCCTGAAGACCAATCCATACTTTACGCCATTTCATCCACGAAACACAATAAAAAAGGAATTTTGGTAAATGGATATGGCATTGCCTCTGATGATCAAACTTCCAATATTATTTCAAAACTCAGAACGCATGATAATTTCATTTCGCTACATATAAAACAAAACAATGCAACGCCTCAACGACCCGATAATAATCGAATAATTTTTGCGCCCAAGGTTGAAATTGATTTAAACGAAATGATGAATCAGCTTACCAGTGAAGCCTCTTGGTCCGAAAAAGGACATAATTCTATGTCCCTATTCAAATCGGATAAACTGCGTATAGTTCTGATGGGATTCAAGAAAAATGAAGAACTCAAGGCTCACTCAACCAAAGGTATTATCAGCGTACAAGTGATTCGAGGAAGAATAAAATTCACGGTTGATGGTGAATCTTCAGATGTCCAAACTGGACAAATGATAGTTTTGGACTCTGGTATTACGCATAGTGTCATTGCCGTTGAAGAGAGCTTTATTTTGCTCACGATTGGAATGGGCGGTAGCTCAGATTAAATCATTTCTTTATTATATTTTAGTCTTATTAATGTTGGTTTTTAAATCAAGTATTGCTGATTTTTTAAAATTATTTTCCAATATTAATTTCCACAATATGATAAACTTTGAGCTACTTTTAAGGGTTTACTTTCCATTCTATTTGTACAATAGATTATCCGCTTTTCAAATTTTAATTCAAAATTAATTTAATATTTTCTAACATAAATTATTATATATTTTTAAATGAAAAACATTATTTTAGTTTCCTCATTGTGCTTTACTTCAATATTCGTTGCCTGCAATCATGCCCCAAAAACTAAACCTTCAAGTGAAGGTATTTCAAAAGAAAAAAGTGAAACAAAAGAAGATTTGGCGCCTTATACTTTAACCGATAATGAAGGTAAAACATTGACCATTGAGTTCAACCATAAAAGAGATCAGGTTTCCTTGAATTTTAATGGAGAAAATATAATCCTACGAATCGAAAAACCTGCCTCTGGAATTTGGTACAAGAATGACCTATACGAGCTCAGAGGAAAAGGCAACGATGTTGAGCTAACCAAGGAAGGCAAAGTAATATTCACACATAATGATGAAATCATAACTGCTGAAGCAAAAGACAAATCTGGACAAACGCTGTACATGGAATTCAACAATACAGTTCGCACGGCCACTCTAACTTTGGGTGAAGAAACCATAGAACTCGTCGATCAAAAACCAGCATCTGGCATGTGGTATAAGAATGATCACTACGAATTTAGAGGAAAGGGAGAAAAAGTAGAATTAAGTAAAGATGGAAAAATAATTTTTCAAAACTAAACACAATATTAAAACAACCAAAACCATATAAATTTATGAGAATATTCGCATTTGCAGGGAGCAATTCAAGCACTTCTATCAACAAACGCTTGGTGATTTTTGCCTTAAAATCATTTCCCGAGGCCGAGATAAATCTGATTGATTTGAATGACTATGAAATGCCAATTTTTTCAGTGGATCGTGAAAAGGCTGGGTATCCTGAACAGGCATACTTATTTTTAGAAAACATAAATCAATGCGATTTGATTGTTTGTTCTTTGTCTGAAAATAACAGAAATTTTTCAGTAGCCTTCAAAAATGTATTTGACTGGTGTTCAAGGATAAATGCGAAGGTGTTTCAAGATAAAAAAATGTTTGTTATGACGACTTCTCCAGGAGGATTTGGAGGAGGAAATAGCATGAATTTAGCCAAGAATATATTTCCTGCATTTGGAGGGAATATTCTTCAAACATTTTCGCTGCCAAAATTTTATGAAAATTTCAACGATGAAGATGGTATTTTAGATCAGACCCTTCTTGCTGATTTTAATCAAAAAATAAAAGATTTACAAGAAAATTTTTGACAATAAAATTCATTAAAAATGGATAAGAAGGAATATAGCAATGGTGAAATAGCGATCATTTGGCAACCCAAAAAATGTACCCATGCCGCAGAATGTGTAAAAAGATTACCCAAGGTTTATCACCCGAGAGAACTTCCATGGATCACCCCAGAACACGCTAATACTGAAGAACTTATAGCACAAATCAATTGTTGTCCATCTGGAGCTTTGACATACCGTCGGCTAGATTCTGCAACAGAATGACCTCTGTAAAGGTTGAGGCCACAATTGGGCAGGAGAAATATTTTACTGAAGTAAAAGCTGGAAATAATCTCCTGATAACAGACGAGCCCCTTGATAAGGGAGGGGGCAATAAGGGATTTAATCCTTTTTGAAATACTGGCTACTTCCTTGGCTAGCTGCACTGCAGCAACATTAAAAATGTACATCGATCACAAAGGTTGGGCCATCAAAGAAATCAAAGTGGAGGTAATTTTGGAGAGCAATTTACCACAATCAAGTGCAATTTTTACAAGAAATATTGCTTTTCACGATATGGACATTTCAGAAGATCAAAAAACCAGATTGCTTAAAATAGCTGAGTCATGTCCTGTACACAAAGTTCTACAGAATCTGATTACAATAAACACATCAATACATTAAAATGGAAATTATACACAAACAAGATGAAGACAGTGGAAAATTTCAAATCATGGACGGTCAAAATACCGCTGGTCAGATCTTCACTTGGTTAGGCAAGGACAGAATCGTCATCAATCATACTGAAGTAGAGCCAGCATATAATGGCCAAGGAATAGGCAAGCAATTGGTATATCGAGTGGTCGAATTCGCAAGAGAAAAACAAGTTAATGTTGTGCCACTATGCACATTTGCGAAGAGGATTTTCGAGAAATCAGAGGAAATAAGAGACGTGTTGTAATTCGTTAAATGTTTAAGAAGACCTATGCTAAATTCTGAATTTGAGCGCTAAATACATCAATTTTTCCTTAATATTGGCTTCATTGTTCGGTTTACTAGAATGGGGAGGGAACAATGCTCAGTTTTTGTACGAAGTTGAGTTCGAAATACTCAAAAAACTAAGTATAAATCCTGGGTCGGTCTTGCATCCACTGACGATTATCCCTTTTTTGTCTCAAGCGATCCTTATTTACACTTTGATTCAACGCACGCCTAGTAGGACGCTGACCATTATAGGAATTTATGGAATTGGGATTTTGATGGTTTTGATTTTGGCGATAGGGATTATGACGATCAACATTAAGATGATTGCCTCCACTTTGCCCTTCATGCTGTGTTCAATTGTCGCTTTCAAGCATTACAAGCATCTGTTTTCTTAAAAATGATTAATCATTTCTCGATTAAATTTATGAAAAAAAAAGACCCCTAAATCACTCATTTTGGCACTTGATCCAAACTTCGCAATCTAGGAGTCTAAGAAAGACCACTTGTTCTTAATTAATTACCGTATTTTTCTTTATTGGCTTTGTACCTCATATCTGGAGTACCATCTTTTTTCAATGGAGCGGGAGCATTTTTGAATTTTCTCTCGTTCTTTACTTTTTCAACCTCGGCCTTTTCACCTGCAGATTTTACTGAACTTGCAGTTTTGTTTTCCACGTCCTTCACATTACCAGGATTACCCATAGCTTTACCCTTTTCAGAAGCTCTGTCTGCATGATTTTCTTTGGCTTTTTTGCCAGCTTTTTTAGCTTCCTCTACGCCATCTTTGGCATCATTCTGAGCTTTTTCGGCATCTTTCTTTGCTTTTCTTTCAGCCTTTTCTGCTTTTTTAGCCGCTTTTTCAGCTTCATTTTTAGGCTCTTCTGTTGCTTTTTCAGCTTTTTTAGCATCTTTCTCAGCTTTCTTTGCTGCTCTTTCTGCTTTTTTAGCTTCCTTTTCAGCTTCAGACTTAGGTGCATTTGTGGCATCATCTACCGCTTTCTTTGCCTTCTTTTTACCTTTTTGGGCTTCGGATTTACCTTTTTCCCCTGCTTTTTTAGCCTCTTTTTTCAATTCTTTGGCTTCTTTACTAGCTTTTTCTGTATTTGCAGATTGGGCATTGACTTGGAATACTGAAACCATTAGTACCAAGCAAAACAAAATTAATTTCTTCATTTTTTTAAATTTTTTTTTAGACTTCAAAATTATGGCTTATATTCGAAAATTGCGCAATGTGTTACCAAATATTTTCTTGCAAATAATATAGTTTTCACAAAAAAACAACTTCTTCAATATCAGGCCACGAGACTACAAACGCAGTTTTATATTATTTATTTTTAAAATTTAAAAATTGTTAAAGCGATTTTCTTAAAATACCATTGTTCTCTTCTGATTCTTCAAATATTTATATTGCACAAAAATATTTAATGCATAAGTACAAATTCTGAATATTTCCTTATTTTTGAGGAATGAAAGCATTCTGCTATATTTTTAGCGTCTATATTTTTTTACTGGCTATAATTCCGTGTGGAGATGCAATGGAATGTAATAGCCTAGAAACGAGTATAGTAGAAGGTGCTGTAAATGATTTTAGTCATCAAGACCATGAACACAGCGAAGAAAAATGCACTCCTTTTTGCCATTGCGCTTGTTGTGGCATTCACATTTTAGCTACGGATTTAGTTTTTTTTGAATATAACAAACTGCAACCAAAGTTTCCTACGTTAAAAGTGTCTTATATCACTAGTTTTTATCCTGAAATTTATTTTAATATTTGGCAGCCTCCAAAGCTGATTAGTTAGAATATCTATTATTTTCTTTTTTATTATTTCCAAAAATAGGGTTTCAAAAACAGTTTAATAGGCTTTTTTGAGGCATATTGTTCATGTCAGAAATGCTTATTTGCATGGGAATATCTTTTATTTTCACATAAAAACAATTAAAAGTGTTAGATACCATTATAAAATTTAGTATAAAAAACAAGGCGATAATAGGTCTGATGACCTTTATTCTTATCGTCTGGGGTACCTGGAGTGCAGTAAATCTTCCTATTGATGCTGTCCCAGATATTACCAATAATCAAGTACAGGTCTATACCATATGTCCGACTCTTGCTGGACAAGAAGTGGAGCAGTTGGTGACATTTCCCATAGAACAAAGTCTGGCGAATCTGCCAAACTTGGAGGAAACAAGGAGTATTTCGAGATTTGGACTTTCGGTAATAACTGTTGTATTCAAAGAAGGAGTGGACATTTATTTCGCCCGCCAACAAATCAATGAAAGGCTAAAACAAGCAGAGAGTGAGATTCCTGCAGGGATCGGAACTCCTGAATTGTCTCCCGTCAGCACAGGCCTTGGTGAAATATATCAATATATCCTACATCCAAAAAAAGGGAGCGAGACAAAATATTCTGCCATGGACTTAAGGACGATGCAGGATTGGATCGTAGCTCGTCAATTGAATGGAACACCAGGGATTGCCGAAATCATAAGTTTTGGTGGAAAACTGAAACAATATGAGGTCTCCATTAATCCCAATCGACTTCGAGCTATGGGCATCAGCATCCCAGAAGTATTTGATGCATTAGAAAAAAATAATCAAAATACTGGTGGTGCATATATTGATAAAAAACCTGATGCTTATTTCATTAGGGGAATTGGTCTAATTGGCAATATCGAGGATATCAAAAACATCGCGATAAAATCTAATCCAAATTCTGTTCCTGTTTTTGTCAAAGATGTGGCTGAAGTCAAATTTGGTCATGCCATTAGATATGGCGCCATGACTTATGGTGGAGACTTGGATGTTGTTGGAGGCGTGGTGATGATGCTTAAAGGTGAAAACAGCAATGAAGTCATCAAGAAAATTAATGCCAAGCTGCCCACCATTCAAAAAGCCTTGCCAGAAGATGTAATTATAGAGCCATTTTTGGATCGAACAGATCTCGTAGATCGAGCCATTGCCACGGTTGAAAAGAACTTGATAGAGGGAGCTCTGATCGTCATTTTTGTCTTGGTCTTGTTCTTGGGAAATTTTAGAGCGGGACTGATAGTTGCATCGGCCATCCCATTATCCATGTTATTTGCCCTAGGTTTGATGAAAGTATTCGGGGTTAGTGCCAATTTGATGAGCTTAGGAGCGATAGACTTTGGGTTGATCGTAGATGGAGCCGTCATCATAGTGGAAGCGACATTGCACCATCTATATTTTAAGCATCTTGGGTTAGTACAAAATGGAGGAGTCCAAAACCAAATAGGTCATACCAAATTGACTCAAAGAGAGATGGATGAAGAGGTTTTTACTTCTGCTTCAAAGATAAGGAATAGCGCCGCTTTTGGCGAAATCATCATATTGATAGTTTATATCCCTATTTTGACATTGGTAGGAATTGAAGGAAAAATGTTTGGCCCAATGGCTATGACGGTGGGATTTGCCATTGTTGGTGCGCTCATACTATCTTTGACTTACATTCCTATGATGTGTGCGGCATTTTTACCAAAATCTTTGGTGCATAAGCAGAATTTTTCAGACCGTATGATGGATTATTTTTACGGAATTTACCGACCTGTTTTAGAAAGAGCAATTGCTCTAAAATATTGGCTTGTAGGCATCACAGTAGGGTTGTTTGTTTTGAGTGTATTTTTATTTAGTAGAATGGGCGGTGAATTTATACCAACTTTGGAAGAAGGGGACTATGCTTTTCACTGTATTTTACCTCAAGGTAGCTCCTTGGAGCAAAGCGTTGAAACGTCTATGAAAGCACTTAGAATCATCAAGCAGTTCGACGAAGTAAAAATGGCGATAGGAAAGACAGGAAGTCCAGAGGTGCCAACGGATCCGATGCCACCAGAAGCTACGGATATGATGATCATCTTAAAGCCCCAAAGAGAGTGGAAAAGCAAATTGTCATTTAATGAATTAGGCGATAAAATACTAGAGGAGCTTAAGGTCATCCCTGGTATTTTCTTTGAAAAAACGCAACCAATCCAGATGCGATTCAATGAATTGATGACAGGAGTGAGGCAAGATGTTGCGATAAAAATATTTGGGGAAAATATGGACACCTTGTTGTTTTATGCCAAAAAAGTCAGTAAAGAAATCGAAATAATCGAAGGGGTCTCAGCTCCATCCGTCGAAAGAGTTGAAGGTCTGCCTCAGATCAATATCGAATACGATAGACTGAGATTGGCCAATAATGGACTGAATATCGAAGATGTAAATACCATCGTCAGTACTGCTTTTGCTGGAAAAAGTGCTGGGGTCGTATTTGAAAACGAGCGAAAATTTGATTTGGTTGTACGCCTAGATAGTATGTACAGAACCAGTATCGAAGACGTAAGAAGTCTTACCGTTCCCGCAGCTTCGGGTCATCAAATCCCCCTATCGGAAGTTGCTAATATCGAATACAAATTGGGCCCAGCGCAAATAAGTCGAGAGGACGGCAAGAGGCGCATTGTAGTTGGTTTTAATCTCGAGAATAGAGACGTAAAAAGCGTAGTAAATGAAATTAAAACTAAGCTAAATACAACTGTCACACTGCCAACTGGATACTACTTTACCTATGGTGGCACTTTTGAAAATCTAGAAAAAGCTAGCAATCGATTGATGGTGGCCGTGCCCATTTCCTTGATTTTAATATTTGGCTTGTTGTATTTCACTTTCAGATCATACAAGCAAGCAGGGCTTATTTTCACTGCCATTCCGATGAGCGCCATCGGTGGGATTTTTGCCTTGATGTTGCGCGGTATGCCCTTCAGTATCAGTGCTGGAATTGGTTTTATTGCGCTTTTTGGCGTCGCCGTATTGAATGGAATTGTCCTTGTTGGGACGTTTAATCAACTTAAAAAAGAAGGATGGTTCGACGTGATTCCGCGAGTAATAGAGGGTACAAAGATAAGACTGAGACCGGTCTTAATGACAGCGACTGTAGCCAGTCTGGGTTTCCTTCCGATGGCATTGAGTACGAGTGCTGGAGCAGAGGTTCAAAAGCCATTGGCGACGGTAGTCATCGGTGGTTTAATAACTGCCACACTGCTGACTTTGATTGTTTTGCCTTTGTTGTATATTATTTTTGAAAAGAAAAATTCAGAAGCAAATGCAGAATGACAATTTTTCGATTTGCTCAGCTGATAAGTTCGAATTGCATTGCACGGGCTTTTTGCTAAGACTGATTTTTATAAATAAATTTTTAATCAATGAAAAAGAAATAAAATGAAACATAAATTCATCATTTTAATATTAATATTTAGTTTACTTGATGGCTTGAATGCCCAGTCAGATGGTCTTTTACTAGAAAATATTATAAAGCTTGGTTTGGAAAATAATACACTTTTGAAAAGTAAAAACGCTGTATTAAATTCCGCAAAAACGCAAGTAAGGACAGCCTATGAGTTGCCAAAATTAGATTTCAATACCCAACTTGGTCAATACAACAGCATCAAATTCGACTATGCCTTCCAATTAGCCCAAGCCCTACCCTTTCCAGGGCTTATAAAAGCTAAAAAGAACTGGCTGGTTAAAGATATCGAAGGCTATGAATGGGCAAAAATAGTGTCTGAAAATGAACTTAAAGCCGAATTAAGAAGGGCCTATTATTCCCTTGAATATCTTCAATGCAAAGACCAAAAATTGCAGCAATTGGACAGTTTGTATGGGGACTATATACGAATAGCTAATCTAAGATACAATGTAGGAGAAGCGAAGCAAATAGAGACCAATGCGGCAAAACTGCGGCAAATGGAAAACAAAATGGAACTACAAAATACTAGTGCTGAAATATCGCTATACACATCGCGGCTAATGACACTTATGGGCAGTTCAGAGGTGGTTTCTGTCCCTAAAGTTACGGAATACCTGCCCAATGATTTCGTGTTAGTAGAAGATAGCATTTCCACAAACAAACATCCTTTGGTTATGTCATATCTCCACTCCAGTTCGATGGCTGATTTGAGTAAAAAACTAGAGAAAGCAAAAACTTTACCCGATATAAAAATCGGCTATAGCAATCAATCTCTCATAGGATTTCAGACGATCGAGGGTGAAGAAAGGTATTTCGATGGATCAAAGCGTTTTCATGTAGTTAATGTTGGATTGGCCATTCCGCTTTTTAATATGACCAAACCCAAGCTACAGGCATTGGAATTTCAACGCGAAAGTGCGAATCAAATGGCTTTGCACAGTTCGCAAAATTTAAAAAATCGTTTGTCATCATTGAAATTTCAATACCAAAATTACTTGCATCAGTACCAGAGTTATAGAGACGAGGCTTTGCCTAGCCTAAAAAAAGCAAGCGACCAAGTTCATCTTAGTTATTCCAAAGGAGAATCGAATTATATGGAATACCTTCAAATGTTACAGACCAAATCAGATCTGGAGATGAAGTACTTGGAAACCATTTATCAAATCAATCTAACCATCATAGATATTCAATCCATTTTAAACCAATAAATTAAAAACATATTATGAAATATATAAAGTTAATATTCGTATTCTGCGTAGCATTATTAATGCAATTTTGTGGCAATGACAACCATACTCACGGTCCCGTAGATGGCCAAGATACAGCTCATCAAGACCACGCTGCCATGGATGAAGCACCAAGCGTCGTTGGGCTTTCTGAGGCACAAATTAAAGCCATAGACCTAAAATTGGGAGTGATCGAAAAAAAGCAGCTCAATGTCACCTTAAAGGCCAATGGCAATCTGAAAGTACCGAATAATAATAAGGGAAATGCCACGTCCATGTACGCTGGTGTCATCAAAAGCATCCAAATTGAAACGGGGTCTTTTGTCAAAAAAGGTCAAACACTGGCCACGATTGCCAGTCCTCAATTCATCCAAATCCAAGAAGAATACCTGAGCATTTCGAACAAAATAATATTTGGAGAGCAGGAACTAGACCGTCAAAAGGCATTGAATGAGGGCAATGCGGGTGCCTTGAAAAATCTTCAAGCTGCTGTATCAGAACTAAACAATTTGAAGGTAAAAAAATCAGCCTTGCGCCAGCAATTGATGCTTATGGGGATAGACTCTGATGGACTGACTGCGGAGAACATGAAGTCAAGCATCGCTGTTAAAAGCCCATTGACAGGTACCATAAGCCAGATTTTTTCAAAAATTGGAAGCTATGTCGATGTTTCAGCCCCCTTGGCAGAAATCGTCAATAATGACGCCTTGCATTTGGATTTGTACGTCTTTGAAAAGGATTTACCGCATATAAAAGTAGGCCAAACAATCCATTTTACGCTAACCAATAATCCAGTCCAAGATTATATCGCGCGCGTGTATAGTATTGGTACAGCTTTTGAAAATGAGAGCAAGACCATCCAAGTACACTGCTATGTCAATGGCAATAAGACGGGTCTTATCGACGGCATGAATATCACGGCCATGGTGAGTCTGGACAATATCTCCGTACCTGCAGTCCCTAATGGAGCCATCTTGGATACCGAAGGCAAAAGCTTTATATATATTGAAACAAAAAAACAGACGCATGAAGCCCGGGACACTGCCCACCCCATCGCGATGAAATTTGAAAAAACTGAAATCGTCAAAGGTGTATCGAGTCTGGGATATACTGGAATAACGCTTTTGAATGACTTGCCTCAAAACACAAAAATAGTGACCAAAGGGGCATTTTTTATCAATGCAAAAATGACCAATTCTGGTGAAGCCCATGAACAATAAAAGCATTATCTTAAATCAATCCATATGTCCATTTACCAAAAATTGATCAAAATAGGTTCGAGATATTTTGGATTGGCGACGCTGTTCAAGGTGGGTTTTAATTTGGCACCTATGTACCAAAGGAGCACGGCAAGAGTTAGTTATGTATCCGAAGATCTTAAGCTGGTCAAAATCAAGTTGCCGATAAACTATAAGAACAGAAATTACATGAATACCATCTTTGGGGGTAGCATGTTTGCGGCTGTAGATCCTATCCCCATGCTGCAATTGGTCAATTTACTTGGAGAAGATTACATCGTCTGGGACAAGTCCGCCGAGATTTATTTTCGGCGGCCTGCCCATGTTGATTTGTATGCTGAATTTAGATTTTCTGAGGAAGAACTGGTGTCGATCAAAAACAGACTAACCCTTGAAAATGAAATCGATATCGTAAAACACACGCAATTGTGCCATGATGATGTCGTTTATTGTGAAATATACAAGACCTTGTATGTCAGCACTAAGGCTTTTTATCAGCAAAAAAGGAAAAATAAAACAACTGCTGCCACTTAATACTCAAAGGATTTTGGCGGGTGAAAGGAATAAGCAAAGATTCGTTTTCGCTTCCATTCGTTTACAACGTTAAGCATACACGACATCCCGCCCTTTATCGGGATGTCCGTTGTATGCATTGTTGAATGAGGCACTAATTTCCCTTGTTCACCTTTGGCAATTTAAAATTTTGCCGTTTTAGATTGTTGAACTATTAAATTTTAAAATGTGTTTTATGTTGATTATCAATAACTATACGTATTATTTTTTTAACAATCTACGTATGCTATATCCTAAAACATGTAAACCTCATGCTATCCACAAATCCTGGAGAGATGTCATTGAAAAATTTTAACTTTACTTGGATGCTATCTCTAAAAGGCCAAAAATTACAGCTAACCCCTAAAGCATTTCCTTGGGCATCTTCACATATCTCAATAGCTCCTGTGAGATACTCTCCATTTGCCAAACTATCTGGAGGAAAAAGAGGTTTAGTAAACCTTCCATTTGTAATCAAGTAATATTTATTTAGCTTATCTCGTCCCACTACAAATGAATCCACACAATAATGATTTGGAATAATACCTAAAAACAGTTCAGCTGTTTGAATACCTTGATTCCCAATTAATCGATACCCAGGCACATGAGTACATATTCCATTAATGCACTTCTCAGTAGGGCCACATGTATTGCATTGTTTCACAATTTGATCATCATCGCCTTTGCTTTTACAACATCAAAAAATTGCAAAAGCAAGTAGGAATGCTACAGTGATTTTTTGGATAATATGCATAATATCAAAGTTTTATAAATTTTTTATTAAGGTATTTGCTGTCATTTAAGATTTATCGGTTTAGTCATTTTTACAGGTTTTCATAATAGCATCTTGAAACAAATATAAAATAAATTCGCTTAAAAATCAAGTTTATTCAAATTTATTAACACCATATTGATGAATCCTTATTAAGTCTTCTTTCGCAGAATTACTAAGTTTATTAATACCCTTTAAGTAGCTCGTTGGATTGCCTTAAAATTTCAGGCTGCGAATCATAAATCCACCATCTGCCTCCAAAATGAGTAATGCTCTGACCTTGGCAATGCGTCAAGGGTGGTAGTGGCTTGGTCTCGCCATGTCCACTGGACATGGCGAGACGGAACCCACGGACGACCTGACCGCCTCGTAGAGGTGGGGACGCCAAATTTCTATATCCAATTATCTAGTACTTACAAAATCGTTGAAGGTCTGTCTTTTCTACTTACACACTCCCCTCTCTCGCCTGAAATATTAAAATTGTAAAGGAGGCCCAACAATTTTCATGCCGTACTCGAGAGATATTTTTGCTCCTTCTTCGGGCGTAGGCTTAAATGTCGGATCACCAATCAATCTGAAAAAATCTTCCATTTTTCCCGATGGTTGAAATAGAAAAAACATTTTTCCTGTTTCGGTAAGTTGTGCAAATGCGTGCGGTACTCCTCTGGGCAAGAAGATCGTGTCACCTGCTTTCAAATTATGCTTTTCTTCGCCCACTTGAAAGAGATATTCCCCATGCACGATGAAAAATACTTCGTCTTGATATGGATGAATGTGCAATGCTGGTCCACCTTTGATATTGCCTATGTATTCAAATATTGAAAGCTTGCCGTTGGTGTCTTTTTGTGAGACTTTAATGTCATTTGGGCTGTTACCAAATAGCAATGTTTTTTCACCAAATCGACTTTCAGATGCTTTGACTACGAAGCCTTTGTTCGTCCTAGATTCTTTGGCAGATAGATTTTGTCCCAATGCAATAGCTAGTGTTGAAACTGCCGTTGTTGCAATAAATTTTCTTCTTTTCATTATAATCATATTTTTAGTTGAATACAAAGAAAAGATGAATATAAAATACCGTAGTGGTAAAAATCCGACAATTATTCAATAAGTATCTGCTTGTCCAAATAACCTTTCAGGACTTTTTGATTCTATTTCGTGGAATTGGTTCGGGGTGAGCCCTGTCAGATCTTTATAATCTTTTACCAAATGTTGGTAGTCGTAATAGCCACAACTGAGTGCAATACTTAGCCAATCCAATACTGGGTTTTTATTTTTCATCCGAAAGGCATTCTCAAATCGCACTACTTTCAAAAAATATTTTGGCGAAACGCCCATGCGTTGCATAAAGTGTCGTTCAAAGTTTCGGGTAGATTGAAAAGCCGCTTTTGCCAAGACATCCACACTTGGAATTGTCTCAGAACTAAATATTTTTGTCGTAGCTGTATCCAAAGGATGGATTTCGCATGATTTGCGTTTTGTTTCTTTAAGCAGAAAATTTTCTACCACGGCAATCATCTGTACGTAAGACTTGCATTCAAGTATTTTCTCATTGACATATTTTATTTCTTTTGAAAAAATGGTTTGTGCGTCAATGTATTGATTCGTAAGGCAATTCGAAGGAATATTCGTAAGTCTATACAGCCCACCTGGTGTAAACACTACTTGAATAAGCAAAAAATCACTGCTGTTGAATCTGTTGGTTACCTCCGTTTGTTGTCCAAAAAGTACCGTTGAAAGATTTCCGTTTTTCACTCCGCTTTTTTGGTACTCAACATTTTCAACTCCCTTGACATAAAAACTTAAACAATGTTCTGGTCTTGGTGGATACGATTTAGGAGGAAGAATTTCGACCCCTGCAAAGCTGAAATTTATTAATCGGATGGTTCGAACATATTCCGATAATGTAGGGTTGGGTTTATATTCTTGAAGTACCATACCTTTAAAATGGAATACCGTCTAAAGAACCCATTTTTCCTGTTTTATAATTTTGATAGGCCATTGCCAAATTTTCTTTGGAGTCCATCACGAATGGTCCATCGAAAACCAATGGATAATCAATTTTCTCCCCACCCAACAAAACAATATCTACTGGTAAATCACCAAATGCTTGCAATTTTATTTCATCTCCCTCGGTCAACAATGCCAAATCGCCTATTTGTAGCGGGCCTTTCTCGGCTACCATGACTTGACCATTGATTACATAAACGCCCAGTTCCCAATTTGCATCGATTGGCAAATTAATCTCGTTTGAGTTTTCAAAATGGATATGCACCAATACAGTAGGCCTTGCCGTTGGGAGAATGCCCTTATGACCGCTGATTTCACCTGCAATGACTTTTATTTCGTTTTCATCAAGTTTGAAAGTAGGTATCGTGTTCGCCTTGTAAGAGTAGTATTCAGCTTCTTCAAATTTTTGCTTTGGTGGTAAACTGGTCCAAAGTTGAAGTCCCTTCCTAGATCTTCGAGGGGTTTCTTTATGTATGATACCTTGCCCAGCTTTGATAAATTGAGCATCTCCATCTGTCAGCGTATCGGTATTACCTAGACTGTCCCTATGGACGCTTTCACCTTGCAATAAATAGCTAATGACCTCAATGCCTGCATGTGGATGAGGGGAATCACCTATACCTTTGGTACCTTTCGTTTCATAAAAATCGACAAATACAAAGGGTCCTAAAGACTCAATTTGATTGGTTGGCAATGCACGAAATAAAGTCATCGCACTATCTTGTACCGCTGGAATTCCTTGAAAGGCTTTTGCAATTTCTCTTTTCATAATATTGGTTACTTTTTTCTTTTGAAGAATAAATGAGTAATCAAATCTAAGCAAAAAGATGAAATTAGAGCACTATTTTTTGTTGATTTGTCTGCAAAATTCGGATCGAACATTAACTTATAAAATTCTGAAATGTCTTAGCAATTGCTTTCCAATATCATTTTTTTTATCAACGACACTTGTCCTAAGTGATAATAAGAATGTTCAATCTGAGCTTCGATATTTCTCGAATAAGTTCCGTATTCTTCTTTCACAAATGGTTGACTCAAAAGGGTGTTATCCATTTTTTCAACGTGAAGGATATAATTCTCGGCGTTGGTTAAAAATTCGTCAACTAGGCTCAGCCAATCCGCTTCACAAGTAATTTCTGGCATATCAAAACTGTACTTGTCCTTAATCTCAAGATTCCCACCTTCAAACACATTCAAAACTCCTTTCAAATAATAGTTAATATGAAAAGTTAAAAGCGCAATGGTGTTCAAGTTTCCAACTCTTTGAATTGCTTGTCCCCAAGTGATACTTGTGATCTTATCTGAAATTGGTGTTCGCAATCCATTTTCCACAAAGCAAAACTTCTCTTAATCTATCGGCTAAATCTTTATTCATTGGTGAATTTTTTTTTACTTTATGCCATTTGAAAATTCTTGTTGTTTCATTAAAATACCTTTTACCATCGTCCCGTAGATTTACAAAGAAGGCTTAGTCTGTATGCTTAAGTCTTAATCAAATATACAAAAAAATAGGTCCTAGTTTATAAACAACAATATTTTGAAGTTAGAAATAGCTGGAAAATGAACCGTCGATTGCCTCAACCCATAACTTTTTTGTATATTTGGATAGAATTAAGAAATCTAAATTATGTTAATGTTTAATCAATCTGGATTGTTAGTTCCCGATAATAAAATCAACTCAACAATTGAAGAATTAGAAAAAGAGTTTGTCACAAATATTCCGACAATAAAAAGAAAAGAGATTTTTGAATCATTTGTAAAGTATAATGAAGATTTTAAAAAAGTATGTAATTTAGAGGTATTACTCCAGTGGATAAATGGCTCATTTGTAACTAAAATCAATAACCCTGGTGATATAGATTTAATAACTTTTTTGGACTTTGAAACCATCACTAAATTAGGTTCAAAACTGGATAATTTTAAATATCCAAATTCCGAGTCCATATACGGTGTTGATGCTTATATTATTGAAATGTTTCCAGAAGGACATAAAGATAGATTTAAGACCATAAGTGATATGGCTTATTGGAAGGATAGATTTACAAAAACTAGAAGAATCCGTGGAAATAGGCTGTCGAAAGGATTTTTAGAAATTTTATATTAAGTACTGCATTATGAAGGATAGTAAGCTATATGATATTTTAGATCTTATTGAGGAAATCAATAAAGTTGATAATATGATAGATCTGCATAAGGATTCAACATCAAATTTAATGGTCAATCAATATAAAAATCAAAAATTAAAATTAAGTAATTTCCTTTTCAAAGAATTGTTAACAAATAGTGATAATAGATCTGAGGTGATGTATATCATAAAACTATTTATAGAAAAGTTTTATAATCATGAATTAAAACATCATAAATTTGACCAAAATGATAGTTTTAAAAAGATTGAAGACGTTTTTATGTGAAATTACATGTCACCTACTCTTCACTCACACCTTATATTCAACTTATATATTTTTTTAATATTTATATATAATATACTGCTAATCAATATTATACTAGGCTTTAAATTAAAATAGCTAAATCTATTTAGTGAAAAAATAATTTACGGATATTCCATAATTTTGATAGGATGCTGAAGACAGATTTTCGTAGAATCCCCAAGTGCCTCTGTCTTTTCCTACGATACTTTTCTGATCAAAGCCGCAATTTACTCCAAATTGTATGACAGTACCGTCAGGCATATTAAAGTTATACCCAATAGAAGCAATAAGAGAAGGGATATAAAATTTATAACTAGTTTCAAATCCACCAATTATATAAGTTATATCTTTATAATTGTCTATTCCCCACCACAGAAACCTATTATCAAGACCAAGAGTAAAATAAACATTTGACTTAGTGTTCGAAGGGATATGAAAGGTTAATTTTATTGGTATTCTAACATAGAATAAAGAAATATTTAGTTCTTCATGAACTTGAATAGGCAATGTAATATCTGTATAATCAAAAGAAAACTCATTACTAAAATAAGTGATGCCAAATTCTGATCCTAAAGATATATTTCTTGAAATGGGCATTGAGGCAAGGAATTTAACTCCAATACCCAATTTGTCTTTTTGGTAAAAACCTGGCCAAGAATGTCCAATGCGACTAAAATTTTCTTGGTCAACCTTGGCCAAATAGGGATAATTCATATCAATTCCAAATCCGTAAGAAATTCTTTTTTGGGCATGAGCATTAAATTGTAAAAAGAAAATTGTAGCTATCAATAATGGATATCGCATGTTACGGTATGCTTTAAGGTTTAATTCTAATTGGGTCATAATTTTATTTACTTGTTAGAATTACCCGAAATGAATGATTATTACTATTCAAATAGTAAAAAAAAATAATTTTTAAATCCAGAAAGATTTAGATTTTTGGGTTTATTATTATTCATTAATTCAGGTTTCCATAAATAGACAATATAGCAAATTTAATGCAAAAGCTGTTTAAAATCAATTTTATTCATATTTATTTTCCCTACAATTAATGAAAATTTTACCTTTGAATAATTGCCATAATTTCGATCCCGATCGTCGCAGTTTATAACTACCATACAATACTTCAGGAGTTTGTAATTCCATATGCGTTGACCTATTTTTCAAAGATATCTATGTATCAATTATCGCCTGATAATGCAAGGATATATAAATCAGCTCGAAGACACAGACTTCGACCATAGTGAGACTTAAATTCTGATGCCATTTTGCGCCTTTTTCCTTACATTTTTTAGATTTTTTTAGTTTGAAAATAATAGTTTTTTTTTTACTAATTAGTTGTCTGAAAAGTGGTGGGTACAATAGTAACCAAAATGCCTCCAACTAGATCGAACCCATAGGGTGCCATCGGAAGTCTTGCAATTAAAAAATTTCCTAGATCTCAATCCTACTCGAATCTCGTCCAAAGAAGAGGGAGAGGCACGCCTTAAAATTCTTGAATTCAATAAATAATTTGACAATTTATTTGAAATAAGAAAAGATAAATTTTATCTTTGCAGTCCCAAAGTACAAAATCAATTTGTACGGGCCTATAGCTCAGCTGGTTAGAGCACCTGACTCATAATCAGGTGGTCCTAGGTTCAAGTCCTAGTGGGCCCACTTTCAATGCCTTGGTCAATTAAAAATCGACTGAGGCTTTTTTTTTATGACCATTTGCAAACATATAGATTCATGGCTTGTTTTAATTTTATTCAGAACGATAACAAACTCGGGATTGGCAAGGAGTTTAATTTTTTCACTCCTTTTCAGTATATTTGCTTTTCAAATTTGATATTATTAAAATAATAAATAAATAAGAAATTTATGGCTTTTGATGTTGAAATGATTAAGGCACATTACGATTCGTTAGAAGAGAAACTTAATGTAGCCAAGGCGAGCTTGGGTAGAGCTTTGACTTTGACCGAGAAAATTCTTTATTCACATTTACATTCTGATCAAGCCTTACAGGATTTTGAAAGAGGAAACTCGTACGTGGATTTTGCACCAGATAGAGTAGCAATGCAGGATGCTACAGCTCAGATGGCTTTGCTCCAATTTATGCAAGCAGGTAGGCCAAAGGTCGCTGTGCCTTCTACCGTGCACTGTGATCACTTAATTACAGCAAAAATCGAGAGCCATATAGATTTGGATAAAGCCAATATTGAAAATAAAGAAGTTTATGACTTTTTAGCATCAGTTTCTAATAAATATGGCATCGGATTCTGGAAGCCTGGTGCTGGAATCATACACCAAATAGTCCTCGAGAATTATGCATTTCCTGGAGGAATGATGATAGGTACGGATTCTCATACTGTAAATGCTGGAGGCCTTGGTATGGTGGCCATCGGAGTCGGAGGGGCGGATGCCTGTGACGTGATGGCTGGGCTCGCCTGGGAATTGAAATTTCCAAAGTTGATTGGTATAAAACTTACAGGAAAATTAAATGGATGGACCTCGCCAAAAGATGTGATTCTCAAAGTTGCAGGTATATTGACCGTAAAGGGAGGTACTGGATGTATTGTGGAGTATTTTGGCGAAGGGGCTGAGTCCATCTCTTGCACTGGTAAGGGAACGATATGCAATATGGGGGCTGAAATAGGTGCTACAACTTCTACTTTTGGCTATGATGAAAGTATGGAGCGATATCTAAGAGCTACGGATAGAGCTGACGTTGCAGATTTGGCCAATAAGGTAAAACATCATCTTACCGCTGATCCAGAAGTCTATGCAAATCCAGAGAAATATTTTGATCAAATCATTGAAATTAATCTTTCAGAGCTAGAGCCGCATTTGAATGGGCCTTTTACTCCAGATCTAGCCACGCCTATCTCAAAAATGAAGGAAGCCGCTGCCGCCAATGGCTGGCCTACAAAAATAGAAGTGGGTTTGATTGGGTCATGTACCAATTCATCGTATGAAGATATTTCTCGTGCGGTATCTTTAGCAAAGCAAGTGGCAGACAAAAACTTGACCACAAAAGCGGAATTTACCATCACGCCTGGATCTGAATTGATTCGATATACGATTGAAAGAGACGGATTTTTAGATTCATTTGAAAAAATCGGAGCCAAAGTATTTGCCAATGCCTGTGGTCCTTGTATAGGGATGTGGGCGAGAGTAGGTGCTGATAAACAAGAAAAAAATACCATCGTACATTCTTTCAATAGGAATTTTGCTAAACGTGCCGATGGAAATCCCAATACCTTTGCTTTCGTAGGTTCTCCGGAAATTGTAACTGCATTAGCTATCGCTGGTGACCTTACTTTCAATCCACTTAAGGATACTTTGACCAACGATAAAGGTGAACAAGTGAAGCTGGATCCTCCATCAGGGGATGAATTACCTAGAAATGGATTTGACGTAGAGGATGCTGGATTCCAAGCTCCTGCAGCTGATGGAAGCGGCGTAGTAGTGAACGTCTCTTCTACAAGCGACCGACTTCAATTGTTAGATCCTTTTGCAGCATGGGAAGGAACTGATTTGAAAGGGTTGAGATTGTTGATAAAAGCAAAGGGTAAATGTACGACAGATCATATTTCTATGGCTGGTCCTTGGCTAAAATACAGAGGACATCTCGACAATATTTCCAATAATCTTTTGATTGGGGCTGTTAATTATTTTAATGAAAAAACTGATAATGTCGTAAATTTATTGACTGGAGAATATGGTACAGTTCCCAATACTCAACGTGCGTACAAGAAAGCAAATATTGGTACCATCGTGGTAGGAGATGAAAATTACGGAGAAGGATCTTCTCGTGAGCATGCTGCCATGGAGCCGAGACACCTCGGTGTACGTGCTGTTGTCGTAAAATCTTTTGCGAGAATCCACGAGACCAACCTAAAAAAACAAGGACTTTTGGCACTAACATTTGCAGATAAATCTGATTATGAAAAAATCAGACAAGATGATTCGATCGACATCGTTGGATTGATGGACTTTTCACCAGAAAAACCACTAACTTTGGTCTTGCATCATGCCGATGGTACCATTGATAAAGTCGTGGTGAATCACTCCTACAATGCGCAACAATTTGAATGGTTCAAAGCAGGAGGTGCGTTGAATATTATTCGCAAATCGGTAGGGGCGTAAGGCTCTTGAATAAATTAATACTTCTGGTTTGGAACTAAACATACTATATCACGTTGGACGGTACGTCCTCCTTCTAAGGAATACCTTCTCAAAACCTGAGAAACCAATCATGTATTGGAAGGAAACAGTACGCCAAATGGACGATATAGGCATCGGTAGTTTGGTAATCGTTTGTCTTATCTCGATTTTCATGGGGGCTGTATCAGCGATCCAATTTGCCTATCAATTGAGTGGTCAACTAGTTCCAAAATATTATATTGGATATATCGTTCGAGATTTAACCATCATAGAACTCGCTCCTACGATTACTTGTCTCGTTTTGGCAGGTAAAGTGGGATCCAATATGGCGGCAGAAATAGGCGGAATGAGGCAAAAAGAACATATAGATGCCATGGAAATCATGGGTGTCAATACGAGTGCTTACGTCATTTTACCGAAAATTATTGGAGGGTTATTTGCCATTCCATTGCTAGTCTGTATTTCAGCATTGGTAGGGATCCTCGGTGGATATATCGCCACCGTACCTACGGAGATCATTTCCGACATCGAATACGTCAGAGGGGCAAGGTCCTTTTTTCACCCCTATAATGTATTTATGATGTTTGTCAAATCTGTAGTTTTTGCATTTATTTTGGTATCGGTATCATGTTATCAGGGTTATTATGTGAAAGGAGGAAGCATAGAATTGGGAAAAGCAAGTACAGCCGCCGTGGTGTATAGCGATATCCTGATCCTATTGGCAGATTATGTAATTGCATTACTTTTGATGGCTTAAACGATATTATGATTCGAGCAGAAGGTATATTTAAATCATTCGGCGACAAAGAAGTTCTCAAAGGAATCAATGCGACTTTTGAAGCAGGAAAAACCAATCTCATCATCGGCCGTTCTGGTGCGGGTAAGACGGTTTTGCTTAAAATACTCGTTGGCCTTTTAAAACCATCAAGTGGGACCATATGGTATGATAAAGATAATTTTTCTCAATTGGAAGGTAAGAAATTGCGAGAAATTAGGCTTAAAGTGGGAATGCTCTTCCAGGGATCGGCATTGTTCGATTCGTTGACGGTCCAGCAGAATGTACAGTTTCCTTTGGATATGTTTACCAACTTAACCTACAAAGAAAAATTGGCAAGAGTAAATGAATGCCTCGAGCGCGTCAGCCTTGAGAATGCCAATGACAAATATCCCAGCGAAATTTCTGGTGGTATGCAGAAAAGAGTAGGGATCGCCAGAGCGATTGTCCTTAATCCCACGTATTTGTTTTGCGATGAACCCAATTCTGGCCTGGACCCTAAGACATCCATAGTCATCGACGAGCTGATAAAAGATATCACTATAGAGAATAATATTACTACCATCATCAATACCCACGACATGAATTCGGTGATGGAAATCGGTGAGAATATCGTTTTCATACACGATGGTTATCTCGAGTGGAATGGATCTCGTAACCAAGTCTTGGATTCGACCAATGTGCGACTTCAAGAATTTATCTTTGCTTCACCTTTCCTACAAAGGCTCAGAAAAGCAGCATTAAACAATCTTTAAGCACTTGTCATGACGAAGGTAGTAAGTAAAACCATAGAAGGAAAAGCCACCCCTAGAGGCAAATTCCTCATGTGAAAGTTGTGGGGGACTTCATTTTTATATCTGGGACCAGTTCACGCCGTCCAGACAATTCCTTCGAAGGAGTTTCTGTCGATGCCATGGGCACCACCAATTTGGACATTCGAGCACAGACCCATGCCGTCATTCGCAATATTCAAGACATTCTCCAATCCGTAGAAGCAGATTTAAAAGACCTCGTCGAAATCTCGACTTTCTTGGTCAATATGAACGATTTTGGAGGCTATAACGAGGTCTATGCCGAGTACTTTGATGAGAATGGCCCAACAAGGACCACCTTAGCCGTCCACCAGTTGCCACACCCTCATTTGCTCATTGAGATCAAAGCCATCGCATTCAAACCCAAGTCCTAGTGCACAATATTGAGCCATTTTATCATTGGAGACACTTGTATGTCGCGGAAGAAGACGAGCGATCGCCATTTTTTGGCAAGACTTATTCCGAATTTGAATTTTCCAACACCATTTACAATTATTATATCCACCCGCAGTGGGACGACATCGATAGCGATACGCTTTATGCAAAGATCCTTTTCGCGGATTATGACGATGGTTTCGCCGTAATCGAATTGATTGGGGAGTGGAATGATGCCATCAATAACGATATTCTCTTTCTAAAGCAAAATTTAATCGATCACTTGATCGAGCAAGGCATTATTAAATTTGCCATAATTACCGAACAGGTGCTCAATTTTCATGCCTCCGACGACTCATATTACGAAGAGTGGAAGGACGAAATTAAGGACGGTTGGATCATTTTTATGCACCCATTAGAACACGTTCAGCGCGAGATGGAGTCCATATATCTTTACCGCCAAGTGTATTTTTTGGGGGAAGACGAAGGAATCATTTGGCGAAAACACAGTCCGACAACCCTTTTACAAGCCCTAGAAGATTGGATTTAAATTATAGCGTCCCCCTCGTTCTGTCCTCTGGACGGACTCGGGTCGCGTGTTGCGTGGGTTCCGTCTCGCCTAAGCGTCGAGACTCTCGTCGCATCGAGGATGCTCGAGACCACTCCACCCACTGACGCACTAGAAAAAAAGCCTTACTCAATTAGAAGAGAGCATTGGTTCTCTTCGCTCAGTCTCTCTTTCCATTCGAGACTCTCGTAGTCACAAGACCATTCCCATCCCTCACTCAGCTGGGTCAAAATATAATTTGTGTAGCCCGAATAACGTAAATAATTTTGAAGTACTCTTTTTTGTATTAATTAACATTTAATTTATATATAATGAAACAAACAATTTACATTTTGGGACTATTCCTTGGGATATTAATAAAAACAACATCCCTAGAAGCACAAACCGTTCCATCAGCGATGAACGTTTTTATCGAAGAAGTAGATTTTAAAACTGGCGATGAATTTTGGGTACATTATGCATCCGAAGACTTATTGTCGCTTATCTTATTCCAAGGCAGCACTCAACATGATTTGTCAAAACTCCAATTCATGCAAGAAATTAGTTATCATTTGCCAAATATGAATGGCAATAATTTTCATTCCTTGACGACGTCCCAAGAAGGAGTTATTAACTATTCATGGAGTATACTTTCAAATGAAGACATGCCAACGACTCCAAAGATGTTCAGTTTGAAATTCAAAGCACTCAGAGATGGAAAACTTAGCGAATCGCTTAGTTTTAAGGATACATGGACAACCAATATTTCATACGATTTTGTGGTTTTGGATGCAGAAATACCTGTTATTTACCATTTTGCCACTACTTCTACTTTTAATGGATTGAAATTGAAGGGCACAACTTCCGTAAAGGAAAATAATGTCCCAAAAACCATTTCATTATTTCCCAATCCAAGCCAAATAGGAGAACCCATTTCTTTCGAATGGGACACAAACGAACAATTAAATTTGGAGATATCCAATATTGATGGAAAAATAATTGGCACTAAGAAAATGCTTACCGAAGTTGGAATTAATACCATTTCAATGACAGAATTGAGCAATCAGAATTTGACCCCAGGTTTATATTTTGTCCAATTCCAGGGAGAAAAGTCAACTAAAATAAGCAAATTATTGGTCAATTAGACTTTAAGAGAATGAAATTGATAAGCCTTCCATTTGGAGGGCTTTTTTATTTTATACCACTGGATTTAACCCATACTTTTTATAATAATTTGGACGTCTCTCTCCCTCGTCTTTGGACGAGATTCGAGTCGGGCTGTCCATGGGTTCTCTTCGCTCCATCTCTCTTTCCATTCGAGACTCTCGAAGTCACAAGACCATTCCCATCCCTCACTCAGCTGGGCTTTTCTTTCTCTTCCAATAAATAAGCCCCAAGTGACTTCTGTCTGCTTGGGGCTTTTTGCTTATTCTACCTTTTTTCTTTTTATTCTGTCAACGTCACATCTCCTGTAAATTTGACCGTCGATCCGTCCTTGAGTTCTATTTGGATATCATATACAAATACCGCTGGATTCATCAGCTTGGTTCGGAATACCCCATCCCAGCCTTTTTGTGTGCCGTTAATCGTAAAGTCTTTTTCTTCATATGTCATATTGCCCCATCTATCGAATAATCTCATATAGTTTACCTTCTCGATTTTTAAGTCTTCGGAGTATATTCTGAACACATCATTGATACCGTCTCCATTCGGACTGAATACGTTTGGTACGTAGATCTTCAGCTTCTTCTTCACCACAACACTTACCACGTCGTCATCTACGCAGCCATTGATATCCGTTACTCGGATTCTGTATGTACCTGAGACTTGCGGCGTATCTATCAACGTCGTTGTATAACCTGGGAAGGTCCTTATTCCGCTTGTCCAGTTCCATTGGCTTATCTCATTCAGTGGCTTGTTCACCGTCGCGATTATCGTCAATATATCACCTAATTCCAATTCGATCAGGTCTGGTACATTTACTTCCACTTTTGGCACATTCACGAGGATGATTGTGTCTGTACTTGCACATCCATTCGCATCCTGCAACTGGATGATATGAACTCCAGCCTGCCATCCGCTCAATCGTAATGGATTCGTCGCTACTCTAAATGGTTGTCCTGCTGGATATGAGTATTGATATAGGCTACTCCGCCAGTTATACTACTCAAAGTCACTCCTCCTGTAGGTCTCAAACACGATATCGAGTCTATCCTCAGCCGTAACTGATCGAAGCTGGATCCACCAATTGTAGGCTATCTCGTATCTCACAGCCTATCGCATCCGTTATCGTTAGTAATATGCTCCAGCTCCTAGATTGTTCAATACTGAGTTTACACTGCCCGTATTCCATCTATAGCTGTAAGGCTCTACTCCTCTTGTTCCCATTGCTGCCAAGATCCATCTGACAAGCCTGCACAACTGATATTCATCACGATCCTAGAGCTGTCTCGCAGATTACATGCCGCATTGCTTATGATGAAGCTACATGATATAGTACAGTTGTTCGCGTCTCTTACAATAACTCCATACGTACCTCCTCGCAAGCCACTGATATTGTAGCTACCTGCAACTACTTGGATGCCGGAGCCACCACCTGTCCACGTCACCGTGTATGGTGCTACTCCACCTTGTACCGTCACTACTCCTACCCCTTCGGTGCCACCTATCGTCACCGCTGGGCTCACTTGGCCACAACTCAACGTCATGCCTATTGGACTCAAGATCACTACCGTATCCGTCAATCGACAGCCATTGGTATCTGTTATCGTCACCGTATGTACTCCTGCACATAGATTGCTTACTAGATTTCCCTGTTTGGCCGCCTGACCACGTATATGCGTATGGGCTCGTTCCTCTAAGTCCCGTCACTTCTGTACCTCCATCACAACTTCCAAAACAACTCGGCATCCTCCTCCACAGTATGCTGTCGCCTAGGGCTCCTGGCTCACCTATTGTCACTTGTTCTATCGTCTTACAGCCCGCATTGTCCGTCACCGTCACGATATACGTTCCTGCTCTTGCGCTGGATGTTATGCTCGTATTGCCTATCACCGTCGGTTACTCCACGTATAGGTATAGCTTGGGCTTCCGCCTGTAGCCGTCACCTGCAGGCCTCCATTAGAGCCTCCATTACAGCTGATTGCACTCGTAACTCGGACTCCAGCTCGTACCCCACACGATGGCTCCGTTATGATAAATGTCGAACTCGTCGTACACCCTTTGGAATCCGTCACCGTCACTGTATAGGTCCCTTTAAACAAGTTGCCAATTACAAACGAGCCTGGGCTACTTATCGTACCTTGACCTCCTGCTCCTCCTGTATATACATAGCTATATGGTACTCGACCATTGCCTACTGTTACTATTGCACTTCCGTTATTGCCTCCAGTTATCGACACATCCTGCGGAATGATATTCACGATCGACACGATGCTGATCGACGCTATCGTCGCCTGCGCTGTCGTCACACAGCCATTCGCATCCGTCACCGTTATAATATAGTTGCCATTGCCCAAATTCGTGAACACATTGCTGGTTTGATTTTGTCCAGGTACTACGCTGTAACTGTATGGCGGCGTGCCTTGAGTCGCCGTTACCGTGATGCTGCCATTGATTCCTCCGCACGAGGTACTATCGCTTATTGCCGTAGCACTCAGGTATCCTATATTTGTCACAATCGCGCCAACCGTCGTCGTACACCCTTGATTATCCGTCACCGTTATCAAGTAATTTCCTGAGCCGACATTCGTCTGATTGTTCGATTGCGAACCACCTCCAAAGTCAAAGTCATAAGGCATTTCTCCACCTACGACCACTACTGTGATGCTTCCATTTGTCTGGTTGCACGTAGATGCACTTACCGTTGTGCTGGCATTTGAACCATTCTGATTGTAAACTTGCGTTACCATGCTCGTTGTACAACCTAAGCCATCCACTACCGTCACTCCATACGTTCCAGCTGCTAGATTGCCAAATACATTTCGTACTCTGTAAGGCACCTCCTATCGTATATTGCATCCAGGCCATTTACCCCACTTGATCTCACCGTTATTCGTCCATTCATCATCCCGCAACTGCTGCTATCCGCCTGAGCCGTTGCCGTCGGTGCTACCGTCTGTGGTACTATGCCTATTCCTACTACGCTACAGCCCAAATTGTCCGTCACTGAGAAGTTATAGCTACCAGCACTCAACATACTGATATTCTGTCCAACCACTACCCCGCTCGTACTGCTTATGGTATATGGAGACTGACCGTTCAATCCACTTATTCTGATTACTCCACTTGGTACTGTACAGCCCGACGAATCAACTCCTACTGTCTGCGTCAGGTTGTTTGAGCCATTGATTTGTACAC
Source organism: Saprospiraceae bacterium (assembly GCA_016718505.1). Lineage (GTDB taxonomy): Bacteria > Bacteroidota > Bacteroidia > Chitinophagales > Saprospiraceae > JADKKF01. The sequence goes on along the minus strand of JADKDE010000002.1, from coordinate 754,696 downwards.
CTCGGGTGATGGCACAGCCATTGGCGTCTGTTATCGTTACCGTATAGTTTCCTGAGGCTAAATTCACAAAAGATGAATCCGTCACAGATCCTGTTCCTATATCATATCTAAATGGTCCATTGCCGCTTATCGTACTCACTTGGAAACTTCCATTGTTCCTACCACAGCTCGTCTGTGTTAGATTCGTTATGTTCACGTCTGGATCATTCAATACGCCTACTACCACCTGACCTGTCACTGAACACAACTGCGCATCTTGTACCGTCACGCTGTAAGTTCCTGATCCTAAATTATTGAACACTCCAGTCGCCTCTTCTCTTCCTGTTATAAAATATCGGTATGGGCTTTGGCCTTGCTGGCCTACCAATGTCAATGATCCATTATTTTGTCCACAACTGGCTGGGCTGCTGCTGCTCGTCAACGTCAAAGTACTGCCCGGAGTTCACTTGGCCGTTCATCACCAATATACAGCCCTGGCTATCATTCACCGTTATATCATAGGAGCCTGAGCTTAGATTATTGAATACGCCGGTTGTCTGTGGCGTTCCCATGCTATAGGTATAATTTGGTCCTCCATTGAGATTTACTACGCTGATAGATCCATTGCTTTGTCCACACGTAGCCGACACGATACTCAAGCTGCCATTCAACGCGGTCGATACTCCTACGGTTAGATTTGTCAATTCTCGAACACAGCCATTCGCATCCGTTACTGTCACGCTATATGTACCTGAGCCTAAGTCTATATACGGCGGTGCAACGCCTGGTCCACTCATCACATACGTATATGGTGCCATTCCACCTATCACCGATACGTCTAATTGGCCATTGTTCAAGCCACAACTCGTGTTGATTATACTGCTATTCAAACTCATTCCATTCACTGAATTGATCTGGGCGGTACTCACTGCCACACAACCAGATTGGTCGGTAACCGTCAATCCATACATTCCCGTACTTAGATTTGTGAATACTCCCGTGCTATTTGGTGTTTGACCCGTTACCACATACGTATATGGGCTTAGTCCTCCGCTCACTTGGATACTCAATCCTCCCGTCGAACTCGTACATTTTGCTACGCTTGTATTTACTCCTGTTATCGTTTGACCACTAGCATTTCCAACCGCTCCATTCGTCACAAAACTACATCCATCTTTGTCTTGTACCGTTACTGCATAAGTTCCTGACCCCAAATTAGTGAACAAGCCCGTTCCATTTTGGGTACCACCTTGAAGCGTATAAGTGAATGGACTTGAGCCACCCATTGTCGATACTTGTAAACTTCCATCTGTCCTACTGCATTGTGCGTTTGTCGTATTCGTAGATGCCGTCAAACCACTTGGTGAGGTCACCGTCGTCTGTCTTATAGCTGTACAGCCCCAGAAATCCGTCACCGTAACTGTATAGGTACCTGCTGCCAAAGTTCCGAATGTATAATTATTTGCAGTGATACCGCCTTGACTGGCGATACCTATGTCAAATATATATGGCTGCGTGCCTCCTCCTCCAACTTGGATTCTGATCGTTCCTGTTGGTCCATCGCATCGAGTTCCCGTAGATGTCGTATTCAGACTCATTGCCACAGAACTTGCTACTTGTACAGTTTGGGTATTGATACAGCCATTGGCATCAGATATAGATACTCGGTATGTTCCTGAAGCTAAAAAGTCAAACTGACGGTCTGGCACAAATCCATTCCCATCACCTATGTTGAACAAATGCGGCATAGGTCCTCCTGAACTTGTAATCAATATCTGTCCATTATCGTTCAATCCACATCGAGTTGGAGTGCTTGTCGCTGTAAAGCTCGGTAAACTCGATGGTGCAATCACGACGCTTGTCGTCGTCCTACAGCCTAAGCCATCGGTTACCGTCAATACGTAATTACCTGATGTCATATTCAAAAACTCGCCCGTGGTATTCGTTGGATATGGCGGCAATACATATGTATAAACTCCTTGGCCATTGGTTGGGAATACGTCCAGTCTTCCATTTTGCTGATTACACAACGTTCCTGTTGGGAAAGTGGTGATCTGCAAACTCTCTGATGGGGTTATATCATAGCTGCCCCTAAAGGTACAGCCTATCGCATCCGTTATCGTCAATGCATAACCTCCTGCTGCCAAATTGCTTGGATCCTCTAGATTTCCCAAATTTGGATTCCATCTATACGTATAGCCTCCTGCGCCCCCACTCACTGTTAAATTTATCTGTCCATTACTCTGCCCGCATCGTGTATGCGTCAAACTGGACGTACTTTGTATCGATGGCCTCACTACTACTGTGGCACTCGTCGTCGATCTACACCCATTATTCGTCACTGTTACCGTATATACCGTCGTCGTCGTTGGATTTATCGTCAATGTATTGGTGCTATTGCCCACTTCACTCCAATCGTAGCCACTACCTCCCGTCGCCACCAGCTGCGTGGTTTGACCTGAACAGATACTCATATCTCCAGTTATTCCCGCTACTGGGTTCGGTACGTTTTGAACTACTACACTCGATGTTCCACTACAGCCGCCTCGTGTTACCGTTACCGTATAGGTTCCTGACATCGATACCGTTAAGGTCTGACTCATTTGGCCTGCGACACTCCATTCATAGGTATCATAACCATTCCCAGCATCCAATACTACGCTAGATCCTGAGCAGATTGATGGTACCGCTGGATTTATTACAGGTGCCAACGAAGCACTCTGTATCACCTCTACACTCGTCGTTCCACTACAGCCAGACACATTCGTCACCGTCACTGTATAAAATCCTGCAATCGAAACTGTTATTTGTTGACTGCCAGAGCCTTCTGACCAACTATATGTTGCATATCCCGAGCCTGCATCCAACTCTACATCTGAACCCAAACAAATCTGCGGATTGCCTGGTGTTATACTTGGATTTAAGCCCGCACTCAACACAACTTGACGACTCGATGTCCCTTTACAGCCATTCGCATTCGTCACCGTAACTGTATAGGTTCCTACCATATTCACCGTCGTTCTATCCACATTGTCTCCTGTTGACCATTCATAGCTGCTATAGCCACTATCTGCTACCAATTCTATACTCGAGCCTGCGCATATGGCTGCAGTTATTGGTGATATACTCGGTGTCGGAGATAATCCATTTGTCGCCGTCAAACTTCCTACTGCTGTACACTCGCCATCTCCTACCGTCACTCGGTATGTACCTCCCGTTGTTATATTGATCGATTGGCTCACTGCTCCCGTACTCCATACATACGTATTATAACCTGATCCCGCATCTATCGTCTCGACTTCGCCTGGACACAATACCACTGGTGATGGTGTTATCACTGGCGGTACCAACGTACTTGCAGTCACTACTACCTCGCCTGTCGCTTGACATCCGCCCTGGGTTACCGTTACAGTATAGGTACCTGCCATATTTACAGTCGTCGTTCTTGAACTCGATCCTGTACTCCAAATATACCCACTATAGCCTGATCCCGCATCCAACACTACTACGCTGCTTGGGCATAAAACTGGTGATGCTGGTGTTATACTTGGTGGTGTAACCACCGTTTCTATAATTTCTTTGCTCGAGGTTCCCTTACATCCACTTGCATTCGTTACCGTCACTGTATAAAATCCTGCCGCATTCACTACTATCATATTGCTTGTACCTCCAGTTGACCAATTATATTGGCTAAAGCCTCCTCCTACACTCAATGTTTGGCTTCCACCTGGACATATGGATGACGGCCCCGTTATATTTACACTTACACTCGCTATGTTTACTACCTCAACACTGCTCGTAGATACGCAAACGCCATCGCTGACGCTCACCGTATAGGTACCTGCCACACTTACAATATTTGGATTGCCTACAAAACCATCACTCCACGTATAGGTCGTTCCTCCAGTGCCACTTAGGGTCGCATTCGATCCTGCACATATGCTCAAGTTTCCAGTAATTGAGGCGATTAAATTCGTCGATATATTTACTACAAAGCTTGTACTGCTTGTACAGCCCGACGCCGTTTCTGTTACTGTTACTGTATAAGTTCCAGGGCCTACGTTCAATGGGTTTTGTCCACTCAAACTTCCTGTCCATGCATACGTCGATCCTGTGCTTGGGGTCACGCTGATGGAGCCATTATCCAATCCGCACGTTGGTTGCAATACACTTCCTCCTGCTGTAATACTTGCCGAAGCATTAACTGTAAAGCTTGTACTGCTTGTACAACCCGATACCGTTTCTGTTACTGTTACTGTATAAGTTCCTGGCTACATTCAATGGGTTTTGTCCACTCAAACCGCCTGTCCATGCATAGGTCGATCCTGTACTTGGTGTCACGCTGATGGAGCCATTGGTTTGCCCGCATGTTGGTGGCTTTACGCTTCCTCCGGCTGTGATATTGGTTGACGCATTAATCGTGAAGTCCGTTCTTGATGTACAACCCGATGTCGTTTCTGTTACTGTTACCGTATAAGTTCCTGGTCTACGTTCAATGGATTTTGTCCACTCAAGCCGCCAGTCCATGCATAGGTCGATCCTGTGCTTGGGGTCACGCTGATGGAACCATTGGTTTGCCCACATGTTGGTTGCGTTACGTTTCCTCCTGCTGTGATATTGGTTGACGCATTAATCGTAAAGTCCGTGCTTGATGTACAGCCCGACGCCGTTTCTGTTACTGTTACCGTATATGTTCCTGGGCCTACATTCAATGGATTTTGTCCACTCAAACCGCCTGTCCATGCATAGGTCGATCCTGTACTTGGTGTCACGCTGATGGAGCCATTGGTTTGGCCACACGTCGGTTGTGTTACGCTTCCTCCTGCTGTGATATTGGTTGACGCATTTACCGTAAAGCTTGTACTGCTTGTACAGCCTGATACCGTTTCTGTTACTGTTACCGTATAAGTACCTGGGCCTACGTTTAATGGGTTTTGTCCACTTAACCCGCCAGTCCATGCATAAGTTACTCCTGTGCTTGGTGTCACGCTGATGGAGCCATTGTTTTGTCCACATGTCGGTTGTGTTACGCTTCCTCCTGCTGTGATATTGGTTGACGCATTAACTGTAAAGCTTGTACTGCTTGTACAGCCCGATGCCGTTTCTGTTACTGTTACCGTATAAGTTCCTGGGCCTACATTCAATGGGTTTTGTCCACTCAAACCTCCTGTCCATGCATAGGTTACTCCTGAAATTGGTGTCACGCTGATGGAGCCATTGTTTTGGCCACACGTTGGTTGGGTTACGCTTCCTCCTGCCGCAATATTGCCTGAAGCATTAACCGTAAAGCTTGTACTACTTGTACAGCCCGATGCCGTTTCAGTTACTGTTACCGTATATGTTCCAGGGCCTACATTCAATGGATTTTGTCCACTCAAACCGCCTGTCCATGCATAGGTCGATCCTGTACTTGGTGTCACGCTGATGGAGCCATTGGTTTGGCCACACGTCGGTTGTGTTACGCTTCCACCTGCTGTGATATTGGTTGACGCATTTAACGTAAAGCTTGTACTGCTTGTACAGCCTGATACCGTTTCTGTTACTGTTACCGTATAAGTACCTGGGCCTACATTCAATGGGTTTTGTCCAGTCAAGCCTCCTGTCCATGCATAGGTCGATCCTGTGCTTGGGGTGACGCTTATAGAGCCATTGTTTTGTCCACACGTCGGTTGGGTTACGCTTACTCCTGCTGTGATATTCGTAATTGTTAGATTTGTTTGTGCAGTACTTGTGCATCCACTATTGGTGACAGTTACAGAATATGTTCCTGATGAATTCACAATATTAACCGCAGTGGTTGGACCGTTGTTCCATAGGTAGGTGCCACCGCCACTTGCTGTCAAAGTAGCATTGCCGCCTGTACACATAGTCGTCGCTCCACTTATTGACGCTGTTATATTGGTTACTGTTATTGTCGTTTGGGCGGTACTTGTACAGCCATTGTTCGTTACTGTTACCGTATATGTTCCTGGGCCTGTTACCACGTTTACTGCTATTGTCGGGCTATTACTCCATAAATAAGTGCCTCCGCCTGAGGCTGTGAGCGTAGTGCTGCCTCCCGTACATAACGTCGATGCGCCACTCATTGACGCTGTTATATTGGTTACTGTTACTGTCGTTTGGGCGGTACTTGTACAGCCATTGTTCGTTACTGTTACCGTATATGTTCCTGGGCCTGTTACCACGTTTACTGCTGTTGTCGGGCTATTACTCCATAAATAAGTGCCTCCGCCTGAGGCTGTGAGCGTCGTGCTGCCTCCCGTACATAACGTCGATGCGCCACTTATTGACGCTGTTATATTGGTTACTGCTACTGTCGTTTGGGCGGTACTTGTACAGCCATTGTTCGTTACTGTTACCGTATATGTTCCTGGTATGTTACCACATTTACTGCTGTTGTCGGGCTATTACTCCATAAATAAGTGCCTCCGCCTGAGGCTGTGAGCGTCGTGCTGCCTCCCGTACATAGCGTCGATGCGCCACTTATTGACGCTGTTATATTGGTTACTGTTACTGTCGTTTGGGCGGTACTTGTACAGCCATTGTTCGTTACTGTTACCGTATATGTTCCTGGTATATTACCACGTTAACTGCCGTTGTTGGGCTATTACTCCATAAATAAGTGCCTCCGCCTGAGGCTGGAGCGTCGTGCTGCCTCCCGTACATAACGTCGATGCGCCACTTATTGACGCTGTTATATTGGTTACTGTTACTGTCGTTTGGGCGGTACTTGTACAGCCATTGTTCGTTACTGTTACCGTATATGTTCCTGGGCCTGTTACCACGTTTACTGCTGTTGTCGGGCTATTACTCCATAAATAAGTACCTCCGCCTGAGGCTGTGAGCGTCGTGCTGCCTCCCGTACATAACGTCGATGCGCCACTTATTGACGCTGTTATATTGGTTACTGTTACTGTCTTTTGGGCGGTACTTGTACAGCCATTGTTCGTTACTGTTACCGTATATGTTCCTGGTCTGTTACCACGTTTACTGCTGTTGTCGGGCTATTACTCCATAAATAAGTGCCTCCGCCTGAGGCTGTGAGCGTCGTGCTGCCTCCCGTACATAACGTCGATGCGCCACTTATTGACGCTGTTATATTGGTTACTGTTACTGTCGTTTGGGCGGTACTTGTACAGCCATTGTTCGTTACTGTTACCGTATATGTTCCTGGGCCTGTTACCACATTTACTGCTGTTGTCGGGCTATTACTCCATAAATAAGTGCCTCCGCCTGAGGCTGTGAGCGTCGTACTGCCTCCCGTACATAACGTCGATGCGCCACTTATTGACGCTGTTATATTGGTTACTGTTACTGTCGTTTGGGCGGTACTTGTACAGCCATTGTTCGTTACTGTTACCGTATATGTTCCTGGGCCTGTTACCACATTTACTGCTGTTGTCGGGCTATTACTCCATAAATAAGTGCCTCCGCCTGAGGCTGTGAGCGTCGTACTGCCTCCCGTACATAGCGTCGATGCGCCACTTATTGACGCTGTTATATTGGTTACTGTTACTGTCGTTTGGGCGGTACTTGTACAGCCATTGTTCGTTACTGTTACCGTATATGTTCCTGGGCCTGTTACCACGTTTACTGCTGTTGTCGGGCTATTACTCCATAAATAAGTGCCTCCGCCTGAGGCTGTGAGCGTCGTACTGCCTCCCGTACATAGCGTCGATGCGCCACTTATTGACGCTGTTATATTGGTTACTGTTACTGTCGTTTGGGCGGTACTTGTACAGCCATTGTTCGTTACTGTTACCGTATATGTTCCTGGTATGTTACCACGTTAACTGCTGTTGTCGGGCTATTACTCCATAAATAAGTGCCTCCGCCTGAGGCTGTGAGCGTCGTACTGCCTCCCGTACATAGCGTCGATGCGCCACTTATTGACGCTGTTATATTGGTTACTGTTACTGTCGTTTGGGCGGTACTTGTACAGCCATTGTTCGTTACTGTTACCGTATATGTTCCTGGTATGTTACCACGTTAACTGCCGTTGTTGGGCTATTACTCCATAAATAAGTGCCTCCGCCTGAGGCTGTGAGCGTCGTGCTGCCTCCCGTACATAGCGTCGATGCGCCACTTATTGACGCTGTTATATTGGTTACTGTTACTGTCGTTTGGGCGGTACTTGTACAGCCATTGTTCGTTACTGTTACCGTATATGTTCCTGGTCTGTTACCACGTTAACTGCTGTTGTCGGGCTATTACTCCATAAATAAGTACCTCCGCCTGAGGCTGTGAGCGTCGTGCTGCCTCCCGTACATAGCGTCGATGCGCCACTTATTGACGCTGTTATATTGGTTACTGTTACTGTCGTTTGGGCGGTACTTGTACAGCCATTGTTCGTTACTGTTACCGTATATGTTCCTAGGTCTATTACCACGTTAACTGCTGTTGTCGGGCTATTACTCCATAAATAAGTGCCTCCGCCTGAGGCTGTGAGCGTCGTACTGCCTCCCGTACATAGCGTCGATGCGCCACTTATTGACGCTGTTATATTGGTTACTGTTACTGTCGTTTGGGCGGTACTTGTACAGCCATTGTTCGTTACTGTTACCGTATATGTTCCTGGGCCTGTTACCACGTTAACTGCCGTTGTTGGGCTATTACTCCATAAATAAGTGCCTCCGCCTGAGGCTGTGAGCGTCGTGCTGCCTCCCGTACATAGCGTCGATGCGCCACTTATTGACGCTGTTATATTGGTTACTGTTACTGTCGTTTGGGCGGTACTTGTACAGCCATTGTTCGTTACTGTTACCGTATATGTTCCTGGGCCTGTTACCACGTTAACTGCTGTTGTCGGGCTATTACTCCATAAATAAGTGCCTCCGCCTGAGGCTGTGAGCGTCGTGCTGCCTCCCGTACATAGCGTCGATGCGCCACTTATTGACGCTGTTATATTGGTTACTGTTACTGTCGTTTGGGCGGTACTTGTACAGCCATTGTTCGTTACTGTTACCGTATATGTTCCTGCTGCAGTGATGTTGTTTGCAGCGGTCACCCTAACATTATTCCAAAGATAAGTACCTCCGCCACTCGCAGTCAAGGTCGTACTACCCCCACTACACATCGTAGTTGCTCCGCTTATGGCGGCTGTGACGTTTGTTAATGATACTATTGATTGGGCTGTGCTCGTACAGCCATTATTTGTAACTGTTACAGTATATGTACCTGCTGAGGTGATGTTGTTTGCAGCGGTCACCCTACCATTATTCCAAAGATAAGTACCTCCGCCACTCGCAGTCAAGGTCGTACTACCCCCACTACACATCGTAGTTGCTCCGCTTATGGAGGCTGTGACGTTTGTTAATGTTACTATTGATTGGGCTGTGCTCGTACAGCCATTATTTGTAACTGTTACAGTATATGTACCTGCTGCGGTGATGTTGTTTGCAGCGGTCACTCTTCCATTATTCCAAAGATAAGTACCACCACCACTGGCAGTCAAGGTCGTACTACCCCCACTACACATCGTAGTTGCCCCGCTTATGGAGGCTGTGACGTTTGTTAATGTTACTATTGATTGGGCTGTGCTCGTACAGCCATTATTTGTTACTGTTACAGTATATGTTCCTGCTGCAGTGATGTTGTTTGCAGCGGTCACTCTTCCATTATTCCAAAGATAAGTACCACCACCACTGGCAGTCAAGGTCGTACTACCCCCACTACACATCGTGGTTGCTCCGCTTATGGAGGCTGTGACGTTTGTTAATGATACTATTGATTGGGCTGTGCTCGTACAGCCATTATTTGTAACTGTTACGGTATATGTACCTGCTGCGGTGATGTTGCTTGCAGCGGTCACTCTTCCATTATTCCAAAGATAAGTACCACCACCACTGGCAGTCAAGGTCGTACTACCCCCACTACACATCGTAGTTGCCCCACTAATCGAAGCGGTAGTCACAGCTTGGACAATCGATACACTTGACGTACTTTTACATCCAACCGCATTAGTAACGGTAACAGTATAAGTTCCAATTGCTGTAATATTGTTTCCAGCGGTACCTCGCCCATTACTCCAAGTATAGTTGCCTCCTCCCGTTGCCGTCAAACTAGTTGAACCTCCAGGACAGATGGTTAAATTACCCGAGATACCTGCTACAACAGTATTAGAAGAAGCAGCCACAATAAAACTGGCAGTGGTACTACAAGGAGGAACACTAGCTGTTGTAACTGTAACTGTATATGTATTTGCTGCTAAAGCTGAAATATTTTGTGCAGATGAACCATTTGACCAATTGAATGTATAAGGCAACACTCCTCCACCAACAGAAAGGTTAATTGCACCATTTGGCAACCCGCAGGTGGTCGCAGTAATGGTATTATTTACTGTAGGAGTGGCACAAACTATGCTACAATTCAGGGAGGCTGTCCCTCCAAAAGTAATATTATAAGTAGGATCTTGAGGAAAACCGAATCCATTTACTAATAAATAATAAGTCAAGCCTGCTGTGACATTAACCGTACTGCTATAGTTATTACAACCAAATGAAACTGGAACAGAGGGTTGTGTTCCTGCAGGACCAATCCCAGTAGCCCCATTTCCATCACAATAATTACATCGCAAGGGAGTTCCCAAATTACTGCAATTATTGGATTGCCACAAGGCAAAATCATAATCATCACGACTAGCAGAGGGAGCGATATCAATGGTTAAAGTGCCACCTACCTGAGGCACAAAACGATACCACCTAGAATTATGCTCACCCCCTGCTGCAGGGTTCAACGTCGCTTGACCAGTAAGACATCCACCATTAGAGCCCCCATTTACTCCAGCACACATGAATTCCTCAAAGCCTTCCCCGTTTGAATTCCCTGGAAAGGTTGCGCTGGCACATATAGGAGTTGCTCCTAGGCAATCTGTACCTGGAGGAGATGGAAAAGGTGGGATAGTCCCACCACCACTACAAAGGCTTGCTCCATTATCCACGGTTGACCAAGATAGAGTAATATCTCCAGAAATTCCAGCACATATCTTTCTTATGTCCATACATCCATCACAAATATTCATAGACATACAGTAACCAACCGCTGTAGTTTCATTTATAACACCATAGATAGCTGTACGGGCACAGTCGTAAATATAAATTCCTGCATCATTTCCACTACACATACCACCAGCGAAAGTATTCCCCTCAACACATAGTCGTACCATCCCTGGCCCTGATCCAGATCCAATATTAGTAAATGCCCCACTTGCTCCCATTGCAGAGTAGGTAGTTCTACCTGAACAAGCTGCATAAATATAAGATAACGAGAAAATAAAAGCAAATAACGATAAAATGATTCTCTTCATACAAGTTTTTTATATAAGCCATTTCAAAGTACTCAAAATACTAAGAAAATAATTATCCAAATAAAATAATCTAATTTTTCATTTAATATGCCAACCTTCCCTTTAATTGACTTACAAATCAAAATATGTTGTAATTTATTCTAAATTTTGAATTTTAAGTTAATTTTTTGCTTATTTTTTTTATTTATATAACAATAATATTAAAATATAACAGTTGTCACATGTAACTTAAAATGAAGCCTAATATCAACAGGCCAGAAACTTTCAAAAAAAAGAGGAAAAATCAGTAAGCAATTATACTGAAAATTGGCTCATTTAATAATTCAAGTTGAAGTCAAAGGAACTTTTAGGAAGAAATATCAAAAACAACGAATTATTCCACCTTTATGAATTTAGCATTAAATAGCTCATGTTCAGAATATATTATAGCATAATATATGCCTTTGGGTAAAAATGTAATGTCAATAGAAATGCTGTTGCCTTCCCTACTTATCTCTTTACTCGAAATAGAAATTTTGCCCAAATTGTCAATTATTTTTACCTCCTTGATTGTCTTTTTTAATAATTCAAACTTAATGGAATTTGTGGCAGGATTAGGATATACTTTGACAAATTTTGAATCACCTAGCAAAATAACCTCTGATTGTGATGAAGTGGTACAATTATTTGAAAGATCAATTACTATAAATTCATCAATACTTGTACACAAATTGTTGGTCACAGTCACGATATAATTGCCTCCTGTGGTTATATTTGTGATAGAGTCAATCGACCCAGTATTCCAAGAATAAGTTCCACCACCCGAAGCAAATAAAGCTATTGTGTCGCCTTTGCAAATCGTATTTTCTCCAGAAATATTAGCCGATACTGGAATTATTATACTTTCTGCACTTGAGGCACTTGTGCACCCTTGATTGTCGGTAACAGTAACTATATAATTGCCTGAACTTGAAATGTTTAATACAGGCCCCGAAGTTCCGTTATTCCATGTATATAAGGCCCCTCCAGTAGCAGTAATATTTGAGCTACCTCCTTGACAAATACTTAGATTCCCATTTATAGAACTAACTAAAGTATTGGAAGATCCTTGAACAGTAAATGTCTTTATTGTAGAACATTGAGGATTGTTGGCAGGTGATACCGTAACGGTATATTTACCAGGTCCAATATATTTAAGATTTTGAAATGTGCTCCCATTATCCCATCTATAATTATAGTACTGACCGACTTCAATTGGCAAAAGATTGATTGAACCGTTTGCTGACCCACAGGTAGTGTTTTGAACGGTGGAGTTAACCTCAACAGTAGGACATGAGACACTTGGTTTTAGGGAGGCAGTTCCTCCAAATGTTATATTAAATGAAGGATCTGTAGGAAATCCAAAACCATTTACTAACAAATAATATGTTAGACCAGCAGTTACATTTAATGTGCTGCTATAATTGTTGCATCCTACTGAAACCGGGGTGGAGGGTAGGACTCCAGTAGGTCCAATTCCGGTGACTCCAATTCCATCACAATAATTACATCTTAATGGTGTACCGAGGTTATTACAATCGTCCGACTGCCATAAGGCAAAATCATAATCATCTTGATCTAAAGAAGGTGCAATATCAATGGTCAAAGCACCACTTGTTTCTGGAACAAAACGATACCACCTTGAATTATGTTCTCCACCAATGAAATTATTTAATGAAGATTGAGCCGTAAGACATCCTCCGTTGGTTGGACCATTAATACCAGCGCACATAAACTCCTCGAAGCCTTCTCCTGAAGCAATTGAGGGGTAGGTTCCGTTTTGGGATATATATATGGCACCTAGGCAATCTGTACTTGGTACTGAAATATAGGGAGCAATAGCATCAGGTCCTGTACAAAGACTTGCTCCATCTTTCATTGTTGACCATGATATTGTAATATCTCCTGAAAAACCAGAACAAATCTTTCTTAGATTCATACAACCATCATAGATGTTCATAGACATGCAATAGCCTACTGGAGTATTCTCATTAATAATACCATAAATATTTGTAAGGGAGCAATCGTATATAAATATTCCTGCATCACTACCACCGCACATCCCACCTGAAAAGGTATTACCCTCAACACAAAGCCGAACCATGCCAGGACCTGATCCAGAACCGATTTTTGTAAATGTGCCACTTGTACCTAATTCAGAATAAGTAGTTCTCCCAGAACAAGATGCAGCATGAGAGAATTCTGCAAACAAAAAAATTTGGATAAAAATGAAGAAAAGAGGTTTCATGATTTTAAATTTAGCGTTATTCCGTATTAATCATTTCAAAAATTCCGTTCTTAAAAGCTTACTCCGTTCAAAGCTCATAACCTCCATATCTGGAGTATCGTCATTGAATGGTGGCTGATTTTTAAAATTTATAGTTTGTACACAGTTGGGATAATTTTTTCTAAGATTCACTGCAAATGGCATCCATGAGCAGCATTCATTTAAGGTTGAAGTATCTTGGTCCATTGTAATAGCCGACTTATGGCCTAACAATATTTTTTCATGTGCAAAATATTCCATCTCGGTTTTAGGTATGCTGTTTGGTTTGTAAAAATCTTTAAAATAGACGGGATTTAACTCCGCAAAGTTCATCCCAGCTAAAACCCTTTTGGTTATTATTGCTTTCGTTTCCTCCAAAAAATCTACCAAATTGATAATTAAAATTCCTTTTTCATTAAGACGATCTGATATCTTTTGAAAGGATTCTTTTGTGAATAAATGATAAGGTTGTTGTTCTGCATTGGATACATCCAGTATTATTAAATCAAATTTTTTATCAGTAGCATTTAAATATCTACGGCCATCTGCTTCCAAAAATGAATAAGAACTTGGCTGTACTCCGAAAAAATTCTCAGCAATATATTTCGTACGGCTGTCATTGTCCACAACAGTAATATTTTTATACCCAGAATTTTCAAGCTCCTTAACCAATGACCCTCCTGCCATTCCAATTAAAAGGATCTCTGCATTTTTATTGATTATAGCTCCAGTAGCTATGGCGGCAATTGCATGGGTATATAATAAATACGAAACACCACTCTCAAAGTCGATGACCGATTGGTTGGTTCGATTGGATTTTAGAACTCTAGATCCATTCGGATATTCTAAAACTTGTAGTAATCCCAAAACATCATCTGATTGATACAATACCTTCGAATTAATTGGTGTTGGCAATGGCTTACTAGATATCCCCAATGTTAAAAACAAAACAAGCATGAAAACAAGAAGGTATAAATTCCCTTTCTTAAATCCAAGAATAGTCAATAAATAGGCAGGAAAAATAAAACTCGCACATCCTATCATCAATGCGGTCATCTTAGTTCCAAAGGTTGGGATTAGATATAGACCCGTAAGAAATGTTCCTACAAACCCACCAATGGTACTAATTGTGTATATTCTCCCAGCTGAAGTACCAGCTATTAACCCATCATCATTTATCACTTGAACTAAAATCGGGGAGATCAATCCAAGAAGAACTATTGGAATAAAAAGTAAAAATAAGGATCCTAAAATACTGCCAGTAATCAAACCCAAACTTAAACCTATTGTTCCGATTTTCGCTCCTATAGTTGGACTTAAACAAAGATAAAAGCTCGCTAAAATCAAGGCAATCAGTGCAGTGTTTACTTTCACTTTTCTAAGTACTAACTCACTTCCAATGTAGTACCCTGTGAGTAGAGATAATAATGTAATCCCTAAGATTGAGGTAATAACATAAAGGGTCGAACCAAAATGTGGGGTAAGAAACCTTGATGCCAACAACTCTACGCTCATCAAAAGAAGCCCTTCGACAAAAGCAAGAATGTAAATTTTATACTTCCAATTAATCATTCTGTCATTTCTAACCTTGTTAGCAATTTTGTTTGTAGTCCTCCATTATTTGCCACCAAACCTTAATTGTTTTACGTACTTTTATAGAATTTGAAACCTTTCCCTTTCCAAGATAAATTCCTAATGCTAGTGCAATAATATGAAATTTCTTCAATTTATGTATAGAACTGTTTTTATTTATGAAATTATAAAAACATTCTGAAATGATAAAATCCATCGAATAAACTCGATAACTTACCATTATAGCGATCATGGCTGCCGCGTCAAGGATCGGTCTGGTCATCTCACCTATGTGAGATGAGTCCTATTTTCCGATGGGAAATAGGACCAAAGCCAGTGAGAGCCTGGCCCTTGTCGAACAAGGGGACGCCCAAATAATAATAAATAAAATATTGATTTTACCCAGTCTGAGATTATTTTGCAATTTGAACTCTAACAAAGGGACGCAGGGCCTGAGCAAAATTTATCCCATTTTTAACGACATCCATCGTATATTTGCACCTTCATTTCACTAAAAAATACAGTAAAAATGACAGCAGCAGAGATACGGCAAGCATTTTTTGATTTTTTTGAATCTAAGGGGCATAAGATTGTTCCTTCGGCGCCGATAGTCAATAAAAATGACCCCACTTTGATGTTTACCAATGCAGGGATGAATCCCTTTAAGGATTATTTTTTAGGAAATAAAATAGCCAAAGATAAGCGGGTAGCGGATACTCAAAAGTGTCTGCGGGTGTCGGGAAAACACAACGATCTAGAGGATGTTGGCATTGATGGTTATCACCATACGATGTTCGAAATGTTGGGTAACTGGTCATTTGGAGATTATTTCAAAAAGGAAGCCATCGCATGGTCATGGGAACTCTTAACCAAAGTGTATAAGCTGCCTAAAGATAGGCTCTATGTAACCGTGTTTGAGGGGGATCCGAGCGAAGGCCTGGAGCCGGATACTGAAGCTGCCAAATTTTGGGAAGAATGGATTGATAAAGACCGAATAATATTTGCTTCCAAGAAGGATAATTTCTGGGAAATGGGCGATACAGGACCCTGTGGGCCTTGTTCTGAAATACATATAGATACGCGAAGTGATGAAGAAGTGGCAGCTCTTTCTGGCTTGTCCTTGGTGAATAATGATCACCCCGAAGTGATAGAAA
Source organism: Saprospiraceae bacterium (assembly GCA_016718505.1). Taxonomy (GTDB): domain Bacteria; phylum Bacteroidota; class Bacteroidia; order Chitinophagales; family Saprospiraceae; genus JADKKF01. The sequence continues at coordinate 738,402 of JADKDE010000002.1, read as the reverse complement.
TATGGAATAATGTCTTCATCCAATTCAACCGAAAAGCGGATGGATCCTTAGAAGAATTGTCCGCAAAGCACGTGGATACGGGTATGGGATTCGAACGCTTGTGCCGTGCCATCCAAAAGAAAAAAAGCAACTATGATACGGATATATTTGCCTCATTTATACAACATTTGGTCAATAAAACGGGCATAAAATATACAGGATCTTTCGAACTCGATGCACACTCGGACATCGCTTATCGGGTGCTGGTGGATCATATTAGGGCAGTGGTTTTCACCATTGCGGATGGGGAGATGCCATCCAATACGGGTGCCGGATATGTGATAAGGAGGATTTTGAGGCGAGCGATACGGTATTATTATTCATTTTTAGGGCGAAATGACCCGTTGATGTACACGATGGTACCATTGATGAAAGCGCATTTTGGAGGTGTATTTCCAGAATTAATTCCGCAAAGTGATTTTATCGAGAAGGTCATTTTTGAAGAAGAAAAATCGTTTTTGAGAACGCTTGGGGATGGGATGAAAAAGCTGGATAGTTTGCCGAAGGACATGAAGGAAATGGATGGAAAGATTGCCTTTGAACTTTATGATACTTTTGGATTCCCAATAGACTTAACGAGGTTGATCGGCAAGGAAAGAGGTTGGACGGTACAAGAAAAGGTATTTGAAGAGGCCTTGAATGCACAAAAGAACCGATCTAGAATGGATGCGCAGAAATCTGTTGGAGATTGGGTCGTGCTCAAAGATGATACGGACCTGACATTTGAAGGGTACGATAAAGATTCTTTGGAGGAAGTTAAGCTGATAAAATACAGAACGGTTGCAAAAAAGGATGGAGAAGAATTTCAGCTTGTGCTCAACAAAACTCCATTTTATCCTGAAGGTGGTGGCCAAATTGGGGATACCGGATTGCTGTCAAATTCAGAAGAAATCATCAGAGTTACGAATACGATAAAGGAGAACGATTTGCCAATCCATTTGGTGGATAGGCTGCCAGAGAGACTCGATTTGAGTTTTAATGCTCAGATAGATGTGACTCGACGAAGGAATATCGAGCGCAACCACTCGGCTACGCATTTGCTCCATGCGGCTTTGAGACAAGTGTTGGGTTCACATGTCCAACAAAGGGGGTCATTGGTTTCAGAAAATTTGCTGCGTTTCGACTTTTCACATTTTCAAAAAATGACCAGAGAAGAATTGGCTAAGGTGGAGGATTTGGTTAATCAGAAAATCCGAGCGGATATATCTCTACAAGAGCAAAGGCAATTACCCATAGAAGAGGCAAAAGCTACGGGGGCTATGATGCTTTTTGGTGAAAAATATGGAGAAAGTGTTCGTGTAATCACCTTTGACCCAGGGTATTCAAAAGAATTATGTGGTGGATGCCATGTACCCAGCACGGGAACCATCGGATATTTTAGGATAAATTCTGAAACTGCCATTGCAGCAGGCGTAAGGCGACTTGAAGCTACGACGGGATATCAAGCAGTAGTAGAAGCACGACAAGACAAAATCACCCTAGGTCAAGTCCGAGAATTGTTAAAAGCTCCTAGCGATCCAACGGCACAAATATTGAATATTCAGGAAGAAAATAAAGAATTGAACAAGCAAATAGAAAATTTAAACATTCAGATTGCCCTTAATTCAAAAGCTGATTTAATACAGCAAATTCAAGACAGAGGGGGCATAAAATTGCTTCAAACGCACTTAGCTCTTGAAGACGGAAAAGCGATAAAAACGTTAATCTCCCAATTGGTCAATGAAGTAGATAATCTTGTTGTTTCTGTGAGTTTTATACAGGATGGATTGCCCAATATATTGCTCCAAACCAGTCCAGAATTGGCTAAAGAGAGAAACATTAATTTCAATAAAATAATCAAAGAAGTCGCACCGATATTCGAAGGTGGCGGTGGGGGACAGCCGCATTTGGCGTCAGCTAAAGGTAAATTGGCTGCAAAATTGGATGAGGTTCAAAGTAAAATATTGAAAGAACTTGAATCTAGTTTTTAGCCAAGTATGTATTTTTAAATGGTCAAGATATCCAGCAGTATCTTAAAATAATTAGAGATGAATTCTTTAGTCGATGATTATCTTAAAAAAGTCAAAAACTGGAATGAAGAACTTACCGTATTGAGATCAATCGTGCTAGAGTCTGGGCTCGTTGAAGAATTGAAATGGCGAAATCCATGTTATACTTTTGAAGGAAAAAACATTCTTATTATTGGTGGATTCAAGGAATTTTGTGTGCTAAGTTTTTTCAAAGGAATATTGTTATCCGATCCCGAAAAAATCCTCAAACAACAAGGCGAAAATACCCAATCTGCTAGGATTATTCCCTTAACTTCTGTATCCGAAATTTTAAAACATAAGCATACTATTCTATCCTATATTTACGAAGCTGTAGAAATAGAAAGGCAGGGGCTTCAAGTTGAATTTAAGAAAACCACTGAAAGTGATTTCCCCATTGAGCTTGAAAATAAATTCAAAGAAATTCCAGATTTTAAAGAGGCATTTTTGGCCCTTACCCCTGGGCGACAACGCGCTTATTTGCTATATTTCAAGGCACCTGTACAGTCTAAAACTAGAGACTCGAGGATTGATAGCAGCCTTTTGAGAATTTTTTATGGCAAAGGAATCAATGACTGTGTATGTGGCTTATCCAAGAAAATGCCAGGGTGTGACGGCTCCCACAAATCTCTATTATAGAGCATTTTAATTAAAAAAATAAAACCACTCATCCTCCTAACCGTAACTGAATGTACTTAAAAATTATGGCCATACTTTCACTTTGGAAGAGAATAATTTCGTCAAACAATGTGCTCATTTTAATGTTATAAATTTAATTATAAATCCTTAAAAAAAATTGTATAAATGAGTGATGCGATAGATGGAAAATGTCCGTTCAACCATGGACAAAAAAAGCAAACGGCTGGTGGTGGTACCAGCAACAATGATTGGTGGCCGAATAGGTTAAATCTAAGTGTTTTAAGACAAAATTCATCCCTATCCGACCCTATGGATCAGGGATTTGATTATGCGAGTGAGTTCAAAAAACTTGACTTGAAAGCCATCAAAAAAGATATAGAAGTATTGATGACTACTTCTCAGGATTGGTGGCCTGCCGACTACGGGCATTACGGTCCCCTATTCATAAGAATGGCGTGGCATAGCGCTGGTACTTATCGTATTTCTGATGGACGAGGTGGAGCCAATACAGGAAATCAGCGATTTGCTCCGGTGAACAGTTGGCCCGACAATGGGAATTTGGATAAAGCTCGATTTTTATTATGGCCTATCAAACAAAAGTATGGCAATAAGATATCTTGGGCAGATTTATTGATTTTGGCTGGAAATTGTGCGCTTGAATCCATGGGTTTCAAAACTTTTGGATTTGCGGGAGGTAGAGAAGATATCTGGGAGCCAGAATTGGATATCAATTGGGGTCAAGAAACAGAATGGCTCGGCGATAAGAGATATAAAGGAGATCGCGAATTGGACAATCCGCTAGCCGCTGTTCAAATGGGATTAATTTATGTAAATCCTGAAGGCCCAAATGGCAATCCAGATCCATTGGCTTCAGCAATAGATGTAAGAGAAACATTCGCTCGTATGGCGATGAATGACGAAGAGACCGTCGCTTTGGTAGCTGGTGGGCATACATTTGGTAAAGCACATGGTGCTGGAGATCCTTCTCTTGTAGGTCGCGAACCAGAAGGCGCTTCTATTGAAGAAATGGGAATGGGATGGAAGAATAGTCACGGGCAAGGAAAAGCTGGAGATACTACTACAAGTGGCATCGAAGGAGCTTGGAAACCCAATCCAACGACTTGGGATAATGGTTATTTTGATACCTTGTTCAAGTATGACTGGAAATTAACAAAAAGCCCTGCAGGAGCGCATCAGTGGATTCCAACTGATCCTGCTGCGGCTACTCTCGTCGTCGATGCACATGATACAACAAAATTTCATGCGCCTATGATGACGACAGCGGATTTGGGGCTAAAATTGGACCCAATTTATGAAGCCATTTCAAGGAAATATCATGAAAATTTTGATTTATTCGCTGAAAGTTTTGCTAAGGCTTGGTTTAAATTGACGCATAGGGACATGGGGCCATTGGCACGATATTTAGGCGAAGAAGTGCCAAAAGAAGTCCTGATTTGGCAAGACCCAATCCCTGCTGGTGTAGTTTTATCCGAAGCACAGATAAAAACGGTAAAGGATAAAATCCAAGCCAGCGGATTATCAATAGGAGATCTAGTGCGAACGGCATGGGCTTCAGCTTCTACGTTTAGAAATTCAGATAAGCGAGGTGGTGCCAATGGTGCAAGAATTCGCTTCGCTCCTCAATCAAATTGGGCTGCAAACAATCCAGAAAAGCTACAACAAGTATTATCGATTTATGAAAAAATAAAGAGTGAGGCTAAAGCTGGAGGTATAGATATTTCCCTAGCGGATTTAATCGTATTGGGAGGAAATGTAGGCATTGAGCGTTCGGCTAAAAATGCTGGTTTGACCATAACTGTGCCGTTTACCTCTGGTAGAGGAGATGCTTTACTTGATCAAACGGATGTAGAGTCTTTTGAAGTATTAGAACCCCTTGCTGATGGATTTAGGAATTATAAAAATCCGAAAAGTAATGCCATCACAGAGGATTTACTAGTGGACAAAGCTCAACAATTGACTCTTACAGTTCCCGAAATGACGGTATTATTGGGCGGTTTGCGCGTGTTAAATACCAATTTTGATGGTTCAAAGCTTGGAGTATTTACCGATAAACCAGAAGTATTGTCGAATGACTTTTTCGTTAATTTATTGGATCTAGGACTAACTTGGAAAGCCACCACAGATGCAGGAGAGATTTTTGTTGGCTCCAGTAGAAAAACAGGTGAACCAAAATGGACAGCGACACGAGCAGATTTGATCTTTGGGTCTAATTCTGAACTTAGAGCGGTATCCGAAATATACGCTTCATCAGATTCTGATTCAAAATTCGTTAAGGATTTCGTAGCTGCTTGGGCGAAGGTCATGGATTTGGATAGATTCGATATTTAGACTATGTCGTTAAATATTTAGAAATTTGCGCCAGTACTTTTGTTCTTTTGATAAAAAGTATTGGCGTTTTTTGACCATTTTTATTGATAATAAGCTGATTACGAATAAATGAGGGTGTTCGGCAGTATTTACTGAATCCTTTTTTTTTATCAGTACACTAACTCCTTTTTCGTAAATTCTACGTTAAAGTTCACTTTAGCTCCTAATGCGTCAAATACTTTTAAAATTGTTTCGAACCTAGCATTCTTAACACTGTTCTCAATTTTTGAAATTTGAGCTTTCTGGACTCCAACTAATTCACCTAGTTGTTCTTGTGTCAAATTATGTTCTTGTCTTATTTGTTTTATCGTTTGTCCAAGCAAGTCAATTCTTAACTCATTTTCAAATGCATCTCGTCTTGGTGTTCCAAGAGTTCCAATGTGTTTGTCTATCATTTTGTCAAGTGAAACTGTTTTGAATTTATCTGCCATATTATTTTATAATAAATTTGTTATCTAAATATCCTTTTCTGATTTTCTCTGCTTTCTTAATTTCCTTTGAAGGTGTTTTTTGGGTCTTTTTTAATATTCAGTGTGTTGCTATTACCAATGTCTTTTGTCCTGCTGTTCTATCCCAAAATGCAAAAAGTCTGTAGGATTTGTTATTGAATAAAGTTCTAAATTCCCAAATAAAGTTATTTAACTTTTTAAACAATTCGTTGTCAATTACAATTTGCGATTTTTTAATATTGTAATAAATTTTTTCTCTAGCACTATCGTCAAGTTTCTCTAAAAACTCTTGTGCATCAGGAAGTAAATCTACTTCAAAAGTTGTTTCCATTAATTCTTTTTTCAAAGATATATATTTCCCTATTAGGAAACAAGTATTTTTTCAGATTTTTACAAATGAAGGAATTTTCACAAATAACATTTTCAGCTCCCCTACGAAAAAACAAGGTAAAATTAATCCCCAAAACTAACTGGTGTCTTTATCCTAGCCTTCCCTTATCACAAAGCACAATTCCTAGCAATTATTAAATTCGAGTTTTTTTTGGAATGACATAAATAAAATGAACCAGTGAGATGTGAGCAGCCCGAAAAAGCGTAAGTGTGATAGAGTAGAAATTGGGGCGGAGAGAGAGGGATTCGAACCCCCGGACCTATTACAGTCAACGGTTTTCAAGACCGCCGCATTAAACCGCTCTGCCATCTCTCCATGAGTGTTAAGCGGCTGCAAAGTTAGAAATATTTTTCAAAAATAAAAATCTAATTTAAATAATATTTTTTTTAATGGGATAAAAATTAATTTGGTTAAAAATATCCAGCAAAATGCTCCACCAAATAAAATGTTAATCCACCAAGAAATGCACTCACAGGAATAGTCAAAACCCATGCCCACAAGATATTGATGGTGACTCCCCATCTTACTGCGCTGATACGCTTAACCATACCTACCCCAATAATGGATCCCGTGATGGTATGGGTAGTACTGACAGGAATACCAAGTCCCCCTGTACCAAATAAAGTGATGGCTCCAGCTGTTTCCGCTGCGAAGCCTTCGAATGGGGTCAATTTGGTAATTTTGCTACCCATCGTTTTGACAATCTTCCAACCACCAAACATAGTACCAAAAGAAATGGCTGTATAGCAGCTTATTGGTACCCAAGCTGGCAATTCGTGAAAATTATTGATCTGTCCCTGGGTTATCAAAGCTGCACCGATGATACCCATCACTTTTTGAGCGTCGTTACCACCATGTCCCAAACTATAAGCACCAGCCGACAGCAACTGTAATTTTCGGAAAACTTTATCAACTTTGGCGTTATTGAAATTTTTGCAAATATTGGTTAAAAGGATGGAGATAGTTAAGGAAATCAACATACCTATGATGGGCGCAAGCGCAATGAAATAAATAATGGGTAATACAACCGTCCACTTTACCACATCGAATCCTGCATGAGCAATTGCTGCCCCTGCAAAACCTCCTATCAGCGTATGGGAAGACGATGAAGGAATACCTTTCCACCAAGTAAATAAATTCCAAATAATAGCCCCGATCAGCCCTGAAAGTATCACATAAATGGTAATACTCTTTGCATCAACTGTCTTGGCAACGGTATCAGCTACATGCAAATCAAAAATCCAAAATGCAACAAAATTAAAAAATGCTGCCCAAATAACTGCTAGGAATGGGCTTAGAACTTTGGTGGACACGACGGTAGCGATGGAATTCGCCGCATCGTGAAATCCATTGATAAAATCAAAGATTAAGGCTAAGGAAATAACTACGATTAAAATATCAACCTGCATAATTATTAATTATCACGCGTGCTTTACAAGAATTGACTCTATTACATTGGCTGCATCTTCACACTTATCTGTGGCCTCTTCGAGGGAAGCGTATATTTCTTTTATTTTGATCAGCTTTATTGCATCTTTTTCGTCTTCAAAAAGATTGGCGATGGCCATTTCGAATACGTCATCGGCATTATTCTCGATGCTATTAATTCTAATACAAGACTCTTTTATCCGACCAATATTTTTCATATTTCGAAGTCCTCTTAGGGCTATGCCTAATTCTGCTGCCCCTTTTTCAACTAATTCTGCTAGGCGAATCATGGGAGAATCAATTGTATCAATATTATACATGTCTATCCGCTTAGCCGCACCACAAATATGGTCGGCAACATCGTCAATTGAAGAAACTAAATAGTGGATATCCTCCCTATCAAAAGGAGTGATAAAATTCACGCTAAGTTGAATAAATACATCGTGAGTATAAGTATCTCCAACATTTTCAAGCCTTGTTATGGTTGTAGCCCATTCTTTTCTTTTTTCTTTGGAACTACTATTAACCATGCTAGTCATCGCGGCAGAAATTTCTTCTAAATTTTCTGCTAATTTCTCAAAAAGTGTAAAGAAGATTTTATCCTTGGGTACAAAAAGAGAAATGATATTGTCTAATTTCATTTTAATTAGTTTCTTTGGTATTTAGGAAAAATAAGAATCTTTATAAAAATTGATAGTAATAAATTAAAGTAACCTGAATTATTGCTCGTGGTTTTCAACCCTTTCTTTAGAGTATAAAAAATAAATAATTAGACCGATCGCCATCCAAATGATCAGTCGAAGCCAAGTGTCAAATCCCAATGAAAACATCATTGCCAAACAACTTACAATCCCCAATATAGGAATCAAAGGTACAAGAGGGGTCTTGAAAGCACGAGGCAAATCGGGCTTGGTTTTTCTCAATACAATGATACCCATACAAACCAATACGAAGGCTAATAATGTACCGATTGAAGTCATTTCACCCACTACCCTAGCTGGAACGAATGCTGCAAATAGCCCTACAAAAACCATAAACAAAAGATTAGAAAGATAAGGTGTTTTGTAGTCTGCGTGAACTTTACGGAATACATCTGGTAAAAATCTATCTTCAGCCATCGAGAAAAAAACACGGGTCTGACCCATCAACATTACCATAATCACAGAAGAATATCCAGCCAAAATGGCCAAAATAATGGCATTATTAAGCCATGGATAAGCTGGTGTAACCGTACCGTCCGCATTGGTTGGCCCCATTTGATCGATGGCTAAAGCAACAGGGGCAATCCCATCTTGGCCAGCGAACATCTTAAAATTGGCCACTCCAGTCATTACGTGAGCAAAAAGTATGTATAGAACTGTACAAATCACCAATGAAACCAAGATACCAATGGGCATATCTCGACTTGGATTTTTAGCTTCCTGGGCTGCTGTTGAAACTGCGTCAAAACCAATATAAGCGAAGAAGATAATACCAGCGGCTCTGAAGATTCCACTCCAACCGTACTCACCAAAAGTTCCTGTGTTTTCGATGATATAAGGATCATAATTTGACTGTTTGATATAACCCCATCCTAGAGCAATAAAAATCAAAACTACAGCTACTTTCAAGATGACTATTACGTTGTTGACAGTAGCGGATTCCTTGGTACCTCGGATAAGCAACAAACTCATCAATACAACTATAAATACCGCAGGGATATTAATCATACCCGTAACAGTAGATCCATCAGACAAGGTTGCTGTATCGAATGGAGACATCGTCATAGAAGGTGGCAAATCGATGCCAAAATTGTGCAAAAATTTCACAAAATACCTTGACCAAGATATGGCAACGGTTGCAGCTCCTACCGCATATTCTAGAACCAAATCCCAGCCAATAATCCATGGCATAAATTTAACCATGGTTACATAAGAATAAGTATATGCAGATCCAGCAACTGGAATCATAGATGCAAACTCAGCATAACACAAACCTGCAAAAGTACAGGCAATGGCAGCTATTACAAAGGAAATGGTAACCGCTGGTCCTGCATTATGGGCTGCTGCACCTCCTGTGATAGAGAACAATCCAGCACCAATGATGGCGCCAATTCCCAAGGTAACAAGGTTGAATGGCCCCAAAGTTCTCTTGAGAGTATTCCCTTCTTTGGCGGCTAATTGAATGGATTCAATAGTCTTCATAGTAAATAATTAGTTGGTCAATCGGAAGTAAATGTACAAATAATATTTATTCAAATATTTATTTTTTCTATATTATTTTAGACAAAGCCTTCCAAGTATGCATCCAAAACCCTTGTACCTCAATGGAAAAACCCCAATAATATCAGGAATTAAGCAAAAAACAACACAAGAAAATTTTATAATTTTCCTTATAGTTTTACAAATCGGGCTGATTTTTTTTCCTTACCGTTGTATATGGTAACGATATAGACACCCGTGGCTAAATTTTTTACATCTACTTGAAATCTACTGAATGAAGTGCCCCCAAAAGTCAACTTCTGCCTTGAAACAATTTTTCCATCTGTACTGGACACGATCAAATCATAATCCCCAAACCTAGGTATGGTGAGGTCTCCATATAAATTGATTGTGGAAGGAATAGGCCACAAATTATCGACCGACAAAGAACCTAGCCGTAGCCCATTATAGTTCTCATTTAAGGTCTCGATGGCTTTTCTTAAGTTCAGTCGTCCGCCAGATACTGTCTTGTCACTTAAGACTTGGAGAGGATCTGTACTTGATAAAATTATCTGTTTTAGTTCTTGAGCTGTTTGTTTGGGTTGCAGTTTGTATTTTTCAATAAAGGCAGGAGGTGCGCAGGAAAATAACAAGGCAATGCCGCCCCCGAGCACAGGAGTAGCCGCCGATGTCCCTTGAAAATTTCCATATAAATTATCCAAAGTGGTCGTGTAAATCTCAAAGCCTGGAACACCTAGATCGACATATGCTGCTGAATAACCGCTTGAATATCTAGAGTCGTCTCTTTTTGTAGAATTTACGACAATCATATTATCAGCTGTACATAGACTCGGTAAATCGCCTGTAATATCGATATTAACATTGCTATTGGTCGTCGCGCAAGCATTTAAAACACCAATATTGCTCACAAGACCTATCGCGTCACAATAGGATGGTGCCACATTAGGAAATGCATTAGAAATCCCTAAGCTAGCAGAAGTGGCAACTACAAACGAACCTTTTGACCCAGAACTTGCATCGTATTTTTGACGTATATTATAAACATAGTCATAAGCAGATACAATATCTTCAACGGTAGCAACTTCAAGAAGCATTGCCTTAATCTTCCAATTGAGTCCAGTGACTCCTTTTGAATTATTACCTTCAGCACAAATGATGCCAGCCACCGCTGTACCGTGAGAATCAGGTGAATAAACATTTTTGTCTAGATCAAAATTCCATCCATTCGTATCATCCACGAAACCATTGCCATCGTTGTCTATTCCGTCATTTGGGATTTCATCTCTATTGACCCAAATATTTGCTTTCAGATCGGTATGAGATGTCTGAAATCCTCCGTCGATCACTGCGATAACAATCGAATCACTACCATTAAGCGTTACTCCTCCAGTATTGTAATCCCAAAGAAATGGGGCGCCAATTTTTTCCAAATACCACTGATCTGAATAGTTGGTATCATCAGGTCTCGTATCTCTTTTCTCGAGGATATAATTAGGATGGGAATAAGCAGGAGTGAGCACGGTCTTTAATTTCTGTTCAATTTGGACTGTTGATAGGTTTTTATCTAAACCGATAAGGCTATAAATGTTAAGGGATTTCGAAAGAAGCTTGATGGATACAAACTGTTCCAAAGCTTTAGCTTCCTGCTGGGTTATTTCACCATGCGTTTTGATTACTAGCTGCCCCGATACGGCATAGGGAATACTCCTTTCTGCCTGAGCATTTACATTTAATGTACAACTTATTTGTAAAAAAAGTCCTACGATGAGGATAATACTGGAGTTATATAAATTCATGTAAATCAAGTTAAATTTTAGAATAATTGCAAATGTAAATATCCAATATTTTTCGATAATATATTAGAAAATTTTTAATTTTAACACAATTTACTTTAAGATATCTATTAATGTCAGCCAAAGGCAAACTTAATCCTGATTCACGAACCATTCGGATTTAAATCTTTCGACAAATTCCAGCATATAATCGTGCCTTTCTTTAGCTATTAATTTAGCTTTTTCAGTATTCATTTTATCTTTTAAAAGGAACAATTTTTCATAAAAATGATTGATGGTCGTGCCTTTATTTTTCTTGTATTCTTCGACATTTTGCTGAAGTATTGGCTCTATCTGTGGGTCAAACATTGGATTATTTTTGAAGCCACCAAAATTAAAGGTTCTAGCAATCCCGATTGCACCCAAAGCGTCTAGCCTATCTGCATCTTGCACAATGGCGAACTCTTTGCTATAAAATTTTCCTTCGTTGTGTCCTCCCTTGAAGGACATAAAGCGCATGATGGAGTATATATGGTCTATTTTTTTTGGGGCTAATCCCTGCATTGTCAAATATTCTACGGCAATTTTAGGCCCAATCTCTTCATCTCCTTGGTGAAATTTTGCATCGGCAATGTCGTGTAACAGCGCACTTAATTCCACTATTTCAATATCTACGTCCTCCCCTTCTGAGATAATTTTGGACAATTGCCAAACCCTATAAATATGGTTCCAATCATGTCCAGCTTCTGCATTTTGAAGCTTTTCTTTCACAAATTCTATACAATTATCGATGATGCTCATGGATTTACTTTTTTAGTTGGTATGGGATCATAACCATGCCCACCCCAAGGATGACAGCGACATATCCTTTTGATTCCAAGATAGGTACCTTTGATCGCCCCCCACTCTCTTATCGCTTGAATCATATAACTAGAACATGTAGGCTGAAATCTACACGATGGCGGTTTGAGTGGTGAAATAGCCACTTGATAAAATCTCAGAACTAGAATTAAGATCGTTTTCATAGATTATTCAATTAGTTTGGGAGAAAAAGGCTTGAAAATCAATGTCATTCATACACTTAAAATGTCCTTTGGGACAACTAGAAAATCCTATTTTTGAACAAGGGCGACACGAAAGTCCTTGGACTTCGACTACAGAATTCTTTTTCTCTGTTTTAGTAGCATAATAGGGTGTCATACCAAATTCAGGAACAGTACTACCCCAAACGCTGATGATTGGCTTTTGAAAGGCCGCAGCAATATGCATCATACCCGTATCAGGAGACACAACTTTTGAGGCTTTAGATATAACGAATGCCGATCCATCCAAACTCAATTTACCAACACCTGATATGAGGTTAGGGTTTTTGAGTTCCATCAATTCATTGGCGATGGAAAGTTCATCTTTTCCTCCTATGATCAATATTTTCCCAGACAAAACGGTTACCAATTCTTTCAATTTTACTAGGGGAATTCTTTTCGTAAAATGAGCTGCACCAATGGCTAGGACGGTATAATTAAATGGTACAAGGCAAAGGTTATCCAATTGCTGATTAAAGTATCTTTCTTTTGTTTTGTCCCAAAAGAAATCCAAGCCTTTGCCATCATTTTTGACGCCTAAATGACTACAAGTCTCAAGGTATCTATCGACGATATGCTGACAGGGTCCTCCTTTTTTAAAATTGACCATTAGCCACTTTTGAAAATTTAATTTTGCAAAGGTATGGCTAGGGCGAAAAAGACAAAATTTGATAAGAGCCGTCCTAATGTTGTGGTGCAAATCGATGATGTGGTCGTACTTTTCCTGCCTAAGTATTTCTATTAATTGCAGCAATCCAGAATCCTCTAAAACATGGATTTTATCAATGTTTGGATTATGCTCTACAAGTGATTTATTTTGTTTTTTAGTTAAATAATGAACGGTCGCTCCCAGTTGATTTTTTAGGCATCGCATGACGGGTGTTGTCAGCACAATGTCTCCAATAGAACTAAAGCGTATGATCAGTATTTTCATTTAATTTATTTTGAACCAAACCTCTTGGCTATCACCAGATTTGCCGTTGTAATTTATCGTGAGTTCTGTCCATGCATCTATATCTTGAATGGCTACAAACGAAATGGTATTCAATTCAAAGTCCATTTCATAGTCCAAATTGGGATAAATAGCGTGATTGTACAGCGAACCGAAACCCAAAGCTATGACAGCTGATTTTTCATCATCACCCCAAAGAAAATAAAAATCATGCAGAATGGTCTCATGAATCTTTGGTACATCAGCTGGAGGAATGACTATGACGGGACATACTTCGACGATGGAAGATTTTTCCAAAGCAATGGTTGTAAACACTCCTCTTCCTCCCCTTTCGCTGGGCATTACTATCAATTTTGGCTTTAATTCCATCAGACACAAAGTTAAAATATTTCATCCAAAATCCCGACAAGATATTTTTAAGGTTCCAAATACTCCCGATACTAAACTTATTTTGATTACTTTTGATAGAATTTTTTAAAAAAAAATGACAAAAAGCAGAATTCCATTTCTTAAAAAATGGCTGAGTTTCATAAGTCCACAACACGTCCAATCTTTGGCTTCAAGCAAACATGACAATGTAGATATATTCGTAGATAAAGGTAGATTGCAACTATCGACTCCCAATGCTATCTATTCTTTCGATGATCTCTATGACAATTTTGGCAATTTATTTAAAAGAATACAATGGGAAAATGTCCAAGGGGACAATGCTTTGATCCTAGGCATGGGGCTAGGGAGCATTCCTTTCATCCTAGAAAAGGTGGAAAACAAAAACTTCTACTATACCGCCATAGAATACGATGAAGCCATCATCCAGCTTTGCAGCGAAATGACACTGCCTTACCTTGCGAGCTCTGTCCAAGTGATCCACGCTGACGCCCTGGAATACATCTATTACTGCATGGATAGTTTTGACCTAATTTGCATTGATATATTCCACGATGATCAAATCCCAGAAGAGGCTCGTGAGACTGCGTTTTTAGAACAAATAAAAGAATTGATGAATCCCAACGCATTGGTCATATTCAATTGGCTATATCTAAATCAAGATGACAAGTCCAAAGCCGAAAATTATTATCAGCACGTTTTCAAATCTCAGTTTCCCCAAGCAGATTTTTATATCTCACAAGGAAATATTTTGTTTGTCAATGATAAGCTTTTTATAAAATAATCAACCCCGCATCGCTACTACTGGATCCATCCGCGCTGCTTGCCACGCTGGTAAAAGCCCTGCAAGAATACCTATTACCACCGATAGACCGACACCAATCAACATATTGTTGAAAGATAAGAACATCTCGAATTCGAGGACACTGGTCAGGATTTTCATGGTTGAATAAACCAAGATTAATCCAATTAATCCTCCAATCAAACAAAGTACTATTGCTTCAATCAAAAATTCAAGCAATATAATCCACTGTCTTGCACCAATGGCTTTTTTGATGCCGATTATGCTAGTTCTTTCTTTTACAGATACAAACATGATATTCGCCACAGAAAACATACCCACCAAAATAGCGAATAGTCCAATCACAAAACCAGCTAGATTTAGTACATCAAAAAATGAATTGAGTATCGTTGTCAGGGATGAAAGTTCGTTGACGGCAAAATTATTAGAATCCATCGGCCGTAGTCCTCTGCTATTGCGTATAATCCCCGTTACTTCGTCGGACAATTGATCCAAGGTCACACCGTTCTTGGCTTTTATAGCAAGACTGGTTCCAAATGGTCCATTGCTTTTGGTATTTACCATTTTCCTCGCCAGATTAAAGGAAATAATGACACATTTGTCATAATTCAAGGGATTTACGAGATCTTTTCCAGACTTCTCGATAACGCCAATGATATTCAATTTTCGCCCTAATACTTTTATATCTTTGCCTACAGGATCCACATTGGGAAACAATTCCGCAGCTATGGAATTGCCTATGATGCACTTGTCCACGCCCTTTTTGGACTCTTCGTTGGAAAAAAATCGACCCTCATCGAACTGCATTTTATACATTTCTGCATACTGAGCCGACGCCCCGAATACAAAAGCCCTTTCGATGCTATTCGAAAGGTATTTTACTGTCTTGCCTCCTATAAACAAAGAAAAAGACGACATCTCCGCAAGTTTTGATTTTTCAGATACGGCCTTGAAATCCTCGTAAGACATCTTCGGCCTTTTTATGTACTTGAAATAACTCTCATCGGGATTTTCAGTCCAAGGTTGCCTATCGACATAGATAACATCGTTACCAAGTTTTTCAAAACTCTTCTTGATATTGTCTGCCAATGAATCCACGGCAGATTGAACGCTGATGATACAAAATATACCAATCGTAATCCCTAGCAAGGATAAAAAACTGCGCAGTTTATTGCCAAGCAATTGTTGAAATGCCTGCAAATAACTCTCCTTGATAATTTTTAATATACGATACATATTCCAGCTCCTTCGATAAAACAAAAGTAAGAGATTTTGAGCCAGCATGACCTATTTTTTAGATAAAATGACCGTATTAACCGTTAAAAAATTAATGTTGTTAGCCAAGCCTCCCCACCATTTTTTAGGAGATAAAATTTTATTTATTTACATTTGTCCATAAAAAAATAAGTTTATGCACCCAAATATACACCTAACCATACAAGCAGAATTGGACGAATTAGGCAGCGCTGGTTTATTCAAAAGAGAAAGAATCATTCAGTCTCCGCAAAGTGCCCATATCATCGCCAATGGCCACGAAGTACTTAATTTTTGTGCCAATAATTATCTAGGGCTATCCTCTCATCCCGATGTGATAAATGCCGCCAAAGATACCATAGACACCCATGGGTACGGAATGTCTTCGGTTAGATTCATTTGTGGGACTCAGGACATTCACAAAGCTTTGGAGGCCAAAATCGCCGAGTTCGTAGGTCAGGAAGACGCCATCCTTTATGCCGCTGCTTTTGACGCCAATGGCGGTGTCTTCGAACCTTTGTTCGGAGAGGATGACGCCATCATCTCTGATGAATTAAACCATGCATCCATCATAGATGGCGTAAGGCTGTGCAAGGCTCAAAGATATCGGTACAAGCACAATGACATGGATGATCTCAAGCAAAGACTCCTAGAAGCCAAAGACTGTCGCCGTAAAATCATAGTTACCGATGGCTCATTTTCGATGGATGGCACTATTGCCCAACTGGACAAAATATGCGACTTAGCAGATGAGTTCCAAGCGATGGTTATGATTGACGAGTGCCATTCTACGGGTTTTTTAGGGCATAATGGTAGAGGATCTCACGAATACCGTGGCGTTCTTGGACGTATCGACATCATCACAGGGACTTTCGGAAAAGCCCTTGGGGGTGCATCTGGAGGCTTTACCGCTGCAAAAAAAGAAATCGTCGAACTCCTTCGCCAAAAATCTAGGCCTTATCTATTCAGCAATACCCTCGCGCCATCGATCGTAGGCGGATCTCTAAAGGTGCTTGATATCTTGACATCCTCCACCCAACTTCGGGACAAATTGGCTGCAAATACCGCCTATTTCAGAGAGAAAATGACCGAAGCTGGTTTTGACATCATACCAGGTGAGC
Organism: Saprospiraceae bacterium; assembly: GCA_016718505.1. GTDB lineage: Bacteria > Bacteroidota > Bacteroidia > Chitinophagales > Saprospiraceae > JADKKF01. Next base: position 721,470 of record JADKDE010000002.1, on the reverse strand, counting down.
ACCCAATAGTACCCATCATGCTGTATGAAGCACCTTTGGCACAGCAATTTGCAGCAGATTTGTTGGATGAAGGCATTTATGTTATTGGTTTCTTTTTTCCCGTGGTCCCCAAAGGAAAAGCGCGGATAAGAGTTCAAATATCAGCAGGACACAACATAGAAGACTTGGACAAAGCCATCCAAGCATTCACCAATGTGGGAAAAAATCTCGGTGTACTGGCTTAATCCGCCTGATAGCCAAAATTCTTCAGCGCCCTTTCGTCATCTCGCCAGTCTTCTTTGACTTTGATGAACAATTGGAGAAATACTGGACATTCTATGAATTTTTCGATTGCCAATCGCGATTGTTTCCCCAATTCTGTGATCGCCTCTCCCCTATGACCGATCATGATATTCTTTTGTGATTTTCTAGCCACATAGATGATGGCCTCTATGCGTGTGAATTTGGATTTTTGCGCTGGATCTGGCTCTTGGTAGCTCTCCACTACGACTTCGCAGCTGTATGGTATCTCCTGGCGGTACAGCAGCAGGATCTTCTCTCTGATGATTTCACTCACAAAAAATCGCATCGGACGGTCCGTGAATTGATCTTTTGGAAAATACTCTGGCCCCTCTGGCAAATGCACCAAAATATCAGGAATCAACCCGTCAAGTCCTGATTTATCCCTAGCAGAAATCGGATATATCGTCGCTGTAGGCAAGGTCTCTCGCCATTTGAGTTGGATGGATTCAAGTTCTTCTGCCTCGATTTTATCCACTTTATTCAACAACAAGAAAACGGGTACTTTTTGCCCATTCAATCTCAGGAGCAATTTTTCGTCGGGCGGCGTCATATCCACAACATCCACCATGTACAGGATGATATCGGCGTCCTCGAATGACGAATAAGCGAATCGATTCATCTTCTCTTGCATCTTATAGCTGGACTTCTCAATGATCCCAGGCGAATCGCTAAAAATAATCTGATAATCGTCGTCATTAACAATCCCTAGAATCCTGTGACGCGTCGTCTGAGGCTTATGCGTGATGATACTCATCCGCTCTCCCACCAGCACATTCATCAAAGTAGATTTCCCTACGTTTGGCTTTCCTATGATATTGACGAACCCGCTTTTATGCATAATTTTTTATTGAAATATTTTTGATTGTGGGGCGTCCCAGCCACTTCGTGACTGTCAGGTCGTCCGTGACTCCACTTCGTTTCGGTCTCATCAGATACTTCGATGAGACTCACACATGGTCAGTTAACCTGCCCCTGAGTGATCACTCCCACCCTTGACGCGCTTGGCCTAATTATCGCAAAGGTAGGATTAATTATTAGGAAATTTCCTTCTAACCAATTTGATGAACTGTTTGGCGCGACTTATTTTTTCTGAGGACAACCATCCATAAACGCCAACCACCTCCTGATTGAGATATTGCTTGGCCGAATCAAAATCTGGCATTTGGTTTATTTTTTCCAAAGTGTGGTAAAATTTCTCGTTGACCCCATCAAACAATTCGTTCATCAATAAAACCTTCTCATTCAGTCCCAAGGCATCGTTGAGATCCTTTACTGGTAGATTGCTAAGATGGCTGGCCAATTCCTTGCCCATCGGTATCTCATAAAGTTCTGCATAACCATTGCTAGAAGCTGTATGAGTGGATGGCATGGATACGTGGACCGGCTCAAACTTCGGCTCGGGAGCTTGGACTGGCTCGAACTTCGGCTCGGGAGCGTGGACTGGCTCAAACTTTGGCTCGGGAGCTTGAACTGGCTCGAACTTCGCTTCGGGAGCTTGAACGTGCGTCTCTGCCAAAATCTCAACACTGTGTCCATTGCTTTGTGCAGTGCTTACAACTGTCGCCACGGCTTCTACTACTGGACTCTCGACTACTGTAGGTATTGAAACGCCATTAGAGCTAGGGATGATAGGCTCTGTCACTTTGGGTTCGAAAACGACTTCGGTGACCTTAACCGGCTCAAAATGCGATACCGTCTCGATGGTAGAGGCTACTGGAATGCTTGCTGTACCATTGCTGGACGCTAGACCATGAGAATCGCTGGCTTTGCTGCTTGGCAATTTGTCCAACGCGTCAGGCATATCAAAAGAACCATGAGAAACAACGGCATAAAGTACTTTTATCTGATCGGCCAATATTTCTTTGTCTAAGCTATTCAACCCATCGGACCAATCCAGCGTCTGAACCAATTTGGAAATTTTTTCGATATGCCTTTCTATTACATTTTTTTTCAACATATATGATTTTTTTATATAAAATATAAATTACTCTGCTTAATTTTGAATCTTAAACGTATAAGACCTAAAATATCTTATATTTTACGCACAAAGATAATATATTATTATTTTTTTTAATACTTAATTCATTATAAAATAGCCGTATGTTCTTAGAACCCTTTTTCAAAGGTCAGAGAAGTGGATGGGTAGAAGTGGTCTGTGGATCTATGTTTTCTGGTAAAACAGAAGAGCTCATCAGAAGGCTTAAACGGGCAAAGATCGCCAATCAGCCCGTCGCACTATACAAGCCCTCGCAGGACACCCGATATCACGAAACCAAAATCGTGAGCCACAATGAGAATGCCATGGATGGCATTCCCATCCCACATTCTAAGGAACTGCTAAAGATGAATGATGAAATCCAAGTAGTTGGCATCGACGAAGCCCAGTTTTTTGATATGGATCTGATATCCGTATGCCAGGAGCTGGCGCTTAGAGGAAAGAGGGTTGTCATCGCAGGTTTGGACATGGATTTCAGGGGTATGCCATTCGGTCCTGTACCTGGGCTACTGGCTGTAGCGGAGTATATCACGAAGGTACATGCCATCTGCCCCCATTGTGGCAATTTGGCAACACACTCCTACCGATTTTCTGCTGAAACAGAGACTGTAGTGCTGGGCGCTAAGGACATATACGAGCCACGATGTAGAAAATGCTATTCTATGGGCAATATATTGACTTTTCCACCTTTGGATAATCACATACATGGGACTCCACACAAAGACGATCCCAAGCAAGTCGAAATACCATTCAACTAAAGATTTTCTTGGACTCATATACATGTAGGTCAGTGCCGCGCGAGAGATGGGAATGGCTTGGTCTCGACTCGTCCAAAAGGCGAGGTGAGACGGAACGAAGTGAACCCATGGACAGTTCGACCGTCGGCGAAGCCGAGGGACGCGCCCAAAAAATATCCAAGCAAATGAAAGGCATCATATTTTTGTTATCTTCGGGTTTTTAAAGAAAATTTTTGACAAAAAGCATGGCAGAGGATTCGATAGCGGCGTTAAGATTTGGAGAATTTCGGGATTTTATTTCCGCGAAGTTTTTGTTGACTTTGGGGACGAATATGCTGGCCGTTTTGATCGGCTGGAAAATCTACGAATACACGAAGGACGCGTTCATGCTGGGGCTAATTGGCTTGGTGGAGTTTGTTCCTGCGCTGCTGCTGTCTTTTTTCGTGGGGCACTGGGTGGACATCAGTGAGAAACGGTCGCTGTTGCTTTGGTGTTATGCTTTTACGGTGGTGTTATCGTGCATTCCCCTTTTGTTCTGTTCGGACTATTTTACGTGGCGATTTTCGGAGGAAAATATGATTTTGGCCTTGTTTGCAACGATGTTTTTACTAGGGATTGCTCGGGCTTTTATTTCACCTTCTGCTTTTTCGCTGATCCATCAGTTGGTCGATCACGAGGTACTACAAAATGCCTCAACGTGGAATAGCACCTCCTGGCAATTTGCCTCAGTTATAGCCCCCGCCATCGCTGGATTTTGGTACGCCAAATACGGAGGCGACAGCATATTTTTGACGATCATCATCATCTTGATATTGGCAACTTGGCTGATCTATCGCATCAAGCCGAAACCGATTTTGTATAAGCAATCCGAGAATGTCCTGGCTTCGCTAAAGGAAGGCATCGATTTCGTGCTGAAAAACAAGGCGATTTTGTGGGCGATAAGCTTAGATATGCTGGCCGTGCTTTTTGGGGGAGCCGTGGCTTTGTTACCGATATTTGCAGACCAAATACTGAACTGCGGTGCAGAAGGTTTTGGGTGGCTTAGGGCTGCCACTTCGATGGGAACAATCTTGGTCCTGCTGTTGATAACGTACTTCCCTATCATAGAAAATCCTGGCAAAAGATGATCATGGCGGTGATTGGATTCGGGGTGTGTATGGTTGTCTTTGGGCTTTCTGAGTGGTTTTGGCTATCGTTTCTTGCATTATTTCTAAGTGGTGTATTCGATGGCATTAGCGTCAACGTCCGCTCGAATATCCTACAGTTCAAAATACCCCACGAGATGAAAGGCCGCGTAAATTCTGTGAATTCCGTGTTCGTGAGTTCGAGCAATGAGCTAGGGGCCTTTGAGTCGGGAGTCACGGCGCATTGGTGGGGGCCGCAGCGAGCTGTAGCCATCGGGGGCATGGTCACCGTTGGGATAGCGACAATGGTGTATTTCAAGGTAAAATCGCTGGCAAAGCTGACGATGAAGTATGAGGGGAGTTAGATGGAAGATTAAGACAAACCGAAGCTTATTTTGATTCTTTCATAAAGGTATTGTACTTCTTGCTGACTTCGGCCATTTAAAACTCTCTTTTATCTTTTCTTCCAATCTTTAATAAGTACTCTGTAATGAGTCCAACTGAATTGCGTCTGCAGTGCGGACGTATTCGGAAATTCCGAACAACCAGTTATTAAATCAATTCAGCATTCGTAAATTTTTTGAAAAATATAGGATAAAGAATTGGGATAAGGAATTCCAAATTTTAGCTTTATAGAAAATCGAAATCTCTAAAAATAGGATGATATTATTGTTGCAATCATAGCTTTTTTAAATAAAAAAGGGCAATATGTATTCCACATTGCCCCAAGGATATTCAATATTTTATCTCAATCAATTATTAACTGTAGAAAGTATATTTTTGACTAGGTCATTGATTTGTGCAATGGCATTGTTGATAAGTTTTGACTTGGCTTTTTTCCTGATGAGTTGATCCAAATTGGTGGACAAATTACCCAAATCGCCAATATTTTTGGTCATGGCATTGCTGGCATAATCAGCTGGTATCGGGCTTTTTGTAAGTTCTTTGGCGGCATCTGTCAGCTTGGAAGTATGAAATATCATCTGCTTTGGATCCTTGGCTGAAAGCTCCTTTATTTTATCCAAAGAAGCCGAATAATTGGCAAGACTGCTCCATTTTTGATCCAAGGTAAGTTTTGGTACATTGGCTTCATAAAGCCTGCTTATTTCATCCCAATTGAATACGTTCCAGATAGCCGCAAGATAATCGCCACGTTTATTTTGGTATTTGAGATAATATGCGTGTTCCCAAACATCGATGCCGAGGATTGGAGTTCCTTTTTTAGGCGCATCACCCATCAATGGATTGTCTTGTAGCGGCGTCGAAATTACTTCGAGTTTTAATTGCGGATTGACAATGACCCAAGCCCAACCAGATCCAAATCTGCCCAAAGCTGCCTTATTGAGCAATCCTTTAAGACTGTCCAAAGACCCAAATTGTTTGTTGATTGCGGACATGAGATAATCGGATGGTTTATTAGACTTTGGAGACAATATTGACCAAAAAAACTCGTGATTATAGTGGCCTCCTGCATTATTTCTGACGGCACCATCGTATTTTGCAATATTCTTCAAAATATCAGTTATTTTTTGATCTCTTCCATCGTTGGGAATATTGGCAAGTGCTGCATTTAGATTCTTCACGTAGCCCGCATGGTGCTTGGTATAATGAATCTCCATGGTCGTTGCATCGATATATGGTTCGAGGGCATTGAAAGCGTACGGTAGCGGCTTTTGGACAAACTGAGCAAATGAAGTAAACGGTATGCTAAATATGAAAGCCAAGAGGCCCAATTTAAGATAATTCATAATATTTAAATTTTTAATGATTTAAAAAATCAAAGCCAAGTTTAGCTCAGAATTTCAATTATTAAACAATTAATGTGCTAGAATGTTGCCATCTTTCATCTCAATAATTCGGTCACTTCTATGTGCAAAATCTTCGTCGTGGGTCACAGCAATGATGGTTTGACCAAATTCTCGTGTGAGGTTTTGGAAGATATCGAAAACGATGCCACTGTTCTTAGAATCGAGGTTGCCCGTAGGTTCATCGCCCATGATGATACACGGGTCATTGATGAGTGCTCTGGCGATTGCTACTCGTTGTTGCTGACCACCCGAGAGTTTGTTAGCAGATTTGAGCGCTTGATCTTCAAGTCCGAGTATTTTCAATTTTTCAAAGGCCTTATTTTCGATTTCTTCTTCGCTGTATTTTCCTAATTTTAGTGCTGGAATCATAACATTTTGGAGGCAAGTGAACTCAGGCAATAAGTAGTGAAACTGGAATACGAATCCGATTTTTTCATTTCGAATTTCTGCTAGTGAGTCTATGGGCAATCCGGTTACCAATTGGCCGTCAATATGAAGCTGTCCTGAATATTCTGTATCCATGGTCGATAAAATGTACAGCAAAGTAGATTTCCCACTTCCTGACTTGCCAATCATGGATAAGAACTCTCCCCCTTTAACCTCAAAACTTATGTCCTTTAGTACTTGAAAATCAACTGGGTCGTGAAAAGATTTATCGATTTTTTCAGTTTTTAATACTGTTTTCATTTTTATTTTCTTAAAATTTCAACTGGATCAACATTGGCTGCTTTTTTGGCGGGTATGTATCCAGCAAAGAACGTGATCACTAAACCAATAACTATCCCTTGTAAATATTTGGTCGATTCATAATTAATCGGAAAATACCCAATATCGCCACCGATATAGACTTTTTTCAAAAGTGTGATGACTACTGTAGCCATAGCCACACCTCCAATAACTCCCATAAATCCAATCGAAACGGCTTGGGTGACAAATATGCGAACTACATCATTTCCCTTAAATCCCATTGCCTTCAAAATCGCTATATCATTGATTTTCTGAGAGACGGTCATATTTAAAATATTATAAATTCCAAATCCAGCAATCAACAAAATGGTAAAAGACACGAATGAAATAATAATCTTTCGCATCCTACCAGCAGCAACGATCGTTTCGTTGGATTTTTGCCAACTTTCGGCATTATATCCTGTAAGCTCTGTCAAGTGAGCGGCGATAGGTTCGACTGCCTCTGGATCGGCGACCTGTACATTAATATCTGTGATATAAGTGTTCCCTTCCTTCAAAATTTGTTGTGCCAGCGGCATATTTATATAGGACTTTATTTTGTCAATATTGTAATTATTGGTTTTAAAAATGCCGATTATTTTGAGTGTTCGATTGATTCCCTTTGAGGAAGTAAGGTTGATATTGTCACCCGTCGTAAGGTTCATTTTTTCAGCCACACCACTACCAATTATGATGCCATTAGGATTGTGGATTAAATGATCGAAATGACCTTCGACCAGAGTCGATTTAATATCGAACATATTGTTGGCTTCTTCTGGAATGATACCTATAGCAGTGCCAGAAATTTGAGATTTTCCGTTGTTGTAAAAGACATTTGTATTGACTTGGGGAGTTGCTATGACGACATTTTCATCGTTTTTCAAAATTTGAAGTATCTTTTTGGGGTTGATGATAGTATTAATTTTAGGAACTATTTTTGGATTGATGATAAGATACGGCGCGATGCTGTCCTTGATCAAAGGCTTACTGATCTCATCATCTTTATACACTCTGATATGGGCAGTATTCTTAAAAACAGTCGTATTGGAAGTGCGATCAAATCCTACCATGAGACAATTCATGAAGATATAAACGGACATCCCCAATAAAACTCCGAGAACACCAACTGCAGTCAATTTTTTATTAGAAAAAATATACGTTTTGGCTATTTTATTGTTGATATTCATTTATTCTTAATTAAAATTTTTTGAACTGAAGCCATCCAATAAACTAAGTAATTTAATGTCCTAATGGTAAAATAATGTCCTCCATAGAAATGCCATCCAAAATCTCAACGTATTCGGTGGATATGATTCCAGGCTTGATGATAACGGGACTGTCAATCCCTTTGACATTTACTTTGTTGCCATATCCAAGCATTTTACGAGGAATCAACAAGGCATTTTTCTTTTCTCCGATTAAAATATTGGCTTCCAATTGAGTTCCGTGGTATTTCAAAGCCAATGAATCTTTGAATTTGACTTTGCAAATAAAAGACTGGGACAATTGGTCGAAGGCAGACAAAATTTCGGTAATTTTTGCTTCATACACTTTGTTTTTGTCGGTATTCAGTTGAATATACGCCGTTTGTCCTATTTTGATTTTACCAATCGAGTTTTCATCTATATTCAAAACACCTTCGACATTGCTTTGATCCGCTATGACCGCCACTACCTCTCCCCTACGCACAAAGTCTCCGTCATTCTTCAGTTTCTTAATGATGGTACCCGTTTCTGGCACTTTAATTTGGTTATAATTTTGGACGGTCCTAGCATTTTTAAGCTGCCCTCGAACGCTTATCTCTTGAGATTTCGACTGTTGAAGGATGCTTGATTTTTGCTTATTCAAGGCATTTAAATTGGCTAGGGAATTTTTAGCTGCCAATTGCATATTTTCCATTTCGATTTTTGCTACGCTACCTTTATCGAAAAGCCTTTGGTATCTATCCGCCTGCAATTTATCTTGTTGATATTTGTTTTCAGCAATCTGAATATTTTGATCCATCTGCAAAAGCTGTGGCGCACTGGGCTTTAAATTCTCTTCAGCAATCCCCAGCAACTCATCGGCCACCTCCGTATTGATTTGGCTGGTTCTATTGTCTAATACTGCGTAAACGATGCCCTTCTTCACTTCTTGCCCTATTTCAAACTTTGTTGCCATCAAAATCCCATCAGTCTGTGCAATGAGATTGTAACTATCATCCCATTCTAACTGACCTGAAGCAAATACAAGCTCTTTTATATCTTGGATGACAGGCTTGGTCTCAACTGTTTTTTTACAAGAAACTGCGGTCAAAAATGTGATCATTAAGGCTGGATAAATAAATTTCATGTGGTTGAATTTTAATTCATTTAATTCACTCGATTGTACAATTCGATTCTGTGTTTGTAAAGCCCAATATTAGCTAGGGTGGTAATCAGCGTCAATCGACTATTCATCATGTCCATTTGTGAAAGCAAAAGCTTGTCCAAAGGCAAAACATTTTCAAGGTATTGGTCGTAGTTTTTTTCAAAAGAATCTTTTTTCAAAAGGTAAATTTTCTGCTGCTGTTCCTTCTGAGTGATGGCTTTTTCGAGGTCGATGACCATTTGATTGTTTCGAATTTCATTTTCCTTAAAAGCAAATATTTCATTGTTTTTTTGAATCTCATACTGCAATTGTTTCGACTTCAAATTGGTGTATTTATTGACGGTGGTGGGCAAATCATAAGATAATTTTAAACCAATATAGTTATAATCAATCCAAGAAGATTTTTTTGAAAAGAAAAAATCATTGCTAAGATTTTGCCAATTAAAGGAAGAAATAAAGCTTAATACTGGATAATTTTGGTACTTCATAGCCGCCAATTCACTTTCATAATACTGCCTTTGAAGTTTTGAATTTGTAGCCATCGATTGATTCTGGATGACCTCTGTTCTAGTTATAGAGTCGAGATCCCAAACATTTTCAGTTAATTTCGGATCTATTGGCATTTCTAGCAATAGAGAAAGGTTTTGAGCTTGATATTGGGTTCCAAAATTGACTTGATCTATTTTATCCAGAATGCTCAGATAATTGATTTGGGCTTCGTTTAAATCCTGTTTTCTGATAAGACCTTCATCGTATTTGTTCTGGGTAATATTGAGAATATTTATTGAAATTTCACGATTCTGGTCGAGAATTGTTTTTTGTCCGCCTAAAGCCATTAAACCATAATATACAGTATTTAATCTATCAAAATGATTCAATTTTTGTATAATATTTTGATTTTCAGTCAATTCCTGATTTACTTTGGCAATTTTCGAGGTCTTCATATTATATAAATTTATAATATCAAATTGCGGTTGCACTGAAAATGTACTGATGTATTGTTGGCCTATGGCAACCTCTCTATAAGTGCCTTCAGGAAGGCCAAAAACCTGTCCGGGCAGAAAACTCACTTGCTGTGTTGTGTTGTCGATAGTTTGCACTGAGATTGGAATTCGAGGATTGAAGGCATTGATTTTGGCGGTTTTATAGGAAAGATCGGCAAGTTGTGATTGTAGAGAAGAATTCTTAAAAATATGGTTGTTCTTTTCAGTAAAATCCCATATTTCATCGATGGAATTGAAAACTTTTTGGCTTTGACCAAAAGTAGTAGTATTGGCAAAGAATAAAAAGATAAAAATGGCAAAATTTGTTTTCATTAATTCCGTATTATTATTTTTTGTCGAATTCTGTTTATCACTTACTTGTGAAAAAGTTTTACCAAATTATCAATCAATTTCATCCCTTCTACTTCGATGTCAAAGCTGAATTGACTGACTTTCCATTTCAACATTTGAAGCCGAAAAGACCCCAATGTGATGTGCACCAAATATTCTGTATCTATTTCATCCTTAAAATATCCAGCGGCCTTACCGTCTTCGACGACCCCTCGAATAAATTTTTGATTGGTAGCGATTAAATCTAAAATCTCGTTGGTAATGTCATGGGATTTGTCCATCAGACTATCGTTCAAAATGATGATGATAAAATGTGGATTTTTTTAAAAAAACTAAATTGGCTCTTGAATAATGCCCTGAATTTCTCCTGGGCATTTAAATCGGTGCTCACAATGTCTTTAAATCTGGTCCTTATATTTTCAGAAAGATATCTAATCAAATGCAGGATTATGGCCTCTTTATTCGTAAAATGCCTGTACAAAGCGCTTTCCGTGAAATTCATTTCCAACGCTAAATTTTTGGTCGTCAATCCCTGCATCCCCTTGCTCATCAACAAGCGGCCCGATGCCTCTATGATCTCAAATTGCCTCGTAGAAATGTTCTGACTCATCAGCGAATTTTAGTTAGTGAACATTCACTTACCATTAAATGTCTAAAAAAGGGGAATTGTTTAATTTCCCCTAAAAAATATTTTTTACACCTTCAAAACTTTACTTTGACATACAAAATCCGTCTTCGGAATTTTGGTTTTCGCAATGGCACTAAAGCCGCCTTCGATTTCCGTGAAATTTCTAAAACCTCTTGCTTGCAATATACTCGCTCCAATCATGCTTCTGTATCCCCCAGCGCAGTGCAAATAAAAATGTTCTTGCGGGTTTATGTCTTTCATCCACTGGTTTATATCAGCCAATGGCCAAATATAAGCCTCTTCGATATGCTCCGCCTCATATTCACTTTGCTTTCTAATATCAATGACCTTATCTTTAGTTGGGTCAAATTTCTGTGCGAATTGATCTGCTGTTATTCTATTTACCGTATCTATTTCTTTGCCACTTTCCACCCAAGCCTCATATCCACCCTTAAGATGTCCTAATATATTATCAAAGCCTACCCTTGTTAGGCGGGTTACAGCTTCTTTTTCTTTACCCAATTCTGTCACTAGGATAATTGCTTGCTTAACATCACCGATCATGGCACCCACCCAAGGGGCAAAATCGCCTTCAATCCCTATATTTATGGATTGAGGAATAAAACCTTTCCAGAATTTTGTATTGACTCTAGTATCCAAAATGAGTGCTCCACTTTCTTCAGCCACCACCTCAAATTCGTCTGGAGTTAGTGCGATCATCCCATGATTCAAAACCTCATCAAAAGATTCATATCCATTCTTATTCATAGCCACATTGGCTCCAAAATATATGGGCGGAGGCAAGAGACCGTCAGTCACTTCTTTGATAAATTCCTCCACTGTCATGTTAGACCTTAACGCATAATTTTCTAGCTTCTGATTGCCAATAGTAGAAATCGTTTCCTTGCTCATGTTCTTACCACAAGCACTGCCAGCACCATGTGCGGGATAAACCAAGACATCATCGCCTAGTGGCATGACTTTATCTCTAAGGGAGTGAAATAAAATACCAGCCAATTGTTCTTGGGTCATGGAAGCAGCTTTCTGTGCCAAATCTGGCCTTCCTACATCCCCAATGAATAGTGTGTCACCACTGAACAATGCGTAATCCTTTCCATTTTCATCTATTAATAAAAAACACGAGCTTTCGAGAGTATGCCCTGGCGTGTGAAGAACTTTGATTTTAATTTTACCGATATTAAAAACTTGATTGTCCTCAGCTGCGATGATATCAAAGGTCGGCTGGGCAGTAGGACCATAAACTATAGATGCACCTGTTTTCTTGCTCAAATCTAGATGTCCACTGACAAAATCAGCGTGAAAATGTGTTTCAAAAATATACTTGAGCTTGACTCCATCTCTTTCTAATCGATCTATATAAGGCTGGGTTTCTCGCAATGGATCGATGATAGCCGCCTCTCCATTTGAGGTGATATAATAAGCTCCTTGAGCTAAACAGCCTGTATAGATCTGTTCAATTTTAAAGCTTGAATTTTCCATATCTTTGAATTTATTTATTTATTAAATTTTATTTTTGAAAAAATGAAAAACAATTCATTGCCCAATCTAGGGCCAATAGAATTATAGCAAAGTTCGAAGGTTTTGAATTCAAAATACTCTGCGAATAATTTTTCATATTCCTCCTTATTGCCTCCAAAAGGGGGCCCAGCCTTTTCAAATTCTGTCGCGAAGAGTAAACCCACTAATTTACCATTATCGACTAGTAAATCGTGCATTTTCTTTGCATAATCCTCCCTAAGACTCGGATCTATAGCGCAAAAAAGCGTTTGTTCGACGATCAAATCATATTTTCCTCCGTGTTGAAAAATATCCTCATGGAGTATTTTTATGGGTAAATGGCTGAATTTCTCCCTTAAGCTTTTGACGAGCGTCTCAGAAATATCCACAAGGGTAATATCTTCAAATCCCAATGAATATAAGTATTCTGCTTCATATGCATTTCCACATCCAGCGATGAGAATTGATATTTTATGGTCAACCAATTGGTCGAAGTATGCCTTAATGGGAGGCGAGACTTGTTTTAAATCCCAGCCCGTATTTCCCTGCTTATATTGGTCGTCCCAAAATTTTACTTTGGTGATATCATCATTCTTATTTGGCTCACAACATGAAATTTCATTGTTATCCATAATGTCATTGACATTTAAGCATTTTATAAAATAGAACCATTTAATGAGGCAATTTCTCTCTGAAATAACCATACGTCCAAGTGCCTGCCAATGCGCTCAAAAACGTAAGCAAAACGACACCAAATCCACTTCCAATTTGGGCAAAAAGCGGTCCTGGACAAGCCCCAGTAATGGCCCAACCTATACCAAAAATCAAAGCACCATAAATTTGCCCTTTATTAAAGCCTTTGTCTTCAAACTTTACGGTTTCTCCGCTCAATGTTTTCAAGTTAAATTTCTTTATAATCCAAACTGAAATCATCCCAACGACTACAGCAGTACCTATCACCCCATACATAAAAAATGAATGGAGTCTAAACATTTCTTGTATTCGAAACCAACTGATTATTTCAGCTTTTACAAAAACGAACCCAAAGACAATCCCTACAACCATATATTTAAGGTTATGCCAAAATGGATGTTGGACATTTGCTTCATTGGTACACATCGAATCCTGGTGGCGAACATCTTCCAAATTATTACTTATCATACACTAGAATAACTTAAAAATAAAGGGAATAATAATATTTGCAGAGAAGAATCCTCCGACCATAAAACAACAAGTAGCTACTAAAGAAGGCCATTGTAAGGTCGAAAGTCCCATAATGGAATGTCCACTAGTGCATCCACCTGCATATCTAGTTCCAAAGCCAACCAAGAAGCCTCTTAGTATAAAAAAGACAAATCCTTGTAAAGTAAAAATATTCGCGACATTAAAAATTTGGGTAGGCATCAAACTACTAAAATCAGTAACTCCATAATTTGAGAGCACAGTTTTCGTACTTTCAGCCACCACGATATCATTGGGGTTTTTTAGGTATTTATTGGCTATCACCGCGCCAATAACCATTCCAAAAACAAAGAACAAATTCCAAATTTCCTTTTTCCAATCGTATTGAAAGAATGGGATTTTTGCAGGAATGCACATTGCACAAATATGCCTGAGCGATGATGAAACACCGAATTTTTTATTTCCAATCAGTAAAAGGGTTGGTACAGTTAAGCCAATAAGAATCCCTGCTATGGACCAGTGCCATGGCTGCCTAATAATTTCCAGCATAATTTTTAATCCTTTTTCTCTACGGTTGAAATTCCGAATGGCAAATATAGTGGGCAAAATGAAATGAATGATGTTAATAAAAACACCATAGCCAAAAGCCCCAAAATGATGGCAGTAGTACCCCCGATAACCCCAGTATAATACAACACAGCAACCAAGACTGCCAAAATAATACGGATTAATTTGTCGGTTGCACCCATGTTCTTTTTCATATTATTTATTATTTTTATTGGTTACATATTGATTAACGTTTTGCCAAGTCCCCCATTTGTGACATTTGTAATGCCATTTTGGGCTAAAATCGACTTAGCTTGACCGCTCCTATTTCCACTCCTACAAAATACGATAATTTGGTTTTTATTTTTGAATTTTGCCAAATTATTTTGCACCTTATCTAATGGAATATTTACTGCGCCTTTTACGCTTCCGCCTGAAAACTCAAAAGGTGTCCTAACATCTACCAAAAAGGCACCATTTTCAATCAGTGGACTTAAATTTTCCGAACTTCCACCTCCAAATAATTTTTTCAAAAAATCAAACATATTATTTATTTTAAAATTGTTTCTTTAATGATTATATAAACACCCATAAGTAAAACAAACCAACCAAAAGCAGGTTTTAATTTCGATCCTTCAATTTTCTTGGAAAGCATCAAGCCAATTATTATTCCAAATATTGCAAATCCAGAAACTGACAATAAAAGCTTCCAATCAAAATAAGTCGAACTTGATTCACTCAAAAATCCTATAGTTGAATTTATTGCGATAATCAAGAGTGATGTACCTATGGCTTCTTTCATGTGCAATTTTGACAATAAAACCAGTGCTGGTATAATCAAAAAGCCACCTCCTGCTCCTACTAGACTGGTCAATCCGCCTACAATCGCCCCTTGAATCATCAGGACTGGGTAATAGATTTTATGGCTTGAATCCGCAATTCCATGCCCATTTTTATTTGATTTTATCATGTTGTATGAAGCAGCAATCATTAAAAATGCGAAGAGCAGCATTAAAAAAACACCCTTTGTCAAAACAAAACTACCTAAGGTAAAAATTTCACTAGGGATTGCTGGAACTACAAAAGCTCGGGTTAAATAGACTGCAATTATGGATGGAATTCCAAAAATCAATGCTGTTTTAAAATGTACCAATCCATTCCTAAAATAAGAATAAGACCCCACAATACTGGTCAATCCAACGATGAACATTGAATACGCTGCTGCAGGAACTGCCTCTACTGAAAAAAGATAAACCAAAACAGGGACAGTCAAGATACTGCCACCTCCTCCGATTAAACCCAGAGTGATCCCAATAAATATCGACGCAATGTATCCGATTACTTCCATAATTTGTTTAACAGATACAAAGATAGCAATGTTTCTATCTATTGTATATTTTTTTACTTTTTTTTGAAAAAAATAAATTTCAATGTCTCAAAGTTACACATAATCATGTTCGTATATTTATCCAAGCGAATTACAAAACATCAAATTTTACTAATTTTTGAGTCTTTCAACTTTTGTCATGGACGGTATATCCATGTATTGTGTCCTAATTTGCTCGTAGCAATTTAATGCCTGCCAATTCTTCGCCAATTTGATGAATTCCATCTAAAATTTTTTCAGTTTGTTTAGAGGATGGTTTTTTGGTACCTGAAATATATTGAGAAATCAAGGTTGGATTCATTCCAATCTTTTCGCCCAAAAATTTCACATTGATTACCTTGTAATATTTAAAAAACTGTTGGAAGTCGATTTCAAATTTTATATTTTTTGGTGAGATTTTGCCAGTTTCTTCTTCAAAATGTAATTCTACCGCTTCATAAGCATTGTTAATCAATTCAGGAATTGACTTTCCGGTTGTAAAAATTGGAAAATCTTCTGAAAATGCAGAAAAGCCAGTATTGGTTTTCTCAACAATCAATATTATTACCTTATTGTCCATAGCTTTATTTTCTAATACCAGCATCTTTGAGTATTTTATTTTCTAGACCTTTACCAAGTTCTTGACTTCCATGATTTGGAAAAATAATGACCCCTTCTTTTGTTTCATGTCGCATTTTTATATGCGATCCTTTTTGAGAGACAGCAAACCACCCTTCTTTTGTCAACTTGCGATATAATTCAGAACATTTCACTATTTACATTATTTCACTAACAAAGGTAAATTATTATTTACCTTTTTAGCAAATATTTATTACTATTTTCGTATTAGGGGCTAAATAAAACGACAATTTTTGCCTTTTTACAAAAAATTTTCACCAAATTTTAAGATTATTTCATAGAATTATTTTCCTTAAAAAATTTTGGAGAAAATGGGATTCCGCAATTGATATTGAGTCATTTATTCGCAAAATTAAAAATAAAGTAGGCGATCGAGACTGGCTTATCTACTCCTCATGGCAACAATTTTCCAAACAAGTTACAATATTCTTCATCTTAGGAAATTTTAAAGAAACGAACTTATTTCGGCCTCTCTTCTGTGAAACCAAAACCCCCTTATCCTCCATTAAAGTAATGTGTTGCGAAGCTATTGCTTGTTCCAAATGCAAAAGAGCCTGTATTTCCAATATGTTCATTTCCTGCTTTTCAGTCAAAATATCAACAATGGAAAGTCTTACTGGATGTGCGATCACCTTGAGCATATTGATAGCGCCCAATAATCGATCTTCTTCTACCCTATCTGCAAGTATCATAAACTAAAAAAATTATTAATACAAAGATATATATCTTTCTATGTATTATGACTTTTATTTAAAAAAAAACGGATAAGTATGAGAAACTAAGTTTGGCTGTTCAATACTTTATTTTGTTGTTCAATGCTTTCGTCGTGAATTGCTTTTATAAATCTCGCAATAAAATCCTCGCTAAGTTGGTGATTTGACGCTTTAGAAACGTATCTTTCTAAAGTTTTCCTCCATCTATTGGATTGGAGAATTGTTATGTTATTCATTTTCTTGTACTTCCCAATTTCGCGAGAGATGGTCATCCTAGAAGACAAGAGATTCATCATTTCATCGTCTATCAAATCTAAATTTTTTCTCATTTTCTCCAATACTGAAATACTTTCCAATCGTTCAGGTACTTCGGTCCTCAAAACCAAATTACCCACAAGTTCAGCATAAATCTCTGGCGTCACTTGTTGTGCGGCATCACTCCAGGCTTGTTCTGGAGTCACATGTGCCTCGATCATCAATCCATCAAAATTCAAATCCATGGCTTTTTGTGCCACCGAAAATAGCAGATCTCTTCGACCACAAATATGCGATGGATCATTTATCATCGGCATTTCGGGCATCCTTGTTTTCAAGTCTATGGCGATGCTCCATTGGGGCCTATTTCTAAATGTTTTTTCTCCTGAAAATGAAAACCCACGATGAATGGCTGCGATTTGTGATAATCCAGCTTCTCTCAAGCGTTCTATGGCTCCGATCCAAAGTTCCAAATCAGGATTTGTAGGATTTTTCACCATTACAGGAATATTTACCCCTTTCAAGGCATCCGCTATTTCTTGCACCGAAAAAGGATTGGCAGTGGTCCTAGCCCCTACCCAAAGCACATCTACGCCTAATTTAAGGCAACTCTCGATATGGGACGCCTTGGCTACCTCCACACAAATCGGAATATTGTTTGCTTTCCTTGCTTCAACCAACCAATTAAGACCAATCTCACCTACGCCTTCGAAGCTACCTGGACGGGTCCTAGGCTTCCAAATCCCAGCTCTGAACATATCAACTTTTCCAGTATTTTTCAAGCGACTGCATGTCTCCAAGACTTGAATTTCAGTCTCAGCACTACAAGGACCTGAGATGAGAAAGGGACGCTTGCTTTTCGAAAATAGCTGATCGATCATTCTTAATTTTAATTGAGTTTAAATTCTTTCATTAGTATGATTCAAACCATGAAAAAGTTCTAGGAAGGCATCTTTTTTTATTTTTTATATAAAATACAAAAGCCACGAGGTGGGATTTTAACGCTCGTATGGAATGGAGTAATCGATTGATTGGACAATGCAAGCTGCCAGTTTTCATGTCCCAAGTTCAACTCTTTTTCTTGATTTGAGCTATTCGCTATCACCATTGCTTTTTCCCAAGCATCATCCCAATTGCCTCTGCTCAGTTCTGCAACAAAAACCCAATCCGTAGATTTTTCAAATGAAACCAGTTTTTGGATCTCCAATTTTGAGTCCATACGGAATAGTTTATGGGCTTTTCGAATAGCAATCAATTCTTTTGTAAAATTACAAACCTCAATATTTTTAGATTTCAAAGTCCAGTCAATCGCATTGATAGAATCTGGGCTTTCGAATGAATTTTCAACGCCTTTTTTATCTCTTAAAAACTCAGTTCCAGCTGCTATAAATGGTATTCCTTGACTGGTAAATACCAAACCCAAAGCCATCGTATGCATAGCCATTCTATCCTTGTTAATGGCATTTGGGGTCGAAGCTGTGATCTTATCCCACAAGCATAAATTATCATGGCAATCAGCGTATTGGATCACTTGACCGGTCTTATTGGCATAAGCAATTTTGTCATAAAAACACTTCGACATATCCACTTGGGGATGTTCTGTAGATCCAACAAAACCAAATTTTATGGTCTCTATCATCGAATTATTTCCTTGAACAAAACCCAAGCTTTTTGAATCGAAGACATATCCTTTGATACCATCTCTGTAATCATCGCTAAATACAGCTATCTGGTCCAATTTGGAAACATACTTTTTTAGGGCGCGAGTAGGCTCTGGTATCATAGCATCGCCAGCGGTCCATCCTTCACCGTAGAGCAAAGCATTGGGATTTTCTTTTTTTATTGCCATTGAAATTTCATTCATGGTCTCAATGTCGTGGATACCCATCAAATCAAACCTAAAGCCATCAATTCCATAATTTTTCATCCAATGCAATAGACTCTCAATCATGAACTTACGCATCATGGGTCTTTCAGAAGCTGTCTCATTCCCACAGGCTGAGGCATCGGACCATTTGCCGTCTCGTTTTATGCGGTGGTAATAACCTGGCTCGATTTGATGAAAATTTGCCTCTTGGGAAGCACCCGTATGGTTATAAACCACATCCATAATTACTTTTATTCCTTGTGCATGAATGGCTTCTACCATTTTTTTAAACTCTTGAATCCGAGTGAGTGGATTATAGACATCCGAAGCGAAAGTGCCTTCAAGAGCGTTGTAATTTTTGGGATCATAGCCCCAATTGTAATTATAGGGCTTTCTAGTTTCGTTTATGGACTTGAAGTCGAAGAATGGCAAAATATGCACATGAGTAAAACCCATATCCTTTATGTGACTAAGCCCAGTGAGGAGGCCTTGAGGTGACTTGGTATTTAACTCTGAAAAACCTAGAAATGTCCCCTTGTTTTTTACTCCAGAACTAGCGTGAATGCTAATATCTCGTAAGTGCAATTCGTATATAGATGCATCTGTATAAGGACTGGTTTTTTGTGGCTTGGATGTAGATTTTTTATGTTTAAAAATATCTGTAACAAGGTATGCTCTGTCGCCATTAGCTCCTATGGCTTTGGCATAAGGATCGCAGACTTCATGACCCCAGACTCCTTTCCTAGCTGTTTGAATTGAATAGTAATGCTTGAGCCATTTTTTTGGAAGAACACACTGCCAAACACCTTGTTCAATTTTAACTCCAAAATGCACCAATTTAGGTGATCCCCCTAGCCCATTTTTATAAATAATAAAACGAACAGAATCAGCCGTCGGAGCATATACTTTTATCTGCAACTTTTGATTAACCATGGACAAGCCGAGGTCATTTTTACTATAAAATGGATAATTTGAAGGATCGAAAGGCATATTTTGGCACGATAAAACCTGAATAATGCACAAATAAAAAACACAAAAGCTCAAAATAAATCGCAATACCATACACTAAAATTAAATAGAAACACTCTTTACCATAAAATCAATTCATACTAACCTTTCAAATATAACAAAATAACCTTAAAACCTATTAATTTTGCGCCAGAATAAAAAAAAATACAAGGCAATCAACATGAAAGTTTTCAAATTCGGCGGGGCATCCATCAAAGACGTGGAGGGAATCAAAAACGTGGCGAACATCATCAAGAAATACAGATCTTCCCAATTAATCGTTGTGATTTCAGCATCTGGAAAGATCACCAATGCGCTCGAAGAAGTAGTCAATGCTTATATAAAAGGCCAAGATGACCTCAATACAAAATGGCAATTTGTAAAGGATTATCATTTGACTTTGCTAAATGGCCTAACAGAAGACAGAGAAGGTTCTGGCGAGTTACTGAATGATTTATTTGCCGAAGTAGAATGGGTATTGGAAGAACCTCCCGCTAGGACTTATGATTACGTTTACGACCAAATCGTGAGCATCGGAGAATTGCTTTCTACGAGAATAGTTTCCCATTATCTCAATCAAGAAAAAATTGCCAACAAATGGGTAGATGCAAGAGATATCATCATCACCGATGACACCTATCGCGAAGGAAAGATTCAGTGGAGTGAAACTCAAAAGAAAACCAAAGAAATAATTTTACCTATCATTCAAGAAGGGACTGTCTGCCTTACCCAAGGTTTTATAGGTGCTACCAAGGACAATGAAACTACTACTCTGGGGCGTGAAGGGAGTGATTATTCGGCAGCCATATTGTCGCATTGTCTAGATGCAGAAGCTATGGTGATTTGGAAAGATGTAAGTGGAGTCTTGACAGCAGATCCGAGACTTTTTGAAAATGTTCAAAAACTGGATAAATTATCCTATCAAGAAGCCATCGAAATGACTTATTTTGGTGCCACTGTGATACACCCTAAAACCATCAAACCGATTCAAAACAAAAGCATTCCACTTTACGTAAAATCATTTTTAGAGCCCGATGCAGAAGGAACTATCATCAGTCAGTTTTCAGATTTAAATTATCCACCTGTGGTGATGGTTGAAAAAAATCAAATATTGTTAAAGATCACGACCAGAGACTTTTCTTTTGTTGTAGAATCTCATCTCGCAATGATTTTCGATCTATTCGCCAAGTATCGTATCAAAATCAATATGATGCGCAACTCTGCCATCAGTTTTTCTGTTTCAGTTAATAACGATAGTGGAAAAATAGACAGCCTTTGTTCCGAGCTTGAAGCCAATTTTAATATCAGCCGTCAAGATGGATTTCAAGTTTATACAGTAAGACATTTTACTGATCAGATGATAGAACATTTAAAAGAAAATAAACTTATCGGTATGGAAGATCGAACTGACAAAACGCTTCAAATGGCAGTCAAAGATATCCCGCTGATGACATTAAAACACTGATTATGCATATTCCGTTGAAATATCGCTGGAATGATCCCATCGAGATTAAAGAATTCCTGAAACTTAATAATCATGGTCTTTTATTTCGAGTCACGACGGAATTTCCGAAACTACCATTTTGCCATTTGAGTTTCTTTTTGATGATGACGATAAATTGCTAGGGGCTTTGACTCATATTTCTAAAGCTAACAAACATTCGAAATTATTGAAAGAGGGCAATCGTGCACAATCCAAATACTTCATATCCCAACATATATTTCTTCTTCTTGGTATAAAAATGAAAATGTAAGTACCCTAAATTACATCAGCGTAAAAGGCAATGGGATGCTTCACATTCAGCCCATGGAAGAGCTCATCCATTCATTAAAAAATCTGACAAATCTCTACGAATCCTCTAGCGAAAATGGGCGGACATTCGAATCTTTGAGTGAAAAACTTATTTCTGATCACTTGCCAGGCATCATAGGGTTGGAAATCCGATTTACGGAAACTTTTGCTGCAAAAAAACTAAGCCAAAATAGGGATGATGAAGATTTCAAAAATATAGTGACACACCTTGAGGCCCAAGGCGAACAGGAGATGGCAAAATCGATGAAAGCAATTCGACCACAGCTTTTTCAATAAAAATGCAACACAAATTGGCTCAAAACACATTGATAGTTGACTGTGGAAGTACTAAGTCTAATTGGGCATTTGTATCTCCAGAAGAGACTGTGTACATTCAATCTCGAGGATTTAATCCTTTGAATGAAAATATCGAATATAAGCACGAAGTCCTAAAAGATTGGAAGGCAAAACTCAGCCATTATTCACCTTATCAAATCTTTTACTTTGGAGCGGGTTGTATCAATTCTTCTACCGACCAAATCGTGAAAGACTTACTGCATGCTATTTTTCCAAATACTAAAAATATCTCTGTTAAATCTGACTTAAATCTAGCAATAGAGGCCGACAGAAGCCATGGACCCAAGATCGTCGGAATATTGGGGACAGGATCCAATACATGTGTCGTAGAAAATGATTTAGTCATCGACCAAATACCATCCCTTGGGGTTTTATACGGAGATTTTGGAAGTGGATATGTTCTAGGAAAATCAATCATACAAGCACTTTTCAACCGAACCTGTCCAGAGATTTTGAGAACTAAAATCCTCTGTGATAAAACTTTAGAAGAATTTCGCCAAGATTTATTTTTGCAACCAGACCCGAAATCATTTGTAGCAGGATTGGTCGTTCATTTGAGTTCGTGTCTTCACGAAAAAACTGTTCAAGAGTTAATCGATCATCATTTCGAGGATTTTTTTAAGCAACTCATAGTCCCGTACCAAAGGAAATTACCCTTATTTTTATATGGCAGCATAGCCCATTTTTTCGATAGAAATATAAAAGAAAAAGGGCTGACATTGGGCTTTCCAACGGTCTCCTGCTTTAAAGACCCCCTTGAATCTTGGATCAAGAATCGACTATAAAATAGCCAAAACTCAATCCAAGATTCATTTTATAAATAGGGTCAATCAGGCAATTTCCACTCGACCAATAGTTATTTTTCTGGAGTCCGATCTATCGGAACAAGACCATCAGGCGTCATTTTCCATATTTGGCTCGGATTGTCAATGTCTTGATCATTATATTGTTGTATTCCAGAGCTGGATAGAATAGAAGAAACTCCTTTATCAAAAGTCACTCTGGCATTTTCAGGTATTTCAAGTTCAATCGAAAGTTTTGGTGCGACCCAACCCTGATCTACACTAAAATAGAAATTGGGGCTGAGCGACAGGTGTTTACTTTCGAAAACAACGGGATATTTGACCATCTTGAAGTCTAACTTTTTCCTACCTTCGTCCAAAGTTGCGGTCAAAAAAGAGGTAAGATTATAATCGCTTGAATTACTGGGCTTTATGATCAATTCGATGTCGTCGTAATTACCAAATTTTTCTTGAGGAAAATTGATTTCCTCGGGCAAATTACCAAGGTCTATACGCAATGGGGTATTTGACATAGCTTGAGGCGTATAACTTTTCTTGATTTTAAAGGTATTGTCACCATCAATATCTATCTCATTCGACCAAGGACTGTCATTGTTGATGGAAATTTTTAGTCCGTCGCTACTTACAACATCCCCTACTTGCACAGATCTTCTTCGTTTGAAATCATCTTGTGATTTGATGAGAATATCATATCTATGGTTTATCCCTTCTCCCAATTTGACAAATTTGCCTTTAGGGACTTGCAATTCAACACTCGCAGCTTGAACTCTCCATCGGCTATCTTTAGTAAGATTGTATCTAGAAGGTAGGGACAATACACGACCTTCACTTTGATATTCTGCACTCAATTCTTTGGCATTGGCTTGAGCTTCGTTTTCATCGCTTCCAAAAGCCCCTATTTTTTCAAATAAGTGAAAGTCTTGATCTGGACTTGTCGTGATCAACAAATCGATATCATCGCCTAAAAATGGATTCCCATTCATATTCGAAATCTTCCATTTACTGAGGTGAAAAGAGCCCTGGATTTTATCATACTGAGAAGGCACAACTACGAGTGTATCACCATAGGGCTGGGTAATGCTCAGTTCATTCGTGATATATTGGTGGGTTGAAAAATCAGACAGCAATCTGATGCCACAAATAATCGTAAAAATAAGGCATAAAAGCCACGTCCCCAAGCCTATCCAATATGCTTTTGGAGAAATTTTTCTATTCCTTAAATAATTAACAAACCAAAATATGATATAAAATAGGGGAATGGCAATTAATAAGTACAGACTTATAATCATCATATAATTCCAAAAAGTATTGTCCCCAAAAAAACTGGGAATGAAAGCTGCTGCTACAATCAAACTAGCTGTAAAAGAAAAAAAAGACGTAATCGCACCTATTAAAATGACGATTCCTAAAATTATCAATAGTAAGCCCCCCATTTTTTTAAGAAAATCCCCAAAATTTTCAAATATTGTCCTTTTAGTTTCAAAATTAAATTTTCCTGAGTTAGTGTCTGAAGTCGTAGCAAAAGATTTAATTTTGTCAACGCCTTCATTTATTATATTATTTATATTATCAAAATTGATGGGCTTTCCTTGCATTTCCAAATACTCTGAAGGTGATTTTGCCTCAGGTAAGACTATCCACAACAATAAATATGTCCAAATTGGAATCCCATAAACCCAAATTAATATTACAAAGCCGATTCGTACCCAGAGTGGATCTCGAATACCTAGATACTGGGCTAGCCCTGCACAAACACCAGCTACTACCTTGTCTTGGCCATGTCGATAGAGTCTGCGTCCAGGATTGAATGTAGAATCTTCTTGTGTATAATTATTCTTAGGGCCTGCATCGCTTGAAGATTCCTCCAAAATTTGCTCTGGTTCTCCTAATACAGCTATCACTGCTTCGACATTTTTCAACGAATAAATCGAGCTGCCAGGGTTTTTCTCCTGCAACAATTCGGCAATTCGGGTTTCAAAGTCTTTAATCAATTCATCATGACTGCTGGCGTCATTGAAGGCCCTTTTGATCTTTTGCAAATATGTCCGCAACAATTCGTATGCATCATCGTCTAAGGTGAGGGCCGCGCCTCCTAAATTTATCTGTATAATCTTATTCATATTGGTTGATTTTATTTTATTTAATGATATTATTTACGCAGATGACAAAATCTTGCCATGCTTGCTTCAATTCCAAATAAACCCGATGTCCTTCATCTGTAAGCGAAAAATACTTGCGCGGAGGCCCACTGTTAGATTCCTCCCAACGATAATCCAGAAGATGATAGTTTTTTAATCGAGTTAATAAAGGATAAAGAGTTCCTTCTACTATGATTAAGTCCATATCCTTGAGGGCTTTGATAATGTCACTCGGATAGGCCTCTCCTCTTGCGATGATGGCTAAAATACTCATCTCGAGTATGCCCTTGCGCATTTGTGCTTTTGTATTCTCTATATTCATAATATTTAATTGACAATACAAATATACATACAAAACAATATACTATGCAATACATAATACCATTTATCGCATCATTCAATCTTATGCACACTACTATATAAATACAATGCACTGTATCACTGATACTTAC
The DNA here is from genome assembly GCA_016718505.1 of Saprospiraceae bacterium. Taxonomy (GTDB): domain Bacteria; phylum Bacteroidota; class Bacteroidia; order Chitinophagales; family Saprospiraceae; genus JADKKF01. Next base: position 695,850 of record JADKDE010000002.1, on the reverse strand, counting down.
ACATACACATAATTTGTTATGCGTATATATTTAACAAATATTTAACATTTATAATTAGCGAATAAGGGTAATATTCCCTTTTCGATGAGTGATGGTTTGATCGTCACAGATGATTTTCAAATAGTATCCATACACGTCTGGAGGCAGGTCAAGTCCTTGATATCTTCCATCCCAAGAAGGAATTCCAGAATCAGAATGATAAACACGATTACCCCATCGGTCAAAAATAGACGCTACGCAAGAAATCACAGCGTACCCCTTTACCTGCCAAACGTCATTCTCGCTATCTCCATTGGGACTAAATGCGTTAGGGATAAACAAATAGGGCTCCGTACAAGGATCTACCAAAACTCTTAAAACGATAGAAGTCGTATCCACACAGCCATCGGGTGAAGTGATGGTAATAAAATATCGAGTAGAAACAGTAGGATTTGCGATAGCTGTATTTAAGTTAAAACTAGACAAACTCTGTTGAGGACTCCAGATATAGGTAAAATTATTTAAAAATGTCGCTGTCAAAGTAGAGTTGGCACCCTTGCGAATTTCATCAGGTATAGCATTAATGGCTAGATCCATAACCTTTGGTACAAGGACAACATTTACAGTATCATAGGCAACACAAACATCATTAAAGCCACTCATTTTTACAATATACTGAATGCTGCTTTCTGGACTAATGCCAACCACAGCTTCAAAAGGTGAAGTTGTGATATATGTCGTTGGAACCCATGTATAATTGCACGGCAAAATTTTATCTGGTCGTAGAATTAGAGTGTTATCCTCACATAAAGATAAAATAGATGGATAGTTAGAATCTAACAAGGGAAGATTTATTTTTTTTGATAAACTATCATAACAGCCTTTAGATGACCCAATTTCTTGAAAAATATCGATATCAGTCACTCTTTTCAATGATAACAAAATAGTATCTCGATCTAAAAATGATACCACCGAATTATCAAAACCAATATGGGTTTTCATCCATTGAATTGTATCATTCTCTATAGACGGGTTATTTACTACCTTTAATAAAATAGAATCTGTATTGCATTGTATTATTTCATAAGTAAAATTAGGGGTAATTTTCTCATCATAAATATGTATTTGGTGATAAGCAGTATCAGCGCAATCGAAATTTGAATTGGCAACTAAGCGAATATAATAGGTTCCCTCTTTCGGTACATCGAAGTTAAATGAACGATTGTACTGTCGGGTAGTAAAGCCCATACTATCTGTCACAACCCACTCAAAAGTGTTTGCAACGGTACTGTCGTTTTTTATAAAAATGGTCTTAGAACATTGAAAAAGTGGTGCAGTATAGACTGCATCTACCTTTCCACATAAGCCTACATTATATTGAAAATCTCTCCTCACAATTGATTGCAATATCCCAAGTCGATATTCCTTCATACAAATACCTACCACGAACTGACCCAACACATTGGGTATTCCTGTCAATAACCCAGTCTGTCTATCGATTGTTAAAGGCACGCCACCCAATACATTACTGAGTGAAAACGGTGATTTCCAAACCACTTCTGGGTATGGTGGGTTTCCTGGTGGATTCGGCTGTGGTAAGGCTGGCGGTGTAGGGCCATTAAGCGGTGCACAAAGTTCATATACTATGGAATCGCCTTCCACATCCACTCCAGAGTGATCAAAAACTATTGGATCATCCACGCAAATATACAAAGGTGGCCACTCCTTAAATGTTGGCGAACTATCACAGTTCATCAATGCATGTTCGGTAATATCAGTAGAAAAAGTTGCCCCTGTCCCAATTGGTTCTTGTATATTGACTATGCTACCATTGCGACAACATCTTTGATAAACAAGTCTATAACCACCTTGCCGAAAAGGCAAAGAAACTGTATCAAAATAAGTCGTAGTATGTACGCAAATGCTGTCTTTTTGCACCCTACAAGGGGAAAATAGAATAGGCGCTAACGTATCATTATTTCTAAGAAATAAATTAAGAACGCCTTTAGAAGCTATGGTAGTATCAAGTTGGTTGTTCTGAAGAAAAAAACCTAGATATGCAGGGTCGTCAAATGGCGCACTTGGACTACCATTTTTGCAATCACGATACACCGTAAGAGAAATTATGAACTTATTGTTCCCAAGACATTTATACGTTATTTCACCACCGATAATATGGGTTGCAAATATTTTGGTTGGAAAATAAAATAAAGCACAAGCAAATAGTATGAATATACAACGATTCGCTATTGGCATTTTAATTTTATTTGCCATTATTTCAAAAAGAAAAAGCCCATCAAAATAATTGACGGGCTTTAATTTATTTTATCTTAATAAAGTAATATTTCCTTGTTTGGTGAATTGCTCACCACCTACACAACGCGCTTTCAAATAATATCCATAAACATCAGGGGAAAGCTCTTTGCCATCGAATGTACCATTCCAACAGCCTGTATTGCTACTAGAAGGAACAACTCTTATTCCCTCAAATACCTTATTACCCCATCTATCATAGATGAAAATATCATAATCAATCACTGCCAATGATCTCAAGCATAAATAATCATTCTCTCCATCTCCATTCGGTGAAAACGCATTAGGGATGAATACAAATGGTTCTTTACAATCGAAAACTCTAACCAACACAAATTGTTGAAGCACCTGCGTACAACCATCTCTGTTGGTTACTGTAACTGTAAATGTCGTGCTGGTCTCTATCGTAGCAATTGGGTTAGCGATGTTTGGATTGTTCAAAACACCCGATGGTTGCCATTGATATGTATATGATGGATCTGACGTCACTGATAAATTTACTACCCCAGCTTGCAATAAAGTATCAGGATCAGCGCTGATAGTCAATGCAGGAACAAATGAACTTACAGATACAGTTGCAGCAGCAGACGCAGTACAACCATTTTTGTAAGTAACCAATACGTTGTATGAAGTGCTGGTAGAAGGATTCACCACAATCTTATTGGTACCTTGACCCGAAAGGATAGCCGAATTTGGAGTCCACAAATATGTTTGAACATTAGCAACGTCAGCTACGTTGGCCGTCAATTCCGTGCTCTTTCCAGGACAAATCATTAGATCACCCGTTATCTGTACTCGATTATCTTGTACTTTCAATCGAATTATATTCTCATGCGTACATCCATAAGTATCTCTTACTCTAACTGTATAAGATTCGTCAGCTGTAACTGTCACATCCAAAGTAGATCCTGTACCTACCTGAACACCAGCACTGTTAAACCAAGTGTATGTTCCAGCATTTACGTTATTCGCTATTAACCTAACCACATTACCATTACATACAATAGAATCCTTAGTAATATTAACAGTGTTGTCTTGAGTCAAAATAGCTACTACTCTATCTGTAGTTGTACAATTCTCTTGTGTATTTGTAATTGTCACTAAGAAAGTCGTAGTACTTTGTAACGAAGCTTTAGGGTTGGCGATATCTGCATTATCCAATAATGCTGCGTTATTCCAATGGTAGCCAAAACTTGTGTTGGCTCCTGGATTCAAGTTGACCATATTGGTATTACAAGCAATAACTGTATCTGGCAAAGTTGGCCACTGGTATGGTCTAAGCGTGATTTGTCTTACTATAGAATCCACACATGGAGAACCGCCAACCATTATTACAGTAAAATTACCCAAATTAGGGAAATTGATCGTTGGAGAAGCTACTGTTGTTACTGTAGGTGGAGTTGTTCCGAATACCCAAGTAACATTGTTAGCCACGCCCGTATTTGTGAATTGAACAGATAATTCATTTGCACATGACTGTCTATATGCAAATCCTAACTGATCTTGTGATCTATTAACAACCACTTGTGGGTTGAGCACTTTAGAACATCCAGAAGCTGGATCTGTCACAGTTACCGTATAAGTTGTGGTAACAATTGGTGCAGCAGTTGGGCTAGCGGATCCAATATTACTCAATCCTACACCTGGAGCCCATGTATAAACATATGGACTAACAGGACTAGGATTCAACACAAGTGATTGACCTATACAAATAGAACCGCCACTAACTGAAACTTGATTCAAGTTCCTTGTAGTAAATGATTTCACTTGGCAGATTCTACAATCTTCGGTGAATGTAGCACACATAGTCACATCAAAAGCTCCAGCCTCCAATGCATTTGAATAAGTATTTCCTGTTCCAGTTAAACCGTTACTCAAAGTCCAAGTAACTGAAGTCGGAGGGAAATTATTATCGTAAGTAGCTGTTAGAACTACATCACTATTCTGAACACAATTTCTTATATCAATATTGAAATCAGCCTTAATCTCAGAGTCAGCCTGAAGAACGAAAGTCTCAGAAGTAGTAGCTGTACAGCCTTCTATAGAGACAATGGTCAAATTGACAGTAACAGTTGACCCACAAGAAGCACTAAACTTAGGATTAGCACCATTGAAACGTGTAGTATCTGTACCCACAATAATCTCCCACTGATAGCCTAGTCCCGCATTGCCATTGATGGTATCCCTAGAAGTAGAATTCAATGTTAAATAACATTTTTCTCCACAACGAACAACATTTCTTGTGAAACTAGGGAATAATCCGTCACCAACATTTGCGTTAACAGGTCTTCTTATAGTGGAGTTTCCACAACCAAGTGAATTGGTAACTTTTAACTGCAACCAAATATCATTTGGACTTGTCACAGTGAAATTTGGACCCTGCAAATTAGATGTTAAAACTGAAGCACCTTGTAAAACTGTCCATTCGTATGTAGATATAGTAGAATTAGGAATGGTATTTACTGATGTACTCACAGGAGTAATCGTATAAACTCCACTACATTTTTTTACTGTATAAGTAAAATCTGCCGTTATGGCTTGAGAATTATTCAAATCTACATACTGTGAAATTGTTTGGACACAACCTTGTGTAGATCCAACAGTCAATCTAACAAGTACCCGTGTTGCACTAGATGGTATAGAAATAGTATTGTTCCTGCCACTTGCACGAATGGTATCAGTACCATTGATAAACTCCCAATTCCAACTATTAACTGCAGAGCCAGCAATTGTATCACGTGAGGTATCGTTGAAATTGACAACATAAGTATCGTTACATAGATAAAATGAATTCGTAAACGAAGGAATCAATCCAGAATTAGGAATGGTGAAATCCACAAAAGCCGTATCATTACAAGATTCAGTTCTATAAGCGACCAGGGCTACTCGATGATTTCCAACTGTACTAAAAGTATGACTTGGATTACTCAAATTCGATGTATCAGAATTTGTAGGATAATCAAAGATCCACTTCACAAAATTAACAGCGCCCGTTGATTGATCTTGGAATGCAACGGTATTGTTACCACATTCTACCGAGGCTACTGCACCAGAAGCGATGGGTGGCAAATCACACTCTCTAACATTGTATTGGAAGTCTCTTCGAGTAGAAGATAACAATTCTCCACCTCTATATTCATCTACACAAACACCTATTAGATATTGTCCAATTATTGTTGGGAAAGCTGTCAAACGACCTGTATTTGCATCAATGGCCAAAGGCGTTGTCCCACCCATCAAATTAGATAAATTGAATGGGGCTTTCCATACCACTGTATCATAAGGTGGATTGGATGGAATCGCTGGATTAGGAATGGCTAAACTTGCCCCTTGAGATGGTACACATAATTTATATACCAACGAGTCTCCATCTGGATCTATTGCTCCATGGTCAAAATCCAATTGACTGTTGGTACAAATATAAATATCTGGCCAAGATTTAAAATTGGCAGCTGTATTGCAATTCAATTGGGCAGCTCCTGTCAGTTTAATAAAATAAGTAGAACCAGTTTCTAACGGATCTACGATATTATTAACTGTATAATTCCTACAACATCTTTGATAAGCAAAGATATATCCATCAGGATTAAAAGGTAGATTCACCGTATCAGTATAAATCGTCCTATGTACGCATACATCGGTATTCCTAACACCACAATCATTCACCAAAGTTTGGTGAATTGTATCCTCACCTGTATAAGGAATCAAAACTTTTCCATTGATTGTAAATGGACCAGTAACGGCAACGGGTTGATTGGTTCTACCATCATATATTCCTACTGGTGCTGGGTCATCAAATGACGCAGCTGGATTCCCATTATAACAATCACGGTAAAGCAATAATTTAATTTCATAATTATTGTTCCCTAAACATCTGTATGTCAATTGACCCCCAACTATATGGGTTGCAAAGGAATTAACGGAAAACGCCAAACCTATTATGACCATACTAATTCGCAAAATACTTTGCCAACTATTATTTTTCATTGGATTTATTATTTGTAAAGAATTTATAGCTCTTCTTCTTTTCATATTTAACATATTGATCTTTTTTAAATTCTTAGAAAAGAAATTAATTGGACATATTTTTAACAACATTCACTATCTCCACTCTTCTTTCACGCGAAGCTGGTACACTGTATATTGAATTACGGACATCCTTGATATTGGCAACCACAGTTCTAGGAGCTTTTCTCTCTCCATACGCCCTATGAGATATTTTCACTCCTCCATTTTTCATAAAAGGTGCAATTTTTCCACCGCTGTATTTGCTTAGTTGATTGACAACACTATTGATCCTTCTTTTAGCCAAGGCATCGTTATAACTTGTAGAAGCTCTTGGTGAACAGAATCCTTGTATCACGATATCAAGTTTTTCACCGTTTGCTAAAGCATTGTCAAGTGCTTCAATGAAATCAACCAAATCGTCATTTCCTTTCTTAACTTTATTTACAAAGAAATCTTCAACTTCATTGGCAGCAAATACTTTTGCATCATCCTTTAATGGTTTTGTGTAGAACTCTACGAATGTAGCTTTTCTATCAAAATAAGGGAAAAATGTTTCTTGATATTGTTTAGAAGTTGTTGTTCTTCTTGTACGTTTTTCAGGTTCGTCGTTGTCAAAATACAATGCCAAAGGGAGATAGTCCTCAGGACGTCCTCTACCCAAGTACAATTTCTGTACAATAGTTCCAGAATTGATGGTACCTTTTGTATTAAAATCTACTGTATCGGGACTAAATCCTCGTTTAGTAGCAATCAAGCGGTATTCTTTACCCACTTCGATCGGGAAGCTAATCAAGTTCAAATTTGGATCCATCTGAGCCACTATTTCTTTGCTAGGATCGTCCATATCTATTAGCTTGACAGTACTGCCATTCAAATTTTCATTGGTCTTTTTATTGAAAGTCAAAACATCTAATTTGATGGTTTTAGGCTTCAAATAAAGCATTTTCACTATTTCTTGAGATTTATCAATCCCTTTAGTGGTAAATGTCACTTCATCAGAAGTATAGCCATTTTTTGAGGCCACTATTTTATAATCACGACCTCTACCTAGTGGAAAATCAAATCGAGATGTCAAATCATTTGTAACCACGACTGGATTATCAGGATCGGTCATATCTATTAGCTGTAATGACACACCTTTCAATGAATCCTTTGAATACCCATCAAATGTCAATGCTACGAGATTTAACTGAATGATTTCTCCTTTAAAGATATCATTACAACAAGCATCGCTTGGCTTATCTAATTTATTGGTTCCCAATCTGTTAGATGACATATAAGCAAATTTCCCATCACGTGATTCTACATAATATAAATCATTGAATGAGCTATTTAGTTGCTTTTCTCCATTTCTAGGGGTAAGGAACACACCATCCTTAAGTTGAGCTTCGTAAATATCAAAACCTCCGTATCCAGGATAACCCAAAGATGAGAAGTACAGAATTCCTTTTTTAGAATTAAAATAAGGTGTGATATCGTCTTGATCAGTATTTATACTAGCCAAAACAGGAGTACCAAAACTTCCATCTGTGTTAATATCCGCAACATAAATGTCAAGGCCACCCTTGCCTCCTGGTCTATTTGACACAAACCACAGTTGCTCTTGATCAGAACCAAACTTCTTCGCAACAAATGGTTGGGTATTAGATGCTCCCGATGCATTTATAGGTTCTGGCAATTTTTTTAGTTCGCCGAAATTTCCATTATTATATGATCTTTCATAAATATCACATCGGATCTCACTAGAATTGATGAATTCGCAAAGCGTACAATATACTTTGGATTCATCGCTAGAGAAAGCAGTATGACCCACGATCTTTCCAGCTTCTTCAAATCTTACGGCAGCCTTACCCGCATCAGACATCATGATATTACTAATCTTTCTAGCAGGTCTGTGAGGATCGCTAGGATTGTCAAATCTCAATGATGAAAAATATAATTTGTCATCCAGTGGGCTTGGAGCAATATCCGAATAATCAGAGTTGACTTCACGACCCATCAATGACACATTGACATTGGACATATCATCAACAGACTTTTTACCACCTACCCAATCAAGAGAAGTGATAATTCTTTTAGCAGCGGCAGTATATACTGGATCTTCGCCGTCGTGTTCAGAAAGATACATATCGATATCTTTTCTTGCACCATCATAATCTCCGTTTATCCATTTAGAATAACCCAAGTAATATGTAGCTAAAGGATAATCCTTTCTTTTGTCACTTTCATTTACCTTTTTGAAATACTCAGCTGCTACACCAAATGATTGCTGATTTAAGGCTGCTTCCGCCAAATTATATTGCAAATCTACCCTTTTATCATCGACACTTAATGCCGAGCTATAATGTGTAAATGCAGCATTGTAATCCTTATTTTCCATCGCCTCTTTAGCTGCTTCTACGAACTGCTTTAAAGTGGGGCTTTGGCCGAAACTAGCAAATGAAAATTGCAGCCAAACGAAAATAATGCATATTAATTTTTTCATATCTTTTCTCATGAGTTGCTTAATAATTTTTAAAATTAACCACTATTTAATTTATTAGAAAATAGGGCATATTTTATTTTCCTTGAGGGGCTTCACATTTATACATCTATAAGACATAGATAATTCCGGGCCTCCTCTCCCATTGGTCGCTTCTTTAAACCCAGAAATATTTATATCATACGATAATCCTACGTGCCATTTGGTATAGTGCACTTCAATGGTAGGAATAAGCGCATCTCCGACAAAAGAATTCCCTGGATTGGCTCTATAATTTAATCCCAATTGCAACGCCAATTCTTTAGCTGGTCTTTGGTTAAGATGAATTCTCACAGCCGCACCACCCACTGCTTCGTCTTGTTGGTTTTGTTTTTGATACAATGCATTTACCAACAAATCAAGACCATTGGTCAGTTTAAAGCTAGACATCACATATCCTGAAAGTCGTGAAGACAATTTGATATCTTTTCCGTCAATAAAGTTCTGTTTAGGTTGAGTCAAATGAAAATAACCCAATCCAAAATCAATTTTTGTTCTTTTACTCGGTTTTTGCCATCTATAGTTGGCTCCAACTGAAGCATCAAAAAATCCAAACTTTAATCTAGAAAAATTCTCACCATTAGGAAGAGTCGCTACATAGGAACCAATATTATTATCAAATTGGTTATCCCATTTTAGGTCATCAAGCTTGAAAGATCTCTGTACATAACCCAACTGCAATCCCCCAGTAATAATATTGCGAGGATTTATGATATAATTGTAAGAACCATTCAATGATAAATTCAAATACTGGAGCTTAGAATCTCCAGCTTTGTCATAGTTTAATTGTAACCCATATCCCAAAAAGCTCTTTTCAGATCTCTTGAAATAATATTTGCTGTCGTATTCCGCTGTAAATGTTTGATAATTTACGGGGACATTCCTCCATTGATTTCTCCAATTTGCAGATATACGACAATCTCCATTATAAACTCCAGTCAATCCAGGATTGATATTGAGAGGAGAATGATAAAATTGGGAATAATGCAAATCTTGGGCGCCTAGTCGTCCCAAAATCAAAAGCATGAAAAGGAATAAGTTAGAAGTAATCTTACTGCTCATTCTTTATATTATTTAATTTAAAGTACTTTAATAAAAATGATTTTTATTTCATTTCTTGGCTCAAAGTTAATCAGAATTATTTGATGTATAAAATAAATTGCTAATTTATTTGTAATTTATATAGCTTTCGTATTCCAAGATGCATCAAAAACTAATTTTGTTGCTGCCATAACATTTAATTAATACCAAAATCATGCCAAAAATAAGAATTGTAGTATTGACTGGAGCAGGAATGAGTGTTGAATCAGGCCTTAAAACATTCAGAGATGCCAACGGACTATGGGAAAACCACGATATACTGCAGGTTGCAAGCCTCTCTGGTTGGAATCAAAACCCAAATCTGGTGCAAAAATTTTACAACGAAAGACGTTCACAATTGCAAAATGTCAATCCAAATGAGGGTCATTTTATTTTAGCTCAATTGGAAAAAAATTTCAAAATTGATATCATTACGCAAAATGTTGACGACCTCCATGAGCGTGCAGGTAGTTTACATATAACACATTTACATGGCGAATTATTGAAAGTTAGGTGTACTAACTCACAAAATCATATAATTGAATGGAAAACCGCATTAACTATGGATCAGAAGTGCTTTTGCGGTGCTCAGATGCGTCCAAATATTGTTTGGTTCGGTGAAGACGTTCCACTTTTTGAGCTAGCAACACAAATAACAAAACAGGCAGACATTCTTTTGGTGGTAGGCACCTCCCTTCAAGTGTATTCAGCCGCTAGTTTACTGCATTATACGTCACCATCGACCCCAATTTATTATATAGATCCTAATCCCGAACACATAAAAAGTAACCATAATGTTCATATCATTAAAGCCAATGCCACAGAAGGACTAAAACATTTTCAACAAATTATCAATCAATTATCAGAATAATATTTTGTCCATTTTTACATAAACTCATCACTTCGCATTTATATTCAAATTAGTTATCAAATCCAAGTAATTAAGTACTTTTTACTAAGGTTCACTTTTCTTTTCAAAACAAAAGTAACTTTACCTTTATTATATAGATAAAACGTTATGGAGGCCCTTTCATTTAAAGAAATTTTATCCGTTACCATAGTACTTTTTTCTATAATTGATGTTATCGGATCCGTACCCGTCATTATAGAATTGAAAAAGAAAGCAGGAAGCATCCATGCGCTCAGGGCAACCATCTTAGCGGGAATTTTGATGATTAGTTTCCTCTATCTTGGCCAAAATATTCTGAAGTTATTCGGCGTAGATGTATATTCATTTGCCCTCGCCGGTGCATTCATCCTCGTATTATTAGGCGTTGAAATGATTACTGGTCGGAATATTTTCAAACATGAAGATTCAAGCAGCAAAGCAACTACGTATGTACCCTTGGTTTTTCCGATCATGGTAGGAGCAGGTACAATGACCACCTTGATCTCACTCAGGGCAGCTTACGAAGAAATAAACATATTAATTGGTATTCTACTGAATATGATCATCATATATTTGGTATTGCGTTCATTGTCTTGGATTGAAAAAACCATTGGGCAAACAGGTTCAGAAATCCTAAAAAAAGTCTTTGGATTAATCATTCTAGCAATTGCAATCAAACTCATCAAATCTAACCTTATCTAGTTTTTGGGGCATATCCCCTCCCCTATGGTTCGGGGTCGGTGTATTCCGAAGTTCCGTCCCGACTTACAGTCGAGACCGACTGCGTCGTCCTCCATCCACCTTATGCGCTAGGTTTTGATCAAAACTCAAGGTCCTTGGCTTTGTAACAGCTCTGATCACTTTTTAAATTATCTCAACCAAACAATACTGATGCTGTATAATCACATTATTCACATCCTTAACGTCTCCTGCATCTAGGGCTATGATTTTTGGTTTGTGGTTATTCTACCTAATTCGTAATAATAGAGCCTCGACTTGTGTCGAGGCTCTATTAAATTTCAATGAAATCTCCCTATAACATAAATAATCTAGTATTACCATCTTCTTCGCATCTGTAACGTTAGCAATAGTCAATTGATATCATATAACATTAACGAAATAATACCTGTCTCAAAACAAAAGAGCCTCGACTTGTGTCGAGGCTCTTTTTACTTTCTATCTTATCTCAATGTTACAAAACTACTCCAATATTATCATCTTCTTCGCATCTGTGAAGTCTGCGGCATCCAATTGATAATACATCAAGCCTGTTGCTGGTAGTTCACCTTTGTTCAAGGTTACTGCTGTTGTAGCCTTTGTTGAACGTCCTTTCTACTACTTTCAGCACTTTGCCCGTTACATCGTAGATGCTTACTTTCGCCTTCATCTGCGATGGTAAGTTGAAGCCTATCAACGTTTCTGTGCCCCATGGGTTTGGTTGGTTTTGATACAATGCAAAGCCTTGTACTGCTTTGCCATCCTTGCCTATAAAGTTCAAACCTACGTTCATCACCTCTCCTTTCGCACCGTATGCTTGGGCTGGTGTCAACTCGGAAGTTACATATACGCTCTCACTTATCAACCCTTGGCTTCTAGCCTTGAATATCAATGTGAAGGCGCCTTCGTTCTCTGATATACTCTCCGCTGTCGGATTAGACCAGCTCGTTGTGATCTTGCCTTCTTCCAACATCGTAAATCCAAAGTTTTCCTCAGTTACACGCAACCTGCCAGCTTCGTATCCTACAAATTCCAATCTTTGGTTATCAAAGTTCGTCGTGAACTGGTAGCCATTGATCTTCGCAAAGTCATTCGCTTTCAGCGTCATCCTTACCGTCTCGCCTGCCTTGTAGCTGCCTTCTGTTACATTGAACATCAAGCTCTTGCCACTTCTCTCCTCTGGTACGGCTGTTAGATTCACCACTGCATTCTCCGTTACGTCTCCGATCTTCACTGCTACAAAATCCGCTTCAACATTTCCTGACATCGCATTCGTCAAGCTAACCCTTTCTGGGAAACTGCTCGTCAACGCATTGCCCGTCGTCAAATTGTAATCCTTATCTACGAATCTGAACGACGTATTGTTACCAAATCTATCGATCTTGAATAACACCAATTTCCTCAATTCTACCAAGTCTGCTGCTGTTATCGTATTCGATTTGTTCACGTCTCCTGCTATCATCTTGTAGCCGCTATTCAATGATTCCGCTCCTAGGATATGTCTTTGGATCTTGATTATATCCGCTGTGCTTACTCCATTTCTGTGGTTGTCATCTCTTTTCGGTACTACTTCGTAATTATTCGCATCCATTTCATTGAATCCAAACGTTCCGCTCGTATTCGTCATTGAGAATGCCAATTCATTTGTACCTGACATCACGCTTACTTTCGTATCGCTTACGTTCGCATTCGTCTCCGTCTTCACCGTTCCTGTCAAGACAAACCTAGATACGTCATTCGTACATGGCATATTTTTCTGAATCGTTACCGTTGTGATACAGAAATCTGAGTTGCCTGCTGCATCCCACATATAGATAGTTATCGGCGATCTGCCTAGATCATCTTTTGTAAATATTCTATTTGGTTGTAGGCGCGCTGCATCAAATGTGTATCGGTATGAATGGGACAATTGTCCGTTGAACTATTTGCTGCTATGAAGTCTGATGCCCACAATTCTATCGCACATGTCGATGGCATCAACTCGGCTATCAATTCGATACATACTGGACTTGGCTTCTTACAATCATTGATTGTAACGATTTGTGTACAAGTTTCCTTGTTGCCACAGCCGTCTTCTACTTCCCATACCACTCTGTGGGTACCTAGTATCCAACCAGCTGCTGGATTGATGGTAGAACCCGTTCCGAATGAATCAAATGTTCCATCGTTATTTAGATCTACTTGGTATCTGTATCTCAACTTCGTCTCTGGATCACAATCATCTGTCGCTGTGATGCTTAATGATTGGAAATGAGGTCCACAGCCTGGGCCATTGCGACACCATTCTACTGCTGAACAGTTCGTGAACGTTGGCGCTGCTGAATTCATCACTACCAAGACTTGATCATATGTCCATGATGGGTGATTGCCGTACTCATCTCTTTGACACTCATCTATTACTTTCCACTTCCTGATTACCTTCTTACAGCCTTGGCTTGATCCTACTTCGAAGTCAAAGTACCAGTCATCAAAGCCTACTCCTACATTTGAACATACGTCTTCTCTGAACCATGGCTTCTTGTATGGCCATGCGATATTCGCTGTATCCAATGCCGCTCCACACTGATTCGTCGTGTAGTCCGCTGGCCAGTAGATATCGTGCATATCATCCCAGTTAAAGTCTGTTAATGGATTGTAATTATTGAATGGTACATCGTATGGTGGCTGACCGCTATTTTCAGTTAAGACATTAGCATCCAATCCATTGAATTCATACGTATTGTAAACCGTTATCGTCTGCAAACATGATCTATATCCTGCTGCATCTGATGCCGTCCACGTTCTCAATATTGTACCCTTATTGCAATTCAAACTAGGTGACTGTGAATAGCTTAATGTCAAATTACAATTGTCATATGCCACTCCGTTCACTCCTACTTGGAAATGTGGATCTTGTGCACTTTCTGAGTGTCTTCCGATATGTCCATATCTTTGGTCGATATAGATCGGATCTCTCACCACTGCTGTACTTCCATTTCCGCCATTTACTACCGTTCCGAATATATCCAAGTTTGACAAACTGTATGGATATCTACAATCGATATTGATATCTGGTGGACATGTGATGATCGGTGGCAATTTGTCCTGGATAAATACTGAATCCATGCACTCATTGTAATTGCCATTCGCATCTGTGATTCTCATCACTACTGCTATCTTCTTGTTTACGTCTGTACAACAGAACGCTACCGTATCTCGCAAACTTGTTATCGCTGGGCTATGGCATGGATCCGTCATCCTTCTTATTTTCCACGATACTACTCCACAATTGTCATATGAGCCATTGTCGAAGTCTCTCGCTTGGATTCTTCCTCTTCCATTATCTCCCAACCCGATCGTCAAATACGTCTTACACACTGCTACTGGAGATACATAATCTCTTACCGCTAAGGTCATACAGCAGCTTCCGATTTTATCGCATTGATCTTCTAAGTAATAACATACCGTGTAATTTCCGACTGGGATATTTCTTACGATACCTCCATTCGTATTTATCCTAAAGGCCTCTAAGCCCGTTGCTATATCTGTTCCTATCATCCAGCCTCCTTTCAATGCACTTCCACAGACATCTGTATAAGTCGCTGATGGGAAATTGTACGATGCCAAACATGAATTATAGTCCGTGCTCAACGTCACATTCGTGCCTTCTGACGCTACCAAGTTGCCTGGCGCTCCTAAGCCTAACGTCAATGGTCTCGTTGGATATACTGGACATGCTACTACTGGACTTCCATGATCCGCTACCTTGATGATTTGGATATGTGACGAAGTTTGACCTGTACACCAATCCAAACATGTCCAGATGCGCAATACTTTGTACGAGCCTTCGATTGCCGTTGTTCCTGCATCGTCTCCACATACTTTGATGATTTCATCTCTATATGTACAGCCGATATTGCATGAATTTCCTGCTGGCATCTCCGTTTCTTCAACATCTGGATAATTATTGCCATTCAAATCCCATGGTATCTACATTCTAGTGGTGCCAATGATCCTTCCAAGCCATCATAATTCTGTGGCCATCCGATTGTACCCAAGGTCAATCTTGTATAGTATATTCTTTGTACGCAAGTACCTGTACTTCCATAGGTATCTGTTGCCGTCCACACTCTTTCGATTACTCTCCAGTATGGTCCATCGCAACTTTCGCTTGATACTTCGCTTTCTGTATAAGTTAAGCCCAATACTGATCCGCAATTATCTGTCACCGTCGGTGCATAGAAACTCGCTGGACGTGTGTCGGTACAACTTACTGTATAATCTTGACATACAAATACTGGTGGCATCTTGTCTTCTATCAAGATTTGTCCCCAACATAAGTTGCCATTACAATTGTCTCTTACCATATATACCAACATCTGTCCGATATGGCTCGCATTCAATACATTTGGTATTGGTGTGCCTGCCATCGTTGTAAGGCTGACGGTGTATAAGTTAGGACTTCCAATATTGCCTACCAATACATCTTCTGGTTGTAGTGCATAAGTACAATTTGGTCCTAAGCTCAAATTCACCTTGCCTCTACATATCAAATCGGTCGTGTTAAATAGTGTTACCATTACTTGACCACTAGACGTACATCCAGTTGTGCTATTGGTTACTACCAATGTATATTGAGTTGTTACGCTTGGTGATGCAGTTGGATTACTGCTGTTTGGATCACTCAAACCAGTTGTCGGTGTCCAAGCATATGTATATCCTGCAATTGCAGTACCACCAATTCTTATACTTCCTCCAGTAGAACATATAAATACGCTGGTTGGACCTGTTACTACTGTTGGTGAAGGTAATACTGTCAATGTTGCACTAGTTACTGCTGGACAACCAAAGCTAGAAACGGTCACTGTATATGTACCCGCCTCAGATGTTGTAAAGGAAGCAGTTGTAGCCCCTGTGCTCCATGAGTAAGTCGAACCACCTGATGCTGTCAAAACAGCAGAAGTACCGTTACAAATATTACCATCATTAGGAGATGTACCAGAGGCTTCCCCAAAGGTAATACTTGGTGTTGGATAACTTGTTGCAGTTAAAGTAACCGCCCTAATTGCGGTACAACCAAATACGTTGCTCACTGTCACAGTGTAAACAGTGGTACCTATTGGATTAACAACATTAGTAGCTCCAACTACTCCATTATTCCAATTATAACTTGTACCTCCTGTTGCATTTAGTGTAGAACTTGAGCCCGCACAGATAGTCAAATCATCAGCTCCTAATCCAGAGTTATCTGTTGCTAAAATCACGGGAACTGGCAATGGATTTACAAATAACTGAGCTGTTCCTACGGCTAAACATCCAAGGGCATCGGTCACCGATACTGTATAGATTCCAGCAGCATTTACTATATTATTTGCTCCAAGTGTTCCATTACTCCATGTATAATTTAATCCTCCACTTGCAGTAAGCGTTCCATTTGCTCCTGTACAAACAGTCGCATTGGTGGTACTCGCTACCAATAATGGATTGATAAATAATGTTGCGGTGCTTGTTGATTGACAACCATTAATATCTGATACTGTAACTGTATATGTACCAGCTACATTTGTTATATTATTTGCGGTTGTTACTCCGTTTGACCATACATATATTGTTCCACCAGAAGCAGTTAATGTACCATTTCCTCCGAAACATATTGATGCACTGGTAGCAGTCGCAACTGGTAACGGATTTGTCACCAAAGTTGCATTGCCAACAGCGGTACAACCTTCAGCACTAGAAACTGTCACTGTGTATGTACCTGCTACACCTGTTATATTGTTAGCCATTGTAACTCCGTTTGACCAAACATAACTTGCACCACCACTAGCCGTCAATGTACCCTGTGTACCTACACAAACAGTACTATTCGTGGTAGCAAAGTTTGGAATAGGATTTACAACCAATGTAGCAACACCAGTCGCTGTACAACCTGCTGCATTAGTAACTGAAACGGTATAATCACCTGCAACTGTTGGATTGATTGATGAGGTATTCTCACCAGATGACCATGTATATGATGCACCTCCTGAAGCGGTAAGCGTTCCAGCTAACCCAGAACACACGGTACTATTGGTAGTAACAACAATTGGTGCAGGGATTAATGTTAGCGTTGCTATACCTGTTGTAGAGCAGCCTAGTAGACTTGTAACCGTTACGGTATAATCACCTGCAACTGTAGGATTTATTGAGGAAGTGTTTTCTCCTGAAGACCAAATAAATGTTTCTCCACCAGCAATCGTTTGAGCACTTGTTAAAAACGATCCTGGATCACCACCTCTAGGCCCCAAATCAAACGGTTCGGCTGAAAGTGTGCCTTCCAATCCCGCACATACCGTGCTATTGGTCATATTCAATACTGGCGTCGGGTTCACTGTAATTGTTGCTTCTCCAGTACCAGAACATCCTGAAGCATCTGTAACAGTAACTATATATGTCGCAGTGAAAAAAGGGCTTTGAATATTGTAGTCAGTTGTTGCTCCATTACTCCAAGAATAAATTGTACCCCCACTAGCACTTATAGTACCTGATTCACCTTGGCAAATTGTTGTACTGGTCATGATTGGGACTAAAAAACTTTGGATAACTATTTCGGCAGTTGCGGTGCTGGTACAACCAGCAGCTGTTGTTACCGTAACCGTATAAAGTGTGTTGACCGTTGGATTATCCATCATCATAGATATATTAGCACCCAAATTCCATTCGTATGAGGTGCCTCCACTCGCTGTTATAGTTCCAGTTGAGCCATTACATATGGTTGCGTTGGTTGTAACGATTACAGGAAGAGGATTTACCACTAATTCAGCAGAAGTGGTTGATGTACAAGAATTCATATCTGTGACAGTAACCGTGTATATACCAGCCATTGTTGTGAAAAGATTCTGTGTATCATCTCCATTAGACCATGCATAAATTCCTCCTTCCGTTGATAGTAGTATTATGCCTACTTGACCAAAACAGACCGTTGCCCCTGTAGCGGCTATCACTGGAGCAGGATTAACAGTAATCGTATTTTCAAGACTAGCAGCACAACCAAAATCTATTCTAGTAACAGTAACCGTATAAATAGTCGTAACCAAAGGATTAACACTGATCACGCTTGTATTGCCTCCATTACTCCAAGCATAATTGATACCTGTACTTGGGTTGGTAGTAACTGTAAGGCTTGTTAAAACTCCAGGACAAATAATTGCTCCACTTCCCACTGCCGAAATAAATACTCCAGCAATATTTTGGGTAGCACTTGCAGTACATCCTTGAGCATTAGTAACCGTAACGGTAAATGTTTCAAGTGTGGTTAAAATCGTAGCATTAATTACCGAGCCATTTTGTCCTGTATTCCAAGAGAATGTCCCAGGAGTACCTGAAGTTGCTGTAATGGTAGCTATACTTCCTTGACAAACCGTTAAATCAGTTATATCTACGGTCGGAGTCGGTTTATCAATGGTAATCACAACCATGTCAGTTGAGGTACATCCGCCATCAACAGTATTTGTCACTGTAACAACATAAGTAGTTGAAACAGCTGGATTAGCTATTGGATTATTTATCGTAGATGAACTCAATCCAGTGGTTGGACTCCAAGCATATGTATGACCTGCTAAAGAAGTGGCTGAACCGATAGATACCCCAGTGATATTAGAGGCACAAGTAATGGTGCCATCAACTCCCGCATCTGCAGAGACAACACATGTTGTACAAGGTGCGCAAGCTACTGGTGAAGTTGTTATATTATCTGCAGGTGTGGGACACGTCCCACCTGCGTTGTTACATCTAACTAATAAAGGACTTGCAGTTGTATATGTTGCATATGCAGGAACTCCATTAATCCAATTCATACCACCATCGGTAGAATATTGAATAACTGTGGCTGTTGCAGGACAGTTCGACACTGAGATCCCAGGTGCTATTGTCTGTGTGCCTGTGTTCGCCCCGCAATCATCTGAACATCGACCATTCTCAACATAAACGTTGGGTGGTGGGCATGCAGCCATGGCACCCCCTGTTAATGATACATTGGATGAAAAAGCGAAATTACTAAAAGTACCAAAGTCGTCAATCATGGCAATAATCAAGTCACCGTTATTAACCTGAATGGAACCATCTGGATCACATCCCGCCCCTGCACCACAGGCAGGTCCAAAGCCAGACTCAGTCTGTGAACTATTATAATCGCATCTACGATCTGTTGTTGGCGTTGAAGCTAATGTTGCACAACCTTCCAACAACGTGGCTGGATTGGTTGGAGTACCTCTGATTACCCAAAGTGCAAAGTCAATATCAGCGTTTGGGAATGCATCAAAATTCATTGAAACCGTCCCATCTGCGGTAATTGCTATGGAAATCCAAGAACTATTATGCTCACTAACCCCACAGTCATTGGGTATGTT
This sequence comes from Saprospiraceae bacterium, assembly GCA_016718505.1. Taxonomy (GTDB): domain Bacteria; phylum Bacteroidota; class Bacteroidia; order Chitinophagales; family Saprospiraceae; genus JADKKF01. Next base: position 675,977 of record JADKDE010000002.1, on the reverse strand, counting down.
TTCATCCAAGTTCCCAAATCCTTCAGTTGGAGCAGGAATGATCGCACCACAACAAAGGGGTGTAGAGGTCACACATTCTTTTCCAGGAATTGGAACTATAGCTTTCAAACAAAGATTTTGGACAGTAGTAGCACCCGTTGACCACGTGTACATTCTTATATTGTATGTTGCCCCAACTATAAGATTTGAAAACAAACCTCCCGTATCTGTATCGGTACACAGAATAGATGTCATATTTGTTCCACAAACAGCTCGAAAAACTTGAAAATAAATATCAGTTGAACCAGAAACATTAGTAGCTCCAAGGCTGATATTGGGTGACGTGGCTACAAAACTAAACCATACATCATCATCTTCAGCTCCTGAATTACTTGTACATGCTCCTGAAGGAGTGACCCCAGAATCTGTAGCATTTAAAGTAGATTGATTTAATAATTCGCTGCATGTTCCATTGGTAGGAACAGAAGGGAATGGTGTTGCTCCAGCGCAATTATCATTAGATGGTGGTGGTGGCAGATTTGTAATACAAATATTCTGTACCGTACTAACACCTGAGTCCCAAGTGTACATTCTAATATAATAAGTTTGACCAACTACTAACCCACTGACTGTTGACCCAGAATTGGTATCAGTACAGACAAGTGAAGTCATTGTTGAAGCGCAAGATCCTGAAAAAACTTGCCAATATACATCGGAAGCTCCACTAACTAAAACTGCAGATATATTGACTCCAGGGCTGGTGGCAACAAAACTAAACCAAACATCATCATCTTCAGTTCCTGAATTACTTGTACATGCTCCTGAAGGAGTGACCCCAGAATCTGTAGCATTCGCTGTGGTTTGATTATTCAAAACACTACATACTCCTGGTGTAGTAGATATAGCAGGAAAAGCAGTTGCTCCAGCACAATTATCGTTAGATGGTGGTGGTGGCAGATTTGTAATACAAATATTCTGTACCGTACTAACACCTGAGTCCCAAGTGTACATTCTAATATAATAAGTTTGACCAACTACTAACCCACTGACAATTGATCCAGCATTGGTATCAGTGCAGACAAGTGAAGTCATTGTTGAAGCGCAAGATCCTGAAAAAACTTGCCAATATACATCGGAAGCTCCACTTACCAAAACTGCAGATATATTGACTGCAGTGCTGGTGGCGACAAAACTAAACCAAACATCATCATCTGGAGTAACTGGATTTGAAGAGCAAGCCCCTGAAGGAGTCACCCCTGAATCAGTTGCCCCTGCTGTTGTTTGATTATTCAAAACACTACATACTCCTGGTGTAGAGGAAATAGCTGGGAAAGCAGTAGCTCCTGCACAATTATCATTAGCAGGAGGTGGTGGAGTTGAAAATACACAAATAGTAAAATCAGCTGAATTTGCTGTGTTTTCATTATAATCATATACTTGTATATAATAGGTGGAACCTACAGTTAGACCTGTTAAAGTAAAAGTCTCTATGCCACCATCGAAAGTATCATCTGTACAGTCACCTCCAGTTGGTCTAGTAGCTGAGCCACAAGTAGTAATAGCACCTATAACTGCATCAAAAGATGCACCTCCATCGACTGATACAACTGCTGAAGTAGCTGTTGCCACAAATCTATACCAAACATCAGGTTGGGTAACACCATTATTTGTACAAGAACCCGTAGGATCCTCATCATTGGCACTTTCGGTAGTACCAGCTATTGTTCCTGAGCAAGTTATTCCAGCTTGCTGAGTTAGTAAAGTAGCATTGCTACAAATGTCATTTGCAGGAGCCGATGCTGCAAAAATACTTGAGGCAAATGCGAGAATAATTGTTAAGGAAAGTAATAATTTTTTCATAGAACTGAATTTAAAAAAGTAGTTTGAATTATTATTTTATATTGTTTTTAGTGTAAAATCTATATATAATGTCCGACTTTGATACCTTTCCAGCTATAAAATTGGCAAGGATTGATTTAGTATTTAAATCTTCTTGCAGTGAAGCAACATTTTTGTCATGACCTTGTACACGAACTACTTGAATAATTTGTTCTTCATCCCAACCAGCGAAGGCAAAATCAATTTTGTATTGATCATAGCCGGCAGATTGACCTAGGTAATGGATGTACTTTTCTAATTTGGAAGGCTTGGGTGTTGAAGCGGTAGAAGGAGCAGTATTGAACTGTAAAGTAGTGTTTTGCCCAAAAACTGCACCACTAATAAGAATGCACACAATGCAAGTAAGTAATTTGTTCATGTTAGTTAAGTTTATAATGTCGTAAAATATCTACGTATTAGACAGGAGATCAATAATGTTTTAAGGCAAACCAATTGAATAATGATGAAACAATTTCCGATTTAAAGCCTCAATGTCGTAGTATTTCTTTTTAAATCTTGAGTATAGTCAAAAATGCGTATTAATTCCTCTCCTTTATTGGATGCAAATATCCAAAATTGTATCCATTCAACCAAGTTTTTTTCATATTATTTCATGTTTTTTTCCATATTTTAACTAAAAAACATTAAAAATCAACATAATTATTTACAAATTACAGAATATTGCGATATATAAAAAAATAAATATATGTAAAAAAATTTCATCATATATAAATTAAACATATCAAAATGGTACATTTCATACAAGATTGCGCATTTTAATTCAAATGAGAAAAAATGCTGGGTCAATGGCTAATATTTTGTAGATTTGGGTTACAATTCTGGGATCACAAAATAGGTCATTAAAATAAATTCAGGTGAAAACACTTAAGTTAGGCAAAAGACAATTGATTTGGTTTCTAATGTTCTTGGTAACCACGCAGATATATTCTCAAGCATTGCAAAGAAAGGGAAAGTTCTATATTTATTGGGGTTGGAACCGCGCTGGTTATTTAGATACCGATATCAAATTTACAGGAGCGAAATACAATTTTACGCTTACAGATGTTAAGGCTAAGGATAAGCCGACTCCTAAGAGTTTCCAAACCTATTTTAACCCAAAATATTTTACAATCCCTCAGTATAACTACCGCATTGGTTATTATCTGAATGATAAATATCAAATATCCATAGGGATGGACCATATGAAGTATGTGGTGACCCAAAATCAAGAAGTGGGAATCGATGGATATATCCTAAAAGAAGAAGGTGTCTATAATGGAGTCTATGATCGTAAGCAAATAGTTTTGTCGGAGGATTTCCTCAAATTTGAACATACTGACGGATTGAATTATGCCAATATAGAAATTCGTCGAGATGACCACCTTTGGGGTATCAAAAATGTCGCATTAAATCTAACAACTGGAATAGGCGCTGGAATGATGATACCAAGATCAGACGTAACCTTGATGACGAAACCTAGAAACGATGCATTTCACGTGGCTGGTTATGGAACTGGGCTTCTTGTCGGGCTCCAAGCACTTTTCTTCAATCATTTTTTCATTCAGTCTGAAATGAAACTTGGATATATCCGAATGATGGATATAAGGACATCGCCGTATAATGAAGACAAAGCAAAGCAATCGATAAGATATGGTCAAATGGCCGTGGTGTTCGGCTATTTGTTCGGAGGAAAATCAATAAAGAATCAAGAGGAAAAATAGGTATCCGCACCAGGGGTGGAAATGGCCAGATGCCTTAAGGTATCTGGGTCCGAAGGACGGAGCGTCAGCGAACCCATGGACGACCCGACCCTCATCAATGATGAGGGGGGTGTCCAAATAAATAATCAATATTTAAAAAAATTATTTTTTGAATAGAACGATCCCTTTTGCTGGATCGGCGGTCACCTTAATGGTATCACCGCTGGTAAAAGTCCCTGCAAGAATGGCCTTGGAAAGGAGATTAATGAGTTCACGCTGAATGGTTCGCTTCAACGGTCTGGCACCAAACTGCGGGTCATATCCAATGTCCACGAGTAAATCTTTGGCTGCTTGGTCAAGTTCCATCTTTAGGCCCTGTTTTTGTAACATTTCGTCCACATCTTGAATCAGAATCAACAAAATTTGTTGCACTTCGGATTTGCTCAGAGGCGTGAACATGATGGTCTCATCGATACGATTGAGAAATTCTGGGCGCATGACTTTCTTTAACAATTCTAGTACTTCTATCTTGGTAGTGTCCAAAATTTCTTGGCGTTTGCCCTCACCCATCTTGTTCAGATCCTCAAAATTCTCTAGGATCAAGTCCGAACCCAGGTTAGATGTCAAGATCAGAATGGTATTTTTGAAATTAGCTACGCGGCCTTTGTTGTCTGTAAGCCTTCCGTCGTCCAGAACTTGCAATAAAATGTTGAAAATATCTGGGTGTGCCTTCTCAATTTCGTCCAACAAAATGATGGAATATGGCTTTCTACGAACCGCTTCAGTGAGCTGTCCTCCTTCGTCATATCCAACATATCCTGGAGGGGCACCAACAAGTCTAGAAACAGCGTGTTTCTCCTGGTATTCACTCATATCGATACGAATGATGGCGTCTTCATCGTCAAATAAAACGTCCGCCAAAGCTTTGGCAAGTTCGGTCTTTCCGACACCCGTAGGTCCTAGAAATATGAAGGAGCCAATGGGTTTGTCTTGGTCTTGAAGACCCGCTCTAGACCTTCTGACTGCATCGCTCACAGCTTCTACGGCTTCCTTTTGGCCAATCAATCGCTGTCCAATTTGATCTTCGAGATTTAGAAGTTTATCCTTTTCGCTTTGCATCATCTTTGTAATGGGGATGCCTGTCCATTTGGAGACGACCTCAGCGATGTCATCTGCTGTTACTTTCTGATTGGTCAACCTAGATTCAAGCGGAAGTTCGGCCAACTTCTTTTCTTCAAGTAGGAGCTCGGCTTCCTTGTCTTTGCGCAAGCCGTAGCGAATCTTAGCCACTGCTTCAAAATCGCTTTCTCGCTCGGCTTTGGCAGCTTGATTGTCCAAATCATCGAGGGAAGCTTTGATTTTTTGGATATTGTTTACGATATCCTTTTCGTTTTCCCAAAGGGCTCTCATGCTGTCCAGTTTTTCCCTGTTTTGGGCAATTTGGTTTTCGATGACCTCTTGCTTTTTATCGTCCTTTTCCCTTTTTATTGCTTCGCGTTCGATCTCAAGTTGGCGAACCTTTCTATCCATTTCATCGATCTCTTCGGGTACCGAATCTAGCTCCAGTCTTAATTTTGCGGCTGCTTCATCGATCAGATCAATCGCTTTGTCTGGCAATTGTCGTTCAGGAATATACCGATGAGACAGTTCGACAGCTGCGAGGATTGCTTCATCTAGAATATCAATTTTGTGATAAACTTCGTATCGCTCTTGTAATCCACGTAAAATGGAAACGGAGTCCTCTAAAGTCGGTTCGTCCACCATAACGGTTTGGAATCGTCTGACCAAGGCTTTGTCGTTTTCAAAGTACTTTTGGTACTCATCCAAGGTGGTAGCTCCTATGGTTCTCAATTCGCCACGCGCCAATGCGGGCTTGAGTATATTGGCAGCATCCATCGCACCATTTCCTCCACCAGCACCAATAAGCGTGTGAATCTCATCGATGAAAAGGATTATTTCTCCATCAGATTCAGAAACTTCCTTGACTACGGCTTTCAATCTTTCTTCGAACTCGCCCTTGTATTTGGCACCAGCAATTAGGGCTGCGATGTCGAGTGTGAATATTTTTTTAGAAAGAAGATTTTCAGGGACGTCTTGCTTTACGATACGCCAGGCGATGCCTTCTACGATGGCAGTTTTTCCGACGCCAGCCTCCCCGATCAATATGGGGTTGTTCTTTTTTCTGCGGCTTAGGATGTGGAGTACTCTTCTTATTTCTTCATCACGTCCAATGATGGGATCTAGCTTGCCATTTTCGGCCATTTCGTTGAGGTCAATGGCATATTTTTTCAATGCTTGATATTGATTTTCAGCTCCTTGCTCATTGACGCTTCTCCCCTTTCGAAGTCCAGCAATAGCAGCTTTAAGACCTGCCTCTTCAAGTCCAAGGCTTTTAAGCAATTTTGCCGTTTGATCTTTACCTGTCAAAATCCCTAGGAGTAAAATCTCTAATGAAGTAAAGTCATCGTTAATGTCTTTGGCAAATTTTCTAGCTCTGGTAAATGCTGCATTCAAATCGGTACTTATATACTGCCTATCTTCTCCGTGGACTTTAGGATAAGATGCCAGAATATCGTCAAGTTTATTGTTTAACAAATTATAATTTACACCATTTTTTTGGAGTAAATACTGTAATAGCCCCTCATCAACGAGCGCAATACCTTTCAACGCATGAGCAGGTTCAACGTTTTGTTGTCCCAAATCGGCGGCTAATTGTTGCGCTTTGACGATGGCTTCTTGTGCTTTATTAGTAAATTGATCTAGTGACATAAAATATTAAATTTTTTATAAGAAGATAAGACAAAAATTGAGCCAAGCGACTTTACCCGTCAAAATGTCATAAAGCATTGATTATCAGGGTCATTCTGGCAGACAATATATAAAAATACCTGAAATAATTGCAAAGAAGCAAAGTTTAAACTTTTATACCTTATAAACAAAAATGGAACGCATTTGGGTTTGTAAAAGTGCGAATTTGCATAAAAAACGATATATATATTTAAGAATTTGCCCAAAATAAAAAGGGCTTCCCAGCGAATAGCTGAGAAGCCCAATTATCTGTTATTATTTTTACGAAAAAATCAATAATTAAACCATGGTCATTATTGTACGGACATAATGAACTCTACACGACGATTAAGGATACGACCAGACTCGGTGGTATTTGGGTGCAGCGGGTGTTCAGATCCAAAGCCTCGTGATACCATTCTTTTGGAAGAAATCCCTTTGGATTCCAGGTATTCGAAACAAGATCTAGCTCGGCTATTGCTCAATTTTTGGTTGGTCTCTTCCTTCCCAGAATTATCGGTGTGACCATAAATGGCCAAGCTGTATTCAGGGTACTTTTTAAGGATGTTAACTATTTTATCAAGGATCGGGTAAGACTCTGGTCTTAAGGTCCATTTACCCAAGTCAAATTGTACTGCTTTCATGGCAAAATCTAAAACTGCTTTTTCTTCTTTTTCAATTTCTGGACAACCTTTATTTGCAGGAGTACCCGCTACGAGAGGACATTTATCATCCAAGTCACTCACTCCATCGCCATCTGTATCAGGGCATCCTTTTAGAGCTTTTTTACCAGCAATGGTAGGACATCTGTCTTCATTGTCAGCTACTCCATCGTCATCAGAGTCTGGGCAACCTTCCAAGTACTTGAGTCCAGCTAATTTTGGACATTTGTCTTTGCTATCCATTACACCGTCTCCATCAGAATCTTGATCATTTGACTTTTCCTCTCCTGGGCATCCCATCAATGACTTAAGACCAGCGACGGTCGGACATTTATCCATGTCATCAGTTATACCATCACCATCGGTATCCTTAGGCTTAACATCCTCTGGGCATCCCTTTTTGGCTTTTACCCCAGGTACGTCAGGACAATCATCTTGGAAATCGGCAATTCCGTCTTTGTCTCTATCAGGACAACCTTTGGTTTCTTTAGGGCCAGCCTGGTCAGGACATAAATCATCATATTCTGGTATCCCATCTCCGTCTGCGTCTGGGCATCCATTATATTTTTTAAGGCCAGGAATGGTCAGACACTTGTCATCAGCATCGATTACACCATCACCATCGCTATCTTTTGGCATGTCCACCATTGGTTTTTCAACAGGAGTTTTGCCAATGATATATTTAAAACCAACGCCATGTTGAAGGTTATTTCTTGATTCTTGAAGTCCAAATCTATAAGAACCAAAAAATTGTAGGGCTGCTTGCTTATTAAAGTAAATCTCTAATCCGATACCCAGAGGAATTTCAACTCCTGTTTGTCCACCCTTTTCACTAGCAAAACCTACCCCTGTAAAGATGTACGGGCTTATGGGCAATTTTTCTCGAAGATATTGATATTGCAATTGCAAATCGGCTCCCCAAAACGGAGTGGTAGTAATGGAATCCTTGTATGCTGCGACTCCAACCCTGACCGGAACTACCAAGTTCACGCCACTTTTCAATATTTGTCTATGGTACGCAGCCTCCCAAGCAGCTTTGTAATTGCTTAAAGAAGCTCCTTCGGTATAAGGCGCCAAATAGTTTACAAAAACTCTTTTAAAACTTAATGCGTTGGGCTGCCCTGCCCTTTGAGCGTATCCAAGGTTACAAAACTGTAACAAAATGAGGGCTAAGAATAATGTATTTGTGATACTTTTTTTCATAAAAGTGATTTCAAAAAATGTCTGATATTAACAAAATATTACATGCAAATTTAGAGTTAATTTGGAACTTATGATTAATTTTTATTATAAATAATAATCTATATACATATCCATAAGAGTCACAGAGACTTAAATATGTTATTTAATAGTGTGAAATTGCGTTTCTAACGCTGCCAAATCGATCCAAAAGGGATTCAGCTTCGACTTCTGATACATTTTTCAGCTCCATTAACATTTTAATACCACGTTGTCTTAGCTTGGCGTTGGTCATTTTCATATCGACCATCTTGTTGCCAAGGACCCTTCCAAAGAGTATCATAGCGCCTGTGCTGATCATATTTAGAGTCATTTTTTGAGCTGTTCCAGCTTTCAGACGCGAACTACCTGTAAGAAATTCGGGGCCAACGGAAATGCAAATTGGGAAAGTAGCCATCTGGAGAATGGGTGCGTTGGGATTGCAGGTGATGCAAGCGCTTTTTATTTCATTTTCATTGCAATATTTTAGACCTCCAATCACGTAAGGAGTAGTCCCTGATGCAGCTACACCAATGATGAGGTCTTTTTTAGTGACGTTAATCTTTTGAAAATCTAAGGCTGCTTGAAGAGCATTGTCCTCGGCATTTTCTACAGCAAAACGCAGAGCTCTTTCTCCTCCAGCGATGATGCCTACTACAAGTTCAGGTTCCACTCCAAAAGTTGGGGGACACTCAGAAGCATCCAAAACACCTAGTCTTCCCGAAGTTCCTGCCCCAAAATAAATCAATCTTCCACCAGCCTTCAGGGTGTCTCCTGCACAAGAAATTACTTTGCTGATGGCCTCCAATTCATTTTGTATGGCGAGACTTACCTTTTGGTCCTCGGTGTTCATTGCTTTCGCTATTTCAAAAGCCGACATTTTCTCTAATGAATGGTAAAGCGAATCGCTTTCGGTGATTTTAGGCCCCATAAGTATTTGGTTTATTTCATCAACTTTTGGGATTCCGAATTATATCCATTTGAAATTGTGATGGAATAATAACCTTTAGGCAAGGTACTGATGTCGATATTCGTCCTAATGGTATCTAAGGTCTCATCAACAGACAAGTTTGTGTGAGAGCACATTTTACCACTAATATCATGAATATCGATAGAATAAATATTGTTACCGCCAAAGTGTGGAATGCTTATACTTACATAATCAGTTGCTGGATTTGGAAAAATCTTAAATCCCTCTTGAAGAATATTGTTGTTGCGGACCAAAATAATTTTTGATGTGTGACTAAAATTATCTTTTTCAAAAATGGTCAATCGATAATAATTTAAAATGGCTGGAGATTTGTCCTCCATCATGTAGGTATATTCAGTAACAACATCCCTAGCCGAAACAGATCCAATGGGTTCAAAAATACCCTGATCGTTTAATTTTTCTAGTTGATACCTTTCTATATTTTCTTCAGCAGCAGTCTTCCAATATAGATTATTGACAGCTCCATGGGCTTTTCCATAAAAATTTAACAGATTTACTGGAAGTACTGATTGATACGACCCCGAAACCTGACCATCAAAGGGCAACTGTGTTGGATTCAACCAATCTGAAAGCCTTGTTGAAGCTGAATTTCCTCCAGTCCAAGCTTTTGCGAATGTCCCGAAATAATCATATCCTGTCAAGTTATCACAAGAACTTTCACCACCTCTAAGCTGGCCTATGATGAGTTTATTTTCATTGAAAAGTGGTGCTCCAGAAGAACTGACACCCGTAACTCCCTCAGTCCAACGAACTTTATAATTTAGCTCAGGTGCCAAGCCATTCCATGTATCGTTAATCGGAGAACTTGAAGAAAGAGAGATTTTCTTCAATCCACCAAATGGGTGATGGATTACAGCAGCATTTTGTGGTTTCTCAGCAGTACGGTTCCACCCAGCATAGTAAATACCCCAATCGGTCGGGGGTGGAAATTTTAATTCAAGCAGCATAAAATCTGAATCTATATGCCTGGCTCTGATATTACCAACTTCAATGGATTGCAGCGTATTCACACCAGTGACCTCATTGCAATTTTTGGATTGGTAATTGAAAACTACATCCAAGAACTTAAATTTGAGTTTTCTACAAAACAGTGATTTGCAGTCAGAAAATACAGGGTGTGGTCATTCGTCGTATTGTTTACCATAGCCCCTGTGCACCACCTTTCACCATCGACCACCAAAAGTCCAACAGACTTGGCTGCTTCTGAATAAGGTGTCCCTAGAGGGCAACTCACATCAATAAAACAATCCCCACCACGAGATTGTATGTCTTTATACATTTCAACAATGTTAAAAATCCCAACATAGTCGTGTACAATATAATCCAAAAATAAAGGCTCTTGATTTTGCACTCTCGTTGGAACGAACATCTCTAAAATAAGATCCTCGCCTTGAAGTGGGATGGAATGCAAGGATTGCCCTGCATTGTTGTTTTTTTCAGTAATGGCACCAATTAAATAATTTTGGGTGATATCGTAAAAAAAGAGCTCCACGCCAGATTTTAAATTAAATTTTGTAAGATGTGCGCTCAAGCTAAATGCACCTTCAGAATGAATCCTCAATCGCCAAATCTTGCCATCGGGGACATTTGTCCAAAGTCCATGCTCTTTCGAATTAAAACCAACAGGAATTTTGGTGCCAAATTTTGGAGGCAAGGTATTTTGTGAATTGATTCTATTTTCTTCCTCTTTTATCATCGAAATGTCTAAAAATGGCAAGTTGATCTGAGGAATTTGACTAGCTGACAAATTTAGAAGTCTAGATTTTGGAATACCATAGGAAGTAAGTTGACCCAACATGGTCTGTGTCCAAGCTATAAAACAAACAAAAAATATTAAACTTCTTTTCATGAATAAAGCAACCAGACTTGAGCAACAATAGTATTTCGCACAAATATAACGAAACCAAATCAATATATTAGACAAATTATTTCAAATATTTTTCAATTTTAACTAAAATAATTAAACTGCCTAAGTGAGCCGCCGCATATTTATTCACTTATTTTGCATCAATGCCCCATACCCCATTTTTATTTTGCAAAAACAAATCAATTGTTAACATTTTTATTTGCCAATTTGAATAATAATACTACAAATCCTCCTGAAATTTTTAAATCCAAAATATAAATAAATTATATACATAAAATATTTAATTTTATTCAACCAAATCCATGTTTGGTACGTATTTAGGTTTGATAAATTATAATAATTGACTAATTTTGTTAATTAAACATTGTTCCATGAAAAAAATAATTTATTTAGCCATTTTCACAATGGGGTTAATTGCTTGCCAAAAGGATGAAGGAAAAGGCGGATCGGCTAGTATCGAAGGGAAAGTCTTTGCGTACGATGTGAATTCTGATGGAATACGGCAAGATTCTGGATATATCATGGATCAAAAGGTCTATATAACCTACGGCGATGGCAATTTTGTCGATGATGAAGTTCGCACCAGCGGTGATGGTTCATTTCTATTCAAAGGTCTGCAAAAGGGGACTTATACGGTCAGAGTATTTGGTTATTGTCCATCTTGTCCTCTAGACCAATTTGAAGATAAAGTTGTAACAACGATAGACAAAGCTGGTCAAAACGTGGTAGTTAGAGATTTAAAAACACAATTCAAGTAAAAGCCTTGACCAGAAACCTTATAAATTTTGCAAGGATTTCTCTGGCTGATGCTCGAGATAAAGCTTCAAATGGGAGATTAGATGTAAAATATCTTTGTCATTGCGACGATTTGCCTAGTTTTTTGGAGATTTTGGGTAAAGATTATAGTGTCCTGACCATTGAAGGCGAGCAAATTTTTGATTACGAATCTCGGTATTTTGATACGCCAGACTTTCACTTGTTTTACGAACATCAAATCGGAAGATATAATAGAAAAAAAATACGAATTCGAAGATATCTATCCACTAAAGAAGTATGGGTAGAGGTCAAAAAAAAGATTAAAGGTATAAAAACTGAAAAAATAAGACACAAAACCGATCTCGAAGAAATGGCAGGATCCATGCCACAAAACCTACCCTCTTCAATCGAAAGTGAACTTGAAGATTGTTCCAATTTAAATCCTGTTTTGGATGTAAATTATAGACGAATTACCTTGGTCAATTTGGAATTAAACCAACGAATTACCATTGATTTGGACTTGACCTTTTATCACGAATCCAAGAAAATGTGCTTGGGTGATTTGGCCATCATTGAGTTTAAATTTTTACCCAAGAATGCCCCTACTTTGAAGGACTCTACTCTAAAAAGAACTGGACTTTTCAGATCAAAATTTAGCAAATATTGTGTCGGATTAGGGCTTTTGGCCTCCGTCAAACAAAATTTACTAGCACCAGAGTTACACTTATGCGAAAAATTAAAAAATCAACACCATGTTTGAGACAAATTTAAGCGAAATACAACAGGGCCCTTTAAATGACATAACAGAATTACTTTGTAGATTTGGGTTGAACCTCACCATCATCCTCCTCATTGTCGGATTTATATACTATCCCAGACATAAAAACAAGGACTTTTTATTCACATTCATTATATTTAACATTTCCAATTTTATAATATGTTATTTATTGGCTAACAGCAAATTGAATATGGGATTTGCATTTGGTCTTTTTGCTATTTTTTCCATCATAAGGTACAGAACGGTCATGGTGCCTATACGTGAGATGGGTTATTTCTTCATCAGTGTGGCTTTGGGCTTGATCAATGCTTTATCAAGTTGGAGTGATAATAATGCCATAGTCATTTGCATAATTAGCAATATTTTTTTCGTTCTAATGGTTTATGTACTTGATAAAAACATGGGATTGGACCATGAAAATAATAAAATAATTCAGTACGAAAAAATAGAAAACATAAAGCCCGAAAACTACGAAAACTTACTACAAGATTTAAGGAATAGAACAGGCCTTCCCGTGCACCGTGCAGAAATTCTGAAAATTGATTTTTTAAGAGATATTGCTAGGATTCAGGCATTTTATTATTCGAAAAAAAGTGAAGGAAATTATTCAGATTATGGGAATGACGAATAGGTATTTTTTATCAATATTCTGCTGCTTCTTGACATGGGCAGCATTTGGACAAAAGAATAAAAGCGATGATTTCAGATTGCGGACGGATGTGACTGTAAAGCATGACTTGAGCAAGAAATGGAACATTTCAGGTCAATTCCAGACGAGATGGTATGACAATTTGAACGATTTCAAAGGATTTTATTATACACTTGGTTGTGCCTATGAGCCGATTCCAAATCTTACGATCAAACCAGAAGTCAGACTTTTCACTTCCACCTCGATTGATTATTTGCGCTGGGGTTTATTCGCTGATTACAAGCACAAAATCGCTAAGAATAGTCTGTCACTCCGATTGGGTTATACTGAAGAATTGGATGGAGTCGTATGGGGCGATTTCGACCTAGAAAGCAACCAAATAATGGGTCGAGGTAAGCTAGAATACCAACATCGACTTACTAAAAAGCTTTTTGGCATTGTTAGTTCAGAACTCTACTTTGATTTGTCAGATGGAATGGAGCTGTCAAGAATCAGAAATTTCCTTGGAGCCGAATACAAATTTTCGAAAAAAATTGCCGCAGAAATCCTTTGGATGTATCAACCAATGTTCAAAAAGTCAACCCATACCCACAACATTTTTGCAATTCAAGCAGGTTTGACTTTTAAAATTTAAAAATTATAACTCTCTTCTGGTTTTGTGGTTTTTATAAAAATGCCTTGATCGTCAATGTTGAATTTGTCAATATGATACATCTTACCAACCATACTTCTCACGAAAAAATTATAATCATTGTCCACTTTACAATCCACCACGACATTCGAGCCGTTGGTCACCTTGCCTGCAATCGCCAAAACCCCGATTAATTTACCCTCTGCATTGAACGTACCCGCGTAGGCAAATTTTCCTTGTTCGCTGCTTTTAGCATAGACTTTGACATCATGACCCTTGGTTTTTGGTAAGTTTACGATTGCTTTGTAAGAGTCTTTATTTTCTCCTAATACCACTTCCGTCGGCCCCATTACGGACCTAAAATCTGCAGGAGATATCGATGTGAATGTGCCGAATTCCTTGGCTATCACTTCGCCAGAAAGCATCATTGGCAATCCACCATTTTGAAATACACTTTTAAAGCCTGCTTCTGCTTGAGTTTTTTGGTCACCGAAGTGTTTTATGTCTTCAGGATTGTTGGACACTGTGAGCTGGTTGGCCTCTCCTTCTTTTTTTACGGGAGAGGTGTTGTTTTTGCAAGAAAGCAGAGATACCAACAGTAGGCTTAGTAGTAAAAAATGTTTCATTCTAATTCTTATTTTTTGATTTCAAAAATGTTAAAATATATTTTTTTCGGCATCAAAGATAAATTTATAATTATTTATAATAAATTTATATTCTATAAAAAATACATTAATTAAAAACATATGCATTATATAGCGGCGATTAATGGATTGTTAAAAATGAAAAATATTTGCTTTTAATTGTATATTTTTACCGCAAAAAAGCCATCGAGCCAGAAATCCCTCATATTATAGAAGACGAGAAGGTTGATAATTCGCCTGCGATGAGGATAATCCGAATCGTTCTTGGGGTTATTCTTTCGATTTTTTTGGTATTTTTCATGTTGACATTTATCTTGCTGATCCCGAGAGTTCAGAATTTTATCGTCAACAAAACGACCACCTATTTATCCAAAGAATGGGGCACCAAGGTAAGTATCGACGAATTGGTTCTAGATCCCATCAAACAATTGCAAATAAAAGGACTCATTATATTCGACAAACGCAATGATACTTTACTTTATGCGGGTAGAACCTATGTTGGTTTTAGCAAAAATATTTTTGAATTATTCAGCAATAAATTTTCCATCCAAAAAATAGAATTGGACAATGCCGTCATTCATACTCAAAGGCACAATCTGCGGGAAGGATACAATTACCAATTCTTGATCGACTATTTCGGAGGGAATGACACACTGCCATCCAAGAGTGATTTCAGGTTGGATGTTAAGAACTTAAAGATAAAAAACACAAAATTCTCCCAGCAAGACTTTGTACAAGGAAATCAATTAAAAATGGAATTTCCCAATGGAGTAGTCAATCTCGACCAGCTCGATCTTATAAGAAACAGTTTTGCCATCAAGGACATTATCCTCGAAGATCCATTCATTTCCATAGAGAAAATTTTTCCAAAATCTGCTATAGAAGCCCTAGCTGACAAGGAACAAGGTGAGTCGAAATCCGTCAAAGTAGCCAAGGAACCTTTGGATATGAGTATCGATATTGTAAAAATTAAAAATGGGCGATTTACGCTTCACAACTGGCGGCGTACACCCAAAAGGACGATAGGTACCAATTTTTTCGATTACGATCATCTTGATATAGGGGATATAAATTTGAGTCTAGAATGTATTCAATCAAAAGATTTGGATTTTATAGGAAAAATAAATCAAATCCAAGCAAAAGCTGATAACGGATTCGCTCTCGAAGAATTCAATGCACAAGAAGCCAAAATATCCTCCAAGCGCACTGAACTGAATGGTGTGTACCTCAAGACCCAAAAAAGTGTGATGCGAGACACAATTATATTCAAATACTTGGGCTTCGATAGCTTTAATGACTTCAATGATAGAGTCATCATGGAGGGCAAATTGAAAGATAGCGATATAAACGTGGCAGACATCATCACCTTTGCTCATAAGCTTGATCAAAACTCCTTTTTTCAAAGGATTAGAAATGAAACTTTGAATATCGATGGTCATATTCAAGGGAAAGTCAATAGTTTGAGGGCCGATGACTTGCAGGTAAGTTTAGGTAATTTGGTGAGTATCAAAGGAAATTTTTCAACAAAAAATCTAGCAATCCCACAAGAAGAAATGCTCAATCTTGGTTTTGACGAATTAAAAACTTCTATGACCAATTTGAGAAAAATCTTACCTAATTTCAACCCTCCACCCAATTTTGACAAGCTGGGCAATATTTATTTTAAAGGTCGATATGACGGATTTATAAGTGATTTCGTGGCTTTTGGCGAACTTAAAACCAATCAGGGTCTCATCGATTTGGATATGCAACTCAATACCAACGAAGGGAAAGAAAACGCTAAATATCGAGGAAAAATGGTCTTGAAACAATTCGATTTAGCGCATTGGACAGATGACAATAGATTCGGAAAATTGAATATGGTGACCGAAGTAAAAGAAGGAAAAGGGCTTACTCTGGCGAGTCTGAAGTCCAAGCTGGATGCCAATGTTTTTAATTTTGAATACAATGGATACAACTACAAAAACATCATATTTAAGGGTGAATTGAATAAAAACCTCATCAATGGAGATGCCTCCATCAAGGACGAGAACATTGATTTGAGATTTTCAGGAGTTATCGACTATATCAAGACGATTCCTGAGTACAAATTCAAAGCCAATATCAACAAATTGGATCTCTTCAAACTCAATCTCACAAAGGATTCTTTAAGCATAGCAGGCGAATTTGGTTTGGATTTTAAATTTAAAAATTTAAGCAATTTTACTGGAAATGCGAAAGCGAATAATGTCGAGCTAAAAGTAAATGCCCTCAATAAATTTACCCTAAAATCATTAGAACTAAACTCTTATGTCAATAATACCAATCACAAGCATATTGATATCAAAAGTGATGTATTCCAAGGCAATATTGATGGGCAATTTGATTTCGAATCCCTACCCTATCTCGTATATCATTTTATAAAAAAGAACAATCCTACACTGGTCGCCAAGACAAATGTTAAACCTCCAAAATACGCATTGTATAACAATAATTTTAAAGCAAAAATCCACGTAGAACAATCGAAAAATTTGTTTGAAGTATTGAAATGGGATATCAAAGAAATTAAGGATTTAAAGGCGGTAATGAGCTTTGAGAATATGGATACGTCAACGCTTAATTTCAATCTAGAAAAGATTCAGATTCCCAAGTTGGAATTTGGCAAAAATATACTTGAAAATATCGAATCTAACCTGTTGGTGGACGATCAAAATTTGACCGCTCGAATATCTATCGATAACAGCCAAATTGGTAAAAATATGATTGGGTCAATGACTTTGCAGTTGAGAGCCTTGAACGATTCATTGATTGCAAATTTTGATGCCGGGCATATAGACAGTCTTTTCAGGTCCCTTCACTTCAATGCCACAACCTTTATATTTGAAGATGACTTTATGACGAGATTCGTTGATTCAAGATTCAATCTTTTGGACAGTATTTGGCGCTTGAAAGATCAGAATTTTGTACGATATAACAAGGAAAAAATTTACACCAGAAATTTTGATTTTTACAATGCTCAGAGTCATTTGTCAGTGAATTCCATCGGAGATAAAGGATTGGCCTTGTTCATCAAAGACTTAGATTTGTCCAAATTAAATGGTTATTTTAAATCGAATAATGTTTGGTTGAATGGCAATAGCAACTTGACCCTAGCAGTCCAAGACATCTTCTCGCTCAAAGGACTTGAAGCAAAAATCTATACCGATTCGCTACGGATCAATGACACGAATTGCGGCCATTTGAGCACCTTTGCCTCTACGCCGGACCTAGATCATCCCATCGATATCCACATGCTGCTGAGGAGCGAAGCCAGCCTTGTCAAGGTGGATGGATATTATCAATACAAAACCAAATCCAAAGCAGAAGAAATAAACCTCAAAGCTTATACGCAAAAATTGTCCCTACCGATATTATTAAAATTCATCATAAAGGATGGAATCTCGGAAGTTGAAGGAGGGGTAGATTCCGAACTAAGCCTGACGGGCACATTCAAAAAATTGGCACTAAACGGCGTAGCAACCTTACGTAAAGGGGGCGTTAAGGTAAATTATCTAAATACCAAATATTATTTTGAGGACCAGGTGGTGCAAATCACGCCTTATTATTTCGATTTTAGTGGGGACCAGTTTACGGATAAAGATGGAAGAAAGGCAATCATTCAAGGGAAAATACTTCACGACCATTTTAAGAGTTTTAAATTGGACCTAAATATCAATTCGGATGGATTGCTGGTGCTGGATACAGACAAACGAAACAATTCGCTTTACTATGGCAAAGTGATTGCAGGAACCTCTGTTGACTTCAAGGGCGATTTTGCAAATACAGATATCAACATCGTAGTAACCTCAAAAAAAGGTACCAAAGTTGTCCTTCCTCTTGGACAATCGGAGGGAAATCGTGAGTTAAAATTCCTGCGCTTTACAAATAAAGACAGCAGTGCCTTGACCGAATCAGCATTCAAGAAAATCCAAGGGCTAGATGTTGAACTGAATCTAACCGTCAATGAAGAGGCGGAGATCAACATCATTTTCGACGAAATGACAGATGATATCATCAGAGCCACAGGCTTTGGCAATCTAGTAGTAAAAATCCCTAGAAAAGGTGAATTTAACATAAATGGACAGTACAATATCGAGAACGGTGAATACAACTACACGGTTCCCATTCCGAATTTTAGTCTCGTAAAACAGCCCTTCAAATTGCGCAAAGGCTCTACCATCTCCTGGACTGGAGATCCCCTAGAAGCTTTGATCCAAATCAACGCAGAAAGCAAAAATATCAGAACTTCAGTTTATCCTTTTATTGAAGAATACGTATTGAATAACCCAGCTTTAGAAGGTCAATCCAAATCACTCACGAATGTCGATTTGATATTAAAATTGCAGGGCGAATTATTAAAACCAGATATCAATTTCTCCATTGAATTTCCTAATCTCCAATCGAATATCAAAACCCTAGTTGAGACTAAACTTTTAGCATTGTCCAATGACCCCAACGAGCTCAACAAACAAGCGCTCAGCCTACTCATTACACGAAGTTTTTTACCGAGCAATTCTCTGGATTTCAACTTCGATAGAACAGCTATCAATACCCTGTCCAACTTGGTTTCTTTCTATTTATCAAAAATATTATCACAATACGTAGCCACCTACAGTGAAGCCAATAATATTATTTCAGGCATCGATATCAATGTGGGCCTTGCGTACAACGATGTACTAACGTCCAATTCTACACTCAATTTTGCCAAAAATGGAGAATTTTCTTTCAATCCAAAATTCCATCTATTCCAAGACAAAGTAGTGCTCGACCTAGGTGCCAACATCAAGCGAAATGCCGCTGACGATGGCGCGAATTATTTCGCCACGGATGTCGCTTTGGAGTATTTTTTAAAACCCAATAAGGAACTTGTCCTCCGCGTATTTGTCCAAGGTGACCGATACCTCACCAATCGAATGACTAGGATGGGCGCAGGCATCACTCATCGCAAAGAATATGAATCGTTCTATCACTTTATGAAAGGCAATAAAATTCAATAATTTCCTCAAGAAATGCTACCTTTGCGGGCATTCTTAAACACATCAAGTTATAACATAATTTTCTATGGATCAAAAGATCATTTTTTCTATGATGGGGGTGAATAAAGTCATTCCTCAAAACAATAAGACTATTCTAAAGAATATTTATTTGTCGTTTTTCTATGGTGCGAAGATTGGTATCATTGGTCTAAATGGTTCTGGTAAATCCACCCTCCTAAAGATCATCGCTGGATTAGACAATAATTATCAAGGCAAAATAGAATTTCAAAAGGATTATTCCATTGGATTCTTGCCACAAGAACCGATCTTGGACGAAACAAAAACAGTCATCGATATCGTTTGCGAAGGAGTCCAAGGTACTATGGACCTCATCAACGAATACAATGCGATCAACGATGCTATGGGGCTTGAAGAAAACTATTCTGATCCCGACAAAATAGATAAACTCATCAACAAACAAGGTGAGCTAGGTGACCGAATAGACGCCATCAACGGCTGGGAAATCGATTCTGTCCTTGACAGAGCGATGGACGCACTAAGATGTCCAGAACCCGATGCTCAAATATCTATCCTTTCAGGTGGAGAAAAAAGACGCGTCGCACTATGTCGCCTCCTTTTGCAAAATCCCGACATTTTGCTCTTGGATGAGCCTACCAACCACTTGGACGCTGAGTCCATCGACTGGCTTGAACAACACTTACAGCAGTATAAAGGGACCGTAATCGCCATCACGCACGATAGGTATTTCTTAGACAATGTGGCTGGTTGGATCCTCGAATTGGATCGAGGTGAAGGAATCCCTTGGGAAGGCAATTACTCCTCTTGGCTAGAACAAAAAGGCAATCGCCTCGCCCTAGAAGAAAAACAAGAAAGCAAGCGGCAGAAAGCCCTTGCCAAAGAATTAGAATGGGTGCGGATGAATCCTAAAGGCCGTCAAGCCAAAGCCAAGGCCCGTCTTTCCAATTATGAAAAATTGGCTTCTGAGGATACCAAACAAAAAGAAGAAAAACTCGAAATTTTCATCCCTAGTGGACCGCGACTTGGGGAGAACGTCATCGGAGCAAGCAACTTGGTCAAAGCATACGGCGACAGAGTCCTTATCGACCAATTGACCTTCAAGCTACCCCAAGGAGGGATCGTCGGCATCATAGGCCCCAACGGTGCTGGTAAGACCACCCTTTTCAGGATGATTATGGGCTTGGAAAAACCAGACGGAGGCGAAATTAATATCGGAGAAACCGTAAAAATAGGATACGTGGATCAAACCCACAAGGATATCGACCCCAACAAAAGCGTTTGGGAAGTTGTATCTGGTGGCAACGACTGGATAGAACTCGGCAATACCAAAATCAATAGCAGGGCCTACATTTCTAGGTTCAATTTCACGGGTTCTGATCAAGAAAAAAAATGCGGGGTTTTATCAGGAGGTGAGCGCAATCGCTTACACCTATCCATGTGTCTCAAGCAAGAGGCGAATGTCCTTTTGCTGGATGAACCGACCAATGATATAGATGTTAATACCTTAAGAGCTTTGGAAGAGGCGTTAGAAAATTTCGGCGGCTGTGCCGTGGTGATTTCACACGATAGATGGTTTTTAGACAGAGTTGCGACGCATATTTTAGCATTCGAGGGCGATTCTCAGGTTTATTATTTCGAGGGTGGATACTCGGATTATGAAGAAAATAGGAAGAAGAGACTAGGCGATCCGACAGCTAAGAAATTCAAATATAAGAAATTGATCAAAGATCAGTAGGACGAATTATTGTGGAGTAGCAGAAATGGTCTCCACAATTTTTTCAAAAACGGTCTTCAAAATAGAAATTTCATTGACATATTGACCCGAATTGCCCCAAGATTCAAGGACATAATTCGTTGGGATGAAATCTATGCCTTGGTGCCTTAGGTTTATTTGGACGTAATACACAATCGTCAAAATCAGCAAAAATGAACTAATCACCAGCTTGATTTTATTGATTTTTTGGTTTTGGGTCATCTTTTTTGGTCTTTTAATTTCAATCGCATTGCGGCAGACAATTATTTTGTTCTACCTTTATATATTTAACTTTTGTATAACATTTAAACACAGGATTAAGTTCCGCCGTATTTTATTTTTTATTTTTTAGAATGCAGATAATCTTTTTCATGATATTTTTGGGCGTGTCCCTCGTCATTGACTCGGGTCGGGCTATTCGTGGCTTCGGCCTCATCTTGCGTTCTCATGGAAGCCTCTTAGTCGCAGATGAGGCTCTCGATATACATCGAGACCACTTCTATCCCTCACGCGATAGCTGTGTTTTTTCACATTGATTTCACAATAAGACAAATATGCCACTGCCCTCATGATCGTCTCAGCCAAAATAGCCAAACGCATCAATCAGACCAGCGCCAGTCAATTTGCTGCTTGGATCGTACGATTGAGCATCATGGTCATGGCTCTTGGCATTTGTGTCATGATATTATCAAGCTGTTTGATAGAAGGATTCCAAAGAGAAATCAGCGACAAAATATTTGATTTCTGGGGTCATATAGTCGTCAAGGATGCCAGAGAGTCTCTTCAATCTACAGAATTCGCCTACGACGAAAACGATGCCTTCATAGCCAACTTAAAAGATCATAGTGATCCGAATATCAGACAAGTTCAGACGACCTTGATTACACAAGGTATATTGAAGACCATTGACGAATATGAGGGCATCGCCGTAAAGGGCGTAAACCAAGATTTTGATCCCGCTTTTTACACAAAATACCTCATCAAAGGCAGTCCTTTGGACTTGAAAGATAGTGCACAAATATTGGTTTCAAAACCTACTGCTGCAAGGCTTTCAATAGACATTGGAGCCAAAGTCCTTCTATATTTCATTTTTAATGGACAACAAATAACTCGAAGATGCACTATTAAGGGTATATACAGCACTGGCCTAGAAGAATTTGACAAAAAAATCATCTACGCCCCCATTCAGCTCGTCAGGGATGCCATGCTCCTTAAAAATAAGCAAATAAATCAAATTGAAATATTCGTAAACGATATAAATCAAGTAGAAAACACCGTCAAAAACATCGACGACAATATTCTACCCATGGAATCTTACTCCGTCACCGTCAAAGAAAAATACCCCAATATATTCCAATGGTTAGAGCTACAAAACATCAACAAATGGGTCATTTTGGGGCTTATGGGCATCGTCTGCATATTCAATTTGGCGACTTCGGTTCTGATTTTAATCCTAGAACGCACTCTTATGGTGGCCATTCTAAAAACCCTAGGAGCCAAATTCTCTTTGATTCGCAATATTTTTATTTGGCAAGCCCTGCGAATTTTGTTGTGGGGGATATTTTGGGGTAATTTACTGGGACTTGGGTTGGCCTATATACAAAAGCACTATCAAGTGATCAAACTGGACGAATCGAATTATTACCTTGCTTATGCGCCTATTTATTTTGACTGGCTGGACATCATTTCTATCAATGTTGGGGCCTTGGTGGTCACCATTTTGAGTACATTCATCCCCACACTTTTGATATTGAACATCAAGCCATCACAAGCGTTAAGATTCCAGTGAAATATTTTTTACAAAAAATGACCAATTTCATTATAAATTTGCACCAGATTTCATTTTTATAAAATAGAGAAAAAATATGTTTCAAAGCTTAAGTGAAAAGCTTGACAGTGCCTTCAAGATCATCAAAGGCGACAATAAGCTCACCGAATTAAACATTGCGGAGTCCATTAAGGAGATTAGACGTGCGCTCGTTGCAGCCGATGTCAACTATAAAATAGCCAAAGAATTTACCGATAAAATCAAAGACAAAGCCCTCGGCACGGAAAATGTCCTCAAAGCAGTCCGTCCAGGTGAATTAATGGTAAAAATCGTTCAGGATGAGCTCATCGACTTGATGGGTGGACAATCTGAAGGAATCAATGTCAAAGGCAATCCTGGGATAGTTCTTATAACAGGACTTCAAGGAAGTGGAAAAACCACTTTTACAGGAAAATTGGCGAATTATCTAAAAACAAAAAAGAGCAAAAAGCCGCTTCTCGTCGCTTGTGACGTATATAGGCCCGCTGCGATCGATCAATTGTCTGTGCTTGCAGAACAGGTCGGTGTGGCCATATACAAAGAGGTAGAAAACAAAAATCCTGTAGAAATAGCTCAAAATGCCATCGCTTATGCGAAGGGGCATGGTCACGATGTGGTCATCGTCGATACTGCTGGACGTCTGGCAGTAGATCAGGAGATGATGGACGAAATAGCACGTGTGCACAAGGCCATCCAACCTACCGAAACGCTTTTCGTAGTGGACTCCATGACTGGGCAAGATGCCGTCAACACCGCCAAAGCGTTCAATGATATCCTCAATTTTGACGGAGTCGTCTTGACCAAATTGGATGGTGATACCAGAGGTGGAGCGGCTTTGTCCATCAAATATACCGTTGGAAAACCCATCAAATTTGTTTCAACTGGCGAAAAAATGGAAGCCCTAGACGTGTTCCACCCAGACAGGATGGCACAGCGTATATTGGGGATGGGGGATGTCATCTCACTAGTAGAAAAAGCCCAAGAACAGTTCGACGAAGCTGAAGCCAAGCGCCTTGAAGCCAAGATTAAGAAAAACAAATTTGACTTCAATGACTTTATCGGCCAGATCCAACAAATCAAGAAAATGGGCGATCTAAAGTCTTTGATGAATATGATTCCTGGTATGTCCAAGATGACTAAGGATATCGATATCGACGAAAATGCATTCTTAAAAGTAGAAGCCATCGTCCAATCCATGACCCCAGCAGAAAGGAAAAACCCAGAACTTTTGAACATCAACCGAAAGAAAAGAATAGCCAAAGGCTGCGGCCGCGACCTCAACGAGATTAACCAATTCATCAAGCAATTCGACCAAATGCGCCAAATGATGCATCGCGTAAGTAAGATGCCCATCCCTACTGGTATGATGCCTGGCATGGGCGGACTAAAGCGATAGCAATTGGGCAAATGGATGCACGCTTTAAGCATAAGCTAAAGCGTGCGTTATATTTCAACGGATTGATCTAAGATTTATTCCTTTATCCCAGCTTGGTCAAGTAGAAAAGCGTATTCCAAGGCAACTTCTTTGTATCGTTCGAAACGTCCTGATGCACCACCATGTCCTGTGGACATATTGCAGAACATGTACAATGGTCTATTATCCGTTTTGGTCGCCCTTAATCTAGCTACCCATTTGGCAGGCTCCCAATACTGTACTTGAGAGTCGTGAAGTCCTGTAGTGACCAACATGGCTGGATATCCCTTCTTCTCTATATTGTCATACGGTGAATATGATTTCATATACCAGTAGCTTTCTTCATTTTTGGGATTACCCCATTCGTCGAATTCACCCGTCGTGAGTGGTATCGTTTCGTCCAACATGGTGGTGACAACATCTACAAAAGGGACAGATGCTATAACTGCTTTGTACAAATCTGGTCGAAGATTTATCACCGCTCCCATCAAAAGCCCTCCTGCACTTCCACCAATAGCAAATAAGGTGGATTTGTCGCAATACTTCTCTTTTACCAAATACTCGCTGCAATCGATGAAATCATTGAAAGTATTTTTCTTATTAAACATTTTACCGTCTTCGTACCAGGCTCTCCCTAGCTCTTGCCCTCCACGTATATGGGCTATTGCAAAAAACATGCCTCGATCCAATAAACTCAATCGATCTGCACTGAAATAAGGTTCCATACTATAGCCATAAGATCCATATCCGTACTGCAGTCCATAGCCTTTACCATTTTTCTTAAAGTCCTTGCGATATACTATACTCATCGGAATATCCTTACCGTCGCGGCTTTTTACGAGGATTCTTTCAGATTTGTACATAGATTTATCGTAACCACCGACGACTTCTTGCTCCTTAAGGAGGGTTAGCTTTCTAGAATTAACGTCATACTCCATTACTGAATTGGGTGTGGTCATTGAAGTAAAACTAAGCCTCAATTTAGAAGAGTTAAACTCAGGATTTATTGATACATTAGCTGTATATGCTTCCTCACCAAAATCTACATAATTATCCGTTCCCGTATTTTGTACCACTCTTATCTTAGAGATACCCATTTTACGCTCACTGAGCACATAAAATGACTCAAATAAAGTGATATCTTCTAACAAAACATCCTCTCTATGAGGAACCAGATCGACCCAATTTTCCTTCAATGTCTTCTTTTCACCGCAAGTAGCAACTTTAAAGTTCTTAGCATTCAAGTTGGTGACAATATAAAATTTGTCTTGAGCATGGTCGATTGAATATTCTAGGTCTCTTACTCGTGGCTGAAACAACTTCCAATCGCCTAAAGGTTTCTTGGCATCAACATATCTAAACTCATTGCTGACTGTAGAAAAAGAACCGATGATCAGAAATTTCTTAGACCGAGATTTAAAAATACCCACAGAAAATGATTCATCCTTTTCGTGATACACCTCCACATCTTTCTTCGGGTCCTCTCCTACTTTATGTCTAAATATTTTGTATTCACGCAAAGATTCGTCTTTAACAGAATAAAAAATGTATTTATTGTCTTCTGACCAGGTAGCACTACCACTCGTATTCGGAATTTCATCGAGCAACAATCTTCCTGTCTCCAAATCCTTGAACCGAATGGTGTATTGCCTACGAGACACATAGTCCTCGCTAAATGCCATTATTTTGTTATTGGGTGAAATATCAATTTCGCCAAGACTATAATAGGATTTTCCCTCAGCCCTCTTGTTGCCATCGATCAATATTTCTTCCTTGGCTTCTTGGGTTCCTTTTTTTCTTAGGCTGATAGCGTATTGCTTGCCTTCCTCAAATTTTGAAATATACCAATATCCATTGTAAAAATATGGGACAGACATATCGGTCTGCTTGATTCGACCTACCAACTCATTGTATAGTTTTTCTTGGAGTGGTTTGGTGTGGAGCATGCCGGCATCTAAGTAACTATTCTCCTCATTGAGATAGTTCACGACTTCTGGATTTTCTCGATTATTCAACCAATAATAGGGATCCATTCGGGTGTCGCCGTGAATGGTCATAAAGGTATCGATGGTTTTGGCGACAGGAATTGGGAATGTAGTTATTTTTTTCTGAGACATTATCATATTTATTTGTAAAAAAAAGATAATTATAGCGAATTTGTTGCAGATTTTTGGATAAAAAGTCATTTTAGTGATTAAAGTTGGTGATATAATCTAAAAAAAAATCAAAATAAAGGTATCAATTTATTTTAATAAATTTTCCAATTGATCCGTCATGATACCTTAAGAAATATATCCCATCGTTTAAATGACTAATGTCAAATTGTTGGCTTTCTACAGTACCAATAGATGTACCTACAGGAATGATTAATTTAGGCCTTCCCCAAGCATCAAAAATTTCTAACTTTCCATTTACTGAATAGCTTCCATTTGCAATATTGATAACATCACTCGCCATTGTCGGAAATATATTATTGTGCATTTTTGCATCTGAAACTGATATTGATTTTAATCGTGAAAATCGAACTGCTCCTATATTCGGCTTAAATACCAGTCTATAATAATATATTTTTCCATTCGAAATGTTATTATCCTCAAATTTGTAGTAAGATTCTGAAACGCTAAAAAGATCCACAAAAGTTTCATTCATTTTTTCAAAATCTATACCGTCAACCGATCTTTCAATTATCAAATTGCCTTTAATTTGATTCCCTTTCAATACACAAGAAACAAGGACATGGTCAGATTTTTCAGTTAAATTAAAATCAAGATTTGCCAAAGGAAAAATCGTAGTTCCAAGCTGTTCTTTCCTAGCAATGACAACCGTAGAATGGGTATTAAATACTATAGAATTGTTGGCAGCATCTGTCTGTGCGGCAGTATTGCTGGTACTAGGATGCTGAAAAGACATAAACAAAAATCTGTAGTCTGGAGAAAACGTAATACCCGTTGGCTCGGATCCTAAAGGGGTAGTCGCAAACAAACGAACATCGGGTGTTGCCGTGGAATGTCCAGCACCAACTACCCATATATGATTTCTTCCCCCATCTTGTAAAACCCAAAGATTCCCTTCATTATCGAATGCTAGATTATCATTCCCAAAGCCCCAAGCTTCTGGAGGAAATGGCCCTGCTCCATCCACATCGTAGCTTGTATTTTCGACAAAAATTTCCAATCCCGAAACGCTTGTGCCATTATCCGTAAAACGATAAACACGCCCTGGTCCTTTAGCAGCAAAATATACTTTTCCATCCAGCCCTAATTCTACATCTTCGATGCCATTGAAATTGTATGCCGCTAAAGCGGTTGAAGATTGCAAAACTGTGTTACATTCTCCTTGAGAAGTATTTGAGACCAATTGCCAATCTCCTGTTCCAAATGCTGCTGTAGTTTTTAGTACATACAATGAACCTGCCGAAAAAACACCAGGTGAGGTAGGTATAAACTTATATAAATATCCTGCTGTGCTATGGTCTGCACCCCAATATAAGACGGATTGATCACTTTTTTATAACCACATTCTCATGTGCATGCCTGCCCAGAGCCCACAATTTATCTTGTTTGCCATCAGAGTTGTGGTCGATAACCATTCCAGTGCTAGGATCAATTTCAATAACCCAGCCTAAATCTTGATAACCATCGACATTATTGTCACCCGAAGTAATATTTTCTTCACAAACCATGATGGTATTATTAGGAGTTACCGTGCCTGAACAAAAAGTGGCAACTTGACCCAAATCTGAGCTCTTAAAGGAAACATTTTTACCCGAATTGATATCCCAAAGTTTGGTAGCTGGGTTATATTGAACATCAAATATTGCGCACTTGGCAGGAGTTGCCTCTGATGAGATTGAAAGCTTTCCAAGCTCACTACTCCCAGCATTTGGCACAAAACCCGTAAAATCCAGATTTATCCCCAAAGTAGTTCCATCGGATAGCAGAGTCCCACTTTTGGTAAGGAACTGGAATGTGTGTGTCGAGGGAAGAACCAGTTTTTGTACTTGTGCGGAAGGTTGCACCGACGAAAACGTGCCTATTGATTGACCATAAAATGAATGAATGAATGCAAAATTGATGACTAAAGAAAAAATGAGACGAAAACTTTTCACTGCAATTGTATTGATTGATTCAATAAAATTAATCAAATATATTGAGAAGGATTTAAAATTATCTCATAAATTATTAAACATAGCATAGAAAAAAAAATTCTAGGGGCGAAAAACAGAATAAAAAAAAACCATTTTAGTACAAACCGGCGTCTGAAGCCCCAACCTAACGTAAAACAATAAACCTAACTCAAGAAAAATGTGAGACTCTTTGGCTAATGACAATCCTTCGTTCGTCTCTTTGACCCTATTTTTGAAACCAATTACTTTCATAAATGGCTGTAGTTTTCTTATTGGAGCATCTTTTCAAGATACTTTCGAGCTTACGATTTTCGCCTAGATTGGATTTTTATTCGCTTTGAAAAAGTGGGAGCTCAAACCGGCGTCTGAAGCCCCAACCTAACGTAAAACAATAAACCTAACTCAAGAAAAAATGTGAGACTCTTTGGCCCAATGACAATCCTTCGTTCGTCTCTTTGACCCTATTTTTTAAAACCAATTACTTTCATAAATGGCTGTAGTTTTCTTATTGGAGCATCTTTTCAAGATACTTTCGAGCTTACGATTTTCGCTTAGATTGGATTTTTATTCGCTTTGAAAAAGTGGGGGCTCAAACCGGCGTCTGTAGCCCCAACCTAACGTAAAACAATAAACCTAACTCAAGAAAAAATGTGAGACTCTTTGGCCCAATGACAATCCTTCGTTCGTCTCTTTGACCCTATTTTTAAAACCAATTACTTTCATAAATGGCTGTAGTTTTCTTATTGGAGCATCTTTTCAAGATACTTTCGAGCTTACGATTTTCGCTTAGATTGGATTTTATTCGCTTTGAAAAGTGGGGCTCAAACCGGCGTCTGCAGCCCCAACCTAACGTAAAACAATAAACCTAACTCAAGAAAAAAATGTGAGACTCTTTACCTCTGCGGAGATCCTTTGTTCGTCCGTTTGACCGTATTTTTGAAACCAATTGTTTTCATAAATGGCTGTAGTTTTCTTATTGGAGCATCTTTTCAAGATACTTTCGAGCTTACGATTTTCGCTTAGATTGGATTTTTATTCGCTTTGAAAAAGTGGGGGCTCAAACCGGCGTCTGTAGCCCCAACCTAACGTAAAACAATAAACCTAACTCAAGAAAAAATGTGAGACTCTTTGGCCCTGCGGAGATCCTTTGTTCGTCCGTTTGACCGTATTTTTTGAAACCAATTGTTTTCACAAATGGCTGTAGTTTTCTTATTGGAGCATCTTTTCAAGATACTTTCGAGCTTACGATTTTCGCTTAGATTGGATTTTTATTCGCTTTGAAAAAGTGGGGGCTCAAACCGGCGTCTGTAGCCCCAACCTAACGTAAAACAATAAACCTAACTCAAGAAAAAATGTGAGACTCTTTATTTAGTAATACTAAAATATTTCATTAATCCTCCCAAGTTCTTTTGAACCGTGGATTCATTTCTTGTATTCCGTGATCATCATTTTCAGAAAAGAAAATTCTACTTTGATGAGCATCATCCTTGAGTACCGTAACATCATCCAAAACGATCCCTCTACGCTTATAGCTTGGCTCTCTTTCCATATCATAAATCACTTGATTGGAAGATAATTTTGGATTTTGATTCCTAAGTTCCTCTCTGCGACTTCTGTCGTGATTGAAAGGTGCTTCTGGATTTCCTACTGCATTGGTCACCACCAATTCTGACTTAATATGCGGGTCAAGTGTAGTAAAAGATTGAGGGCTTCTCAGCTTTTCGATGGTTTTCAATCGCTCGCTGAGACGCAATTCATCTTGGTACTCGTCATCGAGAGATATCGTGATCTCTTCGTCCAATCTAACCTCTTCTGTAGGCATGTTGGGTACTGAAACAGCCGTGTTTTGGCTTGGTCTTTGAGCGACGGTTGCCTGCTTTTGTCTATTGAATCCCGTAGCTATCAAAGTTACTTTTACTTCATTGGTTAAACTCTCGTCGAAGCACTGCCCCATCACCAAATTCGTACCATAACCAGCTTCTTCTTGGATGAAGTCATTGATGATAGCGATTTCTTCCATCGAAACTTCGTCTTCACCACTCGTGATATTTACTAGAATATCTGTAGCTCCCCTGATATTATTAGACTCTAACAATGGAGAGTTTAAAGCTGAATCAATCGCAAGTCTGGCGCGGTTTTCACCTTCTCCTACCCCAATACCCATGATCGCAACTCCAGAGTCCTTCATGATCGTGCGAACGTCTCTAAAATCGACATTCACGATACCTGGTATGGTGATAATCTCTGCGATTCCTTTTGCTGCTGTAGCCAAGACGTTATCAGCTTGTGAAAATGCTTGGCGATACTTCATCGAACCGAACATTTCTATCAATTTGTCATTAGAAACCACGATGATAGAATCGACGTGTTTTTTCATTTCTTCTAGACCATCCAAGCCATATTTAGCCCTCTTGCCGCCTTCGAAAGTGAAAGGCGTAGTCACGATTCCTACTGTCAAAATGTCCAATTCTCTAGCCAACTGAGCAATAACTGGAGCTGCACCTGTTCCAGTACCACCACCCATACCAGCAGTGATGAATAGCATTTTGGTTCCTTCCGCGAGATATCTTCTGATATCTTCAATGGATTCTAGGCATGCCTGTCTTCCTATCTCTGGCTCAGAACCCGCACCCATGCCTTCGGTAGTATTTAGGCCCAATTGAATTTTTACAGGAACTTCGCTCAATTCCATAGCTTGGATATCAGTATTGCAGATAGCAAAATCGACGCCAACAATACCCTGAGTGTGCATGAACGACACTGCATTGCTACCGCCACCCCCTACTCCTAGGACTTTTATTATGGGTCTTTTTGTATTTTGTATATTAATTTTCATAACCTTTAATTTTGAATTTTTTAAATAATTTCTGTTGGAGTTTTAGTTATTTAAAATCAGCATCTCCAGAATCCGCCTCAAACCATTCTTTGGTTCTTTGCAAAATACCATTCAAAATATTTGGCTTTTTTTCGCTCTTCGGCTTTTCTAACAATTCATCCAAAGTCAATTGCTCCCCTTTATACTTTTCAGTAGTACTAGTACCTTGGTTTACTACTTCCATGGGCACTTTATTGGGTTCATGTACTTTGGGTTCGACTCCGCCGTAAGCTTCGTGCTCTAATCCATCGATCAATAGACCCACAGCAGTTGCATATATGGGGTTAGAATATTGCTCTGCATAACCGTGAGCTAAGTGTTCTATTGGCAATCCTATTCGTGTATGATAGCCCGTATGATATTCACACAACAATTCGATGTCTTTGATCAAAGAGCCTCCACCTGTGATAACAATACCACCTATCAATTTATTTTCGTATCCCGATCTTTGGATTTCTAGGATGATATAATCCAAAATCTCTTCCAACCTAGATTGGATAATCCATGCTAGATTTTTTTCAGAAATGGCTTTATCTTCTCTGCCTTTGATACCGGGTATGGTTATGGTTCTATTGTCTTTGATTTCCATCGCCAACGCGCTACCAAACTTAACCTTCAGCTTTTCTGCTTGGTTCGGCATGACTGTACAACCTTCTTTGATGTCCTTAGTCACGACATTACCTCCAAAAGGAACGACCGCTGTATGCCTAACGATACTATCATAATAAATAGTCAAATCCGTAGTACCTCCACCTATATCAATCAAAGCCACTCCCGCTTCTTTTTCTTCTTCGGTAAGGACGGCCTTAGCAGATGCCAAAGACTCCATGATCAATTGGTGTACTTGTATTCCACTTTTTTCAAAACACTTGATTAGATTCGTAGAAGCTGCATCTTGACCTGTTATGATGTGAAAATTAGCTTCCAACCGCATACCTGACATACCTATAGGATCCTTAATCCCTGGCTCGCTATCGACCGTATATTCCTGTGGTAAGACATGAATGATCTTATCGCCTGGAGGGAGCACCAATTTGTGCATATCGTTGATAAGCTTCTTGATATCCTCTTTGTTTATTTCATTGATCAGTGAATCTCTGACAAGGATACCTCTGTGTTTGACGCTTTTTATGTGTTGACCAGCAATACCGACATGGACGTGCTTGACTCTGCTGTTAATTTTTCTTTCGATGATTTCAACAGCATCAGCTATGGCCTTTGAGGTTCTCTCAATATTTGTTACCATGCCTCTCGTTACACCATCACATTCTACTTTCCCTACGGCGAGGATTTCTACCTTGCCATATTCATTTTTTCTACCAGCAATAGCGCATACTTTTGTCGTGCCGACGTCCACCGCTACTACTATTTCATGACTTACATTTACTACGGTATTCATACTAATCAATGTTTATTGTTGTGAAATATTATTTAATTCATTATTTACCACTAGATCTGTACCGCAAATCACTTGATTTTTGGCCGTTAAATTTAAGTACACGCAATGCGTACCTTTTTGACTGGCTATCACTGACTTATAAAATTTTACCAATCGCTTACACTTAATTTCAGCATCATCATCATACGATCCAAAAATTATTCGCTCGACACCCATCTTAGGGATCAGAACAAGATTTTGCTCTCTATCTACGTGAATTTCTTCTATCAATGCTTCTAAAAATTCATTATTGCTTATCATTTCATCCAAAGCCCAAGCTTGCTGATATATGGTGCTATCCTTAAAAACCATCCCGTCCATATAAGTCGGCAATGCACCTGACAATATCCTACATCGGGAAACCAGATGCGAACCAACAGGGCATTTTTCACCGATTTTATCTATAAAAAACTGAATGCCTTCGTTGTCAATAACCCTTAATTTTGGATATTTTTGGGTCACTACGATATTCAATTTTTCATTAGAATCCAAGTAAACCTCGCCTTTTTCCACTAGAGGATGGGCATTAACAACCGTCTCAATCTTTGTTAGATTCAACTTTGTATTTTTTAATTGACTATCTTTTATGGTTTTGTTGATCAATTTTTCAATTTCTTTTACATCGATCACATTCTCAGCATTGTCATGCGTTTTTACCGTTATTTTATACAGTTTATCCGAAGAATGCCATATCGTACCCACGGCAAAAACGACAACCATGGAAACGATAGATAGTCCTATGACCGAAATCAATTTTTGAACTCTGCTTGAATTAATTTTCATGATAATCTCGCATTTAACTGTTCAACAATAGGATTTCTAAGCGAATCTATGTCCCCTGCTCCGATGGTCAAAATGACCCCATCCCCTACGATTTTTACCCAATCGATTACTTCTGACTTTGTCTTTAAGCTTTTATTTTCGTTAATAATTAAATCCAAAATTGCTTGGCTTGTAATCCCTTCGATTGGCAATTCGCGCGCTGGATATATTTCAAGTAAAATGATTTCATCTAAGGACTGCAATGATTCTGCAAATTCCTGTATAAAATCTCTGGTCCTGCTATACAAATGAGGCTGGAATATTCCTCTAACTTTTGGGCCAGGAAACATCGATTTCACCGAATTTATCAATGCATTGATTTCCGTAGGATGATGTGCATAATCATCGATATATACATGATGTTTGTTGCGAATTAACACATCAAATCGTCTCCAAATTCCTTTGAACTTTTTAGCCGCTGGTATTAATTTTTCGTCAGAAATGCCCAATATTTTAGCTACCGTAATGGCAGCAACTGCATTTAATACATTGTGACGACCATAATAAGTCAGTTCGAAAGAAGTGGATTCAAGGCCATTAGCATAATCGAATCCCATCCCATCTGCTAGATTATGGATATTTTTTATCAATATATTTGCCTTAATTTCACCATAAACATGCACAGTGAAATCCTTTTTAATCAAATCATTGAAAGCACCCATGTCTTCGAGAATTTGAAAAGCATCCTCGTGGATAACCAGATGTCCGTTGGGTTTTATTTTATTGATAAAGTCAATAAAGCCATCGATAAAAGTTTTTTCATCTCCGTAAATGTCCAAATGATCCGGATCTATACAAGTGATGACGGCAATTTCAGGACTTAAGGTCAAGAAAGAGCGATCAAATTCATCTGCCTCAATTACGACCCAATCAGAAGTACCGTGAATGAAATTTCCACCCAAATTATTTGATAATCCGCCTAGAAAAGCTGTGCAATCAACCCCAGAGTCTCTGAGAAAATGTGCAACCAAAGAACTCGTACTCGTCTTGCCATGCGTTCCTGCAACTGCAATGGTACGCATATTCTCACTGATCAAACCCAGCACCTGTGACCTTTTTAATAATGGAATTCCTTTATTTCTAAAATAATTCAAGCCCTTGTGATCCTTTGGAATAGCAGGAGTATAAATTGCTAAGTCTATGTCAGAAGGAATTGTGTCCACTGAATCAACATACGTAATCGCCATGCCCAAAGCCACTAGATCCCTTGTGATGCTCGTTTCTGTTCTATCGTATCCAGATATTTTCTTTCCTTCAGCATGAAAAAACCGAGCCAAAGCCGACATTCCGATGCCTCCTATCCCAATAAAATAAACGCTATTTACTTCACTCATTTTCATCTTTTGTCTGAATTTACAAGTGAAATAATTTGTTCCGCTATATCTGATGCAGCATTGGGCTTTGCCAATTTCTTAGAATTTCTAGCAAGGTCCTCCAGCTTATTTTTATCATTTACTGTAGATAATGCCTTTTCTATTAGGCTTGAAATTTCTTGCTCTTTGACCAAAATGGCCGCTTGTTCTTCGACCAAAGCCAAAGCATTTTTTGTCTGATGATCTTCTGCAACATTAGGAGAAGGCACTAGAATAGCAGCCTTGCCCGCTAGGCAAATTTCCGCTACTGAAAGCGCGCCAGCTCGGCTGATGATCAAGTCAGAAGCGCCATATACGTACTCCATTTTTTCAAAAAATGGATAAATTTTAACATTGGGTAGTTTAGCTGTTGGGCTATCCTTGTATAAGTCAAAATTGACCTTTCCAGTCTGCCAAATCCACTGCACTTCGGGATTGTTTTTTATGGTTTCATATCCATCTGAAATAGCTTCATTCAGAGCCCTTGCACCCAAGCTCCCTCCCATCGAAACGATGGTCATTTTATAAGGTGATAACCCAAAATATTCACAAGCATCCGATCGATGTGCGCTTACCGCATCCAAGATTTTATTCTGAATGTCCTTGCGTATGGGATTTCCCGTTACTATGATTTTATTTCCTGGAAAAAACTTATCCATATTAGGATAAGCAACACAGATTTTTGTGACCTTTTTCCCTAAAATCTGATTGGTAATCCCAGCATAGCTATTTTGCTCCTGGATCATAGAAGGAATATTGGCATCAATAGCTGCCCTAACCATTGGGCCGCTTGCATAACCTCCTACACCGACGACTGCATCGGGTTTGAACTCATTCAAAATACTCTTAGATTGGAACCAACTCCAAATTAGTTTAACTGGAAAAAGCAAATTTTTCAATGTAAGCCTTCGCTGAAATCCAGCAATCCAAAGCCCTTTGATTTTGTATCCATATTGAGGAATTATCCCCATTTCCATGCGATCAGAAGCCCCCACGAACAAAATGTCCACAGCAGGAATCCTCGCGACTAATGCCTCGGCTATTGCTATGGCTGGGTATATATGCCCGCCAGTTCCACCACCACTAATGATTACTTTCATCCTGCGTGGTTTTAAGGGTTTGGTCATCCGTTATAGGATTTGGGACTTTGCTAGAATAATCCTCTATAAACTTGCTGACACTTAATATGATTCCAAACGAAATACTCATAAAAAACAGTGAAGATCCACCCTTAGAAATCAAAGGCAAGCTCACGCCTGTTACTGGCATTACATTGACGGCTACCGCCATATTAGCCAATGCTTGAATCGTAATATTCAGGCACAATCCCATCGCCAAAATAGCTCCAAATGCTTTAGGACTCTTAAGCACTAAAATAAAGCAGCGAACGAAAAACAAAGCAAATAAGGATAGTACCGCGAAGGCCCCAAAAATGCCGTATTCTTCGCATATGATGGCAAAAATAAAATCCGCATAAGGATATGGAATAAAATTTCTTTGAATGGAATTTCCAGGACCGAGACCGAACCAACCGCCATTGGCTATCGCCATCTTGGCTCTCGAAACTTGATAATCATCGACTACCCCTGTACCTCTAAAATTGCTCAATCGATTGATCCAAGTCCCTACCCTCACATAATCTGGGAAGAAATAACCCAGTGCGATGATGACCCCAAACAAGACGATCCCGAATAAGACCAAAATTGCAAGCCATTTTAGAGAAAGTCTTCCCATGAACATCATGGTCAATCCCGTAAAGAAAATAAGCAATGAAGTAGATAAATTACTAGGTGCGATCAATCCACAAACTATCAAAATTGGGATGATAATTGGCACAAAAGCATCTCTAAAACTCTTGATATTGTCTTGTCGGTCTGAAATTTCTCTTGCTAAATATATGATAAGCGCAAGTTTTGCAAATTCAGATGTCTGAAAGGTAAGCCCTATAATCGGAATCCGAATCCAGCGAGATGCGTGATTTATCACCTCTCCAAAAAACATGGTATATATCAATAAAATAACAGCAATTACTAGTAGGATTCTACCCAATTTGGCAAATTTCATATATGGCATCAAATGCACGATATAGGTGATGATGAACCCAAATCCAAGAAAAATTATCTGATTGATTAAGTAGGATGTTACGTCTCCTCCGTTAGAAGTGTGTGCTATAGAACCTGTAGAACTATAGACAGCCAATAGGGAGAACAACGATAGAACGATAAGGACAACCCAGATACCCAAGTCACCTTTTAATTCTCTATCCATGTTTCTCCCTAGTAGCATAATGTAGTTTTCTTAATCTGATACCTTAGTCTTCTAATAAAGTATTTCTTTTAAATAAATATATAATCTTACGAAGCAGGAAGATCCTAAAATCCACCTACTCTTACAATAACCATTTCTTATTTCTTACCCAAAATTCACCTTAACTCCAGCCTTGAATTGCTCCCCTCGATCTTCATAATTTCGGAACAAATCAAAACTTGCGCAGGCAGGAGACAATAAAACTTGATCACCCTCCTTTGCCACCTCTTTTATTTTTTCAAAACACAATCCCAAACTTGAAGTATCGAAAATCGGTATTCCAAATTCTTCATAATGCTTTATAATTTTCAAATTTTCCAATCCGAGACAAACGATACATTTCACTTTTTCCCTAACCAAATCATCCAATGGGCTATAATCATTGCCCTTATCGGTTCCTCCTACGATCCAAATTATAGGCGCGTCGATGGCATCCAGAGCATACCACACAGAATCTACATTGGTCGCCTTACTATCATTGGTAAACACTACACCTCCGAATTCCCCCACTCTTTCTAGCCTATGCGGTGCATTTTGGAAATCATCAAGACCAGCTTGTATGACCTCTGGGGCAACCCCACTCGCTAATGCCGCTTCTATAGCACACAAAGCATTCAACGCATTGTGCTTTCCTTTCAGATTGGGATTTCCCAGTTTAAATTTTTGACCATTTTTACTGATCAAAAGCTCATTAGATTTAGGTGGTTTTATCCCAATTTTTTGACATTGGCTCTCCAACTTTTCAAGCCTACTGCTGATCACTTCATCTTGCTCACTATATATTAGAAGATCTGATTCATCTTGATTCTCACAAATGCGCAATTTTGCCGTGGCGTATTTATCAAAATCATAGTCATACCTATCTAAGTGATCGGGCGTGATATTGGTCACTATGGATATTTTAGGCTTGAAAGTGACAATGTCATCCAACTGAAAGGATGAAATCTCCAAAACGTACCATTCTGTAGGAGATTCTGCCACCAACCTAGCAAAACTGAAGCCAATATTTCCTCCCAATCCAACATCATAATTAGCCTTTGCTAGAATATGATGAATTAACTTGGTGGTAGTTGTCTTCCCATTGCTTCCAGTGATGGCGATGACTTGACCCTTCGCATGTCTAAAACCAAACTCAATCTCAGAAATGACTTCTATCCCCACTTGTCTAAATGACTTGACGATAGCCGCATTTTCTGGAATCCCAGGACTTTTATTACCAAATCTGTTTGTCTCAGTCTTTCAAAATTATACCCACTTTCTTCAAAATGCGCACCTATTTTTTGCAATAGTTCTTTTTCTTCCTCTTTGATGATTTTCGAATCCGATACGACGACGCTATACCCTACAGATCTACCAAGGACGGCAGCTCCAGTCCCGCTTTCTCCAGCACCTAGTATTACGATTCTTTTAAACTCTTGAGGTTCTTTGTTCACTGCAAATATATAATTTTTTTTTAATATTATAATTTTTTTTACTATTTATTTTATTAATTTTTAAGGAAAAATATATTAAATAATTCTATAATTCATTTATCTTGCCAGTTTTACCTAATTTTTAGCGTAATCAAAGTCAATACTGCTAACAAAATGCTGATGATCCAAAATCGCACGACTATCTTTGTCTCTGGAATACCCATCTTTTGGTAGTGATGGTGCAGTGGTGACATCAAAAATATCCTTCTACCCTCGCCATATTTGTACTTGGTATATTTGAAATATGAAACCTGCAATACAACTGACAAATTTTCAATCAAAAATACTCCACAAAGAATAGGAATCAAGAGCTCTTTTCTCAGCAATATAGCCATCACAGCTATGATACCTCCGAGGGCCAAACTTCCCGTATCCCCCATAAATATTTTCGCTGGAGGGGCATTGTACCACAAGAATCCAGTGCATCCTCCTACAAAACAAGCTGAAAATATCATCAATTCTCCCGTATAGGGTAGGTAAAAAATATTCAAATAATCAGCTATGATCGCGCTACCAGAAACATAAGAGATGATCGCCAAAACCGCTCCGCTTGTTGCCGACACACCCGCGGCGAGCCCATCCAGCCCGTCGGTCAGATTTGCAGCATTCGATACGGCCGTCACGATGAATATTACCATCGGAATAAATATCAACCATACCCATTTGTCTTTATTTTCCTTCAAAAACCAAAGCACAGAGCTATATTCTAGCATATTTCCTTTCACGAATGGGACGTTGGTAATGGAAGTTTTCACATAAGCCATCTCTTGCAATTGCCCTTTGTGGTCGTCCGCTTTCACCCTTTGCACGATCGGATAGTTTTGGGCCATGGCCTCTTCGTAATTCATTCGCACGACGACATTATCGTTGAATAGCATCACCAAAGACACGAACAGACCGCACCCCACTTGACCGAGGATTTTGAATTTTCCACTCAGCCCCTCCTTATTTTTCAAAAACACCTTGATATAATCATCGATGAAGCCAATCGTACCCATCCAGACCGTTGTAACCAACATGACGATGATATATACATTGTTCAATCGCGCCAACAAAAGACTAGGAATCAAAATGGCCATGATGATGATGATACCACCCATCGTAGGCGTTCCTTCCTTGGCTTTTTGCCCCTCTAGACCTAGATCGCGAACCGTTTCGCCGATCTGTTTTTTCTGAAGATAATCAATAATGCGCTGCCCAAATACTATCGAAATGATCAACGACAGAACGGTAGCTAACCCCGCTCTGAAGGTAATATAGTGGAACAAACCCGCTCCCGGCAGATCGAATTGTTTGTCCAAATAATCAAATAAATAGTACAGCATGTTATGTTTTATCGTTACTTTCTTGTTGTTTAAATTGTTTTTATGGGCGATTCGTCCCATTCGGGACTACCGGGCTATCCGCCTTACTTCGTGCCGGCTTCTATCCCTATCGCTTACTTGCTCTGTTTCTCTCTTTTTTAAAAAAACAGGCAGCGGAATTAACAGTTTAGGTTAAATAACACGCGTTCGTGTCCGCTGCACCTGTCATTACCAACTTGTGCTAATTAAAAGAACCTACTTCGTATATATCGTTAGGGTGTCCACTCCCTATTAAATCTTGTATCACCTGTGCATCATCGAATGGGTATTTTACACCCTTGATTTCTTGATATGTTTCATGGCCTTTGCCAGCTACTAGCAGTATATCCTCTGCCGAGCACATAGCAAAAGCAACTTTTATCGCTTCCTTTCTGTCAGAAATCTTAAAGGTCTTTTTACCACCTGTCGATGCGATTCCTTTTTCCATATCTTGTAGTATCGCCTCGGGGTCTTCATCTCTAGGATTATCAGAAGTCAAAACCAAAACATCGCTATAATTGCTTCCTATTTTAGCCATCTTGGGACGTTTATCCTTATCTCTATTGCCACCACAGCCCACTACGGTTACTATTTTTCCTCTATTTCTCCAGCTTTTTATGGTCTCCAACACATTTTCCAAAGCATCGGGTGTGTGTGCATAATCCACGATAGCTGTAATATTTTTTTCACTATCAAAATAATATTCAAATCGTCCACGAGGGCCTCTCAAGGTGCTGAGCGCAGTCAGTATTTCATCTTTTGCGAAACCCAATTCGACCAAAGTAGCATATACCACCAGGAGATTGTAAGCATTGAATTCTCCAATCATCCTGCCATAGAAGTCTTTTCCATCAAGGGACATTGCTAGACCCGTGCGGTTATTCTCAACCAATCTCGCTTTGTAATCAGCCACCGTTTTTAATGCATATGTTTTAACATCAGCCTTGGTATTTTGTACCATGATGCCATGGTTTCTGTCATCCTTATTCACCAATGCGAATGAGTCTTTACCCAACCCATCGAAGAATAATTTTTTGGCCTTGATGTATTGATCAAATGTCTTGTGATAATCCAAGTGATCCTGGGTGATATTCGTAAAAATTCCACCCTTGAATTCGATGCCCGCAGTCCTGCATTGAACCAATGCATGGCTGCTAACTTCCATGAAAACATACGTACAGCCTTCGTCTGCCATTTCCGCCAACAATTTTTGTAAGTTGATGGCATCTGGTGTTGTATGCGTAGATGGTATGACTTTTTCAGCTATCCTATTTTCAACTGTGGATATCAAACCAACTTTTTGACCGAGTGAACTGAGGCATTGGTAAAGTAAAGTAGCAACCGTAGTCTTTCCATTCGTACCAGTCACCCCAACCATGGTCATTTTTTTGCTAGGTTCATCATAAAATAAAGACGCCACTTCTCCTATGATCTTACCTACATTTGCAACTAGTATTACCGTGATATCATTCAACTCTTGCGTTGGCATATCTTCACATATCACTACCTCACAACCCTTAGATACAGCCTGTCCAATGAATTCATGTCCATTTCTTAAGCTTCCTTTCACTGCGAAAAACAATCCTTTATCAACTTTCTCTCTTGAGTCCAAGGTCAAGACATTTA
Source organism: Saprospiraceae bacterium (assembly GCA_016718505.1). Classification (GTDB taxonomy): domain Bacteria; phylum Bacteroidota; class Bacteroidia; order Chitinophagales; family Saprospiraceae; genus JADKKF01. Next base: position 634,069 of record JADKDE010000002.1, on the reverse strand, counting down.
CTGTTCTTTCCAAAGACCCCAAGACTTTTATCGTCTCTATTTTAGTGATTATATTTGATAATACGACTCCCATCATCTGTTCAAATATAATTCGATTTGTTGTCCATGAACTGGCGTCAATGGTGTCACGCTTTGTCTCACCACTCGACCACCACCACCTTTGACCTGGACTTTCAATCCTCTATCCTCTAGGGCGAATATCGCATCTCTTAGTCCCATCCGACAACATTTGGAGTTTTATCTTTGGCCACCATCTTATTCTCAATCGAACATTCGGTCTCCTTAGCTACGATTTGGACTACTTCTCCTTCCTTGATTTTTTTAGTTCCTCTCAACCCCAAGTTTTGAGCTAGGACTTTTATGTCACCAGCATTTCCAACCGCACGCAATGGCTTGGTGGATTTTGCTATTAATTTTGTTTCCAAAGTATCATTCATATACTTATGAAGCTCCCTGCTGGTCGCGAAAATTTTATCCGCAATCTCCCTAAAACTGGTCCCGCTACTACACTACCATAATATCCATTTTGTCTAGGGCTATTTACCACTACGATGCAGCTATATTTGGGGTTTTCCGCAGGGAAATAACCCACAAAACTGCTTTGATAAGCTTGTGCTTTTTGACCTTTTTGTCCATACTTAAATATGGAAGTCCCTGTTTTACCAGCAAAATTATATTTATCAGACTTTCGATGTTTCATAGTACCTCGAAGCACTACTCCCTCGAGCATCCCACGGATTGTTTCTAGGGTTTTCTCGGACATCAAGTCATCTGCCACTACCGTAGTACCAAATCGATCAGTAGTTTCTCCAACCGATTGGAATTCTGAAACCAAATGGGGCTTCACCATTACTCCATTATTGGCGACCATATTGTACAAGTTGAGTATTTGCAAAGGAGTTAATTTTATTTCGTATCCAATGGCCATCCAAGGCAGAGACAAGGCACTCCAGCCATTTTTCATATCGAAAGCTTCTTTCATTTTGGGATTAACTTCACCGTCCAAGTCTATGTCCGTTGGATTCCAAAGTTTTAATTTTTTCAACCATCCGACATATTTTGTGGCATTTTTTCCAGGACCATAATATTTATGTACCAAGGAAGAAATCCCAACATTTGAAGACTCTTCAAATGCGTGCTGAACCGTTGTCCATGATATACTGTGTTTTTCAGCATCCTGCATTAAATATCCCCCTGAATATATTTTCTTGCCACTCAATAAATTGATCGAATCGTCAGGTTTAACATAGCCATCCTCGAGTAAAGCGATCATCGAAGCCAATTTGAAGGTACTTCCAGGCTCAGTCGCATAGGCGATACCGTAGTTCATTATTTCACTATAAGTATCTCCATCTTTACCGAGATTGACCATGGCCTTGATGGCACCACTTTTTACTTCCATGATTATGGCAGTTCCAAATTCCGCATCATGCCTTTTCAGGCCATCAATCAATGCATTATGCGCTATATCTTGAAAATTAATATTTAGCGTAGTAACAATATCCTTTCCACGCTTTGGCTTAACGGAGGCTAGATTGTCAATTGGAATGAACATTCCTGGGCCTATTTTTTGCATTTTTACTTCGCCTTCTTCCCCTCTCAATACGTGGTCATAGGATTTCTCTAATCCGATATTGGACTGAATGGTATCCGATATTTTCCGATTGAGTCCAATGGTTCTAAATGCCAATTCCTTGAAAGGTCGATATCTTCTACTGGTCTTATAGGCTATCAAGCCACCTGCATTTTTACCTCTTCGAAAAATAGGGAAGGTTTTTAGGTGCAAATATGTTTCGTGATCTACCTCATCAAAAAGCAATGCATGGCGATTGTTTTCGCGGCGCATTTTGGTTAAATATTCTTTGTAAAAATGGGCTGATTTGTAAGGCTTTACTTGGTGTGCCAGATACCATGAAAGTGAGTCAATATTCTTAATGAAAACATCTTTTTCTTTCCGATTGGCAGAATCCAATGTCTTGGTGGACATATCCACTCGAATTTCATAAAATGGCATTGAAGTAGCGAGCAAACTGCCATCATCTGCTATGATATCGCCCCTATCGGCGTCAATTTTTACAGATTTGACATATAAGTCTTCATTGGCTTTTTTCCAGCGATCTTGTTGAAGTATTCCAACCGTAAAAACCTTACCGAATATAACGAACATAGTGCACAGTACTCCTAGGAATACTATCCACAATCTGATCACTATCTCGTTTTTAATTGTCATAATTTCACTTATCTTGAGTACCAATATCTAACATTACAATGCGCAATCCATACCAGTATTATTGCTGGTTAAATAGCCATTACGTTCGGTCATTACCTCAAAAAATCTACTTCGATCTTTTGAAATTATTATGAAATCATTGTAAGAGTTTAGCTAATTGGCTTCTCTTTGTTTTTACGTTTTGTTTTACTTGTCTGCCTTTACGTTAAAGGCTTATATTTTCACTTTTTTAGGTAGCTTTCCAGCTACTTGCAAATCTTCACTTTCTAGGCTTTTGGCGATTTGTGTATAGGTGCTGCTATACATCAACTCAGACTTTTGGCTCATGTATTGCCATCTGATTTCCTTCAAATCTTCTTTCATTTTATGAATCAATCTCAATTTCTTTTCAGTATGATGCGCATTGGCGATATAAACCAAGCACAATAATCCTAAAAAGTATAAAAAAGGCATATTTTTCACCATGTAACCTGTTTGGAACATGCCTTTTAACATCGAGTTGCCATTACCCATGTTTCCCATAATATTGTAGTTTTCTTATCCTAAACCTTAGCCCCAGCCCTTAATTTAGCACTTTGAGACCTTGGATTCGTTTTCTGCTCTTTCATATCTGGCACGATCGGCTTTTTCGTTATGATCTCAAATGGCCTTTTTATATTGCCATAAAAATCACTCACTATCTCACCGTCTATATTGCCGTATTTAAAAAAATTCTTAACCATTCTATCTTCCAAAGAGTGATAAGTCAAAACGACCATTCTTCCTCCTGGCTTTAGCAATTCAAAACCTTGCTCCAACAAGTCCTTCAAAGCATTCAATTCATCATTAACCTCGATACGCAATGCTTGAAAAACTTGAGCTAAGTATTTGAACTTATCTCCTTTCATAACTGGATTTATCGCATTCAATAAATCTTGAGTGGTCTCTAAGGGGCGTTTTGCCCGACAATCAAGAATCTGTCGAGTCAATTGTCGGGCATTTCTTACTTCCCCGTACACACTGAATATGTTCAATAATTCACTTTCTCTATATGTGGCCAAGACGGTCTTAGCGGTCAACTCTGATTTTTGGTTCATCCTCATATCCAGCATAGCCTCTCCCCTATAACTAAATCCTCTCTCCTCTTTGTCAAACTGATGCGAAGACACACCCAAATCAGCCATAATTCCGTCCACCTGACTTACTCCATTCAATCTCAATACTTTTTTAATAAACCTAAAATTGTATTGGCACAGTTGAAATCTTGAATCGCCACCTACATTGGCAGCGGCATCATCGTCTTGATCAAATCCAAAAACCTTTGCTTCCTTTGATAAACTTTGCAACAGTGCTCTCGTATGGCCTCCCGCTCCAAAAGTTGCATCGACATATATGCCATTCAAGTCGGTAATCAATAATTCAATCGTTCGATCCCGAAGTACGGGAACATGATAAGTATCGATCATATATTACCTTTTGATGACCCTAAAACTTGCTGGGCCAATGTGGCATAATCTTCGGGTTTATTAGAAAGGAGATTGTCAAATGTTTGAGAATCCCAAATTTCGAGATAATCACCCATCCCCATCAATATGATATCTTGCTTGATATTAGCATATTCACACAAAGTCTTACCCAGTGTAATCCGCTCAACATTATCACATTGAACCAACTTTATCCCTCGCAAACAGTACCGAAGAAACTCACGATGTTGTGCATCATAAGTATTCAAAGATTTCAGACCTTCAAAACGAGCATCCCAAACATCTTTGGGATACAGATTTATACATTGTTCAAAGCCTCTGTTTAAGTAAAAATGCGGCGCCCCATCTCCATTGAACTTCTCAATCAAAGCAGAAGGGATTTTAAGCCTTCCTTTAGGATCTAACCTACATTCATATTCTCCAAAAAACTGGAACATGTACTTCTCAACTGTTGATACTTCAAAAGTAGAATTATTTTACCACCAATTACCACTTATTTACATTTTATTTCAATTTTTTTGCTTTTTTTTGACACATTAAACAAAATAACCATATGTTTTATACAAGAATTAATACATTTTTTATACAAATTGCATACACTTTTTATATATTATAATAAATTATATTTAATACTAGCTGTAAATCTGTTAAATAAACATTAAATTAATACATAACCTATAATAAACCTCCATATACCCAAAAAATTAAGAAAAGTGGTATTTAGTGGGAGAAAAAATAATGTAATGTATAAATTCGAAGATTTTTCGACATTTTGTTGTAAAATGGGAGCCCATTGATATTACTAAACTGTCATTTTGAGGGAGGGAAATAGATTCGGTGGTAAAAAATGGGGCTCAAGAAATCTTTAGCATTTTGATCATTTATTTATAAAAAATACGCTGATTGTTGTAAATTTATCAGCAACATCAATTTTGAAGTTTATCGTTGACTTATTCATGCATACTAAAAAAGAAAAAGGAGATTGGGCAGAAACGCTGGCTATTGACTACCTCGAGCAGCGTGATTTTTACATTTTGGCTACAAAATATCGATTTCAAAGAGCTGAAATTGATATTATCGCTATATCTGACCATAAAATTTGGGCTATAGAAGTAAAATATCGCTCAACACAAGACTTTGGAAACCCTGAAGAGTTCTTTTCTAAGGGTCAAGAATCAAGGCTAATTGATGCCATAGCCCATTATGCTGAGCAGAATGCCCATGATGGTGAAGTGACAATCGGAGTGATTGGAATCAATCCAAATACGCATGGCACCTATGATATAAGGTTTACTGAACTCGAAATTGATAACAACTTTGAAAGTCTAACCAGCAGTTAAGATTTTGTGCATTTGAATCGATGCGTCGGTAAGTAGGACTTTGGGATTGGCATTGGCTTCCAAATGATATATGATGTTTGTAATTTGTTTTACTATCAATTCAATCTGCCTCAGATTGAACCTATCGGCCATTTTTGCTGCTGTTTCCTTTTCAGTACTGGACAGTTTACTAGCCAGTTCATTGCCAAACTTTAGGTGCAATATTTCATAAAATAAGGCTAAGCCTCCGTCAAAAAAATTCTTCTGAGATTCGCGATTGCGCTTCGCAAAATTCTCAATCCATTCATTTAGCGTCGAAGCTTTAAGAGTCCAGCAAATTCTAGTCCATGCTATAAATTCTTGACTGGGGTTCTCCTCTTCATGCTTTGACAACCTCAAAGCCTTATCCCAATTCCCATCAGCCACCAACGCTATTTGCTTTAGTCTTTCACCATCTAGTCCTTGAATGGAGCTGAGACTTTCCAAAATTCGCTTATTTGAAATTTTTTCGAAGCTAACGGTTTGACATCTAGACAATATAGTGGGCAATATTTTTTCAAGATTATGACTCACTAGGATCAGGTACGAATCCTTGTTGGGCTCTTCGATCAACTTGAGTAGGATATTGCCTTGGTCACCTAGATACTCAGGCAGCCAGATAATCATCACTTGGGCGCTAGAATCGAAGGATTTCAAGGCCAGTCCTTCGATGATTTGCCTGACGGACTCTGCAGATATATTTAACTGTTTATTTTGTGCTTCCAGGAATTCTAGCCAACCCATTTCGTCCATATAGGGATTTTGTAAAATGGCTTCCCTGAATGCTTTTTCTATGCTATTTGATTTGTTGTCTTTGTCAGAAATTTTTGGAAAAGCGAAATGCAAATCGGGATGAATCAACAGGTTTGTTTGTTTACAACTGGAGCAACTCTGACAGGCAGTAGCAGACTCCTTGTTGGGCTCTTCACACAATAAAAGTTGAGCAAATGCAAGTGCAGCCGCCATACTGCCATTACCTTGTGGTCCAGTTAAAATTTGTGCATGTGGAATTCTTTCTAAAATAAATTGATTTTTCAGAAAGGTTATGGGCTCTGGATTACAAATTATTTCTTCAAAAGTCATTTCTATCTACGTTTTACCTTCAAGAGTGCAAAAAAAAAGTAGGTTAGAAAGTTAACCTACTTTTTTTAAGTATTTATCCAACAAATCAACGCTTGTTCAAACGGACTGTTTTGATAATTTTACCATTTTTATCTAAGACCCTTACAAGGTACATACCAGGTGTAAAATCAGCCACATAGAAACTTCTTCCATCGGCTATCTCAAAAGACTTGACTTGTTTTCCCATTAAATTAAACAAGATCACTTTATTCACACCATCATATTTATTCAATTGAAAATAATCTGTAGTTGGATTTGGGAATAATTTTAAATCTGCAGCATTGATATAATCTGAAGTTTTAACCGCAGTTTTTAGCCATTCAATTCTAGTATTCAATGCCTGACTTGCATCAGCCCCTACTACATTCAATTTTAAATTAGTAACTCCGTTTTGAACCACTCCTCCGTGCAATAACTTAACATCAACGCTGGCAGTCTCACCTATGGCAAGGCTAAAAGTTTTACTGACTACATTATTTTCCCAGCAAGAATTTTTATCACAAACTTGATATTGCCATGCAGTAGAACCAGAAACAATTTCTCTAGTCCAAACTACGTTCAATGGTTGGTTGGTTGTGTTGGTCACAGTGGTATATGCATCGGTAGATGAGGTGATTGGATCGATGACTAGTTTAATCAATGAACTCGAAACAGATAACTGATTCGTCTGAGCCAAAGCTAAAAAAGGCATTATAAATAGAAATATAAAATGTATCTTTTTTATCATAATCTTTATAGTTAAATATATGAAAAACTGAAAGTGTCTTTTAAAGACTTTTTATTTAATGCAAATATAACCACGAATATCTACAAAATGCAAATATGTTCTATTAAATTCTTGTTAAAATTTTTATTAACATAAAATTTCTTTTAATAATACAAACTGCGAATAAAATACTCCCCTACAAAAACTCTTGAAATATTTATTTTTATCAAATATAAAAATTTTTATTTTAATATCGATGTTTTAAAAAAAATTAATTTAACTTTGTCAGCAAGTTATCCCATTTTACGGCTGTAGTAGATAGTATCTTCTGCTGCAGTTTAATAATTGAATCTATCTAATAATGAAAACTAAAAACATCTTCGCAAAACTGTTTTTTACTGGTATTTTTATCTTAAACTTACATCAACCCAGGTATTTTTCTACAATTTATGCTTATTCCACTTCGTACTTTTTTTCAAAAAATGACCTAAGTAATTTAAGTGCATTAGAATCAAACAACTTCCTAGATTCCATTATCATCTTGAGTTGTAAGGATACCGTCATAAATTCCTTAGAAGACAACTGCTCACAAGCTTTGGTGACATTATCGATGAATGCAGAAACGGATTGCAGCCTCTCAAATCAATTGAACTGGACCTATGCTTTAGACTTAAATAACGACGGCACCATCAACCATATCGGAAATTCTAGTCTCATCCAGCAAAATATGGCTTATGGAACGCATCAGGTGACTTGGATCGCCCAAAATAGCTGCGGAAATTCAGAAACATGCGTCCAAAAAATAACTGTTAAGGATGGTCAAAAACCTAAATTGGTCTGTTTGGACATAGTGGGAGATTTGGTACCTGGACGCTGCACACTAGAGATATTTGCCAGCGATTTTGTTTTTATAAATAGAACAATGGATAACTGTCCAGGTCCTTACACTTATTCTTTTGATTCGACAGGCCTTTCGACATTTAGAATTTTTACAATCGCAAATTATGGCGAAAACCCAATCACTGTTTATATGCGAGATGTGCAAAATAACATTTCAAATTGCAAGACCTCAATTACTCTGCAACAAAGGTGTATCCCAGGTGATTATTCTTATCATTCAATCCAAGGACATATCAAAGGAATCAATGGCCAAACTAAAAATGGAATGAGTGTATTTCTTGAACAGATCTTCAAGCCAACAGCAATAAAATTTTTAAGTGGAAAAACGGATACAAACGGTATCTACACCACCGATTCACTTCTAAACTTTGATGTAGATTATAAACTTTATCCAAAGTATAATCAAGAAATTAGAAATGGGATTAATATTTTAGATATAATTTCCTTGCAAAAACACCTTTTAGGCACAAGAACCATCACTGACCCATACTTACTATTTGCTGCTGACATAGACAATTCTGGATCATATACGACAACGGATTTGTTTGATTTAAAAATGGCATTGCTAGGTTTAATAGATTCATTTCCAAGCAATCAATCTTTTAGATTTGTTAGAAACACTAATTTAGGAAACTCTCCTTTGGGATCCTTGGGCAATTACACTTTTTCGGAATTCAATCCACTTGATTTTTCGAGTTCTTACAATTTTACTATGGTAAAAATCGGAGATTTAAATCAGAGTTTTACTCTAAAAGAACCGAGTATAGAAGAAATAAATTATCCCACTCGTTTATTAACCTTGTCTGAAAAACAAGTAGAATTGGGAGAAGAATTTGTCTTCAAAATTGGCAACACACAAGACCTCATTGGTATGCAGGGAACTCTTGAGTTTGATCCAAAAAAGGCTGAATATCTAAAAGTACAAAGTCAAACGCATCTAGATAATATTAACACAAAATCCAAGGAAAATGGGCAAATTGGATTCATCACTGATGAACAAACTCCTGAGATAGGGTTCGTTTTTAAAGCCATACAAAAACAGAATTTAGCAGAGACTTTTATATTCTCAAATGCCCAATTACCAAGCCTTTCTGTAGATAAACAACTAAATTTAAACAAAGTACAATTAGCCTTTGCTCAGGAAAATAAAAAGTTTGAATTTGATTTCGATATTTACCCGAATCCTATGAACGAGATATTGAATATAAATTGTAATTACCCAAGTAACGAATCAGGAAGTTTGGTACTCTATTCTATGGATGGAAGATTTGTTCTGGATAAAGAAATACAATTCACCTTTGGTTTTAATCATTTTACCATCAACTTAAGTGATCTTCAAGTAGAGGGTTTATTAATCTTGGAACTAAAAACTGGTCAATATGTACAACAAAAAAAGATATTTAAAACAATTTCAAAATAAAAATATATGTAACAATTGGTTCAATTTTGGGCGTAATGACTTAACTTTGCGAAAGATTTGAGGCATTTACGCCGACTCCAGCGTCCTTTTAGCCATATTTTTGCTATACTTTAGCATTTGATAGGCTTATTTTTAACAAACAATAATTCCTTCAATTATAGGACTATTAGAATAAAATAATTAAAAAAAATGAAGCATTTCTTTTGTTTAGTAATTTTTATATTTGGGTGGGTCACCTTAGAAGCTAGACCGGTATTTAAAATTAGTTCGTCTAGTGGACCAAACAGCTCATTTGTCGATGTAGAGTTCAAAGTAGATTCGTTTATTGATATCAACGCGATTCAATTTTCAATCAATTGGAACCCTGCCATCATCGAATTCAATGAATTGATCACGACAGGTTCAGGATTGCCAGCAGGATCCCTCACGAATGATAATATCAATACCAGCATACCTGGTTTTCCTGGGACTGGTATATTTTCCTGGAATACGTCTGGGTCTTTCATTACCCTACCGAATAATTCAACATTTTTTAAATTAAGATTTAAACTGATTGGATCTTCAGGGCAAACATCACCAGTTAATATAGTGAATACACCACTTAGTTTTGAATATGTGAGCGCTTCAGGAACATTTTATTCTATAGGGTCCGTAAGTGGATCAGTGACCATATCAGGCACTGCCGGTAATAGTGTAAAATTCATTGCATCTTCTGAAACCGCTGCACCAGGAGCAAATGTATGTGTGAAGGTGTCAACAGAAGGTTTTACAAATATTTCTTCATTCCAATACGCTATTCAATTTAATCCCAATATATTGGAATTTGTCCAAGTTAATGGTATAAACCTTACTGGCTTAACGAGTTCAAATTTTGTTTCTAACAATACAACTGGTTTTGTAAATGTTGTTTGGAGTTCTGCTGATCCAGTGACAGTCGCGGATGGAACGAAAATATATGAATTATGCTTTAAGGTCAAGGATGGAGCATCTGGGACCTCAGACATTACTTTTGGTGCCAATCCTCCATTATCTGTAGAAATAACAGGATCGGCTGGAAATTATAATCTAACAAGTACGTCAGGGCAAGTTACTGTCGGTGGTGGTAATCCTGGATGTACACCGACTGGTCTAGGGGTAGGTATCACTAGAGATACGGTACCAACAGGCAATAAAGCCGTAGTTTATTTTAAGGCATATGGTTTCACCAATATAGAAGGATATCAATTTACAATAAGATTTGACAAAGACAAATTAAGGTTTGACAGCGTTAGAGCTGTATATTTCCCTGGAGCGAATATTGATAATGACTTTAACATTGCAAGTGCAGCTTCTGGTAAAATTCTTACAATATTTTCAACCGCTACCCCACTTACTAGACCTAATGGAAGCGATATTTTTGCGATTGCATTTACGGTAATTGGGAATACGGGTGCGACCGCTGATATTTCAATTGGTTTAGATGCAACTGAACAGCTGCCATTAGATTTCATACCTGGAGGATCGGCTGTTCAAGTGTGCAAAGGCTTCATATACATTGGCGATAAGACAGTAATAAATCCGGATGATTGTACCCTTACAGCCTCGGCTGCCATGACTAGACAAGCAACATGTCCATCTACTGCCAATGGTGCTGCACAAGTAACGGAGTCTGCTTCAGCTAGATGTAATTTACCCATCAAATATCTTTGGGATAATGGAGAAACGACCAAAACTGCCAATGCATTGACATCAGGGACACATTTTGTTACGGTGACTGATAGTTCTACGCCAGCAAAAGTAGTAGTTACCTCGGTAGTTATTACAGCATCTTCGGAGCCAACAATTGTGCCTGTAATTACTAATGTTTTATGCAATGGGCAATCAAATGGTTCTATTTCATTGACTGTAACTCCTAGTACTGGCGTTACCTACCAATGGTCCAATGGCACAACTGGTAATAGTATTTCGAATATCCCTGCTGGAAATTATAGCGTTGTGATTTTTTATGGTGGCTGTTCTATAACAAGGAATTACCAAGTAACCACGAATGCTTCTATAACTATAGGCAATAAAAATATAACTCAGACCCAAGTTGGTCAATCTACTGGTAGTATTTCTTTCACGGCAGTGGGTGGTACAGGAACTTATACATATTTTTGGGCACCAGGAGGACAAACTCCTAACCCATCTAGAACAGCTTTGGCAGCAGGAACATATGTTGTAACAGTAACTGATACCAACGGATGTACTACATCTGAAAGTTTTGTGGTAACAATTTCAGGCGGCACCAATCCTATTAATATAGCTGTTACAACTTCCAACCTCAATGGGTTTAATGTGAAATGTGATGGAATATGCGATGGTTCCATAACACTTCAAGTTACAGGTGGAAACGGACAATTCTCATATATATGGAATGACGGATCAACATTAGGCTCTCGAGCAAATTTATGTAAGGGAAATTATAAAGTGACAGTAACTGATGGTCTTGGAGCTACCAAAACTGCAGATATTACCCTAACGGCACCGTCAGCAATTCTTTTATCAGAAGTTAACAAAATTTGTACAGATAGCACCATGAACGTTTGTATCAACGTCTCTGGTGGGGTCACACCTTATACTTATGAGTGGAGCAACGCTTCTTCTACAACAGGATGTTTGGTAAACGTAACGCCAAAATCATACACTTTAGTTGTAAGAGATGCGAACAACTGCCCTAAAACATTTGTCACAGAGTGTTCTGAAAATTCTGGCAATGAAGAATGTAATAATTCGAAAGTTTTAACACCAAACGGTGACAGTAAGAATGATGTATTCTACATCAGCTGTGTTGATAATAACAAGAATAACCTTGAAGTTTTTGATAGATGGGGCAAATTGGTTTACAGCACTGTTAACTATACCAACGATTGGACTGGATTGGGCAATAACAATCAAGAATTGCCAACTGGAGGATACTTTTTTGTCTTGACATTAAAAAATTCTAACGGTACTACTACTAAATTAGTAAAAGGATCTTTGACCATTTTAAGAAATTAAAAAACGTATTTACAAAATACATAATAATTTAAAGAATAAAACATGAGAAATATTTTATTTGGCTTGATGATATGTTTGTTTCCTTTATATAGCGCAGCTCAGGAACATGCAGAATACAACCATTATGTAATTTATCCCTCTTTAATAAATCCAGGGGCAATTACAAAGGAAAATTTACACAGCGTGTTTGTCAATTACCGCACACATTGGTCTGGCTTTGACAACAATCAAAATCTTATTACGCTGCAATACGAAGGACCATTGAGTGAAAAAGCTGGAATTTCAGCTAGGATTTTTAATGAAAAAATAGCTTCATTATCAAGATTTAAAGCTCAATTGGGCTATGCTTACAAATTAAAATTTGAAAATTATACCATTGGTTTGGGATTGAGTGGGGAGTATGAAACCAGAAAATTATCCTCTGACATCCTTCAAGACCCTAATCTCGATCCAAATGATCCAGTTGTTGCATCTTTTGCTGGTGGTTACTCTTATTTCAATGCCAATTTTGGCGCACATGCCACCTCAAAAAAAGGTATCTTTGTTGACTTTGCATTGCCAAAATTTATCATTGCACCTTTTACAGAGGGTGACAATGGAGAATATCCCCTTTTGCAATCTTTCATCATCGGGGGTGGAAAGAGATTTAATATCGATGAAAATGTAAAATTTGGAGTGATTCCATCTATTTATGTTAGAAAAATATATTCTGACAATCCACCGACCTATATTGATTTCAATTTATTATTTTCATTCCTAGAAAATAATCTTGTAGGAGGATTAATGTATAAAGTTGGAACGAATGGTCTAGGCAGTGCCTTAGGATTAACATTAGGCGCTAGTTTCAAAGGCATTTCATTGAATTATTCTTACGATGCAGCATTTTACAAATTCCAACAATACAACAATGGAAGCCACGAATTGACGGTTGGTGTAAGTTTCGGGAAGCAATAATTTTGCTATAAACAGCTAGATAAAATATTGGGTTTTTTGTTTTCACTCTGTAATACAGATTTTTGATATTTAAAATGTAATATATCACAGTGCTCCAAAAGATTTCTCCATTCCTATTTCTACTTGGGGTATTGATGTTGCAAAACTGTGCTCAAGTAGGAACAATAACGGGTGGATCGAAAGACATTACACCGCCCAAATTGTTAATTGAAAAATCCAGTCCAAATGGTCAAACCAACTTTAAGCCGAAACAGCTAAGTTTCTATTTTGATGAATGGATAAAATTAAACAATCCTTCGCAAAATATCGTCATTAGCCCTCCCATCAATCAAGCTCCAAAGGTCAATGTCGTGAATAAGGGCATCAAACTGGATTTTGAAGAGGGTGTTTGGGATGAAGGGACAACCTACAAAGTAGCATTCAATAATACCATTCAGGATATCAACGAAAGCAATGCCATCAAAGATTTCAATTTTATTTTTTCCACAAGTTCGCAAATAGATAGTGGGAAAATAATTGGTAAAGTGATCGATTGGTATAACAAGCAGCCTATCGCCAATTCGGCAGTGATGTTGTATGAAGATATGTCTGATAGTGCTATTTACAAATCCTCACCCAAATACTTTGTAACTGCAGAGAAAGATGGGACATTTTCCTTTTCCAATCTCCCAAATAGGCCATTTCGCGTGTATTCTTTCCAAGATGAAAATCAAAACAAAAAATGGGACTCAAATATTGAAAAAATAGGTTTTTTACCCAACCCTGTTCAAGCCACAGATTCAATAATAAATCTAAAGGACATATGGTTGGCCAAGCAAATTTCACCACGTGGAGTTGGCCTAAAAATATATATTCCAAAAGGGAAAGCTCAAATAACCTACGATCAAAACATCAAGGTGGATTCGATCATTCCCGCCAACAACGAGATATTTTCTAGATATCTAGTCACAAAAAACAAGATCCGCTTCGAGTTTAAAAGCGATACTTTATTAAATAATAAATTCCTGATTTATTTCACTGATGGCACCAAAGACAGTATCGAGATAAAAGTCTATCCAAAAAACGAATTAAAGTCCAACCTATATTTGGATCCAGATAATACTTTTCTCCCTGGAAAAACCATTTCTATCATTTCAGATTTTATCGTAGATTCGATTCGCTCTAATTTGGTTATTTTAAACGATTCAAGTCGTCAAGTAGCTATGGATCTAGGTGAAACAAAATATAGTATTGAGATAAATTCATTGCAGATAGGTGATTCTGTCTCAACCTTAATCATACCCGCTGGAAATATTATATTTCAAAATAAAATGTTTAATGATTCTATAAAATTTCTAGTAAAACCCATTAAACTGGAGGATTATGGCAATATTGGAATAAAAATGAATAGTGAAAATTATAACCTACCTATAATCATCCAAATCGTGAAAAATGATAAAGAAATCGTTCATGAATGGAATATTTTGGAGAAAGAAAAGGAATTAACTCTGACGTCAAAGCCATTGGAGAAGGCAAATTATAAAATTATAGTCATTGAAGATGAAAATAACAATGGGATTTGGGATGGAGTCTCGATATTGCAAAAAAAATCTCCTGAGAGGATTTTTCAGAAAGTCATCGACAATTTCAAACCAAATTGGGAAATAAATATTAGCCTAGAAATACCCACCATTTTTGAACAAAAAGCTCTCCAAACTAATTGATTGGTTACATTGATTATACTATGTTAAAACTTTCAGCAAAGAATCTCGCAAAAACATATGGATCACGCAAGGTGGTGAATGGGGTAAATATTGAGGTTCAACAGGGTGAAATCGTGGGATTATTAGGCCCAAATGGCGCAGGGAAAACTACTTCATTTTACATGACTGTAGGCTTTATCCAGCCCGATGAAGGAAAAGTTTTTCTTGATGATAGGGATATTACCAAATTGCCCATGTACCAACGCGCCCAATTAGGGATTGGGTACCTACCTCAAGAAGCTTCAATTTTCCGAAAAATGAGTGTAGAGAATAATATCAGAGCTGTGCTAGAAATGACAAAGCTTTCAAAAGAAGAACAAAGAGAAAAACTCGAATCTCTTATAAAAGAATTTAGACTTGAAAAAGTAAGAAAAAATGATGGAGATACCGTCTCAGGTGGAGAACGGAGACGTACAGAAATTGCTAGGGCACTAGCATCAGATCCGAAATTTATTCTTTTGGATGAACCATTTGCAGGGATTGACCCAATTGCCGTTGAAGATATTCAACACGTCGTCGCTAAGCTTAAAACCAAAAATATCGGAATCTTGATTACTGATCACAACGTACAAGAGACATTATCCATCACCGACAGGGCTTATCTTATGTTCGAAGGAAAAATTCTCAAACAAGGAACAGCTGAAGAGTTGGCTGCAGATGAAACAGTACGAAAGGTTTATTTAGGACAACAGTTTGAACTTAAAAGGAAAATTATTGATCTTTCTGCCCATGATTAAATATTTAGGGTTTTTTGTTATCAGCATTGCATGGATGGCGTGTGGCTCAAGTTCGGATGAGCTCGGACAATCAAATGCCATAAGGATACAAATAGATTCACTGGCCATTAAAAAGGTGGATTCTTTGAAATATTCGTGGCAAAAGGAGTGTGAATTTTATGAAGAAGTTCAGACCCCATATTTGTTTGATTCTATATATAAAGCGAGAATGTATGAAATCGAACAAACAGTTCACTAGTCTATATAGGTTGATAGTGATTGTATTAGCAATACTATCGTATGCTTCCTGTGAAAAAAGCGTTTTAAGTCCCAAGATAAATATTGACCAAGAAGTAAATACAAAGGTTGCAGAGGCAAAAAGGCAATTTGATGCTGATTGCAAAATAGCCCTAATGCGTAAAATTCAGAAAATGGTTGATAGTGCATTAATGCAAGACCCAAAATACTTAGACATTGAACTGAGATATCGCATCCCTCCCCCACCCAAGCCACTTAAACCAGACTTACTTTGGAAAACTGATAGTTTAGTGATTAAGCCTCTATTCTAATCCAAAATTTGTAGGATTATTTTCAATATTTTTCATTAATACTTTTTCATTTTTATAAAAATGATTATCTTTTGGACGAAAATCATTTTTTTACTTACGAATATTGCCTTTAAATGAAACATTTAATTCCATCCTGTATCCTTGTTTTGAGTTTAATTTGCGTGAATAATCTAAAGGCTCAATTCACCATATCGTCTGACGGGATAGCTCCGATGGCAGCCACTGGTTCTTGCAAAGCAGCTTCTGTTGGCGTCTATTCAGGTCAAGCCAATCAGGCGGGGCTGGCATATGCTGAATCGATGGCCTTATATGCTAGTGGCCAAACAAGATTTATTGGAACTAATATCAAGACGCTGGACTTTGGTTTTGTATTACCGCTGGCAAAAAAAGGAACTTTTGGTCTAAATATCCAGCAATTTGGTACTGACGGATATAAAGAGAATAAAATTGGGCTTTCTTACGGTCGTAAATTGTTTAAAAACCTATCTATTGGGGGTCAAGTGGATTATGTTAATGCGAATAATATCGAGCAAGGTAGTCAAAGTATTTTGACTTTTGAACTTGGGATTCTAGCTGATTTGCTACCGAATTTAAAACTCGGTTTGCATGCTTTTAATCCCGTTCGAGTAAAACTCAACGAAGACGATGCTTTACCCGCAATTGTCGAATTGGGTTTCAATTATACTGTTGGTCCAAAATTTGATTTATTAGGCTCTATAGAGAAGGATTTAGAAAGAGATCCGCGCATCAAAGCTGGTATCGTTTATCGACCTAATCAAAGTTTTTCTGTGAGAACTGGGATGAGGACAGCCCCTTTCGATTTTGGATTGGGATTGGGGTATAATATCAAAAATGCTTTATCGCTGGATTTTGGTACAAATTATCATCAAGACCTTGGCTTTAGCCCAAGTTTAGCACTTACCTATCAGTTCAAAAAATCCTGAAGTGACAGAAAATCACCGTCATTTTATTTTTGTTTTTCCAACCGAATATGAAGCTCTGGGAGTTTTCGGGAATAAAGTAAAAGGAAATTTAACTCATTTCTCAATAAATGATAATTGTGAGGTTTCAATAAAAATCCTTGAAGCAGGTCCTCCGTTTTTTCAAGCAGAATATCAAAAATTCATTAGCGAAAATAAATTCTCATCAAACGATACCGTTGTGTTGGTGGGCATAGCAGGATCCAACGATCCTAATATTGGAATTGGCGATGTGGTCAACATTGTGTCAGAAAAATTTCTTGACCTAGGTGCATGGAACCAGGATGGTACTTTTATACCTTGGGATGAACTTTCCTTTCGCAAATCCATGGGTAAGGTAAATAGTTTTATTTTGGAGCCATTGCTTGCAAATTGTCTAAATGCTTCGGGGACAACTGTTTGCTCTTCGAGTGGTTATGACCCAATATTCAAAGAATTATACAAAAACAATAGCATCCAAGTAGAAAATATGGAAGGTGCCTCTTTTGCATTGGTCAATAAAATTTATGGTATAAATGGTCATCAAATTCGATCCATTTCTAATTTTGTTGGACCGAGAGATACAAGCAATTGGGACATTGATAAGGCTCTATCAACTTTGAGACTAGAAATATCAAAGTTTCTGGATTTGTGTGGCAGAGGTTATCATGATTTGTTTAACATCAAATAATCAATAAATTAACCAAAGATTGTATCTCATCGGTCTGACAAAAGAAAATATAGGAATCAATTAAAGAAAAATCTAAACACCAAGGATGGGATAATTGCACTAAACTTATTCGAGGTATTTTCTGAACTTGTACTACTTGAACTGGTAAACGTTTCATCATTTGATCCAAAAGGGAACCAAAACTCCCCACCTAATACGAATTGTCTAGCAAAGATATACTCGCACCCAATAGATGGTCCAACACCAAATGATTTTGTTTTGTAAGTGCTTGTATAAGTTCTGCTAGAAATAATTTCGACATCAGTTCTAGTAGAATTGGTAATATCTAGTCTTATTCCGCCATAAGCATTAATATTTTGCATTTTTTTAATGCCAAAAACACCAATTCCAAACGAAAGTGTATTTCTTTTAGTAGATTCACCTTGGTTTTCTTCCTTATCGTTCCTATACCCTAACTCAGGCTCGATCCTAAAATTGCTACCTATGTTGATAGGAAGAATTAACCTGCTGGAGTAAATATTCGAAGAAGAAGTAGGGGCAGCTGCATCGAAGGGTGAGAATCGAATTCCAGCCCCAATTTGGAAATTAGAAGGGACTGGTTCGGTCTGTGCAAATATGTAGTTACTTAAAAATACAAATACAAAACTCATAAAAACTAGATAGAGATTTTTCATAATTAAAATATTTTGATGATTGGAAAATTTATTCTATGACGTTTTAATTGCGATTATTCCATAGAATAATTGCCTATATTTTTAGTTTTTTTATAATCAATTAGTTTATAATCCCCAATTATGAAATTACCCATAATCAGAATAGCAACAAATTCGAGCTATTAGGGATCAATATATAAATATTTTATTACTGAGAACATTATCCATATATTTCAATACATATTTCATACAAATGTGTATATTTGTCCATCACATTTATTTATTTGCAAATTTAAATTACATGAAACCTCATTTTATAAATGCCTTTATCAAGCTTTTAACAACTGCTGCAATTATATTATTTTTTATTCCGCAAATATTATTTTCCAAAGAAATCATTGTTACAACTCGAGAGCCATTTATGCAATTCTCGCTAAAAGAACAGCTCAAAGCCAAGATATTGGGGTTAAACCCAAGCTATAAATTCGACAATGCAATCGCCAATCACCATATTGAACTTGGATTACATTATCGTAAAAAAGCTAAAGTTCAAAATACGATAGGATTTGTGAGTTTTGGTATCAGTGCTTTATCATTTGGCCTCTTCTCACAGCTATCAAGAGAACCTGATGGTAACATAGGGTTTGCTTTTGCTAAAGCTATTTTAAAAGTTCAAACAATAGTTGCCGGTGTTACTTTCGGATTGATTTCCCTCATTACATTTACTAATTCAGGTAAGTTGAAATCAAAAAGTAAAAATGAAATCAAGTCAGCAAATAGCTATAAATTCCATTGATGGAAAAAATTCCAAAACGAACCATAGAATTTTTTTCTTTAACTTATTGAATGCTAGATTTTGAAAAAAGTGGCTTTTTTTATCAATTTTGATTAAATAATTGTTAAAAATTTTGGTAGTCATCAACTATATATATTACTTTGCACCATATTTTTATAACAATAAATTAAAACTAAAAAATGTCTAACATTGCTGAACGAGTTAAAAAAATTGTAGTTGACAAACTTGGAGTCGATGAGTCATTAGTTGTAGCAGAAGCCAATTTCAATAATGACCTTGGTGCTGATTCACTTGATACAGTCGAGCTAATCATGGAGTTTGAAAAAGAATTTGATCTTACCATAGCTGACGAGCAAGCTGAGAAAATCACAACTGTAGGACAAGCCATTAAATTTTTAGAGGGCGAATTACAATCATAAATAAAATTTAACCCGAAATAAACCACAGTTACAAACTAACTGTGGTTTATTTTTTTGTAATTTGCGCAATTTCTTTAACTTTAGGCATGAATTCATATATCCAAAATATAAATCAATGAAAAGAGTAGTAGTCACTGGAATTGGGGCTCTTACTCCCATTGGCAATAATATCCCTCAATATTTAGAGGGTTTGCAAAAAGGTGTCTCTGGCGCTAACTTAATTACAAAATTCGATGCCACCAACTTTAAGACAAAATTCGCGGGTGAAGTAAAAAACTTTATTGCAGAAGATTTTATCGATAAAAAAGAAGTTAAGAGATTAGATCCTTTTACACAATATGCTCTAGTGACTGCACAGGAAGCTTTTGACATGTCGGGCTTGGATCTTGCTACTATAAATCTAGATAGAGCAGGAGTCATTTGGGGCAGTGGGATTGGAGGTTTAAAATCTTTAGAATCAGAGATAGAAGAATTCGCAAGAGGAAATGGAATTCCTAGATTCAATCCATTCATGGTACCGAAAATGATTTCAGATATCGCTGCTGGTCAAATATCAATAAAATTCGGATTTAGAGGTATCAATTATGCCACCGTTTCGGCTTGTGCATCTTCCACACATGCTATTGGAAATGCATTAGACTATATCCGATGGGGGAAAGCTGATATCATCATGACAGGAGGATCTGAGGCAGGAGTCACGGCAGCAAGTATGGGCGGATTTAATGCCATGAAAGCCCTTTCTGAAAGAAATGATGACTACCCTACCGCCAGTAGGCCCTTTGATAAAGATAGAGATGGTTTCGTTTTAGGCGAAGGAGCTGGAGCATTGGTCCTAGAATCTTTAGACCACGCCCTGGCTAGAGGTGCAAATATATTGGTCGAAGTATGTGGCTCTGGTATGACTGCTGATGCTTACCATATCACCGCGCCACACCCTGAAGGCTTAGGAGCTAGAAATGTAATGCGACTTGCCCTAGAAGACGCCCATTTAAATCCTGAGGATATCGACTACGTAAATGTTCATGGCACATCAACTCCACTTGGTGATTTGGCTGAAACAAAGGCCATATTAGGTGTATTTAATGATCACGCATATAAGCTGAATATTTCTTCAACAAAATCTATGACTGGTCATTTATTAGGTGCTGCAGGAGCCATAGAATCCATCGCGGGCATTCTGGCTATGCAACACAGATTTGTACCTCCTACGATCAATCACTTCACTGATGATCCAGAAATTGATAACAAACTCAATCTAACATTCAACGAAGCCCAAGAACGCAAAATAAATGCATTCTTAAGCAATACATTTGGGTTTGGTGGTCATAATAGTTCTATAATATTCAAAAGGTATTAACCAAAATTTTGAATAGTTTCAAGCGCATATATAACCTTTCACTTTCCGGAGACAAAGAATTCGTTCGCAATCTTCGAGATATATTGGGCTTTACACCAGCCAATATTGCCCTATTTAAGATGGCATTTTATCATAAATCAACACCTTCCCAAGGTCAACCAGAAGCCTTAAATAATAATGAGCGTTTGGAGTTTTTAGGCGATGCATTGCTCAGTTCTATTGTTGCCGAATATTTATTTAAAAAATATCCCCACGGCAATGAAGGATTTTTGACCAAAATGAGATCCAAAATCGTCAAGAGAGATACTTTAAATGAAGTGGGTGAAAAAATGGGACTCGATTTTATCCTCAAAGAGCTCAATCCTACGCGCATCAGCAAATCAATGCTAGGTAATGCATTAGAGGCTTTGATTGGCGCCATATACGTCGAATTAGGTCACGACAAGACGAGAAAATTTGTGGTTTCAAAGATTTTGAGAAATTTTTTGAATATTCACGAATTAGAAACTTGGGACGACAACTATAAATCACAACTGCTCGAATGGTGTCAGAAACACAATAAAAATGTTGATTTTGTACTACTCGACAAGTTAAAACAATCCAAGCGTGATTTTTTTAGAGTGGCGATAGTGATCGACGGAATACAATTGACGGAAGCCCAAAATTTCAATAAAAAAGCCGCTGAGCAGCTTGCGGCGGAGAAAGCACTACCGTTTCTACCTAAATTTCTCGAAGATTATCCATCAACCCCTGTTTCAGAAGTCACTGTGTCGTTACCAGCAGATGATGAAGCCATAATCAATCAATTGATTGAAGAGTCTTAACTTTTTCAGTTATTTCATTAATTTATAAAAAAACCAACTGATTATTTCTATAAATAATTCAATCATTATTTGGTAAATTTGATGAAAAAAAAATAAAACAATGCGCACGGACAGAATTTATAAATTGACCTTTGCTAGTGTATATCCTCATTATATCAAGAAGGTTGAAACTAAAGGACGTACAAAAACTGAACTCGATGAAATTATCTTTTGGTTGACTGGGTATGACCAAGATAGTCTTCAGGAACTCATTGACAACAAAACCGATTTTGAACATTTTTTCGCTCAAGCTCCCAATTTTAATCCAAATGCCGTGAAAATTACAGGTGTAATCTGTGGATATCGCGTTGAAGAAATAGAAGACGAGGTCATACGAAAGATACGATATCTGGACAAAATGATTGACGAGCTCGCTAAAGGAAAATCAATGGAGAAAATTTTAAGGAAATAATCTTTTGAAATTTTGAAAAAAAAACCTAAGAACAATGTTCGACCCCGTTGGGATCATTTGTCTTTTTATGCTTTAGCAATAATTATTTGACCCATTTGGGTTCGTTTCTTAACATTACCAAAATCCAATGAATACTTCTTGCCTAGAAAATTTATCAAATCAAGGGTTATAACTCTATGAATTTGATGAGTTTGAAGAGCCGCTGTATTTTCGTGCGTAAGTTCATCACATCAGTTTTTCTTCTTTTTCTGATGTTCTAAATCTTCTTTCATTTCTTCTAATAAATCTCCTTTTCCATTATCTTTTAAAATCTTTTCATAATCAGTGAGTTTACATTCAAATATCGAAAGGACATTGGTTTGGATTTCTTTGTATCCAAGAGATGAATTATCTTTTTCATAATATTTTATTGAAGTACCAATAAGTTTGCCTTTAAGAATTCCGTCATGTTCAAATTTAGAATCTGGGGAAAATTCTAATTTAGCTCTTTCTAAAGCAACCACAATATCGGTAATAAACTCTCCTTCTTTATTGAATTTATAGGTTTGCATACCATCTGTATTGTAAGAAAGAGTTGATTTAAAAGTACTGTCAGAAATGTTAATCTCAATTACACTTGCAATCCCCCCCATAAACCCAATAGCATTTGCAATTTCAAGTTTTCCCATCATCATGTGGCATTGACAGCCCCCTAAAAGTTTCCCTAACTTCTGCCCATTTCCATCAAGGATGTTGTCCAATTCTAATATTCCAACGGAATACTTGCTATTCGACAAATTCATAGCTTCAATTTCTTTAAAAACTTCTAAACCTAAGTCTGTTTTAATGATTTCTTTTACGTCAATTATTGAATTAGCAATTTTATATTTATTTGTCTCCTGAGAGAAAACATAAGTTGACAATAAAATCAACAGACATACTTGAAAAATTTTCATAATTTATATTATTTTAAAATAGATTTAAACATAACCTTATTTTGGCCTTATTGATCCTGCGTTTAGTTAAATTAGTTTATATTTAATAAAAATTTATCCAGCAATAGAGAACTAGACCTATACACCTGCATTCATGCTAAATTTAAGCCGCAATTGGGCAGTCCTAGCGCGCAAGTGATGGTAGTGGCTTGGTCGTGGACGGAGCATCGCGAACCCACGAACAGGTACTATCTTCAATACCAAATTATTTTACATTTTTTATACTACATTTTTTAATATATTTGCCTTACGGAGAGGGGGCATACTTCGATAACTTAAAGGATGCTCACCTTGTGAAGCCACATTATATGTGGCTTTTTAATTGTTTTTCTTTATCTATTTTTAACGGAGAGGGGGGCGCCAACTCCTCCTTTTGGATATTTGAAAAATTAATGTCATATATCAAATCCTTTTTCCAAATATAATAAATCATAAGCAATAGTTTTTTCTGTACAGCGACGATTCCTTTCATTTTTATTCCAGTTTTTTCAAATACCCTGGTGTACAGTTTTTCAAACACTGTTCCCTCTTTCCCTCTTGCGACTAATGCTGGCATATGTAATATTCTTCTGATTTTAGAGTTACCTTTTTGGAAATTTTAGTTTTGCCTTGATGTTTTCCCTGATTGATTTTCAACTACATCATATCCTGCATAGCTTACTACTTGTTTGTAATTTTCAAATAGCTCAAATCCTCCAGTTTCTGCAATAATTGTTGCTGCTGACAATGTGGCTATGCCATGAAGCTTACAAACTCTAGCAAACTTATCCTTGTACGTAGGATTGGTTTCTATCATTTTATGGATTTCAACTTCAATTATTGCTAATTGTTTTTTGAGAAAAGTAATAAGTTGTTTAATTTGAGTTAATTCAATTTTTACTTGACGTGCAGCAGTTTCCGCAGCATGTAGGCGGTTTTTTTTCTGAAGTAATATTCTTTTGCAATACCTCATGTTGCCTCGTTAGAATACGAAGATCATAAAAAAGTTGCCCAAAGGTTTCCATTCTTTTAAATTTTGTTCCGCTCCCATTTGAGCTAGACCTTTAGCATCAATTTTATCATTTTTACTTTTGAGCCCTAAAGCTTGTAAATACTTTTTTGCCTTATTGGGCAACACTATGGAAATTCTTAACCCTTTTCTAATAAAAAATACGCACTATTTTCATGATAAACTCCCGTTGCTTCCATACATACCACCAATGGAATTTCTGGCGACTTATGACTTTTTATAATCCAATTATAAAGTTCCAAAAGCCCTTTTTTGTATTACTGTGCGTTTTGGAGAATTGAACTTTTACCCGTTGTTCAATATCTATCACAGATATACATGCTTTAATGTCGGCCGCAGAAACATCTAATCCAACTGAATACTTTATTATCATAAAAAATAGTTTTTGTATAATACTAAAAAATTTATTTGCATACCATTGCTCATTGTAATACAACATCTAATTTAATAAAACTAGTGTCTAGGTACTATTGAGGCTGACAAATAAAAACTACCACAGATAAACCTGTCTCGACAATATCATTTTTAAAATGTATCTAGCGCGGTCTCAATTTGCTGTGATAGCTTTTAGTATTATGGGTTAAATTATAAAAATATGAGTTATATTGCAAAGATATGAGAACGGTCCTCACGGAGTGAGGATGCGTCCAAAATTACTTTGGGTAAATCACTAAAATACTTTGGCAAAATATTGTACCTTTGCGCTCTTAAAAACAAAATTTATGGCTCTTAAGTGTGGTATCGTGGGTCTCCCAAATGTCGGAAAATCAACGCTGTTCAATGCTTTGACTTCTGCGAAAGCCCTAGCGGCTAATTATCCTTTTGCTACGAAGGATCCCAATCTGGGTATCATCACGGTGCCAGATCCGAGATTGGATGCGCTGGCTGAGATAGTCATCCCTGAGAGGGTGCTTCCGACGACGATCGAGATTTTGGATATTGCGGGCTTGATAAAAGGGGCGAGTAAGGGCGAAGGATTGGGCAACCAATTTTTGGCGAATATACGTGAGGTGAACACAATAATCCACGTAGTGCGGTGCTTCAAAGATGATAATGTCATCCACGTGGACGGCAGCGTCGATCCTGTTCGCGACAAAGAAATAGTAGATACCGAGCTGATGCTCAAGGACTTAGAGTCCATAGAAAAAGCCATCGACCGCTTGAAAAAACTGGTCAAAGGAGGCGACAAAGAAGTTTTGCATCAATTGGCGATCGCAGATATCGTCGAAAAGCATCTCGAGTCTGGGTGTCCAGTTAGGACTGCACCGATTGATATCGAGGACAGGCCATTCGTCGCCAGTTTGTTTTTATTGACGGACAAACCCGTTCTTTATGTTTGCAATGTCGATGAGGACAGTGTGCTTGATGGGAATATTTATGTGCAGGATTTCAAGCAAGCCGTAGCTGATGAAAATGCCGAGGTCATCCTCGTGAGTGCTGGTATCGAAGCGGAAATAGCTGAATTGGAAAGCAAGGAAGAACAGAAGGAATATTTGTCGGCTTTGGGCCTCTCTGAACCTGGAGTAAACAAGGTGATACGATCGGCATACAAACTACTGAACCTAATCACATATTTCACAGCTGGAGTAAAAGAAGTGCGAGCCTGGACGGTAGAAAATGGTTGTAAAGCGCCTCAAGCTGCTGCGGTAATTCACACGGATTTTGAGAAAGGATTTATCCGCGCGGAAGTCATCGGATACGAAGATTATATCAAGTACAAGTCCGAAGCTGCGATCAAAGAAGCTGGAAAACTCGGCGTAGAAGGCAAGG
The DNA here is from genome assembly GCA_016718505.1 of Saprospiraceae bacterium. Lineage (GTDB taxonomy): Bacteria > Bacteroidota > Bacteroidia > Chitinophagales > Saprospiraceae > JADKKF01. The sequence goes on along the minus strand of JADKDE010000002.1, from coordinate 607,968 downwards.
AATATGTCGTAAAAGATGGGGACATAATGCACTTTAGATTCAACGTCTAAGGCATTTTCACATCGTTAAAATCAATTAAGTAATAGTTTGGACTGATTGGGGTCTGCCCCAATATTGGGAGCCGTCTGGACATTCCAACCAGAGGCTAAGGCTGCATATCTGACTAGCGAGATGGCGTCCTTTGCTTGTTCAATGGCCAAGGTGGGCAATTGGCTGTGTTCGATTTTATTCTTAATCAAATCCTTGGCTTCGATCTGCATTTTGGTGAGGTCTTCGGGAGAAAATTTATTGAAACTTCCGTGCTTTAAATCGTAGTACTGACAATCCGTCTCCAAGGAGATGAGTTGGGGGCTTGGAAAATGGCGAATGTGGAGAATTTTGTTTGACTCGTCCACTTCTAGTATCATTTTGTTCAGGTCGAATCCCAATATGGCTTTGGCTTTTACGATAACGAGGGCCTTTTTTTCAGAACTGAATAAATCAAAAAAGTAAGAAGCAACATCGGATTTGCTGTATATCTCACTGAATTCTCCCTCCACGGCGGCCAATTTACATATTTTGCGGGTGCTTTCGAGTCATAACTGGCCTTCTGTCCTAACGTGATTGGCCTTAGAACGGCGTGTAAATACAATACAACCAGTGCACCAAAGGCAATACCTAGCAAAACCAACATGAATTCGAACATAACTTGAAAATAAATTTAGTTAAGGACTTTGTATAATGACGAATTGAATGGGTAAAGATAACTTTTAAGGCTAACTTTTTTTTTGAATCATTAGAAGCTGGGCATGAATTTGAAGATATTGGAAAAAATATCCTTGTCAGAGATTTGAAAAATAATAAATAAAAATTTACCTTTGCAGTCCCTCCTGAAAAGGAGAATTAAGCGGTGATTGTAGCTCAGCTGGTTAGAGCGTCGGTTTGTGGTTCCGAAGGTCGGGGGTTCGAAACCCCTCATTCACCCTTGAAAGCGTCAGAATATCTGGCGCTTTTTTTTTGCACCAATTATCCACAATACACATATATTACGGTTTTTTTTCATAAGTTTGTTGCAGAAATGCTAAGTGCGACAATATTCAAAAGGAGAAAACAGTTTTTAATAACAAAAATCAGTTTCGCATGAAATTAAATAGCTTCATTATTCTTTGCGGCATCTTTTATTCTGCTACGATGCTAGGACAAAAGACGACAATTTTCACGGAATCAAAATTTAATTTTAAAAAAGGAGTCGAATTGTACGAAAAGGGCGTATATGCAGGAGCCCAACAGTACTTTAAGAAAGCTCTGGAGCAAACGACCTACCCTACAGATAACAATTCTAGAGTCATCCGTACTCAAGCAGAAATCATGTACGCCAAGTCTGTACTGAAAGCTGGGCGATCCGAAGGTGAAAAACTGATGCTTGATTTTTATCGAGATCGTAAGCCCGATGCGGCATCGGATCAAGCCATCTTGGAATTGGGAAATTTCGCCTACAACAAGAAAAAGTACGATGAAGCCATCGAATATTATTCGATGATAGAAGGGACCGGATTGAGCACCGAAGAATATACTGAATTAAAATTCAAGCTCGCTTATGCGAATTTCGTTAATAAAAATTTTACCAAGGCGAGAGAATCTTTTAATTCAATCCGAAACATTCAAAACAAATACTATTATCCAGCAAATTATTATTTTGGAATGGCCAGTTATTTTGATAAAAAATACGACCAAGCCATTCAGGGATTTAAAGTTTGTGCGGCGTATAAAAAGTATAAAAATTTAGTTCCATACTATATTTGCCAAATTTATTATGGTCAGAAAAAATATCAAGAGGTTATAGATTACGGTACAACCCTACTCAATGATCCCGACATCCAGAAGAAAAGCGAAGTGAACCAACTGATCGGTCAATCCTATTTTCAATTGGGAAGATATTCGGAAGCCCTCCCATATATGGAAGAATACGCCTCCAATAGCTCTGGTGTAAGTCCCGAGACCATGTTCCAAATCGGTTATACTTATTATAAAAATGGGAACTACCCAAAGGCGATAGAATACCTTAAAGAGTGCGACCAAAGCAATACGGCAATGGGACAGAATGCGCTATATTTTCTAGCCGATAGTTATATAAAAACAAAAGATAAGCCTTCAGCTAAAAATGCATTTATGAAGGCTTCTAATATGAATTTCGATGCGGAAATGACCGAAAACTCAAAATTCAATTATGCGAAACTTTCTGCTGAAATGAACGGCGACCGCGAAGCAGTGATGATTCTCTCTAAAATACCTCAGGGATCAAAATATTATGCCGAGGCACAAAAAGTGCTTGGTGATGTCCTTGAAAATACCAAAGATTATGACAATGCCATAAAGATTATCGAAAGCATAGACCAACCTAACGAAAAGTTGAAGGAGGCTTATCAAAAGATATGCTATCAAAAAGGCCTACAAGAGTACAATAATAAAGCTTATGAGGGTGCTTTGGCTTATTTTATAAAGTCCGATAAATATCCCATCAATAAAAGCATAAAAACGCTGATTTCATTCTGGAAAGGTGATATTTACCACTTAAAAAAAGATTTTCCTGCCAGTATCGAACAAATAGATGATTTTATAGCCGATTATAAATTGGTCAAGGTGACTTCAGATATATCTACATTGCCCGTGGCGCAGTATATATTGGGATTCAGTCAATTTAAGTTAGAGAATTATAGCGCTGCATTAAAATCATTTGAGGCTGCAGTTTCTGGTATCAAAAAGAATCCTAAGATCAAAGATGCATTTGTAAAGAAAAATGTGCTCGGTGATGCCGTAATGAAGGCGGGTGATTGTAATTTCAAGAAAAACAACTACAAGGAAGCCCTAGCATTGTACAATGAAGCCATCGACAACAAGTATGAAGGATTCATCTATGCGATGTTCCAAAAGGGAATTATACAAGGATTGGATGGAGAAAAACAAGATAAAATAAATACATTGTCTGAAATTCCTAATCGCTATCCGAACTCTTTGTACGCAGACCTGGCCTTGTATGAATTAGGGAAAACACACCAAGAAATGGAGGCTTACAAATTGGCAAAAGGCCCACTGACTAAGCTGGTTACCAATTACAAGGACAAGTCTAAACTGGTCAACAAATCTTATATTTTGCTTGGTTTGATCTCTTACAATAGTGGTGAAAAAGAATCAGCATTGACTTACTACAAAAACGTTTTCAATAACAATCCATCTAAGGAAGATGCCGAATATGCCAGAGCTGCAATCGAAGAGATTTATCTAGAAATGGGCCGAGCTGACGACTATATTGAATATATAGAAACCATACCAGGGTATAAAATGTCCAAAGATTCAAAGGATTCGTTGAACTTTAGAGTTGCACAAAATCATTTTGAACTGGGCAATTGGCAAAATGCCATCACAGGGTTTGATGAATATTTGAAAAAATTTCCCAATGGAGCCAATACATTACAAGCATATTATTCTAGGGGAGAAAGTTATTTGGCCTTGAAAAAATATGATAAAGCACTCTTAGATTTTGAAAAAGTAATAGAAAAAGGAAATTCTGATTATTACGTAGTGTCTTTGGACAAAGCGGCTATCATAGCCTACCACCATTCGAGTGCATTCGCGCAGGCCTATACTTATTATTCAAAACTGGAGAAAGTAGCTAGAACCGAAGACAAACAATTCCAAGCACAATTGGGCGCGTTGAGGAGCGCTCATAGAAGTCAAAACCAAGAAGGCGTAGCTGAATATGCCGTCAAGGTCGCAAACAATCCAAAATCTTCTGCTGATGAAAAAGCATTGTCCAATTATTATCTAGGAAAGCTCAATTACGATCGAAATGACCTTTCCAAAGCCACAGAATATTTCTCCAAGGCTCTTAAGGGTGGCGAAAACGAACAAACAGCCGAATCCCGCTATATGATCGCCAAGATTAACTACGATCAGGAAAAATGGGATGAAGCTGAACAGGCTTGCAACACAGCCATAGAAGGTAATTCCGGATTCCCATATTGGATAGCCAAATCATTGCTGCTTATTTCAGATACACAAGTCAAAAAGGCTGATTATTTCAATGCCAGAGCAGCTCTAGAGGCGGTAATCGAGAACTTCGATGGAGACAAAGGTCTGGTGAATGAGGCCAAGAAAAAGCTCAAAGAATTGGATCAGATAGAAGGCAAATTAAACAAAGTAAACCTCAAAACCAATGAATCGAAGACATTGGAAATGGAAGAAAACTAATATTCAATTATTATCAAGTAAAAGTAAAATTATGAATAGTTCGAAATATATATTGAGCATTGCGGTTCTAGGATTAAGTCTTAATTTGTTTGGACAAAAAGAACTGCCTTCAGGAAAAATCGAAGTTATCAAAAACTTTGATGCACGACTAGCTGAATCTGAAAAGCTAGAATTGACGGCACCTTATAGCACAGCTCCATCCAAGGACGTCGAATACGACTATCAAGTGATCGCAAAGGATAAAATCACAGTAGATGTACAGCCACCGACCATCAAACCTGTGGCCGTTTCACCTGAAAAAAGCAACGACAAATCATATAAGCATTATGTCAAAGCGGGTTATGGATTTCCAGCATCGCCTTTGGTAGAAGCCAATTTTGCATTAGTCCAAAAGCCGGGCTTTTCCTTAGATTTATTGGGTAGGCACTATTCTGCCAATGATAAAAAAATCGAATGGCAGCGGTTTTCTGACACTGACCTTGGATTGAACTTAGGCTACGACCACAAGAAGGGAATCGGCATAAAAGGAGATATCGGGTACACGATAAATTCTGCTTATTTGTATGGCTACAATCACGATAGCTTACAGTTTTCAAAAGAAAATGCACAAAAAAAATACACCAATACCAGCTTGGGTTTAAAATTTTATAATACCATAAAAAATAAACTGGATGTTGACTACTGGGCTCATATAAAATACGATAATTATAGAGATAATCTTGCTACTAGAGAAAACGATTTTGTATTAGATTTTGGCGTAAAAAAATATTTGAATCAAAAACACCCAATTAAACTCGCCATATTATCCGACGTTACCAATGTAAAAGATACCCTGAATCAAGATCTCAACAATTTCATCATCAACCCATCCTTTACTTATCAAGGAGAAGGATTCAGTGCTAAATTGGGGATGCGAATTGCGTTGCTAAATGACCATTTTTATTTCTTACCCGATGTTGAATTAAATGCCAAAATTGTACAAAATAAATGGATCGTATTCGCTGGTTGGGAAGGAAATTATTTGAAAAATACGGACAAAACGCTATCGAGATTCAATCCATACATTCATTCACGACAATTGTACAAAAACACAAAATTGAACGACATTTATGCTGGATTTAGAGGCAATGTCTGGGATCTTCAATACGAAGCTAAGGCTGGATATCGTCAAGTAGAGGACTTGGCGTATTTCGTACAACATAAAGAAGATTCGAGGTTTTTTAAAGTGGGTTATGATACGGCTACTGTTATATTCGTGCACGGTCAAGTCGGTACACAAGTTTTAGAAAATCTGAGTGCCACAGCTGCCGTTATCGTCAATTCGATCGATCCAAAAAATGAAGCTAAGCCGTGGATGCTCCCTACGCTTCAATTCAATTTGAGTGCAAAATATAAAGCATTAGCTGATAAGCTTACAGTTAAAGCTGACTTGTTTTTTGGTAATGGTATGAGTTTTAAACTAGCAGACGGCACCGCTGACAAAGGAAACCCACTCTTCGATGTAAGCATTGGAGGGGATTATATGTTCTCTGAAAATTTTGGAGCATTCATCATGTTGAACAATTTGGCATTCAACAAATATAAAGTGTATCAGGACTATCCTACCTTTGGCCTCAATGCCGTTGGAGGTATCATTGCTAGATTTTAATGTAGTCAATTGTAAGTCAAGTGTTTGCACATTATATAAAAATTAATCTGTTAATTATATTTGGATTTTTTTTAATTTTTAAAAACTTGGCATTGTATTTGCATGAATTCATTAAAAAATAATATAAAAAGGGAACTTAAATATTTAAATTAGTGTTATCTTTGTATTGATATTTTTTATATATCAATTATTTATATATAATTTGCTTTGGCCTCGGCCATTAACATAAAGAAGTAGTTTTCTTATTTTGAGACCTTAGTCTTCGGCCCGAAATTACAAAGGTATTTTCGGGCTATTTTATTTTAGTCATTTTTTTACTACCCAAACAATATGTATTTCAACAATATATTAGAAACCATAGGCAATACTCCTCTCGTAAAGTTGAATAAAGTCGCCGACGGAATACCTGCTCTCGTTTTAGCAAAAATCGAAACATTCAATCCTGGACATTCCATAAAAGATCGGATGGCTCTCAAGATGCTCGAAGATGCAGAGCAAAGGGGAGATATCAAGCCAGGTGGCACCATCATCGAATGTACATCAGGCAACACAGGTATGGGACTTGCAATAGCTGCTTGTGTGAAGGGATATCGATGCATATTTACAACCAGCGACAAGCAATCCAAAGAAAAAATGGATATGCTAAGAGCTTTGGGCTCTGAGGTTATCGTTTGTCCTACCAATGTAGAACCCAATGATCCAAGGTCTTATTATTCCGTCGCTGAGAGGCTTAATAAAGAGATCCCAAATTCATATTGGTGCAATCAATATGACAACCTTTCCAATACACTCGCGCATTATGAATCAACAGGTCCAGAAATTTGGGCTCAAACAGAAGGAAAGATAACCCATTTGGTAGTAGGAGTAGGAACAGGCGGAACGATCTCAGGTACAGCTAAATTTTTAAAAGAAAAGAATCCCAATGTTCAAGTTTGGGGTATTGACACATATGGATCTGTTTTCAAGAAATACCATGAAACAGGACAATTTGATGAAAAAGAAATTTATCCTTATATTACAGAAGGCATCGGAGAAGATATCTTGCCTAAAAACGTAGATTTTTCACTAATAGACCATTTTGAAAAAGTTACTGACAAAGATGGGGCCATTATGGCTCGCAAATTGGCTAGAGAAGAGGGTATCTTGCTAGGATATTCTGCGGGATCTGCCATGGCAGGATTGCTCCAACTAACCGATAAACTCAAACCAACAGATGTGGTGGTTTTGATATTCCACGATCATGGTAGTCGCTACGTAGGTAAGATATTTAATGATGATTGGATGAAGGAAAGGGGCTTTTTAGATGGTGAAAATAAAGTCAAAGACATCATTACCTCGAAGAAGGCAAAACAATACATAACAATCCAATCCGTCCAATCCATCCGCGAAGTTTTTGCACTCATGAAACAACACGATATTTCCCAGCTCCCAGTGTTGGATGGTGATAAAATTGTTGGTTCAATTACCGAAAACTCAATAGTAAATTTTTTACTTGATCCGAATGCTCAAGCCAACCAAAATGACGAAATTAGGTCGATAATGTCTGAGCCATTCCCGGTTGTAGATATGGATATGAATGCTAGAGATTTGACGAAATATATCAGTAAATCGGTGCCAGCAGTGCTTACCAAAGACCAAATTGGAAATATGCATATCATAACCCAGTATGACTTGATACAATTCTTATAGGTTCAGAGCGCAATTTTTCATAGCAATGGGATTTCGATGGAATCTCCCATTTCGAGATTAATTGTCGATTTAGAGCCAAAGAAGCTTCTACAAAACAAGTTATTTCTTTTTAATGTTAGACAGGGTACATGTCAATTAATCATACAAAACGCATCATCATAGTACGCCACGGCGAGACTGTCTATAATGTATTGGGCATAGTCCAAGGTAGAGGTGTTGATGCAGAACTGAATGAAAAAGGATGGACACAAGCCCGCAAGTTTTGCGAATATTTTCAGAATGAGTCATTTGATTTGGTTGTTAGCTCAACATTGGTACGAAGCCAACAAACGGTTTCCGATATTGTAAATAAAAATCCCAATACTTGGGTTATTAGTTCGCTCGTAGATGAGATCTCTTGGGGTAAAAGCGAAGGATTGGCGAATAAAAATGTAATCAATGACAATTATAATTTATTGATTGAACACTGGAGAGGGGGCAATTTTGGAGCAAAAATAGAAGAAGGTGAAACTGCTTGGGAATTGGCCGCTAGATGCCAAATTTTTATCGACTGGCTTCAACATATCCCACACAAAAACATCTTAATCTGTACGCATGGCAGGGACCATCCGAGTTTTGATCGCATTGCTCAAAGGATTGACATTGAATGAAATGGAGGCGGTAGAACATACGAATACTGGATGGTTTGATCTAGAATATAAAGCAAACGCTTTTGAAGTTAAAGAAGAGAATAGTATAAAGCATCTTGCATGAAAAAGTATCATGGAGCGGCGGTAAATTATTGGAATACGAGACCATTTATACACGGAATGGATTTGAATGGGTTAAAGGGTAAAGTAGAAATACAGCTCGAAGTGCCAGCCATTTGTGGCAAACTATTTTCAGAAAAGACGGTAGATTTTGCCTTATTGCCCGTAGGGGCTTTGGTCAAAAAGAATCTTTGCGTGATGACCGACTATTGTATAGGAGCAGAAGATGAAGTCTATACGGTTGCATTATTCAGTCCTTCGAGCATGGATATTATAAAAAAAATATACCTTGACGATGAAAGCATGACTTCAGTTTTGTTGTGCCAGATTTTGTGCAAGCATCACTGGAAGATTGATGTGGTGTTTGAATCGGGGAAAATAATGAATTTGAAAGAATTGGCCCCAGATGAAGCTATATTGGTTATCGGGGATAAATGCCTAGCTTTTCAGGATAAATACCAGAAATGGGACTTAGCGATTGCTTGGAAAGAATATACTGGACTTCCCTTTGTGTTCGCTGTTTGGGTGGCTCAAGACGAAACCATCAAAGAAGCTTTACACGACGCACTGAATGAGTCATTTCAATTGGGTTTGGAAGATATCGATTTGATTATAAATGAATGCCATCAAGAAACCCCTGAATTTCCATTTTCCAAATATTTTAAGGAAAATATAAGCTATTCGTATGATGAGCAAAAGCGAAAGGGAATGGCCAAATTTTTACAACTAGCCCAACATTTTACTTAATCAGCCTTCTCTATTTATCGGGCAAGTCATACAGTGGGATCCTCCCCTAGCCCTGCTGAGCTCTGACGAAGGAATCGTTATGATTGTCTTTTCTAGCATTTCCAAAGTCAGCCCATTTTCTTCGATATCCTTTAAAATATCCAAGGCAGATCTGATTGCAAAACCATTTTGAACAAAGGCTTTCTCTGTTTTTGGATTTCGGTCATAGGTGATCGCTACTCCAGGCTTTAATGCGACCAAATTACAACCATCGGTCCATTGCTCGCGTTCTTGATAGGGTGATATTCCATTTCCCGAAAAAATAAATTTCATGTTTGGATTGATCTCTGCTAAGATAAAATCTTTGACATTATAGTAAACTTTCTGGGTGCCATCTGATCTAAAAACCGTAACATAAGAACCCAGTCCATCATAGATTATAGGCTTGTAAACTACAGTAAAATCTTTATCGATCCTCGTGAATATCGTATCGATGTGCATGAATGATCTCTCAGAAGGGATATTCACCTGGACTACATTTTCTACTATTTTTTTTTCAAAAATAACCTTCTTCAAAGCGTGAAATGCATGATCCGTGGTCCTTTCGCTACACCCTACTAGAACATATTGGGGGTCAAACATCATCACGTCTCCTCCTTCAATACAGACTTTTTCTCCCCAGCGTGAAGGCGGAAATTGCTCGATTAGATTAAGATTGATGATTTTCTGTTGATCGTATAAAGTACCAAAATATGGATGTGCCCAAAATATAAACCTTGTAAGTATATTCTCACGAAATCTTGCTTCCTTCGCAGCTCTGGTTATGATTACGTGATCCTTGATAGTCACAGCAATATCCCTAGTAAATATAAAATTAGGAATGGGTTCAAAATATATTCGATCCTCCTTCTCCCAATATCCTGTGATGAGCACTTCTACCAGCTCTGGAGTCGTCAAGGTTTCATTGAATAATTGAATGGTTGCAATTGGTAATTCTTCATATTCCACAATCATTTTGATCAGCTCCGCCTTTTTTTCAGAATTTGAATCTATGGCTTCCTTGAGCAAATTATACGCATACATAACATTTGATTCACCTATAAGGCCACGCAAAACACTCGTGAATACGTCATGTTCGGCTTGCATCTGCGGCAAATGCACGATGTCGTCAAAGAGTAAGTCCTCTGATTTTTTTGGAGTAATCCTAGCGATACCACTGTCAGGTCTATGTACGATGACTTGCTTTAATTGGTTGATTTCCGAATCGCAGAATATTGGCATAAAACTATCAATTTATTAAATAAGGCAGAAATGTTTCTATTTTGTGCGTGTAGTTGAATATATTCAATTTATTCAAATTCAAAGTAAAGGTAATTTGTTTTTCATACTTATTCAAGCCGCGATTACCGCCATTTTCTTCACGATAAACTCTATTAATATTCTTAGAATAAAATATCGGAAACTGAACGCTAAAGAGGCCATCCATATAGTCCAACATCACCCCAGCAGTGTACGAAAACGGTGACTCAAAGCCCTCGATATCTTGCTCAGGATCATACGATGGGTTTTGCGCATATCCTAGATCTACGTAAGGTTTTAATGGGAAAAATTTGCCAGTTTGAGGCAGATCTAACTTGGCATTAAATGCCAGAATATAATAACTAGAATTCAAGAATGACCGATCATATTCGAAACGATTTTTGAATCCACCCATGATTTCGACATTCTGTTGCCCAAAGATTCCTTGATAATCATTGCGACCCATCAGGGCATATTCCTTATAATAATCTACGCTTCCATTGCCCAGAAGCGAATAATATCCTCGATTTAATTCATCGCTGAAGGAAAGATTTGATTGTTGAGTATTTTTAATAAAATAACCACCAAAAATTCTAACATCAAGCTTTTTATTTTTCATGTAATGAAAAGCCAATTTAGCCTCCATGTCCAGCTTAAGATAATTCTCTTTATTTCCTGAAAATGTCTTATAATCCTGCTGCTCTAACACAAATTTCACACTATAAGGGTTGATGACCTTTTTTTCACCCAATGAGTAAATAAGCTGCTTCACAAACCTGTTATTGGCTTCAATGGTATTTCCTGTTGAATCAAAATTGATGCCCTCTTTGCTTAAATAAATGCCTCTAAGTGAAATATTTTGGTAAAATGAGCTCGTCGGTTTAGACCTAAGATTGAATTGAATCTCAGGAATGGCTCTCCAATATCCAAGCTTATCTATTCCCTCCACTCCAGAGTTAAATTCGTTATATTTTCTAAAATTTAATTTAAAATCAATTTCTGAAAGAAAGCCCTTTTCCATGTATTTATGGTAAACTGCATTGGCAGTACCGATGAGATCTTTTGACCCAAAACCATACATTGGCATCACCTGAAATTCAAAATTTCTTATTGGCAAATTTACATTGTGCAAGAGCACTCCCAAAGATAATTTGTCGTAGGAATTATAGGATAATATCGGAAGGAAATTCAATCGATTTTCATCCGGTTTGACAAAACCAGCTCCCAACTTGAATGACAACTTTTTGTGGTTATCTACTTTATCAGTGGATAAAGAATAGTTGTTCCGAGGGAATAAATCAGGGGAGGTGTTATCTGGATCGATCACAACTTTTGTATAATCGGTTCCAGGGAAAGAAATGACTTCATCGGGCATCCCTGATGACCATCTGGTCAATATCTTTTGATCATTTTTATATACCGCGATGGGCATGGCAAGATCTACATTACCCTTATTTCCTAACTTAATTTCGGTTTGATTCTGGTTTTTTATAATATTTTTAATAAAATAGTCAGGCTTTTTATTTTTGGCAATCAAACCATCGAATAGCCATGTTAAATTTTGGTTTTCGACTGACTCAAAGCTTGACTTTAAATCATTTGGGTAAGGATGTTTGAATTTCCATTCATCAAAATAATGCCTCATGGTCTTGTCTGCGAGCTCCTCTCCTACTTGAGCCCTCCAATGCAAAAGGTAATTACTGGGTAAAGTATATGAACTAAAACCATAATTATAATTGGTCATCTTCTCCGATTGGGTATCTGGTGCTTGCAGCATTTTTTTCAAACCAAAATAATCTATCCCAATTTTTGCAATATCCAGCTCTTTTTCTTTCTTATCTGTATCAGGATAATATTTTTGCATATATAATTCCTCAATATAGGAATTTAATCCTTCGTCCATCCACGCATGTTCCCGTTCATTGGAAGCTAGAATCCCGTAAAACCAATTGTGTCCCACTTCATGAGCGATGACTTCGTCCAAGGATTTTCCACTACCTACCCGACCTATGACAGTGATCATAGGATATTCCATTCCGCCACCAGCACTCAAGGCGCTTTGGACCGCCGTCGCCTGCGGATAAGGATATTCCCCCACTTTCTCTGAATAAAATAATACAGCTTGATCGATGTATTGTATAGATTTTTTCCAATATTTCAAATCTGTCGGAGTAAACAAAGTATAGGTATCCACGGTCCTGCCTGAGGCTAGATTTACTTTGCTTTTTTGTATAAAAAATTGCTTATCAGCAAACCAAGCAAAGTCGTGAACGTTTTGCGCCTTATAAGTAATCGTCTTAAACTCTGGCGAAGAAATAGGAACTATTTTGCTGTAAAGGGCTGAATCATTTTGTAAAAACAAATGCTCAGTTTCAGCGATTTTAGCATTGATAAAAGCCTTTTCACTATCCGTGATGAGCTCACCCGTAGCCCCAACTACATAATTGGCTGGAAGGGTGATGGAGACTTCAAAATCTCCGAATTCAGAATAAAATTCACCTTGATCCAAATAAGGCATTGGATGCCAACCCTTGTGATCATAAACGGCTGGCTTTGGATACCATTGCGTGATTTGGTATGAATTATCGACATGACCTAACCTAGAAAAACTATTTGGAATTTTTAGTTTTAATGGTGTAGTAATAGTAATTGATTGATTAGGAAAAATTGGGTTCTCCAGCATCACCTTTACCATATCAGGGCTTCCATTGACTTCAAGATACCTAAGTGATTTTCCATCGACCTGAAAATCTAGATCCTTTAGAAATCCTTTCTCCTTTTCCTTGGAAAAATAAAAATCTGTTTGACCATTTCTGATCTGCTGGGCGGCAAATCGTGTAGAGCGATGCTTGTAGGCATTGGGCCAGAGATTAAAATATAAAAATCTCAACGTATCTGGGGAATTGTTAAAATAATTTATTTGGCAATCTCCTTGCAAGGTATGCTTGATGTCGTCCAAACGAACATCAATCTTTGTATTTACTTTCTGTTGAAAATAGGCCTTTTGACAGAAAACATTTTGTACAAGGCAAAGTACGATAATAATAGACCAGAGCTGACCTTTCATATTAAGATTTAATTGAATTTGATACAAATGTACACAACTTTGAACACTGAAAGATATGAATATAAAACAAAAAAGTCTCGCCAAGAACTTAATTCGGCAAGACTTACTGTGGACACCCTATAATTATTCAAATGAACAATACTATGACTTGGTAGTAATTTCTTATTTTCTAATGGTTTAGTAAATATATTTCAATAAAAGCAAACAAAGCAAATTATTTGAAATAATAATTAAATAATTATTAGTATAATGTATATAATTTTAGTAAACAGTATTTTATAGATTAATTATAAACTTAATGTATAATTATTTTCTTGTACGATTTGGTTATATTATTCGATATTTTCAAAATATAAACGCCACTGCTGGGTACATCTGGGTTTATGGTCATATGGCGGTCTGTAATTTTTTGTGAGTGAACTAGAATGCCATTGACATCAAAAACATCAAGAGATCCTCCTACCAAATCCTCTAAAACGTCAATTTTAATGGGTTGATTAATAGATGCGGGGTTTGGATAGATTAGAGTTATATCACCCTTTGAAGGCACATTGGTGGTGCTGATAGGAGTGTATTGGAGGTTCCTATATTCAATCAAAGAATTTGGACCGCTGCCTGGATAGCTATTTCCATTATTTACGATATAAATAGCACCATTGTGTGGGTTGATACAAATATCTCGAATCCTTCCAAGATCCTTTAGATATTCCTTTTCACCAGTAACTTGAAGACCTTCGGGCGAAAGAGCTAAGACTGAAAGACGAGGTCTGAGCGCAAAGCCTCCAAGTACAGCCATCAAAAGCGTATTTTTAAATTCAGGAATTGCAGGATGGTTATAATACACCAGGTCGTTGACCGCGACACACGGAGTCCACTCTTTTAATGGCGGAATGACATTGTTCGCATTGCAAAATGCCATCTCCGTGGTGGTATTGCAGGCGCCTTGTACATTAGGCCATCCAAAGTTTCTGTTGGGCTTGATGAGGTTGAGTTCATCAGATTGTTGTGCGCCGTGTTCCGTGCTATAAATAATAGAAGCATTGGCACCATAGCATAACCCCTGCGGGTTTCGATGGCCAAAAGAATATATGTATGAATTTGGCAAGGGATTGTCCGAGGGGATTGACCCATCAAGGTTAAGCCTCAAAATTTTTCCGTTTACACTTCCTAAATTTTGGGACAAATTGGACGAGCCCGTATCTCCAGTAGTCATCAATAGTTTGTTGTCCGTCGTTATTAGCAACCGTGAACCATCGTGTATATTCCCACCTGGGACATTATCCAACAATATTACTTCATTACGTAGGGTATCGCCATCCCAATCCCAACTTACGAGTCTTTCTTTGATAGTACCCGCGGAACCGTAATTATAAACAAAATATACTTTTGGTGTATTTGCAAAATTAGGATGCAAAACCATACCCAGCATACCAGGCTCCCCTTCGCCCGCATCCGCAATTCTTGATTCGATATTCAGGATTGTTTTTTTAACTTTTGTTATTGGGTTAATTCTTACGATACGGCCTCTACGTTCCGTGACCCATATATGGTCGTCGGGTCCCCAAAGGATTTCCCAAGGAATCATTAATGAATTATCTACAACCCTCGCAGTTAGCAAGGTAGAGTCCAACATAATATTATTTTGCGAATGCACTTGATTTAAACACAAAAATACCAGAATGATGTATTTATACATAATAAAATAAATGTTTTTCAATAATGAAGAAAGGAAAGTAAAGATAATAGATATTTTTATAAATGAACCAAAAGGATATTTATTTATTATATACACTATGTCAATGCGAATCTGCGGAGGGTAAAATTGACAATTTTCAGCATTTCCATAAGATTAGAATGAAAAAATTAGCTGCCATTTTGGTTACCATTTTGATAGATTTCATAAGTTTTGGAATCATCTCACCTATCATTGGCCCTTTACTCAAGAGTAGTTTTCTCGTATTGGATGCAAGTTATAGCGATACAAGCAGAAACTACGTGATAGGAATTTTGACGGCTACTTTTTCGATTTTTCAATTATTCAGTGGACCGATTTTAGGGAGTTTATCGGATCGTATCGGTCGTAAAAAGGTATTAAATATTACCGTTGGACTTACATTTATATCATACCTAGTATTCGCATTTGGTATTTTGTATGGAAACCTAAGTTTACTACTGTTATCTAGAGCTGTAGGAGGTATTGCCGCAGGAAATTTGGCAGTAATATTTTCTTCGGTTTCGGACATTTCGACCCCAGAAAACAAGACAGCTCATTTTGGTATGATTGGCGCCTGCTTTGGTATCGGTTTCGTGTTAGGGCCGATGATTGGAAGCGTTTTGAGCAATAATGAAATCGTAGAATGGTTTAATTATACTACGCCATTCTTTTTTACGAGCATTTTGACTTTATTGAATTGGTTTTTGATAAAATGGTTTTATACAGAAACGAACTCAAATATTAATCCCAATGCCGAAGTTAAGTGGAATCAAGGGCTTTTAAATTTTAAAAGTGCCTGGAAAAACGAAAACTTGAAATACTATTTTTTCATGGTATTCTTATTCGTCGTTGGTTTTACCGTTTTCACGCAATATTTTCAAGTAAAACTTATCGATTCATTTCATTATGACACGCCAAAAATCGGTTATTACTACTCATTTATCGGAATTTGTATCATCATAATCCAAGGCGTCATCGTCAGAAATTTATACGGTATGATGCAGGAAAAACAAGTCGTTTTAATGGCATTAATGCTGGCGGCAATAGGCTTTACGCTCCTTTCAACCGCAGAGACAACGCTCTGGATATACCTTTTTAGCATCATCGTAGCCATGGGGCAAGGCATATTCAGTCCATTCATTTCAGGGTTGATTTCAACTGAAGCCTCCAAAGAAAACCAAGGGGAGACTTTTGGGATTCAAAGTGCTGTCCAAGCTGGAGCGCAAATTTGTGGGCCACTTTTAGGTGCACAGTTGGTGAATATAAATATCAATTTTTCCCTGTGGGCAGGGGCAATCCTTTCGTTTATTTCCGCAATGGTTTTTTATAAAAAAAAATGGAATTAATCTAGATTTTCACCAAAGGAATCACCATTACTTGGTCTTCAAAAATACATTGAATATAATAAGTTCCGCTTGGATATTCTTTTGTGTCAATGGAAAAAATATTGCCATTTCTTTTGTCTATTCGAAGTATTTGCCGACCCTGCAAATCCATAATATTCAAATACTTTAACCTTTGGAGCATAGGCTCTGGCATCAACAAGGTGGCCATAGAATTCACTGGATTGGGGAATAATTTGATGTTTTCCACCCCATCGTACTTCGCCAATGCTCTTCTCTCTATGGTAAAACAAGTACTTGAACCACAACCCGTTCGATCGGATACAGTCACACAATACGTACCAGGACCTGTTGGTTTGATGGCTTGATCAGTGCTGCCATTGCTCCATCGATATGATTCAGTTCCAGTACCATTTTTTAGAAAGGAAAATAAAATCCCATCCATGTATTCGATATGAGCCTCTAGTGTATCTGTATAGTTTAGTGATACATTTGCGGTTTGTTCACAACCATTTTGGTCCATCGTATTGACCGAAATCGCGGTTTCTGTTCCGATTGGAGTCGTCCTAGTATTCGAGCCATTGGACCAATGATAATTTTGGAAATTCCCCTTGACGGAAGCCAAAGCTTTTCCGTATTTACATAGATTTCCATATATGACAATCTTAGGGATATTTGTTGGGTAATTTCGAATCACAAAAGTTTGGGTTGCACGGCATCCATCTTGATTAGAAACCGTTAGTGCATAACTGCCTGCGCCTAGGTTGATGGAATTCTGGTTAGAAGCTCCGTTAGACCAAAGGTAATTACTGTATTCACCAAAATTTAACAATCCAACAGGTGTCGCAGAACCCGGACAAATACTAGGTTGAAATTGGATGATTGGCAAAGCAACTGTAGAATTTCGTATGGTGGTTTGGGCAGATTGTGTGCAACCATATTGGTCTGTAACTTGCACCGTATATGTTCCCGCTACATTTACAGGGAGTGAGTTGGTGATTGATCCATTGGACCAAACATATCGATTGAACATCCCAGAGGTTACAATCAAAGTAGATGATCCATCGCATAGAAATCCTGGACTTGTGAGAACCAATGGAACCTGAGGAAATACAGTCACTTGGGTAGAAAGGCTACTAGTACATCCAGCTTCGTCTGTTACAGTTACCGTATAAGAACCGATATTACCCACGGTTATCCCAGAAGTGTTACTGCCTGTGGACCAGACGTACCTATTGGTTAATGGACTGATAACTTGTAGATTAATCGATTGATTTTTACAAAGCGTTGTATTGTTACTTAATTGGATATTAACGGGTGGATTTTCAACAATCGTTATACTAGAAACTCCAGTACATCCGCCGGCATCAGAGACCGTAACAGTATAGATCCCCGAGGTCACGTTCAATGAAGGAGCTGAGGAGCCATTCGACCATCTAACGGTTTGATAGTTGGAGTTTAGAGTCAATTGAGATTGTGATCCTTTACATATCAATGTCGAACCCATGATGACAGGTCTTAGGTTAGCAGATTGTACGACTGACAAGCTGCTTGAAGACATACAGTTGGCGGCATTGGTGACGGTCACTGAATATACTCCTGAACCACCCGCAATGATGGAAGAATTTGTAGATCCATTTTGCCAAATATACCTATTTCCAGATGCTTGGCCAACGCTAAGTGTAGAAACCGACCCATTGCAAATGACCGAATTGCCAAAAATGGTCGCATTGGGATTGGAAAGTACCTCAAAAAATGTACTTGTCGTCACCAAGCAGCCCGAGGCACTCGTCACTGTAACCGTATAGGTTCCTGATTGGGTAACCATGATGGCAGGCCCTGTTTGACCATTGCTCCATGTATAGTTACCATTGCTGGTATTTGAACTAGCTTGAATCATACCAGGACTTCCTGGGCAAATGGTTCCATTAGAAGTGATATTAACGGTTAATCCATTGTTGGTTATCGTCCTTGAGGATATGGCAACACATCCGCTATTATTAGTGACCGTTACGGTAAATGTACCCGGAGTGCTTACCTGAATGGTATTGGTAATCCCACCATTTGACCATTCATATTGGTCTCCAGCGCTCAATGCGATCAACGAAATGGTTTGGCCAGGACACAAGACTGTTTCGCCTACCAAGGTCACACTTAAACCAGTATTCTGAGGGACTGCATTGACCGTGACATCCACAGAACAAACATTTTCATCGTAAACTGTATAAACCGTTGGTCCGTATTCTCCAGGGAAGGTTCCAATCCCAGAATAAGGCTGCACACCTCCATTGGCTGATATGAATACGTTGAATGGCGTACTTGGGCAAGGAGGAACCGTAAAGCTAGAGGTTGCTGTCAAGCGTGGTGGTTGTATTATCGAAACAGAACTTGAAGATCTACAACCGTTGACATCAGTCACAGACAATGTATAATTGCCAGGTGCTAGATTGCTAAATGCACTTGAATTGACCCATCCTTGTCCAATATTGTAAGTAAATGGCCCTATTCCTCCAAGTGGCAAAACCTGAATTAATCCATTTTGCAAACCGAAGCATGTAATATTGCTAGATTCCAACTCCAGGGTTGGACTTTCGTTTACTTCAATTGGAAAATCTGAATCAGTAGAACAAGCCCCTGTGGTTCCTCGAACTGTATAAATAGTTGTTTCTGAAGGGTTTATCACAATTCGAGCTGTTGTAAAATTGCCAGGAGTCCACAAATAAGTGGTCGCACCGGATGCTGTGAGCGTAACGCTAGAGCCACTGCATATGCTAGAAGAACCTGTGATGGTAATATTTGGTGGAGTACAAGCCGTAGTACCACATAAAGATAAGCAAGATGCATCGTCTATGGCGGTTCTCATGAGCGCTCCTGGTTGTGCACCAAATCCATTGTTAGAATTTACACCTGCACTGGTCAGATGGCAGTAGCTCATAATGGTCCCACCATTGGTAGGTGCTGGACCTGGACTACAACCACCTTCCGTTTCATAACAATTGTCTAGCGCACCTCCGACCCACGAACAAGCGTGAGTATGCGGTGACGCCACATTGTGCCCCGTTTCGTGTGCCATCACATTGATAGTCCAAGAATACGTAGGAACATTATTAAACGTGGTGTTGATATCGCTATAAGCGTATTTGAAAGTGGTGCATAATACGTCCCTCCATGCTATCCCGCCTAATCCGTTACCTCCTGTTGCTGTCAAATGTGCCAAGTCTCCATTGAATGAAGGGCGAGCTGCTTTGAATTGATCCAAGGCGTCACCAGCATCGGTTCTGGAGTAACTATCCAAAGTCGTCCAAACAAATATTTGAGAAATCCTTAAGGTCATCCCGTCATTGGCATAAAGAGTTGCCACGTTGTTGAAGGCACTGGTGATATAATTAGTCGTATTGGTAACTGAGCTTCCTTTGGCTTGGTATAAAGCATAGTCGCATTCAAGATATTGACGAATGCATTTTGTGGTTAAAAAATTCGAATTATTGGGATCTAAAGACCTAGATTCTAGTCTGGTCGAGCTCTCTTCATCCGTGACTTTGCAGTCTCCAAAATTGGGTCTTACGAGCCAATCAGAATCTGCGAACATCATATATTGATTTAATTTTGAGCTTCCTTCATATCTCCCGATGGTAATATTCCCAAGGCTTTCGTGGCTAATCAACCCATAGACTTCATTTTCGAAAAAAGAAAATCCTACCACAGAGGAGGTCCCATCTGACAATACACCCCGATAATGAAGGCCTCTTGGTTTTGAAAGCTGCACGCTCCCATCTGATGTGAGTATCGAAATATCCTCCGTAAAAATATCCACTTTGTAAAGCAGACAATTCATCTCAACACCTTGGTAGGATGGCATTTTTATCTCGAAAAATTCAGGCTGAATAGAGACCAAGTTTTTTAAAGTTTTTAAATCTAAGGAAATGACCGAATGATTTTTTAGTGGAAAATTCTGATCTTCTTTGCCCAACTTCTCTTTGGTTGTTTGGAAAACACGGTAAGTGGGAACTTGCTCATTTTCATTCAGAAATTCCGAAACTTTGGCGGCTATTGGAGATTTTTGACTTTGTGCGTTCGTCTCAAAAGTAATCCCCAATAAAAATAAATAAATCAAAAACCTAGCCTTCATATAGATAATTATAGACTTTTCTTAAAATTACAAAATATTATACTGCATGAATAAATACACTAAGTACAAAGTTAATAATCATTTTAACTTTTGAAAATATTTTCTTACTTTTCGCATTCCTAGGTAAAAATAAAATAAAAACCTAGCGTGCGAGGGATGGAAAGGGCTTGATCTCTGAGGTCAATATGACCGATAGAGATGGAGCAATGCGAACCCCTGAACAGCCCGACACGGTCTCGTCAAGACGAGATGAGTGGCGCACCCAAAAACAAAAAAAAACAAGACAAAACGACGATATGAAATCACAAGACACTAGAAAACATCCTGCGGGGCTTCCTTTTTTATTTCTCACAGAAATGTGGGAGCGGTTCGGGTACTATCTGATCATCGGAATTTTCGTGCTATATATGACGGATATCGACAAAGGGGGGCTGCAATTCGCGGATATGAGGGCGGATGACATCTTCGGGACTTTCATAGCGTTTACCTATTTGACGCCGTTTATCGGTGGTTTTTTGGCGGACAAAAAGCTGGGTTATATCAAGTCGATTTATATCGGAGGTACGCTCATGGGACTTGGTTACTTGAGTTTGGCGGTGCCTGATTTGCCATTCTTTTATGCTGGGATTTGCTTGATTGTGATAGGAAATGGATTTTTCAAACCGAGCATCTCTACGCTGTTGGGCAATCTCTACGATGACCCACAATACAAGTCCAACAAGGATTCCGGCTATAATATATTTTACATGGGGATTAATACAGGGGCTTTCATCTGCAATATTTTTGCGGCTTTTATGCGCAATAAATTCAGTTGGAGTGCGGCCTTCGCTACGGCTGGCGTGGGGATGTTTTTGGGATTGATCATATTCACCATTGGTCTGAAACACTACAGATCGGCGAATGTCATCAAACCAAAGCAAGAGAACGAAATGAGCCCAATGGAGATCATGTTTAAGGTGTTTTTGCCAGCGATTATAGCTGGGATTTTGGGATGGTTGATCCCTGGCAATATATTCGGCAGCGACAGTACAGACGCATTTTTATTCGCAGTAATTCCAGTCGTAGGATTCTTTACCTCCTTATATTTCAGGGCAGATTTTTCGGAAAGAAAAAGGATCGGCGTATTGCTGGCGGTGTACGTGGTGAGCATCATGTTTTGGGCTGTATTCAAGCAAAATGGCACCGCACTCACGCGATGGGCTAAGTATTATACAGACAGAGAAATGCCGCAGACGATATCCGACGTAGCTGAGACACTATATCTAGCAGAGAAGGTCTCTACGGAGACAAAAGAGGTGACTCAATACGACAAAAGTTTTCAAGCGATCAAGGTCGATGGAAAACCCATCAAAGCGATAGGCAAAGACGTGTACTTCCAAAACATGGATCCAGCTCTTATGGAGGTCAAACAACAACAACCCAACGTCGTCTTGATGAATACGGAATTATTTCAGTCCATCAATCCATTTTGGGTGGTAGCCCTTACGCCATTGGTGATAGGATTTTTCCAGTTATTAAGAAGGCGCGGTAAAGAGCCGACTACGCCCAGCAAAATAGCCTGGGGTCTTTTCATTTCGGCCCTATCTACCCTAGTGATGGTGTTAGCTGTCTGGGCTGGCAACAATGGGCAAATCAAGGTATCTCCGCTGTGGCTGGTGGCCTGTTATGGCGTCATCACGGTAGGGGAATTGTTCCTTAGTCCGATGGGACTTTCACTGGTATCCAAACTCAGTCCTCCAAGGATCACTGGATTGATGATGGGCGGATTTTTCTTGTCCATTTCGGTCGGAAACAAGCTTTCGGGGGTACTCGCCAGCATGTGGTATGGCTACGAGAACAAAGCCAATTTCTTCTTAGTCAATGGAGTACTTTTGCTAGGCGCAACGGTCTTAGCGTGGATGATGCTTAAATGGATGAATCAAGTATTCAGGGATACGATGCAGGAGGGCAACTAGCCCATTTCTGCTATGACTTCAGTAACTTCTGGGACCATTCTCTTGAGCATCCCCTCGATGCCCGCCTTGAGCGTCACGGTACTGGATGGGCATCCGCTGCATGAGCCCTGCATGAGGACTGACACGACGCCATTGTTAAATGATCTGAATTCAATATTTCCTCCATCGCCTTCTACAGCTGGCTTAACGTATGTGTCGATTAATTCCTTGATCCGAGTTGCGATTTCAGGATTGTCCCCTTCGATAGGAACACCTCCAAGGGATTGTGTGGCTTTACTTGCTTCGAAACCTTCGTTTACTGGCATGAGTCCATCTTGGACAGCCTTTTTGATGGCCTCCTTCACGGGTAGCAGTATTTCTTCCCAACCGTAATTGAATTCTTTGGTTATCGTAACAAAATTATTGCTGATATATACATTTTTGACATAAGGAAACTCAAACAGCAGAGCGGCCAATGGCGACCATTCTTTGGCGGCTTCAGCGTCCTTGAACTCCGCTGTACCCTTGTAAAGTAGCCTATTCAGGACATATTTGATCGACTCAGGATTGGGAGTTTGCTCAGTATAAAGCATCACGGGCATTTGTGTATTATCGCTCATCTTTTTTCCTTAATTTTTAGATTATATAACACCTCAATATGCGATTTGTTTATAAGTAGTATGAGGATTTGGGCGCGTGCTTCGCACCGTGCTGTCCATGGGTTCACTTTGTTCCGTCAGGCTCGACCGAAGGCCGAGACCCGACTCACGTCACCTTTCTAGCAGAAAAAGTGACGTGACCACTCCCATCACTCGCGCGGCTTTGCATGAAAACTTGAAGTTGTGTTCAAGCCGACAGGAATTAGCGCCATTCAGCGTCCTAGTCCTTGGAAGAGGCGGAAGTAAAGACTTTTATTTTATCATTGAGTATCAAAGAACTTGGGATGATCGTTCGATCGATCTGACCATATTCAGGGACAAATTACTTCTAGAATTTTATATTTTCAGGTTATTACAGTTTGCTACACATCTAATTGCCTCAAGGTCTATCCGATTAAAAGCATTTAATTTATCTAGCTCGAGGATGGTGTAATTTTTGTCCTCGCTTTGTTTGAACATGGGTACAAATTTGGCATTGTTGACAAAATCATCGAAGGTATATGATGTTCTGGCTTGAACAGTATTGGAGAAATGTTCATCATAGGCTTTAAAGAACACAAGAACTTCGATTTCACCTTTATTGAAGTCATCAAAAGTCAGACCGTACAGTGGGCTTGCCTCGTCTATCAAGTGGACTACTGTCCAGCTCAGGGCGAGTGAAATGATTTTAGAATATTCGGTTTCTAGCGTGAAATACTTTCTGACACGCTTTCCATCTTCTTCTATCTGAATGGTTACATTTACTTGTACCTCTGCGTCGGTGAGTGAATTGTTCTTAAAAGGGGCAAATCTAAACATGAGGCCATGGTGTCCTTTGTGCGGGGTGATCAAGAGGTTTTCAGAGAATTTTACATAGGCCGTGGGTCTTGAAAATCGCCCATAAAGCAATCCTGTCAATACTGCGAACCCCATCCAGCCGAATAGTGTCTCTATCGATGAGACAAAATTCGAAAGGTTTGAGATTGGATGGAGGACGCCATATCCTACCGTCGTTAGTGTCTGCGTACTAAAGAAAAAGCAGTCCAGAAAATCTTGAAAATCGCTGGAATCCGTAGCATTTCCACCTAAGTGTTCTATCCCAATGATATAGTAAATCGCAGCAAAAAATAAATTACAAGTCAAAAATCCAAGTAACGACATCACTATAAACTGCCTTGTACTCATGTTGATCAGCGTATGGTACATGCTTTTGTCTTCAAACAAACTCAGGCCTGATTTAATGACATTGTTAGATCCATCTTTATTAAGAACTCTTCCTGATGAATAGCTGGTGCCTGAGTCAAAACCTGTATTGTTGAGGCTTCTACCCCTGCGAAAATTTGGTACTTTCATGAAAAATCGAATGTGCTTTAATGCGTAAAAATACTTCTTAGAAATTAAAAATCGTAATGGAATTTCTCTATTAACCGAGCGCGCAATAGGATGGGAATGGTCTCGTCTCTGACGAGAGTCTCCACGAGACGGAACCCATGAACAGCCTGATCCTCACGGAGTGAGGATGCGCCCAAAAAAATCTAACCCTCAAGTGCAGGATCGCTTGGTTTTATCCAAAACTGATTGATGGAATCTCCTCTCGTGATGCGTATTTGATCGCTGTTGACGAGCTCCAGAATGGCCAGAAACTGGACAATGGCGTGGATTCGATTGTGAATCCCCTCGAACAACTCTTCGAAATCCAGCCTGGTAGTTGGCGAATGTGACAACCTAGACAAGATGCTATCTTGTTGCTCTTTGATGGTGTATTGGTAGTCTGCGATCGCGTGTTCGAAACTGGTTTCTTTGCCTTCGTACTGCTTCATGAGGCGATTAAAAGCCTGTACCAACTTGAACAATGACACGGATTCCCACTCGTTTTCAGTATTGGCACGAGCTAGTAGCTGCTGATATTCTGCTTGTGTATTCCCACGTGGAAAGACCTTAGCCATGTCGTCTTCCTTGATCCTTAAATCATCAAGGATGCTCTTGAATTGCTTGTATTCGAGCAATTTTTGAGTCAATTCGAGTCGTGGATCTATTTCCTTACCGAATTCATCTAGGGCTTTTCTTGGAAGCAAAGCCTTCGCCTTGATGCGCATCAAAGTGGCAGCCACCAAAATAAATTCGCTGGCGACATCCAAATTTCGATTTTCTAGATCCGTAATATAGGCCAAAAAATCATTGGTAACTTGGCTGATGGGGATATTGTGTATGTCCAACTCGTCCCTTTCTATGAAGAAGAGAAGGAGGTCGAACGGCCCATCGAAAATGGGCAAATGGATATTGTATGTATTCAATTAATTCAAAATTTGAAAATCTGTAATGAGGAATCCCTTGTATTTTTCGTTGACCTGTGGTTTGTTGTATCCGATGCGAAGGATATTATTCCCTCTAATCACCACTTGGTGTGGAATGCTTATCTGCATATACTGAAAATCTCCAGAAGTATTTACTGGAACGTATCCAGCGACCTTTTCGTTCAAATATACGATGGCTTCTCTCGATCCATCCACGCCCTTCGCACGAATCCTAGCTTTGAAGTCAATCTGAGTAGCTTCTTGGGGCATATCCATCATCATGGGCTGGGTCACGACAAGGTCATCATTTTTACCCAATTCAATGACGGTCATCTGCTCTTGTGGGAGGCCTTTTCCTAAAGGATCGAATTCAAATACTTGGACGCTACCATCAGAAGACGCATCTGCGTGAAAAATAAAATTTTTGAACAACAAATCGCGGACTTCTATATCGGTCATAGCATTATAAAGGTAGTAATCACCCAATACCCATACGTGGGGATTTTTGGAAAGGGTCTTGTAAAAATCATCGGAGGAATTGGCGTGCAAACTGTCATTTACAGGTGCTAGTTGCTCATATTTGTTCGTGGAGGTATTGTATTGCTTTTGCCTAAAAAGGGTTGAATTCTTGATGCCCAAATAATAATCCGTAGCGTAAGGAACGGTCGAAAAAACGAGGTCGGTCGGTTTGATATGCGACTTAACCCAAAGCGCTGGATCTTTCCAGTTGGTGAATGACCAATGCGATATTTTTTTATTGACGATAAAACCAGATGTTTTCTGTCCCGAGAGCAATTGCCACATGTCCTTGTAGGGAATAAATGCTAAAACCAAAAGACAAGGCAGAATTAGAGTAAAAATGCGGACGTTCTTTTGTTGGATTGATAGCAAGTTAGCGATTAAATTACCAACAAAATACAATCCGAAAGCCGTAAGAATCAAATGAAATGGATAAACAAAAATATAATATCTTGGAAGTGCTGGTTCTCTAAAAAAGAAACTCATCAACAGGAAGGGAACTCCCACTAGGAGGCCAAGCCTAAGTGCGGCCTTGGGGGCATATTTGATTGAAAAAAGCAATCCCAGCAAGCCCATCACCCAAAGGAATCCATAATCAAAGCTGAACATACCAAAATAAATATCCCAAGCTTCAAACGGTTTTTCACGCCAGAGTTGCCCGATTCGAGTCCAATCTAAAATGATCCAATTGGCAATTTTTTCAGGGAGTAAAATCTGGAAAATTGGCTTAGAAATGGTAGCAAATGTAGGAGTCAATAACAAGAGTGAAACCAACAGTCCAAAGCTTCCAGCCAAAGCTTTCGTCGAAGTCCATTTACGAGTATTTAAGCCATGCTTAATGCCTATAAATGCCAGATAAATCAACAATATAAAAAATACAAAAACGACCAACTGATGGGAAAGTAGCGTAGCCAAAAATGCAACCGCGGACAAAATCCCCCATTTCAATGATGTTTTTTGGGTGGTTGGTTCTACAGAGGATCGAGAACTTTCGAATTGTATCAATGCAAAAATCAAAAAGAGGTAGAAAAACTCAAATATGGCATAGTTTCTAGCCAATCTGGACCAATATACCAAGTATAGAGAAAAAGTGTGCAGGAAGGCAGCAATGAAGCCCACACGACCATTGTATAGTTTCTGCGCAATGAGGAATATCAAAACAATCGATCCAGCACCCAAAATCGCAGAAGGCAAACGGCTCGTAAATTCGTTTACCCCAAAAACAAAATGCAAAGGAACTAAGATGAAGGTATAGAGAATACCATTGTTGTCATCAGTAAACAAAGGCCCGACTCCATTGATGAAATCTCGACTTCGGATCACGTGTACGTATTCGTCCACCCAAAATGATAGTACCTGAATATTGGTCAACCGAACGATCAAACTGACGGCAGTTAGAATCCAGACCCACTTATACCAATGAGTATCAGCAGATTTATCCAATTCGATTTTCTCAAAGAAACTTGCTTTGGGTTTTGGTATGATTTCTTTGGCCTTTGTGGGTTTATTCTTCATGATTCGGTGATTATTTTTCCAAAAAATTAAGCAATCATCACATTCGCTTTAACATAAGGAGCAAAGTATTCTTCACGGTCTTTCCAATATTCATCTTGCTACTGCCTTCTTTCAAATCGTACCTCAAAATAAATGGAATTTCTCCAAAAATTATGTTGTGTTTCCTCAACTTCAATAAGACGTCCACCATGCACTGAAATCCGTCTTGATCTATGAATTTATCCCCGTATTGGTTGATGGCATTATTGATAACTTCTGCTCTGTAAGCCCTAAATCCACAGGTAAAATCTCTAACTCCTGGTATAGGGAAGGTCAGCCTAAACAGCCAGGATGCGCCATAGCTCATCATCCGTCTAAACCTCGAGCACCCTATAATCCTAGACCCTTCTCTATATCTCGAGGCGATGACGACATCGTGACCCTCCTTGACCATGCGCACCATTCGAAGGATAAGTCCTGGTGAATGGGTATCATCGGCATCCATCGTGATGATGATATCTTCAGGAATTGACCGCCTTGATGCTTCTGCGAGTCCATCTCGAAGGGTCGCTCCCAATCCTTTGTTTTCGCTGTGATTTAAAATTTTTATTGGAAAATTTGCTTGTAGTTCTTGCAATTTTGCCAAAGTTCCATCTGAACTGCCATCGTTTACGGCGATGATTTGGTATTTTTCGATACTGGCATCGTCCATGGCTATGGAAATACGGTGAACGAGCTTCCCAATACTCTTTTCTTCATTATAAGCAGGTAATACTATGAATACCGTATATCTCATTCATACTTCATTTGGCGAACCCAAAAATACGATAAACTTTATAAAATTCTGTCTTGAAATGATATTAGTTCCGAAGGAAATGTTCTATGCTATCCACGATTCTGACGCTCGCCTGGCCGTCGCCGTAGGGATTGGTGCCAGTCCATGGCGATGAAAGTATCGCAGCATCAAAAACAGCAGGCAGTTCTTCAGGAGTAGCCAATTGTGCAAGTCCAGCATCAATTCCTTCAGGGCGTTCTGTATTTTTCCTACACACGATTACTTTTTTCTTAAAAAAAGCACACTCTTCTTGGATACCTCCCGAATCCGTAATGACCAGCTTCGCCTTAGATACCAAATCCAATAGATCAAAATAAGGCAATGGCTGAACCACTTTTACTTTTGAAAAAATATGTTTGTGTTTCTGAACGTTCGGATTGGGGTGCATGGGGAATATAAAAAGTAGATCGTTATACTTGTGAGCCAGATTCTCAATGGCAGTGCAATAATCTAGTATAGTTTGCCCAAAATTCTCCCTACGATGGAGGGTGATTAGCACGATATGCTCATGAGAGATTTTAAAATCAAAACTTTGACATGCATCGATGATCGTATTGCCCGTCAAGATGGCATTATCCACACCTAAAGCATGTAAATTTTCCAAAGCAACCTGTGTAGGGGCCCAATGCAATGCAGCCAATTGAGTAACCATCCTCCTATTGCCTTCTTCTGGATAGGGATCCATAAGATCACCACTTCGCAATCCGGCCTCTATATGCCCAATCGGAATTTGATGATAAAAAGCAGAAAGAGCGCAGCCTAAGACGGTCGTCGTATCCCCTTGAACGACCAACAATTTGAATAAACTTGTGTCCATGATGGGATCTACAGCAGCGATTATATTTTTCAACAAACTGCTTAAACTCTGACCTTCTTGGATGGTAAGCACGGAGAAATCTGGGGTAGGTATTAAATCTTTAACGTCCTCAAACAAGCTCTGGTGCTGCCCTGTAAATAATATCTTGAAGGGTAAACCTCGGGCTTGCATTTCATTTATAACGGGAAAAGTTTTGATGATTTCTGGTCGGGTACCTAGACAAAACAATACCATATCAAGACTTTTTGGCGATGAGCATCCAATGATCGAAAAAGAATTCAGATTTTAGTTTTTTCTCAGAAATAATCGTTAAGCCTCTACTGGTTAGGTGATTTTTATATTCCTCCAAATCAAATTGATGTGGATGTAAAATATCTCCTGGCAAAATCCGGAACAGGTATTTAAAAAATTGAAAATTGTGTGCATCGATGGTGACTACCAGCGTTCCATTGTCCTTCATGCTGCGCACCAGCAAATCGTAGCACAATTCTATCTGTTGGACATGATTGATGACATTCATGCAAAACACCAAATCGAATTTTTCCTCGGTATTGAATTGTTCAAAAGGCTTTGAAACAAAACGAACATTCTTGTACCATTGAGGATTAAAATGTGTCAAATTCTTTTCATAGGAATTCAATAAAGGATCCAAAGCCAATACTTGGACATTTTTAGGAAAAATCATAAATATACCAGCAGGGCCGCAACCAACGTCTAGCACATTTGATATGGCCATTGGGTTTATCGAAGGAATCACCTGTGAATAAAGATCCTGCCAATATTGCTTTTTCCAAGCCAAATAGGATTGTATATCCTTCCCTTTGAGGTAGCTTTGCCACCACTTTATTTCAGCTTTTTGCGCTACCTTCCACTTCCAATCTGTAGTCCCCATCCTTTTATTTACAGCAAATTACAATTGTCCTTTGACTTTATTCCTTTTGATGAATTGTCCATCACCTCTAGCGGCGAAGCACATATCATTGTCGATGACCACTTTACCCCGTTGGAGTACGGTTTTTATTTTACCCGTAAGTTTCCACCCTTCATAGCCCGAATAATCTACGTTCATATGGTGTGTATTGACCGAAAGTGTGTGTTTTTCCTTTGGATCTAGTATCACGATATCGGCGTCAGCACCTATTGACAAGGATCCTTTTCTAGGGAACATTCCGAATATCTTGGCTGCATTGGTCGAAGTAACATCCACGTATTTATTGTGAGAAATCTTGCCTTTATTCACGCCTTCAGAAAACAGCAATTCCATCCTATGTTCAATAGCTGGATGACCATTTGGGATTTTTGAAAAGTCATCTTTTCCCATCAATTTTTGCTCCCATTTGAAAGGACAATGGTCAGTTCCGACGACTTGTACGAGTCCTTGGTTGATTCCTGCCCACAGGGCCGTTTGGTCTTTTGGTTCGCGAAGCGGCGGGCTCATCACCCATTTAGCTCCATCAAAATTTTGCTTGTAAAGACTGGCGTCCAACAACAAGTATTGGATACAAGTTTCCACAAAAACGGTTTGGTTTCTGCGGGTCGAATTTCGAACCGCATTGAGTGCTCCTTCACAAGTCATGTGCACAATATATGCAGGAACACCTGTATAACTTGCCATATCAGCGAATCTTCCGCTTGCTTCAGATTCAGTAATTTCTGGCTGAGACATATAGTGATACCAAGGACTAAGATTCCCTTCGCTCCTATGTTTAGCTATTAGGGTATCAATCATATCGCCATTCGTAGCATGTGCGGTTACAATACCTCCTGCTCTTTTAACTTCTTGCATCAATCTAACCATCTGGCCATCATCGATCATCAAAGCACCTTTGTATGCCATAAATGTCTTGAACGAAGTAATCCCGAGCTCTATCATGTGTGCAATCTCCTCCTTGGTATGTTCGTTAAAATCCGTCACCGCCATGTGAAATCCATAGTCACCAACGGCAGTCCCAGAAGCTCTGCCCTGCCATTCATCGTAGGCAGCTTGTAGAGAATTTCCTTGTTTTTGTAAAATAAAATCAATGACCATCGTCGTTCCTCCAAACAGTGCTGCCCTAGTACCTGTTTCGTAGGTGTCGCTTGAAAATGTTCCCATAAATGGCATTTCTAGGTGGACATGGGGGTCAATACCTCCTGGCATAACCAACATGCCTTTGGCGTTGATAACCGTATCTGCCTTGCGATCTAGGTTTTTACCAATACCTTGTATATGATCTCCTTCGATAAAAATATCTCCAATGAAATCTTCTGAACCTGTAACTATCCTACCATTTTTAATCAAGACTGACATAACTTAGATTTTATTTATTTATGCTGAAAATTGAATTTTTTATTTTAAAAAAAGCTTTGCGAATGCCAATTTCCCATTGTAAGGTGGATACCTCAAAGGGACATCTATCAGAGTATTTTTATACAAAACTGGTTTAAAATGCGTGAAAGTATCGAAACCAAATTTCCCGTGATAATTTCCAATACCACTCTCCCCTATTCCCCCAAAATTAAGATGGTGATTGGCAAAATGCATAAGGGTATCGTTGACTGTAATTCCACCAGCAGGGACTTGTTTTATCAAATATCTTGTATTCTTTTTAGAACTTGAAAATATATAAAATGAGAGCGGATTTTTGTGTTGATCTACTATGTTGATTGCTTCATCCAAGGAGTCAAATGACATAACAGGAAGGATTGGTCCAAAAATCTCTTCATGCATAGTCGGATGATCCATCCCTATATCCTTTAAAATTGTTGGCTGGATAAATTTGGTCCTGGGGTTGGACTTGCCTCCATAAAATACATGCTCATTCGTAATCATTTTTTCTAGCCTTTCGAAATGCATATCATTGATGATATGGCCGATTGGCGCTGGGTTTTTGGCTTTGTCTCCCCACCATAAATTCAGGTAATAAACCATTTTATCCAAAAGAGCTTGTTTTACCTTGTTATGAACCAATATATAGTCAGGTGCGATACAAGTTTGACCGAGATTGATCATTTTACCCCAAATAATTCGCTTTGCAGCCATCTTGATATTGGCAGTCTCGTCAACGATAACTGGGCTTTTACCACCCAATTCTAGGACGCATGGAGCCAAATTTTCAGCCGCAGTTCTGGCTATAATTTTTCCAACTTTGATGCCACCTGTATAGAAATAAAAATCATATTTACGAGCCAAGACTTCTTCGTGGGGTGTTTCAAATGGGATGATTTCAACATACTTTTCAGGAAATACATTGTTTAAATATTTTTCAAACCATCTATACATGGATGGTGCTGATATGGAAGGTCTAAGTACGACCGAATTCCCAGCACCGATAGCCGCTACCATGGGACAAATCAAATTCTGAAACGGGTAGTTCCAAGGGCCCAGGATTAAAGCTTTTCCGAAAGGCTCAGTATATATTTTGCTTTTGCCATAAAAATTTGTCATTGGAGTAGGCACCTCTCTCGGCTTTGCCCATGATTTGATATTTTTGATATTTAAAGAAATATCGCTCAAAACTATGCCAATTTCAGTAGTGTATGCCTCAAAATGCGATTTCCCCAAATCCTCAAAAAGTGCCTTACATATCGAGTCTTCTTCTTTTTTAAATAGGCTATACAAGGACTTTAGGATCTTGATCCTATCATTTATTTCAGATATTATCTTGTCTTGTCTCGCTATCATTAAATCCTTTTTTGCTTTTACATCAACCGATTCCATTGCACGAGCATTTAGTTAACTTTCTAACGAATTAAAGTTGCAAATCCTTCAATTTTTTGTTTTTTACCCCTAGGACCTTCATATTCGATCATACAGACATATACACCATTTTCGGACATTTCGCCTTGATTTTTCTTCCTTCCATTCCAACCCTCCTCGGGATTACTGGTTTCAAAAATCAATTCACCCCAGCGATTCCAAATTTTAAATTTAAAATCTTTGATGCCATAAAATTGACCTTTTCCTATAAATTCATCGTTTTTCCCATCGTTATTTGGCGTAAATGCATTCGGCAAAAAATAAGTAACAATTGGCTCGACATCCACCAAAAGTGTTAGTGAATCTTTACAACCAATATTATTAGTAACTACAAGACGAACGGGATATTGTCCTGTGTCTTGAAAAGTATAGCTCGGATTTTGAATAAAAGTGCTGTATTCATTGCCAAATGTCCAATTCCAACGAATCGCATCCACCGAATGATCTTTGAACTGAGTCACTCTTTGGAATGTATTTAAATTTTTCGGACTAAAATCAAATAGAGCCTTTGGCTTTGATCTTACTGTGATGTAATCCTTGAAAATCTTTGATCCTTTGCACCCATTCGGTGAGGTTATTTCAAGTTTTATACTAAAAATCCCCGCCGTATCATAAGCATGGGTTGGATTGTAAAGGCTCGAGGTATCTCCATCACCAAAATACCACTTTACTCCATATGTTGAATCAATGGGTCGCGACAAATTAGAAAGCGTCAAGGGAGCTCCCTGGCATATCTCAAAATGACTTGAAGAAATCAGCAAAAAAGGTGGCAGTGGGAAATAAGCGACAAATTTGGTGAGTGTATCTGAGCAATTATTTTTGTCTTTGGCCCTCAAAAATACACGTTTTATCCCAGGATTGTTAAATATATGAGTCGGAGATCTCGTAGTCGAAGTCGTTTCATTATTGATATTCCAAAACCAACTTTGCATAATCCCAGAGCCTGAAAAAGACCTGTCCACCAAAGAAACAGGGCCATATACACATGAGTCTGCAATATAATCAAAGTCAGCTGCCATTTCAGGAAATATATTTACCTCTATTTTAGCAGTATCGGTGCATGGGAGTCCTTTATTCACGATTACTTGTCCTAAATAAGTCCCAGGTGTTTTGAAGTCAAAAATTGAATGCCAAGTTGTAGCAATCGAAGACCTACCACCAATATTAAACATCCACTCAACATTCTTTATTTTTATGCTATCCTTGCTGTAATTTATAAAATCAATATTTGACTTGCCACATGAATTAACGATAAATAATTCGTTGTTTTTAACTGAATCGGCTGCAATGGACGCAACTATGGACAATTTACAAGAAGTTACATTGAATTGGAACTCACGATTGACGGATCCAATTTTTATGCCATTGCGATATTCATTCACGCATATTCCTACTACGAATTGGCCTTGAGTCGTTGGAACTCCTGAGATTACTCCTGTCCTTGGATTTATAGTAATCATAGGAGAACCTCCCATTGGGTTTGTAGCCGTGTAAGGCGCTTTAAATGGTACCAGATTAAAGGGCGGTGGACAAGCTGGCGAAGGAGCCGGAGAGTTACAAGTCCCACCTCCTCCATTTCTTCCACCACCTGCAATCGCTGGACAAAAAGAATACACCAAAGAATCTCCTTCAGCATCCGTCGCAGAGTGATCGAAATTCAATGGATAGTCAGCACATAATACGATTGGGGAAATGATTTGAAAACTGGGCTGTTGTTTTGGCAAGTATTTTGTGCTTGTACAATTGGTGGAATTTCAATCGAATAGGTCGCCCCATAGTTCAGTGGATTTTGAACATTGTTTATAGTATTATTTCTACAACATCTCTGGTAGGTTATATGGTACGATTCTGTTGCTGAATATGGTAAGTCTAATTCGAATTCGTAAGTTCCTTCTTGTACTTCTACGTCGGGTGGAGTCTCCACGCAATCGTATGGAGGCGGAGGCACATCTCTAGTTGATGTCAAATTTACCCGCACCAATTCCACATCTCTTTGCGTCAATGAAGAACACTGAATTCCCCCTCCACCTAAATTACACTTAGCAATACCTATCGCAGCGGTGCCGTCTAGCACTGTTCCAGAGCTTTTATCTCTATAAATTTTAAGAATAAATTTATACCTTCCATTGCCCAAACAGGTATAACTCATGTCGCCGCCAATGATATGCGTTGCCTTTGTTTCATTAATACAAAACAGGGAAGTTGAAAGTATGAAAAATATAGTTTGGAAAAACTTGGTCATTCGTGAATTTAAATAATGCTTAAAATTGCTTTTAGTTTTATCAAGATTAAAGATAAAATGAAAACTAGATTTGTTTGCAATTTTGGATGAAATATTGAAATATTTACCGAATCAGAGTTGCAAATCCCTCCAGCTTTTCTTCTTTACCTCTAGGATTTTTGAATTTTACCAGACAAACATAAACTCCGTTTGGGGACATTTCGCCTTGATTATGCTTTCGACCATTCCAACCCGTAAATGGATCTTGTGTGATGAAAACCATTTCTCCCCATCGATTCCAAATCGTCATTTCAAAATCATAGATTCCTTCATAATCTCCTACACCCAAAAATTCATCATTTTTTGAATCGTTATTAGGTGTAAATGCATTCGGCAAAAAGTAGGAAATCCCTGGCACCACATCCAAATATTTTATCAGTGTGTCCTTGCATCCTTCGGTATTTGTAACCACTAGAGCTACTTTATAAATTCCTGTATCTGGGAATGTGTATTCAGGACTTATCTCCATCGTACTGAAGCCCGTACCGAAGTTCCAAAGATAATTTTTAGCTCCGATGGATAAATCTGTAAATTTCACAGTTCGCCTTACTTTACTCAAAGACTTTGGAGAATAGTCAAAATCCGCCTTAGGACTGGGTCTGACTCTAATAAAACTGTTAAAAGTCTTGCCTATCTTACACCCTATCGGTGAGGTAAGATCGACCCGAACATTGTAGGTTCCTTCCTCTTCATATTCATGAAATGGTCTAAGTCCCGCCCCTTGCTTTCCATCCCCAAAATCCCATTTTATCTGATAGGATTCATCAATCGGGGACGAAAGATTGTTGAACTGCACACCCATTGGAGCACACCCCTCAAATCTACTTGGCTGGATTATTAATACTTCTGGAATTGGAAAATAGGACACTTCCTCCGCTATCGTATCACGGCACTTATTTTGGTCACTTATGGCCAAGACTACATTTTTTAAGCCGGGAGTTGCAAATAAATATCTCGGATTTTTCAATGGGGATCTTCCTTCACTATTAAAATCCCAATTCCAATAGGATATCTGACTTCCCGTCACTCGGCTCAAATCCGTAAAACTAACTTCCCCTGCCTTACACGTATCATATGCAAAGCTAAAATCAGCGTCGATAGCAGGAAATATATTTACCTCCAAATCCGTAGTATCAGCACAAGGCGAACCCGCATTTAGGTACAATTTACCAAAATATTTACCAATGGTAGGGAAAGTAATACTAGCATTCCAATCAATCGAAACATTAGGCGTCCCTCCTGGAAACTCCCACCTGAATGTCGATATATAATTCCTTTGGTAACTTTTATTGATAAATTCTATCGTGTTTTGACCACATGATGTGATGAAATATCGCTCACCATTGATGGTCGAATCTGCTTCTATATCTGCCACAACCGTCGCTGTACAAGCTACGACATTGAACTGAAAATCCCTAGAGATCTTCCCTATGTAATTTCCGTTTCGAAATTCATACACACACACACCTACGAGATACTGACCTATGGCGTTGGGATGCCCCGTTATGATACCTGTCTTTGGATCTATCGTCAATGGCGGAGTGCCCGATACTGGAGCGGCACCTGTATATGTTGGCACTCGATAATCGACAGTCCCATAAGGCGGTGGGCATGGCGGTGTTGGTGCAGTACCACCACAAGATGCTGAATTAACTTGGTTATTTCCTCCCCCTAATATTGGTTCACAAAAAGTATAAATCAAACTGTCTCCTTCTGTATCCACAGCACCGTGGTCGAATTCGAAAGGGAAGTCCGCACAGATCACCGTAGGTGGAAACTTCTTAAATGTAGGCGAATTATTACAAGTACTCTGAGCTTCAGGAGTGATTTCTACGCTATAAGTTGCCCCAGCATCATCTGGGTCAAAGATATTAGTGATTGTCTCATTTCTACAGCATCTTTGATATACTGCATGATACGATTCATTCGTGGTAGGTGGCAGTGTGGTAGTAAATTGATAGACTCCCACTTCCACGACTATGTTTGGTGGTGTTATAACACACGGATAATCAGGTGGGAATATTTCAAAAATTGGATTATGACTCACCAAAAAGCGTTGAAAAGTGGTGTTTTGATTTTGGAATATACACGGCGAAACGCCTCCATTTATATTGCATTTATAGATTGCAATACTCGCTTGTGGGTCTATATCTGCACATGCTGTACAGAATTTATCTTTATAAACCCGCAGCGTAAATTCATACTGGTTATTGCCAAGACATCGATAAGTCATCTCACCCCCGATGATATGCTTGGCTTGTGCAAATGAAACACAGCCAAAAATTATTAAACTTATAAAATTTATTCTGAACAAAAATCGTTTCATTTCCTTATGAAAGAATAAGTTAATCTGTTGGAAAAGACCCTCTCTATCATCAGTTTGTTGGGTTAATAGTGTAAAAATACAATAAAAATTTAATAATGACTATGTTAAGGGATAACGTTGACGAAATATTAGATATTTTAAAGAGTGAAAAAATAATATTGTATCCTACAGATACCGTTTGGGGGATTGGCTGCGATTCTCTAAGTCAAGAGGCTTACGAAAGAATTTTCGCTTTGAAAGGACGTCCAGTAAATAAAAGTGCCATTTTGTTGGTCGATTCGTTGGATATGCTCAAAAACTATGTTATCCGCATTCACCCAAAACTCGAAAATTTATTGGTACATCACCAAAAACCCCTGACGATTATTTATAACAATCCTACTAACCTACCCTCGCATGTACTGGCCGAAGATGGTTCTGTCGCTTTACGTATTTGCAATGAACCATTTTGCCAGTCCATCATTTCACGCCTTGGAAATCCCTTGGTTTCGACCTCTGCCAATGTCAGTAATCGACCTACACCGAGCTTTTTTGGCGAGATCGATTCTGATATTTTGGGAGGCGTAGATTACGTCTGCAAATACCGCCGCCAAGACAAAAAATCGTATTTACCGAGCAGCATTATCAAATTGACCGAAGACGACGAGTTGTTGTTTATTCGAGATTGATTTTTTTTATTTTGGGTCGTCACCCTTCTCTCGTCTAGAAGACGATCTCGGGTCGGGTCATCCGTGGGTTCACTTTGTTCCGTCTCGCCCTAGAAGTGCGAGACCCTCGTGGGACACGAGGCCACTCCTACCCCTGACGATCTAATAATCCATTTCACTGGTAAAATAAAACTGGACTTTAGGGTGATTCTCTTGCGCCATTTTTAGCATCCAAGCTGATTCAGCCATAAAAACTAAATGCCCATCTTTATCCGTCGCCAAGTCCTTTTTCCTCCTTTGTTCGAATTCCTTCATGGCGAGTGGATCATCGCACTTCACCCAACAGGCCTTGTGCATTGACATCGGCTCATACGAACAAGAAGCTCCGTATTCATGCAACAGCCTGTGCTGAATCACTTCGAACTGCAGGGCTCCCACCGTTCCGATAATTTTCCGACCATTATCTTCCTTAGTAAATAGCTGTGCTACGCCTTCATCCATCAGTTCATTCAGACCTTTGGCCAATTGCTTGGTCTTCATTGGATCTGTATTATTGACATACCTGAATTGCTCTGGCGAAAAAGATGGAATCCCTTTGAACTTCAGTTTTTCACCCTCAGTCATGCTATCACCAATTTTAAAATTCCCTGAATCATACAAGCCAATCACATCCCCAGGAAATGCCTCCTCGATGACTTCTTTTTTCGACGCCATAAAACTCGTAGGATTGGAGAATTTCATGAGCTTTCCTTGGCGATTATGGAAATAGTTGGTATTTCTCTCAAATGTGCCACTCACAATCCGCATAAATGCTATCCGATCTCGGTGCTTGGGATCCATATTGGCATGAATTTTAAATATAAATCCCGTCATTTTTTCTTCAAGTGGCTCTACAACCCTTTCTTCTGTTTCGCGCGGCAGCGGCCCTGGAGCGATTTCCACGAAACAATCTAGCAATTCTTTTACGCCAAAATTATTCACAGCCGATCCAAAAAATACAGGCGATATTTTACCAGCCAAATAATCTTCACGATCAAAGTCTGGATACACCGTTTCGGCAGTTTCCACTTCTTCACGCAGTTCATTAGCAGGACGTTCTCCTATATAGCCATCCAGCTGTTTATCTTCGATATTCTTAAATTCGATGGTCGTTTCTTCTGTCTGTTTTCCCCTTGCTTCGAACAAACACAGCTTTTTTTCATACATATTGTAAACTCCCTGAAACCTAGAACCCATACCAATAGGCCAGGACATGGGTTTTACTTTAAGTTTTAACTTTTCTTCTACTTCGTCCAAAAGGTCAAATGCATCCTTCCCTTCCCTATCCAATTTATTAATAAAAACGATAATAGGAGTATGTCTCATCCTACAAACTTCTACCAATTTTTCCGTTTGTTCTTCGACGCCTTTGGCCACGTCGATTACGACGATTACACTATCCACGGCGGTCAGGGTTCTATAGGTGTCCTCTGCAAAATCTTTGTGACCTGGCGTATCCAATATATTGACTTGCAATCCCCTATACTCGAATCCCATCACGGATGTCGCCACTGAGATACCCCTTTGTTTTTCTATCTCCATGAAATCAGATGTAGCGTGCTTCTTTATCTTGTTTGATTTTACAGCCCCTGCGACTTGAATAGCCCCCCCGAAGAGCAATAGCTTCTCTGTCAATGTAGTTTTACCAGCATCGGGGTGAGACACGATCCCGAATGTTCTCCTACGTTTTATTTCATCAATCCTATTCATGCTGATAATTAGCGCGTCTTTAAAAGTTAAAAAAAATGCAAAGATACACCAGTGTTGCTATTTATAACAATTCGCTTTAATGGTCCTATCATTTTAACATTCACATTATATTTGTACAAATTTTATAGAAAATGCAGAAATTTATTGCGCTTTTAAGGGGTATTAATGTCAATGGAAAAAATCTGATCAAGATGGAGACCCTTCGCACCGTTATGGAATCCGAGGGTTTCCAGAGCGTCGAAACCTATATACAGAGCGGCAATATCCTTTTCGATACCAATGATTTTGATGAAAAAAAACAAGCAAAAAGAATTCAAGAAGTCATAAAAAAAGAATTCGGATACGAAGTGCCCGTGTTGGTATTGAGCACCGAGTCTCTAATTTTACTGGTTGATAATAATCCTTTTCGAAACGATCCAACCAAGGATAAATCTTTTTGGCATCTTACAATATTAGAAGCTGTTCCTAGTATTGAAATCTTGGGGAAGATTAATGTATCGAAGTACTTACCCGATGAATTCATTTTGTTAGAAAACGCCATTTATCTCTACTGTCCAAGGGGCTATGGACAAACCAAGCTGACCAATAATTTTTGGGAATCAAAATTCAATTTATGCGCAACCACAAGGAATTGGAAGACTCTAGAAAAGCTAATTAATTTGGCCAATTCATAGCCATAAAAAAAGAATACCATTCAAATTCACCGAGTTGCCGAGCCTCATTCATTTTACTTTTTACAGAATTTCGGATCAAAAATGACCTAAAAAAAACCTCCTTCAAGTAATAATAATCGCATATTTCAATATCTCCCCACTCAAAATCTCTTTGGTCCACTCCTTCAAATTTATATATCAAAAAATATTAATTTATGGAAATTTAATTGCTTTTACGTCTATATAAAAAATGCATAAAAACCAATTATGAACCTAGCGAAATCAATTTATTTTTTCCTTGTACTTTTTTATTAAGCACAAGTAAATTATTGGGGGCCAGTGCTACACCAACCATCGCCATTGTAGGAGGTACACAGTATTTTTGTATTGATCAAACGCTCAAAGACACGAGTTTTACCATCGTAGCCACGATCAATAACAATGGATTCATGGATCCGATCGACCACTATGAAATCAATTGGGGTGAGGGGCCTGGCAATGAAATAATCCTACCGTCAGCGGGTACATCAATTACCCACACCTATGTTCTAAGAAAGTCAGCATCCGACTGTGATTATGAAAAAGAAGTAACGATAAAATTAAAGACATACAGGACGCCAAATGACGATTTGCCTACCAATAATGCATTTGATATATTTTTCAGAAACCCACCCAATCCAGGCAGTATTGTCATTACCAATAGCGTCCTTTGCAAAGGGTTGGCTTTCAATATTGGAGCAGGTATCTGTGAGACAAATAAGGATGTTTCATTCACTCTCAGCACAGGTCAAGTATATAATACTTCACCAATCAGGCCAGTTTTCAATACGCCGGGGACATATACCGTGACCATGTCAGCTTCTAATTTTTGTGGGACTAGGTCAACCACTAGAACACTCACTGTCGTGGGCCCTACAACAGCCGAAGGAGTGCCCGACAGTGGTCTGGTAGTTACGGGTACAGATCTTAATGAGTTATGCTTGGTTGGGTCTTCTGCTACCATCAGATTGAACGCAGGAGCCTCACCTGGAGCCAGCAATTTTGAATGGAAGGTCTTAAGTCCTGGCAGTGGTTATAACTGGCGTTGGGGAGTGAACTCTGCTCAAACCAGACTTGAATTTACCGCACCAGGGAAATATGTAATAAAGCTAACGGTTGACAATTCATGCATGATTCCAAGCGCAAAGAATATTACCGTTAATGTCGTGACTCCTACCTCAGCCAGCTTACAGGCACAAGCAGATGGATGCGTTACCCTAAACTATACGCCAAATCCGTATTCAAACGGAACTACCTATTATAACAATGGCACGGCTTATACTAGTTTTCCCATCACATTACC
Organism: Saprospiraceae bacterium; assembly: GCA_016718505.1. GTDB lineage: Bacteria > Bacteroidota > Bacteroidia > Chitinophagales > Saprospiraceae > JADKKF01. Next base: position 566,109 of record JADKDE010000002.1, on the reverse strand, counting down.
TGAGGGCGCATATCATGTGGCAGCCAATGTCTCCAATGCTTGCGGAGTGAGTTCGATCAGTGATACATTCGCAGTTGCCGATAATACCCCTATTTCTATTTTGTCGCCATCTGCCAATATTTCCCTTTGCAAGGGGAGTCCTAGACTAACACTAACTGCAGAACCAGCTGGAGGCACTTGGAGCGGATCTACTTGGATTTCGGGTGGATCAAGCTTTATTCCTACCATAGCAGGTTCTTATAGATTGAAATACTCGAGGGGGTCTGGAACCTGTTATCAAGAGGCTTTTACGAATATCACTGTCATCGACACTTTAAGATTTCCCTTCATTCCAAGTCCTGATACGTGTCAAATCATCAACTACACCCCTTCACCTTTAAATCCAAATCTCACTTACCAAGTCAATAATCTAACGGTGACAAACTTTCCCCTTACCTTAAGCCAAGGCACCCATATAGTGCGTGCATCGGGGACAAATATTTGCGGCGAAACGGTAAAAATTGACACATTCGTGGTATCTGGAATTGCCGATATCAGCATACAGAATATTGCCATGGATCAAATTATTTGCAGCAGCATTGGACTGTTCGAATTAAATGCATTCCCCAATGGGGGCACGTGGACTGGAACCAATGTGACCAGCCAATCCAACAAATTTTATTTTAATCCCAAGGATGAAGGATTTTTTTTGTTGAAATATAAATTAGGAAGCGGATCTTGTGCTAATTCTGATAGCATTAGGGTTCGAACCAGTGTAATTAATGCAGCCGCAGCAGATATAAAACTCTGTAACACAGATCAAAATAAGTTATTGACAGGGACACCCTCTGGTGGGAATTGGGTTGCAAAAAATTGTCTTTCTTGCTTGGTTAATGATTCATTGATCGTCAATGGTTTACAAGATTCTATCTCATATTTTGATTATTTGGTTCAAAACAGCGATGGTTGCAAAGATACAGCTACCATAAAAGTTACTAAAGTCGATCCAGATGTTTATTTTACTTTATTGCCAGTTTATTGCGAAGGGGCAACGGTTGACCTAAGTGTAAGTACAAATTCCGACTTAAGTTGGTTTCTTAATGACAACCTTGTCTCGCCTCCACCTTTCGTTAACATGCCAGCAGGCGACGTAAATGTAAAAACAGTCGCTACAAATGGAACCTGCAAAGATTCTTTGTCCTTGAAAACGACGGTGCTCCAGCTTCCTATAAATGATGGGTTCAAATTAAATAAAGATCAAGGTTGTGCTCCTTTAGAAGTTGCCATGAACCCATTATCTCCCATGATGTCGAGTGTATCCTATGAGTGGAATATTGAAGGTCAGTCCCCATGGGTATTTCCAACTTATTCGATGAATTCAACATTGAGTTTCTATAATAATTCAGACACAGTTCAGCGGTATAAAATTACTTTCAAAGCCTACAATATTTGTAAAGATGAAGTTAAGACATCTTGGGTTAGCGTATTGCCATTCCCTAAAGCTAAAATAGGGATAGATGGGGTTGAGACTGGCTGTTCTCCATTGACCTTAACATTTATCAATCAATCTACAGGCAATGTCGATGGTTGCAATTGGGATTTTGGTAATGATAGTCTAGTGTATGATTGTAAAATTTACATTCCTGTTACCTTTCTGGCCAAAGACACAACTCGGATTTATAACATTTTACTCAGGGTTCAAAATGAGTGTGGGCAATCGAGTATAACTCGCGAAATAGCTGTTTCGCCGCCAGATATTCATGCATTTTTCAGCCTAAACAAAACATTGATTTGTCCTAACGAGATCGTCAATCTAACCAATGAATCTGTTCCAATCCCTCAGAACTCGGTTTGGGATTTTGGGAATGGGCAGACTGCTGTAGGTCAAAATGCCTATCCAAGCTTTGCTGAGGGCGAGAAAATATATAAAATCAAGCTAAAGGTTTTCAATCATTGTGGTTATGACAGCATCGTCCACGAAGTCAAAACCCAATCCCTTCCACATGTAAACTTTGAGATACCTGATATACTATGTGTAGAGAATGGCTTCAACCTTACCAATGTAAGCAATAACGAAAATGCTAGATACATTTGGGAATATGGAGATGGAAGCTTAGATACTGTCAATTATCACGGACAACATACTTTCACTGGTCCAAATTTAACAAATAGAGTAAAACTTACAGCCATTTCTTATCCAACATTATGCTTCAATAGCATCTCCAAAGATATCAGCCTCACACCAGGACCCATTGCTGATTTTTCGGTTAATCAAGATGGTGGATGTGCGCCTTTGGTCATCGAATTTACAAATAATTCTGAAAATGCCAACGGCTATTTGTGGACATTCGACAATGGAGCTGTATCCACCGAAATGAACCCAGTCCAGGAGTTTGGGAAAGGGTTTCATAAGGTTTCATTAGTAGCAAATTACCTAGACATTTGTTTTGACACAATGACTGTTTTTGATGCCTTTCAAGTATATAATTGCGATTATTACATTCCAAATGTTTTCTCACCTAATAAAGATGGTCAAAATGACTTCTTTACTGTTTTTGGAAATGATGCCATCGCTGATATCATCTCTTTGAACATTTTGGATAGATGGGGTAATTTATTATGGGAAGGAAAACACCTGAAAACAAACGGCGAAAAAGGCTGGGATGGAAAACTAAATGGACGAGAATGTCTTCCAGGCGCTTACGTTTATACCTGCGAAATACTTTGGCTGGACAATCATCGGGAGAAAGCAGCGGGAACCATCACATTGGTAAAATGATAAAAACATAGAATATCCATTTAAAAAATACAATGAAGAATACTACTTAATGCAATAGAAATGAACCAAGCATAAAAGGTAAAACCTCATAAATGCTTAGTACGGGGAGTGGTTTGGTTCATCTATTATTTAGTTGACTCGTATTACTTAAGAAACATTAAGCATCTTTGATAGTAAAATAGGTAACGAAGATGTGGAATTTGAAATTAAAACAAGTTGATAGGTTGAATTAATTCCGACAGCTTTCCTAAAACAGCAAGGTAGGACCAAACAAACTTTCAAGAAGTGGCTATTCTTGGATTTTATAATAGCCATTAATTTACCAACAATGAAGTATTTTAAATTATTTATTATTTTTGCCTTTGCAGGAATCTTAACTTTTTTTGCTTGTAAAAAAGAAGTTGAAATTGAAAACAACAATAAAGAAAGGATGACTTTAGAGCAAATTCAAGGACGAATTGCAAAATTTAAGACGTGGATTCATTCTTCCGAAATAGAACAGCGAGGATGGGAGCCTGTCTCCAAAGCAGATTTAAAGTTAGATTTAGAATTGCTATTCAACCACGACTATTGCAAAGCTGATTTTGCTTATGATAAAATTGAATTCAGAAAGGACTCTACTCCTATATCTTTGAATAATGGAGTCGTGCTATCTTCTGAAGGTCTGTCGGCTTTCCAGTTCATTTTTAGCAAAGTCAAAGGTTATTTCCAACAAATGGAAGGCGAAAATGCAAATAAGAATGTTCTTTTTGTAGATGTAGAAATTAGGGACCAAAATGGAGTAAATTGGCTTTATGTTAATTATGGATTTGGTCGAAAATTGCCTGACGGTTATGCTGTTCCAGGGTTGCCTCATATATTGACGGGATCACACCGCGCATTTTTTGACGATATTCCTTGTGGTGGTAGGGAAGACTGGAACGGATTTCTTGAATTAGAGGTCGCCAAAAATAGATCTGTTGGACAAGTTTCCACCTTTTCATTTTTTTATAATTTGGAATCAGAATGGCAAGTTGACCCATATCAACCCATCAATCTTCGGAATGAAAATGATGAAATTCTAGATAATAATGATGATTATTATTTTTATTACAAATCAGTTTTACTTCCAAATTTTAATCCAGATTGGTGCATTGATTTACCAACTATGACTAAATATCTCAATTTTTTAGATATTATCATAGAAAAGGTTAGAAATTATAGAGGTACGAATAAAATATTCGCATTTATTGAAATGGACTGGGGTACTTCATGGTTCCAAAATCGACTTCAAATATTCCACAAAGCGAGGGAAATTTTCTTTGGATACCCAATTTATAGACCAACTACAAATCCAGAATATAAATTTGAACTATATCCTTAATTTTTAAATTGGTTAACATTTTTTTCTAAAAATTATTTGAAGATATGATTCGTTTTTTTTAAATTGGTTAACATTTTTTTCTAAAAATTATTTGAAGATATGATTCGTTTTTTTATTTATTCTACCTTTATTATGGGTTATATACAATGTTTTGGTCAAACGTTTATGTATCATGAAAAATATCTGCCTGATGGAGTTTCAAGTTATACTTACAAAACTGAAGATACAATTTTTGTATATCAAATTGGTTTGATGTTTAATAATGAAAAAATTTATATCAGAAAGCTTTCTTTGAGTGGAGAATTGTATGGTGTAGATTCAATTGGTTCTCCAAAGCCAAATTTTAATTTTTATACTCCAGTTGGAGTAGATAGTTCTATTATCTACTTATTTCAAGAAATTAATAAGGATGATCCGCTTTCGATAACACCATCTTTTACCTATATTTATAAATATGATAAAAGAAAATTTACATTAATAGACTCATTTTATAAAAAACATGAAATCGCCAATCTTCGAATAAGAAAGTTCAAAAAATTCTATGTAGTGCATTCAACCTTTTATAATGGTATTTCTGAACATGGAGATCCTGTTTTCACTCTTTTAGATACGAGTTTTCAACTGATAGGCTCTAAGAAGTTTATCGGCGATGTGATGGACATCACACAAGGAGTAGGATCCACATTCATTGTGAATAATTTCAACCAAGACGTTGAACTCGACACAAAATTCAATATAGTAACATCCGATCCAATAGATCAGTCCGAATTTGTACTTTATACTCCAGGTAATTATATGAATTTTAATGGATCATTTTATGCTTTAAGTATTCCTCATTCTGTTCTTAATGAGATCCCAAGTACAAATAGACTGCCACGTTTACTAAAATTTAATGCCCAAAGAAGCTATGAAAAATCATATTATTTGGGTGATTTGACAGATCAAGGTCACTTTCTTCCATCACAAAATTGTCTTTCAGTAACGGATGGGGGTATTTATGCCATTACAAATCTTTATCGGCCAGGTCCAAATAGAGTACCGTCAATTGAAATTATAAAATTAGACACTAATTTAAATATTTTATGGAAAAAAGATATTAAATTTAGTGTTGATACTACTTTTATTGTTTCAAATATGATAATATTTGATAATGGAAGTTTAGCACTATGTGGCCAGTTTTTTAATTTAAAGCAATTCTATAGATACAACGCAGGACTTATTGTACTTGATTCTCTTGGCAATTTAACGAATACAATTCAAATAGCACAAACTAGTCTAGATCAGTTATTGCTGTATCCTAGCCCCACCACAGGCGTTCTCAATGTATCAGGATTTGTAAGTGATAATCAAAATTTGGATTACAAGCTCTTCAATTGTGTAGGTCGACAAATTTCAGAGGGAGAAAGTCAAGTGCTAGGATCAAAAATAATTTTGAATTTTTCGTCTATTCCAAGTGGACAATATATTTTATCCATAAGGGATGAAAAAGGGAAATATTATTTACCAGCAAAATTTGTTAAAATTAATTGAAAGTAAGAATCAAATTCTATTATGTTTCAAAACTTGGGAGCAAAATGAAAAAGGGAAAAGACTCAAGCTAATATTACATCCACGGAGATAGCTGCCTTTAAATTCTCGTCTCGAATTTGAGATTACTGCAAAAAGTAGTTTCGTTTTTAGAGTTAGAGGAGTGGGCAGCTACCTCGTGGATACTAACAGTTAACTAAAGTCTGGTCTAAGTCCTTCGAACGACGAGACGATACCCTTCCAACACGCAACCCTATACTCGGACCTATGGGAGAATGGAGGGGGACGCCCAAAAACTGCTACAAAATAACCAAAGAAATCCCTTGGCCGCCTTGATCCTCTTCTGGATGTCTGACCTTTGCGCCATCATATTGGCGAGCGACCTCCTTGACAATCAGCCGCAAAACGCCATCACCCTTCCCATGAAGAACGGACAACTCATGGTGATCCGCCATCAACGCCTTATCAAAAAAAGTCTGTAGCGCAAAAATGGCCTCTTCCTTTCGCATGCCCCTAATATCGATTTTAATTTCAGACTTGGCTGAGGCATCGATCCGATCAAAATGCACGCTTTTGAAAGACTGCACTGCGACAGGTTCGCTGATGGGAATTATATCTCGCAGTTTAAATCGCATCCGCATCTGCCCTACAATCACGATAGCCGTATCTTTCTGCACAGAATCAACCTCTCCTGTGGCACCCGTCGCCCTAATTCTGACAAAATCACCTTGTTCGACTGGTTTATTCAGAACATTTGAGGATTTCTCCGTATTGTGTACATCTTCAATGATGGAGTCGGTTTCCTTTAATAAGGCTATTTTTTTAGCCTTTAGTTCTACCATTTTTTGATGAACCATGGCTTCGTTTTTCTCTTTTCTTATGGATTTGAGAATGCTCTCAACGGCCTTTTCTTCGGCATCCGTCTTAGAAATGGCGAGTTCCTTAGCTTCTAGCTTTAGTTTTTTTCGCTTTATTTCAAAATCATAATGCGCACTCTCGTAATTTTTAATGAGACGGTCCAATAATTTTTGTTTTTCTGAAATTTCGTTGAGTTTTTCTTCAATCTCCTGTTTTTCACGTTGCAAATCGACCAAAAGCTCGTCCACCGCGTGTTCATTTGCCCCAATTCGATGACGTGCATAATCAATGATGGCCGACGGCAGACCCACTTTTTGAGCAATTTCGAAAGCATAGGAAGATCCTGGCTTTCCAATCCGCAGGCGATAAGTTGGACTTAACGTCTCCTTGTCAAAATCCATAGCACCGTTTATCATTGATTGGGAGTGATAAGCGAAAAGTTTAAGATTGGCATAATGGGTCGTGATTACTGCAAAAGCATCGAGATGAATCAGCATTTTTAACACACCTTCGGCGATGGCTCCACCGACTTTGGGTTCTGTACCCGTTCCGAATTCATCCAATAAAATCAAAGTCCTTTCGTCCGCATTATGTATAAAATAATGCATGGCTTTAAGGTGCGATGAGTAAGTACTCAGATCCTCTTCAAGTGACTGGTGATCTCCGATATCAGAGAAAAATTGGTGAAAAATCCCGAATTCAGAATAAGGCTTTACTGGGACCAAAAGTCCCGCTTGCACCATCATCTGTAGCAATCCTACCGACTTAAGTGTAATCGACTTCCCTCCTGCATTAGGCCCACTGATGAGCAATATTTTGTATTTGTCCAACCGCATATCGAATGGTTCGACTTTTTGCTTTTTCCCTCGGAATTTCAATAGCAGCAAGGGATGTATCCCTTGACGAATATCAATATGAGGCTGATCGAGGATATTGGGCATTTCTCCTTGTATATCTAGACCAAACTTTCCTTTGGCTAGAATCAGGTCTAGGCGAAGCAACAATTGGCCATACATATGAAAATGCTCCACATATGGTCTGAGCTGTTGGCACAAAAGTTTTAGTATTTTATAAATCTCTCTTTTTTCTTCTTGGAGCGCTTCAAAATACTCGTTATGCAGGCTTATCATGGCATTGGGCTCGATATAGACCGTTTTTCCCGTAGCCGACTCATCGTGGATGATACCTGGAATTTGCCGTTTATGCTCAGCGAAAACTGTGACAACCTTGCGGCCATTTCGAATGGATTCACCAGAGTCTGTGAGCACACCGAGTTGCCTTAGATTTGTGAGGATTTTTTTGAATTCACGATCGATTTCGCCCAGCTTTCCATTGATGACTTTCCTTATCGTTATCAGCGCTAGCGACGCGTCAGACCTAATCTCCCCGAGAGGATTGATGATGGCATCCATGGTCCTAACCAATCCATCATTATATATGATTGATTGGATATGCTTAAAAAGGTTTGGATAAACAAGCTGCCTATCTGGATTAAAGTAAGAAATGAGCTGCTGGACTATTTTCAGTTGGCTCCTTAATTGTAAAATCTGCTCTATCCCAAGCACGTAATCTTCGATATTCAAGACACGGAGGATATCATCGATATTCTCGAATGATAGCAACGGCAAAGAATCGCCCTTGGCAAATGAAATTTTGGCTTCATCTACCTCAGCTAAGGATCTTTCGATTTCGTTTTTATCAATAAAAATAGGTAATGGGAAAGATATTTCCTTAGTCCAATCACTCAAACAATAGTTAAAAACTAGTTCTTCTATTTTGTCAAATTCTAGGTCAATTTTTATGTTGGCTGGATAAAAATCCATTTCATTTTCAATCATATACTTGGGAGAAGCATTTTCATTTTTAGAATTAATACAAAAAAATAATTTAAGCTTAAGAAAATCCCAAACTTAAAGAGATCCTATCTTCCTATAATAATATTAAAATAATAAGAATGGACAAATTTAGTAACCATCGGGAACTAATACTTGTTTTAAAATATTATATGGAATGTAAAATTTGAAAAAAATCGAGAAACATATTTTAAATTATTACTTGAAATATGGTAATTTTACTTAAAATATAAAGAAAGATTATGAACGAAGAATTAGATATGATGATAGATATGGCCAAGGAGTCCATGGAAAAGGCCCTTGTACATCTACATGATGAATTGATAAAAATCAGGACAGGCAAGGCCTCTCCAGCGATTTTGAATGGACTAAAGGTTGATTATTATGGCACTCCTACCCTGCTAACTCAAGTGGCCAATGTTGGCACTTCGGATGCTAGAACTATAACAATTCAGCCTTGGGAGAAAAAGATATTGGCTGCCATTGAACGATCCATTTTTGAGGCTAATTTGGGTATCACTCCTCAAAATGATGGTGAAATAATACGATTGATGATACCACCTCTTACTGAAGATAGAAGAAAAGATTTGGTCAAGCAGGCTAAACATCTTGGTGAAGAAGCGAAAGTAAGTACTCGAAATGCTCGACGAGATGTTATGGAGGAAATCAAAAAAGCCATAAAGAATGGCTTCTCAGAAGATCTTGGCAAGAAAAAAGAACAGAAGGTACAAGAACTTACTGATCAATTTTCTAAGAAGATAGAGACACAGATTGAATCAAAAGAGAAGGATATCATGACTTTATAAATTCAGTCTTAACGGCTTACATTTATTAATTTTGAGTAATAAAAAAGGACTTCCGAAATCGAAAGTCCTTTTTTTATTTTGAAGAGTTATCTTAATTCAATCCCAGCTTTTTCTTCACGAGAGATGTTACATCTTCTGAGTCCTGTGAAAAGAGAATAGCGTCCAAACTTTTATCAAAAATATAGTTGTATTTGCCCTCCTTTCCAACTTCGATGATTGCCTTGTTTACTTTCTCTAGGACTGGCTTCATCAACATTTCTCTCCTACCCATGATAACCACCTGTGCAGTCTGCTCATATTCTTGAACTGCTGTTTGTTCTGCTTGAAGGGCAGTTTCTTTTTTCTGCATTTCAACCTTACTCAAAGTCCCTGCATTGGCGAATTTCATGTACTCAGTATAGTTGGCCTCAAATTTTTTGACCATTGTCTCTCCCACCGTTTTCAAAGAATCTTGAAGCAGCTTCAGGGAGTTGTCCGCGGATTTTACTTCTGGCATTTGACTCAACAATTCTCCAGAATGCATATGTCCAAATTTTTGGGCAAAAGTAGCAAAGGAGAAAGTGCTACAAATCAATAATGCTGCTAAGGCTTTTGTTAAATTCATTTTATAATAATTTTTCTAAATTAGACGCACCTTTTATTTCAAAAGAAAGTGCAAAAGTAATAATTAACTTCAATATAACACAGCTAGTTTTTACATTTTGCGCTAAAATACTGTAAATCAAGTACTTAAATAATGTGCTTGAAAATTGGTTAATAATTTTAACAATTTAGAATCGATGTTAGCATCCCCACTGATACTGATACCCGTTAAAGCATTCGTCTTGAGGACAAGTGTTGCCTTTTCGACTTCATTTCTGGTTATTGGATTCTCAACTATTTGGAAATCAGATAACCTGCACCATTCAACCAATGCCCTTCGCATCACGCCATCTACACATCCTGACCCTAGCGGAGGTGTGGTCAATACGCGATTCTCATAAATGAACAGATTCGAATATATCCATTCGATGGGTTGGTCTTCGTTGTTTAATAACAAGCCATCAGGTAAATTTAACTTTTGCGCTTCTATGGCTGGCAGAATATATGCGTGTGAGTTGCACGTTTTAAAATTCCAATAAGGAATATTTGAACTTTTTATAGAATTAAGAAAATGAATCGGGTGGTTGAATCGATTTATTAGTGAATAAGGCAATGTTAGAGGTACAATCCCTTTTTCGATGGATATTTGATTTGATTCAGGAAAATAAAATCCCGCCCCTGCCCTCGCAAATTGAACTCTAAGCCGATACACACCTTTTTGGATACCTTGCTCTTTAATTAATTTTTCAAAATAGATTTTGTCAAAATGAGGCGGAATTTGTAATGCTAAAAACTGTGCTGTTTTGAAGATCCTATCTAAGTGAAATTCGATAAATGGAATCTTGCCATTATAAACCAAAATGGTCTCAAAAAATCCATCTCCGTACTTTGTAGCCCTATCCAATGTAATTTTTGCGTTTAAAAAGAATATTTCAATTGTGCTTTAATCTCAGACCGTTTTGACCCTTTAATTTCTTCCAAACCCGATCCGATGGTCTCTACATTACTGTAAGAAGTGATAGAATAACGGCCTTCGATAGAGAGATTGCGAATACCCGTATAACGCACATTTAGATAGAATCTTGTACCTCGGTTGTACAATGCGGGTACTGAGAAATTATACAAAAGGTCATTTTCGTAAGCATAAATCCTAGAATTATAATCATAGGTATCGAACAATGCCAAACGGGAAGAAAACTGGATGGGAAGCCCAACTGGCTTGTATATCACGTCTTGATAAATCAAAAAGCCTTTGGAATCTTTTTGTCCTGGAAATTTGAACAAATGAAATTCAGCCCTATTTCTCAATTCTAATTCCTTGCTGATTTTGTTGCTCACGTGCAATCGCAACTGTGTCCTTTGGTGCGAGGCTATATTGGAGATATGAATATCTTCAGACAACAAATTTTTTGCTTTTTCTTCATACCGCACTTGGATATATGCCTCCATTTTTCTCTTTACTGTATAAGTCAATCGGGTAAAAAATTCTCGGCCGTTGCTAGGTTGGTCGATTTGAAATCTCAACCATGGATGGCTCCAAAAATCAAAATAGGATGAAATTTTCCAACCTTTTGTTGGGCGAACTTCCAAGCCGACGTAAAGTCCATTCTCATTATTTCCTTGCCCTGTTTCTGCGAAAATATTAGAATTGACAGCCGAATAATCTCTAGGAATGTACCTATGAAAAAATGCCAATTCCGCTTTTCTATCCAAACTCACCATAAGACCATTAACCGTGGCAAAATTTTTAAAGTCCGAAACCGCTGTCTCTCCAAAAAAATGTAAATTTTTATAAAAATAAGTATAATCTACCGAAGCATTTAGGAGTTCATCCCCTGAAAAATAAAACTGATTGTATATTTGTGGAGATCTATTAAATGGTCTATTGAACTTTGTGTAAAGCCCGTTCAAACCAATTTTAAAATTTTTATCCTTATAATTAATGTTCGCCCCCATATTGGTCTGCTGGATGGACCCTTTGTCCAAAAACTCTGCTTTGGTGCGATGGAATCCTGAGATTTGCAGTGATGTAAATACCTCCTCGTCACTGATGAATTGGGTAGTATCAATAAAAATATTTGCATCTTTATTTACACGACTAACGAAAAGGCTGGTTTCTATCTTCTTAAACGGAGCAATGGTGATACCAACTCCTCTCAAAAAATTACTCTCAGCTATAGATGTATATGGAATTACTGTCCTTCCGCCTCGCTTGATATTCATAACAAAACTGCTTTTGCCTCCACCAAAGCCAGAATGCATAATAAGTCCCTGACCCATACTAGCATTGAAGTCACCGATGGCAATGGACTTGATTTTTTTGCTTAAATCTTTTATATAGAAATGAAATGAATAAAAATCAAAACCATATTTATTCAAACTATCGGCAAATGGTTCTCCTGGATCTTTCTCAGCTGTAAAACCATAACTAAGCCTATTTTCAAATGAATGTTTAAATCGTACATAATACTTTTGATCATTCCCAAGATATCTCTGATCAGTAGGCAATACTGGGTCTGTAAAACCTTTTTTTGTCTGCAGGCCTTTGGCCCAACGGAAAAATAAATCATTTTGTCCCTTTGCCATCATGGTCAAAATCGGAACCTGATTGTCAAATGGAGACCCACCAACGGCAACAAAAGGCGATATCCTTTTGATAAGATTTACGTTAAACCCAGAGATAGATTGCAGTTCATATATAGCTATGAGATCTCCGAGTTCCCTCCGATAAGTTATTAGATTGTTGATTTGTATTTCGTTCAATAATACAAGTTCACGCAATTCTTGATCAGTGGCTGAATTTAAATCTAATGGGTGTTTTTTCCTGTATTCTAAATTCTCAGTAAGTGTATTAAAATCGAATTCTTCTTCGCCTTCCCCTCTAGACACAAAGTCCTCGACGATATCTTGGACACCTTGATCTTCCAAAATAGCCCTCAGAGTATCTGCTTGGGACATTCCTTTTGTACAAGGCCTAAGACAAGACCGATAAATAAATAAATCCGAACCAGCGTCATATTTCCTAAATTATTGCAACAATATAAGCAGTATTTTTTAAAAGCCAAAAATTAGTGCTATAAGATTTTAGTTATTCTCAATAAATTGTTTTTTTAAAGAAAAATATTTTCGATAAAAATTAAATAAAATTGAACATCCATGCAATAAAAAAATAGCTTCCCATCCTTTAAAAACTATGAACTTATGGAAATTAAAAATTGTTAAAAATGGCTAATTATTGACCGTAGTACAATAAAAAACCGTCTATCTATTAAATCTTATGAGTAAACACGGAAAAATACTGGTAGCCATGAGTGGTGGTATCGATAGCACTGTTGCAGCAATGATGTTGCACGAAGAAGGCTATGAAGTCATCGGAGTAACCATGAAAACTTGGGATTATGCCAATTCTAGTGCCACTAAAAAAGAAACTGGGTGTTGTAGCTTAGATTCTATCAATGATGCACGTGCAATTGCCGTAAGCAATGGTTTCCATCATTTTATAGTCGATATCAGAGAAGAATTTGGCAATTACGTTATAGACAATTTTATAGATGAATACATGGCCGGACGAACTCCTAATCCTTGTGTTCTTTGCAATACACATATCAAATGGGAAAGCCTTTTGAGGAGAGCTGATGCGTTGGACTGCGAGCACATAGCCACAGGACATTATGCCATTATTAAGCAAGAAAATGAGAGATATTTCGTTTCCAAGGGTGTCGATGAACAAAAAGATCAAACTTATGTATTGTGGGGGCTTAGTCAAGAGTGTTTGTCAAGGACTAAATTACCTCTAGGGGTTTTCACAAAGCCCGAAATCCGGAAAATGGCCTTTGACTGGGGATATGAAGAGCTTTCAAAAAAGGCCGAAAGTTTCGAGATTTGCTTCATCCCTGACAATGATTATCGCAATTTTTTGAGGCATAATGTTGAAGGCATAGACAAATTAGCTGGGGGTGATTTTGTAGATATAAATAACAATATAATTGGCAAACACAAGGGGTATCCATTTTATACAATAGGACAAAGAAAAGGTCTTGGGCAAGAATTCGGGCAACCGATGTATGTCGCAGAAATCGATGCCAACGCCAACAGAGTGGTCTTAGGTGAGGCAAAGGATATCTTAAGAAATGGCATGAAAGTTACCAAATTAAACTTGCAAAAATACGATACCGTAACGCCAAATTTTGAGGCGGCTGTGCAAGTTCGATACAACGATCGAGTTGGAACTATGGCCACACTCAACATGGTTGACGATGCCTTAGACATTGTTTTCTCCGCCAACGTTAGAGGAATCGCGCCTGGGCAGTCAGCAGTAATCTATGAAGGTGACGATGTTGTGGGTGGAGGGATCATACATTCCAGTTTAAAATTTTAATATTATAAAAATATATTATATATATTTGTGCTTAATTCAACAATTTTTACTATGTTTAATTGTATTTTTTTTAATAAATTAAAGAAAATAAGTCTTGGGTTTGGCTTATTTTGTATCATTGGGTTGATTTTTTCTTGCGATAAAAGAGATGAATTTTCATATGATCTCGGATTGGAATATTATCCGCTTGTGAAAGGAAAGTACTGGATTTACTCTTTGGATTCCATCACGTATGATACAACCAATAATGGAGTTATAACCATTCCTGGAAAGGGTTTATTGAAAGAAGAAATAGTTGATACTTTGGTAAACCAGCAAGGAATTACTGAATATATAATCGAGCGATATTTCAAAAAAGACAGTTCGGACGTTTGGCATTTTGCCGATCGATTGACGCAACACTTTGATCTCACAGGCAAATATCAGGGCTTAAGAAAAGAAAATAATGGAACATTTATAAAAGTAGTTTTCCCTGTAGAAAACAGTTTGAGATGGGATGGAAATGCCTTTATAGACCCTACAATCCTAGTGACTGTGGCGGGTGAATCCATCGAAATGTACAAGGATTGGACCTATTTCATGAAGGAAGTTAATACTAAAAAAACAATTGGCAATTATACATTTGACGCAACTATAGTAGTCCAAGCTGGCAATAATCGAGAGGTTAAAACTGAGCGCAGATTCAATTATGAAGTTTATGCAAAGGGTGTAGGATTGGTTTACAAAGAAATGGAAATCCTTGACACTCAAAATACCACTTCGACCGAGCCTTGGGAGGTAAAAGCACAAAAAGGATTTATTTTAAAACAAATATTGATTGATCACAACTAAATAAAACGATTTATTTTCATGCAATTATTAATGTCCATGCCAGATTTCGCCAATCCAGCGATATGGTTTAGTTTATTGACCCTTACTTTTTTGGAAATAGTACTAGGGATAGACAATATCATTTTTATTTCCATCGCCACGAGTAATTTGGCTAAAGAAGACAAGAAAAAAGCCACTCAGATTGGTCTAATATTGGCCATGGTTTTGAGGATAGTTTTGCTTTTTGGTATCAATATTTTGATAAGCATGGAAAAACCGTGGTTTGAAATAAGCACGTCGTTCATGCATGGTGCATTTTCTGGACAAAGTGTCATTTTACTACTAGGAGGCCTCTTTTTATTGTATAAAGCTACCTCTGAGATTCACCACAAATTAGAGGGCGATAGTGACCACGATGGTGTAAATTCAAAAACCTCAAAATCCTCTCTTAGTAATGTCATTTTGCAAATTACACTGATAAATATCGTCTTTTCTTTTGACTCCATTTTGACCGCAGTAGGTATGACCACAGGCATGGAAGGCTCCTTGATTATCATGATCATTGCTGTAGTTCTCTCAGTTGTGATTATGATGGGATTTGCGGTTCCTGTTGGAAATTTTGTGAACGAACACCCAACCATCCAAATGCTAGGACTGTCTTTTTTAATTTTAATTGGTTTTGTTTTAATATCAGAAGCATGTCATATGGCGCATTTAGACGTATTTGGAGCATCAGTTGGATCAGTTCCTAAAGGGTATTTATACTTTGCCATTGGATTTTCATTGTTGGTTGAATTTTTGAATATCAGGTTGCGCAAAAAACAAAAACCAGTCCAATTGCATGGCTACCAAGAGGAAGCACTGCAAGAAGGTATCAAATTGGAAGAATAATTTTTTTTTTGAATAAATTACAATATCATGAATAAACGATTCAAATTTTTGGTTTATGCCATCCTTTTTACGATCGCGCAAATTGGTTCGGCCCAAAAATATATCAATGAATTTCTGAGCACAGGTCTTGGTGCTAGATCATTTGGCATGAGTAAATCTGTCGTTGCCAGCGATGATTACGTCACGGCAGCGTATTGGAATCCAGCAGGCTTAGCCAATGTAGAAGCGCCTTTTCAGGTTTCAGCGATGCATGCTTCATTATTTGGCAATATTTATAAATTCGATTTTATTACTTTAGGTAAAACCGTAAATCCAAGTAAAAATGGATTTGGAGCCCTCACCATCATGAGGGGTGCCATCGACGATATCCCTAATACGCTAGAACTAATTGGTCCCGACGGAAGTATTGACTACAATCGAATTACCTATTTTTCCAATGCAGATTATTGCGGGATGATCTCATACGGTCAAAATCTCAAAAAAATAGGTTGGACAGCTGGTGGAAGCTTGAAAATAATAAGACGTACTTTTGGTAAATTTGCCTCAAGTTGGGGCTTTGGAGCTGATCTGGGCTTGCGTTATAGAAATGAAAATTGGTTAGCTGGTGCTACATTTAGAGACATCACAACTACTTATAATACTTGGAAATATTCATTCACCGAGGAAGAAAAAATGTCTTAATTTCTACTGGAAATACCGTGAGCAGTGGTACTACTGAACTTGCTCGCCCTTCGGTATTGCTAGGTGGAGGATATCGCAAGCAATTCAAAAGAAAATTTGGTATATTGATTGAGACAAACTTAGAGTGCACTTTCGATGGCCAAAGAAATACTTTGATTGCAAGTGACGTTGTCAGCATAGATCCCTCCATAGGTTTCGAAGTTGATTTCAGCAAAAAACTCTTTATTAGAGCAGGTGCACACAATTTTCAACAAGTACTTTCTCCTACAGATAATACCAAGAAAACATGGACTGTTCAGCCAAGCGTAGGCATAGGATTACAGTTTGGAAAGGTTCATATAGACTACGCATTCGCCAATTTTGGTTCGGATTTTGAAACGAATTATAGCCATATAGTGTCCGCCAGTTTAGATTTTAAAAATGATGAAAAAAATAAATAATCATGGATTTTAGTGGCATATATAAACCTTCATTCGCCATTGCATTTTTGTTCTTAGGTCTGTGCTTAGTCTATTTTACTCAATGTGAAGTAGTACAAAAAAAAGTCGGTAATGGTATCATAAAAACCAAAGTAATTCCAACAAAAGAATTCAATAAAATAATTGTTGCTGGTAGCATCGAGATGGTTATAACCCATGGTGACAGCATCAAAGTTACTTGTGAGGCGGATTCCAATTTGATCAAAGAAGTTCAGGTTTTTCGGGAAGGCAACGCTTTAAATTGTGGCATCAATATGGGTACCTACCAATTCACCAAATGCTTGATTACCATAGAAATTCCAAACCTCAGAGCCATCGACCAAAGCGGAAGCGGAACACTAAGATATGATGGTGTGGTTCCATCAGACAGTCTTGATTTTGTGAAATCAGGGAGTGGTACCTCTGAATTAATCATCGAACACAAATACCTAAAAATAGAACAAAGCGGCAGCGGGGACATCTCTCTTAAGGGCAATGTTCAAGATTTCTCTTTAGACAAAAGTGGCAGCGGAAGTTTGGATGGACCAGCAGTTGATATCCACAATTTTCAAGTAAAAATGATTGGAAGTGGCGATAGTAAAGTTGGAAATATACATGAAATGACCATCACTAAGAGCGGAAGTGGTGAGTTTTTCTATAAGAATTGTAAGAAGATAAATAATCTTTCTAAAGAAGAATCAGGTTCTATTAAAAAAGTCTTAGAAGTTAATTTTTTTATTAGAATAAATTTTCCCCATTTTTATCTATATCTTTACCGCTTAAATCAATAAATCGGGTTGGCAGATAGTCTTGTAATTATTCCTACATACAATGAAAAAGAAAACATTGAGGTCATTCTAAAAGCTGTTTTGTCTTTAGAAAAAGATTTCAACGTCCTAGTCATTGATGATGGCTCACCAGATGGAACAGACGACATAGTAGAGAGATTGATGCCAAATTATCCAAATAGAATATTTCTACTCAAGAGAAAAGGAAAGCAAGGCCTCGGAACTGCCTATCTCGAAGGATTTCAATACGCTCTGGACAATGGGTATGAATATGTTTTTGAAATGGATGCTGATTTTTCACACAACCCAAAGGACTTGATAAGACTTTACGAAGAAGCAAAAAAAGGCTTTGATGTGGTTATTGGTTCACGATACGTTCCAGGTGGTAAAATCGTTAATTGGCCATTTGACAGATTGGCATTGTCCTACGGTGCATCTGTCTATGTCAGAATCATAACATGGATGCACATAAAAGATCCCACAGCAGGATTTGTATGTTATAAAGCATCAGCATTGAGAAAACTTAACCTACGAAGCATTGAATTCATTGGATATGCATTCCAAATCGAAATGAAGTATGCGATGAAAAAGTTGGGTATGAAAATAGCCGAAATTCCAATCACTTTCGTTGATAGAATCTATGGCGAGTCAAAAATTTCAAAAGGCATCATTAGCGAAGCTGTTTTTGGCGTCCTCAAAATGAAGTGGTTTAATGGAAATAAATCCTATTTGAAGTCTTAAACAAGGGTTATAAAATTATTTTTCCTTCATTTTTCCAATTTAAAGTAGTCTAATTCCTTTTTTCATTATATTTGTCGCAACATTGATTATAATTCTATGTTTTTTCAATAATGGATAAATTAAAAAATATTTTCGCCACCAAAGGTGCGGCTCAGAAAGCAGAAGTTAAAGAGTTTTTAAAAACTTATAGTGATAAAGTCATAGACGACGTGACAATTTCTCAAACTGTAGGAGGGATGAGGGATATCATCAGTATGCTATATGAAACTTCGCTATTAGACGCACATGAAGGTATTAGATTTCGAGGCTATTCTATTCCCGAATTGATCGAAAAGCTCCCTAAAGCTCAAGGTGGTACACAACCCCTTGCCGAAGGGATTTTTTGGCTCATGCTGACAGGTGACATTCCAACACAAGAGGATGTAAACGAGTTTTCGAAAGATCTCGCACGCAGAAGCAATGTCCCACAACACGTATTTGAGACCATCGAGTCGCTACCTAAAGATACACATCCTATGACTCAATTCAGTCTAGCTGTTTTGGCTGCCCAGACTGAAAGCATTTTTGCAAAAAAATATGCTGATGGCTTATCTAAGGACCTTTACTGGGATCCGATGTATGAAGATGCGCTCAATTTAATCGCTAGGATTCCTAAGATTGCCGCTTATATCTATAGAAGAACCTATAAAAATGGTGATCATTTGCCAGGGGATTCAAGCTTGGATTGGAGTGCCAATTTTGCTAAAATGCTTGGCTATGAAAGCGATATTTTCTACGAAATGATGCGCTTGTACATGACCATCCACGCTGACCACGAAGGCGGAAATGCTTCTGCACACGCTACACACCTAGCTGGTTCGACGCTTAGTGACGCATATCTTTCCTTCTCATCTGGATTAAACGCATTGGCTGGTCCATTACATGGTTTAGCCAATCAAGAAGTGGTGAGATGGATCACGGAAATGAATAAAAACATAGGCAACGAAAACCCATCAAAAGAACAAATTAGGGATTATATAAATGCAACTTTGGCAGCAGGAAAAGTTGTGCCAGGATATGGACATGCGGTGCTTCGAATCCCAGACCCTAGATTTACAGCACAACAAGAATTTGCAAAAAAATATATGGCAGATTCTCCAATCGTAAACACGGTTTGGAGAATTTTCGAAGTAGCACCTGAAATTCTATCTTCTACCGGAAAAATAAAAAATCCATTTCCAAATGTAGATGCTCACTCGGGATCTTTATTGGTGACCCTAGGCTTTAATGAAGCCAATTTCTACACCGTATTATTCGGAGTAAGTAGGGCATTGGGTGTGATGGCCGCATTGTGCTGGTCTAGAATGCTGGGACTTCCTCTCGAAAGACCTAAGTCTGTTACCTTCGAATGGTTAAAAAAACAAGTCGAACAATCTTAATTAATTAAAATAAAACGTGATGAATATTCCTTCTGACTTAAAATATACTTCAGAGCACGAATGGATTTTTGTAGATGACCAAAATATCGCTACCATTGGCATAACAGATTTCGCCCAAAGCGAACTTGGAGACATAGTCTATGTTGAGGTAGATACATTGGGTGAAAATCTCGATAAAAATACCATTTTTGGTACGGTAGAAGCTGTAAAGACAACTTCAGAATTATACATGCCGATCAGTGGCAAAATTATTGAGTTCAACTCTGAATTGGATGAAAAAGGCGGCGACAACCCATCCTTAATCAATGAAGATCCTTATGGACGTGGTTGGATCATCAAAGTAGCCATTCAAGACCGTTCAGAATTGGATGAATTGATGGATGCAGCAAGTTATGGTTCAAGTATTTCCTAATCACTTATTTTCACGTTTCTTTTCATTTTTATACAGATGGAAAATCAGTATCTTTTTACTGTTTGTTCTTAGTATATTGTGTCTTTATCCATTGAGTTTTCCCGCACTCCCAAATTTTAGTTATTTTGATAAATTTATGCATTTATCATTTTATGCGGTCATTGGGATTGGGGCTATCATTGATTATTTTCTTACATGGAATACCAAAATTCCCATTGGTAAATTCAATAAATTAGCGCTCTGTTTGATTATTTTTGGCGTAACCATTGAAATCCTCCAAGCATTTTCTGGCTATCGTCAAGGAGAATTCTCGGACATAGTCGCCAATAGTTTAGGGGTATTTTTGGTGTGGTTGTTCGTAAAGTTTTTCTGAAATCACCTATTCAATTTATATTATTTTTATAATAAAAAACGATGATCGATAAAATAAAATTTGCCGTTGTAGGCTGTGGACATATTGGAAAGCGTCATGCAGCTATGATTGCCAATAATCCCCATGCGGAATTACTAGCCATGTGTGATACTCTTAACAAAGAAGCTTTGGACTTGTCGAATCATCCTGATATTGCATTTTATAATAATCTAGATGAAATGCTGGCCACTGAAAAAAATCTACATGTGGTATGTATAGCTACTCCCAATGGACTGCACGCTTCACAAGCCCTCAAAGTTTTAGAACACAACCATCACGTGGTCATAGAAAAACCCATGGGACTCACGAAAACCGAGTGTGAAGACATCATATACAAGTCGCTCCAAGCATCCAAACAAGTCTTTTGTGTGATGCAAAATCGGTATTCCCCACCCTCACAATGGTTGAAAACAATTTTACAAGAAAATATTTTAGGGGAAATTTACATGGTACAAATCAACTGCTATTGGAATCGCGATCATAGATATTATAAAAAAGGAAATTGGCATGGGACAAAAGCCCTCGATGGCGGAACTTTGTTTACTCAATTCAGCCATTTTGTAGATATAATGTACTGGTGCTTTGGTGACATAACCAATATCAATTCTCGCATCAAAGATTTTAATCACCACGACATGACAGAGTTTGAAGACAGTGGTATGATCAGTTTTGATTTTGTCCAAGGTGGCATTGGCTCTATTCAATTTTCAACATCCGTTTGGGATAAAAACTTAGAATCATCCATGACCATCATTGGAGAAAAAGGAACTGTAAAAATCGGAGGCCAATACATGAATGAGGTCGAATACTGTCACATAATGGATTATGAAATGCCCGTTTTGCCGCCCTCCAATCCTCCCAATGATTATGGGCAATACAAAGGCTCAGCAGCCAATCATCATTTTATCATAGAAAACGTCGTAGATGTACTAAGAGGAAATAGTACGATCACAACAAATGCTTTGGAAGGGCTGAAAGTCGTAGATATAATAGAACGAATCTATAAAGCCGCTAAATAAAAACTACGCCATTTTTACAGTTAGTGGCAAAAAATAATAAAATGAGGCTTAATGGACAAAAAGTAGGCTAAAAAAGGCTAAAACCTGTATAAACACTAGCTTTGCGGCAAATCAAAGGTCATGAATAATAAAAGTGCTTTTATTGTGGGAGCAGATTTACAAAGAAAATGGTATAAAAGTGGTGTTCAACTTTATAAATGCTATAATTGTAATCGTCAGTTTATAGGAGGAGATCGGATTAATAGTTCAAATTTGTGGAAAGAATATTCTATTGGAAAACAAACTTACAGTCAATTAGCGTCCAAATATAAATGCTCCATTAAGACTATTCAAAGAAAACTGGATGGTTATAGGATAATTGAAGTTAAAAAGGAAGTTCGCGAAGTTATTGTTCTAATGGATACTACATATTGGGAAAAAGCTTAGGAGTCATGTTATTTAAAGATGCCATAACAAAGGAAAATCTTCTCAAATATTATGTAAAGACAGAAACAAACCAACCTCTATGTTCAAGGTATAGAAGAATTGAAGTCAAAGGGGTACAAGATACTTGGAATCGTTTGCGATGGCAGGAAAGGGCTCATTCAAGCTTTCAAAGATATACCTGTGCAAATGTGCCAATTTCATCAGTCAGCAATTATACGTAGATACTTAACCAAAAGGCCTAAATTGCAAGCGGGGATGGAACTAATGGACGTGCTAAACCTAATGAAACAAACGGACAAGGAGTCGTTTGTAGGAGCTTTGAATCTGTGGTATGATAAATGGGAGCAGTTTTTAAAAGAACGAACAATCAATGAAACAACACATAAATCCTTCTATACACATAAAAACTAAGATCAGCCTATAGAAGTATAAAGACGAATCTGCCCTGGCTATTTACTTGGTATGATAACTTTGAGCTAAAAATACCAAATACAACCAATGCCATAGATGGTCATTTTGCAGACCTGAAAAACAAGTTGAGAAATCATAATGGCCTTTCACTAACGCGAAAGAAGAAGTTTATTGATGGGTTTTTGAAGGCATAAAGTTCTCTAAAAATATCAATGGCAAGAAATGACACCTTAACCCATCAACAAGACTTTTTCTTCGAACATCTATTTTATCCCTGGCAGGTTGCTCCCCGCAGAGCCTACTTCCGTTTATTTAGACAATAGCAAAAGTATCTGAAATTGCAACAATATTGACAAATAAGAGAAAATAAATAGCCTACTTTTTGTCCATTACAAACTATCATCTATCAAAATAGCCTACTTTTTGTCCATTATACCTAAAATGAGCAAAATTGTAACATCATTTGTGTTTATATGCTTGACTTTTGGTTTGTCATGTTTTGGTCAAACAAAAAAAGATTTAAATGATAAAGATCTAAAATCTAAAGCTAATCTATTCATTGAAAAATTAAGTAGTATAATAAATGAAGGAAATATAGAAAGAATAAAATCAGAATTGATTGTAAGTAAACAAGACCTAAGATATTTTCTTGATAAAGAATGGAAACGAAAATACAATTCTTTTACAAGGAGGAAAATGCAAGATAAATTGGAACCATCAGTTGAAAAAATATGGAAAGAAATACAAAAGAAAGATGGATATTTTTTGATTGGGTCTATGCTTACAGAAAAAGATCGTTTTTCGAAAGAAAAAATAATTCATCCAATTATTAAAAATGGTAATTTTAGAGAAACAACTGTAAATATTTCTGATAAATTTGACAGTAACAAAGGCCAAATATCAAGCCTTCGATTAATAAATGTTAATACATTAGTTGTAGGTTACAATGATCCTGTTTATAATCACATATATAATTTTCCTTGTATATTGACAATAGATGGTGATCTAAAAATTGTAGGAATTGTGAACGGAAAATTAATACCAATCGATAAAAAGAATGAATAATTCTGCCAATAACAATGCACTTGGTGCGGACAGGCTCCCTATCGGTCGTCCTTTGCCAGTGCTGGATCGCATAGCGAACTTTCTCTAAAGTCCTATTATTTTTTTGAAAATGCTGGTCCGAGATACGCCCTCTATCGTTAATTCTTGAGCATGGATTGGGGTCAATTTATCTTCAAACATTCGAAAAATTTCAACTCGGTAATTTCCCGCTTCATTGTACTGATGATGAAAGTAAGGATTGTAAATTCTCTTGCGAAGCCCTTCGCCAAAATCTACAAAATAGACCGATTCTTGTGAAAATTTGCCCATAACAAACGTAAGCCTTTGAAAGACTTCTGTTCGACCTTGTACCTCTAGGATACTTCTGCCAAATGCACCGACAAAATCGTGAGCTACCTGCGGCAACTGATACTTAACACTCATGGGATATACTTTAAAAATTTTAACGGCAAAAATAAAATACCTTTCTCTTCCCCGTCTCTCGAACAGCAAATATATTACATATTTTTATAATATGTCACAAATTTCGAAAAATATTTTACTTTTCGTTCAAATAAATTGGATCGTTCTCGGTTAAAACGACATTTGAAATTACTTTATTGTGATTTGAGCTTAGCCCAGGTGTCTTTTAAGGTTACTGTTCTATTAAAAATTAGACTAACACCCGTACTGTCTTTGTCTAGGCAAAAATAGCCTTTTCGCAAAAATTGATACCCCTGCCCTACTTGTGCATTTTGCAGCGAAGGTTCTATTTTTATCGATTCTAAAACGGTCAATGATTCAGGATTAATATATGTTTTAAAATCAACCTCTTTATTGCCATCAGGATCCTCGGCTGTAAATAGTCTATCGTACAATCTGCACTGCGCATCGATAGCGTGGTTCGCGCTTACCCAGTGGATGGTGCTTTTTACCTCGATACCAGACGTATCTTGGCCGCTTTTGCTTTCTGGAAAATAAGTACAGTGTAGCTCAACTATTTCACCAGCTTCATTTTTCACTACATTGTCACACTGTATGATATAAGCGTGTTTTAATCTTACCTTTTGCCCCAAGGTCAATCGAAAATATTTTTTAGGTGCATCTTCCATAAAATCTTCACGCTCAATAAAAAGGGTTGAAGAAAATGGTATCATCCTAGTACCAGCCTCCGAGTCTTCTGGATTATTTTCTGCTTCGAGCCATTCTTCTTGGTTTGGATAGTTGGTGATGATTACTTTTATAGGATCCAATACGGCCATAACACGAGTTGCTATCTTATTCAGCTCTTCTCGAACAAAAAATTCAAGCAAACTCAATTCGATTACATTCTCTCGCTTCGCGATGCCAATGTGTTTGGCAAAATTTCTGATAGATGCAGCAGGATACCCGCGCCTCCTTGCTCCAGAGATGGTAGGCATCCTTGGGTCATCCCAACCTGAAACCAAGCCTTCATTGACCAATTGTAGCAGCTTTCGCTTGGACATTACTGTATAATTAAGATTAAGTCTAGCAAATTCTATCTGCCGACTTCTGAAAACATCCAATGTTTCAAGAAACCAATCATATAATGGGCGGTGATTTTCAAATTCCAGCGTACAGATACTGTGCGTGATGTGCTCGATCGAATCGCTATAACCATGTGCAAAATCGTACAGCGGATAAATGCACCATTTGTCTCCTGTCCTATGATGATGGGCAAATTTTATCCTGTATATGATGGGATCTCTTAGCAACATATTGGGTGACTTCATGTCCACATTTGCCCTCAAGACTTTTGATCCTTCGGGCCATTTGCCCGCTCTCATTTCTTCGAATAATTGCAAATTCTCTGCTGGTGTCCTGCTTTTATAGGGACTATCAACTCCAGGTACCGTCGGGGTGCCTTTCATCTGGGCTATTTCTTCTGAGGTGCTATCGTCCACATAAGCATTGCCCGATTGAATCAAATTCACAGCATATTCATACAGTTGATCAAAATAGTCTGAGGCATACAATTCCTTATCCCAAGTATATCCCAACCAAGCGATATCTTCCTTGATGGAATCAACATAAATCGTATCCTCTGTGACTGGATTCGTATCATCAAATCTGAGATTGGTCTTACCTTCAAATCGTTCGGCTAAGCCAAAATTCAAACAGATGGATTTAGAATGTCCCAAATGCAAAAAACCATTAGGCTCAGGAGGAAATCTCGTTTGGACTCTTCCGTCATGTTTACCCATCGCTTGATCTTCAATGATTATTTCTTCGATAAAATTATTATGATTTTCCATCTATTTGATATTTCTTTAAAAAATGATGCTTCGAAAAACTAAGCTAAATCTATATAAGCTGCCAAGGCTTTAATTGACGCACCTTGACTCAATCCTTGATTTTTAATGATATTGAATACTATATTTTGCAAGCCGTTCAATGATGGTTGAATTTTTAATAATTGAAGAATCTCCAAGGCTTTCAAAATATTTTCAGCGTACTCCTCTTGTATATCTTCGACAAAAAGAGTATTCTTCTGTGCATCGAAAAACTTAGTAGCCATAAACTCCAAAACTACCGTATTCAACCCAATTTTCCATTTAATTACATCATCTGCCAGGCCTTTAAGCTTACGGATGGGTATAAGCTGCAATTGTGGGAGAATCTCAAGTCTATTCTCCAATTTTACTTGTACCAGCGTTTGTAAATTTCTTAAAAACAATTCAGGCACTTCCAATTGGCTATTGTGCATAATCGTCATCAATGCGTAAGTGTTATTATTGACCATTTCATAACTCGAAAGTGCGCTTTCTTCATTTATTTCGATCACCTTTTCGAGCAATTTCAATTGTTCATCTTTCAATAAATCAAAATATGAAAAAGTATGGTCTTTAAAATGGTTTCGCATCAAATCCAAGACTTTGGTAATATTGCTCTCTTCAAACGCTAATCTTATATTTTCGGTGATCTCTTCAAAAGTATCCTCGTCCACCAAATCAGATGAATTACCAATCAAGTGATGGCCTCCCATATATACGATGATATATGAAAATACCTTTTCAGACAGGGTCACCCTAGATCTAACTTCTGTGATTCCATAGCTTAAGATAAGATTCCCACTTCGATGCAGTTGTTGTATTCTACTTTGACAATCATAGTTGAATATCGTCAAGACCCTGCCTTCCGATTGGAATAGACTACTCACAGCATAATGCATCCCAACTTTTGTAAGCGTAAGCGTTTTGGGACTCACCCATTTTTCGTAGATATCTTTGGCCGAGCCGTATTCCTCATAATTACTGATAGAACTGCCCAGCATCAACTTGAAGGTAGGTTCTAGATCTACCCCCGTCTCCGATTTAGCCAACTGAATGGCCCTATTGGCGTATTGCAATATTTGGACCGTTTCTATACCAGATACATCATTAAAAAACCAACCACAACTCGTGAACATATACATCGCTTGTCGCTGCATTTCTAGCAGTCTTAACACTGTTGTTTTCGTACGGTTATCCTGAATTTCGGGCAGATAGTTGTCAAAAAATAATTGAATATTGCCTTCACTTCGCTCAAAAAATATCTCAATATATTTATTTCTCAACATCCATGGATCTTGATAATGTGGCTTAAGTCCATTTTCAAACAACGGAACCAAAGAATCTCTGAGCCAGTCCAGTGCCTCTCTCAATCCTTGTCGCCATTTTTGATTGAAACCTGGCTTACCTCCCGTTTCACAGCCACAGTTGGACCTCCATCTTTCGATACCATGGAAGCATGACCAACTTGAATTTTCATGTATTTGCACCTCAAATTGAACCGTATTCTTTGCTAGGAAAGATGCATAATTGGTGAGTGCAACCCCGTCTGTTTTCTCTATTTGTGCAAGACAATAAGCGAGTGCCATCTCGCCCTTAGGGTGGTGATGCCCATAAGTCTCCCCATCAGTTGCTATGTGTAATAATTGTGGTTGGCTCTTGCTGCTGTCTAACCCACTCAGTAGAGATTTAGCAAAGTATTTTCCATCATTCAAAACCCCATTGAAAGCTACTTCCTGAGACCTTTTACCATCATAAAAAAACAAAAATATACGTTTTCCATTAGGCAAATTATATACATATGGAAAATTAGGTT
The DNA here is from genome assembly GCA_016718505.1 of Saprospiraceae bacterium. Classification (GTDB taxonomy): domain Bacteria; phylum Bacteroidota; class Bacteroidia; order Chitinophagales; family Saprospiraceae; genus JADKKF01. Next base: position 538,366 of record JADKDE010000002.1, on the reverse strand, counting down.
GAATACCATTAGTCCACCCTTCTTCGCCCAATTTTCTGTATGCTTTGGCTTGGCTTGGTGCCAATATCGTGAATTTTATGCCGTTGTCAGCGCAGATTTCTAAGGTTTCAGTATCAACCGCTGTCTCAGCCAACCAAATTCCCTCTGCCTTACGGCCATATCTTCGCTCAAAATCATACAAACCCCATTTTACCTGAGTCTCTTTGTCCCTTCTGTTGGCCAATGGCATGATGATATGATTATACACCTGAGCCATAGCCGACCCTTGACCATAATTTCTTATACTTATTTTATCTGCCTCTACGATGGCATCATGCACAGCCTTGTTTTTCCAAGTAAACCAAGACATCAAAGTAGGCCCAACATTGAAGCTGATTTTACTATAATTATTGATGATATCAACAATCTTTCGATCGTCATTTAGGATTTTAGCCATTGTATTCGCACCATAACATTCCATCGTAATGCGTTCATTCCAATCGTGATACGGTTTAGCAGACTCTTGGATTTCTACTGTTTCAAGCCATGCATTTTCTCTTGGTGGCTGATAAAAATGCCCGTGAATACATATAAATCGCTTGATCTCGTCCTCTTTCATCTAAATTTATTACTTCAAAAAGCTACAAATTTACGGATATTTAACCGAAAATAATAATCACCAGTTACACCTTCCTTCTTTTTCAAAAATTCATCGATCCATTTTTTTTATATTTGGGCATACCTAGCTTTGCTAGGCCGGACCGTTCGTGACTACACTTCGTTTCGGTCTCAGCATAACATGCCGAGACTCTCGTCACATAGCGACGAGATCACTACCTCTCCTTATGCAAGCACTGTTAAATACAGAAAATGGTAAAATAGGATAAAGCATCAGAGTTGACATTTGCAATAATACAAAAGGCCTATTCGGCAATAGACCTTTTGTATCTAAAATCATTTATTCGTTCACTATGAAAAAAAAATCGAGAATATAGTTTCTTATCTCTATTTCATATTAAACGATGATATATTGGAAAACGCTGCCTATGTTTTACAAATTGATTGATTTTATAACAAAAACAAAAAATTGACATTATGTCAGTACAGGAATTGTATTCGCTGCCATTGTGGCATATTCAAAATGATTTTGATGCCACTATGTCTTAGATTATCAATTGGTATGCCATTTGAATAATTGGTTGTTATTAGTATTTTAAAATTAAAAATAAACAATATTATGAATAATCTAGAATGTAGAAATCACGCCCAATTCGCTCCTGCAAAAAACTATTCCACAGGCCCAATTCATCACATCAACACACCTTTTCGCATTAAAGACACCGAGGGAGAAGTTGTGATAAGCTGTGCAGCTCCAGGGAGAGAAAAATCCGACTTCAGTTTACAACTTAAAGACAATCTTCTAACCATCAAACTGAACGAGATCGACGAAAGCAACAAGGATAATCAGGATATCAATCCAATGGCGCACAGAGGGTTCGAGAAATATTTCGCACTACTCGACAAAATGGATACAACCAATATCAAGGCTCATTACGAAAAAGGGATTTTGACAGTAGTACTCGGCAAAAAACCAGTACCTGCCGCCCAAAACATCCAAATCCTGTAATCATTTCTTTCAATCACTAAATTAAAACGCATTATCATGACATCACCATTCTTTCAAAATTTAAACTTAAACAGTCACTACGGTCAAGCATTGAATGACTTTTTGAATACTTCCTTCAATGAAATCCTAGGAAAAGAATTTAGAGACTTTATTCCAAACTCCAATTTCCAAGAAATTGATGGTCAATACATTGCCCATCTTTCAGTGCCTGGATACGACAAAGGAGATATAGAAATAAAACTTGAAGACAAAAAATTGGTTGTTTCCAATATCGAAACAAAATCAGAAGGAGAATCAGTAAAGCCAGTAAATGGTTTCATGCCGAAGCCATTCAAAAGGACTTTTATTCTTCCTGAAAATGCCAATCAAGACAACATCGAAGCCAAGTATTTTCAAGGAATCTTAACCCTGAAAATTGGCAAAATCGCTGAGCAACCCAAAGTAGAAAAGAAGATTGTTATTGAGTAGAAATTTTGTAGTGATTTTTTGAAAAGGCTGCCTTCGGGCAGCTTTTTTTTTATCCAAACATTTTCAATTAAAAGCTGTGATTAGTTAAAAGGCCAAAAGACACACTAAGCTTTGAAAAAAAAGTAAGCTGCCAACAAAAGGCGTGACAGCTTAGCTTAACCCTAGTTATTATTAAAGTGCTAGAACTCACTAAAGCTTCCTAGTCCTTTAGAAGAACTGAATAACTACGCATTAAATACAAAGTGCGTTGTATTTAAATTGTCAATTAAATATTTAACATCCCTTCAAGAGGGCTTTAAAAATAATTATATTCTTTAAATCCTAAATCCACGACAAGATATAAACATATTTGTATTATTAAAAAAAATATTTAAAATATTTTTGACATATATCATATCAATCCAATGGATTCTCCCAGCGCACTTCCATATTTAAAATTCAAATTACCGCATTTGATGATATAATATTTCAAAAAAAATCAGTAAAATCGCACGAAATCAGACTTTTTAATGGATATTCACCACCAAATTTAAAGAAAAAGGACAGCCTCATTAGGTGTCCTTTCACTTAAAATAACAAAATTCATTAAAAGGGTTTAACTATTAATTGTACAAAGTTCTTTGAAAAATTCAATATTTTATTTCTTGTTTTTTAAACGTTTGCTAATTATCAATATATAATTTTAAAATTAATGAATAAATAGCCATTTTGAACATAAATTTTTATTTTCAGTCCAATTATTAATTTGAACATTTGCTGAAAAAAAAAGAGCGCCAAAGTTTGGCGCTCTAAAATTACCATTAAGGGCAGTTTACTTCATCTCAGATTTCAAAGAAAACTAATAGAATCATTGGACAATTATGGCTTTTGAATAATTATTTCCATTGTTATCCTGTATGTTCAAGATATAATAACCACTAATCAAATCATCTAACTGAATTATTATTCTATTTTGTCCTTCATAAATTGGAATCTTTGAGTTTTGAATTAATTTCCCAAAAGAGTCATAGATTCTTGACGAAACATTCTCATCAACTTCAGAATAATAAACTACGTTCAAGGCATTACCTTTTGTTAGTGGATTTGGGTAAACTCCATTTATTCCATTTTTGGAGAATTTAGCGCAATCAGCATTGGTAAACTTAGAACCAAAGACATTAACTGTGCCGTCTAGATCAACTTGAACTAACCTATACACATATCCAGCATTGTTGATTTGTTTATCTATATATGAATAATGTTTCTCAGTAACAGAATTTATTAATCCATCAGTGTGATAAATATCGTAAAACGTCAAGCCTCCATCATTACTTTTTTGTACAATAAATTCTTTATTGAATTTTTCAGAACTGGTGACCCAGCTAACAAGCACTTCACAATTCCTCCCTTGGACATTAAATTCTTTCAATGTGATTGGTAAGGTCAACCCCCAATAACCAGCGTCAATAGTCTGATTATCAACTAAAATACCTGAGGCCAGAATGTCCATGTCAAATTGCCTTGTTTTGCCGCTTGTACTATTAGCATCACTATCACCGTTCGTCTGATCTACCGTGGTTTGATAAGTAATTGAATAATCTGTTCCTGGAATCGTTTTTGGAAAGGATACATAAAACTTGGTTCCAGAGCAAATCGTAAAATTATAATATCCTGGAGCACCTGTAAGTGGATTGTTAGCGGTGACCGTCGTACCCACTGTAACATCATCACTAGAAAATGAAACCAAATCACTGCCACTTGACACCAATACCACTTGGACACCATTTAATCCTTGATCACTGCCTTCATCTTGAATTCCATTATGATTATTGTCACGCCAAACATAATTCCCAATTATTCCCTTATAGAGCACAATATTTCTCGAATGAGTATTCTTACAACCATCAACATCGGTCACAGTTACAGTATATACTCCAGGAGCATTGACAAGTAATTTCGAGGTAGAATTAAGATTTTGCCACAAATATGTATTGCCACCAGAGGCGGTCAAAGTAATATTAGTAGAACAGGGGGTTAGTAAGCCACTTTGCGTCATTGTTGAATTTAGTTGGTCTTTAACCAAAAATTGCATGTCATCTGTTGATTTACAACCATTTAAGTCAGTTACAGATAAGCTATATGTATTTGAAATTGATGCAACGATAGAAGAACTAGTAGCTCCTGTACTCCACAAAAAAGTATTAAAAAATGAGCGATTGGCAGGGCTCAAGGTAGCATTTGTACCAAAGCACACTGATTTATTTGCTAGATTTGGAGCTACTACAGAATAATTATAAGTAGAAAATGCACTGGTATTTTTACACCCAAAGTTATCTGTAACGGTGATGATATAATCATTTCCTCCAGGGGCCCATAAAAATTGATCAATACTTCTCACATAATTATTTGATGTTTGTTTCCAAATATACTCCGCATAATTATTTGTTTCTGTGAGATTCAAATATTCACCTGGACAAACTGTTCTATTTCCAGAAATATTTATTGTAGGGATTGGAATAAATTGTATTGTGGCCGATTCTGAATCCGCACAAAATCCATTAGCTAAGGAAACTGTTACAGTATAAGTAGTCGTTGTTGTTACCGTCCTTGGATTATTAGCAGTGGTTGCTCCTGTATTCCAAGCATAAGTACCACCACCACTGGCTGTTAATGTCACATTGGATGATCCACAGACCTGAGATGGGGCTACAAGTCCAACTGTGGGGCCATTAATTATCGTAACATTTCCACTTGCAGTATTTGAACAATTTAGATATGATACAGTAACTGTATAAATCCCAGAAGTTGCGGCAGTAATACCCGACAATGTGCTATTTAGACCCGTTGAAGTGTAGCCGTTAGACCAAATAAAATTCTTAGGAGTTGCACCATTTGACACAGCAACCAACTTTTGATTTAAATTTTTCAGTCCCGAACCACAAACTACAGCATTTGCAATTGTAGCATTTACATCGTTATTCGTGATGACAATATTTTTCGTGGATTTACAGCCCTCTGCATTTGTAACCGTAATACCATAAGTTCCAGTTGAATTGACTGCAATATGAGGGCAACAAGTTTCTCCATTTGACCAACTATAACCAATAGCTGTTGGACTTACAGCATCTATTCTTATTGAATTAGAATAATCGCGATTACAAAAATACTCACTAGCAGCAACTAAGGTGACAGCAGGTGATGGTGAAGCCGTTGCGGTCAATGAAGTAGTAGCAGTGCATCCAGCTCCTGAAGTAACAGTCACAGAATAAGTAACACCCAACACTCCTGGAACGGTGTATGTGGTGGCACCAGAATTCCATTTATAAGTTAGTGGCCCCGTGGCATTACTAGAGGTTGTTGCTGCCATGCTAAAATTTTGTCCTGCACAAGGTCCATAAGATGTACCGGTCGTCCCTTGCGTTTTTATATAACTTATTTCAGCAATAAAGAAATCGAGAGCCGTAACAGTTATCGAATTTGATGAGGTACAACCATTAGCAGAAGTTACAGTTAAAGTATAAGTCCCAGCTGTATTTATTGTGATTGATTTTGTAGTCATATTGTTTGACCAACGGTATGAAGAATAGGTATAAAAGGAAGTAAGGGTAGCAGATTGGCCATTACAAATATTCGTTTGTCCAGAAATATATGGCGTAGTTATTGGTTTAGTTGTCACATAAGTAGAGGCTGTATATTTGCAATAATTGGCATCTATTACCGTAACTGTATAATTTGATGAAGGTACATTTGAAACTGTAATTCCTTGGCTATGAGCACCTTGGCTCCAAACATAAGTAAAAGGACCTGTCCCCCCTGAGGTATTGGCTGACAAATTCAAATTAGAAGTACTACAAAGAGTTTGATTTCCACCAATTGTAACTGAGCCTGTACATGGTCCTGTTGGTGGAGGGAAAACACCTCCACATGGCCCATTTGTCCAAGAAGTTGAGCATGGAGTTTTATCTGTCCATTCTACTCGTAGGGAAGCTCCATAATAATTTAATGGGGCTCCAGCAGTTTCGGAATATGGGATTGTTATTGCCTTGGTTAAATTTCCACTGCCTGTTGAAACTATTGTTTCAGTTCCAGTCCATGATATTAGTACAATTTGCCAGGTACGTCCGGCCGATCCAGTTACGGCTACTGAAACTGGTATTGATTGAGTTGCTACATTACAAGCTCCTTGTGTAAATGTTGCGGCTATATTGCATGAGACAGAACACGACGGTCCCGTTGTTATCGAGATGGAACTACAACATGTCGGATTAGATGGATCTCGACCGGTAACAGTAAATGTTTTTCCAGCCCCATATTCCAATAAAACATTTGTATTGTAATTTGCACCTGAAAATACAACTTCACCATTTATTTCAATATTTACTGAACTACCACCTCCAAAGATATTAACGACTTTGACGGTAAAAGCTTGGGTATCATCCGAAGGATCAATCGTTCCTTGATCATTACAAGCTCCCATGGAAACTAAGGATATTGAAATATCGCAAACATCCATCATGTCGTTTTTTGAAGATTCATTGCTATAGGAATCGCTTAGCTCGTTTGTAGGGGAATAAGCTACTATTTTGCTTGATGAAATAAGCAGAATAATCACACATAGGCTTAGTAATTGCCAGGTTTTGATAGGTTTAACTTTCGACAAAAGCATAAAAAAATAATCCATAATTGTTATTTTAAAAATTAATATTGATAATGGATTCAAAACGGAGATGGCACCCTGCGTGTGAATTTTAAGGGCGTTTTTCAATGGCATAATTATTAAACGTTCAATAATATTACCCATGTAAACTGAAACATCAGTCTAAAATTTCGTCTTATCAATAGCAGTTTTTAATCTAGACACATATATAATTGAAAATGAGGTGGCAAGTGGCAATTCTTGTATGGTGGTTTTGCAATATCGTACAAATCTTTAGCCAAAAATTAATTTATTTAGACAATAGGGTTGAAAGAAACTTCAATTTCGTTTATGATATCCATGTTTTACCAAACAATCAGAGTCTATTTGCGACAGATAATGGTCTATTAATATTCGATGGTGCTATTATAAAACCCTTAATACCCACAGAAGAATTACCCTCGAAAGAAGTTCTAGATATTTACCTTGATTCAAAGCATCGACTTTGGTTCAATTTTTTTAATGGCTCCATCGGTTTTATTAATATGGATTCAATTAAATTTAAAAAATTGCATTTGGTGGGGAAATTCAAACAGTCTTATACTAACATTTTAGAATTCCATAACAAAATCCTAATTGGGAATTATTCCAATTTTTCTGTTTTCGACGAAAGAAAGATGGAATTTACAACGAAGTACATTGAAAACATGATGGTTTTCTATGCAAAAAAGAAATCTGATTCATTGACAGTCATCTTTCCATGTGGTTTAAAAAATATTGAAAAAGGGTCTATAGCTACATTCAACAAAGGACAACCCAATTTGGAATGCTTGAAAAAGTCTATTTTGGATGTCGAAGACAAATTTAGACTGGTGTATTTCGAAGACCAAAATTATCTATCAGTGAAAGGTCCCAGTTTATACCTTATTACTGATAGCACTCCATTTAAGTTGAATTATCAACAGCGTGGATTATTACATCAAAATATTATTTCGTTTTCATACAACAAAACCCTAGATATGGCTTTTTGTGGGGGCCATAATACTGGACTTTATAAAATTGTTCATCCGTTTTCAAAAAATCCTAAAGTCACAAAATTTCTGCCTAATATTTCAGTTTTGTCATTGAAGTTTGATAATTTTTCTAATTTACTGGTAGGTACCTCCAACGTAGGAATTGTCATTGTCCCAAATAGAAATCTTGAAATGACAAATCTGGACTATTTAAAAGAAAAATCTTTAGTGAATTCAAATTTTTCAATCTACAAAGAAAAAAGCAATTATTTAGTTTCTGATGAATTTTGTAATTTCATATTACTGGATTCAACTATAAATATACTTAAATCTGGCAATTTTAACAATACTAAATCAAGCAAATTTGGGACCATTCGAGATTTCATTTTTAATAAAAACAAATTAATTCTTGGAACGGACTTTGGGTTAATAATCTATAACTTAAATTTTAATATTAAAAAATATGTGCATGCTTATGCAGTAAAAGATTTACAGCTGCTTAAAAATGACAGGGCTTTAGTTGCAACGTCCAATGGGCTTTATATTTTAAACATCAAAACATTAGACCTGAAGATTATTATACCCAACAGGATCACAAAAGTTGCATTAATTGATGAAAATAAATTTTTTGTTAGTACAAACGATAGCCTATTGAGATTTACATATGCTTATGCTGAAGATAACATTCGAATAGAATTTGATCAAAAATTTCAGGCAAAAAATGTGAATGACATACGAAAATTATCAAATGGCTTGCTTCTTATGATTGATGCCCAAAGTTCCTTAAATTATTATACAAAAGGGCATTTTAAGAAAGTAAATTTTAACAGTCAAAACCCATTGAAGTTTTTAAAAATAGGTGAAGTCTATGATAATCGGCTTTTTATGGTACTAACAAATGGTCTTTTCTCGGCTGATTTAGCTGGATCAGAAGATGGCTTATTTCTTAAAAATGAAAATATTCTCAACATCAATGAAGGTATTTTCAATAGTAATGTACGCGGTTTAGAACTTTTGCCAAATGGTGACCAATTCATTTCGTATTTAGGGCATTTGGAAATTATTCCAAGGAAGTTCAAGTTAACAAAGAGAAACATAAATATTCCAGAATTATATAGTTTACAAAGTAAATCGAAAACAGAAAATTATAATGGCCTCAAAATCAAAGAATTAGAATTAAAGGAAAATGACCTGCCTTTTACTTTAACTTATTTTTCTCCTTCAAATTATTCAAATAAATTTTACTACAAAATAAATTCATTGTCAAATTTTTCCAGTTTCGACAATTCAGGGTTTCAGATAACTAACTTGCCTCCAGGTGACTACGAGATTAAAGTAGTTAGTGATGCACCGTCCCAAAACAATGAAAATATAAGTAGCCTACACGTCATTATCACACCCAATTTCTACCATACGACCATTTTCACAGTTTTGGTTTCCTTATTGATTCTTGGCACTATCATATGGGCGTCTTTCTACTATTATGATATCGGTGAATCTAAGTTACGAGCAGAATTTGATAAAAAACTTATGCTTCATGAAAATAATAAATTAAAGCTAGACATTCTGCGGACCCAAATGAATCCTCATTTCAATTTCAATGCTTTACAAACTGTCATCCAAGTTTTACAGAAAGGTGATTTGGATACAGGAACAGATTATTTATTTAAAATTTCAAAATTACAACGTAGAATTCTCGAGTCCACAAAAAAAGAATTTATTGAGATAAATGAAGAAATTGAAATTCTAAATTTGTATTTAGACATAGAAATGGCGAGGTTTTCAAATAGGCTCACAATTGACTTTCATGTAGATGAAGATTTGAGTGAAGAGAATCACGAAATCCCACCAATGATACTACAACCATTGATTGAAAATGCTATTTGGCACGGCCTTTCAGACAATACAATTACTGATAAAAAATTAGGAATTTCTTTTAAAACAGAAATGAACCAGTTGATAGTGATAGTTTCGGATAATGGACTAGGGATGAATTTAACAAAAATGAATAACAAACCAGACAATAAGGTACATAATTCTATTGGTATTAAAAATATTATTCAGAGAATTGAAAATCTAAACTCGACTGTAAAAAAATATTCATTTTCGCTCAATTTTGCCTCGTCAATGGATATAGGTTCTAGTGGCACAATTGTAACTTATATTCAAACATTAAGAATATGAAAATTCTAATTATAGAAGACGAAACTCCAAGTCAAGAATATTTAATCAACATTTTGAATGGTATTTCACTTAGGAATATAGAAACGGCCAATTCTATAGACTCTGCTATTCATATGTTAAATTTATACCAACCAGCATTGGTATTTTCAGATATTAGATTAGGTAATAATCTGGTATTTGAGGCTTTTGAAAAAGTCGAAAATCCAAATTTCGGAATTATTTTCACAACTGCTTATGAAGAATATGCCTTAAAAGCCATTAAATTATCTGCTTTTGATTATTTATTAAAACCAATCAACCCACTTGAAGTCCACGAAGCATTACAAAAGTTTGTAAACTCTTCAAACCAGTTCCACAAAGAGAAAATCGACATTTTGATCGATTCTACAAAAGGTAGTTTAGATTATTTAGATTTCTTTTTTGTTAACACAAAATATGAAGTCTTAAAATTATTTTATTCCGATATCCAATATTTATTGGCAGATGGCAATTATACCATCATTCATACCAATACTAAGAAAATTGTCTCATCAAAAACACTAAAATATTTTGAAGACATTCTTAACCCGACAGTATTCGTTCGATACAGCCGCTATGGGATTTTGCACAAAAATGCCATCAAATCATTTGATGACACCACACGAACGATTGAGAGTAAAGATGGTCGCATCCATCAGGTTTCTGTAAGAAAAAGTGCAGAGTTTGACATTTTTGTAAAGAATCAAATTACTAATTTAAATTAAAAATGTCACCCCTTCCAAGTTATAGATTTTATTTCTCTTAACAGGCCTTGAAGGTTTTTCGCCTCTGATTTATCGGTTTGGAATATAAAATCCGCCTGGAGATACGTGGGCTCTCTATCCGTCAATAGATTTTTCAATAAAGATTTTAACTTAACTTTAGATGACACTCCTTGTAAAAGTGGTCGATTTTTGATATTTGGATAGAGTCGCTGTGCGAGTATTTCGGTAGAAGCCCGAAGATAAATTAGCTTGCGTTTCCCTTTCATAATCTACAAATTCGTTGGATTTTGTAGTACTCCTCCCCCAGTGCTGACTATCAACAATTCTTGCGCGCTGTGTTTTAAATTTTCCAAAAAAAGATGTTCCTGTTGCCTGAAAAATGGTTCACCGTGAATGTCGAAAATTTCAGCTATACCCAAGCCCATTTTCGATTCTATGTAGCAATCCATGTCCAGAAAATCACATCCAAGTGAATTGGCGATGGCGCGCCCCAATGTAGATTTTCCACTGCCCATCATACCAATTAAAAACACAATCATTGAATTCCCATAAATTAATTTTATATATTTGCCTATTATTTACTATGCTAAGCTAGTACAAAGATTATTGAACTAAAGGTAAAAATCGGTTAAATTGTTGAAAAAGCTCATCTTTTGTTTCCTTTCGGCTGCTTCGTTGATTAGCTGTCAAGACACGCCCAAAAAGTCCTCTGAAATTCAGGAGCTAAAACCGCTCTCTAATGCTGAGCTAATACGGAATCCTATGTCAGGGGATGCATCTGATATAGATCTCAAACAAGCACCGCATATGACATTCAAAGATACTTTGTATGATTTCGGAGAAATAAATGAAGGCAAGGAAATAAGCTACGCATACGAATTCGTCAATGACGGGAAGCAGACCCTTTTGATCGCTGAAGCAAAATCATCCTGTGGATGTACTGTGCCAAAATGGCCCCAAAAGCCTATTCCCCCTGGTGATAGTGGCAAAATTAATATAGTTTTTAATTCGTTAAATAGAACAAATCATCAATCCAAAACTATCAACATTTTTGCCAATACTGTTCCCAATAAAACCACTTTGTATTTGCAAGGAAACGTTTTACCCAAATCAAAAAAATAAAATTCAATGGAAGGACTTATCAATTCTTGGCCTTTATTTGCAATGATCCCGATCTTTTATTTCTTTATGATTAGACCTCAACAAAAGAAACAAAAGGAACAAGCTGCATTTCAAGGCTCCTTGGAAAAAGGAAAACAAGTCGTCACACTCAGCGGTGTCATCGGCAAAATATCAAAATTGGATGATGACGCAGTAATCACGTTACAATTAGATACCAAAACTTTCGTCAAAGTGACAAGAAATTCAATCTCCAAAGAAATGACTGAAGCTTTGAAAACAAGTTATGATTTAGGGTAGATTAATCGACTTTTCTACCACCCAGAGTGCTGGTCTTCGTAGTCTGGGTTGCTTTACGCCTAATGTCCACCAGCAAATGGGCAAATGCACTCGAGACTGGTGTATAATAAGCTTCACCCCTATAAGTAATCTGGCCGTTGTCTTTATTCCAAGCAGCAGATAGCAGTACGTACCTACCTCCTTGTTTCTCATTGGCACCAAACATCAAAAAGTTATTATCATTTTCTGGGTCAAATGAAACGGCAAAGCGGTTTGCTTTGGGTGAAATTATTAAAACACCTGGGGTCCTGCTCTTATCACGACTTGGTCCAAGGACTGTTCGCCTTTGACCTCAAGTTTGCCGTCTTTGATCTCAGAAGTCCCCTTAGAGCTATTCTTGGTTAATACGATGTCGTCTGATAAATAAAACTGCAATTTTTTAAGCTCATTTTCATTCCACTGGTAGCTATCTTGTAGTTTTTTCGTAAAAGGGCGCAAATTGGGTGAGCATGAACTAAGAAAAAGTCCACATAAAAAAAGAATTGCCAAATTTTTAATGTTATTCATAATACTTTGATTTTTTTTGTCAAAAATAATAGATTCAGTAAATATAAAACCAGATTAAGGAATGTTTAACCAAGCATTTAACCAAATGATAACTTTAGATAGAATTTACTGTGAATGGTTTAAATTTTAAGTTTTAATTAAAATGTAGCTATCAAAATATGATTTATCTTTGCCACGTTTATACTACAATTACTAATAATTTAATATTTAAGGTTAATATTTTTTTATAATATAATCATAAATGATAAAAAGGATACTTTTAATATTTGGATGTCTTTATGCTTTAGAGTGTTTGGCACAAGACCCGCGTCTGGCCCAACAGTATTTTGATGAAGGTGAATACGAAAAATCTGCTGATTTATACGCAAAGCTTCACGAACAATCGCTCGACAATGATTATTTTTTTACGCAATTTCTAGAATGTAAAATTCAGCTCCAAGATTATGATGCTGCTGAAAATGCCCTTAAAAAAGAAATCAAGCGTGTAAAATACCCATCCCCAATTTATGTTGTATTGGGATTTCTTTATGAAAAACAAAATAAAACCAAGGAGGCCGAAGAACAATATACCAAAGCCATCGAAAAACTCCCTAAAGATCAATTTACAATAACCAAAGTAGGGGCAAATTTCATGAATGCCAACAAATTAGATTTTGGAATTTTGGCTTATGAAAAAGGCTATGAGTTATTGGATGATAAAATCTTTTTCTCGCAATATTTGGCTGATCTGCACAATAGAAAAGGCGATGTGCAAAAATTTATTTTTTACAACCTAAATACGCTCACAGCCAATAATATGAATACTTTTGAAAATTGTAAATCAAATTTTCAACGATATTTGAAGGCTGAAGATTATACACTGCTCCAAACACAATTGTTCGAACGAATCCAAGAATCTCCACTCAATGAATCCTTGGTAGAAATGCTGGCATGGTCCTTTTTACAAAAAAAAGATTACAAATCCGCTTTGAGACAATTAAAAGCCTTGGATAAGCAGCGCAATGAATTGGGAGACCGGATATTCAATCTAGGAGTCATTGCAGCCAACGACAAAGATTATACAGCTGCTATCGAATCATTTGAATATATTATCAACACGAAAGGCCCAAATGCTCCTTCCTATATAGAATCAAAAAGGATGGTTATGGACTGCAAGAAAAAAATGATCGTCGAGGATTATGTTTACACCAAGGAGGAATTGTTGTCTTTGGAGGATGAGTACGAGAGTTTTCTTAATGAATTCGGTAGGAACACGCAAACTATTTCTATCATCCAGGAACAAGCTGATTTGGAGGCATATTATTTAAACAATATAGATAAAGCCATAAATTTACTGACCCCTTGTCTTCAATACCAAGCCATTGGAAAATCGAGATTGGCTGAGATAAAAGTTTCGTTGGCTGATTATTATTTGATCAGTGGAGAACGATGGGAGGCCAGTCTGCTATACAGTCAAGTAGATAAGGATCACGGCGAAGATTTGATCGGGCAAGAAGCAAGGTTTAAAAATGCTAAACTCTCATATTTTTTCGGAGATTTTGATTGGGCACAATCCCAGTTCGACATATTAAAATCCTCAACCTCAAAATTCATAGCTAACGATGCTCTGGATCTTTCTGTTTTTATATTAGAAAACAAAGGCGAAGATTCCATCATGGCACCGCTTCAGGCTTATGCCCAGGCAGAACTGGCTGTATTTCAGAATAGATTTGGTGATGCATTTGCCATCCTTGATTCGCTTTTGGTAAAATATCCAAACAATGAACTGGAAGACGACGTAGAATATTTAAAAGCCCAAATATTTTTTAAAAAACAAGAATATCAGAAAGCAGCTGAGATGTATCAACTTATTTTGGATAAATATAAAGAAGAAATCAAGGCCGATAATGCATTGTTTGAATTGGCACAACTCTATGAAATTCAACTAAATAACAAAGAAAAAGCCAAAGAACTGTACGAAAAATTGTTCATCGAATACTCTGGAAGTACCTTTGCCGTCGAAGCGCGTAAAAGATTTAGGATCTTACGTGGGGATAAAATTCAATCTTAATTTATCCTTGAACCTTTAGATTTTTATAGCGTTAGAAATTAATTAATTATTTTATAAATGAATCATATCCGAATTGGCCATTTTTTGGCGGTCATTTTTATATTTTGTTCTTACTTTTTGAATGCACAGGTGAGTTTGAGTGGGACAGTTACAGACGCTGCTAGTGGAGAAACCTTAATTGGTACTACCATAGAAGTTTTGGATTGGAGTACTGGGACTTTGACCAATGAGTATGGGTTCTATACTCTAAGCGGCCCTTCTGTTGAAAATGCAACCATCATTGTCTCTTATATTGGTTATAAAACTTATTCAATAAAATTAAATCTTTCTAAAAATGAAAGACTGGACGTAAAGCTAAATCCTGACAGCGAACAGCTAGAGGAAGTTGTCGTCACCGCTAATTCCTATAAAGACCGTATTAACTCTACCGAGATGAGTACTACATCTGTGACTCCACTCGAAGCGAAGAAAATCCCAGCATTGCTAGGAGAAGTTGATATCATCAAGACTCTTCAATTAAAACCAGGGATTTCTAGCGGGTCTGAAGGTAATTCTGGTATATTCGTACGGGGTGGAAACCAAGATCAGAACCTCATCGTGTTAGATGAAGCTGTTGTCTATAATGCGAGTCACTTGTTTGGTTTTTTCAGCGTATTCAATTCAGATGCCATCAAGGATGTCAAAGTTTATAAAGGAGGGTTTCCATCACAGTATGGGGGGCGCCTTTCTTCCGTGATTGATGTTAAATTAAAAGAAGGGAATAACCAAAAATTTTCAGGGACAGGCGGTATTGGGCTCATCTCGTCGAGACTTACCTTGGAGGGTCCTATCCAAAAAGAAAAATCATCCTTCATCGTGAGTGGCCGCAGAACCTACGTGGATTTAATCACCAATTCCATCAATAGTGCTAATAAAAATAAAGAAAATTATAACCAGATACCAGCTTATCATTTTTATGATCTCAATACAAAAATTAATTTTGAATTGGGTAAAAAAGACAGATTATTCTTAAGTGGATATTTTGGGCGGGATGCTTTTGCCTTTTCCAATGGCAATTTTGATTTTAATTTCTATTGGGGAAATGCTACAGGGACTGCACGTTGGAATCACATTTTCAATGATAAATTATTTTCCAATACTACCTTCACTTATTCTGATTATAAGTACAATATCAACAATAAATTAACTGGTTTTTCATTTGATTTAAAATCCAGAATTCAAGATGCCAATATCAAATCAGACTTTTACTACTCTCCAAACAGCCAACACTTAATAAGGGCTGGTTTTTCTGCTACACACCACAAATTTACCGTAGGAAGACTACAAGCTGGCAGCGATGACGGTACCATAAAATTCGGTTCTGGACTTTATCCTGAAGGAGCGGAATTGGGATTGTATGCGATGGATGATTATTCTTTTGATCAAAACTTGAAAATCAATTGGGGGATTAGGTTATCATCATTTATTCACAAAGACAAAACCTATTTCAATTTTGAGCCTAGAGCAGGAGCTAAATACAGCTTGAATGAGAATTTATCACTGAAAGCATCCTATGCAAAAATGGTGCAGTACATTCACCTTATATCCAATAGTGGGGTGACATTGCCGACAGATATTTGGTACCCTTCTACCCAGAATGTGGCACCTGAAATAAGCCATCAAGTGGCAGCTGGGTATAATTATATCCTCGGAGATGGATACTTGCTAGGTCATGAGTTTTATTATAAATGGCTAAAAAATCAAATTGATTTCAAGGACAATGCACGTCTTTTTGCTAACAATAATATAGAGGAAGAATTTGCTTTCGGTGATGGGTACTCATACGGAACTGAGATAGAACTAGAGAAAAATACTGGTAAACTTACTGGCTGGATTGGCTATACACTCGCACTTGTAAAAAGGGGAAATTTTCCAAACATCATGTCAGGCAGATACTTCTCCCCTAGATACGACAGACGCCATAATTTGACAGTGGTCGCTATGTACCAATTAACAAAAAAGTGGAATTTATCCGCCACCTTCGTATATGGATCTGGAGACTTGACTTGGTTGCCTATAGGCAAATTTTCGTTTCAGGATGTCGATGGAACTCAGATAAACTTTATAACTCCATCCTATGGTGATCGGAATTCGTTTAGAATGCCATCTTACAATCGCCTTGACGTCGGATTCGTCCGTACATTTAAGCACAGATGGGGCGAAAGTGACCTGACATTTAGCGCTTATAATGTATATAATAGACGAAATGTATATTTTTATTATACCGATATCGAGTTCAAAGATGTAACGCAAGGAGGAGTGACCATAAAAGTGCCATCAAAAGTCGCACTAAAGCAAGTTTCACTATTTCCCATCATCCCTTCTATTACTTGGAATTTTAAATTTTAATTTGAAATGCTTAAAAAACTATCTATACTTTTAATAGGTTCAATCATTGGATTTTCTAGTTGTAATCTAGAGAAAGATGTAAATGTGGAGCTTCCACCCTACGAATCCCAAAAAATATTGGAATGTTATCTTGAACCTGGAAAACCATTCAGGGCTTTGTTAACTAAAAGTAGTCCATATTTTTCCGAATTGGATTTTTCTGATTTAACCAGAATATTAGCCTCGATACTCGAGGATTCTGCCAAAGTTCAAATCAAATTCGGCAATCAAACAGTCGTCCTTACAAATACGCTCAGCTTGGATCAAATCAATGAGAAAGTATATAATTACAGCAGTACAGAATTGGTTCCTGCAGATTACACCAGCGAATTTGAATTGGAAATAATACTGCAAGATGGAAAAACAATAACCTCTAGGACCAAAATTTCAGCTCCGGTTGCAATTGATTCGGTGAAAATAGAATTTAATCAAGAGCGAAAGGCAAGAGCGCTCACTTATATTTCAGACAACTCTAGCACCAAAGATTATTATCGAAGAATGTTGAATCTCAACAGTCTAAAAGACAGTATTCCAGAGCAAGATTTCTTGGCTGATGACCAGATATTGCAGGGCAGTACAAAATTGGTCTTTGGCAGCGGGTTTCAATTTGAGAAAAATGATACATTATACAATACCATCCTCCATATCAACAAAGATTATTTCGATTTTCTATCAAGTGTAAAAAATGCGGTATCCAACAATGGAAATCCATTTGGTCAACCAGGGGTGATCTATTCAAATTTACAGGGTACAACCAATGCTTTGGGAATTTTTACGGGCTTTTTGATGGTTAGAGATACCTCTTACGTTCGATAAGTACCTTAGCTGTCAATATTTTTCATAAATATTCAATAAAAGCGATTCAATGCTGTCTTGAACCCTCTTTGGGGATCCAACATATCCATTGTACAAAAACTAAAAAGAAGCGGCCTGTCTTCGTTCGCACGTAGCCACTTAGACAATGTACCCCGCTTAATGTCCCAGATTTTGCAAAAACATAGGGAAGATTTTCTGGTGATACGTATTTCTTTTTAAGCGTGCCGTTGATTCCCCCCGCAGCAAAGATTTCTTCCACCCAGGGCCTCCCTTTGATCTTAAGAATCGTATCAAGGATAGCTATAATATTACGAGGGCTTTGGAGGTTATAACGTGAAAGACCAGAACCATCTACCCATCTCGATTTGTCTTTTAATTGAGATAAAATTGTCCCTTCACAATCCTTGTAAAACTGCTTGAAGGAGACTTTATCTGAATGCATCAATATAGACTGAACTATCAATTGTTCAGATATGAAATTATCACTTTCTTGCATCATCCACTTCAACATCGAGTCTCTAGGGCTACTATAGCAAATCGTAGATTGCAAAGGCATGATTTTGTCGCTAAATATAGAAACTTTGACCTTAAGGGTATCTTCCAAAATGGCCTTCAATACAGAATCTTCTGGCAAAAAAGGAATTTCATACCCAGAAAAGTCCTTGGCAGCCAAATCTACCGTAAAAATATTTTCATTCCATTTTCTATTCACCAAAGGAATGTCAGGGTCATTCGCAGCCCATTTCAGTTTATATTCAAATATAATAGGCAATGTCTTAGCTATTCCATTTACCTTAGAAAAAATAACTTTGTTGCTATAAACGGGCATTACACTAAGTGTTGGTTGATATCCCTGTGCGTAGTCATCCCAATGCCACCCTTTTCCATAAATATCGTCCATTTCTGGCTTGTAAATGTGGACTTCCTTAATCTCAGGCTTGCGAATTTTTTCTACAATCGAAACGAACTGGTGATATTTTGGATTTAAAAAACTAGGATCCCCCAAGGGCCAGATACTTAAAATGCTGTCTTGAACATAGAATTTTCCAAATGCAATCGAATCTCCAAGGTTATTGATCAAAGAAAGCAAGGTAATCACTTTGGTATTCGACGCTGGGATGAATAGGTTTTCTGATCTATGATTCAACAGAAACTCGGAAGTATTGGGATCGTACAGACTTAGTCCAAAATTTATATTTTGAGGTTGAAATTTCAAATACCATGCATTGTTTTCTTCACTCAATACGACTGTATCATGGACGATTTTATCTTGGATTACAATCACTGTATCTAGCTTGACCTGCGGCACCTGGGGCGATGAAACTAAGTCTTGTTGTTGTTTTTTTGTTGTTGAACAGCTAAAAAGGAAGCCAATAGCGAGAAATAGTATGGAAAGTCTAACGCTCATTTTTCAGATTTAAAAAAATATTTTTGAATATTAAGGAATCTGCATTAAGAGTATTAGCCTTATTTGGGTAAGCTTTCTCTAGATTATCAATTCTTAATTCCAAATCAGGGTGTGTCGCGAGGTATTTTAGAACCTCAGATTCCATTTTTGGCGAATGGGTCTTGAGCGTTTCCATCAACTTTATCATACCTTCTGGATCAAAATCCCTTTCAACCATGAGGGCAGCCCCTTTTATGTCGGCCTCCGTTTCCATAGCGCGTGAGTATGATAAACTCCTAAGTTCATTGCTATTTTGAATAATAACGGCAAGAATCCCGTTGATATCTCCAAAAACTAGAGAAATGGCTAGATAACTTGACAGTGATCTGAATAGCAATCGAAGTGAATGCTTGAGCTGAATATGAACAAATTCGTGCGCCAAAACACCTTGGAGCTCCGTATAATCACTCATAGCATTTAATAATCCCTTATGTACTACGATGATACCACCTGGTATCGCAAAAGCATTGATATCCTCCGTTTTAGAATAAAAAACTTTGACACTTTTTGGGTCATCATATCCCAAACCATTAAAAAACAATTGCAAATCATGGCTTCTGACACTGTCGATGTCCAAGTCATTTTTCATACTTTCAAAAACGCTTTGACCTAGCTTCTTTTCATAATTTTCAGGAAAATTCATTGCCACTTTTTCGGCCAAAAATGGAAGTATTTTAAAATAACCAAAAACAAAAAAGGCCAACAGGAACAAGCTGATTGCAACGAAAATCCATAATTTTTTAAATGGATTTTGACGAATGTCAAGGCGTAAATTCTTTGGTAATTGATCTTGGATAGACAAATATTCGCTGAGTTCCAATTCTATGCTTTTGCCAGGCTCAGTTTTACTTTCAAGTTCGACTCGCTTGGCGAACTCATTAAATTCGATTGAAATGTCTTCCAAATTCCAGTTGAGAAACTTTGGTCGTCCATAAGAGTCACTTATTATTATTCCTAAGCTCTGGAGACTTGCATTGATTGTAGCTTCATGTTCAGAAGAAGTAAGTCCATCAAAGTACTTGCCTTTTGCCATAATTTGATTCTTTATTTATATAAAGCCAATGTCTAACATATCTATCGCATCCTCACCCAACGCATCGTTATAATCTGTTTCGGTTTGTCGAATATGATCCGTACTAAAATTGACAGGGATTTCGATATTGTTAATTAAAAAACTCATATTTCGCGCCAGAACCCATGGAAATCCAAGGCCTAAAGTAAAAACGAGAATTAATAAATTTATAATTTTCAACTCAAAAAATGCCCAAGCTGTAACTTCTGACGAAAGCTTGTATTTTTCTCCTTTTTCATCATCTATTATAACAGTATTGTTTGTAAAAAAATTAAAATTATTCCGCCAAAATCTAAAAATATATAGCCCTAAAGTTATATATATCAATAAAATAAACTTTAGATAAATGACAAAATAGTCCTCACCCTTCCCGCGAAATTCAAAATGCAAGTGGCCGAATTTTATATGACCCGTGATGTATTTCTGGATTTGACACCTGAACCATGGATAGTAAATTCCAAATGTAATAAGTGTTAAAAATCCGTGTTTTACATACAAATAAAAAAATTCTTTAAGCTCTCCTCTATACCCAAAATGAATGCCTCTCCACTGAGTTTTTGCCCACCTATATCTCAAGCCACCGTGGATAAAAAAAGGAACTGCAAATATAAATCCAATGGCCGTCATTATATAAATAAACAATATGGCATAAATTGTGAGGTCCAGGGCCATTAATACCCCAAAGCTTCCATAAAATAAAATTATCAATGCCAAAAGCTTTAAATAGCCATAAAACATCTCCTTGCCTGTACCTAGAAAATCAAAATGACTTCCATCTAACATTATATTATTATAAATATACTTCAACTGAACGGCTTTTTCCCATGGATAATAAAGCGACAGCGTCAAAATAGTCAAAATTCTATTTAAAATGAATGGCAAAGCATACGTATTTCCAGTATCGGCAAAATAAAATCTTCTCATCAGGGCATATCAGATTTATGGTTAAAGGATTTCAAATATAAAGATAATTTTTAATCCGTGAAAAATATTGAAGAAGCTATCTGATCTGCAAAAAGTTTGGCATCATCTCTTAAAATCAAATAATTATCATTAACTTCAAAACTATCCATCAAATTCTCCACTTCCAATTGTTTGATCAATATTTCGGAAGCCGAAGCATCAATTTCTGTTATTTTCGAAAGATCAATTCCCCACTTAGTTCTGCATCCTATCATAATCAATTCATTTATACGATTATTAGTAGATAAAACTTCCATCTCAAAATCCCTAACTCCACACTCTATCCCAGAAAGATATTTAACATTGTTAGAAACATTCCAGCTGCGTTGATTTTGGCCATCGTAACTGTGCGCTGAGGGTCCTATCCCTAGGTATTTTTCACCGCGCCAATAATTAGAATTGTGCAAACTATAAAAATCCTTTTTAGCAAAATTTGAGATTTCATAATGGTCATAGCCATTTTCGGCAAAAAAAGAACTGTTTAATTCAAATATTTGCCTATTCCATTGATCGTCTGGTATGGTCAATTTGCCTTTTTTCAAAAAATGATGCAGCGCTGTCCTTGATTCAACAGTAAGGTTATAGCAGGAGATGTGTTTGATATAAAATTTATTAATCAGGTCAAGGTTTTCTTTCCATATTTCAATAGTCTCCCCAGGCATTCCATACATTAAATCGATATTGAGATTACCAAAATCATACTTCAAAGTTTTGTCCAAAGCACGCAGAGTTGTTTTAGAGTCATGATTGCGATTCATAAGCAACAAAGCCTTATCATCCAAAGTTTGAATTCCAATGCTCAATCTATTGATACCTAATTTTTTAAAATCTTGAAGCTCGTCATTTATGATGTCCTCTGGATTGCATTCAATGGATATCTCCACAAGTCTGCTCACCTTAAAATTTTTACTTATAATATTCAATAAAAATCCTAGATGATTAGCCTCCAGTAAAGAAGGCGTCCCCCCTCCAAAATAAATGGTTTCGATGGTGTCACTGCTCAATTCATCCCTTCTTAATACTAATTCCCTCCCCAAGGCCTCAACCATAGATAGCAACGCACTGGAATTCGTTGAAAAATGAAAATCACAATAGTGACAAGCTTTTCGACAAAAAGGAATATGTAGATACAGCCCTGCCAACTTAATTTGCTGAAATATGGGCGTTGATCCGGTTAAGCCACTGATCATCCCATTCGTTATTATTCATAGCTTTATACTCAATGAAAGAACAGGGTATAAAAAAGTTTCGTTTGTCCTTAATATGTACCCACCATTTTCCAGTTTTTTTACTTTTTATAAATTCTAAAATTCCATCAAAATATTCTAGATCTACTGGGGTAAATCGATCAAAACCTTCTAATCCATCATTAGGATCCTCTGGAACTCTGTAATGGGTCCCATTCATTGCATACCAACAAACCTGACCTAAAAAATTAATATCGGTGCTTGAAAACCCTTCTAATGGTTTCCTAAATCCTGTAAAACTGATAATTTTCATATTTGGGCTCTGAGCAAAAGTTGAAGCGACGGTACAAATCTCCTCACAAGTAAATCCACTAGAGCTAGCTGAAATCGAAGCATTAAACTCTGAGATTTTAACAGAATTAAAATCAATAATTCCAAAAGAAGCATCTCGCGCCAAAGGCTCCAAAACGGAATTTTCATAACGAATACTACTTAAAGGATAATGAACGTAATCAGTTAATGAACCTAGATCCAATAATTTATGAGTCTGTGTACCTATAAGTTTATCCAAACTTGATTTTTTTTTCTTAGATTCTTCCATCTTCAAATCAAATGACAATCTGGCAATCAAGTCATTCTGTGAGGCAATAACTTTGTCGTCACTTATTTTGAGATATTTTGAAACTACCTTTAGCTGTTTTATAAGCCTAGAAGGATCTGAACAAAAAATAAATACCAAAGAATTTAAATTATTTTCTAGAAATGGAATTACTTTACTCGTAAAATTGTCTGCACTATCCACAATAAGTGAGAAATCCCCGACATTTCGGAGAGATAAGACATAATCCTTAATCGAAAATAATGCATCATTTTCATCAACAAAAGCAGCGAATTTCATTTTTCATCGTTCTTACTAAGTAATCTAGTGTACTTAGTTTGGTGACTTTAATAATAGTACGAAGTCCAAATTTAGAATAAATCAAGTATAACAGTTAAAATTCTTTCCTAAATATAAGAAAATTTCAAAAATGTACGCTAAACATTTGTTTTTATAAAATTTATAATTACCTTTGCTCTTGTGTAGAATAACATTATTATCAATAACAGTATTTAAAAATATCCCTATGATTAAAAAATTCAAAACAATTGGACTATTAGGATTGGCCTTGATGGCTAATCAGTGGGTGTTTTCGCAGAATGATGCGTTCAAAACACCTAACATTAAAGATGAAATGACCGTTGATTCAGATCAGAACAAAAAATGGCGTACAGGTCAATACAAGTATTCTGCAAAGCCTAAAAACATGTGGGAACTTGGTATTCACGCTGGACATTTTATGGTCGATGGTGATGTGGATCCTAAGCAACCAGCTGGTTTCGGAGTTGGATTACACCTAAGAAAAGCTGTAAATTATATCTTTTCATTACGATTGGATGCGATGTATGGCAAAGCTAAAGGTCTTGACCCTCAACCTTCAGATCCTGCAGTTATTAGATTGGATAATCCAACAGCAGCTAATATTATTACAGGTAACAGGTATTTTAGAAACTACCAAATTACCTATATGTATGGATCAGTTCAGATGATTGCCAATATTGGCAATTTACTTTTCCACAAAGAAAGAAATAAGTGGAATGCATATGCCTTTATAGGACTAGGTCTTAACAATAATAAAACGATGTTGGACTTGCTTGATGGATCTGGAAAGCCATATGATTTTTCAAGCGTAAACACAAATGACGTTAATACCAAAGCAGGTAGAAAGCAAATAAAGAAAGATGTAAAAGCTATTTTAGATGGCAACTATGAAACAGAAGCATTTAAGAAAGTAGCTATCTTTAGATTTAGCGACAAAACCAATATCCACCCTGAATTTCAAGGAGGTATCGGTGTTTCTAGAAAATTCGGTAAGAGATTTAATCTTGGACTTGAACACCAAGTATCTATCGCTGATAACGATTTGTTAGATAGTCACAGATACAGGACCGTTGAAGATCAGTCAAATGATACTGATATTGCTCACTACACAAATCTAAGATTTGCTTTCAATATTGGTAATTTTGATAAGAAAACTGAACCTTTGTATTGGTTGAATCCAATTGATGCAGCTATGAACGATATCGCTGAGTTAAAGCAAAGACCTAAGTTTGATTTGACAGATACTGATGGAGATGGTGTAATAGATATGTTAGACCAAGAGAAAAACACTGAAAAAGGTGCTCCAGTTGATACTAAAGGTGTTGCTTTAGATTCAGACAAAGATGGTTTACAAGATTACAAAGACGATGAGCCTTATTCTCCACCAGGATTCAGAATTGATGAAAAAGGTGTAGCAGTTATTCCTAAAAATCTTACTGAACCTGAAGTTAATAAGATAATCGATGACAAATTAAACGCTAAAGGCGGTGTTGGTATGTCAAATATTAGCGGTGACTGGTGGTTGCCTATGATTCACTTCGATTTGGACAAATATTATGTAAAGCCAGAATTCTATGGTCAATTACATCATGTTGCTACAGTAATGAAGAAATATCCTAACACTAATATCGTAGTTACTGGTAACACAGATGTTAGATTACCTAGTACTTACAATAGAATATTGTCTTGGGAAAGAGCTAATGCAGCTGTTGAATATTTAATGTCTAAATATTCTTTCCCTAGAGAAAGATTTATCATCCAATATGCTGGTGAAGAAAGTCCTCTTATTCCTGGTCTAGCTGATAGTCATTCTATTGCTAAGAATAAGGAAATGCAACAATATCTTAACCGTAGAGTTGAGTTCAGAGTTGCTAACAGTGGTGATTCAGAAATGGCTAGACCTGACGGTAAAGCTGGTTCTAATTCTCCTCAGTCTTCTAGAGGAGGCAATAAGTATAGCGGAAATCCAAACTCAGGCTATTAATTTAATACTGTTATAATATAAGAGGTCGTAACTGTAAAGTTCGGCCTCTTTTTTATTTATCATATCCCAAAAACCCTAATGAAACAAATAGTAGCCATAGTCGGAAGACCCAATGTAGGTAAATCAACCTTATTTAATAGACTCATCGAAGAAAGAAAATCCATAGTCGATAATATTTCTGGAGTGACACGGGACAGAATTTATGGAAACTGTACCTGGAATGGAAAAGATTTCATTGTAATAGATACTGGTGGGTTTGTAGAAAATAGTGCCGACATTTTCGAAAGTGCAATCAGAAAACAAGTTAAACTAGCTATAGAAGAAGCCAACTCAATTATATTTGTTGTAGACACAACTACTGGAATTACAGATTTTGACCTTGAGGTAGCCAATTTATTGCGCAAATCAAAAAAATTGGTTTTTCTTGCGGTAAATAAGGTAGATAATAGTGTAAGGCAACTAGAAGCACAAGAATTTTGGAGCCTTGGCTTTGAAAATACCTTTATGATTGCATCAATTTCTGGAAGTGGGACAGGTGATCTTTTAGATGCCATCACGAGCCATATCGAGGATGTGCCAGTTGCAGAAAGAGAATTACCAAAAATATCAATTATTGGTCAACCCAATGTAGGTAAATCAACCCTTACAAATACATTGCTGGGAGTTGATCGAAACATAGTCACACCAATAGCAGGAACAACAAGGGACTCGATTCATTCAGTTTATAATCACTTTGGTCAAGAATTTATTTTGATCGATACAGCTGGAATCAGACGTAAAGCAAAAGTTACCGAAGATTTAGAATTTTATTCTGTTTTAAGGGCCATAAGAGCATTAGAAGAATCTGATATATGCCTTATAATGATAGACGCAGTTACGGGAATTGAAGCCCAAGACATGCACATTTATCGCTTGGCTGTCCAACGACACAAAGGAATTGTGCTAGTAGTGAACAAATGGGATTTGATCCCAAAAGAAACCAATACTGCGAGAGATTTTGAAATAAAAATCAAACAAAAGATTCAACCATTTAAAGATGTGCCTATCATATTCATTTCAGCACAAGACAAAGTCAGGATATTTAATGTTGTGGAAACTGCCATTGATGTGTTCAACAGACGCAGCCACAGAATAAAAACCAGTCATCTTAATGATGTAATTTTGCCAATAATTGAAAAAAATCCACCACCTTCACACCGTGGGGCATTTATCAAAATTAAATTTGTTCAACAATTGCCATTGGCCTACCCTGCTTTTGCTTTTTATTGCAACTATCCAGACCAAATTCCAGATTCCTACAAAAACTTTATAGAAAACAAATTAAGGGCCAATTTTAACCTGACAGGTTTACCGATAGCAATATTTTTCAGAGAAAAGTAAAGTTTATGCATATTATTCCAACCATCATCGAAGGAGCATTTATACTAGAGCCAAAA
Source organism: Saprospiraceae bacterium (assembly GCA_016718505.1). Classification (GTDB taxonomy): domain Bacteria; phylum Bacteroidota; class Bacteroidia; order Chitinophagales; family Saprospiraceae; genus JADKKF01. Next base: position 511,471 of record JADKDE010000002.1, on the reverse strand, counting down.
GTTTGGGGTGACGAACGCGGATATTTTTTTGAATCCTTTTCTACAAAGTATTTAGAACCACTTGGAACAACTTATAATTTTGTCCAAGATAATGAAGCGATGTCAAAATTTGGAGTGATACGTGGACTTCACTACCAGTTGCCACCTTTTGCTCAAACCAAACTTGTACGAGTGGTCAAAGGAGAAGTATTGGATGTAATAGTAGATATAAGAAAAGGGAGTCCAACCTATGGACGATCGCTAAGTGTAAGGCTAAATGAAGTAAATAAAAGACAATTTCTAGTGCCAAAAGGGATGGCTCATGGATATGCAGTGCTTTCTTCTGAGGCTATATTCGCTTATAAATGCGACGATTTTTATCATCCAGAGCATGAGGGAGGCTTGAATATTCACGATCCACAACTCCAAATTGACTGGATTATTCCCAGAGAAAATCAAATAATATCTAGCAAAGATTTACTTCTCCCAAATTTAGGGCAACATTTACCTTTTGAATGATTTTCTACGATGATAAAGATATTAGTAACTGGAGCCAATGGCCAATTAGGAAGCGCTTTACAAAGAATTGGAAAAACAAAAGACTATAAATTTTGCTTTTTCGATAAAAATACTTGGGATATTAGTAAAAGAGAATATCCTGTGCTTTCTGGATTCAATTATATCATCAACTGTGCTGCATATACAACAGTGGACAAGGCAGAGTCAGAACAAGAATTAGCTTATCTCTATAATGCCAATGCCCTAGAATATCTTAGTGAATTTGCCAATGAAAATTCTGCCAAGTTAATTCATATTTCATCAGATTATGTATATCATAATGGACTAAATGGCCCGTTAAAAGAATCCGACCCATGCACACCACAAGGAATCTATGCAAAGAGTAAATTAGAAGGTGAAAAAATAGTCAGTTTGGCTTGCCAAAAATATTTAATAATAAGAACATCATGGGTTTACGGGATCGAAGGCCATAATTTTGTTAAAACCATGTTGAGATTGGCCAAAAATGGGAATACAATAAAAGTCGTGGGTGATCAAATTGGATCTCCAACGTTTGCAGACGATTTAGCAATCCAAATCCTCAATCTGATTAATTTTGACAGTCAAAATGTGATACAAAATAATATTCTGAATTATAGCAACGAAGGGGTCTGTTCATGGTATGATTTTGCGCATTCCATCTTTAAAATTTCCCATCTAGATATTCCACTAATCCCCATTCCAACTTCTGATTATCCCACCCCTGCTCAAAGACCACCATACTCCGTCCTTGACAAATCTAAAATCAAAAACTTATTAGGGAATCATTATCATAATGCACACTGGGAAGATTCACTTAGGGCCTCATTAGACATCTTGAATAAAAGTTTGTGATCGATAAACTTCAATTTTCCCGATAACAATGGTATAAATGGATTAAATTTGTCAAAAATTATAGTTCATGAAAGTTTTTATTTATTTATTTTTAGGTATTGCCCTGTTTTCTTGCAAGCAGCAAAATTCAGGTTCGGAACTTGAAACCCAACTTATAAAACAAGGCTTTGTTTTAAAAAACCTATCAGGTTCAGATGCAAAAAGGGCTACAAAGTATGGCATTGACGGAAAATATATTATTGAAGAAGGCTTTTTGAGAAATGGTCGCAAGAACGGCATTTGGGTCACTTACTATGATAATTACCAACAAAGACTAAAATCCGTGTGTAACTATGTCGATGATGTACTAGAAGGCACCTTTTTGAACTTGGACTATATGTCAAGAGCGGACTTATCCACAAGATTTGAAAATGGCAAATTGGAAGGTTTTCGAGCAACCTACAGATTGACCACGCCTATCGATTATAGTGAATATAAAAACGGGAAACTGGACGGAACTTTTCGGGCATTTAATGAATATGGAATGTTAACTCGACAAGCAGTTTATCAAAATGGAGAATTGAATGGTCCTACTGTATTCTTCGATAATACAGGAAATAAAGAGACTGCGATACTTGAATTTATCTACAAAAATGGAACCAAAGTCTCTGAGAGAAAAATAAAATAAAAACGACCAAATGAAACTGAAAATTGACTATTTGAAATATAAACGGAATCTCAAAATTAAATCAGATTCGGGTCAAAATTTGGTTTGGGATAGGATTCGTAAAAAATATATCGTTCCAACTCCCGAAGAGATGGTTCGCCAACTTTTTGTAGAATATTTGATTGAAGAATTGCAATACTCACCTATAAAAATCGGTATCGAAAGAAAAATTTTGGTCAACGATATGGTCAAAAGATTTGACATATTTGTGGTCGATAAATTGGTCAAACCATATATGTTGGTCGAATGTAAAGCACCAGAAGTTCCATTAACCAATGAAGTATTTGAGCAAGTTTCGTTGTATAATCAAACGATAAGAGTCCCATATATCGTGATAACTAATGGCATTGAAACCTATTGTGCTCATCTTAATTATGAAAAAAATTCGTATTCTTTTTTGGAAAAAATTCCAGAACCAGCTTAAATTTTTTGAGCTCTTTTCTTAGCAAATTCCACCCCTCTTTCTAGGTTAATATCGCGATCAACAATATAATCATTTTGAAGAATCAATCTTGCTGCTTCCTGAGCCAGATAGGGAGACAACGAACAACCTTTTGTCCCTAATCCGTTGATTATCATCATATTAACATGTATTTTGTGCCTACCTATATAAGGTTTTCTGTCATGGCTGGAAGGTCTTATGGCAGCCCAATGCTCTAATACTTTGATTTTATAGCCTGGCAATACGGATGTGATTCTCTGGTAAAACTCTTCTTGTTTCGCTGCGGTCGGCTTTGAATCCTCATAATCCCATTGATAATTCGATCCAACCCAATATGTATTGGGGCTAATTCTCATAAAGTATAGATCTTTTTTAAGAATCATAGCTTCATCAAGTCCTTCAACTTGTATGATCAGCACTTCCCCTTTAGCGGGTACCAATGGAATATTTTTAAAAAATGGGTTCGAAGCGATTCCCGGCCCTTCACAAAAAACAATTTCCGTGAACTCTCTATTTTGGTATTTAAAAGACTTTTCCTCTATATGTAATTGTTCATAATCGAATTTTTCTATTCTCAATATTTTTGAATTCTTGAGTATTTTCGAATACGCTTCAATCATCCTTCTCAAGTCTAATCTAAATCCATTTTTTATAATCCCAAATTCTTCAGTAATAGGCCAACTATGAATTTTGTCATTAACAGATAAATAATCTTCATGCAATGGATCCAATGCGGATATAGCAAAATTATTTTGTACTTCCATGCTAGTAAATGGATGTATGATTTCAATTTCATTAAAGAAATGAGAGCCACATCTTTCTTCCAAATCTCTATAAAATGGTTCGAAAACTTTAAAAAGCTGCGAATAATTCCAAGCAAGTTGGAAGCGCCTTCCTGTGATCGGATTGATCAAACCCGATGAAACCTTGCTAGGTGTAGATTGGCGACCCTCATCAATACATACGAATGGAATTCCGTTCTTCTCCAATTCTCGGCAAAGACACAATCCCGCTAACCCAAACCCAACTACGAGAACATTTTTCATAAGAATTAAAATTTATTAAAGCAGAAGTGACTCTCGCTGTGCTTTCGGTAAGCCTTTTACTACCAGCATATATGATGTGTCAATTAATTCTAAAATCAGCTTAAAATCCAAATAATCATCACATAGAACCGTGTTCCAGTGTTTTTTATTCATATGATAGCCTGGAGTAATTTGGTAGTATTTTTCACGCCAGTCCTCAATAGTACTGGGTTCAAATTTTAAATTAAACTTTAGTGGAGATTCATAAATATCGGTAAGTAAGAAAATTTTATTTTGCACCTTAAAAACCAAAGTTTGGGTATCGAAAGGAAAATCCTCCGTTACACCATTTTTAGAAAGACAATAATTCCGCAAAAAGTCTAGGTCCATAGTGGCTATTAAGTTTAAGAGTTATATATTTGTGCCGAAATGAATGGTCTCATAGTTCAATGGATAGAATAGAAGTTTCCTAAACTTTTGATATGGGTTCGATTCCCGTTGAGACCACCATGTTATTCAAAATTTGTTGCCTCTTGTAAAAGTAATAAATATCGAGATTTTTTTATTAAAATATAAAGATTTTGATTGGTTTGATTGTGGGTTACAGTATGCAGTAAATTTTTGATAAATGCTTAGACAATTAGGAGTAATTATTGGGTTGGTATTTTGGATGTTTTTTTCTCAAATACTTTGAATGCCGCTTGTAATGCCGCTGGTTTTCCTACGCCTACGGGAGACTGCCAGACCGCTCCCACTGTTTGTCTGATTGATGGATTTTGCAGCAATACGCCTGCAACACCTATTCCTCCTATACCCTTTTGTACTGGAAATGTTCTAAATAATCCGTCTTGGTTTTCTTTCGTGGGAACATCCAATGCTTTTGTAATGGATGTCAGCGTATCGAATTGCGTCGGAAATGCAAATGGATATGGAGTGCAGGTCGCTTTATATGCAGGCTGCCCATTCTCAAGTGCAAATGTCGTCACTTGCAACTCCGCGTGCAGAAGTGGAACTCCAACCAATTATGTGATTAGAATCTCTCAAGCCATCGTACCCAATACCCAGTATTGGATGGTAATCGACGGGTGCAATGGTGACGTCTGCGATTTTGAAATCGATATAATATCAGGGATAGGCAGCCCCAACATCAGCATCTCCCCTGCCCAAGCTATCAGTGCCCCTGATACTGTGTGCCCTGGGCAAGCCATAAAGGCGACATATCCCCTTGTCACTCATGCTACTGAGTACCAATGGACGGTCAATGGCACTCCAGTAAATACGATGGACAATACACTGGTGCACACCACGCCTTTGAACCAACCTGACGGGCCGTATGAGATTTGTCTGTTAAAAGCGAAGAATCCCTGTGATGAAAAAGATATAAACGTCTGCAAAACAGTAAATATAAAAGCCATCTTACCCGTTGAGAGATTCGATACGATCTGCAAAGGTGCGAATGTGACTGTTGGCAATCGAACCTTCAATCAAAATGGTGACTATTCAGTAACTATAAGGACTTCGCGTGGATGCGATAGTATTGTCAATTTACACCTTACCGTTTTAGAAACACCCGATACTGATATAGGAGATATCCCCTTGTGTAAGCCTTCACTTCCGTATCGGTCACCAATCAATGGATTGAATTATAATCCTGGGTTAAATCACAAGATTATTTTAAAAACAAATAACAAATGGCGATGCGATAGCGCGATTATTTTTGATGTAATTTCTGTGGAGGCAATTGCCCAAATTACCAGTTCGGGCGTTTTGGACTGCGGTAACCCAGCATCTCGGGTCATTTTGGATTCACAAACAAGCGATCTTGCAATTACCCCTTTTGATCAGAATGCAAATCAAACCCCAGATAGCATTCAAATAGAATGGACAAAAAATGGAGTATTTTATTCTAATAAAGATACCATAGAATTAGCGATAAGAGACACGGGATTATATGTATTCAAATATTCGGTATTTTATAAAAATATAAGATGTGATGATACAGCGCAATTTCGTTTAAGATTCAATGCACCGAATTTAATTCAGCCCTTGCTTACTGGAATAAGCAACGTTTGTGTAGGGACTGAGTTAAGCCTTTCCTTTGCCAACCTAGATCCCAGTGCCAGTAATATCAATAGGGCCTACGAATACTAATAATGTTCGCATTGGAACTCCAGCAGCCGCCAATTCCATAACAGTTTGTGCACAACAATTCAATACATGCTCTACAAGTATCCCAGGCTGTATCGACATTACCATCCAAGAAGCACCAGATCTTTCGATAACTATAGACACAAATATTTGCCAAGGTGGTTCCGCAAGGATTTATTTCACGCTTTTGAGTGGAACGCTCCCTGCTATAGCACAATTTTCAAATAATACAACGATGCTTGTAACAGGGATGAACGATAGTTTTATCGTATCTCCACTGGCTGACACAACGATAACTTTAGTAAAAACGAGACTCTTAAACGGTCTTTGTGAAAGTACGAGAACATCAACTGTCAGGATAGGCGTTTTGCCGAATCAGTTTGCAACCTTAAGAAAAAATATAGAAGTGTGCAATAAGGTGGATCCTTCAATGGTTCGCCCAACGATTATAGATTTGGACGCCTTAATACTGAGTGGTCCAACCAATGGGGAGTGGACAAATTTTGATATGGTGCCAACGACAGGCGGCAGAAATAATCAAAATTTCACTGGGATAGCACCTGGTACCTATCGCTTTACTTATCGTTTGATAGGCACCAATCCATGTCCTGATTTCGTAGATACTATTTACATTCAGGTTTCAGACTGCAATTGTCCTAGTGTAGCTCTTAGCCCAAGTTTTTCATTGTGTACGAGTGATCAAAATGTTCTATTAAATTTGCCGCCGTTGCAGACCACAACAGAATTGGGAACTTGGAGCATCACTAATAATATTTTGCCTAATGTATCCATTGTTAATAATGAAATTAGTCTTCCACCTACTACTCAAGCTGGTATATTGAGGTTAACTTTCACTTTGAATAATCCCCCAATAGCAGGATGCCTTGCTAATAATTCATTGAATGTTACAATATTAAATCCGCCTAAAATACTCAAAAATATCAGCCCAACCCAATGTAATTTTGATCCCTTTAATAATAACGGAACCGTATTTAATTTAAATACTTTATTGGCCAATGGAAGTTCATCCGGTACATGGAAATTTAATAATATGGCCGTTGGATCTCCTACAAATTTTGATTTTAATGGATTAATGCCTGGAATTTATATTTTTGAATACACGACCAATACGGCTGTCGCTCCTTGCCAAAATAAGGTTGATACATTTCAAGTAAACGTAATTGATTGTACTTGTAAAAGTCTAATTACTAGTACGCCAGCTCCACTTTGTAATTCCAATGGTACTTTAAATCTCCAGACATTAGAGACAAATGTGCCAAGTCCAGGCGTTTGGAGTATTAGAAATAATGTCATCCCAGCTGCTTCGATTTTAGGCAATACATTAAACGTAACAGGTGCAGGTGCAGGAACCATCGAACTTCAATTCAAACTGAATTCTGTGCGACTTGGCTGTCGCGACACTTCACTTCAGAATCTCGTCATTTCAAATCAACCAAATGCCACAGTTACATCTTCCGTAAATGTATGCAATAAAGTCCCTCCAACAGGAAGCGGCCTTCCGTCGCAAATTTTAAATTTTACAAACTTAGTTAATTCATCAACTATTGGGTCATGGAGTCCTATAAACGGAGCTGCGACTTCAGGTACTTTCACGACAGGGTTAGACTTTACAGGAGCGAATATCGGACTATATACATATCGATATGATATCCCAGCCAGTCCACCCTGCACTAACTTAACTTATGACGTTACAGTTAATGTTTTGGATTGTAATTGTCCCTTATTTACAGCTAACAACCTTCCTCCTTATTGTAACTCGCTGACCACCCCATTAAATTTGGACAATCAAATCATAACAAGCCCAAGTCCTTATACATTTAGCATATTAAACGATGTAAATCCAGGTATAACTCTGAATGGAAATTCGCTGATTTTTACAAATAGTGGAGCGGGACTTTATACTATCTTAGCGCGCTTGAATACACCAATAGCAGGCTGCAAAGATACAGTCCATATAACAGGCAGGGTTGAAATTCAGCCAACGGGGTCATTAAATAGATCCATTGTGAGTGTTTGTAACGCAATTCCTCCAGCAAACAGCGGTTTGCCATCAGAAATTCTTTCATTTTCGAATCTTGTTACGGGAGGATCACCAGTCTCATGGACACCTATTTTACCAGCCAATACGACAGGTACATTTGCGAGTGGTCTCAATTTTACCAATGCCAATATTGGAACGTACATATACAGGCTCACTGTTCCTGCTGTACTCCCTTGTTCGGAATTAGTCCAAGATCTTACAGTCAATGTACAAAACTGTGTTTGTCCGACCATCGGTACGTTAGCACCATCTAAGATACTGTGTAATGATAATGATACGCTGCAACTAAATCAATTGTTGGCCCCAGGTGTAGGTCCTGGGTCTTGGAGTATCATTCAAAATCCTATTCCGAATGCGACTTTGAGTGGAACGGTATTCAATGCTACTGGTGCTGCTGCTGAATCATACAGGGTCCAGTATAAACTCACAACAGGACTTGCCAATTGTGTAGATACCAGTTCGCAATTAATTCAGGTAGAAAGAGAAAGAGAAGCGGGTATTTCCTCTGGTATGAAAAGGTCATGTGAGAAGGTCCCTTTATCAATAAATTTGGACAATGAATTGACAGGCGAAGATGCTGGGGGGATTTGGACTGAAATATCCCAGATACCGTCTTTTAATGGTCTTATAAATGGAATTTTCAACACAAATAATCAAAAACCTGGTTTATATATTTTTAAGTATATAATGAATGCTGGAAATGCTTGTGCTGCAGATAGTGCATCGGTGAGTTATAGGATCGATTCTCTTCCGACGATTAATGTTGGGTTAGATCAAACACTTTCTTGCCTTCAAAATGACTACAAAGTTTTGGGTAACAATTTGCCATTTCACTCCTATTCATGGAAAAATATTGGAACAAATAGCTTAATTCCAAATAATAATAATCTTTCGATTGCCCTAGGAAATTCTGGATTTTATGAATTATCAATAAAAAATGATAACTCAGGATGTGAAATAAAAGATACAATTCAAATATTGAAGACAAGTTTGGACGCCATAAAAAGTCAAGTTATCCCTATTGCGTGTAATGACGACTGTAATGGAGAAATTCACATTACTGAAATCAAGAGCAATATAGGAAATATAACAGGTAAGGCTAGTCTCAATAATGGGCCATTCCAAGACACTTTAAACTTTGAAGGCTTGTGCGCTGGAAACTATACCGTAGTGATAAAAGATGCCAATAATTGTACATTAAGCACTCAATTCATCCTTGAAAACCCACCGTTGTCAACTGTTGAATTGGGCAACAATATTTCGATAACTGCTGGAGAATCAGTCAATATCCAGCCAATATATTCTATGCCTACATCTACTATTCAAACCATCTCTTTCACGAATGGGCTAGATATCTTCTGTTCGCAAACTCCGTGTTCTTCGATCAGTTTAAGTCCATTGACTACAACAAGGTATTTTATTTCTTTGACCACCATTGATGGCTGTATTGCTACGGACACGCTTGATATTTGGGTAAATCCTAAAAAGAATGTGTTTATTCCAAATGTGTTCAGTCCAAATGGCGATGGTGTCAATGATATTTTCAAGCCATTTACAGATGATAACGTAAAGACTTTAAAAGTATTTAGAATATTCAACAAATGGGGAGACCTGATTTTTGAAAGAAAAAATATAGATGCTACTACGACCAATATTGATGGTTGGGATGGATATTATAATGGTCAGCCAGTCCAAACAGATGTGTATGTTTACCATATAGAATTGGAATATAAAGACGGTAAAATTGTCCAACTATACGGAGATGTTACGTTAACTTATTAGTCGCGCTGAAGCATTGACCAAATTTTGTCCTTTAGTTCAGTAATTCCAAAACCCGTTACTGCCGAGATAAAAGTTGGTTGTATCTCCTTAGGTAATTCGGATAAGAGCATATTTTTGAGTTCATCATCCATGATATCTGCCTTGGTAATCACGAGAAGTCTCGGTTTGTCGAGCAAATCTGGATTGAATAAAAAAACTTCCTTGAGAAGGATATCATACTCATTCTTGATATCATCTGAATCACAAGGAACCATAAAAAGCAATATTGCATTTCTTTCTATATGCTTTAAAAATCTATGGCCTAGGCCTTTTCCTAAGTGAGCATTTTCGATGATCCCAGGAATATCAGCCATGACAAAGGATTGAAAATCTCGATACTGAACGATCCCTAGATTTGGGGTCAATGTCGTGAAGGGATAATTGGCGATCTTAGGTTTTGCGGCGGAAACTGCTGCCAGAAGGGTACTTTTACCGGCATTTGGGAACCCAACAAGTCCGACATCGGCAAGTACTTTCAATTCTAATATCTTCCATTCCTCTAGGCCAGATTCACCAGGTTGGGCAAATCTAGGGGTTTGATTGGTTGAAGACTTAAAGAAAGAATTGCCCATTCCTCCCCTACCTCCAGGGGTCAAAATTCTTTGTTCACCTTCCTTAGTAATTTCAAATTCTATTTCTCCAGTCTCGGCATCTTTGGCCACTGTCCCCAATGGTACGTCGAGTATGATGTCATCGCCATCAGCCCCTGTGGAATTATTATCACTCCCATTAACACCATCTTTGGCGATAACGTGCTTTCTGTACTTTAAAGCTAATAAAGTCCAAGTATTGGTACTTCCTCTCAAGATTATATGGCCACCTCGTCCCCCATTGCCACCATCAGGACCTCCTAAAGGATTGATTTTAGATCTATGAAAATGGGCTGAACCAGCACCGCCGGCGCCAGAGCGGCAGCAAATTTTTACGTAATCAATAAAATTTTCTTCAGCCATTTGATTTTTATATTAAAAAAAAATGTCATCACCCCAAGTGAAGTGACGACATATTTGGAATCGAATACACTTTTATAACATATTGTCTAATAAATTAGACAGTCTTTGGGTTATTTCTTCAATAGTACCTAAACCAGATACCGAATGAGACTTGTTTTGTAAGGAATAATATTCGAAAACAGGGCTTGTTTCGGCCTGATAAACGCTTATTCGCTTTCTGATAATTTCTTCATTCAAGTCATCCGCTCTAAGGCTTGATTGACCTCTTAATAAAATTCTTTCTACGATCTCTTCATCTGGGACTTCTAATGCTACTAATGCAGAGATAGACTGATTCATTTCCGCTAACATGGTATCAAGAGCTTCAGCCTGAGGAATCGTGCGAGGAAATCCATCAAAAATATATCCATCTGTATCAGGATGGGACAAGACCTTATTCTTTAGCATTTCGATGGTCAAGGAGTCTGGTACCAGCATACCTTGATCCATATACGCCCTAGCCCTTTGACCTAGTTCTGTATTATTGGAAAGCTCATACCTGAACAAATCTCCAGTAGAAATATGTAAAAGATTATATTTATTCGCAATAAATGCAGCTTGGGTGCCTTTTCCAGAACCTGGCGGACCGAATAGTATCAGATTAATCATTGGGACACTTAATTGGATATTAACACAAAATAAGTAGCAAAGATACTAAAACAATCCGATGAAAAGGTAATTACGCAGTTTTAATCTTGATAATTATTGGCAAAATCGTCAGACACAACGTCTCTAACGGAATGAATCCTGCTTGACCAATATTTTGAATTCAGGATATTCTCTTTTGCAACGCCTTTAGAATTACAACTATGGATGATTTGTATTTCATTTTCATTGATTTCCACAATCAAACCAACGTGGTGAATTCTTCCATTTTTTGCAAAGACGATCACATCTCCTGGAAGCGCCATTTTAAGATCTACTTCTTTACCTTGCCGAGACTGACCTGTAGAATTATGATCCAATTTTACGCCAAAACGATCGTAAACAAAACTTGTGAACCCTGAACAATCAAATCCATTTGGCGTGGTGCCTCCTGACCTATAATTGGTACCTATAAAGTCTTCAGCATATTGGATGATTTGAGTTCTGTGCTGCATAAGACGAACGTTAAAGTCCGCATCTTCTTTGGCTTTTTTGCGAGTGGCTTTGGATATTTTTTTGGATTTGATGGGTTTGTTGGCGAAAATAGACGAGGTGGAACAACTTGCGCAGAACACAAGAATAACACTTAAGCAAATAACATATTTACACCAAATTTTCATTTCCGTAATTAACTCTGAACACATACTAACATTGCGAAGATAAGTCACACATTTTGAAAAAAAAAATTTATTCCCATAAAAAATTATTTTTTTTATATATGTTATTACTCTTGGAAGTGCCTATAAGTCAATAGATTAGAAGGTTTTCTCCAAATTTGTAGAATTAAATAATATTATTTTTCATATAATATTTTCTTTCAAGTGTTTCAAAAAATGAGGGCCTAGACCTAAAAAATGCAATAAATTCGAAATAATTTTTCCTAGCTTTTTAAAAATAATAATTACCTTTACGGCGGAAACCATGCGACCAGCTCCCTCCGAACTCCCCCAGGGCAGAAATGCAGCAAGGGTAAGAGGTTGTAGCGGTGTGATATGGTTTCCTTTTTTAATTTTCACTCCCCATCAATTTTGCTAAGCCACATTTTTTTCATAAACTAAAATCCCAACTATGTTATTTTTTATTGATACGGCTAATCTTGATCAAATCAAAGAAGCCAAAGACCTTGGTATTTTGGATGGTGTAACTACAAATCCATCTTTGATGGCCAAAGAGGGAATCACTGGCAAAAACAATATCCTCAAGCATTATAAGAATATTTGTAAATTGGTAGATAATGATGTGAGCGCTGAGGTAATTGCACTGGATTTTAAAAATATGATCAGAGAGGGCCAAGAATTGGCGGACTTGGATGAAAATATAGTGGTAAAAGTGCCGATGACAATTGACGGCATAAAAGCAATCAACTGGTTTACCGAGCATAGTATAAGAACTAATTGCACCTTGGTATTTTCAGCTGGGCAAGCCATTTTAGCCGCAAAAGCTGGGGCTACTTATTTATCACCATTTGTTGGAAGGCTTGATGACACCAGCTGGGATGGAATGGCTTTAATCGCCGAAATATCAGATATCTATGAAAAGCAATTGTATGATACAATGATTTTGGCGGCCTCTATCCGTACCAGTCTCCATATCGTGCAGGCAGCGAAAGCCAATGCTGACGTGGTAACTTGCCCATTGAGTGCTATTCTCGGATTATTCAATCACCCGCTTACGGATATTGGTTTGGCAAAATTTTTAGCAGATCACAATAAATCTAATGGTTAAATTTCGTTATAGAATAAAAACTATATAGGTATGAAGATGAAATTTCTATTTTCGTTGTTGATTTGCACACTGATAGTTAAAAATGTAGATGCTCAATCCAAAGTTTACAATCAGTTTTTGGAAGCTGTCGAAGACAATAATATAGGTGGATATCAAGGTCAACTTGGGGTAAAACTACTTCAACAGATGTATAAAATCCAAGGGACCAATGTTGTCGAATTATACGAAATGGGCGGAGACAAGTGGTATGGGTTTGTTGGAGATACTTCAAAGTTCAATGTAGCAAAACTGCCGTTTTTCAAAAAAGATGGAATCAAAAAATTGGTTAAAAAACATAGTTTGCCCATCGCAGTAGGTATATACCAAAAAGAAGCTCGTGTCGGAATGACCAAAGAAGAGTTGGAATTGGCGATCGGCAGTCCTCAATCTATTAAGAAAGTAGATGAAAATGACCTATATGCTTATCCCGATGATTTGACGGTTACTTTAAAAAATGAAATCGTCACGTTGGTAACAAAACCTCAAAAATGAGAATAATATTCGTTCTAATTGCTTTTTCTGGATGTTTTCGCCTGTTTGCACAAGCGGATCAAAGTCACGACAAAATTTTTGATCAATTCTTGAATTTAAGTGAGCTTAAAACGATAGGCGAATATCAATATGTTTTGGGTCAAAAGCTCGTACAGAATCTACACAATTTTGATGATTACAACGCGGTGGCTTTGTATGTCCAAGACAAAGGAACTTTCGTAGGATTCGTTGGCGACACAACAAAATTCAATTATCGAAAATTAGATTTTTATAAGCAGTCGAAAGTCAGAAAGTTGGCTAAAAAGCACGGCTACCCTATCGGAACTGCTATCTTTCAAAAGACAATCATCCCTGGGATGGATTCCCTGCAAATGGCCTTTAGTTGGGGTAAAGCTGATACTATCCGTGAGGTCAAAAAAGGAATCGTATGGATCTACAAAACCAAAGGGACCATTCTACTGGACAAAAATAAAAAGGCGCATAAAGTTTATGCCAATAAGTCCGAAGACGAATAGTTTATCATAAATCTAAAATCCCCTCTGGGAGATTGAGGTGGAGTGTTTTAGCATCGTCCTTGATTTCTACTATAAATGGCTTAACCAACGGAATAAAAACCTCTTTCCCTTCGCGATTCAAAACTGCAATTGTTTGTCCTGGCATCTCTCTAATTTCTAGGACTTCTCCTATGGACGTATCACCATCGAAGGTATTGTATCCCACCAGATGAGCAAAAGGATTTTTCTCGATGATGATGGTTCGCTCTTCATCTAACAATATATCTGCCCGTTCCAAGTGTACTGCTTTACCTTGCAAGTATCTAGCTTGCTCTGGGGTATCTATATCTTCCAATTTGATGATCCAATTTCCGGGGCTTCGAAGTTCATCGATGAAATAAGGTATCATCTGCCCATTTAATTCGAAAAAAATCTTTTCGGATAAAAGCATATCTTCTTGAAATTCTACACTTATTTTTATACGCATTTCACCTTTGAGACCATGGGTATTTTGTAGATAACCCACTTCTTGATATTTTTCTATATTAACTGCCATCCTGTTGTACTTTGGTAGCGAAAGTAAGCAAAATAAATATTACCCGCTAGGCAAATTGAGGTGATAGCCATATTTTTATAAAAATACTGGGTCAATTCAATATTTGAATGCCAAAAAACTGGCATCTTGTCTATGGGTAAAAGCAATAGCTATTCTGTCGGCAAAATCCATTGGCGGTTTTTGGATCAAGTACAATCCATTGGCTCCCAGAGCTGCACAACGTTTGGCTGCTCGATTCCATTTGCCTTTTTCCCAATCGGCAGGGTAATTCACATGGATCATGGCCACCTTAGTATATTTATCGGGTAAATCAGTAGAGTCTTTAAAGACCATAACCTTATTGAAAGGGATGGGTGGATAAAATTGTTGGGATTCTCGTTTGACATTAGAAAATAAGCAGGACTGCGTTAATACCATCAAAATGAGCATTAAACTCCAAAAATTTCGGTTTTTCATATAAAAATAACTTTAAGAGAGTATGTAAAATTTCGTATTCAATACAATATTAGGAATAAATATCTATATCCACCAACATTATGAATTTTTTTTATCCCAATTTCATGAAAATGATACTTTAAAAATCAAAAACCACTATTTTCAAGCCCTAAAATGATTAAAATTACTGTAACTTCATAGCGGTAGGCAAATAGCAGGAGTCAAATTTCTATGCAACAAAATTTTGTGAGCAAAATGACCATCCACCATTCAAATTTTGACCAACTTGTGAATATCAAGAAATAATTTGTAAATTTGGTTGAATAATTTTAAAGAAATGAATATACTTGAAACATATACATCTGACATAAAAAAGCTCTGTGAAAGTCACAAGGTAAAAAGCCTTTATGCTTTTGGGTCTGTATTAACTGAACGATTCAATGGCGAAAGTGATATTGACTTGATTGTGGATTTTTCAAATATCGAAGTTGAAGATTATGCTGATAATTATTTTGAATTTAAATTCTCCCTTCAAGACATTTTAAAACGGCCAATTGATTTATTAGAAGAGAAAGCTATAAAAAATCCATATTTCAAACAGTCTGTAAACCAACAAAGAAAACAAATTTATGGACAATGATATAAAAGATTGGCTTTACGACATTTTGAACGCCATTATGGAAATTGAAAGTTTCTTTACTGACCGAACGAAAGAGTTTGCCAATTATCAAGTCGATTTGCGAACCAAAAGAGCAGTTGAAAGAAATATTGAAATTATTGGCGAAGCAATGAATCGAATACTTAAAGAAGATGAATCGATTACCATATCAAATTCTAGAAAGCTGGTTGATGTTTGGAACAGAATTATTCATGGATACGACTCTGTTTCCGACGATGTGATTTGGGGAATTGTAATTAAATTAAACATCTTCCTACTTTACAGACTGAAATCGAAAAATTACTAAACGAGTAAGTAGGCGCTACACACAATAAAGGTTTGATAAAATGGAAAAAGAAGTGCTTAATTTGAAATGCCAAATTATGACAGGACAAAAAGCCTTATAAACCAAGGTGGTATGGATTAGATATCGAACAATGTACTTCAGTGAAACTTTTATACTCTAAGAATCAAAAAGCTAAATGTCGAGTGTTTAGAGTTCGGGATGCGTCAGCGATCGGAGCCGTCTCGTGAATACGAGAGTCCGAAGGACCTAGCGGCGAAGAGCGCGGCCCTCGGCGATGCCGAGGGGACGCCCTAAAATATATGTTCTAAAAAAATTAGTCAACTTTGAACTCGCTGTCTGGAATCTCTTCGTTTATTTTTACAGACTTCACGATGGCTTCCAATGGCATCGGCATGGTACCTGAAATAACGATCTTGTGGGGGACTAATAGGCCTTTGACGTCTTTATAATCGGAAAGATCACTGGTCATAGTCGCAATATTTTCGCCTTCTCCATCAACCTTAACTTCACGGACCAATAAGCCCGTCTCTGTGTCATAGTATTCAGAAAATTTGTTCCCAGCCTTTGGGGTTATCTCCAATTGATAGGCTTTTTTGCCTTCGATGTCTTCGATGCCCTTCACTTCTATCTTATGCCCTAGGGATGAATAATGCATTTGAGGACAAAACTCAGCATTGCTTTTGAGCTTTTCGATATCGGCTTCGCTCATGGCTTGTGGCTGACCTTGGATCGTTGAAGAGCCTTTGGTCCCATCACAAACTTGTTTTTGGAGCGTATTTCCCATCAGAGAAACCGTCTGTAAGTACTTGCCACCGATTTTCTTCTTTTCGGCCATAGAAATCACCATCCCTTGGAGAGAAGCCTCCATATTCGTAGCAGAAGTAGTCACGGATTTGACTTTGTCTAGGCCTCCGATTGCTTGAATGTACTTATCCAAAACTTGGGTAGCCGTAACGCTTGGCACCTCAGTATTCATCTCGATTGGCTTTCCGTACACGTCATAAAAATGAACTTTTTTATCATGAGAAAAGGTACTCAATTTAGAAGCGATGTCCTTGTTGCCTACTACTACGATGTGGGCATTTTCGGGTTTAAGGTATTTGTTTGCCATGTTGAGGATATCTTGCTTAGAGACCGCCATCAGATTTTGCACATAATTATTGTAATAATCAGTAGGCAAATCAAATCTAGCGATGTTTAGGGCAAAATTGGCTACCGTTTGGGGCGATTCGAGGGAACGTCCGAAGTCGCCAGCCATTACGTTGCGAACGCTGTGATATTCCTCGTCGCTGATGAGTTCTGTTTTCATGCGATTGATCTCCTTGAACATCTCGATGATGGAGCTATCGGTCACTTCATTTCTCACGCTTCCACCAGCAGAAAAGCGACCTACAAATCTGTCGTCGTTGAGGCTACTTCTCACGCCATAAGTATATCCGTGTTTTTCGCGGAGGTTGTCATTTAGCCTGGACCTAAAAAATCCTCCAAACATCGTGTTCATAACTCTAGCTTTGAGTTTTTCAGAATCATTGGGTTTCAAATTCACGGGATAGGTTAACGAGATTACAGACTGAACTGCTCCAGATTTGTTCACAAAATCAAGGGTAGTCTTGGAATTCATATCGACGGCTGGAGGCGTGTGTGTCAATTTTGTACCGGATTTCCAAGCACCAAAGTAGTTGGCGGCTCTTTGTTTTTCAACGGTTGGATTGACGTCTCCGACTATGATCAAATAACTATTGTTTGGGATAAAATAATCTTTGTAAAACTGGCGACACATGTCAGGATTGATGTTTTTTATAGTCGTTTCGGTTTCGATTTCGCCATAAGGATGCTTTGCACCATAAGCCAAAACTTTTCCAACATTGGCGGCGATGGTATTGGCGTCTTCTTTATTTTGGGCTAATCCAGAAAGCGTTTGTTTTCTGATTTTTTCAAATTCGTCAGCAGAGAAAGTAGGATTAAGGAGGACATCGGACATGATGGTCAACAATTGCTCAGAGTATTTGGTAAGGCTGGCACCCGAAACGCCATTTCCATTGGTAGAAAGCGAAGCTCCGATTTTGTCCACGAATTCATCGATTTGGGCTTTATTTCTCGTGGTCGTACCTCGTCCTAGTAGCTCACCTGCGAGGCTTACTTTTCCTGCGAATTCATTTTCAGTAATTGGGTCATAATCCACAAAAAGTTGATAACTGGCTTTTGGGATTTTGTGATTTTCAACGATAATCACTTGGAGTCCATTGGGCAATACCGATTTGTCGTATTTTCCAATATTGATTTTAGCTGCTGGCCCTGCTGCTGGAACTGAAGTTCTAAAATCCTCAGATGCTTGGGCTGCATTAGATTTGGCAGAAGCTTTCGCGGCACCTTTTTTTGCCTTGGCGGCTGTTTTGGTAGGTGTCTTGCCCTTTTGCTGGGCCATGCTTTGATCGCAAATAAATAGGGACAATGCAATAAAGCAAATTTTTATAGCGATAGATAGACTATTTTTCATTGTATGAATATATTTTTTCAATTAAATAAAATTATGGTTTTGCAGATTTTGGAAGATAAATCAAAGAAACTCGATTGTTTTTTTGGTAGTATTTATTGGCTACTCTTTGAATATCTTCTTTAGTTACTTTTAGGTATCTATTTAATTCAGTATTGATCAAATTTGCATCTCCAAAATACATTTCATAATTGGCTAGGGTCTCTGCGACGCCTTCCATGGTTGCGTTTTGTCCGACAAAATCATTTTCAATCTGATTTTTCAATTTTTGTAACTCTTCATCGGAGATCAATTGTGTCTGTACTTTTTGGATTTCCTCATCCATGCTTTTTTCTAGATCAAGTGGGGAAATACCCATATTGGCGATACCATAACAGAGTGCCGCTCCTGGATCTTCCATGGGAAGTGGGAAATTGCCTACGGCTACTGCTTTTTGTTGTTCATCCACAAGTGCTTTACTCAATCGAGAACTTCCCCCTTGCGACATCAACATACCTAACATTTGCACAGCATAATAATCTTCAGTTCCTTGACCTGGAATTCTATAAGTTTGGATAACCGCTGGAAGCTGAATATTGTCATAGAAAGTATCTCTAACCTCACCACCAAGTGGCGGCTCAACGATATTGGGCTTCACTATGTTTTTCCCCCTAGGGATCGTGCTAAAATATTTAGCAATCATTTCCTTGGTAGAAGCTATATCAAGATCACCAGCAACGCAAAGGATGGCATTGTTCGGCACATAGTAAGTCTTGTAAAAATTGACATAATCGTCGTCGGTTGCAGCGTCAAGATGCGCCATAGAACCAATTACGGGCCACTGATAAGGGTGCTTCTTAAAAGCTCTTTTCATTGATTCTTCTACAACTGTTCCGTAAGGCTGATTATCGATACGCTGTCTGCGTTCTTCTTTGACTACCTGACGTTGTGTTTCAATACCGATTTTCTCAACTTTGGCGTGCATCATTCTTTCGGATTCTAACCAAAGTCCTACTCCAAGCTGATTTGAAGGCAATACTTCGTAGTAATAAGTCCTATCCCAAGTAGTATTGGCATTATTGGTACCTCCAGCATTTTGGATATATTTGTCAAATTCACCGCGCTTGATATTTTTGCTACCTTCGAACAATAAATGTTCAAAAAAGTGAGCAAAACCTGTTCTGTCAGGGCTTTCATTTTTAGACCCCACGTGATACATGACTGAAACGGTCACGATGGGGGTTGATTTGTCTTGATGCAGAATGACCTTTAAGCCATTGGGTAGGGTATATTTTTCGAATTTTATGGAATTCAACTGAGCCGTTGAAGTCCCAATACCTATAAGGCAACACAGAAAGAGACAAAGATAATTTCTAATCATTTTTTGATTTTTTTTAAAATAAATGAAAAACAAATTTAAGTAGTACGCTCAGGTATTTAATATTTTTTCTATGAATCGCATCAAATAAAAGATGAATGTCTAAAAAATAAGAAATTGGACATGAGCTGGGTTTTAATATTAGGATTGAGGAGATGTGATTTCAGTTTTTTCAGCAAAATACTCAGCGAATTGCTGCATTGAATTCGCTAGATCTCGGTTATTTGTGGCTTTAAAATAAGTATCTGCCAGCGATCTGATGGATTGATAAATGAATCTATCCATTTCGATCACTTGTAGCTCGTTGGTCCACAGGTCGATTTTCATCGTATCTTTTGAGCTTTTATCGAACATTGACAAGCTAAAACATTTTACTTCTTGAAATTCATGGTAGTCGGGGTGATCCGTAGTTTTCCATGATAGTTTTTGGGGAACATTTTCGTCGTCCAATTCAACATTTATAGTAATCTCAGAAATTTTTGACATAAATTTTATTTGTTTGAAAATATAATTAATCTTTGCATTTTACCATGGTCAGAATGGTGGCGATGGCAACGCTTTCTCCCGTTTCATCATACACATCGACGAAGTATTTTACGATGCCTTTTTTAATGCTCTCATCTGGCTTGAGCTCTTGACTTATTTTTTCTTTGACAGTCAGGCGAACTCCAATCGTCATACCAGCATAAACGGGTTTAATAAATCGGCAGTCTTCGAGACCATAATTGAGCAAAACAGGGCCTTTGGCGGGATCTACAAACAATCCAGCTGCCGCCGACAAAATAAAATATCCGTGAGCGACTTTTTGCTCAAAAATAGTGCCATCTAAGCTGGTCACATCGGTGTGGGCATAGAAATGATCCCAAGATACATTGCCGAAGTTAACGATATCGGTATCGGTAATCGTCCTCTTGTGCGTAATCACTGTTTCTCCGATTTCAAGTTCTTCGAAGTGTTTTCTAAACACATGCATATTCGGTTCCTTATATTCGCCACCTTGTTGGTACTGCCCTAATAAATCGGACAACATGCTAGGAGAACCTTGAACAGCGGTCCTTTGCATATAATGCTTTACACCACGGCTTCCTCCCATCTCCTCTCCCCCACCGGCTCTACCAGGGCCACCATGTACCAATAGTGGCATTGGCGACCCGTGTCCTGTACTTTCCTTCGCGCATTGATTGTTAAGCACTAGGATTCTACCGTGATATGGGGCTGCTTCTAGTGTGTATTCTCTAGCTAAATTGACATCCGAGGTGATGATGCTGCTACATAGAGAGCCTTTACCTAGCTGAGACAAAGCCACCGCTTCTTGGATGGTTTTATAAGGCATAACTGTAGCTATAGGTCCAAATGCTTCCACTTCATGGACAGATTTTGTATCAAATGGCTTATTGTTAAATAACAAAAATGGTGAAATGAATGCTCCCTTGTCCTTGTCAGCCCCTACGACTGTCAATGTATCTTGATCCCCATATAATATCTCTGAATCAGCTTGCAATATCCTCAACTTTTCCAAGACCTCCTC
This sequence comes from Saprospiraceae bacterium, assembly GCA_016718505.1. Classification (GTDB taxonomy): domain Bacteria; phylum Bacteroidota; class Bacteroidia; order Chitinophagales; family Saprospiraceae; genus JADKKF01. Next base: position 490,174 of record JADKDE010000002.1, on the reverse strand, counting down.
TCGCTGGACTTTCCCAGCCAAAGACCCCATTTTGACTCCTTCCACCTGAGGATTGCCAATAGTGGTCTGACTCAACATTTTTTTGATGCCTCCGACAAAATCTTCGATATAATTTTCAGGTACAAAAATTCTTCTAACGGCGGTACATTTTTGTCCAGCTTTGACGGTGATTTCCTTTCTAACCTCTTTAAGAAAGACATCAAAGTCTGGAGTTCCTGGTTTTGCGTCATCACCTAAAACCATGCAATTGAGCGAGTCTGCTTCCATATTGAAAGGAACAGATTCGGCTAATATTCTGGGATGAGATTTGAGTTTCAATCCTGTCTGGGCCGAGCCTGTAAAAGTCACGACATCCTGCAAAGTAACATGATCCAAAAGATCTCCAACGCTGCCAGAGATTAATTGCAATGAACCCTCTGGAAGGATCTTCGAACTCACAATGTCCCTCACCATAACTTCAGTCAAGTAACAAGTAATGGAGGCCGGTTTTACAACTGCAGGTACACCAGCCAGCAAATTGACAGCGATTTTTTCAAGCATCCCCCAGATTGGAAAATTAAATGCATTGATGTGCAAAGCTACACCATGTTTGGGAACCAGGATATGGTGACCTATGAAAGACCCGCCTTTACTCAATGCAACCATGTCCCCATCGATAGCAAAGGGCTGATCGCCAAATTTCCTGCGCAGGGATGCATTAGCAAAAAGGTTTCCAATACCCCCTTCTATGTCGATCCAAGAATCGATTTTCGTCGCTCCTGTCCAATAACTTACTTCGTAATACTTTTCCTTCCGATCTAGAAGAAATAGAGCGAGTTTTTTTAACATCAAACCACGCTCCTGAAAAGTCATTTTTCGTAAAGCAGCTCCTCCACGCGTTCTTGCGTAGTCCAAAATACCTTTGAAATCAAAACCTGAAGTACTAACTTCTCCAATGACATCACTGGTTATGGCGTTGTAAAGTTGGCTTTTATTGGTAGATCCCGACTGCCATCCGCCAAGAACATAACTTTCATAATTCATGAAGTACAAAAATTTAAAGAGTAAATTTAAGTAGAATTATAGAAATCTAAGGAATAATTCGTTGGGTTTTTAGTTATTTAAAAAAATCCTTACATTTATACTGGATATTTACGAAAAACAGCTACATTTAATTTTTAAAACAATAAATACAATGAAAAAATTAATACTCTTCGTCCTGCTTTTATCACAATTTGGGTTAATGGCTCAAAACTGTATTCCAAATCCACTATATCGCGATAGCACAGGATCCGCAGTTTATCCGAGACCAAGATCTGAAACATATCCAAATGAAGGAATCAATACACCAGGATGTGTCGGAAAATCTTTTGAATTTTTATTTACTGTGAGGATCCCAGGTACTTTTATGGGTACCCCATTGACAGCAATGAGTTTAGCAACAACAGGTGCAGTTGCTGGTCTTCCTACTGGTATTAGTTATAGTTGCAATCCCCCCAATTGTAGATTTTTAGCGGATTCGCTAGGTTGTATAAAGCTAAGTGGCGTGATTAATAGTGCTACTGTACCAGGTATCTTTCCTTTGACCATCAACGGAACTCTTGATTTAAGTGGGTTTATGATTCCTGTTAGTTTTCCAAATGCCAGTATAGCGCCAGGAACCTACGAAATAGTTGTAAAAGAAGCTACAGCGACTGAATGTACCACGAAAACGAATGAAAAATTGTTGGCTCACTATACACTGATTTATCCAAATCCAGCTTATGACAAGTTAGGAATCGAATGGGATGTGCAGATGATTCAATACAAAAAAGTTGAATTAATCTCAAGAGAAGGAAAGGTTATTCACAAGGAAAACATAGGAGAAAATGAGCGATCAATCTCAATAAATGTGGAAAATATACCAAGTGGCATTTACCTAATACGATTGATGGATGCTTCAAGCACTTTAACAAAAAGTTGGGTGAAGTTTTAGAAAAACTGCGCTAGAAACCATTTTTCAAAGGATTTGAAGGCCAGGCTACGGTGACTCATTTCTGATTTTTTATCTAAATCGATTTCTGCCAGAGTTTGAATATATGTATCAGGGATAAATATTGGGTCGTAACCAAATCCTTGTAGCCCTTTTGCTCCAATAGAGATAGTACCATCTAGTCGGCCGTAAAATAATTTGGTCTGAGCAGTATCTTTGTAGCAAATACACGTTTCGAAATAGGCTGATCTATCGTTGTGATCCAGTAATTTTTCGAGTAATAAATCATTATTTGAAAGCGAAGAATTTTCTCTTTGAGCAAATCGTGCAGTAAAAACCCCTGGTGCTCCATTCAACGCTTTTACGAATAATCCCGTGTCCTCGCTAATACAAGGCAATTTAAAAGAATCCCAAACTTGCTCAGCTTTTTGGATGGCATTCTCTGTTAAAGTGCTACCCGTCTCCAATAATTCCTCCAAAAAACCTAAGTCTGCGAGTGAAACCGAATTAATACCCGGATGAAGGATAGAGGAAATTTCCTTGACTTTGTGTTGATTTTGAGTTGCAAATATTATTCTGTTCATAAAAAAAGTCTAAGCACAAATGTACACAGACTTCAACTCATTATTATATTTAAAAAAAACTATGCTTAATTAATGATTGCGATTTTTTCGATTATCACAATAGAACCCAATTGGAATCTAAGGTGATAAATCCCATTAGGAAATTTGGAAGCATCAATTTCATAAGTATTGAAGCCTTGGTGCGCTATATATTGAAATTCTCTGACAACTTTTCCATTGACATCGATAAAATGTACACCTATACCTGTTTCGGCGGGAGATTCTAAACTTACTGATAGAATATCCTTAGCTGGATTTGGCTGAATTTTATGAATCAAAAATTTATTAGAATAATGGTTTACAGAAATAATTTTGGAATATTCTGTATCAGACCCATCGGTAGAAACAAAATTCAAACGATAGTAATTGGATCCTAAGATTGGCACAAAATCTGTATGGTTATATTTATTAGTATTGACCCCATTTAAAGCATTGTAGGAGGCAATGCGGCTAAAATTAACCCCATCTGAGCTTCTTTCTAAGTTTATCTTTGAAATCTCTCTTTCCTGAGTCGTTTCCCAGCTTATAACATTCTCATTGCCGTTGTTAATCACTTTAAAATTTACCAGCCCCAAAGGTAAAACACCAGTAGCATTGTATTCCCAGGTGCAAAAATTACATTCTTCAGTATCAACTACTACGATGAATGAATCTCCTGCATTGATACCATTAGTTTGAAGCGTGACCTCACCTTGGACACTTCCTGCATTACATCCCTTAAAATTGCTCGGACTCCACATATTGGCTGTGCCGTCCATAACAGAACAATTGGTAAATGCCGCCAATTTCAAGTTGAGGCCGTTAGGCATAGAACAAGCTAGATTTTTAAAAGTAATAGATGGATTATTTTGCGAAGCCACAAAACAATGATAATACGGCGCAGAATTGTAAAGCCATTGACTTCCTCCGCATAGAATACCTGCTCCTGGAGGGGTATTTCTTGGGTCTTGAGAAGGGCCTGCCCAAGTTTCTTTCTCAGAGAAAGCACCAAGATTGCATCCAGTTTGAATTGATAACCCACATCCATTATGAGTAGTTGTCTGGCTACAATCTTCATTCGTTGCTGGAGTTGGTAATGCCGTTACTTCTATATCCTCCAAACGCCATTGATCCGACCAAACAAGTATATTATCTGTATATGAAAACAGTCTAAAAACAACATTCGCTTCTGCAGGAATTTCAAATAATACGGGATATCCATCAAAGATGGTACTGCCATCATAATGAGCAATTGGCTTACACTTGCCCAATTTGGTCAGAGTCCCACAATCGCCCTCAGTAGTTGAAGAAAGATAGGGTTGTAAATACAAAACACTCCTAGTGGTATTCGAGCCAAAACTTGAAAATTCAAGATTTATGATACTTCTTACGCAACAGGCTCCTGTTCCTGGCAGAGAATACATCCTATAAAAACAATCGACGGTACCTTGACTTGGATCATTAAAATCATCTACAAAATCACAATTTGGGTAGGGTTGTGTTTGAGTGTGGCTCAATAAGGAAATGTCACCCATTGGTCCCAAGCTCCTCATAGGCAATGGTCCTCCAAGCATTTCTGGTGTAAGTACCGCTGGAGATTCAATGGGAACTGCATTAGAACAGTCATCCCCCATAGCAAAAACAAATGAACTCAATCCCAAGGATGGCGGAACAGAGATGTCATTCACTGCTCGATTTAATATGGTTGATTTCTTTGAAATCATGATATCTTGAAAAATATATCGTTTCTTTATGGGGTCTTGCGATAATTTTTCAGCTGATAGTTTTGCACTATGGCCAGAAACATGCTGTTTTGCCCCACGGTAAGTATCTTGAGAGAAAACAAAATTGCAAAAGGTAGAGATAAGCATTATAATTGCGCAAAAAAATAAACGGAATAACATGATTCTAATTGTTAATTTAATTGTTAATTTAAATGTTACTTTAAGTTCACAACTTAAAAACAATTCAACACATATTAAATATTTTTTTAATATTTCAATAAACGCATTATAATACTTTAATATAAGTTCTTATATATTATTATTTTTTACAATATGACAGTATTTTATTTGTCCCGATAAATTTATAAAATGAGTATAATTTCAGAAAAAGACGTCGAATTATTAAAATCAGGCAAACATTTTACGTTGTTTGATGTACTTGGAAGTCGAAAAATTAACGTCGATGGAAAAGAAAGCACATATTTTGCAGTATGGGCACCAAATGCTCGTGCAGTGAGTTTAGTAGGTGATTTTAATGGTTGGGATGAAAAGCTTATGCCACTTTCGATGAGACAAGATGGTACAGGAATATGGGAAGGCACTTTTGAAGACATTCAAAAAGGCAGCAATTATAAATACGCCATAAATACTATACAAGGTTACAAAATCCACAAAGGTGATCCATATGCGATTCACTGGGAAACTCCTCCAGCTCAAGCTTCAAAACTTGGGACTTGGATTTTGTCTGGTCTGATGGCAAATGGATGAAAGAGCGAGAAAAGTACAATGGTTTAGACCGTCCGATATCTGTTTACGAAGTACATCTTGGGTCTTGGAAAAAACCTGGTAAAAAGCAAGAGCTCGATTTTTACGATTATAGGAGCCTAGCGCATGATCTATGCGCATATGTAAAGGAAATGGAGTTTACCCATGTAGAACTCATGCCAGTGATGGAACACCCCTATTATCCAAGTTGGGGATACCAAATCCACGGATACTTCGCCCCTACCTCAAGGTACGGTACGCCTCAGGACTTCATGTATTTTGTGGATTATATGCATCAGAATGGGATTGGTGTATTTTTAGATTGGGTTCCTTCGCATTTCGTAGGGGATTTGCATGGGTTGTATCGATTCGATGGGACTGCCTTGTACGAGCATGAAGATAAAAGAAAAGGATATCATCCAGACTGGAAGACTTATATTTTCAACTATGGTAGAAATGAAGTCAAGTCATTTTTGATAAGCAATGCTGTCTATTGGTTGGAAAAATATCATTTGGATGGGCTTAGGGTTGACGCGGTAGCTTCTATGCTCCATCTGAACTACAGCCGAAATGACGGTGAGTGGATTCCAAATAAATATGGTGGAAATGAAAATTTAGAAGCGATCGAATTTCTCAAAGAACTCAATCAAGAGGTATATGGCAGATTTCCAGATGTACAGATGATAGCTGAGGAATCGACTACTTTTCCTAAAGTTTCTAAACCTGTATTCGAAGGAGGGCTTGGCTTTGGTATGAAATGGATGATGGGTTGGATGAATGATTCGATCGAGTATATGAAAAACGATTCTTTGTTCAGAAAACATCAGCATAACAAATTGATTTTCAGCATTGTATATGCTTTTAGCGAAAACTTTATGCTGCCATTTTCACACGATGAAGTAGTGCATGGTAAATCATCCATGCTGATGAAAATGCCTGGCCCATTTAATCAAAAATTCGACCATTTAGCCGTCCTATATGGTTATATGTTCGCGCATCCGGGAACAAAATTACTCTTTATGGGTAATGAGATTGGCCAAACTCACGAATGGAGATACGCAGAAGAAATCCCATGGGACTTACTACAATTTGAACCACACCAAAAAATCCAAACGGTGGTAAAATCTCTCAATCTGCTTTATAAAACCGAACCAGCTTTATACGAAAAGCAATTTTCTTTTGAAGGCTTCGAGTGGATAAGGTCTGGCGATTGGCAAAAATCGATCATCATTTTTAAGCGGAAGGGAAATAAGTTGAAAGATACTTTATATATCATATGCAATTTCACTCCTGTAGTTTACGAAAACTTTAATTTCGGGGTTGATTTACTAGGGCAATATGAAGAAATTTACTGTACAAATAAGGCCGAAGAATATTTAACTGGCAAAAAGCAAGTTAGCTTCAAATCGAAGAAATCGGAATGTGACGCATTGCCTTACACTCTTAGAGTTTCGGTACCGGGCTTGAGCATGGTGGCTTATAAAAAAGTAGAAGTAAAAAAGAAATTGGTATGAAGTTTCAATAATTTCACCTAAAGAATTAAGTCTCAAAAAAAGCTCAAACTTGCAAAATACAAGTAATGTTTGAGGTTAATTTACAATAAAAAATTAGTTCAAAATGGAGATTTAAATTACTAGGACAAAATTATCTGTATTGGTTTCAATCAAGAATGGTCAACTATGAACTAATTAGTGTCGTAGAATCCTCATTAAATTTCTATAAATAGGTAACTTTGTCACCCGATATGACGAAAGATCAATTAAAATTAGCTACATTATTGGTAATAGCTGGGGCTTTTATGTTCTTCGGTCTGGGTTTTGTGCACTTATTCGATTGGGATGAGATCAATTTTGCAGAATGCACTCGAGAGATGCTAATGACTGGCGATTTTCTTGAAGTTAAAATCAATTTTGAACCCTTTTGGGAAAAGCCACCCTTCTTTATGTGGACTCAAGCCTCTATGATGAGTATTTTCGGAATCAATGAGTTTTCAGCACGATTGCCAAATGCCATCATCGGTATTTTTACCCTGTTTACTTTATATAATGTGGGCAAAGCACATATAAGCCGTGAATTTGGATTATTGTGGGCACTTGGATTTTGCATCAGTTTACTGCCCTATCTTTATTTCAAATCTGGAATTCTGGATCCCATGTTCAATTATTTTATTTTTCTTGGGATAATCTACCATATAAAATATTATGAAAAGAAATTAATTATAAATATTATTTTGTCAGGTGTATTTATAGGGTTGGCTGTCTTGACCAAAGGACCTGTAGCCTTGCTGATTTTTGGATTAACTTTCTTGATCGTACATCTCTTACAAAGATTCAAATATTGGCCTGATTTCAAGGCTTTGTCCCTATTTACTGCTGCGTTATTATTGGTAGGTGGCACTTGGTTTTTCTTCCTTTTGCTAACTGGAAAAACACAAATTATCTCGGATTTCATCACTTACCAAATACGGCTATTTACTACGGAAGATGCGGGGCACGGAGGACCTTTTTTTTATCATTGGATAGTTTTGCTCCTAGGATGTTTTCCCATTTCGATCTTTGCCATACGGCATCTTTTCACTTGGCATAGTATCCACAAAGAATTACTATCCTTATGGATGTTGGTTTCATTTTGGGTCGTTTTGTTGCTATTTTCTATTGTTCAGACCAAAATTGTTCATTATTCGTCCTTCTGTTATTTCCCTTTGACTTATTTTGCAGCGTTATCCATCCGAGATTTTGTATATAAAAAAATAGGTTGGAGTATCTGGGAAAAGGCTCTATTTATTTTTATAGCGTTTTTATTCGCGGCCATCACATGTATTATCGTGCTGGTTCCAATTGATACAAATTACCTTCTTTCCTTTGGTATTCCTTTGGATTTATTTTCACAAGAAATGCTAGTGCACAGGCTGAAATGGTCACCTTGGTTGCTGCTAGGCGCTTTGGCTCTTTTTCTGAGCCCATTTATATTATTTTTTTCTAGTAAAATCAATCGGTTCAATCGATTTGGAATTTCAGCAATATTTATTTTTTTATGGATGGCCTTGGGCATCTGTTATATAATACCAAATGTTGAAAATCTGAGCCAAAAAGTGTGCATAGACTTTTACCAAGAAAAATCTCGTGAGGGCGGGTTGATACAAACCATTGGTTTTAAGAGTTATGCGAAATATTTTTATGGGAATACCGATCACCCCTTGAAAACGGACTCTTTAGCGAATCCAAATTACTATCCGGGCAAAGAAATTTACTTAGTAGGAAGAATTGAAAACAAAGCAGAAGACCAAGCCAATTTTCCCAATTTTAAAATAATAAAAAGTTCAGGAGGTTTTGTTTTTTGGCAAAAAATCAGTTCAAATCCCAGCTCAGTCGTGCCAAATTAGCCATTTTATACAATATTCTAGCGCCAACATTGCCGTCCCATTCATTGCCCAAGCCTCCTACTTCAACCAAATCAAAACCAATGATTTTTTTCTTGGCTTGGACTATTTTCTTCATCAAATATACGGCTTCAAAAAAGCTAAACCCCTCACCTACTGGCGTGCCAGTATTAGGGCAAAGGCTTGGATCCAGTCCGTCGATATCAAAACTAATATACACCATCGGTGGCAGATCTTCGATGATTTTCGTGACAATTTGATCATAAGTTTGACCTTGAAATTGACTTTCTCTAATTGCTTGCATCGTAAAAACAGATATCAAATCAGAATCTATAGACAGCGACATTTCTTCTTGACAGAAATCACGGATACCCACTTGAACCAGCTTTTTACAATTTTTTAAACCCTTGATCGCGTTATAAAAAATGGAAGCGTGTGAATATTCAAATCCCTCGTAAGCCTTTCTCAAGTCCATGTGTGCATCTATATGCAATATGCCAAAACCTGAATTTTGATAATGATTATCAATTGCAGAAAGATACCCCAAAGGCGTAGAATGGTCCCCTCCTACCAGTCCAATCAATTTATTTTTTTGTAACAATTCGGTCGTTTGTGCAAAAATTCTATTCTTTAAATTTTCACAGGCCTCATTGATTTTTTGTTGAAATTCTAAATGTTTATTATCCAATGGAATCCCAGCTTCCAAGCAGTCGATGACAGACTTTGCAAGGACCCTCAACGATTTATTTTCTTCAATGAGATCGTTATTGGTTTCCAACCAATGGATACCATAATGCCATGCATTTTTCACATCAGTATCCTCCAAATCCAATTGAGCACTGGCTTCTAGGATATTCGCTGGGCCCGTAGAAGTTCCATCGCTATACGAAACAGTCACGTCCCACGGCACTGCAAGCAGAATGATGTCAGCTTCTTCGGCGTCAAAAGGCAACCCTATAAAATTTCCGTTTTGAAGTCCTACCCCATTGGGATCAAATTTTGCTATTTTTTGGTCTTTCGTACTTGCCATAAACATTTTATTGAGCCTCTGCTTCTTCCATTTCTAGGATTTCTTCAATTTCTTCCGTAACATCGTCCTGCTCTACCCTCAGATTCCCAATGATAAATTCTTGTCGATCTGGGGTATTTTTTCCCATATAATATTCAAGAATATCTTCGATGCTTTGATCGTCGTGCAATATAACTGGATCAAGACGAATGTCATCTCCAATAAATTTACCAAATTCATCTGGACTGATCTCCCCAAGACCCTTAAATCGGGTGATTTCGGGCTTTCCTCTTAGTGAGGATATCGCTGTTTGTTTTTCGGTTTCGCTATAGCAGTAAAAAGTTTTTGACTTGTCTCTAACCCTAAACAGAGGTGTTTGCAGTATAAATAAGTGGCCATTTCGCACCAAATCTGGAAAAAACTGCAAGAAAAAAGTCAGCAACAAAAGTCGAATATGCATACCATCCACGTCGGCATCGGTGGCAATCACGATTCTATTAAATCTCAAATCGTCCATATCGTCTTCAATATTGAGTGCGTGTTGGAGCAAATTTAATTCTTCGTTTTGATAAACGACTTTCTTGGTCATGCCATAGCAGTTGAGCGGCTTTCCACGCAAACTAAAGACCGCTTGAGTCTGGACATTACGACTTTTTGTGATACTACCGCTGGCACTGTCCCCTTCCGTAATAAAAAGGGTTGTGCTTTGGCGATCTTCTATACTGCCGCTATTTTTCTCGTTGTAGTGGGCACGGCAATCTTTCAATTTTTTATTGTGAATATTGGCCTTTTTAGCTCGTTCATTGGCCAGTTTTTTGATGCCTGCGATTTCTTTTCGCTCTCTTTCGGATTGAAGAATTCGCTTCAGCATGGCTTGTGCTACCTCTGGATTTCTATGTAAAAAATTGTCTAACTCTTTACTGAGAAAATCATTGATAAAAGTTCTAATAGACTGGCCATCGGGTGAAACAGTAAGCGAGCCTAGCTTGGTCTTGGTTTGTGATTCAAAAACTGGCTCTTCTATCCTAACACTCAGTGCAGCTACGACTGACGTCCTTATGTCTTGAGCATCAAAGTTTTTACCATAAAAATCCCTTAAGGTCTTGACCAAAGATTCTCTAAAAGCGGCTAGGTGTGTTCCTCCTTGCGTAGTGTATTGTCCATTGACGAATGAATAATATTGCTCACCATATTGGTTCGAGTGCGACATCGCCAGTTCTATATCCTCCCCATGAAGATGGATAATGGGATAATGCAATTCCTCAGCAGCGGTCTTCTTTGTCAATAAATCCAAAAGCCCATTCTTACTTACGAAAGTCTTTCCATTGAAGTTTATTTTCAATCCCGCATTCAGATATACGTAATTCCAAAGTTGATTTTCGATGAATTCTGGACGCCAAAAAAAGTTTTTGAAAATGGTCTCGTCTGGTACGAATTCCATAAAGGTTCCATTCTTTTCAGAAACCTTCACGATTGGATTATCATTGGTCAAAATCCCTTTATTAAATTCAGCCGATTTCAATTCGCCGTCACGCACCGATTTTACCAAAAAATAATCACTCAGCGCATTTACAGCCTTGGTTCCGACTCCATTCAGACCGACAGATTTTTTGAAAGCTTTATTGTCGTACTTTCCTCCTGTATTGATTCTCGACACACAATCGATAACTTTGCCCAAGGGAATACCTCGCCCAAAATCCCGAATCATGACCTTGTTTTTGTCAATCTTTATGTCAATCTCACGGCCATTTCCCATGACAAATTCGTCGATGCTATTGTCTATAATTTCCTTCAAAAGGACGTATATACCATCTTCTGGCGTCGAGCCATCCCCAAGTTTTCCGATATACATACCCGGTCTTAATCGGATATGATCCTTCCAATCTAAAGAAATTATACTATCGTCTTCGTATCTAATTTCAGCCATGAATATTACTGTGTTTAGGTGCAAATATAATCATATTTTTTAATATGACCCCTAATTTGATTTGGCCGATGTCTCGCCTTGCTCGACACTCGCTCTACGTGGGCACCGTCCTATGGACCTGCTGCGCAGCCACTCCGATCGATATCGGGCACGGTAAAAACCAAAATAGGCTGAGCAAAATAATTGCTCAGCCTAAGTTTTCAATATAAATCACATTTTCACAAATTTCAATATTTCAATCGCATTCGTGGATTTGTTGATGATTTTGAGATAGTAAATACCAGGTGTAAGATTACTGATTTCTAAAGGCAAAATATGTGTGCCATTTTCTAGGGTGATTGTAGTATTTTGGGTCTTAATTCCCAAATTATCAAATACTTCTAGGTTAATAATTGCTGGAATGTCAATTTTCAATTTACAAAATAAACTTGAAAATGAAGGATTGGGATAGACAGAAACATTCCACCTCTTCACATTCTCAATGGGCTTACTGCGTAACAAATGGCATGTGTTTTCAATTGTTTTTGAAATCATCCTACCATTTGGTAATGTTAACTCACATTTTATCACTTCATCTTTCCCAATTAAATCATCCAAAGGCAATAAAACCTCTTTGAAACCTTCCTTTAGATAAACCAAATAAGTTGCCAACAGTATATTTTTGCTATTAAATACTGCAATTTTTCCATTGCCTGACTTTACCTTGTTATTTAAACTACATTTTAAATAATCACAATTGTCTGAAATTGTCAGTGAAAAGATATCAGGGTTATCTCCCAGCTTAGTCGGTGGCCGTCCTTCATATAAAACATTAAACTTAAGGTTACCTGCACATTCAATTTCAGTTGGTTCAAATGCACCTTCAAAAGATCCTAATGCCGTAGTTGATTCTGAAGTCTTTCCATTATCGCAATATAAGGATACCAAGCAATAGTAAGAAGGTGGTTCGCCTTCTTCTTCAACATTTGTACAATTTATTTCATCATATTCCTCTAATATTTTTTTATACATAAATTTACCAAGTGTTGGATAGTCACAATATGAAACCAAACACCCATAATAATTAAAAAAATCACTTTGGTTTTGATTGCTTTTATCACTTAAACATATTGTTTCTTCATAGCCAGGAATAATATATTTTAATGTACGAGCTGGATTCGGGCATAAAATAGTAATATCGCAACTCATAGAATTTGTAGGAGGCGAAATCGTGATATCGGGATATTCATAAGTATGCGTGATGTCTGAACCTTGACAAAGATAGTGTAGTAGATTACAATGGTCTGGATTCCACCAAGATTTAACAACACTTTGCTCTCTTATGAAACGTGTATTGCAAGTAATATTACAATTTGGGTCGGTAAACAAAGCTTGATTAGACCCTACTGCAAAGCATGCATCTACTCTACAACCTATTCTATCCGAAACAGTTACACAATAATCACCAGGAGATAAATTATCAATATAGTCTTGAGTTGAACCGTTACTCCATTCAATATTGTAGGGAGCTCCAACACCACCAGATGGAGAAGTTCGCAATATACCAAAAGGATAAATTTTTATTTCATTCCCTAATCTCTCAGAACAAGCATCTAAACCAATCAAGTTGATATTTATTTTATCAATTCTACAATCATAAACTTGAATACAGGTATTGTAGGAGTCGCAACCATTTGTGACTGTCAAACAATAAACACCTGCCTTAAGGTTGGTTAAACTGGGATTTGAACTTGAATACCCATCAGGTCCTGCCCAATTAAATGCTAAATTTGGTCCAGCACCTTCAGTAAAAATACGCCCAAAATTGTCTTTAATTCCATCAATGTGAGTTGGAATTAAATTAATATTTAAAGGAGGGATATTAGGCTCAACAATTGTTCTTTCTCCGTTTATTGTTACAAATGATAAGCAACAAACAATTTTTTGCTCAAACTGTAAAGAACAACCTTGTTTATTCACAATAAGCACTTTATAAGTCCCTGGTGTATTAATATTTGAAATTCCATTGTTTGTATAAGTAAATGGCCCTGAACCACTCCAACTTATTTCCCAATCTTTTGTATCTTCAGTTCCTAAATTCAATGATATAGATCCTTCACCAATTTGATCATTATCCCTACAAGTTCTAATATTAGTTACACGGGATATACCAATAGGCAGCGTCCCTACTACTTCTTTATATTTGTAAGTACTCCCACAATGTATATCCTTAATTTCAATATCATAGATACCCGGCAAAAGTCCATCAAAAATGTGAACATTATTCAAGTATAAACCGGTTATTGGATCTTTAGGTTCATTCTCGAGACTAGTAATCATGCCGTCTGGCCCTTTAATATCGATAGAATAGAGCCCAGAGGAATAAATGACTTCAATTTTTAATTTACCATCTTTACATGTAGAACTAAAACTACCTGTTGGGGTAATTTTTGCATCAAAATTTCCACAATTAAATATTTTAAAACACCGGTCTAAGTTCAAACATGGACCATCATCCTTTACTTTGAGACAATAGACTCCAGGACTTAAGCCCGTGATTTGATTGCCTGTACTAATTTTCTCTCCTTGTCCATTATACCATTCAATGCCAGCACTCCAAGCTGGAGCTCCTATGTTTTTAAGTTTGATACTACCTTGATTGTTGAAACTTTGGTAATGATTCACCAATATTCCATGATAGTCGTTTATCATCCAATTATACCAGTTTGGATCATCAGGGCAAGGTAAAAGTTCGATGTTTGCACTAAAAAACATACATCCATTATCATAAAACTTTACAGTATATCTTCCTGGTGGAACATCCCAAATAACAGGTATAGTTGCGGAACGTAAAAGTTGTCCATTTTCATCGAACAGTTCTATTAGGAAATTTTCGGATATAGAATGCAAGGTATATCTAAAACCAACAGTGTAATTAGGAGATAAGCCGCTCATAGGTTGATAAAAAATGATTGGTGTTTGTGCATAAGCTCCTTTCAATTGTTCACATCTATCGATCACAGTAATAGGCATTGGTTTAAAACAATCTTTGTATATAAAGACTGGATATACAGCACTGTTTAATTGTACCTTGATTTTATTACCTTCACCAATTAAGCCAGACCCATCAAACCATTTTACAGTCAAATTCTTATATTTTTCTTCATCAAGGAAAGTAAGGTAAAGAAAATAACCCCATATATCAGTCCCAGCTTGTTGGATAGTATAATCAGCGTCTGATATTCTTGCCATACTTTCACATCCTGTAATTTCAATTTCAAATTCTCCTCCATAACAATTTCCCCGAGAAATTTTGTACTTGTATTTACCTGGAGTTAAGCCTTCTATAATCAAGCCCTGTCCGATTTCTTCACCAGAACTATTATACCAAATAATTTGGTCTCCACCGTAGTTATCTTCTGGATTAGTGAAGGTAATGGAAACAGATGAAAGTCCATTATCATTAAAGTTTTGTTCGATCTTTGCAGTATGCTCAACAATGGTTAGATTCTCCCTTAGATCGCATCCGACATCGATACAATTCTCGCCTGTTATACATCCCCATTGGATTCTAGCACAATACCGACCAGGGCCCAGTTGTGGACTAAAGCCATCTGCCGTTGTAACCAAATTTCCATAATTATCAAACCACTGAATGATCGCCTGACTTGGATCAAAATCTTTATAGGACACTGTAGTCACTACAACTAATTTCCCTTTTCTGATGGCTCCTGTAATTGAAATTTTATTGCCTCACTGAATTCTGGATCTACTTCTTCGAAACCACTACAAGGCACTTCTACACAATCATTAAACTTACAAAACTCTCCAGTCTTAGCACAATCGGACTCTATTTCGTAACAATATGTCCCTCCTTTTGAAGGACTAAAGCCCCAATCAGAAGAAACCAATGTGCCAGCTCGATCATACCACTTTATAGTATAGCCATCGGTAGAGCCTTGCAATAAAATTGCTTTAATATTTCCATCTGACATGGGTGATACTGGTGAGGTGGTGATGGTCAAATTTGTAGCAAAATCATCACAAGATGTAATCATCCCCCTCTTTTCTATTTCATCTTCTCCTATTAGTCCTGTACATTTATGGATTCTAAAGCTATGAACTTCGTCTTTGCCATTCTCGACCACTTTGTCCCATGTCGTCGCAGAAGTTCGCTTAGGAACTGTCCTAAGGATATTGCTGTTCGTCCATCCACAGTAAACAGGTGATTGGGCTGGCAGTTTAAAGTCTATGATATTGTTACCACTCATGTCCTTGCCTTTAAACCTTATACCATAGCATTTATCAAGTGTAAGTTGACTGGCAATATTGACATCATTAAACTTAAACATATACTTGTTGGCAGAAGCATCGATCAATTGCCCTTGCACCTCTCCTTGGAAGTTCACTAACTCGCCAGTGACCGTGGTCGGCTGCATTTCTTCAGAAAAAATGGCATAGACCACCAACTTACCAGTGACCTGTGTGATATCTTGAATGCCTGCTTCCTTCGGTCGGACGAGTTTTATCTCAGAACTGCTGCTCGGGTTGGTCGCATACCAATTCATATTGGACAGTATCTTTTGTGGGCCACCCTCTATATGTACAGATACATTTTCTACATAAGGCTGGAAATTGTCGAGGGTGACTTTCACAACTGATGAGTTAGAATTTCCAGCGGCATCTGAAACCAGATATGACAGAGTATGATTGCCATCTTTGTACTTACTATCAGAAGGTAAAAAGGCAAAATTTAATGGTATAGTTTCGCTTAATTCCGTATTCCTTTTATGCAATCTTGTATTCCAGACTCCGTGATTGTTTACACCACTAATTGTTTTGTGAGGGAAACATTTATTGTCGCCGTGCAGTCTTCGTAACTTTAAGTAATCATAATTCCCATAGAATGAACTGGACCCTTCTATTGTATTGTATTCTGTTTTAAAGAAAGACTTATAACTACCTGTTTCTGTGGCATAAATTTCATCAAATTTAATGTGGAAAAAATCTGACTCATTTACTTTCATCTTCGTCTCGTATATACCCAAACCTGACCCTATACTATTCACTCCAGACGTAACTAATGGGTCTCTTACATTCAAAATGGTTCCTATTGCTCCAAATAATTTAATTTTATCTGAATTCGAATTATACACTACTTCATCTTGATTAGGCCTATCTTTAATATGAATTCTCAGCGAATTTTCATGAAAATCAAATAAACCGTCATTAGTATTAGTTGGTATTATGTATCCTGATTTAATGCCATTTACCTCATTGACTGGGTGGAGAATAATATTACTAATCTCAGCTGCCCACTTATCATCATACCCAGGAGGTTTATTCAAAAAGTTTGTTTCTGGATTATTCAATGGATCTACTCGTCGCCAGGGGCAGCTAGTTTCAGGGCAGTCTCGAATCCACATTTCAAAGTGTAGATGACCCAAACTATCCATTATGCCAATTGGAGTACCTTCAGGATATTCTTGCCCTCCAACAATACCAGGAATCAGATGGGTATAGTCTCCATATTTAGCTTTATTCAGATAAGAGATAGATTCTGTGCTTTGATAATTCCATCGAAGCTCAGTAAAATTTCCAGTATCAAATACTTTCCCTTTTTTTACTGTTTTGAATGTTTTTCCATTAGGTAAATTGATGTCAATCGCTCCATGAAAAGAACTATGTCGTTCTGCAAATGTGCAATTGATTTGATTCCAATTATTTTCAAGTGGCCAAATTGGAGATTGGGCATTTATAATACTTAAGTTAAGTATTATAAAAAATTGAATTAGTAAATTATTTTGAAATTTCATATTTATAAGTTTTATAATCATTAAATGAAATGTAGGCAGCATCTTGATGCATAATTAAATTTTTAAAATGTGCATTACTATAAAACAAAATTTTATTAGTCCTAATATCCGCTATTTTTATTTGATTATTCCTAATATAGGATAATAAATCAAAATCTTCATTTATTATTGAATATTCACTTTCATTTCTAATTTTGGCAATTAAAGATCCATTTTCGTGATATAAATTAGTATTTCCCAATAACCAAAAAGTCCCTTTTTTACTTACATTATTAAAACCAATAGGTGTAGAAACAGTCTCAGTCAACGACGAGTTATTACTTTTTCTTACTAGTTTGCCCGATGAAGTAAAAAACCAATATTCAGAATTTGTTTGACTTTGCACCCAAAAATGTGTGTTTTCCGAATTAAAACCCATATATGCTATTAGTGGCTCTGGAAAAGAATATTTTTTTAACAAATTTCCTTGATTATCAAAGAAATATAATTTATCCGTATATCCGCCATGTGCCATTCCATCTGGTACGATGAGGTACTTTCCATCAAGTGAAAAATAACCAGACCTTGGATAACTATCTTCACCTTCAGGAAACTCTTCAGATATTACAATTTCTTTTGTTCCAAGCCAGGCTTTTTCTAACTTTGGAAGAAGTCGTTGAAATTTTTCTTTTTCCCTAGCAGCTTTCATAGAATCCTCTCGCCACAAATCCATTGAACTATAAACACCCACCAATTTCAGATACGGACACCCTACGACTTCACCGGTTTTTTCATTGATGGTAAATACTTTTGCCCCACTATTCAATATAGAATCTTCCAAATGCCTTTGAGCAGCTTTTAAATCATCGGTTGTACTTAAAGTTGTTTCTGATGAATTTGAACTCAAACTGTTGTGAAAGTCTTCCTTTGAATTTCGATTTTCTAAAGTGTCTTTAGACCTCTTCACTCCCCCACAGCCCCCGCAGCCGACTGTGATACAGAATATCCCAAGTAGGGATATGGAACAGAGTAGTTTCATACGTTTTGTCATGTTTTTGAATTTTTGATGATAATAAAAGTAATACATGGTAATTGATTATTTGATTAAAAAAAATAAAATTCGTAAAGTTTGAAAGTACTCGGGTTGCAATAGGCCTGATTAGCCTAGAGGGTTATATAATATATTACAAAAATCATGCCAAATAATACATATATGCTGTATATTTTATGCAGTACCATTTTATTGGGTTGTTTTATTTTTTGTGGATGAATTATGATGAGGAGAAGATATTGACGCTATTTGGTGAAAGGCTCAAGCAGCTTAGAAAAGAAAAAGGTTTAAGACCGTTGCAAAACAATATTTGAGAATTTTATTGCCCTTTCAGAGATCTTTATTACCACTTTAGTGGATTTTGGGGCCTAATTTTTTAAAACATGAGGCTTTTTTTTAAATTTATTGGCAAAATAATCCAATTTGGGGGCTTATTTTCACTATATTTTACCACTGGGCATAATAATCCCAGGGCTACGGTATAAATTGTATGCCATCGATTCCATGAGGTTTTGGGTATGCATTTTTGCTATCCTCGGTACCTTGCTACTCCTCCATTAAACCATCTTTTATACTCCCAAATGTCCTTTCTATTTTGTATCGAGTTTGTCCTATTATTTTATTAAACTTTAATTCCCATTTTGTCAAGGCTTTATTCTTTTTTGCTTTCTTTAGTATTTGATTCTTTAGATTTTTTGACTCTAATAGCTTTGCATTTTTTTCTGATTGGTAGCCTTTGTCTCCACTTACCCTTGTCCCTGCTGGCAAGTCCGTACTTTCTAGTACTTCCTCCAAATTACTTATTTCATTTACACTTGCTTTTGTGGTTACTAATCCAAGTATCATTCCTTGTTCGTCTGTAATGGTATGTTTCTTATACCCAAACCTCAATTTTCCTGCCTTTTTAACCCAACTTCCTTCATCGTCGACTCCAGGCTTTAATACTTTTTTATCATCTTTGGTGCCGATTCAGTCTTTTGTGGATTTTGATTATCTGATTTGTTTTTATTCTCGTCCTCCCCTTCCTCTTGTAACGATTCTTCTATTTCGTAGGTGCTTTGTCCCTTTGGCTTTAATGGGCTGTCGATAATACTGGCATCCACTATAACTCCTGTCTTGACTATTGTTTTTTTTGCTTCAAGCTGTTTATTCAAGTTTTTCATTATTTTATCATAAGCTTTTGTTTGTGTCATTATTGACCTAAACCTACTTAAAGTGCTATGATCTGGTGATGATTCATTTAATTGCAATCCACAAAATCTACTGAAAGAAATGCTATCATTGAGCCGATCTTCAATTTCATAATCACTTAACCCGTACCATGTTTGTAGTAAGCTCATTTTGAAAAGTAGCAATCCATGATATGCGGGTTTACCCGTAGCACTCATACCTTTGGTATAATGTCTATTAATTAGAGTGGTAATTGGTCTCCAATCAACCAAGTTATTGATTTGATTGAAAAATTGCATCTTGACCTTTCTTCCTGAGGTCAAATAATCAGCAAATGAGGGAATTTCTTCTTTTTTCATATCGCTAAAATACAACCTAAATGGCTGATATACAATATTTTAACTACATTTTATTCCATTTATTTCGCCCTTTTTATCGTGCAACGGTCTTGGTTTTTCTAATTATGAGCAATTCGCATATACTTACTATTTTAATCGCGTACAGTACGGGAGATATGAGAAAGGATGCAATATCAGCCTCAAGACCCTTTTGAAGATTTTGAGTTTTCACAATATGACTCTAAGCGAATTTTTCGACCATAGCTTTGATAAAGATCCAGATTGAATGGTCTTCAATATTTTATGCTGGTGCAAGTTTTCAAACTTTGAATCAAACCAAACCCTTTTCATCTAGGAAAAAGAGGCCAAATTGGGGATTGAACTTTAGCTACCAAATAGAAAAAAGCACAAACACAAACTCATGTTTTTCTTTATTTAGATTGTTTATTTATTTTGTTTTTAAAATTAGACTATCAAATAATTTTTTGTTAGGATGAATTGATTCGATGAGCATTTTTTTTTATTCTTAACAGTTGCCGATTAGCATTTTTATTGAAATTTTGAATATTTTTACCTGAAATAAAAAATAAACATGGCGAAGCCAAAAATTTTAGTCACTGGAGCTTGTGGTCAAATCGGTACAATACTAGTAAAAAACCTAAGAGAACTGTATGGAGAGGACAATGTTATTGCTTCTGATATTAGGACCACTGGAACCTACGATGGCCCGTATGAACAATTGGATGTGACTGACTCAAATAAATTATTTTACCTTATTTCAAAATACCAAATAGATCAAATCTATCACCTTGCAGCCATATTATCGGCCAAAGGGGAGGCAAATCCAGTTTTTACTTGGAATATCAATATGAATGGATTGCTAAATATATTAGAAGCAGCCAGAAACTATGATTTAGATAAGGTATTTTACCCAAGTACCATAGCTGTTTTTGGACAACTTACCCCACGCGTGAACACTCCTCAACACCCCAATATAACACCTGAAACTGTTTACGGAATCAGTAAAGCTGCTGGAGAAAACTGGTGCCAATATTATCATAAACGATATAATGTAGATGTTCGCTCTGTACGATATCCTGGTATCATAAGTTGGGAAACGCTCCCAGGCGGTGGCACAACAGACTACGCTGTGGACATATATCTCAAAGCAGTCGCAGAGGGAAAATATACTTGCTATTTAGACAAAGATACACGCCTGCCCATGATGTATATGCCCGATGCCATCAAGGCGACTTTGGAGATTATGAACGCTCCCAAAGAAAATATCAAAGTAAGAACCTCCTACAACATAGGTGCCATGGATTTCACACCAGCAGAGATTGCAGCTGAAATATCCAAAACCATTCCTAATTTTAGGATTGATTATCAGCCTGATTTTCGACAAGCAATCGCCGCATCTTGGCCAGAAAGCGTCAACGATGATGCCGCAAGAATTGATTGGGGTTGGACTCCAAAGTACGATCTAAAGATGATGACGGACGACATTTTGAAGAATTTAAGAAAATAAATAACACATTTGTTTTTTTTATAATATATTAATTACTAATTTTGAGGTGCTTTTCTAAATTTTTTGTTTAGAAATCGATTTTTTCCTTGTTTTTTATTAGTGATTATTTTATGAATAGAAAAACTACATTTGCATTTTCCCATCTCAGCCTAAAGTATTTTACTGCTGCAATTTGCCTAGTCATAGTCCTTTTGCACCAAGCAAATCTCTACGCACAAAGGTACCCAATCATCCCTGCTCCAGCTTCAATACAGAAAAAAAGTGGCTTCTTCACATGGAATAATGGGGTGAAAATCAATGCAACTAAAGGCATCATGGACAATGAAGTAGAGTTTTTAAAAGCTGCATTTCAAACCAATAAATACGCAAAACAAGAGAAATCAACCAATGTAGTAACCTTGCTATTGGTCGATACTTTTAAGTACGCAGAAGGATATAGGCTCAATATCAATCCAAACGACATTCAAATAATAGCTAGGACCAATCAAGGTTTATTTTATGGCATCCAATCGCTACTTCAACTGGCATCTGAGGGAGTTTACCTTCCAGCAAAAAAACGAAGGATTACCAAGTGGAAAATCCCATGTGTAGCCATTTTAGATACCCCAAGATTTACTTATAGAGGGATGCACCTCGATGTAGCTAGGCATTTTTATTCAGTAGCTTTTGTCAAAAAATATATCGACCTATTGGCTATGCATAAATTCAATTATTTCCATTGGCATCTAACCGATGATCAAGGATGGAGGATTGAGATTAAGGCATTTCCAAAATTGACAAAAAAAGGAGCTTATAGAGACTCCACGCTAAAAGGACATTTCAATGATCAACCTGCTAGGTACGACAATCAAAAATATGGAGGATTTTACACTCAAAAAGAGATAAAAGATGTCGTATCCTATGCACAAAAAAGACATGTGACCATAATACCAGAAATCGAAATGCCGGGTCATGCTCTTGCTGCGCTTGCCTCGTATAGAAAACTTGGCTGTGCTGCAGGCCCATTTAAGACCAGTAAGACTTGGGGCGTTTTTGACGATGTTTTTTGTACCAAAGATTCTACTTTTTATTTTTTAGAAAGCGTATTAACCGAAGTTGCAGCATTATTTCCAGGTCCGTACATACATATCGGTGGTGATGAATGTCCTAAGACCCGCTGGAAAGAATGTCCTGACTGTCAAGCAAATATCACCAAGTACGGCCTTGCAAACGAAGACCAACTTCAATCTTGGTTTATGAAAAAAATTGAAACTTTTTTGGCGACAAAAGGAAAAAAAATAATTGGCTGGGATGAAATATTGGATGGTGGAATTTCTAAAACTGCGACGGTTATGTCTTATCGTGGCACAGAGGGTGGTATAAAAGCTGCCAGTAAAGGCAATGATGTCATCATGACACCAGCTTCGCATTGTTATTTTGATTATTATCAAAATGAAAGCCCCGATGAACCCTTAGCAATTGGAGGATTTTTACCGCTAGAAAAAGTGTACAACTACGACCCAATACCACAAGGGCTAACGACAAGTGATACAAACCATATCCTAGGTTGTCAAGGCAATGTTTGGACTGAATATTTGAGGGATTCGAAAAAGGTTGAGTATATGGTATTTCCTAGGGCTTGTGCCCTAGCCGAGGTCGCTTGGTCACCCAAGGCCAAAGATTATAAGCAATTTTTAGATAGACTGGCCATACATATGGATAGACTCACACAACTCAAAGTTAATGCCGCGACACATTTCACTGGGATTCAGGGAAAAACCATGCCCAATCCAGGAGGTGGACTGCTCCTAGAGCTATCTGCATACAAAAAAGGCTATAAGATACTTTATACGCTGGATGAAAAAGTTCCAAATAAAAAATCTCCCAAATATTCTAAGCCAATTCCTATTACAAAAAATACGACAATAACTGCTGGGATGGTCAAAAGTAAACGTCCAGTGGGTCAACTTTGGAAGCGAAAATTTGATATCACACAAACATCTGGGGCCGCCATCACCTTGTTGAGCGAACCTCATGAAAATTATTCGTTGGGAACCAAATCCGCCCTTGTCAATGGCATCAAAGGCAATCCCCAAAGATATGGAGATAATGAATGGCTAGGCTGGTTGGGTCAAAATGTGGACGCTACCATTGAGTTTTCTATACCAAAGACCATCACTAGGTTTCGAACACATTTTTATCAAGCCCCTGGTCAGTGGATTTACCCTCCCAAAAGAGTAAGCATATACCAAAAAGTCGGAGACTCCTACCAGCTTGTTTCTGAAAAAGAAGTCGCCGCAGGCACAGAGAATTATGTGGCATTTGACATGGAATTTACGCCCATCACTTCTGAAAACATCAAAATCATCATTCAGAGACATGGAAAAATAGCACGACTGCTGCCAGGTGAAGGCAAAGAAGCTTGGCTTTTTGTGGATGAACTTGAACTAGAATAAAGTTTATTTATTTTAAAATTTGCTTATAAATTTTTGATTCCGTATTGAGATAACTTTATGTTTGCATTTTGGATAATTATCTCTATCAAATTGCCTATTATTTCGTATATTTTAAATATTTTACGAAAGGTCCAATTAAGCAAGAATTCTGTATCTTTATATTTCATCCCATGTCCGTTTACATCTCTAATGGAGAATAGAAAATTTGGCGTACGATAAGGTATGAATATAATACTAAAGTAACAAATAGAAATTCCTCAAAGATAAGATTATCCAATTTTTTTCAATAAATCAAAAATCTAAGCCATGACAAACGATATAAGTCTTAGAACGCTCAAAAATGCAGAACTGATGTTGCGATTCGCTATGATAGTCACCATGCTGGTGGCTGGGGTCAGTAAATTTTGCAGCCATGGTACTTTTCACGACTATTACCTGAGTCAATTCTCCAATGGGCAACTTAGAATACAACTTCCATATACGCTTTTCGATTTTTATCTTATGATTATTCCTTTTGTAGAAGTTGCGATCGGCTTGGGTTTGATTTGGTCTAAACAAAGACGAATTTTTATTGTCTGCTGGGTTTTTTATTTCATTTCTTTGGAAGTTGGGCACTATATTTTAGAAGAGTGGATGGCCGTGGATGCCATGATTCCCTTTATTTTGCTAGGGGTCGCTGCATATATCCTCCCAGGCTATCAAAATTTTAAGGAATATAAAGAAAATTCTAATTTGCTATTGTAGTGTTTACAAAAGAAAAAATCAACCGACGAGATAACTTAATCCGCTGTTAACATTTTCATACAAGTCACAAATTCTCTTTTCCACGCACATCTGTTTGAACATGCCACGTATAGGCATAAAATCTTTGTGAAATGGGCAGGGATGGCTGTCACTGCATTTGCTAAGACCTAGCCCACACTGATTAAAAACCTCCTTGCCATCAATCGTTTGGATGATATTGATGACGGGCTGATTTCTTTGTTCCTCCGTTATAAAAAAGCCGCCATTGGGTCCTTTCGTACTGTTGATAATACTACCTTTAACCAATTTCTGCAAAAGCTTTCCCACCGTATGTTCATTCTCGTTGGTGAATTCTGATATTTCCTTGATACTCGCCTTGGTATTAAGATGAGCTCGAGATCCGAGATATATTACGGCTTTTATAGAGGCCTTACAAGTAATGCTCAGCATAATTTTATCTATTTAAAAATTGTCTTCCTATTTCTGAAATATTTTCTAGGCTCCAAGGTGGATCAAAGGTCAAATTAACCACTGCCTCATTTTTTGCAAATGATGACTGCAACGACATTTTGACATTATCGACGATGGACTCTCCCATCGGACAAAACTGTGTGGTAAGTATCATATTGCAAACTATTTTGTGCTCTTCTTCAATAAAATTTATTTCATAGATAAGCCCTAAGTCCACAACATTGAGCCCAATTTCTGGATCCATCACCAGTTCTAATCCAGCCAATGCCATCATACATTTCATATTGTCATTTGTGATTACATTCATGAGACTTTCGCCCTGTGGCTGATTATTTTTATGACATTAAAATTATAAAATATTGACGTAAAGATCAAAAACATAGACCCAATTTTCAACAAAGGTAACCACATATAAAAAATCCCCATAGCAAAAACCAAAAATCCTATCAAATAGGTCACACTCATATTTTTAAACACAAATGCATCGAACAGATCTTTGGGATTGGGCGTTTTTCCTAGCGCCGCTCTCTTGTGGTACACCTTATTCCAGGTGATGAAAGGCAATGTTTTGAACGTCATGCCCAGAATGATAGAAGTGAGCCATCCAAAAAATATTACAAAACCATAAGTAAGCGACAATTCAGTATTTTCGCTAGTACCTATTAACATCAAAATAATTATTCCAAACAAAATAATCATAGGTAATAAAATCATGAAGATAGCTAACAGAGAGATTTGAATCTGTTCATCGATTGATTTGCGCAAACGATTTTTATAAGCTTTGTAACAATAAAATATGAATAATACCACTGCTACCAATGTAAGCATTGGAGGTATCAATGAAAGCAATTTATTTTTTTCAAAATAAAATAAAACCAGATAAAAAAGCAATCCAACATTAATCAGTGTATAAATGACCCAAAGCAATTTGACATTTGTATATTTTGAAATTAAAAACATGGGTATCAACCGTGAAGCAACGCCAAACACCAAAAGCAAAAACCACCCCACTATGCCTCCATGTGCATGCAAAGGCAAATAGTGCTGTGAACCACTCTCCAACAAGGGTGTGTGAAAATTATATACCAAAATCAAACCCATAAGTGCTGTGTACATCAACCACAAAGTTGCAGTCATAACGAATACGGCATGAATATTTATCCGCTTGGTTCCTGCCATACTTCCACCCAAATTGACCATATAAGCCAGTATGGCCAGTACGACAAAACGCCCACCCCATTTGGCTGGTGCTTGCATATTGAAAGTAAAAAACCCATATACCAACAATGGTATCCCGATTGCAGCCAGCACAAAGCAAATATAAGCCAATCTGTTGCTGTACAATTTACCTTCGATAAATACGGGGACTAACTGGTGGCTAGCTCCCAATATCAACATCGTTGCCCAACCTAAGGCCATCGTATGCGTAATCGCTAAAATCTTGGGATGAAAATAATGCATCAAAAATGCATCGCTATACACAAATAATAATATTGTGGCCACTAGAAATGAAACGGAGGCATACACGTAGAATGGTAATACTACCTTGTACGAGGTCGTCTTGGTATCAGGAGAGCTAAACTGAGGCTTGAACATTTTATTTTTTAAAAATTAGTAGATGGACCTCGTTATCACTTATTTCATTAATCAAATAATCAAATTTCCTTTCTTGCAATTCTGGGAGTAGAAATACTGGAATCCGCTTGTGATAGACAAAAAGCAATTTCTCCGGATTTATTCGATCCAGTTCTTCCAATATAGTAAGCATCGGCAGAGGAGCCTCAAGTTCTCTAACATCTACGTACACGATATTGTTTTTATAATTTTCCAAAATATGATTCCAATCTTCCTTGTTATTTTTGACGATTGGCTCGGCCATTTTGATCGCTTCTGTATTATAAAAATACGTATAAACAAGGTAATCGCTCATGGTTTCAGAATAAGTTTTGAATCCTTTTTTTTCTAAAATTTGGATAAGTGGCGTGGGCTCAAAACTATTAACTAATTTTAGAACCTGAGAACTTTTCAAGTCATTTACGGTATTCAAGATGAGTTGAAAAGGATCCTTCCCACCGTCTAGAATGGGGCGGACATCTAATTCAACTATGTTTTCTTCCTTTAGGTTTTCCATAAATTGTGGCCGAGGGACGCTGGTCTTAGTTTCTGCTACTACATTGTCATCAATCTCAAATCCAAGAGGTTTCAATTTTTCAAAAAAATCATTAACAGAGCATCCCCCAATGCCACTGGCAGTAGCAATCGAAGTTCTAGAGGCTATCAATTTTCTTAGGAGTGGATTGCGCAACTTATTGAATTTTGACGAAATACTAATAATAGCTTCCAAAGCCTCTGGGCTTTGTTTTAGTATGTTTGAAATTTTTGTATTCGCATTTATTGTTGTCATAATTTTAAAAATTTATTTTTTAGTAATCCAAAATTTATCTTCCCAATTAGCTGTAACATCCGTGGGTTTTTCTCCATATTTAGCCGCCAATTCAGACATTTCAACTTCGGAAAATTTATCTTGAAAATAGTTAAACAGTATCCGCTCTTCAAAGCGAATATGCTTTTCCAGATTTTCTGCAAATTCTAACAATAGCTGAATATTCGATCTATCGTGTCGAATCTTCGCAACTAATCCTTTAATTTTTTTATGGTCATCCAACACTCTTTCAAGCAATTCATTGTCGGGAGATAGTTTATTGAATAAATCTTCTTCTTCATTATTTAGATGACCTTCCAGCTCCTGATCAAAGAAAAATAGCACAAAATCCGAGATCCTTTCAGCTTTTATGCTATTCCTCAATCCTTCTTTTATTTGCCAAATAAGCAATAAATTATAATGGTGCTCTTGTGAAAACCTTACGAGAGCCTTGCTTCGTTTGATAGGTTTAGTAGTCATATACTGTGTAATTAATTCTTTACAAAAGATTTTTCTATCGCAAGTGCTTTTGGAAACAGAATATTATTCTCCAAATGAATGTGCAAATGCAAGTCGTCCTCGAATTCATCCAAGGTTCTGTACAACAGACTATAACTAGCACAAGCGTCCTCAGGCAACATATAGCCCTTAGTCAAGGCTCGAACTTCCTCCATATATTCTCCTATGGTCTCGTGGTCCCGCTCCATCATGTTTACAGGACCCTGAACTGAGCCAAAAGGACTACGCTCCATGCCTTGATTAGCCCTCTGTGCTGCTGCCAATTTTTTGATATATGGAAATAAAATCTCCTCTTCTTTTTCCATATGGCCATACAATTCTTCTACGATGTCCTGAACCAATTTATTCACTCGGATCAATTCAGGGTGGTTTTGATGATGAACTCTCATGACCTTATTAGCATAAGCTTGAATATCTGGCAATGTCTTTCGTACATAAGCGTGATGTGTAATAACAATATAGTCCGTAAGAAAATCAATTTCCCAATCATTGTAAGGGATAGGACGAGCCTGAAATTCGCTATTCGTCTGCTCCAGTTCCTTTTCTATCAGAGAAGGATCCAGTCCTTTTTCTTGACACGCCTCCTTTACCGTTTTTTTACCTCCACAACAAAAATCCAAGCCATACTTTTTGAATATTTGAGCTTTCTTTAGATCCTTTGTAGCTATTTCTCCTAATGTTTCAGAACCAACATCTGATTTTATCTTTCCTATCCTAACACGCCATTGTTCGGGCCCTTGTTCTAGATATTCCCAGACAAAAGTATTTCCTCTCTCCCCTAAAAGCTGGTAATATAAGGGCTTGGGATCATGATCATTTAGTATAATAAACTCTTCTCCTTCTGACAGATCGTCGAAGCGAGCAAAAATGGTGGGATGTTTGAGTCTTGGTTCTATTAATGAAACATTAAGCATCTGCTGTGTAGCATCCATTGTTATAGTATTTTAATATTTATTAAATTTATATATCACCGCAAAGATACATAAATTTTTATAATAGAAGTATTTTAATACTTTATTGTTTTGGGTAAAAATTTGAGAACTAAGACTTTTGTAGCATTTACTTTAGGACGCCTAATAAATTAATCATAAAATTCAAATACTACTTTAAGATCCATTTGGTTGTTGGCATTAAGCTCGTTGCATATCAAAATCACAAATCTTCGGGAATTTTTGTCTAAACTATTCTCAGCTTTCATAAGGCGATTTACCCACTTATTGTGTTTTTTTAAATGTAGCAAATTAAAAATTTTAATGGAAAATATTATCTTAAAAAAAGTAGAATTAAATGAGTTGGAGCTTTTGCAAGACATCAGCAGGCTCACTTTTACTCAAACATTTGCCGAAGTGAATTCTCCTGAGAATTTACAAAATTTTCTAGATAAAGCATTCTCTGTGCCTCAATTGTCCGAAGAGCTGCAAGATCCAAATGTGGAATATTATTTTTCAGAAATCGAACAAAATGTTATCGGCTATTTGAAGATTAACTTTGGAACATCTCAAACCGAATTGCAAGATGACAATGCAATTGAAATCGAGCGTATTTATGTTTTAGAAGAATATCTAGGAAAGAAAGTTGGTCAAAAATTATACGATTTTGCCATCAAAAGAGCCCGAGAAACCTCCAAGGAATATGTTTGGCTTGGCGTCTGGGAAGAAAATTCTAGGGCTATTAATTTTTATAAAAAGCAAGGCTTCCAGGTGTTTGGAAAGCATTTTTTTATTCTTGGCGATGATTTTCAAACCGATATCTTGATGAAAAAGATAATAAATCTTCCCTAAATTCACAATCCAAACAATGATTCTCAATTTTTATTTTTACTATTAAATTATTCCCTAATTATAACATAATCTAATTTTTTGTGTTATATATTATAACTCTACCAGTATATAATAATGCAACATCAAGGAAATAATTTTTATTCCCAGGACACATTTGTCCTTTTTTAAATGAATATGCTTATGATTACTGTAGTTATTCCAACATTAAATGAGGAGGAAAATATTGCGAGTGTTGTTAACTTTGCAAAAGCTCATTCTCACGTAACTGAGGTCATGGTGGTTGACGACAAATCAATCGACAAAACGGTAAAAATCGCGCTAAAAAATGGCGCAAAAGTAATCACCAGCACGAAACTAGGCAAGGGAGCATCTATGAAAGATGGAGTCCTTTGTGCTTCGAATGATATCATCGTTTTCTTGGACGGTGATATTGACCCATATCCCCACTATACCATCAAGCTCTTGACAGATCCAATATTGCATGGAGAGGTTGACTTTGTAAAATCCTCCTTCAGTCGCAACGCAGGCAGGGTGACAGAACTGGTTGCAAAGCCATTATTGAGCATTTTTTTTCCTGATTTACTTCGTTTTACACAACCCCTCAGCGGTATGATTGCTGGAAGAAAATCATGGTTCGAAAAGTTAGATTTCAGAGATGATTACGGGGTGGATATAGGCATACTCATCGACTTTTACTTGATGAATGTTCGGATGAAAGAAGTGGAAATAGGATACATTGAAAACAAAAGCCATTCTTTACATTCTCTAGGAAAAATGAGTAAAGAAGTCGCGCAAACCATAATACTCAAGGCGGCAAGTTCAAAAAATCCACACTATAATTTCGAAGAAATGGGGGTCCTAAACGAGATCAGGTCTCAAATGGAATTTGCACTGAAAGCTCACTTAGATGATCTAGACAAACTTTTTGTATTTGACATGGACAATACACTGCTCCAAGGGCGATTCATTGATGCCTGTGCGGAAAAATTTTATTTCAAAAAAGAGCTAATGGATATCCGCTCATCTGAATCAGATGGAATCATTCTATCAAAACGAATTGCGACTTTACTCAAAAATAAAACATTCAGTGAGCTCATCGAAGTCGCAGACAATATTCCGATTGTAAAAGGGGCCAAAGAAGTCATAAGTAAGCTTAAAAAAAGGGGGTATATTGTTGGGATCATTTCCGATAGTTATAATTGCATCACCAACCATATCAAGAATAAGCTCCATATGGACTTTTCACTATCCAATGAATTGGAGTTTTCCAAGAGTATATGTACAGGCGAAATCCAATTGCCTTCGTTCTTTATCAACACGGATCAAAGCCTTTGCAGACACAATATATGCAAAAGCAATGCTTTGATTTCACTACTTGAAAAATTTAATATCAAAAGGGAAAATACTTTAACCATTGGTGACAGCATTAATGACCTTTGTATGATAAAAATTTCAGGTTTAGGCATAGCCTTTTGTTCTTCCAATGAACTTTTAAATCATCATGCGGATATAGTGATTAAACAACCAAGTTTTGGAAAATTATTGGAATTCGCTAAATAGTAAAATCGTCCTTTGCTTATGATTTTACTGCATAATTAAACCATTCATGTTATTGCTATCATTAACTTCTCCGAAGTAATTTGTTGAAAAATCAATGAAAAACTTGCAAATTTTTATATTTTTGAGGATAGAATTTTAGATTAAAAATATTTTAGGAATTTGAATGATGATAAAGTAAGCTTTTAGAAATGCTTTATCATTTTTTAGGAATTCAATTAATATGAAAAGCTGTGATTTTATTCAAACTTGCAAAACGCAAGTTACCTTACTTTTATTTATTTTTTCATTGGTAAAATCAGTATATAGTCAGGATACTCACTACTGGACCAATCAATACGGCCCTCGAGGCTCTATCCTTGGAAATGCCATCATAGGCGGTGTCAAAGACAACAGTGCCATATATTACAATCCAGGTTTTCTGGCTCTCGTGGACTCAAATAATATCTCTGTCAATGCCAATTTTTATCAATTTGATGCCCTAAAAATAAAAGATGGTGCAGGAATCGGAATTGACCTTAAATCTGGACAAACTCAAATCCTGCCCTCTATGGTTTCAGGTACTTTCAGATTCAAAAATTTGTCTAAACATAAATTTGGTTATGCCATACTGACGAAAAACCAAACAGGAATTAAAACTTCGGCACGAATCGACAAAGAACTTAATGTAATACCAGACTTTAATAATCCAGGAGATGAAGAATATATAGGACAGTTCGGTTTAAAATCTGCGTTGAATGAGCAATGGTTTGGCGCATGTTATTCCTATAAACTTAACCAGAATCTTTCATTCGGATTCTCCGCATTTGGAGCCTATAGAACCCAACTTTTGGAATATTCCAATACTGCTAAAGCCATACTTCCCACTCAGTCTAATTATAGCTTATACATAACTCCTTTGGTTTCTTACAGTGATATCCAATCAGCCGAAATTACGACCTTTAGAGGGCTTGGCAAACTTGGTTTCGCTGGCAGTTTTAACCGATTTGATTTTGGAATTTCGATCACCACACCTAGCATCCCAATACTTGGTGTAGTTACCATTCAAAGGGATGAATTGTACAATAATATCAACTTATTCGATTTAAACTTGACCGAATATACTCGTCACACTTCCAATGAGACAGAATATATCATTGCAGCAGACTCTTTTAGATTTGATTTGAATCGAAATACATTTAGTGTCAATGGTAGGCAGTCAAGCAGTACAGACAAAATTAAAACAGTTTATAAATCTCCATTGTCCATAGCTGGTGGCATTGTTTTAAATCCAAGTCCTGGACGAAGATTCTGAGCCTACCAGTAAAATCTACCTGTCTTTTGAATACTTTATGCCCATTAAATCATATTATTTGGTCGAGCCTGAAAAGCGAGGAGTGATCAGACCTCTTAAGGAGAATTATCCTTTCACTACTGTGGACTTTATGGGCATCATCGAAGCTCCAAAGAGCGTCTTGAATTTTGCTCTTGGATATGAACAGAAAATAACGAAAAAAATAAAATTACTTGGGAGTATCCGGACCAACAATTCTTACAATCAAGGAAATCTTTCAAGTCTGAGCATCAGCCAAACCTTTTGGGACATGTGGCACTTTTCTGTTGGTGGAATGTACAAAAAAATGCGATCGGACATATTTGCAGGACTAAGTTATTGTCGTGGTTTTGGAAATTTGGAGCCTTATGTAGTACTCAGCAATCCACAGGAAAAGATGCTACTCCAAGGTGAATTGTATGAAACTAAGGCATTATTCCGTTCTTTTTCATTTTCATTAGGTTATAATTACCATATCAAAAGTTCGAACTGAAGTTTATAATTATTGAATTTATTAAAAAATCACGCTTAAAATCTGTGACCCTTTTCACTTAAATGGGCAAAGCATTTCCAAGAGAAAAAACATAAAAATATCGCTTATAATGTCATGCAATTTTGGTATATTTGCAGCATTAATAATTAAGAAGTCATGTCAAAAAAATATGGAGTTTGGATTAATACCCAAAAAGCAATCGTTGCAGAAATTGTCGATAAGGATACTTGCAATATAGTTGACCATATCAAAGCCGAGCACGGTGGAGACAATTCTAATGAGAAAAGTGCCCATAATTTAGAAAAATCCTTGCTGCACAAATTTTTCAAAGAAGTTTGTAAAGACATGCAAAATGCAAGTTCAATTCATATAACTGGTACAGGGGTCATTCAAGAGCAATTTGTACACTATTTGCAAGAAACGCCACAGTTCAAACACGCTAAACTTTCTGATTCTACATCCAATCCGATGAGCGATGAAGCGCTCGTCCGTTTCTTTTTAGAAAAAGCTTAGACGTAAAACATTTATCTTTTCTTCGGTTCATTAAATAACAAACATGAGCCTTTTTTTTTGATTTTACTTGGTTTTAAATCTGGTATAGATATGTATTGCCTATAGAAATTTTCTTATAGTATTGTTAAAAATCATATTTCGATTTACACATTTTCTAAAAACTAATTACATTTGTGCCGCACTCAATCAATGGCTTGAAAGCTTCATCAACAAAGCATTGGGTTTGGGCATTTTTCCCCAGCTAATCATTTATCTTTCCTTCCCCCTACCCTTTCTTATTCAAAATATTCTGAAGGTGAATTGGATCAATAATCCGATTTGAAAACAGTTCTATATATTTCTATTTATCATAAATCCTAAAATAATTCTGTTTTATGAAATTTTTTATTAAAACTTTGTGTTTAATTTTGATTGCAACCAATATTTCATTAGCGCAAACTGATGGAAAACTTGACAAAATCGTCAAGAAAAACTATGAAGTCTTGGACGTAAACATTAAAAAGATAACAGAGAAAGAGGTTGAATACAGCTTTCCAAATGAAGATCTAGTGACGTCTTTAGATTTGTCTAAAGTGGCAAAAATTACATTTAAAAGTGGACGAACACAAGAATTCACAGTCACTGAACAAGCACAATATTCAGAAAGTCCAGAGAAAAAATCCTATACTTTTACACCTGTTAAACCCAACACCATTGCCGTATTGTTGGTTCCATTTTTAAATACAGAAAATCAAAGAAGCTCTGCCGAAATGGCAAAAATTGTTCAAAATGATATATATAATCGATTGATGGACAAGACTTCCAATATTTTCCCATTGCAAGTTCAAGATATTCGGACTACTAACAGTTTATTGAAAAAATCTGGTATAGATTATACAGTGATCGACGAGATTCCCATAGAAGATCTTAGCAATATATTAGGTGTTGATCATGTATTGGCCTGCAAAGTCAATTATACCATGTCTGTAACTAGCGGAACCTATGTGATTGGAGACGACGATTTTTTCTCCACAATCTCTGAAGAGGATAAAACCTTTGCTTATACCATTTATTTTGATGTGTATAAAAAGAATGTTAAAGTTTATTCAAAAACTAGACAACCATTCTTTAATATGCAAGATTCTTGGATTGATTCTGTCAATTATTTGTTGAAAAGGAGTCCAATTTATACTAGGTAATCAAGCCTTTTTTTTTATTTAAATTTACCAAAAAATCAGAACTGTGCCCTTGTAGGGCTGGTATTGATATAGTAAATTTAATTTTATCCTAATCGAATGAACCCACACTTTTTCGCCTCTCAACAAGAATTCAGGGCGTGGCTAGAAACGAATTCACATCATACAACAGAAATCCAAGTTGGTTTCTACAAAGTTCACACTGACAAACCTTCGATGACATGGTCACAGGCTGTGGATCAAGCGCTGTGCTTTGGATGGATAGATGGTGTAAGGCAATCCATAGACCAAGACAGTTACAAAATTCGATTTACTCCTAGAAAAAAATCAAGCATTTGGAGTGCTGTAAATATCAAAAAGGTCGAAACCTTGATCGAAAAAGGATGGATGAAAGAGGCTGGCCTTTTGAGCTTTAGCCACAGAACGGAAAACAAATCAAAAGTATATGCTTTTGAAAACGAAGAGATAAAATTTCCAATTGAGTATGAAGATTTGTTCAAAGCCAATGTTAAAGCTTGGGCCTATTTTATGGGGTTAGCACCTACTTACCGAAAACCTTCCACGCATTGGGTTATGTCCGCCAAACAAGAGGCGACTCGCCTAAAAAGGCTGCAAGAGCTGATTTCTGACAGCTCTCAAGAGACCAACAAATGGAAACACAGCAAATATTCAAAAAAGAAATAAATGCATAGCGTGAAATACTAGCCTTTAAGAGAAATTATCCCAAAATTTTGAATAAAAAATCTTCTATAAAATCACTGGTAAATTCCGCATTTTTCTGAGGTGCAACATCCGTCAATTTCGGCAAATTCACGCTAAAGAACTGCTGAAGGTGCGAAGTCTCTATGAGCGTAGTACTCAGCGAACTCGGATTTTTGTATTTCGAATTATAAGCTGAAATAACTTTCGCTATCATTGAACACAAATCCTTGTATGGCTTAAACCACTCATTTTTATTGATCTCTGCTATCTCCTTCACTAGGTATGTCTTACTGCTTTCAGAGATTACTATTTGGTTCAAAAATCGTTTGTTGTAATCAAATTTATTTGCACTTTCGTCTAATTCATGGGTGAGCAGATGAATGACAATTTTTAGCCTTTCCTTTTTGTTCGAAACATTTTCCAGTTTTATCGAAAGTAAAAACTCCATATAAGACCAATACCAATTCAAAATATATAGGAGTAGTCGATGCTTATTTTCAAAATATCTATAGATTGTAGCTTCTGTGCTGTTGATTTCTAATGCCAATTTTTTGAACGTAAAATGTTCAAAGCCAAGTTCATATATCAGATCGATTGACTTTTTGACCATTAATTTACCCACTTCACTGCTTTCAGGATTTCTCAAATAAATTCTGTCATTTATATCAAATTTAACTTGAAAGTCCATAATGGTAAAAATTTATACAAAGATAGTAAATATTATAGTATTAATTTATTTGATAATATTCTCAAGATGATTAGAACTTTTTTAATAGTATTACTATTATAATGTATAGCAATTATGCTTTTATACAATTTTAAATTCATTTAACTATTTTTATAAAATTATGAATTCCTTTTTCAAAGAAATAAAAAACGATTTACCAGCTAGTATTGTAGTATTTTTCGTAGCTGTACCGTTATGCCTCGGAATAGCCTTGGCCTCTGGAGCCCCACTATTCGCAGGTATCATCTCGGGCATAGTTGGTGGAATAGTTTGTGGCTTAGCAAGTGGCTCCACCTTAGGGGTGAGTGGTCCAGCGGCAGGATTGGCTGTTATAGTCTCTACTGCAATTACAACTCTAGGTGGATCTTGGCAGGCATTTTTGATGGCAGTAGTTTTGGCTGGAGTCATCCAATTGATTCTAGGATATGCCAAAGCTGGCTTCATAGCTTTCTTTTTTCCTTCATCCGTCATAAAAGGGATGTTAACGGGTATTGGCCTTTTGATTATTCTCAAACAAATTCCACATGCTATTGGATGGGATAAAGATGCATTTGGAGATACTGAATTTTTTCAGGCAGATGGCGAAAATACATTTTCAGAAATCATGCTTGCTTTCAATTTTATTAACCCAGGAGCGATCATCATTGGCTTACTTTCGTTGGCCATTCTGATTCTTTGGGATAATGTTTTGACCAAAAAGAACAAAATTTTCAATCTTATTAACGGTCCATTGGTTGTCGTTGTCATTGGCATTGTTATTTTTAACCTTTATAAAAATGGATTTTATGGATTGACTTTGGATGACTCACAGGTGGTTTCATTACCCGTACCAGATTCTATTCCAGATTTTTTAAAACAATTTACTTTTCCAGAAATTAACGCTTTGAAAAATTTAGAAGTTTGGAAAATTGCCTTCGTGTTGGCGATCGTAGCGAGTCTTGAGACACTACTTTGCGTAGAAGCCACAGATAAAATCGACCCTGACAAACGCGTCACTCCGACCGACAGAGAATTAAAGGCCCAAGGTCTAGGAAACATCGTTTCTGGACTCATCGGCGGCTTACCAGTTACGCAAGTAATAGTGCGCAGCTCAGCGAATATTTCTTTTGGTGGAAAAACCAAATTATCGGCCATTTTACACGGTGTATTCTTATTGTTGAGTGCCCTGACCATAGCTAGTACCCTGAACATGATTCCCTTGGCGAGTTTGGCTGCGATCCTTCTTATGGTAGGTTACAAATTGGCCAAACCATCACTATTCAAAGAGATGTACAACCTAGGACACGAACAGTACGTTCCGTTTATTGTAACTATCGTAGCGATGTTATTGACCGATTTGTTGAAGGGCATTACTACAGGCATGATTGTAGGCGGCGCCTATGCACTTTATCACAGTTATCGCAATTCTCACTATATGAAAGAAGAAATTTCTGATGAAAATGGCACCAA
Organism: Saprospiraceae bacterium; assembly: GCA_016718505.1. GTDB lineage: Bacteria > Bacteroidota > Bacteroidia > Chitinophagales > Saprospiraceae > JADKKF01. The sequence continues at coordinate 452,656 of JADKDE010000002.1, read as the reverse complement.
AGTTTACCATCTTATACTAGCAGAAGAAGTTTCGTTTTTCAACAAAGCCAATGTAGTAAAAGCACTGAACGAAATAACAGAAAATTCGAAAGTTGCTATTGATTTTTCTAACTCTAAGTCTATTTCATATGACGTATTGGAGTTAATCAGAGACTACGAAGTCAACGCGAAAACTAAAAACATTATAGTCGAAAAAATAAATTATAAAGATCCATATGGATTAGGTAATTCCTGAGTAAAAATAATTAAGTTGTGGGCCTGAGCTTATCCTTTCCATTACTACAATTGGTCAAGGATGGGCTCTTTTCTTTTGCTAAGTTAAATGATAATTCTCAATATCTAAATTCCAAAACCATTAAGAGTTAATATAAACTTGCAATTTGCAAGTTGAACAAAAAAATTAAATATTTCAAACCCATTTTATTTGTTATACCTAGAAAAATATTACTCTTTATTTTCGTATTTTTGAGTATTAAATGAATTTATCCAATCATTTTGATTGGCTCGTAGATTATAATTCTAAAAAACATGAAATTCGAACATCATAAACAGCAGGTAATACCATTCCACAAGTTTTTGAAGCGTTTGGGACACTATAGCCTATTCGCCTTTGTTTTGATCACTTTGTCACTGCTTTTTGGCACCATTGGGTATCATTTTTTAGGAGAAATAAGTTGGATTGATGCATTCCATATGACAAGCATGATCCTAACTGGTATGGGGCCTGTAGCTGAAATGCAAACAGATGAAGCTAAAATTTTTTCGTCATTCTTTGCACTATATAGTGGCGTTGCCTTCTTGAGTATCACGGCGGTATTTTTCACGCCGATCATCCATCGGCTTTTGCATATTTTGCATGTAGAGGACACTGATGATGAGAAATAATTTGAAAGTATCATTGTTAGCTTTCTAGCACTGTATGTATTATACAAAAGCTTAATTAGGACTGATTATTCACTGACTTTTTGTTCGGAATATTCTTCGCCCCATTTGTGCAATTCACGAATGATTGGAACCAACTTCTCGCCCTTGGGTGTGAGTGTATATTCAACAGTTGGTGGCACCGTAGCAAAGACTTCCCTAATTACGATCCCATTGGCCTCCATATTTTTGAGTTCTTTGACCAGCATACGCGTGTTGATATGAGGAATGCTCCTTTCCAACTCCTTGAATCTCATCTTCCCATTTGACAAAGTATAAATGATAGGCATCGCCCATTTACCGCCCAAAATGTCCAAAACCTCTTTCAATGAACACCTCTCAGTTGACTTTTCATCTTTTTTATTTACCATAATAACTCCATTTTTAACTAAGCTTTACTTTGTGTTACTACTATACATATGAATAACTACTTGCAAATGTAAAGCAATACACATACATTTGCAAATTATTAACTTTAAACTAATTTACATGAACTTAAAAACAAAACAAATCGTAGGATGGATTTTGACTGGACTTGTCGCATTAGCATTTGTAGGCAGTGGCTCCCTCAAGCTATTTGGAGGCGAAGGAGACGCTGAAATGGTAAAGGAGTTGGTGGGCACCAACGCTATGATCCTTGGAATTATTGAATTTACCATTGTGGCACTTTGGTTTATACCTCGAACTGGAGTGGTGGGTTCTTTACTGGCTATCGCTTATATTGGAGGTGCCATTGCAGTGCATTTTACAAGCAGTCAACCCATTATGGTTCCAGTAATTATTCAGATTTTAATATGGATTGCATCGGTCATAAGATTTCCAGAATTGGGATCAAGACTTTTTTCAAAAAATTAATTTTACCAAAAAACTTATGAAATTACTAGAAACAGTAAAAATCGGAAACCATACTTTAAAAAACAAAATGGTCATGTCTGCTATGACTAGAAGCAGAGCAAATGTGCAAGGTGTAGTGAGTGATTCAACCGTTTTGTATTACACGCAAAGAGCAAGTGCCGGACTGATATTAACTGAAGCGATAAATATCTCAGAAGATGCGATCGGAAGCCCATTCACCCCAGGACTTTTTACGCAAGATCAAATCAATGCTTGGAAAAAGGTTACTGATGCAGTACATGAAAAAGGTGGCTTGATTTATGCGCAACTATGGCATACGGGACGTGTGGCACATTCTATCGATAGAAACGGAAAATTACCCCTAGCTCCATCCGCTATTCCGATTGTTGGAAACCAGCTTTTTACTTCGCAAGGGCTTCAAGATTTCGAAACGCCTCAAGCTATGACTCTTGAAGACATTAATCAGACGATTCAGGATTACAAACAAGCCGCATTGAATGCCATAGAAGCCGGTTTTGATGGTGTGGAATTGCATGGAGCCAACGGATATTTGCCCAACCAATTTTTGGCCGAAAGTTCAAATCAAAGACAAGATAATTATGGGGGAAGCATAGAAAATAACTGTAGATTCATGTTGGAAGTCATGCAGACATTGATTGATACGATAGGCGGCGATCGAGTTGGGATTAAATTATCTCCGTTCCAGCCTTATGGGGGTGTTGTGTTCAACGACCCAGTTGCTACTTTCAATTATCTTATAGATAAGCTAAACAAAATGGATTTTGCCTTTGTCGAATTGATGAAAAAGAGTCCTATGTTCCCTGCGCCAGAGCACTATCCAAGCGTTGATGAAATCGACTTATTTGGTAAAAATGTAAAGGCATATCTCATCGCCAATTGTGCATTTACCAGGGAATCAGGTGAAAATGAACTTGAAAAAGGGATCGCGAAAGCCATCTCTTACGGTGTTTTGTTTTTGGCAAATCCCGATCTGCCAAAGCGATTTGAATTGAATGCCGTGATGAACCAATTGGACCCTAGCACTATGTTTGGAGGAGGTGAGAAAGGCTATATTGACTATCCATTCCTTTCATAAAATAGTTGCAACTTGCATTTTACAAGTTAGATTATTTTTGGGGCTGTGTTTGATTGATATTTTAAAACTTCTTATTTAGATTAGACTTAAAAAATCTTCAGTCCTAAATTTTGTTCAAAAAATGATGTTAAATTAGAAACCAGTCATGGTATAAAATAGCTTCTTCTCGAAACTGGATGAATTAATAAAAATGCCATGAAAATTACTTCGCTTTGAATATAAAATATGCTATATTTAAGCAATTTTATTAGGACAAAACTTAGTTAAATATGCTCATATTCAAGGCAATACTGTCATTCCTTCGGGATAAAGAATATTTGGAACTGCTTTATACTACCACCATAGTTTTGATTTTAGGTACTGTCGTATTCCATTATGTAGAGGGCTGGAGGTGGCTAGATTCATTGTACTTTTGTGTAATAACCCTAACCACTATAGGCTATGGGGATTTTACACCCCGAACAGATTTGGGCAAAATATTCAATATTTTTTATATCATCATTGGACTTGGTTTGATCTTGAGCTTTATTCAAACTATACGCGATCACTACATGAATATCAAGCAAAAGAATCTTTAAAATTACGGTACTTGCGATTAACAAGTAGTAGAGAATTATTTTAAATTCCTTAAAAATAATAAAGTTAAACTTTTGTTTTGATGCCAAATTTTATTTCATTTTTCAGTTTATTTTAATAAATTTCTTCAAAAAATAATCTTGTTATTTTGTATTTTTGCTTTGAACAAACAAGAACACAAAGATGGGAGATCATACCGTAGTTTTACATAGAGTTATCAAGGCCCCAATATCCAAAGTATTTAGAGCTTTTTCAGATCCAAGAGCGTTAAAATCATGGATTCCGCCTTATGGATTTTTATGCGAGATCCAAGAGATGGATTTCAAAATTGGAGGGAGCTTTAAGATGTCTTTTTTAAATTTTACCACTGAAAAGAGTCAATCTTTTGGAGGTAATTATTTGGATATCCAGCCAAATGAACTGTTGAAATATTCAGATACATTTGACGATCCAAATCTACCTGGGACTATGACGACAACCGTTTGGTTCAAAGAAGTCATTTGTGGAACGGATATTATTGTCACCCAAGAAGGAATACCACAAATCATCCCAATAGAGATGTGTTATTTGGGCTGGCAAGAATCACTAGAAAAATTGATAAAACTAGTAGAACCCGAAATTCAAGATTAATTAATTTAAAAAAATATTTAAAATGGCATCAGTTAACGTTTATCTGACTTTTAATGGCGATTGTGAAGCCGCATTTAATTTCTACAAATCAGTATTTGGTGGAGACTTTCCCTATATTGGGAAGTTTAAAGATATGCCACCCAGCTATGATAATTCGCAAACTTTATCCGAATCTGATGGTGAAAAGATCATGCACGTAACCCTTCCGATTAGTAAAGAAACCTGTTTGATGGGCAGCGATACGGCTGGGGAATGGTCCCCTAAATTAATTCAAGGGAATAATTACTCAGTTTCTATCAATACAGAAAGCAAAGAAGAAGCAGACAAATTATTCAATGGATTATCCGCAGGTGGCCAAATAACTATGCCTTTGGCTAATACATTTTGGGGTGCTTATTTTGGAATGTTTATAGACAAATTTGGAATCAATTGGATGGTCAATTTTGACGAAGCTCCAGCAGTATAATCCAAGTTTTAATTCTGTTAGGTCATATATTTCCATCAATATCGATATTTTAAATAAAAATAAATACAAATTACAGTATTAAATATCTTATAGCGGATTTGAAATAATGTAGCGATAAACAAATATAAAAATGATTCCAAAATTTCGATTGATTATTATAATTTCCTTGCTATCCATATTTTCTAGCTGCTTTTCTTCAATTAATAAAACAAAAAACATGGAAAATCTCAATAATGAAGGGACACATATAGACAAATCAATTCCCAAGGTTACAGGAGTTGGAGGAATTTTCTTTTTTTCAGAGGATCCCAAAGAATTGAAAGATTGGTACGCCAAGAATTTAGGTCTCGAGATCAATAACTGGGGAGGAGCAACTTTTGAATCAAGAAATTTGCACAATCCCAAAGAAATTAATGGTCTTCAATGGAGTTTATTTAAAAAAGGAAGTGAATATTTTGCCCCCTCTACTAAGGAGTTTATGATCAATTATAGGGTACAAAATATCGAAGGAATGGTCGCAAAACTCACGGAAAACGGAGCAAATATCTTGGATAGCATTACTACCTATGAATATGGAAAATTTGTCCACATACTTGACACTGAAGGCAATAAAATTGAACTTTGGGAACCAATTGAGTAGTAGATTTGGTTTAATAGATAAATAATTAATTAACCCTAAAGGTAGGACCTTGCATTTTTTGTTATCCTACCTTTGGGTTTATTTCAACTTACTTGCAAAATACAAGTTTAATTTTTTGATTAAGCAGGGGTGCGTTACCTCGCCATTTTTCAACAAAAAACCCAACCCAAAAGCTCTGAACACAGTCCTGCCCTATCAGATAGGATGTTTTCCACATATAATAATTACCTTTGTCATTGAAATATTTTATATATCATCTACTATGGAATGCCGAGCCATTCATTTAGTTTTACAAGCATTTAGTTCGATTCAATTTTAACAATTCGACCACATAAAAAAGAGCATCTAATGGGTAATATCGCCAAGAATACGCAGAAGAAATTACAATTCGACAATTTCATATGGATAGATATTTGCCAACCCAATAAAGAAAACTTGGACAAAATCGCTGAAGAATACGATTTGGATTATTTTCAAGTGAAGGACAGCTTAGAACATGGACACCTACCCAAATTTGAAAAACTTCCTCAATATAACTTTTTGATACTGAGGGCATTTACTTCAAATCTTAAACAAAATGCAACTACCATAACAGAATTATCCAACAAAATTGCCTTTTTTTACAATCAAGAAAAACTGCTTACTGTCCACCGGATTCCATTTAAATTTTTGGAGCTTGAAAAAGAGAGTGGACAGATTCAGAAGAAATTATTTTGTTTCTGATCCGTAAGATGGTTGACACTTACCAACCACCATTAGATGTATTGGACGATAAAATTACACAAATTGAAAAAAGACTAAGATTATTCAAGGATTTCACTAGAAGATTTATATTATCTTAAAATTCAAACGCGAATCACTAAAAAATTACTCCAAATATTTCAAAATGTAGTGCATCAATTAGACGTAGCAGATCAATATAAGACAGCCCTCCAAGACATCAAGGATAGTCTATTGAATCTAATTTTAAATTATGAAGAAATCATAGAGAATTCCAACAATTTGATGAACACTTACCTGAATGTAAATGCTCAAAAAAGCAACGATGTCATGAAACTTTTGACAATTTTTTCTGCCTTTTTTCTCCCATTGACATTTGTAGCGGGAATCTACGGGATGAACTTTGAAAATATGCCAGAACTCAAGTGGCCACTCGGTTATTTTTTTGCAATCGGTTTGATGGCTGTAATTGCACTTGTTATTTATTTTTGGTTCAAACGCAAAAAGATATTGTGAAATTCCAGACCAAAACTTGATATAAAATTATCAGTTTTTTCCTATTGTATTTCAACATTTCTATTTAATATATTATTATCTTTGTTAGAGACAATTCTTTAAATTTAAGCTTAGAAATAACGTTTTTCTCATGTACAATAAGAGCTTTTCTGATACTGGTTTGTTCATTTAAATTGAGGGAAATTCTCTTCAATTATTTTCACTTAAAACAAAATATTTTTGGAAAAATCAATTAACATAGACAATTACCTTGATAACCATTTTATTCACCGAAGCAATTGGCTGAGAGCTGCTGTATTGGGTGCTAATGATGGGATAATATCGGTGTCAAGTCTCGCAATTGGCGTTGCGGCTGCAAGTATAACCAAAGAGCCAGTTATTTTATCGACGGTCGCTGGACTGGTAGCAGGAGCTCTATCAATGGCTGCAGGAGAATATGTATCCGTAAGTTCACAGACAGATATCGAAGTGGCAGATATAAAAAGGGAAGCAGAAGAACTAAAAGCGATGCCTGAAGAAGAATTACAAATTTTGGCAGCTATCTATGAACGAAGAGGATTGAATAAAGAGACCGCATTGAAGGTCGCGCAAGAATTAACAGCTAAGGATGCGCTTGCGGCGCATGTACGTGACGAGCTGGGGATCAACGAAATAAGTCAAGCAAATCCCATCCAAGCAGCATTCGCTTCTGGTGCGGCTTTCACGGTAGGAGGTATTTTGCCATTATTGGTCACATTATTGGCTCCTATTGCAAAAATGGAAATATCACTTTACGTTTCGACTTTGTTCTTTTTGGTCATATTGGGTATCATGTCCGCCAAAACGGGTGGGTCAAGCATAAAAAGTGCCATCTTGAGAATCTGTATTTGGGGAACATTGGCTATGGGACTTACGGCCTTTGTTGGTTATTTATTTGGAGTCAATGTTTAGTACAAAATAAAATTAAAAATTATGAATGCAGCACATTTCCATCTATTGGTAAATCATTTACCCATTATGTTTCCTTTGATAGGAGGCATTGTTTTCGCTGTTGGTTTATTTTTTAAAAATGAGCCGATAAAACGTACTTCTTTCTTCATAATTCTACTGGGCGGTATCTCAACTGCAATCGCCATGTTCAGTGGTGAAGGAGCGGAGGAGATCGTAGAAAAAATCCCCGGAATAACAAAAAAAATTATCCACAATCACGAAGAGGCGGCAGAAGTTTTTGCCTTATTAAATTATATCCTGGCACTCTTGGCTGGTTTCAATTTGTGGGCGAGCCTAAAAGGAAAATTGTATGCCAAATACTTGAATTATGCCATCATTGCAGGTCTCTTGATTGTATTGTTTCTTGCAAAACAGACTGGTACCTCAGGAGGTGAAATTAGACATACTGAGATACGTGAAGGTGGAAACATTGGCACTCAAGAATCTGGAGAATCAGATCAACCCGAAGAATAAACCCCTATAACACTATGGTCTTATGAATTTTTTGAATAAAAAAACAACTTGGACGAATTGGGAATTCATTCCATTGAAGCTTTGTATCGCTTCTGCCTATCTGTTGATCGGCATGTATTTTTATGAATATGTCAAGGCATACAAATGGCCTCTAATAGCATTATTTGGAGTTACTTGGGTTATTTCGATGTATTGGTGGATCAAAAAAATGCGAAATGAAAATTGATGGAAGAAAAATACTATCTGTTTATATTTCTGGCATTTGTATCTGAAATATTGGGGACAATTTCTGGGTTTGGATCTTCGATTCTTTTCGTCCCAATTGCATCGATTTTCTTTGATTTTAAACACGTACTAGGGATTACGGCTATATTTCATGTATTCAGCAATCTATCTAAATTGGCATTGTTTCGCCATGGGATAAACAAGGAACTTGTCATTAAAATTGGTATTCCAGCCATTATTTTTGTTATCTTAGGAGCCTATTTGACGACGTTTTTACCAACTGAACAGATTGAGTTCTATATGAGCATTGCTTTGTTATTTTTGTCGGCATATCTCATGTGGAATTTCAACAATGTCATCCAACAAACGGATGTGAATCTCATTCTTGGTGGAGTGGGTTCGGGATTTTTGGCAGGGATAGCTGGGACTGGAGGAGCCATTCGGGGGATCACTTTAGCTGCTTTTCAATTGCCCAAAGAAGTTTTTATAGCGACTTCTGCATTCATCGATCTAGGAGTGGATCTAAGCAGAGCCCTAGTGTATGTGAGCAATGATTATTTCAAAAAAGAATTTTTATTTCTTATTCCTTTTCTGATTGGAATTAGCATTGCAGGCAGTTATGTTGGTAAATTGGTGTTAAAAAGAACGTCAGAAAAGATGTTCAGATATTGGGTACTTGGGATCATCATTTGCGTTTCGATATTTCAGATTATAAAATATTTTAATGGCTAAAAGAATATTTACAAGGTCGAATAACAAAAACAAAAGTTAGCTAAATATAAATTAAGCCCCAACTCAATATCTTGATTATCGGCTCATTATACATATTTATTTTCAATAAATAAAAATCTAAAAGCATCATTACTTTCCATTTTATCTAAAATTTTTATATCTTTACCTTAACAATTTGTATTATCAAATACTCTAATATTTAGTATCTGTTGATTCGGAATAAATCTTTAATGTCGATTACTAGGAAGTTTTTATTTACCACTTTAAAACTACATAAAAGACTGATCTTGCAGCAATACTAGAAACACAAAAAGAAAGACCAAGTATCATGTAAGGGTGCATGGTAAAATTTGTTTAAAATAATAATTTAGCAATGAAAATTGGTATTAGAATATTATTAACATTATCGTTGATAATATTTACAGAATCTTTTGGCTATTCACAAAAGATTGATTCTACTTTAACACACGACTTATCTCCTGTCACCATCAAGGCCTATCGTTTCCCTTCAAATGAGGTAAAACAATTGGAAAGCGTTCATCAGACTTATATCACCTCTGGCAAAAAACATGAAGTGATCCTTGTAGAGGATTTACCTGCCAATATAGCCGAAAAAAATGGGCGGCAAATATTCGCCAAAATTTCCGGAGCCTTCATTTACGACATGGATGGCTCTGGCAATCAGGTTAATGTATCGACACGAGGTTTAGACCCTCACCGCTCTTGGGAATACAATATCAGGCAGAATGGTATCATGACCAATTCGGATATCTATGGCTATCCCGCCAGTCATTATAGCCCTCCTATGGAGGCCATCAACAAAATAGAAATAATCAGAGGCTCGGCGTCACTCCAGTATGGATCGCAATTCGGAGGGATGATTAATTATATCACCAGACAACCGGATACAACAAAGAAAATTGGATTTGAATCTTTGAACTCAGTAGGGTCTTTTGGTTTGCAAAGTACCTACAATGCAATGGGTGGAAAAATCGGAAAATTGTCCTATTATGTCTATTACCAAAGGCGGACATCAACTGGATATCGCAAAAATGCACGTTCAGAGGCTGAAGCCCAATTTGTAAGCCTTGAGTATGCAATAAATCCATCTATGAACATAAGAGCTGAGCTAGGACGAAGTCAATATTTATACCAGATCCCAGGAGCTTTGACGGACGCCATGTTTTATGCTAATCCACAACAGTCCACACGAAGCAGAAACTATTTTAGTCCTGACATTTATATTCCATCGCTCAATTATACTTGGCAAATAACCAAAAATACAATGCTCAGTTGTATCGGGTCGGCAGTCCTAGGTACCCGCAAAAGCGTCCAGTTTATAGGTTTTGCTGATGCAAAGGATACAATTGACGCACTTACCCGTGAATATAAGCCAAGGCAAGTTGATATCGACAATTTCAACAGCTATACCTTTGAAGCCCGTTTGCAACACGACTACAAAGTTTTTAATGGCAAGCATACGCTCATAAGCGGCATCAGATATATCAATAATGATCTCCACAGACGGCAACAAGGGAAAGGCACCACTGGTACTGATTATGATTTGACCATTACAAATGATCAATTCGGTAGAGATTTGCACATGAAGACTAAAAATATCGCCTTTTTTGCTGAAAATTTGTTTAGAATTACAAAAAAATTGGAACTCTCATTAGGGTTCAGATTTGAAAGTGGGCTCAGTGCTGTTGATGGAGTTATTTCATATCTCCCTAATGAAAAAGTACCTCAGGACATCTCTCACAAATTCCCACTTTTCGGCATCAGTGGGCAATATCGCCTGAACCATAGCAACAAATTGTACGCAAGTTGGTCTCAAGCGTATAGACCAGTCATCTTTGCCGATCTGATTCCAGCCACTCCTCTGGACCAAACCGACTCCGATTTGAAGGACGCATTTGGGCATAATTTCGACTTGGGTATAAAAGGCGAATTATTTAATCGATTTACATATGACTTGACTTTTTTTCAGATAATTTATAAAAATCGTATTGGAAGTCTTGTTCTAACTGATGACAATGGCCAGTCGTATGTGTGGAAGACAAATTTTGGGGACAGTAAGACCATGGGATAGAACTATATGCCGAATACAAGATAAAAGAAACGATGAAATATCGGATTTCTGTTTTCGCTGCCACCTCGTATTTCGATGGAATGTATATGCGTGGAACTATGAAAAATGGTTCAGTCAATACCGATATCACACATAATCGATTGGAAACGGTACCAAAGTGGATTCACAGAAGCGGCTTGCAAATCGGATATAGAAAAATTTCTGCCCTCTTACAGTATAATTACGTTGCTGAAAGCTATTCGGATGCGCTTAACACGAAGACCCCTAGCGCGAACGGAGCCTCTGGCATCGTGCCATCTTATCATATTTTTGACATCAACCTTGCTTATCGTTTTAACAATAATTTGAACTTCAAATTTGGTATCAATAACTTGACGAACGAGCAATATTTCACTAAGCGTCCAGCGGGTTATCCAGGACAAGGCGTTTGGAGCTCAGATGGCAGAGGGTTTGTGGCATCGATTGGAATAAAAATTTAAAATAATCGCCAAGAATAATGATTTTTTCTCGCAAAGCCGCGAAGTCGCAAAGGATTTCTTCTTAAATTATTTCTCGCCAAGACGCAAAGTCGCAAAGGATTTCTTCTTAAATTATTTCTCGCCAAGACGCAAAGTCGCAAAGGGTTACTTCTTAGATTTCTTCTCGCCAAGACGCGAAGTCGCTAAGGATTTCTTCTTAAATTATTTCTCGCAAAGCCGCAAAGTCGCTAAGGATTTCTTCTTAGATTTTTTCTCGCAAAGGCATTGTTTTTTTGATTTGCGTCTTTGCGTCTTTGCGAGACCTATCAACCGTTATTGACATCTAAGCTACCTAGCTGCTCACTTCTTATAAATGTTTTTTAACCAACTAACATTCAATTTTTTCGCGAAGTCGCTAAGGATTTCTTCTTAAATTATTTCTCGCAAAGCCGCAAAGACACGAAGACTCAAAGTCAGAGCTTATTTACAATTCTTGTTATTCCTGATTTTATTAGTGGTTCATTAAAGTTTATTAAAAGTCCAAGTTTACACCCTGTTAGCTTTAAATAGGTTAATAGTTGTTTTGGATGTACAGGAGCTATTGCCTCAACAGATTTTATTTCAATGATTACTTTGTTTTCAACTATCAAGTCAGCTCTAAAACCAATTTCCATTTTTAATTCATTCCAGATGACTGGTAGTGCTTTTTGCCTTTCTACTTTTAAACCTTCTTTTTTCAATTCAAAATATAAAATCTCTTCATAAACAGACTCCAACAAACCTGGTCCAAGCTGAGTATGAATTAGGAAAGCGGTGTTCACAATGATTTTTGATATTTCGTTTTCGTTTATCATTTCTTTGCGACTCTGTGTCTTTGCTAGTAATTAAACGATAAAATCAATCTTCACTTTGCTTAACAGCAGCCACCGCTAGGACTACAGCAAGACTGCACCTTCTCTTTGATAAGATTGAAGCTGGTGATGCCGCATTTCTCCTCGGCAAGACACTGGGTTTTTGTGCTTAATAGTTTGAACTGATTGTCCGAAAAAGTAACACCATACTTTCCGATTGTATTGCCTTGGTATTCGATTTCGATTTCATGATCTTCTATGCCTAATTTTTGGATGCTTAGATCGATGATGGAAATCAATTTTGACGGCTCCAATCTATGCCAAAAATCGATGCTTTCCCAAAGTTGCATGCTGATTAAATTTTCTTCCCTTACAGTACCTCCGCAATCTATAAATTTCTTAGAAACTTGGCCTATTTCGGTGATGTGAAAATGCTTCGGAACCATGGTTCCATCTGGCAATTTAAAATTCAATTCGGTTAGATTGGTCAATGCAGCTTTAAATTCAGATAGTTTCATAAAAATATATTTGGGTAAATAGAATAGAAAAAAAATAATATCTCAAAATCCAATTTATTAACAAAGATGTACTGGCGAAGTTTAACAATTCGATCGAAATAAAAATAAACCTACTTATTGAAATTTTTCTGTGAAACTCTGGTATTTTACACATTTAAAATGGGCTAAAGAACACAGCGTCAACAACGCCCGTCAAGGATCGAAACGATCTCCGAAGGAGAGTCTGACAAGACCGAAACGAAGTGAAGTCGTGGAGAGCCTGGCCCCACGCATGGCGTGGGGGACGGCATAAAATAAAATATCTTTCTAGTAATAATGAGCTCTGCGAACCTTAGCAATCCACTTCGCTAGACGAATAACCTGGCAGGTATAACCATACTCATTGTCATACCACGTGTAGAGGGTCGTCGAGTGACCATCCTTAGATACAAGAGTCGAAGGCGAATCGAAAACCGTCGCAGCAGTAGCCCCCACCGCATGGCTGGAAACGTATTCATCAGATGTACTGTACTGGATTTGCTCAACGAGGGATCCATGCATAGCGGCATCCTTAACAGCCAAATTCACCTCTTCTTTGGTGACACTGGCATCCAAAGTAAGATTCAAAATCGCCAGAGAAACATTGGGAGTCGGTACGCGCACGGCATTACCCGTAAGCCTTCCCGCCAGATGTGGCATCACCTTGGAGACTGCCTCCCCTGCCCCTGTCGAAGTAATGACCATGTTGAGTGGCAGCAGCCCTGCCTCCCTACGCGGTTTTTTGTGAAAATTGTCTAAGAGATTCTGGTCGCTGGTGTAGGAGTGAATGGTCTCTATATGGCCTTTCTGAATGGCAAATTTTTCGTCAATCGCCTTGATGATAGGTACTATGGCATTCGTGGTACAAGAGGCGGCACAAAGGATATTTTCTTCAGGGTCGATGGATTCATGATTCGCACCATAGACAATATTCGGAATATCCTTACCAGGAGAAGTCAAAATCACGTGTGAAGCACCAGGTCGTAAGTGTTGTTCTAGGGATGCACGATCGCGCCAAACCCCAGTATTGTCGATCACGATCGCATCGTGGATATCGTATTGAGTATAATCCACTTCTGAAGGTGCTGAGGCATAAATAAGGTGGACGTGATTGCCGTTGATGAGCAATGCGTGTCCGTCAGCTGCAACTTCAACGGTACCTCTAAATTCGCCGTGTACGGAATCTGTGCGCAATAAAGCAGCACGCTTTTCGGCTTCCTCTAGCTTATTTTTCATTTGAGGGCGGATGACGATGGCGCGCAATCGAAGCTGCTCCCCCCTACCCGTTTGTTGAACCAATCTTCGCGCAGCAATCCTTCCTATACGTCCAAAACCGTAGAGGATAACGTCTTTGTGTATGAGTTTTTTCTCCTCACTTTCGATCAAATGACCCAATTTGGAAGACACGAACTCATTGACGCTCTCGTTTTTATTTTCAGTAAGCCATTCGACACCAATGGTACCTAGATCGATACGCGAAGGCACCATGTTTTTTTGTCGGTAGATGGCTCTAGCTATGGCTAGGGTGTGGTCTATATTTAGAGGATCTTTGTCATGATAGTGCTTGGATAGCGCATGGATTTGGAGTAGCTCACTCGGTCGGGAATCGTAAATATCTCGTCTAAAAAGCACCAATTCGATGGATCTATCGAAGCGCAATTCTCCTACAATTTGGAGCAATTCGAGTGCTTTTTTCTCCATTTCCCGCCATTCACGGAGGAAATTTTCACCCATCTGGGTATCGTTGAAAATTTTGTCCATTGTTGTTTCTTGTTTATTTATTGCAAAAATATCAAAATAATCGGTTGGAAGTACCTTTTATTCGCGCAAAATACAAGAATCCAGCAAGTTGTAAAAATAAGTCTTGAGCAAAAGCTTTTCGACTAGTATATCCTATTCAATGATGCTTCAAAATGCTCAAAAATTTGTGCCATAATTATTAGGGCGTGTCCACACTCTGTGTGGTCGGGTCGTGCATGGGTTCGCGGTGCTCCGTCTCGTCAAGTATAAACATACCTGACGAGACCAAGCCATTACCGCCCCTCACGCGCTAGTATGCGAGTTCTTTCTCTGCGTAATGGAAGCCCGATGAATTCGTGGCCTCTATCCTCAATTTATTGATGCCTTTGATTAGATTCATCACACCCGAAACCATACCTGTAGTTGAGTTATAATTAAAATCTGTTACAGGAACATTGTTGATCAATACTTTCAAGTTAGCGCTGCTGGAGATACCCGTTATTTTTGCTACGTACGTGCTTCTGGCTACGCCCGGCTCGAACGGATTTTCAGTCGGTACAGAAATGGACTCTATAGAGACAGTCGGAGGAGGCACTACTTGTACTGCAAAATATTTTACTTGACGCTTCTCTGATCTAGTCCCAGCGCTATTGGAAGCATCTATCTTAAAGTTGTTTTCGCCTTTGTTCAGCATCACTTGATAAGATAGTCTTTTGGTTTGGTCATTCCATTCAAAATTAGGGGTCACCCTACCATCGATGTAGAACACGATATCCTTACGCTCCACATTAAGAATTTCAGCCACGACTTTCATACTAGACTCTCTTGTGATTTGTGGGCTTATCTTAGGATTTTCAAAATTAATAATGGGTGCAGCCACGCTTTTTGTTACTGTAAATCGGACATTTTTTTGGTCTGATCCGTCGTCATTAGTAGCATTGATTTGGGCTGTATTTGATCCCACAATGGTCAATATATTGCAAGTCAAAGTATTGTCTGCCCACTGAAAGTCGCTTGTAGGGGCACCGTTGATGACGAGATGTATTTGGGATTTGGACGAAATATTGTCAATTTTGGCAACCAATGTAACAACCTTTTCTTCCGTACTCATGCCGTCTGCTGGCTTAGATATAGAGATGATGGGTGGCCTTTTTTGTATTACTTCCTTGGTTACTTGAACGGAATTTTCAGCTTGTCCCGCTGCATTTTTGGCTTTGATTAAGAAGACATTCTGCCCATTTGCTAGTGAAACAACAGCGTTCATGCTTGAAGTAGCTGGATTAAACTGGAAATTATTGTTGCGGCTGCCATTTACCCAAAACTCAACATTGTCCTTGTGCGTCACGTTTCGGATGGATGCTTTTACCTCTATAGAAGATTCTCTTGTTTTATGTCCATTAGAAGGTGTTTGAATCTCGATGATGGGTTTTCTCGCCAAATTGATGCCTCCGACTTTGGTTATCTGTACAGAAGCATTGCCTATTCCGCCCTGGTTTGTCGCGATGACTTCGACAGAATTTGCGCCATCATTTACCAGGATATTGGCCTTTAATTGTTCATTGACAAATGTAAAATCGTATTGAGGCTTACCATTCACTAGCAATTTGATGTCACGGGAATTGGATATATTTCGAACATCAACCAAGATACTGGTTAGGGAAGTTTGGGTAGAACTAGGCGAAACCGCTGGCGTCACAAAAGTCACCAAAGGCTTTGGAATCGAAGATGTAGTGACACATCTTCCCGAGATTCTGTCCTCTGCTCTTCCAGACTGGTTGATGGCACTAGCATACAATTCATGTGTTCCCTCAGAGACATTCACAAGTACATATATTTTGCCCTGTGTGTAAGAAAAAGGCACTGGTTGGCCATTTAGTCTCACATCTATCTGATCCTTGCCAGTAACGCCAGAAACTGTCGCTTCTGCGCTCCATTCACACTGCTTTGTTTTTGAATTTTCTTTAATACTGTGATTGGTCAAGAAATTAATCCTAGGAGCTGGCACTTGCTCGATAACTTTTTCTTCAAAGTTTATAATCAATTCTTCAGCCGCTTGTCCAGATGGATTGGAGGCCTCAACTCTGAAAATATTTTGTCCTCGCATCAAAGGATAAGCATAAAACCTTACCTCTCCACTTGAATATTCAAAGTCATAAATTGACTGACCGTTGAAGCGCAATGCGATTTGGCTTTTGGAATCTACATGCTGTATTCTAGCTTTGATATATTCTCTATTTGCTTGTGTTGTGAAAGTACCTTTACCAGGTGCGTAAATATCGACGATGGGCTTTGGCAGGGGTTTTTCGTAGTAAATAGATGTGACCGCCTCGTCGGAACCAAAGCATTTTCACTCTAATTTTGAAGGAATTGCACCCCTTCTCTCAAGCCGACTCCATCAGAAAATTCATTCTTTTTGAAAAAATAATCGCTTTTAAATTGGCCATTTACGTAATAGAAGATTTTATCGCCTTTGTAAATATCAGTGATGTCTGCTTTCAGGACAAGCTCCCCCTCCTGGGTTTTTTTATCTGAAATGGAAGGATTGGTAAATCGTACGGTTGGTTTTTTCTCCGCTTTGGGTTCGTTATACGTGATCCTAAGGGTTTTTTCGGCTGAGCCCACCGTATTGACGGCCCCTATTTTGATGACATTTAATCCTGGATGCAAAATTATATGGCTAGCAAATTTCGGTCTATAAAACTCAAATGCTTGAGCATTTCCATCTTGGGTGAAATATACTTGTTTGGCCTTTTTAACATTTTTTATCGTGGCTTGTATGTCAACATCTGGCTCTTTGGTGGTATATTCCTCCATAGTGGGCTGGTGCACCATTATCTCAGGTGGCAATTCTTGCTTAGGTGTAGGTCTAAATTTCCATTCTAAATTCAAAAAACTATAATGCCCAAGATCTTGGTTTGATTTTTCAAAAGTTGAAGCATCCAAATTATCCTTTTGGGTCCAAGTCACTCTATGTCCGATGCCAAGGGTGAATTTTGGTGTCAGCTCATAACCCAACTCAAATCCAACATAGGGCATCAAGCTCCAATGATTTGACGCATTGTCAAAACCTGAACCCTCTGTTTCGTAAGTTTTGTCTCTGAGTTCACTCAAAGACTTGCAAATATCTGATTTGGATTTGCTCGTATCGATGGCCGCATAGCCAATCTTATAATCAGCATTTTCAGATTCTTTGTATTGATTTATGTATGTCTCATAATATGAAATCTGGGCTCCTCCGTAAAAATTAAGCACCCAACCCGTTCTTTCTCGGAGTCGATTCATGGTGAATATGGCATCCAAACCAAAGGATCCCATCTGGTTTTGAAAGTTTTGAAATACAAAACCATTGGGCGTAGTTGGCGAATTGTAGTTGGTATAATTCAAATTATGCGTACCGTTCAAGGTAGTATTTTTGAGGATATTATAATCCCTAACCACATCAGATCCAACAGCTTTTTGGTATTCGAGTTTTGCTCTCAAATTTACCAACAGGGGCTTGGTGTACCAAATATTCTTGCCTAGGCTTAAGTTGGCACCCCAACCACCCCAAGCGGCTCTTACGTCAGATTGTAAAAAATTAGTCCCTCCACTCAATCCGAATGTGTACCATCCAGGTTTGTCCCAATAGGATCGTTGAGGGGTATCAGAATTTTGAGCAAATAATGGCATTGCCATCCAGCAAAGAAATAAAAATGTAAGTCGTGCTTTCATAATCAGTTGTTTTATTACCTTAAATCTACTACAAAATACTCTAACGGTCAAATGTTTACATAATGTTAATTTAACAATATGAATCAATTTGTAAGTTGATAATCAACATTTTAGAATCAAGGTATATCTTAAATTAAGAACAAATAATAGACAAAATTAATGCATATTTAACACTTTATGGTACCTCATTAACTTTTGATTTTCCAATCCACTGAAAACTCAAGGCAGTAAGAGTAATGGCGAGGGAAGTAAAAACGGGAATCCACCAAAAATTTAGATATTGCGAAGATGATGCCAAAATAGATCCCCAACTTATTCTGTCCGGGCTGATACCAAATCCAAAAAATGATATTGTTGCTTCCAACAAAATATTTCCTAGAATAACAAAGGCAAATGCCCCAGCAAAAGAGGCCAAATATTGGGCATTGTGTGTTTTAAAATGCCATAAATAGGCTTCAAACCTAGCAATCGGGTCTGCTGGATATACGGCAAAGGCAAAATTCTGGTTGCTGACTCATCTGTAATTCTATAAAAATAGGTCCAACGGAAAAGGCCAAAAATAATCGTCATTTGCCAGTACTCTTGACCAAACCAAGGAAGAATAATCAAAAGTAGAACGATGAAAGGAACTGTTTGAATGATGTCAACAATACTCAAGATAAAAATATGAATGGGCAATGGCGAAGCCTTCACCCTCTTAGCTAGGATATTGGATAATACAAATAAAAACAGAAGAATGACTAAGATAGAAGTACTCCACCTTGCTTGAGAAACCAAGATGGGCAATATAACTATAAAAGGAATCAACCATGTAAGAAAGGTCCAGATTGAAATCTTTATCATCCCTTCCTTGGACATCGCGGATAATATCCCCAATATAAAACCAACCATCAAACTGATCAAAGCAGAGCAAATCCCAATGACTAGAGAAACTTTCGCACCTTCGATGAGCATGCCCAATAAATCTCGCCCAAGATGATCCGAACCTAGAAAAAACAAGGTTTTCAAACTAGGCGGGACATGAACAGAATCAAGGTGGATAAGCCGCCCTTCTTGCCAAAATAATCTAGCACCTAAAGCATCAAGTATTATAAGTGCGATCCAAGCAAAAATGATGCTATAGCCGATTCTTCCCATCCACTTAGTTCCCTTATTTTGCATAGCTGAGGTTATTTTGAGTGGAAATTTTGACAAGAACCCTCATCACCAAAAGAGCGATAATCAAACACTGAACTATCAGCCACACGAGTATCCATTCGTTATTCTGAATACCCTTTATAAATAACGTTCCGATCCCGTTTAAATTAAAAACCCATTCGATACCAAAGACCCCTGCCAAAGAAACTGGGAAAACCTGAATCATGGTCTGCAACAACATGGGTTTGCTGTTAGGCAGAATATGCTTTTTCAACAAATTAATGGAATTGTTGCCCTTGGATTTTAGGCCTAGAGTATATTGCAGTTTGCTTTCTGCCTTGATTATTTCATGAAAATGATTAAATAACCAAAAAAACAAAGGGATGAAAAGACAAAAAAATGGTAGAATCAAGTAGTGAATAAAAGGCAACGAAAATCGCTGCTCTGGAATCCATCCAACTGCAGGAAAAATACCCAATCTGTCCCCACTCAAAAACGCAACGGACAAAGTTGCCAGGATAAAAATGGGTACTATTTGGACATAAAATCCGATATTTTTTAAAACCTCTAATGCAAAATGGTTATTGCGATTCAAGAATTTAACCACTGTAAACAAGGCTAAAATCCCACTGGCAATCAAGCAAGAGAAGCCAAAAATCAAGGAAAAGGAGAAAGCATTAGAGAATGTTTTCAAATAAGGTTGTCCACTGGATTCACTAAAGCTTTCGGGAAGATTTGATATTTGAGTTAAAAAAACATGGGTATAACAAGCTTTGCCATTCCAAGAAAAATAAAAAATATCCAGTGGCTGCTGTTCGATTTTTTCAAAACCAAAATAAAAAAAAGGCATACCTGCACCCTCCACTTCAGCCTGTTGGATGATGCCCTTCAAGCTTTCTTCACTTTGTCCTTCTTGTTTTGCAACCATTAAATTGTGCTCGAGCTCTTTGGACAATTGGGTATATGAAACCCATGAAAGTAAAAGGCCTAATAGAACAGAACTTATGATGAAGGAAATGACGGTATGTTGGATAGCTCGAATCATCTCAAGCAATTATGCTGTAATATTTTCATTATAGATGCTCGAAAGCATTTTCAAAATAACCAGGTCGGATGGCCGATATGCTTGGTTTCCATTTTTTACTAACAATCAACTTTTCTAGTGGTGCGCACAAAAATATAATGGGCTGTTGCTTGTACACTTCTGCTTGAAATTCCCTAAATATCTTTGTTAATTGTTCGTTATCGGTAGTTTCTTTGGTCGCCAAAATCAACTGATCCAACACGGGATCTTCGATCCTAGCATAATTCGTGCGATCGTGGTTGACACTATAAGAAAACCAAGAACCATACAAATCTTCGACACCTGGGTATAATTTGGTAGCCAAAGCCGCACATTCATAATTGCCAGATTTTACCTCTTTGATCAAAGCAGGCGCATCTAAAGCCTGTATGTCCACCTTGACGCCAAACTTTGCCGTATATTGTTGGAATATCAGCGCAATGTCTTTCCCTAAAGCTTTTTGCGTTGTGAGAAATCTAAGCACGAAGGGTATTCTTTTTTTCCCAACCATTTTATCCAAAATACCATCTTTATCGGAGTCTGTCCATCCTGCCTTTTGCAAATATTCTCTAGCTCCCAAAGAATCAAAATCCAAGGGTTTCAAATCAGTATTGTAATAAGGTCTGATGGGATGTATTGGTCCAACTATTTTTTTTGCCATTCCCGCAAAGCTATTCTTTATGATGGCATCGATTGGAACCATTCTTGCCAGAGCATTCCTTGTATTGGCATGTGCTAGTATGGGATTTGAATTGTTAAGCGAAATATAAAAATATTGCAAGATCTCTGGATTGTAAAAATCATATTTCGAAGAGATTTTTGGATCCTGCTTTGCTTGGACGAAGGCTAAACTGGGCAATTCCGACAAAACGTCCAATCCATCGGAGTTTAATGCGGCTATCGCTGTTCTTTCATCTTGAATCACTTGATATCGAATCCGAGGAGTCAATGCCGGATAGACTTTGTCATCGCCCCACCAATTCTCTATTTTCTCAATTTCTAAAAAATTATTGGGTTCCCATTTGGTCAATGCATAAGGTCCTGAACCGATCATCTTACCCTTTATACCAGCAGGCGATTTCCATACATCAGCCATCTTGGATAGCTTTTTCAGAGTGATAGAACTGGTATCGGTCGGAGATATTTTCAAGATATCCATTAGGCTTATTTCATTCATTTCTCCATTAGGATCATAAATATGCCTAGGCAAAATTGGAACATCACAGATAGAAATTGGCGAAAGGATATCCGTAGAATCAATATAAAATGCCAATCCTTGAGGGTCTGACTCGTGCTTTGCGATATGTCGCAGGTTGGCTAAAGTTGATTTTGAATTAATACCCACAAGAGCTGGGTTGGCAATCGTTTTGAACGTGTATAATACGTCATCCACATCGATGTTCTTTCCATCCTGCCATTTTGCATTTTCTCTGATACGCAAAGTCCATTTAAAGCAATCTTTGTGAGCCTCCATGTCCGATTTTGACTTTAGAGGCAGATTTTCGGCCAAAACAGGAATTAAATTAAGTGTTTGGGGATCGAATCGCCCCAAACTCAGGTATAAGTGCTGTATGATTTGTTGCCCAGATGCTGATTTAGAAAACAAAGGATTAAGATTGTCTGGATTGTCAGCCAAACGGACTCTTATAAAGTTGTCTTTTTTAGGGCCATTTTCACAAGAATTCAACGAAATAAAAAACAAACATGCAAGCAAGCTTATCCATATTTTTCTATAAAATTCAAGTTTTTTCATGGCAAAAATTTATTATTCAGGATATGAAGAATTAGCCCAACATTCCAACTTTTTTATGACATCGGTAGAAAGTTTTCCAGCATTTTTGGGCATTGGCGTACATCCACTCGCATGATTTATACTGCAAATCACTTTAGAATTTTGAAAAGCACTTTTGGAAGCTGCATAACTAGAAAGGTCTAAATTCTCAGCTTTAGTAATAGCATCATGGCATCCTGCATATGCACAAGAAGCATTTATGATCGGCTTTATCGCATTCGAATATTTATTATCAGCAGCTACTATCCCATCACAGGCTGTCCCTGTTGTACCGTTATTATCATCCTTTTTACAGCCAAAATAATTAAAAACCAAGGCCAAACAAACAAGGGAGCTAGCTACAAATCTCAATTTTTTATTCATACAGTCAATTATTTTAAAGATAGCGTAAATTTAACCAAGATATTTTAATAATCAAGAATTTTTACAATAGTAAGGATATCTATTTCGAATAAGGCTCCATTTGCGTTATAAGGCTTATATTTGGGAAATTTATTTAATACAAAAATCATTGGTTTTCTTATGAAAAAAACCATCCATGCGCTATCTATCAAATGTCATGACTATCTTAAGGATATCAGAAGATATTTACATACACATCCTGAACTATCCTTCCATGAAGAGAAAACGGCCAAATACCTAGTCGATATTTTACAAAAACACCAAATAATATTTGAAGACAATGTTGGCGGTTACGGGATTATCGCTAAGATCGAAGGTAGAAATCCGCACAAGAAAACCATCGGACTCCGTGGTGACATGGATGCTCTTCCGATTCAAGAGGAAAATGAAGTCCCTTATAAATCTATAAATCAGGGCATTATGCACGCATGCGGTCACGATGTTCATACTACATGTTTACTAGGCGCCCTGCTAATACTCAACGAACTGAAGGATGAATTTGAAGGCACCATACTCTGCGTTTTTCAGCCCGCCGAAGAAAAATTGCCCGGCGGTGCCTCCCTCATGTTAAAAAGTGGAAAACTTCCCTTCAAAGAAATGGCTTCGATGGTAGGACAGCACGTTTATCCTTCCCTTGAAGTCGGCAAAGTTGGATTTAGATCGGGCATGTATATGGCCTCCGCAGATGAATTGTATTTTACCATAAAAGGCAAAGGTGGACACGGCGCGATGCCTCAAGAATGCATAGATCCGATTTTGGTTGCTGCGCATTTTATCACCAATCTCCAGACCATCACTAGCAGATACGCCACACCTGACATACCTACAGTGCTGACCATCGGCAAGATAAACTCCAAGGGTGGAGCCACGAATATCATCCCCGATGAGGTGTATTTAGAAGGCACTTTAAGGACTATGAATGAGCCTTGGCGCGATGAAATCCACCAACATATTATACGAATTGCAGATCATACAGCAGCTACTTTTAGTGGCGAGATCAGCTCCCGAATTGAAGTCGGATACCCTTGTCTTATCAACGAACCAGAGTTGACATCCAAGTGCAAATCTTGGGCGCAAGAATACCTTGGCAGCGAAAACGTAATCGAACTCCCTTTGCGCATGACGGCAGAGGATTTTGCCTATTACACACAAGTCATGGATGCTTGTTTTTATCGGCTAGGAACGGGCAATATTCAGAAGAATATCACCGCACCAATCCACACTTCGAGATTCGACATAGATGAAGACGCCCTCATTACAGGGGCTGGGTTGATGGCATACCTCGGATTTAAGCAACTTTCCTAGGAAGATTTTCAACTGGCGGGCATTATTTCTAAAAACATTACATTTCCTGATAACATTTTGAGGTTTGGGTGCTTCTTTATAAGCACGCGAATACGCTGTTTTTTGACAAATAATTTCTCATACACGTACACTTCAATGCAAAACGCCTCGAGCTTTCTGTTTTAAGAGCCTTCTATCGAGGAGGCTCTTTTTATTTTAGCACATTCGATTTAACCAAAGATATTCAGTATGATTAGGGCTTGTCTCTCCCTCGTCTAGAGACGAGATTCGAGTCGGGCTGTCCATGGGTTCGCTGCGCTCCGTCTCTCCTTACTCTCGAGACTCTCGTAGTTACGAGACCATTCCCATCCCTCACGCGGCTTGGCTTTCTTTTTTCTTGCAATAAAATAATTGCAATTAGCTGATGCAACTTCCATTAGCCCAACCTTCAGGTGGTGACATCATCCCTAGGGCTCCTTCGTGATTCTCAGCCATCAAGATCATGCCATTGGACTCTATACCTTTGATTTTTCTAGGGGCCAAATTGACCAGGACCATCACTTGGCGACCAATCAATTCTTCAGGGTTGAAATGCTGAGAGATGCCCGACACGATGGTTCGCTCTTCGAATCCAATATCAACTTTGAGTTGGAGTAATTTGTCCGCATTTGGTACTTTTGCAGCTTCGAGGATGGTTCCAGTGCGGATATCCATTTTGCTAAAATCCTCAAATTGTATGGTTTCTTTCACGGGTTTATGATTTTTGGATGTTGCTTGAGATTGGGCAGAGGCGGTTGCCAATTTGCGTATTTGTATATCAATCATTTCGTCTGGAATGCGCGAAAACAAGTGTACTGGCTCCCCTATTTGGTGACCTGACTTCAAGATAAGCCTTCCATCGGCAAGTTTATTTTGCATGTCTACGAGCTCTCTATGGTCCTTGAATGCAGGCATATTGAGCATAGTTCTCAACTTGTCGCTTGTAAAGGGTAGAAATGGTCTCATCGCCACGGATAAAGCTGCCACTATTTGACCACACAGTGCCATACAAGCCTTTACCTTGGCTGGATCTTCCTTTTCTATCTTCCAAGGCTCGTTGGCTTGGAGGATCTGATTGCCCCAAGACGAAATGTCCATAAGCCATTTGAGTCCCCCTCGAAAATTGTACTCCCAAATACAAGTATTCATCTCATACACTTTGTCGAAAAGCTCCATCAATTCGGCATCAACAAAGGTCGGAAGTCCGCTTTGATCCGCAGCTTCGATTTCAGTATCTTCGTCGAATTTTGGTATTTTTCCCTTATAATATTTATTGATCAACACCATAACGCGTTGTACGAAATTCGCCAGATTGTTCACCAATTCATTGTTCACAAGTTCTTGAAATCCTTTCCACGTGAACTCGCTGTCCTTTTGTTCTGGCATGTTTTTTATCATCACATACCGAAGAGCATCTTGCATTTCTGGAAAATCCTCCAAGTATTCGTGCGCCCAGACTGCCCAACCTTTAGAGGTCGATATCTTCCTCCCTTCCAAATTCATGAATTGGTTGGCTGGTACATTCTTAGGCAATATATATCCTCCATGCGCCTTCAAAATCGATGGAAAAATCAAGCAGTGAAATACGATATTGTCCTTGCCTATAAAATGCAACAACCCAGTATCTTGATCTTGCCAATACTTTTTCCAATCCTTACCGTTATCCTTGGCCCACTGCTTGGTCGCGGAGATATAGCCTATCGGCGCATCCAACCAAACATATAGTTTCTTCCCTTCGTGTCCTGGTATTTCTTTGGGTACATCAACCCCCCAATCGAGGTCTCTCGTCATGGCTCTGGGCTGCAATCCACTGTCAAGCCACGAATTACATTGACCCGTTACGTGATCCTTCCAAAACTCTGGCTCATGCTGCTCTACCCCATTTATGGTACCTTGGTTTATCCATTCCCTCAGCCACGCTTCGTGCTTTTCTAAAGGAAGATACCAGTGTGTCGTGGATTTAAGTATGGGCTTTTCGCCCGAAAGGGTAGATCTAGGATTGATCAAATCCAATGGACTCAAACTCGACCCACAGCGTTCACATTGATCGCCATAAGCCTCTTCATTTTGACATTTGGGGCAAGTTCCTATGATGTATCTATCTGCTAGGAATTGGCCGAATTTTTCATCGTAATACTGCTCTGATTGCTTCTGTATGAACTCCCCTTTTTGCCACAAAGTCTTGAAAAACTCCTGCGAAGTCTCGTGGTGTATAGCTGAGCTCGTCCTATGATATATGTCGAATGAAATCCCCAATTTGCGGAAAGTATCCTCGAATAACGCGTGATATTTGTCGATAATTTCTTGCGGCGATTTGCCTTCTTTGGCGGCTTTCATCGTGATGGCAGCTCCGTGTTCATCCGACCCACAGACGAAGAGTACCTCCTTTCCATTGAGCCTTAAAAACCGCACATAAATATCCGCTGGCAGATATGCTCCCGCCAAGTGTCCGATATGCAGCGGTCCATTCGCATAAGGCAATGCTGCGGTAACCAAAAAGCGCTTAGGAAGTTTCAGCATGAACGATTAACGGGTGTTTTGATATGAATGCAAATATAGACATTTTTTATATTTAAAAAAATACAATATGAATTATTGCCCCATATTTTCAAAATTTATTGAATTTAACCCTCCTTTTTAATCCATTCTATGGCTAATTTCGGCTGGGCATGGGGCAACAATACTAAATATTACAGAAATCCATCTTTCAGCCTTCTCTTAAATTTTTATTTTGGGCGTCCCCCTCGCTCCGTCCTTTGGACTGGCTCGGGTCGCGGCGTGGGTTCCGTCTCTCCTAAGCGTCGAGACTCTCTTCGCATCGGGGATACTCCGAGACCACTTTACCCGCTGACGGGCTATGTACAAAGCCAGCATCCTTGGATATTGGCTGATATAAATATTATTTCTTTGCCCTCTTCAATGGATTTTTCATACAAAAGGCTCGAGTACGGTCTGCTGAGTAAATGTAGCCAGTTTTTGGATCCATAACTACAGATCGAATTCCATTAGCCATAGAAAATATATCATTAGGACAAAGCCACATCGAAGGAATGGGACAGGTTCCTAATAATTTTCCAGTGGGGATATCAATAGCTATCATGTCGTCATTGGCAAAATATGCTACACCATCGTATTGCTTGAAGGAACCTGAAAGAAATCCTAAATCATTCAATTTGTACTTTAGTTTTCCATTTGTGACATCAAGGCAATACAGTTCATTTTCCATAGTTCGAAATAAAAAGTATTTATCGAAATAGCAAGTACCTCCACAACAGGCGTCTATTCGATTATTATTAGATTCCATCTCAAATTGCCATTTCACCTCCCCCGTAATGGGATCTAAACCATAAACCTTCCTAGTTGAAGTTATTATAATTAAACCATTGACCAAGGAGTTGCAATATTCGTCGTCAAAATATCTAATACTGTCTAAGTTTTGGCTTTCCCATTCAGGCTTTTTGGTTCTAAGATTCAAACCCATAATTTTTAATCTGTCATCGGATTTATCCAATTTCATGTCCGTTACTCTAAAATGAACAATGGAATCACCGTTAGCATTTAAAGCATAGGTACCTGTACTGGTTAGTAAAAAGTTATAAGTGATGTTTGTTTTACGGTGTGAAAATAAATATTCTCGATTTCCATTGTAATAATTAAATCGAATAAAAGTAACAGAATCAAACTCTCTGGACTTTATTTTAACCTGGCTTGTGTAAATATAATCTCCAATGATCTCTATACCTGAAGCAAGCTTGTACCCATAATCTGGTTTAATACAGAATTTAGAGGCTTTATTTTTAAAATCAAGCACTTCGATGTGATTGCCCATTTTAACAATTCCAAAGTCTCCTACTGTTCGTAACCAAAAATCTCCATTGTTTGTAAGCTCATTTTTACATTCTGGAATGTACTTCCATAACAAATCACCAGTAGATTTATCTCTTAAATAAAAAATTTCTTTTTCATAAACAGGGTCGGTACGAGATACAAAAAGTACATAATTACCTATAATTTTTGGTGGATAAAATAAATTATTTGAATCAGTTTTTGTTAAAAACTTACTCCAGACAAGACCTTTAACAGGCTTAGAATTTTCACTATGGCTACTGTCATAAAGTATGTGGTCGCATTGGTATTTATTGGTATCTATGGCTCGAGTGGTTTCACCGGTTCGACTTGGAGCTTTTTTACACGCAACAAAAATCAAAGCAGAGGTAAAAGTAATTATTTTGATAAGTTTCATAAATTCAAAGTTAATTAAATAATTCGAATTCCCCTATCACCATAAAACACATAATTTTAAAATTTCTTATTGCTTAATGCCTCTTTCGCACTCCAGTCACTTTTGTCTTGTTACAAAAGTAACCCAAAAATCAAGTCTCTTACTGTCGGCTTCCCCAAAATTCGGCCAGAAAGAGGTTGTTAAAATAACAAAATTTAATAACTTTAAAGACAAATTAAGAGATGAAAAAGAAATTCACAGAATCACAAATTGTATCTGCCATTAAACGGCAGGAAGCAGGAATGAAGACTAACGAGATAGCAAGAGAGCTAGGGGTAAGATACAACCATTAATAACTGGAAAAGCAAGTACAGTGGTATGGAAGTATCAGATATCAAGCGAATGAAACAATTAGAAGCTGAAAATGCCGAGCTCAAAAAAATGTATGCAGAGATGAGCATTGAGAACAGAGCGATAAAAGCAGTTCTTGAAAAAAAGTTCTAACGCCTGAGGAGAAACGAGAGATAGTGGGGAGTCTAAATGAAGAAGGACTCAGTATCCGAAAGGCGTGTCAATTCGTAGGTATAGCTCGTAGTACCACACAATACAAAAGAAAGACAAGGATGATAAAGATCTGATAGATCATCTAGGTCGACTCACCCAAAAGCACGTCAATATAGGCTTTTGGCAGTGTTATTATCAAATAAGAAACCAAGGATATCGTTATAATCATAAACGAATGTATCGAGTATATACAGCAATGAAATTAAATATAAGAAGAGGCGAAAGAAGAGACTTCCGACAAGACTTAAAAGAGAATTAGTAAAATGTACTGCCCAAAACCAAGTCTGGAGTATGGATTTTGTGAGCGATAAATTGACAAACGGGAGTTCTTTCAGGATACTCAATATTATAGATGATTATAATCGTGAATCACTCCCATAGATTTAGATACTAGTATGCCAGCAAAACGTGTTATTAAAAGCCTTAGATACTATTGCATTTGAAAGAGGGTATCCTGCCAATATTAGGATGGACAATGGCCTTTATAAGTACAGCGTTAGCGCTATGGTCAGAAAAACACAAAGTAACACTGCTTCATATCCAACCAGGAGAACCTACACAAAACGCATATAAGAGCGTAATAACGGCACAATGAGGCAAGAAGTTTTAGATGCTTATATGTTTTGGAGTTTGGCACAAGCAAGGGCTAACTATAGTTGGCAAGACGATTATAATCATGAAAGACCCCACAGTGCATTAGGGTATGTTAGTCCAAAATCATTTATCTCAAACCCCAAAATTGCTTAACATGAATCCTATGTTTTTTCCACGGATTTTTAGCACCCAATTCATTCACACAGCCAATTGGAGTGCGTAAAGAAAAATTATGTGGTAAAAACGAAAATAGGGGCTTAAATTTATAAATTCACAACAACTTCACATTGGCACGAAAATAGGGGGAGCCGACATTACATTCTAACCCAACCACTAAAAACTCCTCTTGACAATAATTCCTTACATTTGTAATATGGAATATACGATACCTATTGCCATTTACATCCTTTTTGTGATCGGGGTTTGCCTTCATATCATAAAGAATGTCGATACACCCAGCAAAGCCATGGCTTATCTCGGCCTTTCGATCGTATTGCCAATTATGGGGCCATTATTTATTTTTCCTTCGGATTCAACTATAGAAAAAACAAACTTTATCAAAAAAAAATAAATTTCAACGCCGACTCAGCCTTAGAATTTTCCAAAGCCACCAAAGAATTTGGATTCCCAATCCTAGAAGAATTCAGCGTTGCACTTGACTATTATAGACCTCTCGCCAACTATCTCAATAGTCAGTGCCTTACTTCGATTCATAACGACAATAAATTGCTCATCAACGGTGAAAAAAAATTTCCTGCGGTGATCGAAGAACTAAAAAAAGCGAAACATCATATCCATATCGAATATTATATCATCGAAGACGATACCATCGCCAATCAATTGGCCGATATCCTGATAGAAAAAGCTCGAGAAGGAGTGGAGGTGCGACTGATGTATGATGATTTTGGGAGCAATAAAATAAGACGAGGATACTCGAACAGGCTTAAAGAGAATGGCGTAAAAGTCTTTCCATTTTTTAAGATTCATCACATCCTTCTCGCCAATAGAGTTAACTATAGAAATCACCGAAAAATTATCGTCATAGATGGAAATGTTGGCTTCGTTGGTGGCATAAATATTTCTGACAGATACATAAATACTCCGACCCCGCAACTTTACTGGCGTGACACGCATGTCATGATGAAAGGGCGTTGCGTAAGTAATTTACAGTTCATATTTATGACCGATTGGAATTTTTGTTCCCAAGAAAACTTGAGCTTTTCAAAAAATTATTTTCCCAGTCAATTCATCTCGACACAAACTTCTGACAAGATAATACAAGTAGTTGCAAGTGGTCCAGACTCCGACCATCCGAACATATTATACGCACTCGTTCAGGCCATTATATTGTCCAGAAAAGAAGTTCTCATCACCACTCCCTATTTTGTACCGGATGATGCATTATTCGATGCCATACTCATCGCTCAGGCAAGTGGTGTTAAGGTAAAACTATTGGTACCCGGTATTTCAGATTCTACGATTGTCAATAGGGTCTCATCCTCATTTTACCACGATTTATTGAAAGCGGGAGTAAAAGTATATCGCTATACCAAAGGCTTTGTACATGCGAAAACCATGGTATGTGACGATCACGTTTCATTTATCGGGACAGCAAATTTGGACCACCGAAGTTTTGATTTGAATTTCGAGGTAAATGCCATATTTTATGATAAAGAACTGGCTCGCGAACTCAAAAACAACTTTTTAATTGATATCTCCAATTCTGAAAAATTAAATCTACAAAAATGGGAACAACGATCGATTTTTATCAAATTTTCCGAACGATTTTTTAGATTGATATCGCCGCTAGTATAACAAATTTGTAGTCTAAAATGATTATAACTTGGGCGTCTCCCTCGCTTCGTCCTTTGGACGCACTCGGGTCGCGTGTTGCGTGGGTCCCGTCTCGTCTCAGCGTCGAGACTCTCGTCGCATCGAGGATGCTCCGAGACCACTCCACCCGCTGACGCGCTAGGGAAAAAAGCCAGTACCCGAGGGTACTGGCTTATATAAATATTATTAACTTCTTTATCTAAATTATTTCTTCATATAAAAGGTTCGGGTAAGGTCATCATAAGTAGGGTTTTCTTAATCAAGCTGCATACAATATAGATAATATCCATCTCCTAGATACAAAAGCCCTTTGTCTCGATCTATAGCCAAGGTCGATGAGCCAAAATTGGCTGTTGAATATCTATCAAATATAGTACGCTGCGGTGATAGATATGCGTGTTCCATCACAAATGTATCAAGATTGAATACAACCAATTCATGCGTTCCCCATGACGCGTAATACAGTTTATTTTTATGAATTATCATGTTTGAACCTGACCCTGCTTGAACAGTATTACTTGAACGTTCAATTATGCCAGTGGTCTTATTTATCTGATGCATTATTCCACCAGTTGTCCTTACGATTAATTTATCGTTATGAAACATAATCTCCCCACCACTTAACTCAGAAAGAGTTGATCCTAATTGAATATTTCTCCTCCATTCTTCTTGGCCAGTATTGATATTGATTTTGTGAATATTCTTTTTTGTAGGAAAATAAAAATAATTACCATCATACAATCCAACAACATGTATAGACTCCCCTTCTTCTCGGCCCCGAACTAAGTTATTGATACGCCAATGTTCTCTCCGTTTGGTCTCATTATAACATACCAAATCTACGAAAGGCAAATAGATAGAATCAGGTGGGTTGGTTATATACTGCCATCTATAATAAATGACAATATTGTCACCATTGGCTAGTTTCACAGGAGCTGGGGTACCTAAGACCATCTTGTCAGTTTCCAAATTATCATCCTCCATCGTAAGAGAATCTCTGTAATGGTCAGAAGTTCTTATTTTTACGATCTTTTCCTTTTGTCTATCTTGAGGCAAGGTACAGTAAGCAAAGGTTTGATAAACTGACTCTCCATCATAAGTGACTAAATGATGTCCACATTCGTTATCAGGTGCCCTGTCTTTCCACAAAGTATAGCCATTTTTGTCGATATGAAAAAGAATGTCGTTCTGCGTCATCAGCAAACCCTGAGCCGTAATATGTGAAGATAAAAACTTATAACCTAAATCTAATGCAATAGTATTAGTGAATCGTTCTGCCCAAGCCCACTTTACTTTTCTTGTATTCAAATCTATGCCATAAACTGTATCCCGACCACCACCGAGATCAAGTTTTGCAGTATAGATTAAATTGTTAGCTTTGTCAAAATGTACGAAATTAGAGAATTTGTAATTGAGCTGATTGCCAATTTGTATTCGCCAAAGAAAAGGCTTGATTAAAGTATCAACTTTTGGCGGTGGGATGGGTCTAGGGGGAATCATGTCCTTGTGGCAGGAAAGAACAAAAAAGCAAGTGATAATAAAGAAGAGAATTGTTTTCATTTTACAAAATTAAGCAAATTTTGTAAATGCAAGAAACTGAATATCTACAATAGGATTTTGTCTTTAAGATATCGCAATCTGACCTCAAAGAGGTCAAATATTTCTAAAAATAAATGATTTACAATTCGACCCCCACGGGGTCGTACCCAAAATAAAATGCTATACAACAAACATTCAATCCCTTCAGGATTGGAAAATAAAAATTGAAAATTAATTCCATCCGCAATGGTCGATGTCTGTGACCTCAATCCGAAAATTGATGAATTTAAATCAACTAACTTTTGAAAGTATCGGAGATTACGGAATTGCAAATTCCTAGTTCGTATGGCATCGCATTTAAAGACTGTGACGTTCGGGTTATAATAAATATCCAATTTCCAGGGCTATTTGAGTCCTACGGGGCAACTGAGGTACATTGTATCCAAAATATTTATTAAATATACCGCCACCAATTTTAGCCCCCAAGGTTAAATTATTTTTAAGTACTTTTTGATAGCCAACATTGACCATGATACTAACCACTTTTTGGGGAATGTCATAACCACTTGCATAGGTCAACTCTGGACTTATCCTGAATGGATTATACATGATATTGAAGTCTGCAAAAATACCTGAAAGTGATTTTGTCCTTGAAAAATAATAGCGTGTTTCTAGTCCAAAACTTCTTACGCTTGCTAGTGAATTAGCTCTGTTATATCCGATGGTTAATCCAGAAGTAAGGTTTCTTACCAGTTCCATTCCTATATGCAGTTTCGCACCATAATAGTTGACCTCATAGAGATTTAGGTCATAGCTATCCATACCGAGTTCTGCCTTAAAATGGATTCTTTCTTGTGTAAAAACAAAAAAGTGCATTAACAAAAAAGTTATAATAGAAAAATATTTTTTCATTTTTTCAGATTTAAATCAATTAAAATAAATACCCAATTTCAAATCCCGCAGTCAACTTCATAGGAGGTTGTGCAATTCCTAAGCCTTGGTATGGCCCAAAAATTCCTCCTCCGATTCTCATACCGTAAGTGATATTATATTTGAATAAATTCTGAAATCCTACAACAAGTAGAATACTCTTAGTTTTATCGGGTTCATACAATGGGTTTGTTGGAGGTGGGCCAATCAACTTAAATGGATTGTAGGTGCCTGCCAATTCCGTAAAGAAGCCGTTAAAACAGGCTTTACCAAAATAATATCTTGCATATATGCCATAATGATATGTTCGAGAATTAATGCTGCTCTCGTTGTAGCCAAAAGACAGGCCTGCTACTAGGTTTTTATATACCTTTTTCTCAACGAATATTTTGCCCCCAGGATAATACAAATCATCAGAATCCAAATCATAAATATCTAAATCTATGACTCCTTTTACACCAATATTTTGCTGTGAAAGGGCTACAAAGCTTTGAAATAATAATAAAAATATAATGCTTTTTTTCATAATGTTTGATATTATAAATAAACTGCCTACACCCTTTCGAATATAGGCAGTACAAAAATTAAATTTATCTTTTGAGGTAAAACTCACAAGAATCCAACACGGGGACACTGCCCATTTCATGAAAATAAATTTTGGTGCGCACTGAGTCCTTTCCTACAAATTTAAAGGTTCCTGTTGAATAGTACCTTTTTGGGCCTATCTCTGGGCAATCAAAAAACCAAAATATACTTGGATCTTTCCAATCGACTACAATACTGTCTCCAGTCGAAGTAGGTATGGTGGATCCACTCGTACTTGTGAAAATGAGTCCAGGCTGACCCAATTGTGATCTACGAACATTTATATAATAACTTAATAAGCCATCTTTATTGAAAGTAAAGATTAATGTATCGGTTGAAGGGAAGCATTTACAGTTTAACGGACTTCCCATAAAATCGTTTTCAGAATATTGAATGCAATGGTTTCTGAACGGAATAAAGCCCGGATTACACTCGCAGATACCATCATTACAGATGGTTTTGCCATACTCACTGCAATCACATGGAACTTGATAACCATCAAAACATGCAGAAAATCCAGCTAATAGACAAAGGCACACCAATATTTTTTTCATTTGTTAAGGTTTTGAATATTTATAAAAATCGGATTTATCTTTTGAGGTAAAACTCGCATGAATCTAACACGTGGATGCTTCCCATTTCATGAAAATAAATTTTGGTGCGCACTGAATCCTTTCCTACAAACTTAAAGGTGCCTGTTGAATAGTATCTTTTGGGGCCTATCTCTGGGCAGTCAAAAAAATCTAATAGGTATGGATGATTAACGTTTACATTGATGCTGTCACCAGAATCTGTAGAAATTGCACTTCCAACATCACCAGAAAAAATAAGACCTTGTCTCAATGGGCTACTGTGCCTTACATTTATAAAATAGCTGTTTATCCCACTTTTACTAATGGTAAAAATTAAAGTATCTTTAGGGTTAAAACAATTACAATTTAAATTTGAAATAATATAATCATTCTGGCCATATTCAATACAACCAGACCTAAATGGTATAAAGCCCGGACTACACTCGCAAATACCTTTATTACACGTGGTTTTGCCATACTCACTGCAGTCACAGGGGACTTGATAGCCATCAAAGCACGCAGATAATCCTGATAATAGACAGAGGCACACAAATATTTTTTTCATACTATAAAATTAAGTAAATTTGAAAATGCTTGAAATTGAAAACTAACACGAGTATTTTGCCTCTAAGATATGGCAATCTGACCTCAAAGAGGTAAAATTTTTCTAATAAAATAAATGATTTGGAATTCGACCTCCACGGGGTCGTATCAAAAATAAAATGCTAGACAAAAAACGTTCAATCCCGTCGGGATTGGAAAATAAAAATTGAAAATTAATTCTATCCGCGATGGTCAAAGTCTTGATTTCCATCCGATAATTAATGAATTTAAAATCAACAAACTTTTGAAAGTATCGGAGATTCCGGAATTGTAAATTCATATTGCATGGTATCGCAGTTATAGACTGTGACGTTCGGGTAACTGGAACCAAACACATCATTAAAGCTTATAGTCTCCTCAACTTTCTGTCACTTTTGTCTTGATACAAAAGTAACCCAAAAATCAAGTCCAAAAAAAGGCGATTGCTTCGCACCGCTCCAGTCGTGGGATGCGTTACATCCGCATCTTTTCCACGACTTTTCGCTATCGCTGGTTTTTGGACGGAATACGATGGTCAAAGTCTATAACTTCCATCCGATAATTTATGAATTTAAAAATTCATCAGTAGCAATGTTCTGGAAATCTCAATGTATATGGAATTACAAATTCCCGTTACATTGCATCGCAGTTACAAACTGCGACGATCGGGTATTGTTACTAGGCGGAATTACAAGCCCCAACGCTTGGATGTGCAAGGGATGGGAGTGGTCTCATCGCCTATCCGCTAGGTAAGGCGGTGAGAGTCTCGGATCGTCTGGAAGACGACTAGAGACGGAGCTTTGCGAACCCACGGAAAGCCCGGTCCACGCGCTGCGTGGATGCACCCTAACAAAAAAAAGCCCCCAAAACTGGAGGCTTTCAATCTATTTATTTTCGATTCGATTTTATCGGATAAACATCAGTTCGCGATACTTAACCAAAGGCCAAAGTTTGTCGTCGATTAGATATTCTAGGCGGTCTGCGTGGAGCCTAATTTTGTCCATATGGGGCTTCACGTTGTGGCAATATGCCTTAGCCATGTCGATGCTCGTATCCTTGGCATTGGCCATGATGCGCTCTTCCCTCATCTTCTCGATGCTGGACTTCATACCCAAGAGATTCTCAGAAATCCGCTTGACGATGTCCATCTGTGATGCCGTGTGAACATCTGAAAAATCGAGATTTTTCAAGCGCTCGATATTGATCAGAAGCTCATTCTGATAAGCGATGGCAGCAGGGATGATCTGATTGAAACATATCTCTGCTAAGGTGCGTGATTCAATCTGGAGATTGAGGATATAATTGTGGACTTTCACGTCGTAATGTGCGTGCAATTCGACTCTTGATAGCACTCCACTTTGTTCAAACGCTTTTTCAACGTTCGGGGCGATATAGGCACCTAGTGCGTCTGGCGTATTGGGATGATTCGAAAGTCCTCTTTTGGCGGCTTCGTTGCGCCATTCTTCGCTGTATCCGTCCCCTTCGAAGAGGATCGGGGTACACTCTGTAATGTACTGCTTCAATACGGCTAAGATCGCTTCATCTTGGGTTTCTCCTTTGGAAATATGGTCGTTGACTTCCTTGTAGAATGACTTCAACTGCATGCCCACGATGGTGTTCATGACGGTCATTGGACCTGCACAGTTTTGGTTGGAACCGACCATTCTGATCTCGAATTTATTGCCCGTAAATGCGAATGGGGAAGTACGGTTTCTATCGGTATTGTCTAGTTCTAGATTGGGAACCTTGGACAATAGATCGAGGACTTTTTTCACACCTTCGGTGTCGGTATTACCTGCCAAAATATTGTTAAATACCTTGGTCATGGCTTCTCCCACGTAGATCGAAACGATCGCTGGAGGGGCTTCGTTGGCTCCAAGTCTATGGTCGTTGGCAGCCGAAGCGACGCTGGCTCTTAGCAAGTCGGCGTATTCGAATACGGCGCGACACGTATTGACAAAAAAGGTTAAAAATCGAAGATTTTTGCCTGGATTTTTGCCTGGAGACAACAAGTTGACCCCAGTATTGGTGCTCAAGCTCCAGTTATTATGCTTGCCGCTTCCGTTCACCCCTGCGAATGGTTTTTCGTGCAATAAAACTCTCAACCGATGTCTTCTAGCCACCCTGTCCATAAGGTCCATTAAGAGCGAATTGTGATCCACGGCCACATTAACTTCTTCGAACATGGGTGCTAGTTCGTACTGACCCGGAGCAACCTCGTTATGTCTTGTACGCACTGGAATACCCAGCTTGTGGCACTCGTTTTCGAGGTCTCTCATATAGGTATAGACCCTTTCTGGGATGGTTCCAAAATAATGGTCTTCGAGTTGTTGTCCTTTGGCCGCATGCTTGCCGAGCAATGTCCTACCGCATACCATCAAGTCAGGTCGAGCGATGTACAAGGCTTCGTCCACGAGGAAATACTCCTGTTCCCAACCAAGCGTACATGACACTTTATTGACTTCCTTGTCAAAGAAATGGCAAACTGGAATGGAAGCATCTTCGATGAACGCCTGAGATTTCAGTAAAGGCAGTTTGTAATCTAGTGCCTCTCCGCTATAAGTCACGAAAATAGTGGGAATACATAAGGTACGCCCTTCTCCTACTTCTAGTATAAATGCTGGAGAAGATGGGTCCCATGCGGTATATCCCCGAGCCTCGAAGGTAGATCTGAGACCTCCACCTGGGAAGCTCGAACCATCGGGTTCTTGTTGTGCCAATTCTTTGCCTCCAAACTCTTCGATGGGATTCCCATCATTCGAAAGGGTAAAAAACGAATCGTGTTTTTCTGCGGTCTTTCCTGTCAAAGGCTGAAACCAATGTGCGTAATGCGTGGCTCCTTTGTCCATAGCCCAGTTTTTCATGGCCACAGCCACATCGTCTGCCAGTTCCCTGCTTAATTTCGCACCCTGCTGGATGGTCGCCTTGACGTTGATATAGGTCGTTTCATCCAAATATTCTTTCATTGGGGTATCCCCAAATACGTTGCATCCGAAATAATTCGAAATGGTTTCAGAAGGTTGATCCACGTACTCTAAGTCATAACCGGTACGATTGAGGATCAAATCAAGGGCGCTAAATCTAGAAAAACTCATACTTTTAAAATATTATAATTCTTATGAAAATTAACTACAAAGATAGGTAAGTTCTAACATTTATATAACGTAGAAAACTGAGTAAGTAACCACTAAGATTGGAGATTTGTTTGATTGTCAACGATTTTTTTAGAGCATATTCAAAAACATGGCTGAAAATCCGATCAAAATGATGACAAAAAAGTTAAAAAATGAAATTATTACAAATTTTGTTGTGGTGAGAACCCAGCCCTGTTTATAATAGTATTTAAGTCCTAACAGAAAGTAAATCCCCATCCAAATCCAAATAGCTAGTTCGATGTACGGAAGCCACTCTGCTATTCCTAAAGCCTGCAAAATATAATAAATGCTGAACCAAACGAAAACCGCAGAAAAAAGATAAAGTGTAAAAAAACCATGCTCAACCAAATAAAATTTCTTTTTTGAATATAAAAAGAACAAACTCAAGGCAAATAATGGCAAGTAAAAAAACATGAGCTTCGGCAACTTCAATATGACATCTCCGAACAATTGTTTTAAACTGGCATTGACTTCTGATCCGTACTTTTTATATTTCCATTTGATGAGTATCTTTTCGAAAAACGACATCTTTCCAGCTTTTTGCAAGGAGTCAAGGGTGGATTCCAACGCCTCGACATTTTGTAGAAAAGGAATCTTAAGGCCATCTGCCAAATCCAAACTGTCCGAGAGCACTAATTGAAGATATTCAGGCAAATCTTGTGGGATCCATGCCGGCTTTGTTGGAGGGAATTTTGGAACTAATTGGAGGACATGCATGTCATATTCTAGTTCTTCTTGATCATCTTTAAAATTGGTATTCTTTATATAAAAACTGCCGTCATTTTTTTGGACAAACTCTGTTGAATTTGATTTTCCAGTTATAGAATCGATATCTGATTTACCTTCGGTCGCATTACTGGCAGAATCTTTGCTATACTTATTTTGTGTTTCATTGATTTCTTTTTCGAGCTTTTTTATTACATCCTCTTTGGGTATCAAGGCATGTTTCTCTAAATGCATTAACTTCGATACCCCCGACAAGCTAAAAAACAAAAGAAAAAAAATAGTAGCTGAGAAAAAATACAATCTGAGTGGATTGATATAAGCAACACGACGCCCCTGCATAAATTCCTTGAGCAGGAAGCCTGGCTTGAAAAGCAATGGAATAATGCTTCGAAAAAACTTATTGTCAAAATGCAAATAATCCGCTGCGAATTCGGTCACCAGATGAACGAACGGCACTTTCAAATGATCTACTTTTTGTCCGCATTTTGGACAGTAACTACCGATGAATTTTGTTCGGCAGTTCAAACATTTTACTTCACCCTTGACAGGCCTTTTAAGGACGAGAATGTGACGGTCCGACTTTTCAATATCAAATGGCTCCAAACCATAACTCCCATATATCGCAGTCACCTCAAAGCCCACTTTCGAAGCCATTTTCTTCCAATCATCACTGGTATAGAGCCTGACCATCTCCTGCACTTCATAAGGTGGATTGCCCTCCTTGGTTACTTTTATGGTTTTGATGACTCTGCCATCTATTACTTCTCTTTTGATCTCAAATAAGGTATCTCCTATAGTTTTTT
Source organism: Saprospiraceae bacterium (assembly GCA_016718505.1). Taxonomy (GTDB): domain Bacteria; phylum Bacteroidota; class Bacteroidia; order Chitinophagales; family Saprospiraceae; genus JADKKF01. The sequence continues at coordinate 412,626 of JADKDE010000002.1, read as the reverse complement.
CTTCCTGGGATATCAAATTTTTAATCGTAAAGGCGGGATTTAAGTAATCGATGATATAGTACCCTCCCTCCCTTAATGCGGCGAAAATATGTCCAAGTACCTCCAAGTCTTCTTTCGTGGAATCAAAATATCCAAGGCTGGTGAACAGAGAAAATACTGCATCGAAATTTCCCTCTGCGAGAGGAAGGCGCATATCGTGTTGCGAATAATGGATATTTTTGTGAGAGTGGCTCCTAGCAATAGCCAAACTTTGTTCAGAAAGATCATAGCCATACACATTCAAGCCTAAAGAAGCCAATGCTCTGGAGTGCCTCCCTGAGCCACAAGCCATGTCCGCTACCTTGGCACCAACTTTCAGATCCAGTGATTGCAGAATCGATTCGATAAATGTTGATGCTTCCGATTCCGACCTATTGGCATACAGGGTGTGATAAGCCTCTGTATCAAACCACGTCTGAAACCATTTTTTTTCCTCCACGCTTATTGCAATTTTGTCCAAAGATAATATCTGCAATCCAATTTGGGAAACAACTTACAAAATTCCACCCAAACGCTACCAACTGTTGGCTTTCACCATTTCTGATGCTACCTTTATCCAAGCAGGATCGTCGTTAAGGCTCGGTACCAAGACCAGCTCTTCCCCACCCGCTTGTAGAAATTCATCCCTATATTCCATCTTGATCTCAACCAATGTCTCTAGGCAGTCAGCGACGAAAGCTGGTGAAAATACCAGTACTTTTTTCTTGCCCTTGGCTGCCAGGTCCTTTAAAACGTCAGTAGTATATGGTTCGAGCCATGGCTCACTACCCAGTCGAGATTGAAAACAAAGGGTATATTTATCCTCCTTCAGACCCAATGTTTTAGCAATTTCTTTAGTTGTAGCATGACAATGTGCTCCGTAGCAATGTTGATTTTCGGGGATGATTTTATTGCAACATCCTTCTTTTGATTTACAATACCCCGATCTACACCCTTCGACCAAATGTCTAACTGGCAAACCGTGATAACTGAATAATACGTGATCAAATCGCTCAATATTCAGTTTCCTAGCATGATCCGCGAAGATATTGTTGACGCTTTTTTCGCTATAAAATGATGGAACGATGGTCATCGGAACGATGGTCAATTCTTTAGAAAGACATCGCAATACCTCCTCGACGACCGTCCCTGTTGAAGACGAAGCATACTGCGGATACAAAGGAAATACAACTAATTTGGTGATGTTTGCATCCAATAATTCATCGACGGCACTTTGTATCGAAGGATTTTGATATCGCATACCCAATGCCACAACGTATTGATTGCCAAGCACTTGCTGCATTCCAAGTTTCAATTTTTCGCCATATACTTTCAGTGGCGAACCATCCTTAGTCCACAGCTGCTGGTAACCGTGGGTAGAAGTTTTATACCTCCTAGGAACGATAATTCCCCGCACTAGAATTTGCCTTTTCAACCAACTCAAATCAATTACACGCTTGTCCGTCAGAAACTGTATGAGATACCTATATACCGATTTTGGCTCTGGTGCGTCAGGCGAGCCCAAGTTCACCAATAAAACCCCAATTTTACCTTCGAAATTACCCATTCAAATCTTTTTAATACTAGAAGGAATAAAAATTAAGCCAAGATTGTTTATTTGTCTCTGAATTAATATTAGGGCGTCTCCCTTCTCTCGTCCTCAGGTCGAGATCGGGTCACGCTCTCCATGGGTTCGCTGCGCTCCGTCTCTTCGAGACTCACACCTCGCTGCGAGGTGTGACCATTCCGATCGTTGACGCAGCCTTTTCCAATTACTGTATAGGAATCTCAACTGACAATTCTAGCTCCTTGCCAATAAATACCTCTAGATCTGAATTTAAAAAATTTTCAAAGGGCTACATTCAAGACACAGTTAGGTTGCAATATTTTTTGTTATGAATAGGAATAGTTTTTTCTAACTTTACACGCATATTTTGCTAATAATTTATATCAATGAGAATAATTATCACGGGATCGAGTGGCATGGTGGGCGAAGGCGTCATGTTGGTTTGCTTATCGCATCCCAAAGTATCCAAAGTATTGATTATCAATAGAAAACCTAGCGGATTTACTCATCCAAAACTGATTGAACTCATCGTCCAGGATTTTTCAAAAATAGCCCAATTTGCTTCATCTTTGCAGGAATACGATGCCTGTTTTTTTTGTGCAGGGGTAAGTTCTGTGGGCATGACAGAAGATACATTCACCAAAGCTACCTATGATTTTGTAGTACCGTTTGCGAAGTTTTTATCCCAAATCAACCCCAATATGGTATTCAACTATGTATCAGGAACAGGCACTGACAGCACCGAACAAGGCAAAGTGATGTGGGCTAGAGTCAAAGGAAAAACAGAAAATGCCCTTCAAAAATTACCTTTCAAAGGACAGTATAATTTCCGCCCTGGATTCATGAAACCCGTCAAGGGCCAACAAAATCTTAAAGGCATCTACCGCGTTATTTCGCCGCTTTATCCTATTTTTGCAGCCTTGACACCCAATTTTACTTCTACCTTGGAAGATTTGGGCTTGGCTATGATAGATTCAGTAGAGTTGGGCTACAAACAGCCCAATATCGAAGTGCGAGATATCAAAAAAATGGCAAAGTAAATCCAGTTATATATGATTATCTTTAAAAACATCACTTTTCGTGGGCTGATGGGCTTTGCAGGTCACCACTTAGTCTGGCTGACTGCATGGGACTTGTCGGTCGCCGCATTGTACTATTACACCGAGTTCAGAGCATTTACGATACCTTGGATACCCCTTTCTGTGATAGGTACGGCCGTGGCATTTTATGTAGGCTTCAAAAACAATCAAGCCTACGATCGCTCTTGGGAAGCTCGCAAAATCTGGGGGGCAATTGTCAATAGTAGCAGGGCTTGGGGTACGATGGTCAAGCACTTTGTTTCCAGCGAGTTTGCTGAAAATTCCTTACCAAATGATCAAGTCGAAAAATTAAAACGAAGAATCATCAATCGCCATATCGCGTGGGTCTATACCCTGAGAAGTCAATTATTGACCAGCACCTCATGGGAACATATTACCTTGAGAGGACATTTTGGTGTTTATGGACGAAAAATGCAAAGAAAATTTGGATTAGGTCTTTTTGAAGATGAAATCACTGCACACAATATATCCAACTATCTCCCAGAAGATGAACGGAAAGGTTATTCAAAATATGCAAATATAGCCACCCAGATCATCGATAAACAATCAGGAGAATTGGTTGCTTTAAAAAAATTAAATTTGATTGATGATTTTAGGCATATGGAATTACAAAAGATTCTCACCGACCTGTATATTCATCAAGGGATGGCTGAACGCATTAAAAAGACGCCATTGCCCAGACAATACGCCAATGTCAGCTTTATTTTCATTTGCCTATTTATCTTTATGTTGCCCTTTGGCATGATTTCAGAATTTGCGAGAATTGGCGATTGGGCGATATGGCTTTCTGTACCCTTTGTGGTCATTGTGGGGTGGATTTATGTCATCATGGAATTGGTTGGGGATTATTCCGAAAATCCATTTGAAGGATTGGCCAATGACGTCCCAATGTTTTCCCTTTGCCGAACGATAGAAATTGATTTATTGCAAATGATGGGCGAAGAAAAGACCCCGAAACCCGTCGAACCGAAGCAAGGAATACTCATGTAATCCTAATTCGCCACTTTGTACATTCAATATTCTTATATTAGTGAGGCAACACTTTTGTATTCTTAAAATCTGAATTTGTACTCTAGGGCTATCACCACAGAACGAGTCAATCCATCGGGCATGGCCTCGCGTACCGCCAATGGGAATCCCGCATTTAATTCTATCCCTTGATTGGGTTTGAAATTGTACAAAGCGCGAATATTGGCATTCAAAGTAAGACCTTGAGAGCCTTCTATGCTTTGTTCACGGTGGTCCACTCCTGAAACAGCATAGGTATAAGTATCCTCCGCTGTATGGATAATCCCCAGTAAACTTGGTACTATGCTTAACTGATCCGTAGTATAAAGATCGTAAGCCGCACGCAAGATAAAATCAGATTTTCGGTTCAGTTTGTTGGTGGAAAGGTAGGTAGTATCAGTACTAGATCTTAAATACGAATTAGCACTTTTGGTCAATGGTTGTTGATAGATGGCAGAGAGACCAATCTTTTCCCATCGATAGCTGACACCTGCGATGGCATCAAAAATACCAAGGCTAGGTTGATAAGGCATCGGCATAGATGCACCGTTGAGTTTAACATCGCCATTCGACAGTGGGATTTTTGTTCCTAGGGTAAATCTCCAATTTTCTCTATGGCTATAGTTGGCATTAAGGAACATATCTCCCAAGCCAGCGACATCCCCTAGTCTTCCCGAATTGCTATTGAAGGTTCCTTTCGCACCAATGCTCCAAGCATCGTTGATGCGCCTAATATACTCCAGGTGTCCTCCAATAGATGTGATGGCATCAAACCCTTTACCGTAAGACCCTCCCAGAGAAACCTGGTTTCGTGGCCCTTCGGTTAATGAGAATTGGCCCCCTTTGAATGGACTGAGAGAACAAGAACCGGCATCGCAACATCCTTGGGCAATGGTCTCTTTGGCAACCAGCATCGCTCCTAATATCAATACTAATAAGATTTTTTTCATAATAATTATTTTTCAAATAATGGGTCAAAGTTAATGTGAGCAATCCATTATATTTACAATTTTTTGTATAAAAATATAAGGGATAAATGTATAATGTTTTTTTTACGCTGTGGGGATATGACATGACCTATATAGAGATGACAGCCTTGTTGTCTGGTCTTCTGGCTGTTTATCTTGCTGTAAAAAACAATGTGTTGACATGGCCCATTGGTCTTTTGAATGTAACGTTATCTGGGATTATATTTTTCCATATCCAGCTATATGCTGATATGTTTTTGCAGTTGTATTTTTTCTTGTCGGGGCTATACGGCTGGTACGCTTGGTCCAAGGGGATGCATGAAACTCCCATAAAGTTACTTAGCAAATCCACTAAAATCAGGCTAGTGGCTCTCATACTAATATTCACACTGGTGGTTGGATTTGTAGTGAGCAATTTGCACGAATATTTTCCTTCCTTCTTCACAAAAAAAGCATCTTACGCTTATTTGGACACTATGCTGGCTCTTCTGAGCATCTTGGCCAATACACTGCTGGCCTTGAGATATTTTGAAAACTGGATACTGTGGATCATCATAGACGTCATCAGTGTTGCATTGTATTTTCAGAAAGGGGTTAAGCTCATCGCCTTGGAGTTTTTGGTATTTTTGATCCTAGCAGTTTTGGGCCATCTAGAATGGCAAAAGGAACTCAAAACCAATCCGTGTAAAAAACCTTTGAATGCCTAGCGGAGCTGCTAGTGCGTCAACGATCGGAATGGTCGCGCCTCGCATGAGGTGTGAGTCTCGGAGAGACGGAGCGCAGCGAACCCATGGAGAGCGTGACCCAAGCTCGTCCCAAGGAGGAGCGAGGGAGACGCCCAACAAAAAATACTCGCTAAATAAATTATTTTTGGGCTAGATTTCGGGGTGAAATGGGGAGGAAAACAAAATTAAAACAGATAATTATTTTTCCAATTGATACGAAATATGGTAAATTGTGTTAAATTTGAGCCGCTTTAAAAAGCACCTAGAAAAACGGAAATTTGACAACAAAACATCATTGGATATGACTTTTAAAGAAGTACAGGAATTGATTCGCCAACTGGACAAATCCAATCTTTCAGAATTTAAATTGAAGGAAGGAGAGTTCGAAATAACCATCCGTACTGCAAAATATGCTGAATCAAGGGGGACAAAATACGTGCAATCGAGCTCTGTAATGAGTAACGCACCAGCTTATAATCCAGCTTCTCAGCCAAAAGTGGATAGCATAGAAAGTAAGTCCTCGTCGGTCGATATCTCTGCTGCTGCCCCAATATCTACCGCTGGATTGTTAGAAATAAAAGCACCAATGGTAGGGACTTTTTATAGGTCTTCATCACCAGACAAACCGCCATTCGTGAAGGTAGGCGATACCGTGGACAAGGGATCTCCAGTATGCATCGTAGAAGCCATGAAATTATTCAACGAAATAGAATCAGACGTCAAAGGCAAAATCGTCAAAGTATGCGTTGAAGATGCGTCTCCGATCGAATACGATCAGGTGCTTTTCCTTGTCGAGCCAGCCTAGTACGATATTTTTCGAAATTCCAATTTGCCGAATTTGATATGTTTAAAAAAATACTGATAGCCAATAGAGGTGAGATAGCCCTGAGGATAATCCGAACTTGTAAGGAAATGGGCATAAAGACCGTTGCTGTCTATTCGACTGCGGACAAAGAAAGCCTGCACGTTAGATTCGCGGATGAGGCTGTATGTATAGGCCCGCCGCCATCCAAAGACTCCTATCTCAATATACCGAGGATCATGGCAGCCGTAGAGATTACCAATGCCGATGCGATACATCCAGGGTATGGATTCTTGTCAGAAAATGCAAATTTTGCAGAGGTTTGTGCTGCTTATGGCGTCAAATTCATCGGGCCAACTTCGCTGATGATCGCCAAAATGGGTGATAAAATCACCGCAAAAGATACCATGATCAAAGCGGGTGTACCCGTAGTCCCTGGTTCTGATGGATTGCTACAAGATGTAAAGGAAGGCATCGGAATCGCCAAAGATATCGGATATCCTGTCATCATCAAGGCCACGGCTGGTGGTGGTGGAAAAGGGATGAGAATTATTTGGGAAGAAAGTGAGTTTGAAAATGCTTGGGATTCTGCCCGTGCTGAGGCCAAGGCTTCCTTCGGAAACGATGGAATTTATATAGAAAAATACGTGGAGGAACCTCGCCATATAGAATTTCAAATCATAGGCGACCAAAAGGGTACTGTAGCTCACTTGAGTGAAAGAGATTGCTCCATACAGAGACGCCACCAGAAATTGGTCGAGGAATCTCCGTCACCATTCATGACGGAAGAATTGCGTATCAAAATGGGAGAAGCGGCCATCAAAGCGGGTCAATCCATCAATTATGAAGGAGTGGGCACAATTGAATTTTTGGTGGACAAGTACCGAAATTTCTACTTTATGGAGATGAATACGAGGATCCAAGTAGAACATCCCGTCACCGAAGAAGTTATAGACTACGATCTTATCAAAGAACAAATAAAAGTAGCTGCTGGCATCGAAATCAGCGGGAAATCATACTTTCCTAAGCTACACGCGATGGAGTGCCGGATCAATGCCGAGGATCCTTGGCATGATTTCAGACCCAATCCAGGAAAAATCACCAGTTTTCACTCTAGCAAAGGCCACGGTGTGCGCGTAGATACGCACGTATATGCAGGATACACGGTACCTCCTCAGTATGATTCTATGATCGCCAAGTTGATATGCAAGGCACAAACGAGGGATGAATGTATCACGAAAATGTCTAGGGCATTGGATGAATTTATAGTAGAAGGAATAAAAACGACTGTCCCATTCCACCAAAAGCTGATGAAAAACCAAGATTTCCGCGATGGCAATTTCACAACTGCTTTTTTGAATAATTGGGATTTTAAGAATGCCTAGTATAGGCTAAAAGAAAGGAGCTGAATGGCTTTCTTTCTTGAAATATCGCTATACAGCGCTTTCATAAATCCTCTGCCCAAAAGCGGATTACTTGATTTTTATTACAACTTTTCCTTTGGCTCGACCGCTTTCGACGTAAGACAATGCATCATTTGTTTGATCAAATGGAAATATCTTATCGATTACGGGTCTTATAATTCCTGCTTCAATCAAGGTCGTAATTTCCGCCAATTGCTTGCCATTTGCTTTCATAAATAGAAAGGAATAATCGATATTTAGTTTTTTCGCCAAACCTCTTACTTTAAAACTCAAAAAGTAAATGGCCATTTTCATAAACCATGACAATCCCATTTCTTGGGCATATGTCGGGTCTGGTGGCCCTGAAATAGAAACCAGTTTTCCACCAGATTTCAGGATTCGCAACGATTTCTCTAATGTCTTGCCATCTTGACTGTTCAGAACCAAGTCATAATCCTTCAATATGGATTCAAAATCTTCCTTTTTGTAGTCTATTACTAGATCTGCCCCAAGGCTTTTCACCATATCTGCATTGGCCGCACTCGTCGTTGTAGCCACTGTGGCACCCAAATGCTTTGCTACTTGAATGGCAATCGTTCCCACGCCACCGGAGCCTGATTGAATGAATACTTTTCGTCCTTTTTGCAAATTCGCTTTTTCACGAAATGCTTGCCAAACTGTCAATGCCACCAAAGGTATAGATGCCGCCTCCTCCATAGAAATATTCTTTGGTTTTAAAGCCAAATCGCCTTCATTCACGGCAATAAATTCTGCAAAAGTACCGACATGAAAGTCTGATGGCCTAGCAAAAACTTCGTCTCCTACTTTGAATTTAGTGACTTTTGAACCCACCTTGGTAACCACACCCGCTACGTCATGTCCCAAAATTAATGGCAGCTTATATGGAAGAATTAACTTGAACTCGCCCGATTTGATCTTTACATCCAGTTGATTCACACTGGCGGCATATACCTCCAGGAGCACCTCATTTTCCTGGATTTCAGGCACGGGCAGCTCCAATAATTGAAGACTACCCTCTTTGCTATATTTAGTGATGGTAAATGCTTTCATTTTTTAAATTTTATTTTTCAAAAACTGCTAGTTCAGTTCCGTTTTTCACAAATGTTAGAGTCTCCTCGATATCGTAAGCATGGACTGCTGTGCAATATAAAGCAATTCTAGGAGAAATTTTGTTTAGAGAATCGCTATTAAAGAACTCTTTCATTGCAGATTTGTCCATAAAACCTAATATTAATGATGCTTGAAATTGTACCTCAGTCGGATTGTCATGGGCCACATTGGGCGTATTCCATTGCTTTTGTTTCCACTTGTTGTAATATTTACTGCGCAATTCTTGTAAATTACTCGAATTGGCCAAGCTAGGAACCAGTTCATCATTGAAGAATTTCTTAAAATCTTTATCACTCACTCCCTCTTTTTTCCTAAAAAACACCATACTCCGAGTCCCGATTTTATTAGATGATGCTGCTACTTCGTACCATTTTGAATTCTTTGGAAATGCAGCATATAGTATGGTTCTTTTAAACAAATTAACTTCGTCGGCATATGCCAATTTATTTTGCTTTTTTCCTTTAAAAATAGAAAATAGATTTTTCAAAGTCACATCGGCTACGCCATCTACTTTTCGGTCTTGAGGAATGGCTGTTTCTACCCCTATTATTTTTGGCCAAAGTCCAATATTTGCTTCAGCAAAGTGAATTTGCCGGTATTCGTACAAACCTTTATTACTAGAAATAATTCTTGCGTGGGGGCCTTTCCATCTATCCATGCCTGCTTGGCGTGGTTTGTCTGTCCTCATCCAGAGTAAAATAGAGGAGGAAAGATGCTTTTTGGATTTTACGCTTGTTGAAACTTTATTTGACGTTTGATCAATATTCTGCGCAAAAATACTAGTACTGGCTAAAAAGCAAATTATAAACACGGTTATTAACTTATACATAATTGTTGTTTTTAGTTTTAAAAAAAAAAAATTATCCTTTGAAAAATACTATTGATCTTCTTACAAAGTCATCATGGTGTTGAAATACGGCACCGTGAGCTGCTTCTTCATAAATATGTAAAGTAGCGTTGGGAAACCTCTTGGCCATATCATAAGAATTTGGAGTCGGAACCATTCTATCGTTGTCCCCATTGATTACCATCACAGGTAGGGTGAATTTTGATAAATCTTGCGGCTTCTCGTGGCCCCATTTGGCAATGGCTTTCAGCTGTGCTCTCAGGGTTCTTATGCCAACTGGTGTGTCGCGGTTTTCAGTGCGTTTTTTCAATCGGTTCAGAAAAGCTTTTGCTTCAGCTTTACCATTTTTCGTAGCTGTGAAAAACAGGTAATATTTTGGATCTACAAAGGTCAAATATCCTTTTAAAATATCCCAATAAGTTAGTCCTACTTCATCAATTATGCCCTTTCCTCCTCATGGTCCTGTACCCGCTAAAATGATCTTGCGAACTAGTGTTGGCTCCATTTCCAGTAATTCCTGGGAGATAAATCCTCCCATCGAAAATGCCATGATATCCACTTTTTTATAACCTAAGGCCTTGATAAATGCTATAGCATCTTTAGCCATATCTTGGATGGAAGGTGCGTCTTCCCCTGATGTTTGCCCCACTCCTCGATAATCAAAGGAGATGTTTTCAACGTCTTTTGCCATGCCGTCCATAACTCTAGGGTCACAATTATCTAAATTCGCAGTCAAATGGTTGAAATAAATAATCGGAATTTCTTTCTTGGATCCTAGTCTCCGATAGGCGTACTTGATACCGTTTTCAGCGGTGATAAATTCAGTTGGGGTTATTTTATAATTAAAATTCTCTGTCAACATGTTTTAGAATTTGATATTTATGTTTAATTTTACTTTCATTTTGCAAGTGCAAAGATATATATAATCACTTGTATAATGCAAGTGTTTTTTAAATTATTTTATGGAAAAAGTAAAAAAAAGATCAGATTGCCCTATAAGTTGTTCCTTGGATGTCTTGGGTGACAAATGGTCCTTGCTCATCGTTAGGGACTTATTAGAAAAGCAACAATCGACATATGGAGATTTTTTAAAGGCTGAAGAAAAGATTGCAACAAACATCTTAGCGACCCGCCTTCAAATGCTAGAAGAAAACGGAATCATTTCAAAACTCGACCACCCAGAGAGCAAAGCAAAAGTGCTTTACAAACTCACAAAAAAAGGTATTGACTTACTCCCAATCATCGTTGAGTTTGGATTTTGGGCAGATAAGTACTACACCATCGACAAAGGCAAAAAAGCTGCGTTGAGGGAAATTAAAAAAGATAAAGAAACATTCATTAAAACAACGATTCAGGATCTCAAAAAGGGACTAGAGAAGGGGTAGGTAGTTGAACATGTGGTTAGTGATTTTCTTGATTTAAGGTAAAATAAAAATATTATATGGCTTCTAAAATATACGTGGACGACCTTGAATTTGATGGCAATTCCTTGGAGAATGTTTTTCCCGAAGGCGATGTATTCGACGGATGCACTTTTAGGGGATTTATAATGCCGTCATTCGATTTGAGTACAAAGTCTTTTGAACAATGCACTTTTATAGAATGTGATTTAAGTCTTTGCATTGTCGAAAAAACGTCGCTCAAAAAGGTAAGTTTCGACAATTGTCGTTTAATGGGAATAAAATTCGAGCAAACAAACCCTATGTTATTTTCTGTTAGGATGGAGACGTGTATCGCGGATTATTCCTCCTTTTCTACTTTAAATATGACAAAAATCTACCTTTGCAAAGACATCTTTGAAAGAAGTAGATTTTACAGAAGCTGAGTTGGAAGGACTTGCATTTGAAGAATGTGACTTACAATCCGCCGTTTTCGACCACTGCAATTTGAGTCGATGCGACTTCTCGAAAGCCCACAATCTGAGCTTTCTACTAGAATCTAACAGACTTTCTAAAACCAAAATCAACCAAGAAACCGCCGCACAAATCCTTGCCCGTTATGGAATTGAGATTGTATACTAGGACTTTTTCTTTACTTTGACTGAACATCCAATCGCTTTGGTTATCTCAACATCTGGTTTTTGGCCCTTCAATAAAGCATCAATGGCATTCGCTAAGTATGGCTGCTCCACTGATTCGGGATCATCCGAATTATCGTCAATACCACCCATATAAGCCAATTTATAATCTTTGTCAAACAAGAAAATATGCGGGGTTTTTCTCGCCCCATAAGCCTTCATTATAAACTGACCTTCATCGAATAAATAAGGGAATTTAAAGTTTTTCTCCTTAGCGCGAATGATCATATTCTCATAGCTATCTTCCTCTACGATCGAAGGGTCGTTGGGATTTATAGCCACGAACTCCACTTTTGAACCGTATTTTTTGTGGAGGGCTATGATTCGATCTTCATATTTGACTGAAAATGGGCAATGGTTGCAAGTAAAAATAATGCAATAAGCCTTTTTCTTTTTGGCATTCGAAATATTGTAATTTTTGCCATCGACATTCTTCAAACTGAAAGTAATGATCTTATCGCCAATTTTGAGAACGGGCTCAGCTTCTACTGTTGGGCGTTTTTTGTTACCTATTTGCGCTGGGTCATGTTGTAGCACAGGAATTGGCTCTTTGGGAGGCATGACATCAGCTGGCGGAGGACTTTGTTTTCCTTTTTGATCTCCGTATGTGCCATCTTTTTTCATCACTGAATTTTTTGTCAATGGCATTTCAATTTGAGCAAAAGCGGAAGACGAAACGATAAAAATCAACGCTAAAAATATTCCTTTCATATTAAAATTTTAATGAATTTCAAATTTATCAATTATATTTTGCAAATCGCTATAAAGTTCAAAAGAATCTTCAATAAAAATCCAATTTTCACCCTGCCACACAGCTGTTGCTGGTATAGAACCTTCCCAGGATTTATCTACCTTGGATATCCAGCGATTGTAATTTGGTTCATCGAGCAAAATGGTTTCGATGCCTATTTGATTGATATGGACGAATGGCTCAAGTTTGGACTTAATCATGCTTTTAGCATCCAATGAAGCCAAGATCATCTTGAATTTTTTATTTTTATATTTCTCATTTAGCTTCATAAAATGCGGTAATTCCTTGACACAGGGGCGACACCAAGTTGCCCAAAAATTTACCACATAGATCGTATCATTACTCTTGTCAAGGTGCTGCTCCATGTTCTTCCATTTCCAAACCTCGATCGGCTTTTGTGCTTTGATATTTCCACTAAAAAATTAAATAATACCATGATAAATACAACAGTATTAAATTTAGATTCCAAACTTTTAATATTCATGTATTTTAATTTTGAAGCAAACGATTTTTTAACCAAAAACTGTATAAAAAGCTATAGCCATTTATTTTTTATCAAAGATATTCAACTGAATCCTAATATTGTCAAAGGGGGCACTTTTTATGTATAAAAAACGAAAACATAGCCATTTTCGAAGTTAGGTCGGTCATTTACTTTCCATTATTTTGCATCAAACAACATTGAGTCTTCTAAAAATCATCAAATGTAAATTTTTTGATGGCTCTTGTCTGTTCATTATATCTATTTTTATTCCCACGAATATCAAACAATTCATCAGCCTTGCCAAACCATGCTCCTAAAAACCCACCTATGATCATACCAATAAGTAGCGTAATCGCACCCACAATTGACCCATCCAAAGAGTCCTTGGTAAAGGAAATAATAGCAGGGATCATTCCTAAGCCCATGCCAAGAAATGCACCTCCTGTTTTACTCATCCAACTCGTATTAACCCTAATGCGATTGACATCTTCAACGCTAACCGCTTTGATGGAATTATTGCCCCTTCTGATATAAATGCTATCCTCTCCAAGCAAGGAAAGCTTCCCAGAAATTTTTTTACCACCAAACAGCTTAAGAGTTATGGTTCTTGATTTAACAGTACTTAATTCAGAGATTTGCCTAAATCCCAAATTCGCTAAACACATTGTCATTACAACAAATAAATTTTTCATAACATATATTTTGATGAATAATAACCCAAAATTAATGGCGAGTATTAGGCGAAATGTCGGATATTTCAATACTAATAGATATTAATTAATTACATATTAAGAAAAAATCTTTGCAAAGAATATCCTAATTAATTAAAAGAACCTTCGTCTCCACCCATTTTCCACTGCAGTGCTCCAAATAAAATTGCAAAATGAAAAATGGAAAATTCTTTAATAATTATTTTTATTTAATATTTTATTTTTGGTCATACAAATTGTACCTTTGCGCAAGTTTTTGAGGGAGGTATCTCTTTTGATGACAAAATCAGCGCCTCTTTTTGTACTCGTATTAAATTATTTTCTTGTGAGTTTGTATTTAAGGAATATTATAATTGTCTTTTTTTGCCTCAATATCGGAGTATGGGGTGTTAACGATTTGTCTGCGCAAGTTGCCACTTCCACACCTAATCATACAACCGACGACCATACCCAATCTACCCACGAAGGAGAAACTCATGCTGATCAGCACTCACCAGCTGCAGGTGAATCCCATGGTGTAACAGCAAACAAAAAGGAAACTTCTTACACAGATATGATGATGGATCATATCTCCAATGCGAATGAATTTCATCTATTTGGACACACCAGCATTCCTCTGCCTTGTATCTTTTATACCAAAGATGAGGGAATGCATACTTTTATGTCAAGTGCATTCGAGCACGGTCACAAAGCTGTAAAGGGATTTGTTCTGGATAATGGAGTTGCAAGAAGAATTTTAAATCCAGCTCAACGATCTATTGAACATATAGATTATACAGAACGTGAAGGTGACAAGATATACGCTTTCGCACATGGCGAAAAAATAGAACTAGAGAAAGCTAGTACCTTGATTGGATCAACATCCTGGTATGATTTTTCCATTTCGAAAAATGTATTTACTATGTTATTGTCAGCGCTTATACTTTGTATCATCTTTTTATATGTTGCAAGTAAGTATAAGAAATCATCGAATATTGCCCCAAATGGTGCACAAAATTTCTTCGAAGTCTTTTTGGTTTTCCTAAGAGACGACGTTGTAAAGCCATCTATTGGAGAAAAATGGGAAAAGTTTTTTCCATTTGTTTGCTCAGTATTTTTCTTCATATTACTTAACAATTTGCTAGGAATCGTACCGTTTTTTCCAGGAGGCGCCAATGTAACTGGGAACATAGGTACCACAATGGTTTTGGCCTTGTTTACCTTTATTATTGTGACTCTTAATGGCACGAAAGATTACTGGATGCATATCTTGTGGATGCCAGGAGTTCCATGGGCTGTAAAATTATTATTAACACCCATTGAAATAGCTGGTATTTTCATCAAGCCGTTTACCTTGATGGTGCGGTTGTTCGCAAATATCGCAGCAGGCCACATCATTATATTGAGCTTGATAGGTTTGATTTTTATCATGGGTAAAATGGAACCGAAATGGGAGGTGCGATAACAGGTGGAGCTATCGGGGTGCCATTTGTTTTTGCTATGAACTTTTTAGAATTATTCGTGGCGTTTTTGCAAGCATTCATATTTGCACTATTGACGTCGTTATATATCGGAGCAGCAGTGGAAACACATGCTCATGATGACCATCATTAATTTTTTTTTAATAACTATTTATAAACAAACACATTATGTACGGAGCAATTGGAGCAGGATTAGCAGCTATCGGAGCTGGAATCGGTGTAGGTCAAATTGGTGGTAAAGCTATGGAAGCAATAGCAAGACAACCAGAAGCTTTGGCTGATATCAGAACTAACATGATCATTGCGGCGGCCCTTGTAGAAGGTGCTGCACTTTTCGCAATCGTTATTTCTTTTATTGCGAAGTAAAGAAAATCGTATTTGAGGAAATTGGCCAACGGTTGGTTGGTTGATTTCCTTCTTTTTTAATTGATTATCGAGTATTTTTAATATGATATTTTTAACAGATTTTTCGCCTATCATTCCTGATTATGGAATCTTTTTTTGGACGACCCTTATCTTTTTGTTCGTTTGGTTGGTTCTTGGAAAACTTGCTTTCAAACCCATAGCTAAGGCTCTTGGAGAGAGAGAAAAAACCATCGCTGACGCTTTAAATGAAGCTGAATCGATCAAGCTTGAAATGGCTAAAATGAAAAACGAAAACGAACAGCTTTTGGCCCTAGCTAGAGAAGAAAAAGCTTCTATCCTAAAGGAGGCAAAAGAGATGAAAGAAAGCATCATCAAGGATGCCAAGGTTAAAGCCATAGAAGAAGCTCAAAAAATAGTCACTACTGCTACTGCTGAAATCGAAAACCAGAAAAAGGCAGCCATCGTAGAATTAAAAAATCAAACTGGTAAAATTGCCGTAGATATTGCAGAAAAATTGGTCAAAAAAGAACTAAAATCCAATGCTGACCACATGCAATTCGTACAACAATTGGTTTCTGATATAAAAATGAACTAATCCACAAAATGAGTAATTCAAAAGTAGCAGAGCGATATGCCAAATCGATTATGGGCCTTGCTAAAGAACATGCAACGGGTCAAAATATCGTGGATGACATGAAGTATATCGCAGAGTGTGTAAAAAATAAAGATTTGGCTTTGATGCTGAACTCTCCTATCGTTCACGCCAGTAAAAAGAAACAAATATTCAAAGCGCTTTTTGATGGAAAAATCAACCCTTTGACTATGAAGTTCTTAGAACTAATGACCGACAAAGGACGTGAGAAAACATTGGGAGAAATTGCCAACGCTGTCCTAGATATCAATCGCAAAGATCACGGTATCATCCAAGTTAAAGGTTACAACTGCGGAAGCTACCACTCCAGATATCAATGCACAGATATCTAAAAAATTGGGCGAACTATTGCCAGGTAAAACCATTGAAATAAGCTCTATAATAAATCCAGCCATCATCGGAGGATTTATTTTAGAATACAATCAACAAGAATATAATGCAAGCATTGCATATACTTTGGACAAAATGAGAAAGACTTTTAAAGCATAATTTTAAATAAAAATAAAATAATCAGGATATGGTTGACGTAAGGCCAGAAGAAATTTCAGCAATTTTAAAACAACAACTTTCAGGATTGCAAACAGCTGCCGAACTAGAAGAAGTAGGTACCGTATTACAAACGGGTGACGGAATCGCTAGGGTTTATGGTTTGACTAAAGTTCAAGCTGGAGAGTTGGTAGAATTCGAGAATGGAGTTCAGGCAATTGCCCTAAACTTAGAACAAGACAACGTAGGGGTGGTAATGTTAGGCCCTGGAGAAGAAATCAAAGAAGGTTCTAAAGTTAGAAGATTAAATAAAATCGCATCGATCGAAGTCGGTGAGAAAATGGTTGGTAGAGTAGTAAATCCACTAGGAATACCTATCGATGGAAAAGGTCCCATTGAAGGAACCAAATACGAGCTTCCTTTAGAGAGAAAAGCTCCATCCGTTATATATCGTCAGCCAGTAGCTGAACCGCTTCAGACGGGTATCAAGGCCATCGATGCCATGATTCCAATCGGTCGTGGACAAAGAGAGTTGATCATCGGGGATAGACAGACTGGTAAAACAGCTATCGCACTTGATACGATCATCAATCAAAGAGAATTTTACGATAGAGGTGAGCCTGTATTTTGTATCTATGTTGCATCTGGACAAAAGTCAAGTACAGTGGCTCAAGTAGCAAAAATATTGGATGATAACGGTGCTATGCCTTATACGGTAATCGTTTCTGCATCAGCCGCAGACCCAGCACCATTACAATTTTATGCACCATTTGCCGGATGTGCCATTGGTGAATATTTCAGAGATACAGGTCGTCCAGCCTTGATCATTTATGATGATTTATCAAAGCAGGCGGTAGCTTATAGAGAGGTTTCTTTGCTATTGAAAAGACCTCCAGGACGTGAAGCTTATCCAGGTGACGTATTCTATTTGCACTCTCGTTTGTTAGAAAGAGCGGCTAAGATTATCAACAATGATGAAATCGCCAACAATATGAACGATTTGCCTGATTCTTTGAAAAATGCTGGTATCGTCAAGGGTGGTGGTTCTTTGACTGCATTGCCTATCATTGAAACCCAAGCGGGTGACGTTTCTGCCTATATTCCTACGAACGTGATTTCGATCACAGACGGACAGATATTCCTAGAATCCAACTTGTTCAACGCAGGTATCAAGCCAGCGATCAACGTAGGTATCTCTGTGTCTCGTGTAGGGGGAAATGCCCAAATCAAATCCATGAAAAAAGTAGCTGGTACCTTAAAATTGGACCAAGCTCAATATAGAGAATTAGAGGCATTCGCCAAATTCGGTTCGGACTTGGATGCGGCTACAACTGCCATCCTTGACAAAGGTGCGAAAAACGTGGAAATCCTTAAGCAACCACAGTTCGCCCCTATGACCGTAGAGAAGCAAGTTGCTATCATCTATCTAGGAACCAATGGATTATTGAAAGATATCGCTGTATCAAAAGTAAAGGCTTTCGAAGAATCATTTTTACTAGAATTGGAAAAGGCACATCCACAGGTATTGGCTAATTTCAAAGCTGGTAAGTGGGAAGATGCAGATATCAATGTTTTGAAAAAAGTCTCTGCAGATCTAGTAGGACAATTCAAATAAAATTTTTTTATAATCCAACGCTTTTGACCTAATATTTATGGCCAATCTTAAAGAAGTCCGCGAGAGAATTAAATCAGTTATAGGTACGCAGCAAATCACCAAAGCGATGAAGATGGTTTCTGCTGCCAAACTTAGAAAGGCGCAGAATGCTATCGTTCAAATGAGGCCTTATTCTGTCAAGTTAAGCCAGATACTTTCGAATATCATGGCGAATCTGGAGGGAGATGCTGGTGGTGCTTATGGTGTCCAAAGAGAAATCAAAACTGCCTGTGTCGTAGTAGTCACTTCTAGCAGGGGTTTGTGTGGAGCTTTCAATACCAATATCATTAAGTCAGCGGTAGCCACCATCGATTCTGAACTTTCTGAAGTGAGAAAGAATGGAAAACTTACCATTTTTTGCATTGGCAAGAAAGGATTTGATTTTTTTAGAAAAAGATACCCAGAGTGTACCATTATCAGTGATTACGTTTTGACGTACAATGATCCAAGTTTTGACAACGTAGCCATCGCTTCTCAATCAGTTATGGATGAGTTTGTTGCTGCTAAATACGATTTGGTAACCATTTCTTATGGTCGTTTTAAAAATGCTGCGATGCAATTCGCTGAGACTGAGCAGTTCTTGCCTGTGAAGAGATTGGAAGCCACCGCTTCTAAAACCAAATCAGATTATATTTTTGAGCCATCGAAAGAACAATTGCTCAAGACTTTGATACCCAATATCCTTCAAACACAATTCCAAAAATGTGTCCTCGATACCATCGCTTCTGAGCATGGTGCGAGAATGACAGCTATGGATAAAGCAACCGAGAATGCTGAAGGTTTATTGATAGACTTGAGAATAAATTATAACAAAGCTCGTCAAGAAGCCATCACAAAGGAACTTTCGGAGATCGTAGGGGGTGCGGCAGCTCTCTAGGCCATTTGTGAGCGCGTAAGGTGGATGGAGGACGACGCAGTCGGTCTCGTCCATAGACGAGACGGAACTCCGAAATACACCGACCGAACTCGACCTCTAGGCGAGGTGAGGGATACGCCCAAATAATAATTATGATGACTGCTTTCACGTATTTTTCGACTTGATGTACTGCCAATGAATCGAATTTGTTTTGTGGTAAACCCCATATCTGGGGGGAAGGATAAAGGACATATAATCGGCGAGTTAGAAGCAGCTTGTAAGCGTGAAGGCATTTTACCAAATTTTATAGAAACCACTCTAAACCCAGACGAAATTCGTGTAGCTATTGATGCCTGTAACGAAATATTTTATATCGTCATCGGTGGAGATGGCACCATCAATGCAGCCGCTAGTGCCCTAGCTGGAACGGAGAAAATAATGGGCATATTGCCTTTTGGATCTGGCAATGGCTTGGCGCGAACGTTGGGTCTGAACCAATCTGTTTCGAAGCTCATGGCTAAAGTGAAAGAGGGTAATTGGCGGCCGCTGGACGTGATCGGAGTCAATGATTCGATGTGTTTTAATCTCGGAGGAGTAGGGCTGGATGCGGTCATCGCAGAGCGCTTCGAATCGAGTGGAAAACGAGGTTTTCTGAACTACTTAAAGATCGCAACACCCGTGTTGTTGAAGGATAAAATGAGTCGCTTTGCCATCGAAATCGATCAAAAAGCCGTTGAGTTCTCGGCTTTTCAAGTGTCATTCGCCAATAGTCGTCAGTATGGCAACAACTTTTCACTAACGCCACATGCAGAACTCGAGGATGGGCTGATGGATCTACTCATCACGAGCAACTGTTCGAATGCACGGATGATTGCCGATATAATAGCCCAGTTGGCATTCAAATCCATCAAGCCGACGGTTTGGGATGAAGGTCTGCGCAATGGCATGAATGTGTTTCAAGTGGCGGATGTGATTTTGCACAATTTGGACGACATGCCCATGCATATAGACGGGGAAGTTCGAGGGCATCCCACTCATATAAAACTCTCGATACTGCCTGAAAAACTACGCGTGTTGGCTTAAGACTCACTTTGTATTAGATATCCACCAGACCTATTTCATTGGCTGACTTAATCAATTGCAAGATAGAATTTACGTTGAATTTGCGCATGATGTTCTTTCGGTGAACCACTACAGTTTTATCCGAAATAAAGAGCATTTTCCCTATTTCCTTGTTAGATTTTGCCTCAGCAAGTAAGTGCAATATTTCGATTTCTCGCTTGGTCAATTGATTTTTGATATACTGCTTGTCGGGGTGCGTATTGGGATTGTTGGACGTCGGTGGTGTAGCTGGATTGCCTATATTACCGATAGAAACGCCCTCGCCCATCACGATCTCTCCTTGCAATACACGAACGATATAGGATTCGAATACCTCCCAAGTGGAGGTTTTGAGTGCGAAGCCATCCGCCCTATTTTTCAATGCATCTTTGAAATCTTGTTGGTTCGGATAGTGACTAAAAACAAGGATCCTAATGGCACCGAATTTCTGTCGAAACCACTTGATCAGACGCCCTTCTTCATTGCCTGCGACCAAATGATCCATGATGATCATATCAATCTCATGTTCGGCCAAAAAGGCCTCCAAATCGGCCGCAGAATACACAGCAAAGATGTCCACTATCCTTGAACTCAGCAAGGCCGACTGCTTGATCGCGATTTTCAAGGCATCCGCCAGCAGCGGACAAGGGTCGATGATAAGCAAATTTGATTTTTCTGTTGCACCCATTTATAGATACGATTTGGATTTTATGATGATTTCTTGAGTTGTTGTTTTTAGCGCATATTCAAAGCCTGGTTGTATAGCATAGGCACCGTGTCTGCCGTGCTTGTCTATCGCCACAAAACCGACTTGTGCCTCCCGATAATTAGGAATCTTAGCAACAATGCGCTCGATGGCTTTTTTGCAAGCTTGTGTGGGCGATTTGCCTTGACGCATGAACTCCACCACTAGAAAAGAACCCAGCGTTTTCAGCACCAACTCCCCCAGCCCTGAACAAGTACAAGCCCCAACTTCGCCATCTACAAAAAGCCCCGCTCCGATGATCGGGGAGTCTCCTACCCTACCGTGCATCTTGTAAGCCAGTCCAGAAGTCGTACAAGCTCCTGCTAGATGTCCTTGCATATCCAAGGCCAGTATTCCTATGGTATCATGACTTTCTACGTTGATAACAGGTTTGTATTGAGCCGTTTTGAGCCATTCCTTCCATTCCTTTTTGGACTTCTCGGTAAGTAAGTCGGTCTCGACAAAACCCTCCGCCAGAGCGAATTGTTTCGCCCCTTCACCCGCAAGAATGACGTGAGGCGTTTTCTCCATGACCCTTCTAGCCACTGAAATTGGATGCACTATTCCCTCCAAAAATGCCACACTCCCAGCTTGGCCCTTGTGATCCATAATACAAGCATCCAGCGTAACATGTCCATCCCTATCGGGTCTTCCGCCTAGCCCCACCGATTGATTGTTTGGATCCGCTTCTTCCACCTTGGCCGTAGTCTCCACCGCATCGATGGCCGTTCCACCCTTTGCGAGATCGTCCCAAGCCGCCCTATTGGCCTTTATGCCCGTATGCCAAGTAGAAACGATGAGCGGCATTTCAGATTTTGGTGCTTCCTTTGCCCATCGAAAATCCTTGAACAAAACACCTACGAAACCCAGTTGGGCCGTATATCTCATAAAATCGTTTCTTTTCATAGCGAATCAAACTTGGTGGTTATTGCACAAATATACACTTTTTTTTGTACACATAATATGGTAGTTTTTTTCTTGGCGTCCCCCTCCTCGCCTCCTAGGCGAGCTCGGGTCGCGCCCTTCACGGGTTCCGTCCCTTCGTGACCCTGCTGACGCAGGCCGTTACGGTCGCTGACGCGCTGTGGGGAGTATCAGATGACTCCGCTATTTTTAGACTAAAGTTAAGTTTTTGTAGCACTGCTATGTGGATATATATCTAGGTTAAAATAGGTCAAATGAGGGGATTCATGCTTACTAAAAAGAAATTTAGGACATCTTACAGAAAAATGTGGCTGCTCTATAAAAAGTCAAAAGCAACATTATGTAAGTTATCGATGCTTTTAAAACTAAAAAGCTAATTCAACAATTGGCTGGGTAGGTTAAGAAAGGTAGATTCTATCATTTGGATTAAAATCCTTAAGGAAAGTTTCAAGCAATTCAAAAAAATTGTTCAATCCATCTTTATCATCTTTTTGACTCTTTAATAAATAACTAAAGTAGTCTTCACTTGAGTCCTTGCTATTTGCCAAGTGTGATTCAGTCCAAACCCAAAAGTACCAAAGTGGATTCTCAAGTTTCGCATCGTCTAATGCTTTGGAATATCCAAATACGAATAACTTCAAATGCTTCAAACTCTTAATCCCATCTATTCCTTTGCCTAAATGTTTTTGTTGCCAAAGTAGATAACTGATAATTGAATTATCTCTAATTGTTTGGTGATCCATACTATTTAAAGTCATCTATATGTTTATCAAATGGTATTTCTTCATGCTTAATATCTGCGTCAACTCCATCAATAAATTTATCCATAAAATCTTGCATTGGCAAACCATCTGGATTCATATTATCATAAACTTTGTTATTCATGATAGTGTACCCACGATCGTCGCAGATTGCAACTGCGATGCATTACATTTGGAATTTTTAATTCCAGACACTTGACACTTTTTAATATTTACCTTAACTTTAATATTCCCATTAATGTTCGGCCATAAAGCAGTTAATCAAAAATTACTTTATTTTCTTACTTTTACAATAGTGAGAAGATGATGAATTGGAAATTCGTAAAATATGGGATCGAAGTCAGAGACTTCGACCATCGGGGGGGGCATTATTTTGATTGCTACCACCCAAATCCAGACAAAACACCTTATGGAATTTGGAAACATTTAATGGTTGAAAAAGTAGAAAAAGAACAAGCCTATCGCTTTGTTATAAATTTAGATACATGGACGGATGAATTTATTGTATTAGAAAATTATTTTAAAAATGGTCTAATTGATGGCTTAGAAGAAATAATTACTGTAAGAAATGGAGTAATTACTAAATTAAATTTGTACTAATGGCTAGAGAATATTTTATTTATCTAAATGAGAAGGAGATTGATTACATCGAATTATTAAACCAATTTAAGGAAGAGTTTAGTGATATGTATTTAGAGAATAATGACAGAGTTTATGACTACTATGGTGAGATTGGTTTTACGATCACGTCTTATTCTGAAAAAACAAATTATAAAAAAGATGTTTTAGATTTTATCGAATACAATTTATTTTTTAAAACTATTCAAAGCTTTACATTGAGGGTTTATTACCCTAATATAGAAATAATTGATGGTATAGAATATCAGGCTCCTTTGGAAGATCATATATTTTATTCTAACTTGAACAAAGTTTGTTCTATTATTTACAGATTATCAAATTCTGATTTATTAATGCTTTATTATGATGATGTATGGTTCTATAGATTAGAAGGAGTGTTATATGTAACTAAAGAATTTTCAGATAAGAATGTATTTCAATATTTTGATTTCATCATTAACAATAATTTCGTTGTTGTAGATAAGAACATTGTATAAGTTTGAATATGAAAGGCCTGGCTTAATAACAATTAAATGGATATGATATCATGCAAAATCCTCCACGATTACCAAATGTCAAAACATCAGATTATCTAATGGAGGGGCATTATTTTGATTGTAAAACACCTATGTCAGCTTCTTCACCGAGGAATTTTTGGTCAAATGAAATAGAAGAATCTGTTAGAACCCATCAAGCCTATCGATTTGTGATTAATTTAGATAATTGGGGCGGTGATGTAGTTCTTTTACAAAAGCAATTCAAAGATTGGTTAATTCCAAATTTGGAAGAAATAATTATTGTTAAAAATGGAGCAATTTCCAAATTAGATTTGTATTAACATGGGATTAGATTATACAGTGCAAGACCGTTGCACGATAAAAAGGGCGAAATAAATGGAATAAAATGTAGTTAAAATATTGTATATCAGCCATTTAGGTTGTATTTTAGCGCTATGAAAAAAGAAGAAATTCCCTCATTCGCTGATTATTTGACCTCAGGTAGAAAGGTCAAGATGCAATTTTTCAATCAAATCAATACCTTGGTTGATTGGAGACCAATTACCACTCTAATTAATAGACATTATACCAAAGGTATGAGTGCTACGGTAAACCTGCATATCATGGATTGCTGCTTTTAAAATGAGCTTACTACAAACATGGTACGGGTTAAGTGATTATGAAATTGAAGATAGGCTCAATGATAGCATATCCTTCAGTAGATTTTGTGGTTTGCAATTAAATGAATCATCACCAGATCATAGCACTTTAAGTAGGTTTAGATCAATAATGACACAAACAAAAGCATATGATAAAATAATGAAAAACTTAAATAAACAACTCGAAGCAAAAAAAATAATAGTCAAGACAGGAGTTATAGTGGATGCCAGTATTATCGACAGCCCATTAAAGCCAAAGGGACAAAGCACCTACGAAATTGAAGAATCGTTACAAGAGGAAGGGGAGGACGAGAATAAAACAAATCAGATAATCAAAATCCACAAAAGACAGAATCGGCACCAAAGATGATAAAAAAAGTATTAAAGCCTGGAGTCGACGATGAAGGAAGTTGGGTTAAAAAGGCAGGAAAATTGAGGTTTGGGTATAAGAAACATACCATTACAGACGAACAAGGAATGATACTTGGATTAGTAACCACAAAAGCAAGTGTAAATGAAATAAGTAATTTGGAGGAAGTACTAGAAAGTACGGACTTGCCAGCAGGGACAAGGGTAAGTGGAGACAAAGGCTACCAATCAGAAAAAAATGCAACCCTATTAAAATCAAAAAATCTGAAGAATCAAATTCTAAAGAAAGCAAAAAAGAATAAAGCCTTGACAAAATGGGAATTAAAGTTTAATAAAATAATAGGACAAACTCGATACAAAATAGAAAGGACATTTGGGAGTATAAAAGATGGTTTAATGGAGGAGTAGCTAGGTACCGAGGGATAGCAAAAATGCATACCCAAAACCTCATGGAATCGATGGCATACAATTTATACTGTAGCCCTGGGATTATTATGCCCAGTGGTAAAATATAGTGAAAATAAGCCCCAAATTGGATTATTTTGCCAATAAATTTAAAAAAAAGCCTCATGTTTTAAAAAATTAGGCCCCAAAATCCACTAAAGTGGTAATAAAGATCTCTGAAAGGGCAATAAAATTTTCAAATATTGTTTTGCAACGGTCTTAGTGCGTTTTTCTAAGCATCTATTAAACGATAATGATATTGTAGATCTTCTGCATTATTTAAACCGTGAATATAAATTTTACCAATATGAAGTGTGTACTTGGTTTCATATCAAAGACGATTGCGATTTCCTTGGGATTAATCTTTGCCAAGAAAAAAAATATAATTATCCATGGATCGCTCCTGATTATCCTTACTTCGGAGTAGGTATTAAACGACTACAATGGGTTAGTATTGACATTGATTTGTTCAGAGATATTATTTATGAAGAATTTTATAATTTTTTAATGAAAGCTATTTCGAGAATCACTAACGGAATAAAGGATGATTATTTAGTAGGTAGTTTGGATGCCTTGATTTTTTACCAAAAAAATTGCGAAATATACGTAAATATTATGTACAAGGAAACAGACTTGGGCAATGCTATATGTAAATACTTTCCTAATATTACTTATGTTTCGCCCGACCTTAGCAATACTGAGATTTATGAGCTCGGTGCCACGTCTGATAGTGCTAAGCATAGTGAAAAGAATCCTTGGTGGCACTTTTGGAAATAAACCACAGCGCGATAGGGATAGTAGCAGCGGCAGAGCCGTCCTCGTAATGCAATGGAGAGGATGAGCCATGCGAAACTGCGGATAGCTTGGTGCCGCTAGGAGCGGCAATCGCCATGATTATAGGCTGGGTAGTCTGTTAAATACTCGACTTCATTCTCCCTTCCATCTTTCACAAATTTTAGCTACTTTTACGCATAGCTCTGATGACGTTTGGAGTTATGTATTTGCGAATGGGGATACGATCACTTGTACGGCGAGTCATCCAATTTTTAGCATTGATCGCAATGCTTATATAGCTGTAGGTGAGTTACAATCTGGTGAGCAAGTAATGACAGCTGGTGAAAAAGTGGTGAAATTTATTGCTTGAAAATTAAGAGATAAAGGTGAGCCAGTATATAACTTTGAAGTGTGGCGTGAGCATAATTATTATGTAAGTAGTAAGGAGAGTGCGGAGTTTTTGTTGGTGCATAATAGTTGTCCTTTTCCAAAAGATAAAAAAGCTCTAGCAGACTTATTAGGTATTGCTGAAGATAAAGTTCACGATTGGGTCAAGAAAAAAATTAATAAATTTAAGAGCCAGTTTCCTTATTGGGTTGGAGATAATCCCGATGTTGGCTCTGGTCCAAATGGTAGAATTGGATTTAAAGTAACTAAACCAGGACCTCACAAAGGTAAAATATGGGAGCACCCTACAGTAAATTTTGTCGATGAAATTGAATAATTTAACTTGGATTTATGTTTAATAAGGTTAGTAAAATTTGGATTACTGGTGAAAATTTTTACCCTTCAAAAATTATCGCAATATTTGGTGATATATTTGTAGATTTTCATGATGTCAATTCTTTGGAAAATGCCAAACTTCAAAGCAAACAAAGTTACGGTTTAGCAGTAATAAAAGTTCCAAATAATCTAGATTTTGAAGAAAGTGTGTCTGATTCAGATGAAAAAATAACTTGGCTTTTAAATTTTATTGAGGATAAAATTCTAATTATAAAAGAGTATGGTGGTTTTGAAATCCAATTGGATATAGAATATACAATAGATTTGGAAAATAGGCAACAGCGTTACATTGACTCTTTATCTGCAGCTCAAATGAAAAAAATGGGTGGATTGGGTATAACTTACAATATTACAATTTGGGTTAATGGTGAAACTTCCTAAGCAAATAAATTCAAATAATTTACCATTTGGATGTTAAGTAGAATGAATTGTAGAGAGATAGCAGAAAAAACAAATGATTTTACATTTTCTTACTTTTACAATAGTGGGAAGATGATGAATTGGAAATTCGTAAAATATGGGATCGAAGCCAGAGACTTCGACCATCGGGGGAGAACAAGTTAAAGATGCAGCAAAAAATGGGTATGAATTTTGGTTATTTTCCAATACCAAAATACCTGCTTATGTAAAGACTTTTTGTGATAATAAGGGTATTAAATATATTGAAACTTTAGAATAATATGGGTAAGATTACTGGTATCAGTTTAGAATATTATAGTGATACATTAAACAAAGTTGAACTATACAGGAACTTTTTTTCGCAGAATAAAATTGATTTCATTATTAATAAAGATCAATTTTCGTACATGATTGATTACGATCCGTTTTATCATAAATTAGAAATCGGAGAAAATATTTCTGACTTCATATTAAACTTGGTTGAAAAGGTAAGTGATAAGCCTTTATGTTTCTCACATATTTTAGATGAAGGTATTATTATGAATCATACAATTAACGCAGTCAAAATTGAAGAAATTAATATTGCAATATCATTTCCAAAAATGCTCAACACACTAGATGTACCAGATTTTTCCTTTTATGCCGAAAGGATTTTACCTTTTTTCGATTACAAAAATATAAAGTGTTTGGAATTTTCATTTTGTTAAAGGTATAAAAATTCATATTCACGATCGTCGCAGTTTCCAACTGCGATGCAATACATTAGGAATTTTTACTGCAGGCTCTTGACACATTTTCTTACTTTTACAATAGTGGGAAGATGATGAATTGGAAATTCGTAAGATATGGGATTGAAGTTAGAGACTATGGCCATCTAGGGGGATGTCCCTTTGACTCAAGTATAATGTTTGCATTTGAATTTATATCCATCCCACCCTGTGGATAATTTGCTTTTCCAATAATAGTCTTTGAATTTTTGGATTCTGATCATATAATAAAAATCATCATGTTCCCCTGGGACAATAAAATCAACCTTGAGTTTTTGTTCGTCTATTATCCAAGTGGCACTCATTATTTCCGTTGGGAATAACTTGTGATTCGGTTTATAGAATTTCTTTTCCTTTTTCCGAAACTTTATAGGTTGACCATGTTTAATTGTAAAGGTATTAATTAATGAGTCTGCTTGGCCATAAAGAATTTTAAACCATTCTTCTGTAATTGGCAATTCAATTGATGTCCAACTTATTTGATTTATACTGTCATTTCTTGAAATAAATGTCCAGTCACCAAATATATTACTTTTGTTGTCGTATGATTTAATGCTATAAAACGATGAATCGAAATGTGTGTATTCGAAATTTTTATTTGAGTCGACAAATTTCGAGATCAATTCACAAAGTGCAAGCTTTTCCGAATAAAGCTTGTAGTCAAACACCTCAATAGTTTGACCATAAGTAAGCCTTACTAGTAAAATAAAAAAAAGTAGTATAAATGTTTTTTTACTCATGTCTGCCTATTGCAAAAACTTGAAGGAAACAGTTCTGTGATTATCAAATTATAGGAATTCTAATAACTACAGTTTAATTAATTACCAAAATTCGTTACAAATTCAAAGATTCAACTTAGCACAAAATACGATCTTAACATTTCCTAACAACTTCCCCATATTGAAATAATGATAGCTTGACCAGTGTCGATTATTGTGATGCTGCCACTTGGTGCTGGGAAGTTAATTTCAATCTTGTCATAGGATACTTTTTTCCCATAATAATCATCACCTTCAAGTACGGTCCTTCGTAATTTGTTTTTTTGCAATTTAAACAATTGAAAGTCAAATTTGATTAACAGCAGAGCTTCATTCATAGTCATACCTGAGAATATCAAGTCATAGCCCATACCTTTGTCACTATTAGAATCAATCATCATAATGCCTTCTTTAAAGACAAAAGTTCTGACTTGGTTATCATGATAGCTTGAATCAAACTCAGCTATAGAATGGCTTATTAAATTGTAATTTCGCTTAAAATAGCCATTTAAGTGTTCACAAATGATATCGTCACCAATTTTTTGGATTTCAAATGGCGGATATCTAGATAAATATCCACCAAAAATATAGCCATTGGTTCCTTCATAATCTACATAATACCAAGAGCCTGAAAAATTAATATCGGCGCTCATATCCTCCATTTCCCCTACAAGAAACAATTCTTTATAATAATTTGAAAATTCAGTTTTCCTCAAATCAATATCAAGACTTTCACCATACTTTAGTTTACCTAATACTTTTCCAGTAGGAGATGGTTTATCTCTAATATTTAAACCTTCAATCGCCCAACAATAGAATCTCTGAGCATTTATTTCAAGAAGGAAAAATAATGTAATGAAGATAGTAATTAAAATTCTCATGTTATAGATTTGATTATTTATTGCACACACTTTCACTCGGCCTACATCTAACGATTTGGTTGATGCGCCAAAGAACTGCTACACTAATATCTAAAAATAATAAAAAATACAATAATATCATATATTTTATAACGATATGCATATTATGTTGATATTCTATATTATATGTAAGTTTCTGGTCGGCTATAGGGGTTAGTAGCTATCTTAGTTTTTCTAATTCTCACCCTGCTGCTATTATTGTTGACATCATAGTCATATAGTAGTTAGCACAATGAATTGTTGCCAATAATAAAAGTTCATTGTTAGCAAATTTGTTAAATGTGTCAGAAGTAATAATACAATAGTCATAATTAAACTTACTCCATTTAAAGTCAGGCTGTATAACTAAAATTTCTTGTCCTTCTGTGTCAAATAAAGCATAAGTACTTTTAAATATACCTTTAGGTTTGAAAACAAAATGATTCTCAACATTATCAAATTTTGTATTTATTATAATGTTACCATTCCAATTCATTTTAAAGTTCAACAATATATTTTTTTCGTCTCTAACTTCAATTGTAGTCCCCCAAAATCCTTTTGGTTCAATTTGATATCTTGAATTGTCAGCTAATATGATTTCAGATGTAAACGAAAACCATTTCTCATAGGTCAAGTCACCTAAAATAATGTCGTTTTGAGTCAAACTAAATTTCCTCGTGTCGGTTGATTTTACTTTATATTCTGTCATATACAATTTTTTTTTAAAGTGTCGTCCTCTCCCTCTCTACCCTATCACCACCTTCCCCAAGTCTTGGAGCATCTCGTTGCGCATGTCGAAGAGCATTTGCTGCACCTTGATCGCCACCGTAAGATCCTCTTTTTGGTTGTTGTCAATGGCCTCTTGGATTTTTAACTTATTGAGGTCGATTAGGTACCCAATTTTCTTCGCTTTTTTTCACTCTTTTTCAAGTACTTTGTAGATAGGCAATGCCCACTCATTTATATTAGAGTAAACTTTTTCTAGAATGCCACTATTGGCTCTAAAAAGCAAGGTAGCTGGTGCGTATTCAATTGAATTGTCATACACATAAAGCCTATCTATAATCGGTGCAATAAGGCAAGCATTATTGATTGCCTTGTAGTAACGATTTATTACTTTGGAAATAGGCACATCGTGTCCTCCTTCCATAACTCTATGAGCAATTCGGCTTGCGTTGATAGTAGGGTGATTTGTACCTACAAAAAAGAAACGAATAAAGAAGTCTGCTTCCTTCGCTTTTTGTATAAAATCCACCTTCTCCAGGGCAGAAAAAACAGTTTCAAAAATAAAGCTTTCTCGCTTTTGCAAGCAGTTTTCGCGTAGTTCTGTGGCATATTGGGCCGCATCCATCACTGCTTCGAGCGAATTCCAGTCGCCAAACCGCTCTTGTGCTATATTATCAGGATTGATATATACACAGCCTTCCACCCATTTGTGTTTGAGAATTTGAGTAGTTACAGAAGTTTTCCCTGAGCCATTTGGACCTGCAATTACTATGAGTTTAGGCTTATTGGAGTCCATTCTTCTTCTGTTTTTGCCTCCAAACCTCTTGGACTTGTGCTAATGTTTGAGCTTGCATGGCTTTATACTTTTCTTCAGCTTTTGTAGCACGTTTTTTTACATCATCCAATACAGCAAGCATTAATTCATCCAATTGCTCTTTGGTCGGTTCGTTGTCTGAAATAAAACGATACAAATCAATCATTCTTGCAGCTTATTTTTAAACGAAGATAAGAATTATTTTGTAAAAAAGGAACTGATTACTTAGTTAACTCCTACAGCATAATATCAGAAAAGCTAATACCTGTATCATGGCCTATAAGATCATTTTTTAACTGCAAAAATGCTCACATCTAGCTTTGGGGTGGTTTATCCTTGAGCAAGCCCAGGAGGTCTTTATTATTGGAAGTTGCACCTATAATATTTTATTATGAATGTCTTTAAAATACCTAAACCTTGTTCTTGATTTATACTTCTCCCCCTCTACCCTATCACCACTGTCCCTAGGTCTTGGAGCATCTCGTTGCGCATGTCGAAGAGCTTTTGCTGCACTTTGATCGCCACCGTAAGATCCTCCTTTTGGTTGTTGTCGATGGCCTCTTGGATTTTTAACTTATTAAGGTCGATCAGATAGCCAATTTTCTTCGCCTTGAATCGGTACAGTGCCTGCTTGGCGTCGTTTACTTGGTTCTCCTCGGGCTTGGGTTGAGATTGGAGGAATGACTCTTTTTTGATCTCCCAGTTCTCACTGTATTCATAAGGAGAAGTCATCAAGTCGATGACGAACTGCTTGACCTCATCCGTGCCTTCGTAGATGAAATAATCGAGATCCAATACCTTCTCTTGATTTTCTTGGGTATATTGCTTTACGATCCATTTGCATTGTTCATTTTGTATGAACTCGACGACATCCTTGATATTGTCGGCAATATACTGACCTACTGTCAAGGGCTCGTCGGGATCCAGCCGTTTTTGATTGTGCGTGAGCAACATTCTGACCAAATCCTTTTCTTGATATTCGTCTCGAGATATAGGCGAACTGGCCTTTACTTCGCGTTCGCCGTCTGGCGTTTCATCAGGGTAAAAAGAATCCTGCTCTTGTTCCAAAGATCTGGCTTTTCTTTCAACATAGATGTCCTTTTGAACCGCTTTGTTCGTCTCTCCCACAAGGATG
Organism: Saprospiraceae bacterium; assembly: GCA_016718505.1. GTDB lineage: Bacteria > Bacteroidota > Bacteroidia > Chitinophagales > Saprospiraceae > JADKKF01. The sequence goes on along the minus strand of JADKDE010000002.1, from coordinate 380,388 downwards.
GCCTCATCCACGTGTGTAAGAAGCGAACACTGCTGTATATAGACAGCCCTTTTGATCGGATCGGGAATTTTTGCGATGGACTCTACCAGTGACTTGACCATTTCGGCCTTTTGAAGTGGGTCATTGGCCGTTTCTTTGAGCAACAAATCCGTCTTGAATAGTATAAAATCCTTCGCCTGATCCTTCAAGAATAAGTGCAACTCTTCATCAGACTTGCTCTTGGAGAACGAGTCTGGGTCCTCTCCTTCAGGCAAGAGGATCATTTTCAGGTCCACGTCTTGGGACAGGACCATATCCATGCCCCGCAGGGCGGCCTTGATACCAGCGGCATCGCCGTCGAATATAAAGTGAATCCGCTTCGTATGCCGCTTGAGGATTTTGATATGATCTTGGGTTAGAGATGTACCAGAAGTCGCCACAACATTCTCCACACCCGCTTGATGCAGTGCCATAACATCCGTATATCCCTCCACGATATACACTAGGTCTAGTTTTCGGATGGCCTGCTGTGCCAAATTCAGACCATAAAGCACCTTACTTTTATGATATACCTCTGTTTCAGGGCTGTTGATATATTTAGGGCTGTTATCGTTTTTGCCCATCTTACGGCCAGCAAAGGCGATATACTTGCCATTGGTCTGTTGTATGGGGAAGATGAGTCGATCTTGAAAAAAATCTCTGTTTCCGTCCTTGCTCGAAAGTCCTAGGCTTTGAACCAACTCGAGCGCGTACTTTTGTGCCTTACAAGCCTCCAGTAGTTGCGTTCGACCCGCAGGGGCATAACCGATCTTGAATTTGCGTATAACATCCTCCCTAAATCCTCTCTCCTTGATGTACTGAAGACCAATACTGCGCCCATAATCCGTGTCCCACATCTGCTTTTCGTAGTATTCCGCTGTGAATTGATTGATCAGATAAAGCGAATCCAAGCGCAATGCCTCACTTTTGGCCTCATCCGTCTGCTCTATTTCCTCTAGGGTGATCCGATACTTTGCAGCCAGTTGCCGAATTGCATCGGGAAAGCTGATATTGTCGTGATCCATGACGAACTGTATGGGATGCCCCGCCTTCCCACAACCAAAACATTTGTAGATATTTTTGGCTGGCGACACGACGAACGAAGGCGTTTTCTCATTGTGAAATGGGCAATTACCCATGAGATTGGCACCACGTCTCTTGAGACGGAGATAGTCTCCGACGACCTCTTCGATCTTGGCTGCTTCGATAACCGCGTCTATACTCGTTCTTTTGATCATTTCGTGTAACTCTGGTAAAATGTTCCCGTGTTTTGAGCATTTTCAGACCACTAATTTACCAATTTTCTTTCAACTATAGGGAAAATTTATTTTTTAGTTATATCTAAATTTATTTTTCGGGCTCCCTGCGAGCAGGGACCAGGTCGTCCGTGGGTTCGCTTTGCTCCGTCTTTTCAAGACTCTCATTTATAATAATAAATGAGACCACTCCCACCCTTGCCCGGCTTGGGATTCAGCTCATTCCCCGATTATGACTAGATTTCTGACTTTAATACGTCTTGCATGGAATATATACCACTGGCCTGTCCGACCAACCATTTGGCGGCTACTAGAGCACCGTTGGCGAATCCATTGCGATTGTGCGCTTGGTGGATGAGAGTAATTTCATCCGTTGGGCTGTCCCATCGGATGGTATGCGTCCCAGGAACATTGGGTTCCCTCGAGGCTTTGACTGGGATTTGAGAACCCTTATCGGCTGCGGGGGTATTGGGCTCGAGAAACCAAGATTTGTAATTTGGGTTTTCGGCGATGATGCCTTGTGCCATGTTTATTGCCGTTCCGCTTGGAGCATCCAGCTTTTCAAGATGATGGGTCTCTTGGATGGAAGGTCGATATTCTGGATATGCTGACATCCATCGTGCCAATTGGCCATTGAGCGCAAAGACCATATTGACACCCAAGCTGAAATTGCCGCCATAAAGGATTCTTCCTTGATATTCTCTGCACCAGCCTTCTACTTTGTCGATATTGTCCCACCAACCAGTAGTACCACATACGATTGGAATCTCATGCTGAAAACAAAACAATATATTATCGAGAGCCGCTTCTGGACTCGTAAAATCAATGGCCACATCGATGGAGCTAATCAAGCTGGACAATTCTGTATCCATGTCTAGGCTTACGATGGTTTCCACTTTACATCCATGCTGGGCGGTCAAACTATGGATCGTTTTGCCCATCTTGCCATATCCTATCAGTCCTATTTTTAACATCTCTTAGGTATTTTCTTCATCATCGAAGATAGGCAAAATAAACGAGCCAGAAGTCTCCAAAAAATATCCTGTAGCACTTCGCCCATTTGTCAATCTCTTTTGGAGAAACGATTTGTGCATACTGATCACTTTATCCAAGCCCAATGGAGGGTTCCCTGACGCTATTTCAAGGCGATTGTTATTATTCTTCAAGGTAAAACTTTGACCGTTGTTCTTGTATTTTTGGACGATATTCTTTATAGCCAAAGCCTTGATTTTCAACAGAATATAACCTATTAGGCTCAAGATGAATAAAACAGCGGCCCCTAGTAAAAAAAAATAATTGGTCGGGATGATCCACGATCTTAAGCTTGGATTTACAAACAAACAAGCCACCAAGACGCACACACCAACTAGGGCACTGCCAATCGTCAAAAAATTCAAGGTAAACCTTTTTTCGGCCCACTGCTCAAGGACTCGTGCATCAGAATTGCTACAAAAAATATGCATGTTTAAACAAATAATTTTTATAAATAAACTGCAGCAAAATTAAGGCATCACCCATAAAAGACCTAAGTCTCGCCATTAAAAAATTCAGTTTCGAGCAAAATTGCTTAAATTTGTGGCCTTTCTTATGATGATGTACAAAAAAATAGAATACCAAAAATTCACTCTTGACAATGGGCTCACTTGTATTTTGCACCAAGACTTGACTACGCCTTTGGTGGGTGTATCGATGGTCTATAAGGTCGGATCGAGAGATGAATCACCGCAAATGACTGGGTTGGCGCATCTTTTCGAGCATCTGATGTTCAGTGGAACCAAATACATCAAGGATTTTGACATACCGCTGCAGCGTGCAGGTGGCGATGGCAATGCCTATACCAATCAGGACATTACCAATTTCTATTGTTCATTGCCAGCTGAGAATCTCGAAGTAGCATTTTGGCTAGAAAGTGCGCGTATGGAAGAGCTAAAGATCTCTAAGAGAAAACTAAACACTCAGAAAAAGGTGGTCATAGAAGAATTCAAAGAGACATGTCTGGACGAACCCTATGGCGACGTATGGCACCATATATCCAAGGCGTGTTATCAAGAATATCCTTATAAGTGGCCAGTGATAGGCTTGGAGCTGGACCATATCGCAAGAGTTGAGATGGAGGATGCCATGAGCTTTTATCAGGAGCATTATACGCCTAAAAATGCAATATTGGCTCTTAGCGGAAATTTTGATACGAATGAGGTCAAAAATCTAATCGGAAAATGGTTCGCTAAAATTCCCACCTCGGGTCTTAATGCCGCAATAAAACAATCCGAGCGAACACACAAGGGGTACAAAAAGCTAGAAGTATCGGGTAATGGCAGCAACGACACCCTGTATCTATGTTTTCTGATGTGTGAGCGAAATGACCCTCGATACTATGCGGTGGATTTGTTATCTGACTTATTGGGATCTGGCAAGTCTTCGCTATTATACGCGCAGCTGGTCAAGGAGAAGGCAAAATTTCTAGCGGTGGATGCTTATGTGACGAGTACCGACGGACCAGGCCTATTGATCATAGAAGCAAAACCACATAAAGAAGTAAGTCTAACCGAAGCAGAAGACTTAATCTGGGCACTTTTGGATGGTGTAAAGAATGAAGTAATACCAGTAGAAACGGTCGAAAAACTTAAAAACAAAACGCTTAGCTCCATGATATTTTCAGAGCTAAGTCCCAGCAATATGGCGATAAATTTGGCGTGTTTTGAGGCATTGGGGGATGTCGAAGAAATCAATAGAGAAGTAGATTCCTACTTGGCATGCCGCAGTGAAAATCTGCAAGAAGCAGCTAAGTATTTTCTAGACAAAGACAATTGCGTTTCTATTCACTATAAAGGGACGAATGCCTAGCGCACTAGCTGGCTGGAGGGCGATGCAATCGGTCTCGTCTGACCCAATATTTGGGCTGACGAGACGGGACCCCGAAAGACAGCGACCGCCTCATATTGGATAAAAAAATACAGAAAAGGCGGGAGTGCCCAAAATAAATTGACCAAAAAATGAAAGAAATCGAAGCAAGATTTTACCTTTGCATACTCTATACATTTGTACGAATACATTATAATTTACATAGTAATAATTGAATACCATAAAACTAAAGTAAGATGAAGGATAAACTAGTCGTTTGGGGCACCAACAAAGATGAAAAAAAGGTTCTGCTAGGGATTGAATTGAAAGAAGCTGATAACAAATTTGCGATTTATGAATTTGACGCTGAAGCTTGTACAGAAGAATTTGTTTCAAAAATTACCAAGGATTGGGTTGAAGGCAAAGACGTTGACTTTCCTGAACACAAAACGATCATCAGGGAGCTTAGCAACACGGAACAAATACTACCTGAGGGCTACATTTGTCAGCAACCAGATGTGCTGAAGAGAGCCAATACAGAGTGGCATTTCATCGTACTTTCGAACAAGCTGTTCAGAACTTATCGCTCTGAAATCGAGATGATACACGACAAAATATCCATCGCTGAAAAATATGGCAACAATCTTTGGGATGACCTCAAGGGATTTTGGGATAAGGTCCAACATCAAATCAACGAGAAGAATTTGCTTCGCGATCATATAAGCGCCCTTAAGGGCGAAACGAATCAGCTTTTTGACAATTTGAAGGAATTGAGAAAAAAAGCGGACGAAGAATTCAATGTTTCGTCGAAAGAAGTTTTCAACCAGTTCAATACTACACTGGATGGCATCGCCGAGAAAATAGAGAAAGGCATGAGTTTGCAACCTCTTTTTGACCAGTTGAGAAAGGTGCAAGGAGAGATCAAAGTGGCGACTTTGGGAAGGAAGGATCGCAACGATATTTGGGATAAATTGGACGCTACCTTCAAGGCCATTAAGGAAAAAAGATTCGGCAAGGACGCTGGAAATGGCCAAGGCCAAAATGAGGAATTGGGAAGAAACGAGAAGAGATTGGAAGGGCTGCTAGAAGCAATCGACAAGATGGAAAAATCCATCCATAGAGATAGACAGGACTTGGAATATTTGGTCAATAAAGGTCAAAATGCCGATGGTCAGCTAGAGGCTTTGTTGCGTCAAGCTAAGATCAATATGGTTCAAGAGCGCGTGGACTCCAAGCAACTAAAATTGGACGATATGCTCAAGACCAAAGAACAAGTACTCCGCAAGATAGAAGGCTTGAAGGCTCGAGAAGAAAAGCGCAAAGAGCAGGCTAAAGTAGATGAAGTAAAAAAAGAAATCGAAGCAAAGATAGCTGACGATATTAAAGTAGCCGCTGAATCTAGACATGATCTCGATGCTAAATTGGAGAAAGCTGCTTCAGAAATCAAGGCTACCAAAAAGCCGAAAGTTGCGGCAACGGCACCCGTATTAGACCCAATAGCTTCAAGTGTAACGGAGGAGACAACAGCATCTCCAGATGCTGAAAACACAGAAAAAGTAGCTGTTTCTGAAGAGGAATAAAAAATAGAAGAATAATCTTTAGTGAAAATCCAAACTTCAAGGTATTTATTAGCCTTTGTCGTTTGGATTTTTGCGTTTTAGGCGTAGCATTTCCATCATTTTTTCCAATCTGCGGTTCTTGGTTTCTTCGGTTTTGGCAGAAAGAATCCACACCAAATATTCCTTTCGATGGGTATAGGCAAGGCTCTGATAATAAGCAAAAGACGGCGGATCTTGGGACAAAACTTCTTCGAAAAATGGAGGCAGGTTGATGATTTTTTTATTCATGTCGATCCAAGGTTCGTAGAGATTGATGCACTCCCTGGTTTCGACGTATTGAGGCTTGGTTGAAGGGATGTTTTTGATGGCGAACGCGCTCCAAGTATCGTCGAAGGACACCAGTGTAAGCCATGTGATGGCATAGGTAAATAGCATATCCCAGCCTTTATCGCGAGTGAAATCTGTTTGTATCTTGGAGGTTTTCTTGGGGTAATATATCCACAAGATTGCTGCTGGAGGAAGATTGGCCATGATGGACGAAAGACCCAACTCAAATTCAGCCTTATTTTGGACAAACCAATGGATTTGATTAAAGCCTTGGATGGCTTCGCTGGTGTGCATCGCAATACCATCCGCCAAGCCCAATTTGGTATCGAAATCCTCGGGTCCGTTGACAACCAAAATCTTCTCGTTGGGAACCAACCTAAATTTTTTGTGCAGGGCATTTATCACCGATTGATCCACTTGATATCTTCTTTTTGATTATAAAAATTTATATAACGCGCTAGAACGAACAAATAATCTGAGAGTCGATTTAAAAATACAATGGAAAAATCAGGCACAGACTCTTGGGAAGCTAGGAGTGTCAGCATCCGCTCTGCCCTTCTACAGACGCATCTAGCTACATGGCATTGGGCTGCAGCTTGGGTTCCTCCAGGGAGGATAAAGTTCTTCAAGGGAGGTAAGATGGCATCCCAGTGGTCTATTTGTTGCTCTAGGTCGCTGGTGGCGTTTTCAGGCCAAGTCGGTAGAGGGAGTTTTGTATCAGATGGATCTGTGGCGATATGCGACCCTAAAATAAAAAGCTGGTGTTGAATATTCAGCAGAGATTGCTTGATTTCTTCCTCAAGTTCGCCAGCGGTCAAGGTACCCAAGAATGCATTCAATTCATCGATGGTGCCATATGTTTCAACGCGTATATGGTATTTGGGTATTTTGAGTCCACCATAGAGCGAAGTTACGCCCCTATCGCCCGTCTTGGTATAAATCTTAAAGGCCATCTCAAACGGTTTTTATCGTGTATCTGTGATTTGGGTCCGCTGCCGAGATGATGTTTTCATTTATGACATCTGCATAAATTTCACCGTCTTTCATTTTTACGATTCGGTGGGCGTGTTCGGCGATATCTGGCTCGTGGGTGACTAGGATTACGGTATTTCCGTTCTTGTGGATCTCTTCAAAAATGGCCATGATTTCGATGGATGTTTTGGTATCCAAATTTCCCGTGGGCTCATCTGCCAATATGATGGCTGGATTGTTGACCAAAGCGCGAGCGATGGCAACCCTTTGTCTTTGTCCTCCAGATAACTCATTGGGCTTATGGTCCATACGATTGTCCAATCCTACCATGGTAAGTACCTCCTCAGCCCTGCGAATTCTATCCTCTTTGTTGAACCCCGCATAAATCAAAGGTAATGCTACATTATCCAAAGCGGACAATCGAGGAAGTAAGTGAAATGTCTGAAACACGAAGCCAATTTCCTTGTTTCGAACGATGGCAAGATCCTCATCCTCCATACCCGAAACGTTGATCCCATTGAGAAAATAAGTACCACTGGTGGGAGAATCCAAACAACCCAACATATTCATCAAAGTTGATTTTCCACTACCTGAAGGACCCATGAGAGCCACGTATTCATTTTTGTGAATGATGAGATTTAAGTTTTTTAAGGCTTCAACTGTCTGTTGGCCCATGATATAAGTCTTTGCGATGTCTTCCAACTGAATGATTATCTTAGATTCCATCTTAGATATGATTTTTAATAATATAATTTTTAATAATATATTGCTAAATACCGCTTAAATTTATACTTTTGTACGACCTAGCAATCGGAATAAAATTAGTCCAAATTTAGGTCTTTTTTCAAGGGTAAAGGAATAAAATTAGATAAGAAGCTGCAATTATTCGTTTAAAATCACACGAAGAACCAGTTAAAACTAAAATATGCCTAAAAAAGAACTCAAACACATAGCCGTAGCCGGGAATATCGGTGCTGGAAAAACAAGTCTTTCTGGCATGTTGGCCAAACACTACAATTGGGAAGTACACTACGAAGATGCCGACAACAATCCTTATTTGGAAGACTTCTATCACGATATGCAGCGATGGTCTTTTAATCTACAGATTTATTTTCTCAATAGCCGCTTTCAACAAGTCCTTCAAATCAGAAATGGCGATAAGGTCATCATCCAAGACCGTACGATCTACGAGGATGCCAAGATATTTGCTCCCAATCTGTACGAAATGAGTCTGATGGAAAAGCGTGATTTCACGAATTACCAGCGTTTGTTTGAGAATATGACCCAACATATCGACGCACCCGATCTTTTGATTTATCTTAGGGCAAATGTTTCGACCTTGGTGGATCATATCAACAAGAGAGGAAGGGATTACGAGGGCAATATGAGTCTTGAGTACTTGAAAAAGCTAAATGAACGATACGAAAATTGGATCGATGGGTATTCTCATGGCAAACTGCTTATCATCAACGTTGATGACATAGATTTTATAAAAAAAACCGAGGACTTTGCCTCTATCATTGATCTCATAGATGCCCAACTCTTTGGGTTATTCGAATAAGCTAAGAGTATGTATTCAACCGTATTGCAGGAGTGCAACCAAAGCCATGCGACCTTAGTAGCTGTATCCAAGTATCGCACCATGGGAGAAGTAATGAAATTGTACGATCAGGGGCAAAGGATATTTGGCGAGAATAGGGTCCAAGACCTTATCCTGAAGAAAAAGGCATTTCCCAAGGATATAGAGTGGCATCTGATAGGAAGTCTCCAAAAAAACAAGGTAAAAATGATCGTAGGAGAAGTGGCGTTGATGCATGGTATCGATGACATAGAATTGCTCCAAAAAGTCGATGAAGCAAGCCATCAAAAGGGCTGTATTCAAAATGTATTGTTGCAGATAAATATATCCGAAGAACCACAAAAGCATGGATTTTCGTTGGAGAATTTTCTTGAAAATTGGGAAAAGATAAAGGGGCTTGATCTTCGCCACGTGCGGATAAAAGGGCTTATGGGGATGGCAGTCCTGACTGAAGATGAATCGCTTATCAAGAGCCAATTTATTGCTTTAAAGTGTCTGTACGATGGCATCAATGCGAAGGATGGACATTGTTTTGAAATATTGTCGATGGGAATGAGTGCTGACTACCCGATAGCACTGGCCTGTGGTGCGACGCATGTGCGAATCGGCAGCAAACTTTTTGGTGAATAGAACTTAAAAATCAAAGCAAAACCGCCCGATTAATGCTCCAGTAGGAAGCACTAAATATCCAGGTTTGGTAAGAAAATTCTTATTGTAAGGCTCGAGTGCCTGAGAGTCCAAATTATCGTGTCTCTTGTGTACCAAGCCAGCTCCGATTTGCCATTCTAATTCGATGCTTCCATGCTTAAAAATAGAAATTTTCCTGCCTTGTCCATATGTGAGGCCAATGGATTGCGTCACGACGGTATAATTAAATATTTTATTAACCCTGTAGAAATAAGAAAACTGCTCTCGTCGTCAAATTGACTGCGCTTATAGTAGAATTGGTAGGTAGCATAATTATGCCATTTGGTCATTTTTTTTGAAAAATGTCTAATGCCCATCTTAGCTCTGACGGCCTCTCTGTTTTGGTTTAATTTCTTGAAAATACTAGGAAAAAAGGCAGCGTTGTAGCCAAATTCATAGGTTGCTTTCCAATATTTCGTAAAACTATGCTCAATACCAACCTGATACATGGGTGTATAAATACCTAGTAAAGCTGTAGGAGTAAGTTTTATAGAAAAAGAATATGGTCTTAGCACTGATTTTGGTTGTTCGACTTTTTTGGAACTACCCTGACCAAATCCTTCAAAAGGGTTGACGATCATTAATAAAAACCCTAATGAAATAACAATAATTGACTTCAAAATCACTCTAATAAATAATTCAAATTTAAGCAAAAATTCATTTGGTTTTACTTAATCCTGAGGTGAGGTACAAATATAGAAGGTATTCTTGAAAAATGAGCAATTAAATATCAACTTTTCAATAATTAATGTTCGATGTGAATTTTATTTGTAACACAATATATCGCATTATATTTTTATATTTCATTTAAATACCATATTATATTTTACTATTTAGGAAATCTATCCCGATTCAATGGAAGAAACTAACAAGAATTTATTTCCAATTATCATTGGTTTCTATGAAAAATCCTAGCGCGTCAACGATCGGAATGGTCACACCTCGCCTCGAGGGGTGAGTCTCGAAGAGACGGAGCGCGCGAACCCATGAAGAGCGTGACCCGAGCTAGTCACTTTGACGAGTGAGGGAGACGCCCAAAATAAATAGTTTAAAAGAAGGATTTGGCGGTTAATTCTTAGCAAGGACTTGGTGTTCGAAATGCCTGAAGTCCACGGCACTCACCGAGCTCACGCCGGGCTCATCCATATAGACCCCGTAGATGATATCGACGGCTGCCATCGTGGATTTGTTGTGAGTCACGACGATGAACTGGCTGTCCTTGGAAAACTCCTTGATTATGCGGTTGAACTTCTCGATATTGGCGTCGTCAAGCGGTGCGTCCACTTCGTCGAAAATGCAGAATGGTGCTGGCTTGAGCAAATAAAGCGAAAAAAGCAATGCCGTGGCGGTAAGGGTCTTCTCTCCACCGCTCAATTGGTTCAAAGATTGGGGGCGTTTGCCCTTGGGTTTGGCGATGATCTGGATGCCCGTCTCAAGGGGAGAGCTGGGATCTTCGAGTATCAAATCACAGGTATCGTCGTTGGTAAAAAGGCTTCGGAAAACCTTTATAAAATTGTCTCGGATCTTCTCAAAGGCTTCCATAAACTGCTCTGTAGCGGTCTTTTCAATCTCTTTGATGGTCGAACTGAGATTGTCCTTGGCGGCAAGGATATCGTTTTTCTGTTCGTTGATGGTGTCGTATCGAGTTTTCATCTCCTCGTAGGTATCCACGGCCATGGGATTTACCTCTCCGAAATTCTCGATGCGATTGCGCTGTTTAAAGACTTCTAAGGTCAATCTGTCCAATTCCGTAGCGTCAAAATCGACTGGATTATTGATCAGATCATTGATGGAAATATTAAATTCTACTTGTACTCGATCGGCGATGGACTGGATGGCGTGCTTGGTCTCGTTGAAGCTATCTTTGAGTTTTTGAAGTTCGCCTTGCTGGGTGCTTTGGCTTCTGAATAGCTGGTGGAGGTTATTTTCAAGGGTGATGATTTCTTCCTTTTTTTGAAAATATTGCGACTCTACTTGGGTCAGCCCTTGTTCTATATTTTTTTTGGTTTCGTAATGTTGTGCGATGACGGTCTCAAAATTGGATATTTCGGCAGTCAATCGCACTATATCTTTGGTATTGTTGGCGATTCGGAGCGAGACTTCTTGCTCGGTTTTGGAGATTTCTTGTATCTGTCTTTCGGCGAATTCCTTTTCTTTTTGGAGCGCGGAGACTCTATTTTGCTGCTGGATGAAAGCAATTTTCTTTTGGTTGAAAAGATTGGATTTTTGGCTTATTTCTTCTTGTTGATCGCGCGTGATGGCCTCTTGTTCGACGGCTTCTTTTTTGCGCAAACTAAGGGACTCGACCGTGAGGGCGAGATCTGCCTGCATAGACTGGATTGCTTGAGTATTGGTAGCGATGGCTTCTATGATTTCCGCTTCTCGCTTTTGATTATTTTCGGAGAATTGGAGGATCGAATGTTGTTTTGCCTCCATCCCTGCGAGTTCATGCTGGGAGCGGTTCAGCGCTTGGGTGATGCGGGCTAGCTCAGCAGTTTGAGATTTTGACTCTAGTGATTTGAGCGCTTCGTTCTCTTTTCGCAACAATACGATGCGCTGCTCTCGCTCTTTTTGGTGTCCTTTGATGGACTGGTCGAGGATTTCTAGATTCTTTTTGCGACCTAATTTTTTCCCTTCGAAAAGTCCTACAGAACCTCCGTGGCTGCTGTATCTACGCTGTATGATGCCTTGGTGCAGATGAATGACTTGAATATCGTCTAATGGAGTTTCTACATTGTTGGATTTGGATTCATCGATATAGACATCGTGTAGCAAGTATTGGGCTACCTTGTGGTATGCGGGATCTATCTGCACGATCTCTAGCGCAGGGGTCAAATGTGGGAGGATTTTCGGGGTAAAGTGAAAATCTTCTAGGGCTTCCATAACAAAGAAATTGGCTCGACCTTTTTGGGCTTCGGTAAGCAATTTTATCGCGGACTGAGCATCCTTCCAAGTTTCGACTACGTAATAATTCAGGTATGATTCTAGATACGCTTCGATGATAATCTTGTAGGGTTCACTGGCATAGATGAGGTCACTCAAGAGCGGTGCTTGAGACTTCCAGCTTGTATTTTTGCTGAGGTAACGGATGGACTCAGGGAATCCCTCGAGATTCTCCACCATGCTCTTGGTGAGGTTATATTCATTTTGCAGGGCATCCATTTTGCGCTGGATGTCTTGGATTTGATCGTTTAGTTGTTTTATGACGGACTGAGACTTTTGGATATCGTCCTGTCTTTCTAGCTCTGCGGCTTGAATTTTTTCAGCTTCGAGGGTCAGATTCTCCACTGTAGCCTTAAGCTGCGTATGTTGAATCTTTATGGCATCAATTTCTTCTTTCCTTGTGTCAAACTCCGATTTTGTACGTGAAAGTTCTTCATTCAGCAGGAGATTCTGATGCTGTGCAACTGCGATTTGCTTTTCAAATTCATTTTTCTTAACTTCGAAAATGCCAACTTGATCCAGTAAAGATTTGTATCTGGCCTTTACTTCGAGATTTTGTTCAGAACTGGACTTCATAGTGGCTTCCACTTCGGCAAGTTCTAGGCTGAGTGCATTTTCAAGTGCCTGGGCTTCTGGGAGTTCTTGCAGCCAATTCTCCAAACCTTTTTGAAGCTGGGCAATTAGTTGTTTGGATTTTTCGACCTCTTGGTGCCAATTGGATTCAGAAGATTGAAGGTAAGATCTACGCTGTTCTGCAATTTTTTTGTCGTTTTCTTGAGTGCGAAGATCCTGCAAAAAGGTGCCGAGTTCTTTTTGCTTTTCATTCACTAATTTTTCTTCGTCTAGGTGGGCTTTTTTGATTTTTGAAATCTGAGCCTCTGCCGTATGGATATTGGCTTCATTGGCGGTATAAGCGACTTGTTTTTCAGCTATCTGCCTTTCTATTTCCTTGTATTCTGTTTTGTGTTGGAAAATTTTCAAAGTAGCAAGCGCTATGCTGTCGGTCTTGTATTTGAGTTTTAAATCAAGATATTTCTGGGTTCTTTTGGCTTGTTTTTCAAGTTCCTCTAGGTTTTTATTGATCTCGTGTAACAAATCCTCCACACGATCTAAATCCTCAGCCGTAGCCTTTAATTTGGTCAGCGTCTCTCGCTTTCTGATCTTATACTTAGATATACCAGCTGCTTGTTCGATCATTCGTCTTCGGCTATTCTCCTTATCGAGGAGGATATCATCGACCATTCCGAGGGCAATGATGGCATAACTTTCGGAACTGATGCCCGTATCCATCAATAGATTGTTGATGTCTTTGAGCCTGCACGCTACCCCATTCAGGCGGTATTCGCTTTCCCCGCTGCGATACAGAAGCCTCGAGATGCTTACATTGGCATAATCGGTGGGCAGGATATTTTTATCATTCTCAAAGGTCAAAGTCACTTGTGCAAGACCAGAAGATTTTTTGTTTTTGGTACCATTGAAAAGGACATTTGCCATCTGATCAAGGCGCAACTCTCGGTTGGATTGTTCACCCAGTACCCACCGAATGGCATCTACGATATTGCTTTTGCCACTGCCATTGGGCCCTACGATACCTATCACAGGCTCAGAAAAATACAAAACAGTATCCTGAGCAAAACTTTTAAATCCTTTAATCTCTAGGCTCTTGAGTTTCATGTCGTGTGCAAAAGTAAAAAAAGGCTTTCAATCGACAGCATAAATACTGAGATTAAACAAGGTTTTGGCATTTTTATTTAATGCAGATGCTTCAATATAAAGTAAGCTGCTGGAACGAAAAATAGAAAAGAATCGAACCTATCCAAAAATCCTCCATGTCCTGGCAGAAAATGACTGCTATCCTTGATTTTGGCTTGTCGCTTGACGAGAGATTCGGACAAGTCTCCCAATGTCCCCAGCCCTGCCGCAGCCAGTGACAGACACAACCCTGTTAAAGGCAATTCTATTATCTTAAAATGCATGAGAATAGCTGCATATAGCAAACAAGTAATAAAGCCGCCCAAAAGCCCCTCTACCGTCTTCTTGGGCGATACTGCTGGCAAAAGCGGGGTTGAGCCGAAGTATTTTCCAATAAAATAGGCTCCCGTATCGCTGCACCACAAAAATGGCAATAGCCACATAAGGTCCGTGCCTATCTTCAAAGCTGCAGCAATGGGCGTGATGATATAAATAAAACCCAATAAAATATTGAAAGGGATATTTTTAATCAATGGAAAAATCTTGAACATAAAAAACAAGAAATAACCAAAATATCCCAGCATCAAATACCAAATAATATCGTCATCGATCTGTTCATTGTAAAAATCATAAAAGAAAAAAAGACAAAGCCCCACGAATGAAATCACAAAAGGCATGGGGATATTTGCTTCCCTTCCATCCAGCTTGAAAATGATTTGAGTCCATTCATACAAGCACATAATCACCACGATGGCCAACATCACCAAAAGAGGTATGCCGCCATAGTGACTGCACGTCAAAATAGTTCCTGCAAAAATAAAGCCGGTAACACTACGTTGTTGGAAATTGGTCATTTAGATCTTCTAGGCGATGTTTAGTGGATTCAGTGGTCAAATATTCATGATTGAGCAAGTAAACACAGTAGAAAAAAGGAATGGCAAATAAAACGCCACTTCCCAATATTTGATAATACGGTAAGGCATCCCAAGGTTCTTGATCTATGGGTGCTTGTGTTGTATATTGAATGACGACTTGAATCCCATTAAAGATACAATGCGTCAGAATAGGCAAGGTAATCGAACCACTGCGCTGAAACAACCAACCTAGCAAAAGCCCTAGAAAAAACCTAGGCAAAAATCCTTCGAACTGACCATGCGCCGCACTAAAAATCAGGGCAGTTATGACGATAGCCCACAACGGATTCAAAAATGATTTGATATAGGACTGGATTATTCCTCTGAAAAATAATTCCTCCCCTATAGCGGGTATGATGGCGACTAGTAAAAGATTGAACAAAAATTCATAGAAATACTCGCATGTCAGAATGATGCCTATCAATTTTTGTGTTTTATCTTCCATGGCTTGCAAATAGCTAGGCAATGGAACCAACTCGTTGATATAAGCCAAGGCTGCCACTATCCCGAATGACCCCAACACCAATCCCAAAATCAATATAAAAGTTTTGGCAGAAGGAAGTTGCTTCCATCGCAAAATGTCTGGATCCTTGCGGAGATAATAAGCAAAAAAGAAGGCTGAGGGCAAGACAAAAAAGAACAAATGATTGACAAGGAGGAGAAATCTCCACCCCATCCGCTGAAATAAATCTACTTGTCCCAATGTCGATTTAAAATAATTCACATCGATCCCAAAATACTGCTGAATAGCCCAGCTTAGCCCCGAACCCAATAGGATAAAGGCAAAGAAAATGACCAAGAGATATAAAAAATCCTTGGTATAAGATATTTTGGGCAATGTAAGAGCTCCTAGGGTCATCAAACTAATTTATCTAAACAAAACGTAAAGTTAATATATTGGAGGAATATTGTACCCAAATTTAAATTCCACTCAATCAGGGAATAGAATTAGCCAGAGAATGGGTTATTCTTCGGATTGGTTTCATTAGGAAGATGAAATAGCTTGATAATCTACATAGGATATAATTCCAACCACTGGTTTCGTGTAAACTATTTAAATAATTCTTGCTTTCAAAATTTCCATTCAAATCCAAAAAATAAATTTGCCAAATTAAAACTCGAATAAAAAGAGCTAAAATTCTTACTATCCTTTGTACCAACTATCTCCCAATGCCAATTGACATAATCTAATCCTCCAATTTTTGCAGATAAATTAAATTTTGGAGAAATTCTATAAAGTCCCCCCAGTTGAGTCCTAATTTTAATGAAGTTAGCTTTTTGCTCTTCGGTTTTTACAGAATTTTGTTTTACTGTCAGGCTAAATAAATAATATTCAATATTTGGTTCGATAAAAAAATTGAACAAATTTTCTGGGTTTATTGTATATCTTCCGAAGATACCTCCTCCATATTGTATCGAGTTTCTGTCAAAATCTAAAGTTGTTCCTTGAGAATTATTATTTTCATATCTACTAAGGCTTAGATTACCTAATATTCCGACCAACCATTTTTCAGAGATTTGCTTTCCAAACTGAGGAGAAAATGAAAATGTCAGATACCTTAAATTATCATTATTTTGTGAATAAAATCCTGGGCCAATGCCAATACTTGATGATGGAAAGGAATTCTTCTGTATCTGAAAGCTTATTGAGCCTCCAAGTAGATAATTTTTAGTAATTGGCTGATCCTGAGCAAAAAGTGAAGTGATAATTCCATAACTTAGGATTAAAAGTAAGATTGATTTTAGTTTCATAATTTGAATTGTTTTTAGATTTATAATTAAAGTATTCGGTTGTTTATACGGATTTAGGAGTCACCCAATTTCAAGGCTGTGCAGCTCAAATTTACAAAAATGTTCTATAGAATTCCAAAAGCTAAAGTTACCAATTTTGCCCAGCTTTTGGCAAAACTATCTTAATGGTTCGTTGTTCTTTCAACATTCAGTTTATTTTACTCATATACATAAACCAATTCCATTCCCAAGTATTCCCGTTATCTTCTGAAAAAGCTTGGCTCCAAATCGGATTATCTTTTTTTCTTGCATCCCAACGAAATGCTACTAAAATGTTTTTTCCGTTAAAAGTATCCTTGGTGATAAAGTGTCCAACATTGTTTTCAAAAGACCCTAAAACTGGTGGGTCTAATCTCCCTTCATTAGAGTCTGCCCAATAAATACTCCACAACTTTGTCTTAGGATTAAAAAGTCTAACAGTCATTCCTTCAAATGGCTGTCCGTCAAATGTTGCTAGAAAATTGTCAATATTTCCAATGCCATTTAAAACTTTATACATTTTTTGGGTTGATTCAAACTCTATCCATTCGGTACAATGGTTTAATCTTGTTTTCAGTTTCCTATTTTGAAGTTTCCACATACCTTCAAAAAAATCAAAGTCATGTTTAGATGAAGTTGCAGAAGCCGTAATTACCAACTCGCCATTTTCGTCAAAGAATAGTTTGGGTAATTTCAAAGTGTCATTATTTGTCATTTTATTTGTTTGTGATTGAGTATTTATAAAAAAGAAAAGTCATAAAATCGTCAAAAATAGGTTCAAAATTAATAGGCATCAAAATAATAAATTAAATCTGATTAGCAGGGTTGTTCTAAAATGAGGCCTAACATTTGATTAAATGTAAGTAGCTTTCAAATCATCTGACAAATATAATCAAATAAATTTTAAGCATTATTATATTTTTAAAATCTCATAAAACATTGATTAACAACGATATAATTATAAAATAATAGATTTCTAATATCATGGTGTTCTAAAAATTTTATCTAGTTTTGACTTGGTTTTTGCACTAAATTTTCAACTCTTGTGCTAGAAGAAGTTCCTCCGCGCGTGGGGGGCGGAGTGGTCTCGGCACTGTCAAGTGCCGAGAGTCTCTATCCGTCCTGACGGATAGAGACGGAACCCACGCAACACCCGACCTGATATCGCCCTCGTGGCGATGGAAGGGCACGCCATCCTAAAAAATCCAAATAAAATCGGTAATTTTGCAAGGATAATTCTTAAATAATAAAAGCAGCACACGATGACGAAACTCAGCGTAAACATCAACAAAGTGGCGTTGATACGCAATTCTCGGCTTGGCAATATGCCCAATCTACTGACCGTCGCCAAGGACTGCGAGCTTTGGGGTGCGCAGGGGATTACAGTGCATCCTCGCCCCGACGAAAGGCATGTGCGATACAGCGATTTGCAACCTTTGAGGGATCAAAATACCACCGAATTTAATATCGAAGGGTACCCGGACGAGCGATTTCTGAAGACAGTCATGGCTGTAAAACCGCATCAATGCACCCTCGTACCAGATCCGCCTGGGGTGCTGACGAGTGACGCTGGCTGGGATACCAAGGGGCAATTTGGATTTTTGCAAGACGTTGTAGGTCACCTCAAATCTGCTGGGATTCGGGTGTCGTTATTCCTCAATCCAGAAGAAGAAATGGTGGACTACGCGGCGCGTATTGGCACCGATCGGATAGAGCTCTATACGGGAAAATTTGCACACGACTTCGAGCACGATCCTTATGATGCGGTGGCGCCACACGCACTTGCTTCACAAGCGGCAGCAACTCTAGGACTTGGACTCAATGCGGGCCACGACCTCAATCTCAAAAATTTGAAATTTTATCGCGAAAACGTGGTAGATTTGCTAGAAGTATCCATCGGCCACGCCTTGATTTGCGATGCGATTTACTACGGCTTACAGAATTCGATTCAGATGTATTTGTCCAAACTTTCTTAACCAAAATACAAAAACTATGTGGAATCACGAAACACAAATTAGAGTTCGTTATGGCGAAACCGACAAGATGGGGTATTTGTATTACGGTCACTATGCTGAGTATCTCGAAGTGGCAAGAGTCGAGATGATACGATCTATCGGCTTGACTTACAAGGACTTAGAGGATATCCACAAGGTTATAATGCCCGTGATGTCCATGGAGGTCCACTACTATCGGCCTGCGTATTACGACGATTTGCTCACCGTAAAAACGGTTTTGACGGAGCTTCCCATCAAGGATTTCAAGTATGAATTCGAGATATTCAATGAAGCCGACGAGCTCCTGACCAAAGCCAAAGTAAAGCTCTGTTTTGTAGATTCCATGACGATGAAACGCATCCACACGCCTGAATTTTTGATAGAAGCCGTTCAGCACTTTTTTCATGGGCAATAGAATCCTAGAATATTGGTACGGCACCAACCTTTATAGGTGGGTGATCAAGTGGTCACAAAAAACCACCTTGCCGGGATTTGCTAGGCTTTCGCTCTATACGGTCGTGGGATTCATTTGGAAAGAAATCAAGCGAGACGACATCACCACGAGGGCCAACAGTGTGGCATTCAGTTTTATGCTTTCCTTATTTCCGACGATCATCTTTTTGTTTACCTTGGTTCCCTTGCTCCCAATATCCAATTTGGACAATATCATCAACGGATACTTGAACGATTTTTTGCCCAACAATGCAACCAATTTTCTAAATGAAATTATAACTGATCTCACCAAAAAGAAGCGTGGAGGCTTGCTCTCGGTGGGTTTTATCATGGCGGTTTATTTTGCATCCAACGGGATGATGGCGCTCATGCGAGGATTTGAAAAGACATACGACGATACCTTCAAGAAGCGCTCGGGAGTAGAAAAAAGGGTGATAGCGATCCGCATGACCTTCCTATTGGCGATCCTTGTGATTGGCTCGGCATTGTTCATCATTCTAAGCAATTTGATATTTGGAACGCTGTTCAAGTGGCTTGCCATGAACACCTTTTCGAGGGTCTTTTTCAACGTACTAAAGTGGGTTGTAGTGGTATCGCTATTCTACGCAGTCATAACAACCATTTATCGCTATGCGATCCCCACGAAGCGAAGGCTGCCTTACGTCACGCCAGGAGCGGCTTTGGCTACCTTTTTCTCGATTTGTTCATCGATCGGATTCTCCTATTTTGTCAATAATTTCGGCACCTACAACAAGGTCTATGGCTCCATCGGAGCGCTTATCGTCGTGATGATTTGGATTCAGATCAATTCCTTCATCCTGCTGCTGGGCTTCGAATTGAATGCCAGCATCGCCGTCAATAGAGAGATTAGAAGACAAAGAATCCTCGAAGAAAAACAAAAAGCCTAAGAAAATCTAGGAATTATTTTCCTAACATTTCCTCAATTTTCTCCGTGATATCTTTGGATTCAGGTTCTGTTTTAGGGGAGAATTCCGCCACTACATGACCATTTTTATCCACCATATACTTGTGAAAATTCCAAGTGGGCTCTTGATCCACGACGCCATTTTGCTCCTTTTTCGTGAGGTATTGGTACAGCGGGGTTTGGTCTCCACCTTTGACGGTGGTCTTGCCCATAATAGGGAAAGTTACGCCATAATTTTTGCTACAAAACTGGGCTATTTCTTGCCCATTCAGCGGCTCTTGGAACAGGAATTCATTCGAAGGAAAACCGATGATGACAAAGCCTCTAGACTTATATTTTTGGTACAATTTTTCGAGTCCACCCAGCTGTGGAGTAAGCCCACATTCGGACGCCGTATTCACGATCATGATGACTTTTCCTTTGTGTTCTGCCAGCGTCGTTTCCTTTCCAGCCAAGTCTTTTACGGTATAATCGAATACAGTTTTGGGATTTCCAATCATGGTGATTAAGATTAATAAAGTGATAAAATGGTACATTTCTCTTAAATTTTTTTGATAAATAAAATAAATTTTGGCCGTGTCCCTCTCTCGTCTTGCGACCGAGTTCGGGTCGGGTCATTCGTGACTCCACTTCGTTTCGGTCTCCTCACTTTTCAGGAGGAGACTTCCGCTCATCCAAAGTTTTGGACGATACGGAATCACTACTACCCCTCACGGGCTGACTGTGCTTATGTTACTTGTAACCTAACAACTCATCCATCGTATGGGTTGCGACTGAGTGATAATTTGGCCGAGCCTTATTGTATATTTTTTTCGCCAATTCCAATTGATTGGTTTCTTTAAGTCCTTTGTATAGCGGAGTCAAGAACTTTCGCCTTCCCACCGACACCAAAAACGCCTCCAATTTATCCTCGATACTGTGGATATATCCATTGTAGATGGCTAGTTCAAACCACACGTCAAGAATCTCGGCATTTCCACTATCCGAAAAGTTGAACACGAGATCCAAATTTTTCATTTTTTCTTGATCCAAATCCTTAGGCAGATTTCTAATAAAATGCAACCATTCGTGCGTTGTCCAAGATTTGGTATCCCATTTGCGGATATCGTCATTTTTGATAAAGGCCTCCACTTTTTTATCAATCAGGGCAAATTTCTTTGACTTATTTTCATAGTGTCCAGCTGGAATTCCTGGGGCATAAATCCACGCTTCTAAGGTGAAATCGCCCAAAGTAGCTTTTGGAATTTTACTATAAAAATAATCGATAAATGTCTTGGTATCAATGGATTGGAAGGCGTGGCTGTGGAAATATTCCTTCAAAAAGGCGTCAAATTTGCTCCTGCCAATGATGCTTTCTATTGTCCTAAGCATCAAATATCCTTTTTCGTAGGCGATATCATTCATCCCATCGTCTGCGTCACGACCCTTCAATGCTAGGAATAGGTGCGTATCTGCGCTGTCTTGTCCTAGGCTCTCTATGGTGGCTTTCAGATCTTGGTACCCAAGTAAAGCGAGCATCTCGGCATAGTCCGCTCCGTAGAGACTTTCCATGATCCTACGCTCGAAATACACCGTGAATCCTTCGTTAAGCCAGAAATCATTCCAAGTAGCGTTTGTGACCAAATTTCCAGACCAGGAATGGGCCAACTCATGCGCTACCAATGAAGTTAAAGATCTATCTCCCGTGATAATCGTAGGCGTAGCGAAAGTAAGTTTTGGATTTTCCATCCCACCAAAAGGAAAACTTGGCGGCAATACGATGACATCATATCGTCCCCAAAGGTACTTCCCGTACAAATTTTCCGCAGCGATGAGCATTTTCTCCATGTCCACGAATTCATAAGCAGATTTCTCCAACATCTCTGGCTCTGCATATACCCCAGTCCTCTCTCCTAGCGGCTTGAATGCGAGGTTTCCAATGGTCATAGCGATCAAATATGGAGGTATCGGCTGTTTCATCTCAAAGGCATAAATCCCTGTATTGTTCTTGGCCTGTGGATTGTCCGCGGACATAACCACCATCAGCTCTTGGGGTACTTTAACACGCGCCGAATACGTGATTCTATTGCCTGGGCTGTCTTGACAAGGAATCCATGTTCTGGTCAAAATGGCTTGTCCTTGGGTGAACAAATACGGAAGACTCTTACCAGAAGTTTGGGCGGCAGAAAGCCACTGTAAGGCGTCCGAACCTGCCGTAGTTTCATAATAAACGTGGACCAAATTGGTTTCAGGCTTTACCTCTATTGCCAAATCTTGTCCTAGAAACGGGATCGTATCTTCTAGTGTAAATACTGTTTTTTCTTCCTTTTCGCCCAGGGTGACTTTTTGGATATTCAGATTTCTTGTATCCAAATGTAAGGTTGTAAAACCGTGATTTTCAAGAGTTAAGCTGACTTTTCCCTTAATTTTTTGGGAAGAAAAATCGACTTCCAAATCCAATGCTAGGTGTTTTGTGGCTATTTCGTTGGGTTTGCCAAAGCTGTGATGATCCATTGTCAAATCGTTTTGAAGTTTATTGGTTGTGTTATTGCCTTTTTTTTCAGATGTACACTGTGTCCATAGGAAGGTTATACTTAGAAAAAATACAAGTTTCTGTAACATATTTTTATTAAGAATTAGCGAATGAATGGATGATTTTCAAAGCTATTGGTTCGATATACTCTTGTCTAAAAGCATCGTTTGTGAGGACTTCGGGGCTGCCTGCATCAGAGGAAATTCCAGCACTCATGACAAGGGGTATTTTTCCAAGAAATGGCAACTCCTCCTCTTTAGCCAAAGCTTCTACGCCGCCTTCTCCAAAAATCAAGTATTTCTTGTCCATGGCATCCACTGGGCTAAACCAAGACATATTCTCTACAACTCCTAGTACTGGAACGTCAATTGAAGGCATTTTGAACATATTGACGGCCTTTAGCGCATCGATACAAGAGACTTTTTGTGGGGTAGATACAATGATGGCGCCCTGAATGGGCAAAGTCTGTACCAAGGTCAATTGGATATCTCCCGTACCTGGTGGCAAATCAAAAAATAGAAAATCCAGCGGTGGCCAGACCGTATCTTGCAAGAATTGCTTTATTATTCCAGAAAGTCTTGGACCTCTGAGGATGACCGCTTGTTCTGGATTGATGACAAAACCTATGGACATGAGGTAAACGCCGTGCTTTAGTATAGGCACCAACATGGGCTTTCCAGACCTGTCATCGATGGCTGGGCGCATTTTTTCTACGCCGAACATCGTAGGGATCGAAGGTCCATAAAGATCCGCATCTATCAGTCCTACTTTATAGCCTTTCATGGCCAATGTACACGCAAGATTCGCTGTGACTGTAGATTTTCCGACGCCCCCTTTGCCACTGCCTATGGCGATACAATTTTTCACTTGTGGTAAAATACTGATGGGTCTCGGTACCTCATTTTTTCTGATTTCTACAATTAATTTAGGGAAAGCGTCTTCTATCGCGGATACACATTGAAAATTAATAGAACTTAATATCTGGGCATCTACACCTCGGGTATTGAGCAGTAAAAATACTTTACCTTGTTGGATGTCGATGCTTTCTAAAGTTTTTGATTCGATGATATTGTGACCTGTCCTTGGGTCTGTGACTTGCGTTAATACCTCAAGGATCTGATCCTTTGTAATCTCCATAATGTTGTACTTGGTTTTACAAAGATAGCTGGATTGATCCTAATTTCCCTCACAATATTGAACTTAAAAATACAAATGCTTTATTATCAAGGTTTTAGCAAAGGACTTTTTATTTGACGTGGGTACCAATTTAGAATTTAATGCCCAAAATTCGAACTTTTACCAAAGAAATCACCACCTTTGTATTCCTTTTACTTAAAAAATATCAAAGTTTAAAAAATGAGTTCAGATCCTCGATGTCCCCAGTGCAAATCAGAAAATGTTTACCAAGACGGTGAAATGTGGGTGTGCGCTGAGTGTTTCCATGAGTGGGATGCCAATGCTGAATCCGCAGAAGCAACCGATGAGAATGTCCAAGTACTCGACTCTAATGGCAATGTCCTAGTAACAGGCGATTCGGTCATCGTGATTAAAGATCTCAAGGTCAAAGGATCTACATCAGGCGTAAAAGTAGGAACCAAAGTCCGCAATATTCGATTGATTGAGGCAGTCGATGGACACAATATTTCTTGCAAAATAGATGGCATCGGTGCCATGTATTTGAAATCAGAATTCGTGAGAAAAGCCTAGGCTACGCTTTCTACCAGGAATCAGATACATCTTTTATTTTAATCGCAAGAGCTGGCCTTTTCGCTTGACAATATTTTTATAATCCCATTGGATATTACGAGATTTTTCCAGCCACCTGACCAAATCCGTTTCGTCCAGTTGCTCAACGCTTTGGTAAAAAACCGAAGCATCCTTGAATTTTTTTCCTAGCACATTCAGCCCCTCTTCGTCAAAATCCGCCCCGCTCCAAAACATGAGCCTTATCCCTGCCTTTTGGCGACTATACCCCACGATAGGGTTTCCCTCGATAAACCAAACAGGATGCGCATGCCATAGTTTACCTTCGGCTTCCACCAACTCACTAGCAATAATCCCCGCCAACAGACTACATACAGCATTTTCCTCGGAATCCAATTGCCGGTGGTATGCTTCAATGTCTTGTGGAAGAGTATTTTGTGGGGTCATGGGTGAATATTCCTTGATGATGTGTTAGACTTCAAACTTTTTTAAAAATTTTGGATTTCGTCGCATATCAACTATTCCCAATATGGTCAAACTGGCCATATCATAATTGTAATAAATAAAATAATCTTTTATTGTTTTCTTTCGTACAAGACCAATGCTTGTATTGATTCCTATGTCAGGATACCTAGATAGTACATCCAAGCTTTTTTGAATTAATTTATACAGTTTTATGGAATATTGGTTAGTCCCGTTTCTGTCTTCCCAATATTTTAGAATTTCCTCTAAATGTTCTAAGGCATTTCTTGTCCAGACTATTTTGAGAGCCATTTTTGAATTTTTACATCCACATCTTCGTTCGATATTGTCTCTCCATTTTTCATTTGATTTAAGCTTATTTCCAATTCTTTAAGATGATCATCTGGAATATTAAAAACTCCTTCTTTATTAGATTCAAAATCTATTAAATTAAGAATTTCTTCTAATAAATACTCATCAGTTACTGAATCGATACGTTCTCTTACTTGGTTCTTAAGCTCTATTACTGCCATATATTGTTTATTTAACGGAATAACAAAAACATACCTCAAAAATTATTTTTGACCACTTTTAAGACTAGTTTCTCAAGACTATATGTACAAAGATACTGATAATGGTATAAGTACTGACGAAAATATTTTGTCTTGCTCTTTGAATTTTTTCAGCTATTAAAGTAACGTGAAATTTGAAAAGCTCCTTCCCTGACTTGAACTTTTTATCTTTTTTTTCAAAAAAATAAATTATCAAAACCAAATTCGTTAAACGAATAGAAAATGAAGTACACCGGTGCTTTTTTCAATTACCAAAAATAAAAAAAATCAATGGTATCTTGGCATTATTTCCGAAGGTTTTACCTAGTAAAAAAAGAATAAGAAATGAATAAAGGCGTTTCTAAATGGTTGCGGCTTACTGTGGCCAAATAATTAACTTATCTTACATTATATTCTATTAACAGCACAAAATAATTCACAGAAAGTGTTAACAAATATACACCCAAAACTGCCGATGCGCGATAAAAACCGAACCCTTGATTTTTACATAAATTTACTCAAGTTTCAATTGCTCGGTGATTACTCAGATTATGTCATCCTTAGAAAAGACAATATCGAGCTTCATTTTTTTCTTTTCAAAGCACTGGATCCTAAAGAGAATTATGGACAAGTTTATATCCGCACCAACGATATTGAAGGGCTTTTTCAATCGTATTTGAACCATAAAATCCCGATCCATCCCAATGGGCACCTAGAGATCAAACCTTGGGGTCAAAAAGAATTTGCCTTACTCGATCCCGACAACAATTTGCTCACTTTTGGGCAGAGCATGAATGAATAGCCTTGAAAAAAATGTAGAAAACACTATTCAACATTAACTAAAAACAGCTTCTTTTTCTGTATGACTATATGTAAAACCGCTCTCCAAAATCAACTCAAACCCCCAATTCAAAAACCCTCAAAATTTTTACCAAAATAATATTAAATTTCGCTTTTGATTTTAGCAAATAATTGTTAAATTTGTTTGCATTTAAAATAATAATAAATTTTTCAATTTGATTTAACAAATATTATATCAATAATTAGTGAAAATATAAAACAGCGCTACATATTATATCGGTAGAATTTTATCCACAATTCTGCTGATTTTGATTGAGTTTTTTATCTAACTGCCTTTTGAATTCTTCCTTAATTCTCTATTTTCCCAGCGTTGTAGTCCAAATTCTGTCAAATAAAGTTTTTATCAAAAAATAAACATTTGAAAGCAAAACGGACATGCCGAAAACCGTGTAACAAAGTAGGCGAAACAATTAAAACCAAATGATATGACAAGTTTATTGCATCAATTCTCGAATTCTGTAAAGCATTGGTACCTACCTCTAATCATTGGAGTATTATTCATTCTATTTGGAATTTATATATTCACGGTGCCGCTAGAGACTTATCTTACACTGTCCATTCTTTTTAGTGTCTCTTATATCGTCTCTGGGCTGATGGACATATTTTTTTCCATTGGCAACAATAAAACCCTTAAAGGCTGGGGCTGGTATCTCGTTGGTGGTATTTTTACCTTTGCCATTGGTATTTACCTAGCCATATATCCGAGTATTTCTATTGCTGTTCTGCCTTTTTTCGTAGGATTTACGATGCTTTTTCGCTCTTTCCAGTTGCTGGGTTTTTCATTCGATATGAAAGATTTAAAAATATTAAATTGGGGAAATGCAGCCATTACCAGCGTGCTGGGCATTATTTTATCCCTATTGTTATTGGCCAATCCAATATTTACGGGTATTTCCTTGGTGACCATCACCGCTTTGTCTTTCATCTTCGTAGGAATTGCTTCGTTAGTATTAGCATTTAATCTTAAAAACTTAAGGATTTCCCAGATAAAATAACACCTGAATTAAAATCAAGGATAAACGCCATTCAAGACGAAATAATCAACCAAGTTAAAGGCTAAAAAATAAGTAAACATAGCCCAAAATGGTTCACCAAGAAGGCAAATTAACGTCGTTCTCTACATCAAGTGCTTATCCATTTGGTGTAGAGATTTTTCATTGTAAAGCTAACATAGATCTCTGTGTTATTAGGAAAAAGTAACCTTTGATAATACATGCTCATTATGTTGCGACATTGATAACATCAGCATTATTCATTGGGGATTCTAGTAAAACTCGAAAATAAATTCCTTATATTGCACACATTTGGATTATAATTTGTAACTTTATTCAGAACTCCTACATTGACCATCGCTTCTATATAATGTAAGATTGTAGTATTAAAAATATGATTGAAGTCGGTTATCATTTGAAACATGGAATTTTTTTTGAAAAAATAAAAAGTATCGCATTCGAATAGCAAAAGTAACCTGCAAGGTATCCAACAGGGCGCGTATAGAATATTTAAAACCTCTAAATGAACAGATATGAAAAAGCAAATTTTGGTCTTCTCGCTGTTGATTATTCCAACTTTTTTCTTTGAAGCATACGCACAAAACACCTTTCCAGACGAAACTATATCTCAAAAGTGGGAATATCTTACATGGTATTTTTGGGGAGGTATGTGTGAAAAAAATATTATAAAAACTGGTGCAAATATTGATGTCTATTTCTTTGACTAATAAAGTTCATGTTGTCATAAATAAATCAGAATAAAAAAGTATTTTCGCATAACAATAAGTGATAATATTTTAATCAACAAATCCACAACGTTCTAAAGCAACACATTTGGCTTCTTCTTTATAAATCGAAACAACATGCAACTATTAATAA
Source organism: Saprospiraceae bacterium (assembly GCA_016718505.1). GTDB lineage: Bacteria > Bacteroidota > Bacteroidia > Chitinophagales > Saprospiraceae > JADKKF01. The sequence continues at coordinate 352,497 of JADKDE010000002.1, read as the reverse complement.
AAATATTGAAGCAGATTATCTTGAAAAGCGCATGTTATTATTGTTCATTAACCTAATTATCAAGTTGGTGGTTCGGCTCAAAAAATCGATAGCTTACTTTCTGTCTATACTACTAGCAAAAATCAACCAGAAAAAGATAAAATTGCAAAATTATTGCTGCAACAATTTACAATGGGTCAGAATATTAATTTCAAAAAAATCAAAATCGAATCGTTTCTAGACATTGCTCATTTGTATAAGAATGATACAGTAATCGCAGATGCAACTTTTATTAGTGCGTTAAATGCTTCGAAAGTTGGTGACTTTACGAAGAGTTTAGCTTTAATGTATAAGTCATCAAAATATTACGAAAAAATAAATGACACCTTCCAATTATCTTTTTGCTTCAAAGAAATTAGTGTATATTATAGACAATTAAAAAACTACCAAGAGGCGTTGAATAATATTACTAAGGCCATTGATTTGTTGAACTTACATGAAAACGATAATAACTTTTTTTATAAGATTAATTATCTTATCAGCAAAGCAAGGGTATATTTAGAAATGCAAAAACCAGATTTAGCTCTACCAATTATACAAGAGGCAAATTTAATATTAACAAAGAATGAAAAAACTTCAAATAACTTTCCATACAGCCACGAAAGACGATTAAGATTAAATGGAGCATTTGCAAATTATTATGCGCAAAAAAAAGATTCCACACTAGCGGAAGTTTATTACAAAAAATGTTTTGAAACAAACACAGATAGTATAAATGAATTTACGGATACCTATATTGACGCCTGTTTGGGGTATAGCAATTTCAATAAAAACCCTTCGAAAGCCTTAATTTATGCAAGAATGGCTTATCAAGATGCATTGAGAAAAAACAACAAAATGTACATTGCAAATACTAGTGAGCAATTGTATAAGTTATTCTCTGCTAAACACCAAAAAGATAGCCTTTTAAAGTATTTACAAATATACTATGTATTCACAGATAGTTTGAAAAAAGCAAGTGCTGAAAATGACATCATTAGCTCCTCTATTCTGCTTCGCATAGACCAGTTGGAAAAAGAAAACAAAATAAAAGAAGAAAATCTGCAACATAGAAACAATCTTCAATATGCAGCTATCGCCATTGGATTAGTTACATTATTGCTATTATTTTTTCTGTTTAGCAACAGTATTATAGTCAATGCAAGGACTATTGAAATAGTTGGGACCATTGCCCTATTGATGGTTTTTGAATTTTTAAATTTACTCCTGCACCCTTTACTTGAACGAATTACTCATCACAGCCCCATTCTAATGCTATTGGCTTTGGTTTGTATCGCTGCACTATTGGTACCTTTTCATCACAGACTTGAACATTATACCAAAGAAAAATTGATAGCCAAAAATAAAAAAACGTGGAAGTAAAAAGACCTAGAAACAGAGGTGAGAGTGAATATTACCTTTAAAAATCCTAAGCACTAACCAAACAATTGTAGCCACCTTTGCATTGTAACCTTTAAATAATAGTGTCATGGCAAATGGTAACCAAAAAGAAATCATCTACCTGCCCTTGGAAGATATTAATAGCGAACACTGCGCCTTGATCGTAGATAATGGATTGGCAAAAGTAAAAGGCATCAAAACACATTCTGTAGAACTTAACAACCAAAGAGCAGCTATCACCGTCACCGACGAAAACGTAGTTTCTCAAGCCGTTAAATCAATAAAAGACCTTGGTTACGGCGTCACTACCGTAAAGAAAACTTTTCCTGTACTAGGGATGACTTGTGCATCCTGTGCCGTTAGTGCCGAAAGCATCGTTCGTTACGAGCCTGGTGTTGTGAGTGCTTCTGTAAATTTTGCCTCAGGCAATTTGATCGTCGAGTACCTTCCCAATATGACCAGTGTCGCACAGCTTCAAAAGGCGGTACAAGGTGCTGGGTACGATCTTTACATTGAAGATGAGTCGAAACAACAAGAAACCCTAGAAGCCATTCACGAAAAAAAGTTTAAAACATTAAAAACTAAAACCGTCTGGGCGGTCATACTCTCCGTGCCAGTGGTTATTATCGGGATGTTTTTTATGGATATGCCCTATGGAAATCAGATCATGTGGGCATTCTCGACTCCTGTAGTACTTTGGTTGGGCCGAGATTTCTATATAAACGCTTGGAAACAAGTAAAACATCGCTCCGCCAATATGGATACTTTGGTGGCTTTGAGTACAGGTATCGCTTATATTTTTAGCGTATTTAACATGCTGTTTGCTGATTTTTGGCATCAGAGGGGATTACAAGCCCACGTCTATTTTGAAGCCGCTTCAGTCATTATTGCATTTATTCTATTAGGAAAATTACTAGAAGAAAAAGCCAAAGGCAACACTTCGACTGCTCTCAAAAAACTTATAGGTCTTCAACCCAAGACCGTTACAGTCCTTCGATCGGATGGAACTGAGGCCCAAACGACCATCGAAAGCCTAAACATTGGCGATATTATATTGGTGAAACCTGGAGAAAAAATTGCCGTTGATGGAGTGGTTACGCTTGGTAATTCTTACGTGGATGAAAGCATGTTGAGTGGGGAGCCCATCCCTGTATTAAAAAATTTAAACGAAAAAGTATTCGCAGGAACCATCAATCAAAAAGGAAGTTTTCAATTCAAAGCCGTGAAAGTAGGCCAAGAAACGATGCTGGCGCAAATCATCAAAATGGTCCAAGACGCACAAGGCAGCAAGGCCCCAGTTCAGAAGCTGGTCGATAAGATTGCTGGTATTTTCGTGCCGACGGTCATCGGCATTGCGATCCTGACATTTATCATTTGGTCGATTTTGGGAGGAGAAAATGGCATGGTACAAGGCCTCTTGGCTGCTATCACCGTGCTGGTCATCGCTTGTCCGTGTGCATTAGGATTAGCCACACCTACGGCCATCATGGTTGGAGTGGGCAAAGGCGCAGAAAAGGGAATTCTCATCAAAGATGCCGAAAGTTTAGAATTGGCGCAAAAAGTGGATGCCATCATTTTGGATAAAACGGGAACGATCACCGAAGGCAAACCACAGGTAACAGACGTGGCTTGGTTGGATGCGGATGATCAGAAAAAACACATTTTGCTTAGCATTGAAAAGCAATCTGAACACCCACTTGCAGAGGCGATTGTGAATTATTTTGATGGGATCAAACCTAAACATCTTACCCATTTTGAGAGCATTACAGGCAAAGGCGCTATGGCGAATTTCGCTGATGAGACTTACTTCGTAGGAAATAAAAAATTATTGCTAGAAAACGGGATTACCATTTCAAAGGAATTGGAGCACTTAGCTGAAGAGTGGAGTAATTTATCCAAGACCGTTATTTGGTTTTCAGATGGTAAAAAAGCGATTTCCGTCATAGCCATTTCCGATAAAATCAAAGAAAATTCCGTAGCAGCCATCAAGATAATGCAGGAAATGGGCATCGAATTATACATGCTTACTGGTGACAATGAAGCCACAGCAAAATCCATAGCACAAATAACGGGTATCAAGCACTTTAAAGCCGAGCTCCTACCCCATCACAAGGCCGAATTTATAAAAGAGCTGCAAAAGAAAGGAAAAACCGTGGCGATGGTCGGAGATGGAATCAATGATAGCACCGCTCTAGCGACAGCAGACGTCAGTATCGCCATGGGCAAAGGCTCCGATATTGCCATGAATGTCGCCAAAATGACCATAATTTCTTCCGATTTGACCAAGATCCCAGAAGCGATAAAATTGTCTAAACAAACGGTAGCCACCATCAACCAAAATTTATTCTGGGCTTTCATTTATAATCTAATTGGCATACCGATAGCTGCTGGACTACTTTATCCTATAAATGGATTTTTATTGAACCCTATCATTGCCGGAGCAGCTATGGCATTGAGTAGCGTAAGCGTAGTAACCAACAGCCTTCGATTGAAATGGAATTTGGTATAATGGACAAAAAGTAGGCTATTTTGATAGATGATAGTTTGTAATGGACAAAAAGTAGGCTATTTATTTTCTCTTATTTGTCAATATTGTTGCAATTTCAGATACTTTTGCTATTGTCTAAATAAACGGAAGTAGGCTCTGCTGGGGAGCAACCTGCCAGGGATAAAATAGATGTTCAAGAAAAGTCTGTTGATGGGGTTAAGGTGTCATTTCTTAGCCCATTGATATTTTGAGAACTTTATGCCTTCAAAACCCATCAATAAACTTCTTCTTTCGCGTTAGTGAAAGGCCATTATGATTTCTCAACTTGTTTTTCAGGTCTGCAAAATGACCATCTATGGCATTGGTTGTATTTGGTATTTTTAGCTCAAAGTTATCATACCAAGTAAATAGCCAGGGCAGATTCGTCTTTATACTTCTATAGGCTGATCTTGTTTTTTTGTGTATGAAGGATTTATGTGTGTTTCATTGATGTTCGTTCTTTTAAAACTGCTCCCATTTATCATACCACAGATTCAAAGCTCCTACAAACGACTCCTTGTCCGTTTGTTTCATTAGGTTTAGCACGTCCATTAGTTCCATCCCCGCTTGCAATTTAGGCCTTTTGGTTAAGTATCTACGTATAATTGCTGACTGATGAAATTGGCACATTTGCACAGGTATATCTTTGAAAGCTTGAATGAGCCCTTTCCTGCCATCGCAAACGATTCCAAGTATCTTGTACCCCTTTGACTTCAATTCTTCTATACCTTGAACATAGAGTTGGTTTGTTTCTGTCTTTACATAATATTTGAGAAGATTTTCCTTTGTTATGGCATCTTTAAATAACATGACTCCTAAGCTTTTCCCCAATATGTAGTATCCATTAGAACAATAACTTCGCGAACTTCCTTTTTAACTTCAATTATCCTATAACCATCCAGTTTTCTTTGAATAGTCTTAATGGAGCATTTATATTTGGACGCTAATTGACTGTAAGTTTGTTTTCCAATAGAATATTCTTTCCACAAATTTGAACTATTAATCCGATCTCCTCCTATAAACTGACGATTACAATTATAGCATTTATAAAGTTGAACACCACTTTTTATACCATTTTTCTTTGTAAATCTGCTCCCACAATAAAAGCACTTTTATTATTCATGACCTTTGATTTGCCGCAAAGCTAGTGTTTATACAGGTTTTAGCCTTTTTTAGCCTACTTTTTGTCCATTAAGCCATAAATTGAAATCTTTCACCCATTCATCACTTTCTTTCGCTTAAAAGTCTTATTTTTATAAACTTATAAATTCTAAAAAACAATGGAAAATAAAGAATTGAAATTCAAGACAACCCTAAACTGTGGTGGCTGCGTATCCAAGGTCCAAAACGATTTAGACAACGCCGAAGGCATAAGCACCTGGGCTGTTGACACTGAAGACGAAGACAAAATACTTACCGTAAATTCCCAGGGAATTACCGAAGACGAAATCATAGCGATTGTCAAGAAAAAGGGATTCAAGGCGGAGCGCATAGATGCGGAATGAATGAGAGTACTTTTTATTTGTAGAAATTCAAAAATTAAGGTACGGGTGTGAATGATGCTTTGAGAAAATCTAAAATGCTCTTTTTTATACAAGAGGACTGATTTATTTTTTATCACTAAGAAAAATTAATAAATACAATAAGAAAAAGTAAATTTGTTTGGCATAATCCTGATATTTTATTTATTCTTTTGAAAAAATGAATTTTGCCTATTCAAGAACATTTAATATTTCTACATGAAATTATCTACCCTGGCTTTATGTATTTGTTATTGTGTAATGGCATATACAGCTTTTATTTTTTATCCTAAATGGAATCACCCTAAAACTGAAGCAACGATAAGCTGGGATGCATCTGGATACTATATGTACTTACCTGCTTTATTCATTTATAAGGACATCAAACATTGCTCATTTAAAGATAGTATTATTGCAAAATATCAACCTTCACCCGATTTTCAACAAGCATTTATCCATGAAAAATCTGGTAATTATGTGATGAAATATTCGAGTGGACAAGCGATCGTTATGCTGCCATTTTTTGCCTTGGCACATGCCTATTGTTCACTAAATCCAAACTATCCAGCGGACGGATTCTCATTTCCTTATCAGGTTTTCATAGGTGTTGGCTTGTTTCTATTTTCACTTTTGGGATTATTCGTTTTAAGGAAAGTACTCTTATTTTACTTTAAAGACAGTACAGTTGCGATTTTGCTTTTGTGTTATGCCATAGGAAGTAATTACCTGAATTATTCAAGCATAGATCAAGCAATGACACATAGTTCTTTGTTTACGATCTATTGTTTAATTTTATATTTCACCATATTATTTCATAAAAACCCAAGTTTCAACTCTGCTTTAATGATTGGCTCGTTGGTTGGCCTCGCTACACTCATACGACCTCCTGAACTCATATCGGCTCTGATTCCTATCCTATGGACCATCGAGTCCCCGAAGGAAATACCAAATAAAGTAAATTTTATTCGTCAAAATCTTTTAAAGTACCTTGTAATGGCGGGAGCGGCGATAATAATCGTTTCCATCCAAATAATCTATTGGAAATATGTCGCCAACGAATGGTTTATTTATAGTTATCAAGAGCAGGGATTTAGCTGGCTTCACCCGCATGTATTTAGTTATACTTTGAGCTATAAATGTGGATGGCTGCGCTATTGTCCGATGATGATATTACCACTTATTGGACTGATTTTGTATATAAAATCAGGGGTAAACAAAGTAGCAATAATAAGTTTTTCCTTAATAAATTTCTACATCGTAACTGCTTGGGATATTTGGGATTATGGCGGCCCTGCTGGAAGAGCGATGGTACAATCTTATCCAATATTGGCTTTTCCTTTTTGTTTGTTGATTGAAAAAATGACAAAAATCAAGTGGACTTCCATCGTTCTTGCTATTTTCATTTTATTGTTTGGATATGTGAATATTTGGTGGACATACCATGCACACGCTGGAAATACGCAAATTACAGATTTGACCGAAGAATATTATTGGAAAGTGGTAGGCCGATGGACAGAGAGTGATGAAGACAAAAAATTACTAGACAATCCCCATGCATTTGATGGCTTTCCCAAAAATGTTGTTACATTATACAATAATTCATTCGACCAAGATAGCTCACAAAATGTCGTAAAAGAAACTGACAACCAACTCATCAGATTGAATCGAGATCTACAGTTTACGTCTATTTATAAAATAAATAACAATCCAAAGTTCAAAAAATGGGTTCGTGTTTCTGCAGATTTTCGATGCACCCTTAAAGAATGGGATACTTGGAAACAAGCGCAATTTATTCTAAAATTTAATAATGGAAATGAAGTAATTCAAACAAACCTTATCCGAATTCATAGATTTATAGACAATGGACAATACAAGAACATTTACCTTGATGCCATCGTACCTAAGGATTACTGGGACACTTTACATATCTTGTTTTGGAATGCCGACAGCGACAAAGAGCTGTTTATAGACAACCTAAAAGTTCAGAGCTTTGATGATTAATTCGCTTTTACATCAGGAAGACCCATTGATTTAAAGTAATATTTTCTAATAAAAAATGGCTCATATAGGCTTCAACCGTGCCGTAAAATGCCTCAACAATGGTGATTCGTATATGATTTCATACCCACGAAGATTTCTGCGATTTTCATAGACTTCAATGATTTTTTCAATTACATAATCGATATGAGTTTGAGTATAAACTCGTCGAGGAATGGCGAGTCTCACCAGTTCCATAGGAGGGGCGATTGGAGCCTTATTGTCATCGTACTTGCCGAACATTAGAGAGCCGATCTCCACCCCTCGGATACCACCTAATAAGTACAATTCATTTACCAAAGCTACTCCAGGCAGATGATGAGACGGTATATGCGACAAAAACGCCTTGGCATCGATATAAAGTGCATGTCCTCCCGTAGGACGAATAATCGGAATACCCACCGCTGTGAGCTTTTCACCCATGTATTCTATACTTCGTAGTCTGTACTTCAAATAATCTTCGTCCATGCTCTCGATCAGTCCCTGTGCCATGGCTTCCAAATCACGGCCAGCAAGACCCCCATAAGTGGGAAATCCTTCCGTCATGATGAGCATATTTCTCGCTTGCTGTGCCAATTCATTGTCATTCAGTGCCAACCAACCACCGATATTCACAAGGGCATCCTTTTTTGCGCTCATGGTTCCACCAACGGCCAATTGGAAGCATTCTTGAGCAATTTCCAAGATGCTTTTGCTTTCATAACTTGGTTCACGCATTTTGATGAAGCAAGCATTTTCGGCAAATCGACAGGCATCGAGAAAAAACAAAATGCCATATTTCTTGCATAATACAGCTGTTTCTTTCATATTCTGCATCGAAACGGGCTGCCCACCTCCCGAATTATTTGTGATGGTCATAACGCAAAGAGGAATATTTTCTGGACCTTTTTCTAGTATAAATTTTTCAAGAGAAGGCAAGTCTATATTGCCTTTGAATGGAGCCTCCACGTGTGGAATTTTACCTTCCTCAGTTAAAAAATCATAAGCCTCAGCCCCAGTATATTCGATATTTCCACGCGTTGTATCAAAAAATGTATTGCTGACAAAATACTTGCCTTTACCACCCAGGATAGAATAAATTATCTTTTCGGCGGCGCGTCCTTGGTGTGTTGGAATGATGTGCTTAAATCCAGTAATTTTTTTCATTACTGATTCAAATTTGTAATAACTGGGCGAACCCGCATAGGATTCATCCCCTAGCATGATGCTGGCCCACTGTTTTGAACTCATCGCCCCAGTGCCGCTATCAGTCAATAAATCAATCAGAACATCGTCCGACTTGATTAAAAATAAATTATAAAAACTATCTGCGAGGATTTGTTTGCGCTGTTCAAAAGTCGTAAAATGTATTGGTTCAACCGATTTTATTCGAAAGGGTTCTATAATGATCGCCATGATAAATTATTGTTTTTAAATGAAAATAAAAATTAAAGCCAAGGCAGTCCATGGAGCTCCCTCGATCCTTAATAATTATAAACAATAACCACATTGCAAAACTCATCTTTTTAAAATTTAAAAAAAGTCCAAACTTACTTTGTCCGTTTTAATCTCTGAAAGTCTCGATGTATTCCGTAACCTTCGATGGCTGAAACTATCTCAAGATTAGCTCTCAGTAATTTTTAAAAATATTAACGTAAATATCGACAAAATAACCACTAAATGCAAATATGGGTGAACTAATATTTACTACAGATATCAATTCACATGGAGTTAATTTCCAAGCTTTTATGATGATTTTATTTAGATTCTGTAAATGCCAATTAGTTATTTTATTTCAGGGATTGTCGAAAAATAATTAATTACTATTAATGACTTAAGTACAAGTAAATTTTAATATTTCCCTATCCAATTTCGATTAATATTTTCGAGTAAATTTCTGTTGAATCTATCGTTCTTGAAAAATAATCTACAAGCATACCCCTAGAAACTTGGTTCTTGGAGAAAATACGTTTCAGCCAAATATCAAAAATCTAAGCTCAGGTGGCACTTTCATCTTAACAGTTGAAACACCATATGAGAAGGCAACTCAAAGAATAATTATTGGTCCCAATTAAATTATTTATTAATTTTAAATAAAAATATTTTAGTTGTGCGGAAATTAGATTATGTTTAATTAGTCTTTCTTTAGTTAAAAAATATCAAATTGTTTTAATAAAATATGGGAGCTAACTATAAAAATCCCTTTACCTGGGTAGAAATTTATGTTGAGGATATGGATCGCGCTCAAAAGTTTTATGAAACTGTTTTTGACTTCAAAATGTTAGCATTGCCATCTCCTACGGGAATGGGAGAAATTCAGATGGTTAGTTTTCCGTGGGCAAATGGTGAATCGAATATCAGTGGGGCTTTGGTTAAAATGGACCAAATCAAGCCAGGACTGGGAGGTACATTGGTGTATTTTGGCTGTGAAGATTGCTCTGTCGAAGAAAATCGAGTAGAACAAGCTGGTGGAAAAATATTACAATCGAAAAAATCAATTGGTGAATATGGGTTTTGTTCGATTTTTCTTGACACAGAAGGAAATTCAATAGGTTTGCACTCAATGTCTTAAAAGTTCTATTTCTAAAGATTATTAATAATTATACCTATTTAATCTTTAGGAATTAGAAATATGATCAAATGAAGATGAAGTGGCATCTTTAAAATATTCTCAATTTATTCTCCTAATTGCTGAGCAAACATCTATCAAAATATTGTGCTTTAATCCTTGCAATTCACCATTTTTTAAACAAAAACCCGATAATTAAGCCGGTAATTAATCAAATCACCCCTTATAAAAAGAAATTTCTTATTGTATATATATTGTATATATGGCTAAATTTCAAGATTTGTGCAGATTTAATTAAAATTGTAGCACATTGAACTAACCACCTTTAATGTATATGTATGTATAAATTCTCCATTAAATTCATTTTCTGCTTATTTTATTTTGGCATCACCAATTCGGTTTCTGGCCAAAAATCCAATGTTGTTATTACAAAAAAAATAGATGGATTTCGACTCAATGTCGATGGAAAACCCATGATCATCAATGGCATGAATTGGGATTATTTCCCGATAGGTACCAATTATAATTATAGCCTTTGGACTCAACCTGACAGGACTGTAAAAGCTGCTCTAGATAAAGAAATGACCTTGTTAAAAAATATGGGCATTAATGCCATTAGGGTCTATGCGGGAATGCCAGCCAGATGGATAGAATACGTGTATAAAAACTATGGTATATATACAATGCTAAATCATTCCTTCGGGCGGTATGGACTAAATGTCAATGGAACTTGGAGGGCAAATACTGAATATGCGAATAGTGAGGTTGCACAAATATTGCTCCAAGAAACAAAAGCCTTGGTTCAAGAATACAAGGATACCCCTGGGCTATTGCTTTATTTGTTAGGAAATGAAAACAATTACGGTCTCTTTTGGGAAGGTGCAGAGACAGAAGATATCCCTTTCGAGGATAGAAAATCTGTGAAGAAAGCCATACCCATGTACCAACTGATGAATGAAGCAGTAAAGGAAATAAAATCTATTGACACGGATCACCCGATCGCTATATGCAACGGAGATTTGTTATTTTTAGATTTAATTGTACAGCATTGTCCTGATATTGATATTCTTGGGACGAATATGTACCGAGGAATTTCATTTACTGACGCTTTTACAAAGGTAAAAAGTACCTTAGATAAGCCAATATTATTTACGGAATTCGGCTCAGATGCCTTTAATGCAATGTCTAATGATGAAGATCAAATAGCTCAAGCTGAATATTTTAAGAACAATTGGAAGGAAATTTATGAAAATTCAGCGGGTATGGGGAAATCTCAAAATTGTCTTGGAGGTTTTACTTTTCAGTTCAGCGATGGTTGGTGGAAATACAACCAAACTTCCAATTTGGATGTACACGACAACAATGCATCATGGGCGAATGGAGGATATGCTTTTGACTATGTAAAAGGCGATAACAATATGAACGAGGAGTGGTTCGGTGTATGTGCCAAAGGAGCTGTAAACTCGCAAGGATTATATGATTTATACCCTAGGACTTCCTATTATGTATTGAAAGATGTTCATGGCTTTAATCCCTACGCTGAAAATGCAAATCTCAATGTTCTTCAAGGTCATTTTTCCAAAATTAACCTAGCTGAGGCTGAACTCAAAGCCAGAGCAGACAAAGCTGAACTTGGCAACAAGCAACACAAAAAAATCAACCTAAGCCGCATTGGAATTGACCTTAGCACTTATAATACTGGAGGGGATCTAGTGACTACACCTAAAAGTCCCGATCCTAATAATCCAGTTTACCCAAACAAAAAAGGGTTTGACCACATGGAGTCTTTCTTTGTAGGAGTTGAAGCCAACCCTTCGCCCAATATGAGGGCGAAGGTAGAAGCCAACATACTTGGAAACGTCGCATTAAATCCCATCGATCAAATCTTTTATGAAAATAGAGGCCGTCCAATAATAATACAAACCCCTACAGGGCGAGGAACCATAAACAGCAATAATAGAGTTCAGATCTATAATGCTTCCTACGATTGGAACCACAAATATTTCAATCTCAAAGGCTTTTATAGAACAGGGCATTACCATTGGGGATATGAGGGTGATTTTTTCGGCCTTTATCCTGAAGCAAATTATGGCCCCAATATAGATATCTACAATGCAGCCGCACCTTTTGGCTTTGAAATGGAGGCTAAACGAAAAATCGAAGGCCTTAAAGTAGCCTTTGGTCCTCAACTTTGGTGGGGTGCTAATCCCGCCATTTTGGTTAAATACAGCAAACAAATATCTGGTAATACCTTGACTGCCGTATTCCACGAAGACCTCGAACAATTGACGAATACTCAAAGCTCTTTTGCGGTTCCACAACCCAAAACTAGGCGTGCTACACTTCATTTGTCAAGACAACTAGGCAATCTAAAATTAGATCTTGGCGGAATCTGGGCTGGCCAGCCTTTGCAGGGAAGATCATTCCAGTTGATACGTGGGGATGAAAATAATTATAAGGTTTACGAAGATCAAATCAAATCGACCGACAATTGGGGTGGTAAAATAAAACTAACATTGACGGCCAATAAAATCAATTGGTATGCCCAATCTTCAGTGATGGGATTGGTAGCGGGAGGTAGTCAAGATCCAACTCAAACATTCACGGGTTGGAGACTTAAAGACAGTGGTAGTGGAAATCAATACAATTTCTTAACTGGATTGACCTATTCCGTTGGTAAATTGCAAATAGCGCCTAATTTTCTTTGGCAAAAACCCATTGAAGGCCCAATTCCTAGTGGCTTAGGTGGTGCCTCCAGACCGCGAAATATTTTGTCAGACCCTTTTGTTGTCAGGGCTAATAGAGAATCGGTCGCTGGAGAAATTTTATTTACCTATGATCCGACTCCTGCGACGTGGATGTATGAGTGGAACAATGACGAAGTCGAGGATGCTAAATTCGCTTTGAGTGCTGGTTTTGTTTACAAACACTTGCCCACTACCATGGATGCAGCAATTGGAATTTTTCCAGACGGTAGAACAACCTTTGCTTTCGATGGTGCTCCACCAGCTATGGATTTATGGGAAATTAATTCTAAAATCGTCAGCAAATTTACAAGCAATAAAGGATTGATTATAAATCTCTATGCAGGCAATGCTCAAGCCAATGGCAGTGACCCTAGGACTATAAATCGTCTAGGAGCAGATTTTCGAACCATTTTGAATAAATTTAAAATTCAAAGCTTTATAAAGTTCAACGATTGGGGGCCATACGACTACCATAGAGACTTCAACTTGACATTCCCTATCCAATTGATGGCTGACCTTTCATACTCCCTAGAACGTCCCTCTTGGTTTTTGTTGCCAGGTACAAGAATTGGAATGAGAGGAACTTATAGAACTTTAGATAAATATTCGCCAAGATACGCTCCTACTTATATATTGGATGTGAATGGCGATCTTGTCCCAGATCCAAATGCTATTGGGTTCAAGAATGGCAACGAATGGGAAGTAAGGACTTATATCAGCATTAATATAAACAATTGATTTAAAAATCATTAGCTATGAAAAAATATATTATGGTTCAGCGATTATTGATTTCTTGTTTGGCAATTTTTAGTTTGTTTTGGAGTTGCAAAAGGGATGTAGATTCTTTGGGCAGCCCAAAATTATCCCACGATCCAGAGGTTTTCATCGATGGATTCAGCAGTGGATTGAACTATGCTGCCTTTTCGAATTCAGTCGTCACCGCATTTACTGTGGACAAAACAAATACTTATAACAATTCCACAGCTTCGATGAAAATTGACGTACCAGACCTCAATGATCCAAGAGGTGCCTACGCTGGAGGAACCTATTTTACATCGGTGGGTCGAGATTTGTCATCGTACAATGTCCTAAGTTTTTGGGCAAAGGCTTCCAAAGCAGCCGAAATTGATGTGGTAGGTTTTGGAAATGATCTAGGATTAAACAAATATATTACAATCCTAAATGCGGTAAAAGTCAACACCAATTGGCAAAAATACTATATCCCAATCCCTGACGCATCCTTACTCAAAGACGAGCGAGGCATGTTTTTTTACTCTGAAGGCCCTGAAAACGATAGAGGATATACTCTATGGTTTGACGAAGTAAAGTTTGAAAACCTAGGTACTTTAGGGCATTTGACCTCAGGTATTATGGAAAGCAAGGATGTTACGGTTTCTGCTGAAATTGGTGAAAAAATATCATTGAGTGGATTTCAAAGCATCATCAATCTACCTAATGGTTTAAATCAAGTGGTTTCAACTTCTGCAGGTTTTTATAAATTCAAAAGCTCTGATGAGAATGTTGCCACAGTTGATGATAATGGTTTAATAACCGTTAAAAATCAAGGAGCAGCCTTGATAACTGCAATATCCAATGGTAGCACTTCCAAGGGATCTTTATTGGTAAAGTCCATTTCGGCACTACCACAACCCTCTGCTCCAGCACCCATTCCCGATAAACAAAGCAGCAACGTTCTTTCACTTTTTTCAAATAAATACACCAATGTCCCTGTCGATACCTGGAATACGCATTGGCAGTTTTCAACCGCAGAAGAGTCCTTCATTAAAATACAAAATGATGATGTCATAAAATATAAAAACTTAAATTTTGTAGGAATAGAGCTTGTATCTCAAACTCTGAATGTCTCAACAATGACTCATTTTCACATAGATATATGGACGCCAGATAACACCGATTTACCAAAAAGTTTCAAAATCCTTTTGGTCGATTTTGGACCTAATAATGCCTACGGAGGCAATGATGATTCTTCACATGAACTTTCATTTACAAAACCCAAATTAGCCACGGGTCAATGGATAAGTTTTGATATTCCATTGAGCAATTTTTCCGGTTTGACAAGAAAAAATAATCTTGCCCAGCTCGTACTTTCAGGAGATCTTCCCAATGTCTATATAGACAACGTTTATTTTTATAAAGCAGACACACAGGTACCAGATGCACCCACTGCAGCTCCTTCTGCACCGACATATCCTGCGGCTGATGTCATTTCGATTTATAGCGATTCATACACCAATGTAGCCAATTCCAATCTAAATCCAAACTGGGGTCAATCGACAAGAGTAAGCGAATTAAATTTTAATAACAATCGTGTATTGAAATTTGCTGGATTGAACTACCAAGGTATCCAAATTGGCTCCAACCAAAATGTCTCGAATTTGGGCTTCCTTCATTTGGATTTTTGGTCATCAAATGCTTCCAATCTGAATGTATATATTATATCTCCAGGTCCAGTAGAGAAGCCAGTTTCACTTACCGTCCCTACTACTGGATGGTCGAGTATAGATATACCACTGAGTTCTTTTGCTCCTGTAGATCTTTCAAAAGTTATGCAATTCAAATTCGAAGGAAATGGAGATATCTATATTGACAATATTTATTTTAGAAGATAAAAAAACAATAATTATGACTATAAAGACTAAATTTATATTGTTTGGGTTATTTGCATTTTTCTTAGCCTCCTGCAAAACTGAAAATATACAGGAATTGGATCAAAAGCAATGGAACTTGGTATGGAGCGATGAATTTACAGCGAATCAGACCAATGGCATTGATACTACAAAATGGACGCATGATATCGGAAGGGGAAATAATGGATGGGGCAATCAAGAATTGGAATACTATACAGACAAAAAAGAAAATATCTCGCTTGATGGCAAAGGCAATCTAACGATTACAGCGAGAAAAGAAAATTTTGCTGGAGCCAGCTTTACTTCTTCGAGAATCAAAACTCAAGGTAAATTTAGCCCCAAATATGGAAAAATAGAAGCTAGGATAAAATGCCCCTACGGACCAGGAGTTTGGCCTGCTTTTTGGATGCTTGGGACCAATGTGGATCAAGTAGGTTGGCCCACTTGCGGAGAAATAGATATCATGGAACTTAAAGGTCAAGAACCAAATGTCATGTACGGGAGTATGCACGGACCTGGCTATAGTGCGGGAAATTCCATAACTCAAAGATACGCTTTAATCAACAATAGATTTGATACTAACTTTCATACTTTTTCAATCGAATGGAACCAAGACAAGGTAGATTATTTTGTCGATAATTACTTATACCAAAGAACCGAAAGAAGCCAGGCGAAAGGCAATTGGGTGTTTGATCAAGAGTTTTACTTGATTTTAAATGTTGCCATCGGGGGTACATACGTGGGATATGTAAACATAGACACACCATTTCCACAAACCATGTATATAGACTATGTAAGGGTATATCAATAGATAAAAAGGTATGTCAAATTCATTAATTAAAGATAAAATATCAACATCAAAGGCTTCAAAAGAAGTGGAACTTTCCTTTGTAAACATTGAAGGTCTCGAGTATTTAAAAATGGCCAATTACGACCTCTTGGATCCATTTTTCATGACCATCGTAAGCAACTCAGACCACTGGCTTTATATTTCTAGCGCTGGAGGGATGACCGCGGGAAGGAGGAATTCCGACCATGCTTTATTCCCTTATTACACCGAAGACAAGTTGAACGATATGCGTCACACGACAGGGCCAAAAGCCTTGATTTCAGGGCTTATCGAGGGTGTAGATTTTTTTTGGAAACCTTTCTGCGATGAAGTACCATCTCGATATTCAATATCCCGAAATCTGTACAAGAGTATATTTCATAATGCCATAATATTTGAGGAATTCAATGAGAATCTGCAGCTTCGATACCAATTGCATTGGAACTTAAGTCAAAAATATGGATTTGTAAAAAAATCAATTTTGGCTAATGAAGGCACAAAGACAGTCCAAATAAACTTGTTGGATGGCTTCAAAAACATACTCCCTGCTGGAGTGGATAGCCCACTTCAAAATGCATTCAGCAATCTCGTAGATGCCTACAAAATATGTGAATTGGATCGCAGAACGGGCTTGGCGCTTTATCGTCTTGGCTCCTTGATAGCGGACAATGCTGAACCCGCCGAAGCGCTTTTGGCTAATACAGTTTGGTCATCTGGATTCGATGTATCGAAAATTTCTTTGAACTTTGCAAAGGAAAAATATTTTCAAGCAAATGCCAGCCTTATAGAAGAGACCGAAACTTGTGGGAAGAGGGGAAATTATGCGTTTAATGCCAACTTTAGTTTAAATTCACTAGAATCTAAGTCCTGGTATTTAGTAGCAGACGTATACCAAGACATTGCGAAAATCACCAAATTAAAAAACGAGTTATTAAACAATAACAACATTATTAGTGATTTACAAGCAGACATCTCCAAAGGAAGTGAAGACCTAAAATCTTTAATCTCTTCCGCTGATGGGATCCTTTGCACGTCTAATAAAATGGAAAATGCGAGACATATTTCCAATGTTTTGTTCAATATTATGAGAGGCGGTGTCTTCGCTGATAATTATACCATAGATACTCTAGATTTCTTCCATTATTTTTGCAAATCCAGCCATTCTGATAAGGATAAATATTTCAAATTTGTTTCAAATTTCTCCCCAAAAACCAACCGAAATAGCATTTGCTCAAAAGCAATTGAAACCAATGACCCAGATTTGATTCGTTTGGCTTATCAGTATTTGCCACTTAGGTTTAGTCGCAGACATGGCGATCCCAGCCGTCCTTGGAATAAATTCAACATCAACTTAATCGATCAAAAAACGGGTAAACCAGCATTTGAATATGAAGGCAACTGGCGTGATGTTTTTCAGAATTGGGAGGCCTTGTCTTGTTCTTTTCCCGGCTATCTTACGGGGATGATATCAAAATTCGTGAATAGCTCTACTTTTGACGGCTATAATCCCTACCGAATCGATAAATATGGAGTGGACTGGGAAGTGATAGAACCCGATAATCCCTGGGCTTATGTAGGATATTGGGGCGACCATCAGATTATTTATTTACTTTATTTACTTGAAAAATTACACAAAATAAAACCTCTTGAGTGCTGTGATTTATTAGGACAAAAATGGTTCGTTTATTCGGATATTCCTTACCAAATCAAAAAATATGAGGAGATTCTGTCAAATCCAAAGGACACAATCATCTTCTCACATCAAAAAGATAAAGCCTTAAAAAGCGAAATAAATCGCAACGGAACCAATAGCATCTTATTGAAAAATGCTGGAGGACAAATCCATTACGTCAACCTTATCGAAAAACTATTAGCCTCTCTCCTACCCAAACTATGCAATTTTGTGATGGATGGCGGCATTTGGATGAATACGCAAAGACCCGAATGGAATGATGCGAACAATGCCCTGGTAGGCAATGGTTTATCGATGGTTACTGCGTTTCATATTCACCGGTTTTTGTTATTTTTTGAAGAGTTATTGGTACATTCAAAATCCAAAACTTTTGAAGTCTCGGTAGAATTCTTTGAATTTTTCGAAAAGGTAACGGCCATATATCTGAGCTTTAGTGAATTATTGGGTAAAGCACCTGATTATACCAAAAATAGGCTTTTCCTAGATGCCCTTGGCTATGCTGCCTCTGATTTTCGATGGAATATTTATGAGCATGGCTTTTCAAGCGAAAAGAAATTTTTGGATAGAATTAATGTCTTAAAATTCATCCATAATGCAAAAGAATATTTAAATGACACAATAAAAAACAACAAAAGAAAAGACAATTTATACCATTCATACAATCTGCTGACTTTAGGCAAGAACGATTATCAAATCAGTCATTTGGACGAAATGCTAGAAGGGCAAGTTGCAGCTTTGGCATCCAAAGCACTTATTGATTCTCAAGTCCAAGACACACTGACCGCCTTAAAATCCTCAAAACTATGGAGAGAAGACCAAGGCAGTTATTTATTGTATCCCAACAAAAAATTAGCCAGCTTTTGGGATAAAAACAATATCGCTAAAGAAGATGCTGAAAATTCAAAACTAGCGCAAAGACTGCTCGCCATTGGAAACAGGAGCATCATCCTAAAAGATGACGACGGCAAATATCACTTTGCTGCCCACATAAAGAATAACAGAGTTTTAAGAGAAACCATTTCAAATATCGACGATGAAATATTTCAGGGTTTAGACTCTAATCGAGAAAAGGCTTATTTAGAAAATATTTATGAAAAAGTCTTCAATCACAAGGCATTTACGGGGCGTTCAGGCACCTTCTTTTCCTATGAGGGATTGGGATCTATATACTGGCATATGGTTTCAAAACTTGCCCTTTCCACGCAGGAGACCTTGATAAACTCAGCAGAAACCACGCGTGATTTGCCCAAAATGCAGAGTATATATAACGAAATAGTGGAAGGAATTGGGGTGAATAAAGCGCCCAATCAATACGGAGCTTTTCCATCAGACCCATATTCACACACACCAAGCCACAAAGGGGCCCAACAGCCTGGTATGACGGGTCAAGTAAAGGAAGACATCCTGAGAACTTGGGGAGATCTCGGTATTCAAATCCAAGAAGGAGTGCTAAAATTTCGCCCTAAACTTTTGACAATTGATGACTTCATTCAAGAAGAATCCAGGCTTGACTATTATGATGTTTCTGGAAAAAAATCAATCATCGAATTGCAAAAGGGACAGCTATTTTTTACATATTGTCAGGTACCCATTATTTATGAAATATCCAACTCCAATCGCTTGAAAATCATGTTAAAGGATGGTAATGAGCGATTATCAAATGAATTATCCTTAGGGTTAGAAAGGAGCGAACACCTATTTGGAAGGACAGATATTATTGATAAAATATATGTATATATAAATGTAAATGAATTATTTAACTCAAATATCTAAATTTTTTTGCTTGAATGGAAAAGTTAATTACTTGTTTTTTCTATTGTTTCTATTTTTAAACATTGGATGCATGAGCACAAAAAAGAATTTTAATTTTCAAAAAAATAATACATTACAATTGCTCTCTGACTCTGGCAATAAAGCCATCTGCTATGGTGGATATCGCCTCAAAGACAGAGCAGTAGTCCCAACGAGGCAACAGCAAATCGAAGATCTAAAGATAATCGCTGCCATGGGCGTAAAATTCATACGGACTTACAATGTACATTTACCCGAAGCTGCACAATTGCTAGAGTGCATCAAAGAACTAAAGGCTCAAGATAACAACTTCGAAATGAACGTAATGTTGGGGGCATGGATTGATTGTAAAAATGCTTGGACGAATATGCCAGTCGATCACGATGAAGAAAGTGACGCGAACAAAGTAGAAATAGCAAAAGCTGTTGAACTCACCAGAAAATATCCCGATATCGTCAAGATCATTTCTGTTGGCAATGAAGCAATGGTCAAGTGGGCTACTGCTTATTATGTACAACCCAGATTTATTTTAAAATGGGTAAATCATCTGCAAGATTTGAAAAAACAAAGCGACTTATCGCAAGATTTGCTCATCACATCTTCGGATAATTTTGCTTCATGGGGTGGCGGCGACGCAGAATATCACAACCATGACCTAGAGCAGTTGATTCGTGCGGTTGATTATATTTCGATCCATACTTATCCGATGCACGACACCCATTACAATCCATCTTTTTGGGGTCTCGAAGGTATAAATAATGAAAAAAACAAGGAGCAACAGTCTAGGATGCTGATGAAGCAAGCCTTGGATTATGCCGTATCACAATATAATTCAGTTAAAAAATATGTTGATAAAATAGCCAAAAATAAACCCATTCACATCGGAGAAACCGGTTGGGCTACCATGGATCACGATAAATATGGCAACAAGGGTTCCAAGGCCACAGACGAATTTAAGTCTGGGATGTATTACGATTTAATCACGAAGTGGTGCCAACAAAACAATATGGCTTGTTTTTATTTTGAAGCATTCGACGAACACTGGAAAGACAGCTATAATGCCCAGGGTTCTGAAAATCATTTTGGATTATTTACGATGGATGGAAAGGCCAAATATGCGCTTTGGAACTTAGTAGATCAAGCAAAATTCAAAGGACTTGCCAGAGATGGACATCCGATTACAAAATCAAATAATGGCGACAAACAAGCACTTTTAGAAAAAGTTGAATTGCCCTTACGCGCCCTAAAAATGCAAAAAGCTACAACCAATAATTAGATTTAAATATAGAAAAACATGAGTGATAAAGCAGGAAATATGAATTCGACATCGACCCAAAAGGTATCTTTCATTGAAAAAACCGCATTTGGAATGGGGCATTTGGTCAATAATTTAATGCCCGGCGCACTTGGAGTGTTTTCCTTTTTTTTACTTACAGGCTTCGGCATGGATCCTTTTTTAGCTGGACTCTTAGGTGGAATACCGAGAATTTTTGACGCAGTTATTGATCCTATCATTGGATATATTTCTGACAATACGGTTTCTAAGTATGGAAGAAGAAGACCTTATATTTTCATTGGAGCCATTTTTTCTGGGTTATTATTCATATTGTTATGGCAGCTGGACGAGAATAATAGTCAAATGTTCAATTTTTGGTACTTTATTTTGATTTCATTGATTTATATTACTGGCAATGCTATGTTCGCGACTCCTTTGATTGGGCTCAGCTATGAGATGTCCACTGATTATAATGAACGGACAAAGTTAATGGCTTATGCACAATTCACTGGGCAAATTGCTTGGATGATTGTCCCTTGGTTTTGGGTAATTATAGCTAATCCAGATATATTTCCCACCCAAGTCCAAGGCGTGAGAACATTATCCTATTTTGTTGGTGGAATTTGCATCGTGCTAGGTGTCCTGCCGGCAATATTTTGTAAAGAAGTGGATCAGTCAGCGATAACGGATCGAGCTGAATTATCAATATCTAATATTGCAGAAAACTTTAAAGGCTTAATTAAAAGTATAGTTCAGATTTTTAAAAACAAGGCATTTGTAAAACTCTGTGGTGCCACATTTTTGGTATTTAATGGCTTTCAGATGGTAGCTAGTTTTAGTTTTTTCATCATTGTATTTTATCTATTCAATGGCGATTACAAGGCCGCTGGCAATTGGCCCGCATGGTTTTCCACCGTAAGTGCCATATTTACAGCCCTTTTAGTCATACCAATTGTAACTTTCTTATCAAATAAGTATGGAAAGAAAAATGCTTTTTTGATCGCAACAGCAATTTCTGTCATTGGATATATTCTAAAATGGTGGGGTTTTAATCCTTCCAATCCTTATCTAATGTTTTTTCCACTGCCGTTTATGGTCTTTGGTATTGGTAGTTTGTTTTTACTCATGATGAGTATGACTGCTGATGTATGCGATTTGGATGAATTAGAGAATGGAATGCCAAGAAAAGAAAGTACGTTTGGTGCTATTTACTGGTGGATGGTAAAGCTTGGACAAGGTCTGGCGCTTGTCGCTGGTGGTTACATTCTCAAAGTTGTAGGTTTTGATCAAAATGCGGCAACCCAAAGTTTAGAAACCATGAACAATTTAAGATTGGCAGATATCATCGTACCTGCAGTGACAGCACTTTTAGCCATCTATGTTATGAAAGATTATAGCCTATCCGAGGAGAAAATAATTGAAATCAAACGGGAATTGGAAAATAGACGAGGCCAACTTTAATAAATAATACATTTTATAAATGTCAATACGCTTAGGTCAAACATATCACTTTCAGCCACTACCCTATTTCAAGGAAGAAGTTTTTACTGCTTCTATGAGTATGGAGGAAATCAGAAATTTATTTATTGAAATTTTGAATAATGGCGTACATGGTTTGTGTTTTAGCTTATATGAAAATGGACAAATGCCTGGTTCAAAAGTCCATATTGACCAAGTTATACGCAGGCTCGAAATATTAAAACCTCATACTCGCTGGATAAGATCCTTTTCTACGACTGATTCAAACGAGAATATACCTATCGAAGCAAGCAAAATGGGGTTTAAAAACTTAGTGGGGGCCTGGTTGGGAAAAGATTTGAAAAAAAATGAAAAAGAAATTGAAAATCTGATAGAATTAGGTAAACAAGGCTATGTTCATATCGCTGCCGTTGGCAATGAGGTTCTATACAGAGACGACCTTTCTTTGGATTCATTATTGAATTATATCCAACGTGTAAAAAAAGCATTACCAGAAATACCTGTAGGATATGTCGATGCTTATTATCAATTCGTTGAGCATCCAGCATTAGTGGAAAATTGTGACTTGATTTTGACAAATTTGTATCCGTTTTGGGAAGGCACACATATAGACCACTCGCTCCAACATCTAAACCATATGTACAATATTACTAGGTCAGTCGCTGGTAATAAAAAAATTATCATCACCGAATCTGGTTGGCCTTCGAGAGGATCAGCCTTTCAAAATGCCCAGCCCTCACTCCAAAATGCTTTGCGGTATTTTATCAATACCCAACTTTGGACCTTAGACACCAATATTGAACTATTTTATTTTTCATCATTCGATGAAATGTGGAAAATTCAAACAGAGGGAGATGTCGGAGCTAGTTGGGGTATTTGGAATGCAAATGAGATTTTAAAAGTCAATGAAATTCATATTGAGAAACAATAAATTAATTAATCTTTAATACGTTTATGTAATGAAAAATTTAATTTTACTACTATCCTTTTTATTTACTGGCAACTTGTTTGCTCAGCCCGTGAATCCTGCGGGAGACCCAACTCACGCCGCAGCTAACGTAATCTCTATGTTTAGCGGCGCTTATACCAATGTCACGGTGGATACTTGGCGCACCAGCTGGTCTTCTGCTGTACTAGAGGATATTCAGATTCAAGGCAATGACACCAAGAAGTATTCCGCGCTGGATTTTGTTGGCGTTGAGACCGTTACCAGCCAAATGAACCTCACCAACATGACTCACATGCACTTGGATTTTTGGACGCCCGATATGACCACTTTCAGGGTTAAACTCGTGGACTTTGGAGCTGATGGGGCTTTCGCTGGTGGAGACGATACCGAACACGAATTGGTTTTCTCCAATCCTGCTCAGTCTCAATGGATTAGCTTAAATATTCCTTTGGCCAATTTTACCAATTTGGTCAATAAAGGTCATATAGCTCAAGTTATTTTTTCTGGCCTTCCTACAGCTGGTGGAACGGTTTATATAGACAATATTTATTTTTATAAAGATGCTGTCTTGCCTAGTGAACCCATCGCTGCTGCTCCAAACCCAACTCACACCGCTGCCAACGTTATATCTATGTTTAGCAATGTTTATACTAATGTTACCGTAGATACTTGGCGCACTAGCTGGTCTTCTGCTGTACTCGAGGATATTCAGATTCAAGGAAACGACACCAAGAAGTATTCCGCGCTGGATTTTGTTGGCGTTGAGACCGTTGCAAACCAAATGAATCTCACCAACATGACCCACATGCACTTGGATATTTGGACTCCCAATATGACCACTTTCAGGGTTAAACTCGTGGACTTTGGAGCTGATGGGGCTTTCGCCGGTGGTGACGATACCGATCACGAATTGGTTTTCTCCAATCCTGCTCAGTCTCAATGGATTAGCTTAAATATTCCTTTGGCTGATTTTACCAATTTGGTCAATAAAGGTCATGTAGCTCAAGTTATTTTTTCTGGCCTTCCTGTAGCTGGTGGAACAGTCTATATAGACAATGTTTATTTCTATAAAGATGCTGTTTTGCCTACCGCTCCTATCGCTGCTGCGCCGAATCCAACTCACGCTGCAGCTAATGTTATCTCTATGTTTAGCAATGTTTATACCAATGTTAACGTAGATACTTGGCGTACAAGTTGGTCTTCTGCTGTACTAGAGGATATTCAGATTCAAGGAAATGACACCAAGAAGTATTCCGCGCTGGATTTTGTTGGCGTTGAGACCGTTGCAAACCAAATGAATCTCACCAACATGACCCACATGCACTTGGATATTTGGACTCCTAATATGACCACTTTCAGGGTTAAACTCGTGGACTTTGGAGCTGATGGAGCTTTCGCTGGTGGTGACGATACCGATCACGAATTGGTTTTCCAATCCTGCTCAGTCTCAATGGATTAGCTTAAATATTCCTTTGGCTGATTTTACTAATTTGGCCAATAAAAGTCATGTAGCTCAAGTTATTTTTTCTGGCCTTCCTGTAGCTGGTGGAACAGTCTATATAGACAATGTTTATTTCTATAAAGATGCTGTTTTGCCTAACGCTCCTATCGCTGCTGCGCCGAATCCAACTCACGCTGCAGCTAATGTTATCTCTATGTTTAGCAATGTTTATACCAATGTTACCGTAGATACTTGGCGCACTAGTTGGTCTTCTGCTACGCTAGAAGATATTCAGATTCAAGGAAATGACACCAAGAAGTATTCCGCGCTGGATTTTGTTGGCGTTGAGACCGTTGCAAACCAAATGAATCTCACCAACATGACCCACATGCACTTGGATATTTGGACTCCCAATATGACCACTTTCAGGGTTAAACTCGTGGACTTTGGAGCTGATGGAGCTTTCGCTGGTGGTGACGATACCGATCACGAATTGGTTTTCTCCAATCCTGCTCAGTCTCAATGGATTAGCTTAAATATTCCTTTGGCTGATTTTACTAATTTGGCCAATAAAAGTCATGTAGCTCAAGTTATTTTTTCTGGCCTTCCTGTAGCTGGTGGAACAGTCTATATAGACAATGTTTATTTCTATAAAGATGCTGTTTTGCCTAACGCTCCTATCGCTGCTGCGCCGAATCCAACTCACGCTGCAGCTAATGTTATCTCTATGTTTAGCAATGTTTATACCAATGTTACAGTAGATACTTGGCACTAGTTGGTCTTCTGCTACGCTAGAAGATATTCAGATTCAAGGAAATGACACCAAGAAGTATTCCGCGCTGGATTTTGTTGGCGTTGAGACCGTTGCAAACCAAATGAATCTCACCAACATGACCCACATGCACTTGGATATTTGGACTCCCAATATGACCACTTTCAGGGTTAAACTCGTGGACTTTGGAGCTGATGGTGCTTTCGCTGGTGGTGACGATACCGATCACGAATTGGTTTTCTCCAATCCTGCTCAGTCTCAATGGATTAGCTTAAATATTCCTTTGGCTGATTTTACCAATTTGGTCAATAAAGGTCATGTAGCTCAGGTTATTTTTTCTGGTCTTCCCGTAGCTGGTGGAACAGTCTATATAGACAATGTTTATTTCTATAAAGATGCTGTCTTGCCTACCGCTCCTATCGCTGCTGCTCCGAATCCAACTCACGCTGCAGCTAATGTTATCTCTATGTTTAGCAATGTTTATACCAATGTTACTGTAGATACTTGGCGCACTAGTTGGTCTTCTGCTACGCTAGAAGATATTCAGATTCAAGGAAATGACACCAAGAAGTATTCCGCGCTGGATTTTGTTGGAGTTGAGACCGTTACCAACCAAATGAATCTCACCAACATGACCCACATGCACTTGGATATGTGGACTCCCAATATGACCACTTTCAGGGTTAAACTCGTGGACTTTGGAGCTGATGGTGCTTTCGCTGGTGGTGACGATACCGAACACGAATTGGTTTTCTCCAATCCTGCTCAAGCGCAATGGGTTAGCCTGAACATTCCTTTGGCTGATTTTACCAATTTGGTCAATAAAGGTCATGTAGCTCAAGTTATTTTTTCTGGCCTTCCTACAGCTGGTGGAACGGTTTATTTAGACAATATTTATTTTTATAAAGCAACCGTTTCGACCAATGATGTTTTTGGATATGATGTATTAAAAATTTATCCAAATCCAGTCTCTATAGGTCAGACCATCCAAATGCCCGCAAATATCAAGAGTGCTCAAATATTTGACGCATATGGACGTTCGATTCAACAAATAATCGGCTCTGAAATTACAACCAATAACCTGAATTCAGGTTGGTATATCATCAAAGCTGAAGACAACAATGACAAATATTTAGTAAATAAAGTTTTAATAAGATAACAATAGGGTTTTACGGGGTTAGGAATTATTTTTCCTAGCCCCATTTTTTATCCTGGTCTCTAAATGTATTGAAGTGAGTTTATTGGCAGATTTTCAAAATGTTATTAGATTTTTTGTTTCACAAGTTAAGTTTTGCTTAATGGGCATTTTTATTATGACAGAGCAACTACTTTCAGTATGATTAATGAGCAGAATTATGACATTTTTATTCCATATTTAATATCAGATCATTTTGATATTTACTCAAAATATTTTTTTATCTCATTAAACAATTTAATTATATTTAACAAACTGCTATTCAGCTATATCCACATAAATTTACTGGATTTTAGCCTAATTATTGGCTTCTTCTTTTTGTTACTTTCCTTTGGCTTTTTTTACCTTTTATGGAAAATAAAACAAAAAAACCTAGCGATTAAAAACAACAAAATTGCACTTGAAACCAACCAAATTCAAATCAAAGAATTAGGAGGACAAAATATCACTTTCCAACCACGACATTAAACAAAAACAGGTAAAAATTGCCAATCTTGCCCAAGAGAATGAAAAGAAAATCCAACTCCTCCAAGAAATCAAGCAAAAAATCGAAAATGCTAAGCTAAATCCCTCCAAATCAACCCGTTTGCTATCAGAAGTAGATCAAATCATAGGCATATATTTTAGCAATGACGAAAACGTTTTTGAAATTCAAATGGAAGAAATTCATCAAGCTTTTTTTCAAAAAATCAGAAATCAATTCCCAGAACTGACCTCCTACGACGCCAGACTTTGCATTTACATCAAAATAGGTATGCAAGTAAAAGACATCGCAAACATTATGCACGTCCTTCCCTCCAGCATCTATATATCCCGATCTAGAATCCGTAAAAAACTCGGCCTCAACCAAAACGACGACTTAACCACCTATCTGTCAAACCTTTAACCCTGGTGCTCCTCCCGTTAGGTTATCTTGTATATAGCAGTCCACAGTACCATTTATCGCAAAAAAGTATCATATCAACGGCCGCCACAATATTGATGGATTAGGAAGTATTTTGCCGATACCTCGCTCCACTCGGCCCAGGCTGTCCATGGGTTCGCTTTGCTCCGTGCTTCGCACCTGCCTTCGGCAGCCATTCCCATCCCTATCGGGCATGGTTGATTATTTTGGGAAAGTTCATTTTGATTTTTTTATGGGTCACGCTGCTGACGCAAGATTTCAAACTTCTGCCAATAATTGAATAAGGTTCTTGGAACAGGTTTAAGGCTTTATCCTTAACCTTACCTTGCAACAATTACCCAAAATTTTGCTTTATAGTAATTAAGGAGGCTTTAATCGAATCATAGCTCAGAAAAAACAAGATTATAATTTATGTCTCTTTTTCCCAATAAAACTTTGAACTAATCTGAATGTTTGGCTAATGAAAAAAATCTTGGTTACAGGTTCATCGGGCCGTTTAGGCAAAGAGTTGGTCAAGCAACTCAAGCAAAAAAAATATCATGTAATTGGCGTTGACATCATTCCTTCACATACGACCGATTGCATAATTGATATTAGAAACAATGCACAAGTACTTGATTTTACGGCTGGCTTTGATGCCATTATTCACACTGCAGCCCTTCATGGCAAACACTTCGAGCTTCATTATCCTCGAATTGACTTTATACGAACCAATATCGACGGCACTATAAATTTGTTAAACGCTTGTGTGGCCAATTCCATCAAAAAGTTCTTGTATATAAGTACTACTTCGATTTATGGCAATGCAATGGACAATCCAAACCAGGCCGTTTGGGTGGATGAGAGCCTTGTACCAGATCCACGAGACATCTATGACATCACCAAACTGACCTGCGAATTGCTGTGCAGAGACTTCTTCGAAAAAAATCAGATAGAAACTACTGTTCTGCGAGTATCTAGATTTTTGCCTGAAAATGACAACCTAAAAGCCATACATAGGTTGTATAGAGGCTTGGACGAAAGAGATGGTGCGATGGGAATCATTTTGGCCCTAGAAAAATCTTTCCAAACTTTTGAAATATTTAATATTTCCAACGATAGTCCCTTTACAAAAAATGATCTTGCTGAACTAATAAATAACCCTAAGTCTGTCATAAAAAAATATTTTCCGCAAGCCGAAGCTATATTTTTGGCAAAAAACTGGACTTTCCCCACAAAAATCGACCGCGTTTATTCCATCGAAAAAGCAAAAAAAGAGCTTAATTACGAACCAATCTATAATTTTGATAAGTTAATCGAAGATTAAATACGAACTAAAAAGCTTTCCAAATTACCTTTAACTTTGCTAACAATTCACGTCACCAATATTTCGTATATTTGTTATAATCAAGTTAGTATTTAAGTGGCTAACTTTCATTTTGCAAGTTCCATAAATAAATGCATTAATTATGAATAATAGAAGTCGATCAAATTGCCCCATGAGTTGCGCATTAGATATCTTTGGAGACAAATGGTCTTTGCTCATTATGAGAGATTTAATTTTCTTCAAAAAACATTCATACACAGATTTTCTCAACTCCTCAGAAAAAATAGCAACCAATATTTTAACGACAAGATTGCGCAATTTGGAGAAAAATGGTATAATCGAAAAATTGCCACTTGCAAATAGCAAGTCAAAGGCTATTTATATTTTGACACCCATGGGCATAGATACCATACCCTTTATGGTAGAGCTTTATCTTTGGTCTGGCCAGAATTTTGAAATCCCCTCTGAGTTTGCTTCCATTTTCAAAAAAGCAAAAAAAGACAAAAAGGATTATATCAAATCTTTGACAAAAAAGATGAAAAATAATACTCGAAATGCCTTTACTGAAATCGATTTTCCACCACTTTTAGAATCATAGTACTCATGGATCAAATTCGATTACATTTTTCAACTTATCTTATTTCTACAAGTTAAAAAATCTGTCCAGTTGTCAATTTCATGCCCTTCATTTTTGAGTCACTACTCGCCATTTCCAAATCATTAAAATATTTTACTTAAAGATTTAAAATTTTATTGATTTTCATGTAGTTTTTCTCTATTTTTATATGGTATAAAATCTAACCACACTTATCATATGAAAGACTTTTATAATCAAAGCATAGAAGAAAGTTTCGAGTCCTTGAATACAAAAATCAACCTTGGTTTGACCAATGAAGAGGTACAAGAACGACTTGATAAATATGGACCCAATGAACTCAAGGGCAAAGAAAAAAAGCCGTTTTGGATCGTTTTCTTGCAGCAGTTCAAGAGTTTCATGATCATTGTTTTAATCATTGCGGCGATCATATCAGGCATCGTAGGGGTTATGGAAGGAGAAGGTTTGTTAGAAACTTTTATCATCCTCGGTATATTGATTGTCAATGCCCTTATTGGGGCGTATCAAGAACTAAAGGCTGAATCTTCACTAGAAGCCTTAAAGAAATTAGCTGCACCAGAATCCAAAGTAATACGCGAGGGTCAGACCATCCAAATTGCAAGCAGTCAAATCGTCCCCGGGGACATTGTCATTTTGGATACAGGAGCAATAGTTCCTGCCGATATTCGCCTTTTTGAAACCGCAAACCTGAAAATCCAAGAGGCCTCCCTAACTGGAGAGTCCGTACCAGTCGATAAGAGTACTAGTATTATTTTAGGCAATGATATCGCTTTGGGTGATCAAAAGAATATGGCTTTCTCTAGTGGGTTGGTCACTTATGGCAGGGGCAAAGGCATCGTCGTGACCACTGGTATGCAAACCCAGGTAGGGAAAATCGCTAATATGCTACAAAATGCCGACGAAACGCAAACACCCATGGCCATCAGGCTAGAAAAACTCGGGAAAGTTTTGGGTATTGGGGCATTGGTTATTTGTATCATTATTTTTGTCGTAGGCATCTCCTATGGCAATTCCATCATGAGCGTATTCATGTTGGCGGTGAGTTTGGCCGTGGCGGCTATCCCAGAGGGTCTTCCAGCGGTATCCACCGTAGCTTTAGCCATTGGCGTACAGCGATTGGTTAAGAAAAATGCCATCATCAGAAAATTACCTTCGGTGGAAACCCTAGGAAGTGCGACCGTCATTTGTTCTGATAAAACAGGGACTTTAACCCAAAATAAAATGACCGTCGTAGATGCTTATATCAATCATACTTTGGATGTTATCAATCGAGAAAATCCATCATCTCAACTGGATGAGCAAGAAACAGGACTTTTGATGGCCTCCATCCTTTGTGGAGATGCAGAAATGAGTCAAAATGCAGAAGGGCTAATAACATTTACAGGTGATCCGACAGAGACCGCGTTATTGGATTTTGGTGTATTGTACCATATCAAAAAAAATGAACTGGAAAAAACATATCCCCGAGTGGACGAAATACCTTTTGATTCTGAAAGAAAAAGAATGAGTACCATCAACAAATGGGCTGATAATCAATTCCAGGTGAACGTAAAAGGTGGCGTCGATGAGGTTTTAAGCGTTTGTGACAAAATCATGCTGCATGGGGAGATAAAGCCACTGAGCGAGGAAGACATCGAAAAAATAGTAGCTGCCAATGAAAAAATGGCGCTATCAGCTCTGCGGGTTTTAGCTGTTGCATATAAGCCTTTGGACCAAATTCCCTCAAACACTTCGATAGAACTTATCGAAAATCACCTCATTTTTCTTGGCCTTTTGGGCATGATTGACCCAGCTCGTCCAGAAGCCATGGCCGCAGTAGCTCAATGCATTACGGCTGGTATCAAACCAGTTATGATTACTGGAGACCACAAAATTACAGCACTTGCGATAGCACAAAAAATTGGAATACACAGGGAAGGCGATTTGGCCATCACAGGTAATGAGTTGGAAAAATTGTCAGAAGAATATTTACAACAAAATGTACAAAACTATTCCGTTTATGCTCGCGTGGCACCAGAACATAAAGTCCGTATCGTTAAGGCGTGGCAATACAATGGCCATATCGTTGCCATGACTGGAGACGGTGTGAATGATGCTCCTGCTTTAAAACAAGCAGATATAGGGGCAGCTATGGGCATCGTAGGTACAGATGTAGCCAAGGGGGCTGCAGACATGGTACTCACAGATGATAATTTTGCTACAATCGTAGCTGCAGTCAAAGAAGGAAGACGGATCAATGATAATATCATGAAAGCCATCCAATTCCTATTATCAACCAATATCGGTGAGATTTTTTTATTGTTGATTACTTCTATTTTCAATCTAGGTGTGCCATTGCTCTCCATCCATATTCTATGGGTCAATTTGGTTACAGATAGTTTACCCGCCCTAGCCCTAAGTATGGATCCAGCGGAGGATAATATCATGAAAAGGAAACCCAATAATTCAGCCGATGGTTTTTTGACCAAAGGGATGATCTGGAGAGTCGTATATCAAGGAATCATGATCGGTTCTATACCTTTGGCTGCATTTTTGATAGGGCTTAGAGATGGTGGATTAGCACTTGGACAGACGATGGCCTTTGCTACCCTTTGCTTTGCACAGCTCACACAAGTCACTAATATCCACTCACATACAAGGTCCACTTTTACGCATAATCCCTTGAAAAATAAAACCCTAATTTTAGCCATCTTAGTATCATTTTTGCTAGCATTTTTGGTTTTGATCGTTCCTCAAATCAGAGAAATATTCAAACTAGAAGCATTAAATTTAGAACAGTGGAAACTTGTCATCTTTCTTTCGCTGGTTCCTATCTTGGTTGTGGAAATTATCAAATTATTGGGATTGAACAGTACGAAAGCTGAAAAAACGGGGCTTTAATTTCTTTAATTTTGAGTGAAAAAATTGGCCTACATTAATTAGGACATGGTTAAAATATTCATTTTTGTAAAATAAAAAACAGAGGGTTCAAGCCATATACTTGGTATCGGCAATCATAACAGAGTGTCAATCTCTTTCATCTCATTTGGGTGACAAATACTTGTACTCACTTGGTAATTTTCGCTTTGTTTATCTATATTTTCTTGAAAATATCCCTACTTTTGCACTTGATTTTGATTTTAATTTTTTGAAAAATATATAAAAAAACAACATGGGAAGGATGTTCGAAAAACGCAAACACAAAATGTTTGCTAGATATGACAAGATGGCGAAAAACTTTACCCGAATTGGGAAAGAAATAGCCATAGCGGTAAAACAAGGTGGAGCCCTTCCAGAAAATAATCCTCGACTTAGAGCTGCCATGCAAAATGCCAAGGGCGTAAACATGCCTAAGGATCGAGTTGAAAATGCCATCAAAAGAGCGTCATCCAAGGACGACAAAGGATATGAAGAGGTAACATATGAAGGCTATGGTGCACATGGGGTCGCTGTCATCGTCGAGTGTGCCACCGATAATACCACTAGAACAGTAGCCAACGTAAGGATGCATTTCAATAGAAACAATGGGGCTCTAGGTACCAATGGATCGGTTCAATTCATGTTCGAAAGAATGGGTGTGTTCAAGCTTGACCCTAAGTCTGTAAACATTGATGAACTAGAGTTAGACTTGATAGATGCAGGTGCGGAAGATATAGAGATAGAAGAAAGTGAAATTACGGTTTATTGCAAGTTTGGAGAATATGGAGCTATGCTTAAATTTTTTGAAAACCAAAAGATCGAGCCCATCAGCTCTGAGTTACAGTTTGTGCCTAGCACTACGAAGGATGATTTGACAGATGAGCAAATCGAAGAGGTTTTAGAACTAGTGGAAGCCTTAGAAGGCGATGACGACGTCCAGAAAGTTTATCACACTTTGGCCTAATATCTGTTAATTTTTATTTAAAATCCCTTCTTTTTGGTTAGAATGCCATTAGATTGCGCAGGAATTTAGCCCTAAAATGCTATTTTATGATGAAAAATAAATTATGGTACACAGCCATTTTGATAATGATAATGACAAGTGTACAGTCGCTTTTCGCAAGTGATACCCTAAAAATCTCTGCAACTTTTATAGATACCTTCAATACAAACCTATGTCGAATTACCACCTTTTCTAATGGGCTATTCAAAGATGGTTTGATTGATTATAGAGGAAAATCTGTCTTAGCCTGTAACTATGATGAAATTGGCAAATTAAAACACGGCTATGCTCCAATAAGATCGTTTCAAGGGACTTATCCTATTTTTGGATTGGTTGATTCAACTGGAAAAATCACTTTTCCACCAACCTACCATTTTGTCAGCGAAGATGTGTTTTCAAACCGCAGGAAAGTCGGTATAATGGATACTATTTCGGGCAAAATGCGATTTGGATTTACCGATCGCTCGGGAATCATCAAAGTTCCTTGTCAATTTGAAAATGCCGAAGATTTCACTGGAAATTTATGTCTAGTAGGAGGAGTTCCCAAAAAACCAGATGACCCAGAAAAATACTATTTCATCACTCCCCAGGGCAAACAGGCCTTTATTGGTGCTTGGACCTATGCCTCTAGTTTTTACGATGGCTTGGCTGGAATTCAAGAATATGGCAGATTCGGATACGTCAATGACACAGGTTTTTATCAAATCCCGCCCCGCTTTGATTGGATATCACCATTTCGCAATGGGATAGCCACCGTGTACCTTGATACAACCTATTACAATATAGACAAAACTGGTAAAATCCTCGGGAAATTGGATAATAAACCCTTGAAAATACTTGAAAATGGGCTAACATTTACAAGTTTTAAGTCCATTATCGACGTAGATTATTTCGGTTTAATAGATAAAAATGCAAAAGACATCATTCCAGCAAAATATGAAATGTTGCGAGAATTTTCATTAGATAAATATCAACCCAACTTATTGGTAGCCAATTTTCAGGGCAATATTGGGGGGCTTGATTTTAGCGGTAAGGAAGTCATTCCTTTCAAATATGAGAATCTAACCCCAGATGAAGATAGCCTTTGGAGAGCTGAGGGTGATGGGAAAATTGTAATTTATAATGATCTAGGAAAATCATTGTTCGAAGTAAAAAATATCCAAGAGATCAGATGTTATTCTGGAGACCTTGCGCCCATCATGATCTATGAATTTCCATCTAAAAGTGCCAAAGAAAACTCAAAATCTAGCGCACAGTTTGGGGTTGGCTCCGATGATGGACATACTACCAAATACAATTACTTAACTAGAAAAGGGAAAGTATTATGGGATCAAAACGTCGATGATGTCCAAAATTTTTCAGAAGGAATCTCCGCATATCTAATGGGCAATAAATGGGGATTATTAGATAATCTTGGCAACCAAATCGTTGAACCAAAATTTGATGAAGTTATTCCCTTTAGAAATGGATATAGCGTCGCCAAATATCAAAAGAAATGGGGAATCATTGACCGCAGAGGAAATTGGATTTTGTCCCCTGATTACGCATTGATCAACCCACTTTCAAAAAATAATTATGCAACATTATTGGCACCCAATACTTGGGGAATTTTCCAAATTAATAAAGGTTTTTTTACCAAATAAAAACAAGAAAATTTCCAAGATTAATGGCTCACATTTTCTACTGCATTGGGGTCATGTTTGTGTGAAAACATCACTGCAAATAATATGGCTATCACCAGCGCATAAGCTGCAAAACTGAGCCAAATATTATGCCAGTCTTTTATTCCGTCATGCGTGAAAAAACTATCAATCAAATAGCCACTACCATAAGATCCTATGATCGCACCAAAGCCATTGGTCATCATCATAAACAATCCCTGAGCACTAGACCTGATGGTGTGGTCTGTAGTAGTCTCCACGAATAATGAACCAGAAATATTGAAGAAATCAAAGGCCATCCCATACACTACACACGATAAAATAATCATCCATAAGCCTGCTCCTGGATCACCATAAGCAAAAAGCCCAAACCTTAAAACCCAAGCCAACATGCTCAGCAACATAACATTCTTGATACCGAATCGCTTGAGGAAAAATGGGATGGTAAGAATGAATAAAGTCTCTGATATCTGTGATATAGACATAATCACAGTAGAATATTTTACTACAAATGAATCCTGGTATAGGGGATTATTTTGAAAATCTGAAAGAAAAACATCGCCATACATATTGGTCAATTGCAATGCAGCACCCAGAAACATTGAAAATATGAAAAATAGTGCCATTTTGTAGGTCCCAAACAATTTAAAGGCGTTGAGTCCTAACACTTCGGCCCAAGAAGCGTCCTTAGGAGTTAGATTTTGAGGCGGACAAGCAGGCAGGGTAAATGAATAAATTCCTAAAATAATGGCGTAAGTAGCCGCAAAGTAGAATTGCATGGCACTGGCTTTATTTCCTGTAAGATTGGTAACCCACATGGCAACGATAAATCCTACAGTACCCCAAACCCGAATGGGAGGAAAAACCGTAACGACATCTTTTCCAGCATTTTTCAAGATCGTGTAGGCGATAGAATTTGATAAAGAAATTGTCGGCATATAGCAAAGCATGGCACCAAAAATCACCCAATAAAATGTGTCTGGATCATTTACTTGTGGTATGTAAGCGAGGGCAATACCCCCTAGAATATGCAAGATTCCGTAAAGTCTCTCCGCATTCAACCATCTGTCGGCGACAATCCCCGTCAAAGCTGGCATAAAAATAGAAGACAATCCGAGTGTGGAAAATATGGCACCGAACTGGGCCCCACTCCATCCCTTGGTCAAAAACCAATAATTGGCTACCGTGATCAACCAAGCTCCCCAAATGAAAAATTGGAGAAAACTCATGATCGTCAATCTTAATTCTAATTTCATTTTTAGCTTCGTTTTGTTTTAAAAAATCAACATTCAAACAAAGAAACAAACAAAAATCCACATATAAAAAAACTATATGCATATTTATTTTAAAAATAGTTTAATAAAATTAGATTGGTTTGGACTATTTGCCATAACTTTAACCGCTAATATTATAAGAATAATACTTAGTTAATATGTCTTTTATTATTGGAATTTGTGGGGGGAGTGGAAGTGGTAAAACCTCATTCATAAGGGATATTCGAAAAAACTTTCCTACCAGTGAAGTTTGTATCATCTCCCAAGATGATTATTACAAGCCTCGAGAGGAACAGAAAGTGGACGAAAATGGTGTCAAAAACTTTGACCTTCCCGAATCCATCAATATGGTAGAATTTGCGTCGGACTTATCCAAACTATCAAAGGGAGAAACCATCCAAAGGGTTGAATACACGTTCAACAATGAAAAGTCTGACCCTGCACTTTTGACCATCATCCCCGCACCAGTCATCATCGTCGAAGGGCTTTTTGTTTTTCAAGAATCGAACTTGTGGAACAAAATGGATTTGAAAATCTATATCGAAGCGGAAGAATCATCCCAACTTATTCGTCGAATCAAGCGA
Source organism: Saprospiraceae bacterium (assembly GCA_016718505.1). Classification (GTDB taxonomy): domain Bacteria; phylum Bacteroidota; class Bacteroidia; order Chitinophagales; family Saprospiraceae; genus JADKKF01. The sequence continues at coordinate 315,380 of JADKDE010000002.1, read as the reverse complement.
GACCAGCTAGAGAGAAACTATCCCCTCGACGACGTATTATACCGCTACCAACATCACGTAAAACCTGCATTACAACTGTATATCGCACCCTTTAAGCCCAAGGTGGATCTCGTTATCAATAATAATATTTCATATAATATCGGCTTAGAATTGCTTACGTCTTTCATTCGATCAAAGATCAATAAAGAAACGCATACGTAAATTCTCTTTCACTGAAATAAACCGCAATATTGAGGGAAGGGTTTTCGACTAATATCGCGGTAGTTATCGATTCATTTACCCTACGCCACAGGCTTTTAACATAAGCGTGTGCAATTCGGTATTTTTGATAAATGGCTTATGTAGATGAGATCCAGGCCCATACATGGCTATTTCCACGAAATCGCCAGAATGATTCATGCTAATCCAGCCAACGGAGGTCCTTTTCTTTTGAATGTCAGCCAATGCGCTGAAAGGCAAATTTTTATAATTATACAAGCCAGCTTCTTCTGCTTGAAGTCCCGTATAAAACCCCAGTAATTTTTGTGCCTCTTCGGTTGAAATTTCGAAGCCATTTGCATTGAAAATTCTTTGCTGGATATCCGCCGTAGTATGCGTAGGAAGGATACTTTGCAAGATCCAATCATTTGTTTTCTGAAATTTGTGCAAATTGTCAAAATTTTCATTGACTTGTGAGCCATAAATTAGCCCAGGATTGGCGTTGCCGTGATCAGTACATATAATAACAAGTGTTTCCTTGTCTTTTGCCGCAAAATCGATGGCAACTTTTATGGCCTCATCAAATGCTAACTGATCGAATAAAAGGCCCCCTATATCATTGGCGTGTGCTGCCCAATCGACCTTTCCTCCTTCTATTTGAAGGACGAAACCCTCCTTCGATCCTTTCAAATGATCAATCGCCACCGCTGTCATTGCGGCCAATGTTGGTACTGAATTTTCCAATTCTGTATCAGTTTTATGATCAAGCCAATAAGGTAATGCATCATCTCCAAAAGTACCCAATAGTGGCTTGCCACTAACACTTCCTGAAAGTTCTGTTCGATTCTTTACTATTTGATATCCAGCATTGTGATATTTTTTGTACATATCCTGCTTGTCAGAGCGTTTTTCTGGATTGAAAAATTTATCTCCTCCACCAAGCAAAAGATCCATACCCATGACCAGATATTTCTGTGCAATTTCTTCTTGTGTATTTCTACTTGTAGCTGAAATGCAAAAACCCGCAGGTGTAGCGTGTGTAACTGGAACGGAGGTGACGCAACCAGCCTTTTTCCCTCCATTCTTAAATTTTTGCCAAATGGTGGTCAGTTCATTCCCGTTAGCATCGACATTTAAGACACCATTCTTTACCCTTTGACCACATCCCCAAGACGAACTTGCAGCAGAAGAGTCTGTCACGATAGATGACGCCGAGGCCATATCCATGAGCCCTCTAGTAACCAAATTATTTCTATATAGATTCAGCCAGTTGGATCCTTGTCCGAATTGCCTTTGCAGATAAAGGTCCGCCATATTGAGAGTGCCTGTACTCATCCCATCCGACACCATAAAAATGATGTTTTTAGCCCTTTTCTTCTTGGAAGCTAATGGCTCCGCCAAATCTAAAGCCCACGCAGAACTGCTACTACCGAGACCAAATAAAGATAGTAGGCTACCATACTTAAAAAAATCCCGTCTTTTCATTTGGAAAATATTACTTATAAAATGAACGCCTAAGGTATTAATTTTTGATGGGAAATGCAAAGTTTAACATAGTTGGCAAGGATTGGAAACCAATTCGCTCTTTAATACGTACTTAATTTGAAAGGACAAATTTTGTTTATTTTCTGAAAAATAAAATTCTTAATTTAGTCTATGCTTGGGATCGATATATTATTTTACAATAAATAATACAGCACCGCATTATTTTCTATTTTGAGTTCTTAAGCGATTTGAAATCAATTATATATAATTCTAAAATCATAACAACGATGAAAAGAAAAGATTTTTTGAAAGGTGCGGGACTAGCAGGTTTGGGATTGACACTTCCGTTGTCCAAATTGTCCGCTGAGTCAAATGCCGCAGAACTTCCCAATGCATGTACATTGATACCTTCGGAAACTGCCGGGCCATTTCCTTTGATTTAACGGCAAATACCTATTATTTCAGACAGGATATCAGAGAAACCCAACTAGGGACTCAACTAAATCTTAAACTAAAAGTATTTGGGTTGGCCAATTGTGCTCCTATGACAAATGTCAGAGTAAATGTATGGCACTGCACAAAAGATGGGGTTTATTCAGGGTACAATACTGCGAACAACCCTGGGGACGCCAATTCAAAATATCTCAGAGGTTACCAATTCACAAATGCAGATGGCGAGGTAGAATTTATAACAATTTTTCCAGGTTGGTACAACGGAAGGATTGCCCATATACATTTTCAAGTGTATGTAAGTTCGGCGTATTCAGCGGTATCTCAATTGACCTTTCCTATCGCTGCAAAAAATGCAGTCTATGCGGCAGCACCCACACTTTATCCCAAGGGAGCCGATCCATTGAGCTATAGTGGTGACAATATATTTTCAGATGGCTATGCACTACAAGTAGCTACCCTGACACCCAATACAGCTACAGGTGGTTATGACTCCTACATGGAAATATCTGTCCAAGGATCTGGAACTTTGGGAGTTGGCCATATCGAAAAAGAAATTTTCAAAGTCTTCGAAATGGGTCAAAACATCCCAAATCCATATGCATCAAATACTAAGGTAAGAATAAATCTAAAGCAAAGCTCCGATGTAAAGATGGAATTGTGGGATCTTTCTGGAAGAAAAGTTGGCACAGTTTTTGAAAAACAAAATAAAGGCGTAGGAATTTTCGAGGTGGACATCAATCCAGCGAATTTTGGACTTCCAGCTGGTAATTATATTTTTCAATTTGAAGCAGCCAATAATTTTGGGGTATTTAGAATGCCAAAAATGATGACCTTGGCAAAATAAAATTAGCATCGTAACGAGGGTTTTATTAAGTGAAAAATAAGTTTATTATGCGTGGTCGATGACAGATATTGAGTAGTCATCTGCCATTTTGCATTTTAATGGATAAACATGGCATGCGTCAGGGGTAGTAATGGTCGATCCAATCTGGCTTTTGTTATTAGGGGATCGAGTCTCATTCAGCATGGTGAGACGGATCTCGTCCGAAGGACGAGAGAACCCATGGATGACCCGACCGAGTGGAACGAGGGGACGCCCAAAAAATACAATCAAAAAAGCCCCGAAAAATACATCTCGGGGCCTTCCTATATTTAAGCTAAATATTAACGCTGCAATGGCTCTACATAATCCTCTTCATGGATATACTTTCGGTTGTTCCCTTCGGCACCCATGACATAAAAATCATTGTATTCTTTAAGTCCAGTACCCGCTGGAATTCTCTTTCCGACGATAACGTTCTCCTTAAGACCATTGAGTACGTCCGTTTTGGCACTAATGGCCGCATGGCTCAATACTTTTGTAGTCTCTTGGAATGAAGCCGCGGAAATCCAACTCACTGTACCCAAAGACGCCCTTGTAATCCCTTGAAGGATTGGCTTGGAGGTAGCTGGGACAGCATCTCTGAACTGAACGATTTTCTTGTCATTACGCTTTAAGAAAGAATTTTCCTCTCGCAATTGTCTGATACTTGCCAACTGACCTGGGCTATATTTGGTCGAATCACCTGACTCCACGACAAATTTTTTGTCATAAATCCAATCGTTGATTTCTAAAAATTCGTATTTTTCTACTGATTCGCCCTCTAAGAAAGTAGTATCTCCTGGATCTTCAATCAATACCCTACGCATCATCTGGCGTACGATCACCTCAAGGTGCTTGTCGTTGATGGAAATACCCTGTGCACGATAAACCTCTTGAACACCGTTCACCAAATACTGTTGTACAGCGAATGGACCTTTGATGTCTAGGATATCGATTGGCGCGATAGAACCATCAGAAAGTGGCGTACCCGCGCGGATAAAGTCACCTTCTTGTACCAAGATATGCTTGGACAAACCGATCAAATAATACTTGCGTTTTTGTCCATCTTTACCTGTGACAGCGACCCCACGGTTACCTCTCTGATTGCACCAAAAGATACAATACCGTCGATTTCAGCTACAACAGCGGGGTTGGAAGGATTTCTAGCCTCGAAAAGCTCGGTAACCCTAGGCAAACCACCCGTGATATCCGTAATCTTACCCAAGTTTCTTGGGATTTTGGAGATCTTGGTACCGGCTACGATAGTAGAACCGTCCTCGATCGCCAAGTAAGCACCCACTGGCAAGTTGTAAGATCTCAATTCATCACCTTCTGCGTTGAGAATTTTGATGGTTGGGATTTTCTTTTTGTTCTTAGATTCGATGATAACTTTTTCAGCGAAACCAGTTTGGTCATCTCTTTCTATACGATAAGTTACCCCTTCTTCGATGGAATCGAACTGTGCGATACCCGCGAATTCAGAAATGATAACGTTGTTGAAAGGATCCCACTCGCAGACTACGTCTCCACGAGATATTTTTTGGTTGTCTTTTACTTGAATATTCGCTCCATAAGGGATGAACATGGTTGTGAAAATTTTACCCGTTTTAGGGTCAACTATTCTGATTTCACCCGTTCTAGATAATACAACTTCCTGCTCACCTACTTCATCTGCCGACTTTACGGTACGAATGTCATCGAACTCTAATTTACCATCGAATTTAGAGATCAATTCCGATTCTGACTTGGTGATGGAAGCGATACCCCCAACGTGGAATGTACGAAGTGTAAGCTGTGTACCTGGTTCCCCGATGGATTGGGCAGCGATAATACCTACGGCATCACCTTTCTCTGCGATTCGGCCAGAAGCCAAATTTTTACCGTAGCATTTTGTACAAACCCCTCTTTTGGTTTCACAAGTCAATACGGAACGAATCGCAACGATTTCGATACCGATATCTTCCATGTGGTTGGCCATATCGCGAGTGATATATTCACCAGCAGCCAATATCAATGAATCATCAACTGGGTGATAAACATCGTGTAACGTGTATCTTCCTTGAATTCTATTAGAAAGTGAGTCGATGACTTTTTCGTTGTCCTTTAGCGCAGCCATCTCTATACCTCTCAACGTATTGCAATCCTCTTCGTTGATCACTACGTCGTGGGCTACATCGACAAGACGACGCGTCAAATAACCCGCATCAGCCGTTTTCAAGGCTGTATCCGCGAGACCTTTTCTAGCACCGTGGGTCGAGATAAAGTACTCCAAAACCGACAATCCGTCCAAGAAATTGGATAAGATTGGATTCTCGATGATGGCAGCTCCAGTATCGCCTGACTTTCTTGGTTTAGCCATAAGTCCTCTCAGACCGCAAAGCTGCTTGATCTGTTGCTTAGAACCCCTTGCACCCGAGTGAAGCATCATATAAACCGAGTTAAAACCAAGTTTATGTTCAGCCAACTCCTTCATTAAATTTTCGGTGATGGTATTATCGGCATATGTCCACTTATCGATGATCTGGTTATAACGCTCGTTGTTGGTGATAAGACCCATGTTGTAGTTGTCCCAAACCTCATCTACTTCTATTTGAGCATCTCTCAGTGTATCCGCCTTCAATGTCGGAGTAATCAAGTCTCCTAGATTGAATGAAAGTCCACCTTTGAATGACCAAAAGAAACCAAGTTCTTTGATTTTGTCCAAAAAGGTTGCGGTCACTGCGAAGTCTGTTCGATTGATGATGTCTTGGATGACAATCTTCAAGGCACGCTTGGTCATCAGTTCGTTGATGTATGGCACCATTTCAGGTACTGCTTGATTGAATAGAACACGACCTACAGTTGTTTCTATCAAACCAATTTTCATTTCACCACCTACTTCAATTCTTGATTTTACTTTGATGCCTGCATGAAGTTCGATTTTACCTTCGTTGAAAGCAATGATAACTTCTTCAGGGCTATAAAATTTCATCCCCTCGCCTCTTACCTTAACGGTGGCGGTGGATTTTTTCTCTTTGGTCAAATAGTACAATCCTAGTACCATGTCTTGAGAAGGCAAGGTCACTGGCGAACCATCTTGTGGATTCAACATATTGTGAGCAGCCAACATCAAAATTTGAGCTTCTAGGATAGCCGATTGACTCAATGGTACGTGTACCGCCATTTGGTCACCGTCAAAATCCGCGTTGAAGGCACCGCACACCAATGGATGCAACTGAATAGCCTTTCCTTCGATCAATCTTGGTTGGAATGCTTGGATGGAAAGTCTATGGAGTGTTGGAGCACGATTGAGCAAAACGGGATGGCCTTTGAGGATGTTCTCAAGAATCTCCCAAATTACTGGATCCTTTTTATCTACAAGCTTTTTAGCACTTTTTACCGTTTTAACGATACCTCTTTCGATCAATTTTCTGATGGCGAATGGCTTAAATAATTCAGCTGCCATACCCTTAGGGATACCGCACTCTTGCAATTTAAGCGTTGGACCAACCACGATAACCGAACGACCAGAGTAATCCACCCTTTTTCCAAGTAGATTCTGTCTAAAACGACCTTGTTTTCCTTTTAAGATATCGCTCAAAGATTTCAAAGCCCTTCCACCCTCTGCCTTTACGGCATTGGATTTACGAGAATTGTCGAATAATGAATCAATGGCTTCTTGAAGCATTCTCTTTTCATTACGCAAAATAACCTCAGGAGCTTTTATCTCAAGCAATCTTTTTAATCTATTATTTCTGATGATAACCCTTCTGTACAAGTCGTTCAAATCCGAAGAAGCGAACCTTCCCCCATCAAGTGGAACCAACGGTCTCAATTCAGGTGGGATAACTGGAAGATACTGAATGATACACCACTCTGGCTTGTTTTCAGTATGAGTTTGTCCTTCTCTGAATGCTTCAACGATTCTCAATCGCTTAAGGGCTTCAGATTTTCTTTGTTGAGAAGTTTCGGTAGCTGCTTGATGGCGAAGGGCGTAGGACAATTGATCAAGATTTAATTTAATCAATAAATCTCGTATCGCTTCCGCACCCATTTTTGCCACGAACTTGTCAGGATGACTATCTTCCAACAACTGATTGTCCTTAGGCAATGTATCGATGATGTCGAAATATTCTTCTTCGGTCAAAAGGTCGAGGTACTTTGAGCCTTCATTCACTTTAACCCCGGGATTGATTACCACGTATCTTTCATAATACACGATGGTCTCCAATTTTTTGGAAGAAACTCCAAGTAAATATCCAATTTTATTTGGCAATGATTTAAAAAACCAAATATGAACAACTGGAACGACCAATTTTATATGACCCATTCTTTCACGACGCACTTTTTTCTCTGTAACTTCTACACCACAACGGTCGCAAACGATATTTTTATAACGGATACGCTTATATTTTCCACAATAACATTCATAGTCCTTGATAGGTCCAAATATTTTCTCGCAGAAAAGACCATCTCTTTCGGGCTTATAAGACCGGTAATTGATGGTTTCAGGCTTCAAAATTTCACCATAAGATCTCTCAAGTATCTCATCAGGGGAGCACAAGCTGATTGATATGGTATCAAAATTTTGATTTGTCTTTAAAATTCTATTATTTGACATTTTTCCAAATTTCAAAAAGTAAAAAAAAATTAAACCGAAGGTAATTTTTCAAATTTAACATCCAAAGCAAGACCTCTCAATTCTTGAACCAATACGTTGAAAGATTCAGGAATATTAGGTTCTGGAACGTTATCACCTTTAACGATGGCTTCATAAGCTTTTGCTCTACCGATGATATCATCCGACTTAATAGTGAGCAATTCTTGTAAGATATAAGAAGCACCATAAGCTTCAAGAGCCCAAACCTCCATCTCTCCAAATCTTTGACCCCCGAATTGAGCTTTACCACCCAATGGCTGTTGCGTGATCAATGAATAAGGTCCGATAGAACGTGCGTGCATCTTATCATCAACCATGTGTGATAATTTAAGCATGTATATAACACCGACAGTTGCTTGTTGGTGGAATCGGTCGCCAGTCTCTCCGTCATTCAGGTAAGTCTGGCCATATGCAGGTAATCCTGCTTTTTCGATGTATTCTTCTATCTCGTCGAGGCTAGCTCCATCAAAGATTGGGGTCGCAAATTTTAGACCCAATTTCAATCCAGCCCATCCTAATACGGTTTCGAAAATCTGACCTAAGTTCATCCTCGAAGGTACACCAAGTGGGTTAAGTACAATATCAACTGGCGTTCCATCATCTAAGAAAGGCATGTCTTCCATCCTAACGATTCTAGACACGATACCCTTATTTCCGTGACGACCAGCTAATTTATCCCCAACTTTTAGTTTTCTCTTCTGAGCAAGATAAACCTTAGCCAATTTCAAAACACCTGTTGGAAGTTCGTCCCCGATAGAAATATTAAATTTCTCTCTTTTATAACGACCTACTTCTTCACTGTGTTTTATGGAATAATTGTGTAATAGCTTGGCTACCAAGCCATTAACTTTAGCATCATCTGTCCAGTTGGAATAATCAACGTTGCTGAAGTCAAAATCTTTGAATGTATTCTTGGTAAATTTAGTGCTGCGTGGCAAAATTTCCTCGCCCAAAATTCCCTTGACATTATTAGAGGATTTATCTCTCAACAATACCAATAATTTATCTACCAAAACTGTTCTCAATTCATTGATGATGACCTTATGGTCCTCTTCCAATTTATTTAAGATTTCCTTTTCAGCTTCTTTCTGTGATTTATCTTTTTTGGCTCTAGCAAAAATTTGCTTGTCGATCACAATACCAGCAGTCGATGGTGGCGCTTTCAATGAAGCATCCTTAACATCTCCAGCTTTGTCTCCAAAGATAGCTTTCAACAATTTCTCTTCAGGAGTTGGATCAGTTTCTCCTTTTGGAGTAATTTTACCAATTAAGATGTCTCCTTCTTTTACCCAAGCACCGACTCTAATGATACCATTTTCATCCAAGTCTTTGGTTGTTTCCTCTGACACGTTAGGGATATCATTGGTCAATTCTTCTTCGCCCAATTTGGTATCTCTCACATCCAATTCGAAATGTTCTACGTGTAGAGAAGTGAAAATATCGTCCTTAACTACGCGCTCAGAAATAACGATCGCATCCTCAAAGTTATAACCTTTCCAAGGCATGAATGCAACTTTCAGGTTTTGACCCAAAGCCAATTCGCCTTTTTCTGTAGCATAACCATCGGTAAGTATCATACCTTTATGTACTCTATCTCCTTTTTTGACGATAGGTCTTTGGTTGATACAAGTTCCTTGATTCGTTCTGATGAATTTCGTCAAGTTGTATTTCTTGGTAGCGTTTTCAAAACTTACGAGAGTATCGTCGTCAGAAACGTCATATTTAATAACTATTTGATTGGCATCAACGTACTCAACAGAGCCCTCCCCTTCTGCATTCAAAAGCATATTAGAGTCACGAGCGACTTTGCCTTCAAGACCAGTTCCTACGATAGGTGATGCTGGTTTTACAAGGGGTACGGCTTGACGTTGCATGTTAGAACCCATCAAAGCACGGTTAGCATCATCATTTTCCAAGAAAGGAATTAGAGAAGCTGAAACCCCTACGATTTGATTTGGAGCAACATCCATATAATCCAATTCTTCAGGCCCAAGAACTGGAAATTCACCACTTTCTCTAGCCTTAATCTTATCAGAAGCGAAAATACCCTTGTCGTTGACAACTGAATTTGCTTGTGCAATTTTCATGGTATCTTCATTCTCCGCAGATAAATAAGTGGGTGCGTTATTGAGATCAACAATGCCCTTTTTCACCTTACGATAAGGAGTTTCAAGGAATCCCATGCTGTTAATCTTCGCGTGAACACACAGCGTTGAAATCAATCCAATATTTGGTCCTTCTGGCGTTTCAATCGTACAAAGGCGGCCGTAATGTGAGTAGTGAACGTCCCTGACCTCGAAGCCCGCTCTTTCTCTGGATAAACCCCTAGTAAGTGCAGAAATACGTCTTTGTGCGTGATTTCAGAAAGTGGATTGGTCTGGTCTAAGAACTGAGAAAGTTGAGATGTTCCGAAAAATGAGTTGATAACAGATGACAAAGTTCTAGCATTGATCAAGTCAACAGGCGTAAAAACTTCATTGTCTCTGACGTTCATCCGCTCACGAATCGTCCTAGCCATCCTAGCCAAACCTACACCGAACTGTGCAAAAAGCTGCTCTCCTACTGACCTCACCCTTCTATTGGATAAATGGTCAATATCATCGATTTCAGCATTTTGATTCATCAATTTTACCAAATAACTAACTATTTCGATAATGTCTTCCTTTGTTAAAATTTGGACAGTATTTGGTGTGGTTAGACCTAGTTTTTTGTTGACTTTATATCTGCCAACATCACCAAGATTATATCTTTTGTCGGAGAAAAATAATTTTTCAATGATACCACGAGCTGTCTCTTCATCTGGTGGATCAGTACCTCTCAGTTGTCGGTATATATATTCTACAGCTTCTAATTCACTAGAAGATGGATCTTTTTGTAAAGTATTGTAAATGATAGAATAGTCATCAGAAACTTCCTCCTTTTGAACAATAATGGTGCTAGAACCAGACTCTAAAATCAATACAATGTTTTCTTCATCGATGATAGAATCACGCTCCAGAATTATTTCATTACGCTCTATGGTAACAACTTCACCAGTGTCTTCATCCACAAAATCTTCTGTCCACTTTTTCAATACACGGGCAGCCAATTTTCTACCTACTGCAGCCTCAAGATTTTCCCTAGTGGATTTAATTTCTTCGGCCAAGCCGAAAATATTTAAAATATCTTTATCCGAGTCAAAACCAATGGCTCTAAGCAAGGTCGTAACAGGGAACTTTTTCTTTCTGTCGATATAGGCATACATCACCGTATTTATATCAGTAGCGAACTCCATCCAAGCGCCTTTGAAAGGAATCACTCTGGCAGAATATATCTTACTTCCGTTGGGGTGATATGTTTGAGAGAAAAATACACCTGGAGACCTATGCAATTGAGAAACGATAACTCTCTCAGCACCGTTGATGATAAAAGTCCCCTTAGGCGTCATATAAGGTATATTGCCTAAAAATACGTCTTGGATTATGGTTTGGAAATCAATATGCTCCTCATCGTTACAAGACAACTTTAATTTGGCTTTAAGAGGCACGCTATATGTTAGACCCCTATACATACACTCTTCGATGGTGTATCTAGGAGGATCTACATAATAATCGATGAACTCTAAGACGAAAATATTTCTTGAATCCGAAATTGGGAAATTCTCTTTGAAAACGGAGAAAAGCCCTTCATTGATTCTATTTTCAGGAGTAGTTTCAAGTTGAAAGAATTCTTGGAAAGACTTAATCTGAATATCCAAAAGGTTAACTGTTTCCTCTGGCAAACGGATTTTTCCAAAATTAATTCTTTGCGCCTCTGCTTTTGTATAAATTGCTGCTGAATTCTTCATAGATTTTTACCAAATATGGTTTTTCAAATTAATGAATTTAGGTCTTTGTTATTTTGAATACAATGCAAAAAACATAAGGCCTAGGAGATGGATGAACATCTCCCAAGCCGATATAATTTTTATAAATATAATCTAAGGTATGTACTCATAGATAAGTTGAACAATTGGGGTTAGAAGTGAAAAAACTCTTCCAAATTTTTGGAAAAGCAACTAATTGGCGAACCAATTACTTTATTTCAACCTCAGCACCAGCAGCCTCTAGGGCAGCTTTCAATTGCTCAGCTTCTTCCTTAGATACTCCGTTTTTAACAGGAGCAGGAGCAGCATCTACTAAGTCTTTAGCTTCTTTCAAGCCTAAACCCAATAAATTCTTCACTTCCTTAACTACATTAAGTTTTGCTTGTCCACCTGATTTCAATATTACATCGAAAGCAGACTGAGCAGCTGGAGCATCTCCACCACCAGCAGCAGGGGCAGCAACAGCTACAGCAGCAGCTGCAGGCTCTATCCCATAATCATCCTTTAGAATAGCAGCAAGTTCATTAACTTCCTTAATTGTTAAGTTTACTAATTGTTCTGCGAAAGCTTTTAAATCAGCCATTTTTTAATCTTTTTTAATTTTTGAATAAAATTTTTGTCTAATATATGCGATAGACTTGGAAGCCATCATAATTTGGAAAATTAAGCTCCTTTTTCTTGAAGAGTCTTAACTATTCCCGCTAGTTTTCCAGCACTTGACGTAAGCGCCGAAATAACATTTTTCCCTGGTGATTGCAACAATCCGATGATTTCGCCCACCAATTCCTCTTTAGATTTAAGCTTAGCCAATATTGACAATGACTCATCACCGAAGTAAATAGCTGTATCAATATAAGCTGCTTTGATTTCAGGTTTTTTCAATTGCTTCCCTCTGAATTCTTCTAAAAGTTTTGCAGGGGCATTGGCAACATCTGTAAACATCAATGCAGTTGGTCCGTGTAATTTATCAAATAACGGAGTATAATTCTTTTCGATCGGCTCTCCTTCCAAAGCTTTTTTGACCAAAGTATTTTTTACAACTTTAATGTCAATATTTCTTTGAAAACAAAGTCTTCTCAATTTGTTAACTTGTTCTACCGATAAAGAAGATGCATCTGTAATATAGAAAAACGCACTATTTGTGATTTTTTCCCTCAAATATGCAATTTCTTCTGTTTTGTCTTTTTTAGTCATGTCTGTATAATTTTAGAAATTGCTTATTTAATTGTTTTTGAATCAACATGAATTCCTGGGCTCATCGTAGAAGCCACACCAACAGATTTCATATAAGTACCTTTCGATGAAGATGGTTTCATTTTCAATAAGGTCGATAATAATTCGTTCGCATTTTCAGAAAGCTTCTCAGGAGTAAAAGATACTCTACCGATAGAAGCATGAACGATACCGAATTTATCCACTCTGAAGGCAATTTTACCACCTTTCACATCAGTCACTGCGGTAGCTACATCCATAGTTACTGTTCCAGTTTTTGGATTGGGCATTAGACCTCTTGGTCCAAGTATTCTACCAATCTTTCCAACGTGAGCCATAACATTTGGAGTTGCAATCACAACATCAATATCAGTCCAACCGCCCTGGATTTTTTGAACGAATTCATCCAATCCTACGTAATCAGCCCCTGCTGCTTTTGCTTCAGCTTCCTTGTCAGGAGTGCAAAGTACCAATACTCTTTTTACCTTTCCTGTACCGTGAGGTAATGTTACTGTACCTCTTATCGCTTGGTCTGGTTTTCTTGGGTCAACCCCCAATCTGACGTGAACGTCCACAGAGGCATCGAATTTTGCTGTATTAACCTGCTTCACCAAGTTCATTGCTTCACTCAAAGTGTACAATTTTTTCGGATCAACTTTGGAGGCTACAGCTGCTCTTTTTTTACTAACTTTTGCCATAATTATAAAAATTTAGGTACAACGCTTATCGCAAGATAAGCTCCCTGTGATAAAAATATTAAAATGGTCTATCGCCACTTACTGTAATACCCATACTTCTTGCAGTACCTGCAACCATGCTCATAGCAGATTCGACAGTAAAACAATTTAAGTCAGGCATTTTGTCCTCGGCAATAGCTTTAACTTGATCCCAAGAAATAGAACCAATCTTGTTTCTATTAGGTTCAGGACTTCCCTTTTTCGCTTTAGCAGCTTCCATGATCTGTACAGGGGCTGGAGGAGTTTTGATAATGAAATCAAAAGACTTGTCCACATAAACTGTAATCAAAACTGGCAATATCTTACCAGGCTTGTCTTGAGTCTCTGCGTTGAACCGCTTACAAAATTCCATTATATTTACTCCCTTCGAACCTAAAGCTGGTCCAATTGGGGGAGCTGGATTTGCAGCACCACCTTTAACTTGGAGTTTAATATACGTTTGAATGTCTTTACTCATTTTTTCTTTATTTTCCTGTTAAATGGATATTTATATCAATAAAAATATGGAAGCTACTTTTAGGATATATTTAAAACTAATTTTGTTTTTCTACTTGCATGAAGTTCAATTCGACCTCAGTACCTCTACCAAAAATTTTGACGATTACCTTTAGCTTCTTTTTCTCTTCATTGACTTCTTTGATGTCGCCGATAAATTCATTGAATGGCCCATCGATTATCTTTACAGTTTCACCTGCCAAAAATGGCTCTAACAATGCTTCACCCACATTCATTGCATCATCTACTTTACCCAACATTCGATTCGCTTCTGCAGCTTTCATCGGGATTGGATTATTTTTTCCAAGAAAATGAATAACATTAGAAACATTTGCTATGGTCTGTACGATTTCTCCGCCAAATTTGGTCTCATCTGCTTCTATCAAAATGTATCCTGGCAAAATATTTCTTTCAAGAATTACTTTTTTGCCGTTCCTAATTTTGTACACCTTTTCAGAAGGTACTACTACTTGAGTAATGAAATCAGACCATCCAGAACGTAAAATCTCAGCATCAATTCTTTCCTTGATCTTTTTTTCTTTACCGCTAATTACTCTCAGCGAGTACCATTTTTTGTTTTCTGATGACATAGATTGATGAGGTAACTAATACTTTAGCAATTTAGTAAATAAGGCTGACGATTTGCTTCGAGATTAAATCCATTACAAAGATAATCAAAGTAATGATAACGCTTGCTACCAAAACCAAAACCGTACTACTCTGTAAGCTAGCCCAATCTGGCCAGGTCACTTTATGTACTAATTCATCAAAGCTTTCTTTAAAATATAAACTAATTTTATTCATTTCTTTAAGCTTTTTATGCACGGGCGCCAGGCATCGAACCCGGAACCTACGGTTTTGGAGACCGTCACTCTACCAGTTGAGCTACGCCCGTATCCTATAACGCAAAATTAAGCACCCTATTCGAGTGCTTAATCTTACATTTCTTAATATTATTAAAAATACTAATCTAATATCTCAGTCACCTGACCCGCACCAACGGTTCTACCGCCTTCTCTGATCGCGAATCTAAGTCCTTTTTCCATAGCGATTGTGCTCAACAATGTCACTTCCAAAGAAACATTATCACCTGGCATTACCATTTCTACTCCTGCAGGAAGTACAACATCACCAGTTACGTCTGTAGTTCTGAAATAGAACTGAGGTCTGTAACCATTGAAAAATGGTGTGTGACGACCACCTTCATCTTTGCTCAATACGTAAATTTCGCATTTGAACTTTTTGTGTGGCTTTACAGAACCTGGAGCACAAATAACCATACCTCTTTTAATTTGGTCTTTATCTACACCTCTTAAAAGGATACCAGCATTGTCACCAGCTTCACCTCTATCCAATAATTTTCTAAACATTTCAACACCTGTACAAGTAGAAGTGATTGGTTTCTCTTCTGGCTTCATCATACCGATGATTTCAACGTTTTCACCAACTTTGATGACACCTCTTTCGATACGTCCAGTGGCAACAGTACCTCTACCTGTGATAGAGAATACGTCCTCAACTGGCATAAGGAAAGGCTTATCAACCAAACGAATTGGTTCAGGAATTTGTGTATCCACAGCTTCCATAAGTTCCATGATCTTAGCAACATAAGCTGGATCACCGTCAAGTGCTTTAAGAGCAGAACCTTGAATTACAGCTGCATTCGAACCATCAAATTCGTAAGCATCCAATAATTCTCGAACTTCCATTTCTACAAGCTCTAACATTTCAGGATCTTCAACAAGATCCACTTTATTCATAAATACAACAACCTTAGGAACACCTACCTGTCTAGCAAGTAGAATGTGCTCTCTCGTTTGAGGCATAGGACCGTCAGTAGCAGCAACCACAAGGATTGCACCGTCCATCTGAGCCGCACCTGTAACCATGTTCTTAACATAGTCGGCGTGACCAGGACAGTCTACGTGTGCGTAGTGTCTATTCTTAGTCTCATACTCTACGTGAGCAGTGTTGATTGTGATACCTCTTTCTTTTTCTTCTGGAGCAGCATCAATAGCATCGTAGCTCATTTTCTTGGCCAAACCTTGATTAGCTAGTACAGATGTAATAGCAGCCGTTAGGGTAGTTTTACCATGGTCTACGTGACCTATTGTACCGACATTGAGGTGGGGTTTACTCCTTTCAAATGTTTCCTTTGCCATCGGTTAAATTTTTACAATTAAAATTAAATAATATTTAAAAAAAAATACAAAACTTGATAATTCCTACGAGAAAGAGCCGATGATGGGAATTGAACCCGCGACCTCTTCCTTACCAAGGAAGTGCTCTACCACTGAGCTACATCGGCTAGAAACAAGAGCGGAAGACGAGGCTCGAACCCGCGACCTACAGCTTGGAAGGCTGTCGCTCTACCAACTGAGCTACTTCCGCGTAAAATGCTTACAATTTGCCTAGTAAATTCAATCTAGAGTTGCGGTAAAGATGGTGGGGGTGGTGGGATTCGAACCTACTCAGGCGTAGCCAACAGATTTACAGTCTGCCCCGTCTCTCCAACTTCGGCGCACCCCCTTACAACATCACTACAAGAGCCAGTGGAGGGATTCGAACCCCCGACCAGCTGATTACAAATCAGCTGCTCTGGCCAACTGAGCTACACTGGCACTTAACTCTTTATTTGGTACATTTACCAAAAGCGAACGCAAAGATAGATAAATTTTATTTTTCTTGTATAGCTATTTGAAAATATTTTTAATTATTTTTCAAATTGGCCTTTTCTACTGGCTTTCCTATCTGATCACCAGGTTCATTTTAATGTTGTGTGACTAGGTTTTTATGCTTAACAACGTTTCTTTTCATTATATCAAATGCCTTTTCTGCGGCAATCTCAAAAGTTTTGTCACTTTCTTTAGATATTAATAAATTTCCAGGCACTTTGGTTCGTACTTCAACATATTTTTCTTTAATCTTGCCAACATTCACCATTTTCATTGAAACAGTGACATCAATAATGCGATCAAAATACTGTTTGAGCTTCATGGCCTTTGTCTCTACATGATCTATTAACTTTTGGTCGGCATCAAAATGGATGGATTCAATATTAATTTTCATTATCTTTTAATATTATGGTTAATAATAATTTAAATTCTACTCTCCTTTAGGATGGGCTTTCTGGTAAATATCCTTAAGCCGCTCTATTGAATTGTGGGTATAGATTTGAGTGGCTGCTAGACTTGAATGGCCCAACAGCGTTTTGATGGCGTTAAGATCGCCGCCATTATTTGATATATGTGTTGCAAAACTGTGTCTCAAAATGTGAGGACT
Source organism: Saprospiraceae bacterium (assembly GCA_016718505.1). GTDB lineage: Bacteria > Bacteroidota > Bacteroidia > Chitinophagales > Saprospiraceae > JADKKF01. The sequence continues at coordinate 298,173 of JADKDE010000002.1, read as the reverse complement.
CTTTTTATTTATCGTTGAAATGTCTTTTAAAGAATGATTTACTATTCTATAAACTTCTCTCGGATCTAATTTATTGCCTTTGGTATTGGCAAATAAATAATCGCTTGTATTCTTATTATTTTCAACAATATATGATTTCAAAAGTTCTATGAGTTCCTTACTACAAGGGACAATTCTCTCTTTGTTACCCTTACCAAGGACTTTAATTTGACAAGCTAAAAAATTGACTTGTTGGACTTTTAATGTTATCAACTCTGAGCGTCGGAAGCCACACTCGTATAAAACTCTAAGAATCAAAGAATTGCGGAATACAATCTCAACCGAATTATCAGAAGCCTTTTGATCAATTTCATTATTAGCAGTAGATTTGGCTTCGTGCGCAAGATTAACAAGGGGTCCCATTTGATTCTCGGGAATAAACTCTGGCAGCCGTTTCCTAATCTTTGGAGAGCCAATTTTGAGCATCGGGTTGGTTGCAATAACCTGAATTTTCAAAAAATACCTATAAAATGCTTTCAGACTGGCTATCTTCCGGCAAATGCTACGAGCACTTACACCTTCATTGGATAGATTTGCAATCCAGGCTCTTATATCAAAATAAGAAATCTGCAAAATACCGACATGGTTACTTTGCAGATTCATATACTTTTCAAACTGATTTATATCAGATAAATAATTTAGAACCGTGTGGACTGAATACCTTTTCTGTACTTGAAGATATTGTTCGAATTGGTATTTATAATCGGTCATTGGACATTTCTATATATTACAAATGTAATATATTTATCCGAAATTGGCGATTTATTGAAGATGATTTCCGTATTTTTCTTCTTTGTAAACAGCTCTAAGTACATCAGCTCTACGTTCGATAGAAGGCTTAGTGAATTGCTTTCTTCTACGCAATTGCTTCAAAACTCCAGTCTTTTCGTATTTTCTTTTATACTTCTTGAGTGCTCTATCGATGGTTTCCCCATCAGAAACGCTAACATATAACATAAACTATATAAATTTTAGGCTGCAAAGGTAATAATATTTTAATAAATAAAATAATTATGATAAAAAAAAAGCCCGAGAAATCTCGGGCTTTTAAAAATATATCGGGGTGGATGTTAATTATTGCTTTACAAAGGTACGTACGCCTACTCCCCATTGGCAAATCCCTACTGACGGATTTCTTGAACTTTTGCTTACTTCTGGAAATTCCAAAACTTTCCAAGCAAAAGTTAATGGATTTGTATTGGTAATATCTGGTGGATAATTGTTATACTCCTCGGCTTTTAATCCCAAAGGCGCTGAAGAACCAGCCAATCTCAGTCCGCCTCCACAAGGGTTAGATTGTACTGGTAAACTCAAACTATCTCCATTCAATTGATTTTTATAATTGTATAAAAGATATGGGAATGGATCAACTCCTGCACCACCCGGATTATCAATTACATAAACTCCATTGAAAACTTTCTTAATCTCAATCAGCAATGAGTTTGATGTCCTTTTATAAGTTCCTTCTAATGCCGTTGAGGTAAAATTACTGATAGAGCAGCAATTACTACATTAGTGCTTACGGATGCCTTATAGTTACCTAATGTGTACTTATTAAAGGTAAGACTTTTCCCTCCAGAAGCTATAGTATCTGGCCAACCAGCAATATCAGATTTTTTTATGTAAGCAGTATCTTTTCCTGTTTTGCCTCCCCAACCATCGCTAAATCCATACACGGAATCAACTACAGTAGCTAAATTTGTAGGGATGTCGCTATTGATCGTGGTTTGACCTTGACCATAAATATAAGCAGGAAGAACAGAAACTTCTATTATCTCTGGAAGAGATATAGTCTTAGCCACGGAACTTGCTGGATCGTCCTCTTTGCAAGAGACAAGAAATGCAAAAATTCCAAGTAATAAAAATTTATTTAAATCTTTCATAGATCTTATTTTTTTAATTGTTATTAATTATCCCAAAAAACTTTGTCCGTTAAAGAATGTTGTCCAGGAAATTTATTGTTAAGACTTTGTTCACTCTCTGGATAATAGAAAATAGATGGAAATCTGTTTCCCCCTAACACATTATTAGTTGGAACCACAAAAATCCCTGTAGGAGAAGTAAAAATTGGATTAGTTGAGCTATCAAATCTACGAGTCTCAATCCAAGATTCCATTGGTTGCAAACCATTCATGCATACCCATTTTTGAATGGCAATTGACTTAATTGGGTTGGCTGCATCCCAAATTCCACTTCCGTTCAAATATGTAGCCGTGGTTGTGCTATCTATTCCAAGATATGACATATTCAAATGAACTGCATTTTCAAAATGTGATTTCGCATCTCCAGAAACCCATCCTCTAGCTATTGCTTCGGCAACCAAGAGTTCAGTCTCCCAGGCAGAAACCAAAATCACTGGAGCTGTCGGACTAAATATTTTACCTCCAGTTGTAATCTTAGCTCCATTTGGCTTAGAATAATCTGCTGTTGCTGGAGAATTTTCGACATCACCTTGTTTTAGACCAACATGAGAACCGTTTCCTGACGCATTGTAAAAAGCATCAATTCTTGGGTCAGCTGTGGACTTCAAATAGTCAATAGTTGTTTTTGAAGCAACATGATAATTTCCAAGAGATGTACTTTTTGCAGATGTCCAAAAAGGGTTTTTACTTTTTGCGCCTCCATCAAAATTAACTTTGGCCATTTGTGCGTTTGAAAGAATAAGGTTACTCAAGTCTAGAGTTTGAATTTTAGCTCTTCCAGATTCACCTTGTCGTAGATATAATTTCAACAAAATAGTATTACAAAAAGCATCCCAGTTTGACTTCCAATTTGTTGCATCTTTACCATAGATTAAATCATCAGGACCAGGAATCGTCAACTTTTCATCAAAACCTTGTGTCAAAAGCAACTGAGCTTGTTTTAAATCATTTTCTAACCCAGTATAGATGACAGTTTTTGCATCATCATACGCTGGAGAAACAATAAAGCCATCAGGAATATCTCCTTTCAAAGCTTGAGTATATGGTACATTTCCGAACAAATCGACCATTGTTTGCATACCATAAGCACTCATTGCAATTGCGGCCACTTGATAATTTTTTTGGTTTGAACTCTTTGTTATAAAACTAAGATTGCTCATTCCTTTGTAAACTCCTCTAAAAATTTGATTCCCATCAGCAATTCCCATTGTATTTTTATCCCAATCACCCAAAGCTACACCAGGACCGCCTGTAGTATATTGAGACCAAATACTGGTTTGTTGATAAATTCGATCACCAATCCCTATTGCCATTTCTAATTGACCAGTACTAAGCTGAAGGTCAATCCTTGAAGTTGTAGATAAATTTGGATCGACATTAATATCTAAGTATTTTTTACAACTTGTAGCCCCTATAATTAATAGGAGGATTGCTACAAAATTTATATATTTTAATTTCATAATACAAATAATTTAAATTTTAAAATTTAAGTCTAACTTCAATTCCATAACTTCTCTGCGAAGGGGTTGAAGAAGTTTCAATTCCGTTCGCATCAGAGTTTCCTCCGACCCCACCAACTTCAGGATCAGCAAATGTATTTGAACTAGGCAACCAGTACATTAAATTTTTGCCGTATAAACTGAAGGTAATGCCTTTAAAGAAATTGCCACGATAAACTGATGTAGGCAAGGTGTATGAAACTGCTACTTCTCTCAACTTCAGATATGATCCATCAACAAGATATGCAGCAGCGGGAAGTCCTTTGAAATAATTATATGCAGAAGTTTCCCTTGTATTAGTAACATAGTTTCCATTATCATCCAGTACAAGTGTATTTTCAAGTACAAATGCTTTTCTATCATTAAGTAAAGTGGTAGAAGCTGTACCATTAAATTCAGATGATAATTTAGACCCTGAGAAAAATAATCCTCCTTTTCTTCCTTCAAGTAAGAAATTAAATCCTATACCTTTCCAATTTAAACTTGTTCCAAAATTAGCTAAGAACTTAGGTTGTGTCGATCCAAGATATTCTAAAGAACTACTTTGTTTAGTGTTACCTGTACCATCAGCTACCAATTTCCCATCTTGATACACAAAATTTGTACCTTTAAACGTACCAAACGGTTGTCCTTCTGCTGCTACCATATTTAAAGATCCGTGTCCAGAAAAGTGCACAAGTCCTGAAAAGATATTTAATTCATCGTGTGGGTTATCATTTTCTATGATTGTTTTAACAATATTCTTATTGTTAGAATAAGAACCAAAAACTTTCAAACTAAAGTCATTTTTCTGCATTAGAGTAACTTTCAAGGCCAGTTCATTTCCCTTATTTTCCATTCTACCAATGTTCAATGGAACAACAGAATAACCAGAAGACCAAGGAATATTAACATCCACAATTTGATTTTTAGAATCCATAATGTAATATGTATATTCAAGTAAGATTCTATCGCCGAAAAATCCTAAATCTGCACCAAATTCATAAGTTGTAGATAGTTCTGGTTTCAAATCTGGATTTCCAATTCTTGATAATTTAGTTGCCCCTGGAATGGATCCAAAAGGAAATCTAATCTGATAGTCATCGCCTAAATTAACAAGTAGTGGGTTAAATTCATAATAAGAATTTAATCTGTATCTTGGAGCATCCTTACCAGCTGTTCCAATATTAGTTCTCAACTTCAACAATGAAAGATTAGGGATTTTCAAATCAAACAAGTTTGACAAAATAACAGAAACACCCCCTGCTTGATAGAAGAATCCTCTATTTCCTTTCGGCAAAGTAGAAGACCAGTCATTACGAGCTGAAACTTCTCCAAACAGCCAATCCTTATAACCAAGACTGGCATTTGCGTACACTCCATAAAGTCTATATTTAAAATTAGAACTTTCTGCCCTTGGGGTCTCAGCACTATTAGATAAATCATAAAATCCAGGAATAATCAAGCCTCCAACAGTACTACCTGCTACCGCCCTGCCTTGCTGTTCTATTGAGTTAAACCCAGCTACTACTCCCAATTTGAAGTCTTCAGACAATTTGGTATCATAAGTTCCAATTAAATCATAATTCAAATCCACCAATTTATTAGAAGATTCTTTGTATCCGCCCAAACTACCATTATCTCTTGCAGAATTAAAATCAGAAAGTACTCCATCCGACCAAGATAATGCACGATTGTATCTAAAAACTGGATTATTTTCGGTAACATTACTATTTGAAAAGTTGGTACTAACTCTACCTTTTAACTTAAGTTTTTCTGTAAATGCATAAACTAACTCAGTTGAAGCCACAAGATTGTCCACATTATTCCTAACAACTTGATTATCTAAAATATAATATGGGTTAATGGAATATTGGCCGTAAAATCCATTAAAATCATGATAAGGACTGTTGTAGTCTCTAAGTTCATTTAGTGGAATATTTATAGGAGTCTGCAGTGCAAAAGAATACGCTGGCGTACCGCTTGAATATCCAAATGGATAACCTCCTTCTGTAGCACCCCTTTGATTTATTTTTGCATAGTTAAAACTAAAACTTGAAGTTAGTTTTGATGAAAGTTTAGCACTTACATTCATCAATATATTATTTTTATAATAATTTGTGGAAGGAACAACTCCTGTATTATTAAAATTAGTAAATGATATAAAATAAGCTAAATTCTCTCCTCCTCCCTCTAATGAAATGTTATTTCTATTGGTTTGCCCAATATCAAAAAAGTTCTGTAAGTTATTTTTCACAGCACTATACGGTCTAGAAAGCTGTTCAATTTTTCCATTAGTTAGGGGTAAATTAATTAAATGTCCATCTTCATCTTCAAACACAGGAGCGGCAGTCCAAGGTATCAATCTACCATCTAAAGGTGCACCCCAACCAAAGTTTTCACCCATAAAAATTTCTGTTCCACCGCCGCATCCATTACATGATGCATAGCCCGAACCAAATTTATCCTGTTGTTTCATAACCAAATATACCTTCTCACGACTAAAAGAAGAAGATATAGAAACTCTTGGCTTCAAATCTTTGCCAAATCTACCTTTCTTTGTAGTAACAAGTAGGACTCCAGAAGCACCACGAGACCCGTATAGAGAAGTTGCAGCTGGTCCTTTCAGAACCGTTACACTTTCAATGTCATCTGGGTTGATGTCGTTTGCTCTATTTCCAAAATCTACATAATTATCGCGATCTCCAGCTTTCCCTGTTCCCCCACCAGCAGAAACAGAAGCATTATTTAATGGGACACCATCTACAACAACCAAAGCATTATTGCCTCCTGTCAATGACGCCTCACCTCTAAGAACAACTCTAGTAGAAGATCCAACTGCACCTGAAGCTTGACCAATTTTCACACCTGCGACTTTACCTTGCAGAGCGTTTAGCACACTTCGATTGGTAATATTATTCAATTCTGAATTAGCGACCGTTTGATTGGCATATACCACATCGCTCTTATTTCGATTTAATCCTAAGGCTGTTACCACCGTTTCGGATAACACTACGCCTTCACTTAATACCACCTCCACGGTATTAGATACTCCTAACTGAATCGTTCTTTCAGAATATCCGATATAAGAAACCTCCAAGGATTTTGCTCCAGGAGAAACTTGTAGAGAAAACATTCCGTTTTCATCTGTAATTGTACCATTATTGGTACCTGTTTCGGTGACGCTGGCACCAATTAGTGCATTGCCTTTTTCATCTGCGATCTTACCACTTATCTCCCTTTGAGCATAAGAGGCAACCACAAATGCCAGTAGCACCGTTAAGGTTGTTAAAATTCGTCTCATAAACATTTAAAAATTTGGTGAATAATAAATAAATTCTATAATATCCAAATAAAATTTGGCGTTATAATCAATGACTTGGTGAAGTTACAATTTCTCACAATTATTTTAATTTTTTCTTACTACAAATTTAAATAATAAGACTTAGATATGATGTCTTAAAATCAAAAAAGTTGCACTAATGTTAAAATTTTAACTTTCGTCGTGTGCGTGTTTTTGGTAATTTTCCTTAAGTTTTTGTTGGATTTCCGTTGGAACTTGGGCATATTCGGCTATTTTTCTAGTAAATTTAGCTCTTCCCTGAGTTAGTGATCTAAGAGCAGAAGAATAACCGTACAATTCAGCTAATGGAACTCTAGCCAAAATTTTTTGATAATGACCTTCACTGTCCATCCCCATGATAATGGCTCTCCTAGTCTGCAAGTCTCCCATGACATCTCCCATGACTTCAGATTGACACAAAACTGTTAAGTCATATATTGGTTCAAGTATTTGAGCCCCTGCATGACTAAATGCATTTTTAAATGCCATAGACCCGGCAATTTGGAATGCCATATCGTTGCTATCAACTGGGTGCATTTTTCCATCAAAAATACATACTCGAATGTCCCTACATGGACTTCCTGTGAGAGGCCCTTCATCCATTTTCATCATTACCCCTTTTTTTATGGCATTGGAAAATCTAGAATCAATCGATCCACCTACGATACACCAATTGAATACAAGCTTTCCACCCGTTGATAATATTTCCTCTTCGACATGTCTTACAGACAAACCATGTGGGTCAGCCATCCCTTCGTGCCACGGTTCGATACGCATATGAACCTCAGCGAATTGACCAGCCCCACCACTTTGTTTCTTGTGGCGATAGACTTCATTGGCTTCTTGGGTGATGGTCTCCCTATATGGTATTTTAGGTTGGATAAATTCGATTTTTATGTCAAATAACTTTTCAAGTCTGTATTTTATTATTTCTAAATGTAATTGGCCTTGTCCATGAATAATCGTTTGTTTCAGTTCTTGGCTATGCTCAACAATCAAAGTTGGGTTCTCTTCATGCGCTAGATGCAAGGCTTAGCCAATTTTTCGATGTCATTATTATTAGGTGGGTTCACAGCCGTTCTGTATCTGGGCTCTGGAAAATGAATATGTTCGATCTCCCTAAGGACTCCCTTAACATTTAAGGTATCATTGGTGTGTGAATCTTTCAACTTAACGGTAACTCCAATATCTCCTGCTTCTAGTTTCTCGACCTGCTCTCTGGTTTTTCCATTGGAAATATAAATATGATTAAATCTCTCACCAGTTTGGTTTGACATATTCATGAGATCATCTCCTGTGGAAAGAGTTCCCGAATACACTTTGAAATAAGAAACATTACCCACCTGTGGCTCTGAAATGGTTTTGTAAATAAAAACAGTTGTTTTATCCTTAGAATCACAAGGCAGGGTGCCTCCATTTTCTAAAGGTGCTGGCGGTCTATCTGCCGGGGATGGGCAAATATCGTTGATAAATCCCATAATCCTGCCACTACCTATATTGTTAAGACCTGAAGCACAGAATACTGGAAATATTTGTTGGTGGGCCAATGCCAGAGTCAATCCCTCGGCCAATTCTTCTTCTGTGAGGGATCCTTCTGCAAAAAACTTTTCCATTAAGATTTCATCATTTTCGGCTGCAGCTTCGACCAGCGCATTATGCCAGTTCTGCGCACGTTCAATTGCTGAATCTGGAATTGGTCGCTTACTAGGCCGTCCCCCCCCCTCAGGAAATTCATACATCACCATGCGGAGGGTATCGACTATATTTAAAGTATCTTCATAAACTAATGGAAATTGGAAAGGCAATACTTTGGGACCGAACCGTTGGATTGCTTGCTCTAAAGTATTATCAAAATCGGCTTTTTCATGGTCTATTTGATTTACAATAAAAACAGAAGGAGTTCGGAATGTAGTTAGGTACTCCCACAAAATTTCGGTACCGACTTCTACCCCAGCCTTGGCATTTAATAACATAAGTGCTGTATCGGCTACTTTCAGTGATGAAATGATATCTCCTACCAAATCATCGCTCCTGGTGTGTCAATGATATTAATTTTTGAATCCTTCCAAAATGCATGCATCAGCGTTGAAAAAATAGAATGTCCTCGCTCCTTTTCGATTTCAGTAAAATCACTTACTGTGCCACGATCTTCTACCCTTGACCTTCTGGCGATAGCCTTTGCTTCGAACAACATCGTCTCGGCAAATGTGGTCTTACCGCACCCAGAGTGCCCTAATAATACCACGTTTCTAATGTCTTTGGATTGTTTTACCATGATTTATCTTGATTTATTGGCTAATAATAATTAATTTTAAAACACGGTCGGAAGTTAGAGAAATTTTGGTAATTTTCACAGACTAACAATGAATTTTTTATTGCAATAAAAAAACTGCTTTCGAGTTCAGTCATTTACTAATAAAAACAAATAAAGTCTCTCTAGAAAGCAAGGAATTTACTGAATATAGAAAAATCTGGGAAAAGTGAAATCTTGCTTAGGCTAAAACTTGAAATTTCTTTATTATTTAAACTTTTTATAACATTGTTTATCACCTATTTACATATAAATATATATATAATATAATAAAAACTAAAAAAATATTGACTCCTCTAGGCAGCATAATTAAGGTTATTTGACTCTTTTAATTTGAACTTGAATTCCATAGACTAGAGTTCGAATATCATATCAACAATAATTATTAAAGACATAAAGATTTAGGGTTTAGATTTTACTGCATGTTTTAGAGAAAGTCCCGAGTGAAGTCTCGGGCTTTTTCATTTATGGTAAGTTCTATTTTACTCTAATGACAGAAATCCCATCTCTGATAGGCAATAATACTACTTCAAAACGTTCGTCAAGCATTATTTTTTTGTTTAAAGAGTCCAGAATTTGGGCATCCTTATCGTCGCTGGGATTAAGTACTTTGCCACTCCAAAGGACATTATCTATGATTATCATCGTACCAGCTTTGGTGAATGGCATGATCATTTCTAAGTAGTTTGGATAATCTTTTTTTGAAGCATCGATGAAAACCAAATCCCAAACCAATTGGAGCGTGGGTACTGCCTCCATTGCATCTTGGAAATGCACTTTGATTTTTTCGGGATAAGGAGAATTTTTAATGGCAATATTTATAATAGACTCCAGCTCTTGATTGACCTCGAATGTATGCAACTCACCATTATCTACCAATCCTTCTGCTAAACATAAAGCAGAATATCCCGTAAACGTTCCAATCTCTAGGATATAAGTTGGCTTTATCATTTTACTCATCATCGCCAAAAAACGGCCTTGAAACGCCCCAGAAAGCATTCTAGGCTGCAAGGTATTCAGATGGGTGCTTCGTTCTAGCTCGTCAAGGTAGGATGGTGCTGTGCTTGTATGCTCGGCCGCATATTCGTATATTTTATTAAAATCTTCAAAATAAGGCTGACTCATAACTTTAAATAGTTTTTCAGGTAAGGGTAAGATAATACTGCAGCAAAAATCATTATACCTCCCAAATAAAAATTCGTGGACAATGGTTGGGAGTTTTTCAGAAAAATCCAAGCAAGTAAGATGCCATAAATCGGCTCTAAATTAACCGTAAGCGTAACATTGAATGCAGATAAATATTTCAAGGCTCTAAGGGATAAAACATAGGCAATGGTCGTACAAACCAGCGCCAAAACCAATATATAGAGGAAATCCTTCCATGTCGGAATCCAACCATAAAACAAAGGATGGCTCACCGTAGTCGGCAACAGGATGGTCAAAAAAACCAATGCGCCCATTAACTCAATAAAAGAAATATCCAAGGAGCTATATTTCTGAACCACGTCTTTGTTCAATACTGAAAACAATGCAGAAAGCAATGCGGAGAGTACCCCAAGCCCTAGCCCAAACCACATATTTGTAGGTAATGATCCCGCTATTAAAACCATGCCTGGGATTATAAAAATACCTAAAAGCATCTCCAATTGAGAGGGTCTTTTGGAATGCAACAAGGGTTCTATTAAACTGGCCCAAAAGGAAGCCGTTGCCAGACCAATTAGCGCAACAGAAGCCGAAGAGTATTGGATCGCCCCATAAAACGCCAACCAATGCAATGAGATCAACACCCCATACCAGACCAACTCCTTGATGGTCAACACATTCATTTCCCTTTTTATGCGGGTAATATCGGCTAGGAAATACAATGAAATGCAAGTTATCACCATTCGCCACCAAACCAAGAGCAAGAAGGGCATTTTTATCAGTTCGCCCAAAACAGCCGTAAAACCGAACAAAATAACGGCTATATGCAATTCAATCGTGGCTCTCTTGGTCGGATTCATTTAGTTAAATTAGGGCGTAAAGGTATGAAATGAGTGTATAAAAATGGCTAGAGAATAAATCAATGGGAAATCTTACTTTAAGGATACGCATATATTTCAACCTTAAAGACCAAATACTTTGTTATTTTTGAGTAAAATAAAAGATAAAAACATGGAAGCTTTTTCGCAGATTAGGATTCAGCGGTGGGTACAGTTGATGATTGGTTCGGTGCTTATGGTGGCAGAATTGTATGGGCAAAGTCCCAGTGATGCCTCACTCAGGATAAATAGTCTTGGAGAATATAAGCAAAAGCAAAGCGAAAGTTTGATCAAACTTCCTTGGCAGAATATCGGGCCAACGATCATGAGTGGTCGTGTGGTGGACGTGGAGGTGGATCCGAATGATCCTACAAGATTTTATGTGGCGTATGCCAGCGGAGGAGTTTGGCGCACTGAGAACAATGGGCAGAGTTTTACATCTATTTTCGATGAGGAATCCACCATGACCATCGGGGATGTCGCCATCGATTGGGCGCATGGCGAATCGATATGGATAGGTACAGGTGAGAACAACAGCAGTCGTAGCTCATATGCAGGTACGGGTATATTTTATTCGAAAGACAAAGGGAAAACATGGTCACATAAAGGATTGGAAGATTCACACCATATAGGTAAGGTTTTAATCCACCCCAATGATCCAAATATAATATGGGTAGCCGCCCTAGGGCACTTGTACACACCCAATGTACAACGAGGAATTTTCAAATCTGTGGATGGAGGAAATACTTGGCAAAAAACCCTGTATGTAGGAGAAAACAGCGGTGCAATTGATATGGTGATAGATCCCAAAGATCCAAGTATCCTGTATGCTTCGATATGGCAAAGAGATAGAAAGGCTTGGAATTTTAATGAAGCAGGGAGCGAATCTGGAATCTATAAATCCACAAATGCAGGTGAAACTTGGACTTGCGTTACAAAATTAGGAAGTGGATTCCTTCAAGGAGATAAAGTTGGTAGAATCGGGCTCGCCATTTCCAATCAAAATTCAAAAATACTTTATGCGGTCGTAGATGACCAAAATAACCAAGAGAAACCCAAGCCGACAGGGGAAGACGCCGACGCGTTGATCAATGATATGCTTAGAAAAATGTCGAAAAGAGATTTTGAAAAATTGAGCAAAGAAACCATCGAAAATTATTTAGAAAAGAACAGATTTCCAGATAAATACGATTATCAATACGTAGTAGATAAGATAAAAAACGAACAAATCAAGCCTGCTGATTTGGCGGATTATCTAGAAGATGCCAATGCTGCTCTCTTCAACAAGCCGGTAAAGGGAGCGCAGATATACAAGACACTTGATGGAGGTATTACGTGGAAAAAAACGCATGCAAAGGATATGCTCGGCATGTATTTTACCTACGGATATTATTTTGGGCGCATAACCATTTCGCCATCAGATGACCAGAAACTATATGTTTATGGCTATGAATTGGTGTATTCTGAAGATGGTGGAAAGTCCTTCAAAAGTATCTTGAAAGACAATGTCCACGTGGATTTTCACAGTTTGTGGGTGAATCCAAAGAAAAGTGGGCATGTCATCTCTGGAAATGACGGTGGATTGAATATTAGCTACGACAATGGATCCACATGGTTCAAGGCGAATTCACCAGCTGTCGGTCAGTTTTATACCGTAGGAGTAGATAGCGAATCGCCCTATAATGTCTATGGTGGATTGCAAGATAATGGCGTATGGAGAGGACCTTCTACCTATATGCACAGCCTCGAATGGACTCAAGATGGAGTTTATCCCTACAAATCTTTTTTAGGGGGTGATGGGATGCAAGTTGCAATCGATACCTTGAATAAATATCTCTATACAGGGTATCAATTCGGTCATTACTTTAGAATCAACCTAAAATCAAATGATCGAAAGTATATCACCCCGAGCCATGAACTTGGTGAAGCGCGATATCGATGGAATTGGCAGACGCCCATACTTATCTCCAGGCATAATCCTGGAATAATATTTATGGGGAGCAATCATTTGCATAGATCTATGGATTATGGCAATAGCTTTCCTTTCAAATCGGGAGATTTGACAAATGGAGGAAAAGCGGGTGATGTCCCTTATGGAACCTTGACCTGTATAGAAGAATCGCCGCTGAGATTTGGCATGCTCTATACTGGCTCGGATGATGGAAAAATTTCGGTATCGTTCGATGCAGGATTCACTTGGAAAGACATCAGCCAAGGGCTTCCTAGCGGATTGTGGATCAGTCGAATCGTAGCATCTAAGCACGACATGAACACGGTTTATATCTCGTTGAATGGATATCGGTCGGATCATTTTGAACCTTATATATACGTGAGTAGGGACGCTGGAGAACATTGGGTGTCAGTGGCTGGAAACCTTCCAAAAACATGCATCAACGTCCTACGGGAGGATCCCAAACGAGCAGACATCTTGTATGTGGGGACTGACAATGGCTTGTTTTTCACCTGCAATGGAGGGCAATCCTATCAACTGTATGGGCAAGATCTCCCTAGAGTACCTGTCCACGATATCGCCATCCAAGCTAGGGAGCAGGAGATCATATTGGGTACGCACGGCAGATCACTGTACAAAGGATCATTGAAAGAAATCCAATCAACTACTGATAGTGTCTTGGCCAAAGAGCTTTATGTCTATGATCCAGACCCATTAATGGTTTGGAATAATTGGGGAAAGCAAAACAATCCTTGGGAGACAATCGATTCTTCGTGGATGAACCTGTCGATATATGCTAAGAAAAAGCAAAAGGCATATCTTACTTTAATGACGAAAAAGGGAGATGAAATATCCTATCCTAAGGAAATTGAATTGAATTATGGAATACAAAATGTCGTATGGAAATTCGACATTGATCCCAACAAAATAGGAATACTGGAAACATGGTTGAACGAAAACAACGATAAAGAAAAGAAAAAGCCAATAAAACTATCAAAATCGGACGATGGAAAGTATTATCCCATCCCGGGAAAATATCAAATCAAAATAAGAAATGCCGACGCCAGTTCTTCTCATATAGTTCCGCTGGTCATAAAAAGGCCGGGGCGATAAGGATAGTAGAGGCGAACGAATGTGAGGTCTTATAAATACTTTATAAGACCAAAGCCTCGAATAGCCTGGTCGTCTCGTCATAGCAGGATGCTATGATGGAGGCGAATCGCAATAAAAAAATTATTCGTAAATAGGCGTAATCATGGGCAATTTCACCCATTTGCGCTCAGCTCTAGAAATGCTACCAAAAGTAAGTAAACCGCCTGATGCTTTGGCCACGTGATCTGCGTAAGAAACCAACGACTTGTACAAAATGACCCCGAACTCAGGATCAAATTTTTGTAAAATCGGATTGATTTGCTCCAGTTCTCTCGACAAAATCTCCTCACGAACGTTGACTTCTGACGGATAGGTCTCCAGCATATTGCCGAATTGTTCGTTGAAATCGACAGAGACTCTCTCGTAAAAAATCTGCATGTCATCGTCGCCCGTATAGCTTCGGATTTCGGTCAATTTGGATGCCCATTCAGACTCTGCAAGGTCCACATTGCCGTCTGCGCCTGCGATTAAAAGGGCAATTTTAGGAATTGCCAAGGACAATGTGTTCAATTCTTCTGAACTAAGGATGTCGAATTTATTTAACATTGGATTGTGATTCAATTTAGACACAAAGTTAGGTTTCTTTTGTCTAAGAGTGAAAAATTATCAGAAGTTTTTGAGAAAAAATTAGGCATTGCGGGCGTCTGCACCCCAAGCCAATTTATCTCGCATGGTTCGTAGAAAAGTTGAATTTTGCAACAGGATGATCTTGGTGCGGTGGGCCGACTTGCGAATGGCAATCTGATGCTCTTGGGTGATGGTTTCGTAGCGGCTATCGAGGGTCGATAAAAAGTTCTCTCCTCGGCCTTCGACCTCGAAGGATAGAACCGACTCATCCGAAAGCACGATGGGTCTGACGCTGAGATTGTGCGGGGCTACAGGCGTCAACACGAAATTCTGTGAGTCTGGAAAAATGATAGGTCCCCCACAGCTAAGATTGTACCCAGTACTGCCCGTTGGCGTGGCAAGGATGATCCCATCCGCCCAATAGGAATTGAGAAAATCGCCGTTGATATAGGTATGGATGGTAATCATGGATGATGTATCCCGCTTCAACAATGTAAAATCGTTCAGTCCATAGGGAGCTGACTGGAACATGGGAAAATTAGAATCCACGTGCAGCATGGTCCGCTCTTCGATGCGATACATCCCTCGCTTGATCATGAGAATGGCCTCCGTGAGATGCTCCAGCTCGATATGAGCCAAGAATCCCATTCTGCCCAAATTGAGTCCTAGGATTGGAATTTGGTATGGGGCTAATTCAGCGGTAGCGCCTAGGATGGTTCCATCGCCGCCTAGTGTAAATATATAGTTGATTTTGGTGTGAGTACAATCATCCGGTGACTCCAAAATCTCGTAAGAAGAAGAATCCAAATGACTGTTGTTTTCGAGTTTTTCGTGGTAAGATCTAAGCAAAAAAACGGTAAATCCTTCGGATTTAAAAATAGAAATGACCTTGGCCATGGCCTCAGCATAGGGAGATTTGACGGCTAATGAAAATATGAGAACATTCATTTATTTCAGATTCAGCTTATAGTGTAAGAATAACCCATTTTGACCGAATTTGTTTCTGCTCCATTCGATGCTGATAAGTTTGTCGTAGTAAAGTACAAAATCTATGCCAAATCCTCCGCCGACGACCCATGAATTAGGGAGTCTATTGGAATGGGTGTAATAAATGTTTTGGACATAGCCTTGGTCTAGATTGGCTGAGAGGTATATCCGATAAGGCATCCTACGCATTTTAGGGACGGGCATCATCCATTTTTTGTATTGAAATACCTTGTCAAAAAGCAGAAATCGAAGACTCGAAGTAGATAAAAAATAGTGATCTCCATCGATTACATAATATTCATACCCTCTCAAATATTCGTCTTGGTAGCCGAGCGCCGAGTAATTGAAATATGGCCTTTTGCCGCTTTCTAAATTGAGCCTTGCTTGAATTCCTTGCTCGATGCTCCAACGCTTACTCAAGGGAATATATCCTGCTAAAGTGGTCAAAACGAATGTGTTGGAATAATTATCAGAAGACAAGATTCCATCTTTTTGAAATTGAAGTTTGACAAAATATCCGCTGGTTGCGTAGTGAGTAGTATTTCTTTTGTCATAAACCAAACTATAATTTATGCTTAAAAAATTCTGCACAGGAAGGTCTAAAAACTGGCCGTCAAAACTGTCCACTATATCAGATGGGACTTTATTTACCTGATAGCCAATTTGGAGATTTTGTTGCGTCAAAAATTCTGGCCGGTATGACAATCCAATCAAGTACCGCTGTCGAGTCACTAAATACTTGTTATCAGCCTTGAAAAATGCCTGTTTATCTTGGATGGTGGCGTAGTTTATTTCCTTGTTTCGACTAAAAAATGCTTCAGCAGAAAAGCCAATTGTCTTGGCTGGATTCAGATATGGATATTCATATTTGGCACCGAACTTTTGGGTATATCCAAAAAGCGTTTGGAAGCTTAGAATGTCCTTGTTCCCTGAGAAATTTTTCCAACCGATTCTACCACCAATATTGATTCGATCCAAGGATCTCTTTTGATCCACCCACCATACGTTAAAATTTCTATCCGCTAAGTCCACATCTGGCACCAGGATTAAGTATAGATTTTCAATGACCTCTACCGAAAGGTTGAGTGTATTTTTTTCTGTATCCCAATGGGTAATATTGATTTTAACCAAGGAAAACAAATCACTTCTATTAAGCCTGTATTCCGCCAATTTAAGAGCTACTTGGAGATTTTTCACTAGTACTTTATCCCCTGGATTAAGAGATAACTCGCGCAAAGCCAAGCTGTATTTGGTTTTCTTCAGCCCCGTGAAATCAATTTTTTCGATGGTAACTGAATCGCTTTGTGATCTCCCCAACAATGTGCAAACCATCACGAAGACCATGGAGATAAAATATTTCATCTTTGGTCTCAAAATCCTATGTTCATTTGGTCGATAATGTCAAGGGTTCTCACGAGGTCCTGCCCAGTAAAATCGAGATGTGTAACCATGCGCACGGTCTGTGGACCAAAAGCAGAGGCTTTAACTCCTTTATCGGCCAACAATCCTAAAAAAGTGGCCGCATCGATTCCATCCACCAAGTCAAATATCAATATATTGGTTTTGACAGGCAGTATTTTGGCGACAAATGTTTTGGAAGACAATAAATCTGCCAATGATTTGGCTCTGATGTGGTCGTTTTTGAGCCTTTGAACATTATTCTGCAAAGCAAATAGCCCAGCAGCAGCCAAATAGCCCACTTGTCTCATTCCTCCTCCCATCCCTTTTCGGAATCGCCTCGCTTTGGCTATAAAATCTGTATCTCCGATCAATAGGGAACCCACGGGCGCCCCAAGTCCTTTTGATAGACAAATAGAAATAGAGTCGAATTCTTGGCCACTCCGCTGTAGATTCTCCAGATTCTATCAAGGCATTGAAAAGTCTAGCACCGTCGAGATGGAGGCGGAGTCCTTTTTCGGCGCAGAGGTGTCTTATGGGTCTGATTTGGTCTAAGGTATAAAATCCCCCTCCTCCCCTGTTGGAAGTATTTTCTAGAACCACTAGTTTTGAGATAGGCAACCAGTCATTTGGCGGCTTTATGGCGGCATTGATCTGATCGGCATTGATGATGCCATTATTGCCATCGATAAGCTGGATTGCTACGCCAGAATGCCAAGCGTAACCTCCATTTTCATAATGATAAATATGAGAATCCTTATCACAAATCACCTCATCCATAGGACTCGTATGGGTCTTAATCGCCAGCTGATTGGTCATGGTACCTGAAGGACAAAACAGGGCTTTTTCTTTGCCAAATAAATTCGCAGCATAGGCTTGTAATGCCTCTACGGTCGGATCTTCTTTGAATACATCGTCGCCTACTTCTGCCTTCATCATAGCCTCTAACATTTCGGCGGAAGGCCTAGTGACGGTATCGCTAACTAAATTGATAATTTTCACAAAAAAAAATTAAAATGTAAAATTAACCTTAAATTAGCGAATAATTCATTTAATTTATTTTTGTATTTCTATAAAATCTAGACAAATAAGATGTCAGATGTAAGTAGTTTTTTTAAGATGGCATTCTCGGTGGATTGCGTTATTTTCGGCTTCGACGAGGGTAAAATCAAAATATTAATCATCAAAAGAGGCGAGGATCCTTTCAAAGGATTTTGGGCTTTGCCTGGCAATCTGGTTTATCTGGATGAGGATTTGAACCTATCAGCCAAGCGGGTTCTTCACGAGCTTACTGGACTACAAAACGTCCCGATGCAACAAGTTTCAACCTTTGGTACTATAGACAGACACCCCTTGGGTAGGGTTATCACGACTGCTTATTATGCATTGGTCAAGCCAGCCGCGCTCCACGCCTATGCGAGTTCCCACGTAGAACAAATTGCTTGGCTGCCGATAGATGAAGTAGAAGAATTGGCTTTTGATCACAATATCATCCTTGAATCTTGTCTTTCCAAGTTGAGGTCTGCCATCAAAAATAGACCCATCGGCTTCGACTTATTGCCAAAACAGTTCACGCTTTCCGCCTTGCAAAAATTATACGAGGCCATCCTCGGCACTTCCTTGGATAAAAGAAATTTTAGAAAAAAAATCTTGTCAATGGAAATTCTAGAGGACAAGGGAGTCACACAGGAAGGCGTAGCGCATCGACCCGCAAAACTTTTCCAATTCGATGCTGAAAAATACAAAGCCATCGCTGAGGACGGATTTTTATTCCAAATTTAATTACAAAAATCAAGCGTTTTGATTATTACTGAAAATCACGATCTTTCTCTTGAAAATAGCTTTGGCATAAGGGTAAAGTGTCTCCGAATGATCACCTTTGACGACTTAGACAGCCTTAGAACAGCGATTGCCTATGATGCCAATCCGAAACTCATCCTTGGTGGAGGCTCGAATATCCTATTCACCAAAGATTTTGAAGGGACCGTTTTAAAGAATGAAATCAAAGGCATTTCACTCGTTGAAACCAACGAAAATCATGTGATTGTCGAAGTTGGTGCAGGCGAAATTTGGCATTCTTTTGTTAAGTATTGCATCCAACAAAACTGGGGTGGTATAGAGAACCTTTCGTTGATTCCAGGGACTTGTGGCGCGGCGCCTATTCAAAATATTGGAGCCTATGGCGTAGAACTCAAAGATATTTTGGTTAGTGTTACGTGTTATGATATAGAGGCGAGCGAGGTAAAAACATTTGACCGTCAAGCTTGCCAATTCGGCTATCGAGACAGCTATTTCAAGCATCATAAAGAACTTGTCGTCCTGTCAATGCGCCTTAGATTATCTCTCTACGATCATGTTTTGAAAATAAATTATGGTGATATTTCCAAGGAATTGGATAGCATGAATATCCTCGAACCTACGATCCAAGACATCAGCAATGCAGTTATTCATATACGCCAGTCCAAGTTACCAAATCCCGCTTTCATGGGCAATGCTGGTAGTTTCTTTAAAAATCCCATCATCGATACAGAATCCTTCCAAGCACTCAAGAATCGATTTCCAAACATGCCGTGGTATCCAACAGATTCCCCTCAAAAAATTAAAATTCCTGCCGGCTGGCTCATCGAACAAGCTGGTTTCAAAGGCGTGAAATTCGGTCAAACTGGATCCCACAAAGACCAAGCTCTCGTCATCGTGAATTATGGCCAGGCTACTGGGACTGAAATCAAAGAACACGCCCACCGTGTGATGGAAAAAGTGCATCTGCTCTTTGGTATTAAATTAACCCCCGAAGTAAATATTATTTGAAATCATGATTTTAACCATCTCATCAAAGAGCACTTTCTCGAAACTTATTTTGGTTCTTGTACTCTTTTTTATTGGTACAGAATATTGCAACTCACAACTTTGGCTACAAGTAGAGAAAATCAACTCCAGCAAGCGTTTCAGATACAAAATCGGCGATGAAATCACCTACAAAACCAAGGAATTTCCCGACACTTGGTACACAGATCGAATAGAAAGTCTAAACTTCGAGCACGGGTATATAGGCCTCAGCACTTTGGATCTCAAAATTGACAATATACTCGCCGTAAAGAAGAAAAACAACCGTTGGCTCTATCATTTTATCAACGGCATCATGCTTTCCTCTTCCATTTCCAGCGCTTACAATTTGGCATATTTTATGATTCAAGGCAACGGATTTGACCCTTGGAATGCCGCATTTATCGTGATTCCCATTGTGATATGGTACTTAAACAAAACCATTTTTCAATACAGGACTTTTTACTTCGAGGACAAATATCGCCTGCGGATCATAGATTTAAATTTTTATTCAGTACCCAAAACCATCAAGCCCTGATTTTTTAAAATAACGATGGCACTTCCTCCCCTTCGGTGCGGACCGAGCTCATATCTTTGCAATATAACTCATATTTTTATAATTTAACCCATAATACTAAAAGCTATCACAGCAAATTGAGACCGCGCTAGATACATTTTAAAAATGATATTGTCGAGACAGGTTTATCTGTGGTAGTTTTTATTTGTCAGCCTCAATAGTACCTAGACACTAGTTTTATTAAATTAGATGTTGTATTACAATGAGCAATGGTATGCAAATAAATTTTTAGTATTATACAAAAACTATTTTTTATGATAATAAAGTATTCAGTTGGATTAGATGTTTCTGCGGCCGACATTAAAGCATGTATATCTGTGATAGATATTGAACAACGGGTAAAAGTTCAATTCTCCAAAACGCACAGTAATACAAAAAGGGGCTTTGGAACTTTATAATTGGATTATAAAAAGTCATAAGTCGCCAGAAATTCCATTGGTGGTATGTATGGAAGCAACGGGAGTTTATCATGAAAATAGTGCGTATTTTTATTAGAAAAAGGGTTAAGAATTTCCATAGTGTTGCCCAATAAGGCAAAAAAGTATTTACAAGCTTTAGGGCTCAAAAGTAAAAATGATAAAATTGATGCTAAAGGTCTAGCTCAAATGGGAGCGGAACAAAATTTAAAAGAATGGAAACCTTTGGGCAACTTTTTTTATGATCTTCGTATTCTAACGAGGCAACATGAGGTATTGCAAAAGAATATTACTTCAGAAAAAAACCGCCTACATGCTGCGGAAACTGCTGCACGTCAAGTAAAAATTGAATTAACTCAAATTAAACAACTTATTACTTTTCTCAAAAAACAATTAGCAATAATTGAAGTTGAAATCCATAAAATGATAGAAACCAATCCTACGTACAAGGATAAGTTTGCTAGAGTTTGTAAGCTTCATGGCATAGCCACATTGTCAGCAGCAACAATTATTGCAGAAACTGGAGGATTTGAGCTATTTGAAAATTACAAACAAGTAGTAAGCTATGCAGGATATGATGTAGTTGAAAATCAATCGGGAAAACATCAAGGCAAAACTAAAATTTCCAAAAAAGGTAACTCTAAAATCAGAAGAATATTACATATGCCAGCATTAGTCGCAAGAGGGAAAGAGGAACAGTGTTTGAAAAACTGTACACCAGGGTATTTGAAAAACTGGAATAAAAATGAAAGGAATCGTCGCTGTACAGAAAAAACTATTGCTTATGATTTATTATATTTGGAAAAAGGATTTGATATATGACATTAATTTTTCAAATATCCAAAAGGAGGAGTTTGCGCCCCCCTCTCCGTTAAAAATAGATAAAGAAAAACAATTAAAAAAAGCCACATATAATGTGGCTTCACAAGGTGAGCATCCTTTAAGTTATCGAAGTATGCCCCCTCTCCGTAAGGCAAATATATTAAAAAATGTAGTCTAAAAATGTAAAATAATTTGGTATTGAAGATAGTACCTGTCCATGGGTTCACTTTGTTCCGTCTCATCGAGATGAGACCAAGCCATTCCCATCTCTCGTGCTCTAGGTTTTAATTCAGTTCCTATAATATATATATTTTTTTTATATATTTTATTACCTTTGAAGTGGCATAGACCAAAAGTTTTATGAAAAAAATTGTTAAAGTAATTTTAACTTTCCTTTTCCTTGGCATTAGAATGAAGAAATAAATAAAGAATTTTAGCTAGATTGCGCTATCTTTGGACAGAAAAAACCCAAAATATTATGAAAAAAACTGCGATACACCTTTTATTATTCTTTTTTATTGGGATAAACTTAAATGGACAAACATCCATAACTCCTGCTTCATTGCCAATTCCTGGAGATACTTTCAAGGTCAGTCGCCTTATCTTATTGGGGCAGATGATCTCTCCTGAAGGTCCAAATCAAATCTGGGATCTTAGTTCAGGGACCGTCAGCAATAATCAGCAACACAGCATTTATTATGCTGCTAATGATGGAATTTTCCGCAGCAAATATCCACTTGCGACCTTGGTCGGCAAAAACAATGCTTCGGACAGCATTGAGACATATTTTCGTGTGACATCCACGGGAATCTATAATTTGGGTACAGCCGCCAAGGATCCCATCGGATTTGGTGCCCAGGTTTTTTCAAAATACGAACCGGCATATTGGACTCGTCCTGCAAATATCAACTACTTGGATACTTTCGCTCAAAACAGCAATTTCATAGGGGCAATTCCAGCCTCTGCCCTACCCGACACTTTATTGTCCATATTCCCCATCGCACCAGATTCTATCAGACTAAAAAATGTTATTAAAAGATCCCTTAAAGCAGACGCTTGGGGATTGATGACCTTGCCTTCTGGACAATCCTTCGATGTATTAAGAGTAAAGCAAACCCAGATCAATGACCAGCGATTTGAGGCTAAGTTTTCGTTTTTAGGATGGCAAGATATTACATCTTTGGTTCCAGGTGGAGGGTTTGGCACGGGCATTGACACCGTAGTTAGTTATCAATTTTACAACAATCAGACGAAAGAAGTCCTTTGCAATATGACCACGGACAGTACTTTCCAAAGAGTCGTGAATATCACCATCAAAACCGCCAAACCCATCGTCAACAGCAATCAAGAAGTCACCATCCTTAAGACTCCCATCAAGGTATTTCCGAATCCAGCAGCTTCTTATATAAATCTTGAATTGCCCGATTATCAAAATCTTCGATACCAAAAGCTGACAGTTTGGGATGCATTAGGTCGATTGGTTATAATCCAAGATCTTGATACAAATGTCGGTATTCCAAGCCTCAACATCGGAGCTTTATCGACAGGCATGTATATCCTAGAAGCCCATACCAGCGATGGCAAAGTAAGTCGTGGTTCATTCCAAAAGTTATGATTTCTGAGGATGGATTGGCATTGAATCTCCCTTCAGAAATTCAAGACATCACTGGTAAATTTTCTTCCAAACGGCCACTTTTTATCAAGAGAGATGACCAGATACATCCTTGGATTTCTGGAAATAAATGGCGAAAACTCCAAGGACATTTAGAACATGCGCTGAACCAAGATTACGACGTTTGGATAAGTTTTGGGGGCGCCTATTCAAATCATTTGGTAGCCACAGCGTGTACTTGCCACCATCTAAAAATTCCATTTGTTGCTGTCATTCGAGGTGAAGAAAATTCAAATCCCACCCTAAGACTGCTTAAAGAATTTGGCGCAACTTTGTTTTTTGTAGATCGAAGTTCCTATCGATTGAAAGAAAATGGAGCCGATATTCTAAAACTGCTCAGTAACTTTAAAAACCCTTTCATCATACCCGAGGGTGGAAATAGTACCTTCGCAGAAACTGGATTAAAGTATTTAGCCACAGAATTATCTTCGCATTTATTTCCTACTCAACAAAAATATCTCTGTGTGGCATTGGGGACAGGGGCGACAGCCACATACTTAGCCAAACATTTGGGTAGTGACTGGCATATCCGAATTTATCCAGTCTTAAAAGGCCTCAATCTTGATTTTGAAAAACGGGCAAATATAAGTATCAACAAGGATGCTCACTTAGGAGGATACGCGCGTTGGGATGAAAATTTACTCCAATCAATGAGAGCATTTACTGGAGCCACCCAAATCAAATTGGACCCGATATATACAGGAAAATTGTGGTATGGTGTTGAAAAAGATCTAGCAAACGATTTTTTCTCGGAGGAAAGCAGCATCGTGTTGTATCACAGTGGAGGATTGCAAGGTTTGGCGGGCTTTGCGGACCGGACGGGACTCGAAGTATATCCTACAAGTGTCGGCGTCTCTAAAATTCGGCCAGAAAGAAGTTGTTAAAATAACAAATTTTAATACCTTTAAAGACAATTTAAGATCTGAAAATGAAATTCACAGAATCACAAATTGTTTCAGCCATTAAACGGCAAGAAGCAGGCATGAAGACTAACGAAATCTCAGTACCCAAAACATAGGAATAACCTAAATTTTGAAGATAGGAAAGGGCAATTTCTTCGATTTAGTTTTCGGTAATGCTGCCATTGTCTAAATCTTAATTTACTTGATTTGAGGATTTACAGGATTAGTTTTAGAATTGAAAACCTTTTTGTATTGTAAACTCGTTGCTCCAAAATTAATTAATAGTCCAATGTCAAAATCATAAGCAACTACATAGTTTTTAGCCTGTGCTAGATGAACATCTTCTAAGTTGATTACTGCTTTAATCTCTAGAATCACTTTATTTTCGATTACAAAATCCGCTCTTCTTGTGCCAACTTCAATGCCTTCGTAATAAATATTATGTTCTTGTTCTCTTACAAAACCAAGCCCTGCCTTTTCCAATTCAATTGCCAAACATCGCTGATAGATTACTTCTTGATAAACATTGCCCAAAGTGGAATGTACTTTCATTGAAACTCCAATTATTTTATATGTTATTTCATCTAATTCCATAATTTTTATTTTTTTATCCTGCAAATCTTTTAATCCTGCAAATCCTTTATTATGAGTCATAAAATCCCCTTACTTATATGTTTTCCATTAGCTCTTATTTCCTTCAATTTTCTTCATAATAATAAGAATAATCAATTCCTTTCATATACAATTCTCGGCTGTTGATTTCGCTGGTTATGGCAGTTTTTAACAGGGCTTGTAAAACACTACTATCAACCGAGCTTATGATCATGGCATTCATATAGTTGGTTTTGCTTATTTTGCTCCAATCTATACAACATTTCAGTTGTTTTTTAAGCATCAAATCAAGCCATATACGGGTACTTCTGCCGTTGCCTTCCATAAAAGGGTGGGCTTTATTCATAGACACATATTTTTCTACAATTTCATCAAAATTGTTATCGGGCATATTGTCGATGTGTAGCAATGTAGTGTTTAAGAATTGTGCATACTCAAATCTATATCCACCTTTAGCAATGTTTTTGGTTCTTAGCTGCCCTGCAAAATCGTATAATCCACCAAAAATATAGGCATGTATTTGTTGTAAACCTTTGGCTGTACCTACTTCTATGCTTTCTACAAAAGAGGTTTCAAATAAGGCATACGCCTTGGTTTTGCTTTTGCCATCTATACTTTCAGGGCTAAAAGTAAACCACTCTATAAACCGGTTGGCCTTTTTACCTGGGAACTGTTTGCCTAATGATATGATGCCTTCGTAATCTAGCAAATCGGTTAATCT
Source organism: Saprospiraceae bacterium (assembly GCA_016718505.1). Lineage (GTDB taxonomy): Bacteria > Bacteroidota > Bacteroidia > Chitinophagales > Saprospiraceae > JADKKF01. Next base: position 272,459 of record JADKDE010000002.1, on the reverse strand, counting down.
CTTTTTTCCGTCGGGCGCGAGTAATTTCAACTGGGTAGTGCCACTAACCACTTCGCTATTTTCTTTCTTTAATTTTGCTTTGAGGTATTTCCAATAGTTACGTGTTTTATTGTAATCATTTTGGTCGGTAAGTACTGACACTATGTCCAATGTCGAAAACCACCACTTGGCTTTATCTTCGTCCCAAATGGCGCGCACTTCTCTGTCATCAAATAAGCGTATAGATATTTTAGTGTTATAACTCATATCAATTTTAGCAATGTTGACTTTTTTGAGGTAAACTGCCAATCATTCTTTGTTTATTATTTCTAATTTAGATTTAGCAAAGTTAGTTTTTTTTCATTCTTGTTGAAAGCTTAAAATGTGACCAAATTGTCACTTCCCCTTTGTTAGGTTTGTGTGCGGGGTTTCGGTGCCGATGAGCAAAATTAGATGTGTTGGAAAAGCTTTGGTTCGTGTGTCTGCATCCAGCTCAAATAATTTTTCGAAGGCTGGGCGTTTTGTTTATCATTTTTCTGTTCATAGTTTGCCTCTCTTGTTGTCTTTTATGTCGTGTGATATCTTGGAAAGAATTGCGTAAGGCATCTGAAAGATAGCCGTAGGCTAGTGCGAAAGCACCGAGCGATGAGCGAGTCTGAAAGACGCCGACCCTCATCAAAACTGCAAGGATTGATGAGGGATACGCCCAATTTATATATATTTTATGCTTTGAGAAGTGTCGCCTGAACTGCGTCTAAGATACTTCTACAATTTTCTTTGGTTTTAGCCTCCGAGTATATCCTCAAAAGCGGTTCTGTACCTGAGGCTCTGATCATGACCCATTCATCGTCATTGAAATAATATTTGAAGCCGTCTAGGTCATCAGTACGAACAATGTTGTAAGGGCCGAAAGCTTTGTACACTCCATTTTTACAATTTTCAACGATGCGCAGTTTCAACTCCTCAGCTAAATGAAGGTCGTCTCTTTGGAAGTAGAAAGTCCCAACCTTGTCATACACGTCTTGGATGAGTTGAGGCAGGGATTTACCCGTCTTAGCCATGAATTCCATAACCAAAAGGCCCATCCAAATACCATCTCGTTCTGGAATATGACCTTTGACCGAAAGTCCTCCTGACTCCTCCCCTCCCACTACAACATCTTCAGTGGCCATAATCTCTGCGATGTATTTGAAGCCAATGGGCGTCACTTGATATCCGAGTCCATATAGCTCTGCCATCTTCTTTAACTTGCCTGTTGCCGAAAATGAAACAACAATCTGGCCGGTATATTTCTTGTATTCAACCATATAATAAGTCAATAGCAGCAAGAGGTGGTGGCTGTCCACGAAATTTCCTTTGCCATCAAACATCCCGATTCGATCAGCATCTCCATCATTGATCAATCCAAAAGCATAGCCGTCATGCGACTTCAAATAGGCTATGATTTCCTTTAGATTTTTTTCGATGGGTTCTGGCGCTTGCCCCTTGAAGGAAGGATCTACTTCACAGTGGAATTTGGTCGCTTCTGGAAACAATCGCTTGATGACATTTTGACCTGCACCATACATCGCGTCATAAGCAAATTTTAAGCCTGAATTCTTCATCAAAGCCAAGTCAAAATTAGCTTCCACGTGATCGATGTAGATTTGTTCTAAATCAACGTCCTCCAATAGGCCTTTTGCTTTCATTTCTTCGATAGAAGGAAGATACTGGCTAGGTACATTATCTGGAATCATGGCTTCAACAGCACTGATATCAGCTGGGACCGAAGGTCCTCCAAGATTGGATTTTAGCTTGTAACCGTTGTATGCTGGTGGATTGTGACTGGCGGTGATGATTACGCCCAAATCAGCTCCAAGCTTGACGTTGCCAAGAGAGACCATAGGAGTGCTCACAAATCCTTTGCCTAAAAACACCTTAATGCCATGAGATCCCATGACCTGAGCCGTAGCTTCTGCGAACAATCTTCCAGCGAATCGAGTATCATGTCCGATGACTATCTTAGAAAATCCCTTGGATTTCATCCAAAGTGCTGTCCCTTCGGCTACACGCTTGACATTATCTACTGTAAATTCTTGAGCGATGATCGCACGCCATCCATCCGTACCAAATTTTATTTTCATCCGTATTTATAATTTATATTCGAAAAAATTGTAATATATTAGAGATTTATCAAACCTTTGCAAGGTAATTACAAAATTGCAAAAATTAAAATGGTTGAGTCAATAAATTCCTTAAAAAAATTGTGGTAACAGATACGTATAGACATAAAGGCATGCGTCAAAAGCTGGTTCAAGGATTGAAAAAAAAAGGCATCCTTGACGAGTCGATATTGGAAGCGATGATGATATTGCCCAGGCATTATTTTTTGGACAAGGCTTTTGAAGATTGGGCTTACCAAGACAAAGCTTTTCCGATCGATTGCGACCAAACGATCTCACAACCTTATACGGTGGCTTATCAGACGATGCTACTAGAATTGAAAAAAGGTGAAAAAGTCCTAGAGATAGGCACTGGCAGTGGATACCAAGCGGCAATCCTTCATCTCTTGGGAGCTAGGGTCTTCTCGATAGAGCGCCACCAAAAGCTTTATGAACAAACAACCGAGAACTTAAAAAAACATGGCTTTGACCACATACGCACGTATCACGGGGATGGCTACGAAGGACTAGAAAAGATGGCTCCTTTCGACAAAATACTATTGACCGCTGCGGCTACAGAGATCCCACAAAAGCTTGTGGAACAATTGAAAAGTGGGGGTAAAATGGTACTGCCCCTAGGAGATTTAGACATCCAAAAAATGATGAGGATCACCAAAGGCGAGGATGGAACTGTTCAAAAAGAGGTTTTTGACGATTTTGTATTTGTGCCTTTTGTTCGTGGTGTGGAGTGATTAAAAATCCAGCAGAGATTTAAATCCAAGTGCACAAGCGATGGGAGTGGCTTGGTCTCGACGGCTATAAAATAGCATGGAGAGACGGAGCGAAGTGAACCCACGCACAGTGCGGTCCTCCCAAGGGAGGATGTGCCCAAAAACCTGCAATAATAAATTTATCCCATGGAAGCGAACAAAGCGGCACCGATGATGCCAGCACTGTTTTTGAGCTGAGACGCCTCCACTTTGAGCTTTGGATTGAGGAAGGGAGCATAGGATTCGAAATCCTTAGAGACCCCACCGCCGAGCAAAATCACCTTCGGATCGACGAGCAAGGCCATGTGTTCAAGCACCTCATTGAGGCGACTGCCCCAAGTCGCCCAGTCGAGATTTTCGCGCTCACGGATGGCATTCGAAGCGTATTTCTCTACGATTGAATCCTTGAATTTCATGTGTCCGAACTCCGTATTGGGGATAAGAACGCCATTCAAAAATAGAGCTGATCCAATACCTGTGCCTAAAGTCAGAAACAAAATCGTTCCCGACTTTTTGCCTTTGTATCCGAATTTCACCTCAGCAAGACCAGCTAAATCAGCGTCATTGGCCACGAAAGTCTTCAGCTTCGTGTATTTCTCGATCGATTTGTCCACGGGAGTGTTAATCCAAGAATGGTCAATATTGGCAGCAGTCAGCGCAATACCATTTTTGATTACGGAAGGAAATCCGCAGCCAATCACGCCATTGTACTTAAATGCGACGACCATTTCCTTGACTGCCTTGCAGATATTATCCACACTGGCGGGTGCAGGTGTTTTAATCTTCATCTTTTCGGTAACCAATATGCCTTTGCGGACATCTACAATGGCCCCTTTAATGCCTGTACCTCCAATATCAATGCCAAGAATGTGATTTTTATTAAACTTCATAGCTGCCGTGATTTTTCTTAACTATAATTTGCGCAAAATTCATCAAATCAATGCTTACACTTGCGCTAAATGATGAACTTCATAAAGATATAATATTCTAAATTAATGGATCAGACGCATTTTCATCTTCACATCTTTTATGGGGCGATCATTTTTGCCCAATGGGGATTTTGCGATCTTATCGATGATGTCCAGTCCCTTGATTACCTTACCAAATACGGTATATTCTCTATCGAGGAACGGCGTTCCACCGAGTTGAGCGTATTTTTCTCTTTGGTCTTGGGTGTATCGCTTATTTTTTTGATTTTGAAGATTGTTGAGCATCTCATTGGTAACTGGTCGTCCCTGAACTATATAAAACTGAGATCCACTAGATTCCTTCTCAGGATTGACTCCATCGCCTTGTCTAGCGGCGGCAAGAGCGCCTTTGAAATGTACTAGAGAATCAACAAATTCGGCAGGAATGGTATATCCTGGTCCTCCCATACCCAAAGGTTGGTCAGTAGAAGCATTTCTACTTTGTGGGTCACCGCCTTGGATCATAAATCCGTCGATCACTCTATGGAATAGAAGATCATTGAAAAAACCCTCTTCTACCAATTTGATGAAATTGTCCCGATGTTTGGGAGTAGCGTCATTCAGAAGGATTTCCATGGTTCCAAATTCCGTTTCTAACTCTACGATGCACTCTGCGGGTGCCTTAACTGTAATATCCATAGTTTTTGTGCTTGATTTTTTTCCTTTATTGGCCAAAAGTTGAACTTTAAAATCCCCTGATCTCACGTATTTGTGTTCAGGTGCTGCAAGTGTAGATGAGCCCCCGTCGCCAAAACTCCATTGGAATGTCTCAGCTTTTTGAGATAAATTGTTGAATTTTACCTTAGCAGGAGCGGTCCATTTTTCTTGAGAGGTAGTAAAATTGGCTATAGGCTTAGCGCATCCAAAAATGGTCAAAGAGGCCAATATAGCTGCGAAATACAAAATGTTTGCACCGTTGATTTTTGTCCGAAAAGATACTATTGAATCTTTGAAAGAAAGCATGTAATTAAAATTATTAAAAAATGAAATATACGATTTAAATGCTTAAAAAATTCAAATTACTGAAAACGCAAATATCCAGCAATAAGTAGAAATATCCTTGATTTTAAGCCAAACAAAGGTACTCAAATTATTTTCAATCTATTACAATTTATCATCATATAATATTGAAATAAAAACAAAATTAAATGTGTTTGCCAATAAATTCTTCAAATTCTTTTTTGAATAAATCATATCTCGAAGTAGCTGGACCGTCAAATCCCGTATGAACTCTGATGATATTGTTGTTCCTATCGAGGATTATCATGGTTGGGAATGCGCTGATGCCTGAAATCATTGGAAATCTAGCAGCTGCCGTGTCTTTGTTGGCTTTTCCTCCATAAAACAATTCAAAAGGAATGTTCATTTTGTCCTTGTAACGCTTCAACACTTCTATTGATTTTTCTTTAGAATCGTGTCTTTCAAAATAAAACGGAAACACGGCGATGGGCAAATTTGGATGGGCTTGGGTATATTCTTTCAAGAAGGAATCTCGTCTCTGCAATTCGGGCACCAAGTACCTGAAATCGTGATTATCTTAAGTTTATTTTCGTATTGGGAATCCAAGAAACCCTTGTCCACACCGCTGGTGGTTGGATATTTTGTGTTCAGGTTATACTTATTGCTCTTTGCGGTCTGTATCGTTTCGGGATTTTTTAAGTCAAATTGAGCATTTTTCACACCTTCCCAAGTAGCTTTATTGTCATATCCGTACCAGACACCTCCGACAAGCGTATCCTTTAGCATTTTCGCACGAAAGAGCATGGCATGAGCACCATCGAAGCAGGCCATCATAAGTTTATCTCCTACGACTTGCCCTTCTAGGTATCTAAAATCCCCAGATTCAGTTCGGAAGGTACCATTGATTTTGTCATTCTTTTGGACAAATTCGCCGATAGCATCGTATGGCTTGGGAGTATTTTTGTCAAACTGTACTGCCCAATGTCCGTTAAAATCGAATATCTCTTTGGGTTGATTTTCAGGTTCAAATCTGTGGCCAACGCCAAAAATTGCCTTGAAGGGTACCCTGTAATTGGCTTTATTGGGATTAACGAAATATCCCGCCATAACATTTTCTTTTACTATGGCCGTTATAAAATTTTCATAAGCTGGAAACTTTATAATCAAGGTGTCGTTGCCCGTTTTCCGATCTCTACCAAAGCTTATTTCGTCTAGGACGATTTCTTCTAATCCATTGTGAAGTATTATATTAAAATCATTGTCCCCAGTGTATTTAACTTCAAAATTAAACGGTAGAACGCCGTCGGGATTGCCCTCCATTTTGACCTTTCGAGCCACGATATCTTCATCAGATGGCCTAGGCTGATTTGCAAGACTTGGATCCAACAACAAAGTACCTCGCCAAGTGCCGGGTGCTATTTTTGTATAGGGATTCATAGGCTGACAAGCGATGAGATTTAATAAACCGAATATAAAAATCAAATTTCTAATCATGGTCTTGAGATGATGGTATATAAGATTAATAAAAAGCTATAAAGGCAAAGACATTGAACCAAAATATTAAAAAGAGTAAGCAAACTATTGCCTTAAATGTTCAAAAACAATCAAAAATACAATTTAATACCACATATATTTATTTTTTATTGGTATCTTTGTTCCATTATTTCACAAAAAAAAAGCATAAAAACATGGGTATTTTAGATTCTATAAAAAATATTTTTGGCAAAGCAGATCAAGCTAAAGATGCTATTTTGGACAAAGCTAAAGAAGTAGGTGGAGACATTCTTGAAAAAGCCGATGAATGGAAAGATAAAGCAGAAGATGCAACCGAAGGTTTAGTTGATAAAGCTAAAGCTGTCGGTGGAGACCTTTTAGACAAAGCAGACGAGTGGAAAGATAAAGCAGAGGCTGCCACAGAAGGTTTAGTTGATAAAGCTAAAGCTGTCGGTGGAGACCTTTTAGACAAAGCCGATGAGTGGAAAGATAAAGCAGAGGCTGCCACAGAAGGCATGGTGGATAAGGCTAAAGAAATGGGAAGCGGATTGGGTGAAAAAATGGCTCAATTAAAAGATGATGCGGCAGAAAAACTATCGGACATCAAAGATGTTGCTTCTGACAAATTAGACAATCTTAAAGACAAATTTAATGCGGAAGATCAAGTAGATTCCGATCAAAAACCAGCGTAGTTCGTTTTTTAATAAAAAGTTAATAAGTTTTAAAGCCAGGCTATTTTTGCTTGGCTTTTTTATTTATCCCTTTGGGTGACATAAGACACCAGATGGCGCATAGAATCCATAGCTGCCCCAGAAGGCAATAGATCCAAAACTTCATTGGCTTTTAGGATGTATGACTCCATGGTAGTCTGTGCATACTGAAGTCCTCCACTTCCTCTGACAAAATCAAGGACCTGTGCGATGGCTTTAGGATCTTCGTTTTTAGACTTTATCAGCCCTATTATTTTGGATTTTGTCGCTTTATCGGTTTGTTGCAATGCAAAAATTAAGGGCAATGTCATTTTCTTTTCTTTGATATCGATGCCCGTCGGTTTTCCAATTTTTGCCTCACCATAGTCCAGTAGATCATCCTTTATTTGGAATGCAATACCCACATACTCACCGAACTGACGCATCAGCTGGATATTTTCTTCATTATCTGTAACAGAAGCTGCTCCAACCCCACAGGATGCGGCGATAAGAGAAGCGGTCTTTTGGCGGATGATGTCGAAATATACCGACTCTTTGATGTCCAATTTCCGAGCTTTTTCGATTTGCAGCAATTCTCCTTCACTCATCTCTCGCACGGCATCGGTTAGTATCTCTAGGAGCTTGAATTGCTTATTTTTAACCGCTATCAGCAGACCTTGGGACAGAAGATAATCGCCGACCAATACAGCTATTTTATTTTTCCAAAGGGCATTTATAGAAAAAAATCCCCTCCGCTCGAATGAATCATCAACCACGTCATCGTGCACCAAGGTCGCGGTATGGAGGAGCTCGATCATAGCCGCAGCTACATTTGTAACCTCACTGGTATCGCCCAATATCTTAGCTGACAAGAACACGAACATGGGTCTCACTTGTTTACCTTTGCGCTGGACAATATAGTACATGATCTTATCGAGGAGGGCTACTTTGCTCTTCAAGGATTGTTTGAAATAACTCTCGAACTGAGACAATTCTTCCTTGATAGGTTTTTGTATATCTTTAAGTGTTGGGTGATCCATTTAGTGTTTTACCAATAACTTACAAATATAAGCCTATAAAGATACAATTGGTTCAAAAACATCTATATTTGATCGTTATTCCAGTCAAGTTTATCAAAAAGAGAGATAAAATAACCAAAATATGGTCGAAAAAATCAAAATCACCTTCGATGACGACACAAATTTTTCATACACAAATGAAGAAATACAAGCTTTTGACATAAAAAAACTGCCCGATGGTAGATACCATATTCTAGAAAATGGGGTTTCGAGATTGATCGAAGTGGTCGAAGAAGATTTTGCAAACAAAAGGCTCATCCTGCGGATGCAGGGAAAGACCTTTCCGATCCACATCAGTGATCAGTACGACGAATTAATTTCTATCGTTGCTAAATCTCAATCAGGTGGCAACAAAGATTTGAACATCAAGGCGCCAATGCCTGGTATCGTCGTCAAAATCATGGTCGAAAAAGATGCCGTAGTAGAAAAAGGCGATACCCTCTTGATCATCGAAGCCATGAAAATGGAAAATGCAATTAAAAGTCCCATCGCTGGAAGCGTCAAAGAAATCAATGTTTTATCTGGTCAAAAAATTGAAAAAGGGCAAGTTCTATGCCATTTGGTCTAAATAGTATCATGGATTAGTTTTGGGCTCTAACTCAGGCTCAAGTTCATTTTTTGCACCAAATTCATCCCCATAAATCTTAACCAAAAGCAAAAACAAAGACAACATTATCGGTCCAAATATTACCCCAAAAAATCCAAATATATTTAGCCCAGCCAACGCCCCTATAAGCGTAATCAAAGGATGGACATTGGACATTTTCTTTTGCACCAAAGACCTGACGACATTATCAAATGTACCCACGACGATAATTCCCCAAAGCCCCACTCCTATCCCTTGGTAAAATTGTCCATTGGCCATCATATACAAGGATAATGGGACAAAGATGACCATCGTCCCAAGAAGTGGTATCACCGAAGCAATCCCAGTCAAAATCCCCATTAGGCCAAATTCATTCACCCCGAAGATCCAATATCCGATCATCGCTACAAAACCTTGTATCACCGCTACCATCGGTATCCCTACAGCATTGCTGTAAATCATATTCTTCAATTCATTGATGACGGTGTTAGAGTTTTTCTGAGAAAACGGCAGAGCCCGCCTGAACCAAAGCTCCACTTCCATGCAATCGTACAAGAGAAAATACAAAAAAACAAACATAAATATGAACGTACTTACCGTGCTCACAGAGCTTTCCAACAGTCGCTTTAACACACCCCCAGCTACAGAACCCACCTGGCTCATAAAATCCATGCTTTGCAAGTCTAGATTGACATATTGTTGCAGAAATAAATTAATCTTTTGCACATAACCTTGGAGCTCAGCAGTATTCTCCAATATAGGGGCCAGCTTAGTCACTATCACCGTACTCATCCAGTAAAAGGGTATCATGAGCAAGATTATACATCCTAGAATTATCGTTAATGCCGCTACCCATCGCTTCCATTTCAATTGGGTCAACAACTTCATCATCCAAGTTCTGCTCACCACATATAGCGACACCGCTCCTAGGAATGCACTCAGAAACATTTGGGTTTCACGTAGAATCATAAAGCCCAACAAGAGTATAAATGCCAAAAACAGAACCTGTTTGATTTTGTTCGGATGGATTTGATTGATCATAAATAGCTCAAAATTATTCTCTGTAAAATTAACTTAATCTCGCCATAATATATCATAGCAGATGTTTCTTTTTTTCAGGGCGTCCCCTTCATCTCGCCTTGGCGTCGAGATCTAAGGTCGCGCACTTCACGACTCCACTTCGTTTCGGTCTCTTCTCGTCCATAGGACGAACAGAGACGCTCCTCCGGAGCTCGTTCCGATCGCTGACGCAGCTACCTACCATACCTTTTCCACTAATTGAATGAATTCCATTTGAGTTTCTATGGCTTTTTATTATTTTAACCAGTTATTGGTCTTTAGATCTTCTATGAATTTTGTATCAAAAATTTCTACACCAGCTTGATTTAGATGGTGGCTATCGTAAAAGTGCAAACTATCATTCAAAGCCAATATTTGATTATAATTCTTGTAGTATCCTTGCCTGGACATAAGGCTATCAAACATTGTATTATTTAGAATACTCCCATATTGGGTAGCAGTTGTCGGTGCTTGAACCAAGACAATATCTCTACCTTGGCTCTTAATCAATTCTATAGCCTTTTCTAGCGCTTCCAACTGTTTTGGATTTATCGTTAATCTTTTAGCTGGCATGGATTTGACATGCCAATATTCCAATGACCTTTCTACATAACCGCCTGAAATATAAGTATTTGTACCATCCGATTTGGGTTCCTCAAAATCCCTGTCCATCCCTAGAATTTCTCTAAAAAACCCAAATAATAAATTGTTATAAAGAGAGATATTCTTCAATTCCCATGCCATGCCAAAAGACAAATAGTCGATCTTGTCATTAGCTATCAGATCCAATGCCGACTCGACCCCATCGCCCTCGATCGTAGCAGGGAATACCTCCCAAACCACCAGTTTGGGGTTGATCTTGGACAAATATCTTTTTAGCAGTATTTGAGACTCTATAGGCGACTGCGCACTAGATCCAAGATTAAAAGAACTAAGTCCTTTTTCTTCAAATATCCTTGTGTCAAATCCTCGATAAGCATGAGAAGATCCAAGAAACAATATATCGACATTTTTGGTATTTTTCACTTCTTGTATCCTTGTGTGCATGAAACCATGGGCTCCCAAGGGATATGTCAAATTGGGTCGAAACCTCGGTGGCATTACAACACCCCAAACAAATACCATTCCGATATAAAATATCAAAAAAAATAGCGCGAATAATATCGTATGTTTTAAGAATTTTTTCATGGTCATTTCAAAATTGAAAATAAATGAAAGGTGTCTCATTAGATTGCATGAACATCCCAATCATAAACAAAATGAATCCATAAAAAGCCCATCGGTAAGGCTTCCCCCTTGTCAATCCCAATTTACCGATCGCATATTCTTCGTTGCGACCAAGCCATTCAACACATACAAAAAGTACTATAAGAATCAGCGTTGTTACCGCTTGATATTGCCCTTCAAACTGTGGTATAGTAAAAAATGAACTCGAAAATATTTCACCCACAAAATCCAATGCATGTGACAGGTCTTGAGCCCTGAAAAATATCCAAGCAAATACTACCAGCACAAAAGTGCAAACTATGCTTAAAAATTCTCGAAAAGTTGGCAAATTTCGCCCTGGAGATATACCATGTATATGGATTCTGTTGCGATGACTTAACACCAATGGCATAAAATATAAGGCATTCAACAATCCCCACACCACAAATGTCCAATTCGCTCCATGCCAAAATCCACTCACTAAAAATACAATCAAAGTATTTCGAATCGTCTTCAATACACCTCCTCGACTCCCTCCTAGCGGATAATATAAATAATCCCTAAACCAAGTGGACAGAGATATATGCCACCGCCGCCAAAATTCCGCTATATCCCTAGAAAAATACGGAAAATTAAAATTTTTCATCAAGTCAAAACCAAACAACCTAGATATCCCAATAGCTATATCCGAATACCCAGAAAAATCACCATAAATCTGAAATGCAAAGAAAAAAGCACCCAACAACAATGTACTTCCTGTATATTCACTTGAATGATTGAAAATCATATCCGCATGAACCGCACAATTATCAGCAATGACCATTTTCTTAAAAAACCCCCAAAGTGCCTGACGCAAACCATCCACAGCCTTATCATAGTCAAAATTGCGCTTTATATAAAACTGGGGCAACAGGTGCGTAGCCCTTTCTATCGGCCCAGCAACCAATTGCGGGAAAAAACTTACAAATGCCAAAAAAGTGACAAAATCTTTGGTAGGCTTAAGCTTTCGTCGATACACATCGATCCCATAACTCATGCTTTGGAACGTATAAAAACTCAAGCCGACAGGCAATATGATATTTAGGGACCTAGCACTAATGTTAATTCCAAAGAATGTAAATGCAGTCACAAAATTGTCAACAAAAAAATTGTAATACTTAAAGAACATGAGCAATGCCAAATTAGTACCTAAGCTAGCCCATAGATACAGCTTGCGTTTCCTTGGACTTTGTTCCCTCTCTAGTACCAGCCCGACCCAATAATCCACGGAAGAACTAAAAAATAGCAAGGACAAAAATCGCCAATCCCACCACCCATAAAAGACATAACTGACCACTACTATCAATAAATTTTGCCAATGTAAACGCTTGTCCGTGACGAACCAATACAGTACGAATACGATGGGTAAAAAGATGGCAAAATCAAGTGAATTAAATAACATTTTTTACTAGAAATGGTATTTTAGTTCCCGTAAAGATAGCCTTAGAATTCAATAAATACTAGGCTCATTTATTTTTTTGAATGATGATTCAGGGCGTCCCCTTCATCTCGCCTTGCCGTCGAGATCTCAGGTCGCGCACTTCACGACTCCACTTCGTTTCGGTCTCTTCTCGTCCATAAGACGAACAGAGACGCTCCTTCAGAGCTCGTTCCGATCGCTGACGCAGCTAAGTATTTCTACTCTTCCTATTCCTGAGGTTATAGAGAACAATAGTATGTTTTATCTCTTTTATTTAATTAGGTATAATTTAAAACTACTTTAAGCAGATTTTCTTAAATTTGTTCTTGGCTGTTTGTAAAAGTTAAGAATGGTAGTCGTAAAATTCTCTTTAGCTTTCGTTCTCTAAAAACAAGGTAAAAACTAAAATCAAATTTGAGTAAAAATAGAAATATAAAATTTGGGCCTTTTATACTTTTACTGCTATATGCGATAAGTGTATTCCCCAGCTTTCTATTTCACCATCACGCCAATAATAAAGTTGCCTACGACTGCGCCTCACTCTGCGAAAAATCCATTTATTACGGCGATGATTCTAACCATTGTGGACATAAGCAACATCTCACCAAAAATCAGAAAAAGTGTTCTCTCTGTGACCACTTTTCAATCGTACTTTTCACCTTCGAAGTGGAAGAATTCAAGATATTTAAGCAACATTTTTCCACTGAATTTATTGGCGAATATTCTTCTCCGTTAACGAATTACACCCATTTATTTTACAATAAAGGCCCCCCGAATATTTAATTTTTTAGCGATTATTTTAGAGCTTGGTTTTCCGCATTGTGATCACCTTCTAAGTTTTTCAAATTAAAAAATTAAACATTATGATTAAGAAATATATATATTTTGTTGTTGCTATCTTGGTAACAAATGTGAATCTCTACGCACAATTTTCGGTCAAAGGCATCATCAAAGATCAGCAAACAAAGGAAACCATGCCTGGAGTATCCGTTTATATAAGCGACCTCAAATTAGGGGTCATTTCAGATGAAACAGGCTCCTACGAACTCTCAGACCTAAAGACTGGAAATTATCTCCTTGAAGTCAGTTATTTGGGCTATAAATCCAACCTCACACACGTTTTTATTTACAAAGATACGATCATTGATTTCGATTTAAATGTGTCCCACAAAGAGCTCAGAGAAGTCGTCATCACAGGTGTAAGTCGTACTACTGAAATCAAGCGAAATCCCGTAATTATCAAGTCTTTAGACAAAAATTATCTCAATCAAAGTACCTCATCCAACCTGATTGACGCATTAAAGGATGTACCTGGAATAAGCCAAATCACCACGGGCGCTTCCATCTCAAAACCAGTAATCCGAGGCTTGGGATACAATAGAGTCATTTCCCTGCTCAATGGCATAAAACAAGAAGGACAGCAGTGGGGAGACGAACACGGAATAGAAATTGACGAATATTCCATCGATAAAATTGAGATCATCAAGGGACCTGGTAGCTTGATGTATGGCAGCGATGGCATAGCTGGAGTTATCAATTTCCTTTCACCAAAAGCTCCTACAATTGGGCAAATTACCACCCAAATTGCTACCAATTACCAAACCAACAATAACTTAATTGGCTATTCTATATCCAATGCTGGCAACAAAAATGGGTGGCAATGGCTGGGTCGCTTTAGCAATAAATTTGCTGGAAACTATAAAAATTCCACGGATGGAAAAGTTCTAAACAGTGGCTTTAATGAATACAATGGCAATTTATTTCTAGGACTAAACCGTAATTGGGGACATTCACATCTGCATATAAATACCTTCAATGCCACGATGAATTTGCCCGAAGGTGAAAGGGATTCTCTAGGAAATTTTGTGTATGAAAATGTACATGGTATGACCGTCTCCGCCTCCAAAAGTGATTTGTCGGGTTATAAAATTGGTTTTCCACACCAAGGAGTCAACCACCTTAGGATCAGCTCCAATAATTATTTTTTACTAAAAAATGGCACGATAAACCTAGACCTTGGTTTTCAAAATAATAAAAGAAAAGAATATGCAAGCATTGCACATCCAGAAGACATAGAGCTATTTTTTAACCTCAACACATTTAACTACAATGTCCGATATAACTTGCGCAAAATCAACGGATGGGAAACATCCTTTGGCATAAGCGGTATGCAGCAAAGTCACACCAACAAGGGAGAAGAATACTTGATTCCAGACTACAAACTTTTCGATATAGGTGCCTTTATTTTTACCCAAAAATCCTTTCTTGATAAGTGGACATTCGCAGGTGGCTTGCGTTTTGATACTAGAAGATTAACAACGGACAAGCTTATTTTGGACAGCCTTGGCAAGACCACTTCAATCGAAAACAACAACACAACTTTAAAATTTTACCCTATAAAAGAGTCATTCTTTGGACTTTCAGGCAGCGTGGGACTTACTTATCAAACCAGCAATATTTCTACCTTAAAACTCAATATTTCCAGGGGTTTTAGGGCCCCAAATATCTCAGAACTATCATCGAATGGCAGACACGAAGGTACATTTAGATACGAGCTAGGGAACTCTAAATTAAATCCTGAAATAAGCCATCAGATCGACCTCGCCTATTTTATAAATTCAGATCACGTCGTTTTCGAACTAACACCTTTCGTCAACTTTATTTCAAACTATATTTATACCAATAAACTAACGGATAGTTTGGGCAATGACATCATATTGAATCCTGAGGATCCAGCCCCAGCCTTCGAGTTCACACACGGAAATGCCACACTCTGGGGCGGAGAAATTTACCTTGACGTTCATCCACATCCATTCGATTGGCTTCATTTTGCCAATTCTTTTTCATTCGTTCAAGCGCAACAAGTCAATGCCTCGGATAGCACTCGATATTTGCCCTTTATACCCGCACCCAAATATAAAAGTGAACTGAAACTAGAATTTAATAAGGTGGGAACGACCATTTCTAATGCTTATGTAAAATTTGGACTGGAGCATTTTTTCACCCAAAATAAAATATACAGCGCATACGGAACTGAAACCAAAACCCCAGGATACACGCTCTTAAGTGTTGGTATTGGGGCCAATTTAAGTGCTTATAAAAAACCAGATTTCATGAGCATCTTCTTCAATGTAGAAAATCTTGCAGACATCGCTTACCAAAGTCATTTAAGTCGCCTAAAATATGCACCGATTAACCCAGCCACAGGTAAATATGGCATATTCAATCAAGGTCGAAATATAAGCTTAAAAATACTGTTGAATATATAAAAAAAGTATAAAACTAATCCAAGAGCCTAGCAACCACGTTTGGATCCTAGTATTTATTTTTCTAAAAAAAATATTTCTCAGTCTATTTATTGGGCTTTCTTTTAAGGATAAAAACGTAATTTTCATTGGCTGGCCGCTTGGTTAAAGCGTCTGCGCCCCAATAATATACCGCTGGACCATTGGTCGGCAAATCGCATATACCGACAAGATCGTAGTTGGCAGCTGAGTACGTATTGTACCACTCAAATATTTTCTTAGGAGAATTGGGCTTTGGCAACCAAGACATGGCAATATTGGCATAGACCATGTATAGAGGCTTCGCTTGTTCGATTTCTGAAATCATCTCCTCTTGCATCCTCAGATTGTAGGGCTGCTCTTCCATCAATCCATAGGTATAAATATGTCCAGAAGCAGACTTTCGATCCGCATAAAAAGCTATCTGAGGCTCAGATCCAAGGATGGCAATTTTATCCTCTGGCTTGGAATTTTCCTTGATATACTTGGCGATTTCAACGGATTCTACGAATGGATTTACCGAGTAAATATTTTTACAAAGTTGAACCGGATTTTTGGTGGAATAATACCCCTTATTGGCGGATGTGATGCTAAAAATTGTAGCAAATCCTATCAAAAAAGTTAAGGCTAAACGAAGCACTGGCATAGATGTGGCTTTAGAAATAAAATTACCAATAAAATCAACAAAGATACCCGCCCAAAGCGCTACCGCTGGTAAATAAACGATAAAATAGTGTTGTCTAAAAAAGAAACCTGGCGTAGTAGCCAAGAAAGCAAAAATATAGAATACCACACCAAATATTTTTTGTTTCAAGGTGTATTTTCCAGCAATCAAGGCTACCAATCCCATGATGCTCATGATGAAAATGGCCTTGTACTCCGTCCAAATCGGCTTGAAGGTCATGGACAATAATTCTTTGCCCGAATCCCAAGACAAGCCCGTAGCATATTGGCTGGCATATTGAACCGTCCAAAACCAAAATTTATCAAAAATCCCACTCGCCATCATCACCAGACAAACAAGGATATATGGCACAAAAACACCTACAGAAAATAGTCCAACGTACTTGGCAATATTTCCCCAATTTCCCTTTTGATTGAGATATTGGAATACTAAAAACAAAAGGCCAATTCCCAAAATATAATACACCGCCTGTTGCTTCATCAAGAATGAAAGTCCTATGAAAAATCCCGTCATGAATGCATTCAGCATGGACGAATGTTCATCGTGCTTAGCGAAAAATACCAGACCGATGACCATGAAAAATACCGCAAATTGGGTCGCATGTGCAGCAAATCCTAACAATCCATATCCCAAGGACATGATCCCGAAAAATACCGCGGTGATGATACCTGCATCCCTTGAAAATAGCTTACTGACGGCATAGTAAAGCGCCGTCATCGTACCAAGATTCATGATCAATGCACCTAGATGCACCCCATAAAATGTCTTTCCAAATATAGCCATAATAAAGGCATACATATAATAAATCCCAGGCAACTTCATGTTGTAAGCTTCCTTATAGGGCACGATTCCATCCAAAATTAATTTGCCAAAATAAGCATATTCCGCCTCGTCTCGCTCAAAAGGCATACCCAACAATTTGCTGCGATAATATGTAACAAACAACGCCAAAATTCCAAATGCAACCCAATAGGGCGTAGAGGATAGAGGCTTGACAACAGCAGGTTCTGCGACAGAATGACTTTGAGCTTTGGTTGTTTTTTTCGTTTTCACTTGATAAAAATTTTAAAATACAAATCTAATATGTTTTTTAGAATTGTTGATGGAATTATAAAAAGAGAAAGGCAGCAAGACATCAAATGTCTAAAAAAGAGTCGAGCCCTCCAAGGTCAGCAACGCAATCTTTCGCTCTAACCCTCCAGAATAACCGATTAGATGTCCATTGGCTCCAATGACCCTATGACAAGGTATGATGATTGGGATGGGATTCGCACCATTGGCCTTTCCTACCGCTCTGATCGCCAATACATCACCATAAGCGACGGCCAACTCCTTGTATGTCCAAGTGTGACCGTATGGTATTTGTTGCAGTATTTTCCAGATTCTTTGTTGAAATATCGTTCCTTGAGGATTCAATGGCAAGTCAAATCTCTGTATTTTTTTCTGAAAATACTGATCCAATTGATTAGCCGTTTTCTCCAAAATCTCCTCATCCTTAGGGTCATCAATAGAATGTCCCTTATCTTTTGGTTCCTCCCCCAAAAAGTCCAGTTTGGTAAGAAAACCCTCTGAAGCTTCAAGTTGGATCCAACCAATTGGCGTAGAAAGGTTTCGCCAAGAACTACCCATTCAGCTTCGTCAAACTATCGCGCAAAGTATTCAATTTTGATTCGGCATCGGCCATTTTCTTGCGTTCGTTTTCTACGATTTCTGGCTTTGCATTGGCGACAAATCGCTCATTTCCAAGCTTCGTTTGTACCGATTTCATAAATCCTTCCAAGTATTCCATCTCTTCTTTTATCCTTTGCTTTTCAGCGGCAGCATCTTGGTCATTCATTTCAAGCGGCACGAAACATTCGTCTTTTTCGATCAAAAAAGAGACCGAACTTGGTGGTGCTGTTTCGACAAATTCTATCGCCGTGAGATTGCCCAATTTTTTCATCACCTCCAGAAAATCCCCATAATTCTCCTTGGATCCCGTCTTAATCATCAGGTTCAAAGCCTCCTTCGGGGACATCCCTCTTTTACTACGTAGATTTCTAACTTCTGCTATAATTCCGAAGGCCATCTCTGCCTTGGAGGACAAAGCAGTTGCGACTTTTTTCTCATCGTATTTGGGATATTCAGCAACGATCAAGCTTTCAGCCAAAGTTCTTGTACCCAAGGCCTGCCATATTTCTTCCGTGATAAACGGCATGATTGGATGAAGCAACTTAACGATATTCTCTAACATTCCAATGGCTTCTTGATAGCTTTTGCGGTCGATAGGGCTGCCATATACTGGCTTTATCATTTCTAGATACCAAGAACAACAATCATCCCAAATAAACTTGTATAGCGTCATCATAGCATCTGACAAGCGGTACTCACTATAATATTTTTCAGTAGTCGCTATGGTAATATGCAGCTTTTCTTGTATCCAATTTGACGCAGTAAGATTGAGACTTGGCTGCTCTAGCTGGTCATCTACTTGCCATCCTTTTACCAACCTAAATGCATTCCAAAGTTTATTGGCAAAGTTTCTACCCTGCTCCACCTGTGATTCATCGAAGAGGATATCATTCCCAGCAGGGGAACAAAGCAGCATTCCCATTCGCACACCATCGGCTCCGAATTGTTGGATCAGATCCAACGGATCTGGGCTATTTCCTAGCGATTTGGACATTTTTCTGCCCAGTTTATCTCGAACGATCCCAGTCAAATAGACAGTAGAAAATGGTATTTCATGCTTAAATTCTATCCCCGCTATGATCATACGAGCCACCCAAAAGAATAGAATCTCAGGCGCAGTAACCAAATCCTGCGTCGGATAATAGTATTTTATGTCTGCATTGTCTGGATTTTCAAAACCATCAAACACCGATATAGGCCAAAGCCACGATGAAAACCAAGTATCCAATACGTCTTCGTCTTGTCTGATGTCCGCTAAGGTGATAGCACTTTGCGACTCATTCTGATTGAACAAAGCCAGAGCCTCGACATCGGTCTTCGCCACCACGATGCGACCATCAGTACTATACCAAGCCGGTATCCTTTGACCCCACCACAATTGTCTAGAAACGCACCAATCGTGCACATTTTCCATCCAATGCTTATAAGTATTTTTGAATTTTTCAGGCACCAGTTTCACCTTATTTTCTAGGACTACATCCAGCGCAGGTTTTGACATTTTTTCCATATCACAAAACCACTGCATAGACAGTTTGGGTTCTATGACAGCGTCCGTCCTTTCAGAATATCCCACTTTGTTCTTTATATCCTCTACCTTGACCAACTGCCCCAAAGCCTCCAAATCTTTCACGATACGCTTACGGGCGACGATTCCATCTAGGTCGTGATAAGGCGTCGCCGGGCTATTTATATGCCCATTGTCAAACAAAATATCGATGGTCTCCAGATTGTGTTTTTGACCGAGCAAATAGTCATTTACATCGTGTGCTGGTGTCACCTTTAAGCATCCCGTTCCAAATTCTTTGTCCACATATTCGTCTTGGATGATTGGCACCGTTCTCCCTGTGAAAGGTATAATACAGCGCTTTCCTACCAAGGATTTGTAGCGAACATCTTCTGGATGAACGCATACAGCCGTGTCTCCCAGCAGGGTCTCAGGCCTCGTCGTTGCGATCACCACTTTGCTATTTTCACCTTCTATTTCATAAGCAATAAAATAAAGCTTGGACTGTACTTCTCGGTGGATTACCTCCTCGTCCGAAACCGCCGTCATCCCCTTCGGATCCCAGTTCACCATCCGCACTCCACGATATATCAGCCCCTTGTTATATAGTTGTATGAAGGTATCTATGACCGCATCACTCAGCTTTGGATCCATCGTGAATTTTGTCCTTCGCCAATCACAACTAGCACCCAGCTTTTTCAATTGCTCAAGGATGATGCCTCCGTATTTTTCCTTCCACTCCCAAGCATGCGCCAAGAATTCTTCCCTCGAGATCGAAGACTTCTCTATACCCTTTTCCTTGAGCATCGCCACGACCTTCGCCTCCGTAGCGATAGAAGCATGGTCCGTACCAGGCACCCAGCAGGCGTTCTTACCTTGCATCCTAGCCCTACGTATGAGCACATCTTGGATCGTATTGTTGAGCATATGCCCCATATGCAATACCCCCGTCACATTCGGCGGTGGTATGACGATGGTATAGGGCTCTCTGCCATCTGGATTGGAGTCGAAAAACCCATTTTGCATCCAATGCTGATACCATTTTTGTTCTACTTCTTGGGGAGAAAATTTGGAAGAAATCTCTGTCATAATCGTTCTAATATTCAAAATGTGCCGCAAAGGTATGAAAAAAAAGCCAACCCAAAGGCTTGGTCACCGCTAAACTTGTTCAGAAGATTGATTGAAGATCAGATTGCTAAAAGTACCCGAGGCGGGACTTGAACCCGCACATCTTTTGAGGATACAGGATTTTAAGTCCTGCGTGTCTACCATTTCACCACTCGGGCGAAAAAAAACCCTCGTAAGAGGGCTCATTTCTGAGCAGAAGACGAGATTCGAACTCGCGACCCCGACCTTGGCAAGGTCGTGCTCTACCAGCTGAGCTACTTCTGCGTTTGGGACTGCAAATATAAAGCAGCTACCCACAATTTTCCAATTTTTTTTGCGATTATTTTGATTTTTTTTTCATTTCAAAGGGTACAATGCACTTTAAATGATTTGGGCGTCTCCCTCGACGAGTCGAGGGCCGCTCTGCGCCGCTTCGGTCCTACGGACTCTCGTCATCGACGAGACGGCTCCGATCGCTGACGCATGGGCGTGGTGTGGGGCTAGAGCAGTGGGAGGGTTAAGGGTTCTGGGGTTGTTGGAAGGGATGGGAGGATCCTTCCGAAAAAAAGCCGATATCAAAAGATACCGGCCTGATGAAAACTTAATTTTATTTGCTCATTATAGCTTTACTACTTTTGTATTTTTCATCTTGTTATTTTCAAATAACATCTGCAAGATATAAACACCTGGTGGTAAATACCCAAAATCTACGCTTTGGTTCTCCCGAGTGTATTGGGCTTCTTGCCTTCGCCCTGATACGTCAAAGGTCTGAACCCTACTAGCTCATGCTGATCTTGCGATTCAATATACACCCTTTGGCTCGTTGGATTGGGGTATATTTTTCCACTCCATTCCTCCACGTTGCGATCATCAGAAGAGAGCAATATAGTGCTGCATTCATCACCTGCCCCAAATCCTGAATATTGAAATACTGGTAAGGATTTGATTCCTTGACCTTCTACCGCGTATTCAAAGTAAGTTGGTCTAAAAAAAGAATAATTTCTCGGCGCGTAATTGAAGTCCTCTAATATTTCAGTTTTATTCATCATACAATGGATACCTCCGCCCAAAAACCAATTTGGAAGCACATAAATTCCATTATTCGTCGAGAGTATCGCATTGCGATTACAGGGATAATTGAGCTTGAGCATATTGGTATCCCACGATATTTTTACAGGTAAGTTTTTGGCGTGTATGATGAGTTTGGTACCAGCTTGGCTAACACATTGAAATTGTCCAACCTCAGCGTCTTCTACTATTACTTTGGACATCTTCCACTCACTATCATCTCCATGTGCAGCTCTCACCTCGAATATGCTATCAAAGGGAGCAGTAATAAGTCGCTCCCCGTATTGGGAGTTAATTGAATGATAATTAGAGTTAGTATCCGCACCTATATATAGCGTATCTTTATTGCCCACAGCATCTTCGAACCATATAGGCAGCATGAATTGAGGTACTAATTGTGCGGAACAGACCCAAGGCATCGATGCTATTATATATATGAAGAACTTTTTCATAATTTCATCACGTTTAGTGTTTTAATAAATCCATCCATATTGGCTACTACACTATATGACCCAGGAAATAAGTTAGCCATATCCCAATTAATCATGTACTCTCCTTCATCTGTCACCTGATTGTTGAGCATGGTCTGGGACTGCCCTGTCAATAAATTGACCAATCTTAGGTCCAAATGACCTTGCGTTCTCATAGTCACTCTAAGCACTAATTCATTCAATACAGGGTTATTTCCAGCAAGATCAAAATTTTGGTCTTTAGTTGGTATTCCCTCTTTTGTAAATGTCGAAGTCTGAATAATCTGAACATACTCACTACTTAGAGGACAGTCCGTATTATCAACAATTAACTTTACTTTATAAGTCTTGTTGTGTGAGAAATTGTAATAATTCGCCAGATTAATTTTTCCAATTGTTCCATTTTGCCAACCTGTATTATAACTATTACCTATACATTCAGTTTTGTTGTTTGGGTCTACTTCGCATATATCAATTAGCCATTTATTCTCATTAAAACTCCCTTCTCCATTTAGAGGGATATAAGTATAAGACATAGAAGTGCTATGAACATAATGAATAGAAGGGCTGGCAAAAAAAGACATAGATGGCATGCATCCATTACAAGAATGAACATAAGCATTCCCTGCATTTGAAATATCTGCATTTATCCTATCGACTTGGCATTGGGTATATGCGTGCGGAGCATGTCCATTGTAGTCCATGATATTATTGCTAATTTTTGACCAATTATCACAAGGTAGTCCTTTGGTGCTGCCTGGACAAATAGGAATATTGTGCTCAAATTTCCAACAATTTGCTCTTTGATTGTATTCACAATATTGCCCCGCCACATTCCATCTGTCATATAAATATCCTGGGGGAGTATCATCACAATAGTCAAATTCATACCAACTATGGCCTAAATCCAGAGCATGCCCTACTTCATGATTGATCACTGAACCTGCTGAGATGATGGACCAATCTCTACAATTTGGCATCGCATAAGCAAAATAATCCGCATTAAAAATATACTTGTAGGAGCCTCCAATAGCATTGGCATATCCAGAATGTTTCAACATTGGTGCATAGTATATATTTATGATATTGTATTTGTCAACAGAATATTTATTTACTATATCATCATCGTCAAAATTTCCATCATAATTATATGCTGCATCGTCCCTATGAAAATACACTCCAGCAAGCAAATATCTTACTTTAACTTCTGGAGGAGTAGATGGATAGGTGATATTAAGTGGTGGATTTTGAACAGCTGGATCATTTGCCTTTCTCCATTGATGAGCATTGTTGTCAAGCTCCATATTAGCCTGATTGATCATATCTTCTGCCCTTTGATAGCCATTATAACCAGATGTCGAAAATCCATCGGAATATTCGGTAAAATTACCTGCTCCAACATATTCATAAGTGGAACCATCACAGTCTGTCAAGGATTTTCTTATGATTTTACCCTTAGGAAGCAGATAATGAATTGCTATGCGAATATACTTAATTTGTTGGGGATCAGAACATATTGGTAAAAAATTTGAATTCGATTGAGTCATTGCAGGAGGAGGGCTATCAGGTGATCCACAAGGTTTCAATTCAAAATTTGGGGGGGGGGGTAAGCTGTGCTGAAACACTGTACGAGCACAACAATAATGTGCTAAAAATCAATAAAAAATAATTGTTTTTCATAACGAATGCATTTAAAATATCATACCTTGATTAACCCATTCAGGCTTGGATCCTACTTCTTTTTGAGTGGTTTCGGATTATCCCACTTTGCGATGAAATAACTTTTTCAGGTTTAGTATTTTACTATTTGCTTGTTGGACTAAAGTTACTAAATTATTTCAATAAAATCATTTTTCAATAAAAAAAAACTAAAACAAAATATCATAATGACCAATAGTTATGCTTTTAGGTCACTATAATGACCTATGGTCATGTTTTTACTGCTTTATATTTTATAAAAAACAAACTAGAAATGATCAGTTTGGGGATTTTCACCATGATTGGATTCATTTTTTATGGTTTACTTGCTATTCGATGGAGGAATGCATTATTTTGACGATATCATCTTTTAATGAAATTTTTCAATCTGCTAAAAACCAAATTTGCCCTCATTATAATCCCTGATGGCATCTTTGATTTCTTGTTCAGTGTTCATCACAAAGGGACCATAACTCACATAAGGTTCATTGAGCGGCTCTCCACTGAGAACCATCAGCTTTGACTTTTTTTCTGCTTGTATTTGTATTTTTCCAGCTTCATTTTTCAATTGGACATAGTGATTTTCAGGGGCTTTGGAGCCATTTACCTTTATCTCACCATCGATGACCAATATCCCTGAGTTAAATCCA
Organism: Saprospiraceae bacterium; assembly: GCA_016718505.1. GTDB lineage: Bacteria > Bacteroidota > Bacteroidia > Chitinophagales > Saprospiraceae > JADKKF01. Next base: position 247,932 of record JADKDE010000002.1, on the reverse strand, counting down.
GATGGAAGCCTGAAAGAAAAATCTGCCCCAGAATTCAAGTGCATATCATACATATGTATTGGCGAAAATGCAGACGCAATCCCATTCATCCCTTCATACTCCCCAGCGATAACATAAACCGTCCCTTGATCATTCGACAAATCGACCTTGGGCTTATCTGTGTGCTTGATGCTTTGATATTTCGCAGGGGTGAACTTATGCGCTTTGGGGAGATTTATCCACAATTGCAACATCTCAAAAGCCCCACCCGACCGATTGAAGGTTTGTTCGTGGTATTCTTTGTGCAAAACACCCCCACCAGCGGTCATCCATTGAACGTCTCCAGCGTGTATAATCCCATGATTTCCCTTGCTGTCATGATGCTCTACAGCACCCTTATAGGCAAATGTTATGGTTTCGATCCCACGATGAGGGTGAACCCCCACTCCGTGAGCAATATCCGAAGCAGGAAAATCCACCTCAGCATTGAAATCCAGCAGAAAAAATGGACTCATGCGCTCTTCAAAACCTTTCCCATTCGGGTAAAAATTCATCACTTTGAAGCCATTTCCAACCATATGCGTATTGGTCGGCGAACAAACCATCTCTACACCTCTTTGATCCGCCACTGGTTGAGATTTCTCACTCTTTGACAACATTTTCCTACCAAAGGGTACGCTCAGCATCGCCAACGCAGAACCCCAAACCGATTTTTTCAAAAATTCATCCCTTTTCATGTCAATTCCTTTTTTTTAGTCTTCTAAAAATCCAAATTTACCTTTGTTAAAATCTTCAAATGCCTGCACGATTTCTTCTCTTGTATTCATCACAAAAGGACCATGAGCTGCAATGGGTTCATTGATTGGTTCTCCACCTAAGACAAGTACGATAGCATCATCTGTCGCTTCAATGGTAAACTGCTCACCGTCATTGGCCATCAAGACAAAGTGATTGGTCGGGCCTTTTGTAGTTCCATTGACCAGAATTGAGCCTTCGATCACTAGCAATCCCGTATTGTACGAAGCGGGCATTTCAAATTCTGCTTTAGCACCTTGGTTGAGTTTTACATTCAACATATTGATCGGGGTGAATGTAGTGGCAGTACCTTTGACGCCCTTGTATTCCCCAGCGATGACCTCGATTTCGCCACCCTTATTGACTAGAGGTACTTTGGCGATAGAAGCATTCTCTATGGCTTGATATTTTGGCTTTGACATCTTGTCCTTTGCGGGTAAATTAACCCAAAGCTGTACCATTTGAAAATCTCCACCTTCCTTGCTCCATTCTTTTTCATGAAATTCTTTGTGAAGGACTCCGCTAGCTGCTGTCATCCATTGTACATCACCTTCGCTGATGACGCCTCCACCCCCACTGCTGTCGTGGTGCTCCACTTTACCTTGATAAGCTATGGTTACGGTTTCAAATCCTCTATGTGGATGAACTCCAACACCTTTGGGTCTTGCACTGGGTGCGAATTTAAATTTTGAATTGTAGTCCAGCATGATAAATGGATCCATGCGCTCCATATCCAATCTAAATCCACTTGGAATGAAATTGTGTACACGAAATCCATCCCCTACAAAATGTGGTTCTCTTGGGCTTGCAACTAATTCTACTGATTTGGTTGTCATAATATTATATTTTTGTTTAATTATACTGCAAAGGTATGGCTATAGCTTGGGGCTGCCATTGACCTATGTTAAGTATGAAGTATGTTTTTTATTAAAATTTTTATTGGCCAAATCTTTCCTGACCCTGCTTAAACTTTCTGGTGCTATCCCAAGATAAGACGCCACCATAGTCTGTGGAACTCTCAACATAATGTCTGGATACAATGCTATAAATTCCAGATAGCGTTCTTCTGCAGTAAAGCTCATTAGTTGGATAATTCTATTTTGGAGTGCTCTGATATGATTATGCAAAAGTCTAGTATTGAAATCAACAAATGACGGCACTTTCTCGCTGATCAAGCGCACTAACGAATCGTCTATCAATTTGATGGTACAATCCTCCAAAGCCTGAATAAAAAACTTGGAAGGCTGATTAAAAAATACGCTCTCACGATCTGAAATGATCCATCCTTCAGGTCCAAAAGATATGATATGTTCTTTTCCCTTGGCATCCAACATATACTGTCGCAACAATCCTTTTTCTACATAAAATGAATACTTGCACTTTTCACCTTCTTGAAGTAAAAATGCATCCTTTCGAACTTCTAAAGATTTAGCTTTACTCAGAACAGGATCCAAATCACTGGGTGTAATTGACAAATTTGAAGTTAAAAAAGTACTAAAGGTTAAATTTTTCATGAAATATCCATTTGATTGATAAAAATTTATTTTTGAAATTTAGCACTTTTTATTTTGCAAATACACAAAATTACAACATTTTTAATAAAATACAATGATTTTATACACCATCTCAAAGACTTAATTAAAAAAGCAACAAAATACTTCAATAAAAAATAAAAAGAAAATTATATAAAAATTAACAAAATATTAAACTTTTATTAATTTCACGGGTCAAAGGAAAAAATATTAAATCAAGATGATGTAACCAAATGGTTTACAATTAACGTAGAATACGAATTATATGAATCGAAAAGCTTTCCTTCAAGGTAGTCTTAAAGCGTTTAATGGTCCTGAATCACCTAAAAAGGTCATTGCGCCTGAAAAATTATATGAAAACAAGGTACTTCCTAGCTTTCACAGAAATTTATCAGGCTTAGAACCCTATACTGGGCTTTTTGGGGATGCTGAAAAATTGCATTTGTTGCGCAGGACTTTGTTTGGTGTCAGAAAAACAGATCTTGAGGCCCTGAAAAACATGAATGTTTCGGATGCAGTTGCATTCTTGTTGAATGTCCCTTCGACACCACCAACTGGACCTCTAAATAATTACACCACCCTATCGTTGATTGACCTTTCTGTTCCGCTCGGCAGCCCTTGGGGAAATGCTATCTATGGTGACGGCACCATAAATGCAGCCAGAAGGACTTCTTTCAAATCTTGGTGGACGGGTCTAATCTTGAACCAAGAGACCAATATCAGAGAGAAAATGACATTCTTTTTGCATAGCCTCATTGCTACCGAAACTGATGTGATAGGCGATGCGCGATTCATGTATAAACACAATGCCCTTTTGAGATCTTATGCTTTGGGAAATTATAAGACCCTGATTCGCAAAGTGACTGTAGATCCTGGCATGTTGGTCTATCTAAATGGTGAGCGCAATTCCAAAGCAGCTCCAGATGAAAATTATGCAAGAGAGCTACAGGAGTTATTCACCTTAGGAAAAACGAATAACCCTAACTATACAGAAGATGATGTAAAGGCAGCTGCCAAAGTTCTAACTGGCTGGGTTAATGATCGAAATACCATCGCATCCACACTCAATACTGCAAGGCATGATGCCACAAATAAGCAATTTTCAAGTTATTATAACAATAAAATTATCAACGGGGGTACGACTCAATCGGCCATTAATGCAGAGATAGATGAGTTGATAAATATGATTTTTTCTAAAGATGATGTTTCGAAGTATATCATAAGGAAGTTGTATACTTTCTTTGTCTATTATGTCATAGATGCAGAAGTAGAAACCAAGGTCATTGAACCTCTTGCCCAGATATTCAGTGACAACAATTTTGAACTAAAGCCTGTCCTTGAGGCACTTCTTTCCTCAGCGCATTTTTTCGAAGCCAATACCATGGGAGGATACATAAAAACTCCTTTAGATCATATAGCAGGCACATTGAGAAGTTTTGAACTCCACACCAAGCCAGCAAATACCACCGTTACAGATTTATATGCATACTGGAATACCATCCGTGCAACGATGGCAGCATTACAATTAGATATTGGGGATCCAATAAATGTGAGTGGATGGCCAGCCTTTTATCAAGCTCCACAATATTATGAGATTTGGATAAATTCAGATACATTTCCCAAAAGAGTATCATTTTGTTCAGTTCTTATGAATAATGGAATAAGAGGTACAAAATTGGATGTTCTCGCATATACCAGTACTCTAGCCAATCCTGATAATCCAAATGCTTTGATCAATGAGTTAATTAATACACACCTAGTATTTCCACTCAGTCAAAAACAAATCGATATCATGAAGGCCGCACTTTTGGCTGGTCAATCAAATGATTCCTACTGGACTCAAGCATGGACTACTTACAAGGCGAACCCGACTCTCGCTGCGAATATCAACAATGTCAAGCCAAAATTGACCGCTATGTACACTTATTTTTTCAATCTGGCAGAGTTCCAACTCTGTTAATTCAAGCAGCCTTTATAGATAAAATACAATAAATCTCATAGCAAGATGAAAAGAAGGAAATTTATAAAATATACTTTACCCACTATAGCACTACCATCCTTTTTAGGTGGTTTTAATTTCAGAGCATTGGCCGGGGGCCCTATCCTAGAAGCATTGCAGAGAGGCGCTTGTGATCCAGATCGGATACTTGTACTGATCCAATTGAATGGAGGCAATGACGGATTGAATACGGTTTTACCTCTCGACCAATACTCCAATTTGGCCCTAGCACGCCCAAATATTTTGATTTCTGAGTCCAAAGCCCTGAAGCTAGCCTACAATCCAGCGACAGGGCTTCATCCTGCCATGTCTGCGATTCAGAATTTAAATAATGAAGGACGTGGAAAAATTTTGCAAGCTGTAAGTTATCCTGCTCCCAATTTTTCACATTTTCGAGCCACAGATATTTGGCTTACTGGTAGCGATAGCAATAAATTCGAGACCACAGGCTGGCTTGGTCGATACTTAGAAAAAGAAAACCCTGGGTATCCAGAAGGGTATCCCAACGCTGCCAATCCAGATCCTTTAGCCATCCAAATTGGTTCAGTCCTTTCTCCAGCTTTGCAAGGAAATGTAGTAAATATGGGCATGTCGATTACTGACCCAAGTTCTTTTTATAATCTAATCACTGGATCGGCTGATCCAACGCCTAATACACCATATGGGCACGAACTGACTTATATTCGTTTGGTGGCACAACAGACACAGCAATATGCAGCATCTGTAAAAAATGCTGCCGCATCTGGTTCAAATCTTTCTACGCTATATCCAGCGACTGGCAATTCGCTCTCTGATCAATTAAAAATCGTAGCGAAACTCATCTCGGGTGGACTAAAGACTAAAGTCTATATGGTAAGCCTTGGAGGCTTTGACACCCACTCTAATCAAGTACAGTCCGGTACGGGAAATGAAACGGGTTCCCATGCGACCTTGCTAGGAAGACTTAATGATGCCATTAATGCCTTTACCGATGATTTGAAGAAAATGGGCAAGGGTGAAAAGGTTTTGACCATGACTTTTTCTGAGTTTGGTCGTCGTATCAGATCCAATGGCAGCACAGGTACAGATCACGGTGAAGCAGCACCATTGTTCATGTTCGGACCAAATCTCATACCAGGAATGCTGGGCAATAATCCTACGATCAAATCCAGCCATGCCGTGGGAGATAATGTCCCCATGCAAATTGATTTCAGGGCTATATACACGACCATCCTCAAGGATTGGTTCTGTGTGGAAGGAAGTGAGCTGGTTGACATCATGCTAAAGACGTTCAATACTTTGCCGATATTCAATACATCTACTGCAACTGAAGAGACCCAGCCAGGATTGGAAGATGAATTGCTCGCACCAAATTATCCAAATCCTTTTGCCGATAATACTAAAATTCGATTTAAGTCACAAGGCGAAAAAGTATATCTTGTCATCCATGATAGCCTTGGTAGGGAGATAAGCGTCTTAGCGAATCAATACTACCCTACTGGGACCCATGAGATAGATTTTGTTACATCGGACTTATCGACTGGGGTGTATTATTGCACGATGATCAGCGGAAATTATAAGAAAGTAATCCCAATGCTCAAGGCTCGGTAAGCCCTTAGTTAATTAATGGTATCCGCTTGGGGGTTTATGCCTTATATCATCTTTTTATTTGGTGTACTTTCTCTTTCTTTTTCATCGTAAAAGGTCGTAACTTTATTAATGTTAGACTTTATTATCCGAATTTTTGTAGAATTGAAAACATCCTCTTCATTGGATTGTTTCAATATATAATTGTGGCCTTTTCATCATGAAAAGTCGCCGCTTTTTTATTATATTTGCTTTAGAGCTTTTTTCCAAAAAAATGGATTTTTTTAAATATTTTTAGACCTATAAGATATAATTTTATGGACATGAAACAACAAGTCAGAGAGTATATTATCAATGATCAAAAACAACGTATTGCTGAATTAAAACAACTATTGGTAAATATCAATGCTCAAAGCGATATCGAGGAGGCTAGTGTGATTGATCCAGAAGATTTAACGCACCAGTCTGAAGCCACAGACATGAGGCTTATCCAACAAGCTAGACTCGTTGAAGCTGAGGATGAATTACTTTACATGGAAAATATCAATACTGATAGCACCGATAAGGTAGGATTAGGAAATTTGGTTAAAACGGATACATTTGCTTATTATGTAGGGATGCCGTGTCAGCCATTTCAATTAGAAGGCAAAGATGTCGTCGGAATATCTATTCACTCCCCTATTTATGCCGCGATGGTAGGTAAGCACAAAGGAGAAAAATTCAGCTTTAACGATAAAACATATTCGATATTGGACATTGTTTAATCAATTTCTAGTCTGTATTTAGATATTTAGAGATGGTTTCAATCCTTGAGAGTTTTTATGGAGGTTGAAGTACTTGGACTATTGAAGATTTACCTTAAATAGCTTGTTAAAAAAGGCTGTGTAGCCTTGGCATAGAATACGCCTAGTAGCTGATTTGTACGTTTACTAAGGATTGAGTGTATTTTTGAATCATTTTGACTTTTGCTGCAAAATTCCTTCACATGAAAAACCGCAATTTTTCTTTTTTTGATCGCTTTAAGAGTTCGAAATATGCTTGGAATGGTCTAAAAATCCTAATCAAGGAGGAACACAACGCTTGGATTCATCTCGCCGGGCTCTCAGGAGCAGTGCTTTTTAGCTTTTATTTTCGATTGACTCCGCTAGAATGGGTGGCAATCCTACTAACCGTTGGAAATGTATTTGCATTTGAATTGATCAATACTTCTATAGAAAATGTGGCGGATTTTATATCTCCCGACCGGCACGATCAAATAAAGAAAATCAAGGATTTATCTGCTGGAGCAGTCCTTGTAAGCGCCATCATAGCTATTTTGGTGGGCTTGATCATATTCCTTCCGAAATTCTCCACTATATTCTAGTTCTCTATAGCACATTATGATTTGCAATGGGAATTCAATTTCTGCTGCGCAAGTGATGGAAGTGGTCTCGACCCCAAAAGGTCGAGAGTCTCGATCGCAGGGAGAGACGGAACAACGTGAACCCACGCACAGCAGGGTCCCCACGGTGTGGGGATGCGCCCAAAAATCCAAAGAAATGACCTTCTGTATGTCGTATCCAAGGGGAATTTATGCTATATTGTCAAAAAAGGGCTTAGATTTGCTTGAATTTTTGAAAAGAAACACAGGGATTTAGAAACGAATCCACCATAAAAATAGAATAGGCATGACGTCAAAGGGTATATACGAGAAGATGCAACAGGATTTGATAGACCAGCAAAAGCGGTTCGTCGTGCTGTTAGATCCCGACAAGATAAGGTTGCAAAATCTGGATAAGATCATCAAACTGGCCAACGAAACGAAGGTTGATTACTTCTTTATTGGTGGCTCTTTGGTGGTCAATGATGTGCTGGATTCCTTGTTGATGGATATAAAAAAAGAGTGTAATATACCTTTAATTTTGTTCCCTGGAAATTCTAGCCAGCTATCGTACAAGGCCGATGGCTTGCTGTTTTTATCGCTGATCAGTGGGCGAAATGCCGACTTGCTCATCGGAAAGCATGTAGTTTCAGCGCCATTTCTCAAGATAAGTCCCCTCGAGATATTATCGACAGGGTATATGCTCATCGACGGAGGAGTACCCACGACGGTATCCTATATTAGCAACACTTATCCCATCCCATCCAATAAGGAGGACATAGCGGTTTGCACGGCGATAGCGGGTGAAATGTTGGGCTTAAAATTGATATTCATGGATGCTGGAAGTGGTGCGGAAAAACCCGTCAGTACCCAAATGATTGAGTCTGTAAAAGGGGCAATCCAAATCCCCCTAATCGTAGGTGGAGGCATCAAAACGGCTGAAAAAGTTCGAGCAAATGTCGAAGCGGGTGCCGATATCATCGTCGTTGGTGATGCCATCGAAAAGGATCCTCAACTCATCCGAGACATGGTCTTGGCCACCAAATCGTAAGCAAAATGGGAGAAATCCAAGACAACCAAGGTAGAAAAAAAGGCGTCGTAATCAAATCGACGGGTTCCTGGTATGTGGTGGAAACTTCCGAGGGCAAAATAATCCAAGCTAGACTGGCAGGAAGGATAAAAATGGACGATTTGAAGACGACGAATCCCCTAGCAGTGGGCGATATTGTGTATTATTCGCAGGACGAAAGCGATACAACAATCCACAGCTTCGAGCCTCGCAAAAACTTCATCGTAAGGCAATCTCCTAGGAAAAAACACGATATGCACTTGATTGCAGCGAATGTAGATCAAGCCTGTCTGATCATCACACCGAAGTCACCTTCGTTAAAATTGGGATTCATTGATCGGTTTTTAATGACTACAGAACCAAGGGATATAGAGACGACATTAATCGTAAACAAGGTGGATTTATTGAATGGTGCTGAAAGGGCCCTCACAGAGGAAATCATGGCTTTGTACGAAGGATTGGGCTATAAAGTGGTCTATACCTCGACTGTCAGTAGAGAAGGCCTTGAAGAATTCAAAATGTTGCTAAGCGCCAAAACGAGTTTGATCAGTGGACAATCTGGTGTCGGCAAATCGTCTTTGGTAAATGCACTGCAGCCAGATCTTTGGTTGCCCACGCAAGAGATATCCGATTATAATGGCAAAGGAACGCATACTACGACCTTTGCGGAGATGCATTTGCTGGAATTTGGTGCTAGGATTATCGACACGCCTGGGATCAAAACGCTATCATTTAATAATTTGGTTGTTGAGGACGTAGCTCATAATTTCAGGGAATTTTTTGAAAGATTGGGCGATTGTAAATTCTCCAATTGCTTGCACAGAAATGAACCCAACTGCGCTGTAAAGCAAGGTTTGATCGATGGATCGATCGCAGAAACTAGATATCAGCATTATCTCCAAATATGCGATGAAATAGAAAGCCAAAATTATTGGGAAATCCACGAGGATTGAAAGCTGTAAAGCTATATCTCTAGCGTAACATACGATCTACGCACTTTGCCTTTGAGGGGAGGATTGAGCTTTGATACGGTTGCTTTAATCTTGATGATATGAGAAAATTTTTGTTTGACCTGAGTGCAAATCTTTCCGCATAAGGTCTCCAGTAGTTTGGTGGGTGTATTCATAATATCAGATACAATCCTATAGACGATGCTATAATCTATGCTTTCGCTAAGTTGAATATTGTGAATGTCGGGAGGAGTAATAATCGTAACTTCTATATCGACCCAAAACCAATTGCCAGCTTTTTGCTCCAAATCATATAGTCCATGATTGGCGTAAAACTCCATTCTTTGCAAGCCGATGGTCAAACTGCAAGGTATGAATATGGTGACATATTAAAATTTCAATAAGAAATTCTGATTATAAATATAGACTAACATCATAACCACGAGTACGACGGTTACCAAAAAATACAACATGCAATACCCTTTTCTACCTGCATTTTCTATCTGATCCATAATTCAATAATTGAATGGGTGATTTTTCTAATTATACCGCAAAGTAAAACTTATTTTAGAAATTTTCAAAGAAAACATAGCAATTACTTTAGATATATATTTCAAAATTTTTCGCAGTATTGATTAGTTTTGTATAATATTTGCATTTTTGATGAAAATCCTTCAAGCATTATTTTCTCCTGTTGCTATTTTATATGGTATGGGGGTCTCCTTTCGCAATGCCCTTTATGATCATAAATTGGTAAAAGGGACTTCGTTTTCGATACCCATCATATCCGTGGGTAATCTGACGGTTGGGGGATCTGGTAAGACGCCGCATATAGAGTATCTGGTGCGCATTTTGCAGCCGTATATAGACGTATCTGTATTGAGTAGAGGATACAAGCGCAAGTCTTTTGGCTACAAGAATGTAATGACGGATGATTTGGTAGAAAATGTAGGGGACGAACCGCTTCAGATCAAGCAGAAATACCCCAATGTACCCGTGGCAGTTGCTGAAAATCGGTCCCTAGCCATACCTCAGTTATTGTATCATTCCCCAGACGTAAAATTAGTGTTGCTGGATGATGGTTATCAACATAGGGCGGTCAATGCTGGAATGCACATTTTACTCACAGAATATTCAGATCCTTTTTTCTCGGATTATTTATTGCCAATAGGACGATTGAGAGAATGGCGGCATGGCTACCAAAGAGCCGATATCGTACTAGTCACCAAGACGCCCAGTGGTATCACTGAAAATGAAAAAAAATCCTTTATTTCGAAGATCAATCCGCTGGCGCATCAAAGGGTATTTTTCACTCGATTTGATTACGGCTTGCCGTACAAGCTTTTCGATATAACCAAGTCGATAGCATTGGACCATACCATGGACGTGGTGGTCTTGAGTGGAATAGCCAAGCCCGAGTATTTGGTACAATATCTACAGTCAAAAGTCAGAAAAATTCACCTTTTGGACTTTCCTGATCACCATTATTTCAGCAATTTTGACATCGCACAGCTCTATAAACTATTTAAGCAGGTCGAAAATCCAAATAAAATCATATTGACTACCAAAAAAGATGCCTTGAGATTAAAAATCCATGAAGAATATCTGGAAGGGACTGGAGTAAAAATATATGTCATTCCCATAGAAGTTGCTTTTTTATTTGGTGGTGAAAAATTGTTTGAATCCAGTATTAGAGACTATTTATTATCATTCAAGTCCTAATATTTCTATTTAATATTTATAATAAAAAATGAAAAATAAAATAAAATTAGCATTGCTGTTCTGTCTTTTATCTTGGGGGAAAATAAGTTACCTTGCAGCACAAGGCATTGGAATTCCCCTAAATACCTATTCGTATGATATTCTGGATCGATGGAGTATTTTGTATCCCGAACACAATGGTATTTTCAATGAAATGAAGTATTTCAACCGCAGAGACGCTGTACAGTTAGCCTTGCAAATTGATAGTCTCGAAGGCGATTTGAGCAATCGTAGCCGGCAGGATCTGCAATATATATTCAACGACAACAATGAGTTTTTGAGTCCTACAGAGAATCCGACAACTTTGAGTGGGAAAAACGAAACTGGGCTAAAAAAGGTATATGTGGATTCGACTTCCCAATTTTATTATTTGGAGAGCAGTGAGCAAAATGCCTCCATGTCCAGTGAAAGATATTCTACCAATAGTAAGCCCCTCCTGAAGTATTTCTACCGCACACCGGCCAATTTTTTTGAATTTTCTACCAAAGGGTTTTATATCAAAGTCAATCCAATATTTGATATCAATTATGGAAAAGATGGCCAAGAGTCCTCCTTTCTTTTGACCAATACCAAGGGAGCTGAGATCAGAGGCGGCATCGATGATCGGGTATATTTTTATACTTCGCTGGTCGAAACTCAAACCAGTTTTCCTTCGTATGTCAATACCTTCATCAATGAAAGACAAGCCGTACCAGGTGCCGGTTTTTATAAAAATTTTCAGTCCTCTGTATTAAAAAAATGGTCTGGATATGACTACAATATCGCCAATGGGTATATCGGCTTCAATGTGACGCGACATATCGGGGTTCAATTTGGCTATGGCAATATGTTTTTGGGCAATGGCTATCGGTCTCTCTTGCTGTCGGACTTTAGCAATAATTTACTGTATTTAAAGCTAAACACGAGAATATGGAAATTCCATTACCAAAATATTTTTGGCGAATTGGCTGCTAAAGGATCTAGGGATGATCAAGGCGATGCATTGATCCCAAAGAAGTTTATTGCCGCGCATACTTTGAGCATCAAGCCCTTCAAAAACCTTACGCTGAGTGCCTTTGAGGCCATCATATTCTCAAGGAGCCAGCAGTTTGAATTGCATTATCTCAATCCCATCATTTTCTTAAGATCGATAGAGGGAGGACTTGGATCCAAAGACAATGCATTGCTTGGATTCAATGCCGATTGGGTAATAGGAAAGAGAGTATCTCTATATGGTCAATTGATATTGGATGAATTCAAATTCGATGAATTAATCAGCAACAACCGAGGCTGGTGGGCCAACAAATACGGCATACAATTGGGAGCAAAATACATCAATGCCTTTGGAGTCGATCACCTTGATTTACAAGCAGAATACAATGTAGTAAGGCCTTTCACGTATTCGCACAATGATAGCCTGGGTGGTTATACCCATTACAATCAACCATTGGCGCATCCACTTGGGAGTAATTTTAGAGAAATGATCTTCAAAGCGAGATATCCGATCCTACCTAAGCTCGTGGCTGAATTGACTTTGATAAAAGCCATGCAAGGCGAAAACAATCCTACCGAAAACTGGGGTGCTTATCCCCTATTGCCGAATCTAACACGAGTACTAGATTATGACAACACGATAGGTCAAGGGACAAAGGCAGACATCCTTCAAGCGAAATTGCATATGGCGTACCAAGTGTACCACAATATCTTCTTTGACCTCCAATATTATTATCGTAAAAAAGAAAGCCAAGACTTAACGCGGAATCAGTCCAATCAAATCATATCGCTTGGATTCCGTATGAATATGGGTCTTAAAAAATTGAGTTTCTGATCATGAAACCAAAACTCCAATGAAAAGAGAGTTTCTGCTCAATATCGCCTTATTACTGGTATTGAATTTTGTAATAAAGCCGCTGTATATATTTGGGGTCGATCGGCAGATTCAACTCCAGTTGCCAGAGGATTATACTCTATTTTCTACGATTTTCAACAGTTTTTTGGTTTTAAAGGTCTTTAATGACTTTGGGATGCAATCGCAGGTAACTAGGAAGATTGCAGAAAATCCTTCAAATTTTAAGGCGATATTTTCATCCTATTTTGCCACTATTTCCTTTTTAAATGTAGCTTTTTTGTTCATGGCGATGGGGTTATACTTTGCATTTTTTTCTAATGTAATGTCTGTAGAAAAGGCATTTTTCATCAGTTTAATACCTATCAGCAATACGTTTATGACTTTTTTAAGGGCGAACATGGCTGGGCTGGGATATTATAGAACCGATTCTTGGTTATCCATTCTAGATCGCACCTTTTTGTTGATCTCTCTAGGAGGCATCTTGTTGGGGTTGATCCCATCTTGGCATATAAATATTTGGGACTTTATCATTTTTCAGATTATTTCCAATACTTTGGTGTGCTTGGTGGTAGTTTTTTTACTTCGTCACCAAATATTCCCTTTGAAAATCAATATTTCACTTCGAAAAATATGGTTAATAATCTTGGAGGCATCGCCCGTGGCATTGAGTATCTTGCTCATGTCTATCTATTATAGATCTGATGCATTTTGGGTTAAACAATTCGCGCCGAATGATTGGGTGGGAATCAACAACGATTATTTCAAAATCTTTAGGATCATCGATGCGTTAAATATGATCGGGATGCTATTTGCGGGGCTATTGCTACCCATGTTTGCTCGATTGGGTAAAAGCGAAGATGCCGTCAAATTAATGCATTTGTCATCAAAAATAATCATCATCATTTGCTTATTGGGGATATTGCCGATGGCCATTTTCACAGAGGATTTACTCGAATTATTGTATGGTAATGGGAGCTATGGTCTTGTCGGGCCATTTCGTTGGTTTTTGTGGTCATTTTTTGGCATGTCGCTTATCTATATCTTTTCGACTATTTTGACTGCCAATGGGCTGATTGGAAAGCTCAATCCCTATTTCCTAGCAGCGATACTACTTTCTATATTGCTGCATGGGTTATTGGATGCGAAATATGGCTTATGGGGTGCAGTCATAGCGAATACTTCAGCGATACTTTTTGTAGGGATAAGCAGCGTCTGGGTATCTTTTGTCCATTTTCCTTCAGATCTTTGGAATGGCATTAACGTAGGGAGGTTATTGGTTCTTGCGTTAATTTCAACTTTAGTCGGCTTGGCTATCAAACACAATACAGAACTGCTTTGGTGGCTTCAAGCCATCTTACTTAATTCGCTTGTCCTATTATTTGCGATATTATTAAAAATATTCTCGATAAATAATGTTATTTTTATTTTAAAAAGAAATGTAAAATTGTAATTAATAGTTACATTTCGGGTTCAAACCATAATTGTTAAACACTTTTAAACTTACTTTTTTATGAAAACATACCTAATATTATTGGGCTTTTTACTGACTTTATGTTCTTGTTCGAAAAAAATCTTGCCCTCTGCGGTAGTTACGCCTCCCAAAACCGAGGAAGAAATCGAAATTAGCAATATTCTAAAATCATTACAAACCATCGGTCTGGCACCCATTTCAGCTTATCATTTAACAGATATCAGTGGGGTTACAATTACTGGGATTTTCTTGAGTTGTCCTGACAAATACCTCGATAAAGTAAGAGATATGGGATACACTCAGTTCGAAAATTGGTCAAACAATTTGAAAATCGACCAATTTAATCCAACTATAACTGGAAATTTGGCCAATATGCAATGGAGTCAAGATACTTCCATTGTGTTGGAGGAAAAAGTAAAAATATTCTGCACACAAAATAAACTCGACGGAGTGTTTTTATTGGATATAAGCACCAGTGGGCGCAGTTATTGGTACACTCCTATCATAAGCGCCATTGGAGGTTTAATAGGATCACTGTTTAGAGAAAAAGTACTCAAAAAAACACCTACAACAGAAGCAAAAGCCAATAAAGTCGCCTTGGTCAATTTGGAACTTTTTGATAAAACAGGAAAATCTCTTATCAAGGTACAAACCAGATCCTATGGGACTTTTATACTTAAAGGATATGACGTCGCCCAATCTGCGACTAGAGATGCCATCGCAGAGATGGGCAAGGCGATAGATTTTGTGGTGAAATAAACTTAATGATGCTCAAGCCAGCTGCGTCAAGGGTGGTAGTGGTCTCGTAGCGGACCGCATAGGGCAGCGAAGAGAGTCTCGCTCATACTTGCCGTAGGCAAACAGGAGGGCGAGACGGAACAAAGTGAGCCCACGGACGACCTGACCCTTCTCTCGCTTTCAGGGGAGAGAAGGGGGACGCCAAATAAAAATTAAATACCAAAAAATCATGAACAACTGATTGATTTTCAGCATTATACTAAGAAAAACAAAGATGACTTCAGCATTGGTTTATTTGGGAGATTTGAGGACAGAAGCGACTCATCTCGCCTCGGGTACGAAGGTACAATTCGACGCACCGATCGACAATCATGGCAAGGGCGAGGCCTTCTCCCCTACGGATATGGTGGCGACTTCGCTTGGAACTTGTATGATGACCCTGATGGGAATCGCTGCAAATGCGCATGGGATAAAGATGGAAGGCACGAAGGCAAATATCCTAAAAGTGATGGGTGCTGCCCCGAGAAAGATAGCTGAAATCCGTATCGCGTTTGAGTTTCCTGTCAATGAATACAGTTCGAAGGAAAAGAAAATTCTGCAAAATGCGGCTTTGACATGTCCTGTAGCGCTTTCTCTACACCCTGGACTGTTACAAAACATTACATTCCAATGGTAAATTCTTGCAAAACTCTATGTTTTGCTCAGGAACCAATCAAGGCTATGATAGTCCTCGAAGGTTCGAAATCCATTTCTAACCGCGTGCTAATGATAAGACGGATGTGTGGGAAAGGGTTTGACATTGAGCATATATCAGCTTCAGAAGATACCAAAATACTGAGTCGTCTATTGTGGAGTGATTCGGATGTGCTGGATGCTGGTGACGCAGGGACAACGTTTAGATTTTTGACGTCTTACCTCTGTACGCTCTACACCACTAAAGTATTGACGGGTAGCGAAAGGATGAAACAGCGACCTATTGGTGCATTGGTCAGTGCATTAAGGGAACTCGGGGCAAAAATCGAATATCTGGAAGAAGAGGGATTTCCACCTTTGAAGATCTCGCCGAATCCAAACCTTGGACAAGATCGGTGGCAAATAACCATCCCAGGAGATATCAGCAGTCAATTCATCAGTTCTTTGATGCTGGTGGCGCCTCTGCTGCCCCAGGGGATCGAAATAAGCATAGATGGGCATATATACTCAAAACCATATATCGCGATGACCTATCGCATTATGCAGCGATTTGGGGCCAATATCGAATTTGAAGGAAATACGATTAGGGTAAAGCCCAAAAGATACGAGCCTAAAGCCTTTTACATAGAAGGAGATTGGTCGGCAGCATCCTATTATTTTTCGATTTGTGCCCTTTCAAAAAATTGTGCAATAGAATTGATTGGCTTGAAAGAGGGCTCGCTTCAAGGCGATACCGTACTTGTTAAAATCTACAAAAAACTAGGGGTTGAGACGGAATTCACCGAGCAAGGCATCGTGATTCGAAAAGTAGAAACAGATCTACCTTCGATGTTGGAGTGGGATTTTAAAGACTGCCCAGATATAGCGCAGACGGTTTCGGTCACCTTGGCTGCACTTGGAGTTTCAGGACTTTTTAGTGGATTAGAAAGCCTTACGATTAAAGAAACCGACAGAATTGCAGCCTTAAAAACTGAGCTCTCAAAAGGCGAAGTATCTCTGATAGAACTGCCTAAAAGGCTTAGTGGACAAAGCGATACAAAATATTATATGCAAGAAGGAAAAATGAAAATAAATCCAGAGCTAAGGATAGATACCTATGGGGATCACCGCATGGCTATGGCATTTGCTCCGCTGGCTATCGTAGGAGAAATTAGTTTAGATGATCCGACTGTAGTAAAAAAATCTTACGGAGGATTTTGGAAAGATTTGGAAAAAGTAGGAATTAGCTTAGGGGAATAGCTATTTTTTGGTTGCGGCGATGAGCCTTCGGTACAGGGATTCAGTATTTTGGATGAATTCGCTGTGATGGAAATTTTTCAGGACAAAACTTCTACTTTTTGTCGTAAGTCGGTGCCTTATTTCTGCATCGTGTACTAGGGACAAAAGTTGCTGGCAATAGCCATCCAAATCCCCAGCTTCGCATAGCAATGCTGTTTCTCCTTCCAACACTGTATCCATGACTCCACCGACCTTGGTGGCTACGATGGGTTTTTCGGCGGCTTGAGCTTCCATCAATGTAACGGGAGTGCCTTCATTTTTGGAGCAAAGGGTGACAATATCCAATCCCGCAAAAACGCAGTCGATATCCGTTCGCCATGAGGTAAAAATGAGTGGGTGTTGATGCTTTCTGTCATATTCATTGGTAAAAGGCAAACCAAGCGCCACGGCGTATTCTTCAATAGCATTTCTGGTTTCGCCATCGCCAACGATGAATGCTTTTATTGGAACTTTAGCCTCTCTAAGGATTTTCGAGATTGCTTTGATAAAAAATTTATGGTCTTTAACGGGAACCATACGCCCTACGATACCGATACAAATCGCATCGTCACTTATTTTGAATTCGTCCCTGAATCTTTTGCGTTTTACTGCTTGATCTGTTACGAATCGATTGAAGTCAAAACCCAAAGGGATGGTTTCTATCTTGTCTAATTCTGCAACATGAAATTCATTGCACAGTTCTATCGTTTGCTGCTTGGAAATGGAGATTATTTTGGTGGTTATATTTGCTAGATATCTTTCAATCTGTAGGAACATCCACGAAACGGGTCTAGAGAAATAGGCCTTAAACACGTGTCCATGGAAGGTATGTATGATTACAGGCACCCTTTCGTGATTTGCAGCAAGTCTCCCCAAGGCCCCTGCTTTTGCTCCATTGGTATGCACGATGTCAGGATTGTAATGCCTTATAATCCTTCTCAGTCGCCAATAGACCTTAAAGTCATTCCAAGGACTTATATTTCTTTCCATACCTTTGACCACCATTGGTTTTATACCAAAATTCGTCAGTATTGCGGTGGCATCTTCCTCCTTGGGCGATAATTCTCCCACGAGAAGTCTGGACTCAAAGTCTTTGTTAATGGACTGAATCAAGCTTCCAGCGTATAGTATTGGTCCCCCGAAATGAGGTCTGTTGAGTATATGTAAGACTTTAGGCAAGGAGTATAATTATGGTAAGTTTAGCTATTTGCACTCATTGATGATAGTTTGCTTCATTTCATTCCAATTTTCTTTGAAAAATTGTAGTTCTTTGGTTAAGTCCAAAAGTTTTGGGCTGACCGCGTGTACTTGTAGCATCTAAATTCAGTTTCAGGAATCTCAAATAAAAAAGATACAAATGAAAGGGTAACGGGGTCCAAACATCGGATATTCAGACTGACTTCCTTTATTTTATCCAGACCATAGTATGATTTAAGCAAATTCCAATCCTTCATCAGTCCGTATTCTAGCACTCTTTCTATTACGAAGGCAGCAGATACATCAATATCCAATTGGGTTTTATCTACATCCCAGAACAGATGATCTGAAAAATCTAAAAAGGAAACTTTATACAAATGTTCAGCCAAAATAAAATGGTTTTGTTGGTCTCTGTTTGGCGTAGAATGGAAATTTAAAGGATTACAGTTTGGTAAAAGTACAAAGGATTAATAAATAATCAAGCAGTCAATTCGATACTAATTTCACATTGAACTCACGACCTGTCGACACTATTATTATTTCTTGAGAATCTCAAGTAATTTATCTGGATCTTGTCTTGAATCCCAAAATGCAGTTACAAGTATTCCTTCTTTCACAACTTTAAAATACAAACAAAAGTGTTCTATTACAGCGACATATGTATCGTTATATTCACTTGATAAAAAAGATGTAGGATTTTTCTTTATCAACTCTATTTTTTTTGAAACCAAAACCCTAATTCTCTCTGAATACTTTGTACTTTGATTCCTTTTGTTCCAGTATTCAAATATACCTCTTCGCTGTCTAACTGCTGTTTCAGTCCAAATTACTTTAAGGCCAGCCATTCCTTATCTTCTTTATCCAGTTGTTCTTGAGATATAACCCTACCATTCTTATAATCATCTTCGCTCATTCGCAGCAATTCAATTTGAGCCGGATGTAACTTAACTTTCTCAACAATGCTGGAGCTATTGTCAACAATTTGCAGAATAGCGTCCAAATAACGTTCGTTAGAAATTACTAAAAGTTTATCAATAATCTTGTTTCTTGTTATATCTATAGTACTCATAGAAAGCTATTTACTTTTGTAAAGATAAATAAACGTGCGCAATTCTACTACGATTTTAGGCTTAAAATGAAATGAGTGGCAACCTACAAATTTACCAAAATATTGACAATTCGATTTGCAGTATTACCATCCCAAAGTTCTGGAATATTTCCTTTTTTCCACTCTTTTTTCACCATTTTTTGGACATAAGAAATGATATTATTTGGATCTGTGCCGACCATTTCATTGGTTCCAATTGTCACCGTCTCTGGTCTTTCGGTAGAATCCCTAAGTGTCATACAAGGTACTCCTAGTTCTGTAGCTTCTTCAGTTATACCTCCACTATCAGTAATGATCCCAATAGAATTTTTAATGGTATAAATGAATTCCAAATAGCCCATGGGCTGGGTGATGATGATGTTGCGAGGTGTAAAATTCAATCCATCGAACACTTTCTTTGTCCTCGGATGCATAGGAAAAATGACCTTTGCCTCTCCGCAATGCTCATCGATGAGGCCCAAGAGTATTTTTAAATTTTGTGGGTCATCGACATTGGACGGCCTGTGTAGGGTAGCCACCAAATAAGGTTGATTTTCTAGGTTTGCATGTGCAAATATTTCGGGTTTGACCAATCTTTTCAAATTAGACAACAAGGAGTCAATCATCGTATTTCCTACGAAAAATATTTTACCTTTATCATGTCCCTCCTTTTGCAAGTTCTCTCCAGCCTGCTGGGTTGTTGTGAAGAAATAATCAGAAATACTGTCTGTAACCATTCTATTTATCTCCTCGGGCATGTTCATGTCGCCACTGCGAATTCCACCTTCTACGTGGGCAACTTTTATCCAAGCTTTTTTCGCTACTATGGCACAAGCCATGGTGGAGGTTACATCACCAACAACGATGCAAAAATCTGGCTTAACACTTTTCAAGGCATTTTCATACCCCACCATGATAGCTGCTGTCTGCTCCGCCTGTGTCCCACCTCCAGCACCAAGATTTAGATGTGGCTCTGGAATATTCAACTGTTGGAAAAACTGTTCGCTCATGACAGCATCAAAATGCTGCCCCGTATGGATCAAGCGGTATTCAATTTTCGTATTGTTTTCCTTGTTAAAGGCTTCAATGGCATGAACAATTGGTCCAATTTTCATAAAATTGGGCCTAGCGCCAGCGATGATGTCGAGCTTTATGATATTTATACCCAAAATAGATAATTAGAAAGATCTTTTCGGTAAATCTTGAAACCACTTGTAAACCAATTCGCTTTTGGGAAAAAGGATGACCCAAGCAGTGAGAAAAATTATTTTTATGTCAGTCCAAAAAGATTGGTTCGCTTGATACCATTGTTCCAATTTTCCTTTATAAGGCAAGATAGTTTCTTCATAAAATTTCAAAGGATCTTGGCCAGACTTATCAATTAAAGATTCTTCGTCCCTAAAAACAAGTGACCCTATTCCAGTTATCCCAGGTGGTGTATTGTATATTACCTTTCTAACATCATCTGAATATAGGTCAAAACTCCTTTGCATTAGCGGTCTCGCTCCAACCACACTCATGGTCCCATTCCAAACATTGATGATTTGAGGCAATTCATTGATTTTGGTCTTTCTTAAAAAATTACCCATTGGTAATACCCTTGGATCATTTTTTAAAGTAACATCAGCAGTACCCATATTAGGGCTATTTTTTAGCATTGTGGCAAACTTCCAAATTAAAAAGGGTTGATTGAATTTCCCAATCCGTTTTTGCTTATAGAAAACCTCTCCCTCACCAGTGAATCTCAATAAGATAGCAATCGGCAATAAAAAAGGCAGAAACAAGAGCGTTGCTACAAAAACTACAAATAAGTCGAGAAATCTTTTAGCCATTTTTTAGATGATGTGTGGGTGTTTCAAAAGCTTTTTCAAAAGATTGCTTTCCAGATTGATAGAAGTCTTTGTACCAATCAAGTGTAATCTTAAGTCCATCTTCCCAAGAGACTTTAGGACTATATCCAAGCTGGGTTCGGGCTTTAGTTATATCAGGGCATCTTCTACCCACAGAGCCAGGATAAGTTGGAGCATTTTCATACGTACCAGTGAAGCCCAAATATGATCCAGTTGTCTTAATTAATTGTTCGATTGTAATTTCAGTTGAATCTCCAATATGGTAAATTTCACCATTTGAACTATCAGATTCCATGGCTAGTACCGTCCCTTCAACAGCATCAGTTATATAATTGAAAGCTCTAGTTTGATCGTGACCATAGATTAAAAACGGATTTTCATTTGCTAAAAATCTTTGTACCAAATGAGGAATAACGTGTTTGAATCCCATCCTTGGCCCAAAGACATTGTGGTACCTTACAATTGTACATTCAAAACCACATTTTCGCGAATAATTTAAGAAGCCTGATTCACCAAGCATTTTAGTTACCGCATAAGTAAAACGTGGATGCCCAATATCTTGAATACTCAAAGGAATATCCTCAGGTGTTGGTACTTTATAGCCGAAGGCTTCAATTGTGCCTGCATAACATTCACTGGTAGAAGTAAATATTACTTTTTTTACAGAAGAATTTTTCAGCCATTCCAGGGTATTAAAAATCAAAGCTGTATTTATTCTAATGATTTCATGGGGTATCTCTAAGGTATTATTGACCCCTACTACAGATGCCAACATATACACATAATCGTAGTCTTTACGCAATTGGTCAAAAGCTGATGGTAATGTAAAATCACCTTCAATAATATTGACCCCAAATCGATTTACCAAATCCAATAAATCTTCATCCAATTTTCCACGAGAAAAATTATCTGCAACAGTTATGGAATATTCGCGATTTTCAGCGAGGTATTTGGTTATGTTCATTCCTATAAACCCCGCCCCACCAAGTATTAAAACTTTTTTCATTCTTTTTACTATTAAATTTTTAGATATCTCCTCTTCCTAAGACTAAAACTTTATGTTTTGTTTTTAATGTATCAATTTCAGCTTGTGACAAAACCCCGACAGTATCAAAAATAACCAAAGAGTCTTGACTTAAAATTTTCTCAATCAATTTAGTATTGTTCTTATACTCTGAATGCGACGTGGTAAATATGATAGAATCTAATTTGTTATTGTCCAATATTTCCAATAGCTGTTCATCAACATCAATAGATAACTCCTCCCAATACCTCACAAAAGGATCATGTAATATAATACTGGCATCGGCATTATTTAAAAAATTATAAAATGGCTCAACTGGAGTGTATCTAGTATCCCCAACATTACTTCTGTATGAAACACCTAATAAAGCTACATTTTTATTTTTAAAATCTTGATATCCTTGTTGAATAAGGAAGTCAAATGCAAACAAAGGCATTTGGTCATTAATTTGGACACCTCGCTCACTTTGATCAAGACCGTTGAGACTCCCAAAAAGATTGGTTTTAGCCCAAGAAGCAAGTAACGGATCTTTCGTCAAGCAATATCCACCAACACCAATGCCTGGATACATCAGATTCGCGTGAGTAGGGCGCATTCGAATAGCATCAACAACCTCATAAATATTAACACCAGCTTCTTCTGCAAATCTCGCCCATTCTTGAGCAAAAGCGATATTCATAGCTCTATATGAATTTTCCAAAACCTTGGCCATCTCTGTGGCGTTTGCGTTCCCCAATCTTGTAAGAGGGTATTTCTCGGTACTTATTATTGTTTTCAAAAAAACTTCTGTTGCAATGGCACTTTCCTCATTCACTCCAGAATAAACTCTGTAAAAATTTTGAATCGAATCGATATAATCGGGACCAGGCATTACCCGTTCATAAGAGTGCCCTAGCTTAAATTTATTTGCACTTAATCCCCTTTCTACCAAACATTTTGTAATTATTGGGAGTACGACTTTTTGGCATGTACCTGGAGGCACTGTTGTTTCTACAACTATTAATACATCTTCTTTGCAATGATTGCCTATCGTTTCCATTGCTTTTCTAAAACCTTCCAATGTAACATTATATTCGACAAGGCGGTTTGACCCATCATTGATTTTTTGGACATCCAGATTAATATCGACAATAATTACATCGGCATATTTAAAGGCTGATGAATCGGTAGTAGCAAAATAATTGCCCTTTTTCCTGGCATTATTATAAAAAATATCTATTTTAGGATCAGAGGATATAATTGGGAACACCCCGCTGTTTATGGACTCTACTTTTTTGATTGATGCAGGGGTTGGAAGGTCAACTCCAATGACCGCATATTCTTCAGTTAAAGGCATTGGCGCATACTAAGGACATAACAGCTCCTACAAAACCTTGACCTTGGACTGCAACGACCTTTTTCCCATTATTTTCTTCAAGAAAATGTGATATTGAATTTTTATTTTTCATATATTATTTTTAGCTCAAAATTCCATAATAAAGTGTTGAAATTGTTGATTATTTAGTTCCTTTTTCATTTTAATAGTCTTTCTTTTTATACCAATCCACCATTTGTTTTATACCGAATTCACTAGAATAGGGAGGTGTAAAATTTAATCTTTCGTAGGTGTTTCTTGTATCCATTTCAAGTGATCCGAAAAGTCTTAATGCAAATTCAGGTTTTACGAAACTTATCATATTTTTCAACACGTTGGGGATTGAAAACAAGTTAGATTCCTTTCTCAAACATAATCTTATTTCACTTATCAATTTTTCAGTTGAAATAGGTGTCTTATCACCGGCAAGGAAAATTCCTGAATGTTTCGTCTCAATAATTCTGTTGATCAATTCAATAAAATTATCGAGAAAAATCATAGTACGTCTATTCGCCACATTTTTGAAAGGCAAAGGCAAAAGAGTATCCGCTAATTCCAAAAACTTAATCAAATTGCCCTTTACCCCTGGTCCGTAGATAAGAGGTGGCCTTATTATTGAAACTATAAAATTTCCATCTTCAATTGATTTCAAGTAATTTTCGGCCAACAATTTACTTTGCCCGTATGGGTCATTATCTGCTTTGCATGGAGAGGCTTCTGTAAGGATTCCATTTTGATATTCCCCAAAAGCTTTGATTGTACTTATAAAAATAAAATGCTTAGTACCTTTACTTTTTGCAATATCAGCAAAAATCTTTGTTTTTCTAAAATTTACTTCAAAATACAAATCTGGATCAGTCTTTTCCATTCTGTGGGCAATACCTGCAGAATGTACTATTGTTTTAGCATTTTTAAAAATTTCAATATTCGTCTCGTCCCACTTCTCAAATGAAACTGGGAAAATATTAAATTTTTCAGAATTATATTCTAAGAATCTCTTCCCGACAAAACCAGTTGCTCCTGTTAATAAAATATTTTCCATTTCAAAAATCATTTATTATATAGTTCAAAAGTTTCGTCAATAACCTTTTCAATAGAAAATTCCTTCTCAGCCATTTTCCTGCCCTCTAATCCCATACTTACTCTTAGTTCTCTGTCCAAAATAAGCCTTTCAATTGCATTCGCTAAGGCATCAACATTTTTACAGGCACCAATATTCCATTTATACCGTTATTTACTACTTCTCTACAGCCTGGTACATTTGTAGTTACAATTGGTCTCCCAATGGCGCATGCTTCTATTAATGATTTAGGCAAACCTTCTCTATAAGAGGGCAAGACAATAATATGAGCATTTGAAACCATTTTTTTTACGTCTTCTTGAAATCCCACCCAGGTAACAACTTTTGTATTTGACCATTTTTCAAGCTGCAAAATGCTTATACCTGAAACATTCTCTAAATCAGCCATACCAGCTAAGATAAATTCAGCGCAATTTTTGTATTTAGAATAAAGAAGATTTGCAGCTTCAACAAATTCTCCTACACCCTTATCCCATAGCATCCTCGCTGGTAAAACAACCTTAATTATTTCATCAGAAGGCTCTTGGCAATATGAATAATGATTTAAATCTACTCCTGAACCTTTTATGAGTTTAATTTGGTTAGGTTTCAAAATATTTAGGTTTTGAATCATGTCCAAATCATCTTTATTTTGAAGAATAAATCTAATTTGAGGGTTATTGAAACTATATCTAAAGATTAAGTTTAAAGCCCAGTGCAAAAATTTATTTTGGTCAGCATTAATAAATAAAAACCCCAACCCCGCTAAGGCATTTACCACTTTTGGTACTCGTGCTAGTTTTGCTGCTAAAGACCCATAAGTAACTGGCTTTACTGTGACATGATGCACAATCTGAGGTCTTTCTTTTTTATAATAATTATAAAGTAACCAAACTACTTTTAGTTCATCCAAAAACCTCGTCCCTGAACGACTTAAAGGCAAAGGAATACATCTAAAACCATAGGATTCTATTTCCTCCTTTTTCCCAGTATCAATGGTAAATATGGTAACTTCGTAACCTCTGTTTTTTGCCTCCAAAGCAATGGGTAGTCTATGGGATAGAAAAAACCAATCGACGTTAACGACAAGGAAAAGTTTCATTATAAATCCGAACTAGAGTTGAGGTACCAAGTCTTATACCACTTGTACAATGCAAATAAAAACCAAATAAAGTTTGGGTTATATTCAGTTTGCTTGTTGCTTAAAAAAGTTGTTATAATTTTATCTAATTCTCTTTGATTCAATTTAAAAGTATTACAAAACATTTGAGAATCTTTCATTTCAGCTAATTCTTCTTTCAAAATCGTACGTGTCCACTTCTCTATTGGTATAGCAAATCCCATTTTTGGTCTTTCAATCAACTCAGTTGGTACGTATTTACTTAATATAGTTCGTAACACATATTTTGATTTTGTTCCTGAAATTTTTAGATGGGAGGGCAAGGCCAAAGCCCATTCAACTAATCGATAATCTAAAAATGGTTCTCTTCCTTCTAAACCATTTGCCATTGAGGCTCTATCAACTTTCGCAAGAATATCTCCTTCCAAATAGCTTTTAATATCAATAAACCCCAAAGTAGAAACTTCATTCAAATCTTCACTTGAAATACTCTCTTCAAATATGTAAGCAGGGGTTCCAATTAAATGCAACTTTTGTAGCCTATATTCATCGAGATATTGAGAAGACTTCAACATGAAATCTGTGAGCGAATTACTTTTTAATATCTGGGCAAATTTATTTACCCTATTTTCATTAAACTCAAATATTGTATTCAGTTTCAAAAATTTCAAAATCCAATTGAGGACATTTACTGGTATAAATTTAATGGTTTTTGAAAAATATTTTCTTAACCACAATGGAAATCTTCTAAAAGAATTCCAGTAATTAATACAAATGAGATACTTCAAATATCCTCCGAATAATTCATCACCACCATCAGCAGACAAAGAAACTTTGACGAACTTTTTTGCCAATTTAGATACTAAATAAGTTGGAATAGCAGAACTATCGCCGAATGGTTCATCAAAAACCTCAAAAATGATATTAAGTGTCTTTTTAAAGTCTTTTTCTTCGCAATATAACTCATGATGCTCAGTCTCTAATTTATTAGCAATCACTTTCGCAAAATGAGCTTCGTTAAACTGCTCTTCTTTAAATCCAATTGTAAATGTATGAATTGGTTTACTTGATTTTCTTTGCAACAATGCTGTAACTAAAGTTGAATCTATACCTCCACTTAAAAAAATACCAACTGGGACATCCGCAACCATTCTATAATCAAAAGATGATTGTAAAAGGGCTTCAGTATGATCTAAGATCATTTGATCCGACCATTCTGGATCAATTACTGTTGGTTTCAATTTCCAATATTCCTTTTCATGAAAACTTGTGGGTTCTTGAATTTCCATATAATGTCCAGGCCTGACCTTTCTAATATTTTTAAAAATAGAATATGGAGATTTTATATATCCAGTTTGAAGATACAGACTAACAGCCTTATGGTCTATTTCCCTATCCAAGCTAGGGTTCGCTAAAATGGACTTCAATTCAGATGCAAAAATCAATACATCATTGTAACTATAATAGTAAAGTGGTTTTACGCCTAATCTATCCCTCACTAAATAAATCTTTTTAGTCGTAGAATCATAAAGGGCAAATGCAAACATCCCATTTAATTTACTCCAAGAGGATGTACCCCAGATATGGTAAGCTTGAATTATAACTTCGGTATCTGAATCAGAATTGAATGAACAACCAAGGGCAATCAACTCATTTCTAATCTCTTTGTAATTATATATTTCACCATTGAAAACGATGGTATAATCATTCCAAACCATTGGTTGATGCCCAAGCGGGCTTAAATCAATAATGGATAATCTCCTATGGGCAAGATAAAAAGAATTTTCTTCAATGCACACTATCCCTGCGTCATCTGGACCTCCGAGATGCATAGTATCTCTCATTCGAGTCACTAATAAATTATCTACATTAAAATTTTGATTTTTTGACCAAACTCCTAGAATTCTACACATAATAACTTAATTGTATTCTCAGAAAAAAAGACAGATGCTTAATTGTAAGATTAAATTTCCTATGAATAGAATTTTGCAAACATTATTATTTTTGCCCGATAGCATGCCAAAAAGGCGTTTGGTCACTTATAACTATATTCTTCAACCCAACATCCTCCATCAAATGAAATACTTCTTCTTTTGTAAAACGTTGTTCTAATTGAGTACCAAATCTATCAAGAGCATCATTGCGCATGATTTTAAAAGATTTATTTGAATAAAAACTTAGAGGAATTCTTTTTGCGATATTTGGAAATCCGATTTTAGAAAGGATATTCGAAAATTTGGCTAGGGGCCAATATACAGTTATTGCCAATAAATCACATATCAACTTTTTAAGGAAGCTTGGCAGAGTTGATATTATTAACCTCAACCTATTAACAACCTTAAAAATCAACTTAAATATAGGCCCTTTATTGTCGAGATTATAGTAAAGGTAAACATAAAAAAAGCCACCTTTCTTTACTTTATCCACACAACTTTTCAATGCACTCTTAGTATCTGGTATATGGTGAAGAACACCAATACTCATTGCAAAATCATAGCTATTATCAGGCATTGGTAAAGCACCAATACTTGATTTTATAAATCTACAATTTGGTCTTTCACCTAAAAAATTTGCTGCCACATAAATAGCATCACTTGGATCAACTAGATCTATGTGTTTTACTTTAGATTGGAAATACTTAGAAAATCTTCCTGTCCCACAGCCAAAGTCCGCAATTACAGAATGTTCATCTATCATATTATTTTTAATAATATCAAAATAATGATTCTCCAAATCAATTAATTCATTTTCACTGAAAGCATGGAATTTTGTCCATTCCTCTCCAAATCCATCAACCACATCCTGATCTATATTATCATCATTTAAAGATGAGTATATATTGATAGTTGCATTTCGATTTTTTTTTATAGTATTTGGAATTCCAATATCTGGTATCATAAATTTGTAAATAAAGTCTCGTAATTTAATATAATTTTTTCTAATGCAAACCGGTTATTTATCTCAGCTGCAATTTCTTCTTTGTTAAAAGAATCAAGGTTAGGTTTGAGTATATAATCAATAAATTCTTCCTCTTTGTTATTTTCAACTAAATAACCATTTTTATTGTGGATTAGAATATCTTTAGTTCCTCCAGGAACATTAAAAGCCAAGCCAGGCACACCTACGCTTATTATTTCTAAAAGTGAATTTGGGAACCCTTCAAAATAAGAACCTTGTAGATATAAATCACAAAAAGCAAAACTCATTTTTGGATCTGGTACATGGCCATGTAGAATAACATTTTCTTTTAACCCGTAATTATTTATGAGGGTTAACAATAGATTCTTTTCCTTTAAATTCCCATCGCCAACAATGTGATAGACAAACTCCAAATTGTGAACATTTTTACATATTGCCAATATTCTCAAGAGTCTATCATATCCTTTTTCAAATCTTAGCCTTCCTATTGTCAACAAATTGTAAGTTTTATTCTTTGCTCTCACACTAAAATCCATATTAGTTCTAATAATTGGATTATTAATTATGATTAATTTCTGTGGTTTGACAAAAAAATTTGTTTCAAAATCTACTTTAATATCTTCACACTGGCAAATTACTCTATCAATAATTCTATAAAATATTTTAAAAAATAGCTTAATAATATTTTTCTTATACCCAGTGCTTGACTGGAAATATGAGCTTAAAACTGTAGTTTCTCTTATTATATACTTTCGGTTTTTATTGAAATCAAATAATTTAAGAAGAATAAGATATAAATTGTGTGGAGTTACGGCGCCAATCACAACATCTGGTTTTTCACTATATATTGTTTTCCATAGGTGGTAAATTCCTGATATAAATCCTTTGGTTTTAAATTCTATAAGCTTAACATCTTTTCGTAATTCAACTTGAAATTTTAAAGAATCTTTTAAGGCACAAATAATGTCAAATTTTTGAACTGATAGATTTTCCAATAACAGAAAGAAAACTCGTTCGGCTCCTCCAGTGCCCAATTGAGAAGTTGTCAAAAGTATTTTTTTTTTCATTTAATCCATTTACACTCTATAATCCCCAAGCTTGGATAACAGAATTATTTATTTAACAAGATCCAAAAATATTTAGGCTATAAATTTGCCATAATAATAACATTCAAAACATGCCATAATGAAATTTATTTTTTGAAAATTTATTAACTTTGACCTAGTAATTTATTGTCCTAAATGCCAATTTCTAGATACTTTGTTTAACAAAAACAAACTGAATGCAACCATGATTATTTGAGCAAGTTTTAATTTTTTTTAAAAGAAACCCATTTAAAATTTAAAAAATCTACAACCTCTTCAGGAGAGGCCACTTCAAAAGGATACCCACCTAACCAGTCTATCCAGTCGTTCCATAAATTCATTCCTCTGTTTTGTTTATAAACTAAAAATTCTTTAATAGGGTTCATAGACGTATAAATACCCCTTAGAATAGAATGAGAAAAAAAAAGAATACACATTAATATTTTTAGAACAATATTCTTATTGTTTAATCTTTTCACTATTAGCCAGAAAGGACTCCATAGTTTTTGCTTATTATATATTGCAATAAATAACTTACCTTCTTCATTAACCATTTTTTGAACATTATCTATCGCTTCCACATTTTGCCAGTATGATGCAATACTCCCCAAGAATATACAATATCAAATTTACCTAATTTAGTTAAATAATCCAAGTCCAAAACCGAACCTTCGTCTACTCTCCAAGAATTATTTTCTATATGATACTTATTTTTAAGTATTTGTGTACACTCAACAGAATTTGAATCAAAGTCGAAAGAGTAAACCTTTGCACCCAAATTTGTGGCCGCGAGGCTAAATAATCGCTTCCAGAACCTGCGTCAAGGAATGACTTTGCATTAATACCTCCTAAATTTTCAAGTAGTGAATCTTCCGAGGCTTTTATTCTTTCATAAGATAATGATTGCAAAAAATTTGCCCAGTTTATGCCCAACTCAAATCACTTTCCTGAACCAACTTCTGTTTAGAGGATTTTTTTTGATAACATACTTTGTTTTTCTTAAATTTAAAACTTTGAGAATAACTATAAACAAAATCTTAAATATATAAAATAACTTAATCAATCCTATTATTGATCAAGTATTTAAATCCCACCAAATACATCAATGATTTTTGTTTTTGCTCCTTTGAAACAAATAAATTATCTTTGGCTGTCGACTTTTTGTTTAAATCCCAAAAAACATTTGTTTTATCTCCATCATTCATAAAAACTTGATTATTTGAAACTATAGCTGAAGTATTTCCAAAATTACCTTCGAAAATTTTGATTTTCTCTTCAAAAACGTGATGAAATTGATTGTCTTTTATTTCCACAATTGCATCATAAACAATTATTCCGATTCCTTTTATTGAATCAAGTTTGTTGCCGCTAATAATACCTTTGCCATTGTAGAGTGCAATGGCACTCATACCAGAGATGTTTTCAAAATTATTATTAGTAAAAGTAAATTTTGAAAAATTATTTACAAGACCGAAATTGCCTTTAATTCCTTTGATAAAATTATTACTAACTATCACTGTTTGGTCATAACCTGTTAATCCAGCCAATTCCATGCCTTCTTCTGAGGTTTTACTAATATCATTTCCAACAATTTCTCCATAGCTCCCTTTATAATAAATTCCTTTTGGATTACCTATTAATCTATTATTTCTGATTATTGTGGAATCTATGGGAATGTTGAACTCTGGATATCTGATAGCAATAATTCCGCAGGATTTGTTATTATCAAATAAAGACCCAAGGATTTTTACATTTAAACCACAATTATATACACCAACATCATTTTCAATAAAAGAGCATTTAGAAATTGTAATATTATTGGAACAACCTATATATGGAATTGCTATACCTGAGCCTCCATTTTTTTCAATAATGAGATTTTCTAAAAGAATATGAGAGACTCCAGGTCTATATTGATCAAAGTCAGGTTCGATATCGATTCCAGCTTGGGGACTATGCCCTCTTGTGTTTCGAATTGTTCCATTTTTTATTTTAACATCCAAAGCATTTATTATACTAATTCCATTTCTTTTACATTGGTCAATTGTAAAATTATCTATTACAATATTTCGCGAATATTCATTTATTTGTGAAGCATCAGAAGCAATTTGGATTCCATCACCTGAAGCATTTAAACAATTTATATTATTGAATTTTATATTCTTACAATTGTATATAAAAATATTATGAAGCAAACTTTTTTCACCCAAATTCTCATTTAACCCAATAATTGTTAAATTCAATAAGGTTATATTATTACACTTGAAAAATTTGAGAATAGCTGGATTGTTATAATTTGGTAATTGCGACATTGTCAAAGTAGAACCATTTCCATTGATTACAAGATTGTTAATATTTTCAATTTGGATATAATCCTTTGTAACATATTTACCTTTTTTTAAACTAATAACCACATCTGAACCTATATTTTCTATTGGAAAAAACTCATTAATTGGGTATAATGAAAAATTCTTGATGGACTTACAAGCAACTAAACAAATTAAAAGCCATAAAAATATAATATAATTTTTAAATTTTTTTGACTGCATAAATAAGCTTTTGAATATTACTTTTTCGATCAAAATATTGCTTTCCAGTATTTGTAGCATTTTGAATCAATTGTAATTGTATCGACTTAGAATTTATCAATAGCTTAAATTCCTCTACATTAAATTCTTCCTTATAAAATAAAAAAGCATTCTCCATGTGCTTAAAATAAGTATCCAAATCACCAACTTTTTCAAGAATTATAACTTTTTTAAATTTTATAAATTCCAATACTCTCGTTGGGAAAGCCATTCTTTCTGCGACATTGTCAAGTCTTGGTAAAAGAAAAAAAGTTGCATTCATGCAAAAGCTAATGAGTTGAGAATTATTTAACTCTCCATGTAATATTACCATTCTTGGGAATTCTGTTTCTATTGCTAAAGCCCTTTTATTTGAGTTAATCTCTTTAAAATATTTCCCAATTAAATGCAGTTTTACAGGAATTCCATTTGATTTCATTTTTTTTAGAAAAAATAAAAGAAAATCAGGATTGTCCCTCTCAGTTAAAGCTCCTAGATATATAATATTTACAATATCTTTACTAATTGTATAATCTAAATCTAAGTCTCTGCTAAAGTCCTCAATGCCTGATAAAATAAGTTTTCTCTTATATAATTTATATTTTTCAAAAAGTCCAAAACTAATACAACATAATAAGTCCATTCTTCTTGGCAAGTAATTACTACCAAGTAAGATATCTAGAATTAAAGGGTCAAAAATAATATTTTTAATGTTAACCATTTTAAACCGATCTTCAACAATGTGTAAAACTTTAATGATCCTTAATTCCTTAATCTTGTTGAGAATGCTATTTATTAAAAAGTAACTTTCACCATAAAAATAAATCAAATCAATCTTATGACTCAAAATAAACTCATGAATATAATTCGTTAACAAGCTATTATATTGAAACCAAGAAATAGATTTTGTTAGCAAATTTTGGCTAGGATCACTGTTATTTTCAATATAAAAAACATTGCCAAAATCTTTTCCACCTAAGTTATCGTTAGGATATTCAAACTTCTTGTATGGAATTATCCAAACTTTGCAATTGTTCGCTTCAAATCCTTTTGAAATATTATAAATTCTAGCAGAAGAAGCAGCGCCACTTGGATATGGAAAATTACCGGCAATTAAAACGTTCATTTATTTTTAAATTTATACCTATAATACAAATAAAAAAAAGGAGTACCCATGATATAAATTAATTTTGGTCGCCACAAAAGGCGCTTTAATTGATCTCGAAATGAAATTTTCCTTATCCTAGAAAAACAAAAATAAAGTAAGTTATTTAATAAATATTGAAATGGTGAATTAAAAAAGTATTTTATGGTATTGTTTAAATTAAATACTGCAGATTCGACTATACCAAAACTATTTTTGTAATAATTATTTTTCGAATCATTCATAATAGAACTATTGTTCTCTTCTACAAAATATGTTCTTAAAGTCTCATTTAAAACTAAAACTTTAAATCCATCTACTGATAATTGACCCCACAAAATTCCCTCCGGAATATATCCGTTATTAAAAAAGTCTTTTGAAAATGAATAGTTTCGTAAGATTTTAGTTTTTAAAATTCCCCATTTTTCACCTTTTAATCGATACTTGTGAAATAATTCTAAATGACTAAAAATTCTAAGATTTTGAGGATATTTGCTTCCAATTAGGGTATGATTTTGGTCCTTACAAAGACAACACACCCCTACAATCATGTCATTCGTATCAATTTCATATTCATTAAGGACTTGGTCAAGCCTTTCAAAGGTATTATAATCACACTCATCATCTGAATCAAATGGAACAAAATATTCACCAACTGCTAAAGAAATTCCTTTAATTAGACAAAAGAACTTGTGACTGTTTTTTTGAGAAAAAAGTCTGATAGAAAAATTGGCTCTGGATTTATATAACTCTATAAGTTCAATTGTATTGTCAGATGAACCATCATCAATTATCAACCATTCGAAGTTTCTAAAAGTTTGTGCATCCAATGATTTAAATACTCGATGTAAAGAATGAGCTCGATTGTATGTTGGGGTGAAAACTGTAAATTTAACTGACATCTTCACAAGAAATTATATAACCAATAGAGGTAAACAATAAAATCAAATCAAATGAAGCGCTATTATAGTAATGAAATCCTTCCATAAAATAAAATAAACTGGTAACCATGACACACCAAAATCGCGCGTTTGCTTCTAATTTTTTTTTTATCGTTGAGTATTTCAAAATACAAATAAGCACAGAAAAAAAATAAATCAACATCATAAAAATTCCGTTCTTTAGCATAAAATTGAAAATCCCTATATGAATTTGGGCACGGTCCAATTTAAAAATTAAATTATCATAGAAGTAGCCTCCAAATCCTTTTCCAAAAAAAATATCAGAAATGTTACAACTTTCTAAATAAATTAATACCTCAATAATGCGTTCGTTTTCAGTACTAAAAATACTTAAAACTGGATTAGAATAGGTTCCCCCAACATGGCCAGTTTCACCTTGAAGGCGTTTTAACAATCCTTCAACTTGACTGTACAATAAATCAATCGGAATAATGAACGTTAGGATGGAAACACTTAGGAAAACTATTAACGTATAGTACAAAATTGTATTCCATTTTAATACTCTTTTTCGCCCATTTGGAAAAGACTTAAAAGCAAAAAAATTTAAAACCAAATAAGTTATAAATCTAATTATTGGTGCCCTCTTTTGAAAAATAATCTGTTGAAAGATGTTGAAAAAAAAAATAATATAAATCAATATTTTTTTACCTTTTCCAAATTTATCGCTAATTAGAAAAAAGTAGGGAGAGAAAGCCAACGCCCACTGTGTCTTGTATGCTAATATTAAAATTGCAATTCTCCCTGACCCTGTAATATCCGCCAAAGATTCTACATCTATGTGGTATGTCGGTTTAATAATGAAAGAACTAGGAATATTTACCAAAAAACCTAATATTAATATATGAAAACCTACACTTTCAAAATCTACCCAAAACCTTCTAGAGGTTCCTAATATTAAAAAAATAAATAAGCCCCAAAATGAATATAAATCAAAAACATAAATTGGCCCATATCCATTTTTAAACAAACCATTAATCGTGCTTATTGCATTTAGAACAAAAATAATAATTAATATTTCTCTAAAAAAGTATTTCCTGTCTCCCAACTGTATATCCCTTGAGTAGAATAACAACATAGGCGGTAAAAGCAGGAAACTACAAAACCGCATATAAAACAAAGTAATTTCAGGAAGCAATTTGAAATAAAAAATAAAAGCTTCGCTTAAACAACATAAGTTAAGCCCAAGAAATAAAATTAAACAGATCTTTCCTTTGCTCAGTTTCAATTTATTTCAATTCGATTTTTGTTCATTTTCAACCTTGAAAGCTGAAAATAATTCACTATAATGCAAAATATTTTTGACAATATCAAACTTATCAATAATAGCTCAATTTTGTACTCGGTTTTAATTATTGTCATCAAAGTAAATGGAATTAAGGCATGAATTACTATTTGAATAATTATATTTTGATAAAGCAAGTTCCAAGACTTTAACACCGAAAATGGATTTCCTAAAAGGTTGAAAACCTGAAACCAGCCCAATAAAAATGCAATCTGAGAAGCTAATATAGCTTCAGAATATTTTGGTAAAACCCAAGAAATAAAAAATGGTACCAAAAGCATACCAATAACACAAAATGGTAATAAGTAAAATGCAGTTTTTGATGTTGTTGATTTACTTCTTTCTATAATAGAACTAGGATCTTGATCACGCCCGAGGGCGAAATTGAGCTGAGGTAATAAATAAATAGATATGATACCAGGTAACATTCCTACTAATGAAACCACTAAACTAACTGGGTAAAATAAACCCACTGCAATGGGACCAACAAAATAACTCAAAAACCAAACTGGAAATGTACTTAGCAAGCTTTGACCATAATTTGAAAAAAAAAGTGGTATGCCATCTTTAAATAGGCGAATAAAGATACCCCCATCAAAAAACAATTTGAATTTTTGGGGCCTATTTATTAAAGTGACCACTAATATCACAATATGAATAAAAAGAACTCGCCATAAAAAACCTTCAAAACCATTCATATATACAAAAATAATACCCACAATATTTGCGAATATTGTCCAGTATTGAATTATTGCAAATTTTTTGAAATCACTTCCGCTCCTATAACATAATTCTTTAAATCCTGCATATATTTTTATGGGCAAAACCATACTAAATATAAGCACTCCAAAAGTCCAAAAAGGCAGGTTCATTTGGAAAAATGTCATGCTTAAAAAAAATGTGATCCCGATAAATACACTTAATATTAATGCAAAAGTTTCAGTAGTGTTTAAATATTCTAAAGCCGATTTTGACTCACTCTTGCCCAAAAGATATGCATACTCCCTATTGAACGCATTAAATACACCAAACCTAAATATCATAAAATAGGTTTCATACACAGTCAAATAAGTCCATACTGCCATCATGCTAGGTTCTATCCATTGGACACATATAAGGGTACTTACTATCCTTACTAAATTCAACAATGGATAAGATCCATATATTAAGCCTTGGATAATTTTATTGATTATATAGCAGAATTAACGGTTGAGTGCTGAAGCTAAACGGTCACAAAAGAAATTATCAAAGATTGCAACATTTGATCTTTTAATTTTAGTTCGCCACCTGTTGTAGTCATTGAATTGTTCAAAAATAAACTATTTTGACTATCAACCTCTCCAAATATAGACACATTATTCAAATCAAATAGATTGTCGAGCAATTTTATATCTCTTGATAAAAGACCATTTTTGTTTCTTAAATTGATAGCAAATAAACAACTTGAAAAAATATTTTTATCCAAATTGACATCCTGCAAAGCAGAAATTTCAATGCCTATTCTGGCATCTTTAATGAAATTATCTTTTATATTGAAATTAACTTGCACCAAAGTAAGTAAATTATTATCTAAAGAAATATTATTTTGCCCAGCTTCAGAAATAAAATTTTTTTCAATCGTTATTTTTTTGCCTGTATTGGCAACTATTTTAATATTGTCTTGACCATTACTTCCAACTTTGCAATCATTTATAGACAAACAAGTATTGTCTAGGGAGGAGAGGATTCCACAAGAATTATTATTGGCGATTGTGCAGCTTGTGATTGAATTATCATTTATACTCACTCCAATTCCACCTTCAAAATGCACTCCCAAATCATTATATAAAATTCGGCAATTATCAATCTTAATATTGGAGGGTGAACCAGTTTTATTAATATTTATTCCAGCGGAATAATTTCCAATAATGTTACAATGCTTAATCATAATATTCTTAGCTCCAGCATTTTGAATATTATTAGCTTCAATATCAATTCCAAAGCCGGCTTTCTGCATTGGATGGAGTCCTTTTTTTGTACCTACAATATGGCAATTTAAAATGTCAAGTCCGTCTACGTTGTCTGTTACAGATATTCCATTATTCCCAGAACCTCTTATTGTCAAATTGTTGAATTCGGCCCGGCTGGAATCAGCAATTGTAACCCCGTCAATTCCAATATTATCCAATTGAATTTTTTCCAAAGTAATTTCAGTGGATTGAGATACTTCAATACCATGAAAAATACCCTCTTCCAATGTATTAAACCCTTTAAATGTTACGTCTCTTATAGTAATTTTACTGCATCTAAAAATCTTCAAAAAAGACGTTATTTGACCATTATGAGGGATAAAAATTCTGCCTCCAAAGTCTAAAGTCAAGTCATTGATATTTTGCAAATTAATCTGCCCTTGCAATTTTAAAAGGTCACATCTAGAGGGAAGAGGCAGGCTATTGATATTCGTTTGATTGATCAATAAACCGTTATTTACTATAGGCTGTATTACCATTTTGTTATTTTATTTTGGTGATTCTACTCATCGAAGGTACAATTTCTTTTTCTGAAATGCAACTTCCTTTTGTAATATGTGTACCACCTCCAATAAATGCTCCTAGTTTTATTATAATTTTCTCAGACTTTGTATTTTGAACTCCATTTAAACCAACTCTTGATTCAAAATCCAATGGATGGAAGTTAGAGTCATAGATTTGGCAGCCACCTCCAATCATAACATAATCCTCAATATTTATCTCGTGTGTACAATAAATTGAGGAATTACTTATTCCTATATTATTACCTAAAATCAATTTGGCACATTTATTTACATTTAGCAATGTTGGTCTTTCACCATAAAAAGGATTTTCTTTATACCCTGAATGAATTCTACAATTATCACCTATTATAATAATAGCTTCAGGATGAATATTGAGGAGCAATCGGCCTGTGCAGTAGAAATTTTTACCTACTTTAAATGCTGGATGCAGATTAAAATAAATTCGATAAAAATAACTCCAAAAATACAATCTAAATAAAGAAAAAAGCTTCAATTTAAGTTTAAGAACCCAAATCATCGTAGTAGTTTTTTAAGCTTCCTTACCCAATAAATTAATCTAATATGATATTTTTGTGGAATAAAAAATATAATCTTTTGCTTCAAAGATTGCTTTAAATTAGATTTCGTTGGAATATAGTAACCTCTTTTACCACAATCAATACCAAACGATTTCGCCAATATAACAGCTTCTTCTCTCCATTTGCCTTTTTCAATTGCATGCAAAATAGGTATATGGTACTCATAGGTAGCAAAAAAACCACTTAAATTCCTAGACCGATAAGTTCCATTAAATTCAAAATCCCAAGCATTCTCTTCTGCCCTTAATAAGTTTAAGAGGACTTTCCTATTTATTATTGAACTAAATAATGAAGTTCTATAGTAACTGTTTCGAAGTATTTCACCATACTCTTCATTAATCCTTATGTCAGGATCGGGCGAGTTCCTTAATCTAAAATAATTCAATTTTAGCTTGTAACAAATATCTAAAAATTCTAATATTTTTTTTGAGTTAACTGGCTTGTTTATTATTGCATCATCATATAATATTAGTACATAATCAGTTTCTAAAGTAACTAGTGCTTTCATTAGATTATATGACCAACTTACATCTTCACCCGTTTTAATTGAATTAACTCTTTCATCTTCATATTTCTTATAGTTAGTTATTAAATTAATTTTAAAAGGGCAGTCAATCCAATTTTTATAAAATGAATCAAAAAATATTGGCCATATGTCGCTAAATCCATCAAAAGATAATACTAATATTTGAAGCTTGTTTTTCATATCATAACTTCTTCATCATGAGCATAAAGGGCTTCTCAATAATGTAATATGTCAATAAAACACTTACTAAAATAATACAAAAATTTATATTATAATTTTCTTTTGAGTCTAAAACTGTAATAATTGGTAAATGAATTGCATATAAACTATAACTTATAGTACCGATATATACAAATATTTTAATGAGCAAATAACCACAATTAGGAAAATATATTTGCAAATATTCGTATTTTAATAAGAATATAGCAACAATTAAACCTAGCATCGGTGTTAGTAAATAATGCAATTTATCAAATTTAAAAATAGTGCCAATTGTAAAATATAATGTGCATAGGGCTATCCATATCAAAACATCATTTTTAATAAATTTTTTATATCGCACTAATAATTCTGCTGAAATAAAACCCATAATCCACAATATTAAAAAACCATAATATGAACTTGAAATTAACCATGCTCCATCAATCTTTATTTGGAGTCCAAAACTGCAGAAAAAAGGAATTAAATATAATAAGCATGCGAAAAAGAAAGTAAGTATCAAACCAAACTTTCTTGCCAAATAAAAAACAATTGGATATGTGACATATAGCCATAATTCCACTATTACTGTTGCTAAAATAATATTTCCTATTGGCCCATTTAGCCCAATAAAATAAAATGGGTTAACAACTATTAATTTAAAGTATAATTTAACTAGGTGAAAAATATTAAATTCACTTTCCGAAAAAAAAGATATGTTATATACGAGTAGACCTAATAGTATTCCCACAATCAAAACTGGCACTACTCTAAAAAATCGTTTTAGAAAATATTTTTTCCACAAAATATCTGATAAATTATTTACTTCGGCATTCGGTAAGTGTATGCAAAATCCACTTAATACTATAAATATAACAACTCCAAAATGTAAACCATTGTTAACTCCAATAGTATGATTTAAAATGTTATTAATAAATATAGATATAGGATGATGAAAATGTGCAAAAAAAACCGATAGTGCAGCAATTCCTCTTATTATATCCAGATGTAATAGTCTAGGAGTTTTCATAAAACTCATTAATGCTTTCACAAATAAACTCAATCTGAGAGTCTGTAATTTGTGAAGCAGAAGGTAACCAAAGTCCTCTTTGTCCTATCAATTCACTTGTCGGAAAACTTCCTTCAACTTGATAAGCTTTTTGTTGATTAATAGGTGGATACATTATTCTTGTTCCAATATTTTTTGTTTTGAGAAAGTCTTGGAGTTTATTTCTCTGCTCAGCAATACAATCTATAAACCAAGGTGTAGTGTTAACTATGTCTTGGGAAAATAAGTTTATTCCTTTAGTATTTTCTAAATATTTTTTATACTTTGAATAAATTTGCTTTTTTCTTTCTATTCTCCAAGAAAGTTTTGCCATTTGTGCAATACCAACACATGCTTGCAATTCTGTAAACTTAAAATTATATCCTATCCAATCATGTATATCATTACCTCCACCACTACGACCGAAATCTTTCAATCGCCTTAATTTAAATGCAATTTCATCATTATTCGTAATTAGACAGCCACCCTGTCCTGTCGAAATAATTTTGGGAGCTGAAAATGAAAAAGAGCCAACATCTCCTTTCAACCCTTGATGAACACCATCAGGATATCGTGAACCTAATGATTGGGCTGAATCTTCTATCAAAAACAACTTATATTCTTTACATAAATTTAGTAGATTTTCAATTGGATATGTTGGATTTCTGCCATTAGCATTTACAAAAATTATAGCTTTTGTTTTAGAAGTCATTGCCTCTTTGACTTTAGAGATGTCTAAACAAAGGGTTTCTGGTTCCACATCTACAAAAACTGGTATTGCTCCTAGCATTTTAACCGAGTTGGGAGTTGCAATCATGGAATAATTGGGAACTATTACTTCATCCCCTGGTCCAATATCCCCTGATATTGCTGCTAAAGTAAGGCTTATTGTGCCATTATTGAAGACAATACAATGCTTAGCTGATGTGAATTCAGCTAAAAGATTTTCAAACTTTTCAGTCCTTTTGAATTCAGTAAACCAACCTCCTTCATCCAGATAAGATAAGATCTCTTTTTTTTCTTCTTCGCCAAACCAAGGCTCCATTTGTAATATCATATAATACTATTTTTTAAAAACTCTATCTCAAGTTCATTAATTTTCATGCGGTCTCTTTCTTTTAAAAATTTTACGGGTATTCCTGCATAAAGTCCCCACGCCGGCAGTTTTCTATTTACTAAGGATAGGGCTCCAACACTAGCTCCATCTTCAAGGTCACAATTTGGTAAAATAACACTACCGCTTCCAACTATACAATGCTTTCCTATTTTCAGGTTTCCATATTGAACTTTCCCTTTGAATCTAATATCTACAAGTGGGGTTGCAATTCCACTTAAATAATCATCAGAACCTGCAGATAAAACCACATTTGGGGCTAACGTAGAGAACGAATTAAACTCAATTAAGCAATTTTTACCTCCTATCAATTTACACCCACTTGATATGTGGTTGTACCCATTTAATTTTAATGCCGTAGAAATATACGTAAAATCATCAATGATACAATTATCACCAATTTCTACTAATTCAGGATATCTAATTCGTACAGTTTTTCCAATGATAACATTTTTCCCGCAATACTTTAGTTCCTTTCGATCGAAGAATATATTTTCCATTCTATTTATTTACATACAATAAATATCTCCTCCTCCAACTTTATTGAAGTGTGCCTTTTGCTCTAGTGATTTTTTAAACTCCTGTATTCCAAACCACTTTGACCAAGGATATGGAAATCCTTCGCCCACTCCATAAGTAAATTGACTAAATTTTAATTTCTCAAGTTTGTCAATTATTTTTAAAGTATTTTCAAGTTGTAAATTATTGTATTCAAATGAAAGATAATCTACTTTTTGACTCAATCCAGAAATAACCTCTATTTCAAAAGTCTCAACGTCTATTTTGATATACTTTGGTAAACCATGTTTTTTAATCATGTAATCAAGTGTATCAACCTTAACAATTTCTTCTTCATCAAAAGTAAAATTATTCTTTCGAATTAAATCTACTTCTCTTCTACGTTCTGCATCAAATGTGGCTTGGCTATGGCTGGTTGAACTCTTTTTCAATAACAACTCACTTTTTTCGCTTCCTATCCCACAGTGCTCAATTATGACATCGTCATCGCCTTCAAATTTTTGTTTTAATTTTTCAACCAATAATTTTTGAGGCTCAAAACATATTACTCTCCACCCATTCTTCCTATAATATTCGGTTTTTACTCCAATATTAGCACCTACATCGAATATTAAGTCATTTTTTAATATTCTAATTCTATTTAATGATTTTGGATAAATTTGTAAAAGTAAATTGTTTAAACTTAAATAAATGGTAATAACCAACTGGTATATTCTCATTTTTTTTAGAAGGGGTATTATATAATATTTCATCTATAAAGTTTTCATCCAAAAATCAATCATTTC
Source organism: Saprospiraceae bacterium (assembly GCA_016718505.1). Taxonomy (GTDB): domain Bacteria; phylum Bacteroidota; class Bacteroidia; order Chitinophagales; family Saprospiraceae; genus JADKKF01. Next base: position 204,982 of record JADKDE010000002.1, on the reverse strand, counting down.
ATCCATCATTGTCTCAAATGTATATTCTGGCGCCCAATTAAAAGTCTTTTTTAACTTACTGCAATCACCTCTTAAATAAGGCAGTTCTTCAGGCCTTAAATAAATTGGATTTTGAACTACAAATTCATTAAAGTCTAAACCTAACTTTGAAAAAACATAATCTGTCATTTCCCTAACTGAATGAGTAGTACCTGTGGCAACTACAAAATCATCCGCAATATCATGGTTGATTATCATATGCATTGCTCTAACATAATCTTTTGAATGTCCCCAATCTCTGAAGGAATCCATATTTCCCATTTCCAACTTTTTTGCCAACCCTTTTTTTATAAGGACGGCTCCTTTGACAACTTTGTTAGTAACGAAGTTACTTCCTCTTCTTGGAGATTCGTGATTAAATAAAATACCATTTGCAGCATGAAGTTTGTAAGCATTTCTATAATTATGGACTAAATTATAAGCAAATACTTTGGAACACCCATATGGACTTACTGGTGTCATACGTGTTGTTTCTCTTTGAAAACCATCCTCATCAACAGAACTCCCAAACATTTCAGAAGAACTTGCTTGATAAAATTTAGCTTCTGGACAAGCATTTCTATATGCTTCTAAAATATTTAGTACTCCTAAGGCATTTGTTTGAACTGTATAGTTAGGTACATCAAAACTAATCCGCACATGGCTTTGTGCTCCTAAATTATAAATTTCATCAGGTTGAATCTTCTTTAGCAATCGTTCTAAACCTGATGCGTCTGTTAAATCTCCATAATAAACATGAATATTTTCTCTATGAAAATCTATTCTACTTTGTTGATGTTCTGGCACTGAATTCCTTCTTACAATCCCATGAACTTCATATCCTAAATTAAGCAAATACTCTGCTAAATAACTGCCGTCTTGCCCTGATATCCCTGTAATAAATGCTTTTTTCATTTTATTTTTTATTTTATAAATTCTTTATCCATTTCAATACCTAAATAAGGTCCAGTTTTATATTCATAAACTATTGTATCATCTTCTAGTATGAGGTAGTTGTGTCCTCCTCGGAAAGTCATTGAACAGTCTCCTGGGTAAAGTACTGGTTCTTCCAAAATTACATCATCTAGGTCATAAAAAATACATCTTACACTTCCTTGAATCACTAACCAAGACTCTTGTGCAATATTAGTTGTCTTTTCAACTATTATATGTTTATGAGCTTTGAAAGTTGTTCCCTTAGCCATTTTCAAACTCGCTAACTGCAGAAATTCGTCATCTGGAGCTATATTTGTTCGACCACTAATTTCTTCTTTTCTATATATTAAATGGAGTAATGTATTGGGTTCTATTTTTGAAAAAATTTTATGCATTTTATTTAATTTATTTTGATCAATATTTTATTTGTTGATGATTAATTGTGCCGTTAGTAATGTAATCTTCATCAGGTCTTGCCATTTCTCCTAGTATAATATCATAAAAGTCTTCGTGCTCTGATTGGTGTGGCATCTTATTAATTCGTAAAGACTGGGCTGAATATGTTTCGCCCTGAGCTGGGAAAGAAAATCCTCGAAATACAGTATATAAATATTTTTTTGCTGCAAGCTTTTGGTTTGTGCTAGTAGAAGTTGATTGTGTCTTTCCAATATTTTCAAGCATGGTAAAATACTCAGCTTTCGTTTTTGGAATATCCATTATTCCAATATCATCATATTTAGCTGAGGCTGCACAAACGATTGGGATATTTCTTGCAACAAGGTCAACTCCTACCGAGCTCAGCCATATTAATCCACACTTTATTGAAGTAATTAGGGCGAAAGTATTGACTTTTTGCTCAGACCTAATTACCAAGATATTTTCTACTCCTTCGGCTAGTTTTTCAGCATAATCTCCTAGTTTCAATACAACTTTGTTGGATACCCAAACTTCTGCAGGATGGGCTCTAATGATTAGTGATATATGCTTATTATTTCTAAAATACTCAACAATCTCTTTAATCCACTCCCTTTGACTCTTAAAAATGGTCTCACGGTTCAAAGTAGAACTATCTCCGATTACATTTGGTGCCAAAAGAAAGGATTTTTTGTATTTGTTTGTAAAGTCTAATATATTTTGGTCAATTGGATCTCCAGTTTTCGATTGTTGAACGTTATAAAATCCCTTTAACCATTTTATATCAGATGCATTTACAGTACCATCTTGAAAAGCTAAATACTCATTTATGGTCTCTTCCTTTTCTTTATCCCAACCATAATACTTCATCCAAGCTAATATATTATACTCAAGTGCAGGTCTATTAAAATTATAAATTACGTGACCCTTTTTCCACGCCCAACCTTCAAGACAAATGGTTAAAAGATTTCGTTCATTTGCTTTTTGCAACAATGTTGGAGTAATTCCAATCAATCCACTATAACAAAAAAATCGGTCAATTTCATACGTTTCAACTGCGTAAATAAGAGCTTTTGCAGCTGCATTTGATTCAAACATCAATTTTGCAATTGATTTTTGGTACTTTTTATTTCCAACCAAAACATCTTCTCTCTCAACATGAAAATCGTAAGCAATTGCATCGATTATATAAAGAGGTAGCTCATTAGAATCAAGGTTGAAGGCTTTGTCTACAAATTGGTCAATATCAATAAATATAGAGTCAGGTATTTGTTGGGCTTTTTTCCAAAAATACGAATTGATACCATAAAATTTTTCTATTTCAGATTTTTGATATAAAAATATAGGTTGGTACCCTTTTTGTCTAATAACACATCCTGAATAAAGACCCCACTCTATCCATGTACCATTCCTCAAAACCGAAACTAATACCTTTTTTCCATTTAATTGGGTTGTCTTTAAATTTTGTTGCCATTGCTTAATTGCGGTATTTTCTTGTTTTCCGAAAATCCGATATAATTGCTTTAAATTAATCAATACTTTTTCCTTCAATTCCATGCTCTTTTTACTTCGACTAACAATAATACTATATTTAAAAAAATTACTTTTCAAGTTAATGTGCTTAGAAAACAATAAAATTCAAATGATAATATTGACAGAAAGCACAAAGTTGTACTAGTTTTTGAAAAAGTAAGATCACTATTTAGTCGCTGTTATCAATAAAGTATCGGTCATATCCAAACCTTTTAACATATTTGAGTATTCTAAATCCATCAACTCGGATCTTAAAAAAGGCCATTCCTTGTGTCCTCCTGGCTTATTTTTATTCAACCAGTGAAGATGATTGGCCAAAGGATATCTCTGAAAATTATTAACAACAATATTATTAAAACCAGCTTCTAAAAGAAATGCTTTGACGCTTTCTCTGGTATGAAGAATGATATGTTCGCTCCAAAAAGTAAATGCCTTAAAAGACTCTAATTCAAAAAAAGAAATCAAAAAATCCCTTGCATGTGGTATTTCAATAAAAATTTTCCCTCTTTCTGATAACTTATTTCTTATTGATTTTAAACTTTCTATAGGTGTGGTAAAATGTTCCAAAACATGGAAAAGGGAAATAACATCGTAATATTGATCCTCTGCATCTTCAATTGATCTATACATAGTATATCCCAAATCAATCAATTCATTACGAAAATCCGATTGTGGCTCTACTGCATGTGTTTCACTTGCATAAGGAGATAATAGATCTAAAACTCCTCCACCTCCTGTACCCACATCAAGCCATTTTTTATTTGTAATTAGATATTTTAACTGATTCGCCCTCCTTTCTTCATCTTCTGCACCTACGGCCTTTGAATGCTTTCTTTCTAAACCCTTCACTAAGTAATTAAAAGAATTTTTCTGCTCATAATATTCCATATTCATATGAGTAGCGTCTGATAAAAATATTACACCTGATTTGTTGCATTTTAAGACAGAAATATTATCGTTATCCCTTACTCTAGGATAATATTCCTTAATGGAGGATTCTGTGCATATTTCTAAATCTATCAATAATTTCCTAATATTGTTTGAATTTAATTCCATTATGTTTATTTTAATTTTTTAAGTAATACAAAAACAAATATTTGCTTTTATTATTATTAAGAGGTTATTTTTAATCTATTTTTCAAAAATTATAGCAAAATCTTTGGTTTGTCCTGTTTGAACCAAATATGATTTCCAGAGGTTGTCAGCTAGATTATTAATGCCTTCTATAGGATTGTTGCCTGTTGGCTTTTTTAATTTTATCCAATTCAGAGCATTTGCCATTCCAAACTCATGTATAAATTTGGTTTCGAGGTATTTCAAATCATTTTTCTCCAAAATCAATTGTAATGATTCAGATGTCAAATAAAGGGGGTGGACTTTTCTAAAAAAGAAAGGAGCAAAGGTCTCAAAATCTAATTTTAAAAGTATATCATTATAATTTGGAGTGATGATGATCCCTATTCCGGTGGGTTTTAATAATTTTTTAATATCTGCAATAAACTTATTTGGATCATTTACGTGCTCAATGACATGATTGCTTACTACTAAATCTACTTTATTTCCATATTCGATAACTGCCTTATCGATACTACCATATGTTTTGTGCCCTCTTCTCGATAAGTCTTTTTGATACTCTTGATTAGGCTCAATCGCTATTGTTTTACTACATATTCCTGAAATATGATCAAGTAATGACCCTCCTCCACAGCCAACATCTGCGATAACCATATCTCTTTTTATATATTCATTATATTGATTCAGGTAGTTAATACAAGATTTATCATGCAATTCAAAATATTTGTTAACACTATTTGAGTTATTTACTGAAGTCCTGTAAGAATCGTCAGAATAATTTATTTCTGGAAAAGGATTCAAATATGCATATTTTAATTCGTCATCATAAATAACTTCGAAATCTTCAGTTGACAATGTGCCTACTGCTCCTTCTCTAATTTTACCTTTATAAATTATTTTTTTCATAAAAATTTTTAAAAGAAATCAATTATTGTTTTTCTGGACATTGGATCTTGCTCGGCTATTCTTGGATCTAAATAAAAAGAATCAGATCTATAGTGTGTTGAAGAAATTTCTTCAAAAATACAGCCATTTTCACTTGTAAATGAATGTCTTACTCCTCTTTCCAACGTTTTTATGTCGCCTTTTTTCAAATGATATTTAATTCCGTTAAGTACAAGAATTAAATCACCAGATAGGATATGAAAAGTTTCTTCTTTTTTAACGTGGTATTGTTCTGGGTGTGATTGATTTGGGAAAACAACTATTATTTTTTTGCAATATTCTCTATTCACCATTGACACTAGCAGACAACCATTATTTCTAAAGTCTTGAAGACCAAAATGATGGGACAATTCAATTTGGGCATCTGGTGTCAATACTACATTAGATTCAGCAAGCATACCTTTGGCTTCATGAATTATTTTTCTAACTACATGGTATGTGTCATCTTTAGTTGATTCAAAAACTGCCTCATTCTCTTTATAATCCTTTGTAGCTTTAAACGTTGCTCTTAATTGGCCAAATTCACCAGAAGTCAATTGATTTTCTTCACATGGAAAAGCAAAATAACAATTGGCTTCAGTTAATTCTTGACCTTTTTTTATATTCCCCTTAACAAAAACACCTCTTTTCAAATCTAACAATGATTTTTTCTCATTATGAGTAACATATTTTGACCCATCCCCTAAAATGGATTTTGCCTCCTGTATTGATGATAACCAAGCATCCACTTCATCAGGTGACATTGAGTAAGCATTAAGTTTAGAATCCTGGGTAGGAATCCCTACATGTCTTTCTAACATTTTAGCACCTTTAGCTATTGCTAATTGAACAACCAAATTATTATTAGGAGGTTCATGTCCCGACCATCCAATGGGAACTCCTGGATACCTTTTAATTAATTTTTCAATATAGGCTATATGCAAAAGGTCATTAGGAGTTGGATAAATGCTTACACAGTGCATTAACCCAAAATCTGAAGTCCTATGTGTAAAAAAAGAAACAAGGTTATCTGTTTCATTAACAGATATCCCCCCAGTTGAAGCAAGTACAGGTAACCCTGCGGAGGCTATTTTTTCTAACAAAGGCCAATCGTCTGCACTGCAACTTGCTACTTTTATAATATCAACATTATGCTGGACCAAAATATCAACTGACTCTTCATCGAATGGTGTAACCATAGATTTCATACCAGCTTTTTTTGTGGCATCGACGAGTAATTTCAATTCCTGGTTTTTCAATTCAGTTGAAAGAAATCGCTGAATATAATGAATTGAAGTATCTTTCCTTTTAATTGGATGTATGAAAGAATCTAATTGCCTATATTGTAATTTTACTATGGCATTAAGGTTATACTTTTTTACCAAATGTGCCATTTGTTCAATTATCATCAATCCATGGTTGACATCTCCTTGATGGTTGTTCGCCATTTCAAACACTATAAGGTCATTAAAAATTGACATTGTACCTATTTTTTAAAATTTGAGAAATTAATAAATTTTTATCGTCTATATAGAAATCTGCATTAGGTTTGCCTGTATAAAACTCATGGAATTTAACGTTCCATTCTAAAAGTTGGTTTTTTGTAATTTCATACCAATCTATTCCTGTTTCTGACCCTCTTGCTGTAAATAAAATTATATGGTTATCTTTTTCATATAATTCATTTATTTTTGCAATCATCTCCCAATTTGGTTGTGCTAAATTATAGTCATTATTGGGGGATAATTGTGCCACTACTCCATCAATATCAAAACAAAATTTCTTATTTATAACGTTTATATCTATTTGATTTTGAGCATTTTGAAAATCAACTAAATAATCTATATCTATGAAATCTTCCATTTCATACCCAAGAATATAAGACCCAGTCATTGATCTTAACTCTGTAATGGTAGCAGTTCTAATTACATCTACTGAAGCATTTTGAATATAAGTTTTTGGTAGTATTTGTCTTGGCAGGTTATATGGTTCTTTGAAATTATCATCAGCAATAATCGGTAAAATTTGGTTATTTTCATTTTTGAACCACATTTTATATGGAGTTTCATTTGACTTTGAGATCGACCTGATACTATCAGCATTCTTGTTTCTAATGAGAATTTCAATCATTTGGTCAATTTCATCAACATTTCTAATAGGGGTAGTTGGCCTTAAATGCACTACCAAATCAGGGACATAGTTTTCAGTTAACTTTAAATGATTTAAGGCATGTAAAAATACATCCAAATCTGTAGATAAATCCAGAGAAAATTCGGTAGGTCTTAGAAAAGGAATTTCTGCACCGAATGATTTACCAAAATTTGCATAATATTCGCTATCAGTACTCAAGATTGTTCTAGTTATTAATTTGGAGCTTAAAGAATGTTCGATAGAGTGGGCTAAAAGGGGTTTACCAAAAAATGATTGAATATTCTTATCAATTATAGACTTACTTCCCGAACGGGCAGGGATTATACACAATATATTCATATTTAGTTCCAATTTTTTTCAAAAATACACAAATACAAATTTGACAATCCTTTTCTAATTAAAATTTGAGGTTCATACCCCAGTTTTTCTTTAATTTTACCTATATCCGCAAGGCTGTGTGGAATATCCCCTGCCCTATTGGGACCATGTATTGGGTCGATGTTGCTACCTGTTATTTCTTTGATTATAGCCCATAATTCATTGAGCGAGGTCTGTTCGCCACATGCAACATTATAAATCTGATTTACAGCCTCTTTATTATCCGTAAATAATGCCAAAATATTGGCTTGTACAGCATTTTCAACATAAGTAAAATCTCTACTGTTGGCACCATCTCCATTGATGGTTGGTGGTGTGTTTTCAGTCGCATGTTTGAAGAAAAGCGGAATCACTGCGGCGTAGGCTCCATTGGGGCTTTGTCTTGGACCAAATACATTAAAATATCTTAGACCAATATATTCTAGACCATAAGTTTTAGCGAAAACATCTGCATACAGTTCATTGACGTATTTCGTAACTGCGTATGGGGAAAGCGGTCTCCCTATAACATCCTCCACTTTTGGAAGTCCTTTGCTATCGCCGTATGTTGAGGAAGAAGCTGCAAAAACTACTCTCTTTATTCCAGACTGTATAGCGGCTTGAAGTACATTCAACATACCAGAAATATTTACGGCATTGGTAGTCAGAGGATCTTTTATACTTCTAGGCACAGAACCCAATGCGGCTTGGTGGGTGATTAAATCGATTCCTTCACAAGCCTTGAGGCAAGTATCTAAATCCCTGATATCGCCTTCTAGAAAAGAAAACCTTGGGTCATTTTTAAAGCCGTCCATATTCTCCCTATAACCCGTAGAAAGATTATCAAGAACCCTTACATTCCCTACTCTTTCATCCTTCAACAAGTGTTCAACCAAGTTTGATCCTATAAACCCCGCACCACCCGTCACTAATATATTTTTTTTCATTATCTTTTTATATTAAACTCTCCAAATTTTGAGCGAAAAATCATTCAAACTCATTCCTAATATGAAAGCCAGCCTCCCTCAAAGTTTGATCTTTCTTAAACAATTCTACATCAGCCAAAACCATTTCTTTACAAAGTGATTGTACATCATATTTTGGTTGCCAATCCAATAAAGACTTTGCCTTGGTTGGATCTCCTATTAATAACTCAACTTCGGTCGGTCTAAAATACTTTGGATCAACTTTTACAACAATAGTTCCTGGAGTAATTTTATGTTCTCCCTCACAGTTGACAACTTTGGCTAGCTCATTAATGCCTTCTCCTTCAAAAGCAATGACAATCCCTAGATTAGCAAAAGACATCTTGACAAAATCTCTTACACTGGTTGTAACACCAGTTGCAATGACCCAATCTTCAGCTTTCTCATATTGAAGGATTTTCCACATCAGCTCTACATAATCTTTAGCATGTCCCCAGTCCCGTTTTGCATCTAAATTGCCCAAGTACATTTTATCTTGTAACCCTAAAGCTATCTTGGCTGCAGCTCTGGTGATCTTACGGGTTACAAATGTTTCACCTCTCAAGGGTGATTCATGATTGAATAGGATCCCATTACAAGCAAATAAATTATAAGCTTCTCGATAGTTCACTGTTATCCAATATGCGTACAATTTTGCGACTGCATAAGGCGATCTCGGGTAAAAAGGGGTTTTTTCACTTTGAGGAACTTCTTGGACCAAGCCGTAAAGTTCCGAAGTTGATGCTTGATAAATCTTGGTTTTTTTTTCTAAACCCAAAATTCTAACTGCCTCTAAAATCCTCAGAGTACCTATTCCATCTACATCAGCAGAATATTCAGGTTCTTCAAAGGAGACTTGGACATGACTCATCGCACCCAAATTGTATATTTCATCAGGTTGTACTTCTTGGACTATTCGGATGATATTGGTACTATCGGACAAATCTCCGTGGTGCAAAATAAAATTAATGTTGTCTAAATGTGGATCCTGGTAAATATCGTCAATCCTTGCTGTATTGAACAATGAACTCCTCCTTTTAATTCCATGAACTTCATAACCTTTGGAAAGAAGAAGTCTTGAAAGATATGCTCCATCTTGACCAGTCACTCCAGTAATTAATGCCTTTTTCATTTTATTTATATTTTATATGGTCCCGTATCTTTAAAAGCATTTTTCTTTTATACAAAACCAATATTTTGTCAATTTAAATTTTACTCATATTTCGATGACTAGCTTTTTAAAAAGCGGCTTTGTACACTTGTGACAATCCTTCGTGCAACGAAATGTTAGGCTTGAATCCCAATTCAGAAAGTCGCGTATGATCCATAAGCTTTCGCGGTGTACCATCTGGTTTGGAAGAATCAAAAACAATTTGGCCTTGAAACCCAACGACTTCTTTGACTAATAGAGCGAGCTCTTTGATGCTGAATTCTTCACCAGTCCCAACATTTAAAAATTGAGCGTCAGAATATGAATCCATTAAAAAAATACAAGCGTGCGCAAGATCATCTACATGCATGAACTCCCGGAAAGGTGATCCACTTCCCCAAATAGTCACTTGATCGTGATTTTCAACTTTTGCTTCATGAAATTTTCTTAGCAAGGCGGGAATAACATGGGAGTTGGCCAGATCATAATTGTCACCTGGGCCATATAAATTGGTGGGCATGGCGGAGATAAAATCGCATCCATATCTCAATCTATAATTCTCACAAAGCTTGATACCAGCTATTTTTGCTATGGCGTATGGCTCATTGGTATATTCAAGTACTCCCGTCAGCAGGTCATCTTCCTTCATCGGTTGTGGTGCAAATTTCGGATAAATACAAGATGAACCTAAAAACAAAAGTTTTTTGACCCCATTTTCATAAGCACTATGAATAATATTGCACTCAATCATCAAGTTGTCATAGATAAATTCAGCTCTGTAGGTATTATTAGCGAGAATTCCACCAACTTTTGCTGCTGCCAAAAAAACATATTCTGGCTTATTCTCTAGAAAAAAATCTTGAACTTCTTTTTGATTTCGCAGATCTAGTTCTTTAGAAGTCCTGCATATAATATTTTGATAACCTTCCTTTTCAAGTTGCCTTTTTATAGCAGATCCTACCATTCCATTATGACCTGCGATGTAAATTTTGCTACTTTTTAACATATAAATTGATTACATTTTTCAAAATTCCTTCAAATTACTTTGAATTACTTGTTCTAATTCTCCAAATAGATTTTTTCCACCCTTTCCGTCAATTTCTTTACATCATGCACCTCTTCCATCCACTTACGTGAAGCTATGCCGATGTGATTTAATGCGTGTGGGTCTTTAACAAAATTCCTAATGGCATCCTCCAAATTATCTGCATTGACGTTGATGATGGGGCAGTCTTTGGATATTCCAGCCTCATATACCGAAGGCATAATAAATGCCATCACGGGTTTGCCAAGACTCATAGCTTCCATGGCGGCACCAGCATACGAACCTAAGATTATTTGGTCGATATATAGATCGCAGGTAGCCATTTTTTCTAGGACTTTTGAATGATCCATGTTGTGGATTAATTCGAATGTTATATGGCCTTCGCTAGCTAGTTTTTCAAGGATTGGGACAATTATGTGTGAACCCTTTGCCTTCAACTTAGAAGGGGCGTGGATGATATTAATTCTTCTTTTATCATCAAATTTTGGATAGTTTGGCTTCAGTTGGCTCAAGTCGAAACGGTAATTAACTACGTTTACTTCTGGGAATAAATCTTTCTGAACAAACAGCGACATCTCAGGGACGACCATCGGCACGAAGTCATTCTTAGCGAATAATGCCTGTGTTTTCAAGGATTTTTCTTTAGACTCTACATGAGCGTATTCGTACCCATTGTTGTAAATGGACTTGTACCAAGGGCTCTCTGCCATGGTAATTTCTGGTATTCGAATATCACTCCCCACCCACTCGACAATTTTCCTCTTAGAAAAAAATCCCGCCAATCTGACATCCATTTGTAATGGATAAGGGGGTTCGTAAATATACTGGATGGCATCCGTCCAAATAAAATATTTCAAGCAAAAATAGTGGTATAAAAAAGCCGACCATAGTGCTCTAAAAACGCCTTGATTGAACTTAAAAAAGGGAACGTGAACGATCTTCACCAAATCACTCTTCCATTTCATTTTTTCCAAAATGATAAAAACTACCTCATGCCCTCTCCTAGCCAATTCTTCTGCATTGTGCAACTGAACAAAGGCCAAATTATATGGCAAAAACAGTATCCTCATGCGACTTGAAGTACTTTGTTATTCACGAGAGCCAATTGTTTTCCCAACACTTCCAAAGAGTGATATTTTTCGACATAATCCCTAGATTTTTGGCCAATAGTCTGCAATTTTTCAGGATTAGAAATCAAATATCTTAGCTTATCCTCAATGTTGAACCACTGGGCGTTGACGATGGGTAGATCTTCCTTATTCAACAGATTTTGTGATTCGAAGAGTTCCTTTAGGTCCTCTCGGAGGTAACACACAACAGGAATACCGAGCGCCATCGCTTCCATAGCAAACATGGCATACCAACCAATGACGAGCTGGTCCACGACGATATCTATATTTTCTAAAGAGTGCTTTATTTCATTATTTTTTACTCTTTCGCGCAAAATTAATTCTATAGAATATCCCTCTTTTTTAAGATTTTCCACGGCTCTAATGATGTATTCCGTCCCTTTGAGATTTCGGTGATTCGGTGCGTGCAAAATTCTTATAGTGCCGTCTTTTGGAACCAAATTTCCTTCGTTTCGTTTCCAATATTCGGTATTTATCCCAAAGTGAGATATCATAAGTGTGTCCCAATGGTACATGTAATCCACCCAATCCAAGCCACCGATTATATGATCAGCGTTGATCGTCCAAAGATCAATTTTCCTTTCAATAAGCTTTCTTCTCAATTTTAAACTGGGGTAATCCTGTGCTAGTCCATGTTTGTACAAAAGATTCTTATTTCGAGTCACTTCCTGAACGTCTCCACCATACGGCATCACGACCATTTTCACTCGGGCCCACTGAAGCAAATGTGGCTCTAATTTCCAAAGAAATGCCTTGCACTTCGCCAACGGGCCACCAGTAAAATAAAAATACAAAATTTTATATCGAAATATGACGTGAAAATAAATTGCAAATGGCCTTACCAATTGACCGAGCTTGCCTGAATATTTTTTATCAAATCTTATATCAAAGTCATCGAAAATATCATAAACTTCTTGGACAAATGTCTCCGAAGAAAACCCATATATCTTTAATGCCGCTTGGTGATATGGGTGCGACAATATGGGTTCTGGACCTATTCCGACGTCAATTTTCTTAGTTACAAACCTCGCTATAAATGCCCCAAGAATCAACCATGGTAAAAAAAACAATTCCACTAAAAACCAAATGCCAATCACGATTTCAAGCCCCTCATGGTGATGCCATAATGATCGACGCAGTGTTGTACGATTTTCAGATTATTGGATTCGAACCATGTGCTGACTTCGTCCAACGTATGTCGCGTACAATCTTGAGGGTGGTACCAGTCATAGTTAATCACGGCATTGTCCTCAAATTTGAATTCGTCGTTCCAAAAAATCTTGGCAAAATGGTGGTAAATAAAGCGCTGCAAATCGTATTCACCCGCTTCGATACCTAAGATATCCACTTGCGGGATCTGTATTTTTACTTTGAGGTCATGCAGTGCTTTCCCTAGTTCGGTTATCTGCCGGCACGCCTTCATCGATTCTTCATAGGACAACCCCTTGATTTTCTCTCGAACGAAATCATCCGTGTATTCTCGGATTGGAGCCTTTTGCTTATACACATAAATGGCGATTTCACCGTTTGGATCGAGGAGCTTCACAAGATTATCAAACGACTCTTTAGCATCACCAGTATGGTGCAATACCTCTTGACAATATATAAAGTCGAAGGTGCCTATGCCCTCAATCGGTTCTCTCAGATTTCTAGCAAAAAATCGCATATTATCCACACCTTCAAAATTTTGCTTGGCGATCTCAGATGCCGTCAAATCTATGCCCGTGACCATCGCATCCACTGGAGCAAATTTCCGTAACAAGGCCGTAACCCGACCATTGCCGCAGCCAGCATCAAGGATCTTGCGTCTATTCTTTAGCAATTGCGCCCAACCTTGAGCTCCTTCTACCCCATTCCTAGCGGCTATCCATTGGAATATATCCGAGCTTTCGTTCAGGGTTTGCTCGAAGGCCAATCCTTATTATTGTCCCATTTTTCAAAAAACTCTTTGCGGTATTATTCTCCAATTGCATGTTTTAAGCCATTTTCTAGGGTCATATATTCATAATTCGGGACACAAGCTTGTAATTTCGTGGTATCTCCAACCAGATATGTTATGTCATTTTCGTTTGATTCTACAAGTGGAGATACTTTCCACACCTGCCCGATTGCATCTACGATTTCTCCTAAATGATATTTTTTAGGTCCGCCTAAATTGATAGTCTCCAGATTTTTATCCTGATTTTCCATCACTCCCATCATCAATTGGCACGCGTCTTCGACGTATATTGGATTGATATAAAGCCCTTGTCCTTGAGCGAGATTAATAACATCTCCCTTTGCCACCTTGTCTATCATATTGGGAATCAACATATTGTGTTGACCTTCTCCATACAAACCAAAAATTCTAAAAACAGTAATTTTCATGAATTCGGCATAAGATTTGCATAAAGATTCCCCTAGCACTTTGGACCAGGCGTAGAAACTATGCGGATTTACTGGATCCGATTCGGTGTAAATCTGCTTCGTATTGCCATAGACATTACCAGTAGATGCATACATAAAATGAGAGACACCATGCCTTCTAGACCATTCCAGGAGCCTTTGGGTTGCATGCACATTTACTTGATAGACGTCGCCCATGCCATCTGGAACTTCCCTATAACGACTCGATTGAGCTAGATGAAAAACCTTTGAAATGCCCTCTGGTAGGACTTTTTCTAAATCACAATGCACCAAATCCTCGTGTAGATGGGTATAATTTTCGTGCTCAATAAGCGGGGCAGTTCTGGCAATTCCCACAACTTTTTCGCCTTGCGCTAGGCAGTATTTTAGGAGATGCTGCGCAAGAAAACCATTGATGCCCGTTATTAGTATCATTTTTCTACTTGCCTAAATATTTTTTTAGTTTGGGCGTATCCCTCATTCCGTCTTCACGACGAATTCGGGTCGCGTGTTCCGTGGGTTCCGTACCGACTAGGTCGGCACTCCCCTTTGGGGACCACTCCACCCGCTTACGCATCCCAGTTGCATGGTTAAACTTTTTCTCCATTGATAAATATCCTGCACCACCATTCAAAATTCATCAAACTCCAAAGTAAAAGCCGGTGGTTAACGCCCATCTGGGTGTGTTCGTGGAGTATTTGTTCTATGAATTTTGGCTTGATATATTCGTGAGAAACTATATTTTTTCCTAGGAGAAGTTCTTTGACGTACTGGGCGTTTTCGCCGCGATACCAGCTCTCATCAGGCGCACTAAAGCCCTGTTTTTTGCGCTGCAATATTTCTTGAGGAAGGATATTCTGCATGGCTTTTCGCAAGACATTTTTTCCATCGTCGTATTGTTGGTAGAGTTTCCTTTTGTTTCCGACTACGTTTTCATCGATTTTTTTCATCAATTCCAAATTACCCAACTTATATTTGACGGGCATTTTTTGGACGAAATCCACTAAGTCATTATCTAGGAAAGGAAATCTCTCTTCGAGACCGTGTGCCATTGCCAGTTTATCCCCCACTAATAGCAGTCCAGGCAAGAAAGTCTTAATCTCAAAATATAGTGAATTGTTTATATGCTCTTCGGGTGTATTGTATTTCAACTTATTGTTAAATAGAAACACCTTGTCGAATATCGTTCGTGGCTCGGTTATGTCCATGAGGCCGAATACTTCATCTTGAAAAAGTAAAGGCTTCTGGTCGTCAGACACCAAACGCTGCCAGTATTGGTAATATTGATCGAGATAATCCTTTTGATCTAACGATTGGAATACCCTATAATACCTCCAGGGATAGCCTGCGAATAGTTCATCGCCTCCAGTCCCTTGAAGACAAACCTTAACAAACTTTGAAGCCAACCTCGCTATGGTATAATTTGGGTAGGACATACCAACACGCAAATCCTCCAAGTGATACACAACTTTTGGGAGGCTAAATTTTAAATCTCCAGAGTTCATCACTTGTTCGTAATGCTCGCTTTTGATGATATTAGCTGTCAGTTCCGCGTCTCTTCTTTCATCAAAATTTGACTCAACGCCAGTGACATTATTCATCTCAAATCCACCTGTAAAAGTGTAAAGTCTCGGAACATGCGTTGCGGCAGTCACTGCGATAGACCCTGAATCCATCCCCCCTGAGAGATAGGAACCAACGGGAACATCAGCGACCATTTGCTTGGTTACCGCTTTCTTGAACAAGTCTTCGGTTTGAAATATCGCCTCCTCTTCGGTTATCGAAGCATTGCTATCGCTAGCAAAGTGGTAATCCCACCATGCATTGTGCTTTATTTCACTAGTGGATGTATTGATCGCCAAGGTATTGGCTGGAGGCAGCATCGCTACACCATCGAATAAGGTCCTAAAACTGAATAGATTTTGAAAGGTAAAATATTCATTCAGCGCCCCTGCATTTAATTTTACTTTAAATTTAGGGTGGTCTAAAAATGCTTTTATCTCGCTGGCAAACAACAATACGCCATCTTGAAAATAGTAATACAGTGGCTTTACCCCAAATCGATCCCTACTCAGATACAAAGTCGATGTCGAGTGGTGATATGCCCCGATGGCAAACATTCCATCCAATTTTTGAAAGAAAGAAGTACCATATTCTGCCAATCCTTCACTGATGACTTCTGTGTCCGTAGTGGATACAAAAGTATGGCCTAGTGATAAAAGATTGGTTTTCAATTCTTTATAATTATAAATACAGCCATTGAACACAATAGTCCAATCCTTATTTGCGCTGTGCATGGGTTGAGCCCCTTTTTCAGAAAGATCAAGAATCGATAAGCGGCGATGTCCTAGACCTACATTTTCTTTTATGAAAATGCCTTGACCATCTGGACCTCGGTGAGCCAAACGATCCGTCATCTTTTGAAGGACTTGTGGAGCTACTTGAGCACCATTCAGATTAAAAACACCCGTAATACCGCACATAAATGCCTAGCTATTGGAAATCCTCCAATCGATTAACTTTTGCAATCCTGTCTTCAGGTCATATTTAGGCAAAAATCCCAAATCTGCTTGGGCTTTTTTGTTTGACCCAATGCGATTTTGAACCAATGCCCTAGCATCATCAGCTGTATATGGCTTGTAAGTAACTTTAAGTTCCGAATTTTTCAATTCTAAGATTAAGTCACATAATTGCTTGATAGAAGTCTGCACTTCCGTACCCACGTTGTAAAAACCATGTTTTACTTCACTTTCTAAGGCAAGGACGTTGAAACGAGCGACATCTTCTACGTATATAAAATCATAAGCTTGGCTTCCATCCCCGTTGATGACTGGAGACTCATTGGCATCAATTTTATTGAGCATGATAGGGATAACTCCCGTATAAGCCGCTGTTTGGTCTTGATGTGGCCCATATACATTCATATATCTAAGCCCTATTACCTCCAGACCATATCGATCATTGAATGCGGTCGCCATAGCTTCACCAGCTATTTTGGTGGCACCATAAAAATTCTTATTATTAAAAGGATGCGCCTCCGTCATAGGCACTTCGACAGCATCACCATAGACACTGGCAGACGAGGACCAAATGAGCTTCTTAACCTTGTTTTTCACACAAGCCTCAAGCACATTGAATGTCCCAGCTATATTCACCTCGAAGGCTGTCCTAGGAAAGTCCTTACAGTGTAAAAGCCACATAGCCGAAAGGCAAAACACATAATCTATCCCAATCATGGCCTCCTTTAAGATATCAATATCTCGAATATCGCCCCCTATTGGAAATATAGAGCAGCGCTCATCGGTCAAAGCCTCGGAAAGATATTCCCTCTTACCCCTAGCAAAATTATCATAAACTACTACTGACTTGACAGGGTATTTTAGGAGTTCGGTGACGACAAAGCTGCCTATAAAACCAGCTCCGCCAATGACCAAAACCTTGCTATTTTCTAATTTATTCATTTCGAATGATTGCTATGATAATTAAAGACTCCAATATTTTATATCGGTACTTCTCAAGGATTTAAACATTCCTTTTATATCTATAAAAACTAAGTTTTGCTTAGAGATTTCTTGCAAATATTCTTCTGAAAAATCTCTAAAGACATCGTGGGCAACTGCCAATACAATGGCGTCATAATCTTTGCCAATGGTATCCACCATGGATAGACCGTATTCGTGTTTTACTTCAGCATGGTCCACGTTTGGATCGTAGATATCCACTTGGAGGCTATAGTTTTGTAATGCCTTTACGAGATTTGCAACTTTTGAATTTCTGATGTCAGAAACATTTTCTTTGAAGGTGATCCCTAGTACCAAAACCTTGCAATGCTTGATGTCTTTGCCTTGCTTGATAAGCATTTGTACGGTCTTTTTTGCGATATGTTCTGGCATATCGTCGTTGATTCTACGGCCACTCAATATTACCTGTGGATTGTAGCCCATCTGCATCGCCTTATAAGTGAGATAATAAGGATCAACACCAATGCAATGTCCACCCACTAGCCCTGGAGACAATTTTATAAAATTCCACTTGGTACCTGCTGCTTCGAGAACTTCGTGCGTGTCTATCTCGAGCTTATCAAATATCATCGACAATTCGTTCATGAAGGCGATGTTCACGTCACGCTGTGCATTCTCAATGACCTTAGCTGCTTCAGCAACCTTGATCGAAGTAGCTTTGTGTAAACCAGCTTCTATGATCTGTCCATACACCTTGGCGATTTCTTCAAGGGATTCGGCGTCAGAGCCAGAAACGATCTTGAGTATCTTGTGGATTGGACGGGTTTTGTCTCCTGGATTGATACGCTCTGGAGAATACCCAGCTTTATAATCAACGTTCAGCTTTAAGCCTGAAAGTTGCTCAATGACGGGTAAACAATCCTCCTCGGTACAACCAGGATATACCGTTGACTCAAAAATGACATAATCGCCTTTCTTTAATACCTTTCCTATCGTCCTAGATGCTGCTAAAACAGGGGTAAGATCGGGTACGCAATGGTCATCTACAGGAGTAGGAACAGCGACTATATAAAAATTAGCCGTTCTGAGTACTTCAATATCATCCGTGAAGGTAATGTCCTTGTTTTTGAATTCGGAGGAATCAAGCTCGTTCGATGGATCTACATGATTTTGCATCATTTCCACCCTCGATTTGTTTATATCAAAGCCAATGACTTTAAAATGTTTGGCGAATTCTAAGGCAATGGGTAAGCCAACATAACCCAACCCAATTACACCGATGTTCTTTTGTTTATTGATTAGTTCTTGATACATAAGATGAATTATTCGTTATTATTCGGCGCTCCATAAAAAGAGCAAATCTTGATCTTTATTGTTTAAATGCATTAATTGAAATTCTTTAGAACTGAGTATTAAATGCCTAAGCTTTCGATTGATTACTTTTTCTACTTTGGCGCTTAGCTCCATCAAGTAGGAAGTGTCAATATCACCTACTAGCACCAAATCTACTATTTCAGAGTCTTTGCCTTTCGAAAAATCTCCATCCAACAAGACGTGTTCGACATTGCCAAGTCTTACGATGATATTCTCGATGATTTGGTCAACCCCAATGTGTTTGAGTAAAATGTTGTGGATATCTCTAAAGAGCGGATGAGCGATATTGGCCTTAAAATATTTTTTATTTCCTTCCAAAAATGAATGTAAGAACCCAGCATTTTCCAATTTGTTGAGTTCGATGCGGATGCTATTGGTGGATTCTCCAAACTCAGATTCTAAACTACGCAGGTAAGCAGTAGCATTAGAATTGATGAAGAATTTCATCAACAATTTGATACGAGTCTTGGAAGAAATGAGGGTTTCTATCACTTTCGTGATTGTTTTTTAGCTAAAATATTTTTCAAATATTGGCCATAGCCGCTTTTTTGCAATTTCTCTGCTTGTTGCAAAAATTGTTCATCGTTTATAAAGCCCTTGGAATAGGCGATTTCTTCGATACAGCCGATTTTCATTCCTTGACGCTTTTCGATGACGCGGATGAACTCTGAAGCGTCGTGCAAGCTATCGAAAGTCCCCGTATCCAGCCAAGCTGTTCCCCTTTCTAGGATACCAACTGAAAGCTTTCCAGCTTCCAAATAGACGCGATTGACATCTGTGATTTCGTATTCTCCTCTAGGTGATGGCTTGATATTCTTAGCGATCTCGACTACAGAATTGTCATAGAAATAAAGCCCTGGAACCGCCCAATTAGATTTGGGATTTGTCGGTTTTTCTTCTATTGATATAGCTTTCTGGCTTTCATCAAATTCAACTACACCGTATCTTTCGGGGTCGCTGACTTCGAAGGCAAATATCATGGCTCCGCTGATGTCCACGTTTTTACTGAGTAGTCTGCCCAATCCAGATCCATAAAAAATATTATCTCCTAGGACTAGAGCTACCTTGTCATCCCCGATAAACTCTTCGCCTATAACAAAGGCTTGAGCCAATCCGTTGGGTACTTCTTGGATCTTGTATGTAAAGCGGCATCCTACTTGGCTGCCATCGCCCAATAACCGCTGAAACTGCGACTGGTCTTCGGGTGTAGTTATGATCAATATATCGTGAATCCCAGCTAGCATCAACACCGACAAGGGATAATAAATCATCGGCTTATCGTAAATGGGCATCAATTGCTTTGAAATGGCTTGTGTGATTGGGTATAATCGAGTGCCAGATCCTCCTGCCAAAATTATTCCTTTCATATCTTTAAGCTAGTTTTGTATTGGTAAAAAACCCAGTGCGTGAGGTGGATGGAGCAAGGTGTAACCTGTCTGAAAGACGGAGCGCAGCGAACTGCGGAATACACCGACCCTGAAAGGGACACGCCCTAATTACCTCGACCATAGTACGAATCATAGTAATGGGTATAGGCGCCTGAAGTGACTTTTTGGAGCCAATCTCCGTTGGCCAAATACCAATCGATCGTCTTCTCGATACCCTCCTCGAACTGGAGCGACGGAACCCAACCAAGATCCTCCTTGAGCTTGGTGGCATCAATGGCATAGCGCAAATCATGGCCCGCGCGGTCGGTTACGAACGTAATAAGCTGCTCGGAATCACCCTGTGGACGATCTAATTTGCGATCCATGATGCGACAAATGACTCGAATCAAATCAATGTTTTTCCACTCGTTATGGCCACCAATATTGTAGGTTTCGCCTATTTTTCCTTTATGTACGATTACGTCAATCGCCGACACGTGATCCTCTACGAACAACCAATCTCTTACGTTTTCGCCCTTGCCATAAATCGGCAGTGGCTTGCGATGGATGATATTGTTGATACAAAGCGGAATGAGTTTTTCAGGAAAATGAAACGGCCCATAATTGTTGGAGCAGTTGGATATTTTTATAGGCAAATGATACGTGTGATAAAATGCCCTCACCAAGTGATCTGAGCTGGCTTTGGAGGCAGAATATGGACTGCGTGGATCGTAAGGCGTCATCTCTGTAAACATGCCATCGTCTCCGAGGCTTCCGTACACCTCATCGGTGGATATATGATAAAAAAGCTTGTCTGAATAATCCTTCTCCCAGCGTTCTTTAGCTACTTGTAGCAGATTGGCAGTGCCGAGGACATTGGTGTGAATAAATGCCATGGGGTCCTTGATGCTGCGGTCCACGTGGGATTCGGCAGCGCAGTGCAATACGGTGTCAAATTGATGCTCATCGAATAGACTCAACAGCAGCGCACGATCGCAAATATCACCTTTTACAAAAGTATAATTCGGGGCTTTTTCGATGTCCGAAAGGTTTTCAAGGTTGCCTGCATAGGTGAGATTATCCAAATTGACGATATGGTAATTGGGATATTTGGTACCGAATCTTCTCACAAGATGCGACCCAATGAAGCCAGCTCCCCCAGTAATCAAAATATTCTTTGGCATGATATTCAGTTTTAAGCTAAATCAAAGATTGACGATATGTCTTCCGATGCTATTGTAGTAAAACCCTTCTCCTACCATCGATTCCAAATCATACAAATTCCTGCCATCGAAGATGACTGGAGCCTTGAGAATGGTTTTCATCTTATCGAACTCTGGGGTACGGAAAAGCGTCCATTCTGTCAAAATCAAAAGAGCGTCAGCACCTTCCAAAACCGAATATTCATCTTCTGAAAGGATGATTTTGTCACCGTAGATTCGACCCACATTTTCCATTGCTTCGGGGTCAAATGCTTGTACTTTGGCGCCACGCTTTAGGAGTTCATCGATAATAAAGAGCGCTGGAGCTTCGCGGATATCATCCGTATTGGGCTTGAAGGCAAGTCCCCAAAGTGCAAAGGTTTTTCCTTGAATGTTTCCACCAAAGTACTTTAGTATTTTTTGGAAGAAAAGCTCTCTTTGCCTTTGATTGACCTCCATGACGGCATTTAGTATCTTGAAATCGTATGCAGAATCACTAGCGCTCTTTGCCATCGCCTGTACGTCCTTTGGGAAGCAAGATCCTCCGTACCCAACGCCAGGGAATAAGAACCGCTTGCCAATTCTTGCATCTGCGCCCATACCACGGCGCACGTTCTCGACGTCTGCACCTAGCAATTCGCACAGGTTGGCCACTTCATTCATGAATGAAATCCTAGCGGCAAGATATGAATTGGCGGCATATTTGGTCATTTCTGCACTAGGAATATCCATGAAGATGATTGGATTGCCTTGTCGCACGAAAGGTTCGTACAGTTTGTGCATGACTTTTTGTGCTCGTTCAGAATTCGTCCCAACGACGACTCTATCTGGCTTAAGGAAGTCATCAACGGCGACACCCTCCCTCAAAAATTCGGGATTGGAGACCACATCAAAATCTTCTTTTTTGGCGAATTTCAACAGTTTTTCTTCGACCAAGACCGCAGTTCCAACGGGAACGGTACTTTTGTCCACAATGACTTTATACCCATTGAGCATAGGTCCGATCTGCTCGGCGACGCCTAGTATATAAGAGAGATCTGCTGACCCATCTTCTCCTGGAGGAGTGGGAAGTGCTAGAAAAATTATGTCCGCAAATTCAACAGCAGATTTGATATCGGTCGTAAAATTTAAACGCCCTGTTTGCGTATTCCTAGCAAAAAGGTATTCGAGTCCTGGCTCATAAATGGTCAGTTTACCTGATTTTAGTTTTTCTACTTTATTTTGGTCGATATCGACACAAAGTACGTGATTACCAGTTTCTGCAAAACAAGTCCCGCTCACCAAACCTACATAACCCGTCCCAATAATTGCTATTTTCATAAAATCTTATTTCAAAACTTTTTTAATTTGGGGGAATGACAAACCCTTATCGTAGCTAGCCAAAGGTTTGTCACCCGGCTATCCGCAGCTTCACTTCGTTGCGGAGTGGCCTGAGTCCACTCCAGCCTTCGGCTGCTGCTCCTATCCGTTTCCCGCAAAGATTAATACAAGGCTTCGCCGTCGTAAAGTCGCAACGTCTTACGCCATAGGTTCTAATTTTCATGTCGATTAGGTACAATTTAATTTACCTTGCTTATATCTTCTTCTTCAACCGTGATGGCGATGGATTGATCCAAGCCCTCAATTTCGATTAATATCTTTCTTTTCCCCTTTCGCTGAACCAACTTTCCTCGCAGACCATACAATTGGCCCCTGATCACCTCCACTATATTGCCCACTTCTAGGGATTTATGTTCTGTTTCGATCAGTAACGGATCCAACTCGACGATTCTCCTGAGGATGTCCATTTCGACTGGAGTGATGGGTCTAACTTTGTCTTTCCCAACCCTTACGAATCCCAATACGTGTTCATGAGTCAATACATTTAAGTATGTACTCTTATTGGATTTTACAAAAACATAATTGTACAAAAGTGGTTTTTCAACCTTTTTAATTTTTTTGGAGTACACTCTGGTCGTCAAAATCGTCGGAACGAAAACTTCAAGTCCAAGGTTGGAAAGATGCTTACTGACCATTTTTTCAGATTTGTGCCTGACTTTATACACGTACCAGTCAAAGACATCTGTCAAACCATAATGAGCCACGTATTCCACCTTCTTGGGTCCTGTCCTTTTATTAATTGGACAAAATTACAACGAAAATGTAACATTATATGTACGTTATTGAGTAAAATTAGTACTCAAATGTAAAAATATTTAATGTATAATTATTTTTAAAGAAAAGTAATAATATCAAATTATAAATGACATATCGCTACGTATGCAATTATATAATGTGGATAAATAAAAAAAGGGAGAATAAAATTAATTTATCTCCCTTTAAAATATTTTTTCGGACGTGTACTATATTTTTACAAATCTTTGAATAACACTTGGACTTGAATCGAAATTGATTCTCACAAAGTAAATTCCACTGGCTAAATTTTGAATATTCAAAGGAAAAGTATTCAAACCACTTGTCAATATAAACTTAGAGGACATGTGGGTTATGCCTAATTGGTCAACCATTTCAACCAGTACAGGTGTTGATTCGACCAAACTCGAAATCTCCAGATTGATTTTATCAGAAGATGCGGTTGGGTATATTTTGGCAACTTCTTTTTGAGACGAATTATTTCTAACTTTTACGATTCCGCTGATAACTTTCTGAGCAGAAAGGTAGTTAGTTTCTTTTAATCTATAATAAACCGATGGCGCCAGATATTTTTTTGTATCAATTACTTGATATTTTTTTTGCGACGAATTGGATTGATTCACTGGCAAAAACGAAATTTGCTCAAAATTAACTGCATCAACGCTACTCTCTAGAACATATCCTTTCATTAGACTTTCATCGGTGGCTATCCAATCAATTTGGTTGAAACCACCTTTTGATATTGCATTAAATGCAAGTAATTTAAGTGGTAAAAAAGCGGTTCCTTGAGCCACCCCAAATTCACTAAATGAAGCGAACCCAGAACGAGAAGCAGTCGTACCTGAACCAGCTACATGTGTTCCTGTAGTCGCTGGGTCGTCCCAAGTTGAAGTACCAGATGCTCTTTTCAATACTCTTGCATTGGCTATATCGGTTAGACATGAAAATCCAGTGGTAGTAAAATTGGCATTATAAGTTCCACCGACAGAACCATTAATTTGCCAATAACCATTTGGGCAAACAGAAGTAAGATTGCTGTTATTTGAACCTGGGTCAGTATAAGGCAATCCATCACTTCCTGGATCTGAGGCTATGAATCTCCCAGATAAGACACCCGATGCAGGTGCAGCAGTAAATACAATATTTGCCAACTGATATTCAGTACTTGTCCCAACTGGAAAATCATAACTGTTGGTAGTAGCGGCAATGTTTCTATTCAATGACCCAGTACTATTTGTAACGATATAGCTTGATGAAGTCTGACCATTGATCGATGCAGGAGTTGAGTTGTTGTGGTTGAGATTAAATGACCCCAAGGTTAATTTCCCGTTAGTTAATGTCAAGGTCCCTATAGCAGGCAATGTCAAATCAGTAGCCAACTGAGCACCAGCTGGATTATTTATTTTAACATTCAAAGTATTTAAAATAGTCCCTGCCACGCTTATATTCTGTAGGATGGTACCATTTAGTTCAAGCCCAGAAGCAGTGGAAGTACTGCCTTCTGTCAGCTTACCTTGGATATCTACATCACCTTTTATTTTTAAATAACTTGAGGCAGAGCCGTTGGCGATATTCAAAGTCGTATTGGATGATTGTGAATAGCTCCCATTAACTTGCAGGGTGTAAGGAGTCGTGCTTGAAGAAATCCTCAATTCTGCGGTTCCTGAATTCAATATTCTGAAATTATTGCAAGTCAAATTTATGTTAAAACTTCCCGCAGCAGTCTGGCTTGGTGCGTTCCAATCAATGTTTCCATAAGCTAATACGGAAGAATTCCAAGTTGGCCCGGCTGAGGTTGTCCCAGAAATTAAGATTTTAGAATTGGGTTGGTATGTTGCATTTGGGAACGAGCCACCGTTTTTGGCTATTTCAAATATGCAGTTATCAGCAAACACTAAATAAGCAGGTGATGCTCCTATGGCAGTATTTCCACTACCAACTGCATATTTTAACAAACCATAAATTGTGGTTACTCCGCCTTGGCAATCCAACCTACTGCTCGCTGTTCCAGCAAATATCAAAGAGCCACGAACATTGAATACGGGACCAAATGCACTAGAAGCGATCAAATTGATGGTACTACCTCCTACAGTAAGATTAGAGCCCGCATCAATATTTGAACTAGGTGCACCGACACCAGCAGCCAAGGTAAAGCTACGTGTTGCCGCACTGGTGAATGAAGTATTAGCACCATTTTTCACATTCAAAGAGTTGATCGTCACAGCAACATCAATATTGATAGTACCTGCAAAGCCATCGATGACAACATCATCTGTAGAAATTGGAGTTGTGCCACTGCTCCAATTAGCTGGAGCACTCCAAAGACCACCTGTAGCTCCAGTCCAGGTAATTGTGGCTGCATAAGAAGTAGAAAAATGCAAAAGACAGAAAATAACAAATGTAAATAATTTTTTCATGAGTTTAGATTAAGAAAATGAATTAATAAACTAGCAATGTTTGCTCAAATCTAAAACCAATTACTCAATCTTTTTATATTTTACATGTTAATTTTTTACAAAATAATCAAATACTTTTCTGTGGGTAAAAAGTATTTAATTATCTGAAAATCAGATAATTATGAAATTTTACGAAAAAGAAAATTATATGCCTTAAATATTAAAAGCAGTAGGAATAAAATTCGGATTATCCTCTCAAGTGTTTCAAGGAATAATATGAAATCGCGCCATAGCCAAAGGCCAACATGGCGTGAAATACCACGAATGTTGTCTCTCCATAAAATATACCCATGATGAGGCCAAAGAGAAAATACAAGGTCAAGAATATCTCCATAAAATGGCTGTAAGTAAGCTTTCCGTTGAAATATTGCATTTTCGTGAAGCCATCATTATTGGCCGTGATGTTGAATTTTGGTGTGCGCACGAAAGGGGACTTTTTGCCCATATACCCCTCCCAAACGGCGATCGCATTGTGAAATGACACTCCCATAGATAAGGACAAAAATACTGGAAATCTGAGAAAGAACTTAATCCTCCCCCAAGCAGTATCTTCTATATTATTGGCATTGTTGTTCGCCACGAAATATATAAGCACTACAGAAAAAAGTCCCAGTAGAAATACTCCAAAAAAGTGCTTATTGAACCCTACAATGTTGATACCCCAAATCATCGGTACGCTGATGATCGAAGCAATCAATAGCCACAAGAAAATCCCAGAAGACATCAAATGGGAGGTAGCCTGGATTTTTGTCATAAAAGTTTGGTTGGACTTCCACACCATATTAAGCAATTTTCTAGCAGATTCTGCTCCGCCCTTCATCCACCGGAATTGCTGAGATCTGAGGCCATTCATCTCCGCAGGCAATTCGGCTGGGCTGCCTACATATTCTAAAAATTCTATCTTATATCCCGCCAATTGGGCTCTTATGCTCAAATCCAAGTCTTCGGTCAACGTATCTGATTCCCAACCTCCTGCGGCGTCTATCGCCTGTCTTCGCCACACTCCAGCAGTCCCGTTGAACTGTAGCAAGTAGCCTCCTTGTTGTCTTCCCTTCTGCTCTACGGTAAAATGCACGTTGAGTTGCATGCTTTGCAATTTCGTTAGCAAGCTATAATCTTGGTTGATATGTTCCCATCTAGTCTGCACGACCCCGATCTTTGGATCAGCTAGAAAATATGGGATAGTTTGCAATAAAAAATCTTTTCTAGGAAGAAAATCCGCATCAAATATGGCTATAAAATCTCCTTTAGCATATTTCATACCTTCTTTCAAGGCACCTGCTTTGAATCCAGATCTGTCGGTACGGCGGATATGCTCTATATTAAAGCCCTTGTCTTTGTATTCTTGTACTTTCTTGGCTGCTATCTCGATGGAATTGTCGGTAGAGTCGTCTAGCACGTGTATTTCAAATTTGTCCTTAGGATAATCGAAGGCTGCGATATTGTCTATCAGTCTCTCCACAACGTGCAATTCATTGTACAATGGCAATTGAATCGTTACAAACGGCAGATTGGGATCTGTCGATTTGGCCAAAAGTCTCTTGCTCACGTCCTCGTTGGCGTGGAACCTTTGATACTTCGCAAAAAGGATGAATTGGAATAGACAATAGAAAGTGATATAGGATAATGAAACCAAGTAAATTCCAATGAATATATAGGAAATGTAAGACAACATTTTAAAAAAAATTAGATTTTTATGGGCTTTATGCCTACTTTAAAATTTAAAAATTAATAAGACCTAGCAAATAAAATCCTTTGCGCCGATGGGTTACCCGTCAAAACACAAAGACCTGGCTCCTTGTCACCATCAAGTGGAATACAACGTGCGGTGGCCTTGGTTAGTTCCTTGATTTTTTCTTCTGTCTCGACAGTACCATCCCAATGTGCCAAGACGAATCCTCCCTTTTCATCCAAAACTTTGACGAACTCGTCCATCGTGTCCACTGGTGTTATGTGTTCGTCACGGTATTGTTTGGCTTTATTGAACATAGTCAATTGAATGTCCGCAAGTAATTTCGGTATTTCCACGCTCAAATCTTCGATCTTTACAAATCTTTTTTCTCGGGTGTCTCTGCGGGCTACTTCTACTTGATTTTGTTCGAGGTCTCGAGGTCCTACGGCTATCCTAATAGGTACACCTCTTAACTCGTGCTCTGCGAATTTGAATCCTGGCCTGGTCTGAGTATCGCTGTCGTATTGGATGCGGACACCTAGGGCTTTTAATCCCTGGCTCATCTCACCTATAGCTCGGTCGATCTCTTCAGTCGGCTTTGGTATCGGTACGAAAACTACTTGTACGGGAGCGAGTTTTGGAGGAAACATCAGACCATCGTCGTCGCTATGGGTCATGATCAAGCCCCCAATCAATCGGGTAGAAACGCCCCACGAAGTAGCATATACGAATTCTTGTTGATTGCTTTCATTCAAGAAAGTCACCTCAAATGCCTTGGCAAAATTTTGCCCCAAGTAGTGCGATGTTCCCGCTTGAAGGGCCTTGCCGTCTTGCATCAATGCTTCGATGGTGTAAGTATCTTCAGCTCCTGCGAATCGCTCATTAGCTGTCTTTACGCCTTTTATGACGGGCATAGCCATCCATTCTTCGGCGAATTGTGCATACACATCGAGCATCTGTCTAGTCTCAGCGATGGCTTCCTGTGCTGTTGCGTGTGCCGTGTGTCCCTCTTGCCACAAGAACTCCGCTGTTCGCAAAAACAACCTCGTACGCATCTCCCAGCGCACAACATTCGCCCACTGATTGATCAGTAATGGAAGGTCTCGGTAGGATTGGATCCAATCCCTGTAAGTATTCCATATGATGGTCTCAGAGGTCGGTCGGACGATGAGTTCTTCTTCTAGTTTGGCGTCGGGATCTACGATGACTCCTCCCCCATTGGGGTCATTTTTGAGTCGGTAATGCGTTATGACTGCACATTCCTTGGCGAAGCCTTCGATATGTGCCGCTTCCTTACTCATAAAGCTCTTGGGAATAAATAGCGGAAAATAAGCATTTACGTGACCCGTGTCTTTGAACATTTTGTCCAATTGATCTCGCATATTTTCCCAAAGGGCAAAGCCATAGGGGCGAATAACCATACAGCCTTTGACGGCTGAGTGATCCGCCAATTTGGCCTTACGGACTAAGTCATTGTACCATTGTGAATAATCTTCGCTGCGCGACGTTATTTCTTTTGCCATTTATTCAGTTTAAGATGTGCAAAATTAGTTTTTTTCCTTTTAATAAAGAAATAATAAATTAAGGTACCGAAGTGATTAAAAATCCTAGCCATGCGTGAGCTGGTGGAGTGGTCCCGTCATGGGCCCTTTGGATCCATGATGGGAGTCTCTAGAATAGAGACGGAACCCACGCAAGAAGCGACCCGAATCCTCCTGAAAGGTGTGATGAGGGGCACGCCCTAATAAAAATGCCCCCCAAAATTGGAAGGCATCTATATCAAAATAATATTTGCTTTTTATCTCGCGTAGGCCGTAGCACGCTTCTCTCTGATCACAATCACCTTGATCTGACCAGGGTATTGCATCTCGTTTTGGATCTTTTGTGAGATCATGAATGACAAATCGTCGGCGTATTGATCGGTAACTTTTTCTGACTCCACGATCACGCGCAATTCCCTACCTGCTTGCATCGCATAGGCTTTGGAAACACCTTCGTAGGACATCGCCAAATCCTCCAACTCGCCGATACGCTTCATGTAAGACTCGAGGATTTCCCTTCTAGCACCAGGTCTCGCACCACTGATGGCGTCGCAGGCTTGGACAATCGGCGATATGATATTGTTCATCTCGATTTCGTCGTGGTGGGCACCTACGGCATTGATCACGATTGCATGTTCACCATACTTTTCGCAGAGCTGCATACCTAGGATCGCGTGGGACAATTCTGTCTCCTCGTCGCCAACTTTTCCTATATCGTGGAGCAAACCAGCGCGTTTTGCCATTTTACATTCCTTGGCAGAAAGTCCCAATTCGGCAGCTAAAATCCCGCAAAGATTCGCGGTTTCGATGGAGTGCTTGAGTAGATTCTGACCATAAGACGATCTAAATCGCATACGACCAACCATGCGAATCAACTCCGCTGGAAGTCCATGTACGTCTAGTTCGATGACGGTACGCTCGCCTATCTCGATGATTTGTTCTTCTAGTTGTTTTTTGGTTTTGGCCACGACCTCTTCGATACGGGCTGGATGGATCCTTCCATCCGCCACCAATCGCTTCAAAGAAAGTCTTGCAATCTCCCTTCGGATCGGGTCGAATGAAGAAATAACGATCGATTCTGGAGTGTCGTCCACTACGATTTCGGCGCCAGTGGCAGCCTCTAGTGCTCGGATATTTCTACCTTCACGGCCGATGATCTGACCCTTGATTTCGTCTGACTCGAGATTGAATACAGAGACCGTATTCTCGATGGTAATCTCTGCACACATCCTTTGGATGGTTTGGAGGACGATCTTCTTGGATTCTTTGCTGGCGGTGAGTTTTGCCTGTTCGATGGTATCCTTTACGAGGGCCATGGCTTCGTTTTCGGCTTTGCCTCGAATGGTCTCGATGAGTTGTTCTTTGGCTTCTGCTTCAGAAAGTCTTGCGATGGATTCCAATTCTTTGATTTGTAATTCGGTAGCAGCTTCGAGTTCTTCGCGTTTTTTGTTGACGATCTTGAGCTGCTTGTCGAGATTTTCTCTTATATCTTTGATCTCAACCTCTCTGCCTTCCAATTGATCCACTTTGGATTGGTATTCCTTTTGCTTTTGCTGGAAATCCTTTTCCATATTGACCACGTTGATTTCACGGTCTTTCAGGTCTATCTTGTGTTGTGCTTTTTCGTTTTCGAACTCAGCTCTATACTTGTTAAAACGCTCTTGAGTCTCTTGTATTTTGCGTTGTTTGATTTGCTCATTTTTGGCTTCGGCTTGTGCGATTAATTTTTCGGATTTTACCTCTGCCTCGTCGAGGATTCTTTTGGCGGAGAGTCTAGCCTCCTGTATGGCTAGATCGGCTTGTTTGTCGAGTTCATCATTTTTCTTTTTATTGAAAACCCGGAATATCCCAAATCCTGCTCCACCACCGACTAATAATGCGATGATAATGGTCAAAAATTCCATAATAAGATACTAAAATTAAATAGTTAACAAAAAAATTGTCATAAAGTCTCCTTGGTTAAAGAGCCAATATAACGTCCAGTTCTTTGTCTAAGGATAAAAGGACTTCCTCGGGAGTGCCCTGCGAGGAAAGAATCGGAGTGGATTCTGTCAGAGATCGGTCAAAGTAATTCATCCACAAGAGAAGGGCCAAAGTGTCCTGCTGGTCGAAGAGCTTAAACTCTTCCTTCACCCGTGCCAGATCATCGTTGAGTTTTTTCTCAATTTCGATGACTTTAGCTGCTTCATTAGGATCTATCTGAATAGGATACTTACGTCCTCCTATCGTGATTTGTGTGTCTTGTGCCATAGATTATATAACTTCTTCGAGGGTTTTCAATTCCTCCAAAGATTTTTCTAAATCTCCTATGATTCTCTTTAACTCGTCTTTGAGTGCAAGTCCACAAGGGTATCCTGAACTGTCCAAACCGCTTTTATCAATAGCCACAGCAGGGGTTTTCGGGGATTTGGAGACGGCGTCTATCTCAGATTTCAACGCTTGATTTTCTTGCATCAATTTTGCCAGCTTTTCCTTTATCAAGGCTGCTTTAGACATCAATGCATTTCCTAAATCCTTTTCCACCTCTTGCATAGCTGCAAAGATACAATTATTGATTGAATAATTGATGCGCTTTTTTTAGCACTTTCATCAAATATTTATTTTTTATGTAATATGAGTGCAATTTAGAGGGCGTCCCCCTCCTCGTCTCGAAGTCGAGATCGGGTCGCGGCCTTCACGGGTTCCGTCCCTTCGTGACCCTGCTGCGCAGGCCGTTACGGTCGCTGACGCGCTTGGTTAGGGCGAATTTGTGCTTTACTTTCTTCGTAAGGCTTAGGTTGTAACTAGGTCGCTAATAATTCATGGCTTGACATTGGTTTGATTTTAATTCAAATTGGAAATTTGGCAATGGTAAGTCGTAGGTGCTGCCTACGCCTAGCGGGAACAAAATTGTGAAGCGGTAGGGGGAGGTTATTTTTTCTCGGCACAAGTTTGAAAACTTGCGTTGGTGTGGGAGCTCCATCTTATTTTATTTTGACTCATAATTTAAAGTTGAACCTTATATTTGAACTTGAAATTTATCCCTATGAAGTCATATAATATATTATCATTTTGCATTGTGCTTATTGTTATTGATTCATTTTTAACCTCCCTTTTATTTAAATACTCCCAAAGCTCTAATGGGTCATATGGGTTTGCCCATATCTGGTTTATAAAGACAATTGTTCTATTTGTGATGCTATTATTAATATTTGTAAATAATATTATTTGGTATTTTAAGAATTCAATTACAATTGTGAATTTTATTTTAAACACCTTTGTATTAATATCACTAGGATTAATTTCTTTATTAGGTTTGAATATTTTTAAATTTTAAGTTTAAAATTAATTCTAAATTTAGTGGGTTATCCACAAATTATTAGGCCACTTTTTTATAATTTTAATAAATTGTTGCCCATGGTATAAACATATTGTGGATCAAATTATATAAATTCTAAATGGATATAAATTCAGGTATTCTGCTGATTCTTAAATTGTGCTTTTATTTTGCATCGATTTAAAAAATTCTTTTTTATGATGGCTTGGACTTGTATCACTTAACCTATTGAGATAGAAATAAGAGGTTTATTATTACCCTAAAGACAAAGATTTTAAGTATTCTGTGGAAATTTCATTTTATATTTGAAGTTATTGATTTGGGTTTCGAGCTTAAATAGGTAATTGTTTGTGTTTTTGTTTTGACTTGTGATAAGATTGTAAAGCAGTAGGGGGGAGATGATTTTTTCTCGGCACAAGTTTGAAAACTTGCGCCAGCATGAGTATAAACTTGAAAATATGCTCCAGCGTGAGTTTAGAGCGCAGTTGCAAACTGCGACCATTGGGGGAGGCACAGCCTGCGCCGAGTGGTTCTCTGTAGCGCGCAACCGATGGGAGTGGTCCCGCCGATGATCCGCCAGGATAATGGCGAGAGTCTCGGCGAAGGATGAGTCGAGACGGAACCCACGGACAGGTACTATCTTCAATACCAAATTATTTTACATTTTTTATACTACATTTTTTAATATATTTGCCTTACGGAGAGGGGGCATACTTCGATAACTTAAAGGATGCTCACCTTGTGAAGCCACATTATATGTGGCTTTTTTTAATTGTTTTTCTTTATCTATTTTTAACGGAGAGGGGGGCGCCAACTCCTCCTTTTGGATATTTGAAAAATTAATGTCATATATCAAATCCTTTTTCCAAATATAATAAATCATAAGCAATAGTTTTTCTGTACAGCGACGATTCCTTTCATTTTTATTCCAGTTTTTTCAAATACCCTGGTGTACAGTTTTTCAAACACTGTTCCCTCTTTCCCTCTTGCGACTAATGCTGGCATATGTAATATTCTTCTGATTTTAGAGTTACCTTTTTGGAAATTTTAGTTTTGCCTTGATGTTTTCCCGATTGATTTTCAACTACATCATATCCTGCATAGCTTACTACTTGTTTGTAATTTTCAAATAGCTCAAATCCTCCAGTTTCTGCAATAATTGTTGCTGCTGACAATGTGGCTATGCCATGAAGCTTACAAACTCTAGCAAACTTATCCTTGTACGTAGGATTGGTTTCTATCATTTTATGGATTTCAACTTCAATTATTGCTAATTGTTTTTGAGAAAAGTAATAAGTTGTTTAATTTGAGTTAATTCAATTTTTACTTGACGTGCAGCAGTTTCCGCAGCATGTAGGCGGTTTTTTTCTGAAGTAATATTCTTTTGCAATACCTCATGTTGCCTCGTTAGAATACGAAGATCATAAAAAAAGTTGCCCAAAGGTTTCCATTCTTTTAAATTTTGTTCCGCTCCCATTTGAGCTAGACCTTTAGCATCAATTTTATCATTTTTACTTTTGAGCCCTAAAGCTTGTAAATACTTTTTGCCTTATTGGGCAACACTATGGAAATTCTTTAACCCTTTTTCTAATAAAAAAATACGCACTATTTTCATGATAAACTCCCGTTGCTTCCATACATACCACCAATGGAATTTCTGGCGACTTATGACTTTTTATAATCCAATTATAAAGTTCCAAAAGCCCCTTTTTTGTATTACTGTGCGTTTTGGAGAATTGAACTTTTACCCGTTGTTCAATATCTATCACAGATATACATGCTTTAATGTCGGCCGCAGAAACATCTAATCCAACTGAATACTTTATTATCATAAAAAATAGTTTTGTATAATACTAAAAATTTATTTGCATACCATTGCTCATTGTAATACAACATCTAATTTAATAAAACTAGTGTCTAGGTACTATTGAGGCTGACAAATAAAAACTACCACAGATAAACCTGTCTCGACAATATCATTTTTAAAATGTATCTAGCGCGGTCTCAATTTGCTGTGATAGCTTTTAGTATTATGGGTTAAATTATAAAAATATGAGTTATATTGCAAAGAAATGAGCCGGGTCCGAGTGGAGCGAGGATGCGCCCAAAATAATATAAAAATTTATTTTCCTTTGCCTTGGATGAGTACGAGGATGGTGTAAAACATGATCTTGAAGTCGAGTGCGAGGCTCATGTTTTCGATGTAGAGGATATCGAATTTTAGGCGTTGGACCATTTGATCTACGTTGGAGGCATAGCCGTACTTGACTTGGCCCCAAGAGGTAATACCGGGTCGAACTTTGAGCAGATGTCTGAAATGTGGGGCTTTTTGTACGATCTGATCGATGAAAAACTGGCGTTCGGGACGAGGTCCAACTAGGGACATTTCGCCGATTAATACGTTCCAAAATTGGGGTAATTCGTCGAGTCTATATTTGCGCATCGTCAGTCCCCAAGGGGTACACCTTTGGTCATTTTCTTGGGATAAGGCGGGACCGTTCTGTTCAGCATCTTGATACATGGATCTAAACTTCAGTATCTGAAATGGCTGTCCATATCTGCCGATTCGTGTCTGTCGATAAAATATTGGTCCTGGCGAAGACATCTTCACCCTCAGGGCGATATAAAGGAAAACCGGACTCAACAATATCAGAAAACAAGCGCTACAGACGATGTCGATAACGCGCTTAAGCAGTAGCTGCCACTTAGGTATCAAATCGTGCTTTACATCGATTAATACAGCCCCATACACGTGGTTCATCTTGACGCTTCCTAGCATGATATCGTACATATCGGGGATGATCTTGATATCGATCTTTTGGTCCACCTCGGCCAGTTGGGACATGATATTGTGTGCCTTTGAGTGTTCGTCGGCCTCGGTCGCTATGATTACCACTTCTATTTCTTCGCGCTGGATGATATCCAGCATATCATTGATATAGCCCAGCTGGGGCATCGATTCACTCAGTTCGGTGTTGGAAAAGTCGCTGGTAGCAATATAGCCAATGGTGCGATATCCTAAGCCGTTTTTATTCTGATTGAGATCCTTATAAAGCTCCATTGCATTTTGTCCATTGCCGATGATGAGGGTTTTGAAGAAAACCTTGCCGTTCTTGATATGACCATGCGCGATGTTTAAAATGACAAATCGAAAAAAGGAGGTAATGAAATAATGTAGGGCAAAAAGGGTAAAAAACGAACTATAATATGTCTTATAATCTTTGATACGGTCATCGAGGATAAGTAAAAAAAACAGAATAAGCACCCCAAAAAAGCTCAAAATCAAGGTACGAGATACGGTGGTAAGTCTTGATTTCTTATAAATGTCCCCATAATTATCGAAGATGCTATAAAAAAGAATCCAACCTATGGGAATCAAAAATATACCATTGAAAAACTGCTTGTCATCGAGCATCTTCCAATCAAAATGGCCCGTTTCGATGTATTTTCTATATATAAAAAATCCAATCCAAGCTACTAAGGCGCTGATATAATCAAAAAAGAAATACAGAAAATTGGTGACTCGCTTATTGACCAAAGCTATGCTTGTAATTGGGTAAAATAATGTGCAAAGATAATATTAATTATCGTTCGAATTGTGCATTTCTATAATAAACACGCATTATGTGTCCAAAGCCTACCACTGGTATTGGATCTGGGATTGCAAAAATCCTGTCCGTTCTCGTCGTCTATTTTATAATCAAATTGTCTCAAATACCCCGTCGAAAGTGTAATATGATCATTCAACTTATACTGAATACCTGTAGAAAATCTATTTCTTTCAAAGTAGGTAGGTATATCTGTAAAAAATAGTTCGTCTCCGACATAAATAAACCAAGGATGCTGTGATTCCTTACTCTTGTTCAAAGGGAAATATGCCATCACGCGATACCTAAGTCTATTGCGGTATCTTTCGGGTGCAAATCGCTGTTCTAATCGAAGCCTTTGTTCAAATTTCACCCTTCCAACTTTAGTATTGAGCTGAACCTGCTCCCAAAGGCGAAACTCATCGTTTATTTTTGGATTGGAAAAATTGCCATTTTCCATGTAGGTGTCATAATCTCCTACTGACAAATTGAACGTAATAAACTCATTGGGGCTATAAACAAGACCCCCTCTGTATTCGTGATAGTGGAAATTATTGAAAAACGCCAAAGACCTAATCTGCCCCTCCAGAATAAAACCTATCTTCGAATTGACATTGTATCTAAGGTGAAAAATATTCCAAGAACCCACTTTTTGTGCAAGGCTATTGTTGGAGATAAACAGAATTCCACCCAAGCAAACCATCAAAGTAATATATCCCTTTCTCATCATTCAAATGTACAAGATAAAAAATAATTCAAAAAATGACTCGACGTATATATTTTTAAATAATGTGTATGATGCTGTTTTTCTTATATTTATATATTTGCAAAATTTTAAAATGTTAATTTTATCTAAATATTTTACAAAACATTTGGTGGTTTGGAATAAAAAGTAGAATTTTGATTGATAATAATAAGACATTATACAAATTTATCACTAAATAAAGATCAGTAGCTTATAAGTAAAAACTTTACATAATTAGTTCAATTTTATTAACCCACAAACATTGACAATTATGTTAGTTGCTATTGAGTCAGATCAAGAATTGATTCTTCAATATTTGAATGGTGATGAAAAATCCTTCGAAACACTCTTAAATCGCCACAAGAACAAGATCTATACTTCTATCTATTTATTCGTCAAGGATAGAGATTTAGCAGATGACATGTTCCAAGAGGTTTTCATCAAGATCATCGATACCATCCGCAAGGGTAGGTACAATCACGAGGGAAAATTCTCACAATGGGCGATGCGAATCGCATACAATCTTTGCGTGGATCAGTTCAGAAGAAACAAGCGTGTGCCAACCCTCACCCCTACCGACGAATTCGATGTTATGGATATTGTACCCGCCGACGAGAAGAACATGGAAGAAGAAATCATCATGAGCCAGACGCACAGTAAATTGAGAAAATACGTTGACAGTCTCCCATTTGAGCAGAGAGAAGTTGTGATATTGAGGCATTTTGCCGATTTGAGTTTCAAGGAAATTTCCCAATTGACAAGAGTTTCTATCAATACTTCATTGGGACGTATGAGATATGCACTCATCCATCTTCGAAAGATGATGGAAGGCGTTGAAGCTGGTTTCAACTAATCCAAGAAAAACTATTCAAGGAGCTTTTTAGCGACGTGGCGGAGCGTCTGTGAAGAGCGTTTCCAATCATAACGAGCCAAATTAGCGGGCATTTTAGCTGTTAATTTGGCTTTTTCCTTTTCAGAAAGCGCCCTCTCCATTGTGTGGACGATTTCATCTATGTTCAATGGATCAACCAAGATAGCCGCATCTCCAGCAACTTCGGGCATTGAGCTTATATTGCTTGTAATTACAGGTACATCGCAAGCCATCGCTTCTAGGATTGGAATTCCAAATCCTTCGAATAAAGAAATATAAATCATGGTTTCTGCAGCCCCGACGATCGCGGGAAGGTTTTCATCTTCGACATAACCCAACCATTCGATGTCAGTGGTGGATTTTAGAGAATTCCATAAGGAGTCAAGTTCCTTATTTTTCCATGCTTTTCTGCCAGTAATGAGCAAGCGATGAGGCAGCTCTGGATTGGCAGTTTTAAACCGATCAAAAGCCATCAAAACACTGGATAAGTTCTTGCGTGGGTGTACTGCACCAAGGGTCATGAAATAAGGCTTTCCGTCGCTATATTTTAGTTGAACTTTTATTTTTTCTTCTGATGATATTGGTTGAAAACCATCCCTACACGCATTGGGGACTACCGAAATTTTATCTGGATCGATCTGGAATTTATCTACGATATCTCTTTTTGAAAATTCAGAAACCGCTATGATATGATCCGCGCTGTGTGCGAATTTTGGTTGAAAAAACTTGTAATACCAAAGATGACTCAAAGGGATCCCATGTGGATAATGTAGATATGCTAAATCATGGATGACAACCATCTTTTTTCCCTTGTATCCAAGCGGCAAAAATCCATCCATCGAAAGGAATAGATCTGGCTTTAGCTTATTCAAAAATCGAGTTAGTGAAAATTCGTACCACGCCATGAATAACAGTGGATGCCTCGCTGGAGGAAATAATACGATCGGAGTAATATTGGACGAAAATATGTATCGCTCGTCGTAGGCTCTATCAAAAATAAAATAAAATTGCGCCTCTGGCCATATTTTCACCCAGCGAGACAATATTTCTTTCGTATATATGCCATACCCTTCCAGTTTATTGGGCAATAAAAATCTAACATTGATGGCTATTTTAGGACTTTTCGATTGGACAAGTTGGGTCATGTCCCTGATATTTTATTTTTGAGGAGCATTCAATTGGACCATTTTATCTTCAACTTCCCTGACCAAGTCTATAAATTTTTGCTCCCTTTTCATTTCACGATGTCTATCGAATGGCAAAGGAACTGGCAGATGATCCACGATTTTTGAAGGTGGTGATTTCATAAAATAAATATCATCTCCAAGGTAAACTGCCTCCGATATATCGTGCGTTACGAACATGATGGTTGGATGAAATTTATTCCAAATTTTTGACAATAAGTCTTGCATTTGAAGTCTTGTGTTGATATCTAAAGCTCCGAACGGTTCGTCCATCAAGATTATCTCGGGATTGGCGAGAAGACTTC
The DNA here is from genome assembly GCA_016718505.1 of Saprospiraceae bacterium. Lineage (GTDB taxonomy): Bacteria > Bacteroidota > Bacteroidia > Chitinophagales > Saprospiraceae > JADKKF01. The sequence continues at coordinate 165,686 of JADKDE010000002.1, read as the reverse complement.
GCGCGATAGCTACCCGCTGCAATTGCCCACCTGACAAAGTAGGATACTGAGCATACTTATCTTCTTGCCCTGCCAAGCCCACCATTTCGATCATTTCCAAGGCTTTTTCCTTACGGACCTTCTCTTCGACTCCTTGTATGTCTAGTCCTAAAGCCACATTTTCTAGCACCGTCATCCAGGGCATTGAAGAATATTGTTGGAATACCATCCCAGTTCTCTGAGTATCATCGACTTTGTGATTATTCACCTTTACGTCCCCTGATGTAGGCTTCTGTAACCCTGCTATATATCGCAGCAAGGTACTCTTGCCACAGCCTGATGCGCCCAGCAAGACGATGAACTGGCCTTGATCGGGTTTATCTTCCACCAAGAGATTTAGATCCTTGATAATAAAAGTTTTTCCTCCGTCATATGACTGGCTGATATTGGTAAGTTCGATGATATTATGTAGATCCTTGGATTAGGTTTATACATTTTTTACAACATTTTTAGATATAAATTCTCCGTACAAAATATATAGCAATGCACCCACACACCCTATCCACACGATTGGATTGAAAATCTCAGACCCAGCACTCCAAAATATTTCTTGCATGATTTTCAACACACCAAACCCTAGCAAAAGTAAAATCCCAATCTGGATATCGCCGTTAGATTTGGTCTTAATGGTTTCGTATTTATGTGGATAAAGCCTTTTGTCCATATAGGCGAAAATTCGATCCTGAATAAAGCCAATCAAAACGATTACAATCAACACAGCAAATACCTTGTCTATCTGCCCCTGCCTTGCTTTAGTGAATATAAGTGAACCTATCCCCCCTGCTCTATTCAACAATTCCGCGATGATGATATACGTCCATGATATAGCAGTCAACACACGGATATCGTCTATCAATTTTGACCCAACAGCAGGTATAAAAACTTGCTTGATGGTATCCCAGTTCCTCGCACCCAACGTGTGTAGTGTCTTTACATACACGTCATCGACTTCATCGATCCTTTGGACGACGACTGGCAACAAATAAACCAATATACCGAACGCCAAAAAGGCAATTTTCATTTGATCCTCAATCCCAAACCAGATTATAAACAAGCCCGTCAGCGCCGATAATGGTAAGTATCTCAGAGCATCCACTTGCTTGCTGAACAATCCCCTAAATATAGGGAACAAACCTATCACAAAACCCAAGGGAATCGCGATGATTATTGCCCAAAAATAGCCTTTTAAATTCAACCAAATTGACCTCAAAGTATGGTGCCATAATTGATCATCCTGCCATAAACTTGCGTAGGACTTGAACACTTTATCGGGCCTCGGAAGCAGCGGATAAACCTTCTGCCCCATCGCATTTACTTTTTTGAGGGAGTCCAATGCCGTCGAATCCACCAACCCCGCCAGGACCATATCCTCGGGCGATTTATACGTAGCAAATGACTCCGCCAAGCCCCACCACACCGCGATAAATATAACAACCCCAAGGAGACCAAGGTACAGACTGGTGTTTTTATCTAATTTACCTCTGAGTTCTAACATAATTATTTTTTTATGGGGATCCGCTTTATGGATTTCATCCATCCAGCGGCCGGGCTATCCAGGACTTCGCTCCGCTTCGGTCTCATCGCATCCAAGGACTTGATGAGACAATATCCTTCCTATCCCTATCCCACCATGATGGTTGGATTTAGATCCTATTCACTTATCAATTCAAAATCAGTTCTTCTGTTTTTATTCCTTCCAGCATCCGTCGCATTATCTGCTACAGGATTATCAGGACCATTTCCTATCACTATGAATCTATTTCGAGGCATTCCATATGTTCCAACAAGGTAGTTGGCCACGGACTGCGCTCTTTTTTGAGAAAGCGACAAATTAGACTCTCTATCGCCCACATTGTCAGTATTTCCTTCTATTCTGATTCTAGCATTTGAAAACGCCTTGGCGATGGAAACCATTTCTTTATCGACGATGTATTTGGCATTTTCATCCAAAGCAAATTCTCCAGATCGGAATGTGATGGACACGCGTTTGGTGGCTACAGCTTCTTTGCCCGCTGCTTCATTCTGACTGATGGTAGCGAATGATTTTTGACCTTCTCCTTGATGAGAAACTCCAGCCAAATCTGTACTACTTATAGCAATAGGATTACTCGCTAGTCTCCAGCTTGGTACCTTGCCCTGTGCGAAGCCCAGACTCTTATACACTTCCGCCATCCTTCCATACAGCTCTTCAGCTTTCACGCCTTTGTAACTAGGATTCAATCCAAAAAAATTCTTATTGTCGCCATGCGTCGCCAATCGAACATTGCCAAGCGCTGAATACATATCCGCTTCACTAAATCCATCGAAAGCCTGTGACAAAATCTTCGCTGCCTTGCGCTTATTGACATCGCTGCTATTGATTTCTGCTGCTCCCTGCATCCATCCTTCATACAATTGTTGTAGCCTTGTTTCATGCGAATCAATAAAGGACTTCTTAGCTATGAATGCGTCCGCAATGATATTACTAGCTGATTTGGTACTCTCCAAAATCCTAGCACCAGGAACTGATTTTACACAGTCGGCATCGTCTGGACTCCAAACTACCGCAGCATCTACCTGTTGGCTCTTGAATACACTGGCAGCATCTATGGCATTGGGCTGAGGTACTATCTGGACATCTTTAACAGACAATCCACCAGCCTCCAGCAGCCACAACAAAAATGAATGCGAAGGCGTCATTTCTGCTACTGCGATTTTCTTCCCCCTAAGATCCGCTACCTTAAGTATGCCTCTGCGCACTACTACGGCATCTCCTCCTCTAGACCAGTCTGCTTGAAACACTACTTTGGGTTCAAAATCAGCCAATGCTGCCATTTCTGTTGGCAAAGCGTCTATTGTACACCAGAGTAAATCTACGTCTCCTTTTTTCCAAGCTGCCCTAGACGCTTCGAAGTCATCCAGCACTTTGAATTCTACTTTGAATCCATAATCCTTGAAGTATCTCGAAGTCGTATTGGCTTTAAATCCTTCATTAAAATACTGTCCACCCGCATATCCCGGCCAGGTAACGACTCCAACTTTTATGACGTCTTTATCATCACTACTGCTGCCTTCGTCATCATTAGCACTAGAACTGCTGGTGCTTTGGCTTTTTATTTTTTCTCCAAAACTCGTATTATTCAGGAGGTATCTTCCACCAAAATAAGCCCCAGCAACTATCCCGATGACGATCAATATTCTGGAGAGTGGTGTTAATCTCGATCCCATGTCTTGTATTGTTTTATATTTTATTAAAATTCAAAAAAGCTATCGTATTGATTCTTGTGAGTGCTAGATTTTTCAAGCATCGGCAAGGGAGTACTTAAATCCAAATTTCCATCGGATTCTTTTATAATTTCTTGCTTTTGATTGCCTAGTAGTAACGAAGCGCCTTCCTTTTCCCACATTTCCAACATTTTCATTCCCTCTTCCTCGAATACGCCATTTTGGAGGTCCACAGAGTCCATAAAGTTCGTTGACATTTCCATGAATCGCTCCATCTCTCCTATCTTTTGGCTCACATCATCTGTAATAGCCTCCATAGCCATATCAAACATATATCTTTGATCTTTATTGCCAGAGATGATGTTCATGGCACTTTTCATAGCACTATGTCCAGCTCTGATCGCACTACGCTCAACTTCTTTTACTTGGACTTGATCTTTGATGTCTTCTTTAAGAATTTCGCTGTTTTCGTACATCTTGGTCAGCACACGGTACAAGATTTCCATTTTCTTATACAAGTCGTCCAGCTTCATGTTTGAATCTTGCAAACGGCCAGCCTGTCTAGATTTTAGGATCATCATGGCCTGCTTATCGGTCTCTTTGGCTTGGCTTGCCATGGTTAGATTATTTTGGATTTGTTTTTCATTTTGACGAATCAAATCCTTCAATTTGTACATTTGACCCTTCAATTTGGAGATTTGAACATTCATTTTGCTAAGATTATCTTCGAGGGTTTCTATATAAGTTTTTAATATCCCGATTGGATCTATCTGGACGAAAAGACCCGTAATCCATCGCATGATAGACTTATAGATGTACCAAATTAAATTTCGCATTTTAGGATCAAAAATAACATAAAGCAATGCTGCCAATCCCGTGAGCAATAAACCAAGGTACAGTGAGTTTTCAGCTATGCTGACCAAATAAGGTAAGGCCTTGTAAAGGATATAGCTCAGTGATCCCAAGATTGCCAAACCAAATAAACCACCAGTTACCCCTTCAGGTCTTTCCCAAAATGATTTAGGTTTATAATTTTCTATTTCCATATTATTAGTTGGTTAATTGTGTAGTTAAACAAGAATTAAGTTAAATGTAATTTTCACAAAATTAATAGATAAATATCAGATTTTCAATTTAATTTTCAAGACATAATAAGCCTTTTAAGCTAAATAAAGTTTCATTTTTTCGATATCTGCTTGGATTTGTCCTACCAACTGTTGATATGCGGAATTGAATTGTCCTTTGGTATTTTCTATTTTTGAACTGACTTCTGCCATTTGCTTGGTGAGTTTTTCAATTTCCACCTTATGCAGTTCTATTTCTTTGGTAAGTTCTGCGATGGTTTTGAGCTTTTGATCTGAATTATTTTGTTCGGCTTGGATTTGAGTTTTTTTGAGGTCTATTTGCTCGTTAATTTGCTTTTGCAGTGCCTTCGAAAATGCGCTTTCCTCATTGCCCAACACTTGTATATAATGGGATGCACTGTCCAATAAAGGCTGTTTTTGAACACCCATGGTTTGGGCCATAGCAAATGCAGACTTATACTTTACTTCATCTGTCATACCCATATTTTGGAGCGATTTCAATGACTGTTTGAACTCGAGATAGTCGAACCCGCTTTGATTGGCTTTCTCCATCGCTTGGTACAATATCTCGTCGAAAGACTCATTCCCTTTGTATGTTTTAGCAGGACTGGATGGCTGCGTTTGGGGGACAGATTGGTTTGGAGAAGTAGATTTAGATGGATTTTCCCTAGCTTTAGTTTCAGCAGGTGGAGGTGTGGCTGCACTGCCCTGATCCATTGGAACTTCCTCCACAAAAAGCCCCTTTAGTTTTTTCAAAAATTCACTCATAATCCCATTTTTAACACAAGATAAGAATTTTCTTTTTTATATAAATCTTAACCATCAAACTCTTGAGCTAAATTAGGCACAATCGCTAGGTCTTTATGGTCTGTTTTATTTGCACTTTTAGGGCATCAGAAGAAATATTGATCTCCAGGCCTGCGAAAATTAAGGAAACGAGTAGAAATGCCATTGAAATCCCAAAGAAAATAAATCCCGCTGTCACATGTCGAAAATAAATAACCAACATGCTGAATACACCAGCGAAAAGGCTGCCTATACATATAAGTTGGCTCAATCGAACGTAGTTTATTCTTTTGTCCAAGATCTTGATCTGAAATAATAAAATCTCAGAGGGGTCTGAAGCATAGTCGTCACATAATTTTCTAATGACGTTGGCTAGTGCTAAAAATCGAGTGGTATAACTCATCAATATGAACGATGTCGCCGAAAAAAGTAAGGCGGGCGTCGTGATGCTTAGTCCTTCTTCCAAAACCTATTTCCTTTTATTAATATTTGCCAGAAGCTTTTTCTTCCTCCTTCTTCTTATTATATTCTATCAAATTTTCCATCACTTCTTCTATTTGCTCGACGCCTATCTTTGACGAAATTATTTCTTTTTTAGAGTCCAAAATAAATACTTTTGGCGTCACTCTCAGATCATAATAGTACGAGTAATTAGAGTATCCATCTCTGTCTGAAACATTCAATAAACTACCAAGATTCTTTTCTTCAACAAATTTCCAACAATCAGATTCTTTGTCGCCAGATTGTCCACAGATAGACAATATTTTTACACCTTTACTCTTCAATCTTTCTTGTATTCCTGTTACATCTGGCATCGTCTTCTGACAGTGCCCACAGTCAGGTTTCCAAAATATCATCACAACATAAGGAGACTGGATATCATGCAGTGCTACTGGCTTTTTATTCTTGTCAAACATCACGATATTCGGTGCAATTTTACCGATAAGAGTCATCTTACTTCTTTTCACATCATCAATGAATGTTTTAGCTTTTTCAGCATTCAGCGCACCAGCCATTTTAGGACTCATCAAGTAATTTTCAGTGCAGTGTACCACCACGGCATCCATACCGACATATTTTGACTTTGAAAAATAATTGGTAAAATAGAAAACATAGTGTTGCCAAGTTTCCTTGGAAGGCTCCATCAATTTTAAGATTCTATCCACAGACAAAGCGAATGAATCGGGGTGTACTGGAGTCAGTTTTTCAATATAAAAATTCACTTTTTGGTGAAGCGTGGGTGTGCGAAACATCACAGAATCACCTAAATCTATATTGTCAAAATAATGCTCTTTATAATACAAGTAGCGGCGCAACTGGACTGTGTCTGGATGGCCTTCAAATGTAGGAACTACGGGCTCATTACTAGATCTTAATATCTTTGTTAAAAATGGATTGGAAGGAGCCTTAAAAACTTTTTCTTGGAAAGCTTTTACCTCCGTATCGAGATCCTTTAGGATTTTTTCGTATTTCTTTTTTTGAGTCTCATCCTTTTCTGCTGCAAGCATTTTTCTCGTAGTATCAGCAAGGACATTTTTGTCTGCAAGGAATGTCAAATAGGCATAAAATGCTTCATTTTCAGGGGACCCTTTTGCTTTTACAGGCTTATTCAAATCGGCAGCATCGAATTCGATGGTAAACTTCCTATTTTTTTGATCTATCAGCACCTGAATGAACTTGTTATCGGGCAATGTAATGATCATATAGATACCCGGTTTCATATTTTTTTTATTGCCTTCAAATACAAAAAGGCCTTGAGCATTTACCTCAGTTGTGTCGAAAACATATTGATTTTCCCCTGCATAAAAGGCAAGTACAATTTGCTTTTCTTTATAGTTATTAGCCTTGACAACCAACTTGTAGGGGTCATAGGTTGGTGTGGTGTCTTGTGGAATCGAATTTGCTTGTATCTTGCCAATGAGCAAAATGAAACTAAGTAAGATAAAAATCTGCTTCATATTGTGTACTAACTAAGTTTAAGATATTTGAACTTCTAATAAAACAAGGGCAAATTTCAGTTTTATTTTTATAATCCCCTTTTTTTCTTTGGAGTTTAATATAACTTTAACGAAAATTTCCAACACAATTAGAAAAAATCGAAATGTTTAAAATATGGATTTGGTAAAAAATATTAAAACATACGTTATTCTACCACAAGAATATTTCATATGGAAAAGTATAAATCCTAAAATTATCCATGTGATTATGAAAAGTTATTTTTTAAAAATTCCACTTTTATGTAGTAATAAAAAATGTAAACGAAGCAGCGGTATTCCATATTCATGTATCTTTATCGCTAATTGTTAGTCTCATAAAATAATTATTAGGAGTTTTAGTGTACTAATTTAACAAAAAATACATGAAGAAGAGTTCAATTTTTGCTATTTTTATATTATTTGCTTTCGCCACGTGTAGGCCTGACGAAGTAAAGTTTGAGTCAGATTATTTTATTTTCGGTAAACTTTACTCAAATTGCTCTGGCGATTGCGCTGCATTTTATAAAGTTGAAAATGCCATCGCATTTAGAGATCGTATGGATACATTCGACGGAGCTAACTACTCCTTTATAGCAGAGCCTATGGGCTTAGATCTTATACAAATCTGTCAAAATGTAAAAAGCACTTTTCCTACATATTTAAACGAAAATCCTAATAAGAAATTTGGCAACCCTGACACTGGACAAATGGGTGGAATCTTCTTCGAATCAAGGGTAAATGGCGTAGTAAATAAGTGGTCTATTGATTTAAATGCTACCACTCACAGTGCTGAGTATAAAGATTATATCCTCGAAGTAGAAACCGCTTTGCTTAAGTTGCAATAAGACTTTTCCACCCCTCGTTATTTTTTCATATTTTTTGGTCAACATCCTTTATATTTGCATGCTAAATATAAATTTGTATGTCGTATAATCTATTAAAAGGTAAAAAAGGAATAATATTCGGAGCTTTAGATACCCAAAGTATTGCTTGGCTTGTTGCTGAAAAATGTCACGAAGAAGGGGCTTCCATTGTCCTAACCAACGCTCCCGTAGCCATGAGACTAGGGGTCATCAATCAATTAGGAGAGAAAATCAATGCACCCATTATTCCTGCCGATGCTACTTCTGTTGAAGATCTTGAGAATCTCTTGACCAAATCTATGGAGCATTTTGGAGGTAAAATTGACTTCATTCTCCACTCGATCGGTATGTCCTTAAACCTCAGAAAGGGTAAAGATTATACGGACCTCAATTATGAGTGGATGCAAAAAACCATGGATATTTCTGCTCTTTCATTTCACAAACTCATGCAGTCAGCTCTTAAGTTGGATGCGTTGAATGAAGGAGGTTCTGTGTTAGCTCTTTCTTATATCGCTGCTCAAAGAATATTTCCAGATTATAACGAAATGGCCGACGCCAAAGCCCTTTTGGAGTCTATCGGTCGAAGCTTCGGATACCATCTTGGTACTCATAAGAAAGTGAGAGTAAACACCATCAGCCAGTCACCTACATGGACGACTGCTGGCAGCGGTGTCAAAGGATTCAAAGAATTTTTTGAATACGCCAACAAAATGTCCCCTTTGGGCAATGCAGACGCCAGTTCTTGTGCTGACTATTGTGTGGTTATGTTTTCAGATTTGACTAGGATGGTCACCATGCAAAATTTATTCCACGATGGTGGATTTTCTTCTATGGGTATGAATCCTGCACTGCTGAATATTGAATAAATTTTTTTTTATATAAATTATTTACGTTGAAAAGCTCATACATTAAGGTATTGGTCATTCTAATATCCACTATTCCTTCCTTTATTTTCGCCCAATTGAATCTCACTCTTAAGGCACATATTCCCTACAACGAAGCTTCGAGTTCATGTTGGGGATATTCCGCTCATGGCAAAGAATATGCCATCATCGGCGTAGAGTCGGGTACTTTGATATATGACATAACTGACCCCACGATTCCCATCCAAAAAGGATTCATAGGTGGAAACAACAGTCAATGGCGCGAAATGAAGGTTATTGATGATTATTGTTACGTGACATCTGAAGCGGGTCCTGCCATACAAATTATTTCATTAGCTACATTGCCAGACACAGTTACTTGGTCTAAAAACATGGACTTCAATGTTCCTGGTGTCACTTCTGTTTATCGCAAAGGTCATACCATTACCAACGATGAAAATGGATTTTTATACTTAAATGGTGGAGGCAATTCTACCAAGGGAGCTTCCGTAATCCTAGACACAAAACCCGACCCGACTAACCCAACTATTATTGGTAAGATTAATGGTCCATACTGCCACGATTCGTACGCGATCGGGGATAGACTTTATGCTTCTTGCGGTGGCGCAGGAGTCAATATCTACAATATCGCAAAAAAGGACAGCACCTATTTTCTAGCAAATATTACCCTCAACAATGGATATTCACACAATGCTTGGACCAACAACAGCCAAACCCATCTTTTCACAACGGAAGAGATTCCTGTCAATCTGCCCGTTGGTTCCTACGATATCCAAAACCTCAACAATATATTCAACGTGGATAAATTTTGGCGCAATGAGACCAAAAACACAGACGTAGTGCCTCACAATGTTCATGTGGTTGGCGATGACTTTATCGTGACGGCCTACTATACTGATGGCATCAGCGTCATCGATGGAAAACACCCAGACAACCTGATCGAAGTAGCTCACTACGACACGTATCTCGTCAATGAAGGGGGCTATCATGGCGTTTGGGGCGTATATCCTTACTTCCCTTCAGGCAATCTCATAGCATCTGATATCGAAGGTGGGCTTTGGATTTTTACCCCACAATATAAGCACGCATGTTGGCTTGAAGGCAAAGTGACCGATTCGATTACTGGGGCTTTGTTATCCGATGTCAAAGTTTCCATAAATCATCCTACTGTTGGCCAAAGGGTTTCGAACGGACAAGGTATTTACAAAACAGGAATTGGTATAAGTGGCACATACTCTGTTACTTATGAGAAGAGTGGTTATTTTCCACTCCAAATCGATGTCGATTTATTCAACGATAGTTTGCTTACAAAAAATGTCGTACTTCGACCTATTCAAATCAGAGCCAGCGCATCCAGCTTGCAAGATCCGAGCTTGAAATTACTTTATCACAAGGATAAGACAGTATTAGAATATGCACTCGGAGCCGATAGCAATTCGGGCAATCTCGAAATATTGTCCATTTCGGGTGTACAAGTTGGCAGTGAAATATTGTCTCAAAATCAAGGCTACACAACCATTGGGTCAGATCTTTTGCCTGGGATTTATTTCGTAAAAATCACCAACCAAAAAGGGAAATCAAGTACCATCAAGCTCTTGAAATAACCAAATCATACGCTGATAAAAATGGCGTAATTGATTTATTTTGATGATGGCGTCCCCCTTCTAAAGAAGGGTCGGGCTCTTCCCAACTGCGCTGCGCTGCGGTCATGCTGACTCACCTACGGTGATTGGTCCGATCCCTGACGCACCTGTTTTTAAGGAAAAACGTCTTTTTGAAAATGAAAATACAATAAATTTCGTCATAACCTAGTTAAGAAATCACTATGAAAAAATTCAGCTTAATTCCATTTTTATTGCTTCTTTTGGTTACTGCTTGTACCAAGAAAGAAGATCCAATCGTCCAACCAAAGCTCATCGTAAAATTGGCAGTTGATCCCAACCAAGTTAGGCTGGGCAATATTGGCAATGTAGCAACGATTCCTGCTGGCAATGCTGGGCAAAATCCTTCCTTCAATGGCATATCAGCTCATTATTTAGAATTAGCTCCAAATGCTTTTACACAATTGGGGAAAGGCCATGTGGTCTATCACGCTCCTGAGACCACTCAAGGAGGTACCAGTGCCATCGACTTCTCGAAATCTATCATTAAAAAGCCTGGAGAAATATTCTTGGAAATTCCTCTAAGCGAAATCACTCCAGGGGACTATGAGTGGGTACGATTGTCTCTCTCCTATCAAAACTATGACGTGCAATTTCACTATCTAGGACAACCCTATACGGGCACCATAGCCAGCTTCGTAGGGTTCAATACTTACATAACCGAACACAAGGTAAAAAATCAATTACTAACCGTCAATGCCAATAGAAAGCAAGGCTATTGGGGCTTTGAAAGCCTAGCAGGTGTCTTATCTGGACAAAGTCCTGAGGGCGTCACCACCGTGCCCAATCCTTTATTCGCTAGCTCGCCCATCCCTGCTGGCTCTTGTGTGGTCACTGGCAAATTTGCAGAAAAACTCACCATCAATCCTAATGAAACTCAAAATATCATCGTCACTATGAATCTTTCGGTCAATAAGAGTTTTGAGTGGGTCGATACCAATGCCAATGGAAAATGGGACGTGGACCCAGGCTCCTTTGAAAACGTGGTAGATATGGGCTTAAGAGGGCTCATTCCTGCATGGAGAAAAGAATAAAAAGCTTGGAATTTTGAATTGGGAATTGTGAATGGGGAATTTTGAATTGTGAATTGGGAATGGGGAATTGTGAATGGGGAATTATGAATTATGAATTGGGAATTGGGAATTATGAATTGGGAATTGGGAATGGGGAATTTTGAATTTTGATTTATGAATTATGGGAGGGAAGAAACCTAATATAATTAAGGATAAAAGTTTTGCTTTTGCTCTACGAATTGTGAAATTGAATAAACTTTTGATTGAAAAAAAGGAGTTTGTTTTGAGTAAACAATTATTGAGAAGTGGAACTGCTGTGGGAGCTTTGGTAAGGGAAGCTGAACACGCTGAAAGTACTGCTGACTTCATTCATAAATTGGCAATTGCTCAAAAAGAAGCTAATGAGACTGAATATTGGTTAGAATTAATATTTCAGTCGGAATACTTAGAAAAAGCTCAATACAGTTCCTTCATACTCGACATTCAAGAACTAAATAAGATTTTGGCATCCATAATAATCACCTCAAAAGAAAAAAAATATGTCAAGAGATAATTCTTGGCTTAATGGACAAAATATCAAAATAATATTTTGATGTTTTGTGGAATTTGGTTCAGCCTGCGCAAGGGACAGTAATGGTCGTGTCGCTGAAGGTGACATGAGTCTCGAAGAGACCAAAGCCATGAATGGCCCGACCCGATTTCGTCTCAATGACGAGGAGGGATGCGCCCCAAAAAATCTTCTAAAAAATATCTAAAGCAAATCGCTTTCGAGAATGTATTCTGCGATTTGGATCGCGTTCGTAGCCGCTCCTTTGCGGAGATTGTCTGAGACGATCCACAGGTTCAAGGTGTTCGGCTGACTCTCATCGCGTCGGATTCGACCAACGAAAACATCGTCCTTATCTTGAGCTGTGATGGGCATCGGATAGAGATTGTTTTGGACGTCATCTTGGACGGTGATACCAGGTGCTTTCTGAAGAATGTCCACGATGTCTTTGAGGTGAAAATCGCGGCTGAACTGTATATTGACAGCTTCAGAATGTCCTCCCATCGCAGGGACTCGCACCGTCGTAGCGGTCACTTGGACGGATTTGTCGCCTAGGATTTTTTGAGTTTCGTTGATCATTTTCATTTCCTCCTTGGTATATCCATTCTCCAAGAACGAATCTATATGAGGCAGGACATTCATGTCGATTGGGTGGGGATAAGCCCTTGGTCCATCCATGATTCCTTGTCTTTCATGCGTCAATTGGTCCACGGCTTTCTTGCCAGTACCCGTCACAGATTGATAGGTTGAAACCACTACTCTTTGGATATTGTAAGCATCGTGGAGCGGCTTTAATGCGACAACCATCTGAATGGTGCTACAATTGGGGTTTGCGATGATTTTATCTTCACGAGTCAAAACATTGGCATTTACTTCGGGAACTATGAGTTTTTTGGTGGGATCCATGCGCCATGCGGACGAATTGTCAATGACGATAATTCCAGCCTCTGCGAATTTCGGGGCCAACTCTAGGCTCGTGGTTCCACCTGCAGAAAAGATAGCTATCTGGGGCTGTCTAGCGATGGCTTCTTCGTAGCCCACAACCGTAATGGGATTGCCTTTAAATTGGATGGTAGAACCAATGGACCGCTCGGAAGCGACGGGAATCAGCTCGGTTACTGGAAATTTTCTCTCTTCCAATACTCTTAAAATAGCTCCACCTACCAATCCAGTAGCACCTACGACTGCAATTTTCATTTTTTGTGTTTTTTTAAAATATTTAATTGAAAAATTTGAAAATACTTGTGTACATTTAATTTCTAAACGTAAAATTTTTTACAAAGGTATTAATCATTGAAGTTCTATGAAAATTATTTGTCAAGTAATTGGGCTTTTGTTTTTGTGCCACTTAGGAATGGCGCAAGTAGTAGAAGATTTTTCAGATGGAAATTTTACAGCCAACCCTGTATGGGAAGGAAATACGGCTGATTTTATCGTCAATACAAACAAAGAATTGCAACTAAATGCCGCCGCTGCAGGTATTTCCAAGTTATATACCCAAGTAGCGATTGGAGACAGCAATGTTTGGGAATTTTACATGAAATATGATTTTTCACCATCATCATCCAATGGTGGACGAATATATCTACAAGCGGCAGGAACCGATCTCACGAATACTCAGGGGTATTTTTTGGAAGTCGGAGAAACGGGCTCAAACGACGCATTGTCGCTATATCGACAAGATGGTGCGACCAAGGTTTTCCTCAAAAAAGCGACATTGGGCACCATGGGAGGTACGTCAGCGGTCGCAAATGTTCGGGTCATACGCAATGCTGCTGCTGAATGGACATTATACGCTGACTATACTGGAGGCACGAATTATACGTTTGAATTCAGCGTGAGTGATGCCACATATCTTGGGGTGAATGGTTATTTTGGAATTTACTGCAATTATACCCTTTCCAACAAAAATAGATTTTACTTTGACAATATAAAACTCAGGAAATTGGAGCCAGATGTCACTCCGCCAAGCCTTTTGAGTGTATCTACACTTTCTAACAACAGTCTGAGGTTGATATTTAATGAGAGCATCCAAGAAAGTGATGCTAATAATGTGAGCAACTATTCGGTCGATAAAGGCATTGGAAATCCTAGCAATGCGGTATTAAATCCAGATCTAAGAACTGTGGTTCTAAGCTTCGCTAATAATTTTGTTGATGGAGAAAATTATCAGTTGACTGTCAACAATATGAGGGATTTGGCTGGGAATCGCAATACCAGTGAGTCGAAGTCATTTGCGTTTGTCAATATTGGAATTGCATTGCCATTTGACATTGTTATCAACGAGATAATGGCCGATCCGACGCCTTTGATAGGTCTTCCAGATGCGGAATATGTAGAGATATTGAATAGATCCAACAAGAATCTAGATCTCAGCCAACTAAGACTTAAGGACGTCAGCAAAGATATCCCGATGCCTTCGTACATCATGAAACCAGGGGAGTATATCATTCTTTGTGCCGCTGACAAAAGGGCTTTACTTGGCAATTTTGGCTATTGTCTGCCGATATCTGATTTTTTAAGTTTGACGAATAGTGGCAAAGAAATCATGTTGGTCGATAATTTGGACATACCCATTCATATCGTCAATTATTCGGATACTTGGTATCCAAGCACTGCCAAAAAAGAAGGAGGTTGGTCTCTAGAAATGATAAACCCAAATGCACCGTGTACGGGGGATGTCAATTGGACAGCTTCGAATGATTTACGTGGTGGTACGCCTGGCACGAAGAATTCTGTCTATGTGAACACTTCGAACGCCATTGGTCCTCAATCGCTGAGTATATTTCCAATAGATGCGACCAATTTGGAAATTGTATTCGATAAAGCATTGGCTGGATTTAATATTTCAGATATAAACTTTAATCCACCGCTTGATATCCAAGCTATCAATTTGGATCCAACGAAAAAAGTGGCTTCTGTAATTTTGAATTCATCACTATCACCCAATCAAGTTTATGTCGGAACGCTAAAAGTGAGCCTCAAAGACTGTGTTGGAACTGCAAATCAATCTAATCAGGAGATTAAGTTCGGATTGCCATCCGAGGCTGCAGCTAAAGATTTGATTATCAATGAAATATTGGCCAATCCTGTAACAGGAGGCTATGATTATGTAGAAATTCTAAATATTTCCAACAAGATCATCGACATGAGCAAGTTGAATATTGGAAATGTTCAGCCAGGGTTGGAAGATATAAAATCAATTGAAATAAAAAAATTGATATTGCCAGGTGATTTTGCTGTTTTCACAGAGAATCCCACCCAAGTAAAAAATCAATACACCGTAAAAAATCCAGAATTTCTATACCAAATTGATTTACCGACCTGGGACGATAAAGGGGATAATATCACACTTTATACGACCACTTTTTTACAATCAATCATTCTAGACAGTGTAAACTACACAGATGCTTGGCATTATCCCTTGTTGAAAGATGAGAATGGGGTTAGTCTAGAAAGGATATCGCCTACAGCTCCTACCCAATCCGAGCATAATTGGCATTCGGCGGCATCCTCTGTTGGATATGGGACTCCAACCTATCAAAACAGCCAGTTCAGAGCGGCTGGGGCTTCAGGAGGAAACAAATTTAGCCTGTCTGATAAATCCATTTCGCCCAATGAAGATGGCATAAAGGATTTCTTATTGATAGATTATAAGGACATGGACCCAAACACCAAGTGTAATATTCATATCTATGACGCCGCTGGACGCCGCGTAAGCACATTGGTAACTGGTGAACTGTTGGGAAGTAGCGGCCAATATGTATGGGATGGTACGCTAGAAGAAGGCGTTAAGGCTAGAGGGGGTATTTATATTTTTCTAATAGAATATTTTACCTCTTCAGGACAAATAAATAGACAAAAAGAAACCTGTATCGTCGGATACGGGAAGCAGTAACTTTAACTGTTTTTAGTCAAAATTATATTTATCTAAAATTAATGGGCTTCCAACCAATTTTTACCAACGCCCAAACCAACTTCAATAGGAACTTTTAAGCCTGGAATTGCGTGTTTCATTTCATGCTCCACGATGGTCATGACCTTTTGGAGTTCGGTAGAAAGAACATCAAAAATCAATTCATCGTGCACTTGTAGGACTAGCTTGGATTGTATTTTTTTCTCTTCAAATTTGCGATGGATATTGATCATGGCGATTTTTATCAAGTCCGCTGCTGTACCTTGAATGGGCGTATTGATAGCAACTCTCTCTGCCCCTGCCCTAGCCAATGCATTTCGAGAATCGATATCTCGGAGGATTCTCCTTCGACCCAAAAGCGTCTCTACGTATCCATGGTTTCTAGCAAATTCGACGGTTGAGTCCATGTATTTTTTCAAGCCAGCGTACTGAATAAAATACTGGTCGATCAATTCCTTTGCTTCCGCCCGTTTGATTCCCAATTGCTTAGAAAGGTTGGTAGCTCCAGCTCCATAGGTAATGGAGAAATTGACCGTTTTGGCATTTCTACGTTGGTCGGAAGTGACTTGGTCTAATGGAACATTATAAACACGAGCCGCCGTGGCTGTGTGAATATCATACCCTTTTATAAAAGCATCCAACATAGCCGCATCCTTGCTGATTTCAGCGATCAATCTGAGCTCTATCTGTGAATAATCCGCTGACAACAAAATGTGAGAATCATCTCTAGGGACAAAAGCCTCTCGGACTTTTCGGCCCTCTTGTGTCCTAATGGGTATATTTTGAAGATTTGGGTTGTTAGAGGAAAGCCTTCCAGTAGCAGCCAAAGCTTGATTGAAGCTGCTGTGTATTCTATGGCTTTTGGGATTGATCAAAAGAGGCAGTGAATCGACATAAGTTGATTTGAGTTTTGCCAACATCCTATACTCTAAGATATGGGCAACGATAGGCACTTCTGCCGCCAATTCTTCCAATTTTCCTTCATCGGTAACGTATTGACCCGTTTTGGTTTTTACACCTTTGTAGGGAATTTTCATGTGGTCGAAAAGAAGTTCACCTACTTGACGCGGAGAACTGATATTAAACTTTGCTCCTGCGAGTTGGTATATTTCTTTTTCAACGGTAGTTATTTTTTGCTCTAATTCTTTGGATTGATTCTGTAAAATATTTGGGTCAATTCTAATCCCTTCATACTCCATATCGACGAGAACCTTAGTCAAGGGAGCTTCTATGTCATCAAAGATTTTTTGGAGATTTTCTTTGGGCAATTGTGGCTTAAAATACTCGAACAATTGGAAAGTAATGTCGGCATCCTCGGCTGCGTATTCTTTTATCTTTTCTAGGGGAACGTCTCTCATATTGCCCTGATTTTTGCCTTTGGCTCCAATAAGGCTCTCAATAGAAACAGGCTGGTAGTGTAGATAAGTCTCGGAGAGATAATTCATATTGTGCCTAAGATCTGGCTCCAAAAGATAGTGAGCAATCATCGTATCGAACCACCTACCTTTGAGTCCTATGCCGTACCACTTGAGGATGATGGCATCGTACTTGATGTTTTGTCCTATTTTGACGATGGCAGGGTTTTCCAATATGGGTTTAAAATGTTGTAAAATGGCCAATGTGCCCTCGCGATCCTCCGGAAATGGGATGTAATATGCTTCTTGCGACTTAGTACTAAATGATATTCCTACCAAATCTGCAAGATTGGCGTCGATATTGGTGGTTTCTGTATCTAGGCAGATATAAGACGCTTCTGCGAGTGATTTTGCAAGGGAAATATACTCTTGTTCACTGTTCACTAAATGGTATGTGTGGGTGGTGTTTTCAATGTTTTTTTCAGCAGAAATGTGTTGCGGGAGCTCAAACTTAGGGGTTGAGGTTGGTTTCTTTTCTTCCGACTTGACTGGCTCACCAAAAAGGTCCAATTGGACTTCTTCTACAGGTGAAGCCTTCACTTTATTACCTATGATGGCGGTAGCAAGCGTTCTAAACTCTAAATCCTTAAAAATAACAGAAAGCTTTTCGTAGTCAATGCCCTCGATGGGGTATTTTTCCTCTTCAAAATCTATGGGTGCATCGATATCGATGGTCGCCAATTTCTTGGATAAAAGCCCTAGTTCTGCGTTGTCCTTTACCTTGTCTTTCAACTTTCCTGGGAGTTGGTCTGCGTGGGCGATGATATCCTCTATGGTATCGTATTGTTGTAGCAAATTCGCAGCTGTTTTCTCTCCGACACCTGGAATGCCGGGAATATTATCCGCTGCATCTCCTTGTAATCCTAGGAAATCAATTACCTGCTCGATGCGTTTGATGCCCCATTTTTCGCAAACTTCTTTAACCCCTAGAATCTCGATATCGCCTCCTGCTCGTCCTGGCTTATAGTGGAATATCGTATCCTCAACCAACTGTCCGTAATCCTTGTCTGGAGTAACCATAAAAACGTTAAAACCCTTCCGAGCAGCCTTCTTGGCTATCGTACCAATGACGTCATCTGCTTCAAAACCATCCAAAGCAATGACTGGAATATTCATGGCTGAAAGGATTTCATAAGCCTTAGGGATGGCGAAGGTAATATCTTCTGGCTGTGCATCTCTGTGTGCCTTGTATGGTTCGTACATCTTATGTCTAAATGTCGGCCCAGGCAAATCAAAAGACACCGCTAAGTGGGTTGCCTTTCGATCTTTGTTGTTGATGATCTCCCAAATAAATCGAATAAATCCTTGAATGGCACCCGTGCTTTGACCCTTGCTATTGATCAATGGTCTGGAGATGAAAGAATAGTGCGCCCTATACACCAACGCATGACCATCCAGTAAATAAAGATTTTTTTCGCCTGTTGATTCCATAGTTTATTTGGATTGAAATGACAAATATAATGGCTACAAAGGTAGAATATTGAGTTTAAAAAAGAGATTCCAAATGGGATTTAGCAAAAAATAAGTAAACACAGCGTGTCAGGGATCAAAACGAGCTTCGAAGGAGCGTCTCGTAGAGACCGAAACGAAGTGAAGTCGTGGCGAGCCCGACCCGATCTCGTCATCCTGACGAAGGGAGGGTGACACCCAAAAATAAAAATCAAGCATTTATGTCATTAAAGCGCAACAAATCTTCGGGTGTATCAATGCCGTAGGTTTCGATTTGGGTTTCAATTCCGTGTATTTTGTACCCATTTTGAAGCCATCGCAATTGCTCCAAGGACTCTGCTTGTTCCCACGAGCTAGGCGACAACTGTACCAACTCCAGCAGCGTATCGCGGTGAAATCCGTACATGCCAATGTGCTTGAAATAGGAAAAATGTTGCGTCCAAGGCTGGCCCTGGTCTGACCTCACGAAGGGCAAGGGGCAGCGAGAAAAATATGTACAAAGGCCCAGATTATTGACCAGAACTTTCACCAAATTGGGATTGTGAAGTTCGGTTTCGTTAGAGATGTTTTTGAAAAGTGTGGCTATGTTGGCGTCTTTGTTCGAACGCAAAAACTGGCCCAATAAATCTATCTGACTGGGCTGGATAAAGGGCTCGTCCCCTTGAACATTGATAACAAATTCGGCATTTAAACTCTCAATCACCTCGGCGATACGATCCGTGCCACAGGTATGATTGGGGCTGGTCATGACGACTGGAATTAGAAAATCGATACAATGCTGAAATATCCGATTATCGTCGGTAGCCACAATGACTTGGTCTATGCTAGAGGCCTGCACTACCTGAGCATAAACCCTTCGAATCATGGAAACGCCCTTGATTTCAACCAAAGGTTTTCCTGGGAATCTGGTCGATTGGTATCTGGCTGGAATGATGGCGGCTATCTTCATGATTTTAGTCTTGTCCCACCATAAAAATGGCATTGCCAAAAATCATCTTACCATTCTCCCAAAAACCTCTAAATAGCGGATTATCAACCATATATACGACATGGCCTTGACCAAAATCCTCTACACCAAACAAAAGTGTTTCGCCCAATTTGGGGATAAGTTTTGAGCCTGCAAAACCACTTACCAAAGGTTTACTTTTATTGAGTACACCGACATTCCAACCAGAAGCAAACGGCTTGTACAAAGCGCTGGATTTTTTTAATGTGAAATAGGTTTTGGACATGCCGTAGCCAAGCGGATGGGAATCATCGATATTGGCCTGGCAAATAGCTCCACTGATCTCATTGGAAATGCCTGACCTAATCCTAGTACAATATGGGTCAGTATGATAGGAAGCTTCCGCGATAGATTTGGAGTCTGATTCGTCGGGCGTGGCGGCTTTAATGGCAAAATCTTTCATAGATTCAAGGAGGTTCAAGGTAGATTCCATGGCGATAACTTTGCCGCCCTTGCGGATCCATTGCTTGAATTTTTCTTTTGTTTTTTCTTCATTTAAAAAACCATATTGACCATCGGGAAGAATCAAAGTATTGATATCGCTTGTCCAGAGTTGGTCCAAAGCTGATTTGTTGATGATATGCAGGGGATAACCCAGTTGCTGGTCAAAATAATGCCATACCTCACCAAATGCATTGGGGTCTGCATCTTCCGTAGATATCAAGGCAACGATTGGTTTTTTGATCAAGTGAATCTGTTCTGAGCCCAGATCTGGACCTTTATCTACCAGACCTGACATGGCTGTGAAAAGCTTGACGCCAAACTCCTTAGCAGTCCTCACAATGAATTTATCAAAATCCTTTTTGTATTGGGCGTTTTGTCCGCGATGCAGGATCAGGGTCCCACTTGGAAACTCATTGCCTCCAAGGGTAAGAGGGGCGTCATTGTAGCTAACGCGGATCCCTTCTTGTAGCAATTTTGCTAGGAACTGTGCGTCTTGATGGCTATCCCAAATGCATAAATATGCCAATGGTTTGTCAAGTATAAGCTCCATGCGATCGTTTGGTCTTTCATTTTCGTATTTTGGCACAGATCCCTTTAGGGCGAAAGCATCCAAGCCCCAAGCCAATGGAAGACACCATGCCGTCAAATCATAGCTCAGCGAATCTTTCAGGTAGGGATTGGATTCCATCAAAACTGTCAATAGGTGTGACTGAGTCTGGCTAGTAGGAATGACGATATCGCCAATTTTTGCATTAACCGATGTATTGGTTTGTGTCAAATAGCCGTAGCCATTTATATTGGATAAATCTTGGGATAAAAAACCAAACTGGATGCCATTGGCAGTAAGTAGATCGAGAAAGCTGGAAACCTTGGACTTGTTTGTATTTTTCACTAAATAATATTTAATGGGTGAGGTTTCACCTTCTAGGGCAGATTTAAAATAACTCTCAAATGCAGCAATGGTTTTTTTACGCTGTTGTGAACTTGTCTCGATGGTAGCCATACTAGTGGATACATGATGATCAATTCTGTCCTTAAGAGTTAGTGTATCCTGAAGATTGTTCAAAACAAATAGGCCAGCCCTACCAGAACCACCTTGTTCATAAGTCATCCCCACGCTGCCGTTGAATGTAGGATAGGTATCTCCATAGCTTGGATAAAATAAATCGAAAATTTGTTTGGTAAAATATAACCATCCCATTTTGTCAAAATGATCCGCATTGTTTCGACCGATTTCTGTCTGCAATTCCCTTTGAAACTTGGTAATTTGTTCGTGCATGGGTTCGGCGGCAGGAGCGAAATAGTAAGGAGAATTGATTCCCATCTCATGAAAATCCACGTGCACGTGTGGCATCCATTTTTTATATTCGGCTATTCGAGCTTTTGATTCCATTTGCGTTTGCCAAGCCCAATCTCTGTTTAGGTCAAAGTGGTAGTGATTGGTTCGTCCTGATGGCCACGCTTCATCGTGCTCCCTTGAGAAGCTCTCAATGTTTGGAGTATTGCCCACTGTCTGTGTATAAAACTGTACATACCGCTCACGCCCGTCAGGATTCAAGCAAGGGTCAATCATCACGATGGTATTCTCTAGCCATCGACTTATTTTGGGATCACTGCTGGTACAAAGTTGGAAAATTGTCTCCAATGCGGCTTCGGTGGAAACGGCTTCATTCCCGTGGACATTGTAGGATAACCAGACGATTACTGGAGCATTTACATCATGGTTTTTGCCCTCTTTGGTTATTTGGATATTATTCTTTCTGTGTTTTTCAAGGTTTTGAATGTTGGACAAGCTTGAAATGGCCAACACATACAGAGGGCGGCCCTCATAAGTCACGCCGTACTTGGTGAGTTTGGAGTTGGACTGGACACCAGCAACATACTTTATATACTCCTCGACTTTGTCATGTCTAGTAAATCTTGTACCTATATTGTAATCAAAATACTCCCAGGGAGATTTTAATGATTGTGCCTGTAACAAACTAAAGACAGCAAAGTTAAATACCAACAATATTTGAATCCGCCACGAAATATTCATATTAAAAATTATTGAACACAAATTAAGGATATTATAAATAATGAACCAAGGTAAGTCTTTTAATTTTGAAATAAAAAATAAAAGTGATATTAAGATTATAGCTTTTTTAAAAAAGGGTAAAGTTTCAGAAACTTTTAACTCATAGGGAACCAGAATTCGTGTTTGGTTAAAATTCTTAAGGGCGAAATGCATTTTTTCTGATATTTTTATTAATATTAATGGAGAATGACCTAAATTTAGGCTTCAGAAAAAAAAGATATAGTATGTTCGGATCAAAGAAAAAGGAAGAGGTGTCAACCAATGGGAAATTCAGCCTCCAAAAGACAAGTCCCAATGGCTTGAATAGTTTGGTAGCGGGTGCTACTTTGGAAGGTAATGTAACGGCCGAAAGTGATTTCAGAATAGATGGTCACTTCAAGGGCAATCTTATATGTAAAGCAAAAGTCATCGTGGGTCCTTCGGGGGTTTTTGATGGCGATATGAAAGCAGAAAATGCAGTGATCGAAGGTATGGTCATCGGGAAAATCCAGATTTTTTCTACTTTAGAGGTAAAAGAAACGGGCATCGTCAATGGCGACGTGGCGACAGAAAATTTGACCATCGCCAATGGAGCAAAATTCAATGTAACTTGCTCTATGAATCAAGCGAGAATCATAAAAAATGATGGTCCGAAAGTACTTTCAAGCTCTACATCATGAAAACCAATCCTACCAAAGCCTATATAAAATATGCTGGGATGACCATGCAAATGGTAGCTGCTTTGGTGATTGGATATTTTCTTGGGAACCTTTTGGATAAATTGTTTTCGCTAGAAACTCCATGGTTTGGCATAACAGGATGCCTATTATTCCTAGGGGCCTTTTTTTATAAACTGATTATAGATTTGAATAATAAATAGGGTGCGGAAGAAAAATTTCATATTAATATTAGTACTGCTTGCGATCATCTCGGGGGTAGTCTTAAAAATTGGTGAAATTTTGGGCTTCTTAAATGAAATTTGGTGGCTTTACACGATTTGTGTTGTCTTTTTTACCCTTTTTACACTACTCATGTACTACCTGAGTTCAGTAGCTGCGAATAGTACCAACAAGAACTTATTCATACAAATAGTCATGTTGGGTGTTTTGATTAAAATGATTTTTACGGCGACCTTGATTTTCGTGTATCGAGAATTGGTTAAACCTTATGACAATTGGTTTTTATTATACATTGCAATTGTCTATTTTCTATATACAATTTTTGAAGTTAGATTTATGTCAAATATCGGCAAGGGAGTCTCTTCGTTTCATGACGATGAATAGCTTTCTATGAATATCAATCTCCAAGGAAAAAATGCTTTGGTATGCGGGAGCAGCAAGGGAATAGGCCTAGCAACTGCTCAACTCTTGGCGAATATGGGTGCCAATGTCACGCTCGTTTCTCGCAACGAAATTCGGCTTAAAGAAGCTCTGCAAACTTTGCAGAAAGGCCCAACTCAAAGCCATTATTTTATCGAAGCAGATCACAGCGATTCAGTAGCATTTGTGGAAAAAATCAAATCCAAGTTCCGGCCAAGCACATTGAACATCCTAGTAAATAATACGGCGGGCCCAGCTTCTGGTCCAATATTGACAGCAAAAAGAAATGAATTTCTCGATACTTTCGAAAAACACTTGTTGTGCAATCACCTATTGTCGCAATGGGCCGTCCCCTTGATGAAAGCCTCGGGCTATGGAAGAATTGTCAATATAATATCTACATCGGTAAAAGAACCACTTGAGAATCTAGGTGTATCGAATACCATAAGGGGAGCCGTGGCATCTTGGTCAAAGACCTTGGCAAAAGAAGTTGCACCGTTTGGGATAACGGTGAATAATGTCCTACCAGGGTTCACCATGACTGAACGCTTAGAAGAAATCATAGATATAAAGGTAAAATCCACACAAGGAGGAAAAGAGGAAATCGAAAGTCAAATGAAAAAATTTGTACCTATGGGAAGGTTTGCTTCTGCTGAGGAGGTTGCGTCAGCAATTGCATTTCTGTGTAGTCCAGCGGCTTCTTATATCACGGGTATCAACATTCCTGTAGATGGTGGAAGAACCAAAAGTCTCTAAAATAAATTATCCATCCGTAATTTTCGTAAAAAGCCGTAATTTTATAGCTGGGTGAGGGACAGTAACGGGTACGAAGTACGAGTGAATGGCCCGACCCGAACTCGTCCTTAAGACGAGAGAAGGGGCACCCCAAAATAAAATCATAAACAATGAATACAATCGAATTTAATATAGAAAATGGCATCGCAAAGATCGTTTTGCAGCGTCCAGAAGTCTATAATAGTTTCAATAAAGAGATGGCGCTTGCGGTTCAAAAAGCGCTGGACGAATCTAAGGCAGAGGAAGTCAGGGTAGTGCTCATCACAGGGACGGGCAAGGCTTTTTGCGCTGGGCAAGATTTGCAGGAGGTTGTGGATCCGAATGGGCCACCACTTAAGTCTATTGTCAGCGAACACTACAATCCTATCATACTGAAAATCAATGAATTAGAGAAGCCTGTGGTGGCAGCTGTCAACGGTGTGGCGGCAGGTGCTGGGGCAAATATAGCGCTCAATTGTGATATCGTTTTTGCAAAAAAAAGTGCTTCTTTTCTACAAGCTTTTAGTAAAATTGGGTTGATTCCTGACAGTGGGGGGACGCATATCCTTCCTAGGTTGGTAGGGATGCAAAAAGCCGCTGGATTGATGATGTTTGCCGAAAAAATAAGCGCCGAAGATGCCGAAAAAATGGGGATGATCTACAAAGTTTTTGAGGATGAAAATTTTGAAAATGAGGTGGAATCACACGTTAATTTCCTAGCGAATATGCCTACCCGTGCACTGGCACAGACCAAAAAATTGCTTCAACTTTCTATAAAAAGCGATTTGAAAACCCAACTCGATTTGGAAGGGCAGTATCAAACATTGGCTGGGCAATCGCACGACTATTCAGAAGGTGTACAGGCATTTTTAGAGAAACGAAAACCCATTTTTCTGGGCAAATAATTATAATATGTTGGAAATAATAGGAATATTGGGAGGAGGTGCTATGGGCAGAGGCATAGCCCAAGTTGCTTTGCAGAATAACAAGAGCGTAATCGTTTACGATGTCATGCCCAATGCGGCTGAAATTATCACCAATCATCTGACAGTGACTTTTGACCTTTTGATAGGTAAAGCCAAGATAACCAATGACCAGAAAAATGAATATCTAGCGAATCTTAAAATAGTAGATTCGATGCAAAAATTAGCGGACTGTGATTTGATCATCGAAGCCATCATCGAGGACCTCCAGCTTAAGAAAACGGTATTTGAAGGCCTTTCTAAGGTCTTAAAATCATCGGCAATCGTGTGCAGCAATACCTCTAGTTTTTCGATAACTGCCATCGCCAGTGCTTATAAAGATCCTTCACGTTGCCTAGGGTTGCATTTTTTCAATCCAGCACCCGTGATGCCTCTCGTTGAGATCATATCAGCATATCAGACTGACCCGCTACTGGTAGAACAGTTGAAAGCTGAGATGACAAATTGGAAAAAAACGCCAGTCGTCGCAAAAGATACCCCAGGGTTCATCGTCAATAGGATAGCTCGTCCGTTTTATAGTGAGGCACTGCGCATTTATGAAGAAAATCTTGCGACAAAAGAAGATATCGATCTAGCCATAAAGCAAATCGGTGGATTCAAAATGGAACCTTTGAGTTGATGGATTTTATAGGCCACGATGTCAATTTTTCAGTGACGAATTCGGTGTGGCAAGCCACGTTCTACGATCCGAAGTACAAGCCGTCCTTATCTCAGCAGAAGCTCGTTGAAGCTGGTTTTTTAGGAAGAAAATCAAATAGAGGATTTTATACATATTGCGCAGATTCTAGCGTTCAAAATCTTGGATCTACCCCAATTGAAAAACTAAAGCCAATATTTGATAGAATCATTACTGTCCTCATCAACGAAGCCTATGATGCCTTGTATTGGCAATTGGCTGATGCTGAAGATATAGAGCTGGCCATGACAAAGGGCGTGAATTATCCTAAGGGATTGTTGGCTTGGGGTAAGGAAATAGGCTTAGAAAATATCAAGTCGCGCATGGATGCACTCTACAATGCCTATAAAGAAGAAAGGTACCGTTGTTCACAGTACCTCTCTAGATATTCTGGATAATAACTTGAATACGATCAATTAGAAAGTCGGACAATAAACGCCTCTATCTTCTTCTTCGCAGATTTTATATACCAATGATAATTCGAATGCACCTGTTCCACCTGAAGCTTCTTTCAACCTAGAAGTATTGATGTCATAACTGAATCCAATACCAAAATCATTGTAATCGAATCTTGCAGAAAGGATGATTGCATCCATATGGATTCCTGTTTTACTAGGATCAATGAATTTGTTGGCCAAACGAGCCCAAGCTCCTACTTGGAATGACTCATCGCCCCACTTGCCTTGCTGTAACCAAAATCTTACGGAAGTACCTACATTCAACTCAAAAGAAGGTCCTTGGAAGAAAGTCACGATACCTGGTACCAATCCGATATCCTGAGTCAAAGCCCAATCTCCACCTGCATGGAAAGTAATCTTATTGTATAAAGGAACGTCGAGAGAATCTGAGAAAGATTGGTTTGGTTTGTTCAAGTGACTAAAAGCTGCCCCTGCATAGAAAGATTTGTTGTCATCAAAAACTGAAAACCACAATAATCCAGCTGAAAAGTCAGCGAATAGAAATTTGTTTCTATCCAAATTGTTTTCTAAAGAAGGTGCATTAGGATCTCGACCTCCATTGCCATCGTGTTGAGTACCCCAACGAGCTTTTAGAAAGTTTATGCTGCGCTGAGAGACTCCAGCCTCCGCACCGATGGAAAGGTAGTGAGCTCGCTGTCTGTATCCACCCATCTTTCGGCTATAAGATCCAGACAATTTAGCTTGGAGAGTAGAGAATGAAAGCTCTCCTGCGCGATCCCCCCAAAATGTACCACCCACACCAAAATAATCATCTCTACCGATGGTAAATTTTTGATCATAAGATGCATTGAGAGTATTGTAGGCATTGGCCTTAAGGATGGATCCCCATTGATTTCTATAGTTCAACCCGATTCTTTTCGTACAATTCATAACCCCTGTAAGAGCGGGATTAAGGTTGGTAGGTGACATATAAAACTGGGAAAAGTGGATGTCTTGAGCGACACCAACGCCAGCATTAATAAAAAAAAGTGCTGCGACGAATAATAAATGAATTCTATTTACCATAAAATTTACTTTTGAAACTTCCTTTTAATCTTGGTGGTTATTGAAACGTAAATTTATACTTATTTAATTTAATTGCAAATTTTTTAATGCCAATTTTTAATTTTAACTAAAATATATTTACAGTTATTAAATTACAAACGACAAATAATAGATTATTATATATTAGTTCACTTTGCATTTATTTGGAATACAACAAGATTAGCAATCTTAGTTGCAATAAAAAATTGTAATATTCTAATTACCCATATTTTTATTAGGCAACCCCCATTTTTTTAACAAATTGCAACTGCTGTAATCGCCGTCGATCCACAAGTAAGTATTTTCCAATTTTTTTGTCATCCAATCATTCATTTCCTTGGATTTTTTATCCTCCAAAGCCACTCTTTTGATTTTATCATAATCGTATTTAATATCTGCCTTGTGTGGAACGGTACGATTATCCAACCTAATCAACCTAAATGCCACCTCTCCGCTGCCTGGCATTTTGAATTCAATCGGATGAGAAATGTCATTGATTTTCATGGTATCAATAGAAAAGAAAACGTCGGGATCTAATTCTGTTTTTGAAAATAAATAATTGCCGGTACCTTGATTTATCATTCTACCACCTTGCAGATATGATGCGGATTGTTTGAATGCAAACCTTTTAACTGCATTGTTAAAACTGATAGAATCCCAAACGATTTGTTGACGGATTGAGTCCAAAAAATGCTGCGCATCCTGCAAATCAGCGTCATAAAGGCTTGGCTTTATCAATATATGTTGGGTGTGGAAATTATTTCCTCTTCTTTCGATCAGTTGTATAATATGGAAACCGAAAGGAGACTCCACTACTTCACTGATTTGGCCCTCTTCCAAACGGTAGGCCGCCTCCTCAAATTCTTGTACGAATGCTCCCCTCTTTTGCCAACCTAAATCACCGTTATTGCTGGCAGCGGTTGGATCATCCGAGTATTTTGCGGCCATCTCAGCAAATTTTTCTTTGCCGTCGATTATCTGCTGACGAATATCGTTCAGCTTGGCCTTTATCCTAAGTTTTTCTTCTTTATTGGCTTGTGGAACGTACAATAGCTCGCTCAATTCAACTTCAGATCCAAAATACGGCAAGGAATCTTTGGGAATAGCATTGAAAAAACCCGCAACCTCTTCGGGGGTAATTTTGACGTCTGTCACCACTTTATTCTGCATCATTTCAGCCATAATTTTATCTCTGATCGGATCTCGGAGACTCTCTTTCTTTTCTGCAACTGATTTTCCATAATACTCTTCGAAAAAAGCTGGATCATTGTTCATCCTCGCCAGTATCTCATCAAAACGGGCATTCAGTTCACGATCAACGATCTCTTCCTTGACCTCTACACTGTCCAGTATGGCTTGATTTACGAGCAATTTTTGCATGATGATATTTTCTAACAAATCACAACGCAACGATGCAGGATTGTTTGTCCGCTTTGCTTGGATTGAAGCTAGATTAGTCTCTAGATCTGAATACAAAATAACTTCACCTCCGACCTTGGCTATGACTTTATCCAAAAGAACACTTTGGCCATTTAGAAAAAGGTGAAAACTAAAAAAAATACTAACCAGTAAAAATATTGATCTAAACATACGATGCGGGTCTCTCTTTGAAATATTGCGTAAAAATAAAATTAAGACAACAAAGGTACAATAATAATGAAAACTTTTGCCACAGACCTTAAAACGTTATCAATTCATATATGGTGACGCTTTCCATGAAAAAAAATTGTAGTAAGCATTGGTTATTATTTAAATTAATGATGCAAGGTCAATTTATTCTAAAGCCCAATACTTAATCTATCTTTTAAAAGTAGGTTTAGTAAGTAATTTGAAATTAGAACTTTGTTCGATCCTAGTTGTCTGTATAAGCCGAAAATGAATAATTTTTTACTTAAAAATATTATTTTGCATTTATACTAAAAAGACCAATTATAAAGAATTTATTCTACCCCACAGATAGAAACCAACATTCACTCCATTGAATTTTTACAATTTTTTATTCTAATATATAAAGTATATACAAACTTAATGCATTTTCTAATTTAAATTTTCATTTATTATTCAATTTTTAATTTTAATATCCTAATAATATATTTATTTATAGTTTAAGCTAACTATATATTATGACTTGAATCACATATTCGATATTTATTTATATTATTATCATATTTTATTGAATTTTACAACCATATTTTATTCGTTTTTAGGATTAATTTATTAACTTTGTACAACCTGCCTGATAAGTACAAGCAATTTTCAAACTATCGCCTCAGAATCCATTAATACTACGCACTTGTTCAATTAATATTTTTTAAATCTCTAAAATTTTTATGCTATGAATAATCTTTACAAAGTTTTTTTCGTTCGTCACTCTAATGGTTTCCAATTTTTTGAAATGAGCCAATCGCATTCCACCTGCCACCAATGATGATTAGCTACCCTGGTTCCATCCCTCTTACCCCGAATATTTCTTGTTCCTACACAACTTATACAAATGCTGGAGCAACAAATTCATTAACTCCAGGTCCTACTTGTGCCAATTATTTAGGTGGTGATGTTTGGTTTTCTGTTGTAGTTCCTCCTGGTGGAAACTTAACGATCGACACTGAGGCTGGAGAAATACAAGACTCAGGAATGGCCGCCTACAGATATTGCGGATTTGGGGACTTTCTTGGATGTGACGATGATAGCAACCCAAATGGCCTCATGTCTCGTTTGGTTCTTTCAGGTTTGACTCCTGGTGAAACCATTTATATTAGTGTTTGGGGAAGAGGAGGAGAAACAGGTACCTTTGGTATCTGTGCAACAGCATTCAACTGTATTGGACCAAGCTTGAGTGGGCCTACCTACGATTATTCTGGATGTCCTAATAGTTATAGTGTCTCTTATGATGTTACTTCTTTGGGTGATGCTAATTCATATTCATTGACTAATGCCAATGGATTTACCGTGACGCCAAGTACATTTACTTCAGCTCCAACAACAATAACAATTTCTGGTATTCCTAACGGTTTGGCTACGGGAAATACCACCATGACTCATGATGGGGATGCAAATTGTAACTACGTGATTTCTTCCACAGCTACAGTTTGCCCTGCACCAAATGACATTTGTACCAATGCAATCTCCATTACACATTGGGGTTCAACAGTTTGTGGAAGCCCGACAACGGGTAATATGGTTGGGGCAAGTGACAATGATGAAACAGGAGATTGCACCCTTGGTACTGAAAAAGCTATCTGGTATTCGTTTACTGCAACCAATACGTCTGCTAGTGTTACTGTTGTTGGTTCATATTATTTCAATGCTGTAGTTGGTGCTTTGACGACGTGTGGATCACCCACTGTTCCTACCGGTGGAACATGTGTAAATAATTCATTATTAGATGGTGGTACTGAATTTTTAAACTTAACTGGGTTGACAGTTGGAAATACTTATTATGTTCAAGTATATGACTTTTCTGGTAGGACAAATGCTTCCAATAATTTTACCATTTGTGTTAAAACGCCTGTCCCTCCTCCAATACCCTCGAATGATTTATGTACAGCTGCAACTACAATAACACCTACTCAAAGTGTTCAAGTTTATAATGCTACCAATTTAGGGGCGACAGACGATGGTCCAGACTGCCCACCATTTAACAATCAAGTTTGGTACCAATTTGTTGTAGATCAAACTGAGGATTATACTGTCTCAACATGCGGCTCTTCTTTTGACTCAAAAATTAATGTTTATTATGGAGACTGCAGCTCTCTTACTTTTGTTGACTGCAATGCTAATAATACCAGTTGCAACTTTACCCCTTACGGACAAGTTATTTTTAGGGCTGATCCAAATCCTTTAAAAGGCGGCTCTGCACTCCAAACAAGGGCGCCTAGAACTTACTATCTTGCTATCGGTTCAAATGCTGTCGAAGAGGGATCAATTCAGTTTGCTATTTATAAAGAGGCAGTTTTTCCAATCACGTTAAGTTCATTTAATGGTAAAAACAATGGCGAAACAAATATTTTACATTGGGTCACAGTTTCTGAAAAAAATGTCGAATACTTTGCCATAGAGCGATCCTTTAATGGACAAACAAATTGGCAAGTTCTCGAAAAAATAACTGGACAAGGCAATTCGTCTGAAGCTAGAAGTTACCAAGCCACTGACAAAACTCCACTTCCATTATCCTATTATAGGTTACGAATCGAAGATAAAAATGGCGAGGTCAATTACTCAAATATTGTATCGATTGAAAACCAGAAAATAAAGAAATCGGTACTCATATTCCCTAACCCTAGTAAAGGTATATTCAATATCCAAGGCACAGAATTGAATGATCAAAAGATAATTTTATGGAACTGCTTAGGTCAAAAATGGGAGTCAAAAATCCAAAATAATCATTTGGATTTGACCAATAGGTCGAATGGTATTTATTTTATAAAAATAGGCTCAGAAAACCAAATTTTTAAAATATACAAAGAATAGAATTTTTTGAACTAAGGGTTTATGTAGGGGCTGCCATTGATTTGGTAGTCCCTTTTTTATTTATAAAATTTGGTATTCAAATTTCTTTCTAGAGCCAAACGTTAGAGTAAATGACTTTCGATAAAATTATTAAAAAATGAACTGAAAGACATTAAATAATATAATAATATATAAGAAAAAAATATTTTTGACAAGTTAATTTAGGCGAAAATTATTATCCATTGATTTGGATTATAATGAATTAATTGCTTTTCTCTAAAAAAAATATCTTATATAAAACTTGTTTTTATCAAAATAAAAAAATTATATTTTAAAATTAACCTCGTTTTATGTGTAAAATTGTTGAAAATTTTGTATTTTTTTTTTACAAATTTTAATTTGATTTTATATACAATTCTCTATCAAATTATTTTATATTTGGTACTTCAAAGTTGTGTAAAGGGAGTCCGGTCGTTATGCCAGTTACGATCCCATCTAAAAAACTAGGTTCATTTTTTATTAATTCTAACGCATGAAAAAATTTGTCACACTAGGTCTATTTATGATCTTCGCCTCGATGGGGTTTGCCCAAAATCAGCACCACGACCCCAAATCCAACAACAATTACACCAGTTTACCCAAAGCGCCCACAGGGAGTGTTTCTTTTGATCCAGTATCTGGCATTAGGTCAGAGATTATCATCCAGGAATACCATGGAATTTTTTATTTAACACTGAGTCATTACAACAATCTGAGTCCAGAGGATCAGGCTAAAGTAAAAGCCAATCCCGACACTTATTACGTCCATGCTGACAATCTCATGTCTGAACAAGCAGGTCGTGAAAGAAAACGAGGTGTCCAAAGCTTGGTGAAATAACTATTTTTTAATTCCATTATTTCAAGTTTTAAATCGATTAAAATGAAAAAAATTTTATTATACTTATTATTTTTAACCGCCACATGTCAATTATATGCGGCAGCTCCTTCAAACGATGTTTGTTCTGGAGCTATAACACTTACTCCCAGTGCATCTTGTAACCCAATTGTTGGTACAACAGAAGGTGCTACGGACAACAATGAAACGGGAGATTGTACAGCAGGAACTGAGAACGCAGTATGGTTTAAATTTGTCGCCACTTCGTCTAATACAACAGTTTTAGTGGATGGTGATGCTAGCTTTGATGCAGTTGTTGGAGTGCTGACCGCCTGTGGTTCTACTACCAGACCAACTGGTGGAAGTTGTACAGATAATACGGGTAATGATGGAATAGAAAAATTATCATTATCAGGATTAACCATAGGATCAACTTATTATATACAAGTTCACGAATATGCTGGGGAAATTGCTTCAACTTCCGATTTCGCCATATGTATAATTGAAGGGCCAAATTGTTCTGGTCCTGGATTGAGTGGGCCAACCTATAATTTTTCTGGGTGTCCAACAAGCTACAGTGTATCATATAATGTGACTTCGTTGGGATCCGCCACTTCATATTCACTGACTAATGCCAATGGATATACTGTTTCCCCAAGTACGGTTACTTCGGTTCCAACAACGGTCACAATCTCGGGTATTCCGATTGGGTCTCCAAGTGGCAATACCACATTGGTACATAATGGAAACACATTCTGCAACTTTATAATTTCCTCTGTGACGGCAACTACCTGTCCTCCTGCTAATGATGAATGTACTGGTGCTATTGCACTTACTCCGTCTAGTTCTTGTTCATTTAGTACTTATACTACTGTTGGAGCTACAACTTCGTCTTCGGGTACTAATCCAACATG
This sequence comes from Saprospiraceae bacterium, assembly GCA_016718505.1. Lineage (GTDB taxonomy): Bacteria > Bacteroidota > Bacteroidia > Chitinophagales > Saprospiraceae > JADKKF01. The sequence continues at coordinate 131,851 of JADKDE010000002.1, read as the reverse complement.
TGCTTCTTTTACTGGAAGCGATGTATGGTTCTCGGTTGTGGTCCCAGCAAGTGGAAACGTAACAATTGATACACAAACAGGGTCGATAACAGATTCAGGCATGTCCGCATACTCAGGTAGTTGTGGCTCACTAACACCACTTGACTGTGATGATGATGACAGCGCAAATGGCAATATGTCACTCATTGCTTTGACAGGCAGAACACCAGGTGAGACTATTTATATTAGATTCTGGAAATATGGAGGAGGTACTGGTACCTTTAGCATATGTGCAACTACAACATTTAGCTGTACAGGACCTGGTTTGAGTGGGCCAACCTACGATTATTCTGGATGCCCTACAAGTTACAGTGTTTCGTATAATGTTACTGCATTGGGTTCTGCTACATCATATTCATTGACTAATGCTAATGGATATACCGTGACTCCAAGTACTGTAACTTCGGTTCCGACTACAGTGACTATTTCTGGCATTCCGATTGGATCTCCAACTGGCAATACTACCTTAGTTCACAACGGAGATGCAAATTGTAACTACGTAATTTCTTCAGTAACAGCTACAAGCTGCCCTGCTTCTAATGATGAATGCGCGAGTGCAATTCCCTTGACAGTTGGAACAAGTTGTAGTTACACCACCTATTCAAATACTGGTGCGACAAATTCAACAAATTCTGCACCTACATGCGCTAGTTATGCTGGTGGCGATGTTTGGTTTAGTGCTGTGGTGCCAGCAAGCGGTGATTTAGTAATTGACACTCAAACTGGTGATATCCTTGATAGCGGCATGCAATTGTATTCAGGCACTTGTGGATCACTAACGGCCATAGAATGTGATGATGATGATAGCGGAAACGGTTCCATGTCTAAAATAACCAGAACAGACCTAACCCCAGGATCAACTGTTTATATCCGTATATGGGAATATGCAGGAAACTCTTTTGGTACTTTTGGCTTATGTGTTTATGAACCCGCTCCTGCCCCAAATTGCAGTGCTGGCAATCCAACCCCTGCTGACTTATGTGCTGATGCTCCTGTCTTAAATAATCCTAATGGGTTCTGTGGAACTACCAGTTCTAGTTATACCATTGGTGACCCAGGTGATGCTGATGCGATATGCGGGTCACCGGATAATAATTCCTATTTACAATTTGAGGCTGCTGATGTTTCTTTAAGCATTGGATGGTGGGTAACAGGAGGTTCTTCTTGTTCTAGTGGCGTCCAATTTGCCATATTTGGTGGTTCGTGTACATCGCCTTCGTTGGTCGCTGGTACCTGTATAAACCCAACAGGTGGGACTGGTTCTTCTGGTACCTGGAATATTTCAGGGCTAACAGTAGGGGCTACTTATTATTTGTACATAGACGGGTATGCGGGAGATGTGTGTAATTATGTATTTGCGGCACAGGCTGGTGTACAACTACCGATAGAATTGACATATTTCAATGGAAAAGTTAGCAACGGTGCGCACTATCTCAATTGGGCCACCGCTTCTGAGCGAAAAAATGCTTATTTCGAAGTAGAAAGGAGCTTTGATGGAACTCAATTCACGAAGATTGGAAAAGTTATTTCTAAAGCCAATCAGGGTATATCCGTTCAAAAATTGACTTATGATTATGCAGATTTGGAGCCAGCTGATGGCATCAATTACTACAGATTGAAGCAAGTAGATTTAGATGGAAAACATTCTTATTCTAAAGTGATTTCTTTGAGTAGTTCTAAAGAATCCAATAGCATCAAGAATCTTTATCCTAATCCAACAAGTTCTAAATTGGATCTGGTGGTGCAGGTAAGTCAAGAAGACTTTTATGTCATCGAAGTTTATGATATCTTGGGCAAAAGAGTTGATGTACAAAAAATAGTACTATTCGACGGCATCAACCAACATAGCTACGATGCATCATTGTTATCAAAAGGATATTATAGAATGATGTTGAAAGACGATAAAGGACAAATTTTATCTAAAAACTCGTTTATAAAGAATTAATCTGATTAAAACTATTGAAATTGAGAGCTGTCTGTCCTGTACAGGCAGCTTTTTTTTGCGCTTTTGTAAAATACTGGTTCATACTCCTTTCTAATAAATTATTTTCAAAAAAAAATGACCATATATTTGGTATTTTATATAATTTGTCCTTTATTCGCAAATGAAACTTTCGTGTACATTAAGGAGTGAAATTATCTCTAAATGCTAGGAATAAACACGACGTTTTTAGATAAATATGAAAAGAATTAAAGTTCAATTTGAATATATACTTAAGGCTTCGCCTACGATTGTATATAGATTTCTTACCACGCCAGAATGTTTGGTCCGGTGGTTTTGTGACTCTATCGATATTTTTGGCGACCAATACACTTTCGAATGGGAAAATTCTGAAGAAGTCGCTAATCTTATAAACGATATCGAGGATGAATTTTTAAAATTTGTGTGGGAAGGTCGTGAAACCGAGTTCTTGTCCTATAAGATGGAAACTGCTGAATTAACCCGCGAAACCGTTCTTACAATTACGGATTTTTGTGATCCTGGTGAAGAAAAATACTATAAAGACATGTGGGATGCCCTCATAAAAGATCTAAAAGTAGCTACCGGAGGCTAATTGCCACTCTCAGGTGCTAACCTTACTTGCAAACCATCCATATCATTATTCAAATGCAGTTGACAGCCCAGTCGGCTATTATTTTGTACAAAAAATGTGCTATCTAGCATTGCTATTTCGTCATCGCTCATATCCGACAGCGAATTCTCGGATTCGACATACACATGACATGTACTGCACAACGCCATTCCTCCACAGGTGCCCGCGACGGGCAATTCGTAGGCTTTGCAAAGTTCCATAAGATTCATGTTCATATCCGTAGGAGCCTCCAATATATGTGTCTCCCCTACTCTATCTATCACCTTTATACTAATCATAACCTAAAGTCAGTACCATTAACCAATGAGCATGCGTAAGGGATGGTAGTGGTCTCGTCTCCGACGAGAGTCTCTGCAAAGCTTTTGGACTTGTAAAGACGGTACCCACGAACAGCCCGACCCTAGACCATGTCTAGGGGTACGCCATCCTAATATTATCTTCTTCTATCTCGTTTTTTATTTCCGCCCTTGTCTGGACCTCCTTTGCGATCAGACTTATTTCGATCGTTAAAGCGTGGTTTTGAATCTCCACCCCAAGGTCTCCTTTCACCGCTACCTCCTGGTCGGCCACCTGGATTACGCTTGCCCTCGCCTTGATTGCAGCGAAGTTTTCTTCCTTGCCACTCTTCACCGTGAAGTGCTTCGATGACCGCATTGCAATCCTCCGCATTTACGTCAAAATAAGATGCCAATCTGTTTACTTCAAAGCGGCCAACAGTAAGATCGTTCAAGCCCATTTGTCGCAAAAACTTCAAAAAATTGCCTCGATTGATGCCATCTTTCTCACCAACGCTGACGAAAACCTCAAGCATCCCACCTTGACCCGGTGAACGCGAGTCTCCGCGCCCTTCGCTCCTAGATGAGCTAGAACTGGCGTCAATATTGAGATCTGGCGCATTCTTATAAAAGTGTAAAAACCGATTGAACTCGACCGAAGCCAGTCTCATAACGATTTCTTCCTTGGTCAAACTCGCCAACTCCTTGTTGATTCGTTCCATATAGGGCTCGATCGCCGTTTCATTGACTTCGATATTGTGGATCTCCTCGATGATATGGAAAAGTTGCTTTTCGCAAACCTCCTCCCCACTAGGTATGATTCGCTTTTCGAATTTGAGCTTGCATTCTTGCTCTACTCCCCTCAATTTACCCACTTCACGTCCGTGTACGATCGCCAACGACTGTCCCGTTTTCCCTGCTCTAGCAGTACGTCCACTTCGGTGCGTATATACTTCGTTGTCATCAGGCAGAGAGTAATGGATGATATGCGTTAAATCGTGCACATCAATTCCCCTTGCAGCTACATCCGTTGCGACCAATATTTGCAAGTGGTTCGTCCTAAATCTGTGCATCACCGTATCCCTCTGTGGCTGGGACAAATCTCCGTGCAAAGCATCGGCATTATACCCATCTCGGATGAGTTTTTCGGCTATTTCTTGGGTCTCAATCTTGGTTCTTACGAATATGATTCCGAATATATCGGGGAAGTAATCCACGATCCTCCTAAGCGTTTGGTACTTGTCCTTAGCCTTGGTGATATAACACGCATGCGTGATGTTCTCATTGGTCGTGTTGACTTTGCCCACGCCCAACTCTAGGGGTTGGCGCATGTATTTGGAGGCAATTATGCGTATTTCTTTTGGCATGGTAGCCGAAAAAAGCCACACATTCTTGGTCTCTGGCGTCTTGCTCAGAATCTCTTCGATGTCTTCTCGGAAGCCCATGTTGAGCATTTCGTCCGCTTCATCCAATACCACGAAATTTACGGTATGTAATTTTATTACTCCTCTTCCGATCAGGTCTTTAAGCCTTCCAGGGGTCGCTACGATGATATGGCACTTGGACTTGATGTCCTTGATTTGTGCTGTAATACTGGCGCCACCGTACACCGCTACTATTTTAGAATTGTGTATATCTATGGCAAAATTTTTCAAATCATTTGTGATCTGGTTGCAGAGTTCTCTGGTTGGGGCGATCACGAGCCCTTGTGTGTTTGGATCCGAAAAATCTATTTTGCTCAGCAATGGAAGTCCGAAGGCAGCAGTTTTACCCGTGCCCGTCTGAGCTAATGCTATCATATCCGTGTCCTCCGTCAGCAAAGCTGGGATGGTGAGTTCTTGGATAGGTGTAGGCTTTTCGAAGCCCATTTTTTTGACTGCCGACAAAATGTTTGGTGCAATCCCTAGTTCGTTAAATGTCATTCTTGTTTTTTAATAAATTCATAAAAAAGTGAGTGAAAAGTAGTTTGGCGTATCCAAGGCATCGCTTTACTCGCCTTGGCCGGGCTGTTCAGGGGTTCCGTCTCTCCATAAAATTTATTTCGAGACTCTTGTCTGCGACAAGACCCTTACCATCCCTTACGCACCCAGTAAAAGCATCTTTAATTTTGCTTACTACACACCATCTGAAACCACTGGTGTATCACAAGAAAAATTTGATTGGATGACAAAACCTACGTTCCTTACAAATCCAAAGTCACCAAATCTTTATGAAATATTTATGAAATTTACTCGCCCTAAAATCATGGATATTTGGTCACCTTAGGCATAAGCCAACAATAATATTTTCAACAAAAAATATATACTGTCCGCTACTCAAGTGCAAAGGTATATTATTTCTTCCAATTCGAAGCAAACAAATATTCAATAAAATCAAAATAAAAATAAAAAACCAGCTTAGTGTTTATATTTTTGGCTGAATTTTTTGTACAAATCCGTCTGCTTGTTGTTCAAGTTGACATCTCTGCCTTGTATGAATAGATGCAATACTTTAGAGGATTTCATGTCCAAAATATCACCTTGAGAGATGACAATATTGGCATCTTTCCCTACTTCCAATGTTCCAGTTCTTTTGTCTAAGCCAACGATTTCGGCAGGAACAGAAGTCAACGCGGCGATGGCCATTTCGTAAGGCAGTCCATAAGAAACTACTTGTCCAGCCTGAAAAGGAAGATTCCTTGGCTGCCAGTTTCCACCTATGCTCAGGGCGAACTTCACTCCATCCTTGTGTAATAGACCCGGTAAAGTATAAGGCTTATCGATTTCATCGTCATCGCTGTTTGGAAGGGATTGTGTCCTACCTAAGACGACAGGTATATTATTTTCAACCAAATACTTGCTGACCAAATATGCTTCTCCACCTCCAACGATCACGCAGTTAACTTTGCTTTTCTTGCAAAACTCAACCGCATCGACGATACAAGGTGCTATATCTACATCTACGAACAGTTTTTTAGATCCGTCAAAAAGGCCTTTCATGGCTTCGAGTTTGAGATTCTTTACAGTTGGTTTGGACATATTGTAGTAGGCAAATGCCTCTTGAAAATACCTTGTGAGTTCTTGAAGATCTTCTAAATACTCAGGCGAATCATTGAGAGCTCCTCCTTCAAATCTACCACCTTGGCGGCTATACTTTTGAGGCCAGTTCAGATGAATAGCCAAGTCAGCTCCATAGACTGCATCCTCCCAATTCCATGCGTCTAGCTGCATTATGGAAGATTGGCCAGGCATCCTACCTCCTTCGGGAGTAGGCTGAGTAAAAGCCACTCCATTGGCTCTCACTGTTGGGATAATATGGCTATCCGTATTATAAGCAATACATGATCTGATATTTGGGTTAAAATCTCCAACTTCCTGGACGTCACGAGTTGCACGAACAGATGGAAGCTCTACAAGCCCCATGCTATTGTTGAGCGCTATAAGTCCAGGGTAAATGTCGTGGTTCGTAGCGTCTATGATTTCGCTGGTGGCTGGATTTACACCGCCATCCTTAGCGCCAACATAGGTAATTTTTCCCTCTGAAAATATTATCTTTCCTTGCTCGATGACTTTCCCATTGCCAACATGGATTCTTCCATTTTGGATGACAATCGGCTTAATTTGCTTTGATGCCGGTGCAGGAACTGTTTGCGCATAAACGTTTAACCAAGAAAAATAAATTATAACAAATGAGGCAAGAATTTTCATAAAAATAAATTTTCCAAAAATACAAAAAGAAAGCAGGAAAAGTCAAAGAAAAGGTGTAATAAAATTGCAGCCTATTGTATTTACTCAAATCCCTCGAATGGTTAAGTACAAAAAAAAATAAGCCCAAGAGAAAAACTCAAGGGCTTATTAGTGTATTAAATGATAAACCTAATTACGGTTGAATATCAGATAAGTTTCTGATCGAAAGTTGTTTGGCTTGAGTAGAACCACCTTGTCCTACGACTCCGACGATTTTACCTTGCTGAGCGGTTGGGAATGTAGTACCTGAAAAAGTTGCAAAACTGGTTGTATAATGATCGATACTTCCAGAGGCATCCGTCAATTTGGTTGTGCCGTTGAAAGTGGTTCCTGATGTGCTGCTTATTGTAACGTTTTTAATCGCAACCAAGGTTGATTCGTGGTTTTCAAAATCAGCGAGAAGTGCACCAATGGTGATTTCCTTAGGTGTTATTGTGCCTGTTCCTTTTTTGGAAGCCTTTGATAATGGCAAATTGTTTATTTGTAACAAACCGTTGAATTCAGAAAGTTCAGCACCTCCAAGGTCAAACTCCACTTCGTCTCCTAGATCAAAAGTGTTGGTAGCACTGAATCGCACAATAATACCTTTGCCGTCGTCACCTTGAATTGCTATATTCTTATTGGTAATATTAGACCCTACTTTATCAGTAATTACTATACCTCTCATTTTTTTTCCTGCTGGTAGGGTTGTTGCACTACCAGAAAACAATGCTCTAATATCGCCAACTTTGTCTAATGTTACAACACATTGTCCATCTGGTGCTTTGATATCTGTAAGATCTCTCAAAACCAACTGTTTAGTCGTTCCAAAAACGGTAAATATGGCAACTATTTTCTTTTTGCCGGCAGGAGTCAAAGCATCTCCAAAAGATGAATAGCCACTTGTCCTCATCACGATTTGTGCGCCTGCACAATCCTCAAGTGTTCTGTTCAATGAATTTTTACCAGGAACATCGGCAAAGACAACATTAACATCAGAATTAATAAAATTGACATTGTTCAATTCTACCAACATGCTTGTATGTCCAGTATTAAGCTGAGATATGCTGATCGCCAATGGTGTAACAGGAATATCCGTTTTAGCTCTAACGATATAATTCTTATATAAAGCCTCTTCGATTCCGTTTATATTAATACGGGTTCCAGAAACCTCATAGCTACCTCCCAATTGAATTTGACCGTTGTAATCACCCATATAAAGTCCCTTTAGTTTTATAGCTATAGTGGTACCAGCAGGATAAAAATTAAACAATGAGACGGCATTTATTTTCACTTCAATCCCACCTGTTTCATCTTGGATATGAAGGGTTTTGAAGATATTGCCAGAAGCGTCATCGCCAACGACTGTACCCCTGATGATGTCATCAGATGTCAATGCCTTGTAAGTTCCAATTGTGTGCATGGACTTCAAAGCTCGGATGGTCAAGGTTGGATTTATATCCTGTCTTTCGTCAACGAAAGGCGGGGCGTCAAAATCCTTTTTTACACAAGAATTAACCAATCCTCCGATCAATCCAAATGCAATGCATAGCTTAAAAAATATTCCTAATTTTTTCATCGAGTGATATTTTTAAATTAAAATTTTTAAAATGAGTTTATATCATATATAATGTTCACAAAATAATTCAACCCGTAGGCGTAGTTATACTTATTGGCGAATTTTTGCACATTTTTTTCATCAAAATCATATCTCAACTGCTCAAATCCGTTTGAAATGAATTGATTGTTCAAAATATTATTAACACCGATATTCAATCGGATAAAATCCTTATTTATTTTCCAGCTTTTACCAAAAAACAAATCTACGGTAAAGGCACTTGGAAGCTTTTCTTGGTCGATGATGCTGTGATAAAGACCATTGCCATTTTCCAATTTTTGGAGTTCTTTGCCAGTAATTTTTATAGCAGCAGCAGTTCTCCTACTAGGATTGAAATCGACCCATATTTGATCCACATAATTGACATTAAGATTCAAAACCAATAGTTCTTTGCAGAATAATTAAAACCAGCAGTCACTACCTGCTGAGGCCCTGTGGCTACGTAATAATTCTTGCTATACACAGTTTCAGGGGCAGTACCCGTCAATTTATTGTCTTCAAATATCTGCGCTTGAAATCTAGAGGTATATCTATATTCGCCATAATTGGCTGCAAGGTTAAACTTAAGGCTAGGAGATATCTTGTATTCTAAACCCAATTCTATCCCTTGGTGTACCTGATCGATTCCAGATAAGAAGTATGAGACAAATCCACCAGAAAGGGTATCATCTGGCAAGTATATTTCTTGTTCGTCATAGAAACTTTGCAATCTCGCTTGATTCTTCAAAGTCAAATAATAACCAGTGATTTTGAATTTAACCAATGGCGATCTCAAAACATAACTCACTTCACCACCTGCAACTTCTATATTCTTAGGGTTGCTGATCATTTGATTTCTCGTTTGAGGTGCTATGAAGGTATTTTTGAACAATGGTGCTTTCGTCCCGTACTGGCCATTGACATCGATATAGTTTCTTCCATTGATTTTGAAAGTAATACCTGCATTTGCATCATAAGTATTGGTGTTGAATTTTTCAGAATTGCCTTTTGAGATGGTGGGAAACTTTCCATTGGCATGGATTCCTTCGCGATAGGTTGAATTTAATGCATATTTACCGCCAACATACATGTCAAATCTAGGCAACTGATAGGATAATTGTGCCCAGGCCTCAGAACTATTTTGGTGTGATTTATAATCGTAACCATAAGCATCACCAACCTTTATTATTCCATTAGGATTATCTAGATCTACCTGAGCATAATTGGGATCAGAAGGAGCCAGGTTTTGGGCAAATTTGTCGATATCTACGTGATAATCAGCACCCAATAAATCCTCCAATACTAAAAAACTATGCGTAGAAGACTTCCTGTACTGAATACCAGCCGCCAATGTCAATCGATCTGTCAATCTTGTCTCTCCATTGATATAAGCATTCAAGTCTTGTCCATCAGCTCTCCTATCTTGAAGCATATATTGAGCTTTTCTTCCAGTAATGGACTCACGACCGTTGTTGAAAGTAGTAACTGGCTGATTGTAATTGGTTTGGTACATATTATTCCAATTAATTTGCCTAAGTTGTTCATTGTTAGAGAATAAATCCCTTAAGATGCCTTGAGATGCAGCATTAGCATTGCTTGGCAATTTAGAATAATAATCGGGTCTAGGATCTGAAGCGTCCACCCAATCTAAACCAGTTCTGCCACTTTGACCAAATTGATAAGAAACAGCCGTATTAATCCAAGTCTTTGGACTAACTGTGTAGTTATGTTTCAGAATAACCATTGGTTGATGCGTTCGATTGAGCCTTGAATTTCTTTTTCCATCATCCTGAGGGCCCCAGTTAGGGTTATAATAATTATCTCCCGAAAGCTCGAACATCTCCTTCACAGCAGGGCCATTTACGCCTCTGTCGATTGGAGCTCCAAAAGCCGTTAGACTCAAGGTATGCTTTTCGTTAAATCTCTTGTCAACACTGGCATAATAAGCCCAAGCATCATAATAACTTCCAGCTACGTATCCTTCTTGTGCCCATCTTCTAGATCCACTCACTGAGTAAGCCCAGCCTTTTTCATTTAGACCACTGCTGTGCGTTACCATGAGACGATGCGAATATGTTCGATTGGCCAAACTGTATGAAATCCTTGAGCCTTTGCGTTGTTTCGATGCCCTAGCATCCAAATAGGTGGCACTTCCAAAATCTCCAAATGAATAACTAGATGGTGCCAATCCATATACAAATTCCCTATTTCTGAATACATCATTCAAACCGCCCCATTCGCTGAAGTTGGCAGTTCCATCTTCAAGGTCATTGGTCAATATACCGTTTACATAAACATTATTATACTCATATGGAAGACCTCTAAATCTAAATCTAGAACTGGTGAATGCAAAACTCGCAGGAGATACAAATATATCCCTCGAAGCAGATAGCAAACCGCTCACATCCTGAGCACTTCTTCCATCATCAGAAAGCTCTTGATCATTCAAGTTAATGGTTGGAAGGTCGTTGGTCTCGTTGATAACATTTGACCCCGATTTGATGATAGAAATTTGTCCAATCTCAGAGTTTGAAGATTGCAAAGAAACAGGCTGGCTGTATATGTTATAAGCCATATTGTAAACTTCTAGAATATAATCCCCGTACTCTACATTTTCAAAATTAAAGGTACCAAATTCTGTGCTTGAAGTTTTGTATTGTAATTGCTTGGTATTCGCATTTATCAGTAATAGTTCGGAACTGGTCGGAACTATATCAGAGTTTGATTGTATAAGGCTCCCTGAGATGGTTCCTTTATTCTGTCCAAAAACATTTCCTGTCAATATCAGAAATTGAACCAAAAAACCTAGGACGATATAAACAAATTTCATAAGTAAACTAGTTAAATTTATTGTACGTTGATGCAAATATAGAATTTTATTGCTTTCGTATTTTAATTTGTTTTGTTTTTTAACAAATAATCCATAAAAATTTAATAAAAAGAATAAATTTCAAGAAAAATGGCGAATGGCAAACCCTTAACCCCCAAAAAGATTCTTTTAAATGAAAATAGATTTGCCTACATTTGTTATTATTTTATTTTTTATTCTAACTGGATTACATGTCAGAGATAAACAAAAAAGCTCTCGAGCTTCACAAAAAATTGAAAGGGAAAATTTCAATCGAAAATAAATTAAATATCCGCACGAAGAAAGAACTTTCCTTGGTTTATTCGCCTGGCGTTGCAATCCCCTGTATCGAAATCAATAAAAATCCTGAAACGGTCTATGACTATACCATGAAAGGAAATACCGTAGCCATCGTTTCTGATGGCAGTGCAGTCTTAGGATTAGGCAATATTGGTCCAGCTGCCGCAATTCCGGTTATGGAGGGAAAAGCCATGCTTTTTAAGAAATTCGCCAATATCAATGCTTTTCCAATATGTCTTGACACTCAGGATACCCAAGAAATCATCAATGCAGTAAAAATGATAGCACCCGTATTCGGTGGGATAAACCTTGAGGACATCGCTGCACCTAAATGCTTTGAAATAGAAGAGAAACTCCAAGATTTGGGCATCCCTGTTTTTCACGACGATCAACATGGAACCGCCATAGTGGCACTCGCAGCTATAATTAACTCTGCCAAGGTAGTTGGCAAGTTGCTAAAAGACATGACCGTTGTCATCAATGGAGCTGGAGCTGCAGGCGTTGCCATCGCCAAATTACTTCGATGCGTAGAACACGAAAACAATGCATCTTGTATCCCCGTCAAGGATATCATCATGTGCGATACAAAAGGCATCATACACAGACAAAGGACTGACCTCAACGATTCAAAAAAGGCCATTTTGAGTTTTACCAATTTTTACAATATTGAAGGGGATGTCCACAAAGCGCTCGAAGGGGCCGATGTCTTCGTTGGAGTAAGCAGTGGAGGTATTTTAACGGTCGAGGACATCAGTAAAATGGCTACAAAGCCCATCATACTGGCCATGGCCAATCCCACACCAGAGATTATGCCCGCAGATGCACTGCTCGGTGGTGCTTGGATAGTAGGTACTGGCAGAAGTGATTTTCCTAATCAGGTGAACAATGTCTTGGGCTTCCCAGGTATATTCAGAGGTGCTTTGGATGCTAGAGCAAAACGAATCACCCCTGCGATGAAAATAGCAGCAGCACACGCCATAGCTGCTTGTATCAAAAATCCATCTAGGCGCAATGTCATACCTTCGACGCTCGACAAGCGGGTGGGCTACGAAGTGGCTAAAGCCGTGGCCAAAGCAGCCATCGAGGATGGTGCACATTTGTAAATATTTGTTCCGTATAAACACATAGAAACTTGTAGGAGATTTTATGTAAAAAAATTAGCAAATTAATATTCGATGCAAAAATATGTTGACTTCAAAATTTAACAACAGATTTTGGTTGGTGACCCTTGTCTTTCTGACCTCTAAAGCCTTGATTTTTTTCATCATGCAGCTTTACGGATGCGAGACCATATGGGGTAGTTGTTTTGCTCATTGGGATAGTGGCCTGTATATCTCTATTGCTCAGGAAGGGCGTACTTTGTTTGATTGCAATTATCCCAACAATCCTCAATGGTGCGGCAATGCAGGCTGGTCCCCCTTATATCCACTACTTATGAGAGTGATACAAGAACTGACCCAGACCAAAATAGAGGTTGCAGGTGGAATCGTTGCTGCCTTTTTTTATTTTTTATTCCTTGATTATATGGCTAGGCTCCTAGAATTAGAAAAGGTAAATTCCAATTCATTAGCCATGCTTTTTGCTTGTGCCTTCTTTCCTGGTTTTATTTATTTACATGCGGTCTTTCCTTTGTCTTTATGCCTATTCTTGTTGGCTGCTTTCATATACTATCTTAAAAGAAAAGAATTTTTACTCTGTGGAATTTTGGCGATGTTGTTGTCTTGGAGCTATGCCAGTGGTCAATTTATATTGATAGCCATATTCCTTTATTTATTGGGTATCTTGATTTACGAAAGAAGGATAGCTTGGAAAATAGGGTTACAACTAATGTTACCCACTTTCTTAGGATTAATGCTCCTTTATTTTTACGATTTTTGGGATACTGGCCATTGGAATGCTATGTATCTAGTCCAGCAAAAATACAATCACGGTATTTACAATACTTTCAATATGATCATTGACAGATTTGGAATTCTTTGGACAAATATTGACAACCACACGGGGATCATACAGCTGCAAATTTTCTTTGTATTCCTGCTCGTAGTTTGGTTCATTGCAACATCCATAAGAGCTTTTTACAACAATAAAATGTACAAACCTGAGCTTTGTTTTTATTTGGGCATCATTTTGGCATTTTGGATTCTGCCCTTCTCTATGGGTCTTGAAATTTCTTTATATCGCGGATCCATCTTACTTGCTATATTGTTGATCTTGTGGAAAGATAAGTCCTTGGATTTCAAGCTCATGTTACTGATTTCCTTTGCACTTTTCATCATTCCTATGACTGCATATTTTTACAAGGAGTTGATGGTATAATTCGTTAACTCAAACTCTTTGTTGAGGTAATATAAAAAATAGTAAGCCAGCGCAAAGGATAGTAGTGGTCTCGTCGATAAGACGAGAGTCTCGACTCAGTCGTGACGGAACCCACGAATAGCCTGATCCTCACTTCGTGAGGATGCGCCCTAATAAATCAATTATTAATTTCGCTTGAATAATATTTTTGCATTACCACTGGTCACCATGTCCACCTCCGCATCAGAAATGCCATACAATTGAGCCAAATTTACCAAGACTTCTTTCATATAAGACGGTTCGTTTCTCTTGCCCCTAAACGGCACGGGCGAGAGATATGGCGCATCAGTCTCCAGCACTATTTTTGCTAGTGGAATTTCCCTCAAAACCGCTGCAAGACCGCTGTTTTTATAGGTCAATACACCCCCGATACCAAGGTAAAATCCCAAACCGATAATCGCTTCCGCCTCTCTTACCGTCCCTCCAAAACAGTGAAAAACTCCCGAAAGTCCGCTGCCTAGATATTCGCCGACGATCTCAATCGCCGCCTGCGTGGCATCCCGAGAATGTATCGAAATCGGAATTTTATACTCAATCGCCCACTCAATCTGCTGACGAAATGCTTTTTTTTGCTCTTCAACGAAGGTTTTGTCCCAATGATAATCCAACCCTATCTCCCCTACTGCGACATATTTTCTTACAGAAAAATACTCTTTTACAATATTTAATTCTGAAATATAATCACTTTTGACTGAACACGGGTGCAGCCCCATCATCGCAAAACACGTATTCGGACGCGCTTTTTCAAGTTCATGCATCTCCTCATGGGTCCTGCTATCTATCGCAGGCAGGTACATTTCAGCCACACCAGCCGCTGCAGCTCGCTCCAGCATGGGCTCCAAATCGTCCCTAAACTCTTCCAAATAAATATGCGTGTGCGTATCGATCATTTTCATTTTTTTTGAAAAACACCTAGATAAATCAATTTGTTTTGGGCGCATCTCTCGCTTCGCTCGGGTCGGGCTTTTCATGGCTTCGGTCTCTGCGAGACTATTCTCGTTTTACCCCAAAAATCAAAGCTCCACCAACGGGAATACCACTCCAATCCCTTGCGCTCCATGTTAATTGCTAATGTCCGAATTCATTTTTTAGTCATGATTCCCTTCCAAAAGCTTCCGTTTTCTACTTCGCTGGAGAAACCCATTTATTCCCTTTCAATCTAAATCTCCAAGGCATTTTTGACCAAATCGGCCCCGATGGCTCAACTCCCACCCTAGCCGAAGCTATGACCTGATCATCGGGAACCATTTTTGCATTTTCGATCCATATTGCATTCGTCGATAGCAATGGTAATCCATTGTGATCCGTGGTGATGCCTAGAGCTTGAGATACTAACCCAGGACCTTGGGTGAGATTGTGCATTTTTTGATTGTTATTTCTTCGAATAAACATGGTTTCTAACCCTAGCAATGGTTCTACGCCGCGTATCAACACCGCTGACCCCACCCCTACTGGACCCGTGACAACATTGAACAATCTATGTATCCCATAGCATATATAGACGTAGGCAATGCCTCCTTCTTTGAACATGACTTCGGTCCTAGGAGTAAGCCGATTATTGTACGCGTGACAAGCCTTGTCTTCAGGACCGTTGTAGGCTTCGGTTTCAACGATGATGGCAGAGGTGATGGTATTCTCGACGTTTGTAACCAATATTTTTCCAATCAAATCTCGAGCAATGCCAACGACATCTTCATGGCGAAAGTAGTCCTGTGGAATTATCTCAGGCATATCTGGTCAATTTGGCGATAAAAAATCCATCAGAATTGTGCTCGGAAGGGTAAATTGTTTTCATGTCGAGGAGCTTGAACTTTTCTGAATATTTTTCCAAAAATCGATCAATTTGAGCCTCATTTTCTTCATGAAATAAAGAACAAGTAGCATAAACCATGATGCCTCCAATTTTGAGCATTTTGGGATAATGCTCTAGGATTTCAGCTTGAATTTCAACCAATTCGGTAATTCGTTCAGGTTTAATTTTCCACTTGGCGTCTGGATTTCTCCTTAGGACGCCAGACCCACTGCAAGGCACGTCCAGCAACAATCTATCCGCTGAATTATGCAATCTTTTGATCGTCTTCGTGGTATCTATGGTTCTCGTTTCCACATTGAATATTTGAGCTCGCTTAGCCCTCGTCTTGAGTATATCGAGTTTGTAGCCTTCAACATCGAGTGCAATGATTTGCCCTTTGCCACCCATCAAACAAGCCAAATGAAGCGTTTTGCCACCAGCACCTGCACAAGCATCAACGACTCGCATCCCAGGGGCTACCTCCAATGCTGGAGCAATCATCTGGGAGCCAATGTCCTGCATTTCAAAAAGGCCCTGCTTGAAAATATCCCAAGTAAAAATGGATTGTTTTTTGTCAAAAGTAATCCCAAAGTCACCGATCAACCTTGCATTATCCGCTAGGCCATCTTGGATTATTTGAAGCAAATCTTCTCTAGTAGTTTTGAGCGTATTAACCCTTATATAAACTGGGGCAACGCTGTTCATCACCTTTAGTTCGGTTATATTTTTATCTTGCAAGGAAGCTTGATAATGCTCGAATAACCAATCGGGCAAAGAAAATCCCATTGCGGACTCTTGGTGGGAGTTTTTAATTTTTTCTTCGAGAACACTTGACGAGGATTCTTTGACAAAGGTTCCATTTTTTTCAAAATATAAAATATCAACAACGGCTTCTATTTCTAAATCGAAGTGCTCGTATGGTTGGTCCAATATCCAAGCCAGTCGCCTGTAATGCCTTATGATGTCGTAGGAATATTCTGCGACAAAAGCTCTGTCCTTTGACCCAAATTTAGGCCTCAATTTGAAGCAGCGCTCCAAGGCTTTATCAGCCATTACATTTTTGTGAAATACTTGGTGTACTACGTCGTAGATGGCTTGAAGCCATACATTATGGATTTTTGCAGACATGGAATTAAGATTAAATTTTAAGGGTACCTCAATTGGACCAATTTAAGTGAAGACTTCCAAACGCTCGGAATGATGATCTCTTTTAGGTCGATTTGAACAGAGCTCCCAAACTGTAATTTTATATCTTGACGATCGGTACTCATCAATATTTTGCGCTGGAAAGCGCCGCTGCCTGTGAGCAAATATTCACTGACTGTATTTTCATTTTTTATTTCATCATTATACAAAATACGCGTAATCTGGGGAGTTTTAAACAATCCATAGGAAGAATAAATTCCCGCATCGTCATATGAGTATTGTTTTTTTACCAAAAACTTTTGCCATTCTATATCACAACTCTGAGAGACACCTACGGCGATGATGTCTTCAAAAAAATAATCAGTGCTGACATTCGTCCTAAAGGGATCTGCTCTATAAGTACTATTGAGTCTAGTCAATTCCTCCTTTTTCTCCATCAAAAGTACAAATCCACCGTCTTGTCTGGGCAAAATATCGCGAATCTCTAGCCCTTCGGTAAAGTTCTGAACGGATTCTTTGATGAGCTTATCCTTCAGATGCGGCTCCAACCAATTGGAAAATCTCTTTAGCTGTATGGTAGGCACGATAGGTGTTTTATGACCTAAAACACAAATAGCGATGCCATGATTATAGCGATCTGAGGATCTTGTTTTGAATACCCCAGCCATTATGAGTATATCCTGCTTATTGTCAATCGCCAAGGAAGTTTCATCAAAATAAATTTCGTCGGTCGGAATCTCCTGTTTGAATGCTTCTGGGCTCCCGAGAGGAATGGATAAAAATTGCCAAATCGGTTTGTTACTAGAAAAAAGTTGCTCTTGTGATTCTAAGGAAATAAAAATGGTTCCTTCATCCGAAATTTGAAGTTTTCTAAAATTATTTCGAAATTCAGTCCCCGAAACATTCAACTCAAAATTTTCGGATTGTTTTTTTTCCCAGAGGTCATACCGAAGACATACGAGACTTTTGTCTTTCAACAGAAAATGAGCTATGAGCCAACGCTTGTTGTTTGAAATTTCGATGTGTACTTTTCTTAGATCTGACTTGTTGTGTGTGGTGTACAAAGTCACAGTATCCTCGTAATTGGCATCGCTTTTTATCCAACGCAATAAGAGCAATGTTGAATCTTTGTATATTTCATTATAGATCACCCCTATATTTTTGCTTAAGCCGATAACTTTGTGAATAAGGATACGTCTAGCTTCGAAAGGGTGCGACCTGTCCCAAACTTGAACCATCTGGCTATCAAATGCCTTTAAATGCAAAGATTGGTCATTGTATTTTGCTAGTAAAATATTGCCATTGTATTTTCCCATAATCTCGTACTCCCACCCTGAGTCCAGATTGACCTCTTCGGACACAGTAATTCGCTGAGCCACGATCAAATTAACCCAAGAAAAAATAATAGAAAATAGGAAAATAATCCTCATTTACGAGTGTTTACTTACATTAACCATTTCTCCAAGATACTGGTTCTGGCTGGTAACATTCATTTTTACTTTTCTTTTGGAAAGATAAACATCCAACCTACCCAGCATTATGCCGCCCCAACCTACTTGGTTGATAATCACGGGTTTATTATCCAAATTATATACTACATCTGGTCTGTTCATAAATGTGTGCGTATGCCCCCCAAGGATCAAATCGATGTCGCGTGACCGTGCGGCAAACTTTTTGTCAGATATTTTTTCAGTATCATCCTTGTACTCATAACCAAGATGTGATAAGCAAATCACGTAGTCACATTTCTCTTCTTCCTTAAGTATTTTGGCGAAAAAATTGGCCTTAATCATGGGATCATTGTATTGCGTTTCCCCGTACATTTTTTTGGGAACCAACCCTTTCAATTCAATGCCAATGCCTAGAACTCCAATCCGCACGTTATTTTTGGTGAAAATTTTAAAAGGAATGGTTTTGTTCTCTAGTGCTGTATTTTTAAAGTCATAATTGCAATTGAGAATCGGAAAATTTGCATGTTTCATTTGTTTTGCGAATCCTTCGACGCCGAGATCAAAATCGTGATTGCCCAAGGTCGCCGCTTCATAACCCATTTGGGTCATTAATTTCATTTCTAGTTCTCCACCATAATAATTAAAGTAAGGCGTCCCTTGAAATATATCGCCGCAATCTAGCAGCAGCACATTCTTTTCTTCTTTTCTGATTTTTTCTATAAGAGCAGCCCTTCTTACTGTCCCACCAAGACCTTGATTTCTGCCACCGTCCATCGGAAATGGGTCAATACGGCTGTGTACATCATTCGTATGCAAAATGGTCAGCTTGACGATTTCTCTAGCAGCAAGTGCCTCATAAGGGAAAGCTCCCAGGCCCGTAACGGCTGCACCGATGCCAAATGTGTGTAAAAAATCTCTCCGATTCATAAAAATAAATAATATTCTGATGACTAAATATAAAAGAAAAACTAGCTCATTCTTTTAAACTCGTGATAAAGTTACAACTTTTTGACTGGATTGATCCTAATTAATACCATCTAAAACCGCAAGAAAATCGACAACAAATTTTCGCAAATCGTCCTCTTCGATGGTAAGCGGCGGGCAAATTCGGATCGAATGGCTATTGAATAAAAACCAATCCACCAAATAACCTGCACCAAGACATTTTTGTACAACCTCCAACACCAATTCAAATTTTCCCAAATCAATCGCCATCCAAAGACCGCAATGGTTGATTTTCTTAATTTTTTGGTGAACCAGACCTTCGATTAGTATTTTTGATTTTCTTTCTACTCCCTCCCACAATTCGTCTTTGATGATGGTATCTAGTGTCGCGAAAGCTGTGGCCGCACACAATGGATTGCCTCCAAATGTAGTAATATGCCCTAGGATCGGTTCGTCCATCAAGCAAGACATAATATTTTTAGAACTGATAAATGCACCCAAGGGAAGTCCACCACCGAAGCCCTTGGCTAATAATAAAATATCAGGAACAATCCCATATTTTTGAAAGGCAAACAAATATCCTGTTCTGCCATATGAAGCTTGAATCTCATCAAGAATAAGCAGCGTACCCGTCTCAGTGCATTTCTCCCTAACGGCCTGAAGATACCCTTCATTGGGTTCTATGACTCCAGCCTCAGCCTGTACGGTCTCCATAATCACACAAGCGGTATCATGGCTTATTTTGTCCAAATCCTCTTCTCGATTGAATTCAATATGTTTGATATTGGGCAATAATGGGCGAAATTTCCCAGTAAAATAGTTTGAATCCATCAAGGATGCTGCGCCTTGTGTAGAGCCGTGGTATGCATTTTTACAAGCAATAATTTCAGACCTGCCAGTATATCTTTTGGCCAATTTCATCGCACCCTCTACGGCTTCTGCGCCGCTATTGACCAAATAAACATTGTCTAGTGAAGCTGGTAAAACTTGGTGCAAAAGGTTAGCCAATTGTACTTGCGGGCTTAGAACAAACTCGCCATATACCATCGTGTGCAAATACTTGGAAGATTGAGTTTCGATGGCCTTCAGAATGGCTGGATGTCTATGTCCCAATCCACTCACGCCGATGCCAGAGATCATGTCCAAATAGGCTCTTCCTTCGGTATCATACAGATACAATCCTTCGGCCCTTTCTATCTCGAGTGCCAAGGGCATATCGCTGGTCTGCGCTAGATTTTGCAGAAAAATATTGCGATGAGAAATACCCACGCCCTATATTTTTCTTTGGATTTTATCCGAATAAGACTCAGCCAATCGCTTGTAAAATGGCTTTAGACTTGGATTGATATATCGCACAGACTCGGTCTCCGCGTTTTTCTTTTTGATATATTCTTGTAGTGCAGGAGGGAGCGTTTTGGGTATATTTTTAGCCTCTTCGCTCTTGCGCTGTTCATCGAATTCTTGCTCTCTATCGGCTCTTTCGGCGTCTAGCAATTTGGTCAAAATTTCTTGCTGCCTTTTCAACGTTTCCGCATTCAATCGCTTGTTGACTAGATCATATTCAGTCTTGTCCATTTGGTCGATGATACTTTGGAGTTCTTTACTTCCTTTGCCTTGTTCTTGTTTTTCTTTTTGGAAGTCTTGAAGAGCCTTGCGGAGGGCTGCTTGTTTAGCGGCCATCTCGGCGAATTCTTTGGCAGAACCACCTTCGCCTCCACTCATTTTCTCACCTTCTTTGCCTTGACCTTCTTTACCTTGACCTTCCTTGCCTTGTCCTGGGGATTTTCCTTTTTTCCGCTCTTCTGCCATTTTTTTCATCTCTTCGGACAATTTTTGTTGGCCCTTGGTGATCTTATCCATAGGGACTTTACCGCCTTTGCCCTTGCCTTTTCCTTCACCACTTCCTGGTTTTTTACACGCTTTGCTACCAGGCTTGGATGAATTACTTGGGTTGTTCATATTGGATAGGGATTCCTCCAGCATCAAAGCCAAATCGTTTACATTTTTCATGATACGCTGCTGATGGTCAGAGGCTTGTGCTATGCTTCTATCCTCTAGATCTTGAATACCGGTAACAAGATGCTTGTTGATCTCACCGACCTTTTCTGTGACCATGGCTTGGATTTGGAATACCCGATTGGCCAGTGCAGAAAGCGAATCATCGATCAACTTAAAATCGTCTTTAAGCTTATTCTGGTGCTGGATTAACTTGACATAAGCCGGTGTGTTAATTTGAACCTCGCTGGTGCTAATTTTCTTGATTAAAGATTCCTGATCAAAAGACATGGCCATCAGATTTTCAAGGATTTGGCGCAAAGCGCGAGCATCTTCTTCTGCTTGTTCTTGTTCTGCCCCATCCATGCTTTCCTTCATTTTTTTGGCTTTGGCTTTCATCTTCTTAGAGGCACTACGTTGAGACTTGGACGCCTTGTCGTTTTTATTCTCTTTGATTTCTTTTTGACCATCTTCTGCATCGTTTTTCATGTCTTGCATGTCCTCCTTATTGTCCTTGTCCAATGGCAGCGGTTGATCTAGTTCTTCATTTTTCTTCTCTAGATCTTGGAGGGTTTTGTCCAATTGATCCAGTTGTTTATTTATCTCTTTTTGTTGCTCTTCCAACTTGGAATTTTCATCTTTTTTCAACTGGGTTTCATCTGCTAACTTTTCTTGTTTTTCACCCAATTGTTCTAATTTTTCTGCGGCATCTCGATATTCGCTTTCGACCTCTAGTTTCTTGTAAAGCTCCAAAAGCCTCTCCACCTGCATCTCTTGTTTTTCACTCTCTGCCTTAGAATTTTCGAGTTCTTTGATAGCATCATCCTTTTGCAATTTCTCCATCAATTCTTTGATTTTCTCAAGAAGATCCTTGGTTTTGTCGTTTTCCAACTGTTTGAAAATCTGTTCTAAATTTTCCTTTTTCTGCTGCTGATCCTCCGATTGTTTGTTGAGGTCATTCTCATTTTTTTGATTTTCTTGGAATTTTTCTTGGGCATTTTTTATCTTTTCCTCGACTTGTTTTTGTTGTTCGAGAAGCTTTTCCATCTCCTTTTGGGTCTTCCAATCCACCTCTTTTTCTTGGAGTAATTTTTCTCTCAAAGCCTTCAGTTTTTCTTGTATTTTCTTGGCTTCTTCCAATACCTTGTCGAGGTCTTTCTTGATGGATTCTTCATTCTTTTCGACGACTTGCTCTACTTCTTTTTCAGACATTCTGGAAAAAGTCATGATGCTAGACTTAGTCTTTTTGCTGCCATTCACTTGATCATTGTCATTTACTTCAAAATAAAATGAAATCTTTTCGCCAGGCTGTAGTGGATATAAATCTGCGTCAAAAACAAATTCAAATTTGCCTTCACGGGCATTGACAGCTTTGATGAGACTGCTTTTATGTTCTGAAAATGAACCTTTGGCATCCTCGATTCTATAGTTAAAACTAACATTCCTTACTCCATAATCATCCCCGACATTTCCTACGAAATACTGAACTTTTGCTGAGGTCGAATCGTCAAATTTCTCCACCCCGATGGTCGGATAGGCATCTGGAACAACTGCAATATTGTACTGTATAGAATCTAACGTTTTAAGTTTTCCATTCCCAATCAGCACCGAATAAAGGTCATCTTTGACCAAATTTTTATGAAAAGAAAATACACCATCTGCGCCCTGCGGGACTCCGATAGATTTTTTGTCATTTTTAAAATAAAAAAGTAAAGATTCGGTATTTTCAGCTTTTATCCGCCAGTGGGCTTTGGTGCCTTGAGGTACGTTGAGATCCCCAATATTTTGCAAATTTTCATCGCTCCTCCCGATATAATCTGGATAGTCGAGATATATCCCAAGATCAGCTATGGATGGGCGTTTTATCACCTCCAATTCATACGGTTGGCTATAAAATCCTCCACCTAAAAGTCGGAACTGGGTATTTCGCTGAACGTTATTGAAGGTATATTCGTATTGGTCATTTTTGATTTTTTTCAGCTTATATTGAAAATTGTCCATATCCACGAATACTTCCGCTGGCAGTAAATTCCCCTTGAGGGTCACCTTAATAGGAAAGTCGGCTCCCTGTGGGATGGATAATTGATCGTTCTCTAGAACGAACTCGAAGGGTGCTTTTTTCTCGAAAACTTTATCGTTCTCGATGATCCGCTGGGTTGAGTCCTTGATCAAGGACGGCGCTAAAAAAAGGATTCCAGCTAGGATGCCCAAAGGCGGCAATGCGTATTTCAAGTACTTGCTATTCTTCGACAAGTCTATCGCCGATTTGAAGGGTACGGGCTGAAGTTCTGAAGATTTTTGATTGATGCTCGCCAGTATTAAATCCTTGTGTTCCAGGTGATAAGACTGTCTATTGAGCTGGAGGATATTGAGGAGTTTGTCTTTTACTTCTTTAAAATGGCTCCCGATAATCGTCGCCGCTTGGTCGTGTGAAATAACTTTCCCCAATCGAAAATAATGAATCAATGGCAAAATGTCCCAGTAGAACAAGGATCCCAAAAATGTACCCAAAAACCCATAAAACATCAACTTGCGCACCGAAGTATTGAAATAATAAAAATACTCCAGCACATTGATCAGCACGAACAAGAATACCACCGTAGCCAAGGTATATAAAGCCCCTCTAATCAATTGATTGACGTAATACTTACGTATGAACTGATCCAGCTTGTCAATTAATATCTGATAGTTATCTTGATGCATGATATGATTGTCTTAACCCACAAATATAGGAATTAAAACGAGGGAAATCCTTTAATATTTTGTTAAATATTGTTGGGGGTGGGGTGCGAAGGATTACAAAAGCTAGCGCAAGTTTTCAAACTTGTGCCAAAAAAAACAAACCATTAAGGCACAAGTTTAAGACTTGGGCCAGCAAAGGGGCAATGGAATTGAGAGCTAGTAATAAACTAGCAAAAATAAATATTGTTTTCATTTTTATTTTATAGGTGATTGGTAAGGGGTAGATATTTTATATAATGGTGTCTTTTCAAAATCTTTTTCAAATAATATTGATGAGCCATCGTTAAAAAAATAACCAGAAGAATCTGCTTTCAAATATTTAATCTTCAAATTATCATTTAGAGTAAATTTATATTGATACTTGTTATTTGGATCAATATAAATATGCTCATCATGATTATCGACATCATTTTGAAATCTCCATTTATTTATTTCTTTTTGATAAAAGAATTGAATATCTTCCTCATAATTAACCAATTTATGGAAGACCATCTCTTTTGTTTGTAAATTGAATATATATGCTCTAGTCTTCCTATAAAACCCACCTCCGTCACTATAGTAGCCTCCCACAGCACCTCCAAAAAATTTAAGGTCATTAGAAAATTCGCCATATCCAAATCGATCGCTGTAAAATTCCGCAAGTTTATTCCCTTTTTTATCAAATCGAGCTAGATTTCCTATAGTACCAATTATAATCTCCATACTTTGCTCTCCTTGATGGCAGCCCTTCCAACATCTAGCGTACATAGTCAATTGTTCACGAATTTCAGGATTGTCAGGCATAACAGAAGTAGTGTCATCAGGAAAATAAAAACGATAATCAGCATATAAAAGACTATCTACATCAATAGGAAACTCAAAATGCATGTTTGCTGTTAGTTTTAGCTTTGTTTTTCTGTCTATTTTTGTGAAGTCAATGATGGCATAATGATAATTAAATCCCTTTCTACCATACCCATCTTCGCCATATTCAAATTCAATAGCCTTTTTAGGAATTTGGCTTAGAATAGGATTATAATCATCGGTTTTCACTTCCTTCCCACTAGGAAAGACAATAGTAATACTTGAGCCAACTGATTTTAGGCTAAAATCGCTTAAATGCTTAATAGGTGCTTCTTTAGGTATTTGTTGATTTTGGGCTAAAGTGTCATTTTCCTTGACCAGCCCCTTCACTCCCCCACAGCCCCCGCAACCGACTGTGATACAGAATAGCCCAAGTAGGGATATGGAACAAATTAGTTTCATGCGTTTTGTCATGTTTTTGAACTTTTGATGCTAGTAAAAATACTAAACAATTAATGATTATTGGATGAAAAAAAAAATACAGTCAAATTCCTTGCGGATCTAAAGCTAATCTATCCAATTAGTGATTGTGAGAATCTCAATGATTGGAAATAAAGCACACTCATGGGCAATCTAAATCCAAAATAATTGCTATATTTTCTTTTACTTTTTCGATTAATTCAGCAGGTAAAATCCCGACTCTTTTAATCAATCTTTTATTGTCAATCGCTCTGATTTGATCCATCATAATATCACAATGCTCGTTCAAATTGGCTATTCCCTTTTTTACATGCACTCTTAATATTTCAGAATCTTTGTGAATATTTGTGGTGATTGGGCAAATTATTGTTGACGGATGCGGAATTTTGTTTAATAAATTTGTTTGTAAAATCAAGACAGGCCTCGTCTTTCCAACTTCAGTACCAACCTGTGGATTCATATCCGCTATCCATACTTCGTATTGATTAACCTTCATAATCAATTTTTTCAAATTCCATTAAAATATCCATAGAATCTGTTCTTATTAACTCGGATTCAGACTGCAGTCTTTTTTCTAGGATTTGCCTTTTTTGTACTTTATTATAATGTTCAATTGCTTCGTTGATGTATCTATTTCTCGGAATTCTAATGCTAGATAGAATTTTTTCAGTTTCTCCGAATATTGAATCGTCCATTTTTAAGGATACTGTTTTCATATTTTATTTTTATATTACAAAGGTATATCTTATTTGTATATTAACATTTGTTAAATTTATCTTCTTTTGGTTAAAATAAAACCACTACTTCACTTAAAGTTCGAACAACTTATTCTAGAAATGTACCTACATTTATTATAAATCAATAGCAATAGCAGAAACAGAGGATTTACCATTTCAATTTTAATGTTGCGTTTAAGAAAGAAAAAATAGAAAACAAGAAAATATGGAGGGAAAATCATCAAATTTGTTAAGACATCATATGTTAAATGAAGCAGAGAATTTATATAGACACTTCAGTAGTTGGCGGGTATTTTGACGATGAATTTAAGGATGCAACTAAGGATTTTTTTGAGTTGGCCTTCAAGACTCGTCCTGTTCTGCTCATCTCTGATTTGTTAGAATTTGAATTATCAGCTGCACCAGTCTTTGTTCGAAATTTCTTCGCATCTATTCCAACTGATATGATTTCAAAGGTTGAAGTTAATGAGGAAGCAAGGGTTCTTGCTATGATGTATGTTAATGAAAAAATTGTTGGCGAGACAAGTTTAGGAGATTGTCAACATATAGCAACTGCTACCCTCAACTATGCAGATGTTTTGGTTAGCTGGAATTTTAAACATATTGTAAACTTACCTAGAATAAGGGGCTATAATTCAATCAATTTAAGAGAAGGTTATCATCCAATTGAAATTCGAACACCAAAAGAAATTTTTAGATATGAATAAGGAGGTAATTAAGAAACCCAAAAAAGAATTTGACTGCATTAAAATGAAAGATGAATTACAGGCTAAGATTTACAAATATATCAAAGGAATGACCTTTGATGAACAAAAGAGTTTTATGCAGAAGGTTATCAAAGGAGAGCTTAAACTCAATTAAAATCCAAATATACAATGGGAAATGCTTCATTTATCAAAATACTATTTGAACCATGAACCATCACTCCGCACTTCACTTCACTGACATCTGGGCGAAATACGGGTGTTCTGGATTTACGAGGAGTTCTTGTCTGAGGGGATGAATGATTAGGTCCATGTCTTCCATAGGGATTGCGCCAAATAAGGGTTCTGTATCACCAGGTAAGACCATTGCTCTGCATGTCGTCGCTCTATTTTTAAACCTTACTTGCACATTGTCCACAACGTCGTATTCTTCTATAGAGCCATTGGCCAATTGGGCTTTGCGTTTCTCAACGACAGGAAGTTGGAGTTGTTCCTGGATTACTTCATTGATACAAAGATTATAAGCTCCCGTATCCACGAGCATGGACACTTTCATTTTTTTAACTTCGTCAATGTCCATAAGGTTCCTTCTGACCATTTCCAAATCTCCTCCGTTTATCAATTCTATTTCTGCCCAAATTAGTCCCATGATTACAATTCTTTATTGTATAACAAATTTAATGCATTTTATTGTTTTTGGCCACTACTAGATGAGAAAAAACATAGTCCTATGCTGGTCCCAGTTTTCAAACTTAGACCCAAACTGAACTCATTTCATCCAAAGGAGAAGATAGCGTATTGGGCTATCTAGCCCAAGTCTTAGACTTGGGCTAGTAATGGGTTTTATTTTGAAATTTCATATTTATAAGTTTTATAATCATTAAATGAAATGTAGGCTGCATCTTGATGCATAATTAAATTTTTAAAATGTGCATTACTATAAAACAAAATTTTATTAGTCCTAATATCCGCTATTTTTATTTGATTATTCCTAATATAGGATAATAAATCAAAATCTTCATTTATTATTGAATATTCACTTTCATTTCTAATTTTGGCAATTAAAGATCCATTTTCGTGATATAAATTAGTATTTCACAATAACCAAAAAAGTCCCTTTTACTTACATTATTAAAACCAATAGGTGTAGAAACAGTCTCAGTCAACGACGAGTTATTACTTTTTCTTACTAGTTTGCCCGATGAAGTAAAAAACCAATATTCAGATTTTGTTTGACTTTGCACCCAAAAATGTGTGTTTTCCGAATTAAAACCCATATATGTTATTAGTGGCTCTGGAAAGGAATATTTTTTTAACAAATTTCCCTGAGTATCAAAGAAATATAATTTATCTGTATATCCACCATGCGCCATTCCGTCTGGTACGATGAGGTATTTTCCATCAGTTGAAAAATAACCAGATTTTGGATAACTATCCTCACCTTCAAGAAACTCTTCAGATTTAACAATTTCTTTTGTACCAAGCCAGACTTTTTCTAATTTCGGAAGAAGTCGTTGAAATTTTTCTTTTTCCTTTGCAGCTTTCATAGAATCCACTCTCCCTAATTCTATTGAATTATAAACACCCGCCAATTTCAGAAACGGACACCCTACCACTTCACCTGTTTTTTCATTGATAGTAAATACTTTTGCCCCAATATTCAATATAGAATCTTCCAAATTCCTTTGAGTCGCCTTTAAATCATCGGTTCTACTTAAAGTTGTTTCTGATGAATTCGAACTCAAATTGTTGTTAGTATCTTCCTTTGAATTTCGATTTTCAATAGTGTCTTTAGATCCCTTCACTCCCCCACCACCCTCGCAACCCATGAATATTAAGGTCTCAACCATCAGAAGGATTCCAAATAGTATTTTTGCGGATTGGGCCATTGCTTTGATTTTTTTTTGTTATAGTAAATGTACTACACAGTTATCGATATTAAGAGCAAAAGATAAAGAGAATCGCAAAGTTTGGATATCAAGGGAGTGAGATACCAACTTTCTTATTAAAATCCACAACCTACGTTCTTCTAGTGCGCGAGAGATAGTAATGGCTTGGTCTCATCGCGATGAGACGGAACGAAGTGAACCCATGAACAGCTCGGTGCTTGGCGAAGCCAAGTCACGCGCCCTCATACCCTCTATGCAATGATTAAAACTCGAATACCAAGAGCCCGTTTTTGATCCTTGGCTCGAACCAAGTTGACTTGGGTGGCATGATTTGATGGTGGTCAGCAATCGTCACAACCTCCTGAATATCAACAGGATACAAGCAAATCCCGATACTCGTTTCTTTCTTCAATACCTTCTCAAGGATGACATTCAAGCCTTTTGCTCCTTCGATATATTCTATTTTCTGATCCGTTTTTACGTCCTTAATGCCCAGTATATTCTGAAATACTTGCTCGTCCAAGATCGTGGCATCCAGCCTCACGACTTGGTCCTTGTATTGGTTCAAAACATCCTTTTTCCAGCGCAATCTAAAGCACTCGCGACCAATAAACAGCGTCCATTCGTGTTTGCAAGTTGGCTTTTTGGGCGTATCCTCGATATCGATATAACACAGTCTCGACAATGCAGCCAAGAGCCGTGCTGGACTCACCAAATGCAGGCAATCCACCATCCGATTGTAGTCCAATATCGTCAACTGATCCATCGCAAAAAGGGCCGAAAAAATCTTGTCCGTCGGTGGGGGCAATCCCCTTTCTTGATACTGATTGTACAAATAGGCCGCCGTAGAACACCTGTGATGTCCATCGGCGATATACGTCTGAGGGACATTCTCCTTGAAAAAATCGGTTATTTCACGTATCAACTCAGGGTCGTTGATGGCAAAAATATCGTGAATCTCCTTGGATTTTTCGAACAAAGCACGGACTAAAGGTTTGTGACTTTCAGTCCAAAAGGATAGCTTTTGTTGCAAAGTATTATTGGTCGGATATGTCAATAAAACGGGCTTGATAAAGGCCTTCCGCTTCAAAAATAAATGCACCATCTTTTGTTCCTTAGAGCTCAAAGTATTTTCATGGATAAGGATATTCCCTTCTAAGTACTCCTTGATGTCCACGCCACAAAGGAGTCCTGTGTGGGTTCCATACTGAGTCTTGATCTTGAGGATATAGTAGGCATCGAGATTTAGCTTGTCATAAAAGCCACTTTTTTGGAATGCCAAAAACTCATCCTTCACGTTTTCGAAAAAAGTATCGCAGGAATTAATCATGCCAATATTGGCGTGCAAGGCTCTAAAAGGGCTAATATTCATGTGGTTCTGACTTAAAATTATGCCACAATATCGCAATTTTGAGTACATTCGCATAAATATTTTTTCACTTTATGTTTGAGTTTTCATTAGGGGATGCGTTTATGGATCCCCAAGTACAAAAAGAGGGATTCGCCCACTGGAAGAGTCCTTCGAATATCGCCATCGTAAAATACTGGGGCAAACACGGTCGCCAATTGCCTTCTAATCCATCGCTGAGCTTGACGTTGAATAACGCTTATACAGAAATGCTCCTGGAGTATCAGCCCAAAGGAACCGAAACCGATCGATTCACCCCGATCACGCTTCAGTACCTATTCGAAGGGAAGGAAGAACCCAAATTTCAGGAGAAAATGCTCAAATTTTTGGAAGGACTCGACGAGCAATTTCCCTTTCTGAGGCAGTACCATCTGCATATACAAAGCTTGAATACATTTCCACATTCTTCTGGAATCGCCTCATCTGCTGCGAGCATGAGTGCCTTGGCGCTGTGCTTGTGCACCATGGAACACGAATTATTCGGGACTCTGGAGAGCGATTTGGACTTCGAACAAAAAGCTTCTTTCGTAGCTCGTCTCGGCAGTGGTAGCGCTTCGAGATCAGTGTTCAGCAGGGCTTCGCTTTGGGGTTATCACGAAGATGTCCCGGGCTCTAGCGATTATTTTGCCATCGGCGTAGAGAAAGAAATAGATCCCGTTTTCCATACCTATCACGACGATATCTTGCTGATACACAAGGGCCAAAAGAGCGTTTCCTCCACGGCTGGTCATGCCCTCATGAAGGAGAATCCCTACGCACAAACCCGATTCGACCAAGCAAAATCTAACACCAAACGACTGCTAGACATTATGGCGGCGGGCGATGTCGAGGCATTTGGTCATTTGGCCGAGCAGGAGGCATTAACGCTGCACGCGCTCATGATGTCCTCGGATCCATCGTATATTTTGATGCAGCCCAATACGCTCCAAGCCATCAATAAAGTGCGCGAATTTCGCTTGGAAACGAAGATTCCATTGTATTTTACGCTGGATGCGGGGCCGAATATCCACCTATTATATCCACACGCCCACGCGGAGCCCATTACTGACTTTATCATCACCGATTTGGTGCAATTCTGCCAAGACCAAGATTATCTGGCGGATGAAGTAGGCGAAGGGCCGATACAGATATGATGGGATGATGATTTGGGCGTATCCTTCATTTCGTCTTTAAGACGAAATGAAGGTCGGTACCTTTCAGACTCGCTATTCGCTCGGTGCTGCGCACCAGCCTAAAGGCCGCCTTCCAGATACCTTACGCAAGCTATGTATAAGCCTAAAATTGTATGATCACTTGCTTTTCTGGAAATACACAATTATTATTTATTTATTTTCACAACAAGCGAACAAACTTCAAAAATTTAATTACATTTGGTAGTTACTTACATTTAATAATTTAAACTCACAAGCATGAAATTTCTGATATTACAAACATTAGTATTCTCTATTTTATTTTCTTCAGGTGTTTTTGGTCAAAAATTCTTAGAAGGTAATTTTCTTTTTTCTGGCAAAAAAGAATCTTATCTAACATTGACTGATGGAAAAGAAATCGTCGGATTTATCGATGACATAGACAGAAAAAAGGGCCTTATAGAAGAAATAACCATCAAAGAAAAAAGCACAAAAAAGAAACTCAAATTAAAACCTGAAGAGATAAAACATATGTATATATGTCCATCTGGTTATGATAAAATGAATGCTGAATTAAGTAAGATATATGATGTTCCAAAATGGACCTCAGAAGCTACATTAAACGAAGGGTATATCAAAGAAGGGTACAGCTATTTTGAAAGCACTGAGGTTATGATAAAAAAGAAAAAAATGACACTTTTATTGCAATTATTAAATCCAGGATTTTCAAAAGGCATGAAGGTCTTTTTTGATCCATATGCCTCAGAAACTGGTGGAGTTGGAGTAGGTGCATTTGGAGTAGGTGATTTTAGACTTACTGGAGGTGATCCTAAATCATACTATTTTAAGAAAGGAGATGATGTTGCATTCAGACTATACAAAAAGAATTATGATGACGAATGGAAAAACTTATATGGGAATTGCCCTAAATTAATGAGTGCTTTCAAAGATAAAATGGGATGGAGCTCAATAGAAAATCACGTTTATTATTATTCGAATACTTGTAATTAACATTTGGTCGAAATGAACTTAAAAATAGCCTCAAACTTCGATGTTTGGGGCTATTTTTTCATCTTTGTAAGACCAATTATCGCACATTTCAAGCCTACAATACTTCTCAAGAATTTTCAATGTTTTAGTTTTTTTAACAACAAAAAATGAAATAAACTATTAATATTGATATACGTATTTCTTAAATAAATAAGATTTGATCGCCAAGGCAAATTTTTACATCTTTTTATTCGTCTGGTCTGCCTTAGGTGGACTGTTGATACAGAATTTCATTTTCCCAGTAGTAGCTGAAAATATTGGAAAAATCTGGGTGATAAGCCAAGATGAAAAAGCAAATAAGGAGAAAGAAAGCGAAGAAAATGCTGAGACAAATTTCAATAAAGCGAAAGAAGTCGAATTTAAGTTA
Organism: Saprospiraceae bacterium; assembly: GCA_016718505.1. Lineage (GTDB taxonomy): Bacteria > Bacteroidota > Bacteroidia > Chitinophagales > Saprospiraceae > JADKKF01. The sequence continues at coordinate 99,520 of JADKDE010000002.1, read as the reverse complement.
ATAACCCAAGGGTTCCATAAATTTACCTTTGCTTTATTAAATAATCTAAATTTTTACACAATTCATGTAACCTTCTGTATGCCCACGCATTCAGGATCTTGTTACCTTGAAATACATTCACCCCCTCCCGAATTAGGATAGTTTTACTAGAAATATTAATTGGATATTGGCTGTTTTGTAGCCTTTTTCTGTTTTTCGAATATAACTAATAATTTTAATATGAAAGCACATAATATTGGGAGTCAATCTACAATTACCCCTGCTATAGCTTTACAATACCTAAAAGAGGGAAATCAAAGGTTCGTAAGCAATCTTAAGCATCATCGCAACCTTTTACATCAAGTTAATGAAACCAGAAACGGACAATGGCCGTTCGCCGTTGTATTGTCTTGCATAGACAGTAGGACCAGCGCTGAGTTAATCTTTGACCAAGGCTTGGGCGATATTTTTTCCGTGAGAATAGCGGGTAATATTGTCAATGATGATATATTGGGCAGCATGGAATTTGCCTGTAAGGTCTCAGGATCAAAATTCATACTGGTACTAGGACACAGTAAATGTGGAGCCATCAAAGGAGCTTGTGACAATGTCCATCTAGGCAACCTTACAGGTTTGTTGAACAAAATAAAGCCTTCAGTTCTAGCGGAAAGTACGATTACAGAAAATCGGAATTCTGACAATTACGAATTCGTTGAAAAGGTTTCCGATCTAAATATCCATCATTCGGTAAGCGAAATTCTGGATCGAAGCGAGATCCTACGAGAGATGGTAAAGTCAGGAGAAGTTGGCATTATAGGGGCCTCATACGACGTCGAAACGGGTATCGTTGATTTTTATGATGACACCCTCAGTAATATGCAGCATCAGTACCATATGGACAGCATCTCCACCACTTTATAATCAAAGAATATAATTAGGCAATCGTAAATATGATATCTAATTATATTTTGTTTATTTGCCATTTGCGCAGTAATACTGCCTATAAATTCTGTGATATACGCAAAGTGGCAACCTTCCCAACCTAATATTATTTGATTAGGTTTGAAGATTTTGGTTCCATAAAGTATAATAACAATTGATCAAAATCATCGAATTTATACCTTAAAATATTCTCAAAGGATACCAAAAATATGAAGGCATTTTTGTAAATTTGTAGTGGAAAATGGGTTTAAAATCAGAACCCAATCCAGCATTTTTTAACCAAAATTAAAGACAGACCATGATAAAAAAAGTTCAGGGTGACATTATGTTGAGTAAAGCAGATGCCATGGCACATGGCGTAGCGCCAATGGATCATTTTGACAGCGGGCTTGCTGCAAGCATTAGAGAAGATTACCCATCGCTGTACAAGGATTTTAGGCATTATTGCCAAACCTACCATCCAAAATCGGGAACGGTTTGGTTGTGGCAGGGCATCAATCACAAGAAAATATTCAACCTGTTGACCCAAGAAGCTCCTCTGAGCAATACTAGTCATCCTGGAAAAGCCAGTTTACACAATCTTCGGCATTGCCTTAAGGATTTGGTACATGAAATCGATAAAAATGGCATTAAGAGCATCGCATTACCAAAGATAGCCACAGGAGTGGGTGGCCTTGATTGGAAAGACTTAGAGCCCATCATCGAAGAGTATTTTGGAGATAGCAATATCCCAGTTTACTTATACGAGAAATACGTAAAAGGTCAAGCTGCTGACGAATAGATTACTCAAAGTATAAAGTGGGAAACTATGGATTCCCACTTTATACTAATTTAGTGCTATTTTGGGAATTGGGTTATAGGTAAACCAATTTTTCTGCATTGATTTGTTAGCAAGTTGAATAAATTCATGAATTGAGTCTAACCTCACCAAATTTGGGCAAAAGTTAACTACTTCTGACCTTGCTCCTCGATGATCTTTGCGACTTCGGTCACAGATAATCCTGTGATATTGGCCAACAATTCAACACTCAAGCCATTCTTGAGGCCATTGAGGATTACTTCAATTTTTCCTTTTTGCTCTCCTTCAAGTATTCCTTCTTGTATGCCTTCAAGCTTACCTTCTTCCTTTATTTGTGCGTATGTGGTCATGATATTTGATTTTATGGTTGGTGGTATTGTTTCTATGGCCTTTTTAAATTCTGGTTGTGGTATTTCTGATACATTTATTATGTAAACGAACATTTGCTGGAGAAAGTTTCCTGGTTCGATTTCCACAGGTAATAAGGTAAAGATTTTTTTTAAGTCCTCCTCCCATTTTATAAAATTGATGCCCTTTTTCTGTGCCAAAACCGCGGCGGCCATCAATCTGTTGCGGATTTGGGAGATGTTTTCATCAGAAAGCGTACTTAGTGCTATGAATACGTGATTTATCGCTGGTATGTATTGGCTTAGAGATCCTTCGATCCTTGGAAACAAATTCAATAGCTTTGGCTTTTCCCACTTTTTCTTGCCTTGATAATAAATCAAAGGTATGATGGCTTTCAGCTCTCTCTTTTCGTTGATGCACTTGACCCAATGTGAAAAAATGTAATGCCCAACTTGCACTAGGACATGCTTGTCGGGTGCTGATTTGTGCTCGAACAATAAGACCAAATCTATTGGGTCACTACTCTTGGTTTGTACTTCGAAAACTATATCCGAAAAATGTTCGTTCAAGTCTGCCTGAATATAGGACTCTTGGATGGATTTTAACGTCGTAAGATTTAGGCTTTTTTGCAATTCTTCAGGCAAAAATCGCTCAAAAAAGGAAACTGCCCTGTCCACATCTGAGAAGGACGCTTTTACGAATTTGTCATGTAAATTGTGAATATTGTTTTGCATTTAACAAATATAGCGATATTTTTGAAATATGCTGTATTCTTGTTGCTCATTCTAAGTAAAGCAATCAAAGCATGCGTAAGGTGTCTGGAAGACAGCCGCAGGATGGTGCGAAGCACCGAGCGAATAGCGAGTCTGGAAGCCACCGACCCGACTGAAAGGAGGGATACGCCCAATAACAATCATTGATTATCCTCGAGCAAGGCTTTACGGCTTTGGGTATAATTCCTCCATTTTTCGAGAACATTGCTAAAGTCTTCTGGCAAGGGGCTTTCAAAATACATTCGCTGTTCCGTTTTGGGATGTATAAAACCTAGAGACTTCGCGTGCAAAGACTGTCTAGGCATCATCTCAAGGCAATTCTCCACGAACTGGCGATACTTGGAAAAAATGGTGCCTTTGAGGATTTGATTTCCTCCGTAACGAATGTCGCCAAAGAGCGTGTGGCCGATATACTTCATATGGACCCTAATCTGGTGGGTGCGCCCCGTCTCCAACTTGCACTTGACCAAAGTCACGTAATACATGCGCTCTATCACTTCATAGTGTGTTACGGCGTGTTTTCCTTGATCCCCCTCTGGATACACAAAAAACTGCATTCTATCGCGTGGATGGCGGCCGATATGTCCTTCTACCCTACCCTTATCATCTGGCAGATCTCCCCAGACCAATGCCTGATACTCGCGCTCTATGGTATGATCGTAAAATTGCTTGGCCAAGTGGGTCATGGCCTCTTCAGTCTTGGCGACTATCATGATTCCCGTGGTGTCTTTGTCTATACGATGGACTAGTCCTGGATGGACGTCAGCGTCGAGGTCTCCACCGCCTAGATGGAATGCCAGCGCATTGAGCAAAGTGCCTTTAAAATTGCCAAATCCTGGATGTACCACCATATTGGCGGGCTTGTTGATGATCAAAACTTCGTCATCTTCGTAGAGGATGTTCAAAGGAATATTCTCAGGTATAACGCGGCTATTGTCATACGGGGAGGCGGGCAGGACCACTCTTATGTGCTGATGGGGCTTGACTTTATGGTTGGATTTTACCGATTTCCCATCTACTGTTATGGCACCAATTTCAATGGACTTTTGGATTTTGTTTCTAGAGATTTTTTGGATGCGATCCATCAAAAATTTGTCCAAGCGCACGGGGCTTTGCTTGGTGTCAGTAGTAATTTCGACAACTTCTATCAGGTCATCAGAAGGCTCTTGCCAAGACGTATCTTCGATTTGATCTTTCATATATTGTTTGATTTAACCGACATGCGAACATCTGGTCGTACTTCAAATGCACAAAAATCTTCTTTTAAATATTTGAAATGGGCTGCCATAGCGATCATCCCCGCATTATCGGTGCAGTATGCGATTTTAGGGATATACACATTCCACCCTAATTGTTCACCTTTGGCTTGTAGGGCTGTTTTTAGTCCAGAATTGGCTGCGACGCCTCCTGCGATGGCTATTTCTTTGATTTGATGGATTTTAGCTGCTTTCGTCAATTTCTGCAAAAGAATCTCTACGATATTGTCTTGAACGGAACGACAGAGGTCGTTGAGGTTTTCTTCGATGAATTTAGGGTTTTCTTTTAATTTGTTTTTTAAAAATACAAAACGGAGGTCTTAAATCCGCTAAAACTATAATCCAAGCCCTCTATATTGGGTTTGGCAAACTGAAAAATAGGCTCCCCCATTTGTGCGAGTCGATCCATAACTGGTCCTGCGGGATACGGAAGTCCAAGCATTTTTCCTATTTTATCAAATGCCTCACCAGCCGCATCATCTATGGTTTTTCCTAGCACCGTCATGTCATCGACGGACTTTACAAATACGATCTGTGTGTGGCCACCGCTCACCGTAAGACATAGAAAAGGGAATCCGGGGCTTGGGGGTTCAATAAAATGAGCCAAAATATGAGCTTCCATATGGTTCACTTGGATGATTGGCAGGGATAATCCCAGGGCAAAAGCCTTACCAAAAGAAACCCCGACCAAGAGAGAACCCATCAAACCTGGACCTGATGTAAAAGCTACAGCGCTGAGCGATTCTTTGGTGATGTCAGCTTGATCCAATGCTTTTTGGACTACTGTTAGAATTTTGCCATCGTGGGCCCTAGAGGCGATCTCTGGCACGACTCCGCCATATTGTTGATGTTCCAGCTGGGATGAAACGACATTGGAGAGCAAAAGTCCGTTTTTGATGACAGCGGCGGCGGTATCGTCACAAGATGATTCAATGGCAAGGATAATGAAATCTCTGTTTGATTCAGTCATCACACAAATTTGTGTTTCTTAAGTATTTTTAAAGATTATTTGGTTTCGTATCGCCACTCGTACACCCATTTAGCTTGGATTTGCTCTAGGTGGGCTTCGGTACAGTCTTCTCGTTTTGCTACAAAGTTTGGAATCTCAAGCACCCATTCGATCAGTTTTGTGAATCTAATCCTGTAGATTTTACTCTCTGTGAATTCTGCTCCGAATCGCTCGAAAAGCTTGATCGCTATATCCTCATGGTCCGCCCACTTTATAGGTGTATCTTCTATATCTTTAAATGCCATCTTTTGTCTGGTTAAGTGTTAAAAAATCTTAAGGGAGAGAATTCCTAATGCTCGTGACCAATGATTCTTTTCTGGTCAGGTATCAATACTTCTATCACAGCACATTCATCCAATATAATACATTGACAAGCCAATCTGCTGTCCAGCTTAGGATTGATCGCACGGTCGATAAAATCTTCTTCTTTGTCAGAAATTTCTTCCAAAAACTTGTCTCCTGATTTGATATACACGTGACAGGTACTACAAGCACAAACACCCCCACAATTATGATTGAGATGGATATCGTGTTCTTCTGTCAGCTCTAATATTGAAATATTTGATGAGGCATTTTCTATTGTTTTAGGGGCTATCGCATCATCCTCAAAACTAAATTTTACTGTCGCCATTAAATTATCTTAATTTTTATTACCTTGCAAAGGTATGGTCTTGTCTGTACAAGCCAACCATTTTGAGTACAATATTAACGTTACAACCCAAATAAAGATGCAGAATTTTTCAATTTTCTTCAAAAACAGTCGATTGGGCATTCTATTATTATGTCTATTTTCTATAATATTTTGTCCAATATTTGTTGAGGCCCAGGCCTTAAAATTAGAGGATATCATGCGTGGCAATGACTATATTGGGCATACTCCCAGCAGGCCTATTTGGAGCCTCGATGAACAAAAACTCTTTTTTCTATGGCAACGAGATTCTCAAATCATCCAAAAATGGTACACTTATGACTTCGTTAAAAAATCAATAAAATTAAGTACTCCCGCTGAAAGGCAACAGGAAATCATAGGCAGTGATTTGTCTTGGAACCGTTCAAAAACCACCGCTCTCTTCGAAAAAAATGGAGACATCTATTTGTTCGACAAAATGAGCAAAAAGTCTCGAATCTTACTTGAAAGTGACGGCTACGAATCCAATCCCAAATGGGGCGACAAAGACCACATAATTTACTTTCAAAAGGATCAAAAAATCATAAGATTTAACCTCGACACGCCAAGTTTATCTCAAGCAACATTCTTGAAAACCAAAAAAGAAGATACCAGATCCAAGCCCAAAACCCTCAGCGAAAAATGGGTCGAAGAGGACAATATGAAAATAATGGAAGTATTGAGCGATCGAAAAAAAATCAGAGAGGAAAATAAATCTTATCAAAATAGCCTTACCAAGCCCAAAGGCTTGTTCATCGGGGAAAAAGACCTATCCATCCTTCAAATCAATCCCAACGGCCGCACTGCTTTCGTCCAACTCACTGAAAGAGCCAATAATCGAGATACCGAGGTCCCTGACTTTTTAACAGAGGACGGATACGTCCGTAGCAATAGAATCCGACCGATGGTCGGCGAAACGCCGAATTCTTATGAAATGTATATGCTCAATCTTGCTTTGGATACCTTTAAGTTCATTGATTTTTCTTTCTTGCCTGGCATCAATACCAAGCCAAAATTCCTTCAAGACTACCACCGAGACACCGTGCCTTTCCAACCTCTCTATAAGACCCCTAAACCCATTTACGTATCACTAGTTTTGTACAGTCCAGATGGCGACCATTGCGTCGCAGAGGTTTTTTCTTTGGACAACAAGGATCGATGGTTGGTGCATATCGGCTGGGACGCTAAAGAAAATTACTGCATAGACCACCAGCACGACGAGGCGTGGATTGGAGGGCCTACGGTTGCTTATGAAGGCTTTATGACCTTTGCAGATGACAAGGGATCTTTTTATTTTACCTCGGAGGAATCAGGATTTTCACACTTGTACCAGTACCAATTTTCAAACAAAAAAATTACCCAAATAACCAAAGGAAATTTTGAGGTGCAAGACATTAAATACCTAGACCTACAGAATATTTGGCTAATCCACGCCAACAAGGCCGATTTAAGGCAGTCGCACGCCTATATCTTGGACAAAAACAATAATTTGGTCCCCCTATGGCAAGGAGAAGGCAAGTACGAAGCTACCTTATCCCCTCTCGGCTCTTACTACAATTTTATGTATTCCAACTCTACCACACCTCCGGAACTTTTCATCGCTCCCAGTCTAAATATTACATCCCAAACGCAAATTACTTTTTCCCAAAACCCTGAATTTGCAAAACAATCTTGGATTAAGCCAAAATTCGTGCATTTTAAGGCGCAGGACGGCACTTCTATCCCCGCTCGACTATACACACCACTCCGAACCCAAGGCGGCCCAGCGGTCATTTTTGTGCATGGAGCGGGCTATTTACAAAACGCACACAAATGGTGGAGTAGCTACACAAGGGAATACATGTTCCACAATTTCATGGTTTCAAAAGGATTTACTGTTTTAGATATTGATTACCGAGCGAGTGCTGGCTACGGCAGAGATTGGCGGACGGCCATCTACCGCCACATGGGTGGGATCGACCTCACCGACCAGATCGATGGCACCAAATTTTTAATTGATTCTCTTGGCATCGACAAAAATAAGATCGGAATTTATGGCGGCTCTTACGGCGGATTCATCACCTTGATGGCTCTTTTCAAGTACCCCGGGGTTTTCAAATGCGGCGCAGCGTTGCGTTCCGTAACCGATTGGGCACATTACAATCACGGTTACACTTCCAATATCCTCAACACGCCCATCGAAGATTCCATCGCCTATAACCGCAGCTCTCCCATTTATTTCGCAGGTGGGCTTCAAGATCGATTGCTCATGCTCCACGGGATGTATGACACGAATGTTCAGTTTCAGGACGTTGTGCGCCTTTCCCAGCGACTTATCGAACTCAAAAAGGAGCGATGGGATCTTGCAGTTTTTCCAGTCGAAGACCACGGATTTAAGGAGAATTCGAGCTGGCTGGACGAGTACCGCAGGATTTACCAGCTTTTCTTGGATCATTTAAAATAGGTTATTTTGGGCATGCCTCCTCCCTCGTCAGACGACGAGATCGGAGTCGCGTGTTGCGAGGGTTCCGTCTCGACTTTCATCTCGGGATGATGCGCCGAGACTCGGGACGCTTATCCTACGGATCTGCATCCCGACCTCTACACCCGCTCATGCGATTAGCTCCATTCCAAATTTTTAATTTACTCGTAAAATATCAAGTATTTTTTAAAATTTTCCTATCATTTATTTTTTAGAAATTGTTTTCACTTTTCATTTATTTTTTTTATTTTTGCGTACTATTCAACTACATAAACCTTATTTTTGCTATGAAATCATCAAATCAACTGAAGCATTTAGTCATTGCTATCTATTCCATTTTACCTTTTTTAGGATTCTCACAAGACATGGGCTGTGAAACCTCCAAAATGGCAAAACTTTACAAAGAAAAATACGCAAATCTACCCACAGAGCTATTGCAAACTCAATTAAACCAACGATTCTTTAGCAATTGTGCAACCTATGGCTTGAAGTCAAGTTATGGAAGTGCTTGTACCAATGATTGCTCATTCGTGGATAATAATCCAGCTTGTAATAGCAATCAATGCGGAACAGCAACCATGGGAACTTACTTATTGCCTTGTAAAGTATGGGTTTTTGCCAACAATGATGGCACAAACAGAGGAGCGACGGATGCTCAGATCGCCAATCATATCAATTACATAAACCAATACAATTGTTGCAATGGCATTCCAATCCGAGTGTATCAGATTCAGGCTCCGACACAAATCAATAATTCAGATTTTAATGACTGTGACAATTCTACAGTTCCTAGCGATGGGGATGATGCAGCCATTGTAGCAGCATATTATACCGCCAATATTTTGAATATTTATATACCTAAAAAACTCACAGACAATGGAGCTGCGACTGGATGCAACGGGTATGCTGCCTTGCCCTACGGCAATACCCCCCATAACAACAAATTATTTATGGATGGAGATTGTATCAGTCGCACGGTAGTCAATCCCTGTGTAAATACCGAATTCAGCACGGTTATTATACACGAATTGGGGCACTATTTGGGACTATTTCACACGCACGAGAATGATATCTCTGGCAACGGTGGAGGCAATGCTGAAGCCGACAATCCTGCTAGTAACCTAGACGATTGTGCTATGGGAGACGGGATTTCAGATACGGACGCAGATCCCGATTTTTCTAATGGAGAAACCAATTATCTTTCTTGCACCATAGGTCCAAGACTTGGCTCACCGAACAATTGTGATTTCAGCACTTCAGGTACTTGTGGCAGTGCATACGGCGATTTGGCTAATACCCCTAATACGCTCAATAACATTATGTCATATAACTCATTGAGCGGATGCAGGCAGCAATATACTGCTTGCCAAAAAGCAAAAATGGTGGACGCCTTTGTTTGTGCAAGATCTTATATGTGTGACCCGATTGCCAATAGATTTTTCACAAGCAATGTCGTTAACAACGCCAATTCTTATAGAAAAGAAGTTTGCGTAAATGGTGCTGTTCCTACGTTCAATGCTACGAATTCAACAGCAGCTAACTCTATTGCCGCCACATGTGCTTTCAACTGGTACTCTAGCGCAACGGGCGGAGTTCCTATACGTACGAATACAGCTAGTTTTACACCGACAGCTGGCGAATTAAATATGGCAGTACCTGGGGTTTACTATTTCTACCTTGCTGAGGTAAATGCCATTAATCAAGATTGTCGCCAACGAGTAGAAGTTACTATACTTAGTGATCCAGGAGATTCTAGCAATTCTAGTTTGTCTTTTATGGACAATAATACAACAGCCCAGATTTTGAATACAACAGGAGCTTCTTTAGGAACCAATAATTATACTGGTTGGTTAATCACCACAACTCCGCCAACACCATCCAATCTATTCACTATCTATGGGGCCGCTAGTGGATCTTCTTGCAGTTCGATTGTCTCTGGAACTTCAGTCAATTGTTACCTCCAATCGAACAGTGCCCCTAGCAATTCTCTGTCTATGGATTGCAATGCTGGCACCACATATTACGCCATTCCTTTTGCCTCCCAATATGTTGCCGGCACTCCAAATTCGACATGTACAGTTTCCGTCACTTCAGGTGCCGTAAGCCTTGGAGCTCCAACTGTGGGTGAATGGGCGAGAATTAACGCTTCACTAGTTACGTGTCGCCCGACACCAACACCAGCTCCTAATTTCACAGTAACTCTCAACATCTCTGGATATGCAGGCGCGGGAGGATTAACGCTCAATATGAGATTTAATGGCTCGTGCAGTGGTAATTCTAGTTTGATTGCAGCTGTGGGGAATGGTACGTTTACTTATACACAAGCCAATTTTCCTGCTGGTGCAGATCCAGGAGCTGCTGGTATATGCGCCCTCTTATTTCAAAGTGGAGTTGACGTGAGTAGTATCACCATGACGATGACCTTGAACATTTCCTACCCTGGTATTGCAGGCGTTCCATTTCCAACCATTGCTTCTACGACCAATCCATGCGTATTCGGTGCGCCAACTACCATTGCTTGCACTTCTTCATTGTTGAGCGTAGAATTATTGAACTTTGGAGGAAAAGTAATAGATAACAATGCAATCGATCTATTCTGGGAAACTGCCTCTGAAATAAACAACGATTATTTCACATTGCAAAGATCGGATGGCGGAATTCAATTTGAAGATATCAGAATAATCAAAGGAAAAGGGACTACATCCGTTAAGTCCAATTATGCATTTAGAGATACAAAACCTAAAAGAGGATTTAATTATTACCGTTTACGACAAACCGATTTTGATGGGTCATTCAAATTTTCCAACATCATAGTTTTTGATTTGGCTCAAAAAAAGGCACAATTGGAGATATTTCCCAACCCATTAAATGAGGATAATAACCTTCAAATCCACTATTCATCGATCCAAAGTGAATTTTTGACAATTGAAATACTCGACATGAGTGGAAAAACCACTTTCAAAAAAATAATCGAAAATGTACACCAAGGATTGAATAAAATACAATTGGATTTGCACGAATTGCCTAAAGGATTTTACGTCCTAAAATTACAACAAAACGAAACCTTGTTTACCAAAAAGCTGACAATCAAGTAATTACAAAATTTAAAAGCCCTCAATCGTTACAAATTGAGGGCTTTTTTGTCTATTTACCCCGTACCAGACTCTTGATTTGCTCGAAAGACGGATTAACTTCTTGAATTTTTCCATCGGGGTTTATCAAAATTTTTGCGGGAATACTTCGGATTCCATATTGCTTGGCGATCGGCGATTCAAACATCTGGAAATCACAAAAATGATCTTTCCATTCCATCCCATCATGTTTTATAGCAGCTTTCCATCTCGGCTCCGACGATTCGATGCCAATGCTCACAATTTTAAAATTCTCGTTCTTTAAATTATCATATAAAGAAACAACATCAGAGGTTTCAGCGCGACATGGTCCACACCACGATCCCCAAAAGTCCAATAATATCCACGAGCCTTTGTTATCGGAAAATCTGCATGCCTTCCCATCCAAATCTACGTATTCAAAGTCTGGGGCGATTTCTTCATTAGAAACATCAGGGCTAACGTATTTGTATCTGATTACAACAGCAATCACGATAGCCACCAAAAATAAAATCCAATATACTTTACTATTCATAATGCTAATTCAACTAAAAACAGATCTATTTAGTTCAAAGTCCGTAGAGATGCGGCTATTAAGTTGATTGACGTGTTGAGCACAATTTCAAATTCCATTTTATACATCTAATTTTAGACAAAAAATTTCTAAATCTTACCAACTAATCTTTCAAACACAGTGTCATTAAGGATATAATAAAACTTTGAATTATGAAAAATATCTTTTTATTGACTTTGCTTTTGACACTTTGCTTTTCATGCAAGAAAAAAGAAGAAATTTGCAATACTGGTATAATTGGTACTTGGCAGCTAATAGAAGCTATAAGGGATCCAGGAGACGGAAGTGGTACTTGGCAACCGGTAACAAGCGCAAAAACGATAACTTTCGCTTCAGGAGGACATGTCAGTTCCAATGGAAAATTATGTACAATGAGTTCAGATGCGGATGGCCCTACACATGGAACTTACTCGGATATTGAAAAGTATATCGTAGGAGATGATTGTACATCTTGGAAGATTCAGTATGAACTTGATGGCAATACTTTAGTTCTCAGATTTCCATGCATTGAAGCTTGCGCCATGCGATTTAGAAAGATATGATTCAGCCCATATTTATTAGATTTTGTCCATTATCCTATTAGGGACAAACCACTTGAGGGCAGTTAATACTATAATCAAAAATGCTATTCGAGGAAAATCCATATAAGCGACAAAAATCGCAATCAAATTTATTGCCAAAGTCAGGTTGCCTTTATTGCGATCTCGATTTACATCGGTTGAGAAATTCGAATGAAGACCATGTAATTTGATCAACGAATTAACCAAAAGCATATGTGATAAAGTGCAGAAAACCAGAACGAGGGCATAGACCATGACCGTCAAACTCGCAAATTTGCTAGAACCCATAGTAGCCGTAGCGAATGGAATAAGCGACTGCCAAAATAGTGCAAACATATTCATCCACAAGACTTTATTGTCCACTTTTTGAACACCATGAAACAAGTGATGGTGGGTGCTCCAATAGAGCCCTACTAGTACGAAGCTCAGTGCATAGCTAATAAAGACTGGGTATTCTTCGACATAATTTTGCCAAGTCGGATTGGCTGGAACCTTCAAATCAAGAACCATTATTGTTATGATTATGGCTAATATCCCATCCGAAAAAGCCTCAAGTCGGTTTTTATCCATAATTAAATTTTAATTCATCAAAAATCAGCAAAAAGTTGGTGATTTTTCTTAGTCTTTCAAACTGGCCAAATCAATCACAAAACGGTATCTTACGTCACTCTTCAACATTCGTTCATAGGCTTCATTTATATCTTGCATCTTTATTATTTCTATTTCCGAAACGATATTATTTTTACCACAAAAGTCAAGCATCTCCTGCGTCTCAGCTATGCCTCCGATTAATGATCCAGAAATGGCTTTTCGCCCAACGACCATCTGCGCTGTATTAAGGGTTGGCTCCAAAGGGCCTAAATATCCAACCAGAACAAGGGTACCACTGGCTTTAAGAGTCGAAAGATATGGGTTCAAATCATGAACATAAGGTACGGTATCTATGATTAAATCAAATTTTCCTTTTGCCAAATCCATTTCACTAGTTACTGTTGATAAAACAACTCTATCGGCTCCCAATTGCAAGGCATCTTTTTCTTTATCAGCCGATCTAGAAAAAGCGTGACGTGAGCACCCAGACCTTTAGCCAATTTAATGGCCATATGTCCAAGTCCTCCTAAGCCCACTACAGCTACCTTCGAATGAGATCCGACTTTCCAATGTCGTAGCGGTGACCATGTCGTAATACCGGCGCAGAGCAATGGTGCCACAGCAGCCAAGTCTAGATTTGAAGGCACTTTCAAGACGAAATGCTCATCAACGACGATCTTCTCTGAATATCCGCCAAAAGTATGTGTGTGAAGGTGCTTATCCTTTCCGTTGTAGGTGCCGACGAATCCATTTTCGCAATATTGTTCTAAATCATCATGGCATAAACCACACGTCCTACATGAATCTACCAAGCAGCCCACCGCAGCAGTATCTCCAACTTTTAGCTTGGTTACATCGCTGCCCACCCTAGTGACTTTTCCTACAATCTCATGTCCAGGAACAGATGGATACTTGGTTCCACCCCAGTCATTCCGAGCCGTATGGAGATCTGAGTGACACACTCCACAGTATAAAATTTCGATTTCAATATCGCGAGGAGTTACCTCTCTCCTATTGATTTGGATAGGTTTTAAATCGGCGGTAGGAGCTTCTGTCCCAAATGCTTTAACTGGATATGTGTTCATTTTTTTTCCTGTAAAACTACAATTTAAATGGTTTAAAATCTAACTCGGGAATTAGAATCTGACAATAATAGGGTTTCTGAAGAATCACTATCTAAATAAGGCTAACGCTTCGAACTTACCTGCAAAGGTTTTGTTACGAATAAAAAAAGAAGTAGATTAGTAAATGTGCCATATCAAATTTTTTCTTTTATCAAAAACAGAAAAATTTGATGGACCTGACACCTTTATATTTAAGCATTTTTAAAACATAAATGAAAATAGGCATGAGAAAACAATTTTATGTAATATCAATTTTTGTGCTAGTAATTTGGCTTATCCTCATCTTTGTCAATTTGCATTTTCTGTGGCTAGGAATACTTATTGTCCCCGTCCTTTGGATGGGTATAGCCGATGTTTTACAAAAAAAACACGCTATTAAGAGCAATTTTCCGGTCCTGGGTCGATTGCGATATTTCATGGAAGTAATGCGTCCTAAGATTTATCAATATTTTATAGAAAGTGATACCAATGGGACACCATTTAATCGATTACAGCGCTCCGTGGTATATCAACGCAGCAAAGATGAAACAGACACCCAACCGTTTGGCACCCAATTGGATGTTTATGACCCAGGCTACGAATTCGTAAATCACAGTATGAAAGCCGTTCATTTTGATCAACTCGAAGAAAATCCTCGAATAAAAATAGGCTCTAGTCAATGTACAAAACCCTATATGGCCAGTATGTTCAATATCAGTGCAATGAGTTTTGGTTCACTCAGTAAGACAGCAATTCTAGCGCTCAATGAAGGCGCAAAATTGGGCGGTTTTTACCACAATACGGGGGAAGGCGGATTGTCTCCTTATCACTTACAAATGGGAGGTGATGTGGTTTGGAATATTGGTACGGGGTATTTCAGTTGTAGAACTCCCGAAGGAAAATTTAGTGAAGTGGAATTTGAAAAAAGAGCGACGCTTCCGAATGTAAAAATGATTGAAATAAAATTTTCTCAAGGAGCAAAACCTGGGCATGGAGGCATATTGCCCAAAGCAAAAGTAACAGATGAGATAGCAGCCATCCGCTTGGTTTCGAAGGATCAGGACATCTTATCACCGCCGACGCATAGCGCATTTTCAACTCCAAGAGAACTTATGCAATTTGTACGATTATTACGAGAAAAATCTGGTGGAAAGCCCATTGGAATTAAACTTTGTTTAGGCCGAAAATATGAATTTATTTCACTGTGCAAAGCCATGATAGAGGAACAAACCTATTTGGATTTCATAACAGTGGATGGAGGAGAGGGAGGCACAGGTGCTGCACCTCCAGAATTTAGTGATCACGTGGGGATGCCCCTTCGGGATGCTTTGGCTTTTGTACACGACACACTGAAGGGATTTGATCTAAAGCAGCATATAAAAATAATTGCTAGCGGCAAAGTTATTTCAGGTTTCGATATTGTCCGTGCGCTTTCGATTGGAGCTGATGTATGCAATTCCGCTAGGGGTATGATGTTTGCATTGGGATGTATCCAAGCATTGGAATGCAATAAAAACACCTGTCCCACTGGCATAGCAACCCAAAATCCAGATTTATATAAGGGACTGGATGTAAATTCCAAATCACAAAGAGTAAACAGATATCATCGGGAAACGATTAAAAATGCCTTAGAATTGATCGCAGCCAGTGGCCTTAAGCACCCAGATGAAGTAAATAGATGGGTGGTTTGTCGCCGAATCAATGCCAATAAAATTGAAACTTTTCGTGAAACTTTTCCTGAATTAAAAGCAGGGTGTCTTTTACAAGAAGAAACCATCCCTGAAAAATGGAAAAGAGACTGTAAAAAAGCCACAGCAGATAAGTTTTAATAACTATTCTATTTCAATGTTTACTAGATCGATTTTAAATAAAAATGGCAATGATTTACGTTAAGTAATCGTAATTTTCATAGTCATTTAATTCTTTCAAATGAATCATAAATAGCTATTTATCTACAAATTATATATAGTAATAAATATTATTTAATAAATACTTTCCGAGGAATGAACCATGTTTATTGTTTACATGTAAACTTTTATTTATCTTGCGCCCCAATTTGATAAAATCTAGGGATTGATTAGTTAGAAACTCTAATTTTGCATAAGGTAGATTTAAATATATTTAAAAAATTTTATTACTCACGGCCATGAGAATTTTCACATTATTGTATATTTTTTTTGTTACAAATTTAACTCTTGTCGAAGCGCAAGAAATTAATAAAAGGGACTTAATCAGCGTCCAATTTGACACCAAGTTCCGGCAAGAGATTATGACTAATGTTTTGCTTTCCTTAGAATATGCCATCGGGCGAGGAAAAGGTGACTATTGGGATTGGTTGAACAACAAAGGTGAAAAACAAAGTACTGGGTTGGGAAAGATCGGAAAAGTATTTTTAAGATTGGCAAAGGTCGGTCTTTTAGATTATCCCTTGGCTAATAATTTTAGGATCATCAATCATGAGATCAATGGGCACGCAGCCACCTCACTCGAAACCAATCAAAACATCAAAGAAATATCAATTCCTTTTAGATACTATGGCAAGAGTTTTCATTATCTAACCAAACCCAAGACCCAGGTATTTGATGCCACTGCTTTTGTTGCCTTTGAAAGCAAGCCAAATTATTCCTATTCATATTCTGATTTGGCAGTCAATGTCTCATCTGGTTTGAATGCGGATAATGTGCTTCGCCAAAATATAACGAATAGCGTCTTGTCTTCTGGCCGAATGCACTTTTATCAATCGATTCAAAACCTCATGAGCCATTGGGACTTTTGGAGGTATGCCGTCGCCTCTGACTATGGGGCATCCGATGATGTAAGCTATTATTTAAATTTTGTTTATGCTCGACACGTCGCCATCCCGGATAGTTTGTTCAAACCAGAAAATAACAATAATCTGATAAAATATCAAAAAGAAAATTTCAAGTTTTTGCCAGAAGATATCTTTAGATCAGGTTATATCAATGTATTGGGTGACCCAAATTTTTATATTTCAGTTTACAATGTTTTGTGGAAATATGTAATCAAAGGTGAGCCTGTATCAAAATATAAGAAAATAGGTAATGATCGTTTCAGCTTTATACCAAGTGTAGGTGCCTATTTAAGTCCATTTGGCATTGAATATTTTGGTCAACTGAGCGTTAGTTGGCATAAACGAAATTATATATTGAATGTAAGGCGAGGATCCAATGGATATGGCGACAAATTTTCAGGCTATGGGATAAAGGTGCTCAATTTGATAGAAACAGACCAGTTGGTTATCGGTGGCTCGCTAGACTATTTCGACCAGCCCAAAATACAGTTCGGAAAAGAACTCGCTACAGGAGAGTCTCCAGGCACCACCGAAACCAAAGGAGGCAAAGGTTTGATGGCACAGGTCAACATTGATTACAAACTCTTAAATGGTAATGTGCCAATGTATCTTACGGGAAATCTAGGGTACAAAAGTACAGGATTCGTACCGGGTCAGTTTATCAAAGCCACCCCAATCATCTCTGCTGGAATCGCATTTGACATACAAAACAAGCATTAAAAATTCTTCAAAGCCAATTTGATTAAGACCTTGGCTTGGAGAAAATTACTTATAAATCAAGAAGCAATTTTGAGGGTATTTTATGCTGGCGAAAGCGATTATAGAATGCCCTTTATTGTAGAGAGAAATCGATCCTTTAATTGAAATTTATTGACATTTTGCCTTTAATTTGATACTAAAACTCTACTTAACAACGAAACTTCATCACAAAATTTCCCAGCCTTCGATCTCTCCAGGAACTATGTCAAAAATGGGATGTGGCTCAAACTTCTCAAACGATGTTAGTGCTTGAAATTTATCCATATCCCTCGCTTCAAGTTTTTGCATCAAGTGAGAAACCTCGTACCTCATTTGACCATCGGTTACAGGAATCTTACTTTTCTTGAAGGACCAATCTATTTTTTCTTTGTCGAATTTGTAATTTCTTGCGATGGCTTCATGATATACTTCGCTCAAGTATTGATTGATCAATTCTAGGGGGTTCTGGGCTTTTTTAAATCGATCGAGCTGGGGATGATTTCTATAGCCCTTTGTTCTTCCCTCCAAAACGTGTTTTGCAAGGAGTGTCTCACGCCACAAGGCTACTAGACCTTTGGTATCGAGATATTTTGGATGTAGAGACCAAATACGCATAAGGATTAATTTAATAAATTTATTAGAGCACTTTTAAGATTTGTATATCGAAATTTAAACCCAGTCTGAACAATTTTTTCAGAAGAAATTCTACTCCCATTCAAGATGATTTGAGACATTTCACCAAAAATAATCTTCAGTAAAAAAGCTGGGACACCGATATTCCAAAAAGGTTTTTTCATGACCTGTGTTATCGTTTTGATAAATTCTCGATTGCGAATAAAATCAGGAGCAACGGCATTATAAGCACCAGTCATCCTGTGCTCTTCAATGGCTTTGGCAAAAATATCACATAAATCTTCGATATGGATCCAAGGCATGAATTGTTCACCATTGCCTATTGGCGAGCCAAAACCCAAGCGTATGGGTATGAGCATTTTATCCAGTGCCCCACCCTGTTTCGTCAAGACGATTCCCGTTCGGATTTTAACCGTTCGGATGCCGATACTGGCAAAATCATCAGCCGCGGCCTCCCACTGCTGACATATTTTTCCAAGGGAATCGTTAGCCGGCCCATCTGATTCTTTGTATATTTTATCGGTCATCTTCATACCATAATATCCTATAGCTGAGGCTGTTATGAATGCTTTTATAGGAATATTTTTTTCCTCAATTTTTTTTAAAATTAATTTAGCGGATTTCACACGACTATCCCTAATGAGTTGCATCCTTTTGTCTGTCCAGCGGCTCTCACCGATATTTGCCCCTGCTAGGTGAATGATATAATCCACCTTTTCAAAAGCCTGCTCATCGATCTCTCCTTGGTCGATATCCCATCCATATGTAGGAACGGAAGCCTGTGGATTAGAGATACGGCTTAGATGAGATACCGCATAGCCGAGATCTTGCAGTTTACATGTAAGATGCTTTCCAACAACTCCTGAGCCTCCTGTGATTAGGACATTTGCCATTTTAAGTATGAATTTTTTTTGCAATAGGACATAATAAATTCAAAACGAAATAACAAAGCAATCTGTTTTATTCATTCTCCATCGAAATTTATAATTACCTAGCTGCGTCAGCGACCGTAACGAGCTCCGAAGGAGCGTCTCGTTGGCCCCTTAAAAGGCAACGAGACCGAAACGAAGTGAAGTCGTGAAGTGCGCGACCCTTATCTCGACTACAAGGCGAGAAAAGGGGGACGCCCAAAAATACATTAAATTAATCTTTGTTTTTAATCTGGATCATTTGCGCTGCAATGCTGACGGCAATCTCCATAGGGGTCTGGCTCCTAATCGGCAATCCAATCGGGGTGAAAATACTGTCCAAAAACGATGAAGAAACGCCTTGACTCGCCAACTCTTGGAGCAATTGTTGCATTTTATTCTTGCTGCCGAGGACGCCAAGATATTTGAACTTTTTGTTTGTAAGTGCTTGGATGGCCTCCTTGTCGGTTCGATACCCAAAGGTCATAATAACCACGTAAGCATGGATATCCGAAGGGATTTCTAGCTTCGAATATTGGGGTAAAATCTCCAGCTTGTGGATGAAATGATTCGCAGCAATCGTATTCAATTCTGGTCTGGTTTCATACAAATAAATTCTAAACCCTAGAGAATCAAGCAACTGAGAAAGCGCAAGTGAACAGTGACCTCCCCCTATGATGTGGGCAATGGGCTTATGCCCTATAACTCCGTGGTAAGACCAATTGGATTCATCCAAAAAATCGAGATACTGAATATCTCCGCTATAATCTGGGACAATATGTAGGCCCTTGGGATCTAATTTCAGACAGGTGGTACTCTTGTCATCAAGGGACTTAGCGATGCTTTGAATCGCTGGAATGTCCGAGTCTTGGATGAGGTGAATGAAAATTTTCTGCTCGCCAGAACATATCATCCCGCTCCTATTGTCGCGGATTCCGTCTTGGTGTATTTGGTCTCTTACGAGGCTAAAACCTTGATTTTCATCCATCATTTTTTTGGCAAATTCGACCCATTTGTGTTCCATAATTCCGCCACCGATAGAACCGTACATCTGGCTATCTCTTGTGACCGCCATACAAAATCCTTGCCTCCCTGGACTACTACCCACGGAATTCAAAACGTAAAGCAAAACGCAAGCATTCCCGTCACGGCGATGGTTTTCGATAAAATGCCAAATGCTTGGTGATGGCGTCATTGGATGGTTTTTGATCTTCTTTCCATGAGGATAGTATCCCGCCAAATTCCGTCCATACGACCGATTTTTTCGTGGTATCCAATCAATCGGAATCCACAGGATTCATGCAGTTTGATACTGCCGATGTTTTCAGGGAAAATCCCCGCTTTCAGCGTCCAAATGCCTTTTTTTTCTGAATCTTCAATGGAATGGAGAAGGAGCTTTTTGCCATATCCTTTTCCTTGAAATGTCTCTGCCATATAAATGCTCAACTCGGCTACTCCTTGGTAAACGCAGCGACTAGAATGTGGGGATAGAGCTGACCATCCAGCCAATTTATCATCGACCCAAAGGTGCCATCTACCAAATGGTGAATGAGAGTCATGCCACTGAGACCAAGTAGGGCATGAAGTCTCGAAAGTTGCTTGTTTGGTAGCAATTCCTTGGGCATAAATTTCCATGACGGCATCAAAATTCTCTTCGAGAATTCCATCAAATCTCTCCATATTTCCCATATAAAGCTAAGAGAATTTTTTCGTGTGTCGCGGGTGCATCGAAAGGCACCAATGCTTTGGGATTAAAGGCTTTGATGGCATTCCTAATAGCGAAATATGCGCCTATACCATACATCAAAGGCGGCTCTCCTACAGCTTTCGATTGCAGGATAGCCAAATTGGTTTTTTCTGTTTTGAGAAATCTAATATCTAGGTCTTTAGGGACCGAATAAATGTCTGGAACCTTGTACGTTGATAAAGCATTTGAACGCAATCGCCCTTCCTTGTCGTAAATGAGTTCTTCCATAGTCATCCAACCCATCCCTTGTACCAGGGCACCTTCGCATTGGCCCATATCTATTCTCTCATTCATCGTTTGGCCTGCGTCATGGATCACTTGTGCTGAATCCACGGTATATCTGCCTCGGATACAATCCAAGGTAATTTCGAAGATGGAAGTTCCAAAAACGTGATAAGCGAACGGATGGCCTTTTTCGGTATTGGTGTCGAAATGGATATCTGGTGGCGTATAATGCGCGTGTTCGCTCAAGCTAACCCGCTTGGCATAAGTAGC
This sequence comes from Saprospiraceae bacterium, assembly GCA_016718505.1. Lineage (GTDB taxonomy): Bacteria > Bacteroidota > Bacteroidia > Chitinophagales > Saprospiraceae > JADKKF01. Next base: position 78,015 of record JADKDE010000002.1, on the reverse strand, counting down.
AAATATCAGATCTTTCCAACTCAATTTAGATTTTTCGCCATTTATATAAATTTCATTTTTTACAAAGGCAATATCCGACTCTGAAACTCCTAAATCTTCTGCGGCAGAAATTAACAGCCGTTCTTTGATTTTATGGCAAGCTATTTCAACCGCCTTACCATTGAGGTCTGCGGTGGCACTGGCTGCCGTGGGCGAGGTATTGGCGATTCTAAAGGTATTGGTGCTGTTTATTTTTACGAAACTTTCATCGACTCCGAGGGTTTTAGCGGCGACCTGGACCATTTTGGTATTGACGCCTTGGCCCATTTCTACAGCTCCCGTAGTGATGAGTACGCTGCCGTCAGTATAGACGTGAACAAGCGATCTGGCTTGGTTGAGCATGGTTTTGGTGAAAGAAATTCCAAAGCAGATGGGCATGATGGCAAAGCCTTTTTTGATTAATTGATTCTTATTGTTGAAGGCTTCTATCGATTTGATTTTTTCTTGAAAATTGAATTGTGTCTCGGCTTCGGTCCAACATTCTATGGCTTCACTCACGACTTTTTGACCATAGGGAAATTCATCACCAGTTTTTAATAAATTTTTATGTTGAATGACATGTGGAGCAATGCCTAAGGCTTCAGCAGCATGAACGATTGCGGTTTCAATCACGAACATACCCTGTGGCCCTCCAAATCCCCTAAATGCCGTATTGGGTGGCAAATTGGTTTTGCACGGATATGCGCTGGTTTTTACATTGGGGATATTGTAAGTATTGGTTGCATGAAAGAGGGTGCGCTCTAAAATGGCAGGAGACAAATCCGCAGCAGCTCCCCCCATTTTGATAGTATTGAGCCTCATATGCGATGATATTCAGATCTTTGTCTAAACCAATCTTATAATCCGAACTATAAGGATGCCTTTTCCCAGTCATGCGCATATCTTCCATTCGATCCAAAGAGTACTTAACAGGGCTCTTGGTAATATGAGCTGCAACCGCACAAATGGCTCCCCAGGTAGAAGCTTGATCCTCCTTTCCCCCGAAACCACCACCAAGACGTGTGGTATCTACTTCGACTTGATGCATGGGTTTTCCTAGGACTCTAGATACCGTTTTTTGGACAGCCGTGGGTCCTTGTGTAGAAGAATAAACTTTGATGAAGCCATTTTCCCCAGGAACGGCGTAGGCCCCTTGCGTTTCGATGTATAGGTGTTCTTGCCCTCCAGATTCTGCTTTTCCCTCAAAAATATGAGCGCAATTAGACCAAGCTATTTCCGTATCTCCCAAATTAAAATGTCTAGGAGTTGAAAGGTATTTCCCTTGCCTGTGCGCTTCTCTAGGATCTACAATTATGGGCAATGGCTCGTATTCTATTTCTATCAGTTTTAATGCTTTTTTGGCTATATGTTCATTTTCTGCCACAACGATCGCAATGGGCATCCCGATGAAATCGACCATGTTTTCAGCTAGGAGAGGTTCGTCGGGGATGATTCCACCGATTTGATTTTCTCCAGTGATATCGCTATGGATGATAACCGCTCTGACGCCTGGATAATTTTTAGCTTTTGAAATATCCAAATGTTTGATGTGTGCATGCGCAACTGTCGAATCAAATACCTTGGCAAACAAAGTTCCCACTTGAAGTGGAATGTCATCGAGATAAATGGATTCACCCCTGACGTGCGAGTAGGTATCTATATTGGATATCATAAATGATGCTTTTAAAATTTAAAAATAATTAAAAAAAATTTAAAAAAAAATTTAAAAGAATAATATTTTAACCATTTGATTATCTTTGTATTATATATTATATTTTTATTTATTTAAAAATAATATTATTTTTTTCAAAAAGTCACCCAACCTTTTTATGGAATTTGTTGTCTATATAAGCATAGCAATTTTGACGAAAAAATGAACTTCAAAAATCGGGGTATCAGCGAAAAAGCACGATCTCAAACATGCTTTTATTTCCCTTTCCTAAATCTAGCTTGATATCTCGATTTTTTTTTCGTTAAAAAGTTTCCACAAAAATTTTAATACTAAAGATGACACCAAGGATTGACCAATTGATTTCATTATTGGAGAATAGTCCTAATGATTCATTTGTTCTATTTGCATTGGCCAAAGAGTATCAGAATATCCACGAAACTGAGAAGGCAAAACAATACTATGAAGCCTTATTAACCACCGATGAGAACTATGTCGGAGCATACTATCACTTAGGTGGCCTATTGGCGGATGAAGGCTTGGAAGATCAGGCATTGGAAATATACAGCAAGGGAATCAATATCGCTAATGCTATAAAAGACCAACACGCATTGGCTGAATTAAAATCAGCGAAATTGAATTTAGAATTGGGACTTTAAACCAAATGGTACTCGCCTTTGTTTTTTAGGCAAGTAAATTTTACAAAAATCTAAATAATATAATTATTATGTATCCAGTAGAGATGACAGCCCCTATGGCTCAAGAATTGGAAAATGCGGGTTTTAAAAGTCTAAAAACCAGTGAAGAAGTAAAAGCAGCCTTGGATCAGTCAGGAACAGCTTTGATTGTAGTAAATTCGGTATGTGGGTGTGCTGCTGCCAATGCGAGACCTGGTGTCAGGATGGCAACAAAACATGGCAAAATTCCTAACCAATTGTTGACCGTTTTTGCAGGAGTTGACCGTCAAGCAGTAGAAACCGCTAGAGAATATATGCTTCCTTATCCGCCTAGTTCACCAAGCATAGCCTTGATGAAAGATGGTGAAATGAAGTTTATTTTGGAAAGGCACAATATAGAAGGACGATCTGCGGAGATGATTTCACAAGATCTAGTGACTGCGTTTGAAACGTACTGTTAATCGCATAAATCCATAGCAAAGTATTGAATTCATCGAGTCGGCTATTGACCCCAAACGAATTGGAGTCCTTGGAGGAAGTATTCAAAAAATACTTGTCTTCCTTAGGGATAAGTGCGTCTGAATGGGAGAAACAAAAGGGCGATCCAGCTTATTTTGAGGATCGTATTCGAGAGTTTAGCGATATGGTCTGGCAATCCATTTTACCAAAAATTGATCATTTTGAATTTTTAGGAAATGGTGTGTGGATGGTGCTCAAAATCGAGGATAAAAACGTCCGCATGGTGGGGCTTTTGGACAAAAATGAAGTTCCTATCGATTTTTCTGCTACCAAATTAGATCCTACAATGTTGGGAAAAGAAAATATCTTTTTTATCCAAGATCAAAAAAAATTGGAAGTTTCATCTTTAAGTTATAAATTGGACCTTTTAACCAAAGGGTATATCATCAGTTCAGAAGAGATATTTGACCGATTTTTAACGATTTTAGTATGAAGAAAATCATTCAATTTGCAATTTTATTCTTTATTGGCACGAATCTATTGGGACAGTCTGGTGCGAAGAAATATGGGTTGGTAGAACACTTTACCAATCTTCCATGCCCAGTCTGTGCAAGTAGGAATCCAAATTTGTACAATAGGCTGAGCACTTATACCAATAGTGTTCACCATATAGCATTTTATCCTGGCATACCTTACAGTTCTTGCGCTTATTATCAAGCGAATACCGCTGAAAATCTAGTAAGAAAAGCATTTTATGGGGTAAATGGATCACCACAGGTATTCTTCCAGGGATTATGGGTAAATGACGACGCTGGCTTCATCTCAACCGCCAAATTGAATGCATTAGCAACGGCCACAAGTCCGCTAGAAATAAAAGTAGAGGATCAATCTGGAGCTACCAAAAAAATCAAATTGAAGAACCTTGGGCTATTTAGTATAGGGGCTGGCAACCTGAAATTATTCGTGGCCTTGGTCGAGAAACAAATAAATTTCCTAGCACCCAATGGAGAATCCATCCACAAAGACGTCTTTAGAAAATTTTTAACCAATCCGAGTGGAAATGATGTCGTACTGATACCAAGTGGAGGAGAAGCCATCATTGATTTACCTTATTCCCTGTCACCCAATTGGATAGCCTCCAACATGTATGCATTGGCTTGGGTACAAGATATAAGCAACAAAGAAGTAATCAATAGTGGTTCGGAAAATGATATAACAAGTGTCGAGGATATTATTCTTGACAATCAGGCCTTGAAGGCTTTTCCGAATCCGAGCATTGGCACCCTGAACATTGATTATTCGAAATATAAGGAAGCTAAGTCCATAGAACTTTGGGATGCAATGGGCAAAATTTTATACCAAACGGATATCACTTCAAATTCATCGGGTGTTCATAGTCTGGATGTATCAAATCTAGCAAGTGGCGCCTATCACATACGCTTGAAGACAAATCTAGGAATTGTCACAAAGACTATCGTGAAATAGTCGTATCATTGCTTCAAGAGACAGAAAATCATCACAAAACAATAAAACAGCTTATGGTCCGAACAAAAAAAATGGAGAATGCTTGGGCTATTTTTGACTGGGCAAATAGTGTTTATGCCCTTGTCATTTCTGCCGCGGTTTTTCCTGCCTATTTTCTGTCGGTTACAGATCCCGTATTGAATTTTTATGGTTGGAAAATATCGAATAGTTCTTTTTATTCCTTGATTATTTCTGGGGCATTCTTGGTGATGGCGTTTTTATCTCCTCTCCTATCGGGGATCGCAGACTATGGCAACAAAAAGAAATTATTCTTAAAATTCTTCACCACTTTAGGTTCTTTAGCGTGTATATGCTTGTATTTTTTCAAGGGAATGTCCACGATTGAAATTGGGGCGTGGGGATTTATATTTGCGACCATAGGCTTTGCCGGTGGTCTTGTTTTCTACAACGCATATTTGCCAGTAGTGGCAAAGCCTTCGGATTTCGATCGTGTGAGTGCCAAAGGGTTTGCTTTTGGGTATTTTGGGTCTGTTTTATTGTTGATAGTGAATTTGGTTACCATCCTCCATCCAGATTGGTTTGGATTTGAGTCTAGTGCTTTGGCTACAAGGGTTTCTTTTTTGTTGGTAGGTATATGGTGGATTAGTTTTGCACAAATTACATTCAGAGCTATGCCTAGCGACAGCAATAAACCCCTAGAAAATGGCATAATCACCAAGGGATACAAAGAGGTAAAAAAGGTTATGAACGAATTGAAATCTCTTCCTGAGGTCAAGCGTTTTTTAATTGGCTTTTTCTTTTACAATTCTGGGGTACAGACCGTGTTATACCTTGCGGCATCCTTTGCCAAGGTCGAATTAAAATTTATGACAACAGAGTTAATAATTATAATTCTTTTGCTCCAGTTGGTAGGGCTGGTTGGGGCATTGATGTTTTCACGCCTGTCGAAGCTTAAAGGGAATAAAGTAACCTTGGTCATCATATTAGTCATTTGGGTTTTCATTTGCATTTTTGCTTATTTTGTATATACCAAATCTCTATTTTATGTGGTGGCGGCTTTGGTTGGTATGGTGATGGGGGGCGTCCAATCGTTATCGCGTGCGACTTATTCAAAACTGATTTATCAGCACAAAGATGAATTGGCGTCGTATTATAGTTTTTATGATGTATTAGAAAAATTCGCCATAGTCATTGGCACCTTTGGATTTGGATTCGTGGAGTGGCTTACGGGATCTATGAGAACCAGTGTTTTGGTATTGATATTATATTTTTTGGTAGGACTATATTTTATTATTCCCTTGAAAGTACCGCGAATAATAGAAGATAGGGAGTAAATGTTGGGCGCGTGAAGGATCGAAACGATTGTCCGAAGGACAAGTCTCACTTCGATTTTGCTAAAATAAATAGAGTGAGACCGAAATGAAATGAAGTCGTGAAGAGCCTGACCTGAACTCGTCTCCAAGACGAGAGAAGGACACGCCATAAAAAAAACAAACATTAAACTAGTCGAGTGCTCATGTTGCCTAAAAAGGTATTGCAAGTGTGTAAAAAAGTGCCTTTCCCGCTGAAAGATGGGGAGTCAATCGCCGTTCGCGCGATAGCGAAATCATTGCACGAATTGGGAAGTCAGGTAACGCTTTTGACCTTGAATACAAGCAAGCATTTTGTAGAGGAAAAATCTGCCGTGGAGGGAATGCCTTACTACGAAGTAATCCATTTTGTACCCCAAGGCAATAAAATCACATTATGGGGGGCGTTTAGCAATCTACTGTCCAGTGAGCCCTTTCATATAAGTCGGTTTTGCAATGCAAAATTTGAGAAAATTTATGCGCAATTGCTTGATAATGAGGGTTTTGACCTGGTAATCTTTGAGAGCATTACGATGGCTTATGTCCTCGAAAAAAGTAAGCCAACGGCGACACGAATCGTCCTGAGGTCGCACAATGTAGAGCATCAGATTTGGGAGCGTATCGCCGAAAACTCTGGTTTTTTTAAGAAAAATTACCTATTACTCCAAGCAAAAAGGTTGAAAAAATTCGAATTAGATATTTGGGAGAAAGTCAATGAGATCTGGGCGATATCTGATATCGACTGTGGGAATATATCTAAAATGGTACCTAGAAAAGCCGTGAAATCGCTGGCTATTGGCCTAGATGCTGGGGAATTCGAAGCCAGAGAATTATCTTCGATACCCTCGGCTTCATTCATCGGAAACATGGAATGGATGCCCAATTTGGAAGGATTGGAATGGTTGGAGAAAGAGGTAAATCCAGCCGCACTCAAAGCAAATATCGCCATACCCATTCATGTCGCTGGGAGGAATATGCCAAGTTCTTGGCTCAGAGAAAAGGATACGGGGCTGATATACGAAGGCGAGATCGAGGACGCAAAAGCCTTCGTGCTAGGACATAATATCACTCTGGTACCCTTATTCAGCGGCAGTGGAATCCGCACGAAAATACTCGAAGCAATGGCCATGGGGAGAATTGTTTTGACTACAACCATCGGTGTTGAAGGGATTCCTGCCGATCATAGAAGGGAGATTTGGATCGGGGACACGGTTGAATCATGGGTTGACTTTATGACCTCATTGAAAGAGCCGACTTTCCAAGAAGATCTCAAAAAAATGAGTGCAAATGCGAGAAAATTTGTGGTAGAAAACTACGACCCTAAAGTCATTTTATCGAAAGTCTTATCATTTTAGCGGTTCGAAAAAGGGCATTTGGCAAAAAAATGATAGAAGACTAACCTTCGCTAAATGCTCGAATTTTTCTCATGGTGGATAGCTCATTGAAGCTGATATTCAGCCATTTGTAAGATTGAAAAGCAATATACAACAATACCAAATCCAAGGACCAAGGCCAGTCCAAGCCCAATATCCGCTCGTCGTAGTAACAGAAAAAGAAAATTCCAGGTAGGGTCAAGACCATGGCCAAAACCAATTTTGCAGTGGATAAATAGCCAATATAAAGCCCAATTTTATTGGACACAAATCTTATAAAAAAATGCAACGGCATAAAAATCGGCCACCACGCGACTGATATTAGCAAGAAAAAAATCAATGCTACAAAATGCATCAGCTTGCTTTTGTGAAAATAAAAAACCTTTTGAAAGTCTATCGTATCAAACCCCAATGAGGTGAATTTTGCTGACTTGTCCTTAAACTCTTTGCTTTCAGCGATATTTGAAAGAAAATCTTGGCTTCTGATATCGAAAAGCAATTGATGGCTGGATTGGAATGATTCTTTGGTATTATGCAGGGCGAATCCTCGACTCAATGCCGTTAGTTCGTCAAAACAAAGCATTTTTTCTTCTTCATCCGTGTCGGCATCGATGCACAAATCATCCAAAACTTCTTTGATATTATTGGTAACGATGCGAACGGTTTCGTAGGGATCGTGTTCATAAGATTGCCGCCATTGAGACAATTTAATCGGTGGAGCCACTTTTACGTAGGAAGCGCCAGCCCATCTTGTTGGAGAAGTATAATTAATCCCAATGGGCAAAATATGAACCTCGGACGCTTCCCCTATTTCTTGAACAGCTTGCAGTCCTATTCTAGCAGTTCCTGTTTTTAGTTCCAGCAATTGTCGTTTTAGAAATGATGTTCCTTCGGGCGCGATATAGATATACCCGCCATCCCGCAAATAGTCTATAGCCGCATCAAAAGCATGGTCGTTGTTGAGAATTCTATTTCCCCCAATATCTTGTGGCCTTTGTACGGGAATGCAAAAAAAGTTTGTAAAAAACCAATTATTGAACTTTGATTTGAACAAGGAGGCATTTGCTAAAAATTTGATGCCATTATTGATAAAATGCACACCATTCAGCACGTCGAACATGGTATTTGGGTGATTGGACACGACGATGGTCGGCACTTTATAATCGATATGCTCCTTCCCTTCAATCTTATGGTCAGCCCAGAAGAAATGCAGCCCAATTTTCACCAAATATCTTATAAAATGATAAACGTATTTCATTTTACTTTGATTTATTTTTGATCAAGTCCGTGATTATCTCGGCTACTCTTTCAGAAGCTCCAGGACTTCCAAGCTTATTTTTGAGGCGATTGTATCCTTGTATGATTTTCGACCTGTCAGCATCTATTTTCTTGAGTGCCTCCGTTATTTGTGCAGTTTGGAACTGTCCTTGGATTAATTCTTGGATCAAGGGCTCATCGAGGATTAAGTTCACCAGACTTATATACTTTACCGTGATGAGTTTTTTGGCGATTGCTATCGAGATCGAGGAAGCCCTGTAACAAACTACTTGCGGAACTCCCAACAGTGCCGTCTCGAGCGTAGCTGTTCCACTAGTGACGATGGCCTTTTCAGTCCTCGACAAGAGGTCGTAATTGGCTCCTTGGATGAGCTTTACTTCTAACTTTGGATAATTATCTAATATTTTGTGGTAGGTCTCCGTTGGTATCGTTGGTGACTGTGCGATCAATACTTTTTGGTTAAGTTCGGTCAGTGCCGCTGCCATCGGCGGCAAATTTTTCAACACCTCCTGCTCCCTACTTCCAGGCATCACCGCGATATACTTCTCGCTATCCGAAAGTCCCCATTGCTTGTTAAAATCTTTATTCGGGTGAAATTGCACCAGGGCATCCATCAAAGGGTGACCCACGTACTCTACTTGATTTATCCCATGAGAATCCCTAAAATAGGTTTCTTCAAAGGGCAATATAACGCAAAGTTTATCGACATATTTTTTCAAAAGAGCCGATCGTTTGGGTTTCCAAGCCCAAGCTTGAGGAGCGATATAATAAACGATTTTAATACGCTGTTCTTTGGCCCACTTCAGCAGCCGCATATTGAATCCCGGATAATCGACCAGCACCAATACATCAGGACTGAATGCCTTGATTTGAGCTTTTATCAAGCGAAAATTCTTCCAGATTTTGGGCAGGTTTTTCACAACTTCCGCAAAACCCATAAATGCCAATTCGTTGATATGCTTCTTGATTTCTGCTCCAGCAAGAGCCATTTGATCCCCACCCCACGCCTGAACTTCAGCATGGTCGTCCTTGGATTTCAATGCTTTAATAACTTTTGCAGCATGCAAATCTCCCGAAACTTCCCCTGATACAAAAAAATATTTCATCGCTTTGGGAGCTTATATAAGCTCCTGCTCTTTTTGGATGATATTAATTCCAAACATGATCACCCATATGATTACATAAAAAAATGTGGCATAGATTACGCCTTTCATAGCGAGGTCCATTTTTCGATTTTTATACATATTGGCGCTAATCATATTAGTGCATATGGCCAATATAGCACAAGTCCTTTGTCTAAAATTAGCAATTATACCCGAGACATCCACCATACCCCAAACTTCCATTTGGTCGTAAATCGTCAGCAATAAACCGAACGCAACAAATGGAACGACCAGTCCAACGACCAGACCAACCCAAGTAGCATTTCTAAGCAACCAGCCGTTCATATCAAATTTTTTGGAGGCTTTCTAGACTTCCGATTGCTTGATAATCGGTCATATCCGAAGATACCGGCACTACGGTGACAAATCCACTTTCTAAGGCAGTCCAATCGTCATCCGTACCAGGATCATCATGGACAAAAGTTCCAGTCAACCAATAGTATTTTTGGCCTCGCGGATCTACACCTTCTTGGAATTCCTCTTTCCACCCAGCTTTAGATTGACGGCATATCTTGATGCCTTTGATATCATCTACACCCATTTTAGGGATATTGACGTTCAATAGCATTGTATTTCCAAAACCATTTTTCATGCAATGAGCTATGATTTTCCTAGCATAATGCTGGGCAGGCTTGAAGTCTGCGTCATGTCCATAATCCAAAAGCGAGAATCCAATCGACGGAATTCCCTCCAAAGATGCTTCCATCGCAGCCGACATCGTTCCCGAATAAATGATATTGATCGAAGCGTTGCTCCCGTGGTTTATCCCAGAAAAGCAAAAACTTATTTCATCGTTTTTGTACAAAACATTTTTGGCCAATTTAACGCAATCAACAGGGGTTCCGCTGCATTCGTATGCCTCCACACCATCCATATAATTGACTTTTTTCAGGCGTATTGGCGACTCTATCGTGATCGCGTGTCCTTGTCCCGACTTCGGTGAATCAGGCGCCACGACTACCACATCCCCGAATTCTTTAGCCACTTCAGTGAGTGCACGAATACCCGGAGCAAATAATCCATCATCGTTCGTAACCAAAATTTTCATATTTCCATCTTTAAGCTACAAAGTTAATTCTTTGAGATTAGAATATATTTATTTTTTGTGGGGATTAGAGTATGCCAAGGCCATACTCTACCGGGCTATTCGCCTTTACTTCGTATCGGCTGCTATCCCTATCCCGGTGAAATTTACTTCCTATTGTCACAACCTCTATATCTTCCCCCACTCATTAGCATTTAATCCACGAGCGTCAGGGATCGGAACGACCGCCAAAGGCGGGTCTCGAAGAGACCGAAACGAAGTGTAGTCGTGTATGAGCCCGACCCGATCTCGTCCTAAGGGCGAGGAGAGGGTGACGCCCAATTATATAGCTACTGTATTATTGATCAACACATAAGTGTCGAGATTTTGTTGGTGGTCTGTATCTCGATAGGTCATGCCGAGTCTTTGGAGTAGTTGTATGGAACGCATATTATTTGGCATGACAATCCCCTTCAACTGATCCAGTCTGTATTTATCGAATGCGATCCCAATACAGAGGCGTGCCGCCTCGTATGCATAGCCCTTCCCTTCGTATTTGGGTAAAAATGCAAACCCGATATCTGGTTGGGATAGGGGATTGAGCTTAATGATACCACACAAACCCATGGTATCATTTCCCTTGTTTTTGACAACCGCCCACAGACCAAATCCATTCTCTTGGTAGCTCTTTTCGGGTCCTGACTTGATATAATCGAGGCCTTCAGCGATCGTAGAAATATTTCTAGCTCCGATGTATCGAATCCAGCCAGCTGAATTGGTTAGTTCTAGAATAAATTGGGCATCGAACTCATTTAGTTCTCTGATATTCAGTCGTTTGCTCTTTGCTATTAATTTCAATATAGTTATGTTATGACAATTGTTCGGAAATAAAAACGCCGATGAGGCATCCCAGCAAGCAAAATATAATGCTGCCTATAGTATAATAAAAGAAAGTGCCGTATTGTTGCCTTTGGAGCATTTCATAGGTTTCGAAACCGAAGGCCGAGAATGTAGTAAATCCACCACAAAAGCCAACTATCAAAAGAGGTGTCAATACTGAAAAGGAAGGATGTTTGGTGAGATAATCCATAGAAAATCCAATCACTATGCAACCTAAAAAATTCACTAGAAATGTATGTAAAGGAATATTAGATTGAAATGTGGATTTGATATACTCCCCTACGGAATACCTAAAAAGTGAGCCTACGCCGCCACCTAAAAAGACCATCAAAATATCCTTCGTCATTATATCAACAAATTAAAAAAAAAAGTGACTGCCTAATTGTATCTTAGGCAGCCTAGTATTCGCCTATATATCAATTTTAAGCAAATTGACAGATCACGCCGCCCATCAGAGCAAAACAAATAGTCCAAAATCCTACATTGATCCAAACATAAGTCCAAGACTTTTTCTCAAACAATGCATTGGTCCCAATGATCGGCAATGCCATCATCAAACCTGCCAATACGCCATGGAATGCACCATGTTTGAATGTTCTAAAATTTCGTCCGTGATCGGCCATAAAACCATCATACATCTTGCGGACATCACTGCCCGCATCTGCCATGCCAGGATTGTCTGCCAATATGCTAAATACGCTAAATTGGTGGATTACCATAAACTGGAGTGCCATAGCAGCCATCAAGCTGAATACATAGGCGAGTCCGAATACGACTGCCATGTTACTACCCTTACCGTCTTCATGGGTTAAGCCTACCTCTTTCATCCACCTTTCTCCTAATACTTTTGGATTATACCAGATGAAGCCTACCAATAGTGGAATAATGGCAGCACCTAGTAAAACTGGAAAATTAATACTCATACGATCAAATAATTTAAATGGTTAAGAATAAAAAACAATCAAATATAAGGTTTTTATATATAAAATTTTATGTAAAATTTAAGCGATTGAATCGTATATTTGACCGCTTTTTTAAATAATCGTGGATTAAGTACAATTTGCTGTTTCAATCATTTAAATTTTGAGCATGAAAAACACATATTTTGATCTCGTAGATCAAACATTCTACTTTCCTCAAGAAGGCTTTGATCTGGTAGGAAATAAACTGAGATTCCACGGAATCGATTTAAATAATTTGATAGAGAAATATGGCACTCCGCTCAAGTTGACTTATATCCCCAAGATTGCAGACCAAATAAAAAAGGCCCGCAATTACTTCAAGGTGGCCATGAACAAGATCCAATACCAAGGCAAGTACCACTACTGCTATTGTACCAAATCCTCCCACTTTAGCCACGTTTTGGACGAAGTCTTGGACAACAATACTGAACTAGAGACGAGCTCAGAATTCGACATAGACCTCATACGCAAATTGTTCTATCGGTGGGATATAAAGAAGGATAAAATCATCATCAACAATGGTTTCAAAACCCCAGCCTATGTCCAAAAAATAGGAGGGCTGATCGCCGATGGTTTTACCAATGTGATACCCGTTTTGGACAATATAGACGAATTCGATTTGTATGAAAAATACATCGAACATCCGACCAATATTGGCATCCGTCTAGCTACGGAAGAAGAGCCAAATTTTGAATTTTATACCTCGCGATTGGGTATAAGGCAGTCCGCAGTCCTTCAATTTTACAAGGATAAATTGCTCAAACATCCAAAATTCAAGGTCAAACTACTTCACTTTTTCGTGGATACTGGGATAAAGGACGATATCTACTATTGGAACGAATTGAAAAAAGGTATCAAGCTATACTGCCAACTCAAAAAAATCTGCCCTGATCTTACGGGCATCAATATCGGAGGCGGATTGCCAATCCGAAACTCCCTCTCCTTCGACTACGATTATAAATATATGATTAATGAAATCGTTCGGCTCATCAAGGAGTCTTGCGAAGAATCTAAGATACCTGAACCCGATATTTATACCGAATTCGGAAAATATACTGTAGGAGAAAGTGGGGCGATTTTTTTCTCCGTCATCGGCCAAAAGCAGCAGAATGACGCCGAGCTTTGGTACATGATCGACAACTCACTGATGACAACGCTACCTGACTCTTGGGGCATCAGCGAGCGATTCATCCTCCTTCCTGTCAACAATTGGGAGAACGAGCCCCAGCGGGTAAATATAGGGGGACTTTCTTGCGACAACGCCGATTATTACAATTCCGAAGCCCATATCAATCAGGTATTTTTGCCATCCATCAAAAAGGGACAAAACCTGATACTTGGATTTTTTCATTGTGGGGCGTATCAAGATTCGCTGAGTGGATATGGCGGCATCAAGCACTGCCTCCTCCCTTCTCCTCAGCACATCATCGTAGATCGAGACGAAGATGGCAATCTATTCGACTGGAAGATGGCGGATCACCAAGACGCAGATTCTATGCTAAAATTATTGGGTTACTAGGCCTTCCACGCATTTTACTAGGGCGAATTAAGTGTCTTTTTAGACATTTTACGTCACAATCTTAGTGTTTTTTTATAAATACGTTTATTTATAATGTATAAAACACTTATCTTTATATCATTATTAATTAACTAAACATCTAAACAATGAGCAAATTTGATGAAGCTATGGACAAATATCGCAAGACCATGTCCGATCTTGGCGTGAAGCACGATGATGCCCTTTTGACAAAAGTAGCTAAAGGCTTGGGACCATCTATCTACAATGTAGATTCTTCATTGGTTTCTGCTACAGATCAAGCTGAGCTAGATCGAGTAAAAGCGAATTATTTGATCAAGAAATTAGGCCTTAAAGACGATGCTTCTTTGGATGCTGCTATCAAAGACGTGATGGCACAGATGAAAGATATCCGTCAAAAACCAAGAGCAGTGGTTTACTATCTATTGGCTGTAAAATTAGGTCAATCCAAGTTCTACGCATAATAGCAGCAGAATTTAAACTCGCAAAAAAACAAAGGGGTTTCCGTCAGGTTGCCCCTTTTTTATTATAATTTTGGGGTCTCGCTCCCTTCGGGATCGCCGCGCTGTGCGTGGGTTCGCTTTGCTCCGTCCTACGGACTCATCACTTCATTTCATTCGTGATGACCACTTCCATCGCTGACCCGCGGGGTGGTTTGGTACGATAAAACCTTTCGTTTCAAATAGGCATCTTGGACGCCATCAAAAGCGTTGGGCGACAAGTTTCTAATGAATTCAACTATCGGAAAGTCTTGGTGCATCAGGGGGCGTAGAGGCTCCGAATCTCACGGATGAGGAGGTCGCATCCTTTGGATGTGACGAAACCCTCGCAGCACCCGACCCTAGTCTCGTCATAAAAACGAGACTAGGGAGATGCCATTATTCAAACAGTATAAATCATTCAATTGTACTTTATTCAGCGGCCTGAAGGGCCTCAATCCTCTTTGCTAAGAAACAAAATTGTTGCTATGCATCAAACATGCTTATTTGTTTTCAAGGGCCTTTACCCTCGATTTCAAGTCTTCGATTTGTTGTTGTTGCTCTTGGATCGCCTTTACCAAAACAGGTATTATTGTTGAATAATTTACCCCATACATATCCTTAGAAGTTTCACTTTGGTCAGTAGGCTTATATACCGCCTCAGGAATGACTGTCTCCAATTCTTGCGCCAAAAAGCCCAGATTAGACCTTGTATCTTCACCCGACTTCCATTGGAAACTTACTGGATTGAGAGCTAATAATTTCTCTAACGACGAAGTAAGGGGGGATATATTCTTTTTTAATCTCGCATCAGAAGTTTGGATCATCCCATTTGCGGACCATACAGATTGCCATCTCCTTGAGTTATTGCCAAGAAGATAGAGATCGTCCACACCCGGAAGAAAATCTGAGCTGAGAAACGTCTCTTCAAAAGGGCCCATAATCATTGTTTCTAATGCGTTAACCCCTAGTATTAAGGACACTCCACTTTTTTTAATATATGGAATCCAATCACCTACTCCCAAGTCGATCCTATCATATTTTACTGCAACATTTTGATAAGTGATGCCACCAGTCGTCAATGCCCAAGGATTGGAGTCCAAATCTGGAGCTGGCTCCCATCGTTCAGAAAGAGAAGGAAACCACTTAAGTACATATCCAATATTTGGTGGTGCACCTCCAATAGGATAATTTTGCAAACTGTTGGCATTCCATATAGGAGAAGAATTTGCCGCTGAAATAACTGGAGAAGTGATTTGGATACCTGTTCCAGCTGTATAGGTACCAGCTGGACCCTGAGGTCCTGTTGGGCCCGTGGCACCGGTGGGACCTGTTGGACCCGCAACTCCTGTGGCTCCTGTAAGGCCTATTGGTCCTTGTGGACCTGTTTGACCCGTATTCCCAGTCATGCCTTGAGCTCCTTGTGGACCTGCTGGACCTGTCAAACCCGCAGGTCCTTGTGGGCCTTGTGGACCCGAAGCACCAGTGAAACCAATTGGGTATACTAGGTGCACCAGTGTTACCTGTTGACCCCTGTGGGCCTGCTGGGCCTGTATTGCCAATTGGGCCTTGAGGGCCTGCTGGGCCAGTATTTCCAGTTGCACCTTGGATTCCTTGTGGACCTGCTGGGCCTGTAGGTCCTTGGATTTGACCAACAGAAACCCAAGCTGTGCCATTCCAGACGTGTCCTCCGCCATTGGATGCAACAATCATCATATCTCCAACACTACCTGCATAATTTGGATTTAGATTGCCAATAGTAGGGACAGTACCGACTATCCTCACACCAGTTCCAGCTGCGCCTTGTGGAGCTTAATATGCTGAATGAATTGATCCGTCGCGCCTTGTGGGCCTAATGAGCCAGTTGAACCTTGGATTCCTTGTGGACCTGCAGGTCCTTGAATTCCTTGTGGTCCCTGTGGACCTACGAATATGCTGTTATTGATCTGAGAAGTTCCTATGGCACTATATGCACCGTTAGCGGATTCTGCACACTCAACTCTTAAGTACTTAGCGCCACCAGACCAAGAAATACTTGAAAAATTACCAGAGACTACGGTTCCTGTTCCTACAGTTGCACTGAGCCAACCAAAAGCATCTGTCCTGATTGTCTGTGTTTCTACATACAGGCTGGTTCCATTTGGATTCCCTTCAAGGACTGTAAATCTCAAATAAACATCGATATTAGGCTGCGGATTACCCGCTGCATTTCGCACTACAGACTGATAATTAAAACTTCCCTGGGCGAAAACCCCAACAACGAATAATTGAAATAAAATAAGGTAAATTAGCTTTTTCATATGTGTAAATTTTTAAAATTTTAAATGAATTATAGTTTTATTATTTTATAAGTGAAGAGTTGATTTTTGCTATTTTTGATATAAAGCACATAGGCCCCTGGAGCTAAATCCGAAAGATCAATGGCGCTGTCCACATATTTATTTGTAGCAAAAAGACGCTGTCCAGTCAATGATATAATTGAAACAATTAACTCTTCATTTTTATCGCCCCCTTCAAGATAAATGGTCCCCATATTGGGATTGGGAAATATATTGTAAAGGGTGCGATCTCCGAATTCATCAGTTTTGATCACAATGTCACCTCCAGTCAAAGGAGGACTAAACCTTAAGCCGCCGCAGGATCCATAGATATTAGAAAGTGACCCGAGACTGCTTTGATAAACGTGACTACCGCAGTTTCCTGTGCTGTAGTTGGACGCTGCAAATCTATTGGTAAAGCACTGTCCATAAAGACTCATCGAAGTTATGGTAATTCCAAATGCGATGAGTAGTAAAATTTTTCTCTGTTTTTGCCAAAGTTTTTTCATTATTAAATTTATTTTTGTTTGAATAGAAAATAGAATCGAGTCAATGCAAATACATGCCAGTGCCGAGACAAGCTGTGCTTCTCAAAATCCATAATGGTCAAATTGAAAAATGTGGTATAAGGGAAAACCTAAAAATACCCAAGCGTAAGCCATGAGCAAAACAGGTTTAAAAACTTCAAATACCCAAAGGAAATGTCCTTAAGATTTTAATTTTCTAAGATGTTGTGTAATTTTTGTTTTCTTGGTGATAAAATGGTATAATTTGGGTGGTTTCCAAACGTTATTGGCTTCCACTTTACAAATATAAACTATTTGATTTAAAAAAACCAGATTATGAATGTTAAGAAAATGTTAATATTATTGGGCTTGTTTAGTTTTTTACCGATCGAATGTTAAATTAAGTTTACTTACAAGAAGCCTTACAAAAAATTCATTTTTATTCTCTAAAAAAATTTCCACTAGAGATTTTGGCGAATCACCTTTCAGTGTGAGAATAACGACATTGCCTTGACAATGCTAATTTGTTTTCCTATATTTGCATTTTTATCAAATTATGTGATTAAAATTTTCATAAAAAATGAAAAAATTTGAAGACGAGCCCACAGAGAATCAATTAAATATAGAAATTTCGGAAGAAATGGCGGATGGAATATATTCCAATTTGGCCATTATCTCCCACTCAAATTCGGAGTTTGTATTGGATTTTTTAAGGCTTGTACCCAATGTACCAAAGGCAAAAGTGAAGTCTCGAATAGTACTTACGCCTCAGCACGCCAAGCGGCTTATGAAGGCAATGATTGAAAACATCAAAAGATATGAGTCACAATTCGGCAATATAGTTGAAAGTGATCAACAGGGTTTTCCCCCGATGAATTTTAATAACCCCATCGCCCAAGCATAATTATTTAACTCGGTGAAGATAGCCATTCTCTCTTCTAGGTTTCCCTTTCCGATAGAAAAAGGAGACAAGCTTCGGCTTTTTCACCAGATTAGGTGTTTGAGCAAGGAGCATGAAGTGACCCTTTATGCCTTGACTGATATCGATATCGCGCCCGAAGATTATAACCAGGTAAGTCAATATTGTCATCGAATATTTGTTTATAAATTAAGTTTTTTTAGTAGAATTTGGAATTCCCTCTTGTGCTTTCTAAAGAAGTGGCCGATTCAGGTCGGGTATTTCTACAATTCACCCATATTCAAAAAGATTGTTACAGAGTTAGAAAAAGAAAAGCCAGATTACCTCTACTGTCAACTGATCAGAATGGCAGAATATGCCAAGGCTATGGATATTCCAAAATGCTTGGATTATATGGATGCTTTTTCTCACAGTATGAGACTTAGATACCATTCCGCTCCTTGGTGGCAAAAGCCATTTTTCAAGCGTGAAGCTTTTTTTTTAAAAAGATATGAGACCAAAATTGCTCCTCATTTCGATCAACTTACCATCATATCAGAACAAGATAAATCGAGAATGGGATTGGCACTGGATCAGATGGTTTCTGTGATTCCAAACGGAGTTGATTTTAATTATTTTAAAAATAATACCAATATAGCCAAAGCTTATGACTTGGTATTCGTGGGCAATATGGGGTATTATCCCAATGTGATGGCAGCCAAATTTATCATTGAAAAAATTGTTCCCAATTTGATCAAGGTAAAACCTGATATAAAGATTTTGATAGCTGGGGCTCGGCCTAGCACGGTTATAACAAAACTTGCCCACCCTCAAGTGACTGTGTCTGGATGGATTGAAGACATCCGAGAAGCTTATCTAGGCTCCAAAATTTTTATCGCGCCAATATATCACGGTGCTGGATTACAAAATAAAATCATAGAGGCCATGGCGTTGGGCATTCCATGTATATGTACACCCCAAGTCAATAACGCCATAGGTGCTAGAGAAAATGAAATCCTAATTTGTTCCCATCCTCAAGACTGGGTGAAGCTGATTTGTGATTTACTAGAGGATCCCGATAGTCAATCCAAGATGGCCCTCGCTGCAAGTATTTTTGTTGCCGAAAATTTTTCTTGGGAACATTCAACCCATCAACTCGAAGAGTTGTTCTACCTTTCATAATATGAGTGAAATAAAACTAAATTCCATAGAAGAGGGAATCCAAGCAATCGCAAACGGCGAAATTATAATCGTTGTTGATGATGAAAACCGCGAGAACGAAGGTGATTTCATATGTGCGGCTGAATTGGTAACCCCAGAGATCATAAATTTCATGGCCACCAAGGGACGTGGTCTTATTTGTGCGCCGATAGACAATGAAAGGGCAAACGAATTGAATCTCAATCTGATGGTACACGACAATACCGCGCTGCATGAGACCGCTTTTACCGTTTCGGTAGATTTGATTGGTGAAGGTTGCACAACGGGCATTTCAGTACACGATAGGGCCAAATGTATTCTTGCATTGGTGAATCCCCATTATAAGGCAAATGATTTCGCAAGGCCAGGGCATATCTTTCCACTTAGGGCACAAAAAGGAGGGGTCTTGAAACGTACTGGACACACTGAAGCTGCCATAGACTTAGCCAAAATGGCTGGATTATATCCTGCTGGTGTATTGGTAGAAATACTCAATGAAGATGGCACGATGGCTCGATTGCCACAACTTTTAGCTTTAGCCAAAGATTTAAATCTCAAGATTATATCTATCGATGATTTGGTGTCCTATCGGCTAGAAAAAGAAAGTCTAATCCAGCGTATCAACGAGGAAAAAATTCAATTTCAAGGAAAAAAAATAACTCAAATCACCTATCAAGAATTAGGAGAAACACAAAAGCATATCGCTTGGATTTGGGGTGAGATTGATCCCCATAAGCCGCAATTGGTGCGAGTTCAAGCTACACCTTATGAAGAATTGCCAAGGCTTTTATTTTCAGACTCAAAGACACAATCTGCTATAGAAATGATCCAAGAGCAAGGGCATGGCGTTTTAGTTTTCATACAGAATACAGAGCAAAACGCACAACATGCACTTTTAGCCCAACGCAATTTGGGGATTGGCGCTCAAATCATCAAAGATATTGGAATTCAACAAGTTAGGTTACTTACGAATACTCCCAAGCGCAGGATTGGCCTGAATGGGTACGGTATTTCTTTGACAGAAGAGGTGTCTTTTGGCTAATTTCAATCTTGACAAAAACTAATTACCAAATGTAGGTGACATACTCAGCACTACACCAGATTTCCAAAATTTAAAATCTTTATACCCGTGGACAATATCTAGCCTGAACATGCGGTATTTTCCCCAACCCAACCGATCGAATCCGATTGCCCATTCAGTATAAGGATTCAAATCATCCATTTGGGTATGTTTTAATGATCCAACGGTAAAAAATCCGAGCTTTCTCAACAAGGGAATTTTATCCAAAATATAACCATTGTCATTGTATTCTAAATAGGCTTCATAATATTTATCTTTAGCAAAAATCTCATAATATGGCAATATCTTAAAATGTGCGATCGTCTGAGGCTTGCTAATAATCCAAAAATAATGCCCCAGCACATGCTGATAATCAGGAAATTGTAGCGTTGCATTTTTAAAGAAATAGCCACCTTGTACCAGATATTCTAATGTACCAAAAAGTCCGAGCTTAATCTCTTCATCGTGGATTTGGGCAGCTATTTTAGAATACCTTCTCCCAAAGTTCATATCGAAAGCGTGCGTATAGGAAGCCGAAAGTGTGGGGTATTTTGAACCTAAATTCACCTTAACATCTGGATAGGAAAGATACTTCGCCGCGGGTGTATAACTGAAGCCGATTTTCGCTTTGATGAACTCTGCTTTTACCGAATTCGGTAATTCTAGGTCATCGCTCCCTACAGTATTGGACTTATAATTAGGTTTGTCTTTTGCAAAAGAAAATTCTGTATGATTGGACGCTCCATTACGATGGACATATTCGACCTTTGCATTCGTGAAAAGTCCCATTTTTTAGTTCCGTGCGATATTCTACAAAGGCGTATTTTTTTTGATAAAGTTTTAGGAAATTATCTTTATAGATAAGTGACCAAAGTGAATTCAGCAATTGACCATCTGGTGATCTTTCATTTTGATTTAGAACTTGGTCACCAAATTCAACCAAAAATCTCGAGCGGTCTTTTCTATTCAATCGAAGAGTTCCTCCAGCTATATATCTTATAGCTTTGTCCGCAAATCCATAGCTCAAACCACCGTTAACATTCCACCTCAAGGGATTTTCACGTTTCCCATAACTAATATCAGTTTTTAATCCCAAATGCAACCCTTGGACAGGATTGAATTGCAGTGGATTAAATCGAAATTTGTAGGAATAACCCGTGTATGATCTTTTCAATGTATAACCTAGAAACAATTCTGATAAACCAAATTTATTCGCTTTTCGATCCATAGAGTCGAGATAAGTTTTGGATTCTCTCAGCTCTTGAATACTATCTTTGCGGATATAATCCACCTCTTCTTCACTCGTCAAATCGATGGGTCTAGCCTGTGCTCAGTAGGTGGAATCTTTCTTATTCGCCTCCTCCTCTACTTTCATCAATTCATTGTTAAAAGTACCTTTTGGAAAAATTGGATTGATTTGATAATCGCTAAATATACCCGTAAACTTGCCATTGGCCTTAAAACCAAATAAATTGGCATTAAAAGTTACCGCCGTACTAAAAAGTCTCCAAACATTTTCCTTTTTAAGGTGAGTATATTGCTGGATCAAACGCAAGGTATCAAAAGAAGATATCTTAGAGGCATCCTCCGTCATAAAAAGGTCAAAATTCCTAACCGCCCATGTATCTTCTTCGATATTAATTACACCTGCAAAAACTGGATCTGCATTTCTGATGGGAATCACTTTAATTTTGTTGATGATCTTTTGATCCTCATCGACGTATGTTCCTAGCATTTTATAACGATAAAAAAGCAAAGCATCACTAGCGATTGGACTTAGCATTTGCCTTCTGAACTCCAAGGTATTGTCATAGATATTATAGTCCAAAGTAGATGCCTGATTGAAGCTAAACCCATTGTCACGCCCACTCACTTTGCTAGACACCATGATTTCCTTTATATCTTCACGGCCTTGCCTTTTGTAGATACTTTCTGACTCAGACAGATACAAAATACCCTTTCTAGTACTATCGAGATTGCCATTCAAGTCTCCGACTTCCACTCCCATGAACTTTTTGGGGGCATTATCCATTTTTATAATCCCTTTGATATAGACTTTGGCCTGAAACGCATTCACTTGATCCCTATGATATCTCCTTTGTTGGATCGCTTTACGAATGACCGCATATGCAGGATCTTCTCGATCTGCGACGATGACCATATCTTCCAATTTTGCAAAATCCTCTTCTAAACCCACATCCTGAACTGTCTTGGGGAAATTAATGAGCACGGTCTTCTGCTTGAACCCGACGAAGGAATAAACCACCTCCACAGGAAATTTTCCAGTATAATTCAAATTGTATTTGCCCTCCGCATTGCAGGTAGTTCCTATGGTGGTTCCCTTTATCAATACATTGGCATGGGGTAATACCTGGCCGTTAGTATCTCTCACAAAACCACTAATTTGTCCATACAAAGATGACAGGCCAAATCCATTCAGAAAAAAGCAAAAGCCAATAAGTATATTTTTCATGTATTAAAGAACGAATTTGATCAGGATAGGTTGCTTGCCTCGCTCCCAAATGTTTTCAATTTTTCATAAAATGTTTCTTTAAAACATAGGTCATCTGGATTTTCAAGGACAGTAAATGGTAAGTTAGATTTATTAAAACTCTTGGCAGTACTGGCTCCAATTAGGAAGATTAATTTAGGTTTTTGAACCAAAAGTTTCTGGTATCTATCCCCTTGGCTAGGACTCGTTATATAGGCAAAATCATGTAACGGCAAACTCTTCACTTTCACATCGATGACATTCGTGTAGGCGATGATTTCATCGTAAGGAAAATCTTTATTCAGTGCCGATTGGATAGACTTTAGTGAATTGCTTGCACGCACAAAAACAACTCTTTTGTCCCCATGAAATTTTTCAATTTGTTGGGCTATTTCAGGCACAGATGCCTTGCCATCGATTACATTGGGAAGGTCCAATTCTTTCATAAATCTCGCTGTTCCCGATCCGTAAGTCAAATGAAGGGCCGTTCGAACCTTTTCATGAGCAAACCACCCTGATTTTTGCATTGCTTTCGCCCCATTTTTACTATAATACACATATATTTCCCCATTCAAATTATCTTCTATGGGCAATAGTTTGATATTTAACAAGGGAACACACAAAAATTCTACGTCAAGCATTTGAGTCAAAACTCCTAGTTCTTCTCGTTCTCGCGTGATTAATATCTTAGGATTTTGATTCATCTTTTAACTTTTGTACTACCTCTTCCGCCAAACCAGCAGAAGTGGACAAAGAAACTTTGACTACCCTAAGAGGCATATCCAAGGATGGAGTATAACAGGCCCATACGTGATAATTATTCAACAGATCTCTCTCACAATAAGCCCCAACGGGCAATTGACATCCCCCATCCAGAATTTTCAAAATTTTCCGCTCTACATTGGTTGTTTCGATCGTGATGCCTTGGTGGATTTTGCGCAATACTGCTAATGTTTCCGCATCTTCATCCCGACATTGGAAAGCCAAAACTCCCTGCGCAGGAGCTGGAATAAATTCACGTGGGTGCAATTCTTTAGCGACTAGCCCCGTTAGATCAAGTCCTAACCTAGATAGTCCCGCCTTGGCCAGAATAATGGCATCAAAGTGCCCTTCTCGAAGTTTTTGTACCCGAGTCGGAACATTCCCTCTAAGATCCTTATGATTAATATTTGGCCAAAGGTACTGGATGAGCGCTTTTCGTCTGTTAGATGAAGTACCAATAGTGCTGCCCTCTCCTAAGCCCAAAGGATTGCCTTCTTTATATATTTCTTGTCGTATCAGTAAGACATCGCAGGGGTTTTCTCTCAATGAAACCCCACCTATCGTTAGTCCTGAAGTTGAAGCAGTAGGAAGATCCTTCATCGAATGTACCGCCATATCTATTTCACCATTCAACAAAGATTCCTCTATTTCTTTTGTAAAAAATCCCTTTCCCTCCATCTTACTGAAATTCAGATCCTGCACCCTGTCACCTTGAGTAGAGATAATCTTGAGATCGGATTTTATGCCTAGTTTTGACAGTTCCTCTTGAACGAACCTAGCTTGCCAAAGGGCTAGATCACTACCTCGTGTACCTATAATTATATGCTCTTTCAATTTCCTTTTTTCTTGCGAAGATACGATTTTATCTTATCATAATGTGGGCATCCCCTCCTCTCGTTTTATGAACTAGAGGAGGTCACGGTCTCCATGGGTTCGCAAGCTCCGTCTCTTCGAGACTCACCCCTCGTGTCGAGGCGTGACCATTCCGATCGTTGATGCGCTGGGTTTAGGTACCACTTGAGCCATTAATTCCTTTTATTAATAATAAAGCATTTTCCAAAGTAGCCGCAGCTCTGTCCACATCTGAGAAGGATGCATTTACGAATTTGTCGTGTAGATTGTGAATATTGTTTTGCATTTAACAAATGTAGCGAAATTTAATCTAACTAGATGCTTGAACTACCTATTAAAACCAAAAATTTACACCTAATTAACCAATCCTAGCCAAATAAAATTAAACTACTTTTGCCCTTGCTCCTTGATGATTTTTTCAACTTCGAGTACTGATAATCCAGTAATATTGGCCAATAAATCCACATCCAAGCCATTCTTGAGGCCATTTAGTATGACCTCTATTTTTCCTTCAAGTTTACCTTCTTGTTTGCCTTCAAGTTTACCTTCTTCCTTTATTTGTGCGTATGTGGTCATGATATTTGATTTTACAATTGCTGGTATTGTTTCTATGGCTTTTTTAAATTCTGGTCGTGGAATTTCTGATACTTGTATTATGTAAACGAACATTTGTTGGAGAAAGTTTCCAGGTTCAATTTCCGCAGGTAATAACTTAAAGATTTTTATTAGTTCCTCTGTTAATTTTATAATATTGATGCCCTTCTTCTGTGCCAAAACCGCTGCAGCCATTAGTCTGTTGCGGATTTGGGAGATGTTTTCGTCTGAAAGTGTGCTTAGGGCTATGAAAATGTGATTGATCGCTGGTATGTATTGGTTTAGAGATCCTTCGACCATTGGAAACAAGTTCGAAAGAATTGGCTTTTCCCATTTTTTCTTGCCTTGATAATAAATCAAGGGAATTATGACTTTTAGCTCATTTTTTTCGTTGATGCACTTGACCCAATGAGAAAAAATATAATGCCCAACTTGCACTAGGACATGCTTGTCGGGAGCGGATTTGTGCTCGGACAATAAGACCAAATCAATGGGATTGTCGTCCGTGGTTTTTACCTCGAAAACTATATCCGAAAAATGTTCGTTCAAGTCTGCTTGTATGTAGCTTTCTTGGATGGGTTTTAATGTCTTAAGATTTAGACTTTGTTGCAATTCTTCGGGCAAAAACCGCTCAAAAAAGGAAGCTGCCCTGTCCACATCTGAGAAGGACGCTTTTACGAATTTGTCGTGTAGATTGTGAATATTGTTTTGCATTTAACAAATATAGCGAATTTTTTGCAATATACGGTACAACTTGCTACACAATTCTACAAATGTGGATGTGGGGAAACAGAAAATTTATAAGCAGAATCCCAGCTGCGCGAGTGATGGTAGTGGCCACCGAAGGTGGGTCACGAAGTGACGGAGCAAAGCGAACCCATGCACAGCACGGTGCGAAGCACGCGCCCAAATAATTTAAATCCTAATCAATTGAATTTTAACTTTTGGGTGTCCTCTCGTTTTACTACAACTTTTCACTGACCAAAGCAAGTAATTCAGTTTCTTTTTTCAGCGTCTTTTCTAGCAATGCATCCGCTTTACTCATATACGCCTCGACAAATGCTTTGTCCTTGATGCCTGATGCGTTGATTTTGACATTCAAATAAGCGCCGTACACCGCTGACCTCGCACTAAGCGCAGCAACTCCAACGTCCGTAATAGAATTCGGATTGCCATTTTTTATCATTTCTTCTATCAAGGGGAAAGTCTGAAAGGAGATCTCCATCGTCTTGAATGGAACCTGCATCGCGTACTTATTTGCCTCTTCGATAGCGGCTTTTCGAGTTTCGATTTCCGTAGGATTTTCCTTGGGCAGCTTGAAGGCGTCCATCACTTTATTGAAAGCATGGGTATCTTCATCGACCAAATCAAGCAATTGATCCTTCAGCGTCTGACCCTGCTCAGCCCACTTTATAAACGAAGGCCAATTAGCCTCCCACTCCCTCTTGGTAGCCGAAAGATTGGCCACCATCGTACCTAGAGAAGCGCCTAAGCTGCCCATATAAGCGGCGATGGAACCACCACCGGGAGCTGGACTTTCAGAGGCCGTCTCGTTGGCAAATTCCCTCAAATTCATCTTGACAAGGGGTGCATTATGGGATTTCATGGCAAACTCTATGATCTTTTTCTCCGGATCAAAAGACGACAATTCATTCAAGCCCAATGATTTGATAGCCATATCGATCAGCTCTTCTCTAGACACACCCGTAGAGCGATTTTGCTTGGCAAAAAAGTACTTTCCAGCATCCAACAACACTTTGATAGGTACCATGCCCACCAGTTCGCTGCCAGTCACCCTCATGCCTCTGTTATGTGCACTTATCGAACACTCCTCGAAGGCTTTGTGCAAGGAGGTATCCTCGATATTGGTTAGATTCATGGAGATTTGAGCCAATCCATACTCCTCTATATACCACCCAATCGCTTTAACGCTTTTACAAGTTCCTGGTATTCTAACGGAATTTCCCTCTTTGTCTTTCACGATTTTTCCAGTCACGGGATCACCCTCACGCTTTATCCTGCCTTGTTCTCGCACATCAAAGGCGATGGCATTGGCCAATTTTACAGATTTGCTGTTGATATTTACATTGTAGGCAATCAAAAAATCTCTAGCACCGATCACTGTTGCCCCACTTTTTATATTGAATTTTGCTTGACCAAAATCTGGTTTCCATTCTGGTTTGGTTAGTTTTTCAGACAATGCCTCGTATTCACCACTCCTTATCGTCGCCAGATTCTTCCTTTCGGGAGTCGTAGCTGCCGCCTCGTACAAGTATATCGGAAAATCTAGCTCCTGTCCTACCCTTTCTCCAAGCATTTTTGCGTATGCAACGGTTTCCTCCATCGTGATGTTCGCAATAGGAATCAGAGGACACACATCCGTAGCTCCCATACGTGGGTGTTCGCCTTTATGTTGGCTCATATCGATCAGCTCACTGGCTTTTTTTATCCCTTGAAATGCCCCCTCGATGACAGCTTTTGGGTGACCTACGAAAGTCACAACGGTCCGATTCGTTGCCTTCCCTGGGTCCACGTCAAGCAGCGTGACACCGTCAACGGCTGCTATCGCATCCGTAATCTGTCGAATAATATTTAAGTCTCTGCCTTCGCTAAAATTAGGCACGCACTCTATGAGGGGTTGATTGGTCATGATATCGATTTTTAAGGTACAAAACTAAGGTTTCTTCCGCTGAAAACAGAAAAAAAGTTCGTCCAATAAATCGAGGAATTAGATACTTAGAACGAAGACTTTTTGAACATTTATTTGGGCGTATCCCTTCTCGTCCTAGGACCGAGATCGGGTCGGTGTCTTACAGGCTCGCTAATCGCTCGGTGCTTTGCACCAGCCTATCGGCTGCCTTTCAGCCCCCTTACGCGCTAGAGAACAAAATAAAATATGCAATTCCCAATGAATTGCCCATTTTATTTGCCATTTGATTTTATTTAGCACAGAGGAAACATTTTCCAAATTTAAAAACTCATTAGAGCATTAAATAGTCAATTTATTTGTAAATTTGTAATGTCCACTCATAACCTAAAACTACTTCTATGCGATCATTACTGTTTTTTCTATTCTTAGTCATTTTGGGTTCTTGCAAACCTGATCAACATACTGATACGTTTTGTGAAGGGCGAAAAGCCAATTTAAACGGCTTTGATCTCGTCTATGAAAAAGACTTAAGCGATGTCGTCCGCGCGAATACATATTTTGGCAGTAAATTATTAACCCATAAGGACTTAATCATATACTGTGCGCAATTGACGCGCTCGATTAGCAAGCTGGTGATTGTCAATAAAAACACAGGGGCATTGGTTTATAACCTCCCAAGTTTATTTTATTCTCTGTCGTTCCTTTACATTAACAATGGGCATTTGTACTTCCAAGGGACGCCCCCTTCTGGGCTAACTAAGGAAGGTACTTATATCCTTGATCTTGAATCATTTACGCTAGATTCGCTGAAGTCCGCTGATCTCAATATAGTTGGAAACTTTATACCCCCAAGTCACACGGTCCATCCCATGACGATGATATCTGACTATAATTCGATAAATGGGTTTCTCGTACATCAATTCCGTGTAGTTGATGTCAAGGCAAAAAGCGTTTTGGCCACATTTACAGATACCGCTGATGCGGACAGACCCGTTCTATTTTACACCATTTGGGGGAACAGCAATGCCTACAAAATAACCTATTTAAGTGCATACCATTACAATCCCAATGATAATATTAATGGCCATTATTTAATTACGAGGGATCTAAATACAGGAGAACTTTTGTACCAAATACCTATACCAATTTTCTTGAATAGGGATGAACATAAACCCATGTTGGTCGAAGGCAATACGATGTATTTAGGATTTGGTGAGGTTCGTTTTATGATTGATTTGCCTACAGGAAGGACTATTTGGAAAGATTTCCCAACCAGTATTGTGAATTATAGCATACTGTCAAGTGGAAAAACCATGTTGTATAACAATATTCCCAGTGTATCTCAAATTAAAGTCTTTATGAAAAGCTCAGGAGAACATATAGATTATTTCAATACTTATAAGATGTCCAATGAAAATCCTGGAAATATTGTTTATTACTGTGGCGAATCTCCGAGTGGAAATATTTTCGTAGTCAACGAAAACAACGAGTTAAAACTTTTAATGCTTGACAAAAGTACTGGATGTCCTATTTCATTAAGCAACCAGGCCATTTTTGATGGCTTTGAAAGTGCTACCTACGACGAAGACTCAGGAAAAATATTCCTTGTTAGCAACAAAAGGCTTTATTGCTTCAGACCGAAATAAAACAAATACTAAATTGCTACGAAAACCAAACTTTTGCTTCAAATTTTTATAAAATAAAAACTACTTTTCATGAAATATAATTCCATATTTGGCATATTATTCATTCTTATAATTTTATCTACATGCGCCAAAAAAGATCCTACTTCTTTATGTATCGATCGGCCCTTAAACTCTGATGGATTTGAGTTGGTCTATAAAAAAGATTTGAGCTCATATATCCAGTACGACAATCCTTTAAGAGATCCAAAACTGCTTTTTTATAAAAACTACTTGATACATATACCTCTACAGTTCCCAGGAAACGAGGGTTTTCAAGTTATTGACCAAAATACAGGTGAGGTAGTTTTCACAGATAACAAACAACTTGATGTACGATTCCATGATAGTTATATTTATAACGGCAAATTATATTATCCTCCCCTTTATACAACTAACCATTTGATGCACACATTGGATCTAAGCTCTTTTGGACAGGATTCTATCTTAAAGAGTGAATTTGGCAGGTATTATCGCATATATAATCCAATTAAAACGAATAACCCCTATTTGTTGGCTATGAATGAATATAATTTAACTGACCCAAGGGGATATGACAATCAGTATTCGTTGCTGGATATGGACAAAAAGCGGACAATATGTACTTTTAATGATACTACAATGTATTCCGAAGCTTTTGAATTTTATGTTATTTGGGGAAATCATAATCAACAGAAAATAACCTACTTACTGCGAGGCAATTACGTAGATCCTATCACTCCACACACAATCACGTACTCTTTAATAACCCGAGACATAAACTCTGGAAAGTTAGAAAGCGAAAATCCTTTTCGTTTTATGTCAAGATACCCAGCGTTTTTGGAGATAAAGGACAATGTATTGTACATGGCTGGTTATGATGAAGGTGCTGCTTATGATCTAGTCAAAAGAGAATTCAAGTGGAATCATCCATCTTACTTTGACATCCATTTCAATACTCAAGTAGGTGTAACAAGCAATCAAGTTTTTAGAAGTACATATTATGCTCAAATTACCGAAGCCTTTGACATCGAAACAGGAAAATATCAACCATATTTTGACGAATACAAGAAACAGGAAGGTTCAAACCAAAAAACTCCTCACGCATTTGTCGGTGAAACATCGAACATGAACATCTTTGAAACTTACTACAATAAAAAATTTCATTTGGTTGGGTTGGAGAAATTTTCAGGATGCCCATTGATATTAAATGGTTCTTATCCTGTAAATCATATCGAAGGAGCGAAATACGACCCAAACACGAAGAGGCTCTTCATGGTCGCTGAAAAGCAATTGTATTGTTTTAAGATAAAGTAAACTACTGCTTGGAGTTTCCTAGTTTTAGCACTTTTACTTCCGTCCTACGATTTTCTTGATGTTCCTTTTCGGTACATTTGACATCATTGATGCATTTGTTTTTGATTTTGGTTTCACCATAACCGATGGTGGTAATTCGAGATGCTTCGATGCCCTTTTGTACCAAAAATGCCTTTGCATTTTCAGCTCTCAAGCGAGACAATCTGTCATTGGCCCAATCAGGCCCTCGGCTGTCCGTGTGTGCACCCAGTTCAATCTCCATCTTTGGATAATTTTTTAGGATGAAAGCCAAATCTTCCAGTTCTTGCGCTGCGTCTTTGCGGATTATTGCAGAATTGTAATCATAATAAATATTCTCCAAGGTCAAAACAGAACCAGAATCCACTTTTTCAGTCTGGATCGTTGATTGGAAAGGCTCTAAATAAATATCAGGAAGAGCCACGGCATCATGTTTCTCATCCAAATTTACGGAGCTTAAAAAATCCAAATAACCAGATTTACCGACCCTCAATTTATAGGTATTTTCATTAGGAACACAAAGTGTGTATTTGCCATTAGCATCCGATTTAAAGGTAGAATCTTTTTTGCTGGCATCGGTGGACAAACTTAGTAATACATTGGATAAAGGCTGGTTCGTTTTACGATCCAAAACTGTCCCTGCTACCACCCTACACGTCTTCTTTTTAGACAATAAAAGTTGGAGAAATGGAATTCCATTGGGGTCAGTAGAGATATTTTTATAGCCCATTTCATATTCGTTCGAATTGACTACGACCAGGTAGTTTTTACCAGTAATCATTTCCATTTTGACCTCACCTGCCTCATTGGATAGTTTTTGAGGATCTCCCACTTGGACTTGGGCCTTCTTGGTATATTTCATCTCAAAACCAGAATCACCCGTAGATTGTAATTTGGTGTCGAATATATTTTGATTGGTCAAAGTCCCATCTGCATTCAATGGAAATACATAAATCCCAGCTTTCGAAATGGGCAATTTTGTGTCCGCATCCACAATGCTGAGCAAATATTCTACTGAATATGGCTTGAATTGGTTTAGCGCAAAGTAATAAATATCGTCTTTGGATTCTTTGTTTCTGTTGGATGTAAAAAATCCTGTGGTTCCATCCTCAGATAAGATCAACCCAAAATCATCCTCGAAAGTATTAAACGGTTCGGGAAGTGGAACAGCGTATTCCCACCTACCTTTGTCGGAATTGTACAAAGAATAATACATGTCAAACCCGCCACGCGACTCTGTGCGATTAGAGGCAAAAAACAATGTATCTCCTTTCAAAAAGGGATATCCCTCGCTATAATCCGTATTGATGCTGGCCCCGAGGTTTTTGGGTTCTGACCAAAATCCATTATCATAAGTGGCAAAAAATAAATCCATATTATCGCTTCCAGCCTTTTCACTTCGAGAAAAGACCATCACATTGCCATCTCTGTTCAGTGTTGGGTGCATTGAATTCACATCGTCCATATTGAACCTTAGTGGCTTCACGTCCAACCATTTATCATCGACCAGTCTAGCCTCATAGATGTGCATCCAAGTATTGCCGTCTTGATCTTTGATACGCCCGTTTTCATCTTGAGCATTTCTTGAAAAAAACAATTTTGAACTCTGCTCATTAAAAACTGCTGGGCCCTCCCAATATTTTGAATTCAAGTTTTTGGGCATCAACTTTGGCTTAGAAAATATGCCATTTTCGAGCTTCGCGCTGTACAAATCCGCCGCGTATGCATTCACCCTTTTGTCAAATTGATTGTCGCTGTTTCTATTTGAAACAAATACAATTTTGTCTTTAAAAAAACACGGAGAAAAGTCAAGCGATTTCGAATTTAAGCGATCTACTGGACTCAAGGTTACTTTAAAATGACTGGTATCTGACAATTTCGTAATAAAATTCTGAGGAATAGACTGAGAAAATATATTGCCAGAACAGCAAATAATCAGGACAAGAATCCTGCCCAGGGCCGATATTTTTGATAATATATGATGGGTATTTTTCACTGAATTATTGCTTTGTATTTCAATTAGTTATATTAAAAAAACCTAGGATTTCTTAGTAAATCTTCATCCTGCTTGATAAAGATATACCTGAGCATGGCCTCATAGGATCCTCGATTTAGTTTTTGCAATGAGCTGATCGTATAGTCGTATGATACCCCTAAATATAAAGGACGAGAGATTCTAAAACCTAGTAAAAAATCCAATGACTCCCCTTTGCTTTGGTTGTCTCCTCCCATACGGTACGAGCCTCCAATGGTGATTTTTTTATTAAAAACAAAATTAACATTGGCGTCCAAATCCCAAGGAGCATTTTCGATATATTTAACCATAACTTGGGGGATCATCTCTACTTTATCGCTCAAATCAATACCAATCCCTGTCATCAAATAATAGTGTCTTTCTTCCTTGCTTATGGTACCCTGAGATTTGTCAAAATCAATATCTGCTTCTAGGATTCTAGGGACGGAGACTCCTAGATAAAAATGTGGAACATTAAAGTAAAGTCCTGCTCCAAAATTGAAAATATACTTTTTGTAAGGCTCGGTCTGCAAGGCTGGATCTTGAGCTGGGTTCTGAGACGCAATCAGCGAAGGATCGGAAAAATTCATCCCAAAATACCTACCAGATGCCATAATACCACCTGCCAATCCCCCTTGGGCACCGACTTTGATTCGATAGGCGTACATAGCATCTAAGTTCCATATATTTGATATCCCAATGGTGGAATGTGCTAAATTGAACCCAAGTCCAACTTTATTATTTCTGAATGGGAGGTCAACTGTGAGGAATTGGCTGATAGGCGCACCATTAATCCCAACCCACTGATTTCTATACAGTCCAGTTATGGCGGCCGCTTCTTGATTGCCCACATACCCTGGATTATAAGCCATTTTATTGAACATAAAATGTGTGTACTGCCGCTGCTGTTGCGCTGTCATGGCAGTAACGACCAATAGATAAATTATTACAGTAAATAAAATTTTTCTCATACACATCATCTTTTAAGGACTAAAAATCCAGATTTCTTCTTGTCGCCTGTTCCAGCATCAAATAGATAAAAATAGGTCCCATCGGGTAAGTCCTTCTGCTTCCAAGTTCCAGTCCAATCATTTCGGTAAGGTTTTGCCTGATAGACTTCATCTCCCCACTCATTATAAATCCTCAATTCATTGTTGCCATATACGGTATTTTGAACACAAGGGATGATAAAATAATCATTTACCCCATCACCATTTGGCGTAAAAATATTCGGTATGATACAATTTTGATCGTCACCCACCTGCAGCGTCACCAAAGCAGTATCGCACAATGTTGGACAAATACTGCTACACAGTTCATAGATAATATAATCTTTGCCTACAAAATTCACCCTAGGTGTATAGGTAAATATACCATCTTGATCAAAGTTAAGATCACCATGATTCGGCAATTGGGTTATTTTTATATCCTTGAATACATTCAAAACATCATTTGTCAATACATTAAAAACGTGTGTAGTAGCCAGCGCTAAGTTTTCAAGATCAGCCTGAGCAGAAGGCCTAAAGTCCCTGTTCACAAAGATCGTGTCCTTGCTATAAGCTTTGCAAGTGTTATAATCAAGGATATAAACAAAACCATTTTTACCATTTTGAAGATTTCCAACTAGTGGATTTAAAATATTTGGATTGTCTATAGTAGTATTGGGATTCATCTTTGCCCAATAGCCAGTCGCAGGTGCTGGATTTTGAGCTGTGATGATTGCTTCATTTTTATCACATAAAATCAAATCGAGGCCAGCAACTGCTTGAACATTGGGGAATCTCTCTATATAAATTTTCTGCGGCAATGTAGCTTCCGATAAACATCCATTCAATTCTGCACGAACATAAACCTCATTGGCTCCTGTATTGAAAGAATTAAAAGCAGTAATGAATGTACAATAAGCAGGCGACGGACCCGCCACTTGACTATTATTTTGTGCATTATACCAAATAAAATTAGTCCCCGAAATGGTACCTCTTTCTTCTACACAAACCTGCCCCATAGCATTCAATTGGTCAGCACAGATAGAATCAAAAACCATCGTAATCACTGGGAGTGTAGGTTTTGGATTGATGATCACATTCAGTGGATTGGCAGGTTCGGAAAAACATCCATTGGTCGAAATACGCAACTGATATACGCCCTCATCCAATTCGTCCGAAGGGAAAATGGCGGGATTGCTCAATTGAGAATTCAACCGAGGTCCTGTCCAATGATAAGTAACCCCTGGCACGAGTAACGTATATAATTGGATGGAGTCTCCAGCACAAATGATGTTATTACCGAAGATTGTCGGTTTAGGTGGTATAGGCTTGACTATGATATTGATTTTGGCGGATGTATCTGAAATACAACCATTCTTTTCCAAAACGAGCGAGTACGAGCCTTCATCATTAGAACTGATCCGAGTCAATAATAAATCAGGACCAGTAAGGGCAAAATTGCCCCTCGGGGTTATCCACCTATATGTAAATCCATTGTCAACATGTAAGGAAGAAAGTTTTAAAGAATCTCCTTGACAGTATTCCAAGGCTCCAGTAATTTCTGGTTTTGGTGGCTTGGCTTTTAGATCTACAATGGTGCCCTGTGGGTCGGATTTACAGCCCTGCAAATTGGTCACGACGAGCGTATAAATTCCGTTTTGATTGGTTGTAAAATTGTAAATGATGGGCGTTGGAAATGTGGATGTAAAATTTGGCCCTGTCCAAAAGTATTTATAAGTTCCATCGTCCAGTGGGAACAAGGATGCGGACAATAACAATGAATCACCTGTAGCAATACAACTGCTCCCTGTATTGCTTATTGCTGTTATTAATGGTGGCTCAAGTACAGAAACCGTTGTCTGTGATGCGTATTTGCATCCTGAAATAGTTGTTAGCTCGACCTGATAAATGCCTGGATTGGCAAGTAGTTTTACAGATTGGGCTTGAGATATTTGTTGATTATTAAATGTCCAATTATACGTGGCACCATTTATTTGAGTAGCCTGTAGTAAAATAGAATCTCTTACACACTTAGGGCCATCGTTGGTTGCATTTACTGTATATGATTGTTCGATTTCTACCAAAATAGAGTCCGAAAAAGGACTTTCACAATCATTTTGCACCAAGGTAGCTTTCCAGTAACCATTATGTAGATTGGTTGCATTTGGCAGAACCAGCATATTGGTCGAAGTGGTAATGACCGACTGGTTTGGATGGTACCAGTGGTACAAGGTTCCGTTGGTGATATTATTGACCGTTAATATTAAGTCTTGACCTGGGCATTTTGTATTGGAAATTGTCAATAGTGGCTTGGAAGGAAGTGGCGTTACCTCTACGTCCACAAACATTGGATCGGCTGGACAACCATATACGAACACTTGTAGCGAATATTTACCAGCGTTTGAAAGTAAAACAGGTTGCAGGGTTTTTATATTCTGATTGGTATCGACAAATGCATTTGGACCCGTCCATAGATAGGATACACCAGTGCCCACAAAGTCGGTGCCCATATTCAAACTGCCATTTTCACAGACCTTTATAAAATTAGTTCTTACACTGCCTACTGGTTTTCTTATGACTTCAATTATTTTAGAAATTGATGGGTTTGAGGCACAGTTGGATTTAGAAACTTGCACATAAAAATTGTATGTCCCGATGGGCAAAATCAAATTGTACTGTGGAACGGTTGTTGAATCTAAAAATATTCCGTTCGGAGCAATTCCTCTATACCATTTGTACACGAAATCTCCTTCAAATGATGTTGTTTCGAGGACAATTGGGCTTCCTTCACAGATTTTGTCCCTAGGGGCAAATAGTGTAGGAGTGCTGATCAGTGGGCTTATATTGACAGAGACTACACCCGTGGCACTGCACCCACCAAAGCCCGTCACAGTGACATAATATAGGCCATTCATCGTGGTGTCAGCATTCACTCTAATTGGGTTTGCTGCGCTTGAAATAAAATTATTGGGTCCACGCCATTCATATGTATAAAGAGAACCTGGAATATCAGGAGTATTGGCAAATAATTTTAAAGTATCTCGTGTACAAATCCCTACCGAATAAAGTGGATTTAAATTGAATGGTTCGATTCGAATTCTAGTGGTGCAATGATCAGAATTTCCACTAATATCGGTCACCGTTAGCGTAACATTTGCTTCAGTTCTTACTTGATTGCATAAAAACAAATTTGGCTGTACTTGAAAGCTTCCAATGGCACAATTGTCCGTGCTACCGCCATCAATACTGCTAGGATCTAACAGCGTGCCAACTACTCCTGATGGATTCACGTAAACCGTTGATGGCTTACAGATGGCAACGGGCTTGGTGATATCCGCTATATCGATGATTACAAGACAGGTATCGGCATTGTTAGAAGCATCTTTTCCTATCCAATAAAATTGTGTAACTCCGCCGTTTACAACCTCAGAAATATCGGACGAACCACTGTAACTTGTAAGGGGTATTTGTGTCGCACCTCTAGTATAATATTCCCAAATTATCGGCTGGACCAAATTACAATTGTCCGTCAATCCTAAGGGCAGCGGTATATTAACCGACATAGAACAAATGCTATTTTGCAAGCTTTGAGCTATCAAAGAAGTGTTGCACGAAATGACTGGAGGTTCTATATCTAAGACTGCGATGGGTTGATTGCAAATGGCTTGATGACCCAAACAATCATTCACTCTATACGTAACTGTGTGTGCACCAACGCTTAGCACGGTATCGATAGGTTCTGATCCCGACCAAACGAAAAACTGTCCGTTGTCTATGCTATATTCTATGGTATTGTTTGATCCTGAAAGGGTAAAATACCTCAATGTACCCGAAAGTCTGGTTTCACCGCAAATATCATTGACGGCTAAATTTGAATTGCCATTGGGTTGAAAATAAAAATGCACCAAAGAGTCCTGTGCCCATTCGTAAAGTTGCTGGGCATTGAGCGTAACAATCCTAGAAAATGAAGGTCCACATTCGGATACAGAAGTATTGGTCACGCCAATTGGGGTTCCATTTTCATTGAGAATGGTAAAATATTCCGAAGCCAAATCGGCATCGATATTATCTATTTGAATTTCTAAAATAACAGAATCGACAAATGGGCGCAATGGATTCGAAATAGCTGGAAAATCAATCTGAAATGCATCAATTGGGATATTTGGATTTCCGGGATCTGATGAAATCAATCTTTTGGTAGCCCCGAGATTAGATGCTAA
Source organism: Saprospiraceae bacterium (assembly GCA_016718505.1). Lineage (GTDB taxonomy): Bacteria > Bacteroidota > Bacteroidia > Chitinophagales > Saprospiraceae > JADKKF01. Next base: position 40,095 of record JADKDE010000002.1, on the reverse strand, counting down.
TTTTGTACCAGTACATTCATTGATAATTCTAGGTGGAAAAATGGATACAGAACCTTGACATGTCCCTATTTCATTGTTAAAAACCTTTATAGAATCACATCCAACAAATTTCGGCCCAACCGTATCTCTTACTTCAAATCCAACCTGAAATCTGGTGACATTTTTACAATCATCATAAAATACAAATTCCACTACCTCATAATCCGATACATTGGGTCTAGGTGAAGGACATGGAAGTTGATCCAATGTCCCTGGATGTTCTCCTGGCCATGTTCCTTGGTCGTTCAACACATAAGATCCTGGTACTGCAGCGAAAAAGGATACTTCCGAACACGCATCTGAGATAACTGCATTTGCTCTGTTATTTATCCATTCAGTGAATATTCTATGTTTATCAACTTCGTTTTGACAATAAACAACGGTGTCTCTTCCAGGTACTAAGATCTGGGGTGCGATAGAGTCAATCAGCATAATATTTTGAATCCCTGAAACGCTATTGCCACAAGCATCTGATGCGGTCCAAGTTCGCTGCCAACGCCCAGAACTCCCGCAGGATGTGCCTATTGCGGAGGTCGAGTTAGAAATCTCTACATCCGAATCACAAGCATCCAATACGCCTGTTGGACTTCCCGTCAAGGAAACATCCAAACCACTGCCGCAAGCTAAAGTCAAATCCACTGGCAAAATCATGGTTGGTTTGACGGTATCTAAAAATGTAATTTTCTGAATTTTTTCAATAAAATTTCCACATCCGTCTGATAGTTTCCAAGTTCTATTCAGCGTATAATTGTAATTTGCACAAGAATTCGTATCCAGGGATTGGTTAGAAGTATCAATGGACGTCAAATCTAATACTGCAAAGCAATTATCGATACCTGTCGGACTTAGATTAGAAATATTGCTGCCGCATTGGATGGTTATATCTGAAGGAAAACTTGTAAAACTAGGCTTAATGGTATCTCGAATGCTTATCGAACTCAAAGCCTCTGATTCGTTTCCACAATTATCTTGAACAATGAAACGAATTTGTGCATCAAAAAGGCAATTGTTGTTGCCAAATGTGGGATAAGGACCAACACCTGGAGTTCCAGTCAAATTTAATCCAGCACTGCTCGTGAAGGTAAATTTGGTCAATCTTGTATCGGGGCTGCAATAATCGCTAAAAGAAGCAAATCCGATGGAATCCACCCATTTTCTTATGGTATCATTGATCGAACCCTGACATTGAGTAACCAAGGGCGTGGGTTGTTTTACCAAGGTAGGGCCAGTTACATCTTTGATGGTAAAGACAGCAGAACTCGCGGTAGTCAACTCATTTCCACAAAAATCAGACAGATAAAACTGAACAGAAATACTCGCATTGTTACCACAAGCATTTTGAATCTTATTTTGAAGATCAAGTAGTGCATCGGTGTATGATGGCACTCCTCTCCACTTAATAAAGCCACAATCATCCGATCCAACTGCACTGGCAGCATTATCATACCAATTTTTAAAAATTGGCACAATTTTACTCAAAGTATCACAAGCAGTAGTCATGTTTTTAGCGGGAGAAACCAATCTCGGTGCAGAGCGATCTAAGGCTATAAAATGAGCAAGAGATTCTCTGGAATTGCCACAAGCATCGGTAAAAACAAAAGTTATGGGTGTATGCCCTAACACATTCGTGTATCTTCCCCCACTCAGCGTGATATCCGCTTGACAACCAAGGCGAGAATTTGCTGTAAAAATGGAATCGATTTGTTCTATTGTATAGTTTATGCCATTCACTTTATATGAAATGAGGATATTGGCCGCTGAAGTACAGCCATCTTGGTAGAAGGCACCACCCTTATTGGTCAGCCATGCATTAAGTTGCGGTATAACTGGCGAATTGTCACAAGTAACGATCTTGTTTTGAGGAGCAACTACCAGTGTAGGAGGATTGGGATCTACCAATCTATACACAGCTGACGCAGCTATGGTTTTATTGCACATATCTTTTGCGATAAAAGTCACAGACTGAGGAGTATTGCAGGACAAACTCAATTGAGGGTTGGCGGGAACCGTCGTATAAGATATCGCACCGCATCCATTGGTTACCATATTCCCATGCGATTGTAACCAAGCCTGAAAAATAAATTCTGCATCTTGAGAGGCGCAGTCAAGAACTAAATTCTCAGGGTTATTCAGTAACATCAAAGGTCCATTGTTAGGCAATACATTTATGGTCTGAGAGAACAATGCTCGATTGCTAAATCGATCGGTAGCTGACCAAGTCCGAGTAATTATTCCGCCTGAACAAAAATTAAACGGAGCAGAGTCTCTAAATTGAATATTTATTTCATTTTGAGCCGTACAATTGTCTGTCACAGACCCCTCAGGGAGGGTTGGTGTATCACCGCAATAGATATTAACACTAGCAGGAATGACGCTGAGGTCAAATTTGGGTTTGATGGTATCCACTACACGGATATTAAAACTATAATCTGTGGTTACATTTCTGGAATCAACTAGGCGATAAGTGACCCTCACGGTGGTACCAGCAGGAACACTACTAGAAATATTATATCCACCTGAAATGGTAAACAAATTCCATGATGCAGCAGGATTGGCTGGATTTAACGAGATGATTTGAGCTGTAGTTGGATGTCCCCAGTCCAAAATACCAGTGCAATCTTCTCCTACGAAAATGGTATCCTGTCCTGTAAAACTAAAGGTAAAATCGGGATTGGTTTGCGCATTTGCTGTCAATACCAAGGCAATCCATAGTCCGATTGAAACAAGAAAAACTCTACATTTATCAAAAAAAAATTTCAGCATATACGATATTATTCTATCAAGATCTATGTTGTCGTCTATTCACAAAAAAAATACTCTGTAAATCTAAATATCCGATTCTAAGTAATTACTAAAGAGACTTCATTCAGAAATACTCAAAAAGATGCAGTCCAAATCGTTTTCGTTTCGTTGATGTTGAATTCTTTCAGAATCATTATCAGAAATTGACCCATCTTTCAGCCAACAAAGTTACGATTTAATTCAAATATATTGCCTTTTGCCATAGATAATTTATTCATTTTCAAGTTGTAATAAATATATTATATTAGATATTTTAAAAAGAGTGAAAAGTCAGAAATTAATTTTGCAATGGCCAAGTATTACTTTTTTATAGAGATAAAATCTAAGTTTAAAACATAGATTTCTGAGGGGTAATATAATCAGATATAATATTATAATCGACATCCTCCATTATTTCCGAGAAATTTTGCAATTTTGCAGTTATAAAATTGAAAATAAATCATGGCTGAGATCATAAGAATGCCCAGACTTAGCGACACGATGGAAGAAGGTAATATCGTCGCTTGGCTTAAGAAAGTTGGAGACAAAGTAGAACCTGGAACCGTTTTGGCTGAGGTAGAAACCGATAAAGCAACGATGGAACTTGAAAGTTTTCACTCTGGCGTATTATTATACATTGGGGTACCGAGTGGTCCAGTCCCAGTAAATGGCATCCTAGCAGTGATTGGCAAAGAAGGAGAAGACTATAAGGCCCAACTCGCCAGTGAAAGCGCTCCAGCTCCAGCCGCAACTGTACCAGTGGAAGCCAAAAAAGAATCTACAGAGCCAGCAATCAGCCCTATACCTTCGATTGAAGTTCCTGCAGAATCTGGTGAGCGAATCAAAGCGTCTCCACTAGCAAAAGCCATAGCAAGCGAAAAAGGTATAGACCTAAGTAAGGTGAGTGGTACGGGTGAAAATGGTCGTATCGTAAAAAAAGATCTAGAAGGAACTACCTCAACCCCTCAACGAGCAAGTGTACCAACCAAAATATATCCATCCAGTGGTGCAACGGATGAACCATTGACACAAATGCGTAAAATCATCGCTCGAAAATTGAGTGAAAGTCTATTTACCGCGCCTCATTTTTACCTCACAGCAGAGATAAATATGGGAAAGGTCATGGCATCAAGAAAACAAATCAACGACAGCAACGGAATAAAAATATCTATCAATGACTTTGTAGTTAAAGCATCGGCATTGGCGTTAAAAAAGCATCCAAATATCAATGCAGCTTGGATGGGAGATTTCATTCGAATCAATCACGATGTGAATATTGGAGTGGCGGTAGCTGTTGAGGATGGACTTATGGTTCCTGTAGTACAACACGCCGATCAAAAATCTCTTTTGACTCTAAATACGGAAATCAAATCCTTGGCTGCCAAAGCTAAAGAGAAGAAAATAGTACCTCAAGAAATGCAAGGCAATACCTTTACTATCAGCAATCTAGGGATGTACGACATTGATGAATTTACCGCAATCATCAATCCGCCAGACGCTTGTATCTTGGCAGTAGGAAGCATCATCGAAAAACCGATCGTAATAGAAGGGCAGATCGTAGTTGGAAATATGATGAAAGTAACTTTGTCTTGTGATCACAGAGTCGTGGATGGCGCATCTGGAGCACAATTTTTAATGACCTTAAAATCACTTCTTCAAGAGCCCATTCAAATGTTGGTCTAAGCAGCCTATTTGCTACTGCTGATCCAAGACATGATATAATCAAAGACTTGGGGTTTGATGTCAGTGGTGGTGGTTTTGCCTTGATCTAGGGATTCATTTTGCAAGAAATGGTTGGCATTGGGAAAGACTTTGTAGGTCAAATTATTTTTTCCATGGCTCATAAATTCGATTTTTGCATAATCTGAGTTCATCACGAAAGAATTCCAAATATCTCTTCCACCTGCTACGAGAAGTATCGGAACCTTTAGTTTCAGCATGTTTTCTAGGGGTGTTTCTGTGCTAAAACTAGACCAGCGGAGGTAGGTTTCGTTGTTCCAAGAATCTTTGATGCTATTGGGATAGTCGAATATTTTTTGATAGTCAGCGTACAGGGAGTCTATATTCGATTGTGTGGTTTCAAAGGATTGTTCTCCTGTAAAAGAAGCCAATCGCTCTTGCAGAATGAAGTCATAGAGGTGATTCAGTACGTTACAGTTGAGCATCACCACGTGGGTAACTTTTTGGTTCAGTTTGGCGATTTTTGGAGCCACTTGCCCACCTTGAGAATGGCCCATGACCACTATTTTAGTTCTATCGACCAATAAATCTTTTACAGCTCTGTCAATGATCATGGAGGCAGCTAAAGCTCTCCAATCTAGAGAATAATGTCTATCAAATTCATCATTCTGTGGATAATCAAAATGACCAGTTTTGGGATCAATTTGGATGGAATCAAAAAGTGGAATACCTGGCTTATTGACAAAAAGGACATGGTAATCATCTTTGTATTTTTGAAGAATGGAGAAGGCGCTCCAGGCATATTGTTTTAGATCGTTACGATAATGAAAAGTGGGAAAATTGCCCGATCCATGTATGAAAATCAAAAGGGGCTTGCGCTTATTTATGGAGGAATTAAACGTGCAATATTCGATCTTTCCAAGGGCTTTACTCTCGTCAGTAAATACTGTAAATTGGTCTTTAAAATTGTCTTGTGAAAACAACAATTGATTCATGCCAACAAAAAAAAGAAGGAGAAGCTTGTACATATCATAGGTTTTATGGTAAAAAAAAGCAAAATTCCATCCTAAAGATGAAAATCAAAAATAATGCAATTTTCTGAGAATATGACTAATATCAACCAAAAAAAGACCACAAAATCCATACAAATAGGAGCTCAAAGGCCCAGAATGCGCAAGTGATGGAAGTGGTCGCGAGTCAAAACGAAAAGTGATGACAAGTGAGTCTGGTCTGAAAGACCAAGACGGAACAAAGTGAACCCTTTTTTCTGTACAGCGACGATTCCTTTCATTTTTATTCCAGTTTTTTCAAATACCCTGGTGTACAGTTTTTCAAACACTGTTCCCTCTTTCCCTCTTGCGACTAATGCTGGCATATGTAATATTCTTCTGATTTTAGAGTTACCTTTTTTGGAAATTTTAGTTTTGCCTTGATGTTTTCCCGATTGATTTTCAACTACATCATATCCTGCATAGCTTACTACTTGTTTGTAATTTTCAAATAGCTCAAATCCTCCAGTTTCTGCAATAATTGTTGCTGCTGACAATGTGGCTATGCCATGAAGCTTACAAACTCTAGCAAACTTATCCTTGTACGTAGGATTGGTTTCTATCATTTTATGGATTTCAACTTCAATTATTGCTAATTGTTTTTTGAGAAAAGTAATAAGTTGTTTAATTTGAGTTAATTCAATTTTTACTTGACGTGCAGCAGTTTCCGCAGCATGTAGGCGGTTTTTTCTGAAGTAATATTCTTTTGCAATACCTCATGTTGCCTCGTTAGAATACGAAGATCATAAAAAAGTTGCCCAAAGGTTTCCATTCTTTTAAATTTTGTTCCGCCCCCATTTGAGCTAGACCTTTAGCATCAATTTTATCATTTTTACTTTTGAGCCCTAAAGCTTGTAAATACTTTTTGCCTTATTGGGCAACACTATGGAAATTCTTAACCCTTTTTCTAATAAAAATACGCACTATTTTCATGATAAACTCCCGTTGCTTCCATACATACCACCAATGGAATTTCTGGCGACTTATGACTTTTTATAATCCAATTATAAAGTTCCAAAAGCCCCTTTTTTGTATTACTGTGCGTTTTGGAGAATTGAACTTTTACCCGTTGTTCAATATCTATCACAGATATACATGCTTTAATGTCGGCCGCAGAAACATCTAATCCAACTGAATACTTTATTATCATAAAAAATAGTTTTTGTATAATACTAAAAATTTATTTGCATACCATTGCTCATTGTAATACAACATCTAATTTAATAAAACTAGTGTCTAGGTACTATTGAGGCTGACAAATAAAAACTACCACAGATAAACCTGTCTCGACAATATCATTTTTAAAATGTATCTAGCGCGGTCTCAATTTGCTGTGATAGCTTTTAGTATTATGGGTTAAATTATAAAAATATGAGTTATATTGCAAAGATATGAGCCCGGTCCTCTCGAAAGAGAGGATGCGCCAAAAAAAAAGCTTTATATCAGGAATTTCCCATGCTCATAAATGAGCTGGTCATCTGCGAAAATCTGCCCATCTTTGGTCATATCCGTAATCATATCCCAATGGACGGAAGAAACATTTTTGCCACCACACTGGGCGTAAGATTGACCGATGGCCATGTGGATGGTGCCGCCGATTTTCTCATCAAAAAGGATATTACCCGTCATTTGCTGGATATTGGTGTTGGTGCCGATAGCGGCCTCGCCGAACCTACGAGTGCCATCAAGGGAGAAAATATAATCGAGAAAATCTTGGCCCAAATCGGCAGACCAGGATTCGATAAGGCCATTTTTGACCTCTAGACGAACGTTTTGAACCTCTCGTCTCATGTAATACCCCGGAAAAGTGAAGGTAATGTACCCCTCGACGCTGTCTTCAATCGGGCTCGTGAAAACCTCGCCAGAAGGCATGTTGTTCAACCCATCAGAATTTATCCAAGGTCTACCCTGGCAATTGAAACGGATATCTGTGTTGGACGAAAGGAATCTAAAGCGACTAGCAAGGTTTAGTTTATCTACGATATTCTGTTGCATATACCTGATATTCAGCCAATTAGCGACAGGATCTGGTGTATTCAAAAAACAAGCATTGGCGACGAAATTGGTATAGGTATCCAAATCCATTTTTGCCAAATTGGCTGATGCTTGGGTTGGATAGAGACAAAAATTTCTTTTCAAGTCCCTAGTAGGTGTTCCTATTCGTTCGAAATATTTCTTCTGTAAAGGGGCTGTAGCGATAGCTCTTCGATCGCTTTTGGCGGTATGTGCGGATGGGTTTCCGCTCTCGAGAAATGGTGCTTTTATCAATAGATATGCTTCGTAATGGTCGAATGCTTCCTTTTGTAAAGGCGAAATATGATCGATGGCAAAATCAGAAGCATTTTCCCAAAAATCAAAGGATTGATCTTCGAATTCAAGCTGTGTGTCCAAGCTTGCCCCAGCTACTAAGATGGCTTTGTGAACTTCCTTTATCAGTGGAATCGCAAGAGTGGAACTTTGCAGATAAACCCTATCATTAGGCTTGATGTCAAGACAATAGTGAACCAAAAGGTGTGCATATTTCTTCAATATATCGCCGTTCATGTGATTTTATTTTTCTTGAAATATAGGAAAATATGTTGGAAAGCAAAAAAAAAGAAGACAATTCTGTCAATTCGGGATTTATAACAAAACCAAGATGATTAAAATGTGTTAGAAAAAGATTGGCATTATTCTTGTATAGAAAAATTTATGAAAGTAACAGAATATTTTGAAGCGGCACAAGGTCGCACACTCATTTCATTTGAAATATTGCCGCCTTTGAAAGGGGGAAGCATGAAAACGATTTTTGACACTTTAGATCCATTGATGTCATTCAAGCCCCCATTTATTGATGTTACATATCATCGGGAGGAGTATATTTATAAAAAGCAGGAAAGTGGCTTTTATGAAAAAGTCGCCATCCGAAAAAGACCAGGTACGGTAGGAATATGTGCGGCCATCGTGAATAGGTATGGTGTGGATACGGTTCCCCATCTAATATGTGGGGGGTTCACCAAAGAGGACACAGAGAATGCCTTGATAGATTTAAATTTCCTAAATGTGCGCAATGTATTGGCATTGAGGGGAGATGCGGATAAATTCGATGGAAGGTTTATTCCGAAGCCTGGGGGACATCACTATGCATTGGATTTGGTAAAACAAATCAAGGGGATGAACGAGGGTATTTATTTGGATGAAAACATAGATAAGGGAGAAAAAACAGATTTCTGCATCGGCGTTGCGGGTTATCCAGAGAAGCATTTTGAGGCAGCAAATATGAATATTGATTTATTATTTTTGAAAGAAAAAGTAGAAGCTGGAGCCAATTATGTTGTAACACAAATGTTTTTTGACAACCAGCATTTTTTTAATTATGTAAAAGCATGTCATGATTTGGGAATTTCGATACCGATAGTTCCAGGATTGAAACCACTCACAAAAAAAGCTCAATTGAGTGCGATTCCCAGGAATTTTTATATCAACATGCCTGATGATTTGGTAAAAGCTGTAATGAACGCCAAAGACGATAAAGTGGTAAAAGAAATTGGTATAGAATGGTGTATCCAACAGTCCAAAGAGCTAAAAGCTGCGAATGTCCCTTGCATACATTACTACACAATGGGCGACCAAGATACGATCATGCGGATAGCAAATGCTGTATATTGAAAATACGATAAATACTCAAAAGGAAAAGCCCCAAGAGACCGTTGTCTTCTTGGGGCTTTTTGTTTATTCTACCTTTTTTCTATTAGTGCGTCAAGGTTAGATCTCCAGTAAACTTGACGGTTGATCCGTCTTGGAGTTCTACTTGAATGTCATAAACGAATACCGCTGGATTCATCAGTTTGGCTTGGAACACGCCATCCCATCCCTTTTGTGTACCATTAATTGTAAAGCCTTTCTCTTCATATGTCATATTGCCCCATCGATCAAAGACCCTTAAGTAATTAACTTTCAGGATTTTCTGATCCTCGGAGTAAATTTTGAAGAGATCATTGATGCCGTCTCCATTCGGACTAAATACGTTCGGAATATAGATCTTCAATTTCTTCTTCACGATTACATTCACAACGTCGTCATCCACGCAGCCATTGATATCCGTCACTCGGATTCTGTATGTACCTGAGACTTGCGGCGTATCTATCAACGTCGTTGTATAACCTGGGAACGTCCTTATTCCGCTTGTCCAGTTCCATTGGCTTATCTCATTCAGTGGCTTGTTCACCGTCGCGATTATCGTCAATATATCACCTAATTCCAATTCGATCAGGTCTGGTACATTTACTTCCACTTTTGGCACATTCACGAGGATGATTGTGTCTGTACTTGCACATCCATTCGCATCCTGCAACTGGATGATATGAACTCCAGCCTGCCATCCGCTCAATCGTAATGGATTCGTCGCTACTCTAAATGGTTGTCCTGCTGGATATGAGTATTGATATGGGCCTACTCCGCCAGTTATACTACTCAAAGTCACTCCTCCTGTAGGTCTCAAACACGATATCGAGTCTATCCTCAAGCCGTAACTGATCGAAGCTGGATCCACCAATTGTAGGCTATCTCGTATCTCACAGCCTATCGCATCCGTTATCGTGTAGTAATATGCTCCAGCTCCTAGATTGTTCAATACTGAGTTTACACTGCCCGTATTCCATCTATAGCTGTAAGGCTCTACTCCTCTTGTTCCCATTGCTGCCAAGGATCCATCTGACAAGCCTGCACAACTGATATTCATCACGATCCTAGAGCTGTCTCGCAGATTACATGCCGCATTGCTTATGATGAAGCTACATGATATAGTACAGTTGTTCGCGTCTCTTACAATAACTCCATACGTACCTCCTCGCAAGCCACTGATATTGTAGCTACCTGCAACTACTTGGATGCCGGAGCCACCACCTGTCCACGTCACCGTGTATGGTGCTACTCCACCTTGTACCGTCACTACTCCTACCCCTTCGGTGCCACCTATCGTCACCGCTGGGCTCACTTGGCCACAACTCAACGTCATGCCTATTGGACTCAAGATCACTACCGTATCCGTCAATCGACAGCCATTGGTATCTGTTATCGTCACCGTATGTACTCCTGCACATAGATTGCTTACTAGATTTCCTGTTTGGCCGCCTGACCACGTATATGCGTATGGGCTCGTTCCTCTAAGTCCCGTCACTTCTGTACCTCCATCACAACTTCCAAAACAACTCGGCATCCTCCTCCACAGTATGCTGTCGCCTAGCGCTCTTGGCTCACCTATTGTCACTTGTTCTATCGTCTTACAGCCCGCATTGTCCGTCACCGTCACGATATACGTTCCTGCTCTTGCGCTGGATGTTATGCTCGTATTGCCTATCACCGTCGGGCCACTCCACGTATAGGTATAGCTTGGGCTTCCGCCTGTAGCCGTCACCTGCAGGCCTCCATTAGAGCCTCCATTACAGCTGATTGCACTCGTAACTCGGACTCCAGCTCGTACCCCACACGATGGCTCCGTTATGATAAATGTCGAACTCGTCGTACACCCTTTGGAATCCGTCACCGTCACTGTATATATCCCTTTAAACAAGTTGCCAATTACAAACGAGCCTGGGCTACTTATCGTACCTTGACCTCCTGCTCCTCCTGTATATACATAGCTATATGGTACTCGACCATTGCCTACTGTTACTATTGCACTTCCGTTATTGCCTCCAGTTATCGACATCCTGCGGAATGATATTCACGATCGACACGATGCTGATCGACGCTATCGTCGCCTGCGCTGTCGTCACACAGCCATTCGCATCCGTCACCGTTATAATATAGTTGCCATTGCCCAAATTCGTGAACACATTGCTGGTTTGATTTTGTCCAGGTACTACGCTGTAACTGTATGGCGGCGTGCCTTGAGTCGCCGTTACCGTGATGCTGCCATTGATTCCTCCGCACGAGGTACTATCGCTTATTGCCGTAGCACTCGGGCCTCCTATATTTGTCACAATCGCGCCAACCGTCGTCGTACACCCTTGATTATCCGTCACCGTTATCAAGTAATTTCCTGAGCCGACATTCGTCTGATTGTTCGATTGCGAACCACCTCCAAAGTCAAAGTCATAAGGCATTTCTCCACCTACGACCACTACTGTGATGCTTCCATTTGTCTGGTTGCACGTAGATGCACTTACCGTTGTGCTGGCATTTGGACCATTCTGATTGTAAACTTGCGTTACCATGCTCGTTGTACAACCTAAGCCATCCACTACCGTCACTCCATACGTTCCAGCTGCTAGATTGCCAAATACATTCGTACTCTGTAAGGCACCTCCTATCGTATATTGCATCGGGCCATTTACCCCACTTGCATTCACCGTTATTCGTCCATTCATCATCCCGCAACTGCTGCTATCCGCCTGAGCCGTTGCCGTCGGTGCTACCGTCTGTGGTACTATGCCTATTCCTACTACGCTACAGCCCAAATTGTCCGTCACTGAGAAGTTATAGCTACCAGCACTCAACATACTGATATTCTGTCCAACCACTACCCCGCTCGTACTGCTTATGGTATATGGAGACTGACCGTTCAATCCACTTATTCTGATTACTCCACTTGGTACTGTACAGCCCGACGAATCAACTCCTACTGTCTGCGTCAGGTTGTTTGAGCCATTGATTTGTACACCTCGGGTGATGGCACAGCCATTGGCGTCTGTTATCGTTACCGTATAGTTTCCTGAGGCTAAATTCACAAAGATGAATCCGTCACAGATCCTGTTCCTATATCATATCTAAATGGTCCATTGCCGCTTATCGTACTCACTTGGAAACTTCCATTGTTCCTACCACAGCTCGTCTGTGTTAGATTCGTTATGTTCACGTCTGGACCATTCAATACGCCTACTACCACCTGACCTGTCACTGAACACAACTGCGCATCTTGTACCGTCACGCTGTAAGTTCCTGATCCTAAATTATTGAACACTCCAGTCGCCTCTTCTCTTCCTGTTATAAAATATCGGTATGGGCTTTGGCCTTGCTGGCCTACCAATGTCAATGATCCATTATTTTGTCCACAACTGGCTGGGCTGCTGCTGCTCGTCAACGTCAAAGTACTGCCCGAGTTCACTTGGCCGTTCATCACCAATATACAGCCCTGGCTATCATTCACCGTTATATCATAGGAGCCTGAGCCTAGATTATTGAATACGCCGGTTGTCTGTGGCGTTCCCATGCTATAGGTATAATTTGATTCCTCCATTGAGATTTACTACGCTGATAGATCCATTGCTTTGTCCACACGTAGCCGACACGATACTCAAGCTGCCATTCAACGCGGTCGATACTCCTACGGTTAGATTTGTCAATTCTCGAACACAGCCATTCGCATCCGTTACCGTCACGCTATATGTGCCTGAGCCTAAGTCTATATACGGCGGTGCAACGCCTGGTCCACTCATCACATAGGTGTATGGTGCCATTCCACCTATCACCGATACGTCTAATTGACCATTGTTCAAGCCACAACTCGTGTTGATTATACTGCTATTCAAACTCATTCCATTCACTGAATTGATCTGGGCGGTACTCACTGCCACACAACCAGATTGGTCGGTAACCGTCAATCCATACATTCCCGTACTTAGATTTGTGAATATTCCCGTGCTATTTGGTGTTTGACCCGTTACCACATACGTATATGGGCTTAGTCCTCCACTAACTTGGATACTCAATCCTCCCGTCGAACTCGTACATTTTGCTACGCTTGTATTTACTCCAGTTATTGTTTGACCACTAGCATTTCCAACCGCTCCATTCGTCACAAAACTACATCCATCTCTGTCTTGTACCGTTACGGCGTAGCTTCCTGACCCCAAATTAGTGAACAAGCCCGTTCCATTTTGTGTACCGCCTTGAAGCGTATAAGTAAATGGACTTGTGCCACCCATTGTCGATACTTGTAAACTTCCATCTGTCCTACTGCATTGTGCGTTTGTCGTATTCGTAGATGCCGTCAAACCACTTGGCGAGGTCACCGTCGTCTGTCTTATCGCTGTACAGCCCCAGAAATCCGTCACCGTTACTGTATAGGTGCCTGCTGCCAATGTCATGAATGTATAATTATTTGCCGTGATACCGACTTGACTGGCGCTACCTATGTCAAATGTATATGGCTGTGTGCCGCCTCCTCCAACTTGGATTCTGATCGTTCCTGTTGATCATCGCATCGAGTTCCCGTAGATGTCGTATTCAGACTCATTGCTACAGAACTTGCTACTTGTACAGTTTGGGTATTGATACAGCCATTGGCATCCGATATAGATACTCGGTATGTTCCTGAAGCTAAAAAGTCAAACTGACGGTCTGGCACAAATCCATTCCCATCACCTATGTTGAACAAATGCGGCATAGGTCCTCCTGAACTTGTAATCAATATCTGTCCATTATCGTTCAATCCACATCGAGTTGGAGTGCTTGTCGCTGTAAAGCTCGGTAAACTCGATGGTGCAATCACGACGCTTGTCGTCGTCCTACAGCCTAAGCCATCGGTTACCGTCAATACGTAATTACCTGATGTCATATTCAAAACTCGCCCGTGGTATTCGTTGGATATGGCGGCAATACATATGTATAAACTCCTTGGCCATTGGTTGGGAATACGTCCAGTCTTCCATTTTGCTGATTACACAACGTTCCTGTTGGGAAAGTGGTGATCTGCAAACTTTCAGATGGCGTTATATCATAACTGCCCCTAAAGGTACAGCCTATCGCATCCGTTATCGTCAATGCATAACCTCCTGCTGCCAAATTGCTTGGATCCTCTAGATTTCCCAAATTTGGATTCCATCTATACGTATAGCCTCCTGCGCCCCCACTCACTGTTAAATTTATCTGTCCATTACTCTGCCCGCATCGTGTATGCGTCAAACTGGACGTACTTTGTATCGCTGGCCTCACTACTACCGTGGCACTCGTTGTTCCTCTACACCCATTATTCGTCACTGTTACCGTATATACCGTCGTCGTCGTTGGATTTATCGTCAATGTATTGGTGCTATTGCCCACTTCACTCCAATCGTAGCCACTACCTCCCGTCGCCACCAGCTGCGTGGTTTGACCTGAACAAATACTCATATCTCCAGTTATTCCCGCTACTGGGTTCGGTACGTTTTGAACTACTACACTCGATGTTCCACTACAGCCGCCTCGTGTTACCGTTACCGTATAGGTTCCTGACATCGATACCGTTAAGGTCTGACTCATTTGGCCTGCGACACTCCATTCATAGGTATCATAACCATTCCCAGCATCCAATACTACGCTAGATCCTGAGCAGATTGATGGTACCGCTGGATTTATTACAGGTGCCAACGAAGCACTCTGTATCACCTCTACACTCGTCGTTCCACTACAGCCAGACACATTCGTCACCGTCACTGTATAAAATCCTGCAATCGAAACTGTTATTTGTTGACTGCCAGAGCCTTCTGACCAACTATATGTTGCATATCCCGAGCCTGCATCCAACTCTACATCTGAACCCAAACAAATCTGCGGATTGCCTGGTGTTATACTTGGATTTAAGCCCGCACTCAACACAACTTGACGACTCGATGTCCCTTTACAGCCATTCGCATTCGTCACCGTAACTGTATAGGTTCCTACCATATTCACCGTCGTTCTATCCACATTGTCTCCTGTTGACCATTCATAGCTGCTATAGCCACTATCTGCTACCAATTCTATACTCGAGCCTGCGCATATGGCTGCAGTTATTGGTGATATACTCGGTGTCGGAGATAATCCATTTGTCGCCGTCAAACTTCCTACTGCTGTACACTCGCCATCTCCTACCGTCACTCGGTATGTACCTCCCGTTGTTATATTGATCGATTGGCTCACTGCTCCCGTACTCCATACATACGTATTATAACCTGATCCCGCATCTATCGTCTCGACTTCGCCTGGACACAATACCACTGGTGATGGTGTTATCACTGGCGGTACCAACGTACTTGCAGTCACTACTACCTCGCCTGTCGCTTGACATCCGCCCTGGGTTACCGTTACAGTATAGGTACCTGCCATATTTACAGTCGTCGTTCTTGAACTCGATCCTGTACTCCAAATATACCCACTATAGCCTGATCCCGCATCCAACACTACTACGCTGCTTGGGCATAAAACTGGTGATGCTGGTGTTATACTTGGTGGTGTAACCACCGTTTCTATAATTTCTTTGCTCGAGGTTCCCTTACATCCACTTGCATTCGTTACCGTCACTGTATAAAATCCTGCCGCATTCACTACTATCATATTGCTTGTACCTCCAGTTGACCAATTATATTGGCTAAAGCCTCCTCCTACACTCAATGTTTGGCTTCCACCTGGACATATGGATGACGGCCCCGTTATATTTACACTTACACTCGCTATGTTTACTACCTCAACACTGCTCGTAGATACGCAAAACGCCATCGCTGACGCTCACCGTATAGGTACCTGCCACACTTACAATATTTGGATTGCCTACAAAACCATCACTCCACGTATAGGTCGTTCCTCCAGTGCCACTTAGGGTCGCATTCGATCCTGCACATATGCTCAAGTTTCCAGTAATTGAGGCGATTAAATTCGTCGATATATTTACTACAAAGCTTGTACTGCTTGTACAGCCCGACGCCGTTTCTGTTACTGTTACTGTATAAGTTCCAGGTATACGTTCAATGGGTTTTGTCCACTCAAACTTCCTGTCCATGCATACGTCGATCCTGTGCTTGGGGTCACGCTGATGGAGCCATTATCCAATCCGCACGTTGGTTGCAATACACTTCCTCCTGCTGTAATACTTGCCGAAGCATTAACTGTAAAGCTTGTACTGCTTGTACAACCCGATACCGTTTCTGTTACTGTTACTGTATAAGTTCCTGGGCCTACATTCAATGGGTTTTGTCCACTCAAACCGCCTGTCCATGCATAGGTCGATCCTGTACTTGGTGTCACGCTGATGGAGCCATTGGTTTGCCCACATGTTGGTTGCGTTACGCTTCCTCCTGCTGTGATATTGGTTGACGCATTAATCGTAAAGTCCGTGCTTGATGTACAACCCGATGTCGTTTCTGTTACTGTTACCGTATAAGTTCCTGGGCCTACGTTCAATGGATTTTGTCCACTCAAGCCGCCAGTCCATGCATAGGTCGATCCTGTGCTTGGGGTCACGCTGATGGAACCATTGGTTTGCCCACATGTTGGTTGCGTTACGTTTCCTCCTGCTGTGATATTGGTTGACGCATTAATCGTAAAGTCCGTGCTTGATGTACAGCCCGACGCCGTTTCTGTTACTGTTACCGTATATGTTCCTGGGCCTACATTCAATGGATTTTGTCCACTCAAACCGCCTGTCCATGCATAGGTCGATCCTGTACTTGGTGTCACGCTGATGGAGCCATTGGTTTGGCCACACGTCGGTTGTGTTACGCTTCCTCCTGCTGTGATATTGGTTGACGCATTTACCGTAAAGCTTGTACTGCTTGTACAGCCTGATACCGTTTCTGTTACTGTTACTGTATAAGTTCCTGGGCCTACGTTTAATGGGTTTTGTCCACTTAACCCGCCAGTCCATGCATAAGTTACTCCTGTGCTTGGTGTCACGCTGATGGAGCCATTGTTTTGTCCACATGTCGGTTGTGTTACGCTTCCTCCTGCTGTGATATTGGTTGACGCATTAACTGTAAAGCTTGTACTGCTTGTACAGCCCGATGCCGTTTCTGTTACTGTTACTGTATAAGTTCCTGGGCCTACGTTTAATGGGTTTTGTCCACTTAACCCGCCAGTCCATGCATAAGTTACTCCTGTGCTTGGTGTCACGCTGATGGAACCATTGGTTTGCCCACATGTTGGTTGAGTTACGCTTCCTCCTGCTGTGATATTGGTTGATGCATTAACCGTAAAGTCCGTGATGGATATACAGCCCGATGCCGTTTCTGTTACTGTTACTGTATAAGTTCCTGGGCCTACATTCAATGGATTTTGTCCACTCAAACCTCCTGTCCATGCATAGGTCGATCCTGTGCTTGGGGTGACGTTTATAGAGCCATTGTTTTGTCCACATGTCGGTTGTGTTACGCTTCCACCTGCTGTGATATTGGTTGATGCATTTACCGTAAAGTCAGTGCTGGTTGTACAGCCCGATGCCGTTTCTGTTACTGTTACTGTATAAGTTCCTGGCCTACGTTTAATGGGTTTTGTCCACTTAACCCGCCTGTCCACGCATAGGTTACTCCTGTGCTTGGTGTCACGCTAATAGAGCCATTGGTTTGTCCACATGTCGGTTGTGTTACGCTTCCTCCTGCTGTGATATTTGTTGACGCATTTACCGTAAAGTCAGTGCTGGTTATACAACCCGATGCCGTTTCTGTTACTGTTACTGTATAAGTTCCTGGGCCTACATTCAATGGATTTTGTCCAGTCAAACCGCCTGTCCATGCATAGGTCGATCCTGTGCTTGGGGTGACGCTAATAGAGCCATTGTTTTGCCCACATGTTGGTTGCGTTACGCTTCCTCCTGCTGTGATATTGGTCGGCGCATTTACCGTTAGGGCAGTGCTGGTTATGCAAGCGGATGCCTTTGCGGTTACTGTTACTGTATAAGTTCCTGGGCCTACATTCAATGGATTTTGTCCAGTCAAGCCGCCTGTCCATGCATAGGTCGATCCTGTGCTTGGGGTGACGCTTATGGATCCATTGTTTTGTCCACACGTCGGTTGCGTTACGCTTCCTCCTGCTGTGATATTGGTTGATGCATTTACCGTAAAGTCAGTGCTGGTTATACAGCCCGATGCCGTTTCTGTTACCGTTACCGTATAAGTTCCTGGTATACATTCAATGGATTTTGTCCACTCAAACCGCCTGTCCATGCATAGGTCGATCCTGTGCTTGGGGTGACGCTTATGGATCCATTGTTTTGTCCACACGTCGGTTGCGTTACGCTTCCTCCTGCTGTGATATTGGTTGATGCATTAACCGTAAAGTCCGTGCTGGTTATACAGCCCGATGCCGTTTCTGTTACCGTTACCGTATAAGTTCCTGGGCCTACATTCAATGGATTTTGTCCACTCAAACCGCCTGTCCATGCATAGGTCGATCCTGTGCTTGGGGTGACGCTGATGGATCCATTGTTTTGTCCACACGTCGGTTGCGTTACGCTTCCTCCTGCTGTGATATTGGTTGATGCATTAACCGTAAAGTCCGTGCTGGTTATACAGCCCGATGCCGTTTCTGTTACCGTTACCGTATAAGTTCCTGGGCCTACATTCAATGGATTTTGTCCACTCAAACCGCCTGTCCACGCATAGGTCGCTCCTGTGCTTGGTGTCACGCTGATGGAGCCATTGGTTTGGCCACACGTCGGTTGTGTTACGCTTCCTCCTGCTGTGATATTGGTTGACGCATTTACCGTAAAGTCAGTGCTGGTTATACAACCCGATGCCGTTTCTGTTACTGTTACTGTTACTGTATAAGTTCCTGGGCCTACATTCAATGGATTTTGTCCAGTCAAACCGCCTGTCCATGCATAGGTCGATCCTGTGCTTGGGGTGACGCTAATAGAGCCATTGTTTTGTCCACACGTCGGTTGCGTTACGCTTCCTCCTGCTGTGATATTGGTTGATGCATTAACCGTAAAGTCCGTGCTGGTTATACAGCCCGATGCCGTTTCTGTTACCGTTACCGTATAAGTTCCTGGGCCTACATTCAATGGATTTTGTCCACTCAAACCGCCTGTCCATGCATAGGTTACTCCTGTGCTTGGGGTGACGCTAATAGAGCCATTGTTTTGTCCACACGTCGGCTGGGTTACGCTTCCTCCTGCTGTGATTGTTAAATCCATAATGGTTAATTGTGCCGTGCTCGTACAGCCATTGTTCGTGACCGTTACCGTATAGGTGTTCGCTGAATTTACCGTTGTTGAGGCCATTGTTGCTCCGTCGCTCCACGCGTATGTGCCACCGCCTGAGGCCGTCAATATCGTGCTGCCGCCGACACACATCGTCGTGGCTCCACTGATCGAAGCCGTCGTCGTTGTTATCGTCACCGTAGATTGTGCCGTGCTCGTACAGCCATTATTTGTTACTGTTACCGTAAAAGTGTTCGCTGCATTTACCGTTGTTGAGGCCGTTGTTCCTCCGTCGCTCCACGCGTACATGCCACCTCCTGATGCCGTTAATATCGTGCTGCCGCCTGCGCACATCGTCGTCGCTCCGCTGATCGTTGCGGTTACCGTTGTTAGGGTTACAGTCGATTGGGCTGTGCTTGTACAGCCATTGTTCGTTACCGTTACCGTATAAGTGTTCGCTGCATTTACCGTTATTGAGGCCGTTGTTGCTCCGTCGCTCCACGCGTACGTGCCACCTCCTGATGCCGTTAATATCGTGCTGCCACCGAAACACATCGTCGTGGCTCCACTGATCGAAGCCGTCGTCGTTGTTATCGTCACCGTGGATTGTGCCGTGCTCGTACAACCATTGTTCGTTACCGTTACCGTATAGGTGTTCGCTGCATTTACCGTTGTTGAGGCAGTTGTTGCTCCGTCGCTCCAAGCGTATGTGCCACCTCCTGAGGCCGTCAATATCGTGCTGCCACCAACGCACATCGTCGTGGCTCCGCTATTGACGCCGTCGTCGTCGTTATCGTCACCGTAGATTGTGCCGTGATCGTACAACCATTGTTCGTTACCGTTACCGTATAAGTGGTCGCTGCATTTACCGTTGTTGAGGCCGTTGTTGCTCCGTCGCTCCACGCGTATGTACCACCGCCACTAGCTGTCAAGATTGTGCTGCCACCGAAACACATCGTCGTGGCTCCAGTGATTGAGGCCGTTGTGGTTGTTATCGTCACCGTAGATTGTGCCGTGCTAGTACAGCCATTGTTCGTTACCGTTACCGTATAGGTGTTCGCTGCATTTACCGTTGTTGAGGCCGTTGTTGCTCCGTCGCTCCACGCGTATGTACCACCGCCACTAGCTGTCAAGATTGTGCTGCCGCCGACACACATCGTCGTGGCTCCACTGATCGAAGCCGTCGTCGTTGTTATCGTCACCGTAGATTGTGCCGTGCTCGTACAGCCATTGTTCGTGACCGTTACCGTATAGGTGTTCGCTGAATTTACCGTTGTTGAGGCAGTTGTTGCTCCGTCGCTCCACGCGTATGTGCCACCGCCTGAGGCCGTCAATATCGTGCTGCCGCCAACGCACATCGTGGTGGCTCCAGTGATTGAGGCCGTTGTGGTTGTTATCGTCACCGTAGATTGTGCCGTGCTCGTACAGCCATTGTTCGTTACCGTTACCGTATAAGTGTTCGCTGAATTTACCGTATTTGCTGCAGTCGTAGGGCCATTGCTCCACGCATACGTACCGCCGCCTGAGGCTGTTAATATCGTGCTGCCGCCACTACACAAGGTCGTCGCTCCGCTGATCGTTGCGGTTACCGTTGTTAGGGTTACTGTTGATTGGGCTGTGCTCGTACAGCCATTATTTGTTACCGTTACCGTATAAGTGTTCGCTGAATTTACCGTATTTGCCGCCGTCGTAGGGCCATTGCTCCACGCGTACGTGCCGCCGCCACTTGCCGTTAATACCGTGCTTCCGCCGCTACATAAGGTTGTCGCGCCGCTGATGAGGCGGTCGGTGTTATGGTTACCGTTGATTGTGCGGTACTCGTACAGCCATTGTTTGTGACCGTCACCGTATAAGTGGTCGCTGAATTTACCGTATTTGCCGCCGTCGTAGGGCCATTGCTCCACGCGTAGGTGCCGCCGCCTGAGGCCGTTAATACCGCGCTGCCGCCGCTACACAAGGTCGTCGCTCCGCTGATCGTTGCGGTTACCGTTGTTAGGGTTACAGTCGATTGGGCTGTGCTTGTACAGCCATTGTTTGTGACCGTTACCGTATAAGTGTTAGCTGCATTTACCGTATTTGCCGCCGTCGTAGGACCATTGCTCCACACATACGTGCCACCGCCTGAGGCCGTTAAGACCGTGCTGCCGCCGCTACACAAGGTCGTCGCTCCGCTTATAGACGCCGTCGTGGTCGTTATCGTTACAGTCGATTGGGCTGTGCTTGTACAGCCATTGTTCGTTACCGTTACCGTATAAGTGTTCGCTGCATTTACCGTATTTGCCGCCGTCGTCGGGCCATTGCTCCATACATACGTACCACCGCCTGAGGCTGTTAATATCGTGCTGCCGCCGCTACACAAGGTCGTCGCTCCGCTGATCGTTGCGGTTACATTGATTTGAGTCACGACGACCACATCTGTAGTTGTACAGCCATTTGAAGTAATACTAATCGTATATGTTCCGGGTAAATTCACAAAAATGAATCCATGATCTTGCCCTCCTCCTGATAAATCTATTGTCCCACTTGGACCGCTACTCCAAATATAAGTAGCTCCTTCTATGGTCGGGATAGGATCAGCACCGATAGAGGTATTATTGCTTCCACAAATTGTTTTGTCTGGGCCTGCGTTTACCATCAAAGTAGTTTCTGTAACAATACTTTGTGCAGATGAAGTACAACCGTTGTTTGTAACTGTCACGGTATATGTCCCTGCTGTGGTAATATTATTTGCTGCCGTCACTGCTCCATTGTTCCATGCATAGGTACCACCACCCGAAGCTGTCAATAATGTACTGCTCCCTGCTCACATCGTCGTCGCCCCGCTAATTGCGGCCGTTACTGTCGTTAAGGTTACTGTGGATTGGGCTGTACTAGTACAACCACTGTTGGTTACTGTTACGGTATAGGTTCCTGCGGCAGTTATATTGTTTGCAGCTGTAACTGCCCCACTGCTCCAAACGTAAGTACCTCCTCCAGAAGCAGTCAAGGTTGTACTACCACCAACTCCAGCACACATCGTCGTGGCTCCACTAATTGTTGCCGTTATTGTGGTTAAGGTAACCGTAGATTGAGCTGTACTCGTACAACCACTGTTGGTTACTGTTACGGTATAGGTTCCTGCAGCAGTTATATTGTTTGCAGCTGTAACTGCCCCACTGCTCCAAACGTAGGTACCTCCTCCAGAGGCAGTCAAGGTTGTACTGCCACCAACTCCAGCACACATCGTCGTGGCTCCACTAATTGTTGCCGTTATTGTGGTTAAGGTAACCGTAGATTGAGCTGTACTCGTACAACCACTGTTGGTTACTGTTACGGTATAGGTTCCTGCTGCAGTTATATTATTGGCAGCAGTTATGCTTCCACTGTTCCAAACATAAGTACCTCCACCAGAAGCTGTCAAGGTTGTGCTGCCCCCAACCCCCGCACACATCGTCGTCGACCCGCTTATTGTCGCAGTTGTAATAGCTTGAGCTACTGACACACTTGACGTGCTCTTACAGCCTATAGCATTGGTTACTGTAACAGTATATGTACCAATTGCGGTTATATTATTTCCGGCTGTAGTTCGCCCATTACTCCATGTATAGTTAGCCCCTCCTGTAGCTGTCAAATTGGTCGAGCCGCCAGGACAAATAGTTAGGTTACCTGATATCCCAGCAACGACAGTATTTGAGGAAGCAGAAACCACAAAGCTCGAAGATGAGGAACAACTACCTTGTGTTATGGTAACAGTGTAAGTGCCTGGGCTAACATTTGTTGGATTACTTCCACTTAAGCCACCTGTCCAAATATAACTTGCTCCAACTGGACTGACGTTTATTGCGCCATTATTTAAGCCGCAGGTAGGTTGAACAATTGAAGAGGTTATTGAAATGTTGCCGACAGTAACCGTAACCGATGCTGTTGATGTACATCCTGCGGTTGTGACTGAAACTGTATAAACACCTGACATTCCAGAAGTAGCATTAGTTCTAACAGGGTTTGCGATAGAAGAACTATATCCACTTGGTCCAGCCCACAAATAAGTTCCGCCTCCTGTTGCACCCAATGATATATTACTACCAGTACAATAAGTCCCTCCTCCCGATATGGTAACACTAGGTGGACTGCATGGTAAAGGTATAGAATTAACTATTAATTTAGAATAACATGCACTACCTGCATATCCATCAATTTGAATCATATAACACTGATTGGCTGCTGCGACCCAATCAGTATAAAAATTTACTACATCATTTGGATTTGCACAATCAACGGTTGGAGACCCGGCATTGAATGGGCAATTCGTATTAGCAGCATATACAGAAACTTGTAGTCCTTGGGTCGAATTACATTGCAAATCATAGTTATGAACATAAACTCTTTGACCAACAGGCCAATCGCTTGGAGCGCACCATTTTACCCAGATATCATTTTCAATTGATCCTGTACCACACATGTTTGTAGCCTGGGCAGAATTAAATGTTGCATTTACAACATTTAAATCATAAATAGTTCCTGTGGTAGCAATAAGTGGGTTTGAACAATCATCATATGGATTTGAGACTGTTGCATCATTACTTGTAAAACATGCGTTAATTTGACTAAGAGAAGAAATGCCATCTGGTTTGGAGAGCATCACAGTATAACATTGACCTGCAGTCAAGCCAGTAAGGACTGCAGTTCCATCTTCTCTAATTGTTCCACAAGTGACCTGTGATAATGCCCCACAACTTCCTGTAAATAATGTATATTCAATCGCACTGTTACCAGCAGGTCCTGTATAAGAGGTTTGATTTGTAATGGTTATTGAAGTAGAATTTGGACAAACCCGAGCCCAAACGACATCGTCATTTGCATCAGTACCTGCACATGTACTCTCAGCCCCAACGTTATTACCATTTCCAGTTAAATCGTAATAAGACCCTGCAGTCCCTACAAGAAATTGATAATGCCCACCATATTGAGAACCCGGACCAGGATTATTCGCATCGTTACTACATTCTGGGTGTAAAGTTATTAGAACTGGATTATCACATCGGTTCCCATAGTTTGCATTGGTACCTGATCCGTATCCAGTATTTTGTGCTGTAGATATATATATATATTAAAAATAATACTAATAATCGAAATCCAATATATTCTCGCTTGCATGATATTGATAATTATTTTCATAACAATTATATTTTCCTAATTCAAATATTACAATTGAAATTCATGAAATGAATAAAATTTACTTAGTCAATGGCTAATTTCACTTGACCCAAATCAAATATTTCATTAACTAAATCCATAATTTCATCTTTTTTTATTTCATGCACCAAAATCTCCAAACAATTATTACTAATCCATTTCCCATTTGGAACAATTTTCTTTCCTTTAAATACATTTCCAATGGACTCAACTCTTGCTTTATCTTCAGTTGAAGACATTTTATTTGTTTGATTATTAGTGAAATCTTCATCAAAAACTATATCTGCTCTCACCTTTTCTCTTGGAATATAGCATCTAACTGTCGAAAAATCAGATGAAGATTTAACTACTGAAACTCTATAGAATTCTTGACCCAACGTTTCGTTTGAAAAAATAAAAAACATTGAAAACAGTAAAGCCGATACGAATAATTTTTTCATGTCTGTAAAAAGACTAAAATATAAATATTTTAATGGCAAAAGGTATCCTTTCCAGTCAAATTTGACTTCTCATCTTTCCTTTTCTCATTTTTTTGGTCGGTTTGCCCAAAAATTCTAGAGGGAGTAAAATTCGATTGCAATTGAACAAATAATTTTATAAAAATTTCCCATATCCCTAAAACTTTAATAGTTATTGATTGATTTCGTGCAGAAAAACTAATTAGAATGCGTTAATATCCTCTCATTAAAAATATATAAATTATCCATAATATCAATTATAACTTATTGATATCATTTTAATTACATATAAACATCATTATACATACATTAGAGGATACATATTTTTTCTTTCCTAAAGAGATAATTTCCTTTAGCAATATACGGTAATTTTTAATTTGCAAGAAATATTTGAAAATTTTTTTTGAATATCGTAATATAAAATTGTTTTCTGTCTTTAGGGAAGCTTGTCCAATTTTAAATGAAAACTAGCATAAGAGGGATAAAAAAGGAAGGAAAAAAATGCATCTGACCTAGAAAACCTAGCCAATGCGTAAGGTGGCTGGAAGGCAGCCGAAGGCTGGTGTGAAACACCGAGCGAATAGCGAGTCTGAAAGACACCGACCCGAGTAAAACGAGGGATACGCCCAATACAACCAATTATAACCGATTTGGGGATTCACGCAGATTACTTTGTGTAACATTTTGCAAATCAGGTAGGCTTTTTTAGGGTAACCTAAATGAATATTTTGCCACATTTTCGCAAGGAAAAATGGGCCGCTGGAAGGTAAAAGGAGGCCCCAACAAATGTCAAAACCGAGTGTCTAAATGCAAAGATTCAAAAAGGGCTAAACCTTTCTTTAGCCCCTTTGAATGAAAGTCTTTTTCGTGGAAAATTACTTATCCAGCAAAATCATTTTTTTGGCATCTCTGAACTCCCCTGCCTCCAATTGATAGTAAATCACCCCAGAGTCAGGGAGCTCATCGCGCTTGAGCATGACCTTATTCGATCCTGCTTCAAATACATTTTCAAAAGTTTTTATTGTTTTACCCGTGACATCATAAATCGATAATTTTGCTTCCATGGTATATGGGAGGCTGAATCGAATGATCGTATTTGAAATCCACGGATTAGGTTGGTTCTGGTATAAAATAAATGGAATTGGATAGTCCTTGTCCTTGGCTTTTTGCCATTCAATTTGGTTCGCCAACAAGACGCCAGACTCGTATATGAAGAGATTTTCCATCTCATCTTTGGCCATCCAAATGTGCTGCCGTATCGAAGGAACCCCAACGATATTTTTAACAACTAGGTAGAAAGCTGGATCATCGCTGGTATTATTTAGGCTCTCGTTTTGATTGTATTGAATCCTGACGACGCCATTTTTATCATCAATGGAATAATTTTCTGAACCTATCAAATGTTTGCCTGCTTCGATGCCTTTCACATTCATAATAAATGAATTGTAAAACAAGCTGATTTGATATCCTTGAACTTTCATTTTTGGCGCATAGACTGGAATTCTCATTTCAGTATTCTGTCCAGGCATTGCCCTATCTTCTATCCCCCACAGACTGGTATCCACGGAGGTCCTTTCTTCGACCAACCCTTCGCTTGCCTGAGTTTTGGCATCGCCTGTGACATCACCAATTTTTATAGCCACAAAATTCGCATCAGAGAAGACTCCTGTTTCACTTTGAATATCGATTTTTTCATTGAAATCCTCTAACAAAGGCGAAGCTGTCAAGAATCTGTATTTTTATCTATAAATCGCCAAGAAGTATTCCTGGTAAATTGGTCAATTTTCAATAAAATCAATTTTCGAAGTTCTACTAAGTCGCTGGCTGTAACCCTATGATCTTTGTTGATATCTATCCTGACTAAAATTGCCGCTGGAATTTGTTTGTGCATTGAAAGTCCTTCCATCAGTTGAGACTTGGACCGTCGCCTTATCCAAAGGTTGAAGTTGGCTGGTCTGGAGATTACCTTTATCACCAACGATGCGTCTGGGCACATACGCATATTGTCTTGTATCAAAATAACCGTTTCGCAAAAATCTTGATTGCCGGCTTCATCTGTGACCCAAACCTGAAGGATATTCCAGTTTAAATCTGCGCAAGTAAAAATCCTGCAAGAATCATTGGGATCCGCGCTGAATGAAAATCTCAGCTTCTCGAATGGGGTGCAATTGTCGAATGTAGATTTTGAAACCAAAGAACGGGCACATACCTGAATCATTCCCGTTGGCATCAATTCAAAAATAACATCGACCAAACAGACGGGTGACGGCTTTTTGCATTCTCGCACCGTGAAAAATTGCTCGCAAAAGGATTGATTTCCACAACCATCTTCCACTCTCCAAGTGACTTTATGTGTGCCTAGAGGATATAAACCCCGAGCATCTGAGCTAGCACCGTTTAAATCTATGGTACCATCTTTGAATAAATCTATGCTGTATGTATATCGCAGTTGGTCCTTTGGGGTACAATCATCCGTGGCAAAGGTCTTCAATACCAAAGGAAATCCATCACAACCATCATTGTCAGGGCAGAAAACCAAATTCCTTGGACAATCATCAAATACTGGTTTTTTGGAATTAATTACATTAATAATTTGGTCATGTGTATAGATGATATGTTGTCCAGATGCATTTTTTCTGCACCAATCGATTACTTTCCACCTTCTGATGATCTTTCTACATCCAGCTTCCAAATCAAATACCCAATCCTCATATCCTGCTCCTACAACAGCGCAAATGTCCTCTCTCCACCGAGGTTTTTTATAAGGAAATGGAATATTTGCTGTATCCAAGGACGCCCCGCAAGTACTCGTTTGGTAATCGCTAGGCCATGTAATGTCATTGAGTGAAAATGGGTCTGTATCCGTGATATTGATATTCTGGACACAAGTTCTGGCTTGTCCACTTTGGTCTGTGGCTGTAAAAGCCCTTTGGATCCTTCCCACACCACAAGCTATATTCGTAGAAGTTGAAGTACTCAAAGTATATTGACAATTATCAGAAGCCACTCCATCATAGCCAACAAATCGGCCATTGCTTAGTACGATTGAATCCTGAATTTCACCAAGATTGCCATTTACTACAGTTCCAAATTGGCTCAAATTATTTATATCAAATAAAAATCTGCAATCCACTGAAATATCTGGTGGGCACACCAAAGAAGGCAAAAGCTTATCTTGAACCAAAACGGTATCCATGCAATCGTTGAAATTCCCTGCAAGATCCCATACTCTCAATATGACGGGTATTTTTTTATTTACATCATTGCAACAGAAGACCACAGAATCTCTAAAAACTGCCGACTGACCACAAGCAACCGACATTCTCCTTACTTCTCTTCGAACGATGCCACAATTATCATAAGACCCATTGTCGAAATCGATCGCCTTTATCCTGCCTCTTCCGTCCTGACCCAATCCTATGGTCAAATAAGATTTACAAATCGCAACGGGGGCTGTTTGATCTATAACTGTAAGGTACATATTTGCAAACCCTATATTACCACACGAATCCTCTGCTTCATACCTTATACGATGAGTGCCCATCGCTAGATTATAAACAAAACCTCCGTTTTGATTCAACACAAAATTCAAGCTTTGCCCAGCTGCATTTGTTCCTGTTATGGTTACGCGTTTGATATTGGCGCAAGCATCGGTAATTTGGGCTGGCATTAAAAGTGTATGTGCAAAGCAGCCATTAGGGTCTGTACTGATGGTTCTATCCCCAGGTGCCAACACATTAGGAGGGGTCTTGTCCTCCACTTTGATTATTTGGATTCTCGTATCTGATATCCCAGTACACCAGTCTAGGCAAATCCATCTTCGCAGTACTTTATAGCTACCTGAACAGACATTGATAATCTGATCTACATGGCTGCACTGGATATTGCAACCGGCATTGCTGGGTGATCCCGTTTCGTTGATATCTGGATATCCATTGCCGTTTGAATCCCAAGCTCCTAGGCATGGCAATGCAGGTAAATCTACATCATTATAATTCCTAGGCCAATTTATAGCCCCAATAGTCGCCTTTCTTAGCGTAATAAACTGTGTGCATGTGCCAATATTTCCATAAATATCTCTAACCGTCCAAACTCGCGAAACAACTTTCCATCGAAGTAAATCTGAACACGGAAAACTCTCCTCCGTATCTGTAAAGGTCAATGTAGTATTAGAACAAGCATCGATGGTTCCTGCGTTTGCCACAAAATGACCCAGAGCATTCCATTGAAGATTGATACCAAGCGTTAATCCATTAGGGAATCCACTCACAGTGGGGGCAGGAATTCCATTTTGACATGTAACTGTAGTATTCGCTGGACATATTAATCTAGGCGGAATTTTATCTTCGACCAAGATTCTTCCCCAGCACGTATTTTGAACAGTTGGATCGTAAACTTCAAAGGTCAGCGTATCGCCCACATGGTTGCGCCCAACGATATTAGAAGGGATGATATTGCCGTTTTCATCCTTTAATCTCAATATCAGATTAGCCCATTGTGGATAAGGGCCACCGACCAAAACATGAGATAAGTTTACCTCTCCTTGACAATTTTCATCCAAGGAAAAATTCACCATACCTTGGCAAATTATTGGATCTCGCTTTGCATACCCTTGTGCGGAGGGTGCTAAAAACATAATAATAATTAATATATATATATTATTTATTATCAATGCTGTATTGGTTATTTTTTTCATAATTCCATCGTTCCTTATTGATTCGCAGAATCTAAGTATCTATGGATTAAATCCAAAAACTATGCCAAAGTGCGTTTTTTAGCCTTCACTAAAAACATATTTATTATACACATACAAACTATATTTAATATGTGGGCAGTCCTCTTCGGAAGCCGAAGAGGCGCTATGCTCCAGGGCTCACTGGCGTTCGGCCTCTCCTTCCTCGAGTCTGGTCTGCGACCACCCTTGCGCAGCGCTACTGCGCCCAATTCTCCTTTCTTCTCATCTAGGCCCTTCTCCTCTTGATCGTAATGCCACAAAAGGGAGGCCTTTCTTGCGAAAAGCCTCCTTCTTATAAACTTATTTTCTGTCCTACAACCTATTCCGTTTTGATAAATTTCTTAACAGACACTTGTTTTCATTGCCTATCAATTTTACCAAATATGCTCCTGCTGGTAAGCCATTTACTTCTATCTGTACTGTATTCGTTCCTTCTACCATGCCTGTCGTATTGGTATTTAGAACTTTTCCATCCATCGTTATTATTTGATATCTTGCTGTTCCACTCGTTTCTGAATAATATTTCATCGTCAATACCATTCCATCCTTCAATGGATTTGGATACAACGCCGTTATTCCTACTTGTGTGTATTTTGTACAATTTCGTACTTACAGATATTGTCAAATATCGTTTCTGTACCATCCAAATCTATCTGCTTCAAGCGGTAATAATATCCCGACAACGCTACCTTATCATCGCTTAGTGTATATTCGAGTTTTGCAGTACTATTTATATTTCCTGCTTTCCCCCCTATTGATAATAATTATCCCATCTATACTCTTTTCTACTACAAAGCCTTGTTGTACTTTTCGGATTCTGTTACCCATCTGAGTTCTACTTTACAGTCTTTGCCATACTTCAAACAGCGTAAGCTCTACTGGCAATGGGTTTATTATTATTCCCATATCTAACGAATAATTCTGCTGACCTGCCGTAATACTCACAAATGGCGTCTTCCCGTCAAAACCATACGCATCACTTTCTCCTGTATTGTTTGGTCCCCCATCGGTATTTGTTCCTGTCGGCATATAGCCGCCTGGCAAGGTACTTAAATCAAACTGTACATAGTAGTTTCCAGGAGTTAAATCTGTAAAGACATAATCTCCCATAGCATCCGTTGTGGTATATCCTATGCTCTGATTCGTTGACGCATTGTACAATATCACTTTTACTCCTGCTACTCCATTTGTAGTATTTGTCTGTTCTGATAGCGTTTCTCCATTGGTCGTCTCGCCATCTTGCAATCCATCTTATTCAGATCATACCATACCGTGCCTCCCAGAGCCGTACATACTGGTTTAGTTACTACAACTTCATCACTGCTCTTACAGCCATTCGTCCCAGTTACTTCTACTGTGTAAGTCGTTGTTACTGTTGGGGTTACCGTAATACTTTCTGTCGTCTCAGTTGTATTCCATACGTATGTCCCTCCTCCACTTGCTACCAAGTTTACTGATGGTTTTCCACATATCGCCGTCTGGTCTATTCCTGCACTCGCAACTGGTGGGGTTCTGTCAACTGTTACTTAGGTCGAACTCGTTACTTTACACCATTTTCTCCTGTCACTGTTACTGTATATACGGTACTTACTGTCGGGCTTACTTATATTGGTTCCTGTTGTGCCCATCACTCCACAAGTATGTGCCCCTCCTGTTGCATATAGTTCCGCCTCTATTGAGGTAGTACAGTTCAACGTGACGTCTTCACTGACACTTACTTCTGGTACAGTTTATCAACCGCAACCGTTATCCAATCTGTTGTTTTACAGCCGTTTGATCCTGTCACTGTTACTGTATAAATTGTCGTCATCGTTGGGCTAGCTATTATTACGGCTGACGTTTCTCCTGTACTCCATATATACGCTATTCCTCCTGAGGCTGTTATGGTTGAATTTGGTGTATTACAATCTATCGCTTTATCTTCTCCCAATTCTACGCTTGGATATGATATATTGATTATTACATTCACCTCATCTGTCTTCGTACATCCATTGACACCTGTTATCGTAACTGTGTAGGTCGTATTCTCTATTGGAGTTACATAGGTATTTGATGTATTTGATCCATTGCTCCAGGCGTAACTAACTCCTCCATAACTCTGCAATAACGCACTTGTGCTCACACACGTTATCGTCTTATCTGAGCCTGCTCCTCCTGTCGGTGGTAATGTATTGATACTACTCGAACCTCATCTGTTGCCATACACCCATTCGCTCCTGTCACCGTCACTGTATATATTGTTGTAACGCTTGGGCTCACAATCACATTTTGACTCTGTGGATGGAACACTCCACTCATAACTCCTCCCTCCAGTAGCTGTTAAAGTTGTGTTTGTGTTTCACAGGTTACTGTCTTATCCACTCCCTGCATCTAGCCACCGGGCTGATTTTATCTACCACCACCCTCACTGTTGAGGTTGATGTACATCCATTTTCACCCGTCACTGTCACGTATATATCGTCGTCACCGTCGGGCTAACTCATATTAGCTGTTGGTGCTCCATCGCTCCATAGGTATGTACCTCCTCTATAGCTGTCAATTCTGCCTGATTTAATGTCACAGTTTATACTTGCTTCACTTCCAGCATCTGCTATTGGCGCTACTTTATCCTCTGTGACCATTACTTCATCTGTACTCGTACAGCCGTTTGTTCCAGTTACCGTACTGTATAAGTGCTCCAAGCTGTAGTCACAATTTGGCTTGTGGTGCTGCCATTGCTCCAACTATAACTACCACCTCTACTCGCTGTCAACGTTGCTTCTAATGATGTACATGATAATTTGATCCATGCCGCTGAGCTGTAGGTAAAACATTATCAACTACTACTTTCACTTCATCCGTAGCTGTCAGCCATTTGTTCTTGTTACCGTCACTGTATAAGTCGTCGTTGTCGTTGGGCTTACCGTTATTGTTTGGCTATATGAAGGTAGGCTCCATTGGTAACTTACTCCTCCTGTCGCTGTCAAGGTTGTATTACTTTCTGTACATCTTAATGTCTTATCCTCCCTGCATCTACCACTGGGATAACTTTATTTACAACTACCTGTACGCTTGATGTTGATTTACAGCCATTTGACCTGGTTACCGTCACTGTATAGGTGGTTGTTACTAGGGGACTGACTGTATTATTCGCTGTTGTAACTCCATTATTCCACTCATAAGATATTCCTCCTGTCGCCATCAATTCGGCTTGATTTAAACCAACACATGTAATACTTGTTTCGATTCCCAAAATCTGCTATCGGAGCTGCTTTATGCTATTCACCGAAACCATATCCGTGCTCGTACAGCCATTCATGCCAGTTACCGTCACTATATATGTTCCACTTATTTGAGTTGTAATTTGGCTCGTAGTACTTCCTTCGCTCCACTCATACGTACCTCCTCCACTCGCTGTCAACGTCGCATCCAATACGGTACAGGATACCGTTTGATCTATACCCGCTGAGGCCATTGGTCTTGATATATCAACTAGTACCATTACCTCATCTGTCGCTGTACATCCATTCGAACCCGTTACTGAACAGTATATATCGTTGTAACCAGTGGATTTACTGTTATCACCGATGAATTTGAACCAGTACTCCAAAGCAATGATCCGCCTCCACTTGCCGTCAAGTTGGCTGCTAGTATTGTACATGTTACAGTTTGATCTGTTCCTGCGCTTACTATTGGAAGTTGCTTGTCAACCGTTAGGTAAATTTGTCTGTAGCCGTACAGCCATCCAATATGTTACTGTCATGGTATATAAGGTTGAAACCATTGGGTTGACTGTGATTGTATGTGATCCGGTGATCCATTACTCCATTCGTATTGATCTCCCAAATCTTGGACTGATAATACAATTTTGGGTCAAAACATGTAACTGTCAAATCGGACGCTGTAATATCATTGTAACATAACGATGGCAATCTTCTTTTTCAACGTTTGCTTCATCCGAACTCATGCATCCATTCGCCTCCTGTTACCGTCAGTATATGTTCTCGTTGAGCTTCACTATTATTTGGGATGAACCTCTGTGCTCCATGCATAACCTTTTCCTCCGCTTGCTGTCAAGGTCGCATCTGGTGATCCACATGCGATCGTTTGATCTGGAATATTCCACTACCACCAAGCTCTTATCTTCTGATACAGCTATACTTGTTGTTGCTACACAGCCTACTCCATCTGTTATGGTTACGCTGTGTGCCAGCTGTATTCACCGTTATATTATTCGATGTTGAGCCTGTACTCCATGGCTATCTCTCTGCACTCGCTGTTATTACTCCGTTGGTGTCGTATGTCAATACGATGTTGTTGCACTCACCGTGGCCACACATACATTTGGCTTCCCCAAACCGGTATAATCAACCGACCCGCAAAAGTAAATGTTCCAGTATTCGTGCCATCACTATCGCTGTTTGTCATCTAAACATTGCTCCCTACTATCGTGTACCCTGTCGGTATATTCGTGAATACTATTGAGTATTCACCTGCTGAACATTTGGAAACTGATAGTTTCCATTGCGTCCGTCGTCGCTTGCTATGGTTGTTCCTGTACTTGCATTATGCAAAAATTACAGTTACACCTCGTCGAAGCCCCGTCAAATTATTTGCATTGTCTGGAATTCCTCCAGTTGAACTTGTCTCTCCTGTGCTTTGAGTATTATTATTGTCTGTATCAAACCACCCGTTCCGCCTTAGGGTTCCACATGCTTCTTTGATTACTACAACTTCTTCCGGAACTCGTGCATCCATTTCGCTCCTGTACCGTCACAGTATATGTTCCTGCCGAGCTCACTATTATTTGGGCTGTGGACGCCCCCTGTGCTCCATGCATAACTTGTTCCTCCGCTAGCTGTCAAGGTCGCATCTGGTGATCCACATGCGATCGTTTGATCTGGAACACTCACTACCACCAAGCTCTTATCTTCTGATACAGCTATACTTGTTGTTGCTACACAGCCTACTCCATCTGTTATGGTTACGCTGTATGTGCCAGCTGTATTCACCGTTATATTATTCGATGTTGAGCCTGTACTCCATGCATAGCTATCTCCTGCACTCGCTGTTATTACTCCTGTTGGTGTCGTACATGTCAATACTGATGTTGTTGCACTCACCGTGGCCACACATACATTTGGCTTAACTCCCAAATCATGGGTATAATCATCTGTACCCGTAAAAGTAAATGTTCCAGTATTCGTGCCATCACTATCGCTGTTGTCATCTGGTCCAACATTGCTCCCTACTATCGTGTACCCTGTCGGTATATTCGTGAATACTATTGAGTATTCACCCGCTGGTACATTTGGAAACTGATAGTTTCCATTTGCGTCCGTCGTCGTGCTTGCTATGGTTGTTCCTGTACTTGCATTATACAAAATTACAGTTACACCTGTCAAGCCTGTCAAATTATTTGCATTGTCTGGAATTCCTCCAGTTGAACTTGTCTCTCCTGTGCTTTGAGTATTATTATTGTCTGTATCAAACCACACCGTTCCGCCTAGGGTTCCACATGCTTCTTTGATTACTACAACTTCTTCCGAACTCGTACATCCATTCGCTCCTGTTACCGTCACAGTATATGTTCCTGCCGAGCTCACTTGATTATTTGGGCTGTGGACTTCCTGTGCTCCATGCATAACTTGTTCCTCCGCTAGCTGTCAAGGTCGCATCGGCTGATCCACATGCGATCGTTTGATCTAAGGCACTTACTACCAAGCTCTTATCTTCTGATATAGCTATACTCGTTGTTGCTACACAGCCTACTGCATCCGTTGCTGTTACACTATATGTACCGGCAGCCAAGCCGCTACGGTCTTCCGTAGTCGCTCCGTCTGACCATACATACGTCACAGCACCTGCGCGCCGCTTACCGTTTGCATCAATACTGCCTGTCATACCCCATTGCATAGTACATCTACATTCGTCTCGCTCACAATGATATGGCAAAGTTGGCTCGCCAACTGTAGGAACCACAATTGCTGGTACAACCGTTAGCATCCGTCACTGTTACGTTGTATGTTCCTGCAGTTAAACCGCTCAAACTCGCTGTAGTAGCTCCTGTACTCCACAAGTAGGTATATGATGGCGTACCGCCACTTACACTTACACTCGCTGTACCGTCGGTACCACCTGTTGAGGTTACATCCGTCGCATCGCACACAGGCGCTAATGCTGTCGGCTCGCTAATATCAACACTCAACATATCTTGGCAGTTACCTGCATCCGTTGCTGTTACGCTATAATGTACCGGCAGCCAAGCCGCTACGGTCTTCCGTAGTCGCTCCGTCTGACCATACATACGTCAAGCTCCTTGGACCGCTTACCGTTACATCTATACTGCCTGTCATACCGCCATTGGCATAGTACATTTGGCATTCGTCTCGCTCAACGATAGGGTACATCCCGGCTCGTTAACCGTAGAAGCACATGTACTAGTACAGCCGTTGGCATCCGTTACTGTTACATTGTATGTACCAGCAGCCAATCCGCTTACACTCGCCGTAGTAGCTCCTGTACTCCACTAGTTGTTGCAGGATGGCGTGACCGCCACGTACACTTACACTCGCTGTACCGTCGCTACCACCTGTCGTACTTATTCGTTGCATCGCACACGGGCACTAATGCTATTGGTTCGGTTACAGTTGGCTACTGTTGTACAATTCGCACTTTCTGTTACAGTTACATTGTATGTGCCCGCCGCTGTTGCTAATTGTTGCCGTAGTGCCTACGTTGCTCCATAAATAAGTAACAACGATGTATTGCCACTTGCCGTGACAGTAGCAGTGCCGTCTGTGTACCGTTGCATTAATACATCGGTGCTAGTAATGGCGGATCGATTCCAAACACAACTCGCAGGGGCATCGTAGGCATCAGCCAAAGTAGCCGAGCAAGTTACTTCGGTTACGGATTGAGCCGTTACGTCCACATCTATTGCACCGTTGGCGGTTAATAGCGTAAGCACAAAAGTATCTCTGCCTGTTACACCCGATGGCGTAAAGGTTTGCCCATTAATGGTAATATCGCCGCTTATGTTGGTATAGGTAACATCTACCGAAAGGGTATATTGTCCATTCACATCGCAGGCACTGGGTATGGCACTGTTCACGGTAAGGTTGCAGCACATGACATACATAGCCGAGCCTTCAAAATCGACCAAACTGTAAATGCCCGGCGTGCCAATATACGGAGAAGTTACCAAGTTATTGCCATTTGTGCCATCTAAGGTCAAATCAACAAATTGTTGCAATTGATTATCCGCGCCTATGAGTTTGCTATTGACAGGATCCCATACAATAGTTTCTACATCGGCAAGTGGGTCAATACCGCCGGGTATATTGTTGTCCATTACTTCCAAAATAGCACCTGTTGTCAAACTAACGCGATATAGGTGGTCGTCTGTTCCATCAACGGTATATAAAGTACCGTCGGGCAAAATCTCCATACCATCTACATAATTATTAACTTGCCCTAAGCCCTGAATGGGTCCGATAATAGTGGGAATGGTGTTTAGCATCACATTGGGGTTCAAAGCACCTAAATCTACAGACATTAATATGTCGGTATTGGTATCGGTATTTTGGTTGCCTGTAACGGGGTCTGCTAAATATAAATGGTTATTGTATAGTGCCAACACTTCTGCTGCCCAGCTATTGGGGCGTTGTATGTGACCAATAACCGTAAGGGGCTATTTTTGCCTTTATTGGCGGCGGCATCGTTTAGGTTGTAGGTAAACAAGGTCTGTCTGCCTGATGGACCGCCTGCAATTTTGGCTGCCGTAACAAAATAGGCTTGTCCGGTTGATTGATTAACCGCCATACTTTCCAAGTCGCCATGTGCGCTTGATGGCAAATGCAGTGGTATCGCCCGTAATGGGGTTTATAGGTTACACGTCCGTAATCGGTGCCTGTATTGGTGGCATCGTTATAATCTTTGAACGACCACAAGTGCAGACTTGGTGCGGCTTGGTCTTCGTCCACTAACCAAATAACGGGAATGTCGCCGCAAGCTACAAAAGGCGGCGAACAACTTGAGGAGCATCGAGGCATCTACCAAAGCATCGGGCTGGTATTATCTCCTAAAAAGTGGCTTTGATACATCAATATTTTTGCGTGCCATTGGCTGGTAAACCTGTTACGGTTTAGGTATCGTTCCAGTTGCCGTCGTAAAGGTATAGTTTGTGCCGCCTACGTTAATGGTAATATCGCCGCTTGGTTGGTTGCTGTAACTCACTGTTACGGCGAGGTTATAGGTATTGGTTGCGGGGTTACAGGCGGTGGGGTGGCACTTGGAGGGCGATAGAGCAGCTATTTAGCGCACAAGTATTTACTGTAACCATACGTTGATCTCCACTGGTTTGAGAGTCATACCAAACTATTGGTATTGGAGTAGTTGTTGTTGCATTTGTCAAGGTAGTAGCCGGACCGCTCAATTGAGTCCACCTCACAGTGCTTAATTGGGCATCACCTGTAGCATTCCATAAAAGTCATTTTGCTCTCCTGGACAATAAGTTATGGCAACCCCAGCATTGACTGAACAGGTTTGTGCTGATAACTATTGTAAAAGAGCCAGGCAACAAATATAAAAAAATACACACTGATTTTAAAATTGGCTTTAAATAACCAATTTTTCGATGTCCATAAAGTTCTTTTGTTGTTCTAGGTTTGTAAAACCTCCCAATAAGCACTTTGGATTATTGGAATAAATAAATTCAAACAAAGTCGAAAGATTAGTTCGAAGTAAACTTCTGTTCATAATTATAATATTGTTATTTGAAGTATATATGTTATTGACAAAAATTATACCAAAGTGCTGCACTTAGTGCCTAGTTGATAAAAATAAATGTATAAATGATTGATTTTCTGTTGATAAGTTTAGATATATTTAAAATTAAAATATATCTAACCAAAACGGTGAGCGTGAATATGTATATATGTGAATTTCCTCTGATGATATAACGAAAGGAATTTGATTAAATGTGACTTTCAAATAATTAAAAAATAAAATTTGTTAAATTAATTGATGGTCTATCACTACAAAGTCATGAGTTTGGATGCCTGAAATATCCCCCAAGCACACAATTCTTTTTTTTCTTTCCTCAAAATCCTGATTTGGGAATTTAAACTACGCCCAACGCCGGGGTGGTAATGAGTGAGTTGATCCTCTTCGGTGACGGATTTGATGGTAACCAACTCGCCCGTTTTTTCAGACAGGTTGATGGTTTTCACGCCTTTGCCGCCTCGATTCGTGATGCGATAATCGTCGAGGGAAGTACGCTTTCCATTACCTTTTTCAGAAACAACGAGGATGGTCGTATTGGGATCCTCTGGGTTGACACAAACCATTCCAATCACAGCATCATTGCCAGTCTCAGAAAGCGTGATGGCACGCACTCCTGCTTGTTTGACCCTTAAACCGAACTTTGGTTTCAGAGAATCGGATGGCTCTACCTTCCTTATTGGCTATAGAACATACTTCGTCTTTACCTCCAGGTCAATTTTGCTTCTAGGAGCATATCCCCTTCGTTGATGGTAATGGCGTTGATACCATTGGTTCGCGGTCGAGAGAATCTTCCACCAAGGTCTTTTTGATCATACCTTTTTCGTACAGAAAATGATATAATTATTGTTGATAAACTCTTCGTCCGATAGGCTTTTGATGATGATCGTGGCCTTTACTTTTCTTCAGCTTGGAAGTTCACAAGATTCTGAATCACACGTCCCGAGCTGCCTTTGGTTTGCTTCTGGAAGCTCATACACCTTCAACCAGTAGCAACGTCCTGCACTGGTGAACAATAACAAAGTAATAGTGCGTACCTGCGACAAACATATTCTCCATGAAATCCTCGGGGTGGCGGTCTTGCACCTCTGGAACCCCTACCGCCTCTCTGCTTGGATTCGGAATTCTGAAACGGGCGTTCTCTTGATATATCCTAGATGTGAAATCGTCACTGGCGACGTCTTCTTCGGATCATGTCCTCGATATTGGATCTCTCCGTCTGCGTAGGAAATATCCGTACGGCGTGGATCGGCGTATCTGTTTTTGATATCAACGATTTTCTGCTTTGACGATGCCCGTTGTTTTCCTCACTATCGAGGATAGAGTTCAACTCATCTATAAGCTTTTTCAATTCTGCATACTCTCACGGATCTTGTCTCTTTCGAGGCCAGTCAATCTTTGGAGACGCATCTCCAATATGGCTTTTGTTGGTTTCAGAAAGATTGAAAGTGCTCATCAAGCCTTCCTTGGCGATATCGGTGGTTGCAGACGCTCTTTGATCAGAAGCGATCCCCTTCATCCAAGTGATCCAAACGCTATGAGCAATCCTCCAAGATATGGGCTCTT
>JADKDE010000001.1:517500-1091378 GCA_016718505.1 Saprospiraceae bacterium | reverse complement strand
AAATTTTCATTTACAAAGAAAGAAAGAAAGGCGATTAGTAAAATTTGATAGATTCTCATAGCCAAATAATTTAAACTGATTGAAAAGCCTAGTGGACAGGTAAAATTAATATTTCAAGATTTTTGTCTACAACCCAGACATATGGCTTCCTTAACCTATGATTATTGATGTACAAGAACACCTCATCTTTCAATGGTTCAAGACCGTTGCAAAACAATATTTGAAAATTTTATTGCCCTTTCAGAGATCTTTATTACCACTTTAGTGGATTTTGTAATCTAATTTTTTTAAAACATGAGGCTTTTAAATTTATTGGAAAATAATACCAATTTGGGGAGCTTATTTTCACTATATTTTACCACTGGGCATAATAATCCCAGGGCTACGGTATAGTTACTTATGCCATCGATTCCATGAGGTTTTGGGTATGCATTTTTCTATCCCTCGGTACCTAGTTCTCCTCCATTAAATCATCTTTTTATACTCCCAAATGTCCTTTCTATTTTAACTCGAGTTTGTCCTATTATTTTATTAAACTTTAATTCCCGTTTTGTCAAGGCTTTATTCTTTTTGCTTTCTTCAGAATTTGAGATTCTTCAGATTTTTGATTTTAATAAGGTTTGATTTTTTCTGATTGGTAGCCTTTGTCTCCACTTGCCTTGTCCCTGCTGGCAAGTCGTACTTTCTAGTGCTTCCCTCCAAATACTTATGACATTTTTACACTTGCTTTGTGGTTGCTAATTCAAGTATCATTCCTTGTTCAACATCTGTATAAGCCATAGTTTCTTATACCCAAACCTCGAATTTTCCTGCCTTTTTTGCAACCCAACTTCCTTCATCGTCGACTCCAGGCTTTAATACTTTTTATCATCTTTGGTGCCGATTCTGTCTTTTTTATATTTTGATTATCTGATTTGTTTTATTCTCGTCCTCCCCTTCCTCTTTGTAACGATTCTTCAATTTCGTGGGATGCTTTGTCCCCTTTGGCTTTAATGGGCTGTCGATAATACTGGCATCCACTATAACTCCTGTCTTGGCTATTTTTTGCTTCGAGTTGTTTATTTAAGTTTTCATTATTTTATCATATGCTTTTGTTTTGTGTCATTATTGATCTAAACCTACTTAAAGTGCTATGATCTGGTGATGATTCATTTAATTGCAAACCACAAAATCTACTGAAGGATATGCTATCATTGAGCCTATCTTCAATTTCATAATCACTTAACCCGTACCATGTTTTAGTAAGCTCATTAAAAAGCAGCAATCCATGATATGCAGGTTTACCGTAACACTCATACCTTTGGTATGATGTCTATTAATTAATTAGTGGTAATTGGTCTCCAATCAACCAAGGTATTGATTTGATTGAAAAATTGCATCATGACCTTTCTGCCTGAGGTCAAATAATCAGCGAATGAGGAATTTCTTCTTTTTCACTAGCACTAAACTACAACCTAAATGGCTGATATACAATATTTTAACTACATTTTATTCCATTTATTTCGCCCTTTTTATCGTGCAACGGTCTTGGTTCGTTGGTATCATTTTTAATAATCTTATAGCTTCCAGGAGCAGGAGGCGAAGGTTGATAAGTAAGAACCTGATAATTTAACTCTGAGGGCTTCTCATCTTTCCCTTTCTCATTATTTTGGTCGGTTTGCCCAAAAAATTCTAGAGGGAGTAAAATTCCGATTGCAATTGAACAAATAATTTTATAAAAATTTCCCATTTCCCTAAAACTTTAATAGTTATTGATTGATTTCGTGCAGAAAAACTAATTTAAAAGATCGTTAATATCCTCTCATTAAAAATATAAATTATCCGTAATACCAATTATAACTGATATCATTTTAATTACATATCAACATCATTATACATATATTAGAGGATACATATTTTTCTTTCCTAAAGAGATAATTTTCCTTTAGCAATATACAGTAATTTTTAATTTGCAAGAAATATTTGAAATTTTTTTGAATATCGTAATATAAAATTGTTTTTTTCTGTCTTTGGGGAAACGTCCAATTTAAATGAAAACTAGCATAAGAGGGATAAAAAGGAAGGAAAAAATGCATCTGACTAGCAAACCTAGCCAATGCATAGGTGGCTGAAGGCAGCCGAAGGCTGGTGTGAGCCACCGAGCGAATAGCGAGTCTGAGACAGCGACCCGAGGAAAAAACGAGGGATACGCCCAATACAACCAAGTATAACCGATTTGGGGATTCACAGGAAGTACTTTGTGTAACATTTTGCAAATTAGGTAGGCTTTTGGGGTAATCTAAATGAACATTTTGCCGCATTTTCGCAAGGAAAATGGGTCGCTGGAAGGTAAAAAGGCTGCCAAAATGTCAAAACCAGTGTCTAAATACAAAGATTTAAAAAGGACTAAACCTTTCTTTAGCCCCATTGAATGAAAGTCTTTTTCGTGGAAAATTACTTATCCAGCAAAATCATTTTTTTGGCATCTCTGAACTCCCCTGCCTCCAATTGATAGTAAATCACCCCAGAGTCAGGGAGCTCATCGCAACAGGCATGACCTTATTCGATCCTGCTTCAAATACATTTTCAAAAGTTTTATTGTTTTACCCGTGACATCATAAATCGATAATTTTGCTTCCATGGTATATGGGAGGCTGAATCGAATGATCGTATTTGAAATCCACGGATTAGGTTGGTTCTGGTATAAAATAAATGGAATTGGATAGTCCTTGTCCTTGGCTTTTTGCCATTCAATTTGGTTTGCCATTAAGACGCCAGACTCGTTTATGAAGAGATTTTCCATCTCATCTTTGGCCATCCAAATGTGTTGTTTTATCGGACGGAACCCCAACGATATTTTTGACCACGAGGTAGAAAGCTGGATCATCGCTGGTATTATTTAGGCTCTCGTTTTGATTGTATTGAACCCTGACGACGCCATTTTTTTCATCAATAGAATAGTTCTCTGAACTGAGCAAATGCTTACCAGCCTCGATCCCTTTGATGCTCATGATAAAAGAATTGTAAAACAGGCTAATTTGATAACCTTGAGATTTCATTTTTGGTGCATAGACTGGTATTCTCATTTCAGTATTCTGACCAGGCATTGCCCTTTCTTCTATACCCCAAAGGCTGGTATCGACTGTTGTTCTCTCTTCAATCAACCCATCGTCAACTTGAGTCCTAGCATCGCCAGTGACATCGCCTACTTTTATGGCCACAAAATCCACGTCAGTGAAGACTCCCGTTTCGCTTTGTAAATCGACTTTTTCTTTAAAATCCTCTAACAAGGGAGAGGTTGTCAAAAATCTGTATTTTTTATCTATAAATCGCCAAGAAGTATTCCTGGTAAATTGGTCAATTTTCAATAAAATCAATTTTCGAAGTTCTACTAAGTCGCTGGCTGTAACCCTATGATCTTTGTTGATATCTGCGGCTATCCATTGGTACGGATCTACAAAATTCTGTACTCCAAGTATGTGTTTTTGAATGGCGATAATGTCTTGAGTATTCACGCCATTGCGATGAAAATCATTTTTTTGAGGAGTGATCTCATAAGCAATATTTCTGAATAAAGAATCCTGAACAAAATTGCCACTTGTATCTGTTTGCGCAGTGAAAGTCCTTCCATCTGATGAGACTTGGATATCGCTTTGTCAATGGTTGAAGTTGGCTCGTCTGGAGATTACCTTT
The DNA here is from genome assembly GCA_016718505.1 of Saprospiraceae bacterium. Classification (GTDB taxonomy): domain Bacteria; phylum Bacteroidota; class Bacteroidia; order Chitinophagales; family Saprospiraceae; genus JADKKF01. Next base: position 1,087,706 of record JADKDE010000001.1, on the reverse strand, counting down.
ATAACCAAAGAAGCATTAGGACACATGCGCATATTGTCTTGTATCAAAATAACCGTTTCGCAAAAATCTTGGTTGCCTGCTTCATCAGTTACCCAAACCTGAAGTATATTCCAGTTTATATCTGCGCAAGTAAAAATTCGGCAAGAATCATTGGGATCGGCGCTGAATGAAAATCTCAGCTTCTCGAATGGCGTGCAATTGTCGAATGTAGATTTTGAAACCAAGGAACGCGCGCATACTTGAATCATTCCTGTTGGCATCAATTCAAATATAACATCGACCAAACAGACGGGTGAAGGCTTTTTGCATTCTCGCACCGTGAAAAATTGCTCACAAAAGGATTGATTTCCACAACCATCTTCCACTCTCCAAGTGACTTTATGTGTGCCAAGTGGGTATAATCCCCGAGCATCTGAGCTGGCGCCAGTCAAATCTATGGTACCATCATTGAACAAATCTATCCTGTATGTATATCGCAGTTGGTCCTTTGGGGTACAATCATCCGTGGCAAACGTCTTCAATACCAAAGGAAATCCATCACAACCATCATTATCTGGGCAGAAAACCAAATTCCTTGGACAATCATCAAAAACTGGTTTTTTGGAATTTAATACATTAATAATTTGGTCATGTGTGTAGATGATATGTTGTCCGGATGCATCCTTTCTGCACCAATCGATTACCTTCCACCGTCTGATGATCTTTCTACATCCCGCTTCCAAATCAAATACCCAGTCCTCATACCCTGCTCGTACAACAGCGCAAATATCCTCCCTCCACCGAGGTTTTTATAAGGAAATGGAATATTTGCTGTATCCAGGAACGCCCCCGCAAGTACTCGTTTGGTAATCGCTAGGCCATGTAATGTCATTGAGTGAAAATGGATCGGTATCCGTGATATTGATATTCTGGACACAAGTTCTGGCTTGTCCACTTTGATCTGTGGCTGTAAAAGTCCTTTGAATCCTTCCCACACCACAAAGCTATATTCGTAGGATTGAAGTACTCAAAGTATATTGACAATTATCAAAGCCACTCCATTATAGCCAACAAATCGGCCATTGCTTGGTACGATTGAATCCTGAATTTCACCAAGATTGCCATTTACTACGGTTCCAAATTGGTTCAAATTATTTATATCAAATAAAAATCTGCAATCCACTGAAATATCTGGTGGGCACACCAAAGATGGCAAAAGCTTATCTTGAACTAAAACGGTATCCATGCAATCGTTGAAATTCCCTGCAAGATCCCATACTCTCAATATGACGGGTATTTTTTTATTTACATCATTGCAACAGAAGACCACAGAATCTCTAAAAACTGCCGTCTGCCCACAAGCAACCGACATTCTCCTTACTTCTCTTCGCACGATACCACAATTATCATAAGACCCATTGTCGAAATCGATCGCCTTTATCCTACCTCGTCCGTCCTGACCCAGTCCTATGGTCAAATATGATTTACAAATCGCCACGGGGGCTGTTCGATCTATTACCGTGAGGTTCATAATTCCAAACCCAATATTTCCGCACGAATCCTCGGCTTCATACCTTATACTATGAGTGCCCATTGGGATATTGAAAACAAATCCTCCGTTTTGATTCAACACAAAATTCAAGCTTTGTCCTGCTGCATTTGTTCCTGTTATGGCCACTCGTTTGATATTGGCGCAAGCATCGGTAATTTGAGCTGGCATTAAGACAACATTAGCTAAACAGCCATTTGGGTCCGTACTAACCGTTCGATCAACAGGCGCTAACACATTAGGCGGGGTCTTGTCCTCCACTTTGATTATTTGGATTCTCGTATCTGATATCCCAGTACACCAGTCTACCGTATCTGTAAAGGTCAAGGTAGTATTAGAACAAGCATCAATGGTTCCCTGCGTTTGCCACAAAATGACCCAGAGCATTCGATTGAAGATTGATACCAAGCGTTAATCCATTGGGAGCCACTCACAGTGGGGGCAGGAATTCCATTTTTGACATGTAACTGTAGTATTCGCTGGACATATTAATCTAGGCGGAATTTTATCTTCGACCAAGATTCTTCCCCAGCACGTATTTTGAACAGTTGGATCGTAAACTTCAAAGGTCAGCGTATCGCCCACATGGTTGCGCCCAACGATATTAGAAGGGATGATATTGCCGTTTTCATCCTTTAATCTCCAATATCAGATTAGCCCCACATTGTGGATAAGTGTCCCGATAAAACATGAGATAAGTTTACCTCTCCTGACAATTTTCATCCAAGGAAAAATTCACCATACCTTGGCAAATTATTGGATCTCGCTTTGCATACCTTGTGCGGAGGGTGCTAAAAACATAATAATAATTAATATATATATATTGTTTATTATCAATGCTGTATTAGTTTTTTTTTCATAATTCCATCGTTCCTTATTGATTCGCAGAATCTAAAGTATCTATCGGATTAAATCCAAAACTATGCCAAAGTGCGTTTTTAGCCTTCACTAAAACATATTTATTATACACATACAAACTATATTTTACCCTATGTGGGCAGTCCTCTTCGGAAGCCGAAGAGGCGCTATGCTCCAGGGCTCACTGGCGTTCGGCCTCTCCTTCCTCGAGTCTGGTCTGCGACCACCCTTGCGCAGCGCTACTGCGCCCAATTCTCCTTTCTTCTCATCCAGGCCCTTCTCCTCTTTATGGTAATGCCACAAAAAAAAAGGAGGCCTTTCTTGCGAAAAGCCTCCCTTCTTATAAACTCATTTGCTGTCCTACATCCTACTCCGTTTTGATAAATTTCTTAACAGACACTTGTTTTTCATTGCCCTATCAATTTTACCAAATATGCTCCTGCTGGTAAGCCATTTACTTCTATCTGTACTGTATTCGTTCCTTCTACCATGCCTGTCGTATTGGTATTTAGAACTTTTCCATCCATCGTTATTATTTGATATCTTGCTGTTCCACTCGTTTCTGAATAATATTTCATCATCAATACCATTCCATCCTTCAATGGATTTGGATACAACGCCGTTATTCCTACTTGTGTGTATTTTTTTACAATTCGTACTTACATAGATATTGTCAAATATCGTTTCTGTACCATCCAAATCTATCTGCTTCAAGCGGTAATAATATCCCGACAACGCTACCTTATCATCGCTTAGTGTATATTCGAGTTTTGCAGTACTATTTATATTTCCTGCTTTCTCCCCTATTGGATAATAATTTATCCCATCTATACTCTTTTCTACTACAAAGCCTTTGTTGTACTTTTCGGATTCTGTTACCCATCTGAGTTCTACTTTACAGTCTTTGCCATAGCCTTCAAACAGCGTAAGCTCTACTGGCAATGGGTTTATTATTATTCCCATATCTAACGAATAATTCTGCTGACCTGCCGTAATACTCACAAATGGCGTCTTCCCGTCAAAACCATACGCATCACTTTCTCCTGTATTGTTTGATTTTATCGGTATTTGTTCCTGTCGGCATATAGCCGCCTGGCAAGGTACTTAAATCAAACTGTACATAGTAGTTTCCAGGAGTTAAATCTGTAAAGACATAATCTCCCATAGCATCCGTTGTGGTATATCCTATGCTCTGATTCGTTGACGCATTGTACAATATCACTTTTACTCCTGCTACTCCATTTGTAGTATTTGTCTGTTCTGATAGCGTTTCTCCATTGGTCGTCTCGCCATCTTGCAATCCATCTTTATTCAGATCATACCATACCGTGCCTCCCAGAGCCGTACATACTGGTTTAGTTACTACAACTTCATCACTGCTCTTACAGCCATTCGTCCCAGTTACTTCTACTGTGTAAGTCGTTGTTACTGTTGGGGTTACCGTAATACTTTCTGTCGTCTCAGTTGTATTCCATACGTATGTCCCTCCTCCACTTGCTACCAAGTTTACTGATGGTTTTCCACATATCGCCGTCTGGTCTATTCCTGCACTCGCAACTGGTGGGGTTCTGTCAACTGTTACTTGGGTCGAACTCGTTACTTTACACCCATTTTCTCCTGTCACTGTTACTGTATATACGGTACTTACTGTCGGGCTTACTATATTGGTTCCTGTTGGCGCTCCATCACTCCACAAGTATGTGCCCCCTCCTGTTGCATATAGTTCCGCCTCTATTGAGGTAGTACAGTTCAACGTGACGTCTTCACTGACACTTACTTCTGGTACAGTTTATCAACCGCAACCGTTATCCAATCTGTTGTTTTACAGCCGTTTGATCCTGTCACTGTTACTGTATAAATTGTCGTCATCGTTGGGCTAGCTATTATTACGGCTGACGTTTCCTCCTGTACTCCATATATACGCTATTCCTCCTGAGGCTGTTATGGTTGAATTTGGTGTATTACAATCTATCGCTTTATCTTCTCCCAATTCTACGCTTGGATATGATATATTGATTATTACATTCACCTCATCTGTCTTCGTACATCCATTGACACCTGTTATCGTAACTGTGTAGGTCGTGTTCTCTATTGGAGTTACATAGGTATTTGATGTATTTGATCCATTGCTCCAGGCGTAACTAACTCCTCCATAACTCTGCAATAACGCACTTGTGCTCACACACGTTATCGTCTTATCTGAGCCTGCTCCTCCTGTCGGTGGTAATGTATTGGATACTACTCGAACCTCATCTGTTGCCATACACCCATTCGCTCCTGTCACCGTCACTGTATATATTGTTGTAACGCTTGGGCTCACAATCACATTTTGACTTGTGGATGGAACACTCCACTCATAACTTCCTCCTCCAGTAGCTGTTAAAGTTGTGTTTGTGTTTACACAGGTTACTGTCTTATCCACTCCCGCATCTGCCACTGGGCTCGTTTTATCTACCACCACCCTCACTGTTGAGGTTGATGTACATCCATTTTCACCCGTCACTGTCACTGTATATATCGTCGTCACCGTCGGGCTAACTATATTAGTTGCTGTTGGTGCTCCATCGCTCCATAGGTATGTACCTCCTCCTATAGCTGTCAATTCTGCCTGATTTAATGTCATACAGTTTATACTTGCTTCACTTCCAGCATCTGCTATTGGCGCTACTTTATCCTCTGTGACCATTACTTCATCTGTACTCGTACAGCCGTTTGTTCCAGTTACCGTTACTGTATAAGTGCCTCCAAGCTGTGTCACAATTTGGCTTGTGGTGCTGCCATTGCTCCAACTATAACTACCACCTCCACTCGCTGTCAACGTTGCTTCTAATGATGTACATGATACAATTTGATCCATGCCTGCTGAAGCTGTAGGTAAAACATTATCAACTACTACTTTCACTTCATCCGTAGCGGTACAGCCATTTGTTCCTGTTACCGTCACTGTATAAGTCGTCGTTGTCGTTCGGCTTACCGTTATTGTTTGGCTATATGAAGGTAGGCTCCATTGGTAACTTACTCCTCCTGTCGCTGTCAAGGTTGTATTACTTTCTGTACATCTTAATGTCTTATCCTCCCCTGCATCTACCACTGGGATAACTTTATTTACAACTACCTGTACGCTTGATGTTGATTTACAGCCATTTGACCCCGTTACCGTCACTGTATAGGTGGTTGTTACTAGGGGACTGACTGTATTATTCGCTGTTGTAACTCCATTATTCCACTCATAAGATATTCCTCCTGTCGCCATCAATTCGGCTTGATTTAAACTAACACATGTAATACTTGTTTCGATTCCTGCATCTGCTATCGGAGCTGCTTTATTGCTATTCACCGAAACCATATCCGTGCTCGTACAGCCATTCATGCCAGTTACCGTCACTGTATATGTTCCACTTATTTGAGTTGTAATTTGGCTCGTAGTACTTCCTTCGCTCCACTCATACGTACCTCCTCCACTCGCTGTCAACGTCGCATCCAATACGGTACAGGATACCGTTTGATCTATACCCGCTGAGGCCATTGGTCTTGATATATCAGCTAGTACCATTACCTCATCTGTCGCTGTACATCCATTCGAACCCGTTACCTGAACAGTATATATCGTTGTAACCAGTGGATTTACTGTTATCACCGATGAATTTGAACCAGTACTCCAAAGCAATGATCCGCCTCCACTTGCCGTCAAGTTGGCTGCTAGTATTGTACATGTTACAGTTTGATCTGTTCCTGCGCTTACTATTGGAAGTTGCTTGTCAACCGTTAGGTAAACCTCGTCTGTAGCCGTACAGCCATCCAAATATGTTACTGTCACAGTATATAAGGTTGAAACCATTGGGTTGACTGTGATTGTATGTGATCCGGTTGATCCATTACTCCATTCGTATTGATCTCCCAAATCTTGGACTGATAATATAATTTCTGGGTCAAAACATGTAACTGTCAAATCGGACGCTGTAATATCTGCAGTACATAACGATGGGCAATCTTCTTTAACAACGTTTGCTTCATCCGAACTCGTACATCCATTCGCTCCTGTTACCGTCACAGTATATGTTCCTGCCGAGCTCACTATTATTTGGGATGTGGACCCTCCTGTGCTCCATGCATAACTTGTTCCTCCGCTTGCTGTCAAGGTCGCATCTGGTGATCCACATGCGATCGTTTGATCTGGAACACTCACTACCACCAAGCTCTTATCTTCTGATACAGCTATACTTGTTGTTGCTACACAGCCTACTCCATCTGTTATGGTTACGTTGTATGTGCCAGCAGTTAAACCGCTTACACTCGCTGTCGTAGCTCCTGTACTCCACAAGTACGTATATGATGGCGTACCGCCACTTACACTGACACTCGCTGTACCGTCGCTACCACCTGTTGAGGTTACATCCGTCGCATCGCACACAGGTGCTAATGCTGTCGGCTCGCTAATATCAACACTCAATATATCTTGGCAGTTACCTGCATCCGTTGCTGTTACGCTATAAGTACCGGCAGCTAAACCGCTACGGTCTTCCGTAGTCGCTCCGTCTGACCATACATACGTCACAGCACCTTGTGCACCACTTACCGTTACATCTATACTGCCTGTCATGCCGCCATTGCATAGTACATCTACATTCGTCTCACTCAACGACAGGGTACATCCCGGCTCGTTAACCGTAGAAGCACAAGTACTAGTACAACCGTTGGCATCCGTCACTATTACATTGTATGTGCCAGCAGTTAAACCGCTTACACTCGCTGTCGTAGCTCCTGTACTCCACAAGTACGTATATGATGGCGCACCGCCACTTACACTGACACTCGCTGTACCGTCGCCAGCTCCTGTTGAAGTTACATCCGTCGCATCGCACACAGGCACCAATGCTGTTGGCTCGCTAATTTCAACACTCAATATATCTTGGCAGTTACCTGCATCCGTTGCTGTTACGCTATAAGTACCGGCAGCTAAACCGCTACGGTCTTCCGTAGTCGCTCCGTCTGACCATACATATGTCACGGAACCTTGTGCACCGCTTACCGTTACATCTATACTGCCTGTCATACCCCCATTGCATAGTACATCTACATTCGTCTCGCTCAACGAGGTACATCCCGGCTCATTAACTATACTAGCACATGTACTGGTACAACCGTTAGCATCCGTCACTGTTACATTGTATGTGCCAGCAGTTAAACCACTTACACTCGCTGTCGTAGCTCCTGTACTCCACAAGTACGTATATGATGGCGTACCGCCACTTACACTGACACTCGCTGTACCGTCGCTACCACCTGTTGAGGTTACATCCGTCGCATCGCACACAGGCGCTAATGCTGTCGGCTCGCTAATATCAACACTCAATATATCTTGGCAGTTACCTGCATCCGTTGCTGTTACGCTATAAGTACCGGCAGCCAAGCCGCTACGGTCTTCCGTAGTCGCTCCGTCTGACCATACATATGTCACGGAACCTTGTGCACCGCTTACCGTTACATCTATACTGCCTGTCATACCCCCATTGCATAGTACATCTACATTCGTCTCGCTCAACGAGAGGGTACATCCCGGCTCGTTAACTGTAGAAGCACAAGTACTAGTACAACCGTTGGCATCCGTCACTGTTACATTGTATGTGCCAGCAGTTAAACCACTTACACTTGCTGTTGTAGCTCCTGTACTCCACAAGTACGTATATGATGGCGTACCGCCACTTACACTGACACTCGCTGTACCGTCGCTACCACCTGTTGAGGTTACATCCGTCGCATCGCACACAGGTGCCAATGCTGTTGGCTCGCTAATATCAACACTCAATATATCTGGGCAGTTACCTGCATCCGTTGCTGTTACGCTATAAGTACCGGCAGCCAAGCCGCTACGGTCTTCCGTAGTCGCTCCGTCTGACCATACATACGTCACAGCACCTTGTGCACCGCTTACCGTTACATCAATACTGCCTGTCATGCCTCCATTGCATAGTACATCTACATTCGTCTCACTCAACGATAAGGTACATCCCGGCTCGTTGACCGTAGAAGCACATGTACTAGTACAGCCGTTAGCATCCGTTACGGTTACACCATATGTACCAGCAGCCAAACCACTTACACTCGCTGTAGTAGCTCCTGTACTCCACAAGTAGGTGTATGATGGCGTACCACCACTTACACTCACACTCGCTGTACCATCGCCAGCTCCTGTTGCAGTTACATCCGTCGCATCGCACACAGGTGCCAATGCTGTCGGCTCGCTAATATCAACACTCAATATATCTTGGCAATTACCTGCATCCGTTGCTGTTACACTATATGTACCGGCAGCCAAGCCGCTACGGTCTTCCGTAGTCGCTCCGTCTGACCATACATACGTCACAGCACCTTGCGCGCCGCTTACTGTTACATCAATACTGCCTGTCATACCTCCATTGCATAGTACATCTACATTCGTCTCGCTCAATGATATGGCACAACTTGGCTCGCCAACTGTAGAAGCACAAGTGCTGGTACAACCGTTGGCATCCGTCACTGTTACATTGTATGTTCCCGCTGTTAAACCGCTCAAACTCGCTGTAGTAGCTCCTGTACTCCACAAGTAGGTATATGATGGCGTACCGCCACTTACACTTACACTCGCTGTACCGTCGGTACCACCTGTTGAGGTTACATCCGTCGCATCGCACACAGGCGCTAATGCTGTCGGCTCGCTAATATCAACACTCAATATATCTTGGCAGTTACCTGCATCCGTTGCTGTTACGCTATATGTACCGGCAGCCAAGCCGCTACGGTCTTCCGTAGTCGCTCCGTCTGACCATACATACGTCACAGCTCCTTGGGCACCGCTTACCGTTACATCTATACTGCCTGTCATACCGCCATTGCATAGTACATTTACATTCGTCTCGCTCAACGATAAAGTACATCCTGGCTCGTTAACCGTAGAAGCACATGTACTGGTACAACCGTTAGCATCCGTTACGGTTACATTGTATGTACCAGCAGCCAATCCGCTTACACTTGCTGTTGTAGCTCCTGTACTCCACAAGTAGGTGTAGGATGGCGTGCCGCCACTTACACTTACACTCGCTGTACCGTCGCTACCACCTGTCGTACTTACATTCGTTGCATCGCACACGGGCACTAATGCTATTGGTTCGGTTACAGTGTAGCTGGCTACTGTTGTACAATTCGCACTTTCTGTTACAGTTACATTGTATGTGCCCGCCGCTAAGTTGCTAATTGTTGCCGTAGTGCCGCCGTTGCTCCATAAATAAGTAACAACCGATGTATTGCCACTTGCCGTGACAGTAGCAGTGCCGTCTGTGCCACCGTTGCATAATACATCGGTGCCGCTGGTGGTGGCGGATAGATTGCAAACACAACTCGCAGGCGCATCGTAAGCATCTACCAAAGTGCTTGAACAAGTTACTTCGGTTATAGATTGAGCTGTTACGTCCACATCTACTGCACCGTCGGCGGTTAATAAAACAAGTACAAAAGTATCTCTACCCGTTACACCTGATGGCGTAAAACTTTGTCCATTAATGGTAATATAGCCGCTTACATTGGTATAAGTAACATCTACCGAAAGGGTGTATTGTCCATTTACATCGCAGGTACTAGGTATTGCACTATTCACGGTAAGGTCGCAACACATGACAAACATAGCTGAGCCTTCAAAATCCACCAAATTGAAAATGCCTGGTGTGCCGATATAGGGTGAAGTTACAATGTTATTGCCATTTATGCCGTCCAAGGTCAAATCAACAAATTGTTGCAATTCATTATCCGCGCCTATGAGTTTGCTATTCACAGGATCCCATACAATGGTTTCTACATCGGCAAGTGGGTCAATACCACCGGGTATATCGTTATCCACTACTTCCAAGATAGCACCTGTTGCCAAACTAACGCGATACAGGTGGTCATCAGTACCGTCAACGGTATATAAAGTACCGTCGGGCAAAATTTCCATCCCATCTACATAATTATTTACTTGCCCTAAGCCCTGAATTGGCCCGATAATAGTCGGAATGGTGTTTTGCATCACATCGGGGTTCAAAGCACCTAAATCTACCGACATTAATATATCAGTAGTGATGTCGGTATTTTGGTCACCTGTAACGGGATCTGCTAAATACAACCGGTTATTGTAAAGTGCCAATACCTCTGCAGCCCGACTATGAGGGCGTTGTATATGACCAATAACCGTAAAGGCTATTTTACCTTTATTAGCGGCGGCATCGTTTAGGTTATAGGTAAACAAGGTTTGCCCGCCCGATGGACCGCCTTCAATTTTGGATGCCGTAAGGAAATAGGCTTGTCCGGTTGATTGATTAACCGCCATGCTTTCCAAGTCACCCTGCGAACTTGATGTGGCAAATGCAGTAGTATCACCTGTAATAGGGTTTATGTAAGTTACACGTCCGTAATCAGTACCTGTATTGGTGGCATCGTTATAATCTTTGAACGACCACAAGTGCATACTTGGCGCGGCTTGGTCTTCGTCCACTAACCAAACAACGGGAATATCGCCACAAGCTACAAAAGGCGGCGAACAACTTGCAGGAGCATCGTAGGCATCTACCAAAGCATCGGTACAAGTATTATCTCCTACAAAAGTAGCTGGGATAATAACTTGGGAAGCCAAATTTTGATCCGCTGGGTTTCCAATTCCAGCACCATTATTTGCGGGTTGAATCATATTATGGGCCGTAACAAAAATGTCACAATTCTGCGCCCAAACCGACTGTAAATAAATGGTTAGAAATAAGGTTAGAAGAGTAGGAGTCAATCGATGGAAATAAATCCTAGACTGAACTTTTGGCAACAAAGTTAAACCGTTCATAATTAATAATTGTTATTTTAAGTAATATATGTCTATTGACAAAAATTATACCAAAGTGCTGCACTCAGTGCATTGTTGATAAATACAAATGTATAACTGATTGATTTTCTGATGACTAGATAATATATATTAATAAATTAAAATATATCTAATCAAGGAAATGGTGAGCTTGAAATAAAATAAATATGTAATTGTCCTTTCCTGTTCTTATAACGAATGCAATCTTCATGTTGTGATTGTCAACAAAACAAAAATAAATATTTTTTAATTTAATCTTTTAGGCTTCAATAAATCAAGGAGTTTGTATTCAAATCCTCCCAAGCACAAAACCCTACTTCTCTTATCCTTAAAGTCAATTCTATTTCGAATTGGTGGATTCCCTTCCCCTTTCGCCAGGGGTGGTAATGAGCTCGGCGAAGTAAGTTTCTTACGGAGCCGAGAGTCTCATCTTTGAGAAAGATGAGACCGAAACGAAGTGAAGTCATGGACGACCCGACCCCTCAGGATGAGGGGGGCGACCAAATAATTCTAAAAATAAAAAGTTATATTACTATTCTTCAGTAATCTCTGCCTCGTCGGTGCCATCGGTTTCGCCTTCATAGACAACCGCTACGTCTGCGATAGAATCTCCATCGTCTATCCTGATCACGCGGACACCTTGAGTGGCGCGGCCCATAACCCTGAGGTCTTTTACGGCCATGCGGATGATGATACCAGACTTGTTGGTAATCATGAGTTGATCATCTTCAGTGACGGATTTGATGGTAATCAGTTCACCTGTTTTGTCTGACAGGTTCATGGTTTTCACGCCTTTGCCGCCTCGATTCGTGATGCGATAATCGTCTAGGGAAGTTCGCTTGCCATTTCCCTTTTCAGATACAACGAGGATGGTCGTATTGGGATCCTCTGGATTAACACAGACCATACCGATCACAGCGTCATTGCCAGTCTCAGAAAGCGTTATAGCTCTAACTCCTGCGGCGTTACGCCCCATTGGACGTACCTTGGTTTCAGAGAATCTGATGGCTCGACCTTCTTTGTTTGCAATAACTATTTCGTCCTTGCCAGAAGTTAATTTTGCCTCTAAGAGCATATCGCCTTCATTGATGGTGATGGCATTGATACCATTGGTTCGCGGTCTAGAGAATTCTTCTACCAAAGTTTTTTTGATCATACCATTCTTGGTACAGAATATGATATAATTATTGTTGATAAACTCTTCGTCCGATAGGCTTTTGATGATGATCGTTGCCTTTACTTTTTCTTCAGCAGGGAAGTTCACGAGGTTCTGAATCACACGTCCCGAGCTGCCTTTGGTCGCTTCTGGAAGCTCATACACCTTCAACCAGTAGCAACGTCCTGCACTGGTGAACAATAACAAGTAATTGTGCGTACCTGCGACAAACATATTCTCTATGAAATCCTCGTCACGGGTCTTAGCACCTCTGGAACCTCTACCGCCTCTGCCTTGGATTCGGAATTCTGAAACGGGCGTTCTCTTGATATATCCTAGATGTGAAATCGTCACTACGACGTCTTCTTCTGGGATCATGTCCTCGATATTGATCTCTCCGTCTGCGTAGGAAATATCCGTACGGCGTGGATCGGCGTATCTGTTTTTGATATCAAGGGTTTCTGCTTTGACGATGCCTCGTTGTTTTTCTTCGCTATCGAGGATAGAGTTCAACTCATCTATAAGCTTTTTCAATTCTGCATACTCCTCGCGGATCTTGTCTCTTTCGAGGCCAGTCAATCTTTGGAGACGCATCTCCAATATGGCTTTAGCTTGTATTTCAGAAAGATTGAATGTGCTCATCAAGCCTTCTTTGGCGATATCTGTGGTCGCGGACGCTCTAATTAATGCAATCACTTCATCCAAGTGATCTAGAGCTATGAGCAATCCCTCCAAGATATGCGCTCTTTCTTCGGCTTTCCTGAGTTCGTATCGCGTACGGCGGACGATGACTTCTAGTCTGAATTTGATAAACTCTCTAATTAAATCCTTGAGATTCAATTGATAAGGGCGTCCATTGACGAGTGCGATATTGTTAACGCCATAAGAAGATTGCAGGGGTGTATATTTGAATAATTGGCTGAGTACTACCCTAGCGATGGCATCTTTTTTAATCTCAATGACGACTCGGATACCATTTCTGTCTGATTCATCCCTAACGTCGCTGATTCCTGCTATTTTTTCTTCATTGACCAATTCAGCGATTTTGGCTACCAAATGGGCTTTATTTACTTGGAATGGTATCTCCTTGATGATGATGGCTTCTCTTCCTCCCGTCTCTTCGATCTCTGTTTTACCACGCACTACTACCCTACCTCTCCCGGTTTCGAATCCTTCTCTTACGCCATCGTAGCCGAATATGGTTCCCCCAGTAGGAAAATCTGGAGCCTTGATGTATTGCATCAACTCAGGTATAGTAATATCGGGATTATCAACGGTGGCAATGATGCCGTCGCAGACTTCTCCGAGATTGTGTGGAAGCATATTGGTCGCCATACCTACGGCTATACCCGTAGCACCATTCACCAAAAGATTCGGAAATTGAGTTGGCAAAACCGTTGGCTCTTCGAGTGAATCGTCAAAATTCAATCTAAAATCTACCGTATCCTTGTCTATATCTTCTAGTAGTTCTTCACCAACTTTACTCAATCTCGCCTCCGTATAACGCATCGCTGCTGGGCTATCGCCGTCCATGGACCCGAAGTTACCTTGACCGTCCACTAATGGATATCGCAGCGACCAAGTTTTGTGCCATACGAACCATGGCGTCATATACCGAAGTATCCCCGTGCGGGTGGTATTTACCCAAGACCTCCCCGACGATTCTAGCGCTTTTCTTGTGAGCCTTGTTGGCCTGCACCCCCAATTCTTCCATACCATAAAGTACCCTTCGATGCACTGGTTTTAACCCATCGCGAACATCAGGTAATGCCCTAGAGACGATGACCGACATAGAGTAATCTATGTAGGACGTCTTCATCTGATTTTCTATATCAACAGAAATAATTCTTTGATCGTCAGCCATTTATATATATTAAAAACTAAATTAAATATTAATGGGCAAAGATACAATTTTTTCGGAAATTTTTACCAAACTTCTCCACCTATTTCAGTTAAACTTTAGGCAGCAAATTCAAGTATAAAGCCTTGCTATTTTACGAGTAAATCTATTGTTTTTATTAGGGCGTCTCCTACTCTGCGAGTAGGCCAGGCTCTTCTCGACTTCGCTTCGCTGCGGTCTTATCATATCCTATCCTAGGAATATAACCAGACTCGTCTCGTATATTTTGCTACGCTAAACGAGACGATCGATACGATCCTTGACGCGGCTCAGTTATTTGTTCCCAATTCATGTACAATTCGAGCATTATACGTTCGACCGCAGCAATTATGTATAACCCAAATAGACAAGTGGCTTTTGATTATTTCAAGATAAAAAAATGTAATTATGTGTTTCAACCTATGGGCGGTTGGATTGTTGATTAGAGCAAAACCACAAAATGAAAAAAGCGAGTATTGTCACCATCGGTGATGAGTTATTGATAGGGCAAGTCATCGATACCAACAGTGCTTGGATAGCGCAAAAGTTAAATCCCCTAGGCATCGAAGTAGTTGAAAGAATCGCCGTCGCTGATGGCTTTGAGGCCATTTCAAGTGGATTGGCACGTGCCAGCGAGTTGTCAGATTTGATCCTCGTCACGGGTGGATTGGGGCCCACGAAAGATGACATTACGAAGGAGGTGATTTGCGAATTTTTCAATTCTGAAATGGTTTTTGACGAAGGTACATACGAGCGAATTTCAAGTTTTTTCAAGCAAATCGGACGAGAGTTCAAGCAAGCTCATAGGGAGCAGTGCTTTATGCCGGCCATAGCTCAATTGTTGGAAAATGACTTAGGAACAGCACCTGGGATGCTTATCCAAAGAGAGGGCAAAGATTATTATTTTAGCCCAGGAGTCCCATACGAAACCTACCATATTTACGAAAAACACATCTTGCCAAAACTAAGCCTCCAAGCAAATTTGTTCAAAATCCAGCACCTAACCTTAGGATTCGCAGGGATCGGAGAGACCGACATTGAACAAAACATGTCTGAAATTCTATCGAAAATGCCCTCCTGGTGCAAAGTAGCCTATCTTCCTTCGACTTTGAGCGTGAGAGTGAGGTTTACTGCCTCTTCTGACGAAACATCGATCGTACAGGCTTATTTCGAAGAATTGCAACAAACACTAACCCAGCTTTTTGGAGATAAAATATATGCCCTATACGATGTTGATTTGGAGACAGCCTTTGCACAATTGATGGTAGAAAAAGGGCTTCGGTTTGGAACAGCAGAGAGTTGTACGGGTGGGAATATTTCTAGCAAACTCATCCAGCGTTCGGGAGCCAGCGAATATTTCCAATTGGCTTTGGTCACCTATAGCAATGAAGCCAAAATATCTTTATTGAATGTAAATCCCACGACCTTAGACACGTTTGGTGCAGTGTCAGAACCCGTGGTGAAGGAAATGTTGGAAGGGCTGCTATCCAAGGGTCTTATTGATATTGGGGTGGCCGTCTCTGGTATAGCTGGACCAACAGGAGGAAGTGACGAAAAGCCCGTAGGGACCATTTGTATCGCGGTTGGCAATAAATCCAAAATAAGGACCATAACGGTAAAATTTGCTAAAGATCGGAGCAGAAATATTGAGTACGCCACAATGACCGCTATCAATTTGGCTCGAAAATTTATCCTTGATAACTATTGATTTCTTTTCAGAATCAGAGAAAAGGTTCCTCCTCCAAATCCCGTCGCATTTACCATGACGGTATCAATCTTTGCAGAAATTGAATCTTGGGATAGATAAGGGATTGAAGGAACCGTTTGGGTCATAAGTATCTGTACGGCATCCATGACGCTCAGAGCTCCTGAAGCTCCCAAGGTATGTCCATATTTCCACTTATTATTGTACAAAATGGGCAATGTCTCAAACACCTTGTGAATGGCGGCACTTTCGGCTCGATCCCCTAGGATGGTCCTGGACTATGCGTGATGACGACGTCAACAGAAGATAATTTTGCATGCGCCAATGCCTTTCTCATCGACTCTTGGATGCCCAATCCCTCATCTGAAATATCGGTCAGTGTCTTGCCATGATCGATCGCTTGGCCCCAACCAGCGATAGTGGCGATGGATTTTTCATTCGCCTCTTCCAAATAAAACAAACAAGCGGCTTCGCCCAAGCACATCGTGTTTTGCTTTTTGTCGAGTTGCATGGCACGACACGGATATTCATCCATTTCATGGCTATAAACTTTTAGCGCATTCAACTGCTTTAGGGTATAAGGAGTCAATGGGGCTTCACTTCCACCTACTATATATCCATCGCACTGGCCAGCCTTTATCCACACACATCCATTGATGATGCTGAATAAAGAAGAAGCACACGTATTTGAAAATACCATATGATGCCCTTTGACCCCGTGATATCCACCAGTGATACTAGCCAAATTTCCTATCGTAGTGGTAGGTGATCCCAAGGGAGGCAAAGCTCCAGATTTGTTTTTTATGAATAAGTCAATATAATCTTCTAAGTTTTTACTAGCGCCCCTCGAAGTACCGATGCTCAGATTTACGTCTATTTGGTCAAAACTTAATTGCAATCCCTGTTTAAGTTCTTCAAATGCGGCGAAGGCAAAAAGTGTGCATGGATCTAAATGTTTAATCCATTTAAAATTTGAAAATTGGGCTGTCAGTTTTTCTTTCAAATTAGATGGGAGTGCCGCCACTAAGTAACCCAGTCGTTCGGACAATGAGATAAAGGAATTATCATCAACAGTAGAGGGAGTATTTTGATTTCCCAACCCACCTGCATGAACGTATCCAAATCCTTTAATGCCAATTTCCATCAAATTTTTTAACTTTTAGAAGAATACAAAATTAATCAACGAAGCTCTAAATTGAGGTACAAAAAAAAGTCCCTGGTTTTTTCCAAGGACTTTCTGTCGAATCGACTTATATTTTACTAGAAAAATTTAGAACGTTCATCAACGATTTGCGCTCCTTTTTTCAAGGCATTCATGATTAAGTTTGGAGCAGATCTCCTAGTATTGACTCCGATTTGACCTTTATAAAAACTAAAGTCAGTTATATTAGATGGTGGAGCCAACTTGTTGTATGGCTTCATAACTACCAAACCATCTTTGGTACCTACTGCCTTAGAAACCGTATTGATTCCTGTAGCGAAAGCTGTAGAAACGATCTTTCCATCAGTACCTAAATTCGGTACGAATGTAGAGTTATAAGCTACGTTAGAAGCTGTATCAACTGTTATACCGTAAGTTGAAGCGATTTCAAAAATGTCTTTTCCGCTGATTTTTGAATTAAAAATCTCAGCTTTCTTTTCAGCTTTTACGATGGGCTCTAACTCATCTCTAAGCGCATCCAAGCTCGGTTTTCCAGCAGGAATCACCGTCTTTAGCGCAGCAATCACGTATTTATTGTCAAAATACAAATCCTTGTCTTGATAAGTAAATACTTCTCCGAATGTTTCATCTAACTTGGAGTCATCAGCGAAGGCTCTTTTACCAAATCTCTACTGACATTGCCTTGGCCAAAACCAGCGACATCGTATGCCATATTTGTAAATCTTCCAGAAATTTTAGGGGCAAGACTTGGATTTGACTGCCCTGTCTTTACCATATTCTCATAAGTACGATTTGCTGCCAAATAATCATCTGCTTTGATTTTTACTGCTTTCTGCGTGGCTTCGCTCGGCACGATAGGGAATGCAAGCATCGCGACTTTATATCCCGCTTCGTTCTTGATGAATTTTTTATCCATAACCTGAACCAAATGAACACCGAATTGAGTTTCGATGATTTCCATTTCGTTTCCTTTGGATTTATAGAAAATAAACTCATTGAAGGGTCTTACCAATGCTCCGTGAGCCATATATCCCAAATCACCTCCTTTGGCAGAAGATCCACCGTCTTGACTCATGGTCATCGCCAAACTGTCGAATTTGGCTCTACCTGAAAGTATTAGGTTCTTTAAAGAATCCAAAGTTTTTCTACCAGCAACCAATTCTTCAGGAGTCTTACCCTGAATAAGGATATGTCTTGATTTGACTGAATCTGGCAATATCATTTTACCCAAAATCTTAACCGCTCTGTAGCTGTTGTTTTCAATATATGGTCCATAAATATTCCCAACGCCAACACTTACAACTTCATTGCCTTTTTCTTCTGAAATATCTTTCTTAGCAATATAAGAATCTACATAAACACCCTCATTATCAGTTACAAAGGCAGAATCTTTGCTAGTTGCCTTAAACTCTGGCAACAAGACCTCAAGCTTTTGCTTTACCACCATTGAGTCCGAAGAAGTTGGCTTTACATCGAAAACCACATATGCGATCTTACGCAATTCATCCTTGGTTACGTATCTTGCTCTGTATTTATTCAAATATTTGTTCAAGTCTTCGTCACTTACTTTAACTTCAGAATCACTAACAGCTGTCGTAGGAACTTTTACATACAAGAAGTCCAACTTGGTATTGCCGTCTTTGAATTCTTGTTCAACCATCCAAGTAGGCGTATAGATACCCTTAGCCACAGCATTGCCAAATTTTGCTTGCAATCTTTCATTGATTACTTCCTTTTCTTGTGCTGCCCAAAACGGCTTAAAGTTAGCTGGAAGTTGATCAGATTCTAAAGCGCCCTTGATTTGGCTCAATTGTTGAAAATCCACCTGGCCATTACTTTGATTGGTAAATCTTTGCTTTACTACATTACTCATATAGTTTGGATCGAATTGCAATTCAAGCAACTCTTCCTTCCCAACAGCCAATCCCGTTTTTTGAGAAATCTCACCCCAACAATTCTTTGGTCACGAAAAAATCCCAAATTTTATCTCTGGTACCGTAGGGTTCTCCCTTCATATTGCTGTAAAGTACAGACTCTACGTTTTGAAATTCGGCCAAATCAACTTTGGTACCATTAATTTTTCCAATCGTCGTAGAACCAAAAGCTCCACCACCTCTGCCGCTATTGGAAACCATGTCCATAATCATAAAACCCAAAACAGCAAGGGCGATAAGCGCCATAACCAAGCCATTTCTTTTTCTGATTCTACTAATAATTGCCATTCAATAAATTATTTATAATGTGTAAAATGCTAAAAATCAAATTATTAATCTAAAATAATCGAAGTCGTTTGTTCTTTTTGAAAAAACCATGCAAAGGTAATGGATATTATGCTTATTTTCAAATAAAAATTTCTTTTTGATTTTGAAACATTCCTAGCACTTACGCCCATCATTGCAATATTTACCCATATCTTTACATTTGGTTTGTGTAAATTATTTCGTTCACTACATATAATTTTGAATTATGCGATTTCAAATTTTTAAAACATTCGGATTTATTCTATTTATTTTTGCAATTTTCCATCAATGTAAAGTAGCCAAAAAAACTATGGATAATACCACCAATGTCAACGCATTATTAAAGCCATGGGAAGGTCAATATGGAGGAGTTCCGCCTTTTGATAAAGTTCAACTCAAAGACTTCAAACCCGCATTGTTGGCGGCTATGGCTGAAGACAGTTTAGAAATTCAAAAAATCGTAGAACAAAAAGACCCGCCCAGCTTTGAAAATACTATAGCTGCCCTTGAAAAAACAGGGTCCTCATTAAATCGAGTCATTAATGTATATTCAGTATGGAGTGGCAATATGAACTCCGAAGAATTTCAAACGATAGAAACCGAAATGCAACCTAAACTAGCGGCTTTTGTTGATAATATCATGCAAAATGAAGGGCTCTTCAAACGGATAGAAGCCGTATATAAAAGTCCTAAAAGTTCTTCCATCGTCAAAGAACAGCGAAGGCTTTTGGATAAATATTACGATGATTTTGTACTAAACGGCGCCAAACTTAACAGTGCAGACAAAGCGAAAGTAGCGGCCATCAATCAAAAACTGGCGAGTTTATTCACCAAATTTAGTCAAAATCTCCTTGCAGATGAAAATGACAAATTTTTGGCTATTTCCGATTCAGAATTGGCCAAAATGCCTGAAGATCTTAAAGAGGCATTGCTATCAGCTGCCAAAGACAAAAAACTAAAAGGAGGAATATTGGCAAATACGAGATCTGCAATCGAGCCTTTCTTGACTTTTTGTCCCGAAAGAGGATTGCGAGAGAAAGCCTGGAGAATGTTCGTAAATAGAGGTGACAACGGCGACCAAAACGATAACAATGCCATCATACCTCAAATATTGGCGTTAAGAGCCGAGCGAGCCAAATTGTTTGGTTATCCTACCCATGCCCACTGGAAATTATCCAACAAAATGGCCAAGACCCCAGACAAGGCTATGGATCTATTGCTTGCAGTTTGGCAACCCGCAGTCGCCCGTGTAAAAGAAGAAGTGGCAGATATGCAAGCTATAGCCAATTCAGAAAAATTGGGAATCAAAATAGAGCCTTGGGATTATAGATATTATGCCGAAAAAGTGCGTAAGGCCAAATATGACCTCGACGAAAGTCAAATAAAACCCTACCTTGATTTGGAGAAAATGCGAGAAGGCATGTTTTGGATGGCGGGTCAACTTTTTGACCTTAAATTTGATCAAATAAATGATGTACCAAAATTCCATCCCGATGTGAGGGTATGGAAAGTCATCAAAGGCTCTACAGGCGCTTTGGTGGGCTTGTGGTATTTCGATCCATACGCTAGAGAAGGAAAGCGATCTGGAGCTTGGATGACTGCATATAGGGAGCAGAGCAGAATCAATGGCGATGTCAAAACGCTGGTATCCAATAATTCAAATTTTCTTAAAGGAAAACCCAACGAACCAGTTTTGATATCTCTTGACGATGCCAATACGCTTTTCCATGAGTTTGGACATGCGCTGCACGGGCTTTGTTCCGATGTAACTTATCCAAAACTAAGTGGTACCAATGTTGCCACAGATTATGTAGAGTTTCCTAGCCAAATATTAGAAAGATGGTTATTGACTCCGGAGATTTTGAATAAATTCGCTGTGCATTATCAGACCAAGCAACCGATCCCAAAAGAATTGGTCCAAAAAATAGAAAATGCATCCAAGTTCAATCAGGGATTCGCGACGGTAGAATATCTAGCCAGTGCATTGATAGACATGAAATTGCATCTAGCGGGTGACAAGCCCATCAATGCGGATCAATTCGAAAAGGAAGAATTGACAAAGTTGGGAATGCCAGATGAAATAGTCATGCGCCACAGAACTCCTCAATTTGCACACATTTTTGCTGACGATGGTTACTCAGCGGGATACTATAGTTACTTATGGTCGGACGTACACAGCGCAGACGCTTTTGAGGCATTTACAGAAGCGGGTGGACCCTACGACAAGGCAGTCGCCAAAAGACTTCTTGATCACGTATTCAGCGTAGGTGGAACGGTCGAAGAATCTGAGGGTTACAAGGCATTCAGAGGCAAAAATCCAAGCATAGCGGCCTTGATGAAAAACCGAGGTTTTCCGTATAATGGGAAATAAATAGCCTGAGTGCTAGAATTGAAGAGGTGGGGATATTTTGAGACATCGATTCAAAAATTGAAGGAATGAGGTCTCGGGTTTTGGTATGTGCCACATTGACCTCCTGACTTGTCCCTTTTAGTGCGGTTAATTTTTGAACAATGGCTTTCATTTTATTGTCGGCTCCCCCAATTTTTTCTTTGTCTCTTTGTAAAACGGTAGGAAGGCATTCTGTGTTTTTTCATTTGTAATATACTATGTCAATTCGTGACTATCTTGGTACGTTAGCTTTATGTATATTTTTGTAATGTACTTTCTAATTTCGTCTTAAATTCGTTTTCGCTAGTATAATTATAAAATGGAACAGCTGTTATTATATAAGTATCAGTATGGATTTTTACTGTCTTTTGCTCTTCACTAATTTTTTTTAAAAAATCTTCTTTCCATTTGTCGTGAGCAATCAAATGAGCACCTTTCGGTTCAATAAAAACTTGAAAAGTAATTTGTTCACCATCTCGTTGTTTGCAAAATAGTAAAAAGTCAGGTTCAAAAGCTCGTCCGAGTTTATCAAAGATCTTAATTTCTCTTTCATTACGGATTAAATAGATGTTCTCAAATTTCTGATTTAGTCCTTCAAATCTACTTGCAAATAATGTAACAAAACTTCTTTCTTCGATGGTTCCGTAGTTAGCATTATAAGCATACCAAGGTTCATTAGCTAGCAAAGCCTGCTGTCCTTCTTCTCGTTCTGGACCTTTTTTAAAACGTACTTCTTTCTTATCAGGGAAGACTTCATATACTTTTCGTTCAAAAAATTCTGACCCTTCATATTCTGTTGAATTGCTCTTAATTTCAGCTTTTATATTTTGAAGCATTCCATTTACGGCTTGCAAATAGTCAAAGTGATTAATTTCTTTAAGTCGATTGGCTGTTCCAAGAAATGTGATTTCCAGTCCGGCTAAAAAGCCTTTACTTTCAATGAAATTTGACAACGAACCTACTTTAGGAAAATAATGTGATAAACTGTCAAAATAATAAAAAGGGTTTTGACTTAATGCAAATCTTATAATGTTTATTGGCATTTCAATCAATTTTACTGCTTTCTGTTTGATTACTTCATCGTTTGATTCGCAAGGTTCAAGTTCAAAAAATGCACTTGACATTCTGCCAACACCTGATGGCAATGTATGACGGTAGTTTGTGCTTGAAACCCCTAAATCAGAAAACGACTTTATTTTGTCAAAATTTTTAATGCTTTTCTTATTTATGAAAACATGTCCTTGACGATAAAAATCAGTTTTTTTAAAGTCGAATTTTAAGGTTAGTTGTTTTGTCACCAATTTATCTTCGTCCTCATAGATCCCAGATTCTACAAGTGCTTTTTTCAATTCAGAAATATAACGACTATCCTCTTTAGTATGATAAAAAAGTTCTTCGAGTATTTTTAAATCATTTGATGGGTCGTCGTCATACTTTCTAGTGTATTTGTCTTGACCTTCTTCTAATGCAAATGGAAAATACCTTGCCCCTCTCCCAATCAACTGTGCTTCTGAAAGTGTAGTAGCCCCAATTTTTGTATTAGAACCACCAGTGTTTTGTCCTTCATACAAGCGAACGATATCAAATAAATTTAATACATCCCAGCCTTCATTCAATTTTTGAACAGCAAAAACTGCACGGATTGGATTGTTTTCATCTTCTAATGTATTTAAAAGTAATTGATTTTTTTCGGCTTCTTCATCATTGTTTGCACTGACACAATTTTCATTACGAAAATTTGATTGTATTCTTTTTGAAATTTCTGAAGATGATATATTTATTGAATCAAAGAATTTAAATGCCTTTTGAACAACAGAAACTGTGGCTGTATTCCTTATATTTTCTACCAATTGCGCTGACATTAATTCTATTAGATGGTGAAAATTTTCCTTGTTCTGTTCAGATTCTTTGATTGTCTTTTTTGCTTTAAATAGAATTACGGGCTTTAAATTGATATTATTGGCTGTCGCCAGCTCTTGACGATACAAATTCAAAATCAATGCTTGCATGATGCGCTCTTGCTCGTCATAAAATGACCTTACAAGATTTATTTCTTTCGAATATTTATCAATTCTAAATTGTGAAAGGTCATATTTGAAAATTACTTTGTCTTGATATTTTCTTAAAATTTCGGCATTGTCATAATCTAATGTAGCTGTAAATTCTAAAAGAATGTTATCGAAATTTTGCTTTAGAATTTCTAGTACAGTGCTTTCCCAACTTCCAAATAATGTCCCATTGTTTTTTGTAGCAGAACTTAAATGATGGGCTTCATCTGCTATTAAAACCATTTTATTATCAACAAAATCTTCGTATGTGACGCTGTTTTCTTTGGTATTATTTAGGTCTATATGAAGTTGCTGAATGGTTGTAAATTTGATATTGATGTTTTGAGTATCAGCACTTTCAAAAGTATCTGTTTCCTTTATGTAAACTTCTTTTCCATCAATTACAATTTTGTCATTGAATAAATATTTTGAAGCTTGTGGATTTATAAAATTATCTTTCGTTTTTTTGATGATATTATTTGAATTCACAACAAACAAAAAGTTTCGGTACCCCATTTCATACAAGTAAAGTATCAAGCCCGCCATTATCAATGTTTTTCCGCTACCCGTAGCCATATTGTATAACAAATGGATGGGTTTATAAGGTTTGCCTTCAAAACTATTATTCAAAAAATAATCAAATCGTGAAAAGGTTTTTATTTGATATTCTCTGATTGGAAATTTTGTATTCAAATTATCTTCAATTAAAGGAAATCTGGTTTTGTCTATTGGTACAAAACCAGATACCGCATTTAATGTTTCGTATAAAAATGCCATCAGTCTTTTAATTTTTTTAATGTTGTGTTGCCTATTAATAGTTGTAATTGATTGATAGCTATTTTGTTTAGCAATATCAATCGGTCGGATTGAGTTTTGCCTTCTTCTATAAATCGAGCATTTAAAACTTCCAAATTAGCCAAGCAGACCAATTGTTCTACACTTGCATAATCTCTAACATTCCCCTCTAATTTTGAATTTTTATCTCGCCATTCTTTTGCGGTGAAACCAAACAATGCTTTGTTTAGAACATCGGCTTCTGACGCATATATGATGTTAGTTTCTTTGGACGAAATTAGTTCTGGAATTAGATTTTTTTTGATGCTATCAGTATGTATTTTATAGTTTATTTTGGTGAGCTGTCGTTTTAAGTCCCATCCCGAGGATAATTTTTTGCTTTCTTCTTCTTTTAGTCTTTGAAATTCTTTGATTAAATACAGCTTAAATTCTGCCGAAATCCAAGATGCAAACTCAAAAGCAATGTCTTTGTGGGCAAAAGTTCCTCCACCATATCGTCCAGATTTAGAGACTATTCCTATGGCTTTGGTGGTTTTTATCCATTTGTCTGGACTCATCGTAAAGCTATTGGAGCCAGCTTGATTTTTAAAGGTATCGAATTCGGCACGGTTAAAATCTGGATTGTGCATTTGCTCCCAAAGGCCTAAAAAATCCATTGAGAATTTGGTGGACATCCATTTTATAATGACAAATCTGGGCTCGTCTGGATTTTTGGCTTTAGCAATATCAGTCAGTGATATATAGTCGCTTTCCTCTTTCTGGAATACAACTATCTCCAAATGGTCTATGATGATTTTCTGTTTCATTATTTCATTTTGTAAAAATCCATTGTCACTTTCTTATCATCGGCTGATACAGCAAAGTCTTTGTCATTAAGCGAAGATAGATTGACATACAATTGATTTTTGTCAAGCAACTCCACCATATGCTGTTTTTGCTCTGCTAATGATAACGCCTTAAATTCTTCTATATGCTCCTCTTGTTTTTGAATATCTACATTGTAGTTTAGGAATGATTTAGCTTTCATCTCTTCCCAAATTTTCAATACTGTTATGGTGTCTTTTGCCGATTCTATTTGCTCAATAAAGTTTTGGTTATATTTTTTGAGTTCAATGTAGATGAATTCATTATGTTCATTCATTACTTTCTTTACCCTTGCTGTTGTAACAGTTTCAATATAATCCATCTGTTCACAAAGAATAAATTTTCTATTTCCGTCATCTTCTTTATTTAATTCTAAAACTGCATGTGCAGTTGTGCCAGATCCTGCATGATAATCTAGAATTATATCATCTTTTTCAGTCCATAATTCAGTAATTCGTTTTATTAGATTTGTGTTTTTCGGATTTTTAAATACTGCATCACCCATTAGCTTTTTTAATTCACTTGTAGCTGTAGAAGTTAAAAAATTTTCGTCCCACCAAGTCGTTACAGTTTGTTTAGAATTAGCAGCTTTCTCCTTGTAGTATTTTTGTTGAAGTCCCGTTGCTGTTTTCACAACCAAACCATCTTCATACATTTTTTGCATTTTGTCTTTAGAGAATCTCCAATAACCTTCAATTCCTTCGAATATGTAAAAAGGGTTTCCTTTTGATGCGCCGCCAGGTCCATCTACTGGAACTAATTTAAAATCACCTCGTTCATCTTTTAGTCTAAACCCATCTAGTGATTTTTTTACACCAAATTTTTCTTTATTTGAAAAAACTAACCGTTCATTCTTTGCAAAAAGCAAAATGTGATTGTGGTTGGGAGAAATTATTTTATCATTTGAAATCGATCCTCTTGATTTATGACAAATATCGGCAATGAAATTTTCCCTTTTGAAAACTTCATCCATTAGAACTTTACAGTAATGTGCTTCATTATCATCTAAACTAACGAAAATTACTCCATCATCAGTTAGTAAGTTCCTTGCAAATTCAAGTCTATTCTTCATAAACGTCATCCAAGAAGAATGATTAAAATTGTCATTGTAATTAAACCCATCACTACCCGTATTATACGGCGGGTCTATATATATCAGCTTCACCTTACCTGCAAATTCTTCTTTCAGAGAATGAAGGGCTAAAAGGTTATTTCCTTTTATAATTAGGTTGTCGGCAATCACACCTTTTTCGTTTCGGTTAAACTGGTCAAGTGGTTTTTCACCATCTGATGTGTAGCGTTTTGCATTGGTTAAAACCTTAGGTTCTAATAGTTGGGTTATTTCGTCTTGAGCCAGGGTTTCATTAAAAATATTTCTTCTCGTTTGTCTTCTTCACGGCTTTGCCCTCCTTCTAATACGCAGTCTTTAAATGGCCACACCAGTGCTACTTCGTTGCGTTGTTTTAGGTATTTCCCGTCTATGTTGAGTCCTACTTTGTTTTTGTATGCCGTATAACTATCATTCAAGTAGTTTTTTTGCTCCATAAACTGCACAAAAAGCGATTGATTAAAAACCAAAACACCTTTTATGTTCAAAAAGAATTTGGCTTTTAGTTCCTGGTTGTCAATCAATAATTCAATCAATTCAGCATCATAATTCTGTGCTTTATTGATTACCACCCATTTTTTTAGTTCCCCATTGTCGGAAACATAGTTTATCTCTTTTTTCAGTTGCTTTTCAAGTGCTTCGTATAATTTCATTTTATTTTGATTTCCTTTTATTATATCTTATTTTCTCTTCTGCGACTAGCATAGCTTGTAATGCCAGGTCTTCGTCTTGAACCTCATAATACAGCTTATCAGAAAGCCATGCTATGATTACTTCATTCTTTTGGTCTTTATAGAAATTGGAAAGTAATTTTACTTGCTCTTTTGTAGGCATTCGTTTGTCTTGCTCGATTTTACTTAAAATAGTTGGATCTAGTGAAAGCTTAGCTCCAATTTCTCTAAGCAGAAGTCCTTTACCTTCTCTTAACTCTCTTAAGATCGTTCCTATCGATTTCAATGTGCTCTATTTTGACTTGACAAATATTGGCAAATATAAAAATTATTTTTCAATTTCTTGTCAAAAGTTCGCTGTAATTTTCAATAGCTCATTTGGCGGGAGGAGGATGGGCTTTGGTACAGTTGTGGTAAAATTAAATGTGGTACAAACTCTATGGTTGAGTGTGTTTGCTTGCACCTCTTTAAATTTTAAGGTCCGTTTGTTTTTTATCCACCTTTTCAATTAATTTATTGACAGTACTGTTGTCGTATATATGATGCCAATTATACTGGTAAATATTAACCCCAACAATTACGTAACAGAAACGGACAAATTATGCTTAAAAGGGTTAAAAAGAAACATAGGTAAAGCGCTGTTTGAAGTAAAAATGGCTTTGGAGTGTTACTCTGAAATAATGCTGTGTTATTTAGTTTTCTTAAAAGTTTACGACTAATTTTCGATTACTGACCAAAGTCCAGAAACATAATTGATTCCATAAAATTCATAATATTATCCTCTAAAATCACCTAGCTAATCTACCTGTAAGTACCTAAATATCAACTGGTTAGGCAATTTTCATTATAACTGAAAATAACCTTGAGGATGGCATCGCGTCAGCGGGTGGAGTGGTCTCGGAGCATCTTCGATGCGACGAGAGTCTCGACGATAAGGCGAGACGGAACCCACACAACACGCGACCCTCGATCCTATCGAGGGGGACGCCCAATAACCAAACAGATCGCAAAGATACCTTAATGCGTCAACGTCAAATCGCCCACAAAATCCACTTTCGTGCCATCGTTGTAAGTGACCCTAATCGTATAGACAAAAACGGCTGGGTTCATCAATGAATTTTTGAAATAACCGCTCCAACCATTCTGACCACCTTCTAGTGGCTTAAAGTCTTTCTCTTCGTAAACCATATTGCCCCATCGGTCAAAGATTCGCATATAATCGGCGTTCAGGATCTTGTCGTTTCCGTAGATCTTGAATCGATCGTTTATGCCGTCACCATTGGGCGAGAAGCTATTCGGAATGTATAAATGAACGGTTTTTTTCACGACGATATTAACTATCGCGAAGTCCATGCAACCGTAGATATCCGTACCTTTCAATCGAATCGTGGTCGATGCGAATGGCGTGCGGGTGATATTGTCAAAATTGCCGCCTATGATCGAATCTCGTTCCATCCACAACCAAGTCGCCATCTCGTTTGGATTGCGATTGTACAAGGCTGTGATCAACACTTCGTCTCCAGATTCAATCTCGATTACCGAAGGTAAATTGATGTCAAGCCCTGTCGGTTTGATCAAGGTTGTCGTGTCGTAAAATTCACAACCATTTCCATCTTTCAACACAACAACATAGGTATTTTCCCCTAAATTAGATAATATAACTGTACCCGCCACGATGTCTTTAAAATCCTTGCTAGGCGCGTATGCGTAAGAATAAATACCCGTACCTCCAGAAAAATTGTTATAGGTGATGCGACCGATATTCCTACCTGTACAGTCCAATGAATCTATGTCCTTGGTAAAGCTGATTGGCAACGGATTGGTTAAATTCACATACCCTGAGTCCACGCATGAATTAACGTCCGTGATGGTATAATAATGCCTTCCTGCTGGCAAATCCGTCCTAGTGGGGTTGATATTGTTATCGCCCCAAATATAGCTATAAGGTGGTGTTCCTCGGCTTCCAGAGATGGTAATCGCTCCATTCGAGAGACCAAAACAGGTTGGAGATTGGGATAAAATGACCGAATCACGCAAGTTACAAGCCAAATTGGCAATGTTAAATCCACAAATAGCCGTACAACCGTTCATATCCGTGACAGTGATACTGTATTGGCCACTTTTGAGCCCTGTAATCGAAATATTGGCACCTTGTCCTGTTAACACATTAGATATAGGCCCAGAATATGCAATAGAATAAAGTGGAACCCCTCCTGTAACAACGACGCCTCCTATGCCTTCAATTCCCCCAAAAGTAGTCGCTGGGGCTATTGGGCTACAATTAAGTTGGATGGGCGCGGTTCCAGTAATTGTGTAAGTTTTGCTGATTTTACACCCTTTGTCATCGGAAATGGTAACTGTATAATTGTTCGGGCACAAATTGGAAATGGCATTGCTGGTACTACCAGTTGACCAGATATATTGATACCCTGGTGTACCTCCTGTAGCTGAAACATTAATGGCACCAAGGCATGTAGAAGCACATTGGTTATTGGTCAGTTGAATTAAGGTATCTTTTAAAATCAAAGGTTCGGTGATTGTAAAGTTCACGACAACTTTGCACAGCGCAGCATCGGTTAGGGTGCCCGAGTAAAGTCCTGCTCGCAGGTTGTTGGCGGTATTGGTATTGCCTATGGCGGTCGGTCCTGTCCACGTGTAAGTCAAAGGTAAATTCGCACCTACAATATTCATTGCAAATGCCCCATTGGCCAAACCATTGCAACTTATATTTGATGAAACGACGGTCGCAGCAAGACCGCAAGATGGCTCTGTCAAAGTGAAACTGGTCACCGAAGTACAACCATTTCTATCCGTCACGGTTACCGCATATTGCCCAGCTGCTAAGTTCGGCATGTTGATATTGTTACCACTCGACAGGGTAGAATTGCCCACATTTGATCCATTAAATGACCAAACATAGGAGACTGGATGATTAGGATTGGATAATGAAATATTAGCGGAACCGTCCATAGCACCAGTGGTCGAGACGTTGGTTACGACTGTCCCTTCAATATTTATTTTTGATTTAGCGGAAATATTTCCTCCTAAAGTAATGGTACAATTATTATTATCCACAATCGTAATCGTATATTGTCCCGTGGCTAAATTATTAAATACATTAGAAGCAGAGAATGCCCCTGGAATGATCGAATATCTAAATGGCGATCCCCCTGAAGTCATATTGACTGTGATCGTACCGTTTGATAGCATACACGTAGTACTATCAATTCTAAGCGACCCAATCGGCGCGTTTCTAGCAGGAACCAAAATATTATTTTGTATAAAAGTACAACCATTGCCATCCGTGATGCTAAGATTGTAATTTCCTGATCCAAGGTTGTTAAATACCGGATTATCAATTTGAACTGTGCTACCCAAAGCGTACCTAATAGGAGGAGAAGCATTGGATACATTTACGGTAATTTTTCCATCATTGCCTATGCAGGAAGTGCTATCAATCAGCAGAGAGCTCAACACGATTGCCTGTGAGGCTGCGATGCTGGTATTTCGTATAATTTGACATCCGTTCGCATCTGTTACGGTCATATCATAGCTTCCACTTGCGAGATTATTGAATGTTCCTATTGACTGATTTAAGGCAGTAGGGATGCTATACAAATATGGCGAAGTACCACCAGTGATAGTGGCCATGATGACTCCATTTGAATTACCGCAGCTGGTTGTTGTTGCTGCTAAAGAAAGATTAGTTGGACCAGGATTATTCAAAATAGTAGCTACTTGAGTAACCGAACAACCAGAAACATCCGTAACCGTGATGGTATAAGTTCCAGCTCCAACGTTCAAATAGGTATTAGGTGGCCCTATGGTAATTACTGGAAATATATCGATTGAATAAGGTGAAGATCCTCCATTGATAGACACCGAAATGGATCCATTTGCACCACCACATTTCACATTGGCAGTCGTCAATGATATAGACAAACCACTCGAAGAAAGCACCGACACTGGGTTAATTTGCACGCAACCGTTTTGATCCGTTGTAGTCACGATATAATTACCTGCGCTTAGATTATTAAAAATATTTGAAGCTTGGGAAGCCCCTCCGATGGTGTATGAAAATGGGGATAGACCTCCTTGGGCATTTACGATAATAGATCCATTATTTGCTCCACAACTGGTAACAGTCGAAGTAACATTAGCGCTGAATCCAGCCACCATTGGCACTGTTAAAGTATCTAGGATTTGACATCCATTATTATCAGTTATGGTTAAAAAATGATTCCCTGAAGCCAATCCATTGAATACGGCTGTGACGGCATTTGACTGTGCAGCTGCTCCCAAATAAAAATTATAGGGGGATGTGCCATTGAGTGCATTTATAGAAATACGACCGCTGTTATTAGAGCAGTTGGTAGAATCAATGGTGGAAGTATAGGTAACATTTGAAGATGCTAAAACATTTGTCGTTGATGCAAAAGTACAATTATTGGCATCACGAACTGAAATGGTATAATTTCCAGAAGGAAGATTCCCAAAAACATTAGAACTAACAAAACCTGCCCCAATACTGAACATATAAGGCAATGTACCACCTATTGCAGACAGCGTTATAGAACCATTATTTAGGCCGCATGAAGTATTCAAACTCGTTCCCGACACGGCAGTTGGACCCGCAACATTATTAACTTGGGTATTCAGTAAAATGGTACAACCTGCATTGTCTGTTACAGTAACAGTATAAGTTCCAGATGTCAAATTCTCAAAAATTGGATTTAAAACATTACCTGATCCAATGTTATAACGAATAGGCGTATTTGTCCCAGTCGCCGCAATGGTAATTGAACCTACGGAAGCTGAACATCTATCATCTGAGTGTGAGATGGACGCAGACAAACCCGAACTAGAAGGAATATTTACTGGAATAAAAGTCTGACACAAGCTATTATCTGTCACGGTAATAACATAAGTACCAGCACCAAGCCCAGAAAAGACATTTCCAGCTTGAGGTGTACCTGAAATATTATATGTATAAGGAGAAATACCCTGAGTAACCAAAACGGTTGCTGACCCATTGTTTATACCGCATGAGGAAGGCGTTATATTGGCATTTGCTGCAACGCCAGAAGATGGGCTGATGGTTTCTTGACCAGTTAAAGAACAACCTAGATTATCGGTAACGGTAAAGGAATAATTACCCGCTCCAAGTCCAGAGGTTAGATTTAACCCTTGGTTTCCGCCACCAAAATTATAATTGTACGGCGTTTGACCATTACTCACATTTACGGCTATTGAGCCATTATTTTGTCCACAAGAAGTTTGTGCCACCACAGAATTTTGCAATACGAGTGGATTTGTGTTTCCAATTAAAACGGTACTTGTCACCAAACAATTCGAGAAATCCGTAACACTCACCGTATAAGTTCCAGGCAATAGATTGATGAATTCATTACTGTTAGAAAAAGCCCCACCAATACTGTATAAATAAGGCGGTAAACCACCAGAAGCATTCACAACTAGGCTTCCGTTGGCACCATTACACAAAGCATCCTTAGTCATAACTATTATGCTCGGTGGTGTTTGTGCTACCAATGGAATAAAGTCAATAGCTATGCAATTATTATTATCTGTTATGGTTATGGTGTAATTTCCTGGGGGTAAATTAGTAAATACA
This sequence comes from Saprospiraceae bacterium, assembly GCA_016718505.1. GTDB lineage: Bacteria > Bacteroidota > Bacteroidia > Chitinophagales > Saprospiraceae > JADKKF01. The sequence goes on along the minus strand of JADKDE010000001.1, from coordinate 1,054,814 downwards.
TTGGAAGTTTGTGTTCCCACCATTGGTGAGATTTGATAAGTATAAGGTGTAGTTCCACCAGTTGGGGTGACAGTAATGGAACCATTGTCCAATCCACACTTTGGAGCTGAAGCGCTACCTCCTGAGCTCGGACCAGATATATTTATGATCTCTATTCTGTCCACGACGGAGCATGAGTTTCCATCTGTCGTCGTAACAAAGTAAATTCCTGGGGCTACATTAGTAAATATCCCATTATTGTTGGGAGTGAGTCCGTTGCCACTAAATGTATAAGTAAATGTTCCTCCCGTGGCAGATATTTTAATGGAACCATTATCCAAATTACAAGTAGCGTTTCTGAAGCTCGTTGATGTATTAGGCCCATTGGAATTTGGAACCGTCACAGATAAAGAAACTGAACAATTATTTCCATCGATGACTTGAACACTATACGTATTTGGACTTAAATTTTGAAAAATATTAGATGCGCTTGATGGACCATTATTGAGACTATAATTAAATGGAATCACACCGCCAATTGGCGTAACTGTAATTGATCCACTATTAGTACCACAAGCTGCAGGTGACGTAATCGCCCTAGCCGAAATATTTACAGATGGATTTATCATCGTGTTTATGACAGAGGTACAAGACTTGCTGTCTGTGATCGTAACGGTATAAGCGCCTGCCCCTAGGCTTGAAAAAATCCCAGTTGTATTGGAAGTATTGGTGCCGCTGATTGTGTAAGTGTAAGGATTTGTGCCACCAATTGCATTTAGATTAATTATACCATTGGATAAATTACAACTTGTATGCGTGAGATTTACTAAACCAGTTGGGCCATTTATATTGTTTATAACTGTATTTAAATTTATACTACAGCCATTTGCATCTATCACTTGGATATCATCGTAGGCTCCAGGGCTAAGATTTGTAAATAAGCCAGAAGATTGGGTAACATCATTCACTACATAAGAAAATGGAGCCAAGCCTCCTACTAGATTGATGGATAATGCGCCATCCATTTGATTGCAATGGGCACTAGTTGTATTAACGGACCCAGTAAAACCATTTGGAGAAGTTACCACTATTTCAATTGAACTTGTGCATTGATTCTTGTCCGTCACTTCAATTATATACGTTCCCGATCCAAGATTTTGGAAAAGCCCTGTAGTTGAAGTAGTATTTCCTCCTAAAACATAAGTATATGGAGCGGTACCGTTGGAACCCGTGACAGTAATAGAGCCAGTTGCGGTTGAACAGCCCGCCTGGGTTGAATTTCCAGTAATATTAATACCCGTGGAAGGGGCAATATTAAACGCCAAGGTTCGATTACATCCTTGGGCATCGGTGACAGAGACCACATGACTACCAGAACTAATTCCAGTAATAATTGGGTTTAAATAGACATTTCCACCATAATTGTATTCATAAGAAGGCAATCCACCAGTAGCCGTTATGGTAATTTGCCCATTACTTGGATCACCGCACGTTGTATTTGTGACAGCTAAAGATGCATTTATTCCGCTTGAAATACTCAAATTGATATTAGAAAATGCTTGACAACCCCTTCCATCGGCTACCGAAATTGGATAATTACCAGGAGCTAGGTTTGGATATGTATTATTATTGGAAAAAGCACCACCTATAGAATAATTGTAATTTGGAGTCCCTTGATTCACATTAATTTGAATGGAACCATTATTTAAACCACAGGTCGGCTGAGTTGGAACTACATCAATTTCAAGAGGATTTGAGCCTCCAATGGTAACAAACCTTTCCGATTTACAATTCTTTGCATCTGTGACCGTAAGGTTATAAATGCCGCTTTGGAGATTGGTTGGATTAGAAATATTGCCAATAACTTGTGGACCATTCCAAATATAATTATAATTTGGTATCCCCCCATTAACCGATACATTTATGGATCCATTATCACCTCCGCATCGCGTATTGGCAAAAACGATACTGAGATTTGGGTTATTATTAACAACTAAAATAACCGATGCGGTGCTTTTACAGCCATTATCTGTGACGGTTACTGTATAAGTGGTTGTGAACAAAGGAGTTACGTTAATTGGATTTGCATTTCCTCCAGGCGGTGTGCTCCAAGAATATCCAACACCACCGTTTGCTGTCAACTCGGATGTCTCTCCATTACAGATGGTTAAATCTCCTGAAATTGACGCAATAGGTGTAGGAGTGACTACTACAGAAACCGAAGTAGTACTTGTACAGCCATTATTTGTAACTGTAACCGTATAATCTGTATTTGATAATGGCGAGATATTCACAACAGCAGTATTACCGCCTGGCGGTACACTCCATGCATAACCACTACCTCCAGTTGCTGTCAAATTTGAGCTGGCACCAGAGCACAAGGCTAGATTTCCATTGATGGCGGCTACTGGAATTGGGCGCACTGTCACTTGGATATTTGATACACTCGTACAGCCATTATTCGTTACGCTGACCGTGTATTGGGTATTAGTTAAAGGACTTACCGTCCTTGGATTAGTTGTACTGTTGTCCTCCCATTCATAAGTGCCTCCTCCTCCTGCGGTCAATATCGTGCTTTGGCCTTCGCAGATGGTTAAATTTCCTGCTATCGTAGCCGTTGGTTTAGGTCTCACTACAACAAGCGCACTTGTGGTAGCTTGGCAAATTCCATTGGTTACGGTAACCGTATAACTCGTATTAATGATAGGATTAACATTTATTGATACAGCGGTCACACTATTACTCCATGTATAGGAAATACCACCTTCTCCTGTCAAGGTAGCTGTTTCGCCAACACAAATGGTAAGATTTCCAGTTATAAATGGAATAGGAGTCGCTGAGACCAATACTTGAAATGTAGATGTACTATTACAAGTTCCATTTGTAACTGTTACAGTATATGTGTTATCGGAGACAGGGCTTACAACGACGGTTGGAGAAGCCCCTCCTGGTGGCGTACTCCACGCATAGCCAGTTCCTCCTGTTGCAGTTAATGTAGTGCTTTGACCAGTACAAATATTTGCATTTCCTGAAATATTTTGCAATTGGGTTGGGTGTGGTTCGGACAATAATACTAGTGCTTGATTTACAACCATTTGAGCCTGAAACAGTAACTGTATAGGTTGTATTTACAATTGGGCTTACCGTCCTTGGATTGGTCGTGCTATTATCCTCCCATTCATAGGTACCTCCTCCTCCTGCGGTCAATATCGTGCTTTGGCCTTCGCAGATGGTTAAATTTCCTGCAATCGTCGCGATCGGCAATGGTTTAACTACTACAACAACACTACTCGTGCTTTTACAGCCGTTGTCCGTTACTGTGACGGTGTATGTCGTGTTGGTGATTGGGTTTACTGTGATATTATCTATTGCACCGCCTGGGGGACTGCTCCATGTATAATTGGTTCCGCCAGTTGCAGTAAGCTGGGTGCTTTCTCCGTTGCAAATCGTTAGATTACCGCTTATCATCGCAGTTGGGGGTGGTGTAATGGTCACTCTAACAGATGCCGTACTCGTACAGCCTCCATTCGTCACCGTCACCGTATAATCTGTATTTATAACAGGCGAAACAGTCAATACTGCTGTAGCTCCTCCTGGAGGGCTGCTCCATGCATAGGTTCCGCCACCCGTAGCTGTTAAATTTATACTCGCTCCTGCACACAAGGTCAAGGATCCATTGATCGCGGCTACTGGGATGGGGCGCACCGTCACTAGTACATTTGATACACCCGTACAGCCGTTATTCGTTACGCTGACCGTGTATTGGGTGGTCGTTGTGGGGCTTATCGTCCTTGGATTGGTGGTGCTATTATCCTCCCATTCATAGGTGCCTCCTCCTCCTGCGGTCAATATCGTGCTTTGGCCTTCGCAGATGGTTAAATTCCCTGCAATCGTCGCCATTGGCAATGGTTTTACAACCACTATAACGCTACTGGTGCTTTTACAGCCATTGTCGGTTACTGTTACAGTGTATGTCGTGTTCGTGATTGGGTTTACTGTGATATTATCTATTGCACCGCCAGGGGGACTGCTCCATGTATAATTGGTTCCACCTGTGGCTGTAAGTTGGGTGCTTTCGCCGTTGCAAATCGTTTGGTTACCGCTTATCATCGCAGTTGGGGGTGGTGTAATGGTCACACGAACAGATGCCGTACTCGTACAGCCTCCATTCGTCACCGTCACCGTATAATCAGAGTCAACACTAGGCGATACGGTCACCACTGCTGTAGCTCCTCCTGGAGGACTGCTCCATGCGTAGGTGCCGCCTCCCGTGGCTGTTAAGTTCAGACTCGCTCCTGCACAAAAGGTCAAGGACCCATTGATCGCGGCTATTGGGATAGGGCGTACAGTTACTTGTACGTTTGATACACTCGTACAGCCGTTATTCGTTACGCTGACCGTGTATTGGGTGGTCGTTGTGGGGCTTATCGTCCTTGGATTGGTGGTGCTATTATCCTCCCATTCATAGGTGCCTCCTCCACCAGCAGTCAATATCGTGCTTTGGCCTTCACAGATAGTTAAATTCCCTGAAATCGTGGCCGTTGGCAATGGTTTTACTACAACAACAACGCTGCTCGTGCTTTTGCAGCCATTGTCTGTTACTGTTACGGTGTATGTCGTGTTGGTGATTGGGTTTACTGTGATATTATCTATTGCACCGCCAGGGGGACTGCTCCATGTATAATTGGTTCCACCTGTGGCTGTAAGTTGGGTGCTTTCGCCGTTGCAAATCGTTTGGTTACCGCTTATCATCGCAGTTGGGGTTGGTGTAATGGTCACACGAACAGATGCCGTACTCGTACAGCCTCCATTCGTCACCGTCACCGTATAATCAGAGTCAACACTAGGCGATACGGTCACCACTGCTGTAGCTCCTCCTGGAGGACTGCTCCATGCGTAGGTGCCGCCTCCCGTGGCTGTTAAGTTCAGACTCGCTCCTGCACACAAGGTCAAGGACCCATTGATCGCGGCTATTGGGATAGGGCGTACAGTTACTTGTACGTTTGATACACTCGTACAGCCGTTATTCGTTACGCTGACCGTGTATTGGGTGGTCGTCGTTGGGCTTACCGTCCTTGGATTGGTCGTACTGTTATCCTCCCATTCATAAGTGCCGCCACCTCCTGCGGTCAGTATCGTGCTTTGGCCTTCGCAGATGGTTAAATTCCCTGCTATCGTTGCTGTTGGCAATGGTTTTACAACTACTCGTACGCTGCTGGTACTTTTACAGCCATTGTCCGTTACTGTAACGGTGTATGTCGTGTTCGTAACTGGGTTTACTGTGATGTTATCTATTGCTCCGCCTGGGGGACTGCTCCATGAATAATTGGTCCCGCCAGTTGCCGTAAGTTAGGTGCTTTCTCCGTTGCATATCGTCAGATTACCGCTTATCATCGCAGTTGGCGGTGGTGTTATCGTCACACTAACAGATGCCGTGCTGGTACATCCTCCATTCGTCACCGTCACCGTATAGTCTGTGTCAACACTAGGCGAAACGGTCACCACAGCCGTTGCTCCTCCTGGAGGGCTGCTCCATGCGTAGGTGCCGCCTCCAGTGGCTGTTAAGTTCAGACTCGCCCCTGCGCACAAGGTCAAGGACCCATTGATCGCGGCTACTGGGATAGGGCGTACGATTACTTGAACGCTTGATACACTCGTACAGCCGCTATTCGTTACGCTGACCGTGTATTGGGTGGTCGTTGTGGGGCTTACTGTCCTTGGATTGGTCGTGCTATTATCCTCCCATTCATAGGTGCCTCCACCTCCTGCGGTCAGTATCGTGCTTTGGCCTTCGCAGATGGTTAAATTCCCTGCTATCGTCGCCATTGGCAATGGTTTAACAACCACTCGTACGCTGCTGGTACTTTTACAGCCATTGTCCGTTACTGTAACGGTGTATGTTGTGTTCGTAACTGGGTTTACTGTGATATTATCTATTGCTCCGCCTGGGGGACTGCTCCATGTATAATTGGTCCCGCCAGTTGCCGTAAGTTGGGTGCTTTCTCCGTTGCATATCGTCAGATTACCGCTTATCATCGCTGTAGGTGGAGGTGTTATCGTCACCCTCACGGATGCAGTACTGGTACAACCTCCATTCGTCACCGTAACCGTATAGTCTGTGTCAACACTAGGCGAAACGGTCACCACAGCCGTTGCTCCTCCTGGAGGGCTGCTCCATGCGTAGGTGCCGCCTCCAGTGGCTGTTAAGTTCAGACTCGCTCCTGCACACAAGGTCAAGGACCCATTGATCGCGGCTATTGGGATAGGGCGTACAGTTACTTGTACGTTTGATACACTCGTACAGCCGTTATTCGTTACGCTGACCGTGTATTGGGTGGTCGTCGTTGGGCTTACTGTCCTTGGATTGGTCGTACTGTTATCCTCCCATTCATAAGTGCCGCCACCTCCTGCGGTCAGTATCGTGCTTTGGCCTTCGCAGATGGTTAAATTCCCTGCTATCGTTGCTGTTGGCAATGGTTTTACAACTACTCGTACGCTGCTGGTACTTTTACAGCCATTGTCCGTTACTGTAACGGTGTATGTCGTGTTCGTAACTGGGTTTACTGTGATGTTATCTATTGCTCCGCCTGGGGGACTGCTCCATGAATAATTGGTCCCGCCAGTTGCCGTAAGTTGGGTGCTTTCTCCGTTGCATATCGTCAGATTACCGCTTATCATCGCAGTTGGCGGTGGTGTTATCGTCACACTAACAGATGCCGTGCTGGTACATCCTCCATTCGTCACCGTCACCGTATAGTCTGTGTCAACACTAGGCGAAACGGTCACCACAGCCGTTGCTCCTCCTGAGAGCTGCTCCATGCGTAGGTGCCGCCTCCAGTGGCTGTTAAGTTCAGACTCGCTCCTGCACACAAGGTCAAGGACCCATTGATCGCGGCTATTGGGATAGGGCGTACAGTTACTTGTACGTTTGATACACTCGTACAGCCGTTATTCGTTACGCTGACCGTGTATTGGGTGGTCGTCGTTGGGCTTACTGTCCTTGGATTGGTCGTACTGTTATCCTCCCATTCATAAGTGCCGCCACCTCCTGCGGTCAGTATCGTGCTTTGGCCTTCGCAGATGGTTAAATTCCCTGCTATCGTTGCTGTTGGCAATGGTTTTACAACTACTCGTACGCTGCTGGTACTTTTTACAGCCATTGTCCGTTACTGTAACGGTGTATGTCGTGTTCGTAACTGGGTTTACTGTGATGTTATCTATTGCTCCGCCTGGGGACTGCTCCATGAATAATTGGGCCGCCCAGTTGCCGTAAGTTAGGTGCTTTCTCCGTTGCATATCGTCAGATTACCGCTTATCATCGCAGTTGGCGGTGGTGTTATCGTCACACTAACAGATGCCGTGCTGGTACATCCTCCATTCGTCACCGTCACCGTATAGTCTGTGTCAACACTGGGCGAAACGGTCACCACAGCCGTTGCTCCACCTGGAGGACTGCTCCATGCATAGGTTCCGCCTCCCGTGGCTGTTAAGTTCAGACTCGCCCCTGCGCACAAGGTCAAGGATCCATTGATGGCGGCATTGGGAATATTCTGGATAGTGACCGACATGGTCGATGTGGATCTGCATCCTGCAGCATTCGTTACAGTGACTGTATAAATCCCCGAATTACTCGCGGTAGCCCCTGAAATTATGGGATTTTGATCTGATGAACTGAAACCAGATGGACCGCCCCAATTATAGAACCTCCCAATCCAGCCCGCTCGAATTCAGAGTGATGTCGGCACCACTACAAGCTGTAACATTGGGACCAGCAACTGCCGTTGGATTTGTGCCAACTGTAATGACAACGCAGGAAGTACTTTTACATCCGCTTACCGCTGTTACTGTCACGCAATATGTCCCCGACATTGCTGTCGTTATATATGTTCTCGTTGGATTTTGAAAGGATGATGTATAACCTCCTGGGCCACTCCATGTCCTCGTGGAACCAGCGGATGACATGAGTTGAAAACTAGCACCCGCACAGAAGGTTGCATCTACGGGTGCAGCTGTTGCAGTAAATGAATTGACCACGATTGGAAATGCATAATTTAGAGTGGATTCGACAGGGCAAGCAACACCTCCAAATGTCAGTGTGGTCTGCATTTTAACGATTACTTCGATATCTGCTGTACCTGAACCAACCGCTGATACGTTAATGGAACTAGCAGTAGTAAAATTCATGGCTCCAGCTGGGACAGCGGCAACGCTAGGATCTGAGGATGACCATTGATATGTGTAACTGATACCACTACTACAAGGTGGCGTCATGGCTATTACAGTTGAAGCGGGAAAACACAAGCTCGTGCTGGAGGCTTTTCTTGAATTGCACGTCCAAGATGGTCCAGAGACAGTAGGGGCTGTTATAAATTCTGCATTTCGTGGCTTTCTCATAGACCAAATCCACCTAGCGTTTGAACAGTTATTTGGCGATCCTGGTGTCTGTGAAGAAGCTGGGGTCAATGTACTAAAATTACCCACTGCTCTATAGTTATCATCCGTTGTATTTAGAAATGCATATCCCCTGTCGCCTCCTCCAATATTGGAGACGTGTAAGCCATCTGGACCCCCAGTAATAGAATTTCCAAAAGGTGCTCCAGGACAAGGTGAGCTGGGATTTGGATCTGTTATTCCATAAGATAATCCATGATAATATGCTCCAGTAGGAGTTCTAACTTGAAAGGCATCTCCAATGTTTGCGAGCCCCATGATTCCACTAATACTACCAAAACTAGGAGTTGTTAAATAATTTGATGGAATATATGTTGGATCTCCCAATGTCGCTGAACCAACACCATTAGGACACGTTCTTGTTGTGGTGCAGTTGCCACCAGCAGGGGTCGTTGGTCTATCGACAGTGGCTTCAAAGTAAGTACTTTGAACGGTGCCGTCCATAGGAAAGGTTATAAGAAAATCACAATAATCGGTATTTAAGCCAGGAGCAGACGTCCAAGTATTGTCATAAATAAGGATAATAGTTCCTACAGGTATAGCTGACCAATAGGGTACGTTAGCAAAGCGAATATGACCAGGTGCGATACCCGATCCACTAATAGCACCTAATCCCAGACCACAACTGTTAAAATCCCCATTGTTGTCATCTATGATCCAGCCCCTCAAGTCCACGGTTTCGCAGCCAGAAGTTCCACCAACAACTACCAACTCAGCCCATTCTTGATTAGCACTTGGTCCTTGAGATATCTCATTGACCACTAAACCTTGAGCACTTACATAAGTCTGGCCTAACAGGAGAAAAAAACAACCAAAAAAAGCTCGAAAAGCTCCCTTCGTTTTTAAAAAATAAGTAACAATAGTTGACAAAAGTTTATTATTCATGCAAACGATATTAGAAACAATAGATACATTACACTTAATTATATTGCATAAAAATGTGGTAATGAACAAACTAATCAATTTCCCTTAGGGCAAAGCTTCTCTGCCATACAAAAATATGGAAATGTATTCAATTTTCACATATTGTTAATCCTTTATTTTGATTAAATCTCTTGTATCGCATACTGTACACAATCTGGCATCATTTTCAGCGCGTAAAGGACTGGAATGACCGACAAAGTCGGGTCACACCGAGGTTTTTTAGGAAATAATATTGTAGCAAAACGAGGTGGGACCGAAGCGAAGCGGAGTCATCAAAGGCCTGACCTCGACTGGGTCGAGGGTACGCCATAAAAAAAAAATTTATCCAACGCAACGTATGACACATTTGTGTATCTCAACTATTTAGGGTAAGTTTCTCTATTATTAAATAAAGCTAAAGGATGAAATTCCATAAACCAGTACCAGTCGAAGATATCGCGCAGTTTATAAATGCTCAAATTATTGGAAATAAATCAATTTTATGTACTGGTCTGAATGAAATCCACAAGGTCACCCCTGGAGATATAACATTTTCAGACCTACCAAAATACTTCGAAAAATCGCTTCAGTCTGATGCTTCGATCATCATCTTGAATGAACCCGTGGACTGTCCTCCTGGCAAAACCATACTCTTGGTCAAGGACCCTTTCGAGGCCTACAATTCCCTCTCCAAGCGTTTTTGCCCATTTATACCCAACACGGCTCAAATCAGTGAAACGGCCACCATCGGCGAAGGCACCATTATCGAGCCTGGGGTCGTCATCAGCCACCGAGTAGTGATTGGAAAAAATTGTCATCTTCAAGCCAACTGCTATATTGGCTCAGATACGGTGCTTGGCGACAGAGTTAATATCCATGCAGGTGCGGTGATCGGCTCTGATGCCTTTTATTATAAGAAAAACAATCCTGGATACACCAAGTGGCACTCCAATGGTCGCGTAGTCATGGGTAACGACGTCGAAATTGGCGCCAACTGCACGATCAACAAGGGTGTTTCTGGTGATACCGTCATCGGCGATGGAACCAAATTTGATTCGTTGATACATATCGGACACGGGGCGGTTATCGGGAAGAGATGCCTTTTTGCGGCGCAGGTGGGGATTGGTGGCAAGACCATCATTGAAGACGATGTGGTTATATACGGTCAAGTTGGCATTGCACAAAATATCGTCATAGGTGCGGGAGCAACCATTTTGGCCAAATCTGGCGTTACGAAATCCATCGAAGGCAACGGCAAAACTTATTTTGGCATACCTGCTGGGGAAGTGCGAGAAAAATACAAGGAACTGGCATTGATCAGGCAATTGCCCGATATCTTGAAGAGTATGCAAGATTAATTTTGTTTTTTGGGCGTGTCCCTACTCTCGTTTGAACACGAGATCGGGTCGTGCTATTCGTGGCAGCGGTCTATTCTAGACTCATATCACCACGAGGTGATATGACCACTACTATCACTCACGCGTTTGGATCTAGAATATAGCTGCATAACCTATATGTACCTTTCCATTTTTCAGTGACCATCGTTCTTCTTTTACCCTACCCATAGCGTAGGATAAGGTAAATATACCCGCTTTGGTGTCGAATCGAGTACCTAGCGAAAGGCCCAAAGTCCATTTTTTATTAGGACCATCCAAATCTAACCATCCATAATCGACGCCAGCAAAAAAGTGTGAATTCTGTCCAGTAATCCATCTATTTTCCATCGTCAAATAAGAAAAAGAATTGGTTAAAAACCTTTGTTCTTCAAATCCACGAATGGACAAATTACCTCCTAAGCGAAATTTTTCATTGTCAAAAATGGGAGCATTCGAATAAATATAACCGCTATGACTCAGCACATGCAATATGTAATTTTTACTTATTGGCACAAAATATTTCAGGACCAACTGAGCCTGATATTGCTGTGCATTTAGCAGGATGCTGTCATACAAGTATTCCATCGGCTTACCTTCGGGGTCGATCAGACTAGAAACCGATTGGTTCTTCTCGATGATCTTAATACCACCTGATAGTTTTAGAGAGGCTGCCATTCCCTTTTTAGGATTAAAGATATAATCCAATCGATTTAAATCCAATTCCAAACCCAATCCGTTCAATTTAAAATCTGTGTAGGACGGAAGACGCAGCGTATTAAGTATCTGTGCCTTGTTGATCGTCAATATCGCCGAAGTTTTGTATTGATAAGTGCCTTTAAGCTTTAATATTTCACTCAAATCAAAAGTCAGACCAACCGATGTTCCCAATTCAGAAAAACTAGTATCACGTTTGAATAAAAAAAGAGAGCCACCTGCCCCCATCGAAGTAAATCCAATATAAGGCCAATCCAAATCTAGCTTCAATTCGCGGGTACCCGAAGGCAATTGGCGGTAGAACATTTGAATTTTTTCACCTTGAGCCAATGCGTTTTGCAATTCAAGGGAAGCCAAGCCAGTCAAGGTCAGTTTATTGGATACGCCTTCATTTTTCGGTACCAAACCCAAAATAAATTCACCCTTACTGGTTGATTTTTTGTTCAGATACCAAATGGGCGTACATTTTCTGCTGTAAACACTCCATTGAAAGGGTTTCGCCATAGAGATGAAAGCCACTTTTCTTAGTTTTTCATCTGCCTGTTCCAGTTTCTTCAACGAAAAGAGAGATCCTTGGTTTATATTGGTAATTCGCTGAATAAAATAATTTGAAATCCTAAGATTGCCCTCTATTTTGGGTTTAGCAAATGTCATTCTATCCATTTGAAATGACTTGATGTTAAGCACCAGGATGGAATCACTGACCAAAGAGTCCGTATGAACCACTAATTTTGTAAATGGGTAACCCATATTGGAGGCATTTTTTAACAAATCTTTCCAACCATCTGTCAATTCCGCATAACTGAGCGTATCCTTCCCATCAAAAAATTTATACTGCAAACCCAAATCAACATGATTAACTTTCTGGAAGTCACGAACCCATCCAGCATCCAAATAACCGTTTTGATTAGCCAATAACAAAAGAGTATCCAGTGATATGCTATCCATCGACTCAAGCATTTGGCTTTTATATAATTTTCTAATCGTCAAAGAGTCTTTGGTAGAATATCTATTTTGCCCCCAAATACAACCTTGGTCAAAAAACAAAAATAACAACCCAAAAAGTGGAAAAACCTTCGACATAGAAACAAAGTTATCGAATAATAAAAAACAAAGCCGCAAAAAATTTTTTGCCCTTCAAAAAACTTGGAGAACTAAGTACCAACATCATACAAATTTATATTTTTATAATGGATGAAATTTCAAGCAAATTTGACGTCGAAAATATACCAAAATAGACGCAATTTAAGGTGAGATATTGTCTATAAGCGAGGGGTTTTTATTTGGAGCCTAACATATTTTTAGCCAAACTGCGAATACAAAGTCCAGATTTAAATTTTTTACAGAAAAATCTAATAAAAATTATCGCTCTAAATATGATATTTTTAAAATATAAATGAAATACCAAACGGCAACCTACAAATCAATATATTTCCGATTAATAAAATAGTCAGAATTTAAAAAAGTGGAGAAAAATAAAATTAAAAAAAAGTGGGGGAAAAATTTGGATTATAAAGAAAGAAAAACTTACCTTTGCATCCGCTTTTGAAAGATATCTGTATGCAGATAGAAACACAGAAGTATGATCTTTGACAGGTGATAAATGCAGAAATTATGTGTATTTGAAGAATAAATTTTTATTCAATCAATTCCATCCTTTTGAGTGCTAATGAACAAGTACAAATAGACAGAGATTAACAACTCGCATAGAGTTTAAGATATATACTATGGAGAGTTTGATCCTGGCTCAGGATGAACGCTAGCGGCAGGCCTAATACATGCAAGTCGAACGGCAAGATTTGGTAGCAATACTGAATCCTAGAGTGGCGCACGGGTGAGTAACGCGTACATGACATACCTATAAGCGAGGGATAGCATTGGGAAACTGGTAGTAACCCCTCATGGATTATTTGTAATAAAGGTAAATAATTAAAACTACGGTGCTTATAGATTGGTGTGCGTTTGATTAGCTAGTTGGCGAGGTAACGGCTCACCAAGGCGACGATCAGTAGGGGGCGTGAGAGCGTGAACCCCCACACGGGTACTGAGACACGGACCCGACTCCTACGGGAGGCAGCAGTAAGGAATATTGGTCAATGGAGGGAACTCTGAACCAGCCATGCCGCGTGCAGGATGAAAGCCCTCTGGGTTGTAAACTGCTTTTAACAGGGAAGAAAATGCTATACGTGATATAGTACTGACGGTACCTGAGGAATAAGCACCGGCTAACTCCGTGCCAGCAGCCGCGGTAATACGGAGGGTGCAAGCGTTATCCGGAATCACTGGGTTTAAAGGGTGCGTAGGCGGTTTTATAAGTCAGTGGTAAAAGGTTGTAGCTCAACTATAAGAGGTCCATTGATACTGTAAGACTTGAATCGAGTTGAGGTTGGCGGAATGAGACATGTAGCGGTGAAATGCTTAGATATGTCATAGAACACCAATTGCGAAGGCAGCTGACTAGACTTAGATTGACGCTGAGGCACGAAAGTGTGGGTAGCGAACAGGATTAGATACCCTGGTAGTCCACACCTAAACGATGTTTACTCGATGTTTGGCGAAAGCTGAGCGTCCAAGCGAAAGCGTTAAGTAAACCACCTGGGGAGTACGCTCGCAAGAGTGAAACTCAAAGGAATTGACGGGAGTGCACAAGCGGTGGAGCATGTGGTTTAATTCGATGATACGCGAGGAACCTTACCTGGGCTAGAATGCGCGTGACGTTGTATGAAAGTACAATTCTCTTCGGAGCACAAAGCAAGGTGCTGCATGGTTGTCGTCAGCTCGTGCCGTGAGGTGTTGGGTTAAGTCCCGCAACGAGCGCAACCCCTATCTTTAGTTGCCAGCACGTCAAGGTGGGGACTCTACTGAGACTGCCTTCGTAAGTAGAGAGGAAGGTGGGGATGACGTCAAATCATCATGGCCTTTATGTCCAGGGCGACACACGTGCTACAATGGCGAGTACAGCGGGTAGCGAAGCCGCGAGGTGGAGCCAATCCTATAAAGCTCGTCCCAGTTCAGATTGGAGTCTGGAACCCGACTCCATGAAGGTGGAATCGCTAGTAATCGCGCATCAGCCATGGCGCGGTGAATACGTTCCCGGACCTGTACACCGCCCGTCAAGCCATGGGAGCTGGGGGTGCCTGAAGATGGTGACTTTACGGGGAGCTATCTAAGGTAAAACTAGTGACTGGGGCTAAGTCGTAACAAGGTAGCCGTACCGGAAGGTGCGGCTGGAATATCTCCTTTTAAGAGTTAATATTAACTCAAAGCACCAAAAGTGTTTGCATTTATCACCTTCAATCATCATTCCAAAACAATTATGAATTTATTAAATTTGGGGGATTAGCTCAGCTGGCTAGAGCACCTGCCTTGCACGCAGGGGGTCAAGAGTTCGAATCTCTTATCCTCCACCAATACAAAAATGCGGTAAAAGTACCCATTTTTACAAACGATCATTGACAGGCTGGAGGAATTAGAAAACAGAAGGTAAAAAAGAATAGGAAGTGAGAAAGGGCGTATGGGGGATGCCTAGGCTCTTGGAGGCGAAGAAGGACGTGGTAAGCTGCGAAAAGCCATGGGGAGCTGCAAGCGAGCGTTGATCCATGGGTGTCCGAATGGGGGAACCCACCATGCTGAAGGCATGGTACCTTATCTAAAAATAAGGAGCGAACGTGCTGAACTGAAACATCTAAGTAGGCATAGGAAGAGAAAACAAAAGTGATTCTGCAAGTAGTGGCGAGCGAACGCGGAATAGCCCAAACCGATTTAAGAAATTATATCGGGGTTGTAGGACTATCTTACGATTTACAACAAAGAAGTGGAATATAACTGGAAAGTTAAATCATAGAGGGTGATAATCCCGTACACGAAAGGTGTTGTAGATTTGATAGTATCCTGAGTAGCGCGGAATGGAGAAATCCTGTGTGAATCTGCCGGCACCATCCGGTAAGGCTAAATACTACCAGGAGACCGATAGCGAACCAGTACTGTGAAGGAAAGGTGAAAAGAACCCCAAGAAGGGGAGTGAAAAGACCCTGAAACCATACGCCTACAAGCGGTCGGAGTCTCAATTTATTGGGATGACGGCGTGCCTTTTGCATAATGAGCCTACGAGTTACTACTTACTAGCAAGTTTAAGGATTTAAGATCCGGAGGCGTAGCGAAAGCGAGTCTGAATAGGGCGAATAGCTAGTAGGTGTAGACGCGAAACCAAGTGATCTACCCATGAGCAGGTTGAAGGACGGATAGTCTCCGTCTGGAGGACCGAACAGATAAACGTTGAAAAGTTTCCTGATGACTTGTGGGTAGGGGTGAAAGGCTAATCAAACTTGGAGATAGCTCGTACTCCCCGAAATGCATTTAGGTGCAGCGTTGGGAAGAGAGTGTCATGGAGGTAGAGCTACCAATAAGGCTAGGGGCTTCACCGCCTACCAACCCTTAATGAACTCCGAATGCCATGACATTTTACCGGCAGTGAGGCGCGGGGTGCTAGGTCACGCGCCGAGAGGGGAACAACCCAGACCATCAGCTAAGGTCCCTAAATTTTATCTAAGTTGATAGAACGAGGTGAGAATGCTAAGATAGCTAGGATGTTGGCTTGGAAGCAGCCATTCATTTAAAGAGTGCGTAACAGCTCACTAGTCGAGCGTTCTTGCGCGGAAAATAAGCGGGCATCAAGATAACTACCGAAGCTATGGAGTGTAGCAATACGCTGGTAGGGAGCATTCTGTAAGCCATTGAAGATTAGATGTGAGTCTAGTTGGAGGTAACAGAAAAGAAAATGTAGGCATAAGTAACGATAATGCGGGTGAAATACCCGCACGCCGTAAGACTAAGGTTTCCTGGATCCATGTTAATCAGAACAGGGTTAGTCGGGTCTAAGGAAAAGCCGCAAGGCGGATCCGATGGGAAATCGGTTAATATTCCGATACCTCTAAATATTTCGAAGCGGGGACGAAGGGAGCGTAAGGCATGCGTACTGACGGAATAGTACGTTAAAGGCCATAGGCGTTGAGGATAATAGTTAAGTACGTTATCCGAGCTGAAAGCTGATAGTACTGATTACTTTTCGGAGTAATTAGATAATTGCCCCAAGCAGGCTTCCGAGAAAAGCCGCTAAGGTTAGGTATTTAGAGCCCGTACCGTAAACCGACACAGGTAGTCGAGGAGAGTATCCTAAGGCGCTCGAGTGATTCGTGGCTAAGGAACTAGGCAAAATAGGCTCGTAACTTCGGGAGAAGAGTCCCCTGAGTATTGTGGTCGCAGTGAAGAGGCCCAGGCAACTGTTTAACAAAAACACAGGACTCTGCTAAATCGAAAGATGATGTATAGGGTCTGACACCTGCCCGGTGCTGGAAGGTTAAGGAAGGGGGTTAGTCGCAAGGCGAAGCTCTTAACTGAAGCCCCAGTAAACGGCGGCCGTAACTATAACGGTCCTAAGGTAGCGAAATTCCTTGTCGGGTAAGTTCCGACCTGCACGAATGGTGTAATGATCTGGGCACTGTCTCAGCCACGAGCTCGGTGAAATTGAAGTATCGGTGAAGATACCGATTACCCGCAACGGGACGGAAAGACCCCGTGAACCTTTACTATAGCTTAACATTGGATTTGGTTGTATGATGTGTAGGATAGGTGGGAGACTTTGAAGTGGTTACGCTAGTAGTCATGGAGTCGTCGTTGAAATACCACCCTTTATGCAATTAGATTCTAACCGTGCACCGCATGGGACATTGTTTGGTGGGTAGTTTGACTGGGGTGGTCGCCTCCAAAAGAGTAACGGAGGCTCGCAAAGGTACCCTCAGCATGGTCGGTAATCATGCGCAGAGCGTATTAGTACAAGGGTGCTTGACTGGGAGACGGACGCGTCGAGCAGGTACGAAAGTAGGCTAAAGTGATCCGGTGGTTCCGTATGGAAGGGCCATCGCTCAAAGGATAAAAGGTACTCCGGGGATAACAGGCTGATCTCCCCCAAGAGCTCATATCGACGGGGAGGTTTGGCACCTCGATGTCGGCTCGTCACATCCTGGGGCTGGAGAAGGTCCCAAGGGTTCGGCTGTTCGCCGATTAAAGTGGCACGCGAGCTGGGTTCAGAACGTCGCAAGACAGTTCGGTCCCTATCTGTTGTGGGCGTAGGAATATTGAAGGGCTCTGACTCTAGTACGAGAGGACCGAGTTGGACGAACCTCTAGTGTATCAGTTGTGCCGCCAGGTGCAGTGCTGAGTAGCTACGTTCGGTGTGGATAAGCGCTGAAAGCATCTAAGCGCGAAGCCCTCCCTAAGATGAGTATTCCAGCGAGGCAACTCGCGAAGGGACGTGGAAGATGACCACGTTGATAGGCTATAGATGGAAGCGTAGTGATACGTGCAGTCGAGTAGTACTAATTACCCAATAACTTCCTTTTTTTTCTTTTTATTCTATATTCCTCCAGCCATTTGTCAATATAATACAATATCGTAACCATTTGGTTACTTTAAGATTTGTTGGTGGTTATAGCGTGAGGGCTCCACCTCTTCCCATCCCGAACAGAGAAGTTAAGCCTCACAGCGCCGATGGTACTACCCCTAAAAGGTGGGAGAGTAGGTCGCTGCCAACTTTGATACACAGCCTTGAGGTCCCCTCAAGGCTTTTTTTTTTGTCCCTACCCTACTAGACTGCCTCCATCAAGCTCCTAAATGCTAGATACTTATCTCCAAACTTTTCCTTCGTCTTTTGTTGTAATCCAGGCCCATGCACTCGCACATATTCCGCATAATCATCCATACATTTCGCATGATACTGCACCACATAAGTCGTCCCCTCATGCCCATTCTCTGTCAATATTTTGCAGAATTTATGCTCCATAAAACACCCAGTTTCCATCACTTCGGGTATATGAGTCTCCTTCATCCATGACTCCCAAACTTCCTCTAACCCAGCCTCCAACTGTATCGAAACATTATAAATTATCATATTTTATGCTTTTTAAAATCAAAATTAATCAATACCTAGCCCAATTCAAATGTACTAAAAATATTTTTTAGGGTGTATCCGCTGGTATGACCAGCGGCCGGGCTATCCATGGCTTTGGTCTCTACGAGACCCGACACACGTGTCGGCCATTTCTATCCCTTACACGCTCGATTTAACAAAACTTTATTGGCAATATACCTCAAAAATCCAAAAGCTAAGACTTACCTTTGTTTTATGGGAAGAATTTATTTTGCTTCAGATTTTCACCTAGGACTTGACGCCAAATTAAAATCCAAAGACAGAGAAAAACTCATCGTCCAGTGGCTCGATGACATAAAAATTGACGCAAGTGAGATATTCATTCTGGGAGATATTTTTGACTTCTGGTTTGAGTATAAGTCCGCTGTGCCAAGAGGATACATACGGCTTTTGGGCAAATTGGCAGAGATATCCGATCAAAAAATACCCATCACCATCTTTACTGGAAATCACGATATGTGGCTTTTCGACTATCTTGAGAGCGAGCTAAATATCCCGATTCAAAGGTCGCCGATTACGATAGAAAGACAAGGAAAACCTTGATGATTGGCCACGGTGACGGACTTGGTCCGGGAGATTATAAGTACAAAATGCTGAAAAAATTCTTCGCCAACAAAGCTTGTCAATGGCTCTTTGCCAGGATTCACCCAAATTTCGGGATTGGTATGGCAAATTTTTGGAGTCAAAGGAGCCGTGCTGCAAGTACCAGCGATGGAAAATATCTCGGCCCAGACAAAGAATGGTTGATCAGCTACTGCGAACGTCAATTGCGCTCGGAACCTAATATTGATTATTTTGTTTTTGGCCATAGGCACTTGTGTATTGACTACTTATTGTCCAATAAGAAATCCAGATATATCAATACGGGAGAATGGTTGTACAATCAGTCCTACGCGTATATGGAGGCAGGACAGCTGGAACTTACGGCATACAAAAATGATACATTTGAACGATTTTCTAATTATAAATAAAAAGCATTTTATGTTGAGAATATTTACAATTTGCAGCTTGGTTTTATTTACTACCCTAGCAAAAGCTTCTGATACCATCACTATAGCCCTGAAGACTTTTGTCAAAGTAGCGGTAGAGGATGGACAAGGTGGCATTTTTATACTCGGAAGGAACAATTCTGTTTCTAAGTACAATGAGGAAGGAAAAAAAGTAGCTACCTACACCTCTAATGATGCCGTAGAGTGTACGCAGATGTTCATGTATCAAGGGATGCAACTGGCTTTGTTTTATAGAGATTTGCAAAGAATCATCCTTTTGGACCAAAACCTCAGAGAATTTGGTCGTTTCGATTTAAATCAAGACAATCTTCGAGACATAACAGCCATCACCGCTGCCGATACGCCTTATTTGTGGGCTTGGGACAATCAAAGCAGCAAACTATTGAAAATAGACCTGCGAGGGAATGTCCAATCTTCGAGTCAGTACGTACAAAATTACAAAATCGAAAATATCATAAATCACGGCAAGTACCTATTGCTACTGAGCGGCGATAAAAAATTGGTAGTCATGAACAGCCAATCCAAAGTCTTAGGAGCGATGAAATTGCCAATTCAAGTAATGGCCATCCTCCCCAATCAAAATGGACAAATAGAGTATCTCTATAATGGTACGCTTGATATAGAGAATGTAATCATGGAAGGAGTCGATTTTTATCCAGAACTGGTGGCTTTAGGACCCAAACAATCTACACCCGTATTCAAAGGAAGATTGGGATCGAATTCCTGCGAAGTGTATTCCACATCCATGCGCATTTTCCCTTAGTAAATATTAGCGCGTGAGGGATAGTAATGGTCGTCTCATCCAATTAAGCCTATAGTAATTAGAAGATGAGCAGAGTCTCGAAGAGACCGAAGCCATGCATAGCCCGACCTAAGACTTGGTCTTAGGACACGCCCTAATTCTCCTAAAATTTTAAAAGTTTGACATTGTCGATCCACATGCTAGCCTGGGTCTCCAAACCCGTGTACTGAGTGAAAGAACCAGTAAAAAAGAGTTGAACACCCGTCGTCCCAGACTGCGAAAAAAGTTCCGTAAAATTGATATACACCTTGTTCCATTCAGCTCTAGGATTTAGAATTGCATGCAATTTTTTCTCCTCTCGACCATTGCGGGTAAGGATGTAGCCAATCCCAATGGGCAAATCGCATTTGTATGTCAGCTCCAAATAAACTGGCGACGTATTGTTGGTGGGCAGGTTGGTGATGAGCGAATTATTGGCCACTTCGACCAGCGGATTGTTCTTATCACAAGTCAATTTAAGGCTAGCTAAGCCCTCGTAAGCATCGGGACTAGCCATATGAGTAGTATTGGGATTACCGTCCAGATCCACGTTGAATTGATTACTAAAATCAAAGTTTTCCATCAACAGAAAACGTGTATTTTGATTGTATGAGAAAACTGGTTTTACCGTTTGCCATTCTCCAGATTTATACGGAATAGTGGTCGAATAATAGTCCAAGAATGGATAAATCTCTGGGGTGTCGCTGCTGCCATTGTCTCTTATCCCTGGATAAAAACGCAGGTTGCACGTAGATTGGTTGCAAAAGATCGGAATTTTAGCTGGAAGTGGAAATGCCCCTAGCAAAATCTCATCGGCATAGACCCACAAGTGAGAAATTTTTTGGTGCTTAGTGCCCTGAGCTCCACTAAATGAAAAATCCAGCTCATTCACCTCCACGTATGTTGGGATCGGATCCTCTTTTTTGCAGCCCCAGGCGACAAAAACCATACCAAATAGGATTAGCGACCAGCTTCTCATTCTTAAAAAAAAGTTCATTTCTATGTTCATTCTGCTCATATTAATTTAGAGTTACGGCTTTCAATCTGTTCAATAATCTGGTGGCAAAGACGCAAGGCTCTGAACCCATCCTCGATGCTAACTACTGGCTTACTATCATCAATGATACTATCAACGAATGCCTTAAGTTCAGACTCCATGGCGTTATAGTCGTCCACAGTTTGCTGTGCTAAGGCTATAAATTTGGTATGTCCATGACCAATATCCAAGGGAAAATAAATGTCAGAAAACGACTTCGCCTCGGACTCTTCTTCGCTCAAACGCAAGACTTGGCTGTTCTTTTCTAAAAAATCCAAACTGATATAAGCATCTTTTTGGAAGATACGAGTCTTTCTCATTTTCTTCATAGAAATACGACTGGCGGTCAAATTGGCCACGCAACCATTCTCAAACTCGATTCGGACGTTGCTTATGTCTGGAGTTGGTGAGATCACATTGACTCCGCTGGCATGGATAGATTTAACCTCAGAGGGCACGATATGCAAAAGCAAATCCAAATCATGGATCATCAAATCCAAAATAACCGATACATCCGTACCTCTCGGATTGAATTGGGACAATCTGTGACACTCAACAAAGAGTGGATTCAGACTGAGATGCTTTATGGAGACAAAGGCTGGGTTAAATCTTTCGATATGCCCCACTTGTACCTTCAATTGTGGTTTTGCCACTAGTAAATCCAAAAGGGCCTGTGCTTCTGCGACGGTATTGGTCAGCGGTTTTTCGATAAAAAGATGCTTATTTGCATTTATCACTTTTGCAGCATATTCGAAGTGTGAAAACGTAGGAGTCACCACGTCGATTGCATCCGCAGCTTCGATCAATTCTTCGGGATTATTGAATGCCTTGATGCCATTGGCAGCTGCTATTTCTGCACAAATGCTTTGGTCAGAATCATACACGCCGACTACCTCAACATTGGGAATATTAAGCAGGCATTTCAAGTGAAATTTGCCCAAATGCCCCAATCCGATCAAGCCAACACCAATCTTTTTCATCTTTGAAATTTAAAATTTTCTATGCAAAAGTAAAGCTATAAAATCAATTGTTCGAGGTAAATTGATAAAGGACAAAGTATTATATCCCTTTTATAATAATATAACGAGTAGCAACTCATAGAAATTGCTAAATTACAGATACAAAAATGGAAGCCAAATCGACTAATATCTTTCAATTATTTCGTTTAATACCATCAAATCCTTCATTCGTCGAATAATTCAAAGTTCGGCCCATATTAACTAATAATTAACGACCACGATTAATAATAATGAGTACTTTTATGCTCCATAATTAACACAATTACAGCCTCCATACATGTTAGAATTTTCATTCAGAATCAGAATATTATCTGCTCTAATCTTTTTAGGTTTTGCACTTACATCTCAAGCACAGATGGGTCTGTCCATCAAAGGTGTTTTGGCTGATAGTCTCACTAGAAAACCTATAGAAGGGGCATCCATAGCTTTCCTGACACTAAAGGACTCCACCGTGGTAGAATTAGGCGTGACCGATGTTCATGGATACTTTGAAATGTCTCAAATAAAGCCTGGAGATTATTTATTTTCCATTTCACATATTTCATACAAGATAAAAGAACGCAAGGTGATACTAGCTCCCATGCGACGCATGATCGATATGGACACCATCTTTTTGTCAAAATCGGATGGTTTTGCATTGAATGAGGTGGAGGTCGTTCGAGAGAAAATCCCAATGATCGTCAAAGAAGATACCCTAGAATTCAATGCCTCGTCTTTCAAAGTCAAAGAAGATGCGATGGTAGAAGACTTGGTAAAAAAACTACCTGGCGTAGAGGTCGATAAAGACGGCGGCGTCACGGCACAGGGTCAGAAAGTATCCAAAGTCATGGTGGACGGTAAGCAATTTTTTGGTAACGATCCTAAAATTGCCATGAAGAACCTCCCAGCCAATGTGGTGGACAAAGTCCAAATCATAGACCAAAAATCCGACCAAGCCAATTTTACCAAGATAGACGACGGAGAAACAGAAAAAACGATGAACCTTACGATCAAGAAGGACAAAAAGAAAGGAACCTTTGGAATAGCCAGTGTTGGCTATGGCAATCACGATCGATACGAAGCCAACTTGACCCTGAATAGATTCGACAAAACAAGACAAATATCCGTCATAGGCAATCTCAACAATACCAACAAACAAAGTTTTACGCTCAACGATTTAAGGGATTTCTCAGGAATGAGTGGAGGTGCCATGAGAACCATGGGTAGTGCAATGATGGGCATGATGGGAGGCGGCGGAGGCGGAGGCATGGGTGCCTTGATGCGAAATTTTGATGTTATGGGCTTAGGAAATAATCAGAATGGGCTCTCGAAAACCGCTGCTGGGGGATTAAATTATCGAGACAGTTGGGGTAAAAAAGTCGAAGTTTCTGGATCATATTTTATCAATAAGGTTAATTCCTATACCCTTAAAAATATCACACGCGATAACTTACTGCCTGATTCGAGTTTCTTAACCCTACAAGACAATGAAATCAACGCCGATCGACTCAATCACCGATTGAACTTTAGATTGGAATGGAAACCAGATTCCCTCAACGAAATCATGATCTCCCCTACCCTTTCTTACACCCACGCACTCAATGACAACGATACAAAAGCCGTTTCAAAAACCACTCAAGAAACCTTGATTAATAATACCTTGAGAAACAATAATTCCGACCAAACCAATCCCAGCATCTCTGGAAATATCCTGTGGAATCGAAGGCTCAACAAAGTCGGGCGTACCGTTTCAATCAACTTGAACGGATCCACTGACGTAAATGAAGCCAATACTTATACCAAATCGCTTATTTCTTATTATATACCCTTCACTATCGAAGACACACTCGATCAACTTTCCTACTATAATGAAAAAACCAAATCACTTGGCGGCCGAATAGCCTACACGGAACCATTAACCAAGGATAATTTTATAGAGTTAAATTATAGCTTGAACAACAATTATTCCAAATCCGTAAAGGATGTCAATGAATTGGACGTGGCGACCAACCAATACTCCCTCTTGAATACAAGGCTCTCTGATACCTACGACAACAATTACATGACCAATCAATTAGGGCTAAATTATAGTATCAATAAGAAAAAATACACCCTAACATTCGGTGCTGCAGCGCAAAAAGCCGATTTGACTGGAAAGTCTTTTACCAGAGATAGCTCATACAAACAAAGCACTATCAATTACTACCCAAATCTTAACTTCAATTATACTTTTTCCAAAAACAAAAGGATTAGGGTCAATTATCGCGGACGCATGAAGCAGCCTTCGCTGAGCCAATTGCAGCCCATAACAGACAACAGCGATCCGCTAAATCTTCGCATTGGAAACCCCAATCTTCTTCCTGAATTTTCCAACAACGTCAATATCAATTTTAACCAATTCGATGTCATGACATTTAGATCGCTATTTGCGAATATCGGCTTTTCGAAAACAGAAAATAAGATAACCAATTCCCTTCGCATCGACCCCAATAATGGACGCCGAATCTCTCAGTATATCAACGCAGATGGCGCTTACACGGCCAATGGCGCATTTTCTTTCGGGTTCCCGCTGGGTTCTATCACCCGTTCCATTAATTCTACAAGTATGGTCAATTGGAATCGCGACCAAACTTATACCAACGAACTTGAGAACATCTCCAATACCCTCAACCTGACCCAAACCATACGCATTAACTACAGCAAGGACGAAAAATTTGACTTAGGTGCCAGCGGTTCGATCAATTATTTCGACAGCAAATACAGCCTCCAGCCTGACTTGGCGGTGAAGTATTACACTTATATCACGGGTTTTGAAGGCACCGTCTATCTACCTTGGAAGCTCCAACTTGGCTTTGATTGGGATTATTATATCAACACGGGCAGAACCGACGGATTCAATCAGAAATATTCGCTTTTGGTTGCCAATATCTCCAAATCCTTCCTTAAAAACAACGCCGCCAGCATAAAATTCGAATTCTTTGACATTCTTAATCAAAACAGCGCCCTCAATCGTACGACCACCGAAACCTATATTGAGGATTCCCGCATCAACGTCATTCAACCCTATTTCCTCTTGTCATTTGCGTATCGCTTCAATAAAATGGACGCCAGCGTGGGTGGACGTGGAGAAGGTCGAGGTGGCATGATGGGTCCTGGTGGGATGCCTCCAATCCGTATGGGAGGATTCTAAAATTATTATTTTGGCACGTCCTAGACTTTGGTCTAGGACCGGGTCGTCCGTGGGTTCGCTTTGCTCCGTCTTTTCAAGACTCTCATTTAAAATAAAATGAGACCACTCCCACCCCTCTTGCGCCTAATAAATATTTATACTAGTTTTTCACCAATTTCCCAGTAGCTGACTTACCGCCAATCGTCATTTTGTAAAAGTAAAATCCAGACATTTGCTGACTCAAATCTACTTGAGCGTCTCCAACCACTTCTTGATGGACGATCTTTTGCCCTTGTACATTGAACAATTCGAAGATCCCAGCTCCTTTTTGATTCCTAATGGACAAACTGCTCTCTACGGGATTCGGATAAAAAGATACACCTTCGAGCTTGGCGTCCTCGGTATTTATGACTATTTGTTGTGAATAAATATATATAGATTTGCTGTAAGTTTTCCAAATATTATCTAACGGAATATAACGAGAATATGTATCAGACAAAATTTTCCTACTGAAACGATTAAAATCATTTCCCTGCGTGAAAATTTCATTTAGAGGTATCAATAAGTCCTCCTGACCGACATTATTATCATTGATAAATTCTTGCTTTTCATAAAATCCCCATGTACCAGAAGCACCATCATCAAATCCATGCTCTAATAGATTCATGCCACCAAAGGAGTTATAAGTAGCTCTATATTGTTCATCAATAAAAAATTTGGCATTAACTGAATCCCATAATTCTAAAGATGCTAAGATTAAAAAGTTATTACTATCATAGGTATATCCATGTCGGTATCTTGTATGCCGAATTGATTTACTTTCATCGAACAAATATGAACGCGACTCTTTTAATAATCCGTGTTCATTATATACATAGTCATGTATATAGGTAGAAAAAATGCGGCTGCTAGCAGAATCAGAAATATAAATATTTAAAGTATCTAATATTAGTCGGTCATCATTATCGTAAATTAAAATCTCTTTAGTTCTTGGAACATATTGAGATATATGATCATAATCGTCATTTTCTACTAAATCAACCAATCCTTTGGAGTTGTAATGAAAGCTCGTCCTACTTTCTTTTAATGTTTGGCCCGAATCTCTGAGAAAATTTTCAGTTTCAATTCTTATAACTCTTTTGTTTTCATAATAATAATGCTTTGCAAAATAGGGTATATATACTCCTGATCCACTCTCACTTAAAGAATAAATAAAATCAGTGCAAAGCTGATCAGCATTGTACACAAAATCAAGATGTGTACAGGGCATAAATGAACCAGTATTAACTCCGCATTCAATCTCTATCCTATCCAGTCTATGTTTAACCCCTCCTCTAAACGTAAGGTTGGTCTGGTTATTTATCCCCATATCCATATGCCCATATGGACTCGGAAAATCCACCAGATTCAAAGACTTTAATCTGGCCTCAGCCCTACTAATGTGCTCTTGATGGTCTTGAGCATTTGCAATAAAAAATCCAAAAATGAGGAATGCGGTTAGTAAATGCTTTATCATTATTTTAAAATTTGTGGTTACAAAATTATTCCAAGTCACTATGTACAAATATATTATAATTTAGGGCAATTGCTATGCAATTATTCCCGAATAATTAAATTTTCTTTCTATATTATTCGCAAAAAAAACATAAAACTTCTACCAAGTTTCTCTTAAACCCAAATTATCATTAGTTTTTCACCAATTTCCCAGTAGCTGACTTGCCGCCAATCGTCATTTTGTAAAAGTAAAATCCAGACAATTGCTGACTCAAATCAACTTGTGCATCTCCAACCACTTCTTGATGGATGATCTTTTGCCCTTGTACATTGAACAATTCAAAGATTCCAGCACCTTTTTGATTCCTAATGGACAAACTGCTCTCCACAGGATTGGGATAAAAAGATACGCCCTCGAGCTTGGTGTCCTCGGTGTTAATGACTATTTGCTGTGAATATATATAAGTAGATTTCACAGCCAAAAGCCAATCATTTGAAGATAAGTCAAAATCATTCCAGAACTCAGTTTTTAACATTTTATTGAATCGGTTGAATTCAACTTCAAAATCTTTTGAAAAAACAGGAAGAATAAGGTCGTTGCGATCGTAGTTGTTATCATTTATATAGTCATATTTGTCCTCATTTTCCCAATTATTAATATTAGGATTCCAGACCAAAGTAGTAATTCGATTTATACCGCCAATTGCATCGTAAATTGCGGTACTTTGTTCATCATTAATAAACGAAGACAGGTTTTCATTCCAATCTTGTAAAGTCTTCTGCAATAAATTATTATTTGCATCATAGGTATGAAACTCACGAGTATTATTGTTCCAAATAGAATTAGACTTGTCAAATATAAATTGTTGAGAAGATTGCAACAATCCTTGACCATTGTAAGTGTATTCGTGTCTATAATTAAACTCAAATTGGCCATTATCTACATTCAATCCATAAACAGTGTCTTGCACCAGACGATCATTGACATCATAGTACCGTACTTCTTTCTTGTTTGGCGTGTAATCTGACAATGATTTGTCCCAACGATCAGTTATTAATTGACTCACCAAACCTCTGCCATTATAAATATAAATAGTTCTTGATTCTTTCTCCGATAAGAAGGTATTAAAATCTAATCCTTCCTCTTCTCTTCTAACCACACGGTTATTTTCATAAAAATAGTTATCTACAAATAAAGGAATCAAAATTCCCGGTATTCCTGTTTCTAAATTAAGAGATGCTTTTGTATTTTGATTGTTGGTATTGTATGTAAATGAATAATTGCCTACTTGTACCAAAACTCCTGTAGAATCCAGTTCTTCAAGATCAACTCGATCTAGTCTTTGTTTGATAGCTCCCCTAAATGCAGGGCTTTTATTTTCAAAATATTTAAAACGACAATCGTGCCGACTATCCTTACTAAAGTCCACTCCAGCTGATTTTGCTAAAATTTGAGCTCTACGAATAAGTTCTTGACGGTCTTGAGCATTTGCGATAAAAAATCCAAAAATGAGGAATGCTGCTAGTAAATACTTTTGCATAATAAGTAAATTTATAGATTTATAATTAATTGAAAATTTCCTGTACAAACCTATTGAATTTTTAGGCAAATACAAAATTAATTTTGACAATTAACAAATTAACCGCGCAAAGAATCTTATTCATGCACTAATAATGCAGAGCATTGGGATCCAAAACTAAATAAACCCACCTGCGAAACCATGATTTAGCTTAGGATTTTAAAAATAAAAAGAAAAATAATTTAGAAAAAAGGTCAATTACCAATCTCCACTGGCACCTCCACCATCGAAGCCACCACCGCCGAAACCTCCCCAACTGGAACCTCCGCCGCCGCCGCGGTTATTGTCAAAGTCGCCACCACCTGTAGGGAACCACCAAATACCGCCATCGCCTCGAGAAGATGGATATTGGTCTCTCCAGCCTCTTTGATTGACCGTAGTAAATGATTTACTTCGCTTGGCTATCCGATACATCAAGAAGAAAAGTAGGAAGAAAATAAAAAACATGATGAGCAAAGTGACCAAAGGATCTCCTTCAGCACTTGTTGGGTCTGCACTGAATTCGCCCTGAATGGAGTTGATGATAGAAGACACGCCTTGGCTTATGCCCGCTTCATAATTACCCGCCTTAAATTGAGGGGAAAAATCTCTTCGGATGATTTGTTTGCAAGTTATATCAGGCAAAGCACCCGTTAATCCTCGCCCTGGCGCTATGGCCAATTTTCTATCGTTGGGAGCTATTAAGATGACCACCCCATTGTCTTTTCCTTTTCGGCCAATTCCCCAAGCATCACCTATCGTGTATGCATATTCGATGGCTGGATAATCGTCCAAACCCTTTATGGTTATTATAGCAATTTCATTCGAAGTGCTATCCGCATAAAGCCTCAAGGAATGCTCCATCTGGGCGATATAACTCGGACTTAAGATTCCAGCAAAATCATTGACCAACCTAGGAGGATTGGGCCTTTCAGGGATTTTTATTTCTGCAAAGGCAGGCATTGAAATGGCCAAAAATATCAATGCAAAAGCCAACCGAACGGCAAGGTTCATCGCTTTTTTCATGCTACAAATAATGTATTTCATCTGGCAATTCATTGATATCTCCTGCTTCGAATGGGAATAGTCTTTCTAGATCCGCTCCCATTTTTTCTATAATATAAATCAAACCCTCAGCATACTGATTTTGTGAAAAATACATGCCCAATTCTTGAGCCTTGGACTGCCAATAAAATAAAGGTATCTTTTGATCAAATCCTTTATCGCCTATGATGCTAAATTTTCTAGTAGCAACATTGACATATATTAGTACCCCATTGGCATACTTGGTTTTATACATGCTTAGCATACTAAACACTTCTTTTGACCTAGCTTCAACATCAGAAGTGGGGCCATTCTCTATGCATATGCGCAATTCCCCACTTGTGATGCCTTCAACATTCTTTATGGCCAAAGCCACTTGCTCTTGTTCCGATTGGGAAAGATGTAAAGGATTGGTCTTACTATAAAACATCCTATTTTGTTAAAATTGGACTTTTGGAGCCTTTTCTGCACCTTTTTCAGACTTAAATCCTTCTTTTTGTGCAAAACCAAAAAGTCCAGCTGTTATATTGTTTGGAAATTTACGGATATAAGTATTGTACTCTTGGATAGCTCCGTTAAAATCATCTCTCGCCTTTCCTATCCTATTTTCAGTTCCTTCCAATTGAGCTTGTAGATCCCGGAAGGATTCTGTTGCTCTCAATTGTGGATACTGTTCTGACACAACCAATAATCTAGAAAGAGCAGAACTCATCTGAGATTGAGCAGCTTCAAACTTTTGGATATTTTCAGGTGTCAAGTTGTTTGGATCGATTTTCATACTTCCTACAGAAGATCTTGCTTGTGTTACTGCTTCCAATACCCCTCTTTCAAAGTTAGCTACACCCTTTACAGTGTTGATCAAGTTGGGAATCAACTCATATCTTCTCTGATATTGGGTCTCCACATTATTCCAATATTTTTTTACGGTTTCGTCTTTTGAAACCATAGTATTGTATGGTGAAACAAAGAAAATACCTATTAACAATAATACCCCAACTACAATTAGGATGTTTTTTACGGTTGAACTCATGTTTTGTTTTTAATTAAGTTAAATAAATAATTGTCCAAAAAACGCAATAATTGCATTTTTAGTTCCAAATTCAAAAATATGGGTAATTAATATTTATTGATGTATAATGAATTATTTATTTTTTAAATATAATTCTTCAACGTAGTCCCAGTTTATGATTTCAAAAAAAGCTTGAATATAATCTGGTCTTCTGTTTTGATAATTCAAATAATAAGCATGTTCCCATACGTCCAAACCTAGTATTGGGACACCACCACAACCAGCTGTATCGACATCCATC
Organism: Saprospiraceae bacterium; assembly: GCA_016718505.1. Classification (GTDB taxonomy): domain Bacteria; phylum Bacteroidota; class Bacteroidia; order Chitinophagales; family Saprospiraceae; genus JADKKF01. The sequence continues at coordinate 1,024,005 of JADKDE010000001.1, read as the reverse complement.
AATGGATTGTCTTGATTCGGTGTTGAGCAAATTTCAAGTACGCCTTTATTGACACAAAGCCAAGCCCAACCACTACCAAATCTCGTAGCAGCCGCTGCCGCGAATTTCGTTTTAAAATCTTCGAAGCTTCCAAACGTTTTATCGATGGCCTCTCCTAAAGTTCCATTTGGCTTACCGCCTCCTTTGGGAGACAAGACTTCCCAAAAAAGATTGTGGTTAAAATATCCGCCACCGTTATTTCTGATTGCAGGACTCGCTTTGGAGATATTTTTACAAATGTCCTCGATGCTCTTACTCTCCCATTCAGTGCCAGCGATGGCATGATTAAGATTAGTTGTGTAAGCTTGATGGTGTTTGGTATAGTGAATTTCCATGGTACGTGCATCAAAATATGGTTCTAATGCGTCGTAGGCGTAGTTTAATTTAGGTAATTCGAAAGCCATGATAATTTAGGTATTTAAATTTAAAAAAATTATAACTATTTATGTCAGTTGTAACAAATGAATATCGCGAAAGGTTATGGAGTGTTTGGTTTTAAGCAAAGGAAAGTAAAAAAACCTTGTTGATTAGGACTCTCTCTCTCCATTGCAAAACCAATTTTTATCTAATTAATTTTGGAACAACCAAGTGAAAACTAAACATCAGGGCTTGGGTTGGCTAGTTGGTCCATGGTTTTGTTTTCTATAATGCTCCTAACCCAAAGGCCTATATCGAATAGCTCGAAAGCAGGTTTTTCAAAATTTTCACCGCGTAGTTCCAAGAGTTGTTGTTCGAGGTTTTTAATTTTTTGATTGATCCTAAGTTGAGATTGATTTACAGAGATTTCTTTGATAAAGTCAAGCACTACTTTTTCAATCTTGAACAATTTATTTTTCTTTTTATAGTATAAAAATGTGTTTTTGAAAATGTATTCAATCAAACCAAAATTATTCAATTTAAAATGCACCAAAATGATTAATAGCTTCGAATAATTATAATAGTCTGCTCTTTGATTTTCCTTATAATTGTTAAAAAGGTGATTCAAAAATTCTAGGGCATTTTTATAATTGCCTGTGGCGATACAAAAACTACCGAACAAAAAATAAAACTTTATATGCCATGCAGGCTCTATATTAAATTTGTTTTTGATAATAAATAATTTGATTTCATTAATCATTTCATATCCTTCTGAATACTTATTTTGTTCTTTTAGCCAATCAAGCTCTGCAATAAAGGCGAATGCTTGAACTTGAGTCGCAACTTTATGCTTTGAGATATCGAATCTTGCCGGAAATTCCTTTAATTTTTTAAGAGTTTTATCCGGGATTTTTTTAATCATCAATTCTATTAAATAATAATAGATGTACAAATAGTCAAATGGGTTTTCCTTAATATAATAGGAAGAATCTTCCATCAATTTTATCAAATAATCAAGGTGGAAATACTCTGCTTTTGATTCGTTTTTTATATAATAATAATTAGAATAAACAAGGTGGTATCTAATTTTTGAAAGCAAGGTGAGGGCCAAATTTACATCCTGAAGGAGGGGATTTTTGAGCAAAGTTTCAAACATTTCAATATTATCCAATCTTCTTGCCTTAAAATCTTTGAATCTAAGCTCTAAGGATTCATAATATAGATCTGTATATTCAATTTGATTGCTTAGCAGAGCTAGATAATTTTTTATGGATAAGTTAACCTCATAAGCTTTTTGAAAACCTTGTGTATATCCGATGGTTTTGCGCTCCCAATTGATAATCTCTAGTAAGAAAGAATAATTTTCAATCTCGAGTGCTATTTTTTTTGCCTTTTGCGTTTCTTTTTCACATAAATCATAAAGTCCCTTTTCGTATAGTATTTCTATAGTGGTCAGCAATTCGGTCAAATGTATAGTAGAAGTTTTCTTTCTGTGAAAGGTCTGAAAGCTTCTGAGAATTTGATTGTATAAATAATTTTTGTCTGCGGCAAGAAAGGCCGTATCATATTCATTTTTTTGTAATATTTGTACTAATTCAGAATCATTCTCTGAATCCATCCCATTCATAGAATTAAATAAAAGTGCATATTTATTTATACTTCCTAAAATATGTCGTTTTGAAAAAAGATTAAAATGCCTCTTTTCACTGGTATCCATACCTTTTATCAAATTAAAAACACTGCTATTCTTCATTATAATTGGGTCTTAGACTTACTAATGTTACAAAAAATATATTTTGACAAGGCTATATTACAATTAATTTTGTATTTGTAATTCATTTTTTAGTAAAAAATCGTAAACTCATGAAAAGATTCGTTTCAAAATTTCTATTGGCATTTGCCTTTCTATTTTCACTTTATTGTCAAAAAGCGTTAGCTGCATCTAGTATCGAAGTAGCACCTTTATCGTGTTATGCAGGTTTGACGGTATCACAAATGAACGCTAATGCTGCAAGTACTGGTGGTGCGACACCATTTGCCACATGGACTGCTGCTTATAACTATGCAGTAGCTAACAGTGTAACCACGATCAATTTTGCTCCAGGCTATTACAAAATGGGGCCTGCATCTGGAGGTATCGGAGTAAATGCAGATTGGGGCGATGCGGATGGCGGACATAATTTGCTATCTGGCATGGTAGTTAATGGCAATGGCGCTATTCTGGACAACACGTCTAATGGTTCGACGGCTATTTGCTTCGCAACCATGGCCTCAAACAGTACCCTCACTGGCTTTACATTCAAAGGTTTTGCAGGCGTACCTAGTGGAGGGGCTCTAGCTATTCCAAGCACGGCTTCAGGCTACTTAGTCAGCAATTGTACCTTTGACAATTGTAACTGGGGTACAGATGCTGTAAAGGTGGCTGTAGGAGCCAATACCACAGGTACCATTATTGGCTGTAATTTCATCAGAAACAGCAATCCTGGAGCAGTATCTCCAACCACTGTGGGTTCGCCGACCTCTAGTGCGTTATATGTTACAGGGTCTGCACTTGGTGATTTGAACATAATCAACACCACTTTTTCCTGCAACTTTAGTAATGATGGTGGAGGCGCAGCAGAAGTTCAGGGAGCACATGTAGATTTTGTAGGATGTACTTTTTCAGGAAATGAAGCAAACTCTAGTAATGGGGGAGCCATCGAACTATCTGGTAGTGCACAAGTTACATTCACCAACACCAATTTTACCTGTAATTTCACTTCAGGTGGAACCACTTGGTGGGGAGGAGCAGTAGCCATTACCGATATGGCAAAAGTTGATTTTACTGGCTGCAAATTCAGCAATAATGGCAGAGCTACCAACAATCCAGATTGGGTTACTTCCGAGGATACCCAATATGGGGGGGCTATTTATGTTGGCAATTCAAATAATGCAGCAACTCAAGGCGCATTGTTATCAATATCCAATACAGAATTTTACAATAACTGCGCATTGCTCGGGGGAGGCATTTATGCAGATGTATCTAACAATATCAGTGTAGTCAATAGTTACTTTTCGGGAAATTTTAGTGGAGGTACAACAACAAATAACTCTGGAGGATCCGCCGTTTTCGTCAGAAGGGATGCAACAGCATGTGGCTCACAAACCGGTATCACCAAAGCCTATTTTGAAAATGTCACCTTTTCTGGCAACAAATCGGCTTCATCTAATTCTAGTACTCGGGCTGGTGCTTTAAAGATCAATGGGGCTTGTACTAGTACTAGCGACATTGATATTATTAATTCTGTTTTAGATAATAACCTTTTTAGTGTGGCTACAAGCTCTGCAGCTGGCACTTCTACCAATGAATCAAATTTTACTTGCTTAAATGGTACGACAGTAGATTTAACTAACGTAACATTGACAAATAATCTTATTGCTGCAACTGCTAGGACGGTAACTGCTGGCACAGGACCAGGTTTTACAGGCGTGACCTCTAGTGTTACTGCTTGTTCATCATGTCCGGGAGCATCAGCCACCATTGTGAATTGCACAAATCAGCGATCTATCAGAGGAATTGTTTTCGACGACACATCTACACCAGATGGCAATAGCACATCAAATTCTGTTATGGCTGGAGTCACCGTTCAACTACTAGCAGCAGATGGCGTAACAGTCTTAGCTACTATGGTAACTGGCGCAGATGGAAGCTACTTGTTTACAGGATTAGATGCTGGAGTAACTTATTATATAAGGATTGTTCCTCCTTCAGGACAATATTTGACATTTCAGAACAATCCTGGTTCCAACACGACCAATGATAGTGATTTTGGTATAAGCTCAGGACTTTCAGGGCCCATTACCATTTGTCCCTCTTGTTCAAGTACCAATACAACAGTTTTGAACAACACAGATGCTAATAGTAGTTTTTTACATTATGGATTTGTAAATGCAGGTTTGACTTCACAAGTATTACCAATTAATTTGATTTCTTTTGCAGGAAAAAGGGAAAACGAAAGCAATATAATTAGATGGAAAACCTCATCCGAGATCAATGCCTCACATTTTGAGCTACTTGTGAGCAAAGACGGAATTAATTTTGAACCACTGCACCGAAAAGCTAAAAGCGGAAATGAATTTCAAGGTGCTGAGTATGAATTTATACACAAAAATTTAACCAGCAATCTATATTATTATAGATTAAAAATGGTTGACAATGATTCAAAATATACTTTTTCATCCATAATCAGCTTAAGCAATAAGCTGGCAGAAAACATGAAAATTTATCCAAATCCAGTAAATGACAGACTTTATATCAAAAAATCGACAGGTGAAACGCTTGATTCAGAATATACATTCAAAATATTTAATCAATTAGGCACCGAGATTTCCAGCGGTAATGCTTCAAATGGATTCATCGAGGTTGGAGATTTACCAAGAGGCATGTACAGCATTTTGATAGAAAGAGAAAAAAGCGCTGAGAAGTCAACACATAGATTTATGAAACAATAAAATAATTTCAAATACACAATTTTTAAAAAATAATATGTCGTTCATCAAGGCCCTTTGTACCCATCAAGACAAAGGGCTTTGATTTTTAATCAATCCCAAATTCCCAAAAAGTTTAATTAATCACTCATATGGCTCCAAGATTTTCAATACCAAAAATATCAAGTAAATTGTCATATTTCAACAAAGGAATTGCAAATTTATTTTTAATAGTTTTCTGCATTTTAACATTTATAGAATTTGGAAAGGCATGTGATGATTCATCTGTATTTTTGGTTTCACAAACTAATAATGGTAATGGTACTTATACTTACGTTATAAGAATGTGCTTAGAATTTGATACGGGAATAGATCCTGAACTCGATGAATTTCGGATAACAGTAAATGGCACAACCATAAATTCATTTGCCCCATCCTCTGTTAGCCATCTTGGCCAAGTTTATACAGGTTCAAATACGGCCACGGTACTAACTTATACATGTCCAACATTTCCAATCAGTATGAATACCGATCAATGCTATGACATATCCATCACAACCAATGGGATACCGACTAGTTTCACCTGCTCCACCAATGCTAATGGGACTGCTTGGGAGTGCTTAAACCGTACCATCGTAATCGGTGGTATCACTCAAACTACTTGTGCTACTACAACTTTTACTGATCCTGGGGGAGCATCAAATTATCCAAATAATAATTCTTCTGGAACTACTATTTGCCCAGTTACTCCAGGCGACAAGGTTAGTGTCACTTTTAATTCTTTTGATATTAGAGCTACTTTTGGGACTTGCTTAGATCAACTGCAAATTTACCAGGGTAATTTGCCTATAATATCCAATCAAATTGGCGTTTTTTGTACAGGAACATTTCCTCCTACTACCATTACATCTAATACAGCTGATGGCTGCCTTACATTTATTTTTATGTCAGATGCATCGAGTTCTGCTCCTGGTTGGACAGCAACAGTTTCATGTATAGGAAGTACACCCACTGGATCAGGTTGCGAATGCTCCACTCCCAACTGCGGGGGCGCACATTTTTGCAATGCCGCTGCTGCTCAAGCTGATTATGGTGCTGCGAGTCCAACTGCGATATATGACATTGTACCTGACTTAAGTACTTCAACTGGAACAAATTATACACTATGTTGGAACTATACAACAGGTCCTTCTGAAACGAGGATTGGGTTCGTAAATGCGATTGGAAATACAAGCGGAGCAAACCCTTTATGCTCATTTACCCGAACCTATAGATTATTACAATCCAATTGCAGCACTGTCGTACCTTCAGCAGGAGCTTCTTCATTTGGAACGGGAAATGAATATGTTGTAACACCCAATACAAGTTATCGATTTTGTGTAATAATAACCTATACCAGCAATAGTTGTGGATCGTTGGCTGATAATTATGTATGGGTGTATGATGATACTGGAGGGACTGGAAATTGCGGCTCCACATGTGGTGCTGACGCAGGAACATATACTGTAACTGGTGCGCCTTTGTCAGGAGGAGCCTATCAAGTTCCGTGTTGTGGGAGCGTAAGTGTAACCTGGAATGGAGACGGGACCAATGCTCCACAAGGATGTATAGGTGGGGCTGAAAAAGGATATGCTATTTTTACTTGTGCACAAACTGCTGCCAACCTGTCCCTTGCTTCAACTTACAATACCACTAATCCTTGTTTTAGGGGTATATTTACCTCCTCAGCCACAATTTCTGATGGCAATAATTCTGGATTCTCGTCAAGTCTTGTCTCTGGAGCACCTGACGTGTGGATCGTACCTGTTACATTAGATTGTGCTTGTTCTACAGATGGCACAACATGTAATGGAACCAACAATGTGGACGTAAATGGCGATGGATGCGTTGATTTCGCGGGACCATTCAGATTGAGTTATGCCGCTTGTTCATCGGGAGGATGTGGTACGTGCGGATCACCTTGTACAGGACCAGGAATAAATGGAGTTTCTACTTATACTAACAGAACCTTTCTTAGCTGCTGGGAACCAACCTGTCCAATATATGGGCCAAGAACTTTTACAAATTGTTTTCAAGCAACAGCTGATGCAACTGGGTTTTTGGGATTTGCAAATGCTAGAGTTCATGATGGGCTTTCATCGTGTATTTCGGCAACATGGAAACTAAGCCCGACTGGGAGTTGTGCAACAACAATTACAAATCCTATTCCAAATGCAAATTCTGTTAGCTCAGGCTTTAATCCAGAATATTCAGGACTAACCCCTAATGGAACGTATGTACTTTGTATTAACTATACTTTATCAAATCCATTATGCGGATTTGATGGGATCACAGATGGAATTTGTATCGACTACTATGGCAACCCCTGTTCCTTGGTTGCAGCCACAAATGTCACTCAAACAACGTGTGGAAATAATAACGGTGCGATTACTGTCACTCCTGCCCCTCCAGGATATACTTATGCTTGGGCTGGATCAGGAGTTACAACCAATACACGAACAGGATTATCCCCAGGTTCCTATACAGTTACTGTTACTCAAACCGCCACTGGTTGTAGGTCAACCGCGACGGTAACCATCAATTCTTCTACACCGTTGGCTATTGGTGGAAATATAACTCAAACAACGTGTGGGAATAATAATGGGGCGATTGAGGTCACACCAGCCCCACCAGGATATACTTATTCTTGGGCTGGGTCGGGTATTACTACTAATACTAGAACGGGTTTGTCTCCAGGATCTTACACAGTTACCGTAACAGAAACAGCCACTGGTTGCAAATCGAGTTCCACCTTTACCATAACACCTTCATCTTTATTCACAATTAGTCCCACATTAACGCAACCAAGTTGCGGATTGGACAATGGTTCAATTTTAGTAAATCCAGCTCCTCCTAATTATACCTATGCATGGTCTAATGCTACACTTTTTAGGTAACAATCCTATGAATTTAGGGGCTGGTACCTATACCGTTACTGTTACCGAAAACGCGACTGGTTGTCGAACAAGCTCTAGTTTTATCCTAAATCCTTCATCTGGAATAATAGCTGGGGCGAATGTCACACAAACAACTTGCGGAAATAACAATGGTGCCATTTCAGTCACCCCTACTGGGGCAAGTTATACTTACAATTGGTCCGATATTGGACTAGGTACTGCAACTAGGACGAATCTTGGGGCTGGAAACTATATTGTCACCGTTACCAACTCGGTCGGAGGATGTACTTCATCCACAAGCATCACAATCAATGGATCAACGCCATTTTCCGTTGGATCAAATGTTACTCAAACCAGCTGTGGACAAGACAATGGTGCCATTTTGGTTACTCCTACACCTCCAGGATATACCTATGCTTGGGCTGGGTCGGGTATTACTACCAATATAAGAACTGGCTTAGCTACTGGGGATTACACCGTTACAGTTACTCAGACAGCCTCTGGTTGCATATCAACCATCTCAATCACCATCAACCCGTCAATACCTTTTGCCGTAGGAGAAAATATTACCCAAGCTAGCTGTGGAAATAACAATGGAGCCATTTCAGTTACTCCTACTCCACCTGGTTATACCTATGCTTGGGCTGGGTCGGGAGTCACTACCAATATCAGAACAGGTCTTGGAGCTGGTGATTATACGGTCACAGTAACAGAAACGGCCACAGGTTGCAAAACGAATTCCAGTTTTACTATAAACCCTTCTAGTCCACTAGTATTGATTCCAACTGTCAGCCAACCAAGCTGTGGTTTGAACAATGGTGCCATTGAAATCAACCCTCCTCCTCCTGGTTATACTTACGCTTGGTCTAATGCTGCTCTTACAGGAAATAATCCTATGAATTTAGGGGCTGGTACCTATTCTGTCACCGTTACCGAAATCGCGACTGGATGTCGGGCTTCTTCTAGCTTTACTTTAAATGCTTCTTCTGGTTTAACCGCTGGTGCTAATATCACCCAAACCAGCTGTGGGCAAGACAATGGAGCCATAACTGTTACTCCTGCTGGGGCTGGGTTTACCTATAATTGGGGTGATATTGGACTTAGTTCTTCTATTAGAACAAACCTTGCTCCCGGAAATTATGTCGTTACCGTTACAAATACGGTTGGTGGATGTGCTTCATCCACAAGCATCACGATCAATGGATCAACGCCATTTTCCGTCGGTTCAAATGTCTCTCAAACCAGCTGTGGACAAGACAATGGGGCCATTTCGGTTACCCCTGCTCCTCCAGGTTATTCTTATGCTTGGGCTGGGTCGGGTATTACTACCGACTCAAGAACTGGCTTAGCTGCCGGTGATTATACCGTTACGGTTACTCAGACAGCTTCTGGTTGCAAATCAACCACATCAATAACAATCAACCCATCCACTCCTTTTGCCATCGGAGGTAATATTACCCAAGCTAGCTGTGGAAATAATAATGGAGCCATTGCGGTTTCTCCAGCTCCTCCAGGTTATACCTATGCTTGGGCAGGGTCGGGTGTTACTAGCAATATCAGAACAGGTCTTGGGGCGGGTGATTATACGGTCACTGTCACAGAAACTGCGACTGGGTGCAGATCGAGTTCTATTTTTACTATCACTAGTACTGGTGCTTTGGTCTTGAATCCTATTGTCAGTCAACCAAGTTGTGGCTTGAACAACGGTGCTATTGAAATCAACCCTCCTCCTCCTGGTTATACTTACGCATGGTCTAATGCTGCTCTTTCAGGAAATAATCCTATGAATTTAGGGGCTGGAACATTTACCGTCACCGTTACCGAAATCGCGACTGGATGTCGGGCTTCTTCTAGCTTTACTTTAAATGCTTCTTCTGGGTTAACCGCCGGTGCCAATATCACCCAAACCAGCTGTGGGCAAGACAATGGGGCCATTTCAATCACCCCTACTGGGGCAAGTTACACTTACAATTGGTCAGATATTGGACTTAGTTCTTCTATTAGAACAAACCTTGCTTCCGGAAATTATATCGTTACTGTTACAAATACGGTTGGTGGATGTGCTTCATCCACAAGCATCACGATCAATGGATCCATGCCATTTTCCGTCGGTTCAAATGTCACACAAACAAGCTGTGGACAAGACAATGGGGTTATTTCCGTCACTCCTGCTCCTCCTGGTTATACCTATGCTTGGGCTGGATCGGGTATTACTACCAATATAAGAACTGGCTTAGCTGCTGGTGATTATACCGTTACGGTTACTCAGACAGCCTCTGGTTGCATATCAACCGCATCAATCACCATCAACCCGTCCACTCCTTTTGCCATTGGAGGTAATATTACCCAAGCAAGCTGTGGAAATAACAACGGAGCCGTTTCAGTTACTCCGGCTCCTCCTGGTTATTCTTATGCTTGGGCTGGATCGGGTGTCATTACCAATATCAGAACAGGTCTTGGGGCTGGTGATTATACGGTCACCGTCACAGAAACTGCGACTGGGTGCAAATCCAGTTCTATTTTTACTATTACTAGTACTGGTGCTTTGGTCTTGAATCCTATTGTCAGCCAACCAAGTTGTGGTTTGAACAACGGTGCCATTGAAATCAACCCTCCTCCTCCTGGTTATACTTACGCATGGTCTAATGCTGCTCTTTCAGGAAATAATCCTATGAATTTAGGGGCTGGAACATTTACCGTCACCGTTACCGAAACCGCGACTGGATGTCGGGCTTCTTCTAGCTTTACTTTAAATGCTTCTTCGGGGTTAACCGCCGGTGCCAATATCACGCAAACCAGCTGTGGGCAAGACAATGGGGCCATAACTGTTACTCCTGCTGGGGCTGGATTTACCTATAATTGGGGTGATATTGGACTTAGCTCTTCTACTAGAACAAACCTTGCATCCGGAAATTATGTCGTTACCGTTACAAATACAGTTGGTGGATGTGCTTCCTCTACAAGCATCACAATCAATAGTTCCATGCCATTTTCCGTCGGTTCAAATGTCTCTCAAACCAGCTGTGGACAAGATAATGGTGCCATTTCCGTTACTCCTGCTCCTCCTGGTTATACTTATGCTTGGGCTGGATCGGGTATTACTACCAATATAAGAACCGGCTTAGCTGCTGGTGATTATACCGTGACGGTTACACAGACGACCTCTGGGTGCAAATCAACTGCATCAATCACCATCAACCCGTCAATACCTTTTGCCATAGGAGGAAATATTACCCAAGCAAGCTGTGGAAATAACAACGGAGCCATTTCTGTTACTCCGGCTCCTCCTGGTTATTCTTATGCTTGGGCTGGATCGGGTGTCATTACCAATATCAGAACAGGTCTTGGAGCTGGTGATTATACTGTCACCGTCACAGAAACTGCGACTGGTTGTAAATCCAGTTCTATTTTTACTATTACTAGTACTGGTGCTTTGGTCTTGAATCCTATTGTCAGCCAACCAAGTTGTGGTTTGAACAATGGTGCCATTGAAATCAATCCTCCTCCTCCTGGTTATTCTTACGCATGGTCTAATGCTGCTCTTTCAGGAAATAATCCTATGAATTTAGGGGCTGGAACATTTACCGTCACCGTGACTGAGACTGCGACTGGATGTAGGACTTCTTCTAGCTTTACTTTAAATGCTTCTTCGGGATTAACCGCTGGTGCTAATATCACCCAAACCAGTTGTGGGCAAGACAATGGAGCCATAACTGTTACTCCTGCTGGGGCTGGGTTTACCTATAATTGGGGTGATATTGGACTTAGTTCTTCTATTAGAACAAACCTTGCTCCTGGTAATTATATTGTTACCGTTACAAATACGGTTGGTGGATGTGCTTCATCTACAAGCATCACGATCAATGGATCAACGCCATTTTCCGTTGGTTCAAATGTCTCTCAAACAAGCTGTGGACAAGACAATGGGGCCATTTCGGTTACTCCTGCTCCTCCAGGTTATTCTTATGCTTGGGCTGGGTCGGGTATTACTACCGACTCAAGAACTGGCTTAGCTGCCGGTGATTATACCGTTACGGTTACTCAGACAGCTTCTGGTTGCAAATCAACCACAACAATAACAATCAACCCATCCACTCCTTTTGCCATCGGAGGTAATATTACCCAAGCTAGCTGTGGAAATAATAATGGAGCCATTGCGGTTTCTCCAGCTCCTCCAGGTTATACCTATGCTTGGGCTGGGTCGGGTGTTACTAGCAATATCAGAACAGGTCTTGGGGCGGGTGATTATACTGTCACCGTAACTGAGACCTCAACTGGGTGCAGATCGAGTTCCACTTTTACTATAACAAGCACAGGTGCTTTGGTCTTGAATCCTATTGTCAGCCAACCAAGTTGTGGTTTGAACAATGGTGCCGTTGAAATCAACCCTCCTCCTCCTGGTTATACTTACGCATGGTCTAATGCTGCTCTTTCAGGAAATAATCCTATGAATTTAGGGGCTGGAACATTTACTGTCACCGTTACCGAAACCGCGACTGGATGTCGGGCTTCTTCTAGCTTTACTTTAAATGCTTCTTCGGGGTTAACCGCTGGTGCTAATATCACCCAAACCAGTTGTGGGCAAGACAATGGAGCCATTACTGTTACTCCTACAGGGGCTGGGTTTACCTATAATTGGGGTGATATTGGATTTAGTTCTTCTATTAGAACAAACCTTGCACCCGGAAATTATGTCGTTACCGTTACAAATACGGTTGGTGGATGTGCAGCTTCAACTGGATTTACAATAAACGGGTCAACAAATTTATCTATTTCCTTTAATGGAATCAATCCAAGTTGTGGACTCAATAATGGAAGTATATCTGTAACACCGAATGGCGTAGGTTATTCATATACATGGCAAGGACTTGGAAATCCTTCAGGAGCAAATCCCAATAATTTATCTGCTGGGACTTATTCCGTAACTGTCAGCGACATTGCAGCAGGTTGTAGTTCTGTTTCGTTTTTCGTTCTTACAGCCAGTCAAGGTCTTAATGTTTCAGGAAGCTTATCCAATCCAAGCTGTGGGCTCAATAACGGAAGCATATCAGTCACCCCGAATGGCGTGGGCTATTCATATATATGGCAAGGGCTTGGAAATGCCTCAGGAGCAAACCCTACCAATTTATCTGGTGGAACCTATACTGTCACAGTCACTGACATTGCAGCTGGTTGTAGTTCTGTTTCGTCTTTCGTTCTTACAGCCAGTCAAGGACTTAATGTTTCAGGAAGCTTATCCAATCCAAGCTGTGGGCTCAACAACGGAAGCATTTCAGTGACCCCGAATGGCGTCGGTTATTCATTTACTTGGCAAGGCCTTGGAAATCCTTCAGGAGCAAATCCCAATAGTTTATCTGCTGGGACTTATTCCGTAACTGTCACCGACATTGCGGCAGGTTGCAGTTCTGCTTCGTCATTCATCCTTGTTGCTAGTCCAGGAGTTTCTTTGAACTGCTTACAAAAATCTCCAGCATCATCAGGAGCAAATGCAGATGGAATAGGTTCGGTCTTCATTAGTGGAGGCGCAGCTCCATATACGATTCTTTGGGTCGGTCCATCATCTGGGCAACAACCTGGAGTTTTGGGCGAAAATTCTGTAAATGGATTAGTTTCTGGAGCTTATTCTGTCGTTGTCCGAGATGGTAATAACTGTAGTGCTAATTGTGGTTTTTCAATAACAAACTCAGCTTGCACTTTGAATGCATCTTCACGTATTTCAAGTCCGATAAGTTGTTTTGGCTTAAGTGATGGCAAAGTAGAACTAACAGTCAATCAAGGTATTGGAACTGTTAATGTCAATTGGTCAAATGGACAAAATTCCACTTCTGTGAATAATCTAAGTCAAGGAACATATCGATATACTGTAACTGATGGTATTGGCTGTAAAGTAGTTGATTCAATTTCTTTAATTGCGCCGCTACCAATCAATTTCAATATTAATATAGATTCAATCACTTGTCTTACTAGGACTGGAACAATCCGTGTTACATCGATTACGAACGGAACGCCACCATACAAATATTCCTTTCCCGCTGGTCAACCATTTACAAATTTTAATGGAAGCCTATCGCTGAATAATTTAATTCCCGGAACACATATCTTAACTATACAAGACGAGCGGGGATGTCAAATTAGAGATACCGTTGTTTTTGATTCCGTCTCAGGGTTAACTGTTGATTTGCCAGATTTAGTTGAAATTGAATTAGGAGAAAGCGTACAATTGATTGCTATAACTAATAAACCAACCAGCCAAATATCCCAATGGAATTGGTCAAGTGGACCTAAAATTTTCAACAATAATTCTGACATTTTGATTGACACACCAAAAATATCAGGGACTTATCGAGTTCGTGTAACGGATTTGATGGGTTGTACATCAGAAGATCTTGTAAATGTCATCGTTAAAAAGAATATCAAAATTTATATACCCAATGCTTTTTCACCGAATGGGGACGGTATTAATGATGTATTCAGAATTTATTCTGATGACTTAAAAATTGAAAAAGTTAATTATTTGAGAATATTTGATAGATGGGGCAATATGGTTCACGAGGAAAAAGATTTCACGATAAATGGTACTCAAAAAGGATGGAATGGCACATTTAAGTTGCTACAAATGAAGCCCGCCGTTTTTGTTTATTCGACCGAAATTACCTTGTTAGATGGAAGCATAATTAAAAAGACAGGAGACGTAACGTTAGTAGAATAGTAAAATTTGAACCACAAATTGGAGCCTGATGTATTTTACATCGGGCTTTTTTTTATCTATATTATCCCTCGAAAAATTCTATTTTAAATTCGGCTCATAAGTAAAAATCTCATTCCAATTTCCATAACTCAAACTTTTTTAAGAGACCGACAAGAATCAACCTTGTAGGATTAAATTTCTTTTTTATAACTTTATCTTTTATTAAAATAAATAAAAAAAACCTAGCATGGCTTATAAAAATGACTGGCGGCAACAATACGAATCCAAATACCAAGCATTAAATCCTCAGCAAAAAGTAGCTGTCGATACCATTGAAGGGCCTGTGATGGTATTGGCTGGGCCTGGAACGGGTAAAACCCAAATACTAAGTTTTCGGATTGCAAATATTTTGATTCAACAGGATATTTCGCCTACCAACATTCTATGTTTGACCTACACGGAAGCTGGTGCTACCGCCATGAGAAAGAGGCTTAGATCTCTTATAGGCCCCGACGCTCAAAAGCTTCATATCTATACTTTTCACAGCTTTTGTAGCTATTTGATGAATGCATATGCAGAATATTTTGCTAAAACTGAAATCAAAATTGCCGAAGAAATTGACATCATTCAGTTGATTGATTCGCTATTGGTCAAACTTGGCCCTGATAGCCCTTTAACAAAAAATGCAAATACAAAATATGGCACAGAAGCTCTACAAAAAATAAAATCCGTCTTTGATTATCTTTCCAAGTCTAATATTTCTAAGGCCGATCTCGAATCGAGCATCGAAAAAAGTAAAACATTGATGAGACAGGAGCCATCTATGTACTATAAAAAAAATGTAAATGGAAATAAAGTTGGAGATTATAAAATAAAAGAGGAACAGAAAAATATCCAAAAATACGATAACTTCATGGCGGTGGTGGATTTATATCCCGAATTTAAGAAGTTAAAAGCCGAAAATCTTTTTTTTGAATACGAGGATCTAATACAAAATGTAATCAACGCGCTTTCCGAAAATGAAGACTTTTTATTTGACTGCAAAGAACAATTTCAATATATTTTGGTGGATGAATTTCAAGACACCAATGGGTCTCAAAAGACAATATTGGAGCTTTTGACATCCGAAGATGACAACCCAAATATCTTTGTAGTGGGCGATGATGACCAATCTATTTTTAGTTTTCAGGGAGCTGATATCAGCAATTTTGAGTGGTTTATCCAGCGGTTCAGTGAATCGGTTACCTGCGTAGTATTAAAAAATAATTACAGATCCTCACAGATGATTCTTGACGGGGCAAAACAAGTAATTGGTTTCAATCAAAATCGAGTTGCCAATCGAGATGAGCAGTTTCATAAAGATATAGTGGCTGAGGGCAAATTCAAGGAGCTTAGTTTAAATCCCCATGTCTTAAGTTTTGAAAATGAATTTTGTGAAGAAATTTTTATCATAGACGAAATCAAAAAATTAATCAGCCAAGGCGTTTCTCCTTCAAAAATTGCCATTTTATATTCAAAGCACAAATTTGTCGAAAGGATACAAAAATACATGGAACGGGCTCAAATCCCCTATGAAACCGCGAGTGAAAGCGATATTTTAAAATTGCCCATTATCCAAAAAATATTCAATTTAATCCAGTTAATAACTTTTGATCTAAATACACCTTCAGAGTCCATAACTCTTAGTTTATTCGAATATTTTCACCTGCCACAATTAGGTATTTCTTTGCCGACACTCGGTCAAATTCTGGTTAAATTCCAAGTAATGTACCGACAGACTCATACCTATCCCAATCTCTTGAATACCATCTTAGAAATTTCGAGTGTAGAGTCAATAGCCACAGAGCAACAAAAAGCTCTCAAGGATGCCATAGACTTGCTCAAGACTTGGAGAGAACAAAACTTGTCGAATACTCCAGGGACCATGCTGGATATCATCCTGAGAGATACCCAATTATTTAGCAATGTATTGCGTCAAGAAGACAAATTATTTCAATACAATGCCATCGTCACCTTGCACAATTGGCTCAAAAAAGAACTAGAAAATGGCCGAATTAGCACTTTGGGGGAATTTTTAAATTTATATGGAGTTTATAAAGAAAAAGATTTAAAAGTAAGTATGAAGCACGCCATCCACAAGTCAGAAGGAGTACAGCTTCGGACCGTATTTGCCTCTAAAGGGCTTGAGTACGAATATGTTTTTTTAATCAATAGTCAAAAGGCTAATTGGGAGAACAAAAGAGTCAGACCAGAATACATCAATCCCATCACAAACCCGTTTGTACCCGAAGGAGAAAAAGAAGATAGAGACGTTGAAGAAGAAAGAAGATTGTTCTATGTAGCCATAACCCGAGCTGAAAAATCTTTTATATGCTCCTACCATAAAAGTAGTACCGAAGGCGATCGAGAGAGACTGGAATTGGTCCCTTCGAAGTTCGCCCTAGAATTGATCCAAGGCGATGAATCTAAAATCCTATCACCCACGGTAGCCATAGATCGACTCGAACAATATATCGACTACACGAGGTATGTACCCAAAGTAAAAGACGGTATCCATATAGATCTCGATACACTGCGAGAAAAAATGGAGTTTTTCAAATGGAATAACTCAGCCTTGGAGGCTTATCTGACATGTCCGAACAAATTTTATTTTGAAAAAATACTCCGTATTCCTATGACATTAAAAGCCCATTTGGCCTATGGAAATGCAATTCATGGGGCTTTACAGGACTATTTTGACAAACTAAAGGCTACCGAAAACCTTCCTCACGTTGACGAATTATATGCTTTTTTCAACGCTCAAATGGATAAAAGGCACTACCAGTTTACAAAAGCTCAAATGAACGATTTTAGTGCACAAGGATTGTTTGTTTTAGCAGAATTTTATAAACAAAATCATAATTCTTGGGGGAATATCCCTGCATTTTACACTGAACTAAAATTGGAAGGAAACTGGAAGGGATTGGCCATATCAGGGATTGTAGATCGTGTCGATATCTATGGAAATCAAGTACAAGTCTGGGATTATAAAACAGGAAAGGTAGAAGCAAAAGATTTAAAACTGCCCACCGATCTGGAAAACCCTGGTGGTGACAAGGGTCGTCAATTGGTCTTTTACAAAATGCTCATGGAGCAAGACCATCGATTCAAAAACAAAGAATACACAGGCATCATGCAGTCTTTGAGGTTAGAAAATGAGAAATTTGCCAAATACGAAAAACAAGTAAACGACGAGGATGTTGCCAATTTAGGTCAAATCTTGATTGAAGTCGATGCCAAGGTAAAATCGGGGGATTTTTCAAAGATGTGCAATAAAATTGATTGTGAGTGGTGTACTTTTATAAAAAACTACGACCTAAATGAAACCAAATAAAAAAGGCCACAGATTCAGGACCTATGACCTCTAAGTTTTGTTTTTTCGTAGCGCGAGGCGGGCTTGAACCGCCGACCTCATGATTATGAATCATGCGCTCTAACCAGCTGAGCTACCGCGCCAAAAAGCCAAAGCGGATGCAAAGGTAAACTTTTTCTTTAAAATCGAACAATTTTTTTATAGTAAAAAACAATATTTCTATCATGGACGCTACCAGGAATCAGCTAGGGATTCCTTACAAAGCGTTTTAGGGGCTTCTTAATCGAGTGAATAGTCGGCAGAAATCACCACTCTTACCTTTTTGAATAGCTGAGAAGTACCGCTGTCATAGCCTCCTCCTTCACCTCCCCCAGCTAGAGATTCATCCCTGTCTTGTATAGAAAAAAGCCCCTGACTTGCTCTTCGCAACTTACCAAGGGAAGTATTGCTTTCTTTGGCGAATTCGGTTGCTGCTTTTTCAGCATTATTGATGGCTTCGACGATCATGGTTGGCTTGATATCGGATAGTTTCGTGAATATATATCGAAGGCCAGATCCTTGCCAATCGTTTTTGGTGGACAAGGCCACGCAAGCATTCAGCAACTCGCTCGTCATACGACTTATACCTTGCACGAGATCAACATTGTTGGACCTCACTTCAACGGTTTCTTCGATGATATACCTCACCCGAATTACGTGGTTGCCAAAATTCTCATTGGCTTCATTGTCTATCACCATGATATCTTTTGAGGTAATTTCATTGGTTTTTATGCCTTTATTGGTTAAAAAATTGATAACCTTTGCCTTTGCTTGGGCGAGATCTGCGTTGCCTTGTACCAAATCATTGTCAGCCATTTTTATCTTGATGGTCCAAATGACGAGATCCGCTTTGACTTCCTTCTCAGAAAAGCCTTTGACAGCAATGTATCGGTCTTCATTTTTGAATCTCATGATGGCATTGCCAAGTATATATGCAGCAATTATGGAAGCAAAAAATATCGCCAAGGGCATGATTAAATTCGAATCGGATTTCATAGTACAATTGTTATTAGGGTTTAAAGAATGAAATATACTGATTTATTATACAAACGACCAAAAATAATGTAAAAGTATCAGTAAAAATAATTCCATTTTGCCAAGAAGTATCTCAAAAATGGGTTGAGATTGTTAAGATTATTTTAAATATGGGTTAAGGTGTAACCAAAATCTTGCACGTTTCTTTATAATGTCATTACTTTGCATTTGAATAAAAATTAAATAAACCAAAAACCAACAGAAAATTAGGTTTTTTAGTTTTTGAAAAAGTAGTTATGAAAGCAAAATTGTTCAGGAGCTTATTGGTAGGAATTGTTGTCACAATCTTTGTTACAGGTGCACAAGCGCAGGTGAAATGGATGTCCTTTGAAGACGGACTGGCGATGGCTAAATCAACTAAGAAAAAGATTATCGTCGATATGTACACCGATTGGTGTGGGTGGTGCAAGCACATGGACAAAACGACCTTTTCTCAACCTATCGTAGCGCGAATCATCCAAGATTATTTTATTCCTATAAAATTCAATGCCGAACAAAGAAATGCCATACTTTACAACGGAAAGCTCTACAAATACGTATCCAAAGGGAATAGCGGGTACCACGAGTTGGCCGTAGAGTTTGTTCGCGATCAATTATCTTTTCCAACTTTGGTCTTCTTGGACGAACAAGGAAATATGATTCAGCCTCTTCCTGGATATCAGGACGCTAGAGGTCTCGAGGTGATTCTTAGCTACTTCGCTAGAAATTATCACAAATCAACCCCTTGGTCATCTTATCAAAGAACCTATCAGCCGCTACGTCAGGACAATATGAACGTACCAGTCAAATGGTAAAATAGGTCGGCATACTAGGCTTCTTAGCTCCCCATATTTTTTTCCAAAAAGTCTTATCAGCAAACCATTTATTTGCTTTAACAATAATATTTTTTATTTACCTTTGGACGGGGATTATCTAGGATGATTCTACGAATCAAAAGGAGAATATCTGAACAAAATATACAGAGCGCGTGAGGTCTATGGAGGGCTTGGTCTTGGCTCTTTTTCGAAGAAAAGAGATAAGACGGAGGTTTGCGAACCCCACAATAGACCGACAGAGCGGAAGCTCTGGCACGCCCAAAAAAAATAAAAATTAATTGTACGCATTATTTTAAGGAATAGGAATGGCAAAAGACTGGATAAATATCGGGAATGTAACAAAATCTGAACAGGTTCAAAACATAGTAGAATACACATGTACCAACGGGTCTGTACGGCTAAGTGTTCTAGAAAATGGGGTGCTGCGCGTAGTCGCAAAAAGGCCAGAGCAGTCTTGGGAGAAGGTATCATATTCTGTCGAAAAGGTGCCATCACTATCCAAAATTGTGTACTCCGAAGGTGTAACCGAAGATTGGTTGGCAGCCCCATTTTTCAAAATCCAGGTGATGAAATCGCCGTTTTGCCTAAATATCTACACCCTTGAAGATAAATTAATCCTAGGAGACGACCCAAATTTTAGTATAAGTTGGGATGGGGACGAGGTCACCAATTATAAAAAGCTACACGATCACGAGCGATTTTTGGGGCTTGGAGAAAAGACGCAGCACTTGGACAAAAGAGGCCACCAATTTACGAATTGGAACACGGATTTTTTTGGATACCAAGCGGAATCTGACCCCATCTATGCGAGTCTCCCGTTTTATTTGGGGATAAAAGAGGAGATGCCCTATGGCGTATTTTTAGACAATAGTTCGCGTACGACCTTTAATTTTGGCTGCTCCAACGATCGATTCAGTTTTTTTAGAGCTGACAAAGGTTTGCTGGATTATTATTTCTTTTTTACTGGAAATATTGCTGGGATCCTGACGCAATATACCCAACTGACGGGTCGCCATCACATGCCCCCGATGTGGAGTCTGGGCTTTCAACAGTGTCGATACAGCTATTATCCCGACAAGGAGGTCGTGAGAATCGCCGAAACATTCAGAGAAAAGGGAATACCTGGGGACGTGATCTACTTGGATATCCACTATATGCAAGATTACAAAGTATTTACTTGGAATGAAAAAACATTCTCTCATCCTAAAGAATTGCTAGAAGAGCTGAAAGCTTTAGGATTCAAAGTCGTCGTGATATTGGATCCAGGGATAAAAGTAGAAGCAGGGTATGAGCCATACGACAGTGCATTGGCTGATAACTTATTTGCGATGTACCCTGACGGAAGTCCCTATTCGGGAGAAGTGTGGCCGGGTTGGTGTCATTTTCCAGATTATACCAAGCAAGAAACGAGAGAATGGTGGGCACAAAGGGTGTCCGAGCTGAGGGATTTGGGGGTCACGGGATTTTGGAATGATATGAATGAACCCGCAGCTTGGGGTCAAAAGATGCCCGATCTCATACAATTTCATTATGAAGGTCAAGGGGCGTCTCACAAAGAAGCTAGGAATATATATGGGATGCAAATGACTCGTGCCACTCAAGAAGGCTTGGTGAAATCAAAGCCTCAAGAGCGACCATTCGTACTGACTAGGGCTGCATTTGCGGGATCTCAAAGGTACTGTGCGATATGGACTGGCGACAACTGTTCTAGCAATGACCATCTGCTTTTAGGAGCCAAATTAGTATCCAATTTGGGACTTGGGGGTATGGCATTTGCAGGGAATGACGTAGGAGGATTCATCGGAGATTGTTGGCCCGATTTGTACATTCGATGGATTCAGGTTGGGGCATTTACGCCGCTATTCAGGATGCATACTATGATCAATTCGAAGACCAGTGAGCCTTGGTCTTATGGTGAGGAGGCAACCGAAATAGGGATGAATTATATCAAACTTCGATATCAATTGATGGCCTATATTTATAGCCATTTTCACGAATATACCAGAAGTGGACTGCCTATCATCAGATCCCTGGCGATAGATCATTGGAAAGAATGGCAAATCTTTGATTTCAAATACGATAGCCAATTTTTCTGCGGGCAGTCGCTCTTGATTTGTCCGATAGAAGGGGGCAAAGAATTCATCAAATTATACCTTCCTGTGGGTGTCTGGTATGACTTTTTCAATGATAAAATACTGAACGGAAACATCGAATATCTCCTAGAGTATCCAAAGGATAAATTGCCAATATTTGCGAAAGCTGGGAATTTAGTCATCCAAAACAATGTCGGCCAGCACACTGGCGAACTTGACTTTTCGTTTATCGCGATTCATGTCTATAACTCTGATTTTGCAGGTGATACATTTGTTTTTTATATGGACGATGGTATAAGCACTGAACATGAAAAGTCGATTTTTTATAGGAGAAATATCGTCTTCAATGGCAGTGGGCTAGACTTTGGAGCTGTAGAAGGCACCTACAGATTGGCGAATCAGAAGTGGAGGATATTCTTACATGGTTTTGGGGACATAAAGGCGAAAACCGAAACGATGGATTTTAGTTGGGTGGTTCCGATCTCGAATTTCGATCCTTTTATAAAAGGAACAGACATGTCAAAAACCATCGCGGGTTTGAAATATTTTGATATCGAGGACAAAGCTGAAGGCTTTTCAGTGGCTATCAAATGATGATTATCGATAGATTTTGTACTGCATGATATAATCCTCCAACAAAAATTTATCCAAGGGAATATCGATCATTTTCTTTATTGAAAATCCTTTTTTTCTATAAAAATGAAACGCAGGGTTGAAGCGATTCACATTCAGCTCGATGCTTGGCTTACCCGTTTCGACGGCAATTCCAATGATAAAATCAATCAATGCTGTGCCTACGCCCTTGGACTGGTCGGATGGTAGTACGTATAGTTTTGGGATTTTTATACATTCATCTAAAATCATATATGAGCAAAACCCTAAGTACTCAGAATTGGCCTGTGCCAGTAAAAATGTGTCTCCTCGATCCATTTGATCCTGCAATCCTTCTAACGAATAAAATTGGCTATACATATAACTAATTTGCTCTGGATCAATGAATGATGCATAGGTTTGACGCCAAGTTTTATCCGCTATTTCCTTAATGATTTTTATATCTGAAAAATCGCATTTTTTGATTTTTATCATACGCAAAGAGTTTTAGTCGGTCATGGTCCAGCCGATGCCTATCCGATAAGAAAAATCATTGTAGGGATACCTGTATATCGGCATACGCGGCACTTTAGTCCAATAAGACTGTATGTTATCTAAGCGAAAACTAATGCGAAACAATTTTACTTTAAAGGTCATGAAATAGTCCAGATTGTAAAACTGGATAGGCGTAGCATCGCTCGCATTGTGAAATTGGCCTGTTACTGGCAAAAATTGCGGTGTGTATTTTGAATAATAGGTCCCGAATTCAAATCCAGTATTCATTTGCATGACTTTTTTGAAAAGGCGATCTTCGTAATAAATGGAATGTTTGGTGACAAGATCAGGGTGCTGATTGTATGACAAATTACCCGTTTGACCAATCAATTTATTATGAAAATAAAACTTTTTGAAATGGAGAGGCAGCTCTACCACGTACTGGAGTATATTAACATTTTCTGGGGACTGGATTGGAAGGCCGTAACTGTCCCAGTAGATCGGCTTCTGTTCGGAAATCAGTCTCATCCCGAATGCAATATTCGTTTTTGGATGTGTCAATTTTCCCATTACTTCCTGTCTCACGCCAGGGGTCAAGGACTGATCATATGCCCAACCATCGTTGATAAAAATTTGGTCTTCTAGGGCGCTAGCATTTCTCTTGGATAAGCGATAGGAAGCTTCTAGCCGAGCAAAATTAAGGTTAATATCGATCGTGGAATAATTATCAAAAATAAACTTTCCTTGGGAAAGATAAAATTCATGAGCCGTAGTAAAATTAATATTATTAAAGCCCAATATTCCATATCCAAACAATCCCAATTCAGTAACTTGAGAGTGCCGGTTATCCGTTTTCAACAATTTATGGAGGTGGTGCGCTCCAACTTTTAGCTCCATTCTCTTGCCTTGGTTTTTCAGTTTAAATCCTAGCTTATTTGAGATTTCATCCAATCGCGCAAATTGTCTTAGTTGGTTGTCACTAGGAAAAAATAAACCATAATAAACCGTATCCAACGGTGAACCACTATCCCAAAATTTATAATAATCTTCTGCGTATTTGCCTTCATGAAAAATCGAAAAGCTGACTTGCGCCGAATCTTTGGTCAGCCTATATTCACTAAGGAGCGAAACGCCTCTTTCACTTAGTCTAGACTGGGCTGCATTCAGTTTGATGGGATAATTTAATCGCACATTGTACAAGCCATCTTTATATAAAGTATCCGAAGATATTCCGCCATTTTGAAGGCTGCTATGTGTGTTTGAATAGTGCGACAAATAGACATTCCATCGCTTGTACGCATACTTTAACCCTGCCAACAAATTGGTCAATTGAAGCCTTTGATTCGTATAAAGACCTAGATTGTTCAGTCGCTTGAAATCGAAAGTAAATTGGAACTTATTATTAATATTTTTTGAAAAAAGGGCCATGAAATCATTGTCGTCTTTTTGCCTTCCTCTGGCAAAATACAGATTGATCAAAGTCTTCCTAGTGATAAGAAATGGCTGATCAATTTGGGTTACCCTGTAAGCCTGAAATGCATCAACGCCAAGGCTCTTCAAGATGGGTTTATCTAGTTTTTGAAAACCATCGAATACAAAGCTTCCAGGCTGCCCTATATTTATGAACCCCATACCCCTTTTATCCCCTCTTTCATAAGACCGAAATTTTTCGTCAAGCAGGGTGTCTGCCCAGACTTGGTCGATTTTGTTACTGAATGGAAAGTAAATCGTGGCCTCCAATGTATCTTCAAGATTCAGCTCCAAGTTGAGGGTGTGTTGTATCGAATCTCCACGAGATTCAGTGGCTAGGGTATCTTGGCTAAATGCAAAGACGGGCAAAAAAAATGGCCAAACCAATGATAAATACTTGAGGGGAAAATAATTTATTACTTTGTTTCATCTTCCAGTTTACTAGCCCACTTTTTCCGCAGGAAACGCTGAATCTTTATGTTTTACGCGCCAAAGGTCGCCTTTTCTTTTCCAAATAAAAATACTTTTGGGTGGAAAATGATCAAAATTGGGCTATTTATTGTTCGAAAAGGGCTCTTGCTTGCCTGTTCCAGTTTCTTTTCATACGAGTAGCATCGATATAGTGATCCCCTTCGTATTCATCGGGGGCATTTTTGTACAACTCTCTCTCCCATCTGGGATTCTGGAGTTCATATCTCACGTTGGAATGCAACAAAACAAAATCCGAACTGGTCAAATTTGGGCTGTAGAATAAAAACTTTGCATTGTTTTCTCCTGTATGCAATTGTTCAAATTTCCATATCTCGTAGGGAGGTGCTGATGGGTCATCATCCACAGATATAAGATCATTGGGAATTCCATATTTCATAAAAATCCTACCACGATCGCTCTCGAATCCATGTCCGAATCCACCTTTGAAAACACTGTCGGCCCAATGTGCCTTTTGCATCAATTGTTGATAGGGAATCGCAGGCTTCTCATTATTTATTTTTGTAAAATATGCTATGACGAATTGCTTTTGGTCTTTTACCTTTTTTCGTTGGAGTAACTGATTGATCTGCTGGTTGTGCTCTTGGGCCGAAACGACAGCGATTGCCTTTAATACTTCTCTGCAATGCACGGAATCCAACTTTTGCTCCCAAAGCGGGTCTATATCGCCGTTCAATTCTACATATTCGCGAAATTTTTTAATCTTATTCTGCTTTGTCATATTCGATTCTCGCTGGAAAAGAATGCTTTTTTCTTGGATCAGTTCCTTGCTTGAATTCAAAAGCTGAATGGTCATTTTATATGCACCTTGATCGAGTCCTGCAATGGAAAATTTCTGAAGAATTGCGTCTTCATTTTCTTTAGTTTTTCGAACCCACTGAACCAATTTCCGCTCACCCGTATTAGCCAACTCGAGATTATATTTCAAGAAATAAAAATCGTCTTGCAATTCATCGGTATGATAGGATTCGATATAGACGTATAAATCCTGTACTTTAGTGGTCATCAGTAAAAGTGGATTCGGAGCCAGTTTAACTTGCTTTTTGGCGTCTTCGATCAAAACTCCTGTCAGTTGAATATCCGACAGCTGAGGACCATTAATTTTTCTATAGAAAAGGGATCTTGCAATGGTATCAGTCGTCACTTGGTTAGAATATTCTGTGATCAAAAGCTCCATCTGCATCAAACCATAATCTCCATTGAGTCTAAACTTATGGATTATGTCCGTGTACCAATCATTTTTGGGTGGTTCTAGAAAAAACTGATCAAAGCCCACGATGGTATCGTTCTTTTTAAGGACAGCCTGAACTTTATATTTTAAAGAAATTTTCTCTAGAGCTGGATCTACGAATTTTAGTTTGCGTCCTATCAACAAATCAATTTCACAAACGGGTTTATCTTTTTGAAGGCTAAAGCTGGTCCTGAAAACAACATTTACTGCATAGCTTATATGGCTCTGAATAATGAGCAATACAAATGTAAAATAAATACACTTTTTCAAGAGCATGATTTTTGAGTGAAATAACTTAAGGTAAATTTAATACTTTTATTGGACTTCTTTTTGTTCCATGGTCAACAATATTTTGTCAATCCGATTTGAATCCATATCGATGATCTCAAATTTAAAATGTTTCCAAGCAAAGGTATCTCCCGTTTTAGGAATATTCCCCAATATTGATAGCGCAAATCCGCTAATCGTGTGGAATTCAGCGTCTTCGCTATTGGGTTCTTCGATTTGAAAATATTGTAAAAACTCTTGGTACGGCAATTGCCCATCCAAAAGATATGAGCCATTTTCACGTTCTGTAATCATAGGGGTATCGTATTCTGATACATTTCCTACCAATACATCGATGATATCGTTCAGAGTTACCATCCCTTGGATATTTCCATATTCATCTACGACAAGGCCATAGTATATTTTGGATTCTTTAAATTTTTCAAGTACCTGATATGATTTGACATTTTCAGGAAAAAAATGAACCGTCTTGATATTCGCATTGATATCAAGCTTCTTAGTCTTAAAATGAGAAATGAAAAGTTCTTTTGAATATACAATCCCTAGCACCTTATCAAAGTCATTGTCTTCTAAAACAACATATACAGAATGGGGTTCTTTGGATATTTTTTCCCAAATTTCATTCTCGGTTTCATCCATACTCAGATAAACGATATCCTTTTTGTGGGTCATCAACGAAGCCACTTTTCTATCTCCAAGGTGGAAGACATTCTCCACGATATCCTGTTCGATCTCATCTATGGTACCCACGCTTGTACCCTCTTCGATAAGCGCCTTGATTTCTTCCTCAGTGACTTGATTATCGCTGGTGGTATTGATTCGCAACAATTTTATAACCCAATGGGTAGAATGCATCAGCAACCAAACGAATGGAGTTGCTATCTTTGATACCACTGCCATTGGTCTAGCTAAATACTTCGCGATGGTCTCTGGATGCGTCAATCCAATCCTTTTGGGAACCAACTCACCTAAAACCAAAGTGAAATAGGTAATACAGGCTACTACTATAGAAACTGCCAATGTATTGGCATATGGTGCAATTATAGGATATTGAAGAAAAAACCCAGTTAGGTTTTGGGTTATTTGGGCACCAGAGAAAATACCATTTAAGATACCAATGGAAGTAATACCTATCTGGACAGTTGATAGCAACTTATCTGGCATATTAGCCATGATAAGAGCATACTTAGCCAATTTATCGCCTTTTTGCATTTGCTTTTCAAGACGAGATTTTTTGGCTGAGACTATGGCTATTTCAGACATAGAAAAAAGTCCATTAAGTAAAATGAGAACGAAAATGAGAATCAGCTCACTTATCATTTAATAGATAAAAATGGTAACATCCTGCAAATATATAGGTTTTAACAATAATATCAACGATTTGTACATTTATTAATGTTTTTTATTTTTCAAAAAAACTTAACAAAGAATGTGATTAAAAATAAAGAAACACGTATCTTTGCAGCCTTAATTAAAAAAATTTATAAAAAATGTTTGCTATTGTAACTATTGCCGGTCAGCAATTTAAAGTTGAGGAGGGTCAAAAGATCTTCGTCCACCGGCTGGATGCACAGGTTGGAGACAAGATCTCCTTCGATCAAGTCTTATTGACTGATCACAATGGCTCGGTTAATGTAGGTAATCCTACTATACCTGGAGCCAGCGTTGGTACTTCTGTATTGAGCCACGCTAAAGGAAACAAAGAAATTGTTTTCAAGAAAAAAAGAAGAAAAGGCTATAGAGTAAAAAATGGTCACAGACAACAATTCACCCAAGTAGAAATCAAATCAATAGTTGCAGGTAGCCCTGTTACCATCGAATTGGGTAAAAAAGCTCTCGCTGCCAAACCATTCGTAGCTCCTAAGCCAGAAGCTGTAAAAGTTGCAGCACCTAAAGTTGAAGCTCCTGTAGTGGTAGAAGCACCTAAAGCTGCTAAAGTAAAAGGTGATGACTTGACGAAAGTCGAAGGAATCGGACCTAAAGTTAAAGGACATTTGAATGATGCTGGGATTTTTACATTTAGTGATCTTGCAGCGCAGTCAGAAGATGCGATCAGAGCTATCCTTGCTCCGCACGGCAGTCCTTATTCTGCGATGAATCCAGGAACTTGGCCTAAGCAAGCTGAACTTGCTGCTGAAGGCAAGTGGGACGAATTGAAAGCTTGGCAGGAAGAATTAGATGGTGGCAAATAATTATTACTAATCATTAAAATCAAAAGACAATGGCACATAAGAAAGGTGTAGGTAGTTCGGATAACGGAAGAGATAGTATGAGCAAACGCCTAGGCGTTAAGCTTTTCGGTGGTCAAACCGCAATAGCTGGAAATATTATCATCAGACAGAGAGGAACTAGATTCCATCCAGGCTTAAACGTTGGTATCGGCAAAGACCATACCATTTATGCTTTGACTGATGGCGTAGTTACATTCAAGAAAGGTATGAAAGATCGTACCTTCGTGAGCGTTTTATAAGAAATAAGTTATCGGTTTGATATAATATTTAGGCTGTCCATTGGACGGCCTTTTTTCATTGGAGACCTAGCAGACAGATATGTAGAAAAATGATAACTGTGTTAATTTTTTTTCATTTCTTGACATATGAAGATATCCTAATATTCATATTATTGGCCTCCAAGCACATCAGTTTTTGAATATTTAGGTATTATTCTTATATTTGTCCAATTATTTCATTTATTCTAGACTCAATGAGACATACGTTCTTCATTCTTTACGTACTTTTGGTGATAAGTCAATGCCAACAGACAGCTCCAAAACCCGCTCCTGTTCAGGTTTCATCTACTGGGAATCAAAGCCCAAAAATAGTTTATGTCAATGTAGATACGTTGATTGAAAATTATGATTTGTACAAGGAGAGAAAAGCACAATTGGAAGCAGAAGGAAAGAAAGCAGAACAAAATATTGGGGGGAAAATCCAAGCATTCCAAAAAAAGATAGAAGCATTCCAAAGAAAAGTCATGGAGACGCAACAAAGGGCACAAGATATAGCTCCTGTAGAATTAAAAAAACTAGAATCGGCCTTTGCTCAAGAGCAGCAAAAATTGGCTGCCGAAGAAGCCAGTCTCGCCAAACAAAAAGATGAAGCAGGACTTGCCCTTGAAAAGAAATTAGGAGATCTTCAGAAAGACTTAAAAACCAAAGTAGATGATTATTTGGAGCGCATCTCTGCCGAAAGAGGTTACGACTATGTTTTGATCAAAAGCAGTGCTGGCGGCGGTGTTTTATACGGTAATAAAGGTCTAGATATCACCCAAGAAGCCATAGTCACGATCAACGAAGAACATAAAAAATCCAAATAAAACCTTGGGACCAGGAATAAAATAAAAAGCCAATTCCATATCTTTCTTGGTTGAAGATTTTTGAAATTTAAATGTGTTTTGTATTGGCTGGATTTCTTAGAACCTAAGTAGGTTTTTTATAAAAAAAATCGGATAACATTTAGCCCTAGTAAAACAATCCATTTACTGTAAATAATAAAGTAAATGTCCTTAGAAAAAATATCGCCAAGCATCCAAATTTCCGATGAGGCTTCCTTATCAAAAGTCGTTGAAGTCGTTTGTAATTTGATGCAAAAAAACAAATTATTTGTCCTTGATGCAGAAATGGGTAGCGGCAAAACTACATTTATGAAACATTTAGGAGCTTATCTCGGAGTGACCAATGAAATAACCAGCCCTACATTTTCCTTAATCAATGAATACATCACCCATTCAGGACAAGTCCTATATCATATGGACTTATACCGCATAGATGACCCCGAAGAATTGCAAGAAATCGGACTTCAAGAATATTTGAATAGTGATAAAATCTGCTTCATTGAATGGGCAAATTTGGCAATGTCTTTTATCCGACATGCAATATTGATAAAGATCGAACTCGGACCGAACGAGGACAGGACATTCTCATTTTTTAGATACATACCCGAATGAAAAATAACGCGGGACATTTGTTTGCTATTGTAGATATTGAAACAACGGGTGGCCTCGCCAAGCACGAAAAAATAACCGAAATAGCAATCATTCTGCACGATGGGGAGAAAATTATCAAACAATTCCATAGTCTGATCAACCCAGAAAGAAGCATACCTTTTCACATAACAAGGATAACAGGCATCACCAATGACATGGTCAAGGGCGCCCCAAAATTTTATGAAATCGCACATGAAATCATAGAAATCATGGATGGTGCAATATTCGTGGCGCATAATGTGCGCTTTGATTTTGGCTTTGTAAAAGCTGAATTCGAGGATTTAGGATACACTTTTTCAAAAAAACAAATGTGCACCGTAAATCTATCTAGAAAAGCCTTTCCAGGTCTAAAATCTTATGCCTTAGGAAATTTAATTGAACATTTTGGGATCGAAGTTTCTGCTCGACACAGAGCTTTGGATGATGCTTTGGCTACTGCCATTATTTTCGAGAAAATGTACCAAGGAAAATTAATCAAAGATGTAAAACAGGAAGTTTCACTAGGGATAAAAGAAGCCAAACTGCCGCCAAATGTCACCCTCGAAGATATACATAGGTTACCTGAGTCGTGCGGAATTTACTATATTTATAACGAGAACAATGATGTAATCTATGTTGGCAAAGCATTGAATATCAAAAAAAGAATCATTGAACATTTCAGAGATCAAACTGAAAAAGCACGCAAACTGCACTTCCATACAGCCTCTTTCAGCTATGAGGTTTGCGGAAGTGAGTTGGTTTCCTTACTGCTTGAATCGGTCGAAATTAAAAGATTGAATCCTAGCGTTAATGTCGCTCAAAGGAACAAAACTTATCGCTTTGCTGTGGTTTTAGACCATCATAAAAATGGTATTGCCTTTCTGAAGGTGACGAAAATGGAAGCATTGGGATCAATGAGATTTATAAAGCAATTTACACGCAGTGAAGACGCCAACGGTTTTATCCAATCCATATTAAATCGTGCGGATCTTTGCGCCTGCATTAACAAGGAAGGAACCACAAATCAAGGATGCCTCACTGGCCAAATCGGTCAATGCCGCTATTTCGAATTATTATCTTTGGATCCTCAAGAATATAACGAGGCATTGGAGCAAGTTTTGGACCAAATCCTCCAACCAAATCTTCCAGAGGATGGCATCTATATCGACAAAGGCCGAGACGGCTCTGAAAAGGCTGCAATCTGGGTTTCTAAGGGAATTTGTATGGGTTGGGGCTACTTGGATAAAGGCAACACATTTCAAAATGCTGAAAACATCATTGAATCTCTAAAACAATATAAGCCGCACCACGAATTGGATCAAATTACTCGAAAATATCTAAACAAACATCGACAAAAATTTATATTTATACCGCTGAACAATGGCTCTATCGAGGCTTAATTTTGAGTGCTTTGCCAGAGATTTTGGTAAAAACCAGGCTCATTTATCAATTGTTCATGTGTTCCTTCTTGTACGATCTTACCACCATCTAGGACGATGATATTATCGAATTTTATATTCTGATAGATCCTATGCGTACAGCAAATCAGCGTTTGATCATACAGCTCTTCGTTGAGCGTTTGGCTGATTGCAAATTCTGTCTTAGCATCCACCGCGGATAGACTATCGTCCAAAATCAATACTTTAGGGGCTACGCTCAAAGCTCTTGCTATACCAATTCTTTGTTTTTGCCCACCTGATAGCGTAACACCGCGTTCACCAATCATCGTATCATATCCATTAGGGAGCTGCAATATTTCCTCGTGAATCGACGCCTGTTTGGCGAATTGTTCTATATTTTCTTGCGAACGAGTAGAGCTCGGATATATGATATTATTTTTTACCTTTTCAGAAAATAAAAATCCATCTTGTGGCGCTATGGCTATAGTCTTTCTCAATACTTCATTGCTCATCTCTGAAAGTTCGATTCCACCAATCATGATCTTGCCTTCGCTGGGATCGTACTGTCTCACAAGTAAATCTACCAGCGTGGTCTTACCACTTCCTGTACGACCGAATATAGCCAATTTTGTTCCTGAGGGAATTTTCAAATTGAGGTCTATCAATGTAGGGCTTGTTTTTCCAGGATATGTAAAACTAACATGGTCGAGTACAATATCCCTATTTTTTATCTCCTGAACCTTGCCAAATTTAATGGTACTTTTCACATTCATGAACTCATTAATTCGCTTTTGAGAGGCGGCAGCTTGCTGAATCAATGAAGCAATCCAACCAGCGGACGTCACTGGCCAAGTCAGTTTACCAATGTAGAGAATAAACTCAGCGATATTTCCCGTCGTAAACCTACCTGCCATCACTTCTAGCCCCCCTAGATATATCGTAAGTAAAGTACTAGAACCTATGATAAAAAACATCAAGGGCGAAAAGAATGAATCCGTTCTGGCCAATTCCAAATTCAAAAAACGATAATGCTCAGTAGCCTTATCAAAGTACTTAGATATTTCACGTTCACGAGTATAGGATTTGACCACTCTGATACCTGAAAAAACCTCCTGGGTGATATTATTCAGATTAGAAAGTTGTTTTTGTATTTTCGTACTTTGCTTATTGATGATATCCGAGATAAAATAAATTGTTATTGACAATAAGGGCAATGGCAACAAGCTCCAAAATGCCAGTTTTGCATTCACAGAAAACATAGAATACACCGTCATGAGTGTCAGAGTCAAGATATTGACTGCATACATGATCGCAGGGCCCAAATACATTCGCACTTTGGATACGTCTTCCACGATACGCGCCATCATATCCCCAGTTTTATTTTCCTTAAAAAAATGAGGATCTAGCGTCGTGTAATGCTTGAATATATCCTCTCTCAAGTCGTATTCTATCTCTCTGGACATCACGATAATAGTTTGTCTCATGAAAAACATGAACAATCCCATCAAGAGAGCGTACCCAAGGATCACCATCCCGAAGTAAAAAAGATTCTCGTAGAATTCGGTTTCGTTCCTGTTTTTTTCCTGCAAAAATGCAATGATGGTATCCAAAGACTTCCTCACCTCTTGTGGCTGGAGTATTTGGAAATAATTGGATATTATCACAAACATAATACCCAGAATTAACTTCCATTTATGCTTCCAAAGGTATGGATTAAGATAAGCTAATTCTTTCACTCGGGTCTATTATATTGCGGGATGTCCCCTATTATGATTTTACCATTTTCTTTAATTCTTCTAGGCTCGGAAAGTCCTTATAGTGCCATTTGGCCACTATTACCCCATCTTTCCACAATATCAACCCTGGATTTGACCTCATGATCGTTTTGACCACCAAATCGTCCTGCATATATATTGGGAACTTCACATTGTTGTCTTTCCTGAATGCGTCGAGTTTCAATGTAAAGGCACCTCCTGCTATACCTAGGGTTTTTACGCCTTCGGCAGCAATTCCATCCATGAGCGGATTTATCTTTTCCTGAACTATCTTGACGAAATCTGAATTCCAAGTATAAAATACTTCGTTCTTGGTAGCCGTAGTAATTCTCATTTGGATCGCGTTTGGATCATTTTTTGCCAACAATACAGAATCTACAAGTTCCGTAGTATCGCTGACTGACACTTCTCTTGTTTGTTCCAAGCCATCCAACATGTAGGAAACAAACATCAAACTATAACCTTTTTCTCCCAGTATTTCACCACTGATCTCTCGTCCATCGTCCGTTTCAACTCTGAAGTCTGATATTTTTGTATGTTTTATCCTCGGTTCGGTCTTTATCTGCTCATACTCCCACTGCTCTGCTGGATAATTTTTGAATTCATTCATGAATTGCTCCATGGGCATTTCTACCACCTTGCCATCCGATTTGGAAACCAGTTTGTAACCCGTTACCTTCACCTCCGCCGCAGCTTCTTCTTCAGCTTTCTTTACTTCTCGGATATTTGTTCCCTCGCTGAATGGTCTAAAATCAACTATTGGTTCATTCATAAAGGTATTATAATAGCATAATCCCAACGCCAAAATGCCCGTTATCAGCATGACATTCCTACGCCAATTGGACGTATAAAGTGCGTGTTTGCTTTTCCAAAAAAAGACAAAAACCAATGCTGGCAGCAACAAAAATATATCCTTGAAGAATGAAACTTTGGGTTCTAATTTTAAGAAATCCCCAAAACATCCACAATCGGTCACCTTCATATTGCTTTCTTTGTAGGCAGTCCACTTGCTAAAATCAAAGAAATGCGCTTCACTAGGTACATATCCTGTCAGGTAGGTGAATCCAGTCAATTTTATAAAAAACAACAACAATAACAAGAAAACCCAAGCCGTACCCAAGCGTCTATATCCGATTATTAATGCCACGCCCAAGAGTATTTCTAGAAGAATGACAAATATAGAAACCCATATCACATGTTCGCTTAAAAAGGGCCACAGAGGAGACAAAAAGGAAAGAAAACTGCCGTCAAAATGCCGTGAAAACTCTCCAAAATACTCCTTCATCTTGAAGGCTGTACCCATGGGATCTATGGCTTTTACCAACCCTGAGAAAAAATACCAAACCCCGCAAAAGAATTGCATAAAGGTAACGATCCAATTAATCTTCACCCCCAATAGATATTTTGTCACCAAAGTCAACAAAATACCGATTATCCCAAAGCTTATCAATAAGGTTGTAAGTGTCATAATTACAAAATCTTTGTTGTTTTAAATCAATTTTTTATACGTATCCCATAAGAATCAAAGCAAAAACAGAATAATTCACAATGTCTCTATATCCAGCATCTACGCCCTCAGACACCAAGGTCTTCCCTTGCTTATCCTCCAATTGCTTGATGCGTTTCAATTTCATGATGATCATATCTGTCATCGAAGATACCCGCATCGCCCTCCAAATCTCTGCGTAGTCGTCGTTCTTATCCGCCAATAATGTCCTACAAGACGTCTGCGCCTGATTGTAGTTTTCAAGCAGCATCGCCTCCGACCACTTCCCATCGGCATCTACCGCCTCAGATTCGTGTTGCATGAGCGCCATCAGACTATAATTGATGATCCCGACGAACTCATTTTCGATCGATTCCCCCACCGTATTCGTGCCTTTCATCTCCACCGACCTAATCCTAAAAGCCTTTATCATGATCTGATCCGTAATCGACGGCAGCCTCATGATACGCCACGCATCGCCATAATCCTTGTGTTTTTGAACCAAAAGGGAGCGGCATTTCTTTATAACTGCATCGAATTCTTCTAGGGTATTTCCCACTTAAAATGGCATTTAAGACACAAAATTATCAATTTTATGCGCATATATGCAAATAAAATGTGCCATTAACCTATTGGTAACATTCCTTTTTCGGTCTATTTGTTCATTTTATATAGATTTTGAAGTTTTTGGGCGCGTCCTGCTCTCGTCTTTCAGCCGAGATCAGACCGGGTCTTGCGTGACGCCACTTCGTTTTGGTCTCTTCGAGACTCGACCCTATGGGTCGATCACTTCACCCCCTCGCGCACCGAGAGGCTCAATTTGGATTTTCTTCTAGTTCCCTAGTCGATTCACTTTCTATCGCAGCCTCTTCTTCCTTTTCTTCCAAGGTCGAATTGAAAAAATTCTTATGGAAAATAAACAAGGAAAATACCCCTACGCATATCGAAGAGTCCGCAAGATTAAAAACGGGCTTGAAAAACTGAAATTGACTGCCACCAAAGTACGGTATCCAACTCGGCACTTCTGTGTCAATGATTGGAAAATAAAACATATCCACTACCTTCCCAAACAAAAAACGGCTATATCCTCCTTCTGCTGGAAACATCGTGGCCAACTCTCCACCATGGAAGGGTGACTCAGAGAAAATCATCCCATAAAAAAGGCTATCGATGATATTGCCTATCGCACCTGCGATGATCATGGCAAAACACACCAACAAACTCAAGGGGGCTCCTTGTTTGATTAGAAATTTTATCAGCCATATCAGCCCGAACACCGCAACTATCCTAAATATGGATAACATCAGCTTCCCCCACTCACCACCAATGCTTAGGCCAAATGCCATGCCATTATTTTCAACAAAATGCAGGTATGCCCACGATTGACCCAGGATGGGTATCTCTTGACCATAATACATCGACGTTTTGACCCAAATTTTTAGACATTGATCCACAATAATCAGGGCCAAAATGATGGAAATGATAATGGTACTTTTTTTCAATATAATCTAGATTAAAAGCAGCGATGCTTTATATTATTAAAAGAATTTTCTCTTAGAGTAAAATGTTTTTTTAATTCTTTTGTTTTGCTTCGATGCTTAAAGTTGCATGCGGAACAGCCCTTAACCTTTCCTTTGAAATTAATTTTCCAGTTTCTCGGCACACACCATACACCTTATTCTTGATTCGGATTAAAGCATTTTCTAAGTGTTGAATTAATTTTTTTTGCCTAGAAGCCATATTGGTTACCCTTTCGCTTTCAGCTGTAAAAATTCCATCATCTAATCCTTTTATTTTGGAGTCGGGATTGTCATGAATATCGTTAAGCTGGGACATGTAAAACGAAAGTTGTTCTTTTGCTTTTCGGAGCTTTTCTGTAATAAGAATATTGAATTCCTCCAATTCTTCATCGGTATATCTTGTTTTTACCTCTTTATTTACCATGATCAAATTACATTAATGTCTTTAAATTCTTTTCGGGGTGCAAAGTTATAACATATTTTTATTTTAATAAAATATATTTAAAGAAATTTTATAAACGCAAATAATTGTATTTTTATTTTGATTATTGCTTATTAACAAAATATTTAAATTTAATTTGAAATACTGAATAAAGTCTTTACTTTTGTCCATCGTAAGACTTAAACTTTTAGATAAAATGTATTTTTGGATAATCATTTACTCTTTTCCTCTCTTTGGTTGGAATCATGGGGCAACCTCTGACGACACTAAAAGACAATTTGTTGCAGACAAGTGGGTTTTAGCTGTTCAAGAAATGCACAAAAGCGGCATTCCTGCTAGTGTTACCCTTGCTCAGTGTATATTAGAAACCAACTGGGGTCAAAGCGATTTATCCTATTTAGCCAACAACTATTTTGGTATAAAATGCAAAGATTACTGGGTTGGTCCAACTTATTACAAAGTGGACGACGATAAAGACGTTTCTGGTCAATTGATCAAATCGTGCTTCCGCCAATACGATTCCATGGAAAGTTCTTTTCGAGATCATTCCCACTTTCTTTTGATTTCACCCAATTATAACTCATTATTCGAGCTGGGTTCTCAAAATTATAAAGGCTGGTGCGAAGGATTGAAAAGGTGTGGTTATGCTTCGGACCCTTATTACGATGCGAAATTGATCCAAATCATCGAGACATTTAATCTTTCTCGATTTGATGCCATTTCCCACCTCAGCGAATACAATATTCTGCCACTTCAAGACACGATTTTTTCCAAGCAATTCATCTTGAATGTACCTTCTGCTTACAAATTGCCACCCAATTACACCCGCAAAATTAAGTAATTAAGATTTTCGATAATTCTCCATCCATTTTTTGGATAGGAAATGGTACATTTTGATTAATTTTCGCCTAGTCAATATTTTTTACCACCTTAATCATTTTTATTTATGATTAAACATCGAATATTTTGTACGCTATCATTGATAGCCCTGTTTGGGCTTTTCTCGTTTGCTCAAGAATCTACTTTTTACACCAATGGTGTTCAAGACTTCCGAAATGCAGTCATTGCTTTGACTAATCTTAAGATCAACACGGGTTTAAAGACCCTTGACAAAGCAACCATCGTCATCAAAGATGGGAAAATATTACAAATTGGGCAAAATATTAGCATATCTAAAGATGCCATCGTTCTTGATTATTCCAACCAAGTGGCTTATCCCTGCTTTATAGATTTATATACCGATTACGCCCTTCCCAAAACCATGAATACGAGCTTTTCAGGTAGAACATTTGCCTCACCCCCACAGACCACAAATTCTAAAAAAGGCCCTTATGCTTGGAATGAAGCATTAAAGCCCGAGTACAATGCAGTGGACAATATCACGTTTGACGAGAAAACTGCACAAGAATTCAGAGCCGCTGGGTTTGGGGACGTACTCAGTCATAGAATGGACGGAATCTTGCGTGGAACTGGAGTGCTTTTATCCCTTGGTATTGACAAGGAAAATAAATTGGTAATAAAAGATCAAGCAGGTGCATTTCATTCATTTAGGAAAGGAAGTTCAACCCAAGACTACCCTAGTTCACTCATGGGCAGTATAGCGCTATTGAGGCAGACCTATCTCGATGCAGATTGGTACGTAAAAGAAGGCTTCAAAAAGGAATTCAACCTGTCTTTGGATGCTTGGAACAAAATTCAAAATAAACCTTTATTTTTTGAAGCATCAGAAAAATTTGACATCTTCAGAATCGATAAAATCGCCAAAGAATTCAATAAAAAATATATCATCAAGGGCAATGGCGATGAATATCAGAGAGTCGAGGAAATAAAAAAACTCAATACCCCATTGATCATACCGATAGCTTTTCCTGATGCCTATGATGTAGAAGATCCCTACAAGTCTAATATTGTCACACTTGGCCAAATGAAACACTGGGAGGCAGCCCCTTTCAATCCAGCCATTTTGGCTAAGAGTGGAATAAACTTTGCCCTTACAAGTCAAGGCCTTAAAGAAAAAAATATGTTCTTGCCCGCTTTGCGCAAAGCCATAAAATATGGATTAACAGAGGAACAGGCCTTGAAAAGTCTAACCGAGATTCCTGCAAAAATGATTGGCGTTTACGACCAATTAGGAAGCCTTGAGGTAGGAAAATTGGCCCACTTTTTTATTTCTAACCAAAACATCTTTGATGAAAAAGCAAAAGTAATGGAAGTTTGGCTTGGAAATAACCAATACATCAACCAAGTTAAAGACATCGAACTACAAGCAACTGGAGAGTACTTATTGACCGCTGGAAATCAAACATTCAAATGTTTGTTCAAATCTAAAAACAACGCTCCAGAGTTAATTTTAAAACTTGATACGATAGAATGGAAAGGCAAAATAAAACTTGACAAAAATGATGTTCAATTGACCATCCCTATCGCTAAGGACAGCGATCAAACGTATCGGCTTTCTGGCAAACCGACGGTAAATGGATATCAAGGCTTTGGTTATGACCCCAAGGGCAATTGGGTATCGTGGAATGCCACATTGAGTAATAAAATTGATTCCTTTTTAACCAATGATATCAAAAAAAACTCTGCAAAAGATAGTTTGATTTTTCCAAAAATGACCTCCCCATTTGGAGCCTATGGTTGGAGTGAAAAGCCTAAACAAGGCGCTTTTCTAGTAAAAAATGCTACCATATGGACCAATGAATCTCAAGGCATACTCCAAGAAGCCGATCTTTTGATAGAAAATGGCAAAATATCTGCCATCGGCAAGGGCTTAACTGCTCCAAATGCTCTGGTTATAGACGCCAAGGGTAAACACTTGTCCTCGGGCATTATAGATGAACACTCACATATAGCCATCACTAGAGGGGTAAACGAAGGAACCCAGTCTAGCAGTGCTGAGGTGCGAATTGGAGATGTCCTCAATTCAGATGATGTAAACATTTATCGACAACTTGCGGGAGGTGTCACAGCCGCCCAATTATTGCATGGATCGGCCAATCCAGTAGGAGGTCAGTCAGCCATCATCAAATTAAGATGGGGCGTATTGCCCGAAGAAATGAAAATCGAAGGCGCCAAGCCCTATATAAAGTTCGCTCTTGGCGAAAATGTCAAGCAATCCAATTGGGGTGAAAATGCAGTCACAAGGTTTCCTCAAACCCGGATGGGTGTCGAACAGTGGTATATGGATTACTTTACAAGGGCTACGGAATATGGCCAAAATCTAAAATCCAATCCGACCCAAAGAAGGGATTTAGGCCTAGAAACTGGTTTAGAAATTTTACAAAAAAAGCGATTCATTACCTGCCATTCGTACGTACAATCCGAGATAAATATGTTGATGAAAGTTGCTGAGAGGTTTAATTTTAAGATAAATACTTTTACCCATATCCTCGAAGGATATAAAGTTGCCGATAAAATGGCGGCTCATGGTGTCGGTGCGGCCTCTTTCGCAGATTGGTGGATGTATAAATTTGAAGTCGCTGAAGCCATTCCACACAATGCTGGTATTTTATCCAAGGAAAAGGTCGTAACAGCGATTAATTCGGATGATGCAGAGATGGCTAGAAGACTTAATCAAGAGGCAGCAAAATCCATTATGTACACGGGGATGAGTGAAGAGGACGCTTGGAAAATGGTGACCCTCAATCCCGCCAAACTACTGCAATTAGACCATCGGATGGGCAGCCTAATGGTTGGCAAAGATGCAGACATAGTTCTTTGGTCCGCTAATCCACTTTCTATCTATGCACGTGCTGAAAAAACATGGGTCGATGGGATTTTATATTACGACCAAACCAATGATAATATGCAGAATGAAGCCATCGCAACTGAGCGAAATCGCCTTATCCAAAAAATGATAAAAGAAAAACAAGGTGGTCAAGCTACGCAAGCGGCTAAGGCCCCTGTTAAAAGGCATTATCACTGCGACGATATAGAGTGTGAGGTAGAATAAGTCTGTTTAAATGAATGTTCTGTTACTAAGACACATCATGTAGGTTCCTAAAATATTACAAGAAAAATTGCTTAATAAATTGGTGCGTTGGCAATCCAATATTTCAATAAATAAAGGAATAACCCTGCACTAAACAATCCCAAATAATTCGAAGAAATGGCCTTTAATCAATTGGCTCAGTAATAATTTTTTGTATTCAACGGTTCCCCTAGCGTCGCTGATGGGACTTACTTCGTTTTGAGCCATTTCACATGCCTCAGAAATCGTTTGGCTGCTTATATTTTTTCCTTTTAAAAATGTAGATGTTTGTGTTAAAATAGCAGGAGTCGGCCCTACCCCACCCGCAGATATTCTAGTCTCCTTGATATTATTCCCATCGAGTTCTATCCAAATAGTGCTATTGACACTGGCGATATCCAACCATGTTCTTTTACTCACTTTCTCAAAATTGACGCTACCTAGGGTTGTGCGCTTTGGGATTAGTATTTTGGTCAGTATTTCCTCTTTGGTTTTGTCTAACTTTTTATAGCCTTGATAAAACTGGCTTAAAGGGATGCTTCGAATTCCTTGAGCACTCGTTAGTTCTATTGTGGTGTCTAAAGCTAAAAAGAAAATGGACATATCGCCAATGGGCGAAGCATTAACCAAATTTCCTGCCAAAGTCGCCATGTTTCGTATTGGCGTACTCGATACCAACACCCCTAACCCTCTAACACACGGAAAATCCTTCAATATCATAGGGTTCGTTACGAACTGCGTAACGGTGCAGCTTCCATCTATTTCAATACCAAAGTCTGTAACTTTGATCGGGTCAAAGGCCAATTGCTGTGAGATGAATTCGTTCT
Organism: Saprospiraceae bacterium; assembly: GCA_016718505.1. Taxonomy (GTDB): domain Bacteria; phylum Bacteroidota; class Bacteroidia; order Chitinophagales; family Saprospiraceae; genus JADKKF01. The sequence goes on along the minus strand of JADKDE010000001.1, from coordinate 982,237 downwards.
TGACATCTAATAATTCATCGTGCTTTTGGACGTACAAATCCGTGCCCCCTCCTATCGTCCAGCCATTAGCCTCGATATCCTCCTTAGTGTTTGTCAATTCCTTTAACGTATCTTCTATTCCTTGGAAATACGCAGGCACAGCTCCACACGCAATCGCCCTTTCTATGTTTGGTCCATCCGCAAAGCCATTGCAATGATTCACAATATCTCCAGCAGCCTTTTCTATGGATTTATAACCAGTACAGCGGCATATATTCCCGTCAATCGAGGCGATAGCTTCTTCCTTTTCATGCCCTTTTTTATTCAATGCATAACCCGTCAACGACATAACAAAGCCGACTGTGCAAAACCCACACTGAGTGGCATTTTGATTTGACATGGCTTCCTGTATGGGATTTAGCTTATCTTCTGCATTAATACCCTCAATGGTAACAATATGTTTTCCTACGGCATTGGCCAGTGGGAACAAGCAGGAAGTCACGCTGCGGTAAGTCAATTTTTCGTTGATTAATTCTCCCACTAAAACAGTACATGCCCCACAATCTCCCTCTCTACACCCAATTTTTGTACCTTTGAGATTGGACTCATATCTGATAAAATCCAAAAGCGGAGTCGCTGGATTGGTTTGAGTTTGAATTATTTTATTATTTAAAACAAAGGAAATCATTTTCTAAGCCGTATAAAATGAATGTTAAAGATACAGACTTGGATAAATATAATCAAAAATATTATCAAATTATAACCCTATGGGCTGTACTCGAAGGGTTTTTAGGAGGACTGATACATGGATTGCACATACCCGTATCGGGGCTATTGGTCGGTTCTGGTGCGATATTTTGCATTACACTTTTGGGCTTTCACTTCCCTGAAAAGGGAGCCATTTTAAAGGCCTTTGTCATAGTGGCTGCATGTAAGTTTCTACTTAGTCCTCAAAGTCCCCCAACAGCGTATTTAGCCCTCGCATTTCAGTCAATATTGGGTCAAATATTATTCAGCACCTCTTGGTCATTCACATTGAAGTGTCATTTATTGGCAATCATTTCATTGGTAGAATCGGGCATTCAAAGACTTTTGGTGGTGTATTTCATATTTGGCAAGGGATTTATGGATGCGTTTGACGATTGGATGAATAAGGTTATTGGTTCATTTCATATTTCGTCCTATTCGCTATTATTCATGATTTTATATTTACTCCTCCATTTGGTGGTTGGAATTTGGCTTGGAAATACTTTAAGTCGGCTCTTGAAAATAAAGCGGGATTCTTACGACAAAAACATAGAGATGCTATCGACTACTGGCGATTTAATAAATAATAAAAAGTCCAGTTCATGGTTTTGGTCTGGGGTTCTTCTGGGATTGCTTTGTTTCATTTATTTTGATATTTTAAATCAAAAGGATTGGATTTATTTGGTCTTTAGAACCTCCATTTTTATCATTGGGTGGTTCTTTGTCATCATACCCTTATTCCACAAGTTGATGTCTATTTGGATTAAAAATAGTCACGACAATCGTTATAACGAGGTCCAGGCAGTTATGCATTCCGTACCCAATATGTTGACTTTGGTTAAGTTTTTTTGGCAAAAAAATTCAAACTTAGCTTGGTGGAAAAGAATCAAATTATTTTACTATGATCTTGGTGGATATTTTATTTCTGAAAAATCATAGCCATGACCATTACCATCTACACAGGAGAAAAACATTCGGGCAAAACGACATTTTTACAAACTTTTTACGAAAATAATTTGTCCATTCGAGGAATTCTTTCACCCATCATAAACGGAATTCGATGCTTTCAACCGTTACACAGCAACGAATCCATCCCTATGGAATCATCCTCAAATGGCGGCGAAATGGTTTTACAAATTGGAAAATATACTTTTTCTCAAGCTTCATTCGAGTGGGCGATAGAACATCTCTATAAAGTCGCTAACAACCCGTCTAAAAATACGATACTAATCGATGAATTGGGCCCCTTAGAGCTAAAAGGACTTGGATTTGCAAAAACTATCATTGAATTTTTGGATAAAGAAAAGGATATGATTTGGGTCGTGCGCAGGGGATTGGTACAAGATCTCCTAGATTATTTTCAAATTTTAAACTCTGATTCTGTTTACATCGAAATCATCGAATTAAAACCTTATACCAATTCCTAGCACAACTATTTTAACCTTCTATTATCCATCCTCAAATCAATAGATTTACACAATTAATTCTTCAAGTTGGTGGAACATTCACCTAGAACTTATAACCCAGATTCAAGAAAAACCCAGCTGTGATATTGTGTGTTGTACTCCGATCTTTAGAATTTGTCGCACTCAAATGGGCTAGACTTCCAGTTTTGAATACATACTTTTTCTCACTTGCAATAGTATAAGAAGCTTCTTTATCTTCTGCGTCAGTAAAATCATAATCAGCTCTGATAGAGGGCGTTATGAAAAATTTACCAAAATTAATCTGTGCCCCCAAACCTATCACTCCTCCAAAAGTACTCGACTTAAATGGTGATTTATCAGTTGTTGTGGTAATTAAAGTCGTCCCATTGTCACTAAAATTATACTCTCGATTATTAAGTGTTAGCAAAGTACTTGTCTTAAAAGGATAATTTTCAGAGGACGTAAATTTACTTTCCTTCAATAAGGAAATTTGAGGTCCCGCATATGCCGTAAAAACAACTTTTGCATCTGGATTGGTATTGAATTTAAACAATAAAGGAATTTTGGTGTAATTGAGTTCTGTCTTTATAGTTCCTGTCCCCTCAATTAGTTTTTGTGTATAGTTCATGCCCTGTTTACTAACAAAAAGAGGGTCAACGCCTATAGCAAATTTTGGACTGATGTGATAAGCCAGGCTTACCCCAAGTGCCAAACCAGCAGGTGGATCTCCATAATCCAATTCAGTACCTTCATCTGAGTCGTTTTGATTGGTCAAATAGGACATTTGGTAGCCCGCCAATAAACCCACGCTAAATTTTGAACTCTGTGCGATGCTAATTTGAGTAAAACATGCAAAACTGGCAACAATGCCATAAAGTAAAGTCTTTTTCATATATTTTTTTTTTATTATTAAGAGACAAATTTTGCCAATTCGTTGCCTCGTGATATAATATTTTGAAAAATCAGCTTTTCTTTTAGTCAAATACAAAAAAGAAAGCGATAATTTTTTTTTCAACTTCATTATGGTAAGAAAAAGCTCAAAGATTTTATTAATTTTGAATTTATCAATCGCATAAAACGACATAAAATTTGGATCCATTACAGCTAGACTTAAACATATTAAAAGAAACAAAAGAAGATCATTTTGCGAAGGGTGAAATGGTCGACGATATTACAGCAGAAGCACTTGGGCAGGTTTTCCCACATCAAAATAATATGTTGTCGGGATTTCCTCCTTATGGTCGTGGACCCTTTGCATCCATGTATTTGGGAAATAAATGGACCATCCGACAGTATTCAGGATTTTCTACTGCTGAAGAAAGCAATGCTTTTTATAAAAGAAATTTAGCTTCGGGTCAAAAGGGACTTTCCGTGGCATTTGATTTGGCAACGCATAGAGGCTATGACTCGGACCATCCTAGAGTGACGGGTGACGTGGGTAAGGCAGGTGTTGCTATTGATTCCGTAGAGGATATGAAGATTCTTTTCGCTGATATACCCCTCGATCAAATGTCCGTTTCCATGACGATGAATGGCGCAGTGCTTCCCATCATGGCATTTTATATCGTAGCGGCCGAGGAACAAGGCGTAATTTTAGAAAAATTGAGTGGAACCATACAAAATGATATCCTAAAGGAGTTCATGGTACGGAATACTTATATTTATCCACCTGGGCCTTCGATGAAAATCATTTCCGATATATTTACCTATACTTCCAAGAAAATGCCCAAATTTAATTCTATTTCTATCAGTGGGTACCATATGCACGAAGCTGGTGCTCCCACAGACTTAGAATTGGCATATACCCTTGCAGATGGTTTATCTTATCTAAAAACGGGGATCGAGGCGGGTCTTGATATCGATGAATTTGCACCGAGATTTTCGTTTTTTTGGGGCATAGGTATGGACTTTTTTATGGAAATAGCGAAGATGCGAGCTGGACGTATTCTTTGGGCTGAAATCGTCCAACAGTTCAATCCTAAAAACCCAAAATCACTGGCATTAAGAACCCATTGCCAGACTTCTGGCTGGAGCTTGGCTGCCCAAGACCCCTACAACAATATCGCTAGGACGACCATAGAAGCTCTTTCAGCTATTTTGGGAGGAACTCAATCTTTGCATACCAATAGCTTTGACGAAGCCATAGCTTTGCCTACGGATTATTCAGCGATGATCGCTCGTGAAACCCAATTATTCCTTCAAAATGAAACGGGCATTACCCAATTTATTGATCCCATGGGTGGTTCAAATTTGATAGAAAAATATACCCATGAATTGATCCAATTGGCAAAAAAACACTTAGCGGAAATTGATGAATATGGCGGTATGATCGCTGCGATCGAAAAGGGAATTCCCAAGATGAGAATCGAAGAAGCTGCTGCCAAGAGACAATCGCTGATAGATAGCGGCCAAGAGAAAATTGTCGGTGTCAATGTCTTTACTACTGAGCAAGATATTACATTCGATTTGCTAGAAGTGAATAATACAGAGGTCAGAAAAAAGCAGTTGGATAGATTGGATTCAGTTAAAAAGCATCGCGATGAAGAAGATGTGAAACATGCCCTTGATGCCATCGTAAAAATAGCAAATGGCGAATCAACAGGAAATCTCTTGGAGGCTGCCGTAAATGCTGCTCGAGTTAGAGCAACGCTTGGAGAAATTTCATCCGCCTTAGAAACCATATTTGGTCGATATCAGAACCATTCAAAATTGGTTTCGGGCATTTATGCCAAACAAATGAAAACAGATCAATATTTCAACAAAGCCTTAGAACTTTCAAATCAATTCGCGGAAATGGAAGGAAGGCGACCTCGTATATTGGTGGCTAAATTAGGCCAAGATGGCCACGACCGAGGAGCTAAAGTAATAGCCACAGCATTTGCAGATTTAGGATTCGATGTCGATATCGGTCCATTATTCCAGACACCTGCCGAAGCAGCCAAGCAAGCCGTAGAAAATGACGTCCATATCCTTGGCATCAGCTCGTTGGCTGCAGGGCATAAAACGCTGGTGCCAGATACCATTGAGGCCCTTAAAAAATACGGCAGAGAAGACATTTTGGTAGTAGTAGGGGGTGTTATCCCGCCCGCAGATTACACATTTTTGGAAGATCAGGGTGTTGCTGGTATATTTGGTCCAGGTACCATAATCTCCAAGGCGGCTATTGACATATTGGAAATCCTGATCGAGGGATATACACCGGATTAATTCAAGACTCCCTATGACGAATAAAGAAATCGCAAAACAATTCGATCTATTGGCCTCCATCATGGAATTGTTGGAAGAAAATGCATTCAAGATAAGGACCTATCAAAATGCTTATCTAGGATTGCGCAAATGGGATATACCCTTGAAAAACATGTCGATTGAAGAAATGTCTGCTATCCCAGGAGTCGGAAAATCTTCAGCTGAAAAAATCCAAGAAGCTCTGCAAAATGGGGAAATCCTAGCACTAAGTGCCTACAAGGAAAAAGTACCCTCTGGTGTTGTGGAAATGCTCAAAATAAATGGATTGGGGTCCAAAAAAGTCCGACTGATTTGGAAAGATCTTGGAATCGAATCCGTAGTGGAGTTATTGTATGCTTGTAACGAAAACAGACTCATTGAAGTCAAAGGATTTGGCATAAAAACCCAAAAAGAACTAACACAAAAAATAAATTTCTATCTACAATCACAGGGTCAATTTCTTTTTGCGAATTTGGACAAACTGGAATCCATAGTATTCAATGCTTTTGAAAATCCATTTTGGACTAGGGTGGGCCCATATGGTCGGCAATTGCCCGTTCTTACTCAAATGGAGTATTTAACTTCGGAAATTCCCGTATTAAAAAGAGATCAGACCGAAATAACTCCTGCCAAAGTGGATGGGAACACTTGGTCTTTTGAATGCCAAGGGACTCCGATAATCATCTATGTGGTGGATGGAGATGACTTTGAAAAAGTAAAATGGGAGAAGTCAGCTAGCGAGGAGTTTTTGAGTTTTACCCAAAAAGATTTAACAAATATAGCATGGGCCGATATCATGTATGATAAGTCGATCTTTGAAATATTAAAAAACCTTATGTGCCTGTCGAATGTAGGGAATCTTATATACTAGACCAATGGGAGGGTTTTAACAGCCTTGAACTTATCACTCCAGGGGATATCAAGGGGATTGTGCACAATCATTCCACATGGAGCGACGGAATCCATACCTTAGAAGAAATGGCGATGGAATGTCATCGCCTAGATTATTCGTATTTTGTAATAAGCGATCACTCAAAGTCCGCCGGGTATGCCAATGGATTATCGGTAGAAAGATTGTACCAACAATGGGAGGAAATAGATTTTTTGAATAAAAAAATGGAACCTTTCAAGACTTACAAAGGAATAGAATCCGACATACTGGTAGATGGTCGTTTGGATTACGAAGACGAAATATTAAAGCAATTTGATCTTGTGGTAGCCTCGGTCCATTCTGTCCTTAATATGGACGAGGAAAAAGCCACTCAAAGACTGATAACGGCCATTGAAAACCCCTATACTCGAATCCTCGGACACCCAACTGGTAGATTGTTGCTATCAAGGAAAGGCTATCCCCTGGATATGCTCAAAATAATAGACGCCTGTGCTGCTAATAATGTGGTTATAGAACTGAACGCCAATCCATATCGATTGGACTTGGATTGGACTTGGATCGGACCTGCTATGAAGAAAGGCGTGTTGATTTCCATCAATCCCGATGCGCATAGTCGAGGAGGCATACAGGATGTCAACTATGGCGTAATAGCGGCTAGAAAAGGAGGCTTGACAAAAGAATTTTGTTTGAATGCTAAATCACAATCTGAATGGGAAACATGGCTCCGTTCAAAATAGAAAAATTCCTAATTTAGTACACACCATGAAATGAAAGTCTGTGCGCGCAAGGGATATGAAAGGCAGTCTGAAAGACTGGAGCATGAGTTTTACCTAGAAAAAAGATATCCATCGGAGACCAAGGAAACGAATGCTCCGATAGCCTGGAATAGCCCGACCTGAGCTCGTCACAAGACGAGGGAAGGATGCGCCCAAAAAATCATACATTTGAGCCAAGAAATAAATGAAATATGAAGGTTTTGATGATCGATAATTATGACTCGTTTACGTACAATTTGGTGCATTTACTCCAAGCAAATTTGGGAGAGGAAAATGTGACCGTCGTGCGCAATGACCATATTATCATGTCAGAAGTTGGGGCCTTTGATAAGGTCATCTTATCTCCAGGGCCTGGGCTGGCAAAGGATTCTGGGCAACTAATGGATGTAATCGAACGATATAAATATACTAAACCGATTTTTGGAGTTTGTCTGGGATATCAAGCGATAGGTGAGTCATTTGGAGCTAAACTGATCAATCTTAAAAAGGTGTATCACGGGGTAGCGACACCGATGGAACTGGTCGAGGATGACCCCTTGTTCAGAGGGATAAAGTCACCCATGATGGCTGGACGGTACCACTCTTGGGCATTAGAAGATTTGCCATCCTGTTTGACCATCACGGCATGGGATGAAAACGGCATAGCCATGGCGTTTAGGCATCGTGATCTTCCTCTTCATGGGGTCCAATTTCATCCAGAATCGATCCTCACACCCGATGGACCCGCCATTATCAAAAATTGGCTCTCTTTGTAAATCTTAAGCTTTTGTGGTCATGAGTCCACAATAGTGCGGATAATCTGTGCTGGGCGGTTCTAGGCCCATTTGTCGTATCCTTGCAGCTACTTGGCCTCTATGGTGGGTGGCGTGATTTATAAGAATAAAGAATATTTCACCGAGGCTTAATTCGTGTGGTTTACCATCTCGAGTGGTATATTGGATTTGTGTTTCCAAATCTGGTCCAAACTCTAACAATTGAGAGCACTTGGCTCCATCTGACTGCATCATGGGAAGCCACGTTATAGGTGGATGCACAAAAAATGGGTCGATTTTGAAAGTCTCGCCTTGAATCCTGCTAAGCCAAACTTTATTAGCATTCAATGTATGGCTTAACTGCTTTAGTATATAATCGTCCTGGATTTTATACTCTAAGACAAAGTCAGACATAACTTCAAATGCCCAAAAATTATATTTTAGCGTTTTAGTAAAAAAGTCCTTCAACGTATTATGCATTTTGAATACTTCTTTGGCCCCGTTTATCTGCAATATCTGATTTGATATGTCGCCACTTTTCTCCTAAAATCTTATTCATCCCCTTATCTACCACGTAATGGGAAGCGATATTTGCTAATCCTTTGACCCTGCGCAAAATAGACTCATTCGAGCGCAAAGCGATAGAATACCCGAAATCCGTGTATTCGATATAATGCCAATATCCGCTAGGCATAAAAATGGTTTCTCCAGGATACAACATGGTTTCATATCCTTGCGCATGTTTCAATGCTGGGTACCTCTTATAATCAGGCTGATTGATATCTATATAACTTGCCACTGTGAAAGGATGGTGGTAAATATTGTCCGATTGTTCAGGAGAAAAGAGAATAACTCTCTTACGACCGTAAATTTGATTTAAAAATACGTGGCTCAGGTCAATATCATAGTGAAGAGTTACTTTGGAACCCATACCTCCGAAAAACATAAATGGAAACTCATTGATAAATCCATCCATGATGGTCGGAATGCTAAAATCTTTACGTAACTCTGGAGCATGGCGGAAGATATTGAATAAAAACATCCTTAGGTCAGTGGGCCCCTTTTCCATGGTGTCCAAAAACTCCCTAAAAGTCATGCTCTTATCAGGCTCCATATACCCCTTACCGGGTTTACTATAATTAGCCGAATAAACAGGCACTTGCAGGTGTCCATAATTTTCTTTAAAAAATGGGACGGTCCATCTAGTCTTGCCAGACCATCCATCCATCAAGTCTTTAAAAACAACAGGCACCATGGGATCCAAATGCTCCTTTTTGAATGTTTCAGGGGTCAATCCTGATTTTTTTTCTACTGGTTTAAGCGATAACATAATAAACTATTTCTGTTCAATTTAATATAACAAAGATACCAATTTCAGGTTTTCAACAATAGTAGATTTTTTTTCTAAAAAAATATTTTTATATTATAATTATTTGTAATATATTTGCTCTTGATAATAATGCACTTACGGCATGGTTTCAATTTATAACTACAACGTTTCAATCTTTATGGACATTCTTCTTTACAGTTTCATGACAGTATTTGCCATTTTGGTACTTACTTTCTTACTTAGTAAGCGTCAAGTGATAAAACTCTAGTCCAAAATAAAACGAGGGCTAATTATACGGCGATTTTATTAAAGAATTTAGTTTGACAATTTTTGCCTGATCAATCGAAAGCGTGATTTGATTGGAAGTACTGACATTTATCCAATTTCTAAGATTTGTCAGAAAATATTTTACTTTATTTTCTTTCATTTTAAAATTAAATTTTGAAATAAATGATAATATTTTGGTTCTTAAACTTAAGTACTAAGTTAGTTATTTTTGGGCAAATTATCGGTACTTTTTCTAAAATATTTTAGTGTTTTTCAATATTTTTTTTGTCTAATGCGTAATTATAAATTTTAAAGGAAACTCTTTTGAAAAGAGTTTGCCGTGTCAATGTGGGTTGTTGAGGGATAAAATACTTGCTTACAAAAAAATCACCTCGGTGGCGCCGAATCCATAATTTGGGTGATATTCATTTTTGTATGATTTGATGGGATATTGCGTCTGGAGGGTACGATGAATCGCTTCTTTTAGTTTTCCCTTGCCCAGTCCATGAATGATAAAAACCCGTTCTACTCCATGTCTCAATGCCTGATTGATGAAGTCCTCCATCGCTTTGAGTTGAATTTCAAGGATTTTCTTGGCATCTAGATTTTTGTGATCCTTGCGCAAAGCTTCTATATGAAGGTCAATTTCCGTATTAAATTTTGCGTATTCGAAAACCTCATGTACTGGTATGGGTTGGGTACGATTGAAATCGTCGTCCTTCAATAAGGAAATAGAGTGATTTCTCAATTCTTGGGGGCTGAGCTTCTTCTGTATTTCCAATTTTTGCCAAATCAATTCCCTGTAAATGGATTTATTGACGATGGGCGTATAGTCCAATGATTGGTAGAACTTTGCTGGTTTTAGCTTGGATTCATAGTTTCTGACATGATCATTTTCCCATGAAAACTCTAGACTGAATTTTGGATTTTCACTGAGGTCCTTATATTCCAATTTTCCCATTTTCTGGGCCATATAGCTACTAAATTCTGTTTGAAACTCTAAGATTGGAACACCTTTAATTTGCAGTATGGCCTTTAAGCTAAAATTTTTTTTCGAATCATTGATACAATAAATGTCGAAGTCGGTATGTTTGTCGTAAATATTTTGTGGGTCAAATCCCAAAAAAAAGCCCATATCAAGCCCAAACTGAGGAGCGATAATACTGATGTTTTCTTCTTGATAATCGTACTTTCCTCCTTGATTATTTTGGCTATCGAAAAGGTGTTCATAGATTATAAAAGCTCTATCCACGGGTATTTGATCGCCATCATCGAGTACCACATCGACCATGCCATCGCCATAAAGTTGGGAGATAACTCCTCTTTCCTTGGTATGGATTAGGACGACACGTTGTCCACTGATGAACATAAAAATTTGATTTATATAGAGGAAGTAATCAATAATTCAATATCGGTATATTTCATGCCCAGCCTTTCGCTGAGGTAGAAGTTTGTCAAAGCCCCTTTGTAGGTATAAATTCCGTTTCTGATTCCAGTTTGTGCGTATAGTAGGGAATAGAGATTGCCAGATGTACTGATTTTAAAAAGCAATGGCGTCAAAATATTGCTCATCGCTTCACTCGAGGTTCTAGCATAATTCGATGCCATATTGGGCACGCAATAGTGTATCACACCATGTTTGACAAAGGAAGGCTTTTCAAGACGCATCATCTCACTGGTCTCGAAGCATCCGCCCTGGTCTATACTTACGTCAACTATGATGGAGCCAGTTTTCATCTGCTCGACCATATCCTCAGTCACTACGATCGGCGTTCGCCCAGTCTTGGAGTGGATGGCTCCGATGACGACATCTGCCTCTTTGAGTTCTTTTTTTAGATAAATTTGATTGAGTGCTGAAGTATGCAGTTGACGGCCAATCCTAGATTGTATGCGCATCAGTTTGTATATATTATTATCAAAAATCCTAACAGAAGCCCCTAAGCCCAAAGCGGTTCTTGTAGCAAATTCGGCAACAACTCCAGCGCCCAAAATGACCACTTTTGCGGGTGGTACACCAGAAATTCCTCCAAGTAAAACGCCAATCCCTCCGTTTGTTTGGTTGAGAAATTGAGCTGCAACTTGTATAGCAGATATTCCTGCCAATTCACTCATAATTCTCACCATAGGGAAGGTTCCATCCTCATCCCTAAGCCATTCTAGGGCTATGGCTGTAACTTTTTTCTTGCGGAGTAATTCTATGTATTCTTTACTGATGGCCAAGATGTGAAGTGGAGAGATGAGCAACTGATTTGTCTTCATCAATTCGACTTCGAATAAACTGGGCGGTGCAGCTTTCAGGATGATATTGGCGGCAAATATTTTCTCTTTTTCAAGGGTAATTTCGGCACCTGCTTCTGAATATTCTAGGTCTGTAAAATTGGCTTTTGTTCCCGCTCCCGATTCGATGATAACCCTGTGGCCTAGGGTAGTTAAACTTGCCACGCTGCTAGGTGTCAGGGGTATTCTATTTTCTGAAATATCCGATTCTTTCGGAATGCCAATGAATAGCTTCGATGCTTGAAAATCCAAATTGGACAAAACGGCCCTTGTCTCTGGCACTTCGGTATAGTCAAAATGAGGGCGATTGATCATAGTTCTTTTTTTTCGAGTTTACAAAAAAAATTACTCGAATGCGAATATAATCAATTTCAGCAATTATTAATTTAAAATAGGAAGGAGAAAAGCATTACCTTATCAAATGGAGTGCTCCTGCATATTCTTCGAGACTGTCATCCAAAACTCGGCAACGATATGATATACGAATACTCCAGGGTTCATTTCTTTTCCTTGAAATTTTCCATCCCATCCCAGTAAATTTTCTCCAGGCTGGATATTGGAAGTTTCACACTAGATCTCCCCATCGGTCAAATATCCGCAATTTTCTGATTTGCTTCAACGCAATACCTGCAAAAGCATTGAATGTGTGATTGAGGCCATCGCCATTAGGCGAAAAAGCATTGGGTATGTATAACGGTTTATATTTATTTATCCTGATTAACACCGTATCTCGCCCCGAACATTGTTCGTCATCTTGAACAGTAAGACTATACATTAAATCGTGGTACGGCATCGCTATAGGATCCCAACAGTTGATACAAGACAAGTGATCCCCTGGCAGCCATCGGATGATCCAATCTTGACCTGGTAATGAAGCAAAACCGCTTAATTGAGTAGATTCTCCGAGTTTTATGGTTTGATCTGGTCCAGCATCCACGATGACGCTTTTATCGCAACAGAGAACATCTATACTGAGTTTTTTATACACTCTACACCCATCCTCGGTTTCTAGAGATAAAAAAATGGTTTTTATCCCAGCTAGTGGAAAAGTCACCTTGTGAGGCCCTCTACCAGTATCGCTTGAGAATACCGCCTCATCGCCAAACCCCCATTGGTAGGAGATGACTCTAGTACCAAACAATCTAGAAGTATCAACCACCGTGTATTCTTGAAATCTACAAAATGGCGTGGATTCGTCCAAAATCTCAAAATCTGCTTCTGGTCCTAGAAAAGTACCCGTACCACCAAATGCGATATTAAAACCATTTCCACTTCTTGAATAGTTATTGATTAAAATAGCATAGCTTTTCCCAGCTTCCATATTCAATGCCGAAACAAAATTATTATTATTGCCTCCACAGCCAGCTGGTTCACTTGTATCGGACTCAGAGTCAGAAAGTCCTAGAGGCCCATACATCGCTCCCAAGTAGCTAGAGGTGCTCCAATATTTTCTCCAGCGGCTTCACACCGACGTTCAAATTTCCCCGTACAGTCTTTGACCCCATTGGGCAATTCATAGACCACAAAATCGATGTCGTCGATCGGATTGCTTGGGGTTATCGTGAAAGTGAGAGATCCTGGATCCTTGCATGTCCAACTGTACCACGCAGAACTTCTTTCTTCATCAATACAACTGGTACTGACTTCCGTATTGTTTAATCCAGTTCCAATCAATGAATTGACGGAAAATCCAGCTTTATCACATAAAACAATATTTTGGGGACAATCCGACTGTGGGGCTGGGACATTGAAAAAATTATTTATACACAATGTAAACGTTCCAGTATTGTTTCCTCGTCCTCCTACACGAATATAATATTGTCTGCCTGGGATGAGATTATTGCCATAAGACTCAGCGACATGACTACCAGCTTGGTCAGAATTGCAAGAGACCATAGTCAATCCCGTTGCGCATCTTCCAGAATATACGGCAAATTGTGGATATTTAATCGTTCCTCCAGGTGTTTGGGCTATATCGCCAATGACCCTAACATTGATATCGGTAGCAGTGGCCACAAATTGAAACCAGACATCATTGTTCGCATCAGACCAACAAAATATTCCTCCACCAACTTGATTGACTGTCGAGGGGGTAGCACCTATATTATTGAATTGACCTACACCAGAACAATAATTATTCACATCATCCAAGATGATGGCAGCACTACACTCATCATTTGGAACTTGCCCATTTACCCAAAATGAGCAAAAGCCAAGGCAAATAATTAGTAAATATTTCATTTTCAAATTTAAAATTTCAAGTCCAAATCTTTCAATTAAATGAGAGGACGCAATCTTAAGAATTAAAATTACCTAAAATAACATAAACGAAGGTTTTATATTGTTGGTTTTAAGATTTTTTTAATTTATTTTTCGCATTCATTGATAAAAAAGTGGGGCGAAATGCAACGATGTAATTTTGTATTTATCAAAAAATACCCAAAGCATTGGCTAGTAGATTGTACTCATGCAGCTCACTTCCCAATTAATATTGGTAAAAAAATTTAAAAAGATATTTTATAGTAAAAATTCAATAGTAGTCTGGCGACTAATACGGTACATCCTCATCATTCATCCTTGAGGGTCTAGTGATATAGTCATCCCCTAAGCCTCTGTCTGCAGAAAGCAAACTCTCAAGACTTCGACCCATGAAATCTGAATCATTTGGATTCTCAAATCTGGCATAATCACTCACGAATTTCAACTCGACGGTATCTAAGGCACCATTTCTGTGTTTTGCGATTATGATTTCGGCCTTATCTTGCACTTCCCTGTATTCCTCGCTATTCATCTCGAGGTAATATCCTGGACGATAAATGAATGATACGATATCAGCATCCTGTTCTATAGACCCTGATTCTCTCAAATCCGAAAGCATTGGGATATTGTTTTTTCTTCCTTCGACAGCCCTCGAAAGCTGCGCCAATGCTATGACGGGGACTTCTAACTCTTTGGCTAAGCCTTTCAAGGCACGGGAGATGGAGGAAATTTCTTGTTCCCTGGTTCCATTCTTTTTATTATCGCTACCCGCCGTCATCAACTGTAAGTAATCGACGATGATAAGCTCTACGCCATGATGTTGCTTCAATCGACGGCATTTTGCCCTTAGCTCGAATATATTGATCGCTGGGGTATCGTCGATATAGATGGGCGTTTCAGCCATTTTTACGATAGCATTGTGAAAACGCTCCCACTCTTCCTTGGTCAATTGACCATTTCGCAATTTTTGGCTATTGATTCCAGCTTCCATAGAAATCAACCTTTGTGCTAACTGAACATTGGACATCTCCAGCGAGAATATGGCTACTGGATATTTTTGTCAAAACCCATCGCGGCATTTCTAGCCAATGACAAAGTAAAAGCGGTCTTACCCATACCTGGGCGAGCTGCCAGAATGATTAGATCTGATTTCTGCCAACCACTGGTGATGCGGTCCAAATTGTCAAATCCTGACGGAATCCCAGTAAGTCCAGTTTCCTTTGCAGCCAGATCTTCAAGCATTTTACGGGCTTTTACCGAGAGGGCACCTATGCTTTGATACTCGCGTCCTAGGTTTTTTTCAGTAATTTGGAAAAGTCCCTGTTCGGCTTCATCTAGGATATCGAATACGTCTTTTGTGTCCTCAAATGAATCATTGATGGTCATCGTGGAGGCTTGTATCAATTGTCGCTGGATGTATTTTTGTGCTACGATTTTGGCGTGATATTCAACATTGGCCGCAGAACCAACTTTATTGGTCAAGTCCACAAGGTAAATAGTGCCTCCTATTTGTTCGAGGGCTTCCATTTTATGAATTTCCTCATTCACAGTCAAGAGATCTATTGGCATAGACTTGTTGAACAATCTCAGTATGGCGTCAAAAATAATCTGATGAGCGGGTAAATAAAAAGACTCGGCGGTCAAAATACTAGAGATAATTGAAAAAGCGTCTTTGTCTAGCATCAATGCCCCAAGAACTGCCTCCTCCAGCGGTATCGCTTGTGGCTGAATTCTACCCAGATGGAGCGAAGCAAAGTCCTTATCGCCCTTCACGGCTTTTAGGTTGTTTTTCCTGAAATTCACTCCCTTTTCTATCTCTGCCATATCTAATTTTTATTTATAGTAAGCCTTTTATGCTCAAACATTTTAAAGTTTCGGTAAAATATAATGCCAATCTTCCTACAAATCTAAGGGGATTATTGCATATAAATTTTAAATAATATGAAGTAAAATCTCGAGGTATGTTAATTGATTGTTTAAAACTACTATAAAATTGTGGACAAGTCCAATAAAATTCAAAACTTACCAACATTTTATAATAATGAAATCAGAAAAGGGTAGCCAACCAGTATTTCTCAAAAAACCCTACTGATAAAGGATAGCAACCTATATGACCATAAATTAATGCGTTCTAAAAATGGTTTAGACACGTTTAATAAATCAAATGTGGAATGTGGAAAAAGAATTTATCGAAGAGGCGATTTTCTTATCGCCAATTCACTAACAACAGTGAACAAAAACTTGGTTCTTTGGTGAAACAATTGATAATTTAATTTATCAAAAGTATCGCTGGTTTTGTGGTAGTCTTCATGCAATCCACTAAAAAAGAAAACTGAAGGAATTCCATTTTTTGCAAAATTAAAATGGTCCGATCGCTCGTACAATCGCTCTGGATCATCTAAGGCATTCAGCCGATAGTCCAAATCCAAGTGATTATATCTAACATTTGTTTTGGAGATCACTGAATCTAAATCTTTAGAAATGCGATCAGCACCTATCACATAAATATATGGATTTTTACTTTCTTGATGGTTTTTATCAAATCGACCTATCATATCGATATTTACATTGCATTCAAATTTATTTTTTTTAAAAAAATCTGTGGCCGTGAAGTAATGTGACCCGATGAGCCCCATCTCCTCCCCTGTCATAAATGCAACGATTATTCTTTTATTCAGTGCGTTATTTTTAGCCAATTCTCCCAAATATTTGGCCATAGCTACGATTGCAGAACATCCAGATCCATTGTCATCGGCACCATAGTAGATAGAATTGCCTTTCTTACCCAGATGGTCAAAATGACCCGATAACACCATGTATTTTTTGCAACTATTTTGCGTAGAGTCATTATTGTCGATATAACCGACGACGTTAGCTGTTTTTATGGGCTTAACTTCTTTTCTATTTCTAAAAAAAACAAGTCTTGATATTTTGAGGCTTTCGCTTTGTCCTTGCAAAAACTGTTCAAAATCTTTTTTCCTTTGGTTTAAAATCCAAGCATTAAGTTTTTCACTCTTGATGAAAGCGTAATTTTTGTAAAGCGGATTGCCATTCAGATAAAAGGGTTGACCATTGACGACATCATGAGTCATATGAAAATCATCATTTACAAATAAAACGAGATTTTTCTTGGCCACATCCTCCAACCACCTTTCTGAGACATTTTCCTTTTGTCCATAAATGATGATTAACGTAGCTTTTAAATCCTTCCAGTCCAATTTCTTAATCGCATGATCATGAACCAACAAGATAGATTTGGCATAAAGTTCCTACGGAAAACGAATGCCAAGGGACGATGACGTAATCCTGATCTATGGTAAGTTTTAAATCTCCAATCCTAAACTCTTGTAATATCCAGTCGTCGCTCAAAAATTCGAATGGCTGTAAAAAGCTGGTATCGGAATCTAGTGGTTTGAAGCCTGCTTCTGATAACTTTTGAGAAAGGTATTTTGCGGCCAATTGATTTCCTTTTTTACCCGTCTCTCTGCCCTCCATGGTATCGGAAGCCAGTGTCTTTAATTGCTCGAGCAATTCTAATTTTGATATTTGATCTTGGAGTTTTGATATCATCACAGAATCCCCATCTAAATGGAGTGGACTGGAGCCTTGACCCGAAGAAATAAAATAAAACTAAAAAGAATTAACAAGAAAGTTTTTAAACTATTCTCGCTGATTCCAAAGATATTTCTATCCAATTTTTTGATATTAATAAAATATAATTTATAACGAAATATCAAATTGTTTCAGGCAAAATCAACAAACATAAGGCCAAATCTTTTCGACTCGCTGACTATGTCTCCCACCTTCAAAGGATGCTTCTAAAAATTTTTCAACACAACCGATTGCAATTTCGTCTTGGATAAATCTAGCTGGCAATACCAAGATATTGGCATCATTGTGTCGCTTTATAAGACTTGCCACATCGCTATTCCAAGCAATACCAGCCCTTATATGCGGGTGCTTGTTGGCGGAGATAGCCATGCCATTTCCACTACCACAAATCAAAATACCCAGGCTTTCAGGCCTTTCTTTCATTGCATTAGCTACAGGATGCGCAAAATCTGGGTAATCTACAGAATTTTCAGTAAACGCACCAAAATCCATCAAAAGATAACCCTTTTCGATCAACTTTTTCTTAATCTTATCTTTCAGAAGTGTCCCTGCATGGTCATTTCCTATCATTATCCATTGAGCTTTCATACCAATCAGTTTTTATTAATTTAACAATGGTCCCTGTTGGTTTTGTTTTGGCTTTATGTTATTTCCAAACATTTTCTTAAGATCTTCTGGCATAAGCATTGTCTTTGCCAAACTCAGCCAGATTGATCAATTCGGACATGATATTCTGGTTTTGTTCATACTCCATCCTCAACGTATATGTCTGCAAATCCGCTGATGTCAGGCTATTGAAGAAAGTATTGTTTTGAACCGCCATTTTGGCCATAATGTCCATATGTGTTTTGGCTTTGTCATATGCTCCTGCTGTAATATACATCCTTATAAAAGACAACATGGACTGCTCATAAGGAAAATTAAAATTAGGGAAACCAGTAAAATAAGTATCCATCAACTTGATGGCTTTCTCGGTTTGATTCGACAGAATAAGATCCTGGGTAGCTCGTAATGCAACGAGTTTATGTGCATTTACGCTTGGACTATAGCTCTTATCTACGAACATTTTCTTTTTATCAAAACCTCCCCACTTGAATTTGGTGGAGAAATTTTCAAGAACTTTATCGGCATCAACCCTACCACTTCCATAAATTTCAAAATCAGGATCTGAAGTAGATTTTACAGCCATCAGTCTCAAGCCAAGGCCTTCCAACTGGAAATAATCGTCCAAGCCATCAACTTATCGTTGTACTGTCACGAGAAATAAATCGGTCTTTCGTACATTGGAACTTATAATCCAAGATGGCCATATCATCTTTTGCTAAAAGGCAGATCCAGGAAGAGTATAATTCAATCTTGGTGCGATGGTATCCCCTGGCTTAGCCATGCCTACCTTTAGAGCCTTTTGGGGGTCTATGTCGATGAATAAGTTTTTGGCTGGAAGATAAGATGGAACTGAGCCACCTTCACTTTGCAGCGGGTGGTCCTCCCCTATGAATTTCAATGCTGCGGACAATGGCATGGAGTTGTTATTATTCTCTCTAGGAACCAAATACACGGCATCCCTTGCATTGCCCACATAAGCACTTGCTGGGATGGTCAGTTTGATTCCATCCGACTCGTGATTTTATTTCTTAAGCATTGATATACCAATCTACGGCTATCAAAGATAAGTTCACCACACGCACATCTTTTTCTGCCCTTCTACTTCTTGAGCATACCAAAGTGGATAGGTATCGTTGTCACCTACGTGAATATGATGACATTTTTTCACAAGATTGTAAGAAGTTATTGGCATAGTCCCTAGATCCATAATGTCCTCTCCGTCCTAGATCATCAAAGTTTTGAAAACCCATCAACAATGGGGCTACAAGACAAATTGCACTGGCACCAAAGGCCAAGGCTGTGCCACTGACTTTGGATTTGAAATATTGATAAATGGCTAGTACTGCCATTCCAATCCACATCGAATAGACAAAGAAAGATCCAACCAAAACGTAGTCCCTCTCTCTCGGTTCATTGGGCGGAGAATTGGCATAAACGATGATACTATACCTGTGATAATAAACGCGCCAACAATCAAAAACTCTTCCCTGCGCCTTTTTGCTTGGTAAATTAAACCGATCAAACCCAATATAAACGGTATGAAGAAATACGTATTTCTAGATTCATTATTTCTATAATATTCTGGTAGTTCACTCTGATTATACAATCGCATATTGTCCAAAGGTGATGCCAGAAATCCAGGGTACATTGGCAGGATCCCAAGGAAATATCCCCGTTCTCCATTCTGTCGGCCTGTAAAATTCCACATAAAATATCGCCAGTACATCCAACCAATTTGGTATCTGATGAAAAGGACATATTGTCCAAAAGCTTGGTTTTCCTTGCTTTCCATTCATCCAAAAATCTCTGTAAAGCCTTTTTCTCATTTTCATCCGCACGGCATCCTTGGGAAAAACACCAAATCATCACTTTTGTAAACGTATTCAATTTTTTGACTCTTTTTTTGTATTTTCCATTGACGATATCATATCTTGGCTCTGTAACTCATGTCCACAGGTCTCATCAGAAGTACACGCTACGCAACAATTTATTTTCTCCGTATTGCTCACGGTTCAAATAAGGAATTAGCTTCATCGGGTTATCGGCTTGTTCATATTGATTGGTGTCCACATTGGCTCTGATGACCACCATGCCGTAAGTAGAAAATCCTATGATCAACAGATAAGCACCGATAAATATATTTTGGATAACAGGATATGAATGTTTTTTTGCGTAGTTAAATCCATAGTACAATATTCCACCCAAAATTAAAAGAACTAGAACTATACCAGAATTAACAGGTAGCCCAAAGCTATTTACAAACAAATAATCGATATTTCCCCATAGTTTCGAATCCCATTGATGATAAGCGCTTGCGTCAAACCCAGGAACAAAACCCCTACCATAGATGCAAAAAAGGTACCTTTAACCGTATGCTCTTTGTATTTTTTAAAATAATAAAACATCGCCAAGGCAGGAAATGTCAAGAGAGATAATAAGTGAACACCGATAGATAGACCCGTTGAAAAAATAGCAAACAGAATCCATCGATCATTTTCTGGTTCATCTGGTAGATAATACCATTTTAGCATCGCCCATATCGTCATACAAGTGAACATCGATGACATCGCATAAACCTCGCCCTCAACAGCAGAAAACCAAACAGAGGTACAAAATGCTGCTGTCAATCCAGCAACCAAACCCGCTCCTCCCAATGCATAAGAATCACTTGTAGATGGCTCAGTTTCTCTATCCAAAAAAGTCAATTTTCCAAGCATCATAGTCGTCCAACACACAAACATGGCTGCGAATGATGTGCAGATGGCTGACAACATATTGACCGCTACGGCTATGCTTTCAGGGTTTCCACCCCAAGAGCCAATCCAAGCGAACAGTCTTCCTACCAACAAAAACAAAGGTGCCCCAGGTGGGTGAACTACTTGGAGCTTGTATGCACCCAAAATAAATTCACCGCAATCCCAAAGACTGCCCGTGCTTTCTACTGAAAAATAATACACAATAAGGGAAATGGAAAAAACCAACCATCCTGCTATATTCGTAATTCTTTGATGCATAGTTATTTTATCTTTGAATTGGTATATCAAACCGCAAATGTACAAAAATATGTTCGTTACCATTTTAAAAAAAATGATAACAACCTTTTAGATACGTTCCTTTCTACCCAATTATTATACCCCTAGGTTTTATTTTAAAGATAATTTTTACCAGCTTCCATGACTAAGAATATTAGCCTTTTACAATCCTTTTCATTGATATCTTGATTCTTTTTCTAGCTTTTGAATCTTTCTATTCCAAATCTTTTGTAGGTTTGTTATCGAGTTAAAAAAAATATTTAGTGTACTATTCATTAGAACATTGTCTCCTAGATCTAGAGAAAAACGCATCTCTCCTGCGCATACCCTTCGAAGTGGATCCCAATCTCGAAATGGCTGAAATTCATCGGCAGATTTACGAAAAAAAAGGTCCCGCCATTTTATTCGAAAAAATAAAAAATAGCCCATTCAGGGCTGCTTCGAATCTCTACGGCACCAATGAGCGTGTCGATTTCATTTTCCGAAAAGAAATTCCTTTAATGCAGGATATCATTGCCATAAAAAATGATCCCAGCGTCCTTCTTCTCTAGGCCATTCAAATACCTAAAAACTCTCCCTTTAGCTTTGAGTTCCATCCCTAGAAAAGGCATTTTTTCAAGGAACAATCTCAATCAATATACACAGATCGATCGGCTTCCACAAGTGATATCTTGGCCTAAAGACGGAGGTGCTTTCGTCACCCTACCGCAAGTTTATTCCGAAGACCCTGACCAGCTCGATACCAAAGGGAGCAATATCGGCATGTACCGAATCCAACTCTCTGGAAATGAATACATTGCAAATCAAGAAATAGGCCTTCACTACCAAATCCACAGAGGCATTGGCGTCCATCACGCAAAGTACAACCAAAGCGACCAACCTTTCAAGGTCTCCATCTTCGTCGGAGGGCCACCCTCTCACGCATTCAGTGCCATCATGCCCCTACCAGAAGGTATGTCAGAACTTCTATTTGCTGGCATGTTGAACAATCGGGCATTCAGGTACAAAAAACAAGATGGATACATGCTTTCACTCGATGCCGATTTTGCCATCACGGGCGATGTGGTCAAAAATAAACTAAAACCCGAAGGACCCTTTGGCGATCATCTAGGGTATTATAGTCTGACGCACCCCTTTCCCTTCATGAAAGTAAATAAGGTATTTCATAAGAAAAATCCCATTTGGCATTTTACCGTAGTTAGCCGACCACCTGCAGAAGATTCGGGCTTTGGTTACCTCATACACCAGATCGTAAAAGACTTGACACCTAAGGAATTTCCAGGGATAAAATCCATCCATGCCGTCGATGCTGCTGGAGTGCATCCCTTGCTGTTCGCCATAGGCAGCGAGAGATACATGCCCTTTAGAGAACCTAGACCCGAAGAGATACTCACTATGGCCAATCGGATCTTGGGTACAGGGCAAACTTCCCTAGCAAAATACCTTTGGATAACAGACCATACTGCGAATCCCAACCTCAATATCCACGACCCGAAAGCCTTTTGTGCACAATCTCCAAAGGGCCAATTGGTCTAGAGATATCCATTTCATCACAAAAACGACGATCGACACGCTCGATTATAGCGGCGATGGGCTAAACTCTGGATCGAAGGCCGTCATCGCCACAGCGGGACCAGCCATCCGAGACCTCGCTACGGAGATAAATTTTCAGGGAATTCTCCCTACTCCTTTTTCCAATCCCAAAATGGTCATGGCAGGGGTCATAGCCATTCAAGCCAAGCCATTTGCAAATTATTCGAGTGCAAATACTGAGATTTCTACCCTAAAATCCTACTTGGAACATCTTGAGGATTTGGACTCCTACCCATTGATCGTGCTTTGTGACGACAGCAACTTTTTAGCGCAAAATATCCAAAATTTCGTCTGGGCGACCTTCACCCGCTCCAATCCCTCCCACGACATCTACGGCACCCACGAAGATATACAGCACAAGCATTGGGGATGCAGCGGTGCGCTCATCATCGACGCTCGCATCAAGCCCCATCACGCGCCCATCCTAGAACCCGACCCCGCTATCCAAGACAAAGTCCACCGCTATTTTACCAAGGGAGGGGCATTGTATGGCCATTTTTCTACCAAATATTAAACCCATTAGCCATGATTTTCGAAAAACACCCAGTACGACTTACACCGTCAAATTCACCGATTGCGATCCTTATGGCCACCTTAACAATGCTCGATACCTAGATTATTGTCTCAATGCACGCGAGGACCAGTTGGAGAAATTTTATGGCATCAATATCTTCGAAGCCTCCAAAAAAAGTCACTTCGGATGGGTTGTATATGGCCACCAGATTATCTATATTTCTCCCGCGATTTATAGGGAAGAGGTCCGGATCCAGTCTCGCATCATCGAAGCCCATCCCAAGGCCCTCATCGTCGAATTCATCATGTACAATCATCATTCTCACGCGCCCAAATGCCTGTTGTGGACCACTTTATCCACTACGATATGGCTTCTGGCAAAAGCGCACCCATCACCGACGAGTGGAAAGAACTCATCCAAAAAGCCATTCTTCCCATCGATTCCAGTAGCTTTGAAGAGCGTCTGAAGCAAATTAAATCCTGATAAAAACCTATTTATTTTTAGGGCGTCCCCATCGCTGATGCGATGGTCTGGCTCTTCATGGCTTCGGTCTCTTCGAGACTCATCTGCGATGACCATTCCGATCCTTGACGCGCTGGGTTTTGATGTAGAAAGTGAGGTAAAGCTTAACCCCACCACATATTTTTATTTCTCATATTGGTAAAATATCCGTACATAAATATCAGTCCTCAAAAGCCTTATTCATAGCATATTTTATGTATTTGTTAAAGTTTTGTTTCGCGGCCTCAAGAGGGTAAACTTGTCATTTATTTCGACTTTTACAATTATCTTGCATTCATATTTTGAAAACTGGATATACTATTACAGAATAGTACATGTTGCATCGATTGGCGGTCGCTCTCTAAATGCACTCATGACCTAAGCTCAACTCCCTACCACACTTCGAGGTATGCATTTAACTTATTTTATAATTCAAAAAAATTTCAATCTTATGTAGTTTATTAAAATTTACCCCCCGAATCAACAGTATTAAATACTGCATTTATTTTCTATTTGCTATATTAATTTCGTCCGCAACTTGGTGGGGTTGCAAGAAAGATGTGGATGTGGAAATGAAAAATGCTATTTTGGAATCTAGAAATACTGAAAAAGACTCTGATTTACAATTTAATATCAGCTCAGATTCTTTTAATTTAATAGTAAAACCAAATACTAATGATATAAATGGCATATTACTTGGTATTAATTATACTATTTCAAAAGGTGATTCAATTCCAATAACTAACTTTTTAGGCTTCCCTAAAAACATCGACCTTAGTGTAATTGCCATTAATTCAATTACAGAGATTCCAAACGATGATTATATTTCAAAAGATGATTTTTTATCGCTATTTTCTTACTTTTTTTGTAAACTTAAAAACAAACCAGTTATACTTTATAGAGATGATTTTCTCTGTTTTAAAATTCAACCTGAAAAGAATACAACAGATAATTTTATATCTTTCAGAGGGGCTCAGTGTTATACAATATTTTGGGAAATGGAAACTTGGCACAATCCTAATAGCGACCCAGGTAATGACGATGGTGATGAATACTATTTATACACTGAATATTGGACTGAAGTAAGATGCATAGGTGGATCCACAGGTGGCCAAATTTTAAACAACGGCTCAGGTGGCTTTGGTGGAGGATCTGGCGGCGGAGGCGGAGGCTCTGGTTCTGGAGGAGGGGGAGGAACAATTGACCCTTACAGATATTTTTCCTTGCAAGAGAGGCAGCGCAGAATAGATGCGTTAAATAAGATTAAAGACAAAATAAATCCAAATGAAATAAAAGCCTATTTAAATAAAACTTGTTTAGTTGACATGTTTAACGCAGAAAAGACTCCAAACTTTAATAATCAAACTATCAGAAATGAAATCGCCAATAAGATACCTGACCCAATAGAAAAAGAAATATTCCTTCACAACTACGATTTACTTACAAATGATCAAGTTTCTTATATCATAAGTATAACTATCTGTTCAGCAAATACAAAAGTAAATTTGAGAGATTTATTTATTGTTGATAGGGTATTAAACCCCATTGTAGATAGGTACTGGTATGACAAAATCACTAAAACTCCAACCTGGTACAGTAAACTTCTTGAACCAGAAAAAGTATTCCTAGATAGTAATAAATGGGCGGCTAACTATGTTGGAGAATTTCTGAATCGCTACCCAGATTTTCCAGTATCGAGGCCAGATACCTCTAGACCTAGATTATCGTTAATAGGAGAAGTAATAAAATTTGCGGGCTCACAGAAGTTGAACACCCAGTTTGAGATTAAAATGTTTGAAAATTACTGGTTAGGACTTGGAGATTATACCTTAACACAATCAGAGTTTGACCTTGTAGTATCTGAAGTAAATAGGATTGGAGTTAAAGGAAGTCCCACATTTATTGGAGTCAGCATAGATGGGAGAAACATGTACAAAACTTCGGTTGAGCTTTATGATTCTGATCCTTTCAATTTTTCCTTGGGTGTGGTAGATATGATCTCTGATGGACAAAATTATATAGGATTAATTGATAACTTTGATTTTGATGCACATTGTGGAGTTGGTTCTAATCCAGTACAAAGGTTTATTACGAATTTATTTGGAATTACTGATAGGGGAATGCTTGCTGAATGGGCTACTAGAATGACTGCTGGAGCATCATGGGTCGGATGGACTTCTTTACCTTCACAAAATCAATTTTATGCCCCAAAAAATTTTAAAATAAAATACCCATGAAAAAACGAAAAATACTACTAGGGATTGTCATTTTGTTTGCTTTGGCATATATCTACTACGGATATGGAATTAACCCATACTTTGTACGAAATAAAATAAAAGAAACCACCCCCTTGAGATTTGGCGACAAGCCAGAAGTGCTTTTCTACGATTATTCTTTTATTTTTGATAGTTTTGATGCTATATTAAAACTATCCGATAAAGATTATGAGTATTGTAAAAATTTAAAAAACAATAGCGAAAAGTGGTCTGTTTTTCCAGTTAGAGAAGAGGCATTAACTCATTTTCATATAGATGTTGAAAAAAAATTAGCTAGCCTCGGTATTAATGCTGCCGATTCTGTAATTTATGTATTATTACAAAGAATAAGGACACCAGCCAAAAGTTATGGAAGTAGCATCTATCTGGCAAAAAATAATATTATCGTTGTAAAATATCATCGAGCAAGTTATTATTGATGTGTTTTTATACAAATCGGAGGATGTGAGACCCTCCGATTTCTTTGAGTTAAATATTAGTAATATTTGTCGGTTAAAATAAAATACCCATGAAAAAAAGAAAAATACTACTAGGGATTGTCATTCTTTTTGCTTTGGCATATATCTACTACGGGTATGGCATAAACCCATACTTTGTGCGAAATAAAATAAAAGAGACAACACCTTTGCGATTTAGCGACAAGCCAGATGTCCTTTACTAAGATTATTATTTTATTTTTGATTGCTATGATGTGGTTTTAAAACTTTCTGATAAAGACTTTGAATACGCCAAAAATTTAAAAATTGGGAGAAATTGGTATTTTCAAACATACGATTCAACATTTAATGGCGGATTAGCAACAAAACTTGATGGGCTTGGTTTTGTAGCAAATGACTCACTTACATTCAAGTCATTGGAAGATGTGACTACACCGCACAAAAGTTATGGTAGTGGTATTTATTTGGGAAAAAATAATATTGCTGTAGTTAATTATACGAGGAATACTTTTTTCTAAAAAATTGAAATTTCATCAAAAAAGTTTGTAAATGGTAATTTAAATCTAAGCGGCTACCCCAAAAGTAGCCGTTTTTTTGCAAAATACTGTATCTCTTCATTGATTCTCATTTCCAAACTCATCATCGATGACCATTCTGATGCATTTTGCACTAGCAGTCCCTATTCATTTTTATCCAAAATATTTATCCAAAAAGCCCTAAATTTGTACAATGGACAACAGACTTTTATGGACTCCTCACAAGGAGGGTGACAGCAATTTAGAGCATTTTAAGGCCTGGTTAAATGTAAAATTCAATTTACATCTTTCTGATTATCAGTCGATACACGAATGGTCTGTACGGAATTATCCGACATTCTGGGCATCCCTGCTGGATTATTTCTCCATTCAATACGACGGTTCGTTTGATGCCGTATGTACCGATGTACCCATGCCCAAGGTTCGCTGGTTCGAAGGCACCAAGGTGAGCTATTCTGAGCATATTTACACCCAAAATACGAGGTATGATAGCCCCGTGTATTCGATCACCGAAACCAATCAAGACCCCAAGATAATTACCAGCAAATCCCTTTGGGCGCAAGTATCCAAGATGCGCCAACACATGGCGACCAATGGCATAGTTGCAGGAGATCGGGTCGTTGCCTATTTACCCAATGTACCCGAAGCCTTGATCGGCTTTCTAGCGGCGAATAGCCTAGGAGCCGTTTGGTCTTCTTGCTCACCAGATTTTGGAACGCAAAGCGTGATCGAGCGTTTCGAACAGATAAAACCCAAAATGCTCATAGCCTGCAATGGATATACCTACAACGGCAAAATAATCGACAAAAGACCACAAGTGGCGGAAATAATCGATCGATTAACCCACTTAGAAAATGTGGTCCTCTTGGAGTATATAGAAAATCTCCCTCTAGAATCACAAAACATGGTGACTTGGCATTCCATCCAAGAAAAATACGCAGCCAAGCCCCTTAATTTCGTTCGTGTGCCCTTCAATGATCCCATCTGGGTATTATACTCATCGGGGACCACGGGGATCCCTAAAGCCATCGTACACGGCATGGGCGGGATTTTATTGGAACATTTGAAGTATCTAACCTTTCAAAACGATGTAAAACCTGGGCAAAAATTCTTTTGGTATTCGACCACAGGGTGGATGATGTGGAATTTCTTGGTAGGATCGATGTTGACAGGAGCTTCTCCAGTGCTGTACGAAGGCAGTCCAACATATCCCAATATTTCAGCTTTGTGGTCCCTTAGTGAAAAAATCGGCATCCATCATTTTGGAACAAGTGCGCCCTTTATCATGGCATGTCAAAAACAAGGCTTAGACGTCAAATCCCAATTTGAATTGGGCTCCTTGATTTCAATCGGAAGCACAGGCTCCCCTTTGCCTCCTGAAGGTTTCGATTATATTTATGAAAAAATAAAAACCGATGTCTGGCTAACATCCATGTCTGGAGGAACCGACGTGTGTACTGCTTTCGTAGGTGGTTGTCCAACCAAGCCAGTGTTTCAAGGGGAAATACAATGCGCTGCGCTTGGTGTCAGCCTTGAGTCTTGGGATGAAAACGGGCATCCACTCCACAACGAAATCGGCGAAATGGTCATCACCAAACCAATGCCCTCGATGCCCATTTACTTTTGGAATGATCCGAGCTTTGAAAAATACGAGTCCAGCTATTTTGAAGATTGGCCAGGTATCTGGCGACACGGAGATTGGATTCGTATCACGCCGAACAATGGGATGGTCATATACGGCCGATCTGATGCTACGCTCAATAGACACGGTATCCGCATCGGTACATCAGAAATATATAGGGCTGTTGACACCATCGACGCCATCCAAGATTCGCTGATCGTCAATCTCGAGCTAGACAATGGAAATACGCATTATATGCCCTTATTTGTTGTGCTAAAACATGGTCACACGCTGACCGAAGAACTTAAATCTAGCATCAACCTTTGCCTAAAGTCCACCTATTCTCCTAGGCATGTTCCAGACGAAATCATTCAGGTTTCCGACATTCCATATACCATCAGTGGCAAAAAACTCGAGGCACCCATCAAAAAAATATTGCTAGGAAAACCCCTAGAAAAATCAGTCAATTTAGGTAGCGTCAGAAACCCTCAATCTTTGGATTTTTTCATTTCTTTTCAACAAAAAATAGCCAACCTGTGATTGAATATAACGAAATATTATTCGGTACTCCAGACTTTGATGAAGCCCTAAAACTGAGGTATGAGGTACTTAGAAAGCCTTTAGACATGGATTTTGTGGCCGAAGATATCGCCAAAGAATATATAGAGCACTGCTACATCGCCACGCATAATGCCCGAATCGTAGGCGTCATTCAACTCAAAATCGAAGGAGATAAGGCAAAAATGCGACAAGTTGCCGTCGATCCTTCCCTCCAAAATCAAGGCATCGGACAGGGCTTGGTAAATTTTGTCGAGAAAAGAGCCAAAGAACTAGATTGCTCTACCATTTACTGCCACGCACGGGATACCGCAGTTCCTTTTTATCTAAAATTAAATTATGAAATTTCAAAAGAACCCTTTGAGGAAGTAGGAATAATGCACCGCTATATGAGCAAAATTTTATGAATGATTTTTACAAAAAAAATAGAATTATTTGTCGTAATTTTATAGGATAATTTAAACAAATTACAAATATTTTATGAGTAAATCTGGAAATAATCACGAAGGTATCATTTCTAAGAAAAAAAGCTTGAATGGTTGGGTCGAGGATCTGGCCAAATTTTTCGAAGCGGATGGTATCTATTGGTGTAACGGCTCACAGGCAGAATATGATAATTTTGCCACCAATTGGTAGATAAAGGCACATTTATCAAGCTAAACGAACAAAAACACCCCAACAGTTTTGCGTGTTTTAGCGATCCAAGCGATGTGGCAAGGGTAGAAGACAGAACTTTTATTTGCAGCCGAAAAAAAGACGATGCTGGGCCTACCAACAACTGGATGGAACCTAGCGAAATGAAGTCCAAATTGAATGCCCTAATGGAAGGGTGTATGAAAGGTCGTACCATGTACGTCATCCCCTTTTGCATGGGCCCCATTGGCTCACCTTATTCTAGGTATGGGATAGAAATTACAGACTCTGAATACGTCGTCGTCAACATGAAGATTATGACTAGGATAGGCGATCAAGTGATGCCTTACTTAGATTCTAACGATTATGTAAAATGCGTACACACGCTTGGTGCTCCATTGGCTGAAGGTGAAAAAGATGCATTATGGCCTTGCAACCAAGAAAAATATATCACCCATTTCCCTGAAGAAAGATTGGTCATTTCCTTTGGAAGTGGCTATGGTGGAAACGCACTTCTAGGAAAGAAATGCTTTGCTTTGAGGATCGCTTCGGTACTTGCGCACGACGAAGGTTGGTTGGCAGAACACATGCTCATCATGGGTGTTGAATCGCCAGACAAGAAAAAAACATATATAGCAGCATCTTTTCCAAGTGCATGTGGTAAGACCAATTTTGCCATGTTGATTCCACCTAAAGAAATGGATGGATGGAAAGTTACAACCGTTGGTGACGACATCGCATGGATCCACAAAGATGAAAGTGGTAAGCTGAAAGCCATCAATCCTGAAAGCGGATATTTTGGTGTAGCTCCTGGTACCAATGTCGAAACGAACCCGAATGCAATGGCTTCGATCAGAGCCAATACCATTTTTACCAATGTTGCAATTACGCCAGATAAATGTGTGTGGTGGGAAGGTATGACCAAGGAGGTTCCAGACGGTCTCATCGATTGGCATGGTAAGCCTTATGATAAAAACAGTGGAAAACCAGCAGCCCACGCCAACAGTCGTTTTACAGCGCCTGCACATCAAAATCCAGCCGTTGATGCCGACTGGGACAATCCACAAGGAGTTCCGATTGCAGCCTTCTTATTTGGAGGACGTCGAGCGACTGGTATTCCACTAGTACATCAGTCTTTCAATTGGAATTTTGGGGTGTATCTAGCTGCTACCATGGGCAGTGAGACCACAGCAGCAGCTGTTGGAGCTCAGGGAGTAGTGCGTAGAGATCCATTTGCTATGCTTCCATTTATGGGTTACAATATCGGTGATTATATCAATCACTGGTTGCAATTCGGTAGATCTTTGCCGAATGCCCCTAGAATTTTCTCTGTCAATTGGTTTAGAAAAGACGAAAATGGTAAGTTTATCTGGCCTGGATTTGGTCAAAACATGCGCGTTCTTAAGTGGATTATAGGCAGAATTCAAGGGCAAGCCGCAGCCGTAGAAAGCCCGATTGGATGGGTACCTAGGTATCGGGACATCGATTGGAATGGCTTAGAATTTTCTAGGGATGATTTTGAAAAAATTATGACCATTGACCGAGAAGTATGGAAGAAAGAATTGTTGGGCCATGAAGAGTTGTTCTCAACTTTTTACAATAAACTGCCTAAAGAATTCTTCTTCATGCGAGAACTTCTGCTTTCTTCTCTTTGGAGGTCTCCTGAACAGTGGGGGCTACAACCAGAGAGGATTGAAGATTAATATTAGGATTCACATCATATCAGCCAATGGAGCGGGCATTTAACTGGGCAGTCGGAGATCGTTATAACTCTCCAAAATCTAGTTCTTCTCCGTCCCATTGGTTGTCTTTATAATCGTCAATTTCTCTACGCTCTTTCTTGGTAGGTCGTCCAGTACCTTTCGCTCTAAATTCTGTACTTGTACCGTACCAATTCTTGAATTTATTGAGTTCTTCGACTGGTGTCATATTCGTATAACAGGTGATCGCTATGGGTGCCCCAACTCGCTTATCGATGAGCTTTTCAATTTTAAATTCTAAATTAAAATGGTCTTTGCGCAGAGAAATATTATCACCAATAGCAACAAGCGTGGATGCCTTAGAGATTTTGCCATTTACCTTGACGCGATTCATACGACAAGCCTCAGTTGATAAGGTTCTTGATTTAAATATCCGAACAGCCCATATCCATTTATCCAACCTTACTTTTTGGAGATCCTGCATCCAAATTTATTTAGGCTTTACAATCACTGGGTCAGGTATTTCCAATTTTACCAATGTATCATAAAGTATTTTGGCGACACAATAATTCCTATACCAACGATTGTCTGATGGGATGATATGCCAAGGGATTTTCGATTTTTTGATGGCGTCTTCGTAACACTCCATGTACCTATCCCAAGATTTTCTTTCTTCGAAATCGTGAGGATTGTGTTTCCATTGTTTATAAGGGTCCTCCATCCTTTCTTTAAGTTTCTCCAACTGCTTTTCAGGTGAAATATGGAGGTAACATTTTACCATAATGGTGCCATTATCTTTCAAAAGGTTTTCTTCAAAACTATTGATGGCATTCATGCGATTGGCAACAGTCTCTTCAGTCACCCACTTGTGTACTCTTTGGATCAACACGTCTTCATAATGTGAGCGATTAAATATAACTAACCGTCCTTTGGCTGGTGTATTTTTATGTATTCTCCACAAAAAATCATGCGCCATCTCTTCCTCAGTAGGCTTTTTAAATGCCACCACATTGTATATACTGTTGGCCATTTCAAAAAAAACACTCTTGACCACGCCGTCCTTTCCACTAGCATCCATTCCTTGCAAAACTAGGATGATGCTATGTTTCTTTTGCACAGACATATTGTGCAACAATTTTGTGATCTCAAGGGACAGTTTCAAAGTTTTCTTTTTCACTTTATCCTCGTCCAAATCTTTTGGTGCCTTGGTTGGTAGCGATGTCAGTTTACCCATACGACTTTTTATTTAAGATGATATTATTTATTTAATCAATTTGCTTCGTCTTCTGATATAGCTTTGCAAAATCTCCGTATATCCTTTATTGATATCCACCTCGATAAAGTCCACACTATATTGTAAGCTTTTCATTTTCAATTCTTCCTTAAATTTCATGATTTGTGACGAATAATATTCCTTTAACTCGTTGGATTGAAGGCGAACTTCCTCCTTCGTTTCCATATCTACGAACAAATAAGGCCTATTTTCAAATTCAAAGAGCATCTCTGTTTGCTCGTCCACTACGTGGAATAAAATCACTTCGTGCTTAGCGTGTTTCAAATGCTGTAGGGCATCGAAGAGCCTATCCTTATTCTCGTGATCAAACATATCGCTGAATATCACGACCAAGGATCTTTTGTGGATCGTTTCGGCAATTTGGTGCAAGGCATCCGCTGCTTGAGTCCCCTTATGCAGTGCCTTATCCGCCATAATCTTTGTCAAATGATTCAACAACAAATGGTAGTGTGAAACACTTGATTTAGTCTGACTTTGGTATTTCAAATCTTCGTCAAAAATCGATAATCCAAACGCATCTCGCTGTTTCTGAAGCAGTAACATTAGAGAGGCAGCGGCTATCACACTAAAAGTTATCTTATTGATGTCATGGCTTGATTTTCCCTCCAAAATAGGGTAATGCATCGAAGACGAATTGTCAATGACGATATGGCACCGAAGATTGGTCTCTTCTTCGTATTTTTTAGTGAACATTTTGTCCGTCCTAGCAAAAACCTTCCAATCTATATTCTTGGTGGACTCACCATCATTGTATAATCGATGCTCAGCAAATTCAACTGAAAAACCATGAAATGGGCTCTTATGAAGCCCTATGATGAATCCTTCTACCACCTGCTTGGCCAGTAACTCCAAGCTCTGAATACTGTTTAAATCGAAAGATTCTGTCAATGCCATTGTTGTATTTTAATGAGCAAAAATAAACACAAAAAAACTAATAATCAAGGTAATGATCCTAATATAAATTAAGCGGCGTCCCTAGTCAGAGTGATTTCGGTTATTTCAGGTAA
Source organism: Saprospiraceae bacterium (assembly GCA_016718505.1). Taxonomy (GTDB): domain Bacteria; phylum Bacteroidota; class Bacteroidia; order Chitinophagales; family Saprospiraceae; genus JADKKF01. The sequence goes on along the minus strand of JADKDE010000001.1, from coordinate 948,386 downwards.
GATACCCACACGCCCAGGATATCCTAGAAATCCAAACCCACGATTGACATAGAGATATTGATTGGCCTCTTGGTATAATCCCGCCCATTGTTTGTAAGCGTATTTTATTGGACTCCATTTTATCCAACCTGGGATTTCGATACCAAATTGAAATCCATGGGTATGACCACTCAGCGTGAGATCGATATTCTTGAATGATTTTACAACCTGATCATCCCAATGTGATGGGTCGTGAGATAACAATAATTTGAATGGAATGGACTCTTCCACGCCCATAAAAGCTTTGTTCAAGTCTCCCATATTTGGCAAACCGAGGAGAAGCACTATAGTTTTCGACTCAATGATGGCCAATTTTCCCCTTGGTGTTCTATAACCTATTTTCATTCAACAATAATTTCCATCCCAATTTGCGATGTTGATCGATGAATAATTCAGCGTTCGCTTGTCTTTCTTCAGGTGTGTCCCATCGTTTATAATCCCCATAATCGTGATTGCCCATGATAGAATACACGCCATGTTTAGCCTTTATACTTTTGAACATATCGATATAAGGCTCGATTTCGTTGGCCACCGTATTGACCAAATCGCCAGTAAAACAAATCACATCTGCTTGACATTGATTGATCATATCTATGCCGTTCTGGATGGGTTCCTTAAAGGTGAAACTACCCGAGTGAATGTCAGAAACTTGTACTATTTTGAAGCCATCAAGTCCGCTTGGTAAATTACTTATAGGAATTTTTATTTTATGAAGTTTGTACCGATAGGGATTTCTCAATATCCCATACCAAAAGGTGGTAAATGGTAAAATGGCCATACCTGCGGCTATCGAGTGCAGAAATTTAGACCTACTGCTCATGTAAGCTGGCTTCGACATCACTTTTTCTTGGATGTATCCTAATACTCGAACAAAATCAGTAATCAATAAGAATACAGCGCAAAACAATTTTGATACAAGCAAAATAAATGCAAATGCCCCTAAATAGGCACTGTAAGGCTGCCCAGCAAAATTTCTTCCATAATAAGCGGATACATAAAAAATGACAAGAGCCACGACCGTCATGCTCCAATAAACCCTTGCAAATGTCTTCGAGGACATTCCATTCTGGATAACCCACCATCTGAGTGCCCAGAATACATAAAAGTCAATCAAAAGCAAGACCAAACTTACTGTGGCCAAAAATAAAACACTCGGATTCCTCATAGCTTATCTAACTAGCAAAAAGCCAAACTTGTTGTTTACTTTTTGCACCAAATCGACGAAAAACTGGTCTAATATTGGACTAATTGTTTCCATTGTCCCAAAAAATAATCCTAAGACATCACCGCAGCCACACCAGGCAACTCCTTCCCTTCTAGTAATTCTAGCATAGCACCACCACCAGTCGAGACAAAACTGACGTCATCGCCCAGTCCCATCTGATTTACAGCGGCCGCAGAATCTCCCCCACCTATCAATGAAAACGCTCCTTTCTTGGTTCTATCTGCTATTGCTTGAGCGATGGCATGAGTACCCTGAGCAAAATTTGGCATTTCAAAAACCCCCATCGGGCCATTCCAAAGAATAGTCTTGGCTCCCTTTATCACTTCGACAAACTCTTTGATTGCCTCACTTCCAATATCCAGACCCATCCAACCACTCGGTATTTGATCGGACTTCAGCATTTGGGTATTGGCCGCATTGTCAAACGCATCTGCCACTATGCTATCGACAGGCAAATGTATCTTCACGCCCAACTTTTTCGCCTTTTCTAGTAGTTCCAAAGCCGTGTTGATTCTATCTTCTTCTACAAGGCTATTCCCCACGGATCCTCCTTGGGCTTTTATGAAGGTATAAGCCATTCCTCCTCCTATGATCAAGTGGTCAACCTCCCCGAGGAGCTTCTCTAATATCAATATTTTATCTGAAACCTTGGCTCCACCAGTCACGGCAACAAAGGGTCTCTCAGGATTGTCCGTTAGCTTTTTAGCATGATCCAATTCTGCCTTCATCAAATAGCCGAAACACTTATGGTCCTTATCAAAATAATGCGCTACTACGGTCGTACTGCTATGGGCCCTATGCGCCGCGCCAAATGCATCATTGATATAAAAATCACCTAATGCCGCCATACTTTTCGCCAAAGCCTCATCGCCCTTCTCCTCTCCTGCATAAAACCGCGTATTTTCTAGGAGCAACACCTCTCCTTGCTTGAGGTCTTTAGACATTTTTTGCGCCATTTCGCCTACCGTTTCATCACAAAATTTTACCTCCACTCCTAGCAAGTCACTCAGCGGCTTGACAACATTTCTGAGCGTATATTTATTTCGATCGATCGTTCCATCTTCCAATAATTTTTTCAAAGGCCTATCCAAATGGGACATCAAGATTACAGCTCCCCCTACATTTAGCACGTGCTTTAACGTTGGAACAGCCCCCCTCAGCCGCGTATCGTCAGTCACTTGGCGATTTTTATCCATCGGCACGTTAAAATCCACTCTGATCAACACTTTCTTGCCCTTAAAGTCAAAATTATTGATATCCATATTTAACTATTTTTAATGTATTATTGGTATTATTTTACCCTACAAAGATAAGGTACTTGCCTCAAGTTATTTGATATTTTATGGCGTCACCCTCACTTCGTCTTGCAGACGATTTCGGGTCGGGTCTTTCGTGGGTTCCGTCTCGTCTTTAGGCCGAGACTCTCTTCACATCTATGATGTTTCGAGACCACTCCACCCCCTGACGCTGGCTATGTTTTTATAATGATTGGTTATTTACTCCTAGAATTTAAGTAAATCAAAGGGACAAAAAGCATACTAAAAAGCTATTTTGCATTTGAAAAATCGCAATGAGTTCAAACAATATCAACCTTGGTTCCAAAATATTTTTCAACAAAGACATTTAGGCTCGGGATATAAAAAGGAAGAGTAATCATAACCATTCTGCCGATATCATTTTGCATCGAGAGACACATCCCCCAAGTCCAGAAGACAAGAGTAATAAATAATGGTTTATACAATTTGGTTTGGTAAGAAATAATCGAAAAAATGACCAGTGGCAATGCTATTTTCAACATACCTTGACCAGTAAATACGCTCCTAAATGATTGAACAAATCGATACGGATATGACAAAAAATCCATTTGAGATGGAAAATTGTCAAGTGGCACTATTTTAATCAAAACCAAATAACTTATTATGCTGATCAAACTAGGCACAACAACAAAGTATAAATCCATTTTTTTTCTGTTCAAAAAATAATTGATCCCCCCAAATACAAAGAAAATAGGCCCAATCTTTTCGTTAATCAAAAAGGACAAAAGCAGAGCTACCATAGCTGCCTGATACCATTCTTTTGTACAAAAAAAATACAATAATGCTATCGCAGCAATTGTCGTCGGATCTATCCCAAAAAAGGCCGTAAACTTCAGTAGTTCCAAATTGATCAAAAGTACTACAAGGCTTGTTAGCCTCCCAAATCCCAGAGTCTGAGAAATTAAAAAAGTCAACGCTCCTAGCCCCAAAAAGGAAAGCGTATTCACCATAGCCAATCCTTGAAATATGATTTTTTCTTGTCTTGTGAATGTGATTGAATGGCTAAAGTCAACTAAAAGTACATCCAATTTGGAAAAAAGAAAGGCTGGATACGTATATCCAAATCGATAGAAATAGGGTGAAATCATATCCCCTAAGGACAATTCTCCTTGAAAATATTTTACGATATTTTCGTAATTATCGTGAGGGTGGATATCAAAAACCAAGATTTTATAGACATCCAAATAAAACAAAATGCCGTAAACCAAAAGCACCCCAACAACCACAATCCACATTTTATTTTTAAACATACGTGATCATAATTATTATCAAAAAGACATCATTGATTTATACAAAACTATATAAAAAATACCCATTTGATCGATTCAATTTTTCTGAATACTTTATCAACCTTAAGAATGCACTCTTTTTAAAAGTTCACTATTTCCAACATTCCGACCGATTATAAATAACCCCCTGACGCTGGCTATGTGATTACCTCCTAAACACAAAATACTTGCTGATTGAATCTTGTGTCATTTGAACGAAAAATTCGGGATATTCGCCAGGGTTTATTTGCTGCGTCCTGATATTGTTTTTTGGAAAAAAGATCACAACATGAGCCCTTGACTCCAAGACTTTTCTCCTTTGGTATTCTATTTGAGCTGCTCTTTTTCTATTGATTTTGTTTTGAGTCGTCAAGTTTTGTGCTGGCAAATATTCCAGGTTCCGATAACCAAAAACATAAAAGTAATAAGCCGCATTTGAAATTATTTTTGTTTCCAAGGGAAGTTCATCTAAAAGATAGCTCATTTCTGATTTTATGTAATTCGAAGTATTTTGATGATTGACCTTAAAATCCATATTTATCACAATAAAATTCCATAAGATTCCAACCAATATTACAAATCCCATCGACAACCCAATTATAGTATATCCCTGTCGCTCACCTAACTCCTGTAGATAATCTCCTAGCTTAATCAACAATATGGGAAATATCGGGTACATTATCCTCGTCACGAATATGATATCATTGTCCACAAACCACTTTGACGCTAACAATATAGCAAAACAAATCATGCCAAATTCAATGTATTTGTCCCTTGTAGTCAGCATATCAAGCTTGACCAAATGTCTATGTTGAAATACAAAATACAAAACCCCCATGATCAACACCTCTATGAAAACCCTCCATTCGTGAAAATGCCAATATGGAAATAAATAAGAAATCAAGGTTCCCGCTAGATTCAAATATCCGTCCAAATCACCCAAGTGAAATCCCACACTCCTTTCGGTATAGGACAAATTAAATGCCTTAGATCGGAGGTATAATACAGCAACCCCTAACACAAATCCCACTATTACAAGCCACAAATACTTCTTCCTTATGCTAGCATTAGACCTCCATACAAGCAGGGACAAATAAATAAAAAACACCACTCCAATATAGCGCGTCCATAGTCCTAAAATTGCCAATATTACTAGAATTACCCATGTTTTCCATCCAATATTTTTTTTCGAATCCCCAACCAAAAGCAAAAACCAAAGCTCAATGACCATGAATATCGGTTCGCTGGCAATCTCTAGATACAGAAAAAAAATTTGAATTGGAAAAAGCAAATAGGACAAATATAAAAAATCGAACCTTGACCCCCAAATGTTTGATCAAACTCCAAAACACCAACAAATTAATGAAAAGACAACTTGCATTCAAGATTAAATACGCTTGTTCTGACCCCGTCTTAAATAAATAATCTATGACCGCTGGGATAATAGATGGGAAAAAACCAAATCGGCTTATTGGACTTATAAATACTATTGCTTCCACCTTTCCTTGCCAATATGCCACAAGTTTATCTGCCATCTCTTGATAACTCATGGCATCTATATTGGCAGTTTCCATGCCTGTATAGGATAGCAAAATGTAGAGATTTACCGCCAGACACATGCTGATGACCAAAACGAGCCAATCTTCCAAACCAATCTTTCTATCCATCAATCCCATTTTCTTTTCATTCCAAACTCCCCATTTCATTTTGAAATTTACTACAATAATTTTTACAATTTGAATATTATTTCCAAGGATTCTTGAAATATCTAGGATGCTTCCATTTTTTTGCTATTTTTGACCATCACTAATTCTCAGATTATGTCTTTCCCTAGATTTCTCCTCTTACTTTTTTGTTCCGTTTACACCATTTGTTGCTCTGCTCAAACAAAAAAAGCCATGGGTACTGAAGTCTTCAAAATTTGGCAAAAAATAAACCAAACCGCGGTCAGCAATGACGGCAATTGGGTCGCTTATGTCATTGCCCCCGTTGAAGGAAATACTACCTTGGTCCTTTACAACACAAAGTCTGAAATTTCAACACAGATTCCAAGGGGCGATCAACCCTCTTTCTCCCTCGATTCTAAAGTTTTTGTATATAAAATCATCCCTCCGTTTGATACCATTAAAGCCCTCAAAAGAAAGAAAACAAAGGAAGAGGCACTACCCAAGGATAGCCTAATCGTATTAAACCTGCAAAAAAACACTTCCCTCGGTTTTTCCAATATAAAAAATTTCCAAATTCCAAGCAAATGGAATGGATTCGTCGTTATGACCCTCGAACCAAAAGAAAAGAAAGACAGCCTTGCCACGAAATTAAAACTTAAAAAAGAATCCGCTGACAATGGATTTAAGTGTTTGATTTACAATACCAATCTAAATATCCTTGAAACCATCAATTATGTGAAAGAATTCGCACTCGCTGAAAAATGGCCCAAAATGATTTATACAGCCTTTACTCCTGACAGCTTTGCGACTCCTTTTGCCGCCGTAAAAATGTTCGAACCCACATTTCAAAACATTCCCCTCCTTCAAGCAAAAGGACAATTCAAATTTCCCTTCATCAACGAAATGGGTGACAAACTGGGCTTTATGTACACCAAGGACACCTCTACATTCCCTACCAAAAATTTCGATATACTTGTCTTCGATGGACTCCTCGGACAAAAGCTTCTCACCATCGATAGCAGTCGTATAGCAGCACCTAAAGGCTGGCGCCTAGCAGAATCCCAAAAACCTTATTTTTCAACCAAAAGCAAGCGTTTGATCTTTGGTTATGCACCCATTCCTATTGTCCAAGACTCAACCCTCTTGCCTGACGAAATAGTCCAAGTTGAAGTTTGGACCACCCTAGACCCTCAGATTTATCCACAACAAAAGGTTAGATTGGATGAACAAAAAAAATTGAATGTCCTCCATTGCTACGACTTTGATTCCAAATCCATACAAAAATTAGACGCTCAGCTCTACCAATCGCAACAAATCTCCTTCGAGGGAGATGGAGCCTACGCCCTAATCCAAGACACTAGACCCTATGCCGTTGAATCATCTTGGATTGGATACTCCAAAAAAGACCTTTACAGCCAAAATCTCAGCAAACCATCCAAATCTCTTATAAAAATGGGACTCAATGGAAGTGCTTACTTGTCTCCTAAGGGACTATACGCTTATTGGTATAATTATGAGGATACGACATGGCAGGGATATAACCTCGCCACCAATTCGCAAGTCCAGTGGACCAAACCAACCAACTCTTCGTTTCATGATTTGGAAAACGATGTGCCCTCTCCACCTAGTCCTCAGGGTATTGTAGGGTGGTCCATCGATGACCAATTTGTCTTCATCAATGACCAATGGGACATATGGAAGTTCGACCCGACCATGAAACAAAATCCTATAAAACTGACCAATGGATACGCGTCCAATACACAATACCGAAGGATTAAATTAGATCCAGATGAAAAATCCGTCCCCTTGGAAGATGATTGGCTCCTCCACGCCACACAACTGGATACATATACCACAGGCTTGGCTTGGTTCGACCCTGCACGAGCGAAATTCTCTTGGATCGATTCAGGAAAATTCGCCATTTCTTCTAGAGTCCTAAAAGGAAAAAACAGCAATAATTTAGTCTTCACCAAAGAGACTTTCAACAGTAGCCCTGATCTTTATTTTAAAGTCAAAAATAAGCCTTCAAAAAAAGTTTCTAATATCAATCTACAACAGTCCGAATACCTCTGGGGCACCTTGGAATCTATCCAATGGATGAACTTTTCTGGCAAACACAACAAAGGCCTATTGGTCAAGCCCAACGACTTTGACCCCAAGAAAAAATATCCACTCATCGTCAATTTTTATGAAAAAAGCGCCGATGCCATCCACACCTATCGCCCCCCAGAGCCCCTGCGCTCACAGATTTCCTACAGCTACTACGCATCTCGCGGCTATGTCATATTCAATCCAGACATCCACTACGATACAGGAACGCCTGGCGAAGATGCCTACGATGCCATCATGAGCGGCGTCCAATATTTGCTCAATCAAGGGTATATCGACGAGAAAAACATTGGAATTCAAGGCCATAGCTGGGGTGGGTATCAGACCGCTTACCTACTAACCAAGACCAATCTATTCAAGGCGGCTGAGTCGGGCGCCCCCGTATTTAACATGTTCAGCGCCTACGGTGGCATCCGCTGGGAATCGGGCTTGAGCAGGATGTTCCAGTACGAGCACCAACAGAGTCGTATCGGACAGACCCCTTGGGAGGCGCCTTTCAAGTATTTCGATAATTCACCTCTCTTCAAGGCCGATCGCATCACCACGCCAGTTTTGATTTTACACAACGACAAGGACGGAGCTGTGCCTTGGTACCAGGGGATAGAGATGTACACGGCGCTCCGAAGATTGGGCAAAAAGGCTTGGTTGCTCAATTACAACGAGGAACCTCACTGGCCCGTCAAATTACAAAATCGCATCGACTTCCAGATACGAATGTCCCAATTCTTCGACCACTATCTGCAGCAAAAACCGATGCCCACATGGATGCGCAATGGAGTTCCCGCCTTAGAAAAAGGGATTAACCAAGGCTACGAGTTTATCAAGGATTAATGATTGGGCAGTTCCCCGCTCTCCCCAAAACGAGATCGGGGTCGCTATGCTCCTGGCTCGCTGTTCGCTCGGTCACGGCTACACCGTGGCTGACCTTCGGTCACCCTCCGCAGCGCTACTGCGCTTTTGTAAAGTACAAACTAAGACCGTTGCAAAACAATATTTGAAAATTTTATTGCCCTTTCAGAGATCTTTATTACCACTTTAGTGGATTTTGAAACTAATTTTTTTAAAACATGAGGCTTTTTTTTTAAATTTATTGGCAAAATAATCCAATTTGGGGGCTTATTTTCACTATATTTTACCACTGGGCATAATAATCCCAGGGCTACGGTATAAATTGTATGCCATCGATTCCATGAGGTTTTGGGTATGCATTTTGCTATCCTCGGTACCTTGCTACTCCTCCATTAAACCATCTTTTTATACTCCCAAATGTCCTTTCTATTTTGTATCGAGTTTGTCCTATTATTTTATTAAACTTTAATTCCCATTTTGTCAAGGCTTTATTCTTTTTTTACTTTCTTTAGAATTTGATTCTTCAGATTTTTTGATTTTAATAGGGTTGCATTTTTTTCTGATTGGTAGCCTTTGTCTCCACTTACCCTTGTCCCTGCTGGCAAGTCCGTACTTTCTAGTACTTCCTCCAAATTACTTATTTCATTTACACTTGCTTTTGTGGTTACTAATCCAAGTATCATTCCTTGTTCGTCTGTAATGGTATGTTTCTTATACCCAAACCTCAATTTTCCTGCCTTTTTAACCCAACTTCCTTCATCGTCGACTCCAGGCTTTAATACTTTTTTTATCATCTTTGGTGCCGATTCTGTCTTTTGTGGATTTTGATTATCTGATTTGTTTTTATTCTCGTCCTCCCCTTCCTCTTGTAACGATTCTTCAATTTCGTAGGTGCTTTGTCCCTTTGGCTTTAATGGGCTGTCGATAATACTGGCATCCACTATAACTCCTGTCTTGACTATTATTTTTTTTGCTTCGAGTTGTTTATTTAAGTTTTTCATTATTTTATCATATGCTTTTGTTTGTGTCATTATTGATCTAAACCTACTTAAAGTGCTATGATCTGGTGATGATTCATTTAATTGCAAACCACAAAATCTACTGAAGGATATGCTATCATTGAGCCTATCTTCAATTTCATAATCACTTAACCCGTACCATGTTTGTAGTAAGCTCATTTTAAAAAGCAGCAATCCATGATATGCAGGTTTACCCGTAGCACTCATACCTTTGGTATAATGTCTATTAATTAGAGTGGTAATTGGTCTCCAATCAACCAAGTTATTGATTTGATTGAAAAATTGCATCTTGACCTTTCTTCCTGAGGTCAAATAATCAGCAAATGAGGGAATTTCTTCTTTTTTCATATCGCTAAAATACAACCTAAATGGCTGATATACAATATTTTAACTACATTTTATTCCATTTATTTCGCCCTTTTTATCGTGCAACGGTCTTAAACTACAAACAACGCCAAATCTGATCCCAAAACCAACGATCACGTAATAGCCCGATCGTCGCAGTTTGTAACTGCGAGCCAATAAAATAGGAATTTGCAATTCCATTTGCACTGACACATTTCTATAAAGTGTCTTTGCAACAATTATCGTTCAATTATACGCAGACACACAAGTCATTACATTTTCTGACATTTACAGAAAATTGCGGATGATGAATTGATCGAAGTCACAAACTTCGACCATCGAGTGTACTGGTGTATTAAAGGTTTCGAAGAAGCCATACAAAACTATACAGCATTGGAAAATGAACTGGATTTGATTGCAACACGAAACAAATAAAATTTCAAAACTTCAACCCTACTCGTACTTATTGCAAAAGAGCATCTGAAAATGTAAGCAAATGGTTATCAGAAATTACTACCCCGCCAAATCTAAAGCCACTTTTGTGGATAAATAAATGCCAATAAAATCAATTTTTTATCCCATTTATTTTATATTTGTACGATAATCTATCGTAAAAATACCTGCACAAATGACAAAACCACCAAATCTAAAAATTTCAGCTTTTCCCTATTCCGGTCGAGTACATATGAAATGAGCAAAAACTTCAGACAACAAAATATTCATAAAACAATTTTAACCGAAATTACAAAATGAAAAGAAAGTCCATTTTCCTATTAATATTTGGTTTAATTATTACAGCCTTTGGAGGTTTTCTATATTTAAATAGAGATAATTTTACTTATGTTGGTCAGCTCGAAATCGTGGACATTGATTGCAATAATAAAGGAGAAATACTTGACAGCGTGTTTGAAAGCGACCAAAGAATAAGGAAAACAGACGTCCCTTTTAAGCAATTTGCACAGGAAGACCATAAAAACCAAGAATTAGTAATCAGTATCATCGAAAAATGCGGAATGCCTACATTAAAGGAAGTAAGTAGAAAACAAATGGATGCAATTTGGCTTGTATGGCAGCATACTGACGAAAACCATAGAAAAAAATACTTTCCGCTGGTTGAATTAGCTGTCAATAAAGGTGATTTATCAAAACAAAATTATGCATTAATGAAAGATCGAATACTTATGGATGAAGGTAAACCTCAACTTTATGGTTCTCAAATCCAAAATGGTAAGTTATACGAATTAGAAGCTCCTTCTGGGGTCAACGAAAGAAGGAAATCAATGGATATGGAGCCATTAGAAGATTATCTAAATAAGTTTGGTATAGAATATAAACCCAAGGATTAAAATAATAAATAGTCATGTTCCAGCAGGTAAAAAATGCGTTTTTGGATAGAGGGGAACATATCTGTAGGGTATAAAAGATATAAAACGCTTGACAGCAATACCAAATATTGGTATCTTTGACAGTAAAAAGCAAATATGGCAAAAAACACTTCAGTTACATTAGGAGACCATTTTGAACACCTAATTGAAAAAAGCATAGAATCTGGAAGGTATGCTTCTGCAAGCGAAGTAATAAGAGAAGGTCTTAGGCTTGTTGAAGAAAGAGAGCAGCAAATTAAAATTCTAAGAGAAGCTATAGAAGATGGGGAGAGAAGCGGATATGTAAAAAACTTTGACCCCGAAAAACATCTAAAAGAGCTCAATTAAAGTTAAAAAAAATGAAAACTTCCTTTGAAATAAGTAAACTTGCTCTAAAAGATTTAGATGAAATTTGGAAATATTCGGCCGAACAATTGTCACAACAACAGGCTAATCGATACTATAAAGAGATTTCAGAAATGATAAAAGAAATCTGCAATAATCCTGAGTTTGGAAATCCCATCGATTACATAAGCCAAGGCCACAGAAGATTAAATGTAAGATCACATATGATTGTATATAAAGTTAAAAATGAAATCATTTATATCGACAGGATATTGCACCAGAAAATGGATATAGATAAAAATCTACATGAATAAAAAATGCTACGTTGTCAGACGGCTGGTGTGTCTTAGGTTAAAGTGAAGCCATTTATAAAACTAAAGCAAAAAAAATGAAATCAATAAGTTATGCAATTTTTACAATATTAATCCTTGCTAGTTGTGAAAATTTACCAGACCGGAAACAAAAATCCATAATATCAAAAAATGTCAATAAAAGTGAAATTGTACAAGAAAATATAAAATCAGATTCAATTAATCCCTACTGGAACTGCTCAGAAAACATCAACATCAATTTTGAAATTATTCCACCCCCATTGATTAATGACTCTTTGATTAAGCCTTTTAATGGTAAGTTAGCACTAAGTGATATCAATAAAGTCTTGATATTAGATAAACTTAGCTATCCAAATTCAGAAACCTCAATGTTTATTAATTTTGAAATATTTGGTTACTCGCCAAAAACCTATAGAATTAAAAACTGTTTAGAACCTTATTTTTTCGAAGCAAACAATAATTATTTGAAAAGATTATCGTTTGACAACAATAAAATGGTAATAATCCCATACAGACATGACATTGATGGAGAACTAACTGTATTAACAATTTGGAAACCACATAATGATTCATTAGAATTTAATGGATATTTTAAAAATTTATTTCTGAGCAAATATTCAAGTGTTATACCTATTCAATATTTTAAAGGTTTTAAAAATTCATATTTATTAGGGCAGACAAGATTTGGTGAAGGAGGAAATTATGGTGAAGAATATTGGATAGCAAAATTAATGAAAAACAATATTTTAAAAATTATGAGCCAATGTGAAACAGGAGGAGAGTTTTCTGATGATACACTAAAAAATATTACTTTTGAGGCCAAAAATAGGTTGTTGCTTTTTTATGAAAATTATTATAAAAATTCAGACGAAAATTTTAATAAAAAGGACTCGATTTCAAAAAGATGTATTTTAAGATATAAATTAGAGTAAAACTAAATATCAATCAGACATCATCGGCATTTGACGCACACCACTACCCACAAAACATACAATACGCCATCATATTAGCTATATTTGTTGACCAAATTATTTTTAAATGGAAGGAACGACACAAATTCATATCGAGAAATTGCCAGAAGGTTTTTATTTAACTACGTCCAATGATATCCAAGGATTAATAGCTCAGGGTCGAACCATAACCGAAACGCTTGAAATTGCTCGTGATGTAGTTAAAAAATTATTTGAATCTCAAAAAAAATGAAATTTTTCTATACTTTAATATTAGTACTTATTTTTTGTTCGACCTCTCAGGCGGATGGAGGTTCGACAGTTGTGTACAAGGCTAAATTCGTACTCAAAAATGGTTCAAGTTTTATTGGATATCTTCCCATATCAGGGGATGATGTGAGTTTAGATAGCACTAGAAGTAATAAACATTGTTCTGATAAAGCATTTCAGTTGATGTTGATCAAAAATTTTTCTCCCAATACTATATATAAAGACTTTCAAGTTTACGATTGTATTCACCTAGTGCATATTGGTCAAAACAACCGAGGTTTCAACATCGGATGTGTAGATAAGACAAAAATAAAAACTTTACAAGTTCAAAATATAAAATATACGGTATTTTTGGATGCAGCTTATGCTAATTATGACTGGCAAGTTTATGGTATTCAAGAATTGAGTCCACCCATAATAAATATGATTAGCCGCCAAAATCCTGTGAATTATGAGGAATTGCTTTTTAATAAAGATGGTTATGACACAGGTGATTACGCTTGTTTCATAAATTTTAATCCAGACATTTCGTCTTCAGAATTGTATAGACTGGTGGCTGAATTGTCACGCAAATTACAAATTGGAAGTAATGGTAATAAAATCATTACTCCTATGCAGGTAAAACAACTAGCAGCAAAACATATATTTATTTTTTACGGATATCTTGGTCCGTGTTGAAGCTTTTTAAGTACGATAATTTCTGGTGCTGCTATTTTTTCAATTATTTCACCAGATCGTCGCATTTTGTAACTGCGATGCAGTACAAAAGGAATTTGAAATTCCACGCGCTCTGACACATTTCTAAAACGTGTCTTTGCTTCAATTATCATCCTATTATGTGCGTAAATAAATTTCTTTACACTTCCTGGCATTTACAATTGATTGCGGATGATGATTTGATCGAAGTCACAGACTTCGACCATTGGGAGTCTTGCCGCTTAGGCTATATTCGTTTGGCACCCATCGATTATACGTTAATAAACCGTTAAACCATCGAAAAAATAAAATAAAAACTAGGGGTTAGGCCTTATTTTTGTGGTTATGAACAATGCGCGTGAGGTGACCGAAGTACTGGGTGCGCAGCACCGAACGAAGGTGAGTACGGAGGGCACCGACCGATATAATCTGATTATATCGGGCACGCCAAAAAATAAATCATCTAATAAAGAAATCAAATAGAAATGATACAAAAACCATTGGATTTGGAGATGTTGTCTCAGGAAATATCAGTTCAGGGGCAGTACCTTAGGGACATCATCGTGGAGACGGAAAAGTACATCATCGGGCAGCACGATATGATCGAAAAATTGCTGATTGGCTTGATTACAGAGAGCCATATTCTGCTCGAAGGGCTGCCAGGACTAGCGAAGACATTGGCGATAAAAACCCTTGCGGGTGCCGTCAATGGGAAGTTTTCTAGGATTCAATTCACGCCTGATTTGCTCCCTGCGGATTTGGTCGGTACGATGGTTTACAATCCTGGCAAGAATGAATTTACGACCAAAAAGGGGCCTATTTTTGCCAATTTTGTGTTGGCTGATGAAATCAACAGAGCCCCTGCAAAAGTACAGTCAGCACTCCTAGAAGCGATGCAAGAAAGGCAGGTAACCATCGGCGAGGAAACGCATCAATTGCCAAGGCCATTCCTGGTCATGGCAACTCAAAATCCTATAGACCAAGAGGGTACTTACAGTCTCCCAGAGGCGCAGCGAGATCGATTCTTGATGAAAGTCAATCTGGATTATCCCAGTATGGCTGAAGAACAAAAGATCATGAAGATGCACCATAGCCCCGATCAAATGCTGTCACACAAACCCAGCCAAGTAGCCGATATCCAACACGTCCTTGGGTCAAAAAAAATGATCGAAAGAATATATATGGACGAGCGGATCGAGAAGTATATACTGGACATTGTGTTCGTGACCCGACAACCAGAAAAATATAAACTTGGGGCTATAAAATCGTATTTGCAATTTGAAGTGCCGCCGAGGGCTACAATCGGTCTGGCCATGGCATCTAAGGCTAAAGCATTCATCGAAGGTCGGGCGTATGTGATTCCTGAAGACATTCGCAGTCTCGTGTATGACGTTTTGAGGCATAGAATAGGCTTGAGCTTTGAGGCCGAAGCTGAAAACATCAATCCAGACAATATCATCAAGCGGATCATTGAAGCTGTAGAAATTCCATAATCCATGTCAAAAAAATATTGGAGGAACATAGGCATTATGTTGGGTATCATTTTGCTTTGGGTGCGAGTCCAAGGGCAGACTGTCGAGTATGAAAAAGAGGTAAGGCAGATGTTTTCTCCTAGTGCGAAAATGTTATGGATGAAGCATCTCAGAGGATTTGTGTCCAATCAGGAGTGGTGGATTTCTATCGGATTCGATGGCAAGGAGGTCAAAGGAAATGGTCGAATAGCTTCCACGTATAAAAAATGGGCTCTCGAAGGTAGTTTTGAAAAATCTCATCTAGAGTTGTTTGAAGTGGATGAAAATCAGCAAATCTGCGGCAAGTACCAACTGGACAACAAAAATCAGAAATGGGCTGGCACTTGGCAAAACGTCAATCAAACGACCCAACTAGATGCTCAATTTGACGAAGTCAAGGACTTCGAGCATATGCCCACAGATACGATGAAAATGGTATGGATGAGGCGCTATAGGGGATATTTCGGTACCAAAAAAATCGAATGTTATCTCCACAAATTCAGCCGATACGATATCGTGGGGACCGTTTGGAAAGAGGAGACAAACAAATCCTATCCCGTAGTAGGACAAATAACCAAGCAAGGGGAAATCGAGCTTAAGAGCCTAGATAATGGAAAGGTAATTTTTACTCTCCAATCTCATGGATACAATAACCAAGGAAAAATATTTAAATATACAGAGCCAAGTAAAACGACGCATTGTGTCTTTAAAATGCTGAACGAATATCCCGTGGAAGTCAAGGAATTTTCAGATTACAATGGGAGTATATATGGCAGCTTGCCGACCTTGATTGCCATAAATCCAAATTTTAAAGCTGTCAATACCTCCATTGATGGCTGGGTTTTGGCCCAATCCAGAATAGCTAAAAACGATACAATAAACAATTATCGATTCAGGAATAAATTTCAAAACAGCTTGGTTTTCGTACCGAGTTATCTGGGCGAAGACCTCATTTCGGGCATTATATTGAAAAAAGGTATCCACCAAGATTCCTCTGATATTATTTCTTTCACTACGAAAATCGACAGAGCTGAACCCATCAATTTATACGAAATCTTCAAATCGGGTAGCGACTATCACAGACCTCTCGAAGATGCCATCTTTGAATACAAAAATGCCATTAACCCAAAAATACCCAAACATAGAGAATGGTTAGACACTCAAGATTTTAGCAATTTGAGTTTACAAAAAGAAAGTCTAATGATGACCACCAAATGGTCTCCTGTATGGGGATATCAATCCATATCGGTACCTTTTGAAAAGTTGAAAAATTACCTGAAATCCAATTCTATATTAAATAAAATAGATTGAACGTCTCATGGCTTTAGAGTGGAAAGATTTGATAAAAAAGATTCGGACCATCGAGATTAAATCTCGGAGGGCTAGTGACAATCAATTGGCTGGCAACTACCACAGCGCATTCAAGGGAAGGGGGATGACTTTCAGTGAAGTGCGGGCTTATCAATTTGGCGATGATGTGCGGCATATAGACTGGAACGTAACGGCGAGACAAAGTCAAACTTATGTAAAGGTATTCGAAGAGGAGCGGCAGCTGCAAGTAATCCTGATGCTGGATTTGAGTGCGTCCAATTTGTTAGAACATGAGGAGGGCTCTAAACGAGAGAAAATGGCAGAGATCGCCGCCATGATAGCTTTTTCAGCAATCAAGAATCAAGACCGAGTCGCTTTGTTACTTTTCACAGATAAAGACGAATTGTTCATTCCGCCGAACCAAGGCAGGGCGCATATCCTTAGGATGATCAAGGAAATACTTACATTTAAACCATCCATGGCCAGGACCAATATAGCGAGTGGCATGAGCTTTGTCCAAAGGGTCATCAAGCATAAATCTGTTTGTTTTCTATTATCTGACTTCAATGCGGCATACGATGCGAAATCGCTTAAGTTCACCTGTCTTAAACACGATTTGATTGGGATTCATATATATGATGAAAGCGAATTAAACCTTGCGAATTTAGGATTTATACCTATAAAAGACGCTGAAACTGGATATGAATATTGGCTAGATACCGATGACGAGACGCAGTATAAAGCGTTTCAGAAGGCCAACCATAAAATGGTAGATTCATGGAAAAAGGGATTCAAACAATATGGTGCATCTTGGATAGAATTAAATTTGGAAGAGGATTATTTCAAGAAAATTTGGTTATTTTTCAAAAAAAGAGCCAATCACTAACCATGTTGAATAATAGAAATATAAAAAAAACGATCCCAGGGAGAGGATTTAAACCCTGGATTTTGGTACTAGGGATGGTCTTGTCGTCTATTCTAGCGCAAGCTCAGATGACCATGGAATGGAAAAGCGATACGTTAAAGGGCTTACTAGGAGACGTCATCAACCCCGAGCTCGTTGTTTCTTCAGACCCAGAGGTATCTACGCAAGGGTTGGACACTTTTTCATTTTTAAAAAATCGAGATTTTGAAATCTTAGGTCAGGAGGAAGGGACAGTTTATTCGACGGATCACTCGAAGATTTTTAAGAAGAAATTTCACATTGCATTTTACAAAACAGGAAAATTCTATCTGCCTGGCCAAAATCACATCTATCAATACAATGGAAAAGAGTTGGTCAGCACGTTGGATTCTCTGATGATAGAAATATTCGAACCAACCATAAGTGATACGACTAAAATTCAACCCATTAAGCCCATTTGGGAAGAAAAACGCAATTTTTGGGATTTTTTACCCTATATTTTGATATTTTTAGGACTATGCCTGGCATTGTATTTTATTTTTAAATGGTGGAAAAAAAGGCAAAAGAAGATAATCGTTGACCAATGGTTCGAGGAGGACCCCAACGATTGGTTTTTGGCAAAAATCGAAGAAATTGAAAATTTTTATGGCAATAATCCTTCAAAATGGAAGGAAGTCTATACTCCTTTAAATGAACACACCAGGAGGTTTATTTACAAAAAAACCGATATTCCAGCTGGGGAATTAACCTCCGAAGAAATCATCGAATCCCTAAGTGCCACGCATCATTTGTCCCAATCAGACTTGTCGAGTATGCAACAAGTTTTATTACATTCCGATTTGATAAAATACGCCAAAGGGATACCAGAACCTAGTGATTTCAAGCAGGACACAGCTTGGTTGAAATCTTGGGCTAAATCATTCAAAGTAAATAAACCGAGCCATGCCTGAGATGAATTTTGAGCTGGTCGGGTACAATTGGGCTCATCCTTGGATGGCTATACTCTTCCTATTGCCTCTTGTATTTTATTTCCTGAAGAAGAAAAATATTTTGTCGGGGAACGCACCTTTTTTGAGTCTGAGTCAAGTTCCCCATACGGCATCTGTCAAATCCTTGAAAACCGTTTTACTTCGTTCCTTGCCGTTGTTAGAGCTGCTTGGATATTGCCTTCTGGTTCTTGCCCTTCTGCGGCCTCAAAAAATTCTCGACTCAGCCAATCTCAAAACAGAAGGAATCGACATAGTGCTCTCCTTGGATTTGTCTAGCAGTATGCTCGCCAAAGATTTCAACCCCAACAGACTCGAAGCAGCCAAATCAGCTGCCTATGATTTCGTCAAAGGGCGTGTTGGTGATCGCATCGGCTTGGTGGTGTTCTCTGGAGAGGCCTTCGCACAATGTCCCCTTACCAATGACTTGCAGGTCGTTTTGTCTATGATAAAACAATTAAGTCCTGGGTTTTTGGAAGACGGAACAGCGATAGGAATGGGTCTCGCCACAGCTGTGAACAAGCTAAAAAACAGCAAAGCAAAAAGTAAGGTAATCATCCTGATGACCGATGGGGTGAACAATGCTGGTTATATTCCCCCTGACCTCGCCCTTCAAATGGCAAAGGAATTTGGCATCAAGGTTTATTGTATCGGCATCGGCTCCAATGGCTACGCAGAGACTCCTATAGCTAGAGATGGTGACCAATATCAGTATGCGATGGCACCCGTCATCATCGATGAAGCACTGTTGAGAGAAATCGCAGATCAGACCAATGGCAGATATTTTAGAGCATCTGACCAATCATTATTGGAAGAAATATACCATACCATCGACAAGCTGGAGAAAACGACTTTTGACCAAAAGTCCTACCGTAATTTTTCGGAAAAATTTCACTTTTTCCTTCTAGGCGCGATATTTTGTTTTCTGTTGGTGTTAATATTAAAAAGAGCTTATCTTAAATCAGTAATTTGATGATTAGATTTGAATCCCCTTCCGCTTTTATTTTCGTGGCCTTATGGATCTTGGTCTGGTACTATTTTTATACCAAAAGAATGACACAAGCTCATGAAATAACTGAGAAACTTGGAGAAATAAGGACATTCTCAGCCTTTCCATTTTTAACGATAAAAAATCTAAAAGGATCTTGGTTTAGGTGGCTAATCATAGGTGGTCTTTTTGGCTTGGCTCTAGCAAATCCTCAGTGGGGATCTAAGAAGACTCAAGGGTATAAAAATTCATCCATTGTCCTGATAGTTCTCGACATTTCCAATAGCATGCTTTGTGGTGATATGCCCCCGAGCCGCTTGGATATCGCCAAGCAGGATGCCATTAATTTCATTAAAAAAGAAGCTGGGAACAAATTGGGCCTTATATTTTTTGCAGGGACTTCCTTCGTCCAAATGCCCATCACAGACGATATAGACGCAGCGGTCATGCTGGTAGAATCAGCCACTCCAGAGCAGATCATCACCCAAGGCTCCAATCTAGGTGAAGCCATCGACATGGGTATTTCTCTTCTGTCTTCCTATAATAATGTGGGCAAATCAATGGTCATTTTTTCAGATGGAGAAGAACATGACAACAAAGCCATCCAAGCTGCCAAAGATGCTGCTTCAGAGAATATCGTCATCCATTCTATAGGATATGGTACGGATGCGGGAGGACCTATTGTCATCGAAACCGAAACTGGGGTTGAAACCAAAACAGACGAAAGCGGCAATCCCGTTGTGACCAAATTAGAATCAGCAACCCTAAAGGCCGTTGCAGCCGAAACGAATGGAAAATACCTTCGTGCCTCGGACTACAATTCATCTTCATTGACCATCCACGATGATATCGCATCTCAAGAAAAAATCCTTGGTGAGACCAATCAATTCGAAGTCAAACAATCATATTTTTGGTGGTTCATCCTGCTTGCTTTGATTTTGATATTTTATGATAAATACAAAAGAGAAAAACCATTTTGGATTACTAAAACGATGCCTCTTACCCTGATTTTGATGATTTTTTCTTTTCAAATAATGGCACAGAGCCCCCATCAATTGCTCCGTGGAGGAGACAAAGCATATGGAAAAAAATCTTACGAAGAAGCTTTGAAAAAATACGAATCGGCCTCAACCAATGCTGACCCCAACCAAGCTGATAAAGCCAAGTATAACCAAGGCAATGCACAATATCAATTGCAGAAATACGATGAGGCACTGAAGCTCTGGGAAGGCCTAAACCCAAATAATCTCACACAAAAGCAGCAATCTCAATGGTGGTACAACAAAGGCAATGCCCACTACCAAAAACAAGCATATCCCCAAGCCGCCGATGCCTACAAACAAGCATTAAAAATAAACCCGAAGGATTTCGACGCCAAATTGAACTTAGCGATAACCAATCGAAAAATGCAACAACAACAACAACAACAACAACAAAAGCAGCAAGATCAACAACAACAGAAGGACCAACAGGATAAAAATCAAAAGTCCCAAAACAACAACCAAGACCAAAAACAAGACCCATCGAAAGATCCTTCCAAGGATAAGAAAGAGCAAGAACAAAAAGACAATAAACAAAAAGAATCCCCAAAAAATCAGGAACAAAAAGACCAACAGCAGAAGGAAAAACAAGATCAAGAGCAACAACAATCGTCCAATACTCCGAAGACGTCTGATCATATAAAACAATTGCTAAAAATCGCTGAACAAGAAGAGAAAAAAACGCAGGCCAAGCTGAGAAGAGGAAATCCACAGTCCAAATCTAGACCCGAAAAAGATTGGTAGGTTTTGATTATCTTTAGGCAATAATGGTTTATTATAGGAGATGAAAATTGCAATAATCGGTACAGCTCATCCTTTGAGAGGTGGCTTAGCGGCGTTCAATGAAAGGATGGCCCACGAGTTGATTTCACTTGGACACGATGTACAAATTTATACTTTCAAAGTGCAGTATCCAGGCTTCCTTTTTCCTGGGAAAACGCAATATACCAGCCAACCCAAGCCCTCCGACTTGTCCATTGATGTCTGCATACATTCCTATTCACCGCTCAATTGGTGGTCGGTCGGAAAAAAAATCCGCAAAGAGAACTTTGACCTGATTATTGTAAAATTTTGGATTCCATTCATGGGGCCATGCTTTGGAACCATACTACACTTTGCTACAAAAAACACAAGCACCAAAACCCTGTGTATTCTCGACAACGTTATCCCGCACGAGAAGAGACTAGGCGATCATATCTTTACAAAGTACTTTTTGTCAAAAGTGAACTACTTCGTCGCGATGTCCAAAAGCGTCCTCCAAGATCTCCGCCTTTTTGAACCGTCAAAACCAGCTATCTTAAAGGCTCACCCACTCTATGATCATTATGGCCAAGCCATTCCACAACATATTGCAAAATCAAAATTGGCCCTGAATCAGCGGCCTATCCTCTTGTTTTTTGGGTTTATCCGCGAGTACAAGGGCTTGGATCTACTATTAGAATCACTACATATCTTAAAATCACAAGGTATTGATTATCAATGTCTTGTGGCGGGTGAATTTTACTCCAACGAAGCTTTTTACAAAGATTTAGCCCATAAACTAGAGGTCGAGGACCTTGTCCATTGGAGCAATGATTTTATCCCCGATGACCTTGTGCACATCTACTTTTCTGCTGCCGACTTGGTGGTGCAACCTTACAAAACAGCTACCCAAAGTGGCGTAACGCAAATCGCCTACCACTTCGAGAAACCGATGATTGTTACCGATGTTGGTGGACTCGCCGAGCTGATTCCAAACAATCAGGTTGGTTATGTAGTGCAGCCTTCCGCCCTGGCTCTAGCCGATGCGATCAAGCGATTTTTCCAAGACCCCGAGATTGGAGTGCGCTTTTCCAAAAATCTCGCTGTGGCTAAGCAAAATTTTTCTTGGCGCAGTTTTTGCCTTGCATTTTTAGAATTGTGCAGCAAAGACAATAAAGTATAAGTTTATATTACTCGTTATTGGGGCGTGTCCCTCACTCGTCCTAGTGGACGGCATCGGGTCGGGCACTTCACGACTACACTCCGTTTCGGTCTCTTCCTTTGTCGAGACTGGCCTCCTACACTTCGTTTCGGAGACCATCGTTACGGTCCCTCACGCACTAGGATTTCATAACTACCGTAGGATGATAGGTTTTTGATACACCCTTCCTTCTATATTATATCTCAAAATATACATGCCTTGTATCATATTAGGCAAATTAATTTCCCAGAGATTTGCTTGCCCTTTTTCGTAAAAAACCACCCTTCCTAATAAATCCATTATTTCTATACTGCTGATTTGCTTATCCTTTGACTCCACGTGCAGATAGCTAGTTGCAGGGTTAGGATATAGGGTAATTTCGTCATTTTCACTCAATATCTCCTTAGAATCCACTCCCAAGCAGAAATCCAGCAGAGCCTTGTATTTAGGGCTATTCGTAGCATCATCCGTGAAAATATTTTGCAAATGCCCAAAATTCCCTGAAGATGAATATGGATTATCCCCAAGCACAAAAGCCATCTGCAATGTCCCATTCGTGATGCTTTTTATCTGACTCATCCATTCGCTGTATATATTATAGCAGCTCGTATCTTTCTGAAAATCGACCAAAGTTTGTAAATATGCTGGTGGATTCAGAGGATCATAGATGGTTGTCGCGTGAAAGCCTCCTTCGTAAGTTATCAATTCTTTTCCTAGTGCTTGTAATTGCTCATTATTTTGCACTATATACTGCACGGCCTGTTCCATAGACCGCCTACTTGCGGCAGCAATGTCTTTGATTTGAGTATCTGCATTGAATTCACTCGAGATATCAAGTTGAAATCCATAATCAGTCACACTCCCAGCATCGAATTCCGAGGCTATATTCAAAAAGCTTAACCCTTCGAGCGATCTCCTCATTACGTCTGGGTTGGCTTGTTGCCCTCCGATGATTCTAATTATTTGGTGATTATTATATTTCTTAAACGCCTGAAATGCTTTATTTGCATGGTAAACATAACGATACTGATGATCACTTTGGGCGAGATTACTAGGGACATTGTCCTTGACATAGTTGTATTGTTTCAGATAATTGAACCCGTGATTCCAAACTTCATTTCCATATTCCAAATACACTTTTAAGTTTGAATTTAGGTTGTCATCAATGAGTTTTCCTAAGTTTTCAACATAGGCCTGATCGGCATTATACGGAATACTTAGCCACATATCACTTCCCGTGAGATTGCAGAGCTGTATCATGTATTCATAAGACATAGCTTTTTTCTTACCAAATGGCCAATCTATCATATTGAACTGGGTAAAATAATCCTTGGGCCTTCGTTCACTCCAAAGACTATCTTCTGACCAATATGAACCGATCCAATTCATGAATCTAAGCGTCTTAAAGGGCTTGACTTTATCTATGAAAGCCTTATTGAAAGGATAGTGAGCATCCGTCTCACTAGCGCCTGGAAGGAGTACTCTGATATTTCTGATGGGATCCAAAGAGCTTGAGCTTCTGATCAAAAGCCCAAGGCCACCAGCATCTTGCATGGGATTAATTGACTTATGCGATTTCAAAACAAATTCAATATAACCATTCGTTCTGCTAATGATATTGACCGTATCTCGTCCATAGAGTTCTATATTACCCGTTCCTTCATACAGTAATTTGTAAATACCAGTCGGCAGTATTCCTCCGTTATCCCATGCTAGAACTGATTTTACGCACTGCCTTTTATCAAGACCCTGAACTACTTGAGGTATTTCGGTAGGATATCCCTTTGTATTATAAGATATTTTGTCATAAAATGTATAATTATCTGGCAGGTCATAAGTCCAATCTTCATCACAAGGGATCCATGGGGATGCTTGCATCATGAGGTTAGAAAATGGCACTTCACGGCCCCAGTAAACATTCACATTTACATTCATGCCTACTTGGGTACACTTCTGCTCTTGCCCCATCAGCTGGGATGCAAAAATCATAAATGCGATGATAATATTTGTTTTCATACGTAAAATTTAACTAAATATACATAATAATTTTGGTTCCTTCGGCATTTCCCGAATCATTAATTTTATCTATTATTTCAAATTTCAAATTTGCGCCCGTAAGTTTATTGTACATATCGATTCTTTCTTGCGTGATCGTCATGCCTAGAGATTTGTGATTTGTTGCACCGGCTTCCTTATTTTTTATCCTACCTACGCCATTATCCTCTATTGATATGATACAGAGGTAAGGCACATGTTGGGAATCAGGCTTTTTTATAGAAATGGTCAATACTCCCTTTTCTTTGAGTTTTGGAAGTCCGTGTTTGATGGCATTTTCGACGAAAGGTTGTACAAGCATGGGCGGAATAAAAATGGAATTTAGATCCAATGATCTATCGATATCATAAACCACCTTAAAGCCCCCAACTTGTCGCTCCTGCTCCAGGGCTATATAAAGCTCCAATGTTTCCAAATCTTCTTTTATACTCACGACTTGTTCTCTGGTCTGGTATAAAATCTTGCGCAACAACAATGCGAATTGACTCAAAAACTCAGACGCTTGCAGGGGATTGTCTGTCAATACTTTGTGCTTGACGGTGTTGATGGCGTTGAAGATAAAATGGGGATTCATCTGAGATCTCAATGACTTTATTTCACTCTGGAGTGCCAACTGCTCCAAATTTCTCTTTTCATTGATCTTTACTTCCCGATACTTAATATAACCCAAAACCAAGCCAATCAATCCACATCCAAACAAAATTTGAAACCAAAGTTTTTGCCAAAATGGTGGTTCAATGGAAATATTCAAAACCGATTCAGGCCCTTCATCCCCAGTAGAATTGACAGCTTTCACTCTAAACTGATAATTTCCGCCGCTGATATTGGTATAACTTACCTGTGCTTGCCCTTCGGTGCTCCAATTGGGGTCGATTCCTTCCAGTTTGTGCACATATCGTATATCATTGGGCTTAAAATAATGAATGGCATCATACTGTATCGTGAAAAAATTTTGTTTATAGGTAAGGTCAATGGATCCATCATTCATAGAATTCATGGGCAATAACTTATCAAAAACTTTCAGGGATTTTATATCCACTGTTGGAGTAGATTCTGTCATATCATATATCCTTTGTGGGTCTAAATAGGCAATATTTTTCCTGCCCGTAACAAAATAAAGCCTCCCAGATGGTAAAAAATCCATTGCTTGAAAATAGTTTTTAACTACGGAATAAACCATCCCTTCTTGACTGCCTAGTATTTTGGATTTATTTGTTTTGGGATCAAAAAATTCTAAATTATGCTGTGATTTTAACCAAAAAATACCAGACCTATCTTTCAATATTTGATAATAAATGCCCTGAAGCACATAATCAGATCCATCCTTTTGGGGTTCAATGACCAACTTGTCTCCTTTCGCTTTTAGTTTTACCAAACCTTGATTGGCAATAATCGCCCAATAGCTTTGCGTATTATCGTCATAGGCCCCTCCCATGATATAATTTATGGGATCTTTGTCCTTGGCATTGATTAATAATTGTCTAAAGCGGCTGCCATCGAATTCGATAAATCCGTTCGAAGTAGCGAACAATGCTTCATTATTTTTCTTAAAAACGATGCTGTGAATTCTTTCATTGATGTATTTTAAATCCTCATTGTTGCTCTTTAGATATGAATGGATGGCTTTTTTTGAAGCCCAGTCGATGATACAAAAATCATTCTGACCAATCAACCAGATCTTGCCTATATTGTCTTTAATCATCGTCTTCAAACTAAAAGAGCTGGGCATGGATGCTTTAATCCACCCACAATCCTGTGGTGTCAATTTTTTCATTTTAGTGTTAAAAACTTGAAATTTATCCTTTGTAGATATCAGAATATTTTCATCGTCAATGAAGGCCAAACCCGTGATATATTTTGGTTCTAATTTTTTATTTTTCCATGGAAATAATTTATACAACTCATAGCGGTAATTCTGGACATCCAATTCGTAAAGACTTTCACCAGCGTCGATCGCTATATACAATTTATCAGCTTTTGGGGATTCAACGACAGCGGTTACATCAAAAAAATTTGGATTTAATTTTTCCCTTATAAAAAACTCAAAATATTTGATTTGATTTGCATGCCAATCATATTTACTCAGTCCATCTTCCATGCAAAAATAATGAGCTCCATCCTTGTCTGTGACCATATCTAAGCACATAAAGCCTAAGATAGAATGTGGATTATTCGGTTCGTACTCCCACGATTTTTCCTTCCTCTGCCTTACATTATATATTAGCACTCCAAAACCTGTTCCCACCCATATTTCATCTTTATTCTTCCTTTTGATAAAATGAACAATGCGGTAATCATCCTTCAGATGTGGTCTAAAAAGTACTCTAGAATATATCTTTTTTTCTATATCAAACTGAATCAAGCCAGGTCCCCAACTTCCAATGAGCAAAGTATTATTATCCCAATTTTCCAAACAGGAGTGATAAGAATACTCCTTTTCATCAATCAATGGATTTTCATAATACGCTTGAAAAGACTTCGTTTTCAAATCAAATTTTGCCAAGCCCTTTTCTGTCGAAACCCATATCAGACTAGAATCCTTTGTATCTTGTCGGACTCCCGTACATGAGCGATGTATTCTCCGTCCATTCGGCAACAAACGCTCCGGAACTATATATTTTGTAGCCTTAAAAGTATTTATATCAATTTTAAAAAGACCAGCATTTAAGAACTTATCCCTGTCCATGGCTACTGCAAGGAGGTGCTGGGCATCAATTTGGATGATTTCAGAAATATAAATATCCTTACCTACCGAATTCACCGCAACAAACTTGTTGGATACATTGTCAAATACATCTAGGTAACCTTCCTGACAGACCCAAACTTGACCTTTGCTGTCGCAAAACAAATCCTTTAGCAACTTGGATCTGATGGTTGTAGAATCTCTCCCATGATATGGAATCGGAGTGAATTTTGTACCATTATATTGGTATAAGCCCTCCTTGGTACCGAACCACAATACTTCTTTTTGGTCTTTTGTAGCACAGGTGAGTGACTTGATATTATTGCCATCATTGAGCTTGATGGTTTCAAATATGGGGCTAGAAAATTTTCCTGCATTTAATACTTGGGCATTCCCTATCTGGGAGACCAGAAGAAGACACAAAATCGACAGAACTAAATGCATGACTTTATTCACAATTGCAATGTTAATTATTTTGCACCCCTGAATCAAAGCACAATACATAATTTACACTTTTGACTCCATATTCGGTAATTAATTGGGTAATATTTTTAGCATTTCCAAACCATCTGAAGTTGGAATAGGGATACTTTGTATTTGTGGTTTTGTCCTCTGATCGCTGGTTTCAACTTTGGGAATCGAGCCTTTCTTTGCTGCCAGCTTTTGCTGGATCTTTTGATTAACTCTTTCTACTGATTCAATTAGACGATGTTTTAATATTGGCTTCAAAAGGTAGTCTGCAGCACGATATTCAAAAGCTTTCAATGCAAAATTTTCATGCGCGGTCACAAAGATGATTTCAAAACTTATATCTTTCAGATGTCTGAGCAAATCAAATCCCGTCATCACACCCATATCCACATCCAAAAATATCAAGTCTGGTGGATCCGCCTTTAGGTACAATATTGCATCGTCGGGACTGTTAAATACGCCCACAATTTCTATCGTTGGACAGTACGTATTAAGTTCTATCTGAAGACTCGAGGTACAAGCGATTTCATCGTCGATCAACACTGTACGCATGTTATGGCTTTATTTTTTTCCAAATTTATGAAATTTCAGCGAATTTTTCGAATGTTTAAATCTCCTAATTCCAAAATTCAAACATTTAACAAAAGAATTATATTCTGAATACCTTAATTTTTTTGATAAATATACTGGAACAATCGTCTGATTTTAAAGAAATAATATAATATTTTAAGGATTACCTAATATTATAAAATATAATTTCATTTTAAACCTCTATAATAATAGGAATCAGTATAAAAGTTGGTAAATTGTTTTACCTTTGCAAAAATTTTAAAAAATGAATATTAGAAACATCGCCATAATTGCCCACGTTGACCACGGCAAGACAACCTTGGTAGATAAAATGATCCACGCCTGTAAAGTATTCAAAGAACACCAAGTTACTGGAGATCTTATCATGGACAACAATGACTTGGAAAGAGAACGTGGTATCACGATTTTGGCTAAAAATGTTTCCCTCACATACAAAGGAATTAAGATCAACACCATCGATACTCCTGGTCACTCTGACTTTGGAGGTGAAGTCGAACGTGTATTGAACATGGCTGATGGCGTTCTATTGCTGGTTGATGCTTTTGAAGGGCCAATGCCTCAGACTCGTTTTGTTCTTGAAAAAGCCATACAAATGGGACTAAAGCCTATCGTAGTCATCAACAAAGTGGACAAAGAAAACTGTACGCCAGACGAAGTTCATGAGCAAGTTTTTGAATTGATGTTCAATTTGGATGCCACCGATGATCAATTGGATTTTCCTACAATATACGGATCTGCGAAGCAAGGCTGGATGAGTACTGACTGGAAAAAGAAGACCGACAATATCGATGCGCTCTTGGATTGTATCGTTGAGAATATACCTGAACCTAAAGTAGAAGTAGGATCACTCCAACTTTTGATTACTTCTTTGGATTATTCCAATTATATAGGAAGAATTGCCATCGGAAGAGTACACAGAGGTTCTTTAAGCCCAGGTCAACCTATCTCATTGATGAAAAAAGATGGTAAAATCGAAAAATCGCGAATCAAGGAATTGTATGTTTTCGACGGACTAGAAAAAGTAAAAGCTGAAAAAGTTGAAGCTGGAGATATCTGTGCAGTAGTTGGAATCGAAGGATTTGACATCGGAGATACCATCGCCGACTTCGAAAATCCAGAAGCACTACCTGCCATCAGCATCGATGAGCCAACGATGAGTATGCTTTTTACCATCAATGATTCCCCTTTCTTTGGAAAAGAAGGAAAATTTGTAACCAGCCGTCACGTAAGAGAAAGACTAGAAAAAGAACTTGAAAAGAATTTGGCTTTGAGACTGGAAGACACTGGTTCTGCTGATTCGTTCAAAGTTTTTGGTCGAGGTGTATTGCACCTTTCTGTCTTGATCGAAACGATGAGAAGAGAAGGTTACGAAATGCAAATTGGACAACCTCAGGTACTCTTCAAAACCATAGATGGACAAAAATACGAACCGATAGAATCGTTAAGAATTGACCTTCCTGAAAATGTGTCTGGAAAGGCCATTGAGACCGTCACACGTAGAAAAGGCGTCATGCTCAATATGATACCTAAAGGCGATCGAGTTCTATTAGAATTCGAAATTCCATCTAGGGGTATCATGGGTCTCAGATCTTATCTGATGACAGCTACCGCTGGTGAGGCCATCATGACCCACCGATTCAAAGAATTTCAACCGCACAAAGGAGAAATCCCAGGCAGACAAAACGGATCTCTCATATCGATGGAAACTGGCGATGCGATTCCTTATAGTATCAACAATCTACAAGAACGAGGTATATTTTTTATAGATCCCAATGAACCGATATACGAAGGCCAAGTTGTAGGCGAAAACGCCCGACCTGGTGATATGGTCATCAATCTAACCAAGACCAAAAAACTTACCAATATGCGTGCATCTGGTAGTGACGATAAGGTTAGGATCATTCCTGCGACAAAGTTTTCACTAGAGGAAGCCCTAGAGTATATCCAAGAAGATGAACTGGTGGAAGTAACCCCAGTAAGCATCCGATTGCGTAAAACATACCTTAAAGAACACGAAAGGAAAAAAGCCAAAAACCCAGCATTGGCACATATGGACTAATTTGGATAATACTCCGATTAGGTTTTTAAAAAATTTAAGGCTTTAACTAACCTTTACACAATGAATGTGTAAAGGTTAGTTCTGTTTATTGCATTAACACATCCCTCCCACATCCTAGCGTGTGAGGGGTGGTAGTGGTTATCGCGACCCAATGTTGTCGCGATAAGTCTCTTAGAGACCGAAACGAAGTGGAGCCACGCACGACCCGACCTCGCATCGCGAGGGCACACCCAAATATCAAACCAATTCATAACGCTTTCCTGGCCGAGATACGAGCAAACCCCGAAACTCCATTTGCAGCAAATGATTGGCCAAATTACTAGGAGACATCTCCGTCAAATCTGACAACTCATCTAACGTTATAACTTGCTCCCGCTGAATCAGATTAAAAATCAACCTTTCCTCTTCATTCAGCTCCTGAAAAAGAGACAACTGAACCGACTTCCTTGAAGCCTGTCCCCACTCCATTTCGTAAATTAAGTCTTCAGCGCTCTGAATAAGCTCCGCCTTCCGTGTCTTTATCAAATAATTGCAGCCACGTGAATTGGCGTCCATAGAACGCCCAGGCACAGCAAAAACCGTCCTATTGTAGCCATCCGCCATAGATGCTGTAATCATAGAACCACCTGTTTCTTTGGACTCGACTACCACCAAAGCGTCAACCATCCCAGCTATGATCCGATTGCGCATAGGAAAATTCTCCCGATCAGGCTTGGACCCAGAAGTATATTCCGTCACGACAGCATTATCACCTTGCATCATCTGCTTGGCCACAGGCGTGTGTACGTCTGGGTATATAAAGTCAAAACTCGATCCCATAATCCCAACCGTAGGAATCCCCAAATCGAGACACGCCTTATGAACCTCGATATCCACTCCAAAAGCCAACCCACTGATCACAGTAATGGCCCTATCTTGGAATCCTTCAAGGATACTGCGAACCATTTGCTTTCCATAGGTAGAGGGATTTCGTGTACCCACCATACCCACAATCTTAGGTCTATTAAAGTCCATTTGCCCTTTGGCATAAAGCATTAGGGGTGAATCTTTATTGGATTTCAAACGAAATGGGTAGTGCTCATCCGTGATAAAAACTGTTTGAATATTCTGTGTCGTTATGAACTCAATTTCCCTCTCAGCGAACTCCAGCCACTTATCCCGCTCTTCGAAGGACTTTTTCAAGCGCGCTTGTATGCCCTGTAAAGCTAAGATCTCCTTAGTTGAAGCCTCAAAGATGTCCCTAGCATTCCCAAAATAATGTAGTAATTTTTTACCAGTAATCACCCCGACATGTGGCAACTTGGTCAGTGCGATCTGGTAAATAAGTTCATTGGTATTTTGCATATTGAAACTTTATAAGACGTTATCGCATGTATTCTGGTATTTGATAAGGGCGATTGGTGATTTGCGGCATACCATTTGCTTGATTCAACAAGTTTAATATCAAGGCATTGGACGGATCCAATTTCTGACCCCTTTGCAAATATTTTATCGCTGCCGGTGCATCGTTCTTTGCAATTAACTCAGTTCCACATTTTATATAAAATTTAATCAAATATGGCTGGTACGGCTGAATTCTGTCCATATAATCAAGCCACTGGGTTATATAGATAATATAAGGACGCTGCACCACTACTTCCGACACTCTCTGCAGACAAGTATCAAGTGAACCCCCGTTTTTAAACTCCTCTGTAGCCAATCCCAACTTCATTTGAAGTCCATCTGCATAATCTGGAATGATGGTAACGGCCTTGTTTATATAGGGTTTCGCCTTGTTAAACCATTCCAATCGCTTGACAGAATCCTTCTCAGCCATGTAACGATTATAATAGGCAGTTCCCGTAAAATTATTGCTACGAGCAGAATTGTAGGAGACCTTTATCGCCGCTTCATTTAGTGTTACAGGATTCTCCCATGCGGGTATTCTCTGATACAATTTGTAGCTATAACCCAACAGATTCAAAATCAAAAAACCCAAACCTAAATATCGACTGGTATTTTTATCCATTGGTAAAACCTGGGGTAAAAATTCCACAAACAAATAAGCCCAAGTTATACAATATCCGATCGATGAAATATAAATAAATCTTTCGTTCATAAAAGTTCCAATCGGAAAAAACAAGTTGGAAACGATAGAAAGGGTAATTACAAAAAACAAAATACAATACGAAAAAATCGACTTTGACTTATAGCCTTTATACGCAATATACAGCAATGCTGCATAAGCCAAAAAGGAAAGTATCGTTCCCAGTTTCGTCCAATTCATCACTGGAATATGATATGGATAGTAATCGTGTGTAAGATTAATGGGCAAAACCAACAGCATAAGATACTTCCCAAGCGTGTACATGATCGTGGCATATTTCTGAGCAGCATTCATACCCAAGAAAGGATTATTCATCACGTTGGTCAAATCCTGCACCCCAGAGCTTAAAAAATAACCGATAACCTGATACCTTACAATCAAATACAAAACTGTCGCCGCAATCACAGGAACGGCAGCACCTATATAATGATTTGTCCGAGCATTTGTAAAGAAATATAGCGTCAACGGAATGACAGCCACAAAAGTCAAAGCATTTTCCTTGGACAACAATCCCAGAAAAAAGAAAACAAATGATAGTACCTGCCACAACAGGCTTGGGCTCTTAACATACCTAAATGTAGCATACATAGACCCCAACACGCCCAACAAAACCATGATCTCATCCCGCCCTTTGACATTGGCCACCAGCTCGCTATGGATTGGATGCAATGCGAATAAAATCGAAGCCAAAAAACTCAATTGCAAGTACCAAGGCCGCTCATCATTCTTCGGAAAAATCAAGTCGAGAATTCGATACAAAAGCCAGATTGAAAGTATATAAAACAAGATATTCAATCCATGACTTACCGCACTATTTTGCCCTACAAATTGATTTTCAATCGCAAACGTTACCACACTCAGGGGCCGATATCTAGCACCTACAACCAGATTCTTCTTCTCCCCGAAATAACCCATGAATGTCTCGGTTGACAGAATATCCCAAATCCCGCCAAAGCCTTTATTCACAAAATTATTCTTTGTGAGTACGATTTGATCGTCCAAAACATACTCGAAATTCAGTGAAACCATGTACAGCAAAATCACGGGAACAGTCATAAACAAGACTTCCTTCCAGTGCTTTAACCAAAAATTCTCTTCAAAAACCAGATTGCTCACATAGGCCTTTTCCTCCCTCTTAGGAGTGATGGGAGCCGATTTTTGGCGAATATTGGTACTCTTGGCTTTCATTGTAATACATTTTCAATTGGAAAAACGAACAAATATAAGGAATTTTATAATATGTACGTTAAATACAATTTGGATAATTTTGAAAATACAATCTATAAGAGTTAGGGCATATCCCCTCACTGCGTCAGGGGTCGGTGTTTTTCGGAGTTTCGTCTCGACCCAAAGGCCGAGACCGACTGCGTCGTCCTCCATCCACCTTATGCGCTTGGTATATACAAAAAAAGAATAGCCCCAACTTGCGTCGAGGCTATTCTCCGTTATTCGAAAATTAGAACCTAAATTCTACTACTCGATAATTATCATTTTCTTAGCGTCACTGAAATCAGCAGCGTCTAATTGATAGTACATTACTCCTGTAGCTGGAAGTTCTCCTTTGTTCAAAGTTACTGCGTTGTATCCTTTGTTGAAAGTTCTTTCTACTACTTTGATTACTTTTCCTGTAACATCATAAACGCTAACTTTTGCTTTCATCGTTTCAGGCAAGTTAAAACCAATCATAGTTTCACTTGACCAAGGGTTTGGTTGGTTTTGGTACAATGCAAAGCCTTGTACTGCTACACCACCTTTTCCGATGAAGTTCAATCCTACGTTCATGGTTTCTCCAGCAGCATTGTATGCTTGTGCGTTAGTCACTTCAGATGTAGCGTAAACGCTTTCACTTACTGTACCGTTGCTTCTAGCCTTGAATACCAATGTGAACAATCCTTCGTTATCATTTACGCTTACAGCAGTTGGGTTTGACCAGCTAGTTGTGATCTTACCGTTTTCAACCATTGTGAATCCGAAGTTATCCTCAGTTACATTCAATTTACCAGCTTCGAATCCTACGAATTCCAATCTTTGGTTATCGAAGTTTGTTGTAAACTGATATCCATTGATATTGCTGAATGATGATGCTTTCAAGGTTACTTTAACTGTTTCACCAGCGGTGTAATTAGCTTCTGCAACATTGAATGACAATGTCTTTCCGCTTCTTTCTTCTGGTGTTCCTGTCAAATTAACAACTGCGTTATCATTAACATCTCCAATCTTCACTGCTACGAAATTAGCTGCAACGTTTCCAATTTGAGCACTTGTTAAAGTTGCTTTCTCAGGGAAGCTCGCGCTGAATACGTTACCAGTTGTCAAATTGTAGTTTTTGTCAACGAATCTAAATGAAGTGTTGTTAGCGAATCTATCGATCTTGAATAGAA
The DNA here is from genome assembly GCA_016718505.1 of Saprospiraceae bacterium. Lineage (GTDB taxonomy): Bacteria > Bacteroidota > Bacteroidia > Chitinophagales > Saprospiraceae > JADKKF01. The sequence goes on along the minus strand of JADKDE010000001.1, from coordinate 913,584 downwards.
CCAATTTTCTCAATTCTACTAAGTCAGCTGCTGTGATTGAATTAGACTTATTAACGTCCGCTGCGATCATTTTGTATCCGCTAGTCAATGCTTGGCTTCCCAAGATATGCTTTTGGATAGTGATGATATCAGCTGTGCTGATTCCATTTCTATGGTTATCATCTCTTGATGGAACCACTGTTTGTTCAGTAGCTAACATTGGATTAAATGCATATTCACCATTGCTGGTTGACATTCTGTATCCAACTTCGTTGTTATTGTTATCCATGATAGAGACTTTTGTATCTCTAACATCGCTATTCATTTCTGTCTTAACTGTTCCTGCTAAAGCTCTAGTTGAACCGCTGTTACAAGCCATATTGTTTTGGATAGTAGCAGTAGTTATACAGAAATCTGAATTACCTGCTGCATCCCACATGTAGATATTTACTGAAGTTCTTCCTAAGTCATCTAATGTAAATATTCTGTTTGGTTGTGTTCCTGCTGCATCAAATGTGTATCTGAATGGACCAGGGCAATTATCAGTTGAGCTATTAGCTGCGATGAAGTCAGAAGCCCAAAGTTCGATCATACAAGTTGTTGGCATTAATTCTGCGATCAACTCGATACATACTGGACTTGGTTTCTTACAGTCATTAATTGTAACGATTTGTGTACAAGTTTCTTTGTTTCCACATCCGTCTTCTACTTCCCATACAACTCTATGTGTACCAAGTACCCAACCTGCAGCTGGATTGATTGTAGAACCTGTTCCGAATGAATCGAATGTTCCGTCGTTATTCAAATCTACTTGATATTTGTATCTCAACTTAGTTTCAGGATCACAATCATCAGTAGCAGTGATGCTCAATGATTGGAAATGAGGACCACAAGCTGGACCATTATGACACCAGGTCACAGGAGCGCAATTTGTGAATGTTGGAGCTGCTGAATTCATTACAACCAAAACTTGGTCATACATCCAGAATGGATTAGCACCAGACTCATCTCTTTGACACCAGTCAATTACTTTCCACTTTCTGATTACTTTTTTACATCCTTGGCTAGAACCAACTTCGAAGTCAAAATACCAGTCATCATATCCTACACCAATGTTAGAACAAATGTCTTCTCTGAACCAAGGCTTTTTGTAAGGCCAAGGAATATTAGCTGTATCTAAAGCCGCTCCACACTGATTAGTGGTGTAATCTGCTGGCCAGTAGATATCGTGCATATCATCCCAGTTACCATCTCTTGCTGCATTGTAATTCACGAAAGGTACATCGTAAGGTGGTTGACCACTATTGTCATTAAGTACGAAATAATCCGCACCTGTAAATTCATAAGTATTGTAGAATCTGATGGTTTGTACACAAGACCTAGATCCTGCAGCATCAGAAGCTATCCAAGTTCTCAAGATTGTACCTCTGTTACATCTTAAATCTGGTGTTTGAGAATAAGATAAATTCAAGTTACAATTATCAAATGCAGCGCCATCAACACCTACTTGGAAGTGAGGATTTTGTGCACTTTCAGAGTGTCTTCCGATATGACCATATCTCTGATCGATAAATATTGGTTTTCTAACTACTGCTGTAGCACCATTTCCACCATTTACTACAGTTCCGAAAATGTCTAAATTAGATAAGCTATAAGGATATCTGCAATCTAGATCGATATCTGGAGGACAAGTGATGATTGGAGGTAATTTATCTTGGATCAATACTGAATCCATACACTCGTTGTAATTTCCATTAGCATCAGTAATTCTCATTACTACAGCAATCTTTTTGTTAACATCTATACAACAGAAAGCAACAGTATCTCTCAATGTAGTAATAGCTGGGCTATGGCAAGGATCAGACATTCTTCTAACCTTCCAAGAAGTTACACCACAATTGTCATATGAACCATTATCAAAATCTCTAGCATTGATTCTTCCTCTTCCATTATCACCTAATCCAATGGTCAAATATGTTTTACAAACAGCTACTGGAGATACGTAATCTCTAACAGCCAATGTCATGCAGCAAGAACCAATATTATCACATGCATCTGTTACATAATAGCATACGTTATAGTTACCTACAGGGATATTTCTAACGATACCACCATTTGTATTTATTCTGAACGCTTCAAGACCAGTTGCAACGTCAGTTCCAATAATCCAAGCATTTCCAATTGAACTTCCACAAAGATCAGAAATAGTTGCTGCTGGGAAATTGTATGATGCCAAACATGTATTGTAATCTGTGCTCAATGTAACATTTGTACCTTGAGAAGCTACTAAGTTTCCAGGTGCACCTAAACCTAAAGTCAAAGGTCTAGTTGGATAAACTGGACAAGATACAACAGGATTTCCGTGGTCACCAACTTTGATGATTTGTACATCTGTTGCAGTCACACCAGTACACCAATCCAAACAAGTCCAAAATCTAAGAACCTTGAATGTTCCTTCGATAACTGATGTCGATGGATCATCTCCACAAACTTTAATCACTTCATCTCTATAAGTACATTGAATATTGCAAGATTGTCCAGAAGGACCTCCTGTTTCACTTACATCAGGATAGCCGTTTGAGTTAACATCCCAAGCACCGTGGCACTCTAGAACTGGCAAATGTCCAGTACCAGTAAGTCCATCATAATCAGATGCCCAATTGATAACATCCAACGTCAATCTTGTATAATAGATAGTCTGTGTACAAGTACCTACGTTTCCATAAGTATCTTGAGCAGTCCATACTCTTCTGATTACTCTCCAGTAAGCACCATTACATTGCTCGCTAGAAACCAAACTTTCAGTATAATTAATATTTCTAACCGAACCACAATTATCTACTATGGCTGGTCTTAAATCGTTAGCTGTTCTAGCATCTGTACAGCTAAGGGTATAGTCAGTACAAGTAAATACTGGAGGCATTTTGTCTTCAACTAAGATTTTTCCCCAACAGCTGTTAGCGCCATTACTTACTTGATAGAATAAAGTTCTTCCTATATCTGTTGAAGTCAATGTTCTTGGTACGAATGGACCTGTCATAGAAGCAGAGTATCCAACATTGTATGTAGTATAACAAGCATATGGGCCTCCCAAAAGGAATGCACCCGCATCTAAGTGATTACTTCTACAATCTTCATCTAAAGAAACATTAACTTGTTGGTTACAAACCAAAGTATTGCCACCTACTGGTGCCACCACCGTTACAGTAAAGCTTGCAGTTGAATTATTCCCCGCAATGTCAGTAGCAGAAAACGTATAAGTATAAGTACCTGGAGCAAGTGGAGAGCCACTTACAGCACCTGATGTTCTTGTCACATTGACCGCTGGATCACAGTTGTCAGTCGCAGTAACAGTATATGGGAAATTAGTTGCACACTGACCAGATAATAAATAAATGGTCTGATTACCTGGAGTAACAATTACTGGCTTAACAACATCGGGTAACACACAGCCTCCTGGAGGAACTACTGGTGTACCTGTATAATTTATAACACCTCCAACGTTAACAGGAGCATCATTACATCCAGATTGAGACCAGCCACCTGTTGTACCATCGCCATTTACATCAATGGTCATTTGGAAAGCCCCCATACCCGTTGCTGGTAATGTCACGTTAAAACAAAAGACCAATCCCCCTACTGGAAAATCGGTATCATCGTGTCCAAAGGAATTAAATGGATCGCCATCATTTTGAGCGTCAAAATACCACCCTGCACCAGCAAAAAGTGGATTGGCTGATGATCCAAGGAAAATCCACACTCCAACCGCAGTACCAGAACTTGGATTTGGTGAACCAGCAGTAACCGTTGCACCAGCAGGCAATCCACCCAAAATAGCTGAGTGTACCCAATTAGCATTAGTCCCATTGTACCCTGGCATTGGAACGCATACTGAAAGTACGGCTCCTGACGAATAAGGAGACGCCACCGTACCTGCACCAGTACCCGACGTTAAAGTGATAGTAGGTGATCCCAAAGTCGCACAAGCTGCATTGGCATCTTGTTTAAGACTCAACGAGAGCACTAAACCGAAAAATAATAATAAAAACTTGTTCATAGATAAAATTTATTGCTAATAAATATAATTAATATTGTAAATAGGTATTTTGAATATACCCCTTCCTCATATTGTATAAATGATCGTTCGAAAAAAATAGTGGTAAAAAATTAAAAATATGCCCACTTTCTCTTGATCTTAATTCAAAAAAAATATCTGAAATATTTCTTTTGAAGCCCTCTCCTATTGAATCAATATGGTCATATAACGCTGAAGTATCCTTCGCAAAAGCGGATACAATTCTGTTCAATATTATTGATATTTTGTTCATAGAATTATTGTCTTACCTGTAAATTAATTGCCCTTGATAAATCATAAAAATCGATTATGGCACATCAATTCATCTACAAAGTTATGATTAAGTTTGATAAAATAATTTATTTAATATATATTTTTTTTCTCAGCAATGAATTTTCAAATTGTCTAAATTGCTGTATTTACTTATATTTTTTTATATTTATAAACATATAATTTGACAATTTAGGACATTACAAAAATTATATTAAGTTATATATAAATTTTACATAATCGAAAAATTTATATTTTATCCATTTTTTTCAATAATTTACGATTTACAAAACAATGACTTACTTTATTCCATTTTACATATATAAAATTTTTTTAAAGCGTTGTGTTGGTTCATTTTATTACATATATTATTTTTTGTTATTTCTTACTTATTGGAAATAAGGCAAATACAGAAAGACACGAAATTTTCATTGATAAATCATTTTTTTCGTCTCCTGTCCATCATCCGATCAAATTAGCAGGATCTTTTGGCGAATTAAGAAATAGCCATTATCATTCAGGAATTGACATAAAAACTTCGGAAGGAGTTGAAGGGGATCCTATCCTAGCTGCAGCTGATGGAATCATCCATCGGATGTCAATTCAATCAGATGGTTATGGCAAATCCCTCTTCATTAATCACGCCAACAAAGTCAGTTCTGTATATGGACACTTGAATCGCTTTCATGGAAAAATAGAAGACAAATCGAAGCAGCTTCAAGGTCATTTTAAAAGTTATATTTATAATTTTGAGCCTCAAGATTCTACATTTTCTGTAAAAAAAGGTGATACAATTGGCTATATGGGGAATACGGGCGGATCTCAAGCACCGCACTTACATTTCGAACTGCGTGAAACCGAAACCAATACTGCATTGAATCCTTTGGCCTGGGGCTTTCTAATAAATGATACCGTCCCTCCTGTGATCGGAGGACTGACCATATTTGAAACGCTGGCCCCAAGGGTAGATTGGAGAGACACGGTATATCGCTGCGAATACATAGATCACAAGCCCGTTATCAGAGGTGACACAATCTTGGTATCTGGCGAAAAATTCTATTTTGGCATTAGAACGATTGACTATATGACCGACAATTGGAATAAGCCAGGCATCTATGGTTATCGGATATTCAAGGATGGAAAATTGATTTTTTCAATGAAAATGGACAGAATTCCCATGATTTACAATAGGGCCATTCATTATCAATGCAAGTTTCAATCTTGGATGCTATATGGGGATGAGTGGTATTTGTGCATGACATTGGACACCGATCCATTAAAATTAAACTTTGATGAGTCCTTGTCTAATGGTATTTTTAATTTTGAAAAAGAAGATAGCACCATGAACTTCAGAATTGAAGTTTTTGATTTTAATGGAAATTCTACCGATCTTACTTTTGTGGCTAAGAAAAATAAAGTGCCATTGAACCCTTTTTTGATGCCATGGAATGCTAGCATTGATTTAAATCGCAATTATCAATTTACAGAAAATGGGCATCGATTTTTTATCCCTAAGAATACTTTTTTAGAATCTAATTGCATTTTTATTTCATCACCTGATACGCTACCCCATGAATTCTATTGGGACATCCACGGGGCTAATCCGCAACTTTTCAATCCTATCTACTACAGTTCGCCAACACTCCCAAAAGCTCAGATAAATAAATACTGTCTTGCGTTGATAAAAAATGATCAAGCATTTAAGGTGCCTTTAGCACTGAATGGAAACAATATTACAAGTCAATTAATTCGCAAAGGTCTATATAGACTGACTTTGGATACCTTGCCTCCTATTTTGGCCTGTTGGAGAATAGCAAATTACAATGGCGACAGTTTCAAATTCTCAGTACATGACAATTTTTCTTATGATCCATATTTCAAAGACCCCATGACATTTCAGGCGATGATAGACGGCGAGTGGACCTTGGTAGAATATGACAGAAAATTTAATTTATTGACAATAAAAATAGAAAGCCTAAATTCTGGCCCTCATCAGTTGTATCTTTGTGCAGAGGACGAACATTGCAATGAAGTTGAATATCACACTTTCTTTAATATTTGATTGGATCGCAAATTTTGCGTATAAACTGAGTAAATTCATGAACTTAGGAAACAAAACCGTATTGCACAAGGTAAATATACCCTTGAATAGTCCAGCACCCTTTTTCACTGGAGAAAATCAGGACGGGAAGGTGGTCTCATTGGATGATTTCAAAGGAAAAAAATTGTGTTTGGTATTTTATCCGGCGGATATGACTCCAACCTGCACGGTGGAGGTTTGCAACATCAGGGATGGCTATGAAGAACTAACTGAAATGGGCATACATGTCCTTGGGATCAGTCCAGATGGACTGGCAAAGCACCAAAAATTTCACAGTCGGCATCAATTGCCTTTTGATTTGATCGTGGACGAAGATTTGAAAATATTGAAGGCCTACGATATATGGGGGCTCAAGCAATTCATAGGTAAAATCTATGATGGGGTTCATCGCACCTCGGTTTTGATCGACGAAAAAGGAAAAATATTTCATGTCATCACCCAAGTAAAATCCAAAAACCACACTCAACAAATTTTAGAAGCTTTTAAAAATTATAAATGAACAAAGATTGGGATCTCAATGAGAAAATAAATCCAGTGGGCTTGGTGCCTCAGATAGAACGCGCTGTGCTGGTTGGAGTAGTCCAAAGGAATCAAACCCTGCCACAAGTAGAAGAGTACCTGGATGAATTGCAGTTTTTGGCATTGACGGCTGGTGCCGAAACGGTTCATCGCTTTATCCAGAAATTAGACCATCCAGACAATAGATCTTTTGTGGGTAAGGGCAAAATGGAAGAGATAAAGCAATATGTCATAGAGAAGGACATAGATTTATTGATTTTTGATGACGATCTGACTGGAAAACAAGTGAATTTTCTAGAATCTACTTTCAAGCGAAAAATAATAGATAGGAGCACCTTGATCCTAGATATTTTTGCCGCTAGAGCACAAACCGCTCAAGCAAAGACACAGGTAGAATTAGCGCAAATGCAGTACTTACTGCCAAGGCTGCGTGGATTATGGACACACTTAGAGCGTCAGCGGGGTGGTATCGGGATGCGGGGTCCTGGTGAAAAAGAAATCGAAACCGACCGAAGGATCGTTCGGGATAAAATAAGTTTGCTTAAAAAAAAGCTGGAAACGATAGACCGACAAAACACTACTCAGCGGCAAAACAGGGGCAATCTGATTCGTGTGGCTCTGGTCGGATATACCAATGTGGGAAAGTCAACATTGATGACATTGCTGAGCAAATCTGAAGTGTTTATCGAAAACAAATTGTTTGCAACGCTAGATACAACTACAAGGAAGGTAACGTTTGGCTCGATGCCATTTTTACTTTCTGATACCGTCGGTTTCATCAGAAAATTGCCACACCACCTCGTCGAAAGCTTTAAATCGACCTTGGATGAAACCAGAGAATCCGATATCCTATTGCATGTGGTGGACATCTCACATCCGCAGTGTTTTGACCAGATAGTAACGGTTCAGTTACTGCTCAAGGAACTGGAAGTGGACCAAAAGCCGACGCTGCTAGTGGGGAACAAATACGACCAGTATTGCGACCAATATTTCGATGCCTTGCTGGATAAAGAGACCAAAGAAGAATTGACTGCGGAGTTCAAAGACAAATTGGTTAAGTCCTATGGACACGAGGTGGTATTAATCTCGGCGACCCAAAAGGATAATATCGACGTTTTTAAATCTACTTTGGAGGATATGATCCTACAGCTGTATCTCATCAAATACCCATATCAAGCGAAAGAGTGGGGATAATATAACCATTACCATTCTACCAGATAGAATACAGTAATAAAAAAAATGCGACAGTGATAGAAGTGGTCGTCTCCTACTCAAAAGGTGGAGACGAGTCTCGAAGAGACCGAAGCGAAGCGGAGCCACGCATAGCACGATCGGGCTGGAAGCTCGAGTCGCCCAAATCATAAAAATAATGCCTAAAAAATCAAAGTGGGTGAAATCCCAGCTGGTATCTTGGAAAACTATCTTTTATCAGACTTTTTGCGATCGAACATCTCGGAAGAGAGCAAATCAATCGGAGTCCCATAATGCCTCCACAAGCCGTTTTCTAGCTTCATGACCTCAAAAGTGCCGTCCGGAACGTTGACCAATCCTGCCTTGGGATGCCCACTATTGACGGTGATGAGGTGATTGAAAAAAATTTGGCCTTGGGCAAAATCAAAATTGAGAGAGACAACGGCTTTGGGTGCATAATCCAACTTAAAACGAGACATTTCAAACAATTCGCCATTGCGTTCTATCTTGAAAACTGGAGCTCCAAATGAAGCTTGTCCATGGTCAAAATCGAGCACATCAATGAACTTTCTACTCTTAAAGGGTCCTATCCCTCTAAATCCAAAAAGCAGGTATTTTCTACCTTTGGATGATTCAAATTGATGAATATTGTAGTACAAAGCCCCATACCAAGCTGATTCATCGAAGGAATCGTATTCAAAATTGTCCTCATAGGCCGTGATGTCATCTTTAAGCTCAATGAGGGTCCCGTCATTTTTTTGTAAAATGCCCCAATATTCGTACTGGACGAACATATGATTGAGCTGTGCGGTGAAAATCCTGAAACTGGAGTCCTGGGGATATAATACCGAGACCCAATTCATATGACTGAGATCGAGATGGAAACTATTGGGTTGTTGAAGACATTCTAGGGTTAGTTTTTTAGCATCTTCAAAGTACTTTTGGCGATCTTCCAAGTCGATGGTATCGAAAATAGTCAGGTGCAAAAGGCTATCTACTCGGCCCATATCGAGTCGCGACTGGGCGACGGTTTCATGTGTAAAAAATATTATATATATAAATACAGAAACCCCAATCAAAAGTTTTGATAAAAAATTACAGACATTATATTTAATAATATATAACATAAAACAGGTTAATTTTCAAGACAAAGATACTACTATTGTTCTGAAATTTAAAAACGAATGAAAATCTTCATTATTGCTTTTTTTAAGTTAAAAAATCCTTAGGTACATTCACTTTTGATCCAATCGAGATAAGGTGGGATGGAATTGGCTTCAAAATCAATGACACAGGGCACTTCGTAGGGATGCTGGGCTAAAATATTTTCTTTTGCTTGGGTTAGATTTTCTTGTGTGGTTTTGATTAAAATGCCGAATTCTTCCGCGTGTTGGATTTGACCATCCCATCGATAGACCGAGGTCATCGCAAAAATATTTGCACAAGCAGCGATTCGTTGGCTCAACAAGTTTTCTATGATAGAAACGGCAATCTGTTTGTCATCGATGGTCGTATAAATTAAAGCCAACATAGTAAAAGGGGAGATTTTGAGTTAAAAATAAACAAAATAGCCAGAGAAATTCTCTGGCTACGTACTGGGTGCTTAGTGCTATAATTTGATGGTTTTTCTTTCGGGCTTGGGCTCCTCCTTTTTTAGATTCAGACTAAGTGTGGTCGTCGAGCCATTTCTTACAACTGTGGCATTGACTTTTTCTTGTCCGCTATTCTCTTTTAAGGCATCTTGCAGATCATCGATATCGTCGATGCGGTCACCAGCTATATGAGTGATTAGGTCTCCAACCTTTAAGCCAGCTTTAGCTCCGATGCCATTTTCATCGACAGACTTGACCTCTACACCACTTCGATCCTCTCTCTCTTCCACTTGGACATCTAGTTTTACACCGCCAAATCCTCTCATAGTTCCTATACCGAAGCCATCTTTAGGGAACATCTCCATGAATCTGTGGGGCATATCGCCCATATTGAAATCAAATTGACCGAAGTCATTTGGTTCGCTGGAGGTTAGTTTTGCTTTGACTTCTTGGGATTTTCCGTCTCTCAAAAAAGTGATGCTTATGGTTTCATCCAGCGAAGAACTGGCGATTTTGGCTATCAATGCATCGTTGTTGAGGATGGCAGTTTGGTTGATTTTGGTGATGATGTCTCCTTTGCGAAGTCCCGCCTTTTCGGCAGGGCTATTTTCTATCACCGACTGCACAACGGCACCTTGCTTCTTCTCACCTTCTGGGCTTAAATTCACACCAAGTCTAGGCTTTTGGTCATTTTGATTCCAATCGAAATCCATGCCTTTATGTCCTCGATCATTGTCATCAAATCTTTTGAAAAAACGGTAATTATGATCTTTCTTGTCGCCATTGGGACCGCCTTGGATGATGATTTCTTTTTCCCTAAATTCTGGCATGTCCATATTCTTTTCTTTTAATAATTTTTGGATTTCGGCATCGCTGACATCCTCACCCTCTTTGACGATGGTTTCTACTTTCTTTTGACCATTTTCATCCGTATATTCCTTAATGATCATCACCTTTTTCTCCACTTTCTGCTTCGTTTGGGCTAATAAAGGGAATCTATCTAAACCAATCAACACGACTAGTGCGGCCAAAACCTTAACCGATTGAACAACAAATTTTTCCATTGGTAATTATATTTTTTAAAACAAAATTAAAATATTAAATAACGTTATATCTAACTCAAAATTAAGTACTTAAAATGTTACCTTAAGGCTAAATGGACGTTAAATTTTCGTTAAACTGGATCAAAGATTTATAACATGAGGTGTATTAGTGGTTTGGTTCGGTAATACCACTAGAATTAAGTTCACTACGAATAATGAATACCGCAGGGTTTTTAGTGATATTTCCTTAAAATAATCCTTGATAATAAATCAAATATATAGGTGTTAAAATTAATATTTGTTCCATCTTTGTGAAAAATTTAATCCAAAAATTGTTGAGTAGAAATACAATCCTGATTGTAGCCCTTTTGATGTCCTTGTCTTTGATAGGGATCATTGGCATACAGGTGTATTGGATCATATTTCAGGTGGAGTTGAATGAAAAAACGCTAGACAACAACGTACTCAGCGCTATGCGATCCGTAGCAGAAGCAGTCGAAAAAAAGGAGGAAGACTGCTCAAAACAAGATCAGGCATTGCTGACCAAAACTTATGACCGTCTAGTCGAACAAACATTATATACGGCCAGTGCCAAAAGGGCCATCGACGAAAAAATCAATTTGCAACATCTAGACAACATACTGCGTCAGCAACTGTTAGAGCACAATATCAACTTGGATTATAATTATGGGGTATTCGATCAAAACTTCGATTACTACGCCATCGTGGACAATCAATATCAAGTAAAGCCGAATACCAAAAACTTGGTACACACGGGCATCTTCAAAAAATTGGATGTGTCTAAATATCAAGTAAAACTGTTCGAACGTCACGCCGATTATGGCACCATGGGCGAATTGAGGGTATATTTCCCAAATAAGTTCAAATTGATTTGGTCCAATGTATGGAAATCAGCCATAGCCTCTGGGATTTTTACTGCAATTATATTGTTTTGTTTCGTTTATACGCTTGTCGTCATCGTGAGACAGAAAAAATTGTCGGAAATGAAGAACGATTTTATCAACAATATGACGCATGAGTTTAAGACGCCTATTGCTACGATTTCACTGGCTACGGATTCAATAAAAAGTCCCACTATCATTGAAAATAAAGACAAAATCAATCGCTTTTTGAATATCATCAAGCAGGAGAATAAGCGGATGCTCAGTCAAGTTGAAAAAGTCTTGCAAATGGCACTCATAGAGAAGCAAGATTTTAAATTGAATTTAGAAAAATTGTCGCTGCACGATATCATATTGCAAGCTGTAGAATATGCTAATCTACAAGCCGAGCAGAAAGGCGGCGTGGTTTGCGTAGATCTTGAAGCCACCGATGATACCATAGAAGGTGATCAAACACATATCAGCAATATCATCCACAATCTCTTGGACAATGCGAACAAATATTCGCCCGAAAAGCCCAATATAACCGTATCCACAGCACAGACGTATCAAGGAGTAAAAGTATCGATCAAAGATGAAGGAATAGGGATGACGAAAGAGCAAAAAAAGCATATCTTTGAGAAGTTTTATCGTGCGCATACTGGAAATTTACACGATGTCAAAGGATTCGGTCTGGGGCTATCCTACGTAAAAACAATGGTCTTAGCCCATCGGGGGGATATACAAGTGATATCCGAACTAGGCAAGGGAAGTACATTTATAATTACGTTTCCACACAAGATTCCAGACAAAAACAACGTTTAATAAAAATATAGTCTCTTATCCTTATAAATTTATACAAATCATTATGAACGGTAATAACCAAAAAATACTATTAGTAGAAGACGATCAAAATTTCGGTGATGTATTGCGATCCTATCTTGAAATGCACGATTATATCGTGACATTGGCTACTGACGGCTCTATAGGTAGTGATTTTTTAAGAAAATCAAAATATGATTTGTGCATATTTGACGTGATGATGCCGAAGAAAGATGGTTTCACGCTGGCCAAAGAATTGAGAGAAAAGGACAAGGACACGCCCATCATATTTTTGACCGCTAAGACGATGAAAGAAGACATCCTTGAAGGATTCAAACTGGGGGCAGATGACTATATCGCCAAGCCTTTCAATTCCGAAGAATTATTGTATAGAATACAAGCTATCCTGAGACGAAAATTTGGCAAAGAAAACGAAGAGGACAATTTTAAAGAATTTACTATTGGAAAATATCATTTTAATTTTCCATTGCGCATATTGACGTTTACTCCCAATCCCAAAGAAGCACACAAGCTATCTCCCAAGGAGGCGCTTTTGTTGAAGATGTTCTGCCAAAAACTCAATGAAGTATTGCCGCGTTCGGAAGCATTGACCAAAATCTGGAACGACGACAATTATTTCACCGCTAGGAGTATGGATGTATTCGTGACCAAATTGAGAAAATATTTCAAGAGCGACGAAAACATTGAGATTAACAATATACACGGAAATGGTTTTCAACTGCTGGTTAGGATTCCAGTTGAAGAATAGTCAAAGTAAAATTTTTGAATAGACTTCAAAATAACCAAAATCCAAGCTAGTGTATTTGGACATTTCTTTCTAGTTTTGTTATTCATAATCATCCACTATACATGGAAATCCCAAAATTAGAAGTAGCGCTGCAAAAAGACATTTGTTTTTTTGATTTGGAAACTACTGGGCTCAATGTCGTACGAGATAGAATCGTGCAGATAGCCGTCGTCAAGTACTTCAAGAGCGGCAAAGATCCCATCACTTTTAACAGCCTTATCAATCCTGGGGTGCCGATTAGCGAAGAATCCTCTGCAATTCATGGGATAACTGCTTCGATGGTAGCCAACAAGCCTAGTTTTCAAGACATAGGAGACACGCTGTGGAAGCTTTTTGACCAATCGGATATAGGGGGTTACAATTCAGCCAGATTCGATATACCATTGCTCATGGAAGAATTTGCTCGTATAGGGAAGGAGCTAGACATGAGCCATCGATCCAATATCGACGTACAGCGTATATTTTATAAAATGGAACCAAGAACGCTGAAGGCTGCTTTGAAATTTTATTGTCAAAAGGAAATCGTAAATGCACACGACGCTTTGGAAGATGTGGTGGCTACCATAGACGTATTCAATGGCCAACTGACCAAATATGAAGGCGTGGAGCTGGAAGATGAGGATGGCGTCAAAAGCCCCTCTCCCATCGTTCGGAATATCAAGGAACTGCACAAATTTACTGATGATTTGAGTACAATCGACGGCACCCAAAAATTGAAATTCAATGCCAACAAAGAGGTGGTGTTTAATTTTGGAAAATATGCAGAAAGACTGGTTGGAAAGACGTGTTTTGAGGATAAAAATTTTTACAATTGGCTCCTTGAAAAGAAATTTACGCATCAAGTGAAGAAAATCGTACAAGCGGAGTACAAAAAATACGAAAAAACACAAATCGCAAAATGAGGTATATATTTTGCCTTTTTCTAGTGGGGATATTTGCTTCTTGTTATCAAAAAAAAGATGGTTGCTTGGATCCTTTGGCCAATAATTTTGATCCAAGTGCGGATAATACCTGCTGTTGCAATTATCCAAAACTTCAGTTTAAATTGGCTTTAAATTGGGGTACAGATGTGTTTCGGTATGACCAAAAATACACCGATGCTCAGGGTGATAGCATTACATTCAGCTATTTTGGGGCCTATCTTCGAGATATAAAACTCACCAATGAGCTCCAACAAATCTACACCAACGAAGAGAATCTTTCAATCCTATACGAAATCAACCAAATGAGCCAAATCGCCTCGACGAAAAATGATTTATTATTTATAACGAGAGATCGGGCCGAAAACTACCCCTTCGGAACATGGAAGATTGGGAATACTTCGATCGATAGCATCGAATTTACTTTGGGTTTGGGAGAGCTACTTCCCTATGCAAGTGGACAAAATCTGGGATCTTCTCATCCCTTGTACAAAGGCAACAATGTCATGTACGACTCTACGAATACACGGTTTAGATCTTTTTTTGTGAAATACTCTTACTCAAGTATAAAAGATAGTGCTGCCTTGAACATACCCTGGGAAGAAAAAGTCAAGTTCAGTTCGCCTTTGCACGCATCTATTGGAGAAGACTTGACGGTAAATGTCGTTTGGGATTTAAAAAAATTATTTTCGGGAATAGCCTTTAGGATCGATGATCGAACTACCATCGAAAATAAGATAAAGGCCAATATCAAAAACAGCATATATCTAAAATAAATACTTATTCAATGAACTATTGGTTGCTAAAATCTGAGCCTGAAACCTACTCTTGGGAAGACTTGACGAAAGAAAAGATCGGCACTTGGGACGGGGTGCGAAATTATGCCGCTCGCTTGCATCTTAGACAAATGAAACTGGGTGATTTGTGCTTTTTTTATTACAGCGTGAGCATCAAATCCATCATAGGTATCGTGGAGGTTGTGGATGAAGCATTTCAGGATCCTACTGATGATACTGGCATTTGGTCGGCAATCAGAGTGAAGCCCGTAAAGCTTTTGGACCATCCGATTTCTTTGCAAAAATTGAAAGAGAATCCATTTTTTGAAAAAATGATTTTGCTCAATAATACGAGGCTATCCGTCCAACCTGTATCTGATATCGAATTTAATGAAATATTAAAACTTTCAAAATTTCGTTAGGAAATTAAAACAATCTATTTATATTTGTAGGATTGAGGGTATTCAAGACAACATGAATGCGCATTGTAGTTTTGAGCGTGAGGGGTGGTAGAGACGCCTTTGGCGGTCTGGGTGAGTCACCTCAGTGACGAGGCTAGACGGAACTCTCGAACGACCCGACCCGATCTCGGCTGCAAGCGAAGAGGGGCACGCCAAATATATTATTTAGGGTAAAATATAACTAAACTAAAAGGCAAATGAAATTGGAACAATCATCATCTACGCAGACTTTTTCTCTGAAATCATGGGCATTTTCGATGATTCATATCGCTATAGGCGTAGTTTTGGTTGGATCCACTGTCCAATGCAAAGTCAAATATGGCTGTCCCGGCGACACGTACCACTACAAGGCAAAACAACCGTCCAAAAAAGCATCTAAGGGCCTTTTCGACAAGAAGACCACCAAGAAAATGGGCTAATCAACATTCGGAACTTTTATGTTAAAATCCTTGATCAACAAGGTTTTATGTTCGCTCGATTGGGTCAAAATATGATTGATCAAAAACTGAGCTGTGCTGGAATTCAATTGAAATTCGTCGATCACGGTAGAAAGGACGATCTGCTGACTTACTAGGGAATATTTGAGAAAATTCGATTCATAATTTTTTTGCAACATGAACTTGTAGATGTCAAAAATGCCATCTTGGGGCAATTCACCGAGGAAGGATTTCGCTTGAAGTGAGCGCTCATCGGCTGACAAAACGAGGTGCAGGGTAGCCGATCCATGGACGAGTTCCCAGGCATTGGAGCCAATCCGACAAAGGGGGACATCCAAACCAATCTCTGTCAATAGACCCTCTACGACGAGCTGCAGCCCTTGGGGCTTGTATGGAGGCAAGTCGCTGGGAAGTGTAATCATCGCGCCACAATTTGGGCAAAATCTCCCCGTTGGGTCTTTCTGAAATATAATCTTGGTGCAGGAATTGCATCTGGCGGCGTTCTCATTCTGTTCGACTTGGTATCCTTTCAGACTATCCAAAAGGATAGAGCTGGGCAGTGCAAAGCCGATATTATCGCTATTTTGTATGATAAATGTATTGACCCCGACGATATGGCCCCGTTTATTGATCAATGGCCCCCCGCTATTGCCTGGATTGAGGGCTGCGTCGTGCTGTAAATAAGGGACATTGTGCAGGTAGTGGGCTGCATTGGAAATGATGCCTTGGGTGGTAGTAAATTTCAAGCCAAATGGATGCCCCATGGCTATTACTTCCTCTCCAATTTTAATTTTATCGTCAAAAAATGAGGTAGCATCCTCGGCAAAAAGAGGTACTGAAGGCTTGATGAATGCTAGGTCGTACTTGGTGTCGAGATAAATGACCTTACCCAGTTGTTTGGGGATCGAATCGCCTTTGAACACTACGGCTGGGTGGTTTTGCATGACATGAAAATTGGTAACGACCACCCCGAAATCGGGCAAATAAAAACCAGTGCCTGTTGAGGACGGCGTAGCTATCTGTACTATTAATTTTTTATTCGTTTCTATAATATCATGCATAACTAGATAGTAGCCAAAAAAGTGATCAAATGGTCATCGTCAATATCCTGTCTATGTATTGCCTTGAAAAACTAAAGCTATCCTCAAAACGAATCGGACTCGAATTGATGTGTAAATTCGGATGAGATTTTTTGTATTTATCTTGGATTCTCTCTACGGATTTTTTAAATATCTTAGGGTCAAAACCAGTAGGTTTAATGAAAATATCGTGGGTTTCGCCCAGTCCCATAAAATAATTGGGGTTCAAATTTTTGATATAAAGCCGCATCAATTCCATGACAGGCTTGGGTGTAGCGTGATTGAATAAATGAAATGAAATCGTGTAAGACAATCCCAAGGTGGCTAATTCGACATGTCCTATGGAATACAAGTGCTCTATATGGGGCAGTTCTGCTGCGATATTGTCTTTCACCAATTGGAATGGGCCAGGGCTGGGTAGCCCAAAAGTATGGATCGAATGGTATGATTCGTAGTAGAAGTCGGTGGCAGAAAAATCCAAAAGTTCGGTCAGAAGTTTATTCGCCAAATTATTCGCCTGTGGAATTGCTTCGGCTGCGGTCGTGTGGTATCTCGTGTGTAAGGTCTCGAAAACTTCGGCAACGTGTCCTTCGGGCTGCATAAGGTAATCGAGCGTATAAGCTGTGTTCAGGAAAAGGTATGCCCCAAGCTTTGGAAACTGATCTATAGCCATCTCGTACTTTTGGTACAGAGCTATCGTTTGTTTTAAAGTTACTTGAAAATGTTGATATTTAAATTGGCTCACTTCAGGGCTATAATAAGCTTTGAGATCATGCTCGATGATCTGAAGACTCTTGAATAAATGCCTCATCTGGTCGTCCATCCGATCGCTTACACAAGCAAGCTCCTTAAGCCCAAAATATAATTTGTAAGGATTGGCATCGATGGCATTGGTATCAAATTTCAAAGAAATGCGATTGTTCGGCTTGAGGGCGTATTTTGAGTATTGCAGATTATTATTTTCTTCAAGCAATCTTCGCAGAAGACCAATTGAATAGTGTTCGTTGTAAGCGAGCTCCACCTCTGCTTCCAAGTGCTCTTCATCGCAAAGTCCTACCAATTTTTTAGACCCTTGATAAATGATAAACTCTATCGAGATTTTGCCTTCTGAGTCGAGTCTTTTGTATGAAATATTGGTCGGTTCGTCTAGGTTTTTTAAGTATTCGAAAAAATGGGTAAAACTGGCTATGGGATCCGCATGATTGAATCTATCGATGGCCTGCTCCCACATTTGCTTTTGTTCTACTGGCTTGTACGAATCAGAAAACCTGCCAACGTTGATCTCAGTAGTCGGAGTAGGGTTTTTACTTGCGAAGAAATCTTTTAAAAAATCAAAGATATACATTGCTAATGCGTAGCCAAAGAATCAAATAATACAACGAAGATATCTGAATTTGTGCTATAAATCGAAGATGTGGAGAGTTAAATGAAAAAAAAGAAAGATTAAACGGCATATAATTGCCATCAAATATGAATAATCACTATATGTTTGTACCTTTGATTTCATAATGATTTTGAATGTTAGAGATATTTAGGAGGAATCACTTTGTAAACAGTTTTTTGCTGCTTTTCTATACCATAGTTCTTCGGGTATCGTTTTTGATGTCTGACCCGAGGGCTGACTCTTGGCCCGATATCGGACTTTTCACGCACCACTTGAATGAATTTTTCAGTACCAATGCAGCTGCCAATTTTATCTTCGGCACTTTAGTGCTCTTTTTTCAAGCTGTATATCTAAATAGGATCGTCATAAAAAACCAAATCACAAAGGACAATTCTATGTTGCCAGGGGTATTTTATATCCTTTTGCACTGTAGTTTTCAGTATTTTTACAGACCAATGGAGCCTTGTTGGCGTGCACTTTCTTGATTTTTGCACTCGAAAATATTTTTAAATCCTATAGATTGGACAGTGCGGCGGATTATATATTTAATGCAGGATTTTGGATTAGTATGGCATCGATGTTTTATTTTCCTGTGATATATTTACACGTATTTGCTGGAATTTCTCTTATTTCGATCAAATCCATGCGATGGAGAGACCGATTACAGCTTTTGATTGGGGCAATTACACCGATATTTTTGGTATTTACTGTTTATTATTTTTTTCACCTTGAAAATGTTTTTTACAAAGAGTACTGGCTAGATCATCTAGGATATATTTTACCGCCCTACCCTACTACATGGAATAATATCATCATTGGTATTTTTGTTGGATTTTTTGTCGCTTTATGCTTGATGATGTACGGCAGTATCACGTCCAAATCAGGGATTCATGTCAAGAAAAAAATTGAAATTTTGTATTGGTATATCCTTTTTTGTACATTGATTATGCCTTTTCAACCCCAATTTCCAATCCAAGGCTTGCTTTTATATAATCCAGCACTAGGCATATTTTTGGCGATTATTTTCCTCAATATTAAGAGCAAACAAATAGCAGAAATCCTTCATTTGGTGCTTTTGCTGCTTGTTTTGATTTCTCAGTTTTACTTTTGATTGAATTAATTTTCAATTTTCTTACATATTATAAAAATAATTAATTAATTTTACATTGATATATAAGCACTTATGCTTGGATATCGGACTAGATCTTGAGATTAATTTTTAGAAAACTATAAATTCGATCATGTTAGCAACTTGGTCTTCCCTTGACAAAACTTTAAGGAACTATATTAAGTTGCTCCTGTTGGTTTTAGCTGGCATGGGACTCTTGATCAATCATATCTGGAAGCAAAATCCCCAACAGGTATGTCAAAACATCCTCCAAAAAAACTGGATAATACACAGCGCGCCAAGGTTCGATTTTTTGAGAAATTAACTAAAAAAGATCAAAGCCTGACTGATTTTGTCAAATCGGATGGACATCAGTATTTTAATCAGGATGGCGTGTCCATCAGCACTTATCGTGGCTCAAAACTCCTTTACTGGAACAATACCGTACTCGATTATGATTGGATGGTTACACAAATGGGCTCACAGGACATCAAGCTATTGCATTATAATGAGATGAATATTCTCGTAGAAAAGAATATTTGGAAAGATGAGGCGCTTTATTCGTTCTTCATCATTGAGGACAACAAAAAGAATCTCCACTCACTCATCGATCAATGGTGGTTTCCGCAAACGATTAAATTCTCAAAATTCACTCAAAACGAAGCCGGACTAAAATTTGGAGATTTCACCATAGGAAGATTGGTCGATACTTCCCCAGGAGAAACCGTTTTGTATCAGGGATGGCAATTAGGGCTGTTAGCAGTATTTTTGGCGATTTTCGGCATCATCGTTTATTTGATTTCCTTAAAAATCCTCCAGAAATTTAATCCCATCTATGGTATCTGTTTTCTCTTGATCGGCCTTTGCCTCATCAAAGCCATCTTAGACATTTCTCAGGTCTGGACTTGGCTCGACTTAAGTGGGCTGAACCCCGAAGGCGGCGCTGACTTATCATTACTAGGGCAAACTTTGATGATTGTATTCATTTTCTTGGTGGTTCTATATTTTTTCCACAAATATCTCCCCATAGATACGTTCAATATTGAAAATAAATACTTAAAAGTCACCATCGCCATTGCGAATTATTTCAGCCTGATGATGGGGATTCTTATGTTGGCGCAATTTTGCAAAATTGTCATATTGGATTCGAAGCTGGGCTTGAATTTGCTCAATGTATTCGAGTTTAGGTTGGTCGATCACGCCTATATTTTGGCATTGATGGGCTTGTTTTGTTCTTTTTTCTTATTGACAAATAGGGTCTATGAGACGGTGAATAAGCTATCTCTACCCTTGGGGTGGCGTATGGTCGGGATTGCCTCAGCCATCTTGGTAGCATTGCCTTTTTCCATTTTGGGCAATTGAATATCCCACTTTTCATATTGGTACTGGTGTCGATCATCTATCTGGTACTGTTCGATATTTTCGTTGAGTCAGACAAATACCAGTTCTCTTGGTTATTGATATGGCTAGGGATATCTTCCTTCCTTGGCACCAGTCTTATGTATAAGTATTTTTTGGATGCGGATGGAGTCAAGAAATATGAATATATCAAGCAAATAAACCATGATTTCGATCCGAAACTCTTATCCATTTTTCAACAAACAATACAAAACCATCGTACCAATGGGCCAACCGAACAAGGTTGGATAGATTTGCTTTGGGACAATTCGTATATTTTATCCAATTATGAAAAAGAAAAATTAATCCTCAGAAAGGTTTCCCCCCAAGATTTGAGCGCATACTCCAGCCAACCCAGAGATTATGATTTGGGCAGTTTAAATTGGGTAAATATGAGCGGACAATGGTATGAGCATCGATTCAGAGCGGTTGTTGGACAAAACAAGGACGGTTCTTACAACTTGTTAGAAGCCACGATACTACCCCAAAAAACGATTCAAAAAAAGGCTGAAACCATGCTGGATCTCAATCTTTTAGATCAATATCAAGTAGCCCTTTTTGACAAAAATCAATTGGTATTCAAAACTTCCAAAAACCTGCCATTTGATAACTTTATCCAACACAAAAATGGAGAAAAAATAAAAGCTGGCAGACAGATCTTTGAAATTTTCGATTACGATAAAGACAAGAAAATCATTCTTTCTCACCCTTCCGTCGGCTTATATAGCGCCATTACTTTGTGTTCATATCTCTTTTTGATTCTACTTAACATCATTCTCCTCATCGGCATTTTCAATGCTAAATGGCATTGGATACGGCTGCCAATAAAATTCAATATTTCTAGCAATATTTCTCTTTTGCACAAGATTCAATATTCAGTATTGTCGATCATCGTTTTGACATTTTTGGTGATAGGATTTGCTAGTTATTTTTTACAAAAAAGTTCCCTCCAATCGACGAAAAATATCGATTCGCAAATCATAGGAAATGCTTGGCAGGCTTATTCTGAAAGCAACAAGCCCTACAAAGGCTCCAACATAGACATGCTTAAGGAGTTTTATAAAAAAGCGACTGGGATAGATTTCAAGCTATACGAAGCAAATGGAAGGGCCATTTTATCGGATCAAAATACCTCCGACGACGACTCATGGATAGACTATACGAAGTATATTTCTCTGGTAAATTTGGAGTCGGTACCCAATTATATCGCGCTCATGGCGGGAGGTAAAACCATAGGATACTCCTGCATGGTCAAATCCAACTATGAACTGGTCAATATCGACAATCTTTTGACATTCAAAAATGCTTTGCTCAATCTTTTCGTTTTCATCATCCTCATTTCCTCATTCATATCCACAGCCGTGGCCTCATACGTAACTAAACCCATAATTTCCCTAGGACAGAGGCTAAAAACATTAAAATTGGGCAAGAAAAACCAACTGATGGAATGGAAAAATTCAGATGAAATCGGAATTCTCGTGAGTAGATACAACGAACTGACCGAAAAACTAGAAGAAAGTGCCGTCCTACTAGCCCAAAACGAACGTGAAAATGCTTGGCGAGAAATGGCCAAACAGGTGGCGCACGAGATTAAAAATCCACTGACGCCCATGAAGTTAAGTATTCAACACTTAGAGTACACCACTTCTCGGGCCAGCCCAAGCGAAATATGCCAATTGGTGAAAAGAGCCAGTCAAACCTTGATCGAACAAATAGATAGTTTGAATAAGATAGCGACTGAATTCTCCACCTTCGCACAAATGCCCAAGGGGACGGCAGAGAAAATCAATATGAACGAACTAGTTACGAATGTCCACGATCTGTTTAGAAAGCGAGATGACATCGATTTTTATCTAAATATCCCCATCGACGATATCGACGTTTTTGCGGATAGGGGCCATATCCTCAGGGTTCTAAACAATCTCCTAAAAAATGCCATGCAAGCCATCCCAGAGGACCGCAAAGGCAAAATCGAAATCAGCCTTAACAAGCAATCGAATAAATCCATCGTCTGTGTTAAGGACAATGGCATGGGGATCTCCGACGAGATGCGCGAAAAGGTTTTTTATCCAAATTTTACTACCAAAAGCAGTGGTACAGGATTGGGATTAGCAATCTCTAGGGATATAGCTGAATCACTGGGTGGAAGCCTTTATTTTAAAACAAAAAAAGATGAAGGAACGGCCTTTTATTTTGAATTGCCAAGTCACTATAAAGTTGTGGAAGAAGAAGTAATGCCGCGGGATTATACCGCTTGAATTTTCAAAAAAAGCTCCTTGCAAAGCTGAGCTTCAGAGACGTGATTGTTATTAACTCCCTTTGATCTCACGTCGTACTCCCTCAATATGTGGAATATATACATCAATTTGCCGACGCTCCATCGATTGGCTGCCGCTTGATAGTCTTTTATAAAAAAAGGATTGACGCCCAAAACCTTGGCTTTGGTGGCATTGTCCGCATTGGCCACTTCATGGTATAGATAGGTTTTCATGAAATAAGAATACATCGTTGAAATCGTCATAATCAAGGGATTTTTCTTGATATTGGCTTCAAAGTATTGTACGATGCGATTGACCAAAACCACATCCCTCTTGACCAAGGCTTTTTGCAGTTCAAAAACATTAAAGTCCTTATTGATCCCAATATATTTCTCGATATGAAATTTATCTATCATGGTGCCCTTGGGCAGTATCAAGCACAACTTGTCCAATTCATTGGAGATATTTGAGAGCTCAGCTCCTAGGTGATTGCCTGTCAACAAGGCTGCGCCCGTAGATATCGAATAGCCCTTTTGAGCCAGATAGCTAGATATCCAAGTGGGTACCTTGTCTTCGTATATTTTCTTGGAAATAAAATCCACGGCCTTGGGACTCATATTTTTGTAAAACCCCAGCCGAGAATCAAATTTTTTATACTTAAAACAAATCACAAAGACCGATGTCGGGTATGGAGCTTTTACATAAGATGTCAATTGATCCCACTCTTTGAAATCTTGTGCCTCTCGCAATACCACCAATTGCCGCTCAGACATCATAGGAGCTCTTTTGAGCGCTTCTAATACTTGTTGGCTGTTAGTGTCCTTCGCATAGAAGATCGTTTGATTAAAGGCCTTTTCTGCGTCTGTAAGGACGTTTTCTTCGAGTAGATGTTCTACTTGATCTATAAAAAAGGGTTCTTCCCCATGCAGCAGGTATATGGGTTTGATTTTTTTGCTGAGAATTTCTTTTTTTAGGGGTTCGAATTCCATCCCTTTATTCGTTAAGATAGGATTCTAGGAAAAAATCTCGATACAGATCTACGGACTCTTGCTCGACCATCACCCGATAATTGTTTTGCCCGATCGCAAACAACTCAAACGCTCCTGGCTTATCGCTCATGAACACGGCCTTTTGATTGATGGCACCCTCGTAGTATTTCATGGCATCTGCCTTCGATGAAAATCGGCGTATCACCACGATAGAAATTCTATCGTCAGCCTTCCCCAAAAACATATTGCTCAGTTGATAATTGGCCAACTGATGGTAAGTACTGTTAAAGTCTGAAATCTTTGCCTTCGCGTTGTTGAGACTTAGGTCTTTATCCTTGATGACTGCCAGTACGAAATGCTGGTCATTGGGATCTAACCTAAACTTAGACGCGGGTGTCGTACCTGCCACTGATGTATTCGAGCCAGAGGTCCGCTGCCCCAATAGCCGCATGATTTCTCTAGCTCTTTTTTGTTCGTCTGTATTGGGATACTTGGCGATAAGGTCCTTTAGTGCCGTTAAATACTCCGCTTCGCCTTTTAACTTACCGATGCACAATGCATTCAACAAAGATACCCTTGGTAGCAAATTATGACTTTTTGGCATCGCCGAAAACAGTCTTGTACCAATCTCATAAGCTTTCGCATACTCTCGGTTGGAAAACTCGGTATATGCGCTATCATAAGCGATGGCATCTTTATTTTGGTCCTTCAGTCTTCTACTGGCAAACTCACCATCGGTAATCGCCAATGCATAGGGACTTTGAGGATATTTTTGCAATAATAAATCCAAATAAGATTTGGCTTTGGAGGCGTTGTTCATTTCAGAATGAATCGAATAAAGCTGGAACAAAGCTTCTGGCTCATAGCTAGAGCTAGGAAATCTCGTGATCAACGTCTCGTAAGATTCTATCGATTTAGGAAGATTCTGTACTTTTTCTTTGTACAAAATACCTAGATTATACAAAGCCTTAGCTATTTTTTCGTGGGAGATTTTTTTAGCTTCTTGGCTATAAGGAACCGCTGCGAATATCACCTCCAGATCTTGATCTGTGATCTGAGCGATTTGCGATTCTGATACGATATCTAAAACCTTTGGGTCTTTGGGATCGTCGAAATTGGACAATGACTTTTTATTACTTCTCCTCCAGTTATCTTCAAGTTTTCTTTCACCCCATTTGTTTTTGAATTCTTTCAGGCCCTTTCTCACTTCTTTTTCGTCATAGGCAAAAAAGTTAGACTTAGGTGCATTTGGATTGGTCGGAGGCTTAGGGATATTCCCTTTTTTATTGCCAGACATAGTTGATACGAATTTACGCTTTTTGTCCTTGGGTCGTTTTTAGGAAGCGTTAAAGCCGTGCTGTCAAAATAATTTTTGGATGCCAAATAATCTTCGTCCTGAAAACTCAAATTCGCCAATTGATAGTATGATTCCGTCTTTTTAGGGCTGTCCTTTTCGTCATTTCTCAAGCAATTCTGATACGCCAATTTTGCATCTTGCTTGTTGTCATGGGCTATGGCCAGATTTCCTAAGGCATAGTAAATATCCGCTTTGTACTCTTTATTCTTTCCTTCCTTCAGCATCTTTTCGAGCTTCTCCTTAGTCGATAGATAATCGCCACCTGCGGTCTGGGTAGCTTGGCTCAATGCTGCGTTGAATTCCATCTCATAATCGGTCGATAATTTTGCAGCCATGGCGAAATATTCCGAAGCTTTATTGAAATCTCCTTGATTTTGTGACAATTGAGCGATAATATAGCATAGCCTAGCTCGCTGAGATTTCTTGTGCTCCTTCATCTCTACCGCTGAGGTAAGGGCACTGATGGCATTGGCATAATTTTTCATTTTGATAAAATTATTGCCCCTTGCTTCGTGCGCTTGTGCCTTTATGTCTTTGAATGTCGTCGGATCTTCGATCAATATTTTAAGCAAACTCTCTGCCTCTTCATACTTTTTACGCTCCGTATAGGTTTTAGCCAACCAAAGCTGACTCTCTTGAAAACAAGGCCTATGCGACCAGAAATAATTCTTGGGCTTTTTGCTTGTCCTCGTGTCTATTTTGTACTGGATCGTAACAGGTTTTTCTGGCTCATCCGCTGGATATTTACTCCCAGAACTGTAATCTTGCGTTTTATTTTGATTTATTTTATTTAAGTCATATTTAGGCTTTTCTTCCTTCTTGGGTGCTGGTGTCTCAACCGGCTTTGTCTCGACAACGGGCGCAGTTACGGTTTTATTTACCGCTGGTGCAGGACTCTTTTTGGGAGCAGTCTTACCCTTATTCTTTTTTGAATCTTTTATCCTTTGTTCGCGCTCCTTTTGTTTCTGCTTTAAAGCTTTTTTCCTTTCCTTGGCTTTGTCTTCACGCTCCTTAGCTTTGGCCTTCGCGAGGTCTTTCTTCTCTTCTAGTTTTTCCTTTTTTTCTCGCTCTTTTGCCCTTGCAGCATCCCTCTTGTATATTTCTTCTGCCTCTTTTTCCAATTGTTTTTGTCGGTCCAAATCTTCTTTGCGCTTCTGCTTTTCTTCTAGTTCCTTTTTCTTGGATAGAGCCTTGTCCTTGGGCGAGAGTTTTACATATTTTCGCTTCTTAAAGTCTGGATTAAAAGCGTCTTCCATGAATAGAAATACCTCTTCCGCCGTCTCGAACTCTTGCTTCAGGTAATGCGACTTTCCTATAAGTAAGTATGCGTCATCCGTCCAGCGAGCGGGTCTGTGCAATTCTATGACGATACTCGACTTTTTTATTGCATTGTCCAAGTCACTACTAACAGACATTGGATTGCCGTCTAACTCTTCATATACAGGCAATATCTGGGTATAATTCGCAGCGTGCTGGCTTTTCAATTTTTCCAAAGATCCCAAATAAAGTTCATTGGCATTGAAATATCCATTATACTTTGAAGTAAGATTGTGGTATTTTTGCGCTAGCCAAGAAGTCTTGCCAGTGTTTTTCTTTGAAGTACTACACGAAACGATGAGTAATAAACAAATAAATATAAATGGCGAATATAGTGTCCTTTTCAAATTTTATATTTTGGTATTTTTTATAGTAATTTTGAGAATTGGTTTTATTTTTTATAATAAAAAACAACCTTACACCTTCTACGAACGTGGACTCAGAATTAATATTATGACTACTAATTAACTTTTAAGATGCAAATTTATTTTAATTTTATTTAATAATAACAATAAGAGCAATTGTAATTTTAAAAATTTTAAATATTCTAATATAATAATTGTTTATAATCAATAATTTAGCACGTATTTTCGAATGATTCCACGCAGACATAAAACTGAAAAAAAAATACTTCCGAAGCTAAAGGACAAATTTCGACTGGTCATCATGAACGATGAAACCTATGAAGAAGTTGGTTCCTATCGCCTCAGTCCGCTCAACCTATATTTGCTGCTTTGTACCCTGATCGTGCTTGGATTTTTGTTGGCGCTTTCGGTAGTGGCCTATACCCCCTTCAAGCGACTTTTACCTGGTTTTGGATGGAGTCCCGACCACCCAGATTACCTTAAGGTTACCACGCATGTCCAAAATTTGGAATCTCAAGTTCTAGCTCAGCAACTATACATTGACAATTTTAAAAAATGGCTCACAGGCGAAGCTACCCAAGATAAAACATGGGAATACAAAGGAGATGACCCCACAAAAGACTTCCTCAATCAGTCGCAAAATGGCCTCCGCAACTTAATAAATGTCTATCTCACGCCTCCCGTCAAGGGCGAAATCATCGCTGAATTCGTTCCTCAAAAAAAGCATTTTGGCGTGGACATTCTCACCCAAAAAAACACCAAAGTCCTGGCTCCTCTCGACGGAAAAGTTATCAAGGCTTACTACAATATCATCACGGGCAATACCCTTATGATCCAGCACAGCGACGGCATCGTGACCCAATACCAGTACAACAGTGCGCTCCTCAAAAGAGTGGGCGATGAAGTAAAGGCCGGCGATGCGATAGCCATAGTGGGTCAAACTGGCACCAAATCCGATGGCTCCAATCTCCATTTCGAACTCTGGAAAGAAGGCGAGCCCCTCGATCCACTGAATTATATCAATTTCAAATAACCAACCTTTCATTAAGATTAATATTTGGGCGTCACCTGCTCTCGCCTAGAAGACGAGATCAGGTCGCACTCTTCATGGGTTCCGTCTCGCCTTGAAGACGAGACTCTCGGCCATCCAGCCGAGACCATTCCGATTGCTGACGCAGTTAACCACGATCATCGCAGTTTCTAACAGCCCCATGCAATACATAACCGATCGTCGCAGTTTGTAACTGCGATGCCAATACATCGACCATCGTGGTTTTCCAATCCTGAAGGGATTGAACATTTGTTGTATGTCATTTCATTTTGGGTACGACCCCTTAGGGGTCGCATAAGCGGATCATTTATTATTTATATTTATGTGACCTCTTCGAGGTCAAATCCCCCGATCGTCTCAATTTCTAACTGCAATGCTATACATTAGGAATTACAATTTCTAGGCTTCGACCATCGGGTTCTGTCCAAAAACCAGCGATAGCGAAAAGTCGTGGAAAAGATGCGGATGTAACGCATCCCACGACTCGAGCGGTGCGAAGCAATCGCCTTTTTTGGACTTGATTTTTGGGTTACTTTTGTATCAAGACAAAAGTGACAGAAAGTTGAAGGGACTATAACCCCTGATCGTCTCAGTTTATATCTGCAATGCAATACTCAGGGAATTTGCAATTCCTTACTCGCAGTAATTTCCAAAAGATTGCTACTGATGTATTTTATATTCATAAATAATCGAATCGAAGTCTAAGGCTTCGACCATCGAAGTTTATCTAGCCTATCTAAATACTTCGAATAACTGCTTTATCTTGGCTTAGAATTTAATGGGATTTTTTTACCTTTGGCTCGAGAATTGACATTTTACTCAAGGCTTATTAGCTACACACACAAGGACATGGATTTAGAATCGACCGTTCAAATATTTATCTATGCTCACGCAGCTTTTGGTGCATTAGCACTTATCTCTGGTTTGGTGTCCTTATCCGCTCAAAAAGGAGGATCTATTCACAAGAAATTTGGCAAGGTATTCTTTTATTCAATGCTCATTTGTGGTCTTTCTGCATTGGTAATTTCAATTTTACCCAAGCACGAAAGTCCATTTTTGTTCGCTGTAGGTATTTTTAGTTCTTATTTTGTTTTAACAGGTTTTAGAGCTATAAATTTCAAAAAACCAAGTTTCGATCTGACCATCGATAAATTTATTTCTTGGACCATGCTATTAACTGGCTTGACGATGATGTTATATGGCCCAATTTTCAAGAGTGAGCTAAACATTGTTTTATCAGTTTTTGGTGCCATCGGCTTGATTTTTTCAATCAGAGATCTTGTCTTATACAGGAATATCCCAAAACTCAAAAGTAGTTGGTTAATACTGCATTTAGGCAAAATGATTGGTGCGTATATATCAGCCGTAACGGCGCTAATTGTTGTCCTTAATTTCATTCCTGGCTATTACGGTTGGTTTATCCCTGGCATTTTGGGGGGCATTTACATCAATTATTGGATACGCAGACTGGATGGCAAGTCCTTTCCACAGGACCGTCGCAGTTTATAACTACGGAGCAATACATTGGGAATTTGCGATTCCATACACTCTGGAATTTACAGAATATTGTTGTTGATGGATTTAAAATTCATCAAATAGTGGATCGAAGTCACAGGATTTGACCTTCGTGGGCTACACTATTTCCATAGTCTGAGCTCGTCGTTTACTTCATTTATGTCAAATTCGTTAACGTCCCAAACATCACCCTTTTTCATGCCAAGCCAATTTCTAAAATCTCTGTGTTCGGGATCTTTCGGATCGTTTATGGCTTTTAGCAAGCGTTCATAACCCCAAATTCCACCGCAATCTTCGGGAGGGCATTTGCCCTTTCCTTTCGTCAAGAATGGTTTATCTACATTCAGATCCGTTATCTTTATGAGTGTGATGGTATGCTTCCAATCATCGCCAAAGTCATAGATATAGGTAATTTGATCTTTTACTATTTCGAAGTAGTCCTTAAGCTTAACTTTACCAGAATCAAAAGTGCCATCGTAGCCTAGTTTCAGGTAGCTGATTGGCGCAAAATCAATGCCTGCATCAGGAGTATTCTCCTCAAATTTTGGAAAGGAGCCATAACCTTTAGGTGAAAACATATACAAATGGCATTCTGCCCATCCCATAGCTATTTGGATAATTTCGTGAAATTTGTGAAATGAAATATTATCGTTTACTACTAATTCTCTTGTAACAGGTGGCTTGCTGATTCTATTCAGTTGAATTTTAAATTGAAATGCCATGATGAAAATTGTAATTGATTAGTTTAAAGAAGTAAATCTAAAAAATATTTTTCTAAAAATTGCCAATTTTTCCATCTGGAAATACTCCCGACAATTCAAACAAACCAAGCCATTCGATAGCATATTACAACAGGGTAAATAGCCTTCGTGGTGGGCAAGCGTCAGCGATCGGAACGAGCTCCGAAGGAGCGTCTCATCTCGTCGATAGGAGACGAGAAGAGACCGAAATGAAATGGAGTCGTGAAGTCCGCGACCCGAACTCGTCCTCAGGGCGAGAGAAGGGTGACGCCCAAAAAACAAATTAAGAAACAGAATTAAATTTGGTATTGAAAGCGTTTTGACTTTAACTTATGGTTAGGGAAATATTTATCTTATTTTAGCTTTGAAAAATGGAGGATATATGTACCTTCGCTGGGAAAACAATATAAAAAATTGGGAGGATGAGACAATTATTGGGAATTTTGATTTTGAGTATGATTTTCGTCGGTCAATCGACGGCGCAGGTCAGTAAATTTAAAGTGATACCGATTGGTTTTTACAATTTTGAAAATCTATTCGATACGATAGACCAGGAGAATGACGATGCGGAGTTTTTGCCATCGGGTACGAGGCATTGGGATGGTGTCAAATACAGGGACAAACTGTCCAAGCTAGATGAAGTGGTTTCTCAAATTGGTACGGATTTAAGTCCGGATGGGCTGGCGATTATAGGTGTCGCAGAGATAGAAAATGCGGGAGTTTTGGCAGATTTCGCCAAGCAGCGACGTGTGGCTAAT
The DNA here is from genome assembly GCA_016718505.1 of Saprospiraceae bacterium. Taxonomy (GTDB): domain Bacteria; phylum Bacteroidota; class Bacteroidia; order Chitinophagales; family Saprospiraceae; genus JADKKF01. The sequence continues at coordinate 882,390 of JADKDE010000001.1, read as the reverse complement.
CGGAACTATCAATATGTTCACTATGAATCAACGGATAGGCGCGGTATCGACGTTGGACTATTGTACAATCCAAAATATTTTAAAGTACAGCACAGCTCGATACACCCTCTTATCATCTACAATGAAGACAGCACTCGTAACTATACGCGAGATATCCTACTGGTTGGTGGGCTATTGGATGGGGATCAAATCTTCATACTGGTGAATCACTGGCCTTCTAGGCGAGGCGGTGAGGCAGCAACGGCATATCTACGAAATACGGGCGCAGATATCTGTAAAGCTGTATCTGACAGTCTCAATCAAGTCCATCCAGATGCCAAAGTTATCGTTATGGGGGATTTGAACGACGACCCGACTAGTCCAAGTATCAAAAAGCACCTAGGAGCACAGAAGTCTAAGAAAAAAGTTAAGAAAGATGGATTTTTCAATCCTTTTGAGCAGTATTATTTGGATGGAATCGGTACCCTTGCCTATCAAGATGCATGGACGATTTTTGATAATATCATCATATCTTATGGATGGTTGGCACCAAAATCTGGCTATCAATTCTACAAAAGTGCCATATTTAACAAGCCTTTCTTGATACAAAAGACTGGGAGATACAAGGGTTATCCTTTTAGGACTTTCGATTTTGATCTCTACGTCGGTGGATATAGCGATCACTTGCCCGTATGCATCTATGTTGTGAAAAAAGTTTGATGAAATCTAAATATAATTCTTGTAAAATTCTTTGCTATGAAAAAAACATTTAGACTTTTCCTACTGGTTCTTTTGGGCATGGTATCTTACAAAGAGGCTCAAGCGCACGGAGATCCAACTTGGAGCGAGGAAATAGCTGCGATTTTTTATAATCAATGTACGTCTTGTCATCATCCAGGGGGATTGGCTCCATTTTCCCTGATGACTTATACAGAGGCCTATGCGAGAAGGTATGCCATTCAATACCAGACAGAGGCGAAAACAATGCCACCATGGCCCCCAGACCCTACTTATAGTCGATTGGCGCACGAAAGATTGCTTTCGGATGATGAGATAAAACATATACGCGATTGGGTCAATACCAATGCCAAAGAAGGTGATCCATCATTGGCACCAACACCGCCGAGTTATAGCGGAGGGGCGGAGATTATCAATCCAGAATTAACCGTCGAAATGCCATTGTACACTGTGAATACTTCGGCGGACTTGTACCGGGTATTCCCCGTACCAACGAATCTAGCTGAAAACGATTGGTATATCACGGGATTTGAGGTCATACCCGGCGATGCTTCGATAGTGCACCACGTATTGGTATTTCAGGATTCTACGAATACGGCGATAACGCTGGATGCTGCCGACCCAGGACCAGGCTACACGAGTTTTGGAGGAGTAAAATCCAATACCGCTAAGCTGATCGGTGCTTGGGTACCAGGTTCTAGACCCTACTATTTGCCCAATGGCATGGGTATCAAATACTTCCGAAATGCCAATATATTGATCCAAGTGCATTACCCCAAGGGTGTTTCTAATAAATCCGATAAGACAAAAATATTGATGCGAATGAAGCGCGGCAATATGCGGAATGTGAGCATAGATCCCATTTTGGCGCATGTGGCACCGATATTGACAAATGGGCCTCTATATATACCAAAAAATACAGTAAAGTCATTCAAGGAACAGTTTCCAATAAATAATCAACCCTTGGGAGTCGATGTATCCGTGTTGACGGTGTCTCCGCACATGCACTTGTTAGGAAAGTCATTCAAGGTTTATGGTATAAAATCTAATGGAGACTCGATCCCAATGATCAAAATTAACAATTGGAATTTTCACTGGCAGGGCAGTTACAATTTTAGAAAAGTGTTGAAAGTGCCTTCTGGATCCAAGCTTTACGGGGAGGCTACTTTCGACAATACCGTCAACAATCCATACAATCCGAGCAATCCACCTCGCGATGTTTTCGTGGGAGAAGCTACGACGGACGAGATGATGTTGTGTTATTTTTCTTATACCCTGTATCAACCTGGAGATGAGAACATTATCATTGATACCAATGCAGTCTTGGGTACAGAAGGGGTTTCATTGAAAAAACTAGAAGCGCAGATCTCGCCAAACCCTACATTTGGCAAAAGTATCTTGCGATTTAATTTAGAAAAATCGAGCCATGCTACTATCCAGATATTTGATGGATTGGGAAAATTATTGAAGCAGGAGGCGTCTCAGATATTTTTCGATCGAGGAGAAAATCAATACGACTTAGACTTTTCCAGTTATCCTAAAGGAGTATATTATTTGAAAATGGAAGGAAATGGCTGGTACTATACCCAACCCATTGTAAAATCAGAATAAAAAAGGTATAATCGGCAAAAAGCCGAAATCCAGTATGTTAAAGATAGATATACACACACATATCATACCCGAAAAAATGCCCAATTGGGCAGAGAAGTTTGGCTATTCAGGCTTCGTCAGTTTAGATCATCACAAGCCCTGTTGCGCCAAGATGATGATTGACGATAAGTTTTTTAGGGAGATTCAGGACAATTGCTGGGATCCTAAAACTCGGATTAAGGACTGTGATCAATCGGGGATTCATATACAAGTGCTGTCCACGATACCCGTACTTTTCAACTATTGGGCCAAGCCTATGGATGCCTATGATACGAGCAGGTTTTTCAACGATCATATAGCAACTATTTGTCGCGAATATCCGACGAGATTTTGGGGCTTAGGAACGATACCGATGCAAGACACCAAATTGGCCATCATGGAGCTGGAACGCTGTATGGGCGAACTGGGATTGTTGGGTGTAGAGATAGGTTCCAATGTTAATGATTTTAATCTTGACAATCCAGTATTTCAAGAAATATTCGCCAGGGCTGAAGCCTTAGGCGCGGCCATTTTCGTTCACCCTTGGAATATCATGGGCAAGGACCAAATGACCAAATACTGGCTGCCTTGGCTGGTTGGAATGCCTGCGGAAACGAGCCGAGCGATATGCTCAATGATATTTGGTGGTATATTTGAAAAATTTCCAAAACTACGTGTAGCCTTCGCTCATGGAGGAGGATCATTTCCCTTTACGCTTGGAAGGATTCAGCATGGATTCGAAGTTCGACCTGATTTATGTGCCATAGACAACCCCATCGCTCCAAGCACCTACTTGGGGAAATTCTATGTGGATAGTCTCGTTCACGATCCAGAAATATTGAACTTTTTGATAAATCGCATGGGATCCGATCACGTCATGTTGGGCTCCGACTATCCTTTTCCACTTGGGGAATTATCGCCTGGTAAAGCCATATCTGAAATGGATATGCCACTCGAAACCAAAGGAAAATTATTATACTCAAATGTATGTCGCTGGCTGAACAAACAAATGTTGTAAAATGGATTTAACTAAGGAATACGCACAGACATTGGATCATGGCGATGCATTAAATAGTTTTAGAGAATTATTCCATATCCCTAGGACAAATAACGGGGATGAATTCGTGTATTTAGCTGGGAACTCACTAGGGCTCCAGCCAAAATCAACAGCTACTTATATTCAGCAGGAACTGGATGATTGGGCGAATTATGGAGTTGAAGGACATTTTCTTGCTGCCAATCCTTGGATGCCGTATCATACTTTTTTGCGTGAAAAAATGGCGAAAATCGTAGGGGCAGATCCAATGGAAGTTGTGGTGATGAATAGCCTCACGGTCAATCTTCACCTCTTGATGGTAAGTTTTTATAAACCTACAAAAACCAAGTATAAGATTATCATTGAAGACGGTGTGTTTCCATCAGATGATTATGCAGTGCAGTCCCAGGCGAGATTTCACGGCTTTGATCCTCAGGACGCCATCGTAAGACTTGCCCCCGCCAATGGCTTGTTTTTTGAAGCCAATGAAGTAAACCAACAGATTGAACGGTATGGCGATAGGGTAGCTCTCGTATTGTGGGGTGGAGTAAATTATAAAAGCGGACAAGTATTTGACTTGAAATCGATCACCGACACCTGTCATAAATTTGGCATTGTTGCTGGATTTGATTTGGCTCATATGGCGGGCAATATTCCCTGCTCTTTGGGAGATTCAGGGGCTGATTTTGCAGCTTGGTGCACATACAAATATCTAAACAGTGGGCCAGGTTCACTTTCTGGAGTATTTGTAAATAAAAAATATTCTAATAAAAAGGAAATCCCTAGGTTCGAAGGGTGGTGGGGACATGACCAACAAAGTCGATTTTTGATGGACAAGCATTTTATTCCAATGGAAGGTGCTGATGCTTGGCAACTAAGCAATCCTCCTATCCTATCCATGGCCGCTATCAAAGCATCCTTAGACATATTTGATCGAGCTGAAATGCAGCATTTACGTCAAAAAAGCATCCGACTTACAGGGTATTTGGCAGATTTATTAGTAAAAATGGATGAAAATAATAGAATCAAAATACTCACCCCTCCTTATATCGAAATGAGAGGATGCCAGCTTTCCTTGGCAGTAACCAATGCAGACAAAGCATTTATTCATTTGTTGTATGAAAATGGCATCATGGCTGATTGGAGAGAACCCAATATCGTTCGAGTTGCGCCAGTACCACTTTACAATTCATTTTTGGATGTTTGGAAATTTGTCAATGTTCTCATTCGCTTGGCCAATGCGCTTTAGAAAATATTTAAAAAAAAATTAAAAGAGTTTGCACTTTTTCTATCGCCATTACTACATATTTGAAAATAAATAATATTATTTTTCACAATTAGTGTACCATTCTCTATGAAATTAATTATTTTTGCCTCGTGTAAAAAATCAGCGCAATGGCAATGACAAGAGATCACATCATAAAAGAAATAAAAAAACAATTCAACAAATCCACTACAGGGTTTTTGACACAATTGGATTTCATCGCCAAAACGAATATATCCAAAGGTACGATTCGCTATCACTTCGGATCTTGGAACGAAGCATTGGAAGCTGCTGATGTAGATGATCCCGAGTTAAAATCAGTCAGGGCAAATGGTACCCTAGAAGTATCAGATTCAGAACTCTTAAACGATCTATATTTACTCTATCAAGAGACAAATAAAGAACCCAACGAATACTTGATAAAAACCCGATGTCGTTTTCCTTCGAGGGTATATAAGCGCAAATGGGGCACGATCAACACAGCCTTTTTAGAAGCACAAAAATTGTACTCTGTGGAAAAATCTGTCGAACAATTATTAGAAAATACAAATGTGCAAATTTCAAAATCATTAGAAACAATTAGTACACTTGAAACAAATCCTATGAATCAAATCAAAACCCAAAGTCCAAATGGAAAAGCTTCAACCAGCCACACTGAAGTAAAAAGTGCTCCTGCACCCACTTATATGCATGCTGGAGCAAAGAATAAAATAATATTTGGTGAACCCATCCATTTTAGAGGTGTGACTTATGGCCCAACCAATGAACAAGGCGTTTTGTCGCTCTTTAGCATGGTTAGTGCAGAACTGGGGTATAATATCGAACGCATTCAAAATGTTTTTCCCAAGGGTGAAGCCAAGAGATGTTTTGACAGAGAAAACAATTGGTGGGAGCATGTGCGCATTGAGTTTTTGTACAAAAGCAGTGAATTTTATACCCGAGGATACGATTTGCAGGGTTGCGATTTGGTCGTATGTTGGATCCACGATTGGGATGCTTGTCCTATTGAGATTTTCGACTTATCAGCATTTGTAAAACAAGCTCAATAAGGGTAATTGGGTGCTTTAGAACATAAAAAAGGGTCGCTTTCGGCAACCCTTTAATCCAATATAGAAAATTCACTAACTACACGCTTATTTCATATTTTTGCGCTCTTTCATCCTATTGCCTACTTGTTGCAATAGTTTTTCTTTAAATTGTATTTCAGCCAAAGGCAATTTCACCAATTTGTTGGCAGGTAGCACTTTGCGCAACTGAAAGTAAGTGTTTTTCCTTAAATCTATTTCTCTTTGACCATTTTCTAACCAAGATTTGATGGCCTGGTCTGCTTCTGATTCGGACATCGAAGGGATATCTTCTCGAAGATCTCGCATGGTTCTTTTCAGCTCATGCTCCTTATTCATGTGGTCATTGTAAATGCCCCAAAATTTTTGTGATTCTTCTTGTGTCAAATCAAGTTTTTGGGTGATGAAAGCAACTCTTTGAGCTTCCATTTTCTCTCTTCTTTTACCATTCATTTTATCATTCTGACCAGTCGCACAAATTGCTGTTGATAAGAATAACAAGATTATTAAATTTTTCATACTTACACTCTTTTTTATAAAAATTATTATTAACTATAAATCTATAAGATTTTCTGGCTCCATCTGATCCAAATCCAACTCTTCTATAATGGCTTTGTCCAACTCGACGTCATCTTCCTCAAAATTCAATGAATACAAATTCTCATAATCCACTTCATCGATCTGGTCTAGCAAATAATTCTTTATCGCCGTTTCATTCTTAACCATTGCATTTTCCCGATTGGATGATTCCATTTTCATATAGAGGTATCCACTGCAGACCAACAAAGTCACAGACGCGGCAATGGACATTAGATTAAATCTGGTATTTTTAACCACTCGAAGGTTGGCTTTTGGTGGGGCTAATTTATTTAATATATCATCCTCCAACCCCTCAAAATAACCCTCGGGCGTCTTGAATGGCTTCTTGTTGATTCCCTTCAAGAATTCTAATTCGTCGATATTTTCCATGTTCTAACATTAATCATTAACTTTAAAAAATTGCTCAACCTTAGCCACAGCGTGGTGATATGAAGCTTTCAATGCACCTTCGCTCGTTCCCAAAATTTCAGAAATTTCCTTGTATGACAGTTCATCATAATACCTCATCTGAAAAACCAGTTTTTGCTTCTCTGGCAGTTCTAAAAGTGCCTTGGCTAACTTAATCTCCGCTTGTCCCCCTTCGAAAAAAGGGTCTGCTTTTAAGGAACCCACCAAAACCAAATCGGGATTGTCCAAGGTTTCTGTTTTTTTTCTTTTCTTCTGTTCTATAAATGTCAATGTTTCATTCGTAGCAATCCTATACAACCAAGTAAACAACTGACTATTGCCTTCGAAGCCATTTATCCCACGAAATACTTTTATGAAGGTATTTTGTAGAATATCGTCCGCATCATCATGAGACAAAACCATCCTTCGTATGTGGTAATAAAGCCTTTCTTTATACTTGCCAATCAACAACCTAAATCCGCGTTCGGACTCAGTAATATTTTTGATAATGGATAAAATCTCATGATCTTCTAAATGGCTCATATTAGCTTCTCAATTACTTTCTATGACTTAAATTAATGCCTTTGGTTTAATCAAATTTCTTTTTTATGAAAATTATTTTACAAATTAAAAAATAATAATTAACTTTGCACCTCGAAAGCCGAAATTGGTAAGACGTAGGCTTTTACAATATGTAATATGAATTAAAAATTAAAGAAATGAAAAAGGATATTCACCCACAAAGTTATAGATTAGTTGTATTCAAAGATTTATCTTGCGATGAATCCTTTTTGACAAAGTCTTGTTGCAATACCAAGGACACTGTTATTTGGGAAGATGGCAAAGAGTATCCTTTGGTAAAATTAGAAATCTCAGCTAAATCTCACCCTTTCTTCACTGGTAAGATGAAATTTGTTGATACAGCAGGTAGAATTGACAAATTCAACAAAAAATTTGCTAAGTTCTCAAAGAATTAATATTCGATTAAAGAGTATATTTGAGCCTCGATTTTATCGGGGCTTTTTTATTTATCCTTGTGTATGAAAACAATATTATTCGACGATAGCAGGTGGCACGATTTGTTGCCTCTCACCGCTACTAGACCCGTTTCTTACTTGAGATGTGGAATCCTTACCATTCATGAAAAGTGGGAGCTCGCATTAAATACTCAAATAGGGCACCTCACCCAAGAATATCTTGCCCAAAAATTTACAACGCCGCCATCAAGCATTTATAAAGCCATCAATGGAGGCGTATTTCCAAGTTCAGAGCTTTGCGCTGCTATCAATGCGCTTCAAGATCCAGGTCAGTGTATCATGTATGGAGATACAATCATTGCCGCTGTAATAACAGAATCAGAACTTCATCATACTTGGGAATTGAAGGAAAAAATCAACTTTCAAGGACCGCTCCTAGAAATAAAAAATCTTTGGAATATATTCAAGCTGAATGCTGTGGCGATTCAAGCTGATTTCGAAGCCATCACCCATGGTCGAGAGTCCGCACCCCTATCACCAACCAATGGCAAGATAGGCAGCCATCCGCTCTTTTTGGAACAAGGTGCAAAGGTTGAATATTGCAATTTTAACACCACACATGGACCTATTTATATCGGAAAAGACGCCGAAATCATGGAAGGGGGTAATTTTAGAGGGCCAATCGCCTTTTGTGAACACTCTATCACCAAATTGGCTACCAAAATCTATGGAGCTACGACCATAGGCCCAGGATGCAGGGCTGGTGGAGAACTAAACAATGCTGTCATGATGGCCAATAGCAACAAAGGACACGACGGATTCCTTGGCAATAGTGTTATAGGAGAGTGGTGCAACTTAGGTGCCGACACCAATAATAGCAACCTTAAGAATAATTATGACATGGTCAAACTTTGGAATTATCCGAGTCAAAAATTTGTCAATACAGGAGAGCAATTTTGTGGGCTTTTTATGGCGGATCATAGCAAGTGTGCCATCAATACGATGTTCAATACAGGCACAGTCGTAGGTGTATCCTGCAATATTTTTGGAGATGGATTTCCACGCAATTATATACCTCATTTTAGTTGGGGTGGACCTGGAGGCTTTACTGATTATAAGTTGGATAAAGCTCTTGAGTCGATGGATCGGGTATTAGAGCGCAGGGGGCAAAAATTATCCGAAGTAGATAAATCTATTTTTGAAAAAATCTATGCCGAATCTAGGTGATGGGTGAGTTGGTGGTCATTTTAAATGACCTTCTGTACAAAAAATAAAACCAAATTTTGGACTATCATCTAGTCTAAAAAAGTGTAAATTTGCTACATTGTAAAAATAAAAATGGCAAAAAGTAAAGCAAGAGAAATAACAGAAAAAACAATAAAGCGTTTGTATGCTTTATCAGGCAATCAGTGTGCTTTTCCAGATTGTCATATTAGTCTATTTAGTAATGGAAGTGAAATTAACTTCTCCAACATTTGCCATATTGAAGCAGCCGAGCCTGGTGGTCAAAGGTATAATTCCAATTCGAATGACGATTATCGTAGAAGTTATGAAAATTTAATGCTTTTGTGTGCTAATCATCATTTGGAAACAAATGATGTGGTAAAATATACAGAGCCAATTCTTCAAGAAATGAAGAAAAATCACGAAGCTAATATTCTTAAATTAATATCTGAAAGCAATATTCTTGTAAAATATCCATCAGCTTTAAATATTATTGTTGGTTTTGTAGGAAAGCGAATTTTTGATGATACAATTATAGAAGAACCAACAAATGCACCTGATACAGAAGGTAAAATATTATACAATAATGTTATTCTTTTCAAACCTTCAATTGTACAATATCGAGTTTATCAGGGTAAATTAAATAAGCTTTACGAAGAAATTGAAAAACAAGGCTCCACAAAAAAAGAATTTGTACTTCAAAATATTAAATCTATTTACCTTAAAGAAAAAGGTAAGTACACAGATTTAGAAGAGATAAAAGCAAATGCTGATAATATTATAGAAAATGTTGAAAATGAACTTTGGAAAATTATTGAAAACTCAAGTAATCCTATTTCAGACTTGCCAATTGAAGCTATCAAAATTGGATTACTAATTATAATGGTTGACGCTTTTATGCGTTGCAATATTTTAGAAGAGCCCCCAATATTATGATAGTAAATAAAAATACAAACCCTGAAAGAGACTTATATTACTTGGGAGGTAAAGTGATTGAAGTTCTTAATTCCTTTACAAAAAATGAAATTGACTATTTTGATTTATTCATTTCAGTAAACAAATCAACTAAAATATCATTGAATTTATTTTCGTTAGTTTTGGATTGGCTTTTTATTCTAGGAGTTATTAAAAAAGGAAATAAAGGATTAATAATAAAATGTTTCTAAAGCAAGTCATCATACAAAACAAAAGCTCTATAATTAGAGATATTCCTTTTCACAAAGGGATAAACTTAATTGTAGATGAAACACCCGTAATTAGTTCACAGCAAACTACAGGTAATAATGTTGGCAAGACGACTGTTTTAAGATTGGTAGATTATTGTTTTGGTTCTGACGGTAAAAATATTTACCAAGACACTGAATTTAAAAAGCAACCAAATACTAAAATCGAAAATTTTTTAAAGGACAATGAAATTATTATTACGGTTGTTTTAGTTGATACTTTAGAAGAGAAAGCTAAGCATACGGTAACAATTAGAAAAAATTTTTTAGCCCGAAACAAAAAGATACAAGAAGTTAATGGGGAGAATATTATTAACGATAAAGAATTTGACAAAAAACTGAAAAGTGAAATCCTTAAATCAAATGTTGAAAAACCAACTTTCAGGCAAATAGTATCTAAAAGTATAAGGGACGAAAAATACAAAATGGCAAACATTGTCAAACTGTTGCATCCAACAACTAGACCTGAAGAGTACGAAGCGTTGTATCTATTTTGGCTTGGAATTGATACTGATAGCCACAATCAAAAAGAAATGTTATCAAAAGAAAAAACTAGAGAAGAAAGTTTTCAAAAAAGATTAAAAAAAGAAGGAGAACTCTCTTTGATAGAGCAACAACTTGCCTATTTGAATGGAAAAATTGAAGACCTAAATCAAAGAAAAAACCGTTTTAACCTTAATGAAAATTATAGTTCAGATATTGATAAACTGAATGAAATAAAGTTTAAACTAAATAGGAACGCAACAGAATTAAGTAGATTAGAAATCAGAAAGGATTTAATAAATGAAAGTAAAGAAGATTTAGAACAAGAATACACTAAAATTGATACCAATCAAATTAAATCTCTTTATGAAAAGGCACAATCTTTGGTAGCCAACATTCAAGTTTCTTTTGAGGATACTGTTAAATTTCACAACGATTTAATTTCTGAAAAGTTAGAATATATTACTAAAGAATTGCCTGATATAGAACAACAAATAAGAAAGGTTAAATCCGAAATTACAATTTTACAAAAAGCGGAGCACGCATTAACTGAAACATTAAATAAATCTGCTTTAGTTGAAGATTTTGAAAAAACAATTTTAGAATTAAACAAACAATTTGAAAGAAAAGGAAATTTAGAAGAACAAAAAAGGTTGTGGATTTACTCTATAGAAAAATTAGCTCAAATTGACGAAAATTTAAATGCAATAAATTTAGGCATTTCATCTAAGGATAGCCAAATTCAAAGTAGAGTTACAGAATTTAATAAATATTTTTCTGCAATGTCAGACAAGCTTTATGGGGAAACTTATTTGCTTAGTGCGCCTCAGAATGAAAAAGGTTATGAGCTTGTTGTTACCAATCTCGAAGGAAATCCCAGCACGGGAAAGAAAAAGGGACAAATAGCTGCATTTGATTTTGCTTATATTCAATTTGCAGACAAACTTGACATTGAATGCCTGCATTTTATTATGCACGATCAGTTAGAAAATATGCACGGGAATCAATTATCTACAATTATTGTGGATATTGCAAATAGTATTAATGGTCAGTTTATTTTATCAATCGTTAGAGATAAAATACCTTCAAATATTGACATTAGTGACTTTGAAGTACTCTCTTTATCACAAGACAATAAGCTGTTTAAAATAAACTGACATTCTAATAACGGTACACAACCAAGGTTTGCCAAAATGAGTGCAGAAGGGTCAGATTCAACATTTGTGCTAAAACGAACATTTGTGCTTCGATTTCCGAGTCTTCGCTAAGCCATTAGACATTACAACTGCCTAGTATAACAAAAAATTAGCCAACCTGAGGCCAGGTTGGCCACTCACAAAAATCATTATTCACACATTATTTAACCTAAACTATCTAGGTAAATTGCAAATACTGTGCCAAATATCACATTTTGTACATAATAATTTTAAATAGTATATATTAATTCCAGCCAATATTTGATTCATTGATATTGATGGACTTATACATTTTATTTCTTACCAATTGATCTAAATGCACAAGGGGTGGTAGGGATGGTCTGGGTACAGACCAGTCTCGACAACAGAATGAGTCGAGACCGAAACGAAGTGAAGTCACGAACGACCCGACCCGTAGGGGTGTGCCATAATAATTGTCAGGGTATTTCTTAATCAGGTTTTGAAATATCAATTTTTTATTATCTTCGTAAAAAATATAATATGGAATTGGAAGGCAAGTGCGCGTTAATAACAGGAGGAAGCAGGGGCATTGGGGCTGCTTTGGTGGAAAAATTTGTAGCAGCTGGATGTGATGTAGGATTTACCTATCGATCGTCACAAGAACAAGCTGAGGCATTGGCTAAGTCTTTGAGTGCAAGTGGAAGGAAGGTTAAAGCATATGCTTCCGATGCCAGCGATTACAATGAAGCAGAGGCCTTGGTTCAGGAGTTTTTGACCGATTTTGGCAAGCTCGATACATTGATTAACAATGCTGGAATCACGAAAGATACACTGATGCTGCGCATGAGTGAGGCGCAATGGGACGATGTAATCCACGTCAATCTCAAGTCGGTTTTCAACCTTACCAAACATGCGATCAAACCAATGATTCGAGCGCAAAACGGGGTTATCTTAAATATGAGCTCGGTTGTAGGCGTATTTGGCAATGCTGGTCAAGCCAATTATGCGGCCAGTAAAGCGGGTATTATTGGTTTTACAAAGTCTATCGCCAAAGAGCTTGGCTCTCGGAATGTACGTTGCAATGCCATCGCTCCTGGATTCATCGAGACGGATATGACGCATCAGTTGGATGAAAAGACCAAGGAGGGATTCCTTGCCAATATCCCTTTGAAACGCTTGGCAAAGGCCGATGAAGTGGCAGATTTGTGTATATTTCTATCGAGTGATCGCGCCTCCTATATTACTGGGCAGACGATTAGTATTTGCGGTGGATTGAATATGTGATGAGCGCTATTTCACCCTTCAAACCGAAATAAGAATAATAATATTGACCTAAAATTAATCGCTTCTTCATCAAAGTTCATAAAACAAAAAAGGCTGCCAATATTGACAGCCTTTTTTTATTATAAAAGATTTATAATTTTATTTTTTCCATTTAATGGCATTAACCTTTCTAGCTACTTTTTCACCTAGAGCGATACCTTTTTCGCAGTCCATTCTGAAGTGAACACCAAGTGGAATACGAGAAGTCGCATCTTCAAGTTTCATGATATCTGGCGTAATGAATCGAGGAGTCCCGTTGAATTCAGTACGACCACTATGACATTGATCAAAGATTTCAAAATTATTGCCAAAAATATTTTCAAGGACGTCAGCACCTGCGCCTGCAAATGTTGAGTGACCTGATGGGTAAGCTGGAAATGCTGGAGTTATACCCTTTGTACCAGTCAAAGGATTGTACAAATGCGGTTCCCAAGTTGGATCGATATACGTTTTAATATATTGTTCAGGTCTCAAAATATTGTAATAGAACTTAGAATGCCAACAAGCAACACCTGCATCATTCAATGCCATACCTAATTTTGCACAAGTATAAATCGCTTCTTCAAGGCTTGAATTTTGTTTTTCAATGAACTGTAAAGCTACCGCAATCAATCTTGGAGGAGGTGAAAAAGTTAAATTAACTAAATCATCAGACCAAAACTCAGCAATCCATTGATCCTCGTAAGATAATTTAGGCGTATTTGCTGCATAAACTTCCATAGCTTGCGCATAAAGCTGAGATCTTTCGTCTGTACTCCAAGCCAAAGGTGGCGGACAAAGTTTGTCGCTTTCACTGATTGCAAATGTTCTAACTCTTCCTCCAAATGGAAACATTGGATACTGGCCGTTGTCATTCGTTTTCACCCACTTGTCGATACCTGTAGGCATTACGTGACTTGGGTCGAAAGGAGAATTCTGAGCTTTTACCCCAAATGCATCTGTTTCAGACCAAGCCCAAACTGCGGCAGCAACATCTTTACCCCACTTTACTGATCGATTATAAACTTCGTCATTATTGACTTCAGCCTTATTGGTTTCTTCTTGTGTAGCAGCGAACTCATTGATGTATTGAGAGAATGGCATTTTTAGAGCCACTAGCCCTTCTGGAGTTTGCTTATTATCTGTTAAAAACTTGAGGTACAAATCCTTGTAACAAGCATTTAGTGCAGAAGGCCAGTGAATAGCCTTTCCAGTTTCTGCTGTTGGCAGATTTAAACCGTAATATTTACCTTTAAAGCTGTTATAAGCTGGCATACCTGGGATACAAACTTCATAAGCCGCCAATCCGATATATGCCAAAGCCCTTGGTGCTGGAATTGGTCTCATACCATCAGCATATCTTTCTATTTCCAAAAATTTTTGATGCCACTTTAAGGTAGTTGCAGCATTAAATTCTTTTACCTCCAAAAATGATTCTGGGGTCGTTTTCTTCTTACATGAACTGCCTCCTAGTATTACTATCAACGCAAGGATAGGCAGAAATAAACCTTTAAATTTCATAACTACTAAATTTGAATATTTTTTTTTTAAATTGGATATGTTCTTACTTACTACTTAATCAGGTGCAAAGATAATTTTATTATCTAAAATGAGGACTTTTTTTATATAAAAAATTTTCATTTAACATAAAAACCTAAGTATTAATTCAATATTTTCCTTATATATTTCATTTTTCAATATAATATAATTAAATAATGCTATAAAACAAATTAATATTCATTCATGGTAGAATTATCCCAATTCCACGTATTTAATAATTGTAACTTTGAAACAGCAAAAATTCTAAGGAGATTCATACTAAAGCACCTCATTCTTGCTTCCTTTTCATACATTATGGGCATCCGAGTTGGATAACCGATTGATAGAATTCGCAATCTATTTTAACTTTTGAAAAGCTTCATCATTTTTGACTTCAAGGATTTTTCCCATTCGATAGTTAATAGTTATTAGTGTATCGCCTATGCTATCCAACTTGACATATAATCCATCTTGCAGATTATTTATAAATTGGGATTTTATTTGAACGGCTCCATTGGGCCAATATCGTACCATATTACCCACTCTTTTGCCCTCTTTAAAAATTTGAAATTCGTTTAATTTTCCATTGGGGTAATAATAAAAAGCGGTATCACATTGAACATCGTCTTTAAATTTAAATTTAGTTATGAGATTGCCTTGTCGGTCATACTCAAAACGATCTCCATTCTTTTTATCATTTTGTGTGTAATACAATAATTTTAATTTGCCATTGGGGTAATTTACTTTATTTTCCTTTAAGCTTGTGTTACTTGTGTTATTAACACATCCAGCTAGAATCGAAATGCTTATCAACAAAATTAATATACTCTTCATCTTATTTTATATTACAAAAAAGGCTGCCAAAATAGACAGCCTTCTAAATTATTCTTAATTAATAATTTTATTTTTTCCATCTAATGGCATTAACTTTTCTAGCTACTTTTTCACCTAGAGCGATACCTTTTTCACAGTCCATTCTAAAGTGAACACCTAGTGGAATACGAGAAAATGCGTCTTCATATTTCATGATATCTGGTGTAATATATCTAGCCTGTCCAAGGAAAAGAGCCAATTTATCTTCGTGACATCTATCAAATATTTCAAAATTATTACCAAAAATACTTTCAAGGACGTCAGCACCTGCACCTGCAAATGTTGAGTGACCAGAAGGGAAAGCTGGGAAATTAGGAGTAATACCTTTTTCTCCAGTCAATGGATCCTTCAAGTGTGGCTCCCATGTTGGGTCGATATAAGTTTTGATATATTGTTCTGGTCTCAAAAAATTGTAATAGTATTTAGAATGCCAACAAGCTACACCCGCATCATTCAAAGCCATTCCTAATTTTGCACAGGTATAAATCGCTTCTTCAAGGCTAGAATTTTGCTTTTCAATGAATTGTAAAGCAACAGCTATCAATCTTGGTGGAGGAGAAAAAGATACATTTACTAAATCGTCAGACCAAAACTCAGCTATCCATTGATCATCATGAGATAATTCTGGTGTATTTAATGAATAAACATCCATTGCTTGTGCATAAAGCTGAGATTTATCGTCGGTACTCCAAGCCAAAGGCGCAGGACAAAGTTTATCGCTTTCGCTGATTGCAAATGTTCTAACTCTACCCCCAAAAGGATATGCTGGATATTGACCATTGTCATTGGTTTTTATCCATTTGTCTATACCAGTAGGCATAACATGACTTGGATCGTAAGGTGAATTGTGAGCCTTAACACCGAATGCGTCTGTTTCAGACCAAGCCCAAACTGCTGCAGCGACATCTTTACCCCATTTTACTGAGCGATTATAAACTTCATCATTATTGACTTCAGCTTTATTTGTTTCTTCTTGTGTAGCAGCAAACTCAGTAATATACTGAGAAAAAGTCTTTTGTAGAGCATTTAGACCTACAGCAGTTTGCTTATTATCGTTAAAAAACTTAAGGTATAAATCCTTATAACAAGCATTCAATGCAGAAGGCCAGTGTATAGCCTTTCCAGTTTCGGCGGTAGGAAGGTTTAGTCCAAAATACTTACCTCTGAAGCTGTTGTAAGCAGGCATACCTGGAATACAAACTTCATAAGCAGCCAATCCGATATATGCCAATGCCCTAGGACCAGGAATCGGTCGAAAGTTATCTGCATACCTGTCCATCTCCAAAAATTTCTGATGCCACTTCAAAGTAGTTGAGGCATTAAAATCCTTAACCTCTAAAAATGTTTCTGGGGTAGTCTTTTTCTTACATGAACTGCCTCCAAGGAGAACTACCAACGCAAGGAAGGGCAGAATTAAATTTTTAATTTTCATAACTTCTAAATTTGAATATTTTCTATCAATATGGATATGTTCTTAATAACTAACAAACAGTTGCAAAGATATAATTAATTTTCCAAAAATAATATCTTTAATTTCAAAAATTATGATTTTTTCTTACAGTAAATCCCAAATTATATATACTATAAATTTACCTAAATTCTATATCGCCAAATTTTATTCCCATACAACTTTAATTTCAAAATTATCTATTAAAAAGACCTATTTGTCCTTAATTAAATATATGATTTATTTGTCAAGTTGATCAAGCAAGAAAATTAGAGAAGTCATCGCTGCAGCACCCAATTCTAGCTCGCGTTTTGATACTTTTTCGAAAACATCATCTGCAGTATGGTGGATATCAAAATATCTTTGACTATCTGGATCCAGTCCCATGAGCAGTCTTGCTTTGCCCTTAAGTGGAGAAATATCAGCTCCACTCCCACCAGGACCTACCCTGAGATTGTAAACCGCCAAATACTTCCCTATCTGTGCTAATAAATCCATTTCTTTAGGAGCGTCCTCATAAGACAAGCCCAGAGGAGTGAATCCCCCTGCGTCACTCTCAATGGCAGCAAAATGGCTAATTCCAGATGTAGAATCAGCGGCATAAGCCAGTCCCCCTGCTAAACCATTCTCTTCGTTCATAAACATCACAGCTCGTATAGTATGCCTAGGCTTAAAACCTAATTTCTTGTAAGTCCTTAAGACCTCGATGGATTGCACGCAACCTGCGCCATCATCGTGCGCACCCTCTCCTACATCCCAGGAATCCAAATGACCTCCTACCGTAATGATTTGATTGGGTTTTGTCCTCCCTCGCAATTCTCCAATGACATTGTAGGACAGTTTTTGTTTCAACATCCTAGCCGAGTTGAGCATAAAAATCTTAAGGCTTGATTCAGTTTTCAAAATATTGCTAAGGCGATCAGCATCATTGGTGGAAATAGCAAATGCCGGTATAGATGGCTTGTTTCCATCTGTTTTCGTTGCACCTGTGTGCGGGACATCATCAAAATTAACAGTCATGGATCTAACCAAAACCCCCAAAGCACCCTTCTTTTGGGCAATTAATGGACCTTGAGATCTTTGGTCAACCGCTTGGCCATATGCCTTGAAAGTTCGCAAATGTTCTGGATTCATCGGTCTATTGAAGAAAACAAACTTATTTTTTACTTTGCTGTCGCTTAAATTCTCTAACTCTTTCAACGATTTTACTTCTATTACTTGAGCCAAGATGCCCTCAGAGCCAGTACCCGTAGTATTACCTAAAGCCATACTTTTGAGGTCAAAGGTTCCCCATTTTTGAGAATTTACAACCCGGACAAGTTCCTTTTCACCTCTGTCCCAATGCGGCACCATGCATGGTTGAAGCCATACAGAGTCCAATCCCAAGGTATCGAGTATAGAGCGGGTATATTCCACCGCAGCCGCAGCTGCTGGAGTCCCACTTAGCCTATTGCCTACCCTCTTACTGAGATATCGCAGCCAATCATAAGATTGAGCATTCGTCAACGAATGTGTATAAATCTTCTGAAGATTTTTCTGTACGGTGCTATCTAATACCTGAGCGGAAGCAATAAAGTGACAACTGAAAAATAAAAGAATTAAGCTTTGTTTCATGCGGAACTACGTGTTTTTTGTTTTTTTAATCTGCATTGATGCTTCAGACATACCTCTGAGACTGTTCAATACAGGTCGAAGATACTTAGTAGATTTGGAGCTTTTGTCATTAATTTTTATCAAATATTCGTAGCTAACAGAATTTCTTTTGGTACTTTTTGAAAAAATCGAAGACTGATCACAAAACCAAACCAGCGAACTATAGGCAAGCAAAAATATACCCATCAATACCAAACCTCCCGTTACTTTATTTACTGGACCAAGATTTGCGAGATTGACCTTAGATTGGATAAAATATAAAATCAAGCCTAAACACGCCAATGTACAAGCAAGTCCTAGCCCAATAGACACCATGTGGACCCCATTTTCTAGACCCACAACATGTTCTGAAAGCCACTGATGGATGACAGGCGAGACCTTTATCGTCAATACCAAACAACATATTATGGTTAAAACAAAACCAATAACTTTCATAAATCCTTTGGTGAATCCAAGGTAAAATCCAGACACAATGAATACGAACAATAATAAATCGACAATCATTTCAAAGTTTTTTTTTACAAAGATATTATATATTTTCATTATGTATAATATTCTGTTAATAAATATTTTATTTATTACGAAATTATTTAATGTATCGTATTCATTAATTTTATCTTAAATAATTAGGGATTATGAAAATATTTAGCCACTTTTGATGTTGTTTAGTGTAGATTAAATATTAAGAAACAGTTCATGAAAAATTGCCTCATAGTTTTTATTTTTATGTCATTTGGGCTTGCTGCTCAGGCTTCACACAGTGGATATGCAGGAGTAGATTCCTTGCCAAAAGTCTTTTTGATCGGCGAACATGACAAAGGATATGAAAAGCTAAATCTTACTTTCGATGAAGTACTGTTGAGCGTTTGTGACAATGACATGAGCGTAGCGTATGAGAAATGGGTCGCCTTGTTAATTGGCATGGAAAACTATGCAGACCAGATAAAATACGATATAAAAGGGGTTAAAATTTGGATCAATATTTTCTTTGAAAAAGATGGCACCATCAAACACATTGCCTACCATCTAAAACCCAGTTCTCGCAATATCAAAACAGAAGAACTAACTGCTTTCTTCTCGAGTTTTATGAACCATTACAAACTCCCCATCAAGGCTAATTCTAGATTTTCACATTATGGCAGTGCCTCTTTCCCAACTTATGGCAAAAGGGTAACCACTGTAAGAGAATAAGCCTATTTGATGGCTTTACTTAAGATTCCGTAAAAAGTTTTAATATTCTTTGGTAATGAGGCGTCATTTTGACTCCAAACCAACCTATCTGTATTCTTTAGGGTTTTAAATTCCATGAATTGAGACATATTGCCAGGTTCGTTATACCCTTGTGTAAATACGTTGGAATTTTGCGCCAATTCGAAGAGCTGAAGGGCCGTATTTTCCTTTAATGTAGCGACTTTCTTGTATGTCGTATCCACTTTTTTATAGATTTGCCCTGTTTTTACTAAAATAAATTCACTGCGGCTGCCTGCAACACCTCCCTCAGAACCAAAATAAATTTTTTCTTTCATGTCCAAATCCGGCTTGTATGGGTTGGATTTACAATTCATGATCAATGCTGAAATAAATAATGAAAAAATAAGAACTCGCATACAAAAACTATTTTTTTATGATGTACAAATATAGACGAAAGGTAATTGAAAAAATAACAAACCGTGGAATAATAATGAGTAAAGCCAAAGAATAATACGATGATTTACTTCTCCCAACACTTTGAATTAGTGAACACATACCCTAAAAACCAAGCGTATGAGGGGTGGTAATGATGGTCTCCATGGCGAAGGCTAGGAGACCAGTCTCGACATCTTATGGAGAGACCGAAGCGAAGCGGAGTCATGCACGACCCGACCCTATAGAATATAGGGGCATACAAAAATCAAATAATAATAAAATGAATTTATATCTTGCGAAAAAAAGCATCTGTATATATGTGGCAAAAAATAAAACTTTGGAATATTTTACTCAAAATTATTTTCATTTGCCTGCTAAATCTTCCTTCTTACACTAAGGCCCAAAATACAACAAAAGACACCTTCACGGTTCAAATGTTCAAGTTTAGCGATCCCAGTCCAGAGGGCTGGAATCAACCATACTCAGGGACGATTAGATTCCCGAAGACCAGCGGAGAATGGCGCAAAATATACTTGATACAGAAAATAAAATGCGATGTACGAACTTCTGCTGATACCTTCCCTTGCGGCGAATGGGACTATCATACCCACACGGTGCTTACAGACAGCACTGGAGAGCGATTCGAGCTGGCTGGATTCATCACACCTTATGGAAAACGCTTGGATTTAGGTCCAAATGGCAAAGAATTCATCTATGACATTACCGATTATGCGCCCATATTGACGGGTACCAAAAGGATAATTTCTGGCAATAACCAAGAGCTGCTGGACCTAAAATTTGTGTTCATCAAGGGTAAACCTGAGCTTAAAAGCATTGCAGTTCGGAATATATACCCGACGGGGCTTTATTCTTATGGGGCATTGGCTAAAGACAGCATTTTCAAGTCCACAAAGGTTATTTTAGACCCTAGGACTAAGCATGTTTCTTTGTTGAGCCGAATTAGTGGGCACGGACATTTTGGCCCCTACAATTGTTGTGAATGGGTGGCTAAAAAACATAGTTGGAGGGTAAATGGTGAAGAAAAATTTCTTTGGAATATTTGGAAAGACTGCGGGATGAATCCCATCCATCCTCAAGGCGGCACATGGCAATTCGATAGAGCTGGTTGGTGTCCTGGAACCAAAATCGACGAATTTCCCTTTGATTTAACACCGTGGATAAATCTTAAAGATACTTTGACTTTGGATTATGCCATCGACCCTCCGTTTCATCTGGAAGAGGAACAAGGCGAATATCGCCAATGCCATCAATTGATAGAGTATGAAGAGTATAATTTTGAAAATGATGCGGCAATGGAAGAAATCATCAGGCCAACCAACAAAGATGAATACGCTCGGTTCAATCCCACTTGCCAATCCCCGATGGTTGTCGTCAAAAATACTGGAAAAAACAATCTCACCCAAATAGACATAGAACACGGACTGGACAATCACAAAAAGCAGATATACCATTGGAATGGCTTGGTTTTACCTGGAGAAAAAATCACGGTTTACCTTCCAAATATAGAATTTAGGAAAATTAAAAATTCAAAATACTATATCGCAAACATCCTCAAGGTCAATGGATTAGAGGATAAAAATAAAAACAATAATACTCAACGTTCTCCATATCAAGCGCCAATGATTTTGCCTGAAAAATGGATCTTAAAAATAGAAGCAAACGATCAAAATCGGGCCAATGAGACGAGTTATTCGATCCTAAACGACCAAGGGACAGTAGTAATAAGTAGAGATAATTTGGAAGACAGCACCGTGTATAAGGACAAAATAAAATTGACACCAGGTTGCTATACATTGGTGATCAAGGACAAAAAGCAGGATGGGATGATAAAGCATTGGTGGTTAAGGAATAGTGAGCCAGATAAAGTAGGTACAAATGGAAATATAGAAATTACCCAAACCAATGGAGTTTTGATAAAAAAATTGCCATTTGACTTTGCGGATACCCTTTATTTTGCTTTTTTTGTAGGAAAAATCCCCTAACATTGAATAAAAAAGATGAACGAAAACAATACTAAGATCCTGAATAGTGCGGTACTGATCTCAGCATTAGGATATTTTGTGGATATATATGATTTGATTCTGTTTGGAGTGGTGGCCAATCCCTCATTGGCAGAACTAGGGTATCAAGGAAGTTCGCTAGAGCCCAACAAGATATTTTTGTTGAACATGCAAATGTTTGGCATGTTGGTAGGAGGGATATTGTGGGGTATCCTTGGGGACAAAAAAGGGCGTCTTTCGGTGTTGTTTGGGAGTATATTCGTCTATTCGATAGCTAATATTGCTAATGGCATGGTCACGAATATAGAAGCCTATGCCGTCATCCGCTTTTTGGCAGGCGTAGGTTTAGCTGGAGAATTGGGTGCTGGAATCACGCTGGTAAATGAATCCCTTTCTAAAGAAAACAGAGGAATAGGGACGATGATAGTTGTTGCATTTGGGGCATTGGGTGCAGTGGTGGCAGCTAAAGTGCACGATCTCTTTGACTGGCGAATGGCTTATTATGTAGGAGGAGGGATGGGCTTGATGTTGCTGGTACTAAGAGTTAGTGCTTTTGAATCGGGGATATATAAAAAAGCTCTGGAGTCCAATGTAGCCAGAGGAAATTTTTTTCAATTATTCAGTAACTGGGAAACGGCTTCAAAATACTTGAAATGTATCATGGTGGGACTGCCCATCTGGAGCATTATAGGCCTCCTGATCTTGTTGAGTCCAGAACTGAGCAAGTACTTGTATTTAACCGAACCTATGAAAGCTGGGAATACGATCGTGGCTTGTTATCTTGGTCTTTCGATTGGTGACGTAGTCAGCGGCATGATCAGCCAATGGTGGCGAAGTCGGAGGAAAGTTGTTATATTGTATTTAGGCATGTGCATCCTAACCATTTTGGTCTATGTGAATCTACGAGAAATCAGTGCTTGGACGTTTTATTGTGTTAGTTTTGCAATTGGCTTTTCAGCAGGATATTGGGCTATTTTTGTGACACAAGCTTCAGAACAATTTGGAACGAATATCCGAGCTACCGTGACCACTACTGTTCCTAATTTTGTAAGGGGAGCCGTCATACCCATAACTTTCGCCTATACAACTTTCGCCAAATGGATGAACCCTTTGTATTCAGCCTTAACAGTCAATTTGATTTGTATTTTGTTGGCATTTTGGTCGATAAAGACGCTTAAAGAGACTTTCGGGAAGGACCTAGATTATGTTGAATAAGAAGGAATTTAATATTATTATTTAAAAGACTGAATTGCCGCCTTGATATACGGTTCGTTGATTAAAATTTCGTTCGATGGCTTGTTGTTTTGACAATATTTTATAAAAGCGGTTTCGGCTAAGGTTTCTGTTGTTTTTGTATTAAAATTCTTAGAAATACTCGGCGCTTTGGATAAAACTTGGGACCAATTTAATTGATTTGAATACTGAAATTTATTTTTTCGCGCCTGTTTAAAAGCTATTTTGTTTATTTCAAAAATCAAATTTTGCAAAGAATCACTACTCATATCCAATAATCGAATATCTGGTTGAATTCCCTCCCCCTCTGTCATCTTACGTCCTTTGGCTGTAAAAAATTCCTTAGTATTTTTAGCGTTTTCGGCCTTTTCTTTTGCGTTCAAAGGTCTCTGAATGCATCTTCCTGACGGCAAATAATATTTTGAAATGGTCAATTTTACTGCCGAGCCATCTTCAAATTCACGGTCAGTCTGTACGAGGCCTTTTCCAAAGGAATTGTTTCCCACAATAACAGCCCTGTCGTGGTCTTGCAGAGAGCCCGCCAGAACTTCTGAAGCAGATGCAGAATTTTGATTGATTAAAACCGCAATTTTACCGAGATTGAAGAATGCTTTGCCCGCACTCATGTACTCGTTTTTCTGTTGATTATCACCATCGGTATAGACCAACAGCACGCTCTTATCGGTGATGAGTTGGGACAACATTTTTGTCACTTCTTGCAAGATACCCCCTGGATTATCCCGCACATCAAAAATCAAGTTGGTCGGCTGGGTGTGGTCTAGGTTATTTTCCAAATATTTCATAAAATCCCCATAAACCTTGCTAGAAAAGTGGTTTATTTTCAAGTAGAGAATGTTTTTAGCCAATTTAATCGGAGGATCAATCGAGGGAATTTCATAAGAGCCTCTTTTAATATCCAGTTGTGCAAGCCGACCATCTAATGATTTCACCTTCAATCTCAATGTAGAATTTTCTTCACCAACCAAAGCTTTGTGAATGGCCAAGCCTTCCTTTTCAATGCCTGAAATAATCGAATCATTGGCTTCTAGGATAATATCTCCAAGCTTTAGTTTAGAATTAAAAGCTGGACATTGGGAATGATTCTAGTCACATAAACGCTATCCTCAATAACCTGGTATTCGATCCCAATGCCCTTGTGATTTCCTTGGAGTGCTAGCAAATGGTCGTTTTGTTGTTTTGCAGAAAAGTAAGTTGAATATGGATCTAAATGGTCCACCATTTCTTCGATGGCCAATTCTTCCATCGAATCGGTGTTGACTTTTTGATAATACTCTTCTCCAACGAAAGACTTAATGGCAGCAAATTTGCTAGAAGTGGGTATGCTGTGCTTTGACACCTTAAAAAGAGGAATCTCATCGCTTTGGTCTAGGCTCACCCGAACCAACATACCTAAGGCAAATGCCAAGGATATCCATAATGGCTTCCAAATATCCCAGGAAGCATTTGGCTTGGACTTTGCCACTTCTTCTCTTTTTTCCAAGTGTAATATTTTTTTAAATATCTACTTTGGCATAACGCGCATTGGCTTCGATGAAAGCCCGACGTGGTGGTACATCCTCTCCCATCAACATAGAAAATGTTCTATCACACTCCATGGCATCTTCTATCGTCACTTTTTTTAGAATTCGAGTGCTAGGGTCCATAGTAGTTTCCCAAAGTTGTTCGGCGTTCATCTCTCCTAAACCCTTGTATCGCTGTGTTTTTACAGAATCATCCTTTTCGCTCTTTGAATAAGCGGTAATGGCAGCTTGGCGTTCTTCTTCCGTCCAACAATATCTAAATTCTTTACCTCTTCTTACTTGATACAATGGTGGTGCGGCGATATAAATATGCCCTTGCTCCACTAAAGGCTTCATGTATCTGAAAAAGAAAGTTAAAATCAAAGTCGTGATATGGCTTCCGTCAACGTCGGCATCACACATGACGACCACTTTGTGGTATCTTAGCTTCGAGACATTTAATATGCGCTCGCCGTCGATGTCTTCTATCCTCACGCCGAGAGCAGTGAACATATTTTTTATTTCCTCGTTTTCATAAATTTTAAATTCGAGTGCTTTTTCTACGTTCAATATCTTACCTCTAAGTGGAAGTATGGCTTGAAAATGCCTATCTCTCCCTTGCTTAGCAGTACCCCCTGCAGAATCCCCTTCGACTAAAAACAACTCACTTGCCGCTGGATCCTTTGAGGCGCAATCGGCCAACTTTCCAGGGAGTCCTCCACCTGTCAGGACATTTTTGCGCTGTACCATCTCACGAGCCTTTTGAGCTGCGTGCCTAGCTGTAGCAGCCATAATGACTTTATCGATGATTCGCTTGGCTTCATTTGGATTTTCTTCCAAATAATTTTTGAGCGTATCGCCTACAGCCCTGGACACAATACCGAGTACCTCAGAATTTCCAAGCTCTCCTTTGGTTTGTCCCTTGAATTGTGGCTCTTGAACTTTTACTGAAACGATGGCCGTCAAGCCTTCTCCAAAGTCCTCTCCCGAAATGGCAAAAGTCAATTTTTTAAACAGACCGTTATCGTCTCCATATTGCTTGAAAAGCCTATTCACGGCACGTCGAAATCCGCTTACGTGGGTTCCGCCTTCTCTTGTGTTGATATTATTAACGTAAGAGTAAATATTTTCAGCATAGCCCGTATTATACTGCATGGCGACTTCTATCTCAACGTCTTCGTCTTTGGTTTTGAGATAAATCGGTTTTTCATTGAGTTTGGTTCTAGCTGCATCAAGGTATTCTACGAATTCCAAAAGACCACCTTCACTATAAAATGTTTCTTGCTTTGGTTCGCCATTCTCGACATTTCTTTCATCGGTTAGGGTCAGCTTAAGTTTGGCATTTAGGAAAGCCAATTCCCTGAGTCTGTGGGCAAGCGTTTCATATTTGTACTCGAGTACTTCGAATATTTCGGGGTCGGGTCTGAAAGTAACTTTGGTACCACGAATATCTGAATCGCCCACCATTTTGACATCTGCCAAAGGCTTACCTTGGCTATATTCTTGGATAAAATATTTTCCCTCTCTGAATACTTCTGCTTTCAAATAAATGGACAAGGCATTAACACAAGAAACCCCTACTCCGTGCAATCCACCAGAAACCTTGTAAGTGTTCTTATCGAACTTACCTCCTGCGTGCAAAACAGTCATTACAACCTCAAGTGCCGACTTTTGAAGTTTTTCGTGCATACCCGTTGGAATACCACGGCCATCATCTTGGACTGAAACAGAATTGTCTGGGTGTATAATCACTTCGATATGGGTGCAATATCCCGCTAGATGTTCATCGATGGAATTATCCACTACTTCATAGACAAGGTGGTGTAGTCCCTTGCCATCAGTACTACCGATGTACATACCTGGGCGTTTTCGTACGGCTTCTAATCCCTCTAATGCTTGAATACTACTCGCTCCGTAATCTGATTTATTTTCACTCATTGAATAAAATATTTTAAAGACCTAAAATAAAAATAATTTTGGCCATTGATAATAATTATTTGAATATATAGATTCTTGAATATTATTGTGTTAATAAAATATTCAAATACAAAAGTACAAAAAATAGTATGAACCTAAGACTAAATTCTTCGATTTTGAATATTAAAATAGCTAAAACTCACGTTATTGTATATATTACACTTTCAAACAATAAAAGTTTGGATTTTTTTTATAAAAAAATGTTCAATTTTCAATAATTATTGAAAACTAGAATTGTTCATAAATATTGAAAATAAATACATTCTATTGATTAACAAGATATTATGATAAATATTGAAGATTTTAACAATACTTTAATATGTAAAAAATGAAAATAATGTTTAATTTTTTAGAAAATTCATTAAACAAAGTGTATTTTTGTATATCTAAAATAAAAGATAATGAGTACGAGAGAATTTAATACGCAAATAGATCAATATGCAAAGATACTGCTAAGTTTTGCTTATAATCTGACCAAAAGTACTGAAGAATCTAAAGATCTATACCAAGAGACTGCTTATAGAGCATTGATAAATAGGGATAAATTCCAAGCTGGGACGAATTTCAAAGCTTGGTTGTTTACCATCATGAAGAATATCTTCATCAACAACTATAGAAAGAAAGCCAAGGTCAATATGATCATGGACTCTACGGACAACCAGCATTTTATCAATAGTGGCAGTCACGTGGTCAATAACGATGCAGAATCAAATATTTTGGTCGAAGAGTTATACGACATGGTGGACAATTTGGATTCTTCACTGAGAGTTCCTTTTGTGATGCACTTCGAAGGATATAAATATCAAGAAATAGCTGAAGAATTGGATCTACCATTAGGTACGGTAAAAAGTCGAATTTTCTTTGCAAGAAAAGAGCTTAAAAGCGAAATCTATCACAAACATCACGGCATCTTCGAGGCTTGGGACAAAGAAGACAGATTGGCTAGCTGAATTAATAACTAGTTAAAATATATACTGGCTTGGTGGATACAGTCCTTTTTTGGTACTGTAAAAATCAGGCCTTTTTTTTGGGAATACCATTCTGGAGTTTAATGTAAAGCCATTATCATCAATTCTTATTCTACAAACTGAAATAACTACATTCCAGTTATTTTAAAGGAAAATTTGCGTATATTAGGCATCTGAATTTGTTGAATCTTGAAAACGAAAATAAAATTGCTTATTTTTATTTAAATTTGTCACTTGGATAATATTAGAGTTGACATATTAAACCCCAAAGCGTTAAGGCTTCTTAAAGACTTGGCAGACATGAATCTTATTGCAATTCAAGACAATTCAAAAACTGGATTTGCAAGTGTTTTGAAAAAGCTTCGCTTAAAAGCAAAAACAGCACCAACCATTGAGGAAATAACCAAAGAAGTAGAACTGGTTAGACAAAAGCGATATGAAAAGTAAGGTTAGTCGAATTGCCATTGATACTAACCTTTGGATTAGCTTTTTAATTTCAAAGAATTTCACAAAACTAGATGAAATTATTTTTTCAAAAAAATGTAAATTAATTTTTAGTCCGGAATCCTTAGAAGAATTTATTTCAATTTTTGCCAAAAAAACTAAAAATTAGATGATTCTTTTTTTCATCTCATGTAGAAGAAATTCTTGATACCAATGAATAATATACATATTTTATTGAATGACCGTGTTTTGTTTAGTAAAATTAAAAGGTGGTTAAATGAAGAAATTTTATATTTTTTTAATACAATTGAGTGATTATTTACTAGAGTTTTGAGCTTGACTTGTACTAGAAAGGTAGAGTTTTTTAAGGCTTTCTAGTTCATTTCTCAAAAGACCCAGTTGTTGTTCTAGGGAATTGTTTTTTGATTCCAAGTTGTTGATTTTTTCTTGCTGTTCTTTAATGGCATTGATGGTTACATATTGCAATGCACCTCCATTATAAACCAAAATTTCTTGCAAATCGGCTTTTTCATCAGAGCCAATAGGATTCATGTCCACGATGGTTTTATTTATGGTATAGGGGGCGATCGTCTCCATATCTTGGGCTATGATCCCAAACTCTTCAATATTGGGATTGGTTTTGCTTTTCCATTGTAATAGTATCTCTTTGGTTGAATTTGCATCAATACATTGAGACCATCTGTAAAAGGTCTGACATCTGATTTCAAAGATTTATCCGAAGGGACTGACCATGTACTTCCTCCCACTGATTTGTACGCAGTAGATCCCGTACCATAAAAGCTCCAAGACGTTGCTGTCGGACTCACTACCTCTGCTACAACACCTCTCCCTGAACCAGTCCTTCCATAGACCGCATAATGAGAGTCAGAAGCACCATATACCCCAATACCTGAAGTGCCATCAGCTCGTCCAAGGATTCCTCTGCCACTTGCTGCGTTATTCTCACCATACACTCCTACTTTTGACGAAACTGTTGATTCACCATAGATCGCCGTATTGGATGCTGAAAATCCATGAATACCATAAGATGAAGTACTCGAGGAAGTTCCAAAAATGCCATCATTATTTGTAGAAGTTCCATAAACTCCATAGCTTGAAGTTGATCTACCTTCAACGCCATACGAAGTAGAAGACATACCCTGAACTCCCCTTCCACTGGTGGAGCTACCGTGCACACCAAATCCGCCATTATCATTTCTTCCATATACTCCAGCTCTTGAAGGAGCTCCAGAAGCTCCAGAAATTCCATCACTATCGTCAGAATATCCATACACCCCATGGTTTGAAGTGGACTTACCATAAACTCCAAAACTCGAAACACTTTCGCCTCTAACACCCGTGTTTGTGCCACTTTTGCCATAAACTCCAATATTAGAATCACTGTTTGCTAAAACCCCGTACCCTGAATCGCTCCACCCGATAATGCCTGATCCACTCGACGAAAAACCATAAGTACCTGCATATTTTCCTGTACCCCTTACACCAATTCCTCCATCAGCAAAACCTTCTATAGAATGTGCAGAAGCGTTGGTTGATGAATTAGTAACCTTGAAGGAAGGACTCCCAGTCGATTGTGACCCATTGTAGGGAAGTGTCAGCCCACCTCCACCAGGTGTATTCCAAGCCAATACCCCTCCATTGTAAGTTAATACCTGTCCATTGGCAGCTCCTGTGGTAGCTATTTTAGATAACGTAACAGAACTATTGGCTATTTCTATAGTACCAACGGCGTTGGGGACTATTTGGAGATTGTTGTAAGGACCATTGACATCTCCTGCGAATAAAGAACTCAACACCAAGTCATCGGAGGGGTTGGTATCGCCAGTGTTAGAAAAAACATTGCCCGAAAGCAATAAACCTGCTCCTGCGGAATATGAACTGCCATTGTCCGTATCGGGCATCCATTGGCCTCCATTGAACTTGAGTACTTGACCATTAGAAGCGCCAGATGGTGCTATTTTTGTTAGAGTAACAGCACTATTGGCTATTTCTGTAGTACCTACGGCGTTGGGGATTATTTGGAGATTGTTGTAAGGACCATTGACATCTCCTCCAAATGGAGAACTCAACACCAAATCATCGGAGGGGTTGGTATCGCCAGTGTTGGATATGGTTTGGGTTATGTTATTAACATTGATACCGACACCAGATGAGTAGGTCAATGTAACAGTACTACCACTATTACCTTGTAGGTCAGCTGCGGGGATCCATTGTGAGCCATTGTATTTAAGGACTTGTCCATTGGCGGGTGGTACTGGGCTTATGTCTTGTAATTCATCAAGGCGAAGGGGCGTGCTTATTTTTGCAGCGGAGAGGGCATAAGGTACAGCTTGCAGCAGGTTAGTACCCATGTCTATGAATCCACTGCCGAAGTTGATTTCAACTTTGATGGATTTATTTCCATTAGCCCAGCCGATATTGGAGAAATTGCCTAGAATGGCGGAGCCGCTTCCGATGACAGCATTCAAGACCCCATAAGCGTTGGTGGTTACATTTTGTTGCTCTGAATAAAGCGTAAACCCGTTGTCTATGATAGAAAATTTTGCAGAAAGGGTTTGGTTTGATATTAAGACCCCATTGTTTCGAGCTACGGCTTGATAGTTGAATCCTTTGGTGGTTTGAGCTTGGCCTATTTGCATCAAAAATGCAAACGACACAAGAAAGATTAATTTTTTCATTCTTTACAGATTTTGAATTAATAAAAATTATTTTTGGATGGTTAGAAGTCTTTGGACGATTGGAAAATCTGGATTGTTTGGCAAGTGCAATAAAATAATATAGGCACCACTGGGAAACGCTCTCAAATCCAAAGAAGCTTCTTGTTTATCAGAGAAGGATTGGACGACTGAATTGTTGAAATTCAATACCTGTCCTCTCATGTCTAATATTTTGATAAAAGCATCTTTGTCAAATTTTTTCCATTCCAAAGTGGCGTATTCAACGGAGGGATTTGGGTAAAGATTGATCTCAAAATTTTCCTTATAAGGTTGGCGTGTGCTCACTGTTCCAATGGCAGCTTGCCTGAATCCTTGGTGCAATGCGTAGCTCCCGTTGGTCGAGGTCGTAACCACCAAATCACCCAGAGAAGCAGACAGAGAATAGCTTCCATTCACTGACTCCACTCCCAAAGGCGAGATGAGCGTACTTTGTAGGGATTGCGAATAAAGTAAATCAATCCTAATGAATAAGAGTAATACAAGTAATGGTTTCATATTTAAGTTTTTATTATTAAAAAAATATTATAGCAACATCATAGTACCTCTACACTTAGGGCTTCCGCAATTGCAAGGATTCCATTTTTTGATCTTTTCGATGATTTCATTTTCTTCAAAAAGCAAACCAAGTTGGTAATCAAAACTCAATTCTGTGCCTGTTTCTATGTCTAGATTGGCATAAATAAAGATGGTGTCATTTAAAAAATATACCTCACAATTAGGATCACAACTATGGTTAATATACCTAGAGTCATTGCCTCCTCGTTCGCCATCTATAATATACTCATCATCAAGATTAATAACATATCGCATACTGGACTTTCCTTGGATATAGTCTTCGAACAAATCATCGTATTTCATTTTAAACCCCGTGTATTCGAATAAACGCGTACCCTGTGGGATGAACTTCAGAGCAAAGACTCCTTTTCCTTGTATAGGGGATTCTCCTATAACAGTAAATCCTCTATCGACCAGTGGGGGTAAGGACACGAATGGCATTTTATACATGATGTTGACCTAATTTTGTTAGCGGTAAATCAAAAAGCAATGCCCTAACTCTATAAAAAAGCATCATCCGCTGTGCGTCAGCGACCGAAACGGCCTCCGTCAGGAGGGTCTCCATCGACCTATGGGCGAGAAGAGACGGAGCGCAGCGAACCCGTGAAGGCCGCGACCTGCACATAGTGCAGGTGACGCCCAAAAAATTAAATGTAACAGTATTTGAGAAAGTCATTTTGCTTTGTTGATAAAATAAGGATTCGAAAGCGGTGAAGTCTGTCCGTTTTTGATGCATTTGATGGCGTAGAATTTGCCGGTCATGTTTTTGTCTATTTTGTAAAATGGCTGATCCACGGTGGCTAATTTTTTCAGTGAGGTCTGAGAATCGCCGTTGTATAATAGAAATTGTGTATCGGAACTCGACGGATTGGTCCAAGTCA
The DNA here is from genome assembly GCA_016718505.1 of Saprospiraceae bacterium. Classification (GTDB taxonomy): domain Bacteria; phylum Bacteroidota; class Bacteroidia; order Chitinophagales; family Saprospiraceae; genus JADKKF01. The sequence goes on along the minus strand of JADKDE010000001.1, from coordinate 849,852 downwards.
GTTGGCCATCTTTGTAGTTCAAGCCCGTGGGAGGCTGAATCGATGCCCTATAGGAACGCAAATAGTAAGCTGCGGAGGTATCCGAAACGTTTTTGGCATCATCTTCAGCAATCATAACGTAGTGATAAATCTGATCTGCAGCCAAGTCGCGATCTTTATAGGTAAGGGTCTTAGCGTCCAAACTGGCCAATTTCTTGTAGGATTTACCCTGGTCATCGGATCGTAGGAGGTGCGTAAACTTCAAATCCCTAGAGGAACTATGGGCCCAATGGAGCGTGATATAATCGTCATTCACCTTGAAATCGGTAAATACTGGCAAGGCTGGAGGGATATAATCGGGTTTTTGAATCGTGATGGTGTCGCTGTGTAGAGACGGGTTCATGGAGCGGTCAACAGCTACGATATAGATGAATTCTTGTTCGTGCAAGGTAGTTGCATCCAACTGTTGGAAATACTTCGCTTGATTGAATAAACGACCGCTGATAGGGACATATTTACCATTCCGAATGTGTGAAAAATAGACGATATACCCATTGAAATCGAGGGAATTGTCTTGTTTCCAAACCAAGGACAAGTAGCCAGTTTCAGAAACGCTGGCGGATAAGTCTTCTGGTTTGTTGGGAGGGATGCTGTCGTTCATGGACTTGACAAATGGTTCGGAAAATGCCATATTTCCTGCGGTGTCGATGGCATTAACTCGATAGTAATTGGCAAAATGTGGGATGGGCAAGGTATCACGGAATTGTCTAACAATCGGAGGTAGGACTGTCTCGTGCAGTTGCATCCAAGGACCATCCATGGAATAGCTCCTCTCACAGTAAAATCCACTTATCTCCCTCATGTCTCCCTTGAATTCCCAGTTTATATCTCCTGCGGTCTCCGTCAAGACAACTTGGGTTATACGGGGCTTTTTGGGTGGAGTCCTGTCCACACCGTTCGCCACGATGGGCGTGCTGGGATTGCTTCTTTCGCCATATGCATTCACACCAATGATTCGATAATGAAAGGGTCTATAATTGACTGGAACTGAATCCGTATAGTGCATGAATTGATTGTCAAACTTTGCTGTGTCTGAATAGATAGGAGAATAATGCGGTTTGTAATTTAGTTTCGTCCATTGCTTGCCGTCGGAAGATCTTTCTATAAAAAAAGCATTGAACATCTTAGAGCAGGACTCTCTATCCCAATACAACTGTACAGCACGCTCTAATTGGTTGGCCTGGAGCGAAATCATTTTCGGTTTGGTGTAATTGCTAACCGTTTGGACTATTTTCGATGCCGACCAAGAAGTTTTTTGCTTAGGAGGTGTTACCACCTCTAAGGTATATCGATATAGCTTATCGGGAGCTGCTGTACTATCAATATACCCAAGTCCTGCGAATTCTGCGATCTTCGGGTATCGATCTGCTAAGAGCTGTAGTATGAGCAATTTATTGTTCTGGTCCGCATGTCGCTCGAAGAAATTGTCCAATTCTTGGCCTTTTTTGATCTGGTGAAGGCCTGCACCGTGGATGCATTGAACGGCAGCTGCAGCATTGGTATCTTGAAGTTCAAAATTGGCTTTCCAGATTGCCAATGATTGCGGAGTAATGGGCTTCTTGTTGATCTTGACCCTTTTGCCAATCTTGACAACTTCCTTGCCATCTTTGATATAAGTACTTATCTCGTTGCGATAAATATTCATCCCTTTGGATCGAACCACGCCATAAGCGATGGGATTGCCGCATGCCCAACGCAGGTGAACGAATTTTTCGATTTGTTTTGCCGCAAATGCAATATCCTCTGCTGGATCAGGTAGTGTATCCAACCCATTTTGGGAATGGCCATAAAAAGTTCCAATGAAACTTAATACCAATGTCAAAAATATATTTTTATATTTCATACTGAAAGATTTTTATTTGAATACTGTAAAGGTTTTAAGCAATCCCTTAAGTGAATCGTTAGGCAAAGGGAAATTGATATTTAAAAAATTATTTCCAGCAAAGGAAAGATTATTATATTTCATCGCTTGTACACCAACTCTTGGTGTTTTGGCTGTTTTATAGAACTGATAATCACATTTGTAATTGTAGCTCTGGCACAAGTCATGGGTATTAAGGGATGTAACTCCCTGATAAATTTGTGGCCATGTACCTGGAGGCGAAGGACTTATACAAGGAGCTCCAGGAGGGCAAGATCCATTGAAATATTTAACATCCTGATGATTAGTAAGAAGGAAAAGCTGCCCTATGGGGCCATTTTTTAAAGCATTTCTAACTTTATTTAGGTCGTGCCATCTTGGTCTGAGATAATTGGGAATGTCGTAATGGTGATCTATGCCATAATCTTCTTCATCATAAAATTCATACCCACCGTTTTCCCAGACCGCATAAGTGTCGGCCAATTCGTCTGAATTCCCATCTGCGTACGCGAGGGCCGCCCCTAAATTTACTAATTCATCCCTATGGAATTCGTAAAAACTATAGCTATGGGATCAATTTTTATTTTTAAATTTTCGGAAATAAAACTTAGTTAAATCACCAAACCGTAAACTGTGTAGTAGAAGGAAGTGGAGGAACGAATTTGATGGATTACTAGAATAATTCGAGGAATTATTAGAAAATTGCCCAACTTGAGCTACAATACTGCTTACTTGATATACGCTCGAGATCTCATTTTGGGTCAAAAAGATTGGTATTTTAAAAGCCTGTAAGGGGCTTTGAATGAATTTTATTGAATACGTCATCGACTACAAGCTTTTTCGTCAATATTATTTATTCCCAGATTGTCTTCTAAGCTATTCCATACTTGTTTAAGGCCATCCCACCTAGTATGATAAAACTCCCAAACTTTATCGTGGTATTGATTCAATCCAATATAATTATCAGGATAGATATAAAATAAAGGCATCAAATAGGGAAAATCAGAATCAGATGTCTCACCTGCTTGTCCAGCTGCATCTATTTTATCCAAACCTTCCTTGATATTGAACTTTTGGTCAATGCTTAAAGTTCCATAGTCCGATACACAAACAGCTCCTCCAGCTTTAGAAAGAGTATTGTCTTTTTCCTCGATAGTTTTATAATAACTGGTATGTACCATAAAGTCGTACAATACCGTCTCAAGGGGTCTAGCAGTTGCATTTGGTCTATTTTGTCTCCATTTCATTTCGTTGGAATTTTTAAGATAATTGAATTTCTCTAAGGCAGACATATTCTTGAAATTTGGATCAACCGTAGAACTTGTATCCACAACCAGATCAAAACTCGTTGAATTCATAATGGATTGCTGATTGTTATGCATCATGAGACGTACACTGTCGGATCTATCCATATGTACTATTTGTACAGAAGCCACAGGTGATAAATCGGGGGTTTTCCTGACCAACCTAAATCTTAAATATGCTGAGGTTGGCAAATCAGTGGGCAGCTCAAACTCGACATTCAAGCCTGAAACGGAAGTAGAGGTATATACATTTTTTATGAATTTTTTATTGTGATCATAAATGTCGATCCTCATCTTTAACTTTGAGGGACCAAGGTCTCCAAAACAGTTATTTGACATAGGTGCTGGATTTGATATCCTTAAAAAGCCCTTGTTGTATTCCTTGACCAAAAAGAAACGCTGATTAGGATAAGGGTAGCTCAAAGCGACCTCATTTTCCAATTTTATGTCTTCACATCCGCTCGTATAAAAAGTTCGCACCTCGGACTGTGAAGCTTATTTACTTTTACGAAACTTGACCATTATTTCTCCTCACATACCCATGAGCAGTTACCGATACATTGTACTCTGAATTGATTCGCAAGCCATCGAAACCATCGGTATGTTTGTTCTCGATGATAGCAGCCGTATGACCATTGATATGCATATTGGTAGTAGTAACCGAACCTTGTGTAGTATTTATGGTTGATCCTGTATGGATAAAGGCGGGTTTGCCCTTTGGTTTTACTTTGATATCAGACAAGATAATTCTTACTTGAACGTCGCGTTCAACTGGCATTGATTCTCCATCTCCCATATCCAAAACTCTAAGAAAGTACGTCTTTGAAATGTCATAATTGGAAGTGACGTGGATATTAGAGGCTATCGTAACTTTGTCATCCTCAGATGCAGATTCGGGGACGATTTTATCTATCAGCGGCATCCCGGAAAAAGGATTCATGGGTTGAGCGCAAACTTCGCCTCTGCCCTCAGGCTCGTATTTGGCATGGAAATTCATGGTACCTGATATCAATCCCTCCAAAATACTAAAACTTGCTCTTATCCACCCCTTCCATAAACGTAGGATTAGGACCGCCGTACTTCATGCCCGCGTCAAAAGAAATACTTCCTGCCTCGAACCTTCCCTCAATAAACCCTAAATCCAGCTCTAAACCAAAAGATGCGGATCCACCCACGTTGATGGCTCCAAGTGCGTAAAATTTATTGACCCCCATATCTCTATCCGCGCATTCTTTAGTAATATCAATAAAAGCCAAATCAAATGAGGCATGAGCTTCTAAGTTTAAATAAAATACCAAAAACTTTAGATTAGATTTAGCCTCAAAGGCCGCCCCCATCATCACACCGGAGACTTCTCCTGGGGGACCATCACTAATCTGAGCTAATACTTCCTGTAATCTTTCGGGAATACTTCCAGCGTCATTGCCGACGTAAAAATAAGCTGATAGGTCAATCGTGGCTATTGTTGCATTCAATCTAAGGAAAGTACCTAAATTAGGATCAGTGGACTTACTGAATTCTCCAATCTTAAAATGCCAAGCATCGGGACTTATCAATATCGACATCGTGGCTTGACCAGTAACTAGTCCTTCATTGAAGTTTATACTTACAGTAGCGTCTGCACTGAATGTTCTATCCGGAAAAACGTATTCAATTGTAGCTTCAAACTTGGCGGGTGCTTCGTCTAATGCGGCAGGATCTGTGGCAAACATCACGCCCTTTACATTAATGCTTAGAGAATGCAGAGACCCGTCATCTATGACAATGGTGATTGTACCCAGTGCATTGAGGACTTTTCCATCGGTGCTGGACATCATAACTTCGAGCTTTAAACTAGCAGTACCATCACTAGGTGTAAGGACCTCGTGCAGGGCAAGATTTTTATCCATCGCAGCAATCCCTATGGGTATTGGTGTTCTTTGCGCCAAATTCCAATAAAAACCTCCGCCTATGCCTGTCCATCTCAACATCCCTCCGATAATCGGTCCTTTGTCCCCAAACATGACTCTGGCGTCCAATCCAAAATACCTAAAACCCACTGTTACCAGATGTTTTTCCAAAAATAACATTCATCTGGGCGGACATATTTTGTAAAAAGGTAACTTTCAATGACCCAGAAATCCCTTCTCCCCATTTATCCTGACCACCAAGCCCATCTCTTAAAAAGACTATTTTTCCTTCTTCGATGGTCGCAAAGCCCAGATTTCCATCTTGAATGACTACACTATTTATCTTGGGGGTTCAATTTTGGAGTTGTTGGGATGTTAATTTTATAAAACCCGTTATGGAAAACCCGACAGTCGCAGTTGGAAGGACCTCTATTTCTGCAATTTGGAGTCTTGCATCAAATTTGAATCCACCAGCATTAGCACCACCGCCAACTGGAACAACTATAGGTGTAATGCCTAGAGAAAGAGGGAAGGAACCCATCGAGCTATCATCATCGCTTCCTGCAGCCCCATATCCGTAACCATCTTCGGCTAAGAAGTTGGGACCTCCACCGCCGCCCATGGGTGGGTTATTGCCTTGTTGATTGCCATAGACAGTATTGCCAAATATGCCAATCCATAGATTGTCTTTATTGACTACTTCGTCGCCTACGGTGGTAAACAATAAATTTTGGACTTCTATGGCCCGTAGAGCAATCGTAGGTTTGTCAGAGATCGAAATTTCAATCCATGCGTGTATATTGCCCTCGGCATTGAGCTCTTGGTTGGCGTTGGTGGCATTTTGCCCCGGGCTGCCATAGGTCAGGTTGAAATATGAGTCTGAACCCAACACCAAATCTGCTGCCCAAATATCTACGTGGAGATCATTCTTGGGTCTAACATTGAATTGATAGTTGGTCATACCGTTTACCCTTTGGAATGACCCTGCAAATCCTAATGTGCTATTTGCATCCAATGGCAAGGACAGTTGCCCTCCCATATAGCCCGATTTCATGGCATTCTTGAAAAAGCTAAGCTTGACAGTATCTAGCGAAAATTGCCAACCTTCCTTTTTACGATCCCCAAAATTGAAGATATCTTTAATTAATAATTTGCAACTAAGGCCGTCGTCAAAAATCATATTTTCTGCGGTGACTACCAAAGGTTGATTATTACCAAAATTCAGTGCTCCTGGCATTTGTATTTCAAAAGCCTCAAAATAAAAACCCTCCCAAGTAACTAGATTTACAGGAATGGCCTGGTCGGCTGGATCACCGCTACTGAATGGGGTATTGAAGAAAGATTTTGCCACATTTCGGCTGGATGATTTATCAAAATATAATTTTTTTGCAGCTGGCAATTTAAAAACAAAATCTTGCAGACCATCGATATAAAAGGGATCAAAAGATAATTCTGCTATCCAATCAGACCAATCGGTGGCATGGGCTATAAAATCCACAACCATCGGTTGATTGTTCGCCTTCTTCTTGAGGCCCGGTATTTGCTGAAATATATGCAAATTAAACGTATCAAAACCTTTGCTGCTGTATTTAACATATGTACCGATAAGTGCGTTGGGCTGACTGGCTTTTACCGTCGCATTAAGCCCTGGAATGGCTATATCCTCAGCCAAAAACATTTTGCCACCTGTACAAAATTGAGAACTGTTTACGCATTGATTTGAAACAGAAAATACCAATCTTCCATCGTTCAACATCTCGGGAATGGGCAAAATCGCCAAGGCATCAAAAACGCTTAATTGGGGATAAATTCGCAAATCTGTGAATGCCATCAAATACGGAGAACTGGACAATTGATAGCCCAAAGGCATTTCGAATCCTATGCTATTTCCATAACTTTGAACACCTTCGATCACCCTTCCTGGATAAGATAGATAGTCTTCCAACTGGTCAATGCCCGAAGGTGTGGTCGGAAGAATAGAATTGGGACTATTCGAATTGGGTAAAAATGAAGGAGCTTCCGAATTTTTGAGCGCTACAACTTTACCCTTGAACATCTTGAATTCGCTGTTGACCACAACGGAGTCAAATCTCACTCGCAGCGGTACCAAGTTGCTGTTGGCCAAAGGAAGCTGGACGGTTCCTTCCCCACTCGCTAGTCCCGATGCGCCCACCGTCACTTGACTTATCGCCACACTAAAACTAGCAGCGGTAAAGCCTTGACTTACTGACAATTGGCTGTTGGCGGTCGTGTTGGTGCTCGGCATCGCCAGAGTGCAACTACAAGAATTCAGAGGTAAGCTATATGATATTAAGTTAGAGCTATTAAAGCCTCCAATGATGGTATTGTCATTGCCGCCTCCACCAGCATTTCCATATTTAAATTTGCAAAAATTGCTGATGCCTTGGTTGGTTATATAGGCTTTATTGTTTAAATCTTTTGCTTTGATCGCATAAATGTACTCCCCTTGTGGCAGAAGGCCATTCATAGAATTGAAAGAAAAACTTGTAGTGGCAAGATTCCTTTGGATGATTGGGTTGCCTTGGCCAAATCGGATCGCAGCATTAAGGGCATCCTCAAGCCTTACACCGTCTTGTTTTTGAAGGATGTATAAATCATAAACAATGTTGCTTCCTGGCAATCCTATAGTAGGCGTCCATTGGAAGTTGGGTCCATAAAGTTGGGAGTAATTGACATTCGAGGCACAGGCTGGCAAAATGGTTTGAGGAGGCCTCGAGTATCTTATATTAAACTGACGACACACGGTCTGGGATAAGACTTCGTCCGTGGTATTATCCAAGGCTTTGATACACAAAGTATATGTTCCCTCTGGCAGAAGACCAAGCCTCAGGAGTTGTTCTTTGTCATACTGACCCAAGTTTAAATCATAATCCCCTTCTTCAAAGACGCTAGATCCACCCAAAAGTCCACGCACCTGGATCGTCCTATTCCCAGGCACTATTGCTGGATTCCCAACTGTAAAACCTGGCTTCGTGGTAATGGAAATGCCATTGGTAGAAGTCAAGGTGAGATGAAACTTGATAGATTCATTCAATGGGGTAGAATTGGTTACCGACATGAAGGTATTCCCTTGCATGCTGAGATAATCGTTCAGGAACGGAGAATATGGTGGATTGATATTCAAATTTACCTGAAGTGGTTGGCTGAATCCACTCATCAGCACCAAAAACCAAGCAAAAAGCGAAAGGAGGGATTTAATTTTTTTCATTTTTCTTGTTTTTCTTTCCTTTGTAATTGAGATTATAATTGACAGAGAGTAGAAACTCTCCGAAGTTGATCTTTGTGTCGGTGCCATCGTAGGATGGGGCTCCTACGGTATAGGAGACCATGAGGTTTGCGCTCATTTGTTGCATTTTATCTACTTTAAAATTTGCTAAGCTATTCCCAGCTATGGTGAATCCTTGGAAAGCCCCATTAAAATTGTTCAGGCTAAAATTCAAATTGGCCTGATTGGACAACTTGCCTTTTTGTGGTGAATAGCCATGAGTTACACCTGCGGTTATCATCTTTTGTTGGTTGGCTTCATCGAATTTATTTTGGTTGAATCCAAATGTTCCACCGAAGCTTTGATCGCCTATTTGTCGCGAGTAGGAAACCACAATTTGGCTAGAATTATTCTTTTGAGGCAATGAGGACAGGCCCGCTATGATTTTTGTATTTTGTTGGGAAAAATTTAAATTGACCATGTTCTTTTTTGCTTTGTCGAGACCAATTGTAGCAAAAAATGATAAATTTCTGCTGGTAGAAGCCAATCCGAAGGAATCAATCAGACCTGTTCTGACGGCTATTTGCTTGGTGCCAAAATTCCCAAAATTCAAACCAAAGGAAATGCTTGGTAAAGGAGTGCTATTTATATCAAAACTATAAATTAGGCGTTTATCTTCAACCAACATCGTCTTGGACAGATTATTTCTTTGGGTTCCGCCATTGCCACTGAGATTCAATTTTCCTTGTAATAAACTAACCCTCAAATTGGCTAAATATTCTTCGATATCTGTGGCCATATAAAAAGTACCCAATGATTTGTATTCGGGATCGATTTTCTTGTAAGTTGCACCGATATCCCAATTGGGATAAGCCAATAGAAATCCACCATTCATGGCAAAATTTAGTTGGGAGCTGTTTTTGAGTGGCATGATCTTAGAAAAAAACTTATCTATTGCATTGGTTTGTGAAGGAGATAAACTGTCAAACTCTAGATTTTCACTTAGATTGTTTCTATTGTAAACACTGGCGGCAACTTCGCCTTTGACCGTTAAATTTTGGAAAATTTTTACTTGTCCAGCAAAATCTACCACCGCATTTTCTGCGGGTGCCCTAGAAGTATTTGGATTGTAGTATGCCAAAGAATTTTCATCATCTTTCGCTTTGAGATAATTGATGTCAAAAAAATTGTTAGAATTTCCAAATCCAACTTTGGCAGCATATCCCTTTCGGGTGAATGCCGATGGCCTGTTTTCATAACTTTCAGACAATGAATCAATGAAGATGGATTTATTAAAACGACCCATGACAAAAGCGAATCGCAATCCTTTGGGGCTCAATTCAAGGCCCGCCCCTTCGATATTTTGCCCTGTCAAGCAATATTCGGACAAGCTTAGGTTTGTATTTCCTAAGTGTAATTTTGCCCATTTGTAATATGGGGAAAGAGAAAATCTTTGAAATTTTCCTTCTACATCAAAACTATTTTTTGCGATGACGAGCGAAAAGGGAAGATAAAATCCATAGATTCCGACTACAGGTTGGAGGTTATAAGTAAAGAAAAATGGATTCTGTCGTTGATCGGTTTTACCAAGGTTTTTGTAAAACTGTGCGCTGAGAGAAGTTCGGAAGCCCCATTCAAAATTGTTCTTAGGATTCAGATTTTCTAAATCTTGGGCTTTAAGTCCTGAGACGAAAATCCACAAACAAATTATTACTATGCGATGCTTCATATTTCGGGGCATTAATTAGCCAACTTTTTAATATTACTTTCAAAAGTATTCCTAAATATGTAAGCGATTTATTCAAAACCACAATCGGTGATAATGAACCAACAAATGGGTGTAAAAATTAATCAAATAACGGTGATCATCTCTAAAAACTGGTGCTTTTTAAGGCGTGAAACGGGAATTTCTTCGCCTTCTGTAAGCTTGACAAAACCGCCATCTCCCTTTATATATTTTACTACATAATCCAAATTAATGAGGAAAGAATTATGGATCCTAAAAAATCCACAGGGAGACAAAACATCGTCCAAATCCTTGAGATTTTTTGACAAAAGGAGGCGTTTATTTCCCTTCATATAGACATAGGTATAACTCTTGTCTGACTGACAATAAATGATATTATCTATCTCTACGAATTCTAGAGATTCAAGCGTCGCAAGGGCTATTTTTTTGGGTTTGTGGTTTGGTTCTTTGCCGAATCGCAACATCATATCTATTTGTTCTTGACCCAAACCATAGTTTTTTCCAGGCACCAGCTTATCGACTGCAGCCATCAAATCATCAGCACCAATCGGCTTCAACAAATAATCAACGGCACTGAATTTAAATGCCTCCAAAGCATACTGATTGTAGGCCGTTGTAAAAATGATTTTTGCTGGGGTCGGTCCTAGTTTTTTTAACAAATCAAAACCCGACAAATTGGGCATTTCGATGTCTGTAAATATCAAATCGACCCTTGTTTCCTTCAAAAACAAAAGGGCATCCAATGGGTCGCTGAACATCCCAATCAAATCAATCTGCGGACAATGTCTCGCGATCAAATGTTGTAATACATCAATACAATGTTTCTCATCATCAATAATAATAGCCCGAATCATATTCTATAAATTTAATTGGTGTAATGGAATTCTAATAATCACTTTTGTACCTTGAATATCGTCGCCTTGCAAATCTATGGTTTCGATATCAATCTGCAAGTGATAAAGATTTTGAAGTATTTCCACACGCTCCTTGATCACTTGCAATCCGTGAGATTTGTGGGTATTTAGCCTTTGTTCTTTGATTTTTTTGGAAGCCTCTCGACCTATGCCATTGTCTTGTATCGAAATAACGAGAATGCCTTCCTTGTCTTTTAGGTCAAGCTCTATAATTTTGGATTCTTTTTGGCTATGCTGAAGACCGTGCCATATCGAGTTTTCCACGAATGGTTGGATCAACATAGGTGGCATGGGTATTTCGTCTATTTCCAAATTAGGGTCAATATTTATTTTGTAGCTAAAATTATGGTCAAAACGAAGTTTTTCCATCTCAAGATACAAATCCAAAGTGTTGATTTCTTCTTTCAATGAGATAAAATTTGACCTAGAATTGTCAAGGACTTTTCTTAATAATTTTGAAAATTTATTCAAGTAATCCGTGGCAGCATCCGTTTTTTTGAATAGAACCAACCGATTGATAGAATTGAGACAATTGAACACAAAATGTGGGTTCATCTGCGCTCTAAGAGCGTTCATTTCCAACTCGCTGACCTTTGCGTTGAACTGTGTTTTGAGTTTTTCCTTTTGCTTTATTTGATTTTCTCTCAATTTAAAATAGCCTATGATTATCCCTAAAATGATCGCAGCGAAAAGCAATCTAAACCACCATGTTTCGTAAAATGGGGGTGAAATTTCAATGGAAAAATCGTCCGTTTGTTTGCTAAGATTTCCAACAAAATCCCGCGCAGAGACCTTGAATCGGTATGACCCAGGAGGTAAATTAGGATACTCAAAATAATTATTCCCTATTTGGGATTTCATCACTTTGTCGAATCCTACTAACTGAAACTGGAATTCACAATGCTGGGTTTGGGTAAAATTGGGAAAATTAATGCGCCATTTCAAGTAGTTTTCATCAAAATCCAAATTAAGTTTGCTGATATCGCTATTTGCTGGCATTTCCTTTAGCTCATTATTAATCCAAAATCTATCAATTTTTAATTCCTTGGCATCATTTTTAAATATTGAGATATCAAAAATATCAATGCTATTTTGGGAAGATAAAAACAATTTTGAATCATTCAAGCAATCCACTTCGCCGTAATTATCACCAAATTCTAGTCCGTAATGTCGATCAAAATTGAGTGCTGGCACACCGCTTTGCCATATAGAAATACCTTTCCGAGATAAAATGGCCAATTTGTCTCTGATACTGCATAGATCTCTGATTTGATTACTGATCAGCCCATCCCTACTACTTATGAATCCTAGATGTTTGAACTGAAAATCACTATACCCAATCCCTTTGCGCTGGGAAGGAAAAAAAAGTTTGTTGCCTAGTTTGGATATGTTCAAAATGGTAAAATCGGTTATCTTTTCATTGGCTTCAAACACAAGCAAAAGCGAGTCCTTGATTGGATCATAGCGGCACAAACCAAAAGAGGTCGAGCCTAGCAACAATGAATTCGAATGGGCATCGACTTGAATACTGAGAAAGCCCGATTCTCTAAAATTGCTCTCATTTAAAGGAGCTGAGAATGTTTTAGTATTCTTATCAAAAATCCTAAGATTTTCTCTCAAAGTTCCAATATAAATTTTCCCACGGCCATCGTCATACAAAACAGTTATTTGGGAATTTAAATGTTTTTTTATGGCATCGCTAAATTTCCAAAGCTTGAGCTTATCAGACCCCTGAATCTTTTCAATTAAATCATTGTTTTCCGTCTGAAATAATTGGATAGAATCTCCGAATGAATAGGCATTTATCGTTTGAAAAAAATTCTTTTCTGAAGGGTAAAATATTTTCTTGATGTTTCCATTTTTATAATCCACCTTAATCGCTGTGGCATCGTTGACCCCTGATGCATAGAATTCGTTATCATTGATTTTGAGCATTTTAGGAAAAAAATAAATACCATAATTTGAAAACAAATGGGCTTGATTGTAGATTGGTTCATCCCTTTGATACTCTTTGTTTAGCTCAAAAATCCCTCTGTTGGTCCCAATCCAAATGACATTATTTTCATCTTTAAAAAAACACTTTATACTGCAAAAAGGAATTTTAGAGGCTTTATTTTCCTCGCTGGAGATAGTTCTCCAAGATTTATTGCTTATTTTGTATTCAAAAAGCCCTTTTTCAGTTCCAACCAGCAAAATATCCTCACTATATTTTGTCAAGCATTGTATATTGCCATTTTTTATTGCGTCAAACGGTATCCTTAAAAACGTATTTCCATTCAATTCGAACTTGTACAATTTTTCAGAGCCCAACCATAGTACATTCGAGGATTTGTCTTCGCAAAATCCCCTGATATTGAACAGATCTAGATCTTCTTTTTTATAATATTGAAAACTATTGCGCGAAAAACAATAACTAAAAAGTCCCAAATTGGACATCAGCCATACTTCGTCCTTATTTTTTGGATAAATCCCATTGATATTTTTGTAGAGTTTTTTAAAATATTTATCGGCAAATTTTCTAAAGTTAAAAACATTGAATTTATTGGAAGATTCGTTAAAAATCAAAAGACCGCGATTGTCCTGTGCAATTACTAACTGATTATCCAATTGTATGACTGAGTGCAGAAAATTAGAATTAAACGACTCGCTGGGTTTTTCACTAGAAATGAATTTATCGATTGTTCCCTTTTTAATATTGATTTTATTCAAACCAAATTGTGTGGTGACCCATAAATTGCCTCCAGAATCTTCACAGAGGCTGGTGATGTTATCATGTGTTAGTTTTTGATCTTTTTGGGTATGTTCAGCTAAAGGCGTAAAATGCACCCCATCAAAATTTATCAAACCATTGGGAGTACCAATCCACATTTCATTTTTCGTAGATTTGAAAATGCAATTAATATTCGTTTCGGTCAGATTATTGCCTTCATTATAAACCCTAAAAACCAACGGCTTTTGAGAAAAAACTGTCTGCAAAAACAAATGGCAAAAGAGGACAAAAAATAACTTTAACGCTAGCTTGTCTTTTGCCTTAAAAATCCTTGTTGGGTAGATCATATTGATGCAGTTACATTACGATAGCTTTTATTCGTTTGGATTTTATTTTACTCCACATCGATATTCAATTTTTTACGAATTTATGAATAAATTCTCTGTTATTTGACCAAATATTTAAATAATAAATGCCTGGTATTAAAGCACTTATGTCAATATCCTCATCAAGACCTGCATTAAATCGCAACAGCTCCCTACCCGCGGAATCAAATACTTTACAAAAAAGTGGTGAGTTCGCCAATATACTATTGTTAGATTTGATTTGTATGAATCCACCAGAAGCGGTCGGAAGTATGTAAAAAGAGGTGCTATTGGGCTTCAATTGTATCAATTTGGCGGCCGAATGTTGGATACCATTGAGCGCAATTATTTTTACTCTATAATATTGAATATTTTGCAAATCAAGATCTTGCCAATCATAAATCCCGCTCACTTGATGGTCGAATTTCTTAAGATCAAAATATGCTATGCCATCGTAGCTCTTTTGCAGAATAATGGTATCATTGCTAGAGTGATTTTCAACCTTTATTTGGACATTAACTTTATTTTGCCCCCCCGAATTGGATAATACTGCTTCAAATGAAACCAAACTCAAAGGCAATAAGCTTGAGAAACCAAAAGCTCCCAAATCTGTATAACTGGAAGGAGCCCTCAAGACACCACGTGCTGTGTCGAGATATTCCATTGCAGGAGGGTGTGAAGATGGTATCAAAGAGCTCATCCCAGCATTTCGGAGGATAGAACTTTCCATTAAATGATAATTATTATTGATAAAATCGACAAAGCCTGGGTCATTGTTGGCTGGTACTAAATTACCTGAATATTGCATCGACGCCACCAGTGGATCATAACTCCCCGTCCCAGAATTATAATAATCTGATTTCCCGTCAAAATATCCAACTGAAATAAAATTGTTTCTGGCATTAAATGTCACAGATCCAAATGTCTGCAACATGCCTAAAGAAGTAGGTGTACTTCCAGATGTAGCAGCGACATTGTAAAACACGTTATTGAATACATTAAAATACTCCTGACAATCTGTGGACATGGGAATATCTTGAACTCTAGGACCAAGGAATAACATAGTTTCCCACCGCTGAGACTGGTTGGCTATATTGATGACCGTATTATTAAAAAATTCTAATCGCCCTCTTCTATACAAGCCATAATCTCCATGATCCCCACTGTAGTGGAATATCGTGTAAGAACCAGAAGGAGGATTGACGAATACATTTCCATATACGTGGGTGATGGAATAATTGGGCGCTTTGCAAATGATGGGAGCTCCAGCTTCGGATTCAACCAAGTCCAGGATATGTCCAGAATTTCCTCCATAAAAATAGTTGTATCGGATGACTGTATTACTGCTTCTATCTTTTAGAATATTTGCTCCTGCATTATCTGCTAGAGAGCCAACATAATTATATTCAAATGTCACTCCCTGCGCCTCTGTGTAAATATTGTGCTGACCTTGGTTTCCGCTTTCTCCGTTTCCGTATATTATATTGTGTGAGATGAGCACATCCGAGGATGTTTTATCCACATCGCCTGTATCAAAGATGCCATTTCCATTGTTGTCATCCACGATTGAATTCAAAAATAGGCCATTTCCGCTGCCTGTGAGCGTACACCCATCTATGACGATATTTTTCGCTCTTTGCACCCTTATCGCCGCCGCAAAAGAGTGCCAACGCGTTATAGCCCCACTTGCGGCTGTAAAAGTAAAATCATTGTTAGCGTTTCGAACTACGAGATTTTCAATTCTCAAGTGTTCCGGCGAATATTCGTATGGTTGTGCGCTTCGTCTAAAAACCACCAATAGACCCAAGTTCGTCAAGGCACTGTTAAATTGTAATGCTGGACTCAAAATGGCGTTTTGTCCATCTAAAATAGGTAGGTCACCGTTGCTATTCGGTACTCCACGAACAGTTATTGGATTGCCTTCTGTACCACTTTCACTCAGATAAATGAATTCTCTATAGGGTTGAGATTGCCAATGAATATTCACTATATCTCCTGGCAGTAATGTATGCCACCCTTTGGTTTCAGCAAAATTATTTAGCGAAGAATAGGTCTGTCCAGGCCCGATATTAAACACACTCGCCGTCGCTTCAAAATGCCAAATCAAGATTATAATATTTAGAAAAACCCAAGTTTTTTTTAGCTTAAAAATTTTCATAATTATTCATTTAAAATATTATTTCATAACAAAGATTTGCATTTATTTTTCAAGAATGATTCATCAATTCACAAAATACATTAACAAGCAAACAAACGGTTAAATTTTTCCTATACTTAACAAGTCCCATACTTTTCACTAATTATCAATAAAAATAACGAATTCCATTTTGAAAAAAAAGACATCTCATACTCACTGGGTTCTTAATGTATAAAATGTGCCCATATTAACCATTTGTGGATTCATACCAACTAATTGTAGCATACCAAAAAAGCATATATCGAAAACCATCTACATTTGAAATATCAATTATTCAATCGATACAAAATTATTAATATGAATCATCGACATTATTTAAATTATTCTATGGCGTTATTTTTCCTTGGTCTATCAATGAATATTGCGATGGCCCAGAGTGAATTTAAACATGATGTAATCGCCTCAAGCGGTGGAAACTTGACGACCAATACCTCAATACTGGTTTATACAGTTGGTGAGGCAATTGTCCGAGATATGCCAACGACTTCCAATTTTTTGTCAAACGGTTTTCATCAAAAAAACTTAACTATCATTCGAGTCTCTGATTTTTTACAAGACCCCGATATAGAAGTTTTTCCAACATTGGTAAATTCAGAATTGAAAATTCAGGATAAAAAATCCACGAGTAGAGATTTAGTTTGGAAGGTTTATAATCTTCAAGGTCAAGAGATCTCCAATGGAAACTCTCAATTAAACCAAGCTTCTATCCAATTCGATGGTGTAACCAGCGGTATCTATTTCGTCCATTTATCCAATAAGGACAACCTTAAAGAAAAAGCCATTTTTAAAATTATCAAACAATAATCCTTTACACTAAAAAATATTTAATTATGAAAAATACGATTTCAATTATTTTGATTCTGCTAGGAGTATGGAATGGCGTCTATGCTGCAGCACCTACAAATGGAGGTATTAATTACCAAGGCGCACTTCGAAATGCTCAAGGCGTGGAAATAGCCAACCAAAGGATTTCATTGCGACTTTCCATAATGGATGAAAATCAGAACACCTTGTTTACTGAAACACATAGCCCTACGACGAATAGGCTGGGAATTTTTTCGGTGATTATTGGTAATGGCTCTCCTTCTTTTGGATTGTTTAACAGCATCAGTTGGAATGGTGCGAGTAGAACCCTGAGAGTCGAGGTAGATCCTCAAGGTGGCTCAACTTACGAAACCTTTGGTACAAGTCCTTTGGTGGCTGTTCCTTATGCCCTTTCTGCTGCAAAACTTACCAATCCCCTTAAAATGGCGGATCTTCCAGATGCTGATATTACGTCTCCTACAAACGGTCAGGTACTAAAATGGAATGGTACACATTGGGCTCCTGCTACCGACTTACAAGGCAATAGCGGCAGTACCGTCACCTTGACCTATTCTGGTGGTACGGGGATCAATGTCAATAACGTAACCCAGACCATCACAAATACTGGGGATACAAATCCTTCAGACGACCTAGTCCAATCTACTGGATTTGCTGGTGATGTCTCAGGCGTTTATAACAATCTTCAGATAAACCCAGGTGCCGTTGGTTCTGCCGAAATCGCTCCTGGTAGCATTAATTCTACGCATCTTTCTAATACTACAATCCCTACCTCTTTGCCTCCCAATGGAGCAGCTTCAGGGGACCTTTCTGGCAATTATCCAGCACCAACAGTCGCTAGAATACTTGGCATACCTGTAGTTGCCACTGGCATTACAAATGGCCAGGTATTGAAATACAACGGCACTCAATGGGCCCCTGCTAATGATTTACAAGGTAATAGCGGCAGTACGGTCACATTGACTTATTCGGGTGGTACAGGTATCAATGTCAATAACGTAACTCAAACCATCACAAATACCGGGGATACAAATCCTTCGGACGACCTAGTTCAATCTACTGGATTTGCTGGTGATGTTTCAGGCGTTTATAACAATCTTCAAATAAACCCAGGTGCTGTAGGTTCTACCGAAATCGCCCCTGGAAGTATTAATTCAACCCATTTATCCAGCTCTACGATTCCTACTTCATTGCCTCCCAATGGAGCAGCTTCAGGGGACCTTTCTGGTAATTATCCAAGTCCTACTGTAGCAAGAATTAGCGGTGTTCCAGTTACATCTGTTGGGGCAACAAATGGTCAGGTATTGAAATACAACGGTACTCAATGGGCTCCTGCTGCCGATTTACAAGGCAATAGTGGTAGCACCGTGACCTTGACCTATTCGGGTGGCACAGGTATCAATGTCAATAATGTAACTCAAACCATCACAAATACCGGGGATACAAATCCTTCGGACGACCTAGTTCAATCTACTGGATTTGCTGGTGATGTTTCAGGCGTTTATAACAATCTTCAAATAAACCCAGGTGCCGTTGGTTCTACTGAAATCGCCCCTGGAAGTATTAATTCAACCCATTTATCCAGCTCTACGATCCCTACTGCTTTGCCTCCGAATGGAGCAGCTTCAGGAGATTTATCTGGCAATTATCCAAACCCGACCGTGGCTAGAATTAGCGGTGTACCCGTAAGTTCAGCAGGTGTAACTACAGGACAAATTTTAAGATACAATGGATCCCAATGGGCTCCTGCAAATGAGAGCACTACTACTTATTTAGGAGGAACAGGAATTATGGTGACGGGAACAACAATCGTCAATACGGGTGATACGAATGCTTCTGATGATCTAACCAATACGACCAATCTAGGAGGCGATGTAAGCGGTGTTTTTTCAAATGTTCAAATAAATCCAAACGCTGTAGGTACACTGGAAATCGCAAATAGTGCAGTCACATTACCAAAAATTTCTAGTGCAGGTGCCAACGATGGTCAAGTTATCACTTATAGTACTACAGGAGGAATCAACTGGAAAACACCTTCAGCTGGTGCTCCACTAACATTACCTTATGCAGGGACAAATTCTAATGCAGGTGCAAGTTTTCAAGTAACGAATTCAAGCACTGGGCAAGCATTGTACGGACTTTCTCCTACAGGAACTGGTGTAAAAGGCGAATCAACTAGTAGTATAGGTCTCCACGGTATCAGCAGTTCACAAGCTGGAGTCTATGGAGTTAGTTCAAGCGCGGAAGGTGTGTATGGATTCTCTTCAACTGGTCAAGGTGTAAAAGCGTCTTCAAGCACGGGTCTTCCATTATACGTTAATTTGGAAGGGACTGGTTCACAACTTTGCTCATTTAACCGAGCTGGGGTTTTGTCTTCATCCATTAATTTTCAAGGAAAATATTATAGATCAATAGGTGGTGTGAGCAAACAAATGCTACCAATAGCCTATGGAGTTATATCTTCTGCTGGTACGGTTAGTGGCGGATCTGGCAATTTGTCGGCTACATTTTCAGCGACTACAAACGCTTACACAATAAACATTACAGGCGAGACATTAAATGCCGCCACTACAGTCGTAAACATAACTAGTAGGGGTTCTGCAGCGACATTCATGGTTCCCCTTTATGATATCGTAGGTGGAGCGATAGTTGTCAAGCTCTTTAATTTGTCAGGCAGCGTGAATAAAAACGATTTTTCGATAACTGTATTCGAAGATTAAAAAAAATTAATCATAGTTAAATATTTCAGGTTAACATTTAGAATTTTGAAATGATTGTGCTGTGCCTTATACTGGGGCACAGCTTTTTTATTTTTGATGTTTTGATTAAAAAATAAACTTTTACCCCTTTTTCAGCGATTACAAAATAAAAGGAACTGCTACATCTCAGCATTTTGATCATCTTATCCAAAAAATTGCTAATTTCACGCTAGAAATTGGATTATGAATTGGAAATATTATATTGGACAATACCTTCCAAATACATTGACGCTTGTTAATCTCTTTTGCGGATGTCTGGCGATAGTCTGTATTCTTTGGAATTTTTACGAAATAGCATTTATTTTTATAAGTTTAAGTGCAATTGCCGATTATTTGGACGGTCTTGCAGCGAGGATGCTGAATTCATTCAGTCCCATCGGAAAAGATCTCGATAGTTTAGCGGATGTAGTTTCATTTGGTGTAGTTCCTGGCGCGATTTTCTTCAAATTATTGTTAGAGTCCTTTGATATTTCGATGGTGCACTTCAATTTGGATGTATTCAGAGCTGTTCCAGGCTTTCTAATAAGTGCATTCGCTGGGCTTCGCTTGGCTAAGTTTAACAATGATCCAAGGCAGATGAATGGGTTTCTCGGCTTGCCCGTACCAGCTCAGACATTATATGTAATGGGCTTGCAAATTTTCATTTTGTATAATGGCTTTGGGTTGGGTGCTTTTTTCTCCAATCCGTATTTTTTATACGCTAATATACTGATTTTAAGCTACTTAATGAATTGCGAATTACCTTTGATATCACTCAAATTTGATAAATTCACTTTTGCTTCCAATAGATACCGTTATGTATTTTTGTTGATTTGCGGAATTCTGTTCATAGCCCTAGGTCGATTTTCATTATCACCCATCATACTTTTCTATATTGGATTTTCTATCATTTTAAAATATTATTACGACCGCAAAGAAAAATATCAACACGAAGACTGATGCTGTACCTGATCCCTACACCCATTGGAAATTTGGAAGACATTACCCTTCGAGCCTTGAGAATACTAAAGGAAGTGGATTATATACTTGCAGAAGACACTAGGACGACAGGGCATTTGATGAAACATTTTGAAATAAAAACGCCTCTACGCTCATATCACGCGCACAACGAACACCGAGCTATACAACCCATCATTGAAGATTTATTGGCGGGTAAAAAGATTGGTGTAGTTTCAGATGCAGGTACACCCGGCATTTCAGATCCAGCTTTCCTTCTGACGAGGGCATGTGTGCAGCACCAAATAAAAATTTGTTGTTTACCTGGTCCTACGGCGTTGATTCCTGCACTCGTGATGAGCGGTTTACCATGCGACACTTTTCATTTCGAAGGGTTTTTACCACACAAAAAAGGTCGTTCAACTAGGATAAAATATCTAACTGCTCTACCCAATACTTTTGTGCTCTATGAATCTCCGTTCAGATTGGTTAAATGTTTGACGGAAATAATGGAGGCTGGGGGAGACAGAAAAGCTGCTGTAGTTCGTGAAATTTCCAAAGTATTTGAGACCTGTCATTCTGGAACTTTAAGCACCCTAATAGCCCACTTCATGGCGACTACACCCAAGGGAGAGATTGTCGTAATTGTTGAAGGTGCCGATAACAAAAAAGCCAAAAATGAATAAGAGCCGAGGCTGTATTTATTTGATCCCTACCCCACTAGGTGCTTTCGACCGTAAGTTGATTTCAACCCACAACCTTGAGATAATCCGAAGCTTGGATATATTTATAGTAGAAAGATCCAAGACGGCACGAGCTTTTATAAAAAGCTGTAATCATCCCAAACCACAGTCGGCTTTGCAGGTTTTTGAATTTAATAATGAAACTTCGAAACAAGAGCTTCAGGAGATGCTTAAACACATTTCTGAAGGAAATAACATAGGATTGATGTCAGAAGCAGGATGCCCTTGTGTAGCGGACCCTGGCTATGCCGTGGTAAGATTATGTCATGAAATGTCGATAAATGTAGTACCCCTTGTGGGCGCATCTTCCATCATGATGGCACTTATGGCGAGTGGATTGAATGGCCAGAGCTTTGTTTTTCACGGATACCTAACCCCAAAAACTGAGCTTTTAGCTGGCGAATTATTGCGATTGGAAAAAGCCGCTCACAGCCTAAAACAAACCCAAATTTTTATCGAAACTCCTTATCGAAATAATAAATTATTTCAAACATTGATTACTACACTTCACGAAAATACGCTGGTTGGAGTGGCTGCAAATCTGACTCAAGAGGGCGAGTGGACTAGGACTTTATCTATAAAAAAATGGAAAACGGCAACTATTCCCGACCTAAACAAAATACCTGCAATATTCATGATTGGAGGCTAAAAAAGTCAACACTTCTAATGAATAAATTCATATCTCACATTGGACAAAAACAATCCATGTGCTGGAACAGACCAGTTTTGGTCGAGCCTTTTTTGATGGTCTAGTGCACTTTTTAATTCGTCTAAACTTACCTTGTGCATACCTATATTAAGTAATGCTCCGACCACCAACCTAACCATACCTCGTAGAAATCTATCCGCCGAAATGTGTACCTCTAAGCCATCTTTTGATTCTTGGAGTTCAAGGCGATCGATCCTACATTTCATCGTTTTTGCGTCAGAGTTGGTCTTACAAAATGAAGCAAAGTGGTCGTATTTTTTTATGATTTCGCAAGCCTGTTGCATCAACGCCAAATCCAGCTTTTCATACTGAAGGAATTGATAGCAGAATTTTGTGTTAAATGGATTTTTATGCTTAGAAATAAAATAGGTGTATGACCTTTGAGTTGCATCAAATCTAGCGTGAGCTTCGTCACCAACCTGTAAGATTCGAACCAAACTAATGTCTTTAGGTAAGAGTCCATTGATTTTTGTCAGGGGAAATTCTGTCCATTCTTCCATTCCATCAAAATGTAAAAAGAACTGCAACGCGTGTACCCCAGTATCTGTGCGACCGCAACCAACGACTTCAATCTTTGATTTTTCTAAGATGGAAAACTTCTCCTCTATAATTTCTTGGACTGAAACACCATTAGGTTGGTTTTGCCAGCCTACATATTTCGAGCCATTAAATTGAATCTCCGCAAAATACCTCATCAGTCCAACCTTAAATCTTCAATTTTGTACTTCGAAAAATCGGCTTTACTATAGACAAATTTACTCGCTTGAATGTCGGAGACTGTATCGATTTTTTTTACTTTCAACGTGTACCTTGTGCCATTTTTTTCAAACAATAATGCTTCTTTCAATTCGTATTTAGGACTAATTTTTAGCCTAATTTTGAAAAAATCCGTATTCTTTTTGATGGGTTTAAATTCTATAGTGAAATCTTTAGTACTCGGATCCTCAACCAGCTGGTATTCGTACTTTTTTGTTTCGTAAAGCTTTGCAATGATGAATGGCGAAAGTAAATTGTCCGTTTCTTTTTCCGAGTAGTTTGTAATTTGAATCAACTTATTTTTGTGAGCGATGGTGTACAAGTGCTTCCCATCATATATTTGACTCAAATACTTATTGTCAATGTAAAAAAGATTGCCCTTCTGATAAGCCATACCCTTAGTGGTAAAACTTTTCCTTTCAGCTTCTTTAATCACCAAATCAAAACCCAAGGTAACCCTTTGGTTTTTTGTCATTTCGGCATTTACTTTACTAAGAATCTCCTTAGCATTTTGCCCCATCAAACTGATTGCAAGTAAAAAATATGCTACACTAAAATAAAATCTCTTCATTCCATTCTTTTGCATAAAAACGGATAATACATTCAGATATTATCTATTGTCAAAAACGAAATATTACTATGCATTCAATGTTGGGATGTGATCCGCATTGGGTTCCGACATACTTTGGAAAGTATGTGGGGCTACAAAAGGCCGTGGACCAATCAATCTTTCTACATCCGATTTTAATAAAACCTCCTTTTCCAATAATTGCTGCGCTAAAATATTGAGCTCTTGCCTTTTTTCTTTCAACAATTTTTGAGCTCTTTTGAACTCTATATCCAACAAAATACGGACTTCGTCATCTATCAAAAATGCTGTCTGATCTGAATAGGGC
Organism: Saprospiraceae bacterium; assembly: GCA_016718505.1. Taxonomy (GTDB): domain Bacteria; phylum Bacteroidota; class Bacteroidia; order Chitinophagales; family Saprospiraceae; genus JADKKF01. Next base: position 825,979 of record JADKDE010000001.1, on the reverse strand, counting down.
TTCATCAACTGATCTTTGGACATTCCATAGAATGAAACTTGACCAACTTTTGGATTCATACCATAGACACCTACCATCGAGTATGCCATTTTGGTCACTTGATCCAAATCACTTTGAGCCCCAGTTGAGACTTTGTTGAATACAATTTCTTCGGCTGCTCGACCTCCAAAGGTCATACAAATCCTATCCAATAGCTGCTCTGTCCTAACGATATACTCTTCTTTTGGCAAGTACTGGGCATAACCCAAGGTGCCGATGCCCCTTGGCACAATGGTGACTTTAACCAGTGGAGATGCGTGTTCCAAATACCATCCACATATGGCGTGTCCCGCTTCGTGATAGGCTATGATTTCTTTTTCCGATGGCGAAATTATTTTATTTTTCTTTTCTAAGCCGCCGATAACTCTGTCAAGGGCATAATTAAAATCATCCATATCTACCTCCTCTTTGCCTCTACGTGCAGCGATCAAAGCCGCTTCGTTGCAAATATTGGCGATATCCGCACCAGCAAATCCAGGCGTCATTTCTGCCAAAACCGCTGTTTTTACTTCTGGTTTGACCTTAATGGCCTTTATGTGAACATTGAATATTTGCTCCCTACCAGCTAGATCTGGAGCTCCTACTTCTATCTGTCTATCAAATCTTCCTGGCCTCATCAGCGCACTGTCGAGTACGTCGGCTCTATTGGTTGCAGCCATCAAAATAACCCCTTTATCTGTACTGAATCCATCCATTTCTACCAATAATTGATTAAGGGTACTTTCCCTTTCATCATTACCTCCTTGGATTGAATTCCGTCCTCTAGCCCTTCCTATTGCATCTATTTCATCAATAAAAACGATACAAGGCGCTTTATCTCTCGCTTGCTTGAATAAATCTCTTACTCTCGACGCTCCGACTCCCACAAACATCTCAATAAAATCTGATCCTGATATGGAGAAAAACGGAACCGCCGCCTCTCCTGCTACCGCTTTCGCTAATAGGGTCTTTCCTGTACCTGGGGGTCCTACCAACAACACCCCCTTAGGGATTTTCCCTCCGAGATTGGTATATTTCTTGGGGTTTTTCAAAAAGTCCACGATTTCCATTACTTCCTCTTTGGCTTCATCCAAGCCAGCAACATCAGCAAAGGTCACATTCACCTTTGAGTTTTTATCGAATAATGTAGCCCTAGATTTTCCAATATTGAACAGCTGTCCACCTGGCCCTCCAGCGGCACCACCCATCTTACGCATGACGAACATCCATATCCCAACTAAGATCAAAAGTGGGAGAACCCAATTCAATATAGGCAATAAGTAGTTGGGTCTATCGACATATTCTGGGTCGATTCGGTGACCTTGCAGGGTTTCATTTAGCTTTTCGATCTTCCTTGCAAAAGCATCACCTGGTCCTATGTCAAATTTGTACTGCGCACCTTCTGCTCCAAATTCATTTTTAGGTGCATCCTTGTGACGGTCATTAGTCAATGCTTCTGGCTTGATGGTCACATAGGCTATTTTACCATTGGCGACTTCCAGTTTCTGAACATCTCCTTGCTTGGCAAATTCTTCAAATTGTGCATAATTGATTTTCTTCTCGGACATACCATAGTTAAAAATATTTAATATGATAAAAATCGTCGCAAGCAAAGCATATATCCAATAAGAGCCAAAATTTATTTTGGGTCCATTGGTATTCTTAGAATTATTATTCTCTTCCATAATATTTTATAAAATAATGGTGATTATAGATTGGCGTATTCTGTCCTTTTTCCATCACTCCAAAGGTCTTCTAAATCATAAAATGCCCTCGCTTCTGGATAAAAAACATGTACCACCGTCTGAAAATAGTCCAATAAAACCCACCTTGAGGACAAAATCCCTTCTTTGTTAAAAGAGTTTTGGGATAGCTCCGTTTTTACTCGCCGCATCACATTTTCAGCAATACCTCTGACCTGTACTATTGAGTCTCCTTCGCAAATTATAAAATACTCTGCTGGAGCATCATGGACTTTTGTAAGGTCTATTTTTACGATATTTTTTCCTTTTATATCTTGAATAGCATCAATTATCAAATCGTTCAGCACATCCACCTCTTGGCTGCTTTTTATCTTGGTGTTTTTGTCTAATTTACTCAAATTGTATTTATTAAAATTATTATAACTTTGAAATGTACTAAAATACCCGTACTTTAACCCACAAAGATACACAAATATATCTACATGACTATGGCACAAAGCCCTGTATTTCTCGGAAAGAATCGAATTCGCCTCAGTGAAGTCTCCTCTACCAACGATTTTCTACAAGATTTATTATCAAAAACCAGTCCAATGGAAGGAACTGTCATTTCGGCAGATAGTCAATTACAAGGCCGAGGTCAACTAGGCGCCAAATGGTTTTCTGATTCCCACAAAAATTTATCATTTTCCGTTTATTTAGAGCCTGTCTTTTTGGCAGCAACTGAAATATTTTATTTAAGTAAAATGTCTTCCATCGCCATTGTAAATGCATTACACAAGCTTTATCCAAAAGAAAAATTCCTTATTAAATGGCCCAATGACATTTATCATGAAAATAAAAAAATAGCTGGTATTCTCATCGAAAATGCTTTGCAAAATGACCATGTCAAGCATACCATCATTGGCATTGGATTGAATGTCAATACTGAGAATATTTCTTCTCATATCCCTGCAGCCACTTCAATCTATGACATTGTACACATCGAGCAAGATAGAGAAGCTGTCCTCTATCATATCTTAAAATCCTTGGAAGAATTTTATTTATTATTAAAAAACAAAGATATTACAACCATCGACAATTTATATTTTGATAATTTGCTATATTTTAATCAAATATGTTGGTTTGAGCTGCAAGATGGCCAGCAAAAGCAAGGCAAAATCGTAGATATTGAAAAATCTGGTCTTTTGGTTGTTGAGTGGCCGAGCTTAGAGAGAGAGTCTTTCGATGTCAAGCAACTGAAATGGATTTTTTAGAAAATAAAATACTAATCCATAGCTTACTTTTTACTAATCATCAAGTCTTTTGCGGCTATAAATTTATAGCTATTTTATTTGACTTTGATTCCTTTAGCTATCAGTTGATATTCTACTTTGGGTTTATTTATTTTAGATATTTCAACCTCGGACAAGCCATCTTCTCGAGCTATTTCCTTTTGGGTATCGATGTCTAGGATTACTTTTTTAACCTGACCTTGAAATATTATATTCTTGTTTAACTCCTTTGCAGGAAGGGTAAATCCGTCCTTCCAAAATCGAATATCCACATCCTCGCCTCCAAAATCGACAGTGGCCCAACAGCCTTTAACTTTACATATATCGACTATCTTGGTCTCAAAGCTGGCATCAAAAGATCTTTTCGTATCGAGCTTTTTCTTTATAGCTCCTACAGTAGAAATTGGCATTTTGGCATCCATCTTTCCAAATACAGTTTGACCAAAAACTCCATAATTTAATTGGAAGAAAATAATAAAAGCAAGAAGAAATTTTAGTTTTATAGCCATAATTGGAATCCTTTTTATCATTTTATACGTACAAGTAAAGCCGATTGCTTTATTTTATTTCATAAAATTCAATAAATTACTATTTTTACACCACTTTTAACAATTTTTGAATGAAAAAAGATTATATTCTAGGCATATTTTTCTTAATTCTGAGTGTGACATTGCTCACTACTTGTTCGAAAGAATATATCCAACAATCGACCGTTTGTTTTGAAAACGATATTAAACCCATCATAGTCAATAACTGTGCGGGTTCAGGATGTCATGACGCCATAACCAAAGAAAAAGGGCGAGATTATACAACTTTGGATGGGATCTTAAAGGATGTAAAAAAAGGAAATTATCAGCAAAGCAAATTGTACCAAGTGCTAATCTTACCAGATTTCACAGAACAAGCTATGCCACCAAAGCCTTCCGTAAGGTTAGCTGACGATCAGATCGAATTGATAGCTCGTTGGATCGAAGAAGGGGCTACCAATACTTCATGCACCGTTTCTACAAGCTGTGACACCAATCGCATCATGTCTTATAACACTGATATTAAACCTCTAATCAACACCAATTGTGCTGGAAGTGCTTGTCATTCAGCCACTACGCAAGCGGGTAGTATTAGCTACGCAACATATGCTTCGTCACTTCCATCGATAAACAATGGCAAATTTATGGGTTCGATAAATCACCTATCGGGATTCTCTGCCATGCCAAAAAGTGCTAATAAACTGAGCAATTGTAATATCGCTAAAATTCAAAAATGGGTAAACGCAGGTGCGCCCAATAATTAATTATTTACTATGAAAAAAATACTAATCGTTATTGCTTTAGGATTAATTGCAATAATCTCGTGCAAAAGAGAGCCAATTATACTTCCAGCTGTTGTAGATAATTCAGGTGGTAATACTACCAATACAGGAGGTAACAATACCAATAGTTCGGGCACCAATACTACCATAATTATTTATATACCCACCAATCCAACTGGTAATCCTTGTAGTCCTGATTCAGTATATTTTAATCAACAAATCTTGCCCATTTTGACTTCAAGTTGTGCCATGTCATCTTGTCATGATGTAGCTTCTAGAAAAGATGGAGTCATTTTAACCAATTATGAATTCACGTTAAATACTGGAAAAATTAATTTATTAAACCCAGCCAGTAGCACTTTTTACAGATGTCTAAGTGGAAGTGGATCGGATTTTATGCCCCCATCTCCACGGCCAGCCCTCACCGCGGCCCAAAAAGCCCTGATTTTGAAATGGATCCAGCAAGGAGCTAGAAATCTTACATGTTCTGACAATAGCTGCGACAGCAGTGTTTATATCTTTAGTGCAAAGATCAAACCCATATTGGATACAAAATGCCTTGGATGTCACAATACCGCATCCGCTGGGGGCGGTATCAATTACAGCACATATGCTGGTATCAAGGCTTCAGTTGATGATGGAAAATTATGGGGATCGATAAACCACCAGTCTGGATTTAAAGCCATGCCACAGAATTATAACGCCAAATTACCTGATTGCGAATTGACCCTGATTAGAAAGTGGATTCAAAGTGGAGCCCCAAACAATTAATTATTATGTTGAAATCAAAAAAATTTATCGCCAAATTTTGCTTCTCTATTGCTTTGATTTGCTTGTGCATATCGTATGGTTCTGGTCAAACAGAAGATTCGATGCTAGACGATATAGCACCAGATAGCGAACAAACCACATACTCGACCAACGCTTTTAAGTCCCCTAGAGTAATCAATAGCAACAGCATAGAAATGCTAAGACAAGGCGTATTGGATTTTAGGATATTGCATCGATTTGGGTTATTATCTGGCGGTGGTTACGAATTATTTGGCTTAGACCAAGCGACGATGAGAATGGCCTTCGACTATGGAATCACCAACCAACTGATGGTAGGAGTTGGCAGAAGTACCAACAAAAAAGAGCTGGATGGATTTGTAAAATATAGAATTCTACAACAATCCACAGGCAAAAGAAATATGCCGATTTCCCTAGTCTGGGCTAGTGGTATCATGGTTAATGGTCTCAAAGATCCCTTTGGATTGCCCGATTCATTAGCCAAATTCAAACACAGACTATCTTTCTACCATCAACTCATCGTGGGTAGAAAATTCAACGACAAGTTTTCACTCCAATTGTCCCCCATGTTGGTTCACCAAAACCTCACTTCTTCCATCGTCCAACCCAACGAAATATTTGCTTTGGGACTTGGTACTAGATTCAAAATCACGAAGAGAGTTGCGCTTACTTTAGACACTTATTATACATTCAACAAATTCATCAATAGGATCAATGAGCTTCCATTGGCTTTAGGAGTCGATATAGAGACGGGTGGCCACGTTTTCCAAATTCATCTTTCCAATGCTACTGGTATGAACGAAAGAGCTTTTATCAGCGATAGCAATGGCGATTTTTTCAAAGGAGATTTTAGGATTGGCTTCAATCTTTCAAGGTGGTTTCAAATAGCTCGATCTAAATAATTTACAAACATTTTAATTAAAAATATGAAAAAGTTCATTCTGATCCTGTTGGTTGTAACATGTAGTACCCTTGCTTTTGGTCAGCGGCTTCCCAAGGAATTTTATATTTCCAGCGATGGAACAAAACTCCAAGTAGGTGGTCAGATTCACAATGGATTTTACAAGGAAGATGTCATACATCAGATCAGAATCACTTTTACACAAACCAATTGGTGGACTTTATTGACCAATAATTATGCCTCAAAAACCGATTTGCTGGCTTCCGTTTCTGTCGATGGTATAAAATACGACAGCGTAGGGATCCGCTTCAAGGGACAGACATCTTACATGGGTGTTTCTGGCACCAATTCCAAAAAATCTTTCAACATTTCGTTTGATGCTTGGAAAGACCAAAAAGTCTCAGGATATGCCACCCTGAATCTCAACAATTCATTTCAAGATCCTTCATTTATGAGGGAAATGCTCTATTACAATACCATCCGAAGACATACCGTAGCTGCAAAATGCAACTATGTCCATTTATTCATCAATGATATCGATTTCGGAGTTTATCAAAATGTCCAACAAAACAACAAAGACCTGCTCGAAGAGTGGTACATCACCAATGATGGGAACAATGTCCGAGCAGATGTCCCTCCTGGAAGTGGTGGGATTGGCCCAGGTGGAGGATGGGGTGATGGCACTGCAGCTTTCAATTACCTTGCCGATACCAATTCTTACAAAAAATATTATACCCTCAAGAGCTCTGATATTAAATCTGTTTGGCCAGATTTTCATAATGTGACGCAGATTTTAAATCAATCTCCTATTGCTAATTTGAAACAAAACATAGAACCATACCTTGACATTGATAGAACCCTGTGGCACCTTGCTACGGAAGTTCTATTTGCAGATGACGACAGTTATATCTATAAAGGCAAAATGGATTACTATTATTATCAAGACGCCGAAACTTGGAGATTCCAAACCTATGATTATGACGGCAATAGCATTTTGGCCAATAATTCAACTGCTGCTTGGATCCCTTTTTACAACGAGACCAAAGTCAATTATCCGCTCCTCAACAAATTGCTTCAAGTACCCGAGATAAGACAGCGATACGTACACCATCTTAAAACCCTTCTTTCGGAATACATCGAGAGTGGCCATCTGTCGTCTAGGATAGATTATTTTAAGGGCATGGTGGACTCACTCGTATTGGCTGACCCCAAAAAATTGGCAACCTATGCCCAATTTACAACTGCCATTCCTCAACTAAAAAATTTGGTAACCATAAGAGCCAATACGATCAAAGCCAATCCAGCCTTTCAACAGATACACCCCTCCATTGTCAATACTCAATTTGCTACCAATGGTCAAGTTGGCACTGCGCCCAACAAATCTCAATCGGCCTTGATTTCTACCAACGTCTCTCACGTAGATGGCATTCGAGCAGTGAACTTATATTATGGTTCAGGCATTTCAGGGCTTTTTACGAAGGTCGCAATGTATGACGACGGTCTAAATGGAGATGCTGCAGCCAATGATGGTATATTTAGTGCCTCCATTCCTCCTTTTGCACCCAATTCTTATGTGCGATATTATATCGAGTCCTTTGCCGCAAATACTTCCAATGCTGCTTCCTACGACCCACCAGGTGCGGAACACGATGTGTATTTTTACAAGGTTCAAGCCGATCCTTTGGCTCCAGGTGTTGTCACCATCAACGAGATAATGGCCTCCAATGGCACTACCTTTGCCGACAATGAAGGTCAGTTCGATGACTGGATTGAGTTTTACAATAATTCTAGCGATACCATCGACCTAAGCGGATATAAATTATCTGATAACAATACCAATTTGGCCAAATGGACATTTCCAGCAGGTGCAAAAATGCCACCCAATGGCTTTTATATCGTTTGGGCTGACGAAGATTCAGCGCAAGGTGACAACCATTGCAATTTTAAGCTAAGTACCTCCGGCGAATCTGTTATTCTCAGCAGTCCCACAGGTACCATCATCGACCAAGTCGATTTTTCTCAGCAAACTTTAGACCAATCGTATAGCCGCATCCCCAATGGTACAGGCGCATTTAAAATCAAAACTCCTACACCAGGATTCAACAATGAATCGACAAGCGCCAATCCGAGCCTTGTTACACCTTTGAGTTTCGAGATCTATCCAAACCCGTCCAATCAGTGGGTTACCATCGTATTCACAGGCAACCAAAACCAATATCCAGTCCAAATATTCAACACCATGGGCGAATTGATTTACAAGGACACCCTGCCTCAGACCACCAATCTAAATGCAGCAGAATGGCCCAATGGTATATACTTTATCAAGTGCCAACACATGATCAAAAAATGGATCGTTCAGCACTAATTCCCTAAAAACTCCTAAAAGCAACCTTGATTTCTTAAAATATAATGGCGTCACCGTCGCATAAAGCGACGGTCAGGCTCTCCATGGCTATGGTCCTTCGGACTCATCAGAGATGACCATTCCGATCCTTGACGCGCTTGGGTGGGTGCTTATATTTTTGAAAAAACTAGTTATATTTACGGATTGATACAAAAAATTTCAAATCATGTTCCAACCAAATCCCTATCAAATAATGGCTCCATCAGAAAGGTGGGCTCCTTCTCAAAGCCAAATGGATGCTTCTCAAAATGCATATGATAAATTGTTGCCACCTTTGGTAAACAAAATCAGACTTGCAGTCGCTAAGTGGCGAGACGAAGACTATCTAGGTGCTTCTCAAACTTCAAAATCTTTGTTGAACTTTTGGTTTAATGAGGAACATATTATTGGACAGACAAAGTTTAGTTTTTTCTTTTCACAACGTGAAGCCATTGAATCCATCATTTATTTGTATGAAATAGTTAAAGCTAAAGACAAATACGAGTTAATGCGTTTTGACTCTTCTCAACGAATCAGTACTGGTATGTTTGACGAAAACTGGACACGTTATGTAATTAAAATGGCGACTGGTGCTGGTAAAACAAAAGTAATGGGCTTGACTTTGGTTTGGTCTTACTTTCATAAACTTTACGAAGCAGACAGCACTCTTTCAAAAGATTTTTTAGTAATTGCTCCAAACATTATTGTTTTAAACCGTTTACGCAAGGACTTTGACGGACTTAAAATGTTTTTTGATGAACCGTTTTTTCCTGACAATGGCTATGACGACAAAGACTGGAAAAACGATTTTCAATTAACGCTTCATATTCAAGACGACTTAAAGCCAATTACAGAATCGGGAAATATTTTCCTAACCAATATTCACCGTGTTTTCTTTAATGAAGATCCTGAACAAAATTTTGAAACAACATTTTTAGGTATTAAACCCAAACCCGATGCAGACACTGCAAAAGGTTTAGACCTTGGTAAGGTAATGCGAAGCGACAAGATTAAAGATTTGGTTGTGCTGAATGATGAAGCCCATCATATACACGACAGTTCATTGGCTTGGTTCAAAAGCCTTGAGGATATTAGCAATAAATTGAAATTGAAAAATGGTAATGGATTAAGTCTGCAAGCAGATTACTCAGCTACTCCTAAACATAACAATGGTGCTATTTTCGTTCAGACCATTTGCGATTATCCTTTGGTTGAAGCTATCAAGCAAAATGTTGTAAAGTCGCCAGTATTGCCTGACGAAGCATCAAGACAAAAAATTCAAGAAAAAGATTCTTCTGACTTTGTAGAACGCTACCGAGATTATATTCATTTAGGCTATTTAGAATGGGAACAGCAATATGAAGAACTCAAAAATCATAAAACGCCTATTCTTTTCATTATGACAATGAGCACCAAAGAAGCAGACCAAGCGGCTGCATTTTTGGAAAGCAATTATCCTTCAATGAAAAATTCGGTGCTGACTATTCACACCAATAACTCGGGTGAAATAAAAGAAACCGCTTCAAGCAAAAAAGACAAAGAAGCATTAGAAGCGTTAAGAAAAGCTGCTGATGATATAGACAAAGATCACTCGCCATACAAAGCTGTTGTTTCGGTTTTAATGCTTCGAGAGGGTTGGGATGTTAGAAATGTAACCACCATTGTCGGGCTTCGCCCATTTGGTGCTGATTCTAAAATTCTTCCAGAACAAACTATTGGTAGAGGTTTGCGAAAAATGTACTCTTTGGAAACAAAGGAAACGCTAGTTGTAGTTGGAACACCAGCTTTTTTAGAATTTGTTGAGAGCCTGAAAACCGATGGTGTGGAATTTCAATACAGCCCTATGGGCATAGGCACAAAAGGCAAATCGCCTGTAATTGTAGAAGTGGACAAAGAAAATCTGAACAAAGATTTAGATTCTCTGGATATACCTATTCCCCAAATGAGCCCAAGAATCTACAGAGAGTTTAAAAACCTTGAATTAATTGATGTAAGCAAATTCAATAACGAAAAAGTAAATTTTAAAAAATTCAACAGTGATGAATTGAAGGAAATTATTTTCAATGATATTGACGGTGATTTTTCACATAAAACAATTTTCAAAGACACAACTCCTGATTACAGAAATGTAATTCGCTTTTTTACTTCTGCCATTTTAAAAGACAGCCGTTTGGTTAGTGGGTTCAATATTCTTTATCCTAAAGTGGAAAGTTTTATCAAATACCAACTCTTTACAAAGGAAGTAGAGCTCAGCGACCCACAAACAATGAGAAACCTTTCGGAAATTCATTCAAAAGAAATTCTAAAAACTACATTTAAGAGCGCTATTGATGAACTTACCATTACCGACAGAGGAACAGCAGAAATAAAAAACTTCATTTCCTTAAAAAACACCAAATACCAAGTTTTGGATGGAAGCAATCTTTCATACATACCAAAACCTAAAAAATCAATTTTTAATTATGCAATTGGCGACAACCCTTTTGAATTAGAGTTTGCTGCTTTCTGCGAAAACAGGTTCGATGATGTAGTTTCTTTTGCCAAAAATACTTTTGGGGAAGGGGGCGTAAATTTTAGCATCGAGTACCAAAAAGAAAATGGTAACATAGCACCATTTATTCCCGATTTTTTTGTTAAAACTTCCGCTACCACGTTTTTTATCGTAGAAACCAAAGGGCGTGAAGATTTAGACGACATTCGCAAAATACAACGCCTTGCTACATGGTGCAAAGACATAAACTCTGCACAAAAGGAATACACATATACGCCAGTATATATTAAGCAAGAGAAATGGGAAGAGGTAAAAAAGGATTTGAAATCATTTGCCGAACTAGTCAAAATATTTTATGTAAATGAAACTAAAAAAATGCAATGAACTTAATCAATAATCCATTACTCCATTCCATTAAGGAGGTCATTATAGAATCCCGTCAACGGATATATAGAATGGCAAATACTAGCTTATTACAAACATATTGGCAAATAGGAAAATTGATTATTGAAGATGAGCAAAATGGTAATGATAAAGCTGAATATGGAAAAGCAATTTTGAAAAACTTGGCAACGCAACTTACTCTTGAGTTTGGCAAAGGATTTGACGATAGCAACTTGCGTAATATGCGGGCATTTTATAAAGCGTTTCCAATTCGTGACACATTGCGTCACGAATTGACTTGGTCACATTATCGCCAACTTTCGAGGCTCGATTCTGAACGAAAAAAGGAGTATTACATGCAAGAAGCAATTAGTGCAAACTGGAATAGCCGTGAATTGCAGCGTCAAATAAATAGCCTTGCCTTTGAAAGAGTTGTACACCATTTACCTAATAACTCAAAACCTTCCATTCAGAATTTAATCAAAGATCCCTATATCTTCGAGTTTTTAGGATTGCCTACAGAAACCAATAATACTGAGTTTGCAATCGAAACAGCCATTATCAACCACTTACAACAATTTTTATTAGAGTTGGGCAAAGGATTTGCCTTTGTTGCCCGTCAGCAACATATTGCTACCGATACATCAGACTTTTATATCGACCTTGTGTTTTATAACTACCTCCTCAAATGCTTTGTAATTATAGACCTCAAAACTGGAAACCTTACTCACCAAGACGTCGGGCAAATAGACATGTATGTTCGTATGTACGACGACCTTAAACGAAGCCCAGGCGATAACCCCAGTATAGGTATTTTATTATGTAGTGAAAAAGATGAAACCATTGTGAAATACTCCGTAATTAATGATAAAAATAAACTTTTTGCCAGCAAATATTTATTGTATTTGCCCAAAGAAGAAGAACTAAAACAACTGATAGAACAGGACAGATTAAATTTTGAATTAGACACCAATCAAGAAAAATAAGGATGAACGATAACGATAAAAACCACATCATAGACCTCATCAAAGCAGGTGAAAAGCTGCCTAAAGAGTACATTTACAAGCTTTTTGGCGACGAAGAAGACGTTTTCCTATTTTGGAATGGACGCAAGGAAGAGGTGACCAATATTGCCTTGCCCTTCCATAGCATAGAGCATATAGACGAGCCCCGTAAAGAGGCCATTAAGGCTGGCGAAACAGGTTCTCTTTTTGATTTTAGAGGCCGGCAGCTCCAAGGCTGGACAAACAAACTGATTTGGGGCGACAACAAACTCATACTTTCTTCTCTGGCCAATGGCCCTATGCGAGAAGAGATAGAAAAAGAAGGTGGCCTCAAGCTCATCTACATCGATCCGCCATTTGCCGTGAAGTGGATTTTGGCTTTAATATAGAGATAGGCGGCGAAACTGCCGAAAAAAAACAAAGCATCATCGAAGAAATAGCCTACCGCGATACTTGGGGGAAAGGTATTTCCTCTTATTTAAGTATGATGTATGAAAGATTAAAATTAATGCACAATTTATTGGCAAATGATGGAAGTATCTATTTGCATTGCGACTGGAGGGTAGTTAATCATTTACGATTGCTATTGGATGATATTTTTGGTGCAGACAAGTTCAGAAATTCAATTGCTTGGAATTATTCAGGATGGAACAAAAAATTAAATTCAGGATACGAAAAGCGTTATGATTCAATTTTGTTCTACGGTAAATGTGAAAAGCAGATTTTCAATTCCTTTTTTGAGCAATGGGAATCTAAGGAAGAATACGTAAAAAGAAGAAAACAAAAACTATTAATCGAAGAAGGAACTAACAGAGAATATGTTCTTTCAGATGGAGGAAATGGGACAAGAATAAAAAGATATCTAGACGAAGCAATTGCCGAAGGTGTTGTTGTTGATGATGTTTGGGCATTGGATAAATTGAATAATTCTGCCAAGGAAAATGTAGATTATCCAACACAAAAACCCGAAGCCCTTCTCGAACGAATCATCAAAGCCAGCAGCAATGAAGGCGATTTAATTGCCGATTTCTTCTGTGGTAGTGGCACCACGGCGGCAGTAGCCGAAAAGCTGGGGCGAAAGTGGATTACTACCGATTTAGGCCGATTTTCGGTACATACTGCCAGAAAAAGGCTCATCGGTGTGCAGCGAGAGATGCAAGCCAATGGTAAAGATTTCAGGGCATTTGAATTGCTCAACCTTGGAAAATATGAACGCCAGTTTTTTATGGACGACCTTAGCAATGGTAAACGTAAAGCGAAAGAAGATTTATATGTTGATTTAATTTTAGAAGCATACAAAGCCAAACGAATTGACGGTCACGCAACATTACATGGCAGCAAATCAGGACGTTTTGTGCATGTAGGTCCTTTAGATGTGCCCGTAACACAAAGCCGTTTGATGGATATTTTTGAAGAGTGTCGTCAGAAACTTTATACCCAAGTGGATGTACTGGGCTTTGAATTTGAAATGGGGTTAATTGGAAAAGATATAGATAAGAAAAATGGTTCGACTTATATTATTAGTGAACTCAAAGAGAAAGGTGTATCTGTAACATTAAAATATATTCCAAAAGACGTGTTTGATAAGCGAGCCGTAGAAAAAGGACAGGTGAAATTCTTTGATGTTGCTTACCTCAATACACGGGAGATCACAAAAGGAAAATCTATACAGATAGAACTCACAGACTTCGTCACACATTACACACAAGACGACATAGAAGAAATGCAACAATCAATGCGGGCTGGAAGCAAAGTAGTCATAGAAGACGGACAAATATTTAAAATAGAAAAAGACAGAAACGGTATCATCACTCGTACCGTCCTAACCCAAAACTGGTATGATTGGATCGATTATTGGGCCATAGATTTTGACTATCTAAATCGCAAGGAAATCCTCAAAACAAAAAATGAAAGCGGCACAATAGAGGAGCATTGGAGTGGCAATTATTTGTTTGAAAACGAGTGGCAAAGTTTTCGCACTAAGCGAAATCCTACGCTTGAATTCATAAGCATTGCACATGAATACAAAGATCCAGGCAAATACAAAGTCATGGTAAAAGTAGTAGATATCTTAGGAATTGATACCAGTAAACTCATTGATATTCACATCACCTAATCCCTCTTATCCCATATCCACTTCATTGATCTATATACTCACCTTAACTAATCTTATGCAACAATTTCAATTGTCCGCCGTAGGTTTTGGCGATATTCTCATCCGTAAATGTAGTCTCTATGGGTCCGCACCCAATCAGTCGTTGGTTGATTAAAATTACTTGATCGCAATAATTGGACACAGTACTGAGATCGTGATGTACCAAGAGGATTGTAACCCCTTCTTCCGCCAATTCTTTGAGAATCTGTATGATGCTCATTTCAGTTTTGATGTCCACTCCTACAAATGGCTCATCCAAAAACAAAATCTTAGGACGCTGAGCCAAAGCCCTAGCCAAAAACACTCGCTGCTGCTGCCCTCCAGACAGATCACTTATACTCCGATCCTTGAGCTTCAAGATATCCAATTGAATCATGGTTTGGTTTATGATTTCATAATCGACCGAATTAAGTCTTTCAAAAACGCCTTTGTGCGCCAAGCGCCCTATCCGAACCACATCAGAAACAATAACCGGAAACTGTATATCGACTTCCTCTTTTTGCGGCAAATAGGCCAAGTCAACATATGCTTTTTGAGGCTCTTTTCCAAGAACCCATATATTACCACTGGATACTTTTATCATGCCCAAGATCGCTTTGAATAGGGTCGATTTCCCAGCTCCATTGGGGCCAATCACGCCATAAATATTTCCAGCTTCGATGTTTAAAAATATATTCGACAATACTCTTGTATTGCCATAGCTAACCGTCAGGTCATCGATTTTGATCACACTTTGCATGGTCATTGTAATTTTAATATTACACCAAAAAATAATCCAATGAAGATAACTCCCAGCATGATAAATGCAAATGAACCATTTTCTTCATCTCCAAATGACTGGGGATAAAAATCATTGGGCGCAATTTTACCTAGCAAGCCATCAAAAATAGATCTAGCATTGTATTTCATCATGTTAATATAAGAATTGCCTGGTGACCCCTCATCGCCAATAGAATCTGCGTACAATGGCAATCCAAGACTAGCCCCCGTTGCTTTGGCTATTTGTTGTAGCACTTTTGGGTTGATTGTCGTCTCTGAAAAAATGGCTTTGACTCGATTTTCCTTTATATAATTGATGAGTTTCTTCACGGAGCTGCTCTCTATATCAGCTTCAGTCGAAGTCCCTAACAAAGGCAAAACCTTGACATCGTACCTTCTTCCAAAATAACTAAAAGCATCATGGGAAGTAATCAACACCCTATCCTCCTTGGGTATCGAATCCATCCAAATCGAGATCATATCATGTAGAGCAAAAAGTTCTGCTTTATAAGCATTGTGCTTGGTGATGATTTCGTCAGAATATTCAGGAAATTTAGCGATCAAACTTTCCTTGATAACCTTGATATACTGTACACTAGACAATGGATCCATCCAAGCATGGGGATCAGGTGACATTCCCATTCCATCTTTATAAATGGGTTCGATGTATTTGGTAGCAGCAATCATAGGTGCCTTTGTCCCGCTATTAAGGATCAATTCTTCCATCCAAGACTCACAATGAAGCCCATTGATAAATATCAAATTTGCATCATAAATACGCCTCGCGTCCTTGGGAGTGGCCTCGTGTGATGCGGGTCTCCACCGATCTCGACAAGAGACATTACTTCGATCTGACTTGGGACTAATGAACGAACCATGTCAGCAATGATATTCATCGAACACACAACTTTATATTTCGACTGAGCCAGCCCTCTATTACTCACTAGTACCAAGACTAAAAATATTGCTAGATACTTTAAATTCTTCATGCACCTATAATGTCCAAGAGCTCTCATCGATCAAACATTTTTACTCGGACATTTGAGGCAATTTTAGCTGAGAGATTATGCTCCTTTCCTTGAACTTCAACCAAAAAAGTATCATCAAAATCAACTTTTGAAATTAATTTAATTTGAGTGCCAATGCCAATTTTTAAATGATCTAAATGCTTTAGAAAAGAACTGGAATTATCTCCAACACCCACCAGTGTTCCCATTTGTCCAGCTACAAGATCACTCAACAAAAGTTGGGTCCTCATTGAATATTTGCCCTCTCCGTTGGGTATGGGGTCTCCATGTGGATCATATTTAGGCATACCTAAATATTCATCGAGCTTAGAAATGAGCTCTTCAGAATGAATATGCTCTAATTCTTCAGCAAGTTCGTGGACATTATCCCACCCAAAACCAAGCTTATTCACCAAAAAATACTCCCACAATCGATGTCTTCTAATGAGTCCTGTAACAACTTTTTTACCTTCATTGGTCAACAAAACTCCTTTGTATTTGGTATAATTTACCAAGTTTTTCTCAGATAGTTTTTGGACCATATCGGTTACGCTGGCAGCACTATTGTCCAAATGTAAGGCAATGGCGTTGGTATGCACATGCTTACCTGTTTTTTCATATATTTTAAAAATTGCTTTGAGATAATTTTCTTCTGCTTTTGAATACATATATGAGAATATCGAAATAAAATGAAAAAATAAGAAAATTCTTTACTAAATTTAGCAACAAAATACATATAAATCTATTAATAAATTCAATAATTTAGGTTAATTTCAATAATATTTTAGTTACATCGAAAAATATATATATTAAATGGAAACGAAACAAGAGATAGTTGACAACTGGTTGCCCAGATATACTGGAAAAAAATTGAGTGAATTTGGGGACCATATCCTTTTGGTCAATTTTAGCAATTATGTAGAAATGTTCGCCAAGTGGAATAATGTTCCCGTTTTTGGTCACGGAAAACCCATGTTGTCAGCAACATCTGGCAATATTACCATCATTAATTTTGGAATGGGTAGTGCCAATGCGGCTACGATGATGGATTTATTGACTGCGATTCAACCCAAAGCTTGTCTCTTTTTGGGTAAATGTGGCGGCCTAAAATCAAAAAATAAAGTAGGAGACCTTATCCTACCGATCGGTGCGATTAGAGGTGAAGGTACTTCCAATGATTATTTTCCACCAGAAGTTCCAGCTATGCCAGCCTTTGCTTTGCAAAAAGCAATTTCCACTACGATAAGAGATTATGAATTGGATTATTGGACAGGTACAGTTTATACGACCAACCGAAGAGTTTGGGAACACGATTTGAAGTTTAAGGAATATTTAAAAATAACTCGGGCGATGGCCATTGATATGGAAACTGCGACCATATTTTCTGTTGGGTTTCACAACAAAATCCCAGCAGGTGCTTTGTTGTTGGTTTCTGATATGCCCATGGTTCCAGAGGGTGTAAAGACAGAAGTAGGAGACACTCAGGTTACAAGCACTTTTGCAGAAACGCATCTAAAAATTGGAATCGATTCCCTCAAGCAGCTAATCAATAAATCTCAGACCGTAAGGCACCTTTTGTTTTAATCTTTTGATCATGGATTTAAATTTTGATTCAACCAATGCTTTAATCCGTTTAAGGCGTAGCTATTATCCCAATGAATTTATTTCAAATGAGGAAATTGATGCATCGGTTTTAAATGAATTATTAAAAAATGCATTGTCAGCTCCCAATCACAAACTGACCAAACCTTGGAAATTTTTAATCTTTTCGGGATTGGAAGCAAAAAAGAAACTGAGGGAAGAAATGCTTAGGACTTTTGAAATCCAGAATAAAAATGTAACGGAGATAGCCCAAAATAAAATCGAAACAAATATCAATAAGTCCAGTGCTGTTTTGCTTTTATCTCTCAAATATTCTGACCTCGTCCCGCAGTGGGAGGAAGATGCTTCCCTAGGCTGCGCTGTAGAAAATTTGTGGATCAGTCTCAGATCTTACGGCCTAGGAGGCTATTGGTCGTCTCCATCGTATTTTATCAACCAAACTCGGTTGGTTTCTGATTCTTATACATGCAAAGGATTATTTTACATAGGTAAAATTGACTTAGAGGCCGAAAAGCCAGCAAAAGATTTTGACGATTTCTCGACTTTTGTAAGCTGGATTTAGTAATATACCGTAATGGTTCCTGCCTTCATGCTTGTATAACCATCATCTTGTTGGATTTCCATGAGGTAGGGATAAACCCCAGGCTGAACGACAGTACCATGGAATTTTCCATCCCAAACGGGTACATTACCTTCCAATACAAAGTTTTCTTTGCGGGTCAACAAACCACCCCATCTATTGTAAATCTCGAAAAAGTTAACTCGTTCGATGCTTAAGTCTCCTCCTATAATCAAATCATCATTTATACCATCACCATTGGGCGTAAAAATATTTGGTACAAAAACATCGTATTTACCATTGACAAATATCTTTATTCTGACATTCGTCGAACATCCATTCGTATCCACCGCAGTAAAAACATAATTAGTTGTCTTTAAAGGCTTTACGTAAAATTGGTTACAAGGAAGACATGCCACTGAATCTGGGATGAAAGCATAATTAGCTATTTCAGCCCATGATCGATTTATATTTAGATCAATAAGTACCGAATCTCCTAAGTAAATTTCATATTTATCGGCAGTAAGACTTATGTTCAATTCTTCTTGTTGGGTCAATATTACCGTAGAATCTATGCGACATCCATCTTTATCTTTTATCGAAAGATTGTATGTTCCTTGACGCAAATATTCATAAAATGTATTGCTTGAATAACCAATTGAAGTTTGCAACGAATATAAATATGGCGACGTCCCACCTTGGACATTCAAAAATCTGATTACCCCAGAATTTTTACTGCTGCAATTAGGATTCAAAATTTCCAAATTCATAGCTGTCAGGTCTGATGGTACAGGGATCGCGTCGTAATATGCAAAGGTTTTACACCCATTTAATCTATTTGTAACAGTCACCTCATATCTCCCAGCCCCACTAGCAAGTATATTTTTCTGAATATTGTTTCCAGTAATTATACCATTGTTAGTAGCCGCCCATTTATATGAATAATTAGCATCAACGGGCAAAGAATCCAAGAGCAATTGAAAGGACTTTGATTCACACCTGATTTGATTTGAAGGTTTAAAAACAAATCGAGGCTTGAGAGAATCACCTGGTACATTAATTGAAGCTGAACTTTTACATCCATTTACATCAGTGATACTTACCATATATGCTCCTGGCAAGGTAATGGTGATGATGGAATCCAGTGTATTATTCACACCAGGTCCTGACCATTGTAAAGCATTAATATTGCTATTGGTGATTCGTTCTAAAGTCATCGTTGGTGAGCTACAACTCAAACTGCCATTTGATGCAATATTTATTTGGGGTAAAATAAAATTATCATCGACAAAAATAGTATCCTCCGCCTGACATCCATTAGGAGGTGTCACTTGGACCACATATTGCCCAATCTCCGATACAGTTGGAGAAGCATTGGTAGAAATATACATTTGGGGTCCAAACCAAGCCACTGAACTATTGTTTGGCAAATTATCAATCTTTAATTGGAGCATACGAGTATCACATCTAAGTGTTCCACCTGTAGCACTAAGCGTTGGTTTGATTCTGTCTTCTACTACATTAACTTCGAATATATTTGGACAGCTATTGTCATTATTGGTTATGGTTACTGTGTATGTACCAGCCAAAAGCACCAAAGCAATGGAATCTGTCGAAGTGTAGTTATCGGGACCAGACCAACTTATACCGACATCCGAAAGATCAATGTTGGGGATGATCTCCGCCTTGCTTTTACTACAAGTCAATGTATCCGTTGCAAAAACTGCTCTCGCTTTCAATGTATCAGCAACAAATGTTTGGCTTTGTGTTTCAACGCAACCATTCGGTAGTGTTATTTTTAGCGTATAAACTCCTGGACCACTAATAATGGTCTCAGGAATCATAGAAATTACATTTCCACCAGAAGACCATTCATGGGCCCCTGTCGCATACATGATACTAGGATTGGTCTTTATAGAAGGATTTTGACAAGTCAATTGAGTCGCAGAATTTAGTGTAAAATACGGTTTCATGGTATCGATAGTAATCGTTACTCCTTTTTGAGACGTACACTGGTTGGTATTATCCGTAATGGTTAGTAAATAAATACCAGGCACTGAAATTGTAGGATTTCTTTGACTAGAAGAAAAAGCTCCACTTACCCAGTTATATGATAAAGTATTCGTACTGGTAGAAATATTGAGGGCTATATTGGGTTTTGAACAAGACAAGGTGTCTGCAAAAATCGCTAAACTAGGTATAGAATCGAATGGAATCACCATCGCTGTATCAATGACTTCACAACCATTTTGAAATTTCACCAAAACTTCATAAAGCCCTGGACCTGTTGGTCTTGGATTCCTAAAATTCTCATCGTATCCTCCAGGCCCTGTCCAAAAATAGCTTTGCACTTGACCTGTTGTTATCACATCAAGGGTAAAATTGGGATCAGCACATTTGTAAAGACCTCCTGTTGCTTCAATTCTTGGTACTATGGTGTCATATCCCACATTGAATATTTGACTGTTAGAGCACCCATTTACTCCAACAAGACTGATATTATAATCCCCTATAGCCAGGATATCTGTTGGATTTTGTAAATTCGAATTATAACCCATACTATTAGATACAATTATAAGATTTTACTGGAATATTGGTCGATAGGTTAATCCTAGAGGCAGTATTTAAGCAGCCCACACCCGAACTTGTTATATTGGCAAAAGGGCTCAAAGTATCCACAAATATATTCACTGTAGTATCAACCAAACAGCCATTTCGACCTATGAGATTTAAACTATAATTCCCACCAATTTTTGTATAAAATTGCATAACTTTTAGTGAATCCCCATTTAAAAGGTTCCACTTAAAATAGGCATTGGTCTCTAGCGTATCAATCCTTAACAAAGCTGAATCCTTTGCACAAGTAATGGAATCATATGACAATCTTAAATACGGCAATCCTATATCTTTTGAAATCTCTGTATTTATTACCGAATGACATCCATTGATGGCGGTTGCTTTCAAACGATAAGTTCCGGGTGAATTAACTACTGGATTCTGGATATTAAAGACTTGGCTCATTGGGCCCGTCCAAGACCAAGTTACCATAGGCATATTGCTTGTTGGACTCAAAGTAATATTTGGTTTCAAGCAAGTAATGGTATCAGGCTTAAGTGTTAAAATTGGTTTATTAGGTGCAAAATCAATTGAAATATTGGAAGAAATAGCACAACCATTTCGGGCAATAGCGGTTACAGTATAAGAGCCTTTTTCAAAAAAATCTGCAGATGCCCCAGACTCGCCATAATTATTTCCTGACCAGAAAATCGTACTATTGATGGGACTATAATTGGCAAATATCCTAATCGAATCTTGGTTGCAAGCAATTAAGCCGCCTGTAACCATTAGTGATGGTCTTATGGTATCCATGCTTACCCTAAATGTATCCACCTTTTTACAATTATTTAGGTCATTGACTACACAGACAAATAATCCAGGATTGGAAATATTGGACAATATGGGGGTGGATGAAATAAGACTACCGCCGCTGTACCAAGCGTAGGTAACACTAGGAGTGAGGGACGATGCAGTTATATCGATTGACGCCTCTGCACAATCTATGTTGCGGCCATTGATGGTTAAATTAGGGAGTGGCAAGGTGGGGGTATAATTCACTTGTGAGACATTTGTACACCCATTGGAAGCAGTAATGGTCGCCTTATAAATTCCAGGTCCTATATTAATTGGGTTTTTAACATTACTTACAAATCCATTGGGTCCTTCCCAACGATAGGTGAGATTGCCCGTATTTGAATTGATATCCAATTTTACAGTATCAGACTCGCACTGGTACGGATTGGTCAAAATAGAAATCGTAGGCTGAGCCAAATCCTGTCTGACTATGAATTTCTTTGATATCGTACAACCCATGCTTGTAACTCTCAATGTATAAGTACCGACCGAACTCACTATAGGATTGGCTGAATTTGGATTTGTGATAAGTCCAGGGCCTGTCCAAACAAAACTAGGATTGGTCGCATTGGTAGAAACAGAAAGCGTAATATTATTAGGATTTATACAATCGAAATTTCGATCTGATCCAATGATATTTGGAAGGGAATTATCTGATAAAACAGTAACACTAGTAGTAGATGTACATCCAGCCAAAGTTACAGTTACAGTATAAGTTCCGACTCCCTCTACATTGATGGGATTAGCAAAGATAGGTCCACTGACATTACCTTGAAAAAATCCGTTGACCGTCTCCCATCTATAGGTACTCGCATTACCGCCCGTAGATCCACCTCCATTTAAGGTGATGATATTATTAGCACAAGTTACCAAATTAGGGGCAGCCACATTAGCGACCATGTCTAGGACTACAAGATTTAAAGAAACTATAGAGTCGCAATTATTGCTCGTCTTAAGGTTTAGGGTAAAAGTTCCAGTTGTGGAGAGATTTTGACCATTTATCGTTAAAACTTCTCCCTTGCAAATAGTGTCCCTAACCAAAACTGGGTTAGCAGCCGTAGATCCACGAATTAATACCGATTCAAAAACGTCTGTTAAGTCACCACACATTGAAGGATTTGAACCTGAAAACCTTTGACTAAAGGTAGCCAAATTTAATACTCCATTGGGTATTGGAAGTTGTCCCGCGTCGCTTAAGGCATAAGAAAATCCATAAATCTTATAAAGCCCCGCACTAAAATTTCTTAAATCTGCAGTATTAGCAACGCTTACGATAATGCCTGCGCCATCGGTTATAATGAATTTATATCCAAAAATACCTGTATTAGGATTTGGCTCTCGATACGTTGGTGTAAGATTTAGATTTAAAGCTGGATCCCCTGCGCAGGTCTCAGTAAATGAAGAAGGAATTGCTCCAGAAGAAGCCTCACACGAATTACAAAATATTCCTGAATTATCGCAAAATTCAATACTAAATCCAAGCAATTCTCCAGCACTTAAAGCATAATTATCCAATATTTCTAATTCCCAAACACCATTTACAGTTCCCGTATTAAAATTCTCTAAACACTGGCCTGAAGGTGGGTGATAAGTTCCTGTGTAGTTCTTATTTTGTCCCCAAAGACTATTACTTTTCCAAGTTGGATTAAAACTCAAATCTGGATTGGCAGCAGCACCACAACGAACGAAACCAATATTCCAATCAGTTCCCGTAGTCACAGATGCTAAAACGGGAGGTCCCACTAGGATAACACTTTGCCCTGATGGAGAAATCAGCCTTATGCGTAAATCTCCTACCAATTCATGTTGAAAATGCAAATTAACCCTACATACACCCTGTCCATTGCTTCCAAGTATATTATTCGTTGCACCACTTACGATAGATTTTACGCCAAAAAAGCCATTTTCGTAGATGGGCTTAACTTTATTAAATGTGCATTGAGCCATCAAATGCTGCGCATCGAAGGTGGTCAAAAACACCAAAATATATATAAAATTTCTTAAAATATAACCCACTCTTTTATCTAAATTTTTTGTAAAATTAATTTTAAATTATATAAATATTAAATATTACATGTAATAAATAATAAATCAATAAACCAAGGTAATATCTTTAACAAAAACCTTCTTAATTCCTTGCTTTGTTTTATACGAAATCATGAGTACATAAACCCCAACATTTAATCGTTTACCCGACAAGGTTTTTCCATCCCACTTTATTAATTGACTAGGTTCACCTATATTATTTTGGGTCCACAATTGACTCCCCCATCTATCAAATATGATCAAAGACTCAATCGACGCCACATCCTCGTTAAAATAAATATCCAGTTCGTCATTAATATGATCCCCATTGGGAGAAAATATATTGGGTACAACGACTTCACTTGAATTTTTGTTTTTAACTTCTTTAATAAATATTGAATCTATCACGGTGCACCCTTTGCTATCTTTCAATTCATAATAAAAAGTTGTGTCGGACTCAATAAATGCCGTTATCGAAGTACAATTGCCCACACACAATTTATTAAAATCGCTATTCAACCAAAAATAATCAATGCCTGACGAGTCCAGCTTTATTGGAACCAACGTAATACTTTGGGAGTTGTTAATGGTTCGATTTTGCCCCAGTTCTAAGACCAAAGCAGGCGGATTGATATACTCCAAGATGGTATCTTTGGTACAACCCTTAGAATCGACTATATGAAGTGAATGACTGCCTGAGTTTATATCAAAAACAGTGCCAATAAATGAATTTGAGTCTAGATACATGTCAAATGGTGGAAATTGTCCATCCACATTCTTTATAACGAGCATTCCATCATCGTTGTAACTGCAAGTTGGATTTATTTTTTCAAAATCAATATTAATTATAGAATTCGGTTGTTTCACTACCTCTACCCCATCTCCTCCCCAACAATCAAATGAATTTTTACATCCAATTCATATCGTCCAGGAACATTAGTAACTATATAATTTGTATTATCCGCATAAAAAAATCCATTCAAATACCATCCATAATAATTTTGAGAATTGTAGGCATTTCCATCAGAAATGGTAATATTCGTCCCTGCACAATCAATCAACAAACTATCGCCAATATTTATCTTGGGAGTAGGCTTTGGTGTAAGAAAAACAATCGCCGAATCGCCAAGACAGAGCTCATTTTTACTCGTAATATATTGATATCCTTGAAGGCTATCCGCAGATTTATAATTTATCAAAATCAATGTATCATTTACCCCAACGACCAAATCACCCTTTGGATAGGAATACCATTTTCCTTGGGAACTTTGACCTCTATTTAACCCTGGCAAATTTATCAGTTCATCAAAATCAGCACAGTAAGAAAGACTAATATCAGCTCCAGCGTCATTAAAAGCGTATATTTTGACCTTTATGGTATCCTTGAGGTAACATCGTCCGATGCTATCATTTGATATTATTTCCACTAAAACGATTGCTTCATTATTTTGAATTATGGTAAACTTTCCACCTGTCCCATTTTGCATAAGGATATCCCTTCCATTTCCAAGTATATTGATGGAATCAATCGCATTTATATTATTAATTGAACTCGAAATATCAATGTTTTGCGAAGAAAAACAAAAGGTAAGCGTATCTCTAGAGAGCAATGGTGCACAAATGCATGATTCAACCAATACGCTGACCGTTAGATCGTCTAAACAATCAGCTATCGATGGACTAAATCTAAGCTTATAAACTCCTGCTAAACAATCATTACAATCCCAAGAAGTCTGGTCGCTCAGTGCATTGCCCAATGCATCCAACCACGTCCCTTGTCTATCTCCTTGTAAGATCAAATTCTCAAGCTTCAATCTGCCATCTGATCTCGAAGTATCGTTACAAATTTTCAAGGTATTGTCAATCTCCCATTGATTTTCATCCGTAAAAGGATAATTAAAGTTTATAATTGAACATTGGGTAGGGCAGTTGGGAAACATGTTACTTTTAAAACAAATATTTTCCAAGATCAGCGTATCCGTATTGTTCAAAAACCTAATCGTATCCGACCGTGTGTCAGAAATTATTTGGGTCAAATTTTGATTTCCATTATTAAAATTTACTGTGACATCCACGGTACCAGCTGGGACGTTCAATCCATACCAAACTTCATCTCTGAGGCATAAAATTTTGGTTGGAACTATTAAAGCTAAAGCTGGAGGTACATTAAATACAACTGAAAGCGTATCTGAGCCGATACAAATCCCTGTGTCGAATTGTCTTTTTAACCTAAAAACACCAGGAAAGCTTGCCAGGATACCTGAATTTGGATCCGTTATATTTACAATAGTTATGTCTGTACTTGTGCCTATTACGCTCCAAATCCCAGGGCTTGGGTCATTTGATGCCAAAAAGCCCTCCAAGCCACAAATTTTTAATGTATCAGGAAAAGCATTTATGATCCCAATTTGTGTATTGACGACAGTACTCATCTGGCTGATACTCATATCATTACATTCATCAAAAATGGTTACTAAAATCGTATCAACTCCAGGCATTTGACCTTTGATCAATAGTGTCGAATCGTTCAAATTCGTGATATTTAAACCATTAGCCGCAAAATTCCAAACATGCGGTAATTTAGGATCCAAAAAATTCAAGGTGATAGTGGATTCTTGACCAACACAAAGTACATTATTTGATATATTCAAAATTGCATTAGTTGTGTTCAAGACAGGATGCTTGTGGATAATTATAGTATCAAAATTTAGACAGGTTTTTGATGATTTATAGGAGGTCGTCCGTAATGTATAATTTCCAATTTGACTAACGGTTAAGTCAGGGCTTGTCGCCAATATTTGCCCAGTTTGAATATTTATCCAATCAAAATGGATTGAATCCAATGGATTAATCGAGCTCCACATAGGACTGATTACCTTCATTTGATGACAGTAAAGGGTATCTGCTCCTGGCAAACTGATATCGATGTCGATCGATTGTACAGTTAAGTTTACTAGGCTGTCACATCCATAAACATTCTGAAAAGCCATGGTATAATTTCCAGGATTAAAAACGTCCATCACCCCAAATCTTAGGGTGTCCCCTTGGCAAAGTATTGTTTCAATATTCACAGCAGAATTATTGGATAAGACTTGAATCCACTGACAATCGTCCCCTATCTTTCCACAAAACTGGGCAAAACTACTGTTCAGATTTGTTATCCAAGACGACTTCGTAGTACCTGGTAAAGTTGTGTGTATTTGTACACTGTCATTTTTTTGATAAGAAATGGAACAAACTTCATACAAGCCAACTGGAAAGCTTGAGAGTCGGACATCGCTACGAAGTCCGAGGATCGTGTCCTGTCTTATGAGCATCCATTCCGTTTTATATAAATTGCTATCAGGCACGGCGCCATTGTATTGTCCTTGAGGAATAAAATCTAAGCCAGCATTTCCTTGACATAAAGTAATATCACTAGTGGTAATATCAGGAGCATTGGCTGCACAAGGTGCACACTGAATACCCGCAATATTGCAAAATTGAATCCTCCAGGCTAATAAATTACCTGTATAAAACTGTCCATTATCCACGATCCGAAGTGTCCATCGCCCATTTACAGGGCCTGTATTAAAATCTTCTAAGCAGCCCAATTGAGGAAAGTAAGTACCTGTAAAATTTCCTAAAATACCCCAAGCTTGATTGTTCGACCATCTGGGCAGAAAACCTGGATCAGGATTGGCGAAATCACCACATGGAATGAAGCGAACACGCCATCTAGTAAAACTTGTAAAACCCGCCATAGCAGGTTCGGAAATCAAGAATATCGACTGTCCGAACGGTGAAATGAGTTCAATGGTCATATTTCCTACAAAGTCATGACGAAAGTCCAACTCCACACCGCATACACCTTGCCCAAATGTATTGAGGTTATTAACATCGGCACCCGTAACGTTTAAAACCAATCTAGTGGTATCTTGATCCACTATAGGTGTTGGTATATCAAAAGAACATTGGGCCATCAAATGTACGTGACAAAAAATGGTAATAAAAAGGACCATAAACCCGCCCTTCCAGTTCTTCATAGTACTATAAAGATACCTCAATAGTTTATTTTGTTATAAAATGAATTCCTATTTAAATCTTAACGAAGAGCGATAAAACTTTTATATCTGATATGCAACATTAAATGAAATCATATACCCTACAAGAGAATTGATATTTGGCCAAACCAGTGCATCTCCATCATTTGAGTAAAGCTTTGTTATTGACCTCGTGTACCTCGCTGAGGCTGACCAATTTTTTGACCACGAATAGGTGCATCCCACAAGATAACTTAAATCCTGTTTTTTCAAAAATTCTTCGATATAAGCCCATTCGGATACAGATGTTTTAAATGAAAAAAGTCTTCCGTAGGAAAATCCTGCATTAAAACTGAGTTTATATCTTTCTTGCTCTTCATCATACCAATCTTTGAATGAAATATAAACTGGCATGTCGATATAGTCCGTTTTGATGTTAAAAAAAAGCTCCGGAGCTCCTTTGATAAATTTATTTTGACGGCCTTTTTGATTGTACAATAATTCTACATTAAAGGCGAATCTTTTTGTAATATCAAATCCTCCTCCGACTCCTGCGTGAAGCCCTAATTTATTATATCCTGCGGTATAATCTCCGTCTATTTGGGAAGCATTAAATCCCAAAATTAAACTTCCTCTGAATGTCTGAGCTTCAAGGAGGTAAGCACCACAACATAATACTAACATCAACAAATATTTCATAGTAATTTCTTTTATATCATGGTATTAATTTATATTTGGTCTATGGATTCAGAAGATAAAAGTACGCATAAATTGGCTTACACCGTCCATAAGCTTAAAAAACTTGAGGATATTTTTGATCACTTTGGGTATAAAGTGAGGTATGAGAAAGGCAATTTCCAAGGAGGATATTGTCTGGTGTTAGACAAAAAAGTTGTGGTTTTAAATAAATTTTCAGACACCGAAAGTCGGATTAATATTTTGCTAGAAATAGCTGAAAGTCAAGATTTTCTAGCCAAATGCGATGACGCCAAAATGGTCAAGTTTTTACAATCACAATTATTCATTTCCCCTAAAATAGATCCATCATGATTTCAAAATATTTCGTCTTTTTACTTTTTATAATAATTGGGTTCAATATTGGCTGTTCGAATATTTCAAAAAAAGAACAACCTGCCCCAAGCCCCAATGAAGTCCAAGTTGGTGGCACAAAAATAATCTCCATCGAGACTTCAAAAGGCAAATTCAATGTGTGGACTAAACGGATTGGCGATAACCCCAAAGTAAAAGTTTTATTATTGGCAGGTGGACCAGGTTGCACTCATGAATATTTTGAGTGTTTTGAAAGCTTTTTGCCTTCAGAAGATATAGAGATGATATATTATGACCAACTTGGTTGTGGACGGTCAGAAAATCCAAAAGACACTGCTCTTTGGGATTTGGCTCGATATGTAGAAGAAGTCGAGCAAGTAAGGATTTCTCTGGGCTTAAACAATGATAATTTTTATTTATTGGGGCACTCATGGGGAGGGATTCTCGCAATGGAATACGCTGCTAAATACCAAAAACATCTTAAAGGACTGATCATCTCGAATATGATGGCGAGTTGCCCAGAATATGGTAAATATGCTCAAGACGTATTATCAAAACAATTTGACCCCAAGGTATTAGACACGATCCGAGCTTTGGAAAAAGCAAATGATTTTTCAAATCCAAAATATATGGAACTCTTAATGCCGCATTTTTATGCAAAACATATTTGTCGTATTCCTATAGACAAATGGCCCAATCCTATGACCAGATCCTTTGAGAAAATCAATAGCTCTTTGTATGTCACAATGCAAGGCCTGAGTGAGTTTGGAATTTCAGGTAAATTAACCCATTGGGATAGATCACCATCCTTAAAAGATATAAAAGTCCCTACCTTAGTCATCGGAGCCACACACGATACGATGGACCCCAAATACATGGAATGGATGTCAAAGCAACTTCCAAAGGGAGAATTCCTACTTTGCCCCCAAGGAAGCCATATGGCCATGTATGACGACCAACAGACTTATTTCAAGGGTCTGATCGCTTTCCTCAATAAGGGTAAAAGATAGAAGAAAATTAGCTACAAGGATTAAATTGCTAAAGCTTAACTCACTTCCACTCAATATGATTTACACAGATATATGGCGTACCCATCGTCTGATGATTGATGGCCTCAATAAATTTAATTAAACCTAAGGAAGCCATCTATAGACATCCTATGACTCTGTGTGATCGGTGTTGTTATTATCCTGATCCTTTTCTCGAGGTTGGATAGGTTGCTGATCTCTTGGGACAAAGGGCTTTCTAGGGCGCGACCCACCTTCTGGTCTAGGACCATCATTGTTAGGTGTATAAGGTCTTCTAAATCCACCATTGTCTTCACGTCGAGGATTGTAATTGTTAAAATCACCTTCTTGTCGAGGTCTATAATTGTTGTCCCTCGGCTGATAATTACCGTCTCTTGGTTGATAATTACCGTCTCTTGGTTGATAATTGCCTGGTCTTTGCTGATTCTGATAGCCTCCTCCACGAGGATTATAACCGCCATCTCTCGGTTGGTAGTTGCCTGGTCTTTGTTGATTTTGGTATCCACCGCCCCTAGGATTGTACCCACCTTCGCGCTGATTGTATCCGCCTTCACGACGAGGACCTTGATTAAATGGTCTTTGGTTATCATCGTTTGTTCGCTCTTCAGGAGGTTTAGCCTCCTTAACTACAAGGTTTCTTCCCTCAAACTCTGTGCCATTCAAGGCATTGATGGCTGCATTGGCTTCGGCATCATTGGGCATGGTGATAAAGCAATAACCTTTGTTTTTTCCAGTAACTTTGTCGGAGATGATTTTGATGGTGTCAACGTCTCCATAAGTAATAAAAAGAGAAACTAGCTCCCGTTCGCCGACAGCAAAATCGACATTACCTACATAAATGTTCATTAATAAAAATAATGTTTAAAATTTGAGAAAAAAAATATTCGATTTGAAAATAATTAAGTAATTGCGAAAAAATAAAATAGAAAAGAACAATAAAAAAAATTACCAAGAAAGGTCTGTATCGCCGTGTTTTTCTTCTTGATTTTTGGCCTCCCACTCCTCTTGTCTTCTTGTAAATTCGTCATAATCGACGTGTGGCATTAATTCTGTTTTTACATGATCCACCACTTCATTCAAGCCTTGCACGAATCTGTTGAAATCTTCTTTATAAACAAAAATCTTGTGCCGTTCCGAGCTTCCGTCGGGCCTCCTTGCGCTTTCAGTAAGTACGACATAATAATCGTCGCCTTTTGTCTTCTTTACATCAAAAAAATAGGTTCTCTTTTTTCCTGCACGCAATTTCTTTGAATATACAGTGTCCTGTCTAGGGGCAAATGAATCTTTTTCCACTATTGTTCATTTTAATATTGTGATACAAATTTACACTTATTGCCAAATATATGTATAATTATACTACATTTTTTTTAATTACAAATTTAATATAAATTAGGTGGCGAAAATTACCGAATCAAAAATATAATTTTCTGCTTTTTATTCCTTTTTGGCTTTTCTCACTTCATCTTGGATGTTCTTTAAGTTAGCCTCTTCTTCTTTTATTTTTTGTAATAATTGATCTAATTTCTCAGTATTTGCGGTCCTTACTGATTCAAATTCTTTATTTGCTGCGTCCTTAGCCGTTTTTAGTTCTTCCGTTATGGTCTTTTTCTGCACAGTTAATTCTTCTTCCATTTTCTTCCTTTCTTCATCGCCATACTTGTCTATTTTGGTCTTTTCGTTCTGCAGCTCAAGGACAAGTTTTTCTTTTGCAACCAAATTCTCTTTTCTTAATTTTTCCAACTCTACACTATATTTCTGTTGAACTTGATTCAATTCTGTCGAAAGACTATCCTTTGCTTTTTGATATTTTTGATCTTCTTCTTTGATGGCCTCTTCTTTTTGAATCTTGATCGTTTCTACTTCTTCCGCAGCCATCTCAAAGTTCTTCATAATTTCTTGTTGTGCCTTTTGCTTCTCATGTGAAATGACTTGGGTAAGCGAATCTGAGGTAGAGAGGTGTGACATCTTGAGTCTATTTACCTCCTCCGCATGATTGATCTGCATTTCAGACAAAATATTTCTCATAGAATCTTCGCGTCTAGACATCGTCTCTTGAAGTTGCATTTGGTCTCTTTGGTAAGTTTCTGTCAATAACTTAAGCCTTTCTGCACTTCTAAGTTGCGTGCGCAATATACTATCGTTAAGTAGTTTTTGCATTTCTAAAAGGTCCTTTTCTAAGGATAGTTTCTTTTGTGTAAATTCTTTGCGAGCTGTGGCAATATCCTCAGCCGCAGCTTCTTTGTTGAATCCCGCTTCTTTTTGCGGAATATTATTGGCTGGATTTTTGTTTTCTGCTTTTATCTCTGTGATGCGCTTTCTTTTGTCATCTTCAATTTTCTTTTCCTCGGCGACTGAGTTTTGAATAGATTTGTCCAACTGTTTTTTGTAAGCGACGGCAGAAGAATCCATAGACTTACCCAGGGCTGCTCGTTTCAGGTTGATTGCTTTTTCTTGTTGTGCGACATCCTCTGCCAATTTTCGTTTAAGGCTATCTAAAAACCGAGCATTCTTTTGAACGAATACCAACTCTTTGTTTTTCAAAGCCATGATGGTGCTATCGGTAGATTTCCTTTGGCTTTCTATCACAAGATTCATTTTTTGTTTTGCTGCGATGGCATCATTTGAGATAGCCGTTTTTACAGAATCGGCTTTTTTTCGTTGATTTTCAATCTGTTGTAGCCATTTGGATTGGTACTCTGCATTTTGCTTATGGATGACGGCCATTGCTGAATCTGCTTGGGCCTTAGTTCTCACGATGGCTTCATTTTGCTTTTTTTGAATTTGCTCCAGATTTTCGTTATTTTGAACCACTTTTTCGGCACCCTTCTCTCTAGCGAGCTGGATATCTGTGGCTATTTTATTTTTTTCATTTTCAAAATTTTCACGTAGCAAGGCAACTTGACGAGATTGAGTCTCGGCTACTTTTGCTATTTCTTCTCCATTTTTCAATATTATGGTTGCCAACTCGGTTGCCAATCGTTCTTTTTCAAGTACATTCTTTTCCCTTATTTCATTAATTATTTGCGCAGTCTCCTGCATGATTGTCCTAATTTTTTCACCAGCTGATTTTTGAGAAAAGTCCACATCATTCGCATTTTTATTTTTAAATTCAGCAGACATGGCTTGAATATTTTTCATCTGCTCGGCAGTTTCTTCTCTGATTTTTAACAATTCTGTGTTAGCAGCTGATCGGGCATTGGCTATTTCATCAGCATATTCTTGCTTTATACCAGTTTTGGACTTTTGAATTTCTAAAATTTCAGACTCAGTTTGCTTCCTGATGGCCAATATTTTTTCTTCACCCAAGAGCTTTGCCTTTTCAATCTCAAGGGCGATTTCGGTTCTTCGAGCCATTAGTACACTGTCTAATCTTTGCGCTTCATTGCTGAAATTATTCTTTTGAGCTTGTAAAAAATTGGACTGCTCCTTCCTAATCTTTTCGATTTCATCTAGCGATTTCTTTCTTGCTTCGATGATTTCTTGTGAATAAACATTTTTTTGCTCATTTGCCTTTCTGCGAGATTCGCTCAAATCTTCTACCAGCTGAGCCTTCATTTTCTCATCTTTTTCAGATTCTATTTTGATTTCTTCACGCAATCTTAGCTTTAAATCTGCCAATTGTTTTCGCAAATCAGCAACTTCAGGATCAGCAGTGGAGCCTTGTCCAGGGCCACCTGGTTTAGAAAAACTACCGCTATTTCCAGCACTATTCGATGCCGAATTTTCTTTCGACTGAAATGATATTAGTTTACTTTTTGAATTCGATACCTGTTCCACTTTCTCCACATCCATACTGGACATAAAACACCTGCCTAAATACACGAGATCAGCTGAGTTTTCTGCCAATAACGTGAATTTTTTCATCTCTTTTTGGTCGCCTTTCTTTACATAAAATGCGTTTATTTCTCCAGAAATCAACCATTTTAAATCATCCATCGTAAGCCTGATCTTATTAGTAGAGTTTGCTTGGGTTGAATTGGATTTATTTAGATGATCAACAAAGTAAAAATTGAGTCTCTTATTGCCATTGTCTTGAAAAATAATCTCATCGCCGAATTCGAGTCTGTCGCCCATGAGGGAAGTTATCTCGGAACTTACCCCTTCTCCATCTGAAATAAAGGAAATTTGATAGGAATAGGTGGGTCTTTTTAATATGAAAACTTTGTTGGTACTCAAAAAGTGAATTGTCCCCACGACTTGACTTTCTTTTATCTTGCCAGTACAATTCTGAGCTCGACAGTCAAAACTAATGGAGTTTGCGCAAAAATAAAAGATAATAAAAATTATGTACTTCATCTCAAAAGGAAATTTGGATTGGGGTTAAAAATAAAGAATAGAATATAAAATACCAAATAATTGATAATATTCTTACAAGAATAGAAATTTTATTGTTTTTCAGAATGCAAAAACCATCCCATTCGACCTTCTCAACTCCCAAAATATGATCTCCTGTATGTTCAATCTCTAAATAACAAATATCTCTAATATACTCATCAAAATACTGCATTTATATAAAACAACCAGAATAGGCTCCCAAAAATAAATACATTTTTTATTAGTATCACAAAATTATATTTTTATCATTGGCCAGTTTTGGCCTCCATGCAAAATTTAATATGTTAAAATTTGATTTTTTTTCAGCACAAGTGCAACTTATTGAAAAGAACTTTCGTTTATTAAAATGTACAGAATATAATATCGTATAAGTCGATCGATTTGGGTTGGAGCGAATATTTTAATTCATAAATTTCCACTTTTAATCAAAATAATTTTAATAATTTTTCTTATACCATTGATATTCTGATTTTTATAGTTAAAATAAATTATATATATTATGAAAAATTTAATCCCGAATTTAATTTTGTTTTTTGGATTAATGGTATTTGGTTCAATCACAGTCTCTGGCTCAACCATTACCCCTTTATTTACCTCGGAGACTAAAAAAATTGAAAACTTACACTTCCACTCTATTTTCATTGACGGCGATTTTGACATCACATTATTACAGGAAGAAACATCATCCATCACCTATGATTCTCCTATTTTCGAAAAAAATGATTTTGAATATCGTATTAATAATGGTGTATTGGTGCTAAAGTCATCTTCTAAAAATAAAATTAGCAGACAAAAACTTAGAATCGCGGTAGAAAATATTTCAGAAATCGAAATACATGGAAACACGAAATTGAGAACTCCTTACACGATAAAGCTTGATGATTTGCGAATAAACTCTAACAGTTCTGAAACGGTTCAATTGCAAGTTCAAAGTGACAGGATAGATGCCTTAGTCGTAAATGCTGGTGACTTATATTTGGATGGCCATATCAATGTATTGGATTATGAAAACATCGGTCTTGGCTCACTCACTGGTGAGAACATATTGATTGAGCACTTTAACATTTTGGAGGGCAATAAAAAATGTTTGAATTTGCAATTTCGCGAAAATCCTAAGGACAAAACCACTGCATTGGTTCAAAGACCTTAATCACAAAAACTAACTATAACCATAGATTCTAAAGTGAATCTGAGTTGATTACTTCATTTCTTGAAGATTACCAAAATTTTACTTTTCTAAAGCCTTGCAATTTTTTTGTAAGGCTTTTTTCTTTTAAAAAATCGCCTCTTCCTTCTTTAATTGGGGTCTAGATTTGAAAAAATTTATCTCATTTCAACATTTTAGCCTATTTTCGTGATTACTTTTGGTATCAATAGTCAATGAAAAAGGAAAGGTATGTATATAACCCTAAAACACTCAGTTACGAAAAATTCGTTCGTAGCTGGAGAGACCGATTTATAAACGGCATTGGCATCCTTTCGGGAATTATTATTTCAAGCATTTTCGTCTCATTATTATATCAAAGACTATTCCCCTCGCAAAAAGAGCAGGCACTTCTTCGTGAATTGGAGACTATGAAGTACCACACCAACACGGTCCAACACAAATTGGATTATTATTCGAAACAAATTAATGAAATACAACTGCGGGATGCAAAGGTCTATCGAAATATATTTGGTGTCAGCCCAATTGATGAAAACAGATGGGGCGGAGGATCAAATAAATACGAAAAATTTCAAGACCTCAATTCCTATCCAAATATCGGCGCATTGCTCAAAGATCTTTTGGGTAAGACAGATGACCTCGAACGTAGGATTGGCCTACAAATAAAATCCTTGGATTCCTTGCAAATCCTTGCCAATCAGCGTGAAAACTATATTTCCTCTATGCCATCAATCAAACCAGTTGTCATGAATGAAGACAATCTCGATCAGCTATCGGGCTTTGGTATGCGGGTCCATCCAATACACAAAATATTGAGGCTGCACGCTGGTCTGGACTTCAATGTACCCCACGGGACACCCATACGTGCTACGGGCAATGGTCGCGTCTTAAAATCCGGCCAATCGGGTTCTGGTTATGGATTGCATGTAGTGATAGACCACGGATATAAATATCAGACGCTCTATGGCCACATGAGCGGCACCAAAGTAAAGGCTGGTCAAGTTGTTAAAAAAGGGCAGCTTATTGGGTATGTAGGGAGTACTGGGACTTCTACTGCGCCACACTTACACTATGAAGTTCATTTCAATGGCAATGCTGTAGATCCGATCAAGTATTGTATGGATGGTCTGACACCTTCTCAGTATGAACAATTGGTGCGCAAGGCTGGGCTTTCTAACAAATCATTTGACTAATAATCATGTTTTTTTTAACATTCAAAGTATTACATTTGATAGGAGCCATCTCTTGGTTTGCTGGACTATTTTATCTACCTCGACTTTTCGTTTATCATACCGAAGCATTCTCAAGACAAGAGCCGGAAAGAAAAATATTATTGGCACAGTTCGGCCAAATGGAGCGCAAATTATACCGATTCATTATGAATCCAGCCATGGTCATAACCTTGATATTTGGCATCAGCATGATAGCTGCAGAACCCAGTTATATCTATTTTCCTTGGTTGGTTTGTAAGCTAATTTTCGTATTAGGGCTAGTATATTATCATTGGTATTGTGGTAAAATAATACACTCTTTGGCATCGAAGCACCAGATCATGAGTCCATTGCAAATGAGGATGTTCAATGAAATACCGACCATCTGCTTGATAGCCATCTTGGCCTTGGCAGTGTTCAAGTCCGTTGTCAATTTTAGCATATTAATGGTCGTTTTGGTTGTCATAGGCATTGCACTTCAAAAAACCGTAAAATGGGTAAATAGGAAATAATTTTGTCAATGATTCTTTCTAATTGCGGTCTTTTATACTTTCCTTATTAAATTTGTCTGGGCTTGGCACTTTCCATTTATTTTATATCATTTTTTATTAATTTGCACAATATTTGAATGAAATCATATTCTATATGATTAGAAATCTGTAATTTTATTAATTCAAATAACAATCTTACATTTAAATACATTTTTTATGGAAAAAAAATATAAAACCCTCGAAGATTTTTATCCCTACTACTTAACTGAGCACAGAAACGATACGAGTCGTTGGCTGCATTTTGTTGGGACATGCCTCGCTGTTTTGATGCTTTTGTATGGTTTGTTTTCTGGTAGATTTTGGTTTTGTCTAGGTGCTGTCTTTTGTGGTTATTTTTTTGCTTGGGTTGGACATTTTTTCTTTGAAAAAAATCGACCAGCAACCTTCGTATATCCTGGACTTAGCCTAGCGAGCGATTTTATCATGGCTTGGGATATAATTACTGGACAGTTGCCTTCAAAAATGAAATCCGCAAAGGAAAAATTCGGTATTGTAGAATGACGAGAGACTCTGATTTCAAGCCACTCATCTATGATTATCCTAGTATCGATCAGGTAGAAAACAGTATTAATTTGTTTCATACCAAGATGAAAACCCGCCGATCAGTGCGTGATTTTTCTGACAAAACCATACCTAGAGACATTATTGAAAAAATCATAGAAATAGCCTCAAATGCACCATCTGGAGCCAATATGCAACCATGGACTTTTGTAGCCATTTCCGATCCTAAAATAAAAAAGAAATCCGAGCCGCCGCTGAAAAGGAAGAGTTCGAGAATTATAACGGACGTATGCCCGAATCATGGAAACAGGATCTGGCTCATCTTGGGACAGATTGGGAAAAACCGTTTTTGGAAAAAGCACCTTGGCTCATCGTAGTTTTCAAAAAATCATATCGTCTGACTGAGAATGACAAGCAATTAAAAAATTATTACGTTTCCGAATCGGTTGGCATAGCCTGTGGGTTTTTAATCAGTGCCATTCACATGGCAGGCTTGGTCACACTTACGCACACCCCAAGTCCAATGAACTTCCTTCAAAAAATATTAAATCGTCCCGAAAATGAAAAGCCCTACTTGCTTCTACCCGTGGGATATCCTAACGAAAATGCCCTTGTACCTAATATATCGAAGGAAAAACTGGAAGATATTAGCTTTTGGTTCGAAGGTAGGGATTGAATTTATTGAAACCCAGTAATATTTGATACGGGTAATATTATTTCGTAACTTTGATTCAAATTATTTAGTGCTATGGTAATCGAAGGAACTAATAAAGAAGTTATTATCAGACTTCCATCATATGTTGATACGGTGGGATTGCAATGTTTGATAGACTATTTGCCATATAAAGAAGCAACAGCTAAATCAAAAGCCAAACAATCAGACGTTGAAGCGTTGGTTAAGGAAGTAAAAGAAGGTTGGTGGCTTAAAAATAAAAGCCATTTTGTAAAATGAAAATCCGTAGTACACAAATCAGAACTTAAAAAAAAATCAAACTCAATATTTCTGCGATTCGGACGATGCTTAGCTGCTAGTTAGGTTATATAGAAAGTTTACCAACATGCAGTTAATACTTTATATAATTTTAGGCCAGAATGAAAAAGCAAATACGCGTGTCATTTAGCTTGTCATTTTATGTTACAAATTATGTGGGTCTATAACCTTTAACCCATTAATATTTTTAAAGTCGGCGAAATTATGGGAAAGCAGAACCAAGTCATAAACAAGAGCAGTAGCTGCTATAATGGCATCAGGCAATTTAGTTTTGTGTTTTTTACGAATTTCAATACTTGTCTCCACTACGTTGTTAGTTAAATCCAATACAGTAGCATCATTGATAAAATTTGTAAGCAATTGATAGTGTTGTTCAGGGGCATTAAAACCCAGCACTTCAATTTTGGTAACTACCGAAACATTGGGCACAACATCAATTACCGTATGCATAAAATCCATACCCGAAGCAGGGAGTTTATTGCCGAGATAATCAATCACGATATTGGTATCAATTAAATACTGCGATTGTTCCATTCGTTACGGCTTTGCGTTACATATTTTTGAAGTTCCTCCGCCACATCAGCTGGCAGTTTGCCAGCATACTTTTCAGAAAGTTTTTGCTGTGGCTGAATACTTTTTTTAAGTACCTTGATGATGTGCAAATCTTCTAAGTCTTCCAAAAGCCTGTATGCTTTGTTATTATTGATTTGTATTAATACTGTTTCCATTTTAATATTTTAATAATTACCATTAAACAATTAAACGCACTGAAAAGGTGATTGATTGCGATGTCAAGTTCAATGATTTAAATTAAATAACCATTGTTTAGAACAATTTATTTAGTAAAGTTACATATTAGAGGGGACAAGACAAAATTGAAAAATCTTTTTTAATAAATTAAGACCGTTGCACGATAAAAAGGGCGAAATAAATGGAATAAAATGTAGTTAAAATATTGTATATCAGCCATTTAGGTTGTATTTTAGCGCTATGAAAAAAGAAGAAATTCCCTCATTCGCTGATTATTTGACCTCAGGTAGAAAGGTCAAGATGCAATTTTTCAATCAAATCAATACCTTGGTTGATTGGAGACCAATTACCACTCTAATTAATAGACATTATACCAAAGGTATGAGTGCTACGGGTAAACCTGCATATCATGGATTGCTGCTTTTAAAATGAGCTTACTACAAACATGGTACGGGTTAAGTGATTATGAAATTGAAGATAGGCTCAATGATAGCATATCCTTCAGTAGATTTTGTGGTTTGCAATTAAATGAATCATCACCAGATCATAGCACTTTAAGTAGGTTTAGATCAATAATGACACAAACAAAAGCATATGATAAAATAATGAAAAACTTAAATAAACAACTCGAAGCAAAAAAATAATAGTCAAGACAGGAGTTATAGTGGATGCCAGTATTATCGACAGCCCATTAAAGCCAAAGGGACAAAGCACCTACGAAATTGAAGAATCGTTACAAGAGGAAGGGGAGGACGAGAATAAAAACAAATCAGATAATCAAAATCCACAAAAGACAGAATCGGCACCAAAGATGATAAAAAAAAGTATTAAAGCCTGGAGTCGACGATGAAGGAAGTTGGGTTAAAAAGGCAGGAAAATTGAGGTTTGGGTATAAGAAACATACCATTACAGACGAACAAGGAATGATACTTGGATTAGTAACCACAAAAGCAAGTGTAAATGAAATAAGTAATTTGGAGGAAGTACTAGAAAGTACGGACTTGCCAGCAGGGACAAGGGTAAGTGGAGACAAAGGCTACCAATCAGAAAAAAATGCAACCCTATTAAAATCAAAAAATCTGAAGAATCAAATTCTAAAGAAAGCAAAAAAGAATAAAGCCTTGACAAAATGGGAATTAAAGTTTAATAAAATAATAGGACAAACTCGATACAAAATAGAAAGGACATTTGGGAGTATAAAAGATGGTTTAATGGAGGAGTAGCTAGGTACCGAGGGATAGCAAAAATGCATACCCAAAACCTCATGGAATCGATGGCATACAATTTATACCGTAGCCCTGGGATTATTATGCCCAGTGGTAAAATATAGTGAAAATAAGCCCCCAAATTGGATTATTTTGCCAATAAATTTAAAAAAAAGCCTCATGTTTTAAAAAATTAGGCCCCAAAATCCACTAAAGTGGTAATAAAGATCTCTGAAAGGGCAATAAAATTTTCAAATATTGTTTTGCAACGGTCTTAAATTTTCCCACAGGGTATAACCCTCTGCTGGCGCAAGTCTCTGAATTGTGCCAAATCTACATTCATAGTAGTTAAACCAACGTCAGCAAGTTATATGGCTTTGCCATATGGCCAAGTAGAGGAGCATGAGGCGATTGAATTTTTAGACCTTCTTTATTAGTTTTTCCTAGCCCAGCGTCAGCAATCGGAATGGTCGCGGCTATAAGGCGCGAGTCTCGTACGAGTACGAGACGGAACCCATGGAGAGTGCGCCCATCCCTGTCTAAAAGACGGAGGATGGGGACGCCCTAAAAATAATTAATGCTTTGAAAAATTAAAACCAAGAAGGCAAGTTCTCTTCCTTCCGCTTATGATTCCAACTGTAATATATCGTTCCGAGCATGAGCAAAAGCAATGCCAATGAGCTAATCAACGTCAAGCTGCTGAACTGGCTATAGGACTTTGGCTCAAATTTGAATACAATCTCGTGGCTTCCTGTAGGCACTTTCAATGCCCTCAGGAGATAATTGGCGCGGATATAAGGCACCTCTTTGCCGTCTATAGTAGCCACCCAGCCTTTCGGATACCAGATTTCAGAAAAAACGGCTAACTGTTCGCTATCCGTCTTGGAGGCGTATTTTAATTCGTTCGGTGCATAAGATGACAATCGGATAGAACTGCTAGAATCTGTCGGGTTGATCCCCTTGAGATAGTCGTTGAATTCTTGGTGGATGATGGCAGTTTTATTGGGTATGATCCCACCGATAGAGTCCAACTCTTGATTGGCTGTACTCACCATGACCCAATCGCTTACGAACCATGCATTGCCGGCATGAGACTCATTGAGTTTAGCAACAGGTGGCTCATTTTCAGTAGCTCCAGGCATGATAAAATACTTCGTATTCAGCATAGAAGGAACGGTAAGTCCGAAATTATCCCCGCTAAAATACTTTTCTATAACGTCTTGGATTCGACGCAATTTGGCTGCATGATATCCGCCAATCGCCTTGTGAAAATATGAAGATTGGGCTGAATTGAATGTATTGATAGAATAATCCAATACACGATAGTGGGGGTCTTTATCCTTCATTATTTCCAAATCTACGGGACGCGGCACGGTATTGCTGGCGGATTCTTTCTTGGACACAAATCGATCCGCATCTAGATATTTCTTTCCGATAGACCATAAATCAACTATCGTAAGCAATGTCAATCCTATGATAAATATGTTAGACTTTATTTTTTCTTGTATAAATGCCCATAACAAACCCAAGGCTGCCAAAACTAAAAATAGTCCTTTGAATGCGTCGCGCATCAAGAGCGATTTTCGGTCATCGATCAAAGCAGGTACCAATCCCATCTCTTGATACCTTGCGTCTCCTGCTGTCGTAAATGAGAACATCATGGGGCCAAAGATTCCCAATAGCAGCAACAAACCGACAAGAGCGCCCCCGCCGTATTTGAGAGCCTTTAGGATGGCTTCCTTTTCATATTTCTTCTTTAGAACACCATCTAAGAAGAAAGCTCCAAGGAAAATCGCAAAAATACTCGTAATCGTCATGATGGAATTCGGAGCTCTAAATTTACTGTACATAGGAAAATAGTCAAACCACAGCCGAGTAAACCACTCCGCATTCTTGCCCAATGAAAGCAACATGGTCAGCAGCGTAGCTGCTACCAGCCACCACTTTGTACTACCCCTTACCACGATGGCTCCCAATATGAAAAATAGAAGCGCTATGACACCAAAATATACAGGCCCGCTGGTAAATGGCAAATCGCCCCAGTACAGAGGAGCTTGTATCGATTTTCCTCCGCCATAACCTTTCGCTCTCAACTCTTGTGCGAAGGCTGACTTGGGTCCTACTTCTTCCGATGAACTTCCGCCTAAGATGCCCGGTACCGCGACAGTCAACAGTTCTAAAGGGCTGTGACTCCAATCGGTGGCATAGTCCCAGTCCAATCCCTTTACTTCGCCAGAAGACTTTCCTTCCGTAGCCTTCGTCAAAACATCATCTCCACGAATGGTATCCTTAGCATAATCATAAGTCATGAAGAGATTGAGAGATGAGGTTAAAACAGCAAGTAACAAGCCAATGATAAGTACCAAACATTGCTTTAAAAAGGCTGGTACCAACCCCAATTTGATCGCCTTTACCAATCTGAATATGCCATAAACTGCGACCATGATACCTAGATAATACGTCATCTGAACATGGTTCGCCAATAGGCTCAATCCCATTCCCACTGCGAAGCATATCCCCCCGAGCACCAATCTGCCCCTAAAGGTCATAATCACACCTGCAAGCACCAATCCACTCAGTGCTATGGTATTGATCTTCGTGTTGTGCCCCGCTTCATACAGAATCATCGTATAGGGCGAAAACGCAAAGCAAACCCCTGCTATCATAGCTATCCAAGGCGATATTCCTAGCAAAATCAAGCCCAGATAAGTGGCCAACATGGCGCATAAAAAGAATCCTATCGGGGCATTCATGAATCCCATTAACAGCGAATTGAGGTATTTGAGACTGTTCTTTTCGTTCGAATCTGCGCATATTTGATAAGTCGGCATTCCCCCAAACATACTGTTGGTCCAAAGCGTTTCATCCCCTGTTTTTTCCTTAAAAGACAGCGCTTCATGTGACGCACCCTGCCAGTTGACGATATCCGATTGGGAGATTACTTTCCCTTGTAGTTGAGGATAAAAATAGATAATGCTCGAAAGAAGAAATACCGCTACGGCCACCAAATGTGGTAGCCACGGTCGTATTTTAGTTGGTTCCGTATCGATATGATGTTTCTCCGTTGTTTTCTCGATTTTCTTGGACATTAAATGGCGTTTTTTAAAATTGAAAAAAGTAAAGATGTGGGCAAGTTCATCCACATGGGATGGAACGGGCTATCCATGGCTTTGGTCTCTTTGAGACTCGTCTATCCAATATTGGATGAGACGACCATTCCTATCCCTCTTGCGCTTATACACAGCCTCGGCAACGACCTAAGGCATGAATATTAGCAAAGTTACAAAGCTAATAGAATTTTTATATTACAATTTCTTTAATTTAATTAGATCTGCA
Source organism: Saprospiraceae bacterium (assembly GCA_016718505.1). Taxonomy (GTDB): domain Bacteria; phylum Bacteroidota; class Bacteroidia; order Chitinophagales; family Saprospiraceae; genus JADKKF01. The sequence goes on along the minus strand of JADKDE010000001.1, from coordinate 782,063 downwards.
ACTTTATTCTACATTTGAATATAGGCTATACTCCTCATTGTGACCTTACAATTCAATCCAAAGGCAAAACCAAGCTTAGATGGTCTCTTGACTAAATGACTCTATGCGCAATTTGGCTCGATCGATTTTTTGAATAATTTTGGAAAAGAATTTGCTACGATTTTTTTCATCCATGGTGCCGATTGGGGTAGATTTTGCGATGATGGATTTAAACCATTTTTCGGTATAGATAAAAAGCTTTGAATCAGCTGATGTAATGAAATTGGGATTGCAAAAACTACTATGAACCGCACTATATTTATCAGATTTCACCAAAACCATGTTATTCGTATATATCATCTCGTTTTGGAATAGGGTAAATGTAGCTCCGATTTTATTTCCATCCAAATCCTGCTTTTCACCCCTTTCTGCCATGCTTTCCATGTGTTTAGCGATCTTTTTCAGCATATCACAAAGCTCTAAAGCATCCTCCTTTTTCTCAAAATAGCCACTCTCTGCATGATATTCGACTTGATTGAGCGTATTATCAAATATGTTTAGGCTCCATAGTTCTGTGGAGGGTATTTTTATATATTCATTTATCGTAGCCAAGGTCTTCTCTCGCACAAAAACCGAAAACAGGTTAGCATTGAAGGGAACCTTCATCAAGTAATCCATTTGCCAGATGGTCCTGCCCCAAACATAAAGCTTGAAAAAAAATAACTCTGGAAAATAACAATAATAAAATATAGGAATCTCACAAGTTGGATAGTACAAATGGATTTTTGGCAGCGGCGTCAATCTTTTCAAACCGAACAATAGCCCATCGATATAATCTTCTACATTGTCAATCTTGCTATTAAAGGCATTAAAATCAAAAAACACCCTATTCTCACTTTGATGAACCAAATCATCTAGCGAAATATTGTATCTGACAGCCAATCTTGCCATTTCTGTTGGTGTCAAGACAGAGTCCCCTCTCAGCCTTCTGTATATGGCATCTTTGCTCAATGATAATACTTCTCCTATACTATCGATGGCCATTGCTTTTTTGGGATACAAACTTAATATTTTGTATAAAAAACTATTTTGAAAGTCGTTGGTTTCCACGAAAATTGGTTTTAGAAAAGAAAATTACAATATTTTTTGCATATCATAGACTAACAAAATTAAAAATCATGTTAGATTTTTTCAATTTACCTACAAAATAATATTTATATTTAACGAATCTTTGTTTTAGATTAGACTAAATAACGTGGAAGTATTGCATGACTTTTTGGAATATCCTTGGGCTTGGAGGGCTTTGGTGGCTTCTATCATGGTTGCAGTGTCCTGTGGTATATTGGGTACTTTTATCACATTGCGCAATATGTCGTTGCTCGGCGATGCCCTTTCGCACGCAGTTTTGCCAGGTATAGTTGTCAGCTATTTGTTTTTAGGGTATAATGTACTCGGATTTTATATTGGAGCCGTTATAGCTGGTTTGTTATGTGCGATTGCCATTACATGGCTTCAGAAAAAAGCTGGAGCTAGGAGCGATGCTGCTATTGGAATTGTTTTCTCCGCCATGTTTGCCATGGGGGTTATCGGCATTTCATATTTAAGCAGAACCCAGGGCGTTCACCTTGATCTCAAAGATTTTCTTTTTGGTAACGTGTTGGGCGTGTCCGATTTTGATTTGAAAGTTTCGGCATTGATATTAGGCTTTGTAATTATCTGTATCGTCAGTTTTTATAAGTATTTTTTTATCAGCAGCTTTCAACCCAAAGTAGCCAATACGTTAGGCATTCCCGAAGATTTCATGCATTATTTTATCATGTTGCTACTCTCTTTTGTTGTGGTCTCTGCATTACAAACAGTAGGAGTTATCATGGTAGTTTCCATGCTGATTGCACCAAGCAGTACAGCATTATTATTGGCCAAAAGGTTGCCATGGGTATTGGTTATTTCGGGAATTTTGGGTGCAGTTTCGGCGTTTCTCGGTATATATTTCAGCATTTATTTGGAGACGACCCCAGGTCCTGCTATCGCCTTGGTTTCGACAGGCATTTATTTATTAGCAGTTCTTTTTGCTCCTAAAAAAGGTCTATGGACCAAGCTCTTTATTTCCCAAAAACATTATGCAAAGATTATTACGGAGGATTTTTTAAAATGGATGTACAAAAGGGAAACGACCACAGACTTAGAAATTCAAGGTTATTGGAAATCTCAAAAAGCGCCCTATTTTACAAAAAAATATGCCCAATTTAAGATAAAGAATCTTGGCTTTACCAAATATAACAATCAAAAAGTAGAATTGACCCCTAATGGCTTTGCTGTAGCAGAAAGGATAATACGGGCGCACAGGCTGTGGGAAACCTTCATGGTGAATAAAATGGGCATGGCTCAGGACCAAATCCACAGGGAGGCCGAAGGGCTAGAGCACGTGTTGACGGAAGAATATCTCAAAGAATTGGAGGAATTTTTGGATTTTCCGAGACAAGATCCGCATGGATCACCTATTCCTTAAACAAAAAAGCCAGTCATTACGACCAGCTTCTTTTGTTGACCCTCAAGGATTCGAACCTTGACAAACAGAACCAAAAACTGTTGTGCTACCTTTACACCAAGGGTCAAAATAAATTTTGCGAGTGCAAAGCTATGCTTTTTTATAAAAAAAACAATATTTTTTATCTTTTTTTTAAAACATCCCTCCAGATTCCTGATACAATATAGCCGTTACAAGTTGCCCCACTGTTCTCAGAGAGTTTTTATCAATGGCTGACATATCATCTTTTTGTGTGTGGTGATGGGCAGGAAAAAATTGATTTTCTAAGCCTGGCACATTTATGATATCCACCATCGGTATTTTCGCAATCTTATTGACATAAACGTGATCATCTGTTATGCCTCCTATCTCGGCAGCCACGAAGGAGTTTCCAAGGTTCATGCTTCTAGCCAACGACCATATTTTATTGGTCAACTCTGGAGCAAAATTCATAGAATATCCCTCCCTCGAGAATCTAGGGTTGGGCGCACCTACCAAATCGAGAAGGATGCCATACATCGCCCAATAATCCTCAACATGAAGATTTTCAGCCCAATATTGTGATCCCAAACACCAGCTCAATTCATTTTGGCCCCCATCTTCGCCCAAATCTTCCGCATCAAATAAAATAATATCTACACCTAAATCGATTGGATTCTCTTTTAGCGTTTTGGCGAGACTCAGCAACACTCCAACCCCACTTCCTCCATCATCAGCACCTAGAAGTGGCTTATTCTTATTGTTTGGATCGGGATCTTTATCGCTAATATGCCTTGTATCCCAGTGTGCTCCTAGCAACACTCTTCGCTTGTGTGTAGGATTTATGCTTATGATGATATTCGTTGCGGGAAGATTCTGTTTGTAATACGTTTTTGCCTCAAAATTCTGCTCATGAACCTCTAATCCTAGTGATTTGGCATATTCAATAATCCAAGCCTTACATGCTTTATGACCTGGAGAGCCGGGCACTCTTGGACCGAAAGAAACTTGTTTAGCGACATACGAGTATGCTAAAGAATCATCAAATCGAGGTATCGAAACCTGCTTTTTGGAGGCTGGAGGAAATGCTGGCATAACTCGCTCCTTTTTGTTGGACCAGCAAGAACTCACCAATAGTGCTAAGGCAAAAGCACAATATTTCATCCAATTGATTTTATTTTTATCCATTTATTTTATGTTAAGCTATGTTTTTTCGCTTGTGTTTCCATCTTTTATGAGTCCAAAGCCAATTAGCCGGTTGCTTCAATATGGTCTTTTCTACTCTTTTCATAAAAAGCTGCGTTATCTCGACGGGCTTCAAATCCGTGTCAGCATCTACCAATTTTGATAAAGTCAATGTATAATAACCGCGGCGATCCCTCATTGTTTCAAAATACAAAATAGGAATTTTCTTTTCGCATGCCAGTTCACTCATTCCATGCAGGCAGGCTGTGTCATTTCCAAAAAAATCTACCCAATGAGCTCTTTTGACATTGGAGGGATTTTGATCTGAAACCAATATAAAACTACTTGGGCGAGACTCTTTCAACATTACTTCAAAAGATCCTTTCATAGCCAATAATCCCATACCTGTCCTCGACCGTACTTTAGAAAAATACGTTTCCAAGTATTTATTATTGAGCGGCTTGTAAACCCCGGATGTTCTACCTTCATATATCATCGGAAATTTCAAAACTGCCCATTCCCAATTGGACATATGCGCGCCAGCTATGACAAAAGAAATATTCTCCTTATTGTAATTATTGCATATTTCGATACCTTTCATCACGTATCTTTCACTCAATGCAGTATCAGAAATGGTGGGAGTTTTCAAACTTTCCAAGACAATGTCACACAGATTTTTATACACATCCACCAATCGAGGAATTTCTATACCACTCCGCTTGAGATTGCTTTCTACTATCTTTCTTCGATATTTAAGAACATAGCACAAAAAATATGCCAAACCATCCGATAAAATATACAACAATCTAAATGGTATTAGCCAAACCAAACCAATAAACGCACGAGTCAGAAGATATACGATGAAATCCATACACAAAACTAGTGAATTAATATGATTTAATAAGGCAATACTCCCCCAATTAAATAATCACCAATATGTATGGGAGGCATTTTTTATCTTGCTAAAATATTTTCAAAAAAGAATTTTATCCTAGCAAATAGCCCCTTTTTACCTCCCAAGATTAATTCTTATCATTCACTAGCACTCCTAGAATAGTCCTTCAATGGACAAATATCTTTCGCCCGTGTCGTAAGCAAAAGTCAAGATACGGCTACCTTTTGGAAACTCTTGAATTTTTTGAGCGATGGCAGCTAGAGAGGCTCCCGAAGAAATTCCAATAAAAATCCCTTCTTCGAGTGCACTTCTTTTGGCATATTCAAAGGCACTGTCTTTGGAAACTTGGATGACCCCATCGAAAATATCAGTATTCAAAACTTTAGGAACAAATCCAGCTCCAATCCCTTGTATAGGATGCGGCCCTGGGCTACCTCCGCTAAGTACAGGTGATAACTCTGGTTCTACAGCATAAACCTTTAAGTTTGGAAATTTGCTTTTCAGTATTTCTGACACACCCGTGATATGACCGCCCGTTCCCACACCAGTGATAAGATAATCCAATCCATCTGGAAAATCATTTAAGATCTCCAAAGCCGTAGTCGTCCGATGTATTTTTGGGTTGGATTCATTTTCAAATTGTTGTGGAATCCAAGAATTGGGATGTTCGCTCGCAATTTCTTGCGCCTTCTCTATGGCACCTTTCATGCCTTTTTCTCTAGGAGTCAATACAAGTTCTGCGCCATAAACCGCCATAACTCTTCTCCTTTCAATACTCATAGACTCTGGCATCACCAATATCAACCTATAGCCTTTGACCGCAGCCACCAAGGCCAATCCAATCCCAGTGTTACCAGAAGTTGGCTCAACAATGACCGTTTCACTGTTTAGTAAACCCTTTCTCTCGGCCTCTTCGATCATGCTTAGGGCGATCCTATCCTTGATACTTGCGCCAGGATTCGACCTTTCCAGCTTTGACCATACGTGGAAATCTTGTCCGAATAATTTATTGATTTTTACATGTGGGGTATTCCCAATGGTTTCTAAAATGTTTGAGTATAACATACTGTGTTTATTAATAATTATAAAATATTATATTACGAAATCAAAATAATCTTTCATTGAATTGTCGAGCGACTTTACCTTTACTTCAGGATTGTGATAGACGATGGAATTGGTTGGTACCGATTTTGTCAACCAAACATTTCCACCTATCACCGAGCCTTTTCCTATGTTGGTTTCACCTCCCAAAATGGTACAATTTGCATACAAAGTAACTTGGTCCCCAATGGTAGGATGTCGCTTTTTAAATTGATAACTTCGATCGACCTGCAAGGCTCCAAGGGTAACGCCCTGATATATCTTCACATGATTGCCTAATTCTGCCGTTTGGCCGATGACGATGCCCGTACCATGATCTATAAAAAAATGAGAACCTATTTTTGCATTTGGGTGAATATCTATTCCAGTATCTCTGTGACCAATTTCACTGATTACTCTCGCCAAAATGGGCAGCCCAAGCTTTGAAATTTCGTGACTGATCCGATAAATATAAATGGCATAAAACCCAGGATAAGACAATAATATCTCAGTTTTGTCAGATGCCGCAGGATCTGATGCGAGAAATTCGTCCAAATCCATCAATAAAGTTTCGAAAATTATCTCCAAACGCTCATAAAATTGTCGTGAAATGCTCGACAATACGTCCGAGGGTCTATCAATCTTCTCTACTAGACTATTAAATATCAATTGAGAATCCACTAATCTTTGAGTTAATATTTCCTCGTCTTTAATCTTCGCAGAAAAAAGCAAATCATACAAATCAAGTATCCATCTTTCCAATAGGTTTTTATCCAGTTCAAAAGCCGGACACTGATTTTTTACTATGGAATGGGCTAGTTCTTTTAGCATATTTATTTCATTAAAAACATAAAAAAAGCCCTCCAAAAATGGAAGGCTCCTATAGATAAAATATTAATTTATTAATACATATGCAGCCGACCATCTACAAAAGATAGCAGCAACAACAATTTTTGTTAACAATAATCAGATTTGAAATGGTCATATCATACATAACGGCAAAATAAAGGATATTGTATCAGAATTCAAAATTATTTTTTCAATAAAATTTTTTACCAGATCGCTGCATGTTCCAAATGGATCTCCTCTTTATAAAATATTTTGGTAGTTTTTTCAAATGATTCAGTAAAATCAGAGACATAAAATTGATGGGGTTGTGCTCTATGTTCACTCTTCAACCCATACTTTTCCAACGTGTTCTCAATTTCAGTCAAGACTACATCCGTAGAATCCAAAATGTCGATTTTTTCATTAAAATACGCTTTAATAGCTGGTTTTAACAAAGGGAAATGCGTACAAGCTAGGACCAAAGCTTCTATATCAGTAAACATTTCATTGGATAAGTAATTCTCCAATATTGATTTTGATATATTGTTGGAAATAAACCCTTCTTCAATCATTGGAACCAAGAGTGGTGTGGCCAGTGGTCTTACGTCAATGTTTGGATTTAGTGCGTGGATTTTCGAGGGATAAATATTGGATTGAGTAGTGACTTTTGTAGCAATTACGCCAATTTTTTGATAATTGTGATCAACCACATAATTTACCAGAGGATCTATGACATTTATAATTGGGATCTCTTTCCCATAAAATTCATGTAACACTTTGGAGGCTGTTGCCGAAGCTGAATTGCAAGCGATAACAATCATTTTGCAACCCTTTTCTATCAAGAATCTGGTAATTCTCAATGAATAATAACAGATGGCATCCGAGGATTTGTCACCATAGGGAAGATGGGCAGTGTCCCCAAAATAAATAAAATCTTCTAAGGGTAGTTTAGAAGCAATGGCATTGGCAACCGTTAAGCCACCAATGCCACTGTCAAATATACCTATTGGGTTATTTTTACTTACCTGCTGGAGATGTTGTAGCGGCACCCAATTTTGTTTTTATCAAAGCAGTAATATCTTGAGTTTCGTCGGCGTATAGGATAAAACCGTTGGACGCATCGAGCACGTATTGAAATCCTTTTTCTTTTGATATATCCTTTATGATAACATTGATACGATCATAAATTGGCTTCATCAAGCTTTCTCTTTTCTCGGCCAATTGTCTTTGCATATCCTGCTCAAACTTGCCGATTTCAGCTTCTTTTTCCTTTAGTTTTTTTGCTTCTTCTTCCAATACTTTGGGAGCTATCTCACCTTGCTTTTCCTTTTTGGCCAAATCTTGATACTTGGCTTGTAGTTCCTCGACCATTTGCTGGCCTTTTTTTGGAGGACTTTTTGCAAATCATCTAAAGCACTATCGGCTTGTTTTACCTCTGGAATATCCACTAACAACGCTTGTGAATTGAGATATCCTATTTTTTGAGCATTCAAGTTAAGTGTACCTAATGTACAAATAACAGCAAAAATTACAATTTGAAAATTTTTCATTTAAATTTTATTATTGATTTTTTATTAAAGATACTTGATTGAGTTCGAAGCTTACTTAATGGTAATGCCAAGTTTTCTGATGATATCCGCCGTTTTTTCAATAGCGGCATTGGCGAATAAGATACCAGAAGAAGATGATTTATCAAGCACTACATCGTATGCTTTTTCGGTGGCATAATCCTGTACTGCTTTAAATACACGATCTTGTATTGGCTTGATGAGTTCTTGTCTTTTTTTGAAAAGGGTACCTTCTGGGCCAAATTTTTCTTTCTGCAATTCTCTCACCTCTTTTTCCTTTTTGGTGATTTCATCCTCCTTTTGTTTACGCATTTCATCACTCATGATCACCTGCTCTGCTTGATATTTATTGTACATGCTTTTTATCTTGTCCAATTCTTGGTTTATTTCTTGTCTCCATTGAGTGGATATTTTATCCAAATCTTCTTGCGCTTTTTTGTATTCAGGAACGACTTCCAAGACAGCACCAATATCTACAATAGCAACTTTTTGGGCTATACCCAATCCAATATTTGACATCAAAAAGACTAAAAGAACGACTATTTTTTTCATCAGTTTTAATTTTAATAAATTAAGTAAATTTTAAAAAAATACATTTATAAAGAACTCAAATAATTTCTTGATCTTATAAGTTATCACAAAAATAATATAATTATTTAAACTGGACGAAATGTTAAAATTCGGTGGCCGCTCTCCTAGTTAAATTATTTAATATAGTTGTGTATCGCATATATATAATCTCCTATATAACTGCAATTTACATTAAATATTGTCTTTCAAAATGGCTAAATATTTAACTCAATTTTAAGTTTTAATAAATTCGCCCTGATGAGGGTTTGAGAATAAAAATCACCAAATGTCTTGTAATTATGTTCAGGAAGTCTATTTTTTTTGCCATTTATAATAGATTTGTGTTTATATTACTTTTGATTTGTGGAGGAACATTATGAAGACGAAAATCAGTTCTATATTAGCTTTTGTATTTCATCCTTTATGGATGGTTACCTATTTTAGTATCATGTGTTTCATTGCGAATCCCATACTTTTTCCCTATGATAGCTTTGGGGGAAATAAACACCTTTGGTTGATTTTAGGTTTTTCGACATTTTTCTTACCAGCGATCTCTGTTTGGTTGATGAAAATGATTGGCTTTGTAGATTCGATCCAATTGGAAACAAAAAATGAAAGAATTGGTCCGATAATGGTGACCATCATCTTGTACTTTTGGACCTTTATCACGTTTAGGCATAATAATGGGTTTCCGGAGCCCGTAAAAATAGCACTACTAGCAGCCACGATCAGTATGTCGCTGACCTTTTTGTTAAATTTGTTTTCCAAAATAAGCATACATAGCATTGGGAGCATGAGCTTTTTATGCCTTGTGGTTTATTTAATTTTTAGATATAAAGTATTTTATTGGTCCTTTCCATTCCTATTCGGCCTGTCCCTTAATGTTCATTATGTGGTCATCATAGCTTTTTGCATAGCTATGGTAGGTGCTGTTGGAAGCCTGAGGATGTATCAGAAAGCACATAAAATGGATGAAATTTTGGGGGGATATTTCATTGGGTTTATTTCTGTAATGTTTGGCTGCTTTATTTTTTCTTCATATTTTTCATAAGTTAAAATGTATGGAAATATATTTACATAAATTATTCACCGTACCCATACCTTCTTGTTCAGGACTGCAATTGATCGATAAAAAACTATATCTAATCGGAGACAATTATAATGCTTTGTATTCATTGGATATATCAAAAAAAATAGGTCTTGAACATCCGATAAAAGCCCTAACGGAACGTCCTAGGATGGAAATAAAATCCGAAAAAAAGGATCTTGAGGCTCTATTCAAAATCAATGATTATCTCCTCGCGCTTGGATCAGGTTCGACACCGAGGAGGCAAAATGCTTATTTATTTGAAATAAAAAATCCTAACAAAAACAAAGAAATAAATTTTAGTTTGATTTATAATGCCTTTTTAAAGGAATTTGGGATGGATGCGGCCGATTTGAATATCGAAGGAGGATTCATGGTCGGTGAAACGCTTTTTCTTTTTAATAGAGGCAATGGCCCCAAGGCACAAAATGGCGTTTTTACCCTTACTTGCAATTTAACATTTACGGAATTTAAACTCTTGAGCTTCCAACCCATCAGCCTTCCAAAAATCGATAATATCCAAGCTACAATAACCGATGTCTGCTACCACAACTCAAGGGTGTATATTACAGCAGCGTGCGAAGATACTATCGACACCTATTTGGATGGTGTGAATAAAGGATCTTTTTGGGCGGAGCTAGATCCTAATACTTGGAAGACTTCGAGAATTATCAAAATCAATGATACCCTCAAAGTGGAAGGGCTCACTTATGTAGGTACCAGCCATGAAGATATGTTTTTTTGGATTTGCGTAGATAACGACGATGAATCCAGTAAAGAAGGGAGTATCTACGAATTAAAAATATCTGGCGTAAATAAATCCATTGGTTTGTAATTTTTCTTAAAAAATTTATAAAAAATATAATATTTTTAGCACTAAATAAAAACAAGTTTTAATGAATATTCTTCAAAAGCAAATAGATAATGAACTATCCAACTTTTCGATAATTGCCTTAGAAAGCAATCATGATTTAGAAAACTACTTAAAAACGTTAGAATCAAGATATCAATTGAGCTCAGGTATCCTACTAAATAATTTTAAGGCTGAGGCAAAAGAAGTTTTTCATTTTTTATATCAGGATAAACATATCGTCCTGTTGGGTTTGGGAAAAAAACCAGGCTTTGCTGAATATTTAAAGGCTTTCAGGCTGTATGTGCATCAAAACAAAAACAGACTGAGCGGAGATATTGCCATCGAAACCATGGTTAGCCCTGAAAATCTAGAATGGACTTATAAAGCGGCTTTGAATGGCGTATTGCTGGGTGGATATTGTATAAAACTATTCAAGGCGGATAAGAATGGGTGTGCACCTTTTCAAGGCGATAAAATAACAAGAATCGTCCTCCAATGTGATAACAAAAACGACCATTGGAATCAATGGATTGAAGAAACTCGTCAAATTTCTGAGACTCAAATGTCGATTTTTGATTTGGTCAATAGTCCATCCAATAAAAAATATCCTCAGATCCTAGCCAATTGGGCCAAAAACAGTGGAATTAAGAACGGATACTCGGTAGATATTCTAGATAAAGCCCAATGCGAAAATAAGGGTCTTGAGGCTTTACTGGCGGTAAGCAAAGGAAGTGAAAATCCTCCAGTTTTCATCATCGCTCAATACCTTGGTAATCCTGGAGGCCCAACGATAGGTCTGGTAGGCAAAGGAGTAACTTTCGACACTGGGGGGATTTCCTTAAAACCAAGTGCTAATATGCATATGATGAAGAGCGATATGGGAGGTGCTGCAGCAGTCTTAGGCACTATCGACATAGCTGCAAAAATGAATCTTAAAGTCAACCTTGTAGCAATCGTACCTTCTACTGAAAACACGGTCGATGGACTTGCCATCAAGCCTGGGGATGTAATAGGGTCTTATAGTGGAAAAACCATAGAAGTCATTGATACGGATGCAGAAGGTAGATTGATTTTAGCAGATGGACTTTCCTATATCGTCAAAAATTTCAACCCGCAAATAATCATAGACTTGGCTACGCTTACTGGCAATTGTATCATGGCTTTGGGTTCTGCGGCTGCAGGCATGTTTTCTAATGACAATGAAATCTCCGCAAGTCTCGAAAATTTGGGTCAGACCTTTGGAGAAAAGGTTTGGAGATTGCCGCTTTGGGACATTTATAAAGAAGACATGCAATCCGACATTGCAGATATAAAAAATCTGAGTGGAAAGCCAGTTGCTGGGGCTATTACCGCTGCAAAATTTTTAGAATATTTTACCGAAGAGCACCCAAAATGGGTTCATTTGGATATCGCTGGGGTAGCCTATACCGACAATGAATTTTCAATGAATCGCAGTGGAACCTCTTGGGGCATAAGATTGCTTTTTGAATTTTTAAAATCTCAAACAAAAAAATAATTAATAATATATGAAATCCATTTCCATATTGTGTGTGACTTCATTTTTCAAAGGTGAAGATTTTATGATTGGTGCGAAAGAAGCGGGTTGCACTGTTTATTTATTGACTTCACATAAATTAAAAAACGAGCCTTGGCCTACAAATCATATCGATGAAACGTTTTTTATACAGCAGGATATAAATAACAACTGGAATATGGAGCACGTCAAAGCGGGGATTGCACACTTACTTACGACGAAAAAGATAGATAGAGTAGTCTCTTTGGATGATTTTGATGTGGAAAAAGGAGCTGAAATCAGAGAAGAATTTAGAATACCAGGAATGGGACAAACTACAGCAAGATATTTTAGAGATAAACTTGCTATGCGGATACAAGCGAAGGACAACAATATTGCTGTACCAACCTTTTCAAAGCTTTTTAATAATGACGAATTAAATCACTATCTGGATACGGTGCCTGGTCCTTGGCTCATCAAACCGAGATCTGAAGCCTCTGCAACAGGCATCACAAAGGTTCATACAAAAGATGAAGCTTGGGCTATAATCAACAAAAAAGGAGACAATAGAAGCAATTTTCTAATAGAGGCCTTTAGGCCTGGAGACGTTTATCACGTGGATTCTATCAGTTACGAGGGTAAGATTGTATTTACTTGTTGTTCCAGATATCTGGCAACGCCCATGGAAGTCGCGCACGGCGGTGGTATATTTAGGTCTATGACGGTAGAGACTGGATCAGAGGACGACAAAGCTTTGAGAGAATTGAACGCTAAAGTTTTGAAAGCATTTGGGATGCAATACAGTGCTTCCCATTCAGAATATATAAAATCAAAAGAAACAGGAGAGTTTTTGTTTTTGGAAACTTCAAGTCGTGTTGGTGGTGCGCATCTGGCTGAGATGGTTTATTTTGCCAAGGGAGTAAATCTTTGGAAAGAATGGGCTAGGCTGGAGCGGGCTATGGCTGCCAATGAAAAATACAAAATTCCTAAATCCAAAGATGACACAGGCGGCATCATCGTATCACTTGCGCGGCAAGAACACCCCGACCAAAATTGCTTTAATGCGAAAGAAGTAGTATGGAAGCTTAATAAAGCCAATCACGTCGGTTGTATCGTCACCTCTGAAAGCCGAGCACGAGTCATTCAATTATTGGATGAGTATGCTGGAGTTGTTGCAAGGGAATTTCATGCTAGCGCACCAGTCCCCAATAGGGCTAAAACTTAGGCTTTTCTATTGATCAATTTCATCATGATGAGGTAGGCATCTAGGTAGAACTTCGCTGCCCAGTTGGGATATTCCCATGTCATATAGGGGCCCCAGATGGGTTTGGAGCCTGCGATACCACCTTTTAAGCTAGAAAATGGCATTCTCGATTGCATGTCATAGTTTTTATCCCACAAAAGGATCGCTGCGTCAAAAAATTTGTTGTCACCTGTTAGTTCAAACATACGTGCAAAATTCAAGGTCATTTGTGCATTTCCCGTGAGACACTCAAAGGACAAGTCAGAATTCCAGTTGACATCATATCGACCCGCCAAACGACCGTCCTGCATTATTTTTTCAAATATTAAAATGAAATGGTTGGAAATCGTATCCATTAATTTATCGTCATTTAAGAGATGTGCACATTCCAAAAAACCCCTCAAAGTATATGCAATCGTATGTGTAAATGCAGCCTGATTTTCATGGAAAGCCATGCCATTTATTTTGCATCCCTCGATTCTATTCTTATAAAATGTAAGTGCTTTTAGAGTTTGATCTGTTATATTTTTGTCTCTTACTCGATCATTCACCATCATCATTGGCCAAATAACTCTCGTGTAATACGTTGGAGAATAACCTGGCACAAAATTAAATTTATCCCAAGAACCATCTTTAGATACAGAATTTGCCAACCATCTCGTAGCGCGTTCAGCACCCAATAAATATTTGGATTCGTTGGTCAGTTCATGGGCAGCAAGAAGTCCAAAGAGAATTTGTCCAGTATTGAAAATACTTTTTTGTTTCGTACCTAAATACCCAGCAGGAAAAGCTCCATCTTCATATTGCAATCCAAGAAGCCAGTCAGCGGCATTGAGCGCATAATCCTTGATCCAAGGCTCCCCAAATATCTTGTAGTAGCCCAGCATGGTCTCGATGATATAACCTGTGGTTTCTGGATAGGCTTTGTTCCAAAAGGGTCCTTTTCTGCTTATCAGGACAAACGAAGCGGCTGATCCTTGTTGATTGGTTGCGTCGAAGCTATGTTTGAGCCATCGCAAGGAATCTTTCGTCCTTGCTTCAAATTCGTTGGTCCAAACGGCGGCTTTCAAAGTTTAATGAATCTTTGATTGGTGAGAAAATTAAGGGCTTCCATCCACCCATTTTTGAACTTATAAACTTTAAAATATGGTTTCATCTCGGCACCAAATCCTCTGAAAACAGACTCAACTTCTTGTAGCATCGTCCCTTCAAAATCGAAGTTTCGACCCGTTTTCATTGCAAATAATATAGCCTCCCAGATCAATAAATATATTGCACCGAGGTTCGGCAATGTATGGTCAATGTTAGAAAAAAGCAGATAAACCGTCGTTTCGTCATAGACTATATAAACGATTCCATATATCGTCCCTTGTTTATCGATGGCTTTCCATGATTTACAACTTTTTTCATTCAATGAATGCTTAACCATATTTTGAATCAAATCATTGGAAAGAGGGCTATTTATATTTTTTTTCGAAAATGTCATATTCTGAAACCTTATTAAGGTAGAAATTTCAACATTTTCTTCAATTTTTAACAAAGATTGGGCCTTTCGAATGCTTGTCCTAACTTTTCCTTTAAGATTTTCCCATAAAAGATCAATATTGGGCTGATTGGCTATAAAAAAAGTATATCGAGTATTCTGCCTGTATCCTTTCCAATAAAATGGCTGCCAATCTCCCCAAGAAAAATGAAATTGTTGTTGGTAAAAATCCACTTTTGGCAATTGATCCATCAGTTCGTCTGCGATATCCTTTGCGTGCTTGTACCGTTGATGCAAATGGACTATATTGTTCGGATAGTCAAACCAAATACCTGAAAACTGCGTCAGCGGAGGCATTCCTATTGAGCTGAAAATACCGAATTGCTTGAAATAATAATAGACTAAAACACCATTGATATTATTTTCTTTGTCAAAGGAACAAACGACATCCCACTGATTTGGACATACGGCATCCAGCCACCATTTTTTCATAAAAATGGGCAGCTTCTCTTGGAATTCGGGCAAATAATATTTTTGCTTATTGTTGTTCAATCCTTTATTCAATATTTATAATGCATGAATAAAAAAGACAAAGGTATATGAAGTCTTTTGCTCCAAGCTACTTCCGTATGGTCGTCGTGTTTAAATTCTTTTGTCAGCCAGTTCTTCTTGGAATAACCTTTAGATTTCATGATCCTATTGACCAAAACTTGATGCGTCTTATAATTACTATCTAATCCAACCATTCCATAATCAAAGTAAATCCTATGGTATTTTGATTTGGGAAGATGTTTCTTCAAGTATTTTTGAAAAGCCTCTGGTATCGGAAATTTTTCTTTGGGACCAACCCCAATCCAATGCGTTGACAGACACGCAGCTCGCCCAAAAATATGAGGATATTCGCAAAGTGCATAAATGGAAATGAGCCCTCCCATGCTGCTCCCCATGATAACAGTATTCATGGAGTCGGGTTTAGTTCGAAATGTACTATCGATGAAAGGCTTCAGCTCTGTAGTAAGGAATTTAAGGTAATTGTCAGATTGGACCTTGCCGAAAAA
The DNA here is from genome assembly GCA_016718505.1 of Saprospiraceae bacterium. GTDB lineage: Bacteria > Bacteroidota > Bacteroidia > Chitinophagales > Saprospiraceae > JADKKF01. The sequence continues at coordinate 766,215 of JADKDE010000001.1, read as the reverse complement.
ATAATTTTGTCCTGTGTGTCGCAGGGCCTTATATACTGAGTCTTGGGTGGTCTGAGGCAAAGAGTTGAAGGGTTTTTCTGGGAAATAATCGCTGTGCCGCATTTTACCACTATTCCAAACTCCGACAACGATCGCTGGAGGTAACTTGCGAGCAGCTATCAACTCATGCATGGTCTCATCGACACGCCACTCCCTGTGATTCCAAGTGTAAGCTGTATCAAACAGCATCTGCCCATCGTGCATATAAATCACAGGGTATCTGGTTGAATCATTATAGGTTTCGGGCAACCAAATATCGATATTTCTAGCATCTACGTACATCGAAGCAAAAGAATCGATTCGCTCGATCTTGCCAAAACTTGGTACCTGAAATGGGGCATATTTGAAAGAATCTTTGACGGCAACCTGAGCCCAACATTGCGCGATAACAAAGCTGAAATTTAAAAGTAAAAAGAGTCTCTTTATGTCAATCATAGTCCTAATAAAAAAATTAACTTGGTTTGAATTAAAAGGCAAATTTAACAATTTTATTTGGTACTCAAAGAGTGTAAAATATAGAGGCCATGCGAGTCGAATAATAAACCCAGCGCGTCAGCAATCGGAATGGTCTCGGCTGTCCAGCCGAGAGTCTCGACTTTCAGGCGAGACGGGACCCATGAAGAGTGCGACCTAATCTCGTCTTGAAGACGAGAGTAAGGGGACGCCCAAAATAATGAATGGATTAAATGGTTCAATTTTAATATCTTTAAGGTATGGATTTGTTTCTTGTCAGAAAGGTAATAATATTGGTTTTCGCTTGGGTTTTCTACTGGGGATTTCCTAGTATTTTAGCTGGGCAAATCCATATTAGCACAAGCACTTCGCTGTCAGATTTAGGCACTTTGGAGAAGGTAGATGATGGGATCGATTTTGAATATACCAATCACTTTATACTAGTTAAAGTGCGTATAAATGGGTTTCCCTTACAGTTTATTTTGGACACAGGCGCTGGATACACGATCCTTTTCGACAAGGAACTGGCTGGGGTGCTAAATCTAGAACTAGAACGGACCGTGCTGTTTTGGGGGGCAGACAGAATAGATACCTTACAGGCCCACGTATCGAGAAATGTCAGGGTCGGCGTCGGTAAAAAAACTATATCGACGGATGTTTTGGTGATGGAGGAGGATGTATTTCAATTGGAAAAGTATATCGACTCACAAATTCATGGGATCATTGGAGGCAATTTTCTGAAGCATTTTATACTAACAATTGATTATCGAAAGTCCAAGATACTGCTACAAAGCCCCACCGAGTTCAAGGAACCTAAGCCATGTAAAACGTGCAAATCATTTGCTCTCGAATTGAATAAAAATAAACCATACCTAAATGCAACTGTAAAAATAAAATCTGACGATTCGACGAATATCAATCTATTATTGGACTCTGGGGCGGCGCTTGGGCTACTGCTTTACACACATACGAATGCCGAACTTAAGCCTCCAGATCACTTAATCTTGAGCCCTCTTGGCTTGGGACTTGGTGGGTATATTAAGGGGTATATTGGGCGAGTTTTTGCCCTTGAACTAGCAGGTCGAACCTATAATAATTTAATAACACATTTTCAAAAATTCGAAGACGATGAAAGCTTAGAGGAATCCTATAGGAAAGATGGTCTTTTAGGAAACTTAATCTTAGGGCAACACAAAATAACGATCGATTATATCCATAAAAAACTCTATTTAAGGCCTTATTCTAGTAAAATCAAGCCATTCAGATTCAATCGAACGGGCATCGTCGTAATAAAGGGCGGAGAATTCAAAACTCAATACATTGTCCATCACGTCATAGCGGGGAGTCCAGGTGCTGAAATGGGCATAAGAGTAGGAGATGTATTGACTAAAATCCGTGGTTGGTCTGTCAATTATTTTAGTTTAGAAGATATCGAAAAATCATTCACCAAGAGAAATCGAAAATATATAAATTTGTCTCTTACGAGGAATGGCGAAAAGATAAAATTAAAGTTGCCACTCAGGGACTTATTGTAGGCCTTGCATAGAAACAAACTTTGCATATTCGCCCTCAAGTTTAATCAACGACTCATGTGTGCCCTTCTCGATGATCATACCATTCTTCATGACACAAATGATATTAGCGTGTTGGATCGTGGCCAATCTATGGGCTATCACGATGGTAGTCCGACCAATCATAAGCCTATGGAGGGCTTCTTGGACCAGTTTCTCAGATTCTGAATCTAAGGCTGATGTGGCTTCATCAAGGATAAGGATGGGTGGATTTTTGAGGATAGCTCTTGCGATGGTGAGACGCTGCCTTTGTCCGCCGCTGAGTTTCATCCCACGATCTCCAATATTGGTATCGAGCTGATTTTCACTGGCCTGAATGAATTCCCACGCATTGGCCGCTTCGGCAGCCTGTTTTATTTGTTCATCTGTATAAATTGAAGACGAAAAAGATATATTGTTTCGGATGCTGTCGTTGAAAAGTGTCGGTTCTTGTGAGACTAAGGTTATCAAGGAGCGGAGACTTCCGACCTTAATATTTTTGATTTCTGTTCCATCAAATAAAATCCTTCCTTCGGTAGGGTCCATAAAGCGCAATACCATGTCCGTAAGCGTGGTTTTGCCAGAGCCACTGCTGCCCACCAAGGCGATAATCTTACCTTTGGGAATCACCAAGTCGATATTTTGCAATGCTTTGTATTCGGCATTTTTATATTGAAAGCTAACATTTTCGAAGGAGATTTCCGAATTAAAACTGGTCTTGGTTTCAGCGTTTTCGAAGTCTTGGACGGTGACTGGTGCATGCCAAATTTCCTCGATTCGATTGAAGGCAGCCAATCCTTTTTGGGTATTGAAATAGGCTTCAGCAAGCTTTTGGATGGATCAATAATGCTGTAAAAGCAAAATCAAGCTTAGAAAAACGCCGCCATCCATTTCACCTCCAAAAACCATCTTGGAGCCAAACCACAACAGCAAACACACTATGCTAACGCCCAAAAATTCCGATAGTGGGGAAGATAGATCTTTCCTACGCAAGACATTTGCCGTTAGGGTCCTGTATGAATTATTCTCTTGAGAAAATCTTTGTTCTATATAATTTTCATTGGAGAATGCTTTGATAATTTTTATGCCCCCGAGAGTCTCTTCGATCATCGATATAACCTGACCAAGTTTGGATTGGGCCAGATAAGAACTCGCTCTTAACTTTCGAGAGATGCCTCCAATTATCCCAACTGTAAATAACATCAATATGAATACGAATAATGTCAATTTTGGGCTAATCGTAATCATGTAGGTAAGACAACCAATAACTATAAATGGTGCTCTAAAAAAGGATTCTAACACCTGAATCATACTCCACTCAATCTCTTGGGCATCCGAGGTCATACGGGCGATCAGATCTCCTTTTCGCTCATCGGTGTAATAAGATAGCGGTAGGTCCATCAATTTTGAAAAAGTCTTTCCTCTTATATCTCGGACGATACCTGTACGCACCGGTGCCATAAAATACATAGAAAGGTATCGAAATAAATTCTTTAAAAAAAACACGCAAACCATGAATAGGCACACTTTTATCAAAAGTGTTTCTCTCCCACTGGCGGCCATCTCATTGGCCATGAATTGGTTTAGAGCCTTAAGATAACCTGAAGAACTAGATACTGGAGTAGTCTGCTGGATTCCAAAAATAAGCTGTAAAAAGGGTGCTAATGTCGGGATGGTAACGACCGTAAAAATGGCTACCAATATATTGCACACAATGTTTAGGAATACAAGAGATTTGTATGGACGGAGAAAAGTGAATAAAAGCTTAAATACGTACAATTTCTACAATTTAAAGCAAAGGTATAACAAAAGTCTCGATAGATATATTTAAAAAATAAATCTTAGCTTTGCATTTGACTTTAATCACAAGATGGTGGTTTCCACCCAAAATTATTTTTCTTTTGAATCCAGAATTAAAACCATATCAGCTTTCTGATACGAATAAAAAGGAAGAAGTAGGTACCATGTTCAATCGAATAGCAGGAACCTACGATTTCTTAAACCATTTTTTAAGCGGTGGCGTAGATTTTTATTGGCGCAAAAAAGCCGTAAAAACTATCAAAACGGACCAACCCCAACACATCCTAGATATGGCGACTGGCACAGGGGATTTGGCATTAGAAATAAACAAAAGATACCCCAGCGCACAAATTCTAGGCATAGACCTAGCTGACAAAATGATCGAAATCGGTGAATCTAAAATCAAGCGAAAAGGCCTAGAAAAAAACATCAGATTTGAAGTTGGTGACTCTGAAAATATAAATCGCTCATCCAATGTCTTTGATGTGGCAACGGTTGCTTTCGGTGTCCGAAATTATCAGAATTTAGACAAAGGTCTAACAGAATTAAACCGAGTATTAAAACCTTCTGGTCAATTGGTAGTTCTTGAATTTTCAATGCCAAAAAATCCCCTTCTTAGCACAATCTACCAATGGTATTTTAAAAACATTTTACCTCAAATAGGGAGAATTACATCCAAAGACCCAGCTGCTTACGATTACCTTTTTCGTTCGGTACAAGCCTTTCCAGATGGACAAAATTTCCTAGACATACTTTCCGCTTCTGGATTTGAAAAATGTACCTGCAATCCACTTACTTTTGGTATCTGTACGATTTATTCTGGATTCAAAAAGCCCTGATTATTTTAGTTCTAAAGCAATTTTAACTGCGTCGTGAAAGATTGTTTCCCTTTCTTCCGATGTAGCCGTTTCTCCAGTAACTAAGCTGTCACTGATGGTAAGAAATGTAAGTGCCCTTGCCTTGAACTTTGCAGCAATGGTGTAAAGAGCAGAAGTCTCCATATCTACCGCCAAAACGCCGTGTTCTGCCCAAATTTTATAAAAATTCGGATCGTCTCCATAAAATATATCGGAAGAATAAACGATACCAGCCTTTAAAGGAAAATTATTTTCCTTGGCGATATTGTACGCTTGAACCAAAAAATCAAAATTCGCCGTTGGCGCATAGTCGCAACCTGAAAACTTTATTTTATTGAAAGAGGCATCCGTGCAAGAAGAAACCGCCATCACGATATCTTTAATATGAATATCTGGCTGAAATGATCCAGCTGTCCCTATACGAATGATATTTTTAACACCATAGTTTTTAAAAAGCTCCGTGGCGTAAATCGATATTGATGGAATGCCCATTCCAGATCCTTGGACTGACACCCGCTTGCCTTTATACATCCCTGTAAAACCCAACATATTTCTTACTGAATTGTATTGCTTTACATCGGTCAAAAAAGCTTCAGCGATGTGTTTTGCACGCAATGGATCCCCTGGCATAAGCACAGTTTCTGCAATATTTCCCTGATCCGTTACTATATGAAATCCCATATTTTCGTTTAATTTTTGTTAGTAAATGTTAGTAACTTGCCTTGGCTCCACCGATATTTTCTATGGGGTGCCATGTTGTTTTAATCTCTTGTAAATCAAGTATAAAGTAGGGAGATTGACCTTTTTCTGTTATCCAATTGATATTTTTGTATTGAAATACCCTTTTTAGATTGAACACTGATTTCTCCTTGGCGAGTGTCACTTGTGATTCGCTTTGATCTGATAAAGTGATGGCATTGACGTCCATGTGATCCGCAAAGTACGGTAAAAGCTCGTCAACGAACCCCGTCAAGATATTGACCACACCCCCTGAAAGATCCGATGTCCCCAATACCTCTCCGAATGTAACAGCGGATAATGGATATTTACTGGAAGCCAAAATCACACAAGTATTTCCTCCAGAAATGATGGGTGCCATCATTGAAACTAAGCCCAACAAAGGGCTATCATCAGGAGCTAAAACGGAAACAACTCCTGTTGGCTCAGGGCTTGAAAAGTTGAAATGTGAAGATGCTACTGGATTGACCGTACTGGCCATTGCATGATATTTATCACACCAACCTGCATAGTAGATAAGTCTTTCTATCGATAGATTGACCTCTTCATTAGCTTGTTTGAGTGACAGCCCTTGCTTAGTCATCTCATCAACAAATTGAGACTTTCGACCTTCAAGCATTTCTGCGATTCGATACAAAATTTGACCGCGATTGAATGCCGCTCTAGCGCTCCAGCCCCCAAAGGCATTTCTTGCAGCCAGTACCGCATCTCTAAAGTCTTTTCTCGAACATTGGCAAACATTGGCAAGGTGATCCCCATTTTTACTTTTTACGACATAATATCGCCCAGATTCAGTCCGAGGAAATTGCCCTCCAACATAAATCTTATAAGTTTTCAATACTTCCAATCTCTGCTCGTCATTGGTATTGTTTATTTTTGCCATACCAAATTTTATTTTTTATTTTAAATATTAATCTAAATGCAAATAGGGCATCAAACCGTGTAGGCCCCCTTCTCTTCCAAAACCACTCTCCTTAAATCCACCAAATGGCGAAGTTGGATCAAACTTATTGAAAGTATTAGCCCAAACAACTCCTGCTCTAAGCTTAGTCGTCATGTTGAATATTTTGGAACCCTTGTCCGTCCAAACCCCAGCTGAAAGTCCGTAAGGGGTATTATTCGCTTTCTCGATGACTTCATCTTCTGTTCTAAAGGTAAGAATGGAAAGAACTGGTCCAAAAATTTCTTCCTGAGCTATCCTACTCGATTGGCTGACATTGGTAAACAAAGTAGGTGAACAGAAAAATCCTTTCTTGGGCAATGGGCATGAACTTTGATATATCTCCCCACCTTCTTGAACTCCGATCTTCAAATATTTTTGAATGGTCTCCAATTGACCCCTAGAATTAATAGCCCCGATATCTGTATTCTTATCCAAAGGATCGCCAACTATCAAGGTTTCTAATCTATCTTTCAATTTTCGTAGTACGATATCATACACCGACTCTTGGACATAAAGCCTAGATCCTGCACAACATACATGACCTTGATTGAAAAATATTCCGTTGATTACTCCTTCAACCGCTTGGTCTAATGGTGCATCATCGAATATGATGTTGGCGGCCTTGCCACCCAATTCCAGCGTTACTTTTTTATGGGTAGATGCAACCGCCTTTTGTATGATTTTACCGACATCCGTTGACCCCGTAAAGGCTATTTTGTCCGTATCGGGATGCGAAACCATGGCTGCACCCGTCTCTCCTGCACCTGTGATGATATTGACCACTCCAGGAGGTAAATCTGCTTCTTGGATCAGCTCAGCGAGCATCAAAGCAGTAAGTGGTGTCGTCTCTGCAGATTTCAAAACTACCGTATTGCCCGTAGCCAAGGCTGGTGCTATCTTCCAAGCGGCCATGAGCAATGGAAAATTCCACGGTATGATTTGACTGGCGACTCCCACTGGTCTAGGCGTTTTGGTTGGAAATGCATAGTTCAATTTATCAGCCCATCCTGCATAGTAGAAAAAGTGATTGGCTGCTGTGGGTACATCAAAATCGCGGCTTTCTCTTATGGGTTTCCCACCATCTAGGGACTCCACTACAGCAAACTCCCTAGCTTTTTCTTGTATCATTCTCGAAATCCGAAAAATATATTTCGCACGTTCTTTACCAGGCATTTTGCTCCAAACCTTTTGATAGGCGGACTTAGCTGATTTTATGGCTTTGTCCACATCGGCTGGGCTGGCCTCGGCCACCTGCGACAGCTTTTCTTCGGTTGCTGGGTTGATGGTATCAAAATATTTACCACTTTCGGGTTTGACAAAACTGCCATTGATAAAAAGCTCGTATTGAGGCTTTATTTTAGCGATGCTCTTACTTTCTGGTGCTGGCGCTAAATTTCTAGCACTATCAAATTTAAGCTTGAGCGTATTGTCTTTTTTATCGTCTTTTGCCATTTTATAAAATATTAAAACAATGTTTAAAGTTATTGGCTATCTATATTATTAGTCTATTGAAAAATAGTTTGAACTTTGATAGATGCCCGTTTTTTGCTTCATAATCTGCATTAAGAGATCATTGGCTAGGCTGCTTGCACCGAATCGAAACCATTCATTATTCATCCAGTCTTCGCCCAAAACTTCATTCAGCATTACCAAATAGTGAAGTGCCAATTTAGCTTTGGAGATTCCTCCAGCTGGTTTCATGGCTATTTTTTTTCCCGTTTTATAATAAAAATCTCGGATAGCTTCCAGCATCACCAGAGTAACAGGCATGGTTGCCGCTGGTGAGATTTTTCCAGTAGAAGTCTTTATAAAATCAGCACCCGCATACATGGCTATATCGCTGGCTTTCCTAACTCGATCGTAGGTACCCAATTCACCTGTTTCTAAGATGACTTTTAATCGAGCATCACCACAGATTTCTTTGATCAGAGCTATTTCATCAAAGACGAAATTATATTCTCCTTGCAAAAATTTTCCTCTTGAGATGACCATGTCTATCTCATCTGCTCCATTTTCGACGGCATATTTTGTATCGTCTATTTTGACCTGAGTGGGTGCTTGTCCACTAGGAAAAGCAGTAGAAACAGAGGCGACTTTGACTCCAGAATCTCCGAGTGCCTTTTTGGCCACTCCCACCATTGATGGATATACGCAGACTGCGGCCACAGTCGGCAGCCCTGGATATGCTTTGTGTAGATGCATCGCTTTGGTGCACAATTGTTTGACTTTTCCTACCGTATCTTTACCCTCCAAGGTAGTCAGATCGATCATATTTAGCGCGAGCAACAAGCCATTCATTTTGGTCTCGTTCTTAATACTTCTCTTAGTAAATCTCGATGCTCTTTCTTCTATACCAACTTGATCAACCACCGCTGTATGTGAAAAATCAGGAATTTTTATATTTGGCTTCATCCCAAGTATGATTTTGTCTTGTTATAAAACTTAAGTTTTTAATTAAATTTTGGAAATAATTCCCAATGACCTTTCGATCAATCGTCCGACCACTACATTTGTATCTTTAGAGAACTCCTTGATGACTCTATTGGCAATGATGGCATTTAGGCTTAAACAATGATGTCCAAGCAAAGCACCCAAACCATATATCACCGAAGTTTCCATTTCAAAATTAGAAATACGAATATCGCCTAATCGGAAGCTCGTAAATTTTTCAATAATACCAGGATTCGAAATGGGCAGCCTCAATATTCTTCCTTGTGGTCCATAAAATCCAGGGCATGTCGCAGTTATACCTTTATGGTAATCTTCCTTAAAATGACTCAACAATTGCTTACTGCCTTCAAATACATAAGGATTGGTCGTCTCAGCACCGAGTCCTGTATGGGCTACAAACTCATCCACAATTGCTTGGTCGCTTGGTTGTGCCTTGTGCTGATAATAATTCAAAACATTGTCCAAACCCAAACCATGGGTCCCTGCGACAAATGAATCAACTGGGATATCAGCTTGTAATGCCCCTGACGTTCCAAATCTAAAAAAGTTAAGTGATTTTAGCTCGGATTTAACTTCTCTTGTGTCAAAATCAATGTTTACCAAAGCATCCAATTCATTCAAAGCAATATCTATATTGTCTGGACCAATACCAGTAGATACTACAGATAATCTCTTTTGACCAATATATCCCGTGTGGGTTATGAATTCCCTATGATGAAGCTTGTGTTCAATTTTATCAAAATGATTTGAAACTTTTACAACTCGATCTGGGTCTCCCACCAAAATCACTGTATCTGCAATCTCTTCGGGTCTGACATTTAGGTGATAAATGGCTCCCCTATCGTTTATTATTAATTCTGAAGGTGCTATCATGACTCTTTTATCTTAATTAATATTTTTATTTATACTATTAAAACTTGACTATTCTGTCCCTTTCCATTTTTCCCCCAAAAGACACTCTAATTTATTTTAAAAAATAGCGCAAGAACTTGCTAAGGTAAGGAGTTTTGAAAATTTTCCTAACTTTTTATTCTATTATTATTAAAAAAATAAAGCCTTAGTATAATACATTTTTATTGTTAAAATATCAAAATATTATATATGTCTATTTTTAAAAAGCAATATTTTTAGACTAAGTCCACAAATCAAAATGATTTGTTCCATTTTTATTAACCCCAAGATATATTTGAAATCATATTTCATCCAGTTATACAGTCATTTCTCTTAATTGATTTTTTAAAAAAGTGGTACCTTTGACGAAATAATAATTAATAGTCAATGGTATATCTGACGAGAGTTGAAAAATTTAATGCAGCGCACAAATTATATGTAGAGGATTGGTCTGAAGAAAAAAATAAAAGCATATTTGGCAAATGTGCCAACAAGAATTGGCCCGGACATAATTATATTCTTTCTGTTACGGTCAAAGGTAATCCTGACCCCGTGACAGGTTTTCTATTTGATGCTAGGAAGATGAGCGAAATCATGCATGAAGTTATCTTAGATCGTGTGGATCATCTTAACCTGAATATTGATGTAGATTTCATCCCCAAAGGTGTCCAGCCTTCTACCGAGAATCTTGTGATTTTATTTTGGAAACAACTTGAAAATTGCTTTGAAGGGGCTACCTTGCATTGTATAAAATTGTCAGAAACAGACAAAATTTATGCAGAATATTACGGAGAGTAATTATTAAACTAGAAGTTTAGGAAATTATGAGTTCATTGATGGATGAAAACAATATATTGGCGCTGACTGAAAATTATTCCAATATTATAAGAGAATTGGGTGAAGATCCAGACAGAGATGGTTTATTAAAAACACCCGGCCGTGCCTCAAAGGCTATGCAATTTCTAACACAGGGATATCGATTAGATCCTGTTGCAATTTTGAATAGTGCCAAATTTAAAGAAGAATACAATGAAATGGTCATCGTCCGTGACATAGAGTTATACTCCATGTGCGAACATCACATGTTGCCCTTTTTTGGAAAAGCACATATCGGATATATACCCAAAGGTTATATAGTGGGTCTCAGTAAAATCCCAAGAGTTGTCGATGTTTTTGCAAGACGTCTGCAAGTCCAAGAGAGATTGACCACAGATATTTTGAATTGTATCCATGACACCCTACAACCCCAAGGAGTGGCCGTTGTAATCGAGGCGGCTCACATGTGTATGATGATGAGAGGCGTTCAAAAGCAAAATAGTATGACCACGACATCTGCGTTCAAGGGTGAGTTTAACAATATTGCGACCCGAACCGAATTTCTAAATCTCATCAAAAACAAATAGCCTTTTGTTAAATTATTTTTAACCCAGAAAATATTATTAACTTTGCCGCGTCAATATTGACAATTTTGCCATTTCGTGAATATTATAATTTTTAAATTCGTTGAATAACCAAAAAGCTAGCAATACAGAAACTTTAATCGAAAAAGGTAATTTTTTGATTGCAGAGCCTTTTGCTCAAGATGATATCTTTAAACAATCCATCATTTTGATCGCCGATCATAGCAATCAAGACGGTACCGTCGGTTTCATCATCAACAAAAAACTACAAGACGTCACCATCTCCGATTTGATTAACGATTTGGATGATGTCAATCTGCCAGTTTATATTGGTGGACCCGTGAATACTGACAGTTTGTATTTTATACACAGTATCCAAGATTTCGTAGATGACAGCATCCCGATATTTGGAAAAATTCATTGGGGTGGACGTTTTGAGCAAATAAAAGGATTGGCGAAAGCTGGATATTTGACAGAAGATAATTTCAAATTTTTTGTAGGCTATACTGGGTGGACCGCTGGTCAACTGCGCGAAGAAATATCCAATAGATACTGGATTCCTTCCGAAATAGACGAAAAACTAATCTTCAACAACCCTAGACCCGTACATTCAAGCTGGTCCCACGCCCTTAGACAAAAAGGGGAGACTTTCGCCGTACTTTCTGAGATACCTAAATTTTACAACCAGAATTAAAACCATCCCTTGTTTTTATGATTGTTTTGACCAATATATACTTACAGTATAGCGAAAGAATTTTATTCGATGACATCAATGTTACCATCAAATCCAACGAAAAAATAGGTCTCGTAGGAAGAAATGGTGCTGGAAAGTCCACCTTGCTTAAAATCATCGCAGAAGAAATGAAACCCGATAGCGGTAGCATTTCCAAGCCAAAAACGGCTTCTATCTCTTATTTGCACCAAGATATCGACCTCCAAATTGGAAAAACTGTTTTGGATGAGGCTTTATCCGCTTTTGATGAAATTAACAACCTCGAAGCTCAACTAGAAGAATTAACCAACGAATTGACCGAAAGGGACGATTACGAATCTGAAGCTTACGAAGATATACTACACCAAATAGATTTTATCAACGAAAAATTGCATACTACAGGTGGGCCCAATATGGAAGCCCAAGCAGAGCGAGTCCTCAAGGGTCTTGGTTTTAAGCAGTCTGATTTTTCAAGGATGACAGATGAATTCAGTGGTGGATGGAGAATGCGTATAGAATTGGCAAAAATGCTGCTCAAAAAGCCCGACTACTTACTTCTCGATGAGCCTACCAATCACTTGGATATCGAGTCCATCATTTGGCTTGAAGGAGTGCTAGAGAACTACCATGGTACCGTAATTTTGATTTCGCACGATAAGGTTTTCCTCGACAAGATAACCAAAAGGACTATCGAAGTAGAACTTGGCAATGTGTACGACTACAAGGCGAACTATTCCAAATATGTAGAGCTAAGAAGTGAAAGAAGGGAGAAATTGGAAGCCGCTTACGAAAACCAACAGCGCTGGATTGCCGATAAAGAAAGAACTATAAGCCGATTTATGGCCAAAGCCAATAAAACCAAAATGGCTCAGTCCATGGCGAAAATGCTGGATAAAGTCGAACGTATCGAATTGGATGATCCAGATACGGCAGCCATGAAAATTCACTTTCCCGCCGCACCAAGAAGTGGTGAAGTTGTATCGAAAAGCGAAAACCTCTACAAGTCTTATGGTAATATTGACGTATTAAAAAACATCAACCAAGAGATCATTCGTGGAGAGAAAATAGCCTTCGTAGGACAGAATGGACAGGGTAAATCCACCTTGGCAAAAATCATAGTAGATGTCGAAAAAGCCACTAAGGGCAACCATAGCCTTGGCAGTTCAGTTCATATAGCCTATTACGCCCAAAATCAAGCGGAAGTACTCAATCCAAAAATCACCTTACTGGAAACCATGGAGCTGCATAGTCCACCAGAAATGAGGACCAAATTGAGAAATATCCTTGGATCCTTTTTATTTTCTGGAGAAGATGTAGATAAAAAAGTGAGTGTCCTAAGCGGTGGTGAAAGGGCAAGATTGGCTATGGCCTTGTTTGCTGCTGCGACCAATCAATTTTCTAGTATTGGATGAGCCCACCAACCACTTGGACATGATTTCCAAAGAAGTCTTAAAAAAGGCCTTGTTGCGATATGATGGTACCTTGCTTGTGGTTTCACACGATAGAGATTTCCTCAAGGGCATGACTGAAAAAGTAGTTGAATTCAAAGACAACAACGTCAAAGAATATCTAGGAGATATTGATTATTTCCTTGAAAAAAGAAAAATAGAGGACATGAGATCCTTAGAAATGGGCAATCAAAAAGCCAATTCTTCCAAGACTCCCGAAAAGCCGCAGGACAATATGTCCACAGAAGAATTGAGGAATGCTCAAAAACTTGTAGCTCAAATTGAAAAAAAAATCACTAAAAAAGAAGAAGATCTCGCTATCTTGGAAACTCAAATGGCAGATTCGGCTTTTTATAATAGAAGTGATGCCAATACCATCGTTGAAAAGCATAAGTCACTAAAATCAGAAATCAATCAACTCACCGAAGAATGGGAGTTGCAAATGTCTCAAACTATCTAAAAGCTAAAACGTTAAAAAAATTTATGACACAGGAGATATTAGGTCAGAAAGAACTTGATTTTTTACAAAAATATTTGGACAATCATTCGCCTACGGGATTCGAGGCTGAAGGACAAAAATTGTGGGTTGATTATATCCGTCCTTTTGTGGATACTTGGGAATTGGACGATTATGGCACCGCTTTTGGCATCGTCAATCCGGGTAAAGATTTCAAAGTAGTCGTAGAAGGTCACGCAGACGAAATCAGTTGGTTTGTCAATTATATCGGCGACGATGGATATATCCAAGTGATAAGAAACGGCGGATCTGATCATATCATCGCACCTTCGATGCGAGTCGTCCTCCATGGAAAAAATGGCTTAGTACCTGGCGTTTTTGGCTGGCCAGCCATCCATACAAGAATCGGAAAAGACGAAAATCTCGCTCCAACCATAGAAAATATATTCATAGACCTAGGTGTTTCTTCCAAGGATGAAGTGCTTGCTTTGGGCATTGAAATTGGCACCGTAGTGACCTATACAGATGGCTTCATGAGGATCGGTGAAAATTACATCGCTGGTAGAGCTTTGGACAATCGTATCGGCGGATTCTGTATCGCTCAGGTAGCCCGTTTACTCAAAGAAAACCAAATAAGCCTTCCTTTTTCATTGTATTTTGTCAATGCAGTCCAAGAAGAAATAGGCCTTCGTGGCGCTGAGATGATCGCCCATCGCATCAAACCCAATGCTGCCATCATCACCGATGTAACCCATGACACCCGTTCACCATTGATGAATCCAAAAGCCAAAGGAGATATCAAATGCGGATTAGGACCAACGATTACCACCGCACCTGCAGTTCACCGAGTATTGTACAATCTCCTAGACAAAACGGCTCAAGAAAATTCCATTCCTTTGCAAAAAGAAGCTTCTTCTCGATCTACTGGGACAGATACTGATGCTTTTGCTTATTCGAACGAAGGGGTTCCTTCTGCGCTTATTTCACTACCTTTGAAGTATATGCACACAACGGTAGAAATGGCGCATATCAAGGATATAGAAAATTTGATTAAACTAATTTATTATGCTGTACAAAAAATCGAATACAAGCATAATTTTAAATATTTTTAAAAAATATCCACTAGCCTTTTTTCATTTTCTCAGTGAAAAAAAAATTTGGATTGCCCTTGCTGCAGTCTGTCTCAGCTTAGAAGCCCAAATAATTGCCATCGGAAAGATTAGATGGGAAATCGACATCCTAGCACTTTTCTTGTGTACATGGCCTTTATTGGATCCACCAATCTACCTTTAAACCTGGAAAATTTACTTGGCGCGCGCTTTTCAAATTGCGTTACCTACCACTGTTTTTAGGCATTGTTTTATTTTGCGTTAGCCTGAATATCGAATTACTTCGAATAATTTGGCCCATCATCATCATTTTCATTTATTATTTTATTTTAAAAAAACTCCCAAATCACATAGCCTACTGCCTAAAACCCTTCGTTCTAGCCGCAGCATGGATTTATATCCCTCAATATTGGCTACTGCAGCGATGGTCGCTTCTGCCGGAAATGTACACACCAATTTGGATTTCTAATTTCCTGTGGATGAGCGGGTTATGCATCCTTTTTGAATACAAAGATTACCACTTTGATGGCAAAAGCAACCCGTACAATCTTTACGCCCTTTTCAATCCCAAGGTAATCACTGGATTATTAGCCTTTTTATATCTAGCATCATTTTTACTGGTCATTTTTTTTTCAGCCATTTTCATGGCCTTTTATCATCGGTATAAGCCTTTTTTATCTGCTCTTATTCGCTTTTCAATCATTTAGAACTAGCGATTTTGATTATGATTTCTTCTATGTTCTAGGAGATGGATTTATCTTCATTCACGCATTTATTTTTATTTTATTCTTCAATTCCTGAATAAAATATGTATTTTTGGTATAATTATATCATAAAAACAAAATCACCAATGAAACAAACATTTACCCTAACATTGCTATTGTGCATATGCCTTTCGCTGACTGCACAAAATGTCCTATTTCGAGACAACCATATCACTTCGGTCTATATCCAAATGCCCGCCGATTCCCTCACAAAAATGATTGATGAGAAAATCCAAAACCGATACCTTCGAGCCAAATTCATATGCACAGGTGACACCATTAACGACACCATCGCCACTGTCGGGATTAGACTCAGCGGCAATACATCGATCAATGCTTTTAAGAAAACATTTAAAATAAGCTTTAACGAATTCACACAAGGGGGCCGTTACCGTGGATTGCGAAAATTAATCCTCCGAGGGCAAGCCGTCGATCCAACCATGATTCGCGAAGCCCTATACTATACCGTTTGGAATAAATTCAAACTGCCTAAAAGACGTGTAGGATTCGCCAAACTCTATATCAATGGAGAGTATAGAGGCCTCTATACGAATATCGAAGACATGGACAAAGAATGGATCCAACAGAACTATGCTGCAGATAGCGGCAATCTTTACAAATGCACTTGGCCCGCAGATTTGGCTTATATTGGACCCGACCAGCAACAGTATAAGGACATCTTTCATGATTCCGAAACAAGGGCTTATGAACTTACTACTAACGAAACTGCTGACAATTATTCAGACCTTGTAAGACTAGTGACCAAATTAAATTTGCCGAATAATGCCAATTTTGAATCTGAGATTCGATCAATTCTCAATGTTAACGACGTACTCAAAGCTTTTGCCATGGACGTCTGCTTTGGCAATTGGGATGACTATTTTTACCTGAAAAACAATTATTTTCTTTATTTCAATCCAGCTACCCAAAAATTTGATTTCATCGTCTATGACACAGACAATTCTGCCGGCATCAACTGGATTACTGGCGAAGACTGGGGCAACCGAAATGCCCTTACTTGGTACAACACCGCCGAAGCTAGGCCGCTGGCCACCAAGCTTCTTGCCGTTCCCAAGTTTCGAAGGCTTTTCGTCGATTACTTGGACACCATCAACAAAAAATACACCAATCCTGATTCCATCAATAAGCTTATCGACAAATACAAGACCCTTATCTCACCTGCGGTTTTCATCGACACCTACAAGCAGCTGGATTGGGGCTATACCAATCAGTCATTTATCAGCTCATTTGATCAACCCCTAGATAGTCATACTCCATACGGCCTAAAGCCTTTTTTCGCTACGCGCAAGACAACCTTGTACAGCCAGATTGGTCAGATTTTGTCCACACCTGCATACTCCACGCTGCCCTTTGAGACCATTTTGTTTCCCAATCCGAGCAGCCACGAAATACACCTGAACACGTCCACCGCCCTCACGAAAAACCTAATTTATCGCATCTATGATACCCAAGGCAGATTGGTCGATCACGGAGTTTTTACCGCGCCAAATTACGATTTTAAGATTCATACGTACCAATTTTCCAAGGTCATTACTTCTTACAATTGATTTACGACCAAGGGATCGGACTTCTTCCTTTCCAAAAATTATAAGTAAATGATTTGGGCGTCTCCCTCTCTCTGCCTAAAGCCGTGAGAGGGTCGCGGCCTGCACGGGTTCCGTCTCGATTCATACTTCTTCGAGACTCTCGTCGCATATACCGATGGTATGCTCCGAGACCGCTACGGTCGCTGACGCACTGGGATTTTGGTTCAGTTGGTAATTTTTATTGTCCTTCCCATTTTTGAAAAACTTAGGCAACAGGTGTAGGTTTAAATGATTGATAAAGATTTCGTAGATTTATATGTTGGTAGAATTTTTTTTACCTCACGAGTATGTTTGAAAAACTAAAAACATTTTGTAAAATAATAGTTCCGTTGACAGACGAAGAACTTAAACTTATTGACACTCATTTTGAAATTAAAGTGTTAAATAAAAAAGCTTTTTTATTGCAAGATGGAAAAATCTGCAACTTCATTGGCTTTATTGCGGACGGTACTATCAGACATTTTCATATTAAAGATGGAGTAGAAAAAACTTGTGATATTTCATTTGAAAACTCATGGGTAACTGACTTTCAAAGTTTCACTCATAACACTTCTTGCATAATGAACTTGCAAGCAATGGAAGACACAACGGTCTTTGTCATTCGAAAAGAAAATCTTTACAAATTATATAATGAATGTAATAAATATGAAACATTTGGTAGGCTGATGGCAGAACAAGTGGCACAAAGAGCAACAGAAATCGCAATGTCGTTATCATCTGATAAACCAGAAGAACGATTTCAGCATTTAATAAAAACACAACCCGATCTTTTCCAAAGAGTTCCACAAAAATACATTGCTAATTTTTTAGGAGTTAGCCCAGAAAGTTTAAGTAGAATCAGAAACCGAGTATTTAAAAAACTAAAGTCTTAACTTAAGTCATCGTTTTAAAAACTCAATAGTTGGAATTTTGCCTCATCATTCATACAATAAACAAAAATGAGACAATATTCATCACTTAAATTCTCTTAAACATGGTAGCATTAAACAGTGGAACTGCACAAAATTTGGACTTTTCAAAAGTAAAAGCATGGGAACATCAATTAGACGATGTAATGGAGCTAATTGACATAACCGATCTGAAAATCAAACTCGAGGAGGTTGAAGAAAATTGCAGCCAAAATCCAAACGAAACAAACAAAGTTCGTTTAGGCATTATTTACCATGAAACAGCATTAAATCTTTCTTTTCTTTCAAAAACAGAATATAAAGGCTACGCAAAAAAAAGTTTTGACACACTTACTGCACTATTTAATTCACCCGAAACTACAAAAGAATTAATGCCTTTTATTGCTTCTTATAGGGCATCTGCCTTGTCTCTAATGGGGGCAGAAACCAAAAATCTTGGATTACTTTTTAAAGCCTTCCCTCTTTTTAATGATGCAGTAAAAAAATATTCCGAATTAAGTTGTTATCCAGAGTTTTTAAGAGGAAGTGTTTCCGAAAATTTACCTTGGATCTTTTTTTGGCTAACTAAATATGCTAAAACTGATTTTCAATCAATTATTGATAAACAAAGCAAAAACAATAATTACGCAAATTGGAAAATAATGAGTTTTACCTATTGGGCGTGGGCGAAACAAAGACAAAATGGTAAAAATAAAGCTCAATCACTAATTTACCTTGACAAAGCAATTGAATTAGACCCAAATTACAAAGCTGGGCGACAAAAAGCTGAAGAATTGAAAACCAAGATGACAAAATAAAACTACAGCGTAGTAGGGGTTTTGCGTCAGGCAGGGTGCAGTGGAAAATTTGAGTTTTGGACTCATATTAAATATTAACAAGAAAATGTACATTTGTAGTTCTAAATTCCTCCAATGCCCGTTGCCAAGCCTGTAAAGGGTGAATATAACTAAACAAATTAATCGTGATAGACACATTAACAACAATCCAAGATTTATTAGCCAGTAACGTATCAAACGCTCTTATTGTCGGCTTCCCCAAAATTCGGCCAGAAAGAGGTTGTTAAAATAACAAAATTTAATAACTTTAAAGACAAATTAAGAGATGAAAAAGAAATTCACAGAATCACAAATTGTATCTGCCATTAAACGGCAGGAAGCAGGAATGAAGACTAGCGAGATAGCAAGAGAGCTAGGGGTAAGTAGTACAACCATTAATAACTGGAAAAGCAAGTACAGTGGTATGGAAGTATCAGATATCAAGCGAATGAAACAATTAGAAGCTGAAAATGCCGAGCTCAAAAAAATGTATGCAGAGATGAGCATTGAGAACAGAGCGATAAAAGCAGTTCTTGAAAAAAAGTTCTAACGCCTGAGGAGAAACGAGAGATAGTGGGGAGTCTAAATGAAGAAGGACTCAGTATCCGAAAGGCGTGTCAATTCGTAGGTATAGCTCGTAGTACCACACAATACAAAAAGAAAGACAAGGATGATAAAGATCTGATAGATCATCTAGGTCGACTCACCCAAAAGCACGTCAATATAGGCTTTTGGCAGTGTTATTATCGAATAAGAAACCAAGGATATCGTTATAATCATAAACGAATGTATCGAGTATATACAGCAATGAAATTAAATATAAGAAGGAGGCGAAAGAAGAGACTTCCGACAAGACTTAAAAGAGAATTAGTAAAATGTACTGCCCAAAACCAAGTCTGGAGTATGGATTTTGTGAGCGATAAATTGACAAACGGGAGTTCTTTCAGGATACTCAATATTATAGATGATTATAATCGTGAATCACTCCACATAGATTTAGATACTAGTATGCCAGCAAAACGTGTTATTAAAGCCTTAGATACTATTGCATTTGAAAGAGGGTATCCTGCCAATATTAGGATGGACAATGGCCCTGAATTTATAAGTACAGCGTTAGCGCTATGGTCAGAAAAACACAAAGTAACACTGCTTCATATCCAACCAGGAGAACCTACACAAAACGCATATATAGAGCGTAATAACGGCACAATGAGGCAAGAAGTTTTAGATGCTTATATGTTTTGGAGTTTGGCACAAGCAAGGGAGCTAATCTATAGTTGGCAAGACGATTATAATCATGAAAGACCCCACAGTGCATTAGGGTATGTTAGTCCAAAATCATTTATCTCAAACCCCAAAATTGCTTAACATGAATCCTATGTTTTTTCCACGGAATTTTTTAGCACCCAATTGCCATTCACAGCCAATTGGAGTGCGTAAAGAAAAATTATGTGGTAAAAACGAAAATAGTGGGCTTAAATTTATAAATTCACAACAACTTCACATTGGCACGAAAATAGGGGGAGCCGACATTATTCAAAAACAAAGTTGGTTCGAAATATTTTTAACCAATAATCCGGGTCTTTTTAACTTATTAGTCACAAGTTTGCTGTTACCATTGGGACTACTTTGGTTGAATAATAGAAGTGCGACAAAAATTAAGGAACTGGAAAAACAGTTAGAAGAAAAATATCAAGGAAAAGAGCAAATTAAAACACAGGAGCGCGCAGTTTATTCTTCATTATCGAAAATTCTTTTTGATGTACAATTGTTACATGTCGCACTTTCTGGATCATGTATTGATAAAAAATGCATTGAGAGTGCTGTTTCTAAATTTGATGTTTCAATAACCAAATACCACGAAGAAATATCAAACAATTTATTGTACATGCCGTCTAAAATTATTGATAGAATTTATAAATTTTACAGCAAAATAAGTGATTTAAAAGTTTCTTTAAAGGAATTTAATGATGCAAAAAATTTTGAGATGGCTTATGTTTCAGTTTACTCTTACTCCATTGCATTAGCTGATATTCTAATAAACATTCAAGAATTGTTACTTGAACAAAATGAAACCTTAAAAAAGAATTTCGATAAGGCTCAACAGGATATGATGAGATATTGTTGTGGGCGACAACCACCAAAAGCAGTTCTTAAGAAATATATTGAATTATTGAAACAAATGAAACCAAATACTTCCGAAGATGAAATTGAATTAATGCAACAATTTTTGCATTAAAACTACCCTTAACCCTCAATATAAAGTTCTAACACATAGATTCTCAAGTTTCAATTCTCTAAAGGATTAGTGATGCACATTTTTTTAGCTTGGTAGGTTCTTAGGATAAAATTTAGCACATTTAACCAAGGTTGATGCAATTACTTTTGACTGTGATCCGTTGACTGGAGAATAAAAACATTAAGAAATGAACTGAAAAAAAATTGACAAGAAGATGTCGGCTGCCCCAATATTTATACCAATTTGAAGTCATTGTGAATTTATTGATTTAAGCCCAGTATTTTCGTTTTTACCTTATAATTTTTCTTTACGGATACCCCAATTAGGCAGTCTGAAACTTAATCAGAAAAAATGGTATAATTTATCGAACTGCCTGTAATCTCGCATCTAAAATCTCATAACAAAAGTCCAAAATCTCACCCCTGATTTAGCTCGTTTTGGAGTTTTTTCACTTCATTTTGAAGGTTTGTTACTCGATCCAGTAGATAAGTTATTGCTTCGAGTCCTTCCATATTGATGTCGAGGTCATAATGCAGATGTATGTATTTCTGAAGGTCACCCAGTTGCTCGTAACTTATAAAATATTCTTCTTGGGATTTTGACAGTTCAAGTAGGCCGTGCTTATCTAGCTTGAGAACAAAGTCGGTTTCAATTTTATAATAAATGCAACATTGCTCGATTGATATAACTGTTGAATTCTCCATAATTATCCTTTTTGACGCTCTTTTGCAAGCTCTTTAAATAATTCTTTTTCCTTGTCCGACAAATTTTTTGGAATATTCACTTGATAGGTGATGTAAAGGTCTCCGAATTTTCCATCTTCCTTATATACAGGAAAACCCTTGCCTTTAAGCCGTACTTTGCTTCCTGCTTGCGTTTCGGGGGCTATTTTTACTTTTACCTTACCTGCTAGAGTATCGATAATTTCATCGCCTCCGAGCACTGCAGTGTACAGCTCCAACGGAAAATCGAGGTAGAGGTCATTGCCTTTGCGAACAAAAGCTGTATCATTTTTTATGGTAAAAGTGATATACAAATCGCCATTGGGCCCGCCATTGACACCTGTAGCACCGTAGCCAGTAATTTTTATTTCTTGACCATTCTCAATGCCCGCCTGAACAGTAATGCGTATATTTTTGCCATTGACCGCAAAGGTTTGTTGATGGGTTTTATAGGCCTCCGATAAATTCAATTCAACGGTTGCTCGATAATCTTGCCCTTTAAATTGTGCTTGCCGCCTACCACTTCCAGCAGCTCCACGATTTCCGAACATCGAAGCGAAGAAATCAGAAAAATCTCCCTCATCATCTCCTCCACTATAGGTATATGATCCTTGCCCTCCACCATTGAAAGCTCCTCTGCTACCTCCAGCAGATTGTTGTTGCCTACGGGCTTCTTCAAACTGTTCGGCGTGTTTCCAATCATAGCCATATTGGTCATATTTTTTCCTTTTCTCGGGATCGCTCAATACTTCATTGGCCTCATTCAGTTGTTGAAAAAGCTTTACAGCCTCGCAGTTGTTGGGATTCAAATCTGGGTGATACTTACGCGCCAACTTCCGATAGGCTGTCTTTATCTCTTCAGCCGAAGCATCTTTTGAAATACCTAAGGCTTTATAATAGTCAATGTAGTCCATACCTCAAAATTATGTAACATTGACCTCTTTGTCAATAAATCTGATACATATTTTTGGTCTTTTGATTTTCTTGTCCTGTCTAGCACTTTTTTTATTCATAACCTTTCATTTGCGGAAAGCTACGTTCTCATTGACTTTGCCAACTTTTTAGCACCATAAATGTCTATTAGCCCTAATTACTTGAAAACATAGAGTTTTGATATTATATTTGCAAGAGATGGGAATAATAAACCAACTACGACTGGAAACCAGAGATCAGGAACACCGAGCTTTACAATTCAAAAAAAAATGGCAAAATCTAAACTTCATAAAATTTTGACCTTTTGTATCGCGACTGTATGGATCGCTAACGGTCTTTTTTGCAAAGTTTTAAATTTTGTTCCTAGACATGAGCAAATTGTGGCTAGGATATTAGGCGGCGACCACTCTAGTCAATTGACGGTGCTTATCGGATTATCAGAAATCATCATGGCTGCTTGGATTCTAAGTGGATATAAAACAAAATTAAACGCAATCGTACAAATTGGCGTTGTACTGATGATGAACACCCTTGAATTTATCCTAGTTCCAGATTTGTTTCTTTGGGGAAAATTGAATTCAATATTTGCACTTTTATTCATTTTAGTAGTTTACTTCAACGAATTTTATCTCAATAAAAAATAACTCAAATAACTCGATGCTATCATTTTTAAAAGATCATCCATTTGCTGTAGAAGCTTTTTTTGAAAGTTCATTGGTTTTAACTTTTGCGGTACCTAAAGAGCAATTAAAGGATTACATACCCGAATGTTTACAGCTTGATACATTTCAAGATAAATGGGCATTTGTAGCAATTGCTATGGTACAAACTAAGGATTTACGACCAAAAGGCTTTCCAAAATTTATGGGAAATGATTTTTTTCTTATAGGTTATCGCGTTTTTGTTCGCTACACCAACAGAGCTGGCAAAAGTTTACGCGGGCTTTACATCCTCAAATCTGAAACGGACAAAATAAAAATGGAATTTTTTGGAAATATATTTACCCATTATAACTATTCCACAACCGACATAAAACAAATTGAGAATCAATATTCAACTGAAATTTTCTCAGAAAAATCAAAGTTTAAAATCGTATTTGACAAGGCAGAAGACCAAATTTCCCTACCCGAAGATTCTCCATTCACAGACTGGAAAGAAGCAAGAAGATTTGCAGGCCCCTTGCCCTTTACATTTACATTTAATGCTAAAAAAAATGAAGTTTTAATCATCGAAGGAGTTAGACAAAACTGGAATCCTACTCCAATAAAAATCATTGATTATCATTTCGATTTTTTAGATAGGTTACAACTTAAAGAGCCTGTATTAGCCAATGCATTCATCATAAAAAATGTACCCTATTATTGGAAAAAAGGCAAAATCGAACCATGGAAATAAAAAGAAAAAATTTTCAAGGGGTACTAAATATTTTGAGTTTTAACCGACACTTTTATTGGTTTGGATTCATCACATTAGCTCTGATTATCTCCAGTAAATTTATAATGGATTGGCCAAACAATTTGTATTGGATTGTTATTCTGGTATTCGTCTATGGGTTGACAATGCCATTAATTGTGTCCGCCTACGTTTACGATTTCTCTGGCTTTTATAATTTTGATTGGTTGAAAAAAATGAATATTGCGGACGCAAAGGATAAATTCAACTTAAATATCAACGCTGGATTTGACGAAACAAGTTATATTCTTAAAAGCATTTTGTCCCGTTCGAATCTTCAAGTGTTCGACTTTTATGATGCAAAGCGTCATACAGAACCAGCAATAATCCGAGCGAGAAAAGTAAGTTTTGTTTATCCAAATACACAGCAAATCCCTTCAAATTCTTTTCCATTAAATGATAGTTCGGTTGATAATATTTTTTTGATCTCAGCAGTTCACGAAATCCGTCATTATGATGAAAAAGTACAGTTCTTAAAAGAATGTCGGAGAGTTTGTAAGCCACAAGGCCAGGTCATCATGGTAGAACATTTACGTGACTTGCCAAACTTTTTAGCTTTCACCATTGGATTTACACACTTTTTCTCCAAAGGTACTTGGGCACAGGCATTTGAAGATGCTGGATTTATTTCATTCAAGGAAAAAAAGTTTACTCCATTTATGTCAATATTTATTTGCAACTAATAATGGAAATTCACTTTAAAGTAATTGGTGTATTATTAATCCTGTTGTCAGTTGTTCACGTTTTCTTTCCTAGGTATTTTAAGTGGGATTTAGAGCTTAAATCGTTGAGCTTAATCAATCGGCAATTGATGACAATGCATACGTTTTTTATTGCTTTGCCTAACGTCTTCAACCGAATTGATTGAAACCAATCTTGGCAACAAAATATCTCTTGGACTTGGTATATTTTGGAGTATTAGGCTTTTCATGCAGTTTTTTGGTTATTCGACAGGCCTGTGGAAGGGCAAGACCTTTGAAACTATAATACATATAATATTTTCGCTCTTTTGGGCATATTTAAGCATCGTATTTTTGGCAACATATTTCTATTAAGAAGAATATTTTAGCACAAAAATTAAAAAGCTATTCTTTAGTATCCCCTCCAACAAAAAAGGCTCCTTGCAAAATGCAAGAAGCCCTTTATATTGACAATAATTTACTTTATTAATCCCTACTGGCTGCTAAGAATTTTAGCACCAAGAATACCACACTGACCAAAGCGGCCAACGCTGCTGCAACATAGGTCATGGCAGCCCACCACAAGGCATCTTTTGCACCTGCTTGTTCTGCTCCACGGGCAAAGCCACTCTCATCCAAATAAGCCATCGCCCTATTACTCGCATCAAATTCAACTGGAAGTGTAATCAAACTAAATGCAAGCGTTACCATAAAAGCTGCAATCGTCACCAACAATATAGTTGGATTCGAACTTGTCCCAAAAGCACCCAGTGCTATCATGAACAACCATTGTTGCATTCCAGCCGCAATATTCACTACTGGTACAATTTTTGATCGCATTTGAAGCCAAGCATAAGAAGTGGCATGTTGTACTGCGTGTCCACATTCATGGGCAGCTACAGCAGCTGCGGCCACTGAATTCGAGGCAAAAACACCTTCACTTAAATTTACGGTTTTATTAGCAGGATTATAGTGATCTGTAAGCATACCAGATACTGGTACTACTTGTACATCATGGATTCCATAATGTCTTAACATAGCCTTGGCCACATCACCTCCTGTCATGCCATTGCTAAGAGGAATTTGGCTATAATGATTGAATTTACTTTTCAATCGCGCACTCACCAACATCCCTATCCCAGACATCACCGCGGTCAAAATCATATAAATCATATAATCTCCCATAATTCTAATTTTTTCTTTGTTTTATATTAAGTTAAAAAATCAAATCCCGTATATGGCCTCAGTGCTTCAGGAATCCGTATTCCTTCAGGAGTCTGATGATTCTCAAGGATCGAAGCCATGATTCTCGCCAAAGCCAATGCACTTCCATTCAATGTATGCGCCAATTTTGACTTACCCATTTCGTCCTTATATCTCAATTTCATCCTATTGGATTGAAACGTTTCAAAATTAGAAACCGAACTTACCTCGAGCCAACGCTCTTGGGCTGCAGACCACACTTCAAAATCAAAAGTTAAAGCCGATGCGAAACTCATATCACCCCCACACAAACGTAAAATCCTGTATGGTAGTTCCAATTTATCCAATAATGAAGAAACGTGAGCCAACATTTCATCCAAAATCCTGTATGAATGAGCTGGATGTGCTATTTGGACTATTTCTACTTTATCGAATTGGTGTACCCTATTAAGACCTTTTACATGAGCTCCATAAGACCCAGCTTCACGTCTGAAACAAGGTGTATAACCTGTCATTTTTATAGGAAAATCTTTTTCCTCCATTAGGACGTCTCTATAAATATTGGTCACAGGAACTTCAGCCGTCGGAATCAAATACAAATCATCCTTTTCACAATAATACATCTGTCCTTCCTTATCGGGCAATTGTCCAGTGGCCAACGCCGTACTTTCATTCACCAATAATGGTGGGATGATCTCCTCATAGCCCGCTTTGATGGCTTCTTCTAGGAAAAACTGAATCAGAGCGCGTTGCAGTTTGGCCCCTTTGCCGCGATACAGTGGAAAACCAGCACCCGTGATCTTTACACCTAATTTTAAGTCAAAAACTTGATACTTATCGGCCAACTCCCAATGTGGCAATGCATTCTCTGGCAATTGCGGCATGGGCTTGTCCCAAGCTTTAAATACCTCATTATCCTCTGGTGTTTTACCCGAAGGTACTGAGCTGTGTGGAAGATTCGGTACGGCATAGAGCTTGTCTTCCAACATATTTTTTATACTATGGAGTTCCGTTTCAAGTTCTTTGGTAATTTCTTTGAGCTCGGCAACTTTAATTTTGTTGTGATTAGCCTCCTCCGTTTGACCACTCTTGTATAGATCTCCAATAATTTTGGCCAAATTGTTAGATTCCGCCAGTTTTTCGTCTAGTTTTGACTGTACGGATTTCCTCTGATCGTCTAAGTTTATTATCTCATTGATAGAATCTAAAATTCCTTGGCTGACATTTTTTTTTGTTAATCCCGTCAGCACTCTTTCCTTCTCGTTCCTTAAGATGGCTATTTCAAGCATAGTTGTATGTTTATTAAAATAATTTCTAATTTTTTTGCAAATATAGTGTGACATTCAAGAATAAGTTTTATTTTTGTGATGTTAATGATTCAGTCCGCGCAAAATCTTCTCAACCTCTACTTAATATCTTGACGTTGTTTTAATAAAGATTTTACAACTCAACCATTCTAATTATTCATTTCTTTTATTCAAAGCACTAGGCAGACTTGTCTATTTTTTTTAAAAACAAATTATCATATGTTTGACATTCTTCAATTGAATGACATGTTACTTCAAGAATTGCGTGAAGTAGCAGAAAAACTTGACATCAAAGGGTACAAAAAGTTACCAAAACAAGAATTAATTTACAAAATTTTGGATGAGCAGGCCCTTTCAAAACAAAAAGAGCCACTCTTGGAAAACACTATTGATCGTTCTCTTAAAAAACACAGCGATAAACTAGACCGTGCGGTCATCATAGACTCCCCAGCTAGTAGTGATGAGCCCGCTTCTACCGACTCTAAACCCAAAAGGAATAGAACTCCAGCCAAGGCAGCTCCACAGTTGATAGCCAAAGTTTCAGAGAAAAATCCAAATGCCGTTGAATTCGCAGTACCAAAAGCAACCTCAACCCCGACTCCTACGATTGACGATGAACAAGAGCGATTGAGAAAAGAAAGAGAAGAAAAATACTATCAAAAAAAGAAAGAAAGAGAAGCCGCGGATAATACACCCACTGCACCTCAAATCGCCAAAGAAAACGATCAGCAAAAAAGCAACGCTGCTCAACCTAATCAAACAAATCAGCAAAATAAAAAACCCATTCACCCAAGACAAAATCCAAACCAAAACCCCAATCAGAACCCTAATCCAAATCAAAATCAACAAAATAAAACCTCAAACGACCAAAGACCCAACCCACAAAATAATAATTTCAAAAAATCGCATAATCAAAATGAGCCCCGTACGGAGGAAACAGCTCAATTAGAGCCGAGAGAACGACCTGTCCACCAAAACCAACAGCACCAACAACAAGCTCCCGCCTTGCCAGCATTCAATGTTGATTTAGATGGTATGGTAGAAGGCGAAGGCATCATAGAAATGATGCAAGAGGGATATGGATTTTTGAGATCTTCTGATTACAACTATTTGTCCTCACCAGATGATATCTATGTATCGCCTTCACAGGTAAAATTATTTGGCTTGAAAACTGGAGATACAGTTCTTGGAGCCATTCGACCACCCAAAGAAGGAGAAAAGTATTTCGCACTTTTGAGAGTGTCTAAAATAAATGGATTTAGCCCAGAAGATATCAGGGAGCGTGTTCCTTTTGACTATTTGACTCCGTTATTTCCTACCGAAAAATTCAATTTATTGACTTCAAAGGCAGGTAGAGATTTTAGCAGCCGTACTATAGAGTTGTTTACTCCCATCGGGAAAGGACAAAGAGGACTTATCGTAGCTCAACCTAAGACAGGAAAGACTTTCTTATTAAAAGATATAGCCAACGCCATCGCAGCCAATCACCCAGAATGTTACCTAATAGTCCTTCTAATTGACGAAAGACCAGAAGAGGTAACGGATATGAAGCGTAGCGTAAAGGCTGAAGTCGTAGCCTCAACTTTTGACGAACCAGCAGAAAATCACGTAAGAGTGGCTGGAATAGTCCTTGAAAAAGCAAAGAGGCTCGTTGAATGTGGTCATGATGTAGTGATCCTTCTAGATTCCATCACGAGACTAGCAAGAGCTTACAATACGGTATCACCATCCAGCGGAAAAGTATTGTCTGGAGGTGTGGAGGCCAATGCCCTACACAAACCAAAGAAATTCTTCGGTGCTGCACGTAAAATAGAAAACGGTGGCTCATTGACCATTTTGGCGACAGCTTTGATAGATACTGGATCTAAAATGGATGGCGTTATCTTCGAAGAATTCAAGGGTACTGGTAATATGGAACTTCAATTGGATAGAAGCTTGGCCAATAAGCGATTGTATCCAGCCATTGACTTGACCAAATCAAGTACACGACGAGACGAATTATTGATGGATAAGGAAACATTGCAAAGAATGTTCATCTTGAGAAACCATCTTTCTGATATGACACCAGTAGAAGCCATGGAATTCATTCGCAAGCACATGATACATACACAGACGAACGAAGAGTTTTTAATGTCCATGAATGGATAATTTTATGAAATAAATTGGATAATTAAATATTTCCATGTACCTTTGCAGTCCGCTACGAAAAGCAGCATTGAAATATATTAAAAAGTTTGGAAAATGAAAAGAACATACCAACCATCTAGAAGAAAAAGAGCCAATAAGCATGGCTTCCGCCAGAGAATGAGCACTAAGAATGGTAGAAAGATATTAAACTCTCGTAGAGCTCAAGGCAGACACAAAGTCTCTGTTAGCGACGAAAGAGGAGCGAAATAAGTATAAATTATTTGCTTCAATATGATAAGGAATAATGAAAATTTTCATTATTCCTTATTTTGTTTATATTTGATCTATCTTTTTTATAATGTGCCATGTTATCGAAAATTGGATTTCAGCTTGGTAAACCTGCCCGACTTTCCAACAAAAAAGTAATCTCCGATATTTTTCAAAATGGAAATTCTCTTTTTTCCTATCCCATAAAACTGCTCTTTGTCCCTTCGGATCCAACCCCACAGCTCCAGGATCATTGGAATATTCAAGTAGCATTTTCTGTTTCCAAAAAAAATTTCAAATCTAGCGTCGATAGAAATAAGATAAAAAGACTTTGCAGAGAAGCCTTTAGGATCCAATCCAGAGGTATTTTTAATCCAACTGAAAATTTAAATTTCCGAATGACTTTTATCTATATCGGCAAACAAATAGAACCCCTTTCGACAATAGAAAAAGCATTTAAAAAACTATTATTTCAAATCAAGGAAGCAGAATCCAAATAGTTGAGTAATTTTAGGGCTTGTTTAATTGTTAAAAAATGAATCATCCAAAAATTTTATTTTATACATTCTTATTCATTTGTTCTGCTTTTATTGGTTGCAATAGCAAAAAGCAACAAACACAAACGAATAAATATTCTATCCCTGAACTCAATATTGCTACCAGCGAGATTGACCAAAATCCGAAGGATCCAAATCGCTGGATAAATCGAGCTGTGATTTTCAGTAAAAATAATATGTACAATGAATCAGTAGCTGACATAGCGACTGCGATGAAAATCGATTCTATGAATGTCGATTATCACCACCTTTTGGCAGATGTTTATCTGAAAATGGCCAATTCCAGTCTTGCGTTAATCACAGTAGAAAGAGCTGAAAAACTTGAACCCACCAACGTTAAAAACTTAATCAAAACAGCTCGGGTTTACATCATTTTAAAACAGTACGACAGAGGTCTAAATGCTTTGAATGAGGCCATCAGAATAGATCCTTTGAATGCAGAAGCTTTTCAATACATCGGTATTTCATTTAAAGAGATGGGGGACACCACAAGGGCTATAAACGCGTTTCAGACGGCAACAGAAAATGACCACGAGATGATAGACGCTTGGCTAAATCTTGGCCAACTTTATCACGCCAAAAAAAATCCACTGGCGGCACGTTACTTTGACAATGCACTTGCCATCAAACCCAACGACCCTATTGTCATGCATATGAAAGCCGATTATCTATATCAAACAAATAAAATCCAAGAATCCATCGGGCTTTACAAATCCATTATCGAAAATCATAGAGAATATAATGAGGCTTATTATAACCTTGGTACCATCTATTATAATCTTGATAGTCTAGATCTCGCCCTAAAGCATTTTAAACTATTGACTACCCAAGATCCACTTAGCTATCAAGGAGTTTATATGCAAGGCGTGGTTTATGAAGCGATGGGAGACCTTCAAGCAGCATATGATCAATATCTAAAATCCACCAAAATGGTCATTGGATACGAAGATGGAGAAAAAGCAACGAAAAGATTAAAGGCCAAGTTAAATATTAAATGATGAAGCCAATTTCAATTTTTTGCATTTTGATATTGGCTTTGGGTTATCAATCTTTGTTAGCGCAAAGCTTGAGCATTCCCTTGGATTCTGACCCTAATAGGAGCGCAACCTACCATGAATCCATTCGATTCTATCAAAATTTACGAAAAAAATATCCATCTTATGTGACGATTGAAACCTTTGGCAACACCGATATTGGAATACCACTACATATCGTGACAATTTCAAAACGAGGTAATCAAAAAGGAAAATTGGTTACCCTTATCAACAATGCCATCCACCCTGGTGAGCCCGATGGCGTCGATGCGACGATGATATTTGCAAGAGAACTCCTAGCAGATAAAACCAAAATCTCACTATTGGATCATCAAACCATCGTGATTATTCCATTTTTTAATATCGATGGGGCTTTTAATAGAAATTCATTTTCTAGAGCCAATCAAAATGGACCTAAAGAATATGGATTCAGGGGCAATGCAAAAAACCTTGACCTCAATAGGGACTTCATCAAAATGGATAGCGAAAATACCAAGTCTCTAGTTCAAATCATCAGAAGATTGGATCCTCAAGTGTTTGTTGACAATCATGTTTCAGATGGGGCAGACTACCCATACACCATGACCCTACTCTGTACGATGTACGAAAATCTAGGGGCTGATTTGGGTGATTTTTTAAAAAATCAATATGCCCAAGATTTGTTCAAACATATGAATGATCTAAATGATCCCATGGTTCCGTATGTCATGAGCAATGACAATCCCTTCACGGGTATTTATGGATTTTATGATACACCTAGATATTCTTCGGGTTATACTTCCTTGTTTAGAGCCCTAGGGTTGATTCCCGAGACGCATATGCTCAAGCCTTTCAAACAACGTGTTTTGAGCAATCTAAACCTCCTCAATGTCATTCTCCAAACCAATCATAGCTATCGAGACCAAATCCAAAATACTCAAAAAATGCAGTTAGAAAAAGATTTAACCACTGACTCCCTCACTCTATGGTGGAAAATGGACAAATCCAAGTCCGATAGCCTTCTTTTCAAGGGATATTTACCCAAATATAAGCAAAGCGACGTACACTTGGGCCAACGTTTATATTACGATAAAAGCGAAACTAAAACAGCAAATATCCCATTTTTCGATTTTTATGAATCAAGTTTGAAATGTAAAGTTCCACGGTTTTATGTGATTCCTCAAGCCTATAGTGAAGTAATCCAGCGATTAAAAATGAATGGTGTAACCTTGAATAGACTGACAAAAGATACACTAATAAATGTCCAAATGTCCAAAATTAATTCGTATCAGACGGTTAAAGAACCCTATGAGGGTCATTATCTACACTACGACATAAATACGACTGATTTTATTACTGCGCAAAAATTTTATAAGGGAGATTATATCGTACCGACGCGCCAAAAGGCCATAAAATACATTGTTCAAGGGCTTGAACCAAGATCGGGTGATTCCTTTTTTGCATGGAATTTTTTTGATGGAATATTAATGAGGAAAGAATACTATTCTGACTACGTTTTCGAAGATTCTGCTGTAGAGATTTTAAAAAACAATTCGACGCTCAAAGCAAATTTGGACAATAAAATAAAAACCGATACGACTTTTGCGAAAGACTTTGGCGCACAATTGAGATTCGTTTATGAAAATTCAAAATATAGCGAGACGACTTACAAACTTTACCCTGTTGGGAGGATTATGTAAACCTTGTGTGTCCTAGTTTGTTTAATAAAAGATTAAACAACATAAACAAATTGTCCATTTATTCGATAGCTGACCTAGAAAAAGTTTCTGGTATCAAGGCCCATACATTGCGTATTTGGGAGAAGAGGTACAACTTGCTCACTCCAGAGCGAACTCAATCCAACATTAGATTTTATAGAGATGAAGATCTAAAAAAAATCCTAAATATTGCTTTACTCAATAAATTAGGATATAAAATTTCTAAAATAGCTGAAATGAGCGATGAAGCAATTTTTGAAAAGGTGTGTTCTCTATCCACTCAAACCGAGACTTTAGATACCAAAATGGAAACATTGACTTTGTCCGTGATTGACATGGACGAGACTAAGTTCAATTCTATCTTAGATAGCCATTCGTGCAAATATGGCTTTGAAATAACCATGAAAAACCTGATTCTGCCTTTTTTAGAAAAATTGCATCTATTGTGGCTCACGGGAAGTATTAACACAGTCCAAGAAATGTATATTTCCACCTTATTCAAGCAAAAACTTTATGCTGAGATAGACAAAATCCCAGCGTGTCTTTCGAGAGATCACTCTAAGATATTGTTATTTTTACCCTTAGGTGAATCACAAGAATTAAGTTTGCTTTTTATTCATTATTTATTAAAATTAAAAAAATACAATGTTATTAATCTAGGCGCTGGCGTTAGCCTAGATGATTTGAGGGATTTGAAAAAAATATTTTGTCCTAAAAATATGATTACCATTGTTTCTGAATGGAATGACCCGAGCATCAGTTTTCAAAATTATGTAGATGAGCTATGTAACATTTTCCAAGAGTCGAATGTCATTGTTTCGGGCTTGCAAATCATGTACCATCCTATACAAAAAATTTCCAATTGCCATTGTTTCGATAGCCTGGAGCCTTTGATGAATTTTATTTCAAACAATGATCTAAAAAAATCTACTATTTTCAATCGTTAGTACATTTATTTATCCTTCCTTTGGTATATTTGGATTTTAAATAAATATCCATAATGGCTGAAATCACACGACTATTTGATTTTCTACATTTTCAAGCATCTAATCATCCTTTGACGGAATCTCTTAGCGTTCGGTACAAAGACGGAACTAAGGCCAGTTTTACCACACAAGAAATTATTGCCAAAGCCAATCAATTTTCTGCTGGTTTATTAAAACTTGGTGTTAAAAAAGGTGATAAAATAGCGTTAATAATCAATCAAAATAGACCAGAGTGGATTATAGCCGACATTGGAATTCAACAAGTGGGCGCCATTACTGTGCCCTTATATCCTACATTGAGTGAAAGAGAATATGAATTTATTTTTCAGGATGCCGATATCATTTATTGTTTTACTGATTACCTCAATATCTGTGAGAGAGTCAAAGCAATTCGCCCCAAATTGCCGAATTTAATCGAAGTTTATGCTTTTGACAGAAACAGTGAATTGCCTTTTTGGGAAGATATTTTGAGTCCAGAAATTGATCTGTCTGAGAACATAAACCAAGTAAAAACCAGCGATATAGCTACCATCATCTATACTTCAGGGACTACTGGCAATCCTAAAGGAGTCGTTTTGAGCCATTCTAATATAGTCAGCAATATTAAGGCTGTCCAACAACTTTTGCCCATCAGTTCTGGTGAAAGAGCTATCAGTTTTTTACCACTCTGCCACATATTCGAAAAAGCTGTGATTTATTGTTATTTAGGGCGATCTATCGTGGTCACTTTTACAGGAGTGGACAACCTCGGTGGTGAGTCTGGTGATTTAGCGGCCGTAAAACCCAATTTTTTCTCTTGTGTACCTAGGCTTTTAGAGAAAGTTTATGAGAAAATATACAGCAAAGGTTTGGCGCTGACTGGTATTAAAAAAACCTTGTTCTTTTGGGCATTATCCTTGACAGACGATTACGAATATGACAAAGAGTACAAAGGTTTAGAAAAATTAAAAAGAATCGTAGCCGATAAATTGATATTTTCAAAATGGCGTGAAGCTCTAGGAGGCAATGTCAAAGGAATTCTTGTAGGGGCATCACCTTTACCAGTCAAAATAGCCAAAGTGTTCTCCGCCGCAGGGATTCCAGTTCGTGAAGGTTACGGTCTCACTGAAACATCACCAGGCATTACTTTCAATAGATTTGAAAAAGGTGGGGCTCTTTTAGGTACGGTAGGATATGCTTTCAATCAAGTAGAGTTTATGATAGATACGAGCGACAAGAGTTACAACGCTGATGAAGGGGAAATCTTATCTTCAGGCCCAAACACAATGCAAGGATACTACAAACAACCTGAGAAAACTGCTGAAATATTAACTGAGATCAATGGAAAGACATGGATTAGAACAGGGGATATTGGTAAAATAATCATAGGACCAAATGGCAAAAATTTCCTAAAAATAACGGACCGCAAAAAAGAACTTTTTAAAACCTCGGGTGGAAAATACGTCGCACCAGCTCCCATCGAAAGCAGTTTAAGAGAAAACTTTCTTATAGAACAAGCCATTTTGATTGGAGATAACCAAAAATTCGTCAGTGTAATCATCGCTCCTGCCCACGATGCCTTACATAGTTGGTGCAAAGAACACGAAATCGAATCCAATTCATTTCAAGAAATGGTTTCTCACCCTAAAGTCATCGAAAAATTTCAATCCATCATAGACGAGATAAATCCTCATTTTGGCCACGTAGAACAAATCAAAAAATTCGTACTGGTACCTGATACTTGGGAATTCAACAAATCAGATGGTACAGAGGCTGAGCTCACTCCTACGATGAAATTAAAACGAAGGGTCTTACTCAGTAAATACAAAAATATCATCGACAATATTTATGCTTAAAAATGTGGTTTTCTGCTTTTTATAAAAAATAATTTCATTTTACCCAACCATTATATACTGAGTTGTCGTCTTTAGGTGTATAGCAATTTTGACGAAGAAAATGAACTTAGTATTGAAATAAGGGAATTCATAAAGTTAGAAACGACTAATTTTTTGGATTCTCTTATTTTTTTGACTTACTAGGACCACCCGATAACCCCTTAAACTTTATTTTACTCCTTCATAGCACTTAAATCAAAAGATTTATTATGACATTGTTTTGGCAAAAAAATAGTAATTTTAATTAAAGTTTTTTTCTTCAACAGATTACGGTGACTAATACGCATGAATGTAGAAAAATATAGTGAACAAGAAATGGTGAATGCCTGTGTCTCAAATAACAGAAAGATGCAGGAATTTCTCTATAGAAAATATTTTCAGACAATGCTCAAAATGGTCAAAAGATACACAGATGACGACGATGAAATAATGAGTATTTTGAATAATGGCTTTCTAAAGGTTTTTAAAAATATACACACTTTTCAATTTGCCGGTTCTTTAGAAGGTTGGATCAGGAAATGTGTCTATCATTCAATGGCAGATTTCTTTAAAATAAAAAATAGAAATAAATACGATATAGTAGAATTAAGTCCAGAGGTAGAAAAAGTTAATGCAGATGGTGAGCAATATTTATTTGAAAATGATTTATTAAAAATCGTAGAGGTTTTGCCTCAAGCTACAAAAGCTGCTTTCAAACTTTATGCAATCGATGGATTCACACATAGAGAAATTAGTGAAAAACTAGGCATTTCAGAAGGGACATCCAAGTGGCATGTCTCAGAAGCTAGAACGAAATTGACAAAAATTTTAACCAACCAAGGAATTAACAACATTGCCTATGAAAAATAATCTACATACAAATAAATCTTTCGAAGACTTGGCTTGGCAGAATATGTCGTCCATACTCGATGAATATATGCCCCTACAAGAAGAAAAACAAAAACCTTTATTTTGGATTTGGTCTGCTTCGGCTTGTGCAATTATCCTTGCATTAGGTAGTCTTTGGTACATGAATAAAGCTGGCTCAAATACATCAAACTTTTCAGAAAATACAAACTCAAACAAAACCGTAGTAACCTCAAAAAGCATTGCTAATAATCCTCAGCCTACGGTTTCTAATCTTGCAACTATAACGCAGCAACAAACCAACGACGCAGCAAAACCTGACATCACAAATATCAGCGTTACACCATCCAAAAACACTGCTAATAGGACGGTCAACAATACCCCTCCCGTGTCCTTGACTGCTACCAAAGGCGAACTTTGGGTAGAAAAAAACAATACATCATTGAATAATACCCAAGGTGTCAAATCGGATGAAATCAATAACCACACGGAGTATCTCGCCACGCAAATGAAAAGCAACACGCCAATTTTAGCGAGTTTACCTTCTAATTTGTTAAAACCCTTACATATTGATACCCCTGATTTGAGCATTTCAAGACTTTCGATGTCTGGTATCGAGGGCTTTGAATTAATCTGTTCACATACTCCTCCCAAGAACTTTATTTTTTCGGGACAAGTCGGTACTGGTCTTGACTTTACCCAAAACAAAAATATTTTCGGATTTATATCATTAAATGGGCAGTGGCGTCTGAACCAAAGTCTATCCGCTGGGGTGGGTTTGGGCTATCTTATACATTTTGTCGATTACGCCTTGTCTTTATCTTCTGGAAAAGAACTTCAATTGCTCAATACACACTATGGATTGCTGTCCGTCAATTTAAAATATAAGATTGCCCCAAGTTTTTCTTTATTCTCTGGGATCGAATCCAATTTTTTAATCAATGCAAGAGGTAAATTCACAGAAAATAATCTGAAAGGTCCATCTGAAAACGTTGATCTAGAAATATTCGATAGGATTCGTTTAAATCCCTTCGTTGGTATAGAATATAGGATAGATAAAACTTGGGCCATTCAGACTAGCCATTTCTTCGATATTCGCAGCAAAACCGCTTTCTACCCAAGCCCCTTTAGTCAAAAATCTAGTATTGGGTTGATTTATCGTCTGAGATGATAGATTTGAAGGGATTGGTTGTTCCTCAGATTTGAATAACCAAATATTTTTATTTCTTAGCAAATTTTAGTAGGTTTGACAGACTAAAAAACAGAACTTTGATTTTTCGGTTTACTTATACTTTAGCTATCATTTCCTTACTTCTAACTCAATGTAAGCAGTCTTCTTCTACTTCTTATGTTAATACCCAAAGCGAATCTGCCCTTGAGTCCATACACGAAGTTCAAGACAGCCCCGATCGTGTCGTTTGGCAAAAGCCCGAATTAGTAGTCAATATGCTGGGAGACCTAAAGGGTAAAACGGTAGCAGATCTCGGCGCAGGTACGGGATACTTTGCCTTTAGATTATTGACCAAAGCGGAAAAAGTCATAGCTCTGGACATCGACAAAAGAGCCATTTATATCATCGATAGCCTTAAAAAGAATCTTCCAGAAACTGATCAAGCAAGACTCATCACAAGATTAACCCCAACATATCAAGCACAATTGGGTGAGAATGAAGCCGACATTATCCTTTGCGTCAATACTTACAGCTTAATTTCCAATAGAACAGCCTACTTCACTAAAGTGCTGAAAAATTTGAAAAAAAATGGTACACTTTTGATCGTAGATTATAAAACCAAGACCACCCCACTCGGACCTCCAATGGAACAACGGTTGGATATTTATACCGTTGAAAACGAAATTTCAAAAGCAGGATTTATCATCGAATCTGTTGATGACACCTCCTTGGATTATCAATATATCCTAAAAGCAAAAAAGCCTTAATTTTTGAATTCTCTATTATTACAAAATTTTACTGAAACCGATTTTGCACCCATCGATTTAAGTATAGACTGGATCTCACAGCAAAATTTGATTCTTGACACTTACGAAAGTCTAGAGCATTATATCAACAAGCAATTATCCGTGGCTAAAAAGCCATTGGGTATTGGCGGTTTTCTAGAAAAAAGGTCCATTTATCAGAGCAGCCCTCACTTTAATTCATCTGAGAAAGAACGAAATATTCATCTTGGAATCGACATTTGGGCTCCTTCTGACACCCCGATTTCCATGCCATTCGATGGCATCATTCATTCTTTTGCCTTCAATGGTGGAATTCAAGACTATGGAGCTACCATCATAACCTACAACGAAACACTTAATGATGGCCAGTACATTCTATTTGGGCATTTATCCAAAAAAGATTTGGTACATATCGAGGTTGGGATGCCTGTAAAAAAAGGTATGACCATTGGTCATCTAGGAAATCGAGACGACAACGGCGGCTGGCCTCCGCATTTGCACATTCAGGTTATTCTGGACATAAAAGATCATTTTGGGGATTACCCAGGGGTTTGCTCTGAGGTAGATTTAGCTTATTACAAGACTCAGGTTTTGGATCCCCACCAATATTTATTCCAATAAAAAAGCCCTGAAAAAATCAGGGCTTGGTAGCTCGTAGGGGAGTCGAACCCCTCTTGCAAGGATGAAAACCTTGAGTCCTAACCGATAGACGAACGAGCCATCTTTTTTCGCCTTTCGTCAAAAGCAGGGCAAAACTACGATTAAATTATTTTCTAACCAAAACTTATTTACTTTTTTTATAAAAATATTTAGTCAGCTAATTTGTTTAAATTTTGAACTATCTTTGCATCCCGTTGTTAAATCTTTAGTTATTGTCCTTTATACACTAAGGGTAATTTTTTTTGTCTAATTAAAAATTTTTGAATGAAACGTATTGCAATTAACGGTTTTGGTAGAATTGGAAGACTTACTTTTCGTAATCTTATTGGCATGAAAGACGTAGAAGTTGTAGCCATTAATGATTTGACAGACAACCGTACATTGGCTCACTTACTTAGATTCGACTCTGCTCAAGGAGTTTTAGACAATAAAGTAGATTATGACGATAACTCCATCTCCATCGATGGTAAAAAAATACACGCCTTTTCCATCAAAGACCCTGCAACTCTCCCTTGGGCTGATTTGAAGGTAGATGTTGTCCTTGAATGTACTGGGCTTTTTACTTCCAAAGAAAAGGCTTCCGCTCATATCACAGCCGGTGCTAAATACGTGATTATCTCTGCTCCTGCAGATAGCACGGACATTCAGACCATAGTGATGGGTGTCAATGAAGACCAAATAGATAGATCAAACCAGATTTTTTCCAACGCTTCTTGCACCACCAATTGCCTTGCGCCTTTAGCCAAAGTCATTTGCGACAACTGGGGCTTCGTATCAGGAGCGATGGTGACCATCCACGCTTACACACAAGACCAAAGACTCCAAGACTCTCCTCACAAGGACCTTAGAAGGGCTCGTGCAGCGGCTGTCAATATCATACCTACGACCACTGGTGCTGCCAAAGCTGCAGGCCTCGTCGTCCCAGGTATCAAAGACAAAATGTCTGCCATGTCTTATCGGGTTCCGATCATCACTGGGTCTATCGTAGAATTAAGTTGTGTAACAGAAAAACCAGTTACCAAAGAGGAAGTTAACGCCATTTATAAAGAAGCTGCCCTAGGCCGCATGAAAAATGTTTTCTTGTATAGCGAGTCACCACTTGTTAGCTCG
Organism: Saprospiraceae bacterium; assembly: GCA_016718505.1. Taxonomy (GTDB): domain Bacteria; phylum Bacteroidota; class Bacteroidia; order Chitinophagales; family Saprospiraceae; genus JADKKF01. The sequence continues at coordinate 725,623 of JADKDE010000001.1, read as the reverse complement.
GATATAGTGGGCATTAAATACTCCTCCATCTTCGATTCATTGCTTACGACCGCTAGTGGAACCAACCTAAAAGTAGTTAGCTGGTACGACAACGAAGCTGGATATTCTGCACGACTTGCCGATTTGGCACTTTTGCTATAATTTTTTCCTTCAAAAGGCCTTTATCTTTTGACAAAATTAACGTTCTATGGCATCTAGACTGTTTTTATTTTGTTGCTTTTGCTTTTTCCAATGTCAATCAAGCATCAGTCAGCAATCTCAAAAAATATCCCAGGAAGATGAATCTAAGGCTATACTTTTTGTTGAGAACTTTAGTAAATTACTCAATGAAGGAGATGTACAAAATCTAAAATCAGAATGTATCGTTAGCAAAGAGGATCTTCGTTTATTTTTAGATTCCGAGTGGAAAAGAAAATACAGCGCCGCTCAAAGACGAAAAATTAATAATAAATTCGAGTCATCAGTTGAAAATGGTTGGAAAGAAATCCAAAGAGACGACGGCTTTCGCTCATTGGGTTCATTTGTCACCAATAAATCTATCGGTAGTAGTGAAAAAATGGTCCACCCTACTCTTAAAAATGCAATATTTAGCAACATTAGTCTTACCAAATCCGATCAATACAATAGAGAATCTGGGGAGATTTCGATGGCAATGCTGTATTATATTCATGCGAAAGTTACAACCGCAAGCGAACCAATTTATTCCTATCTTATGAAATTTCCTTGTGTCTTAACCCGCTCTGGTAAATTCAAAATAGTTGGGTATGTTTCCTCACAACTAGTGAAAACAGATATCAATCAAAAATAACGGCTTCATATTTTACCTTTTAAATTTATTTAGAGAATATTATTGCGGGCGTCCCCTTCGTTTCGCCTTAAAGGCTTACTCAGGTCGTGTCGTACGTGGGTTCCGTCACACCATCTTCGATGCTGCGACCATCCATCTGCCTATTCCAGATGGATGCCACTTCCACCACTGACGCACTGGGTTTAGCGCTTTTTAGTTAATTTGATGTGCTTTTGGCCTTTTTCTCGCTCCAATTTTTCATATTTTGTATTTCCTACAAATAAAAATCCCACCTTTCTTTGTGAAAAGTGGGATTCAGGTAATATGCTTAAGGATAAATTGACGATTTTATTTGACGATTCTTTCCGACATCAATAATTTTCCAGAACCCGCATCGTAAATCAATACAGTCATCATTCCACTGATATTTTGCAATTTTTCAGGAGAGATGACATGCGTTCCGAACTTCAAATCGTAAGCTTGATTAAAGTTTACTGTGCCATTATCAGATACGATTTTAATCCAAACTTTATTTTCAAATCCTTCATTCTTGATTTGTAATGGTCCATTTCCTACTGGATTCGGATAAATTCTTATATCATTTTTCAAATTTTGCACTATGGAGATGATCTTTGAATATGTTTCCAATCCAGATTTCTCGGATATTTTCAGTCTATAATAATTCACCCCTTTGACCAAGTTTTCATCAATATAGGTATAACTATTAGTTGTTTTATTTTGAGGAGTAAATGTCTTAACTGCTACCCAAGTAAAGTCACTAGAGCTTTTTTCTAATACTATAGATTCTATACCTTGCTCATCCGCTGTCTTAACAAAGATATTACCACTATTATCCCTTTTGTACCCTTCAAATTTCAGCAAATTAAGAGGTAATAGAGTAGCAGAACAAATGGTAGTCCCTACTGGTGGTATTGAGACATCAAATGTAGCTCTGTAGTAGGTACTTGGTGCTGTTATAGGATCCGTTTGTGTTGTATTGGTACCTGCGCAATCCGTTAGCGTACATTGATTATAGTAATCTATATTCCAAAGACCCGCATCACTAGGGCTAAATGACGTCGGCAAGATATTGGTCGAGCCAGGAGCTGGATAAGTCTGGTAGCGCTTTGATTGAATACAATTTGCCAAATTTGAGTTGTTCGTGCCCTGAGTTAACCCAGAATAGCATGATCCTCCTGAAGGAAATGTCGAAATGGTACCTGTCCAAGCGTTATAATTACCTGGACAATCGTCTCGCCAAGGCACATTAAATGAAGAAAAAGCAGGTGGCGCTGTTCCATCTTTATACACTCTATAAAATGTCCTACAATCTGGAACGTTCGCAGAGCATCCGCCATAAGACCTATGAAAAATATTGGTCTCTGCCCCCATAGTAAGCGTTGGAGGAACAGACCCATTTGCACAAATGCCACCCGTAGGTATTCCATGCAATCCTGTCAAAGATGTCGGTGGAGGAGGATTTCCAGGAGTAAATCTCAATAGGTCGTAGTATGTCCCCCCAAAGACTACCATGCTTCTATACATGGCTACATCTCCTACTGTAAAATAACCCAAAAAAGATGCCCCATTATTGCCATTAAAATTATTAACCAATTGAATATCAGAGCCTCCCACTACATTTAAAGGATCTGAAGCGTGCCAATATGGGGTTGGATATGCGTAAGTCCATGAAGCTCTAGCATCTGCATCGTAGGTTCCGTCCATACAAGTAACCTGAATTTCCACAGAATAATATCCTGGTGCAGAGATATATGGGGCTAGATTGAGATAATACATGTCATTACTGCCGTTATCACCGTTAAAAATGCCATCTATATATATTGGATTTGAGGCGATTACGCTCGTAGGATCAGAATTCGGAGAACTGGTGCGGAGTACTATCCTGGACTTTGATCCTTGCCCTGAAACCGATGATGAAATACCCGAACAACTCCCACCATCTACATAGGTTTCCCAGTCTATATAGGCGTTTTGACCTGAGGTCAAACAGTTACCAAAAAGATTATTACTTCCACTTCCATTGTTATTTCCAGTAAGGGCAATATATGTAGCCTGGGCATTTATTCCAAATGCCAAAAACAACAAAACAACACATGTAATCAACGATCGCATAGCAAAATTGAATTTTAGTTTTTAATGAATTTTTGAATAAAATAGACTTGGTTTTCAGAGTTTATTTTTATCGTATAGGAACCCTTTGCAAGGTTTTGGGTATCTATTTGTCTCAATAAGGGCGGACTATTTTCATCCAAAATTATCTCTTCATAGCACTTTTTACCCAAGAGATCTGTGATGGAAATTTTCAAAGGGAATTCATAGTCTCCTGCCTGCTCAGAATAAACGTTTAGCACATCAGCTACCGGATTTGGATACATCTTGAATTCGCTGAATATATTGCTTTTTTGTAAAAATATTATTTTTGAATATTCAACAGTGCCATCCGTATTGACTATTTTCAGGCGATAATAAGATGACTTTTCAAAAGTATTATCCGTGTATTTGTAAAGTTTTTTATCGAATGGGTTGGCAATATCTTGCTTGAAAATGTCCACAAATTCAAAGGCATTCTTTGACTTTTTGTAGTATAAAATATTTTACGCCTTCAAGTGACCCAAATTCCCAATTAAGCAATGCTTTTGTCCCATCTGGTTTTCCATTAAATACCAATAACTCAATGGGCAAAAATACAGATCCCAATTCTGATATAAACGTTGGTGAACATCCCACTGGTAAGGTTGGTCTTGATGGTTCTCCACCAGTACATGCACATGTCGGAAGCACAATAGTAAGATTCGAACAATCGGGTGTAGGCGGTACGATTCCGTTCCTCCAGTTATCGCAATTATTCCAATCGGTAGTCCCCTGAGTATTCCAAATATATGCCGTGCTATTTTGTGAAGGCGAACTTACAGCTGAGATGGTAGAAGGCGTCTCATAACTTACGTTTACCCATGATTTTTGACCCAGTGTACAATCCGTATTTCTTACCCTTATTTCGTACCAATCAAGAACTCCTGGTGTAAAAGTTTCGGAAGTAGAGCTACCCGCTCCAGAAACAGCACTCAACAACATGCCATTCTTATCAAAAATGGCAGTAGTAAGACTTAAGGCTGTATTACCAAGATAAGTAGTATATGAAATGGCTTGGTCAGTATATACTTTCCCTACAATGCGCCAAGTACACAAATTATCAGGTGTCCTACCTCCCTGTCTAAGGGATAAGCAATGACTGTCACCTAAATCATTATCCATCTCCCATTCTTGGGTAGTAACAGAAGATGCCGAGCCTCCAACGTCTTGGATAGCATTAAACAAATCACTCACAGAGTTGGGTGTGCCTGGATACGGTGCCCAGATAGAGTATCCATGGCCAAAAACATTGGGTATGGTGTGCGAAACTGGTGCTGTTTTTATCAAAACACGCTTATCGGATTGCACTTGCGTGCCAGTCACCCCATGAGCTCCGCTATAATCGTAAAGCATGGTGCCAGAAGCAAAATCAGAATCAACCCACATTTGTTCGTCTTGCGAATTATCGCTGGCTGTATTATATTTATCTGTAATACCTATGATGGCTTTGGCACTTCTTTCGATCACCAAATGGTCTTCAAATGAACCAGCAGCGACCCACCCTCCATTGGAGCTAGAACTCCTAACTTTATAAGCCCCTCCTTTGAAGTCAAGACCTTGATGCGCCCTGATGATATTTACAATATCTCCCCTGGTTGGCAAATCGGTGCTGCTTGCAGGTGAATGTGAGTATCTTTTGCCAGTCGTTCCAATGTCAAAAAGATCTTCAAAGAATACCATTGGGCTTCCATCCACAGCGTGGATTATTGCATAAGCAGCAGCCAATCTTGGTTCTCTTGGGTCAATATGCTGACCATTTCCTCCCAATTCATTTCCTGTATTCCATCCACTTGAGTTACCCAAAGGTTGACTAAAGTTTCCGTTGGATAAAAGAACTGGACGATAAGTATCGTGGCTATTGACGAATGGTACAGTCCTATGCACAAGATTTCCTCCATAATCATAGGTTCTCTTGCCTTGTTGATCTCCTGGCATTAAGGTCATATTGTATCCACCTAGGCCTAGAACCATAGAATAAATACCTCCACTTGATCCATAACCTCGCAAATTAAAATCAAAGGTACCCGTATGCTCCTCATACCCATATGATCCACTCGGCTGAGCCATAGCCGTTACGTAGCCATCCAATACGCCCGTACTGCCTATATATTCTCCTATATTGTACATAGTATTTCCCCCTTGAGCCCAAGAAGGCAACCCATACTTGACGTATCTCGTAGCTCCCTCTTGTATGTTAAGATAAAAATGCTTAACTGCATCCCACCTAAATCCATCAACTCCAGACTGCTTTTTAAACCAGCCCAACCAATTCAATGCGCCGTCATACATATAATTGGATGGCTGCGTAGGATTGTGGTATGTTCTTGTAATACCTCCAACGGTTACTGTTCCACTAGTAGGTATATTTGAGCTTTGGCCAATAGATGCTGGATTTTACGAAATATCAGGTCCAAAATAAGCTGAACAAATATCACCAGTAGAGCATCCATCACCAGGATTTGGATAAAAATTGGTATAATTTTTTGACCACCGACCAGATCTTGTCCAATAATCATTTTGTGATTCATCAATGGAAGGTGTCCCAAAACTTACATATCTGAAATTTTTATATCCAGAATTGGTCGCCATCGATAGCGCAGCTGGGTCCTGCCCTCCTGCTCCTGTTATGGTTCCTGCCCCATCTGTATGGTTTAATACTACATCTTGGATTACTTCTATCCCATTGGCATGCATCACGGCAATCATTCTGAGTAGCTCATCTTTGGTCCCCATGCCCGTTTTTAGGCGATTCGATCCTCCTCCTTTTTGGTATTTATCCCCTAAATCATAGTGATCCATTGGGCCATAACCTACCCACGTTGATTCTTGGTTTTTATAAACTGGTGGGATCCAAATGGCATCAAGTCCAGCTTCTCTCAGACGAGGTGCTAAATCCGCTAAATAATTGGCCCAGCCGAATGGATAACTATTGTTTTTATAATCCCACCAAAAGCCCTGAAGTGCCACTTTCTTTACTTGCGCTTGAGTAGAATTATTATTTATTAAAAATAATAGCACCAATAACTTGACAACCCAATGTTTACTCATAATAACTTAAAAATATAGTATTTGACGAACAATAAAAAGGCTCTAAGCCCTACTGCATAGACTTTAATTTCCCACTAACAAAGTTAAATATTCTCTTTTGCAAATGCAAATGATTCAATTCAATAGGCTTTCACACTCAATTAAAAGCATTATACAATGAAACATGTTCATAATCAACACAGTACACTTATGAATATAATTTAATATTTAAAAATTATGATAAATTTGTTTTTATATTTTACCAATTTTCAAAATATTATTTTATGAATTAAAAAATTAAACTAAACTATGAAATATAATTTTGTAGCTATTCTTAAAATAGCCAGTCGAAACCCTCATATTTAACAAGTTTATATAATTTAATGCTGCACAATGAATGATTTTCCAAAAAAACTAGAACCGTTTTTCAGTTTTATAAAGTACACTCCTGATGGAGTTTCTCCCAAGTCCAAAGGCAATAATATATGATTTAGATTCGTCATTTTTCTACCCATAATTCTATTGCCTGTATAGTCAAATATTTCAATTTCTACATCCAAAGTTTCGTTCAATTCTATTTCGATATTTATCCATTTATTTGCAGGATTTGGATATAACTTCCAAGATTTAACCAATTCATTATCCAGTGTAGAAGTACCAATAACCTGTGCACAAGAAGTGGAAATACATCCCTGAGATGAGGTTACGGTCACACAGTAGTTTCCATTTGGAAGATTAGATTGAGTGCTGGTTGTGCTACCATTGCTCCACGAATAAGTCACTTGAGAACTGCTAGGAGTAACCAATGCTGTGACATTAGTACCGCGAGTTTCTATTTGAACTGCCATATTATTCGTTCTATCCAATGAAAATTCATCCACAGCTTTACAACCATTACTTGCCACCACAGTAACTCGATAGAAACCTGGATTGAGATCATTCCTAGTAGCTGTCCCCTGTCCTATATCGCTCCAATTGAATGAAGATATCGGTAAATTGGCAGTAATTTGTATGGTACCATTTACATAACATGACGGATTCAAGACGTTTGAATTTAATACCAACGGCTGAGAAGTTCCGATTGCTACTGGCAGAATTTGACGACACCCTGTGGTGATATTTAATATATTGATTTGATAGTTTCCAGCTGGCATATTACAATTAGGAACAGTTAATGTCGTATTACCACTTGTAAAACTCAATTCCCCGATATTTGCATTAATTACCTGAAAATTTAAACAGCCATTATCTAATCCACAGGTGGTCCCCGTTGATGAATTTGTTACTTGAATTCCAGAAATTAAAATCGGTAATTTTTGAGTGCATTGTGGAGACTCACTGAAGCAAATCGTTGCATTTCCAAAATAATCAGTACTTGGAGTAAAAATACCATTAGCGTTGATGGTTCCTGCTTCTACAGGCAAAACAGACCAACTCCCTTGCAGAGCTTGATTCGTTTGATATCCTGTCGATACGCTATTACAAATCGTTCTAGCCCCTTGGATTTCTATTGGAGTACAACCACAGTTGATTTGAGTTGTTGCGGTGGTCTCGCATCCAGTGGGTATCTCTCTGGCGATGACATAATACCCTCCATTAGAAAGCGTTGAAAATACATAGGTACTCCCAAAGTTCAATCCATTTAAACCGTACGAAATGCTGGTCCCTGGATTCGTTGAAGAAGTGGCAGCTGTAATATTGCCCGTATTAGATCCAGGGATGCATGAGGCTGAAAGATTGAGACTTATAGGTGTATATTCATTAATGATATTGGCACTCAAACTGGATGTGCAACCAGAAGCATTGGTTACTGTAACGATGTAAGTGCCTGCCCCAAGATTATATCTATTAGGCCCTCCGCTTTGATTTTCCCATACAAATTGCAAATTATTATTAGCGGGACTTAGATTAATGGCTCCATTGGACAAACCACAATGAGCATTGGTTGAATTGATCCCAACTGTTGGAATCGAAGCATCATTGATCACAAAAGTTCTCGACCCCTTACATGTATTATTTCCTGCTACGGAAACCGTAACAGTATAAGTGCCTGGTGACAAATCTGTCCTAGATGGGACCAAAGGGCCTGCATCTGACCAAATCCAAATAAAATTTGGTGAATTGGGACTCACAAAAACACTACCCTTGTTATAGGTGCAAGTAGATTGAACGGCAGTAGCATTGACATCAAGACCTGTATTTAAGGTGATGGTAGTTTGGCTCGTTTTTACACACCCATTTGCATCGGTTACTGTCACAGAATATACTCCTGAGTTCACCGCAATTAAATTACTAGTCGTTTGACCATTATTCCAAAAGTATGTACTTGGTATAAAACTGGCAGGACTTTGAATTGATAAAGTTGTTGACGAGCCTGCGCAAAGCGGATTTAAATTATTGGAAATGGAAATATTAGCTCCTGACACCACTGTCACATTTTTTGATCCAACTGCGATGCAACCACTCGTATTAGAGGCCGTCACACTATACGTACCACTGCTGGTGAATTGAATCACTGAATTATTAGAACCCGTATTCCATGAATAATTGAGATATCCTGATGGCGCAATTAAAGTTCCGACGGAACCAAAGCACAATATGCTAGGACCGCTGATGGTGGCAGAAACAGGAGACCCATTTGGGATAACTGCAGTAATTACACCCTGACATCCATTGCTTGAAGTGACCGTCACTTGGAATGACCCTGCAGACACACCGAAAAAGGTACTGCCACTTTGTGGCCCATTTCCGATATCATAGGTATAAGGACTCTGGCCACCACTCGCATTTATAGTAAGGTTGGTTATGGCTCCCAAACAGGTTAATGGTGAAAAAACATAAGACAATGAAATATTCGAAGATTGAGTAATTGTAGTCGATTTATATGATCTACAACCGATATTATCGCTAACAGTTACGTAGTAGGTACCAGCAGCAATATTGTTAAACAATCCAGTATTATTTTGATTTTGCCCGAGTGTGTATAGGTAAGGTGAGGTTCCTCCAGTTGCCGTTGCCTGGACAGTTCCTCCTTGTCCATTGCATGCCCCTTGAGTAGTCGTCAATGCTAGGTTCAAAGTACTATTATAAACCAGAGACTTCGAGGCAGAACTTCTGCACCCATTTCCATCTGTTACTGTGACGGTATATATCCCAGGAAAAAGGTTGCTGATTGTATTCGATGATTGTCCATTGTTCCAGTTGTAAGTAAAATTAGGAGTACCTGCAGCATCGACAACAACAATACCATTATTTAAGCCTGCACACGCTGGATTTATGCCCGTCAAAACTAACCCTGGAGGTTGGTTAACTTGCTGACTGATTGAACTTGTGGCTGTACAGCCCAATGCATCCGTTACAGTGACTGTATAATTTGTAGTGGATTGTGGACTTACAGTTATAGTACTCGAAGTTTGACCATTAGACCAAAGATAAGTAACCCCGCCACTAGCTGATATTTGTCCAGATTGTCCTCTACAAATGTTTCCATTGTTAGTCAATCCAACTACAGGAGGCGTACAACTAGCTCCTCCAGATACTTGCAGTGTGGTAGAATATGTATCATCTCCAGATCCATCATTACCATTGCCATTCGCAGCAATTCCAGCGGCGTAAAAAGTAATATTAGTGCTAGCAGAAGGTGAGATCCAATCAACTTCCCAACTAACCATCCCATTGGAAAACGAACGTGGAGTGCTATGTGTTACCCCTCCCTGAGCGGCAAATCTGGAACCTGTCAATGTGTTGAAAGTTCCAATATTTTGATTGGCTGAGTTTCTTGCAACCAGTTGATATCCTCCAACCAGTGCATTTACATCAGAAACTGTGATGGTTATCCGATACATCGTACTAGGTGTATATGGGTTAGGGACTCCAGCTATAACAATATTACCCCCACCTCCGCCATTGGAGTGGCATGAACTACAAGTGGTACCTGGAGGGGCTCCACTTCTACCATCATCGCGCCCACCTGAACTGCTCATCAACAAGATGCCGATTGAAATACACGTAAAGGTGAAGGCTATTATTCTTATTTTAAAATTTTTAAATTTCATCTTAATATTTATTTTGACATCAATGAAATGGCGCATCCGCCACCAGAAGCCAATTTAATTTTTACTTTGTCATTCTTTTTAACGCTTCGTTTGCTGATCTCATAGCTTGTTGGGTTTTCTTTCCAATGGGCATTTTTTCCATCTGCATATATTACCATTTCATAATTTACACCTTCTTTCAAAAAATCAAATGTTAGATCGAACTCTCTAGGATGTTCATCAGAAATAGAGCCTAAAAACCAATTCTCTTTGCCCTTTTCCTTCCTAACAATGGTCACATAGTTTCCAATCGAAGCGTTTAATATTTTTGATTCATCCCAATCTACTGCAACATCTTTGATGAACTGAAAGGCATCCATATGTTTTTCATAATGTTCGGGAAAGTCAGCAGCCATTTGGAGTGGAGAATACATAGTAATGTATAATGCAAGTTGTTTGCACAAAGTCGTATGTACTTGGTTGGTATTATTTTTGTCTTTATATTCTTTGAATTGGATATTAAAAATGCCAGGTGTATAGTCCATCGGTCCTCCCAAAAGCCTTGTGAATGGCAATATGGTTTCGTGTTCTGGTGGATTTCCACTACTCCATCCATTGAATTCATTGCCCCGAGCCGCTTCGCTTGCCATAAAATTTGGCCAAGTACGGTGCAATCCCGTTGGTCTTACGGGCTCATGGGCATCAACCATAATTTTATATTCAGCAGCCTTTTCAATCACTCGATTATAATGGTTGATCATCCATTGTCCGTCATGCCATTCACCTTTGGGGATGATCCGCCCTACATAACCTGATTTTATCGCATTCAGACCATTTTTTTCATCAAATCGAAAGCTGGCGTTAGATATTTTTCATAGGTCGTCACAGCGGCTGAAGTTTCGTGATGGACAATTATCGGACATTTCTTCTCTATTGAATACTTTGCTAAGGCAGGCAAATCATAGTCAGGATATGGCGTTTGAAAATCAAAGATTTCCTCTTTCCAAAACCCAAACCAATCCTCCCAACCTGTATTCCAGCCTTCGACCAAAACACCTCCAAAGCCATTTTTTGAGGCGAAATCGATATATTTTCTGGTATTTGCGTTGGTCGCACCGTGTTTTCCATTGGGTTTCATCGTATTTTTGTCCAAGTATTCCCAGCTACTTTTACCAAGGTGCATTTCCCACCAAATCCCCATGTATTTCATTGGTTTTATCCAAGATGTTTCTTTTATTTTGCACGGTTCATTCAAGTTTAGAATCATTCTAGATCGCAAAAGACCAGCTGCATCTTCCGAAATAATGATGGTACGCCAAGGCGTATTAAAAGGTGTTGTTATCTTTGCTTTTTGCCATAATGCGGCATTTGGAATCAAAAACGAGGTAAATTTAAAATTTTCATTATCTACTTTTAGGTGCATAGCTGGATAATCAACCAAAGCAGCTTCATGCAATGCAATATGTACCTTTTTGCCAACTAAAGCTATAGGAGTCTGAACTGCCTTAAAATCAGGTATAAACTGGGTATGAATAGAACCTTCACGAACGGATTTGAACCCATCAATCTTGGAGATTTTTGTGGTCTCATACACGTGTTCGTTGCTGTCCCAATCGCTTGGTTGCCAAAAGCCCTTCATATCTTCTTCTAAATCAAATTCTGAAACTTCTTCTTTAACTAGTAAATCCTCCTTTTTACCATTTTCAGATAATATTTGATAGCGGAATCCAACTCCATCGTCGAATATTCTAAATATCACTCCTAAGTGTCCCTTATTATTTTTAAAAACAAAGGCCAATTCATTGTAATGGTTCCTAACTTTTGATTCTTCGCCCCATACTTGGTCCCACACCTCATCCACTGAATTGCGTTTGATATTTTCTAGTGAAAAACCTTCTGTCAAATCCCTATTTTCAAGCAAAACCCCCAATTTGGATTTGCCAATCAATTTCTTATTTTTGAAGGCAACCTCATACTGAATCTTTCCTTTTTTACTTAAAGAAACGACTACTTTGATGTGTCCATTCGGCGAGGTCACCACCTCTGACATTTCACCTGCGGATAAAATCCATGTTAAGAATAAGAATGCAACGGTTACAATTGACTTCATTATATTAATTTTTATTGGGTTCATTCGTTTCTGGGTTTGCTGTTTTTCTCATGGATAAAACTTGCTCTATTAGGTTTTGACCGCGCTCATTCAGTTCAGCACCAAACGCTGGCTTGTTATTTTCATTTAAAAATATCAAAAATTTACATTTGCCCTCGTGATATAAATCTGTATTTAATAATCGGCCATCAGCTAATAAAAAATACATTTTTCCAATCGATTCGCAATCAGTCCATTCTATAGACTTTGGTATTAACATGGCAATATTTGCCTTTGCTTCTTCCGCATTTTCAACGGCCATACTCATACCCATCCCGTGAAATATATAATCTACTTGGCTTATTTCATCAAAATACTTATCCAAACTATCAATGGGTATTGGGACAACTTTTTTCAAGGATTGCGACTGTGAAACCTGCGCCTTCACGAAAAAGACTGAAAACAAAAACGTACAAATTAATATCTCTCTCATTTTTAAAAAATAAATCTTACAACCAAAACTAAGGTTAATTTTCAACTGTCAAATATTTGGGGTAATATCATCGTGTTAACCTGTTATGAATAGCAACTTAACAGTAATCTTATTAGTACTACCCACCTATACAAGAACTCACTATAAAGATATATTTTATCGCCCAATCTTTCATTTTTTTTTAATTAAAGCTTATTCCTTGCAACAAAAATAAAAGCGAGGGGGTCATTAACCTTGAAAGAAATATTTTAATAAATAATTGAATTATAGAATTATGAAAGATGTATTGAAGCTTATCCTTTTCGTTGTCCTTGGGTTTTCGTTTGTTGCCCAATCTTGCAAAAAAGACCAAAACGACATCATCATCACGCAAAAAAAGTCAGATATTGATGGTTTTGTAATCGATGAAAACGGTATTAAAGTAAAACAAGCCCTTGTCACCATCGGCTCCCAATCTGTCAATACCAACGATCAAGGATATTTTAAATTCAAACAAGTATCTTTTTCGGGTCACTTGTACGTAAAGGTTGAAAAATCAGGTTATTTCCTAGGCTCTAGGACTGTTTTTCCTGAACTCTCCTCCAACCATCATGTAAGAATTAAATTGATAAAAAAGAGCCTTAGTGGGTTAAATTCTGAGAGTTTTTCGGCAAGCACTGGAGGTAAAGTAATTTATCAATCAATAACAGCCCCAGCTTTTTCAAAAATGGAACTTACCTTTCCTGCCAATGCGATCGTCGATGCCAATGGCAATTCTTACGATGGTACAGTTAGGGTTTCATGGCAATATATCGATCCTACTGCTTTCGATCAAAGAGAGACCATGCCAGGTGATTTGGTAGGGTTGAATACACAAAATGAACAAGTATTTTTTGGGTCGTATGGAATGGCAGCTATTTCTTTAACAGGAAGCGCTGGACAGTCCCTTAACGTAAAATCAGGTTCTGAGGTAGAATTTAAATTATTGATTCCTTCTTCCTTACAGTCCTCTGCTCCGACTTCGATTCCACTTTGGTACTTTGATGAAAACATAGGACTATGGAAAGAAGAAGGTGCTGCTACCAAGACTGGTGGTTATTATATCGGAAAAGTAAAACACTTCTCATTTTGGAACTGTGATGCACCGTTTCCATTGGTTAGTTTAAGAGGAAGGTTAGTTTATAACGATGGTCCTGTTGCCAATACCTCGGTGAGAATCAAATTCGTATCTACTGGAAATTATGGATATGGCAGAACCAACCAAGATGGAGTATTTGAAGGAAAAGTTCCTAAAAATGAGCTTTTGCAACTTGAGGTAACAGACGAATGTGGCGTCATTATATACACCCAAGCATTTGGACCTTTGAGTGATAATACAGATCTCGGCAATATTGTAATTCCGTCTAGTACCAGCCAAATTCTGACTTTGACAGGCAAAGTACTAGATTGTAACAATGTTGGTCTAGCAGGTGCTTTCGTATTGGTTAGATCTGGATCAACCGATGTTGCCCTAACGTCAGATGCCAATGGTAACTATACGGGTAGAATCGTCATGTGTAATTCTAATCCAATTACCGTTACTGCATATAATTTGACCACATTAAAGCAATCTAGTTCTGTTAGTGTCGCTAATAGTGGTGCAGTAGCCGTTCCAGATTTAGTGGTATGTTCAGATCCAATTACTGCGGATGAATTCATTTTAGTACAATCATCTACTGGTATCAATTCTATACATTTAACAAATTTAAATTTACGCTTGTTATTTTCAAATCCAGGTGGCAATACTACAAGTGCTACCATGGTTTCTGAGGATTCATTACATTATTTTTCACTTGGATGTGCTGGTCTTCAACTTGGACAACCTACAAGTATTAATTATATTTCAGGGAGAACTACAGATGGTTATTCATACTTCGCTCAAGGTACTGGTGGTACGATTACTCAAGGAAATGGTGCAGTAACCTGTACACAAGTAGCTGCAACCATCGGTGAATATTATGAAGGTACTTTTTATTATAATGGGGCAACTCAAATATTCAACAATATTACAACGCCAAATATCAATTTGACGGGATCTTTTAGACTCAAGCGGAAACAGTAATGTGCTAATTAATTTGTATTTTTGTTATTAACTCAAAATATTTAGATTGAATTCCGAGGATCGCATACTGGTAGAAAATTGTCTCAATAATGATCGCAGGGCGCAAAAGCAACTTGTCAATCAATATGGACCTGCTATGTATGCGATTATCTCTCGGTATCAAACTAAGACTGATGAAGCCGAAGATATTCTTCAACAGGTCTTTATTCTTGTCTTTCAAAATCTACCCAAATTTAGATTCGACTGTACCATTGGGGCGTGGATAAAAAAAATTACTCTCCATACCATTTTTAAAAAACACAAAATAAAATGGAATAACGCCGTCGATCATCATGACCAAACAACTTTCCCAGAATCTAGTTGGGCCCCTGAAATTGAAAGCACAATCGATTATAATGAGCTTTTAGAGACAATTCACAAACTACCTCCTATGTATAAAGAAATC
This sequence comes from Saprospiraceae bacterium, assembly GCA_016718505.1. GTDB lineage: Bacteria > Bacteroidota > Bacteroidia > Chitinophagales > Saprospiraceae > JADKKF01. The sequence goes on along the minus strand of JADKDE010000001.1, from coordinate 710,517 downwards.
TTCTTCTTATATACAATTGACGGCTTTTCACATCAAGAAATTGCCAATTTACTAGAAATTTCGTCCACAGCATCGAGGTCAAGATTGTTTCGCGCTAAAGAACTATTGCAAGAAATGGTTTCAGGACTTTACCAAATGCACCATTAATATTTATGATCATGAAAAATACACCATATTCCCAACTGATAGAAAATATGCGCAATGAGAAAAAATCATTGCCTGACGATTTCTGGGATAATCTAGAGCCTAATATACCTACGTATGGGAAAGATAAAAGAATAATGAATGCAAAGTTTCCAAAATACTTCCTGCTATTCAGTTCAATTGCTTTTTTAGTCGTAGTAGCCTTACTGATTCCTAAATACTATTCTGCAATTGACAATAATCAACTAACCACCAATGAAAATTTGACCAATATTTCTAATTCTGAAAATGATATGTCTCAGGCAAATTCTTTTATTGCATCAGATAATCAACCAGAAAATATAGAGCCTGCAGATATTTCCAAAACCAAATTCATATCAGAACCTAAATCTAAAGAAGTATCAAACGCTTCCCATCAAAAAGGAAATAATAATCAAGGCGAAAAGGGCCATACAAATACATTTTCTGAAACAATTACCTCTAACATTATAATTCTTTCCGAACCAACCAAACCAGAAATAATCCAACCCCAAGCTACAACTTCTATTTCAATAGAAAACAAAGAGTCGTTTGATCGATCTTTGATTAATCAGCTTTCGATTCCTTTTTATAAACCCAATTTTGAAGCTGATATTAACCAATTCCGTCTTCCAGACGAAGTAACTGAATGTTTTTCTTTTTCACACAAATCAAAATCATTTTGGTTCTTAGAATTAGATGCCTTAGCAACATTTAATCAAAAAAACTACAAAGATTCTTCTGCTTCGGAAGTTTCAAGCTTATTAAAACTCCGCAAAGAAACTGAATCAGCCCTATTCTCTTACGGTTTTGGCTTAAAGGCAGGCGTTATTTTGCCAAATAATCTCGTCATTCGAGGTGGCGCTTATTATCATTTTATACGGGAATATTTTGACTATTATGGTGACACGACTCTAACATCCACTACGGACGGCATTCGACAAGGAATCCATATCGTCAAAACCACCAATGTTTACAAAACCTTAGATGCAGAGCTAGATCTCGGTTATAGGTTTAACTTTGGTAAGATTCAATTGGAGCCTTCCCTTGGTGTCTCCTACAATTTTAGTCTAAATCGAAAAGGGAATATATTGAACAATTCTTTCAAACCCGATTCGATATCAACCAACACGTCTTATGGCGATCAAATTTTTAAATCTAATGAGGGATTGGGAATCAAAGGTGAATTGTCGCTTCACTACTATTTCGACGCTAGAACATCCGCATATGCCACTATCCAATACAAGCGCTATTTCAACAATTGGATGAAACCAGAATATCCCATCGACATTCGGTACAATCACTTCATGTTAGGAATAGGAGTCAGAAGATTTTTTTAATCAAAAATATCTTTACTCTACGACTCAGGAAGCCAACTTTTGTAGTAATCGGGCTGCTCAATTTGTGCGGCTTGTTCAGTCATCAACAAGGGCTTAAACGTGTCAATCATAACAGCCAGCTCCTTGGTTTCCTTTTGACCAATACTCTTCTCCACATTGCCCAAATGAGGTCCGTGTGCGATGCCACCAGGATGCAAAGTAAACATGCCCGCCTCCACGTGCTTTCGGCTCATAAACTCTCCGTCCACATAATACAAAACCTCATCACTATCTATGTTGCTGTGATTATATGGGGCTGGAATCGCCAACGGGTGATAGTCATATAGCCTCGGAACAAAAGAACAAATCACGAAATTTGCCCCTTCGAAAGTTTGATGTATCGGCGGCGGCAAATGCACCCTCCCAGTTATTGGTTCAAAATTGTGAATAGAAAAAATATAAGGATAGACATACCCATCCCACCCAATCACATCAAATGGATGATTCAAGTAATGGTAAGGATACATAAGCCCTTGCTTTTTAATCCAAAGCTTAAAATCTCCCTTCTCGTCAATAGTCTCCAACTCAGAAGGCTTCTTGATATCTCGCTCACAAAAAGGCGAGTGTTCCATCAACTGTCCAAAATGATTGCGATAACCGCGTGGTGTATTGATTGGACCATTGCTCTCCACGATCAAAAGCCTATTGTCCTCTCCATCAAAATCAACTTGGTATATAGTTCCTCGCGGTACAATTATGTAGTCGCCATACTCAAATCTTAACGTGCCATACATGGTTCGCAGGGCTCCAGTCCCCTTGTGTATAAATATCAATTCGTCAGAATCCGCATTTTTATAAAACTTGTCTGTAAGACCCCTAGTAGGAGCCGCGACAGAAATGATGCAATCCGTGTTGAAAAGCAATGGTGTCCGACTCTCCAAATAATCCCCACCTGGCTTAACGTTCCATCCGTTTAGACAACGATGCTTCAGCTGCTTATCATGTATGCCTTTCGGCTGAACAGACCAAGGCTCTCCCACCTGTATGATCTGAGTAGGCGGGTTACAATGGTATAAAATTGAATAATTATTAGAAAAACCTTCCGTAGAAAATAATTCTTCATGATACAATTGACCATCGGGCTTTCGATACTGAATATGCCTCTTGGCAGGAATCTGACCTAAACTATAATAATGCATATCTAATGTTTCTTATTACAAAGATACATCTTTATCCCTATTCAACCACTCCTGAAAATCAACTATTTACGGGCATATCCCCTTCCCTATGGTGCGGGGTCGGCGTATTGCGGAGTCCCGTCTCCGCCCTTTGGCCGAGACCGACTGCGTCGTCCTCCATCCGCCTTATGCGCTCCATTAAATCCACAAACAAAAAGAGCCCCGACTTGCGTCGAGGCTCTGCTCCTATCTTCGAAATATTAGAACCTAGATTCTATTATTCAAGTATAATCATCTTCTTAGCGTCGCTGAAATCAGCTGCATCTAATTGATAGTACATAACTCCAGTAGCTGGAAGCTCACCTTTGTTCAAAGTTACACTGTTGTATCCTTTGTTGAAAGTTCTTTCTACTACTTTGATTACTTTTCCTGTAACATCATAGATGCTAACTTTTGCTTTCATTGATTCTGGCAAGTTGAAACCAATCAACGTTTCTGTTCCCCATGGATTTGGTTGGTTTTGGTACAATGCGAAGCCTTGTACTGCTACACCATCTTTTCCGATGAAGTTCAATCCTACGTTCATGATTTCTCCTGCTGCATTGTATGCTTGTGCATTGGTTACTTCAGATGTAGCGTAAACGCTTTCACTTACTGTACCGTTGCTTCTAGCCTTGAATACCAATGTGAACAATCCTTCGTTATCATTTACGCTTACTGCTGTTGGGTTTGACCAGCTTGTTGTGATCTTACCGCTTTCCAACATCGTAAATCCGAAGTTATCATCATTAATGTTCAATTTACCAGCTTCGAATCCTACGAACTCCAATCTTTGGTTATCAAAGTTTGTTGTAAACTGATATCCGTTGATATTGCTGAATGATGCTGCGTTCATAGTTACTTTCACTGTCTCACCTGCTGTGTAATTAGCATCTGCTACATTGAATGACAATGTCTTTCCGCTTCTTTCTTCTGGTGTTCCTGTCAAGTTAACTACTGCGTTATCATTTACATCTCCAATCTTCACTGCTACGAAATTAGCAAATACATTTCCTGTTTGAGTACTTGTTAAAGTTGCTTTTTCAGGGAAGCTTGCGCTAAATACGTTTCCAGTTGTCAAATTGTAGCTCTTATCTACGAATCTGAATGATGTGTTGTTAGCAAATCTATCGATCTTGAATAGAACCAATTTTCTCAATTCTACTAAGTCAGCAGCTGTGATGCTATTAGACTTGTTAACGTCTGCTGCGATCATCTTGTATCCACTTGACAACGCTTGGCTTCCCAAGATATGTTTTTGGATAGCAATGATGTCAGCTGTGCTGATACCATTTCTGTGATTATCATCTCTTGATGGAACAACTGTTTGGTTAGCAGCTAACATCGCATCAAATGAATATTCACCCGTTGTTGTTGACATTCTGTATCCAACTTCACTGTTGTTGTTGTCCATAATTGATACTTTCGCATCTCTTACGTCATTGTTCAATTCAGTTTTTACAGTACCTGTCAACAATCTTGAAGCTGTTGATCCACAAGGCATATTATTTTGGATAGTTGCCGTTGTGATACAGAAATCAGAATTTCCTGCTGCATCCCACATATAGATATTTACCGGTACACGACCTACGTCAGCCAATGTAAATATTCTATTTGCTTGTGTTCCCGCTGCATCAAATGTGTATCTGTATGGACCAGGGCAATTGTCTGTTGAGCTATTACCAGCGATGAAGTCAGAAGCCCAAAGCTCGATCATACAAGTTGTTGGCATCAATTCTGCGATCAACTCGATACATACTGGACTTGGTTTCTTACAGTCATTAATTGTAACGATTTGTGTACAAGTTTCCTTGTTGCCACATCCGTCTTCTACTTCCCATACAACTCTATGTGTACCTAGTACCCATCCTGCTGCTGGATTGATCGTAGATCCTGTTCCGAATGAATCAAATGTTCCATCGTTATTCAAATCTACTTGGTATCTGTATCTCAACTTAGTTTCTGGATCACAATCATCTGTAGCTGTGATGCTCAATGATTGGAAGTGAGGACCACATCCAGGTCCATTATGACACCAGGTCACTGGAGCACAATTCGTAAATGTTGGAGCCGATGAATTCATTACAACCAATACTTGGTCATACATCCATGATGGATGGTTTCCTTCGTCGTCTCTCTGACACCAGTCAATAACTTTCCACTTTCTGATTACTTTCTTACAGCCTTGGCTTGAACCTACTTCAAAGTCGAAGTACCAGTCATCATAACCTACTCCTACATTTGAACATACGTCTTCTCTAAACCATGGCTTCTTGTATGGCCAAGGAATATTTGCTGTATCTAATGCTGCTCCACACTGATTAGTTGTATAATCTGCTGGCCAGTAGATATCGTGCATATCATCCCAGTTGTAATCTCTTGCTTCGTTGTAATTTACAAATGGTACATCATAAGGTGGTTGACCGCTATTGTCATTCAATACAAAGAAGTCAGCTCCTGAGAATTCATACGTGTTGTAAATGTTGATGTATTGTACACAAGATCTAGATCCCGCTGCATCTGCAGCTATCCAAGTTCTTGTAATTCTTCCTCTATTACAGAATATATCTGGTGACTGAGAATAAGAAAGAGTCAAACTACAGTTATCAAATGCTACTCCATTTACTCCTACTTGGAAGTGTGGATTTTGTGCACTTTCTGAGTGTCTTCCAATATGACCATATCTTTGATCAATAAAGATTGGATCTCTTGTAACTGCTGTTGTTCCTCTACCTCCGTTTACTACTGCACCAAAAATATCCAAATTAGCTAAGCTATATGGGTATCTGCAATCAATATCGATATCTGGTGGACATGTGATGATTGGTGCCAATTTGTCTTGTACCAATACTGAGTCCATACACTCATTGTAATTTCCATTAGCATCTGTAACTCTCATTACAACTGCAATTTTCTTGTTTACGTCTGTACAGCAGAAAGCAACTGTATCTCTCAATGTTGTGATTGCTGGAGTATGACATGGATCAGTCATTCTTCTTACTTTCCAAGATACGATTTCACAATTGTCATATGAACCATTGTCAAAATCTCTAGCCTGGATTCTTCCTCTACCATTATCTCCTAATCCGATAGTCAAATAAGTCTTACAAATAGCAACTGGAGATACATAATCTCTAACTGCTACTGTCATACAGCATGAACCTACATTGTCACACATATCTTCAAGATAGTAGCAAACATTGTAATTTCCAACTGGGATATTTCTTACGATACCTCCATTTGTATTTACTCTGAAAACTTCTGCTCCTGTTGTAGCATCAGTTCCTATCATCCAACCTCCTCTGATAATACTTCCGCAAGCATCAGTAAATGTTGCTGCTGGGAAATTGTAAGAAGACAAACATGTATTGTAATCTGTGCTTAAAGTTACGCTAGTACCTTCAGAAGCAACTAAGTTACCTGGTGCTCCCAAACCTAATTGTAAAGCTCTTGTTGGATATACTGGACATGCAACTACTGGACTTCCGTGGTCACCAACTTTGATGATTTGTAAGTGTGTAGCTGTCTCACCTGTACACCAGTCAAGACAAGTCCAGAATCTCAATACTTTGAATGTTCCTTCGATAGCTGAAGTTGAAGCATCATCGCCACAAACTTTGATCACCTCGTCTCTCCAAGTACATTGGATATTACAAGCGTCACCACCTGGCTTACCTGTTTCAGATACATCAGGATAGTTGTTACCGTTTACATCCCAAGGACCTTTACACTCAAGTACTGAAAGATTTCCTGCCAATCCATCATAGTTAGATGGCCAAGCAAGTCCATTTATAGCCAATTTCTTGAAACAAATTGTTTGAACGCAAGTTCCTACATTTCTATAAGAGCTGGCATCTACTGCTGTCCAAGTACGTGTGATAGTCTTCCAACAGTCACCTGTACATTGTTGATTATTTACAACATCTCTGTAAGTTAATGTGTAAGAACTGCAATTTTCAGCAACAGTAGGAGCTGTTGGTGCTCTCTCAACATAACTGATTGATAATGAAGCAGATATTATTGTACCAACATCACCAGCAGCGTCATCACAAATAGATAATGTCCAGGCACCATTTCCAGTTCCTCCATCAAAAATAGACAAAGGTCCAAATGTTGGCCTGAAACAAGTAGCCGTTGCTAAATCAGCACAAAGAACACTTGTATTCGTACATTCATCATCAAATGTTGTGTTAATAGGGAATGGTCCTCCACACACACCATCCAATAAGGTAAATACCGTACCATTTGGCGAAGTTAATGTAATAACGTTGTCAGACAACCAAGTATGATTAAAATTCAATGATAAATTCAAATCAGTCACAGAAATTGGATATCCTGCATTTACATTGAATGTCATAGTACCACATGAGTTGTCCACAACTTGAACTGGAACACTATTTGAAACCACCAAAGAACCAGTTCTTGGTGCAGTTGGTATAAAGTTTGTTTGTGCTGAATTATATGATCCAAGTGGTGCCACTGGGTCATTACAGTCAATTGTCAAATCAGAACAAGTAAGTACTGGAGGCATTTTGTCCTCAACTCTGATATATCCCCAACATGTATTACCTGTTGTCGGATCCGTAACTTTCACTTGTAAAGTTCTGTCGATATGAGTTCTATTAACAGTTGCCGCTGGGATAACTGTGCCATTTTCATTCATTACTGTAACCACATATCTGTTAAGACAAGCATATGGTCCACCTACCATTATCATACCTGGAGTGATGACTGCTCTGCAATCTTCATCCAAAGAGATATTTGCTAATTGATTACAAACCAAATTGTTGTTAACAACGTTACCTGGTTGATTCTCAAAGTTAACAACAGTAACAACCATAGAGCAAGAAGTTGTTGGAACAACACCCGCTGGATCTGTAGCTGTGAAAGACAAAGTGTGATTACCCGCAGCCATTGGAGATCCGATTGTTGGTCCTCCAGTCTGTGTAACAATACCATTTGCTAAAGTACCAACCATTGTACTAGGAGGTGTTGCCCAATGGAAAGATGCTGTAATCCTTCTAAAAGTACCGGCTGCAGCTGCAGCCGGAGTAGTAGAAGATGGATTAGGAGTTCCAAAAATGTTATTATTTGCAAAAATTGCATTTCCACCAATACCAGCGTAAAAGTTTAAACCTCCTGGGAATGCAAATGTAGGACTTCCAGTACCTAAATATACAATTGAAGCTGGATAAGTATAAGAACTTTGTACATAAAACCCATACGATGTTCCAACTGCAAAATTTACTGGAGAAGAAAAATTAACATTGATTGCTTGTCCTGAAGTTGCGACAGCTGTAGAAGTATAAGTTCCTATCAAAGTCCAATTTGCAGCAGTAGTTGTATTTACACCGCCATAAGATCCAGGATTGGTTGTACGATATACTTGATAAACTGTTCCAGCAGGAGCAGGAACAGCGGCATTGGTATAAAAAGTCATACCCCATAGCTGCTTGCCGCTACCAGAAGCATTTTGCAAATCAAAATAAACATTTGATGTACCAGACGATCCAGCAGCTGCTCCAGTTGTATTATTAGAAGTCAAAGCAGCTGGTGCAGCTGTAGCCCATGGTGTATAACCTGGGGCTGCAGGCGCTGTTGCAATAATGTTTGGAGTGAAGTTAGTAGTACATTCTCCTGCCAACAAATTTATTGTTGTGTTCGCACAATTCATAGTTTGTGCATCTAGAGTCGATGAAGACCAAGAAAGGATTGAAACCAACCCCAAAAAGGACATAAAACTCCGAAGTTTAGAAAAAGTAAAATTCATTTTTTTCATGAGATTTAACGTTTATAAAAAATTTTACATAAATTAAATGCGACAAAATTATTGTCTGATAACATTTAATAAATTATTTGCTGCTCTTAGAATTAATTTCGTTTCATTTGGAGCCTTTGAAATCCAAACATTTACAGCATTGTTAAATGCAGTGTTGGAATTCACAGTTCCATTTTGAAGATTGGTAATGAATTCATTGGCGATCGTCACTGTGGCAATTTGCTCAGGATTACCACGAGATTCTAATGGTAAACTGTAGATCACGTCATTTGGCATAGTGGATGAAATAGCTGTTGAGTAAACTGAAGCGGCCTCAATGGCAACTTGACCAGTTTTCAAATTTGCTCCTCCCGTTCTGTCTTGTGCAGACAAAGTTGAAGAAAATGCAAAAAAGCTAAAACCAAAAACCACCAGTGTGAGAATGCTTAGTTTCTCGAGTCTCTTCTTTACAGAAGAAAGTGAAAAATTGTTTCCTTTCATGAGTTTTAGTTAATGTTTAATAATGTATATAAATAATGTTTAATAATGTATATAAATAATGCTTTTAACCATATTGTAATTCATACTACTTTTCTTTTCAGACATAGTATGAGGATGCAAAACTACAATTTAACTTTTTTAATATATTAGACACTTAATGGTATTTAAAATATCTTATTTTTATTATATATATATATCGCTGTTTATCTTATATTTAAGAATTTCATTAAGTAGATTGAAATTAAAATTTTGGCCAACTTGAAAAATTTTTAATGCGTTAAATTTATTTTTTATCAATATTAAATTTCTTATTATAATAAAAACATATTTTAACATTTATTATATATTAAAAATGGCAATATAATCTAGAAATATTTTAAATTATCTAGGAATATTTCTAATTAGACCAGTAAAACTGCATAATTAGCGCAAGGAATGCATTAACAAATAAAAAGAAGCATTTTAGTTATAAACCAAACCAAGCCTGGATGACCCATATTTATTCATGTTAAAGATGCATTTTGGCTGATTTTTAAGTACGTGGAGCAATAGATTCGTCCCTTTCCTGCAATAAAGAAAAGTGGGAAATATTCATTTCAATAAATAGATCACTTACACAGAAAGGTTAAAAAGCCAATAGAATTTATTCTGTGTCTTTGGCTTGAGGACCATTATTATTGAAGATTATAGAAATTCCATAGGTCATGGAATTAAACTTAGGTATGGTGGAGCTGGATTCTAGTCCTAGTTGTGTAGCCAAGCCATCCATTGATACTTTTGTTATAGGGATTTGGACAAATGGTCTTATGCTCATACTTATTATTTCAGTTCCTGGAATATTTAAGCTTCCATAAATAGTCGATGACCTTATGTTGTCCTTCCATAAAATTTCCGAACTGCCTTGGTTTGATCTTTTTGATTTAATCCTATAACCATCCCACAATATATCAAAACCCAAGCTAAAGTAATTGGATATAAATCCTTCTAAGCCAAGGTTGTAAGCGTTGTTTTGAAAGTTCCATTGCCAATCATAATTACTTGTTCCAGTCTCCACAATGCCCTTAGCAGACTTGATACTAAATAAATAACGCCAGCCTCCATTAAGTCCAAAGCTTCCGTATCTATACTTGAGTCCCAAGCTCAAGCCATTCATCCCTTTTAGAGAAGACCAAGCTTTATTACTAGGATTATATTTTGTGTTCGACCGATCAATAAGCTCATTTAGGGCATCAAATTTACCTGCTGAATAGTGATATCCTACAGTCATTGCTATTTGCGACCATATGACATTTGAGTACATCATCATTATAAATATTGTGGAAAATAGGCCTTTTAATATGCTATTAATCATCATAAAATTGAATCTAAATTATCCTAAGATTTCAAATAATTGTCCTAAAATAGGAAAAACAAAATTATAGCTTTATTTTTGCTTTGAAAATATAAATCAATGAATATTGAAAATATTATAGCCGTATCGGGGCTAAGTGGCCTTTATAAGGCGGTAACATCTAGGGGAAATGGCATAATCATCGAAGAGTTTGACACAAAAAAGAGAACATTTGTTACTGCTCGTCAGCATCAATTTACACCTTTGGAGACGATTTCTATCTATACATATGATGAATCAATAGGGCTAAAAGACGTTTTTTCATCGATGTTTGAACACCGCAATGATTTACCTGCATTAGGAACAAAAGGGGAGCCTTCTGAGATAAAAAATTATATACGAAAAGCAATACCCAACTACGATGAGGACAGGGTCTCGCTTAGTGATATGAAAAAATTGATCAAATGGTACCAATTTTTAGTGCAAAAGAATATCATCTCTGAGGCAAATTATAAATTGGTCGATTCTAAAAATGAAAAAGCTGCAAAACCCAGTTCTTTAAACAAATCAAACGAAGAAGAATAACCCATGTATAAAGGTAAAAAAGTAATCGTCGTAATGCCTGCTTATAATGCAGCCGCGACTCTTGAAAAGACGTACAAAGAAATCCCTCTTGACATTGTGGACGAAGTGGTTCTATGTGACGATGCATCCAAAGACTCTACGGTACAAAAAGCAAAAGAGATAGGCATCAATCATATCATTCAACATGAGAAAAACAAAGGTTATGGTGGAAACCAAAAATCCCTATATAATAAAGCTTTGGAATTGAATGGTGATATCGTCATTATGCTCCATCCAGATTATCAATATACTCCAAAATTGATACCTGCCATGGTCAATATCATTGGTGACGAATTGTTTCCAGTGGTTCTTGGTAGTAGGATTTTAGGTGTTGGTGCTCTAAAAGGAGGCATGCCGCTTTACAAGTATATTGCCAATAGATTTTTGACAATGACACAAAATTTGTTGATTGGATACAAATTATCTGAATACCATACAGGTTATCGGGCGTTTTCAAAGGAAGTTTTGAGGACTATTGCTTTTAATAAAAACTCAAATGATTTTGTTTTTGACAATCAAATGCTTTCACAAATTGTTTACGCTGGATTTGACATAGCGGAGGTCACTTGTCCTACAAAATATTTTGAAGAAGCTTCGTCCATAAATTTTACAAGGAGTTCGAAGTATGGTTTAGGGGTTTTACAAGTCTCTGTCACACATTTTTTGCAAAAACTTGGCATACTAAATCTCGATTCATATATTAAACGATCTAAATAAGAAATTTTCATTTGAAAATAATTCTAGACTGTGATGATCTGGCTTGATTATTTTTCACAAATAAAATAAATTTCCTTTTTATTCAGAAATATTATCTTTGCAGGTCGTAGTGGGTCATATTTTTCTAAATATTTATTTTTCGTTGTTGTTTTTATGAAACAAAGAACCATAGTAAATCCCTGTACTCTAGAAGGCGTAGGATTGCATACAGGAGCTAATGTTAAGTTGACATTCAAACCCGCTTCTGAAAATCAAGGTATAAAATTTGTCCGTACCGATAAAACCCCTCATGTTTTTATACCTGCTGATGCCATGAAAGTGGTTTCTACCGCGCGAGGCACCACAATTGCTTCAGATGACACTCAGATAGCCACAGTAGAGCATGTGTTAGCAGCTTTGACAGGCCTGGGTATTGACAATATAAATATCGAGGTGGATGGTCCTGAAATGCCCATCATGGACGGTAGTTCAAAGTTCTTTGTAGATGCCATAAAGAAAGTCGGTATCAAAGAATTGGATGCCGATAAAGTTTACTTTGAAATAAAAGAGCCGATCATATACAAAAATGACGAAAGAGGTTCAGAATTGATAGCTCTGCCCAATAATCATTATGAACTTACCTCCCTGATTGATTTCAATTCAGATGTCGTAGGCCATCAATTCGCAGCTTTAGAAAATATAGAGAAATTTGATACTGAAATAGCGCCTTGCAGGACTTTTGTTTTTTTACATGAAATAGAAAAGCTTTTCGATCAAAACCTGATCAAAGGTGGTGATGTTGAAAACGCAATAATTATCGTAGATAGGGTGATGAACCAAGAAGAGCTGGACAGTCTCGCTGCAAAGCTCGGCAAAACCAGTGTCAAAGTTGAAAAAACAGGGATACTAAACACGATGGTTCTCCATTTTGAAAATGAGCCCGCAAGACATAAATTGCTAGATGTGATTGGAGATTTAACATTGGTTGGGATGCCAATTAAGGGCAAAATCGTAGCTAAAAAACCCGGTCACGCGTGTAATATAGAATTTGCAAAATTGTTGAAAAAAGCAGCATTGGAACAAAAACAACTCAAGGAGAGACCACAATACGATCCAGACAAAGAGCCTGTTATGGATGTTTTTGGAATCATGAAAAAATTGCCACATCGGTATCCATTTTTAATGGTGGATAAGGTCATCGAAATGGACAAAGACTCCATCGTTGCTGTCAAGCACGTAACTTCAAATGAATATTATTTCGAAGGCCATTTTCCAGACAACCCCGTTATGCCGGGTGTATTGCAGATCGAAGCCATGGCGCAGACGGGTGGGATTCTTGCCTTAGCAAATACCCCAGACGAAGAGGTTTGGGACACTTATTTCCTCAAAATAGACAATGCTAAATTCAAAGCAAAGGTCCTTCCTGGAGACACCCTTATCATGAAACTTGAGCTTTTAGAACCCATAAGAAGAGGAATCGTGAAGATGAAAGGAACCGCATTCGTAGGTAACAAAGTAGTTTCTGAAGGCGAATTTACGGCACAGATTGTCAAGAGAACTTAGGATTTTTGACATGTTTCAAATTGATTGCCATAATTTATCCAAGTCATTCGGGCTAACTCCAATTTTTAAAAATTTCACTTATAAATTTGACGAAGGAAGTTATGGAATAGCTGGTGCTAATGGAAGTGGCAAATCTACCTTAATCAAGATACTCAGCGGTTTTCTGACGCCCACTAACGGCAATATTTCTTTTATCCATGGCGATAAAGCCGTCGAAATCGAAGACTTGTATCGGTACGTGAGCATTGCCGCCCCATATATAGAGTTATATCCCGACCTTACCGTTTTGGAAAGTATCGATTATCAAAGCAAATTTAAATCGTGGTATCCAAGCCTAAACAATAAATCCATTCTTGATTTATCTGAATTGTCTTTGGCAAAAGACCGTCCTGTAAAGTTTCTGTCATCAGGGATGAGGCAACGACTCAAATTAACACTTTGCTTGTTGTCGGATACAAATGTTATGATTTTGGATGAGCCTACTACCAATTTAGATATAAATGCTCAAAATTGGTTCGCTGAGTTGTTTAAAATATACGGTAAAAATAGACTGAGCTTAATCGCTTCTAACGAGATATTTGATTTAGATCTATGCCAAAAACGCTTGTTGATGCAAGATTTTAAATAGTCTTAAGCATCCATTTTTTATTGGTTTTTATTTTGAAAAATATCCAATTCTTGCCCTAAATCAACCATGAAAACTGGGCGTTCTAAGGGCTTTCCATAATGAATACCCTTTTTATACAAATTATCATAATGCCCTAGCAACAAAGAAAATGCATCCTTTATTTGCTTATTATTCAGGTGTTCGACGATTTGATTGGTCAATAATCCTCCCAATTTCCTTTGGATACGCAACACACTGGCGATTAAATCATTCAATTCAAATCCGCCATAATCTTCCATGATTCGTTGCAGCCTATCTTCAAATGAGATCTGAATAAAATACAATGGTGCTTGGATCATCTGTTCTCTTATGCCCTTTGGTATGCTTAAAGCACCGATACGACTGCTTTCGTCTTCTAGCCAGATATAGTAACTTTTAAATTGAAACAATGCCAAGGAAAGCATATTTTCGAACATTTCTTGAGAGGGTTGAGGAGCCAAGCCCAATCCACCAAAAGTAGATCCTTTGTGCCTAGCCAATCCTTCAAGATCTATTACAGGAAAGCCTAATTCTTGTTGGCTATTCAGTATTTCTGTTTTTCCAGAACCAGTATATCCTCCTAGTATCTTGAATGTATATTTATCTTCAAATCGAGACAAGGCCCAATTTCTAAAAGCTTTGTATCCTCCCTGTACCACTTTAACCTCGAATCCATAAAAATCCAAAAGCCAGGCCATCGCCCTTGATCTCATGCCGCCTCTCCAGCAATAAACCGCCAATGGCAATTTTTCAACATTGTTGTTTTTTACCGTTTCGACAAATTTTGACATTTTAAATCCAAAAAAATCTAAACCTTTGGAGATGGCTTTTTCTCTAGATTCTTGCTTATATAGGGTGCCAATAATATGCCGTTCTTCGTCAGAGAAAATCGGGAGAGAGATAGCATTGGGGATATGGGCGTGATCATACTCCTTAGGCGATCTAACATCGATCCAAAAATATCGACCTTTATCAATCAGGAGTTGGTCAATATCAAGGTATTCCATCCTATTTTATTTGTAAAAAATTAATTGGCAAGGTCAGATAAAAACTTCAATCGGATCAATTCAATTTCTTCAATCGTGATGTCATTTTCTTTCAATTCATGAAAAGCAGTAACCACATCGTCGGTTTCAGCCTCCTTGAAATAGTCATAGATTTCTTCCCGAACATATTCGTCGACAACATCATTTACATAGTAGTCGATATTGATTTTTGTACCGCTTAAGACGATCATATCAAGCTCTTGCATCAATTCAGAAACCTTTAGTTGATTGGTAGCTGCGATATCTTCAAGGGGCATTTTGCGATCGATGCATTGAATAATTTGCACCTTCACTTTGGATTTATTCGCTACTGATTTCATCACAAAATCTGTAGGTCTATCAATATCGTTCTCTTCAACGTATTTTGCAATATGATCAATAAAAGGCTGTGCAAATTTTTGAGCCTTACCCAAACTAACTCCAGAGATCTTAGCCACGTCATCCATGGTTATGGGGTATTGTGTAGCCATTTCCATCAGAGAAGCATCTTGAAAAACGATATAAGGAGGGACATTTTTCTTCTTTGCTATATCGCGTCGGAGGTTCATCAATTGCTTTAACAATTGGTCATCTAGGACAGCTGTTCCCCCTTGACCACCTTCGTCATCCACTTCTTCTTGGCTATAGTCAGTATTCAGTGGTATTTCTATTGGATGCGGTCTTTTTATATAAGCTCGCCCATTGTCGTTGATCTTAAGTACCCCATATTTTTCGATATCCTTGGTCAATAAATTCAGCAGGATGGCGTGTCGATAGACCGTATTCCAATACACGTTGCTTTCGTTTTTACCAACCCCGAAGAGTGGTCTATTATTGAAGCCATAATCCAATATCGTTTGGGAAGCCTTTCCGATGATAAAATCCACCATCATTCGGATATCATAATTATTATTCAGTTCATCGACGCATTTTAGTGCTAGGACCATAGCGCTTTGAATATTAACCTTTTCCTTTGGATGTTTGCAATTGTCACACATGGCATTGCACTCCTTATCATCGAATTCTTCGCCAAAATAATGAAGAAGGAATTGTCTTCTACAAGTGGATGTTTCAGCATAAGCGGTGACTTCCTGCATCAAAAGTGATCCCATCTCTCTTTCAGCGACAGGCTTATCCCTTAGAAATTTTTCAAGTCTTGAAAGATCCGCTGGAGAATAATAAGCAACACAAACTCCTTCCAAACCATCTCGCCCTGCCCTACCCGTTTCTTGGTAATAGTTCTCAATACTCTTTGGCATATCGAAATGGATGACGAACCTAACATCTGGCTTGTCGATACCCATACCAAAGGCAATCGTTGCACAGATTACGTCTATATCCTCCATGAGGAAAGCATCCTGGGTGGCCGATCTGGTCTTAGGATCCAAGCCTGCGTGATACGGAGCCGATTTTATCCCATTGACATTGAGTGCCTCCGCGATGTCCTCCGTCGTCTTTCTTCCTTGTACGTATATAATGCCTGATTTTCCACCCATAGACTTTACGAATTGGGTGATATTTTTTAATGCTTGATCTTTTTTACCTTTTGGCTTGACTGAATAATATAAATTCTCTCTGTTGAATGAAAGGACAAACTCAGATACCTGATCCATGTCAAGGATCTTAATGATATCCGTGCGGACTTTTGGCGTCGCCGTTGCCGTCAAAGCGACAAGGGGTATGTCATCACCAATGATATCTATCATGTCTCGGATACGCCTATATTCAGGTCGAAAATCATGTCCCCATTCTGATATACAGTGTGCCTCATCAATAGCAACAAAGGATATGGATGTATTTTTAAAAAATTCTAAGTTTTCTTCCTTGATTAAAGTTTCTGGTGCGATATAAAGCATTTTGGTCTTGCCATCTTGTATATCGTCCTTAACTTGCTTTATTTGGGCTTTATTGAGTGATGAATTAAGGAAATGTGCCACATTGTCCTCTTGGCTGTATCCCCGGATGGAATCCACTTGATTCTTCATGAGGGCGATGAGCGGAGAAATAATGATAGCCGTACCTTCCATCATCAATGCTGGGAGCTGGTAGCAAAGTGATTTTCCACCTCCTGTGGGGAGAATGACAAAGGTGTCTTTCTTATCTAAGACATTGCTTATTATGTCCTCTTGATTGCCTTTGAATTGTGAAAATCCAAAAAACTTTTGTAAGGCGTCAAATATTTGCTTTCGCTTATCGGACATATTGATATTGTTCAGTTGAATATCTGTTTGAAACTTTTGAGGTCTATGTTACCAATTAAATTGAAAATTGAAGATACGTTATTTTTACAATAATTGTCATAAAGAAACAACAACAAATTTTATTATTTTTTATTTCATACATTAAAAAAATCTGATTGTAAAAAACCGAACCTAAAATTTTAGCATCGAGCTTCTTTTCTCTTATGTCCTAATTTCCCCATTTGTTCCATTTTAGTTAAATATTGATTTATGTCGGGAACTTTGCAGGCTGTTTTGCCCATATTTACTTTTACTTTGCCGATAGACTGGGCCAGCTCTCGTATATAGTTGGTTAATTCTGGCATATATGCACCTACACCCAGTAAGAAATTATTTTTCGTATAGGCTATGCGATCATCCGTATCATGGATGGAATTTGCAACCAATTGGCTCAGTTCTTTAATTTTAGAGTAATCTAGTTGCTCATTGGGTGTGATCGAAATATAATTTGTAAGGGTAGCCCAGCCACAACTCGCCATGAGTTCGCTTTCAGATTGAATCCATTCTAATCCCTTTTGCCAACCATGAGGGCTTTCGGAAGCTACCCAAGGGACTGTGTATTCGCTTAACATGCTCCAATGTGCTTTCTCTGCCCATTTTTGAAGTGTCTGTGCGGATATTTTCTGTGGCTCAGCCATGAGACCTGCTAGATACATGGCGTCGCTTATACCCGTATCATACAACTCCTCAGCCAAGGTCTGATTGTATTTGGTTTTCTTTATAATGAGCTTCAAATCTTGAATTTTTACCCCAAAAAATGGTTCTTTTGCACCGTGATTTAAAAGAGTCTTTTTTGTCGATTCGGAACCCATCTCAGCCAACTGGCTAATTATATCCTTTAATGTCATATTTTATGGTTGATTTTTTGAACAAAAATAAGAGTTATGCCTATCAATCCAAAATTAAATAAAAACTACCACTATCTAGGGAATCAATCTATCCCAGGTTTATTTGTTAGTGCGAGAGGGGGTGGAGCGGACACGAAGTAAAGCGGAAAACCCGATGGTCGAGGAAGGAATCCGAGACCACTCGCCCAAAAAATTAAACTTTATAAGGGTTCTTGCTTATATTTGTACTCATACCAACATTTAATATCGGGAATAATGGCTATAAAACAAGATCTAGAATTCAACAAGAATGAAGATGCGATGAAATTGCTCCTTTCGGCTGTGGAGCGGAAAATGAGCGAAATTAAATTAGGCGGAGGGGCCAAGCGGATAGAAAAATTGCACAATGAAGGTAAAATGACTGCTCGAGAGCGAATTCAATATTTGATCGATGATGCCAAAGATTTTTTTGAAATAGGTGGATTTGCAGGACTCGATATGTACCAAGAATATGGAGGCTGCCCCGCCGGTGGAGTTGTGACGGGAATTGGCCGAATTCGTGGACGTCAGTGCATGATCGTAGCCAACGATGCTACGGTAAAAGCGGGAGCTTGGTTTCCAATCACTGGTAAGAAAAATCTCAGGGCTCAAGAAATAGCTATGGAAAACAGGCTGGCCATCGTGTATTTGGTGGATTCTGCGGGTGTTTTCTTGCCGATGCAAGATGAAATATTCCCTGATAAGGAGCATTTCGGGAGAATATTCAGAAATAACGCCAAAATGTCATCTGCTGGAATACCTCAGATAGCTGCCATTATGGGGAGCTGTGTCGCTGGGGGTGCTTATCTGCCTATCATGTCTGATGAAGCATTGATCGTGGATAAGACTGGTTCTATATTCCTTGCTGGACCCTACTTGGTGAAAGCTGCCATCGGTGAAAATGCTGACAAGGAGACTCTAGGAGGGGCTACCACACATTGTGAAATCTCAGGTGTGACGGATTATAAAGTACCCAATGATAAGGTTTGCTTGGATACGATAAAGGATTTGATTGATAAAATTGGGTCTTTCGACAAGGCGGGATTTGACAGGATCGAAGCAAAAGCTCCTACACTAGACCCAGAAGAAATCATGGGTATTTTTCCAGAAAACCCTACAAAACCTTATAGTACCCTTGAAATAATCAAGCGAATAGTAGATGAATCCAAGGTAACTTTATATAAAGAAGAGTACGGTAAAACCATCATTTGCACCTATGCTCGTATCAACGGATGGGCAGTCGGCATCGTGGCTAACAATCGAGAGGTGGTAAAGTCTGGAAAGGGTGAGATGCAATTCGGTGGGGTGATATACTCTGACTCTGCTGACAAAGCGACACGGTTCATATTGAATTGCAACCAAAAGAAAATTCCACTGGTTTTCATGCATGATGTAACTGGATTTATGGTAGGAACGCGATCAGAGCATGGAGGTATCATCAAAGATGGAGCAAAGATGGTCAATGCCGTCTCGAACTCTACCGTACCAAAAATTACCATCGTTATGGGCAATTCATATGGTGCTGGAAACTATGCCATGTGTGGAAAAGCCTATGACCCTAGGATGATAGTGGCTTGGCCTACGGCTAAAATAGCCGTTATGGGAGGATCTCAAGCAGCAAAAACCCTTACACAAATACAAGTACAATCCCTAAAAGATAAGGGTCAGCCCGTAGATGATGTCAAGGAAAAAGAACTTTTTGATGAAATAAAGTCAAAGTATGATCGGCAGACAACGCCATATTATGCTGCTTCACGATTGTGGGTAGATGCCATCATCGACCCTCGAAAGACCCGCGATTTTATTTCAACTGCGATAGAAGCGGCCAACAACGCTCCTGTAGAAAAATTCAATGTAGGCGTAATGCAAGTTTGATAAGCCATAAAAAAATTAAGTATTTTGAAATTCAATATCCCGATAGACAGTCCTGACATACCTTTGGTCGCTACGACCTTATTTGGTCTAGAAAACATTTTGTTCGGTGAAATGCAATCCTTGGGCATAAAAAATCTACAATTAGCCAATAGAGCCGTGACTGGGACTGGCAGCTTCAAGGACATTATGAAGCTAAATTACCTTTCAAGACTGGCGGTCAAAGTAGGGATTCCATTTTCAAAATTCAAAGCCACTTCAGAAAAACAGCTTTACGACGGAGTATATAGTTTGCCGTGGGAAAATTGGATAAAACCCGAAGAAACCATAGCCATCGAATCCTCTGTTTGGTCTAACTATTTTAAACATTCACAATATGCTGCGTTGAAAGTAAAAGATGCCATAGTTGATCGAATTCGAGATCGAAAAGGAGCAAGGCCCAGCATTCAACTTCAGGATCCAAACTATTCTCTGTTATTGAATATATTCGAAGGAGAAATCCAACTTTTATTGAATACGAGTGGTGAAAGCTTGCACAAAAGAGGATATAAAAAAGTGATGGGCGAAGCTGCGCTGAGTGAAATTCTAGCTGCGGGCATCATTGAATTTTCTGGTTGGAATGGAGAAACGCCCATGATAGATCCAATGTGCGGCTCAGGAACCCTACTTATCGAGGCTGCATACAAGTATTATGAAATCCCGTCCCAGTGGCGGCGAAAAAAATTCAATTTTGAGAATTGGGATTTTGTGAATTCAAAAGATTGGGATAATATCAAGTCAGAATATAGGCCTAATTGGGACAAAACAAAAGTCGATATTTTGGGATTTGATAGAAGCATGAAAGCCATGAGAGCTACCTCAGACAATTTGTTGGAAGCGAAGATTTTTGATTTGGTAAAGGTGGATATTTTGTCATTTGAAAACAATACACAAGTGGTTCCTAGTACTTTAGTTATGAATCCTCCTTATGACGAAAGACTGGCCATAGATGACGTACAGGGCTTTTATCAATCCATAGGAAATCAACTAAAGCACCATTGGAAGGGGTCAACAGCATGGATTATTACCTCCAATGAAATTGCCTTAAAAAGCATTGGTCTCAAACCCAGCCAAAAGATCCCATTGAAGAATGGACCATTGAATTGCAAACTGCAATCTTTCAAGCTATTTTAAAAATACTGGTCTTTATATTTTATTTTTTAGGAAAATTCCATATTTTTGTTTTGAAGAATTTAGGAAGTTCTTATTTAGGGGAAAAATATAAAGAAAAAAATGAGAAAAATTTTATTAGTGCTAACGAGCATGATGCTGGGTTATGCTACTTTTGGACAAGCAGGAGATTGCCCATATCCTGTGATATTCATCCATGGATGGAACGGGAATGGGACATCATGGACAGGGACCTATAACAATACAAGTTTTAAAGGAATTTGGGGTGCTAAAGCCGATGATTTTCATGCCGTACTCAATGCATATCCCTCGTCAAATATGTTTGGTGCGAATAATATCGCTTGGGATTTAGACGACGACGTCAAAACACAATTCGTCAATGAAACCAATGTTTTGGCTCCTGGCTGTGTCTATGCCATTAATTTTGATAATTATTGGAATGAAAGCAGTAGCAACCCACAGATTATATACAACGGTAGTTCTCCTTTACTCGAATCAGACTCCAATGAGTCTTCAACTAGAAAGCAGGGGTACGGTGTTAAAAAAGCCATAGAAAAAGTGTTGGCCGCGAATCCAACCAAGTCAAAAGTTATATTGGTTGGGCACTCTATGGGTGGTTTGGCTATAAGAGAATATTTGCAAAGAACTGTTAGCGGCAGTCACATTTTTTGGCAAGTTCCTGCACAAGCAGATGGCCATAAAGTAGCTAAAGTTTTGACGGCAGGAACCCCACATAGAGGTAGCAATTCTTTTGGTAGCTTATTTTTGAAAAAGGAAGGAGAGATAGAATTCAGAAATTCTAATCCAGATCTTACTTCGGAAGCAGTAAGGGATTTGAGATATAGCTATGATTGTGGTTTTTTCTGTACCGATAATCCAGGTGTTTATTTGTTTGGCTCGAATGAGACGCTTATTGATGACACTTACAAAAGTTATGATGTGGACTGTGATGGCGATGAGACGAGTAACAATGTCGTACCAATCAATCAGCCTGGTTCTGGCGATGCATGGAATGGCACCATGGACAATTCCAGCATGAGTTTACCGACGAACATAAGATATACTTGGTTTGTAAGCAATTTATTCTCGATATACTTAAGCTGCCCTTGTTATGGAAATGGGGGAGATGGGATCGTGGACGATGAAAGACAATGGCTCTATAGCGGAGGTGTCGGCAATACTGATGATTTCATGGCAAATTCGAGCTTTCCAAGGCCCACCGATGGCGTCAATTATAGGCTATCAGACAGAATTACAAGCGAAAGTCGAACTTCACATCTTGGCCAGACGGATGATGTAGATTTTATATTACACGGGCTGGATGAAGGCGATTTCCCGAAATTCAATTGGAAAATAGACACAGGTATAGTTTATGCTGGCGTTTGTCAGATGAGACCAGAAAAATTACCAGCCAATTCAAACAGAGGCACCAACAATCGAAGAATTGACGGTGATTGGTACACTTTTACTCTAACTTCATCTGTAGATTTAGCTACGGTTAAAGTTTGGCCGAACCCAAATTATCCTGTAAGAATCGATTTCTACACTTCTGGCTCTCCTACCGATTATAGCAATAGCGACGCAACAGTCAATATCTCGAGAGCGGCAGGAAGTTCTGCGCTTTTATCCCTCAATAGTCCTGGATCATTAGCTGCGGGGACATACTATTTTAGAGTGACCCACGATATGACTGGCGGCACATATGATGCTGCAAAGACTGCTTGGACGACTCCGTATAAATATCAAGTTACCACCCAAGTCAACATTTTGGCTATCAATATAAAGAAATTTGAAGCACAGCGTCAGGGTGCAACCAAAAAGGTGAACATCTCATGGGAAATCGCCTCAGCATTCGTTGGAGATCGATTTATTGTCGAACATTCTACTGATGGATTAGAGTGGAATGCTTTGGGCAGCACCGATTATATTGAGTCTAAGAGTAACTATTATTTTTTGCATGAAAAAGCTGAAGAAGGAACAAATTATTATCGATTGGCTTTGTTAGAGGCGAATGGCAATAAAACATATTCTCCTATCAGACAAGTAATCATCAATAGCTCGAATACATTTGAGATAAGAAAAACCAGTCCAAATCCATTTGGCAATCGGGTAAAAGTTGAATTTTCTTCGAATCAAATGAATAAAATTGAATACAGCGTCGTCAACAGTGTTGGGCAGATTATCGTAAAAGGGGAACAATTGGCTTTTGAAGGGATCAACCACTTTTATATAGATACCGAAATATTCCCAGCGGGCATTTACTCTTTAATACTTAGACAAGGCAGCAACATTAGCCACAAGCTAATAATAAAGAAATAGCATTTATCAACACTTTAGGGATAGGACATTTAAATATGACCTGTCCCTATCTTTTTGGGAGTATGGCATTAGCCAAATTGGGGTTGAATTTCTGTGACAATTATACCATTTACTTGCCCGTTGATATCTTTAATCGGAATAATACCATCGGTCTTTTCACCATAAAATTGTAATATATCCACTGGAATGTCAGCAATGGTTTTGTCCGCCTCCACACACATTTCGACGCTCAGACTTTGAGCATAATCCTCTACGGTTCCATATATATCATTAGCGACTTTTGCCTCTTTCAATTTTTTTGGACTTAAAATTCCCCAAAATTTTCCCTCACTTTCAACGATATAGGGCTGCTCGAGATTTTGGTTCAACACCAAGTACATCGGTTGATTTTTTTCAACTTTTTGGACTCTATAATCAGCCAATTTTATCAAGGTGGTTTTTGTTATTTTCTCTTCATTCTCTAAGGAGCGGTACTCTTGTTGGGCAGCTGAAAAAATGAATAAACCAATAATGGCAAGCGTATATTGACCATAATAGAGTCCATACAATACAAACCCAGCACA
Organism: Saprospiraceae bacterium; assembly: GCA_016718505.1. GTDB lineage: Bacteria > Bacteroidota > Bacteroidia > Chitinophagales > Saprospiraceae > JADKKF01. The sequence continues at coordinate 686,646 of JADKDE010000001.1, read as the reverse complement.
ACAAACTAAACTTACCCATCTTGCGATATTGGTAGCTGTCTTTAGATTGAAAGCATACCCAAGTAATGCTCTAAGAACACGGCCTCCATCCATTGGGAAGGCAGGAATCATATTGAAAAGTACGAGCATTTTGTTGATATAAAATAAATATTTTAACAGCAAAACTGAAAAACTACCTAAAGAACTAATTTCTGAATCCGAAATATCGGTGGGAATGTTTCCAAACTCCAAGATCAAATAGAGCAAAAGCGCTATGACGACATTTACCATCGGACCTGCAATGGCGACCAGCAACTCCGCGGTAGGTGTCCTGAGATTTCCCATCATCCTAGCGATCCCTCCGATGGGCGTCAGCAGGATATCTTGGGTGCCCACTCCGAATTTTCTAGCAGTCAGCGCATGCCCAAATTCATGCAAAACCACACACCCAAAGACCAAAATAATCAATGCCAAGCTAAACCCAACGACATACATCGATTGATTTTCTTGCCACGCATCAAAGGTAATGACAAGCCCTAACAACCAAAATGTCCAATGAATTTTGACAGGTATTCCGAACATTTTGCCAATATTGAGGGTATTAAACATTAATTATTTTATATTTTATGAAAAAAATTATAATGAAAAAAGCCAAAAAGTCTCATGTTTATGACAGCTCAGGATATAATTCTCCAAGTTGAATCTGTCTATTGATTACGATGCGTTGGATCTCAGATGTACCTTCATAGATTTGGGTGATTTTAGCATCTCTCATCAATCTTTCCACATGATACTCTTTTACGAAACCATATCCTCCGTGTATTTGAACCGCTTCAATGGTTGTCCTCATGGCAGTTTCAGAGGCAAAAACTTTTGCCATAGATGCAGCAGCTAAAAAATCTTTGCCCGCATCTTTCAGTCTAGCAGCTCTATGTACTAAAAGTCTTGCAGCTTCGATCTCAGTGGCCATTTGAGCCAATTTGAATGAAATGGCTTGATGTTCAAATATTGGCTTGCCAAACGCCATTCTTTCCTTGCTATAAGCTAAAGCCAATTCATACGCTCCAGCAGCGATTCCTAAAGCTTGTGAGGCAATACCAATTCTTCCACCTGACAACACTTGCATTGCAAATTTAAAACCAAAACCATCTTCACCTATTCTGTTTTCCTTTGGAACTTTTACGTCCGTGTACATAATCGTGTGCGTATCAGAAGATCTGATTCCAAGCTTGTCTTCTTTGGCTCCAATCACTACACCTGGCCAGCTGGTATCCACGATGAATACACTGATGCCCCGATGTCCTAGACTTGTGTCCGTTTGGGCAATTACAAGGTGTATCCTCGATGTTCCTCCATTGGTAATCCAATTTTTGGTACCATTGAGCAGGTAATGATCTCCTTGATCTATGGCCATTGTACGCTGACTTGTAGCATCTGATCCAGCTTCAGGCTCGGACAGACAAAAAGCACCGATCCACTCTCCTGTAGCCAACTTCGTGAGATATTTTTGCTTTTGATCTTCGGTTCCGAATCGCTCCAATCCCCAGCATACCAAACTATTGTTTACAGACATAATCACAGAACAAGAATTATCAACTTTGCTGATTTCTTCAATTGCCAAAACATAACAAATGGTGTCCATGCCTCCTCCATTGTAAGCTGGATCGACCATCATACCCAAAAGTCCCATTTCAGCCATTTGGCGAACCTCTTCTGTGGGATACTTCATGTGGGTATCGCGCTCTATTACTCCTTTTTTCATAGTCCTCTGCGCTAGATCTCGCGCTGCATCTCTTACGGCTATCTGCTCTTCTGTATAGTCAAAAGTCATATCTCATAGTATTTTAAGTCTCAAAAATAAGTAAAAATTACCGCCTTGTGAAATGAATGTTCAAAAATCATCAAACCATCTGATATAACAACGATCAAAAATAGAATTTGATTAAATTTTATTGAATATGGAAATTGATCTTGGCTGGTGAGGTAGCCATCAATTGTCGAGAGATACAGCAAATATCCTATTTCTATCTGTTAGAATTCCTGAAAAATTGGCTAATTTAATGAGGTTGTTAGTCTTTGAAAAAAAACATGGTAATGAGTATTGGCTTATAAAATTCTAGATTAATTCCAGTCGGGATAAATCATTTCAAATAAAAACTCTTTTCTTGAAAAACCAAATAGGAAAGCAAATGGATGTGTCGATTTCTACTTTCTTAAAAACTTAATGAAAATGGGGCTGGGAATTTGAATACTAAAAAATTTGAAAAACAACTTTGAATATGCCACAAAAAAAAACAAGTCGTATAACACTTTATACGACTTGTTCTAACAAATTATAATCCCATGAACATATCTAAAACTAAAAGCAATATATTATAAACTAACTCATTTCAATTTAACATTGTTAATAATGGGTCGAAGCTTTCGAGTCGCTTAGCAACCCATTATCAACAAATAATTATCCCATGAACATATCCAATAAAAAAACTAATACGTTTATTAGTTCTGAAGTACGGCTATCGATTTTCTGAGAGAAATTGTATAGCCTTTAATTCATGATACAATATTAAGGCCATAAATAACCAACGACAAATACAAAAATTTATCATTGTTATATATTATTAAATTGTAATATATTGAAATGTGGGTATTTTTAGGGTGATTTAGGGTATTTGGTGGAAATATTGTTACAAAGAAACCCAAATAAATATAAATTTATATCATTGATTTATTTTGATCAATATTTTTTTAAGGTCATTTTTTTTCATTTTCCAATACCCAGATCCAGAAAATAAGGTTGAATTTAAGTTTAAATGAGAAGTATTTTCGGGCTCAAACCATTCCTTCAAAGAAAGATGAGCAGCATTAATTTGGGATATTTCAAATATTTCCTCAATATTATGTTCAGCTATTCCTCCACCTGCCATGATTTCAATGAGATGACCGAATTTAGATTGCCAAGTCGCAATATTATTAATTCCTTCCAAAGCGGTGTTATGTCCGCCAGAGGTCAAAATACGCCGAAAACCCATTTCAGCCAGTTGGTGAAGATGTTGATCTGGGTCCTGTAATTCATCTAAAGCACGATGAAAAGTAAAATTAATGCTAGGATGTAGGTTAACTATTTTATTTAAAAACTCATAATCGGGCGAATTATTTTCGAGAAGAGCCCCAATGACCAATTCTTTACACCCATATTCTGCGAAGAGAGAGCAATCCGATTCGATGTTAGATTTTTCAACTTTATTGTAAATAAAATTACCCATACGGGGTCGTATCAATACATGTGTTTTTCCTGGGTATTTTTCTTCAAGCATTATAAAGCTACCAAGTGACGGTGTAAGTCCACCTAGGCCCAAAGCACTACACAATTCCAATCTATCGGCACCTATATCTAAAGCTTCAATCCCTCCATCTACAGTATCAACGCAAACTTCGATTATTTTTTTCAAAACAAAAATGCCATTTAACCCCTGATTTTCATGCTCATATCTAGCGTACCAGCTGAATGGGTCAATGCGCCTACGGAGATATAATCTACCCCTGTTTCTGCGTATTTTCGGACATTTTGAATGGTAATCCCTCCAGAAGCTTCTGTTTCGAAAGTTTGGCCCACGATGGCCACGGCTTCTCTCAAGATTGGGATTTCAAAATTGTCGAACATGATTCTCTGGATTTTGCCAATTTCGAGGACTTCGTGGATCTCAACTAGATTTCTAACCTCTACAGTAATCCCGATATCCAAATTATTTTTGCTTTGTAGTCAAGGACTTTCTTTATCGCCTTTTTCACGCCACCACAAGCATCTACGTGGTTGTCTTTAATCATAAACCAATCGTACAGACCTATTCTATAATTCTCACAGCCTCCTAGTTTTACAGCCCACTTCTCTAAAAATCTATTAAGTGGCGTAGTTTTTCTCGTATCTAAAATTTTGGTGGGCAATCCATGAACTTCCAAAGCAAATCTATTAGAAAGTGTAGCAATGCCTGACATTCGCTGCATTACATTCAATATCACCCGTTCTCCTGACAATAGTGCCTGAGATTTTGCTTTACATTTAAAAACGATATCGCCGTACTGAATATCCTCTCCATCCTTGATCAAAGTCTCAAATTCACAGGTTGGGTCGATATATTTCATCACGATTTCTGCGAACTCCACCCCAGCTATTACACCATCATCCTTGGCAATCAGATGAGCAATATTGGTATTTTCTGGTGGTATGCATGCTAGAGAAGTATGGTCGCCCTCTCTTATGTCTTCGTACAGACTGGCCTTTATAAACTCTAGCATCGTTTCTTTATCTGGCATATCTTTTTAGTATTCTTGATAATCTTTTTAAAAATTAACCCCAACTTTGATACTTATTTGACCCATGGTTCCCTTGGAGTTTTCAGAAACTTGGTCATATCCACCTCCAACTTTTTCTATAGCTTTAAAACCTTCGTCTTCTGTCATATCCGTAAAAATGGAATGATAATAAACTCCCAAATAAATAGCAGTCTCCGTAGTTAAGGCATATTTAACTCCAAGACCAGCACCCAGCCCTAGATTTAAGGCCACAACATCACCATTGATATTTTCATTTTCAGCTTTAACATTATCACCATTGAACGAACCTCTAGCCTTAGAGACCAATCCCAAAGTAAATATTGGCAGTTCCGCAAAATAAGAAATATACCCAAAATCCCGAGTCCGCATTTTCAAACTAAATGGCACTTCAAAGATCTGCAATTTATACTTGATGTCCACACCATCTGGTAGAGGTTTATCTCCATTGTTAAGAGTCGGACTTGATAATTTTGAATTAGGAAAAAAATTGCCTCCAACATCATGCTTTAGATGACCACCTTGTGCAATCGCCATATGGAGTCCACTGCAAAGTGAAAATTTTTCATTCAAGGCATATTCTGCATGTAAACCAATACGAAAACCCAACGGAACACCGTTAGAGTTTATCTTATTGTCATTCGATTTCATCCAAGAAAACGTTAGCCCAGTTTGGACACCAAGGGTTATTTTATCCATTTTTGATTGGCCTTGGGCCAAGATTGCCATGAAACAAAAGAATGAGAGAAGTGTTAATTTTTTCATATTTAGCATATTAAGTTTAAAGAAATGATATATCATACAATTCTACGACGTAACTTTTACTTTTTAGTAATACTTATATTCGGAATATTTAGTTGCAAAACTGCAAACAAAGATACGCCCGACATCGGTCATTTAAAAATAAATACCGAGATAAAAAGATTTGATTTGGCTTTATTTCATGTCGATACGCTACATATGCAAGATGCTGTCCAAAAATTACTTGCCGAATATCCAGGATTTGGGAAGATATTTTTTAACAATGTTTTGTACAATGATCCCATAAATCCTCTGCCAATTGATCTTAATTTGAAGGCGTTTTTGAGGGATACCTTTATCCAAAACCTTTACAATACGGTCGAACAGCAATACGAAGGCAAGTTTCCGTCCATCACAGAAGAATTTAATTTGGCATTAGCATACCTGAAATATTATTTTCCTGAGAGAAATACCCCGAAAATTGTTTCATATATTTCTGCTTATAATTATGCTGCTTTCACAGTTGGTGAAGATACATTGGCCTTCAATTTGGATATGTTTCTTGGGAAAGATCATCGAGGATATGATCCAAATATTTTCCCAGAATATCTGAAAAATAGTATGCAAAAAGAATTCATTATCATAAAATCAATGCAATCTTATGTTCAGAATTTGATAACAGAATCCAAAGATCAACGGATGCTCGATATGATGATTTTACAGGGCAAAATATTGTACATTGTAGAAAAATTATTGCCTTTCAAGCCTAGCTATATGATCCACGAACACACCGAAAACCAATGGAACTGGTGCAATCAGAACGAAGCAGAAATCTGGAAATTATTCATAGACAAGGACTTAATTTACAATAGAAAACTGACCGCTTTTGCAAAATTCATCTATCCGAGCCCACATTCTCCATACATGCCATCCGAAGCTCCAGGTCAAACTGGGAATTTTATAGGGTACAAAATCGTTCAGAAATATATGGAGCGAAATCCCGACTTATCTCTTCAAAACTTATTGGATGAGCTGGATGCCGAGAAAATTTTGAAAGAATCAAAATACCGCCCCAAATAAAATACAATGAGTTATAAATGTAGAATTTGCAATATTTTGTAGAAATTTACATTTTAATATAAATTAATAACCCATTGTCCACTATAACTTTGATGAATAGAATCATTTACTCCACGATAGCAGCTTTGTTTGCCTTTCTTTGTATTGGTATTTTTTCTTGTAATAAAATAAAATACTATGATGGGGACATTCAGTTGGGTGTTTCAACTGACACTCTGAGATTTGATACTGTATTCACCACGATTGGCAGCTCCACTAGGATTATTAAATTATATAATCCGCACAAAGACTGGATAAAAATAGATAGAATCTGGTTAGAATCGGGTTCGGCTTCGCGATTTAAAATCAATGTAGATGGTGTAAGTACTTTGGATATTAAGGATCTTGAGATAGCTCCCAACGATAGTTTGTACATCTTTGCATCGGTTACTGTCGATCCAGATCAACCAGTCAGTATAAGCCCATTTATATTTAACGAACTTCTCAATATTTCAGTTAAAAATGGTCAAAAAAGAATCGTCTTAGAGGCCTGGGGACAAAATGCTAATTATGTACCTGATAGATATTCTAAAAGTAAAATCAGCTATTATGGGGGAAATTTTCAAGAATTCGTGTGGTCAGATCCCAAGCCATATGTAATCTATGGTGCGCTTTATTTTGATTCGTGCAAAGTGATCATGCCCGCTGGATGCCGAGTTTACGTACATGGAGGATTGGGGCGAGATGAAAATAAAAACTATTATAACGATGGCTTAATCATCATCGGGCCGAAAGCTAGTCTCGAGATTAGAGGAACTCATGACAAACCCGTAACCATCCAAGGAGATAGACTGGAAGAAGACTATCGGGATTTGGCGGGTCAGTGGGGAGGAATAATCTTAGCGGCAACTTCACGTGGTAACCTAGTGAACTATGCCAATATTAAAAATGGGGTGATTGGGTTTAGGCTTGATTCGTTGGCATCCCTTACCCTGAACAACACCAAGATTCAAACCATGTCGTCAGTTGGTCTTTACGGCGATTTCGCGACTGTCAAAGCAAATAATTGCCTAATCACTGATTGCAATACGCACTGCGTAGCCCTAACGCATGGCGGCACTTCCCAATTCAATTATTGTACATTGGCCAATTATGGGGTGACAAGTGGGGCAATGGGCGCAGCAAACAATATCCTAGTAGCGACTAATTACAAGTGTTTCGATCAAGAATGTAAAGACCCTGATGTAAAAATCACAAATATCGATATTAAAAACTCCATAATTTATTCTTCTGCGAAGGACGCAATTGGATTTGTGGATGCCACAGAAGGTGTAACTCCAGGTTATTTTAATTATACCATTGGTAATAGTGCCTTTAAAGCTGAAAAAATCGTTGATTCAAAAGGCTTTGAAATTTTTTTTTCTAAGATATCACAATGCGTTTTATTAAAAAATACGGATAAAGTTTTCAAGGAAATCAATCGAAAAAACTATCACTTAGATAGCTTGTCAGTCGTTGAAAAAAAGGCACTACCATTGCCTTTAATAGCCATAGATATTGAGGATAAAATCCGCGATGCCTCTACCCCAGACATCGGTTGTTATGAATATTAATAGGGAGCTAAAGTCTTAATAAATTACAATAAGAAAAGAGAGAGATTTTCTATAAATCAAGGTGTTAATTTGTAACGACAAGAACAACTAACCTCAGAGTTTAAGTCGAGCAAAAACAATTTTATCCTAGAATATATTATTTTAACGGTAAAATTTTTTACACATTTATAGCAAAGTACTTTAAGTTTTAAGACTAATTTATAAAATTAAATACATGGAAATAGATAATAGATGGCATCAAAGGTTATCCAATTATAATAAAGCATTGAATAAACTAGAAAATGCGGTAGAATTCATTAATATTAGTTTTTTGGACGAAAATGAAAAAAAGATAATGGATCTAGGATTAGTCCTAGACGAAATGATAAAAGAAGGTCTTATCCAAAGGTTTGAATATACCCACGAGTTGGCATGGAATCTAATGAAGGATTATGCAGAATACCAAGGCAATAACAACGTTGGTGGGTCGAGAGATGCTACAAGGGAGGCACTACAATTAAAAATAATAGAAGATGGAGAGATTTGGATGGACATGATACAAAGTAGAAATAAAACAACACATACTTACAACGAAGCAACTGCAAATGAAATCTATCATAAAATCCTTGAAGAGTATTTTCCGCTTTTTATAAAATTTAAAGAAACGATGGAAGAAAAAAGAAGCAGAGAACAGCAAAATCTTTTGTGATATGAAATTTGGATTAAAAAAATTACAATTCGACCAGATTGCCTCTGTATTTTCAAATCATGAAGAAATTGAAACAGTAATATTGTACGGATCAAGGGCAAAAGGGTGCCAAAAACAATATTCAGATATTGACATAACTATAGTTAGTGACAAAATTAACTTAACCTCATTGCAAAAAATAGAAATTGAACTTGACGATTTAATGCTTCCATACAAATTCGATGTTTCCATCTATAAAACTATTGAAAACAAAGAGTTATTGGATCATATCAATAGAGTAGGAAAAGTATTTTATAAAAGAGTAAATTGATATTTCCGTTTTTATCCTATGTCAACTATTATCGTTAAAATATATGTATGCAGTAAGAAAACCGGCAAAAAAGTGATAAGTGAAGTATCAGCAAAGAAAATAATTGAAAGAAAAAAACTAAATTAGTTGCCATTTTGCACGAAATATTATGTGGCATGTGAGTGTGATACTATCTCAAAACCAGAAAAATGAGTGAACCGCCTCTCTAGCCAAACTACACCCATACGACACTTTTTTAAAAACAATTATTTTACCCCGGACTCTTCGATTCTTAAGATTCTCTTGTCAGCATCGAAAGCAGCCATTACTCCAAGTGGAAGGGTACATTGTTCTGAGATATGGCCGAAAGGCATTCCGTAAGCGCAAGGCATTTTCAACAGTTCTGACTGCGCTTTCAAGGTCTCTTGCAGCGTCAGTGAAGCATCATTAGGCTCTGGGTTACAGCCCTTGAACATCCCATAAGCCAATGCGTTGATGTCTTCAAAACAATCAGATTGCCTTAATTGCACCAACATACGATCAATCCGATACGGTTTTTCATCAATGTCCTCTAAGAATATTATTCGATTTTTTGAATTAAACTGCCAAGGTGTACCCACCAAAGATGCCAAAACACTCAAGTTCCCACCCATCAATCGTCCTCTTGCTAATCCACTCTTTATGGTGTATGGTAAATTGGTCGGTTCATTGATTATGGTAGGATCGGGAAATGGATTGAGTTCGATACGGGATTTACCTGCGAATAAAACTTCTTGCATTAAAGTCTGGCTATAATCGGGAAAATCAGCTGCAGCGATGGGACCATGGAAAGTGATCAATCCTGTCAACATGTGTATAGACGTTGTCAATGCCGTGATATCGCTGTATCCAATAAGAATTTTAGGATTTTTCTTGATTAAATTGAAATCAATTTTGGGCAAGAGTCTTCCACAGCCATATCCTCCTCTGACACACCAAATAGCACTTATAGATCGATCCTTGAACATGTCGTGAAGATCTGAGAGTCGTTGAGCATCTTCACCTGCGAGATAGCCCTTTTTGGCTAGTGCGTTTTTGCCAACAACGGGCTCACATCCCATTAGTGCCACATTCGCTTTTGCCAATTCGAGCCTTTCAGCACTGACAGAACTGCCAGGGCAAATTAATCCAATTTTCTGGCCTTTTTTGAGTCGATTGGGTTTGATAATCCTAGGATTATTATAGCGAAATCCGAAATTCATAGCACTCCAAGAAGAGCCAACAAAACCCAAGGTTCCCAATAGAGATTTCGTAAAGTCGCGCCTATCCATTATATTTGTACAAATTGAAATATAAAATTAACGATTATTTTGTGAAAGCTGTTTTGATTTGGGGCATTTTGATGTTTTTTATTTTTGAAGCTAGGGCTCAGGCGAAAGATTTAGTTTTGTTGAATCAAAGCAAAAGCATTATTTACCAAATAAAATATGCTACCAAGGATAATTTTACTGGAAAACAGATCTACGACTGTCCTCAATGTTGGGTACATAAGGACGTGAAAACTGCATTGGATAAGGTAATAAAATTGGCTGATGCTAAAGGGTATAAGATCGTATTGTACGACTGCTATCGTCCGTCGCCATATCAATGGAAACTTTGGGAAGCAAAACCAGATTCGCGATATGTGATGCACCCAAAAAAAGGTTCGATACACTCTCGTGGGGGCGCGCTAGATATTGGGCTGACCGATGGCAAAGGCAATGAATTGGATTTTGGTACACCTTATGATTCTTTTTTAGAAAAATCACATCGCAATGCCAAAGGCTTGACAACTGCGCAGATTAAAAACAGAAAATTATTGGACAGCCTATTGTACAGCGCGGGGTTTGTCGGCATCAGGACAGAATGGTGGCATTTTGATTATAAAGGATCTAGAGCTTGGCCTCTTATGTCTTGGAAATGGAGTTGTGAGTCTAAACCAAAACCAAAGTAAATCGATGAATTTTCTATCGCATTTCGCACTATCCTATCCACACAGCGACAGAATGTTGGGTAATATTCTAGCCGATTTGCACACGCACACTGAATTGCAATCTTACCCAGAGGGTGTCTTAAAAGGTGTAGAAATGCACCAATTCATAGATGGATTTACTGACAGTCATGAGCACTTTATAAAAATGAGACATTATCTTCGACCGCACTTTGACAAGTGGAGTCCTGTAATTCTCGACGTATTTCATGATTATGTATTAGCCAATAACTGGTCAAGTTTTTCAAATCAAGATTTTGATATTTTTTGTGAAAGTGCACTCGACATCATCAGTACTCAAGACACCCACATCAATGAGCCTGCGCAGGGTTTTATCCAATCCTTGGTACATATTCGTTGGTTGCATACTTATCGCACTTGGGATGGCATCTCTAGAGCACTTTTTAGGATAGAGGCCAGAACCAAAGGAAAAATGAACGCAGCACCTATAGTTGAATTTTTGAAAAAGGAAGAAAAATATCTTAGCCATGGCTTTGAAGCTTTTTATACAGACCTACAAGTCGCCAGTGATAATTGGGTGAAAAACAACGTTTGATACTCAAACTTTTTGAGCTTTTTTGCTTTTGTGCTTCAAAATTTTCTTAGATGATGCAGCATTTTTATTATTAATCGTATCTTATATAACTCAAAGTATTCTCATGCCCTTTAATATTCGGGATACCTTGCTATTATAACAGTATTAACCGCCATTGATTGATCAATAGCGGTTTTTTTTTAATCTTCTGCCTCGATAAAATTACTGATTTTTGGTGCTACTGCCCCAGACATTATTTTTTCCTTGATTTTTTCTTCTATTTCGTGAGCCAGCTCTGGGTTATCTGCCATAAACTGCTTTGCCCCTTCTCTTCCTTGAGCTATTTTGGTACCATTGTAACTATACCAAGATCCACTTTTTTCTATGATATTATGATCCGCGCCTAAGTCCACTATTTCGCCTGTTTTTGATATACCTTGGCCGAATTCGATATCGAACTCCGCTACTCTGAACGGTGGTGCCATCTTATTTTTGACGACTTTGACCTTGACGTGATTTCCTGTAAGGTTTCCTTCTTTGTCTTTGATCGAATTACCGCTTTTGCGTATGTCAAGCCTTATCGAAGCATAAAATTTCAATGCGTTTCCACCAGTTGTTGTTTCAGGATTTCCGAACATCACGCCAATTTTTTCTCTCAATTGGTTTATGAAGATGCAACAACACCCAGTACGGCCTATGGTTCCTGTCAATTTCCTCAGTGCTTGAGACATCAATCTCGCCTGCAAACCAAGTTTGTTTTCTCCCATTTCGCCTTCGATCTCGCTTTTTTGGAACGAGTGCAGCTACGGAGTCTATCACGATGATATCTATGGCTCCAGAACGGATTAAATTTTCAGCGATTTCTAAGGCTTGCTCACCATTATCGGGTTGCGATATCAATAATTCTTCGGTCTTGACACCTAGAGCTTCTGCATAAAATCTATCGAATGCGTGCTCTGCATCTATTATAGCCGCTATCCCACCCTTTTTCTGACATTCGGCAATAGCGTGTATGGCGAGAGTCGTCTTACCTGAGGATTCAGGACCGTAAATCTCGATGACACGGCCTTTAGGAAATCCATTGACGCCAAGGGCTATATCCAGACCCACCGAACCCGTAGATATTACTTCCACCGCCTCGACTTGCTTATCGCCCAATTTCATAACCGTACCTTTTCCGTATGCTTTTTCGAGCCTATCCACGGTTAATTTCAGTGCCTTTAGTTTTTCTTCTTTATCGTTTGACATATTGGGCTGTTTAATTTTAGTTTAAAAATCAAAGATAGATATAATTTTATAATATATGTTTTATTCACATTTAAATTTATCGCTTTACTTCCATGCAAGAGGCCCTCAAGATACTCTTGGCGCCAAATCTCTTGCGAATATGATCCATTTGCTCCATCAAGCGCAGTTCTTCTTCTGTATCATCGAATAGATCCATCTGCGTATGTCCGTGCACTAGATCGGTAAATTTTACGCCGATCAATCGTATCATTTGTCGCCGATCATACACTTTTTCAAATAGTGCATGCACCACCCTCAAAAGAACCTTGTCATTGGCTGTATGGGATATTTTGCGCTGCTGCGTGTACGTATTAAAGTCCGCATATCGAATCTTTACAGCAACACAACAGGTAAGCTTAGAAGAGCTCCGCAAATCAAATGCCAACTTGTCTGTCATGGCCGTCAGCATGTCGCGGAGTAGTCTTATATCCATCGTATCTGTACCCAGCGTTCGTTCTGAGCTCATGGACTTCGCCTCGTGATAGGGGACGATCTTGGTATGATCTATCGCATTGGCTTTTTCCCAAAGTGTACGTCCACCACTGCTGCCGAACTCTCGCTCTAGCAGTCGTACAGGCACTTCACTCAGCACCTTGACCGTCCTCACACCCATAAAAGAGAGTTTTTTATAGGTCTCAGGGCCGATACCAGGGATTTTTTGAGTAGAAAGGGGTGCCAAAAACATCTTTTCTGTACCTTGGTCGATCTGAATAGCCCCATTGGGCTTTGCCTCGCCAGTGCCTACTTTGGATACCAGCTTATTGACGGAGAGGCCCATAGAGATAGGGAGTCCAGCCTCCTTGATTATCCTCTGCCGCAATGCAAGTGACCATTGATAACAGCCAAAATACCTGTCCATCCCACTCACATCGATATAAAACTCGTCGATCGACGCCTTCTCAAAAATCGGGGCATCCTCCGCTATAATCTCTGTCACCATCTGCGAGTGCGCTATATAGCTGTCCATGTCTCCACGTAGGAATATCGCATCTGGACAAAGTCTCTTCGCCATCTTGGTCGGCATCGCGCTATGCACTCCATACCTCCTCGCTTCATAACTACAGGATGACACCACTCCCCGATCTCCCATCCCGCCGATGATCAAGGGCTTTCCTAAAAATTGGCTATTCTTCAAGCATTCGACTGAAACAAAAAAAGAATCCAAATCCATATGTACTACCGCTTTCTCAACAAACATGCTCGACGATATTTTACACAAATATATGATGTTTTTTACAACATTGTTGATCCTGTGCTAATAATTATTGTATTTTGTTGGGTAGTATTTTATAAAATAAATTGAAATAAAATGTTAAAAACATTGGCATAATTAAAATTAAATACTAGATTTGTTGCAATTACACACCATTAAAACACTATTACCATGAAAAACAACTATTTCAAGGCGTTGAGTCTATTGGGCTTGATGTTCTTAACACAGACTATTTTTGGTCAATGTTGCGCCTATTATATCGGGCACAGTCTTATCAATCTCAACACACCCTTTATCGTCAAAGAACTGCGCACAGCGGCAGGGCAATCTACCTTATTTCGAAACCATATCAATATCGGAGCGCCTCTGACATTGCAATGGAGCGCCCCTGAAAACTTCAATTCTAACCCAATTTGGGATCCGATCGCTGGGACAGATGTAGAACACGGCACCAATTTTATGACCGCCCTAGGTGCTGGCAGCTCTCCAGTCTTTGCTAGCTTAGTCATCACCGAGAGTGTTCCCTTATTAGAAATGCCAGCTGACACGACCGCCAAATACGGCAAATATTTTTTTGATGTAGCAAAAAATCACAACGCAACCATCAAATCCTTTATGCTCCAAACTTGGGAACACGTAACCGACAACAATTGGACTGCCTGGCGGGCATCCATAACCTCCCTACTGCCCAATTGGGAAGAAAGGGTCACCAAGATCAACACCCCGAGTTCTTCCAATAATATGTATATCATACCTGCTGGATTGGCGCTGGGGGCATTGTACGACACTTTGGCGCTGCACCCAGTTGGCTCTATGACACATATAAGTCAATTATTCTCAGACGATATCCACATGAATGACAATGGCAATTATTTTGTCTCTTGCGTCATGTATGCCGCCTTGTACTCCTCGAGTCCTGTAGGATTGCCGAGTGTAAAAGCGGGCCCATACACCGAAAACATGGCGGTACTCGACCCAATCCTTCGAGCAAAAATGCAAGAAATCGCACTAAAAGTCGTACAAACGTACCCGAGGTCTGGCTTCGAAACCATACTGGCAACCAGCGATATATTGTGCTTCAAAGGAAAAGCCATAAAAAATGACAATCTAATAGAATATTGCTTAACTGAAAACTCTTCTCCGCAAGCCCTGTATTTGGAAAAGAGTACCGATGGAATACATTTTACTGCGATAGCAAAACTTGAAGCCAAGCCTGGGGATGAATTGAATTATATAGATGGCGATGTACAAGATTTTGTCACTTATTATCGGATAAACATGACAGATTTAATGGAAAACCATAGCAAATACTCACCTATGATAAGTATATACAACAAACAATATCTCCCCACATCTACCATAATGCCCAATCCTGTGGTAAATATGGCGTATGTCAAGAACTACACGGCAACCCAAGCAAAATTGATCAATAGTCTTGGTAAAACCATAGATTCATTCGTATATACTCAGAATCTAGATTTTTCAGATCTAAGCCCTGGGGTTTATTTTATCGTATTCCCCAATGGCGAAAAGCCCATACGGGTGCTAAAAATATAGCGAGAACCCAAACAAAGAGTGCAAGGGGTGGAAGTGAACCTATAGCATTAGGCGCAGCAATATGCTGTAGGTGTCTGAAAGACCGAAACGAAGTGAAGTCACGAACGACCCGACCCATGTCGCAGACATGGGATGCACCTAAATATTTTAAAAAAAACCAAATAGCCGCTATCTTTGGAGGTAAACAAAAAAGGAAAAATGCTGCGGAAAGCCACGATGGACGATTTTACATTCGTGCATGAACTGTATATGCACCCCGAGATCAACCCGCATCTTCTGTACGAACGGCAAGAAAAACGGGAGTTTGAGCCGATATATGCCGACTTGGTTGCGAGGGGTATAAAGTATATTTTTCAGGTGAACGACAAGGCGGTGGGCATGATTAAAATGCAGCCTCTTCAGCATCGAAATGGGCATATAATGTACCTAGGCGGGGTAGCCATCCATCCGCTTCACTGGGGGCATGGATACGGTGTGCAAATGCTCCAGGAAGCACTAAAATGGGCGAAGTCAGAAGGATTTCACCGGGTAGAACTGAGCGTTGGATCCAAAAATATTGCGGCTAAAAATCTTTACTTGCGCTTAGGATTCATGCACGAGGGAGTGATGAGAGACTACTCATTTTTAAAGTCGGAGAATAGGTATATAGACGAAGATTTGATGTCCTATATGGTCGTTAAAAGCTAGGCTGGGCTTGGGATATTTATTGAGGAAAAAAGTCGAGGAGGTGTCTATTCTGTTAGTTTATCGATTTCGATGTCTGTCAAGTTTTGAATGTTTTTAGTTATTTTCTCTATGTCCCAATTCCACCATTTGAGTTCTAATAATTTTAAAATTGTTTCTTCGGAAAATCGTTTCTTAATTTCCTTTGCAGGATTTCCTCCAACAATTGAATAAGGCTCTACGTCCTTTATCACAGTAGAATTTGCTGCGATTATTGCACCGTCTCCAATTGTTACACCAGCCATTATTGTAGCATTGTAACCAATCCACACATCATTTCCAATATTTATATCTCCTTTTTGAGGATAGGATTTATTGTCCATTGCATTTTCCCAACCGTTTCCAAAAATTGCAAAAGGATAAGTTGAAAGAGCATTGGTCAAGTGATTCGCGCCATTCATGATAAATTTCACGTCAGAAGCTATCATACAAAACTTTCCAATTATTAATTTATCGCCTACAAAGTCGAAAAGGTATTTTACATTTTTTTCAAAGTTCTCAACATTATCAAAATCGTCGTAGTAAGTATAGTCTCCAACGATAATATTGGGGTTTTTAATAACATTCTTCAAAAAGCAAAGTCTATCATAATCGTCAAGTGGAAATTTGATGTCTTTATTTGGTCCTGTCATAAATTTTCATCTCGTTATACGTTGCAAAACACCCTCCTGAACCAATGTGTAAACACGCCAATTAATCGTTGAAGGATTTAGGACCTTCCCGTATTGTTCGTAAAAGTTAATAATATCCTTCGTTTCAAAAACTGCTTTGCTTTTGAAATGGTCTTTAATGCTTTCGGTATGAAGTTTGTCTGTTACGATGATGATTAAAAATTTTATGTAAAAATAAAAAATTCTATGAAACGGCAGTAATATTAATTAATTAAGACCGTTGCACGATAAAAAGGGCGAAATAAATGGAATAAAATGTAGTTAAAATATTGTATATCAGCCATTTAGGTTGTATTTTAGTGCTATGAAAAAAGAAGAAATTCCCTCATTCGCTGATTATTTGACCTCAGGTAGAAAGGTCAAGATGCAATTTTTCAATCAAATCAATACCTTGGTTGATTGGAGACCAATTACCACTCTAATTAATAGACATTATACCAAAGGTATGAGTGCTACGGTAAACCTGCATATCATGGATTGCTGCTTTTTAAAATGAGCTTACTACAAACATGGTACGGGTTAGTGATTATGAAATTGAAGATAGGCTCAATGATAGCATATCCTTCAGTAGATTTTGTGGTTTGCAATTAAATGAATCATCACCAGATCATAGCACTTTAAGTAGGTTTAGATCAATAATGACACAAACAAAAGCATATGATAAAATAATGAAAAACTTAAATAAACAACTCGAAGCAAAAAAATAATAGTCAAGACAGGAGTTATAGTGGATGCCAGTATTATCGACAGCCCATTAAAGCCAAAGGGACAAAGCACCTACGAAATTGAAGAATCGTTACAAGAGGAAGGGGAGGACGAGAATAAAAACAAATCAGATAATCAAAATCCACAAAAGACAGAATCGGCACCAAAAGATGATAAAAAAAGTATTAAAGCCTGGAGTCGACGATGAAGGAAGTTGGGTTAAAAGGCAGGAAAATTGAGGTTTGGGTATAAGAAACATACCATTACAGACGAACAAGGAATGATACTTGGATTAGTAACCACAAAAGCAAGTGTAAATGAAATAAGTAATTTGGAGGAAGTACTAGAAAGTACGGACTTGCCAGCAGGGACAAGGGTAAGTGGAGACAAAGGCTACCAATCAGAAAAAATGCAACCCTATTAAAATCAAAAATCTGAAGAATCAAATTCTAAAGAAAGCAAAAAAGAATAAAGCCTTGACAAAATGGGAATTAAAGTTTAATAAAATAATAGGACAAACTCGATACAAAATAGAAAGGACATTTGGGAGTATAAAAAGATGGTTTAATGGAGGAGTAGCTAGGTACCGAGGGATAGCAAAAATGCATACCCAAAACCTCATGGAATCGATGGCATACAATTTATACCGTAGCCCTGGGATTATTATGCCCAGTGGTAAAATATAGTGAAAATAAGCCCCAAATTGGATTATTTTGCCAATAAATTTAAAAAAAAGCCTCATGTTTTAAAAAATTAGGCCCCAAAATCCACTAAAGTGGTAATAAAGATCTCTGAAAGGGCAATAAAATTTTCAAATATTGTTTTGCAACGGTCTTTAATTGCCAAAAATTAGAAATATCTAGTATTGTGGAACTGTAGAATTGTAATTATCGAAAAGCTTTGCGCAGCTATAATTATTTTTATTTGGAAATCGCAATCATAGTTGCAGTCATTTTAGCGATGAGTTTTGTTTCGGTTTCATCATATACATAGCCATCACAAACTGTCAGAGTTTTGCCTGATTGTAGTACTTTTCCTACAGTTATGAGTTTAGATGTTTTCGCTGGTTTTAGGAAATTGATCTTGAATTCTATACTTAAAACCTCCATGCCTTCGGGCATCATCGTAAGTGCTGCATATCCGCACGCACTATCTGCAATGCTCGTGGCAACCCCCGCGTGAAAAAAGCCGTGCTGCTGGGTCAAAGCTTGTGAATATGCACAAGAGATTTTGACTTGCCCTTTTACTACTTCAATCAATTGAGCATTCAAGGTCTGCATCAAGCCTTGTTGATCAAAACTCTTTTTTATTCTTCGGAACATTGTCCTTTTTACGAATGAATATGTTTTTAATGATTTTTTGTTAGGCAGAATATTTTCTTCATAGTCATCCCTGAAAAATCCAAATTTATCTGCAATGGACAGCAATTCTCTCTCAGCGATATTACAAAATAATTTATCGGTTGACTTAATCGTTTCTATTCCTGTTTGGCTGACAGAACTAACTCCATTATTTTCTTGAATTGTTACAATCAAGTGCCCATTTTCTTCGAGGTTATTGTCTATGAATTCAAAGCTCGATTCTAATTCAACATATTCAAAAATCAACGCTGCCCATATCAGATTTGCTTTGGCTATAATATCATTATTCCCTGCAGAAATGTCAAGGTTGATAAGATACAGATTAGGGATTTGCCCTTGAAATCTTTTTCTTGTTTCGTTAAGATAATTTTGGTTTATGTCGATTCCATAAACTTGTTTGGTAATACAATTGTTGATATGCTCCAATCCATTTCCACCTGCAATCCCTAAAATCATTACAATTTCAGGATTTACTTTTTCTAAATATTTTTTAGTTAGGGTATTGAGTAAATGCAGTTGTCCAACAGTTTCATGTTTCATGTGTAACTCATAATCTTGAAGTGGAATTCTATTCCAAACATTGTCTTTCATTTTTTTGGTCATTCTATTTCCATTGTTTGTATTTTAAGAATCCCCTCAATCTATTTTTTTTGAGCTTAGCGAATACAAGAAGTTTATACAAATAATCAAATATAATAAAAAGCTCAAAAGAATCGCCCATGCTCACCTTAGTATTTGTGGGCCACTTTTGGCTTTCTCTTGTTGGTACCAGTATTAATTTTGTCTTATCGTTTTATAGAACCTTGTATTCTCCCATCAATTTCTATTAAAAGCCATTTTGATTGCCCAATCCCTTCTCCAAAATCTTGCTTAGATTTTATATTTATTCGGAATCAAATAGTCTTGAACGTATTCCTCAACGGTGGCTTCCAGTGGTCGGATGGCTGTTTTATAACCTGCTCGTTTTAGCTTGCGCATATCTGCTTCTGTAAAGTATTGATATTTGTCCTGCAAATCAGTTGGCATATCGATAAATTGGATTTGCTCTTCCTTGCCCAACGCTTTGAAAGTTGCTTTTGTTAGATCGAGAAAAGTCCGCGCTTTACCAGAACCGACATTGTACAAACCAGATTTAAAATCATTTTTGTATAAGTATAAAATGATATCGATTACGTCTTGTCCATATATAAAATCTCTCTTTTGGTGTCCATCAAAAAAATCAGGCCTGTGAGATTTGAACAACTTCATGTACCCTGAAAGCTTGATCTGTTGGACCGTATGCCAAATGACGGATGCCATCCTACCCTTGTGGTATTCATTGGGACCAAAAACGTTGAAAAACTTGAGACCAGCCCAAACGGGAGGATTAAAACTTGATTTTAATGCCCATTTGTCAAAGTCATTCTTTGATTTTGCATATAAATTGAGGGGTTTTACCTTGAATGGAGTCTCGTGGTCATCAGAAAATCCAAATTCTCCCATGCCGTATGTTGCCGCACTAGAGGCATAGATGAAGGGTATATCCTCTTCGCTGCATATCCTCCAAAGGTCGCGTGTATAGTTGAGATTTAATTCACCTAATATCTGAGGATCCATACAAGTTGTATCCGTCCTTGCCCCCAGATGGAATACGTACTCAACCTGGCTACTATGAGTTCTAAACCATTCTACAAAATCAATTCGTTCGATGTGCGTCACTTGGTGCGTAGCAAATTCCCAATTGCCTTTTTTACCCAATATCTTAAAATCATCCACACTGATGATCTCGCCATCATAGTGATGCCTCATTTCTGCCAAAAGACAAGATCCAATAAAGCCCGCAGTTCCAGTGATGACTATCATTTTTTAATATTGATTGTTTGAAATGCAAAGTAAGAGAAAAATTGGAGATTTACCCAAAATAATTCAATCAAGGGAATTTGAATTCTAGTCATTGGATTACCTTTGTACATTACACTTTTATAATAAAAATAATTACCCATAGTAATTTTGAACGCACAATACACCGCTACCCTAGCCTACATTTATTCAAAGCTCCCGATGTTTCACAGGGTTGGTTCGTCCGCCTATAAAAAAGATCTTACCAATATCACCGCATTGTGTGCTGCATTGGGGAATCCCCAAGAATCTTTTCAGGCTATCCATATTGCAGGGACAAATGGCAAAGGATCAACCTCTCATATGGTCGCCTCACTATTGCAGACACATGGATATAAAACGGGGCTATATGTCTCTCCACACTACAAAGATTTCAGAGAAAGGATAAAAATAGCTGGCCAATACATAGATCGAAATTTTGTCGTAAAATTCATTCAAGATATCAAGCCTTTAATAGAAGAAATCCAACCTTCTTTTTTTGAAATAACCGTGGCCATGGCATTTTAATATTTTAGAGAAAAGAAAGTCGATATAGCCGTCATCGAAGTGGGCCTTGGGGGAAGACTAGATAGCACGAATATATTAGTGCCCAAAGTTACCACCATCACCCAAATTAGTTTTGACCACCAGGCGATGTTGGGAAATACACTGGAACTCATTGCCGCAGAAAAAGCGGGTATCATAAAGCCCAACGTTCCTTGTATCATTGGTGAGACGCAAGAAGAAGTAGCGCATGTATTCCGTCAAAAAGCAGCATCGGTCAAGGCCCCAATCCTTTTTGCTGATCAATTATTTTCAAGTAAAATAAATAGAGAAAATATCGATTCCCTCTGCGTTTCTATTAATAAAGGTAATAAACCCTACTTGTCTAATTTGAACATCCCATGTGCTGGAAGTTTCCAAGTAAAAAATACAATTACCGCTCTGCTTACTTTTGAAACATTTATGGAAAACAGCCATAGGAGTGTGGACATTTCTAGGGTTAAATTTGCCCTTGAAAATTTTCCCCAGCTTACCAATTTTATTGGAAGATGGCAAGTATTGCAGCATAAGCCCTTAGTCATTGCCGATAGTGCGCACAATATTGCAGGGATTTCGATGGTTTTAAACCAAATAAATAAATATCATTTTCCTTGTATAAAAATTATACTTGGTTTTGTGAATGACAAAGATGTCACTAATGTTCTTGAATTGTTACCCAAAAATGCTCAGCATTTCTTCGTCAATGCCAATATACCTAGGGCTTTGCCATCCCTAGAGCTTAAATCCGTAGCCTCAGATTATGGCCTAAAAGGCAAAGCATACGCAACTGTAAAAAGAGGTAAATTAGCGGCCATTCGGTCTGCAAAAGAAAATGATTTGATATTAATTTTAGGTAGTATTTTTGTAGTGGGAGAATGCCTATAAAGCATTAATATAATAAGAAATTTAGCATGGAAAAAGAAAAAATCACCATAATCGGGGCTGGTCTCGTGGGTTCTATGTTGGCCGTAAGACTCTGCCAACTGGGTTATGAAGTTGAAATATTCGAACGTCGATCAGATATCCGAAAGGAGGGATTGATAGGAGGACGATCTATAAATCTTGCCTTGTCAAATCGAGGGATTAGATCCTTGAAAATGATAGGGATGAAGACGGTAGTCGATGAACATGCCATCAAGATGAGAGGGCGTATGAGGAACTGATGGAGCTGACTCTACCCTCAGAAAAGCCATTTATCAATCACTTGGACCCAATAACATGGATATCCACACAGAATTTTTGGACCATGGGTACAAGGAATTAAATATACCACCGACTGAAAAAGGTGAATTTGCCATGGATCCCAATGCCCTACACATATGGCCTCGTGGGGATTTTATGATGATCGCTTTACCCAATCTTGATCGAAGCTTTACTGTCACATTATTTCTTTCCAATGACCAAGGCGCTGAGAATTTTGCCAAGCTCGATACCCAACAAAGCGTGGTCGAGTTTTTCAAAAAATATTTCTCCGATGCCATAGACCTAATGCCGACCTTTGATCGTCAATTTTTCAACAATCCCATCGGATTATTGGGAACGACAAAATGTAGCAAATGGTCCTTTGAAGATAAAGCTTTGTTGATGGGAGATGCAGCACACCCCATTGTTCCATTTTATGGACAAGGGATGAACTGTGGATTCGAGGACTGTTATTATTTTTCTGAACTATTGGCTGATCAGGGAGGCTTTAGCAAGGATATATTTCAACTTTTCGAAAATTTTAGAAAGCCCCATAGCGATGCCATCGCGGACTTAGCCGTAGATAATTTTTATGAGATGAGGGATCGCGTCAATGACATTGCTTTTGTCAAAAAAGCAGCGCTGGAATTTAAATTGGAGCAGAATTTTCCAGATTATTTTTCAAAATATTCTATGGTAACCTTTAGAGAAGACATGAGTTATGAAGAAGCAATGTTGAGAGGAAGGGCTCAAGATAACTGGCTTATTGATTTTTGTAAAAAAATTGATTCGATTGGTAGTATAGATTTGGTAGAATTAAAAAATAATATGACACAAAAAGTGAACAATTTTTAACAATAAATTTGCTTTAACGCTTGATATCAAAGCAACAAATATGATTATAACGGTATCTTATTGGGGTATAATGTTTGAAGTTAATTTGGATTCTCCCATGACTATTGCTATCCCTTTTAATGATAATCCCTTTCAACAAGTTAATTGTTTTCAGGCACCATATTTTGAGGTAGCACCTGTTAGATCTGGTGATTTCGTTGGATCTATAAAAGAAGGCAGCCCAGTTAATTTTTTTAATGTTAAAATTAATCCACATGGCAATGGAACGCATACAGAATCTGTTGGACATATATTAGATGGTCATTTTCCGATTTCTAGTACATTATCGAAATATCATTTTGTGTCAGAGCTTTTATCGGTTTATCCCACCATGTTAGAAAATGGAGATAGAGTCATCACAAAATATACTTTAGAAAGGTTGATGACGAAAGAGATGGTTCCGGAAGTCTTAATAATACGGACATTGCCCAACGACGACGCTAAATTGGCCAAGAACTATTCTGAAACCAATCCGCCGTATTTTGAAGATCAAGCGTTGCAGTATCTCGTTGAATTAGGAGTTCTGCACATTATCTGTGATATACCAAGTGTGGACAAAGAGTATGACAATGGCCAACTTCTAGGGCATAAAGCATTTTGGCAGATAGAGGGCCCGATAAGAAAAAACGCCACCATCACTGAATTGGCGTATATCCCTTCTGATATCAAGGATGGGCTTTATTTCCTCAACATGCAGATTATTCCTTTGCCCATAGATGCCAGTCCGAGTAACCCGATTTTGTATGAAATGAAAAAAGCTAGTTAATATACATGTCTGATTTGTATGATCGATATTTAGAATTGGAATATACTTCGTATAGGAGTGTGGTATATTTCTTTGAAAAACACAAATCAGAGATAAATAATCTTGATTTTGAAGAGTATTTGGATGTTTTCATGCATTATAACAAGTCTTTATTCGAAATCGGTGCCTATTCCAAATTCATTGGTTCTGTCGATCAAGCCATCGAGTTGGTCATAGATTTGAATGTTTATTCCTTCAAAGGCAAGGATATTTTTTCAGAATTATTATTTTTAAAGGCCGCCGCCTTTTTCAATCTAGGACAGTATAAGAATGCCGAACTCGTACTCAATGAATTAATCGGTATCAATCCCGATGACGACCTTGCCATCAATTTACTCAAAAAATCAATCGCCAAACAGACCTTTATTCATAAAAAAACCAGGGCGATAAGTTTGTTTCTATTCTTATTTACCGCCGTCATCATTTTATTAGATATTTTGATCATAAAAAATATCGAACCACAGCTTCATCTCCCCTTCATTTACTTGCAATGTATAAGCTTTGGCCTTGGCCTATTTCTACTAGTGGGTGGTGATCTTTTTGATCGATTCAAAATCGAACAAAACGTGTTTGTGCTCCTTCGCAAAAAGAAAGTAAACAAGCGGAAGAAAAGGGAAAAAGACATTTTTTACAATTGAGCCTTAATTTCGTTTCAAAACATATTCCTAGTGCATACTTCACCCAAAATAAGTTGTAAATAATGATTTATCATTGTAGATTTGAGCCTTCTTTCAATTTTTAATTACTTTAATACTAAGCATGAATTTTCCAAAACTTCTTTCGTCTTTGGTTTTTATATTGTTGTTCTTTAATTTTTGTGCCGCGCCTAAGAAAACCCAAGTACCTAAGCCACCTACTGTAGAAGAAATCAATCAAGAATTAGAACCCATCGAGATAACTCAAGAATCCCCCCATGGTTCAAATTCTGCAGACACCATCCCTGTATATAGATCTTCCGAAACTCGTCTTATAGACATTCTACATACCAAACTTGATTTAAGTTTTGACTGGGCCAAACAACATGTTATCGGAAAGGCTACGATAAAGCTTAGACCTTACAACAACCCCATAGATTCATTTTATTTGGATGGTCGAAATTTTATCATTCATGATATAAAAGAGCTTCCAAGCCAAAAGCTATGCTTGTACCGTTATGATGGTAAAAAAATTGCCATTCAGACCAATAAAACTCTGTCCAAAAATGATAGTTTATCCATAGTAATCACCTATACCGCGCGACCTGCTGAACGTGAAAATAAAAAAGGCAGTCAGGCTATTACTTCTGATCAAGGCCTATATTTTATCAATCATGATCAGTCTAATCCCACCAAGCCTATGCAGATATGGACTCAAGGAGAGACCGAAAGCAACTCGAATTGGTTTCCAACCTTTGACAAACCCAACGAGCGATGTACAGGCGAAATCGTGCTCACTGTCCCTGACACGATGCAGACCCTTGCCAATGGAATTTTATTGAGTTCTGTAAAAAACGCAAACAATACACGTACCGATCATTATAGCATTACCAAGCCACATGCGCCGTATTTATTTATGCTTGCTGTTGGTAAATTTGCGGTAGTTAAAGATACATGGAGAGATATTCCCCTATTGTATATGGTAGAGCCTGAATATGGACCCTATGCAAAGAATATTTTCCCTCATACACCCGAGATGTTGGAATTTTTCTCTACTAAATTGAATTATAAATACCCCTGGTCAAAATATGGACAAGTCGTAGTCCGAGATTACGTCTATGGGGCAATGGAAAATACTACGGCGGTTATTTTTGGGGAATTTGTCCAAAGACATCCTAAGGAAATAGCTGACAATAAAATGAATGAACTTATCGTAGCACACGAGATGTTTCACCATTGGTTTGGAGACTTGGTCACTTGTGAAAACTGGTCCAATCTTACACTAAACGAAGGCTTTGCCAATTATAGTGAATATCTTTGGTTAGAACACAAATATGGTAAAGATGAGGCCGAGGCTCACCGCTATGATGAAAAAATGGGCTATATGCAATCTTCTGCATTTCAGGGAGTACATCCTTTGATTTGGTATTCTTATGATGATAAAGAACAAATGTTCGATGCGCATAGCTACAACAAGGGCGGATTGGTCTTGCACATGTTGAGAAATTATCTAGGGGATAATACTTTTTTTGAAAGCCTTAACCACTATTTGCGTGAAAATGAATACACCGCAGTCGAAGTTCATGATTTAAGAAAATCATTTGAATCCGTCTCGGGTCAAGATTTAAACTGGTTTTTCAATCAATGGTTTCTTGCTTCTGGACACCCTCATCTGATCATCAGCAATCAATACAATGCCGCCAAAAAGACCGTCAAAGTTAACGTTGAACAAATACAAGATTTTGCTGCTGGAGTCCCAATCTTTCAGTTTCCAAGCACTGTTGATATCCACACTGCTGATGGAAAGGTCTTAACCAAAAATATTTATGTCTCTAAGCGCTCAGAATCCTTCGAATTTGAAGTTTCAGACAAACCTATTTTGGTAAATTTTGATACCTCCAAGTCACTGTTGTGCGAATTGGAAAATAAGAGAGACCGAGATGCCAATATCTTATTGTTTAAAAAAGCCAAAAACCTCGCTACAAAAATTGAAGCGATGTTGGCACTAAATGAGGAAAGTGGCCCTGAAATTACCCAACTATGGGTTAATGCTTTAAATGATCCAAGTTGGAGAGTCAGACAGTTTGCGCTCAAGCAACTCGATGCGAATTCTACTGGAGAAATTACTTCAGCTATAGCCAAATTGACAAATGATCCCAACTCAAATGTTCAAATTTTAGCTATGAAAAAACTAAAAGAAGCCAATGCCTCGAATTTAGCACATTTGATTGACAATGCAATTACTCCCAATTCTCCATATTCCGTCGCTGCCGAAGGGATACGATCTCTTAAAGAATTAGAGCCTACGTTGGCTTTTGCTCAAGCTGACAGAATCTTGAAAACAGCGGATTATAACAGTGAGTTGTTGAATACAATCGGTGATCTTTATGCTACTGCCAAAGACACTACCCGCTTTGGTTTTTTTCAAAAAAACTGGTCTTCGGTCAAGGACAATAATATTTTGAGTTATGGAAATCACTGGACTTCTTCCCTGGGCGCTATCTCGAATGATACTAAAATGAATGTGGCGAACTTCCTTACCACTGAATCTTTAAATCCCATGAATGGAACGAACAAGAGGTTGGCTTCAACAAAAATTTTAAAAAATATTCTAGATGAATTTATCCTAAGTAAAGCCAAGAATCCAAAATCGAGCGCGGACAAAGACATTTATATTCCCATTTTAAACCAAAAATTGAAAGATATTAAAGCGTTTGAAAAGGATAAAAAACTCAGTGAAATCTACAATGAATTTTAGTAACATGGATATTCATCGAATTTTATTTGAAAAACAAATTTATGTATAAGTATATTCTTAGTATTTTTATTATTGCATCATTAATCGCTTGTAAAGACAATAAACCCAAATCCACTGGCTTTGATTTGAATGAGGCAAAAGTCAAGTCTAATGACCTAATAGCCCAGATAAAGCAGGATACATTTTTGCGAGATACTCTAGTCATTAATAAAGTAATCAATCACGCCGTTGCGCTCTCGGACAACGCTCGGACCGATACAAGCTTTGGTTATTTTTTGATGCAAGCAGGTAAAATAGCTAAAAGCACTGGACAACCTGGAAAGGCTGTTTATATTTGGGGGACCGTAGTAGATTACAAATGTCAGTATTCGCCTGAAGCTTTATTTTTCCAAGGATTTACCATCGATTCAGATGGAAGAGATACCGCAATGGCTCGAACTTATTATGAGAAATTCTTGAAAAATTATCCCAATCACCCCCTTTCTGAACAGGTTAATCAGCTTTTAGGCGTCTTGGGAAAATCGCCAGAAGATCTCATCAAAAGTTTTCAAAAAAACAAATAAGTTCTTATCTGCACCGCAGGAAAATATTATTAACAAATCAATAACGCCTCGATTGAATATTATCTTGCTATATTTGCGTTAAAAGTAAAATTATTTTTCAAT
Source organism: Saprospiraceae bacterium (assembly GCA_016718505.1). Lineage (GTDB taxonomy): Bacteria > Bacteroidota > Bacteroidia > Chitinophagales > Saprospiraceae > JADKKF01. Next base: position 658,546 of record JADKDE010000001.1, on the reverse strand, counting down.
GAAATTTAGAAATTTTTTAAGCTTAGTGCTTATCCTTTCCCTGAACTTTTCAGTATTTGGACAGGGCATAAATTTTTTCCACGGTACATTTGATGAAGCTGTAAAAGAAGCCAAAGCGAAGAATAAATTAATCTTTATGGACGCTTATGCATCATGGTGCGGGCCATGCAAATGGATGTCTTCCAGCGTATTTACGACCAAAGAAGTTTGTGATTTTCACAATGCCAATTTCATCAATTTAAAAGTTGATATGGAAAAAGGCGAGGGCCCAAGTTTGAGATCAAAGTATCCTTTGAGAGCTTATCCAACCTTATTTTGGATTGATCCCAACTCTGGGAAAAAAGTTCACGAGTTCGTCGGTGGTGCTCCTCCAGAAACGCTGATAGCACAAGGAAATGTAGCTTTGAAAGGATTCGATTCGAGTGCCGACCTAAAAAAAAAATACGACGAAGGAAATCATGACGCGGAAACGGTCTATGCATTGATAAAATCCATGAATAGACAGGGTATCCCTAGTCAAAAAATAACCAACGATTATCTTCTCAAAGCCAAAGATAAGACGGATACCCTCTCACTCAAAATCATCCACGAAGGTACCTTGGGCATCGATAGCAAAGCTTTTGAGTTATTGATGGCCAATAGAGGTAAAATCACCAATCTATTGGGAAAGAATGCCGTTAGTGAAAAAATCGGTGAAGCTTGTAGAAGTTCTTTGAATCGGGCTGCAGAATTTCAAGATAAAAACATGTTGAAGGCGATCAAAGATATTTATTCGTCTGAAAAACTAAGTGACATACCCTGTTTTGAGAAAGAAGCTGATTTCATTTTCAACTCTAAATCACCAGACAAATCCTTAAACGCTGAGTCATCTTTTGATTTTATAAAATCTTGTTCGAAAGATGAAACTACCGCTGTTACAAAGTTAATTGCCCTAAATAGTACAACTCCACAAGGGTCCAAAACATCCAAAAACATTAATGCTCTGATGATTAAAATTGGTAAAAAATCCAAAGACGAAGTCGTCCTTGGCACCATTGCAGATTGGTTTTTGATGAAAAAAGATAAAAAATACTCCGTAAAATTCGCTGAGAGCGCGGTAAAAATTAATAAAAAGAGTGCTAAACCCAGCGATGCTTACCAAAAACTCCTTGACAAGTCCAAAAGCCTTTAATCAACTTTTCTAAATGTAAAATATAATTAACCATGAAAAAGTTAATAACAGTGTTCTTCGTTCAATTTGCCCTTGTGATTTCTCTATTTGGACAGGAAAGCAAAGGCATCAATTTTTTGCACAATAAAATGTGGGGAGAAGCATTGCAAATGGCCAGAGAACAAAACAAGTTGATTTTCCTGGATGCCTATACCACCTGGTGTGGACCATGCAAGATGTTGGCCAAAAACGTTTTTACGGATTCCAAAGTTGGCGAAGTTTACAATAATAAGTTCATCAATGTCAAGATGGATATGGAAAAAGACGAGGGGCTTATCCTAGCCAAAAGATATGAGGTGAAGGCTTATCCCACCCTCCTATTTATCAATCATAGAGGTGATGTGATGCATCGGGTCCTCGGCTACCACGATATAGAGGAGTTTCTAGAACTTGCAAATGCTGCCACCGATCCAACAAAAAGCACTTCTGCATTGAATGCCAGATATAACAAAGGCGATAAATCTCCTGAATTTTTGCGAAACTATGCTGTTATTCTTGACGAGTTAGGCGACGAAAGAGCACCATACGTTGCGGAAGAATACTTGATGAAAACAAAAGACTGGAAATCCGAAGAAAACTATAAGTTCGTTACCGACTTTGCGACCAATATGGATTCGCCTATTTTTAAATACGTTGTTGACAACAAGGCTTTCTTTCAGGAAAAAATAGGCAAAGAAGGTGTTACCAAGATCATAAATAATGCCGTTAGTAGAAAATATTTAACCAGTACATCAGGAAATTTCCAAGAGGCTGAGCAAGCATTTAAGAAGTTTTACCCAGAGAATAGCGACCAGCTATTTCAACGATATAAATTGACCTTTTTAGAAAGGCAACCAGATTTCAATGCTTATGCCAAAGAAGTCTTTTCTTATTATAATAAATACCCTAGCAAAGATCCACAAGAATTGAATGCAATTGCATGGGAATTTTATGAAAAATCTGACGATAAATCTCAGTTAAAAAAGGCACTAAAATGGGCTGAAACATCCTGTAAGTTGGACAAAAGCTACTACAATATGGATACAAAATGTGCCCTATTGTACAAATTGGGTAAAAAATCCAAGGCTTTGGCTGCTGGAAAAGAAGCCATCGAAATAGCTAAGAAAATCGGTGAGGACTATAAAGAAACTGAAAATTTGATTGCCAAAATAAATCAGCTAAAATAGTTTATTCTTTACCCGCTGGCATAGTCGCCTCCCGATCATATTTGCAACATCCGTGAAGATTGTTATATACTGAATCTGGGGCTTCCTCATGCTCTGTATCGTGACCCACTGAGGCAATTTTCTTTTCTATCGCTACCAATGAGGTTTTTTTATCGTTAAAAACTACTTTCAACTGTTGCGTTTCGGAATCCCAATTTGCCTCTTTTACCCCCTTAACTTTAGTGGTAGCCTCCTCGATTCTGTCTTTACACATGCCGCAGTTTCCTTTTACAAAAATAGAAACTGTCATCAATTCATTGTTTTCTTCCATATTTTTACCCATAGCCTTGACACCAATTTCTGCTTCACTTGCCTTCACCCAAACTGGGGTATAGCCTGTTTTCTTTATTTTTTCCTCTATTTCTTCTATGGTAAAAGATTTTTCTTTGGGTAATACAAAACTTAGCATACCTGTTTCTAAATCAATATTCAATTGACTTATACCTGGCAAGTTTTTGAACTTTTTATTAACCGAATTGGTACAATAATTACAGCTCATACCTTTTATTTTGGCAGTATAGGCTACGGATTCTTGGCTATTTCCTTGGAAAATGACCAAAAGCACTACAAGGATAGATAGAATGTATCTCATTTTATTAGTTTTTTGAATTATAACAACATTAAACCAAAGTTTATACCAATTGAATTGATTTTATTTAATTATTAACATTTTGAGCCCATTACAATATCATCCGGCTCCCAATCTGGAACATTTCCTTTTTAGAAAAATGCCCATCGTGTACTCTATATAATGGCCATAAATAGGTGGCTTCAAAGGTAAATACCCCCACAGCAAATTGGATGCTTTGAGTATAATAGGCTTCGAAATTATCAAAATAGGTGGGACCTTCGTCATAAGGATGGTACTTACTTTGATATTCAAAATACAAGTTAATCTGCCTTATTGGTATCTTTGACTTTAATAATGGTAACCCAAATCCAAGGTCAAATTTTAGATATCTTCCCTCTTTTGTAGGGCTATAATTGTAGCCCAATTCGTGCAATATTCCATATTTCAGGCTTTCATAACCCCCTACGATGGACACTGCTGTTTCATACTCATTGTTGCCGAGATAGGGGTCATTTTTATAATCTCCTGTAGGAAATGTTTGCTTGATTTTTCCTAACATTCTATAGGTTTTGCCCACGTAATCCTTTCGTAAAAATTGGTATTTAAGGTTTATGGACATATCTCCGAACCCATCATATGGCTCAACTTTATCGTTTGCAAGGTCATAGGTATTTATATATGAATTCATATAATAGGAACCAGCTACCCCAATGCTCCAAAACTGATTGCCCACGATATCGTAAAATAAATTGGTGGATTGGTATTTTTTTGAATTTGGTCTCGTTTCATTTCTATAAAATAGCCTCAATTCGGAACGATTTTGACCTAGCATAATCGGTTTTTCTACGAGTATTGGAGGCCCTTGAGCCGTTGCACCCAATGAACTCATTAGGAATACTATCCATATTAAATTCTTCATAATACTTTATTATACACCTTTGTAATTAATTTCACAAAATTAATAAATAAAAGGCTTTTTTGTCTTTTTTTATTAAATAAATTAACAAACCAAGTATTTGGCGTATTTTAAAGTTTACTCAATTAAATTTATCTTAATTAGTTCAATATCATTAAATTAGCAAAACGAAGCATTATTCGACGTTCAGGATCATCTAGGTCGTCGAATTTGATTGTGGCCACTCTGTTGTCATTTGCCCCATCTATTTTTAAAATTTTTCCTTTCCCAAATTTGGTATGCAAAATAGCCTGACCTATAGCCAACTGACTGGTTGGTGAAGCTTTAAAATCAGCAATATCTATGCCCAAGTTGACTGGCTGTGGCTTAGAAATGGGTTTATAAAATCCTGAAAGTCCGCTCTTCACCGCGGCTGTGGTACTTGGGGCCATGCTCGTCTTTATGGCATTGGTTGATTCAAATCGTTTTGCATCTATTTCCAACAAAAATCTACTCGGCTCACATTGTTTCATCTGACCAAAACGATACCTAGATTTTGCGTAGCTCAAAGTCAAATACTTCTTTGCCCTTGTGATCGCTACATAAAACAAGCGCCGCTCTTCGTCGATTTCATTTTTTTCATTGATAGAAAGTTGGGATGGAAACAACCCTTCTTCCATACCCACAACGAAAACTGATTGAAATTCAAGTCCTTTGGAGGCATGCACAGACATCAATGTGACGTAATCAGCGTCCTCTTCCAAGTTATCCAAATCTGATACCAAAGCGATGGATTGAAGATAACTCGTTAAGGTTTTGTCTTCGATATTATTCTGGGTCAATAATTCATCATTATCCACGAACTCCTTCACACCGTCCAACAAGGCTACAATATTCTCTATCCGCCCTATCCCTTCTATCGTTTTATCTCCTTTTAGTTCATTGAGGACTCCACTTTTTTGAGCGATATGATTGGCGAGTTCGTAGGCATCCAGCGTAGCTGATTTTTCCTTAAAATCCAAAATCATCTTTGCAAAGTCCAACAAGATGGTCTTGGCCCTATTCGGCAGATCCACGCCTTTAATGGCATCCCAATAGCTACAATTGTTGTGAAGGGCAAATTCCATGATTTTTTCAAGGGAAGACTGTCCTAGACCTCTACGAGGATAATTGACAATCCTTCTGAAAGCTTCATCGTCATTTTGATTAACTGAAAGCCTCATATAGGCGAGCATGTCCTTGACCTCCTTTCTTTGATAAAACGAAAGTCCACCAAAAACTTTATAAATAATATTGGCACGTCTAAGGTATTCTTCAAAAATCCTAGACTGGGCATTGGTCCGATAGAGAATAGCGATATCTCTATTGGGCAGGTGGTTTCTGTTTTTTTGTTCTAATATAAAATCAACCACTCGCCTAGCCTCTTCCGTATCCGCAAGGGCACTCAGCAATTTAATTTTTTCCGTACTGTCGTTTGATGTCCAAATTTCCTTTTGAATTTGTCTCGTATTATTGGAAATAAGGTCATTTGCAGCTTTGACGATCGAGTCAATCGAACGATAATTTTGTTCTAGTTTGAATACCTTTAAATTATTAAAATCTTTTTCAAAATCTAAAATATTCTCAATCGTAGCCCCTCTAAATCCATAAATACTTTGGGCATCATCACCCACAACACAGATATTCTGAGCTGATCCTTCATAAAGACACAATTTTTTTAAAATAGCGTACTGGAGATAATTGGTATCCTGAAATTCATCTACCAAAACATAAGGAAACCTAGCTCTGTACTTTTCGAGAGTCTCCGGATGTTGCTGCAATAGTCTGAACATCTGATACAACAAATCATCAAAGTCCATCGCTCCAGACCTTTGACATCTTGCTACATAGGTCGTGTATATATCCACCAAATAAGGCTTTTTTGCGGCTCGATCCTGCTCTTTCAGCTTTTCGTCCATCGCATACATCTTCGGAGTAATCAAATTTGATTTACACGAAGAGATCCTGTTGCGTATGGCATTTGCTTGATAAACATCATCGTCAAGCTTCATATCCTTGATGATGGCTGCAACCAAATTTTTACTGTCATCCGAGTCATAAATGGTAAAATCCTTAGCAAAACCGATTTTTTCACACTCTATCCTCAAAATTCTAGCAAAAATGCTATGAAAAGTACCAGCCCAAACCTGAAATGCCTGATCACCAATAACTTTATAGATACGCTCTTTCATCTCTTTGGCCGCCTTATTCGTAAAGGTAAGTGCCAATATTTGATGCGGTGGAATGCCTTGAAAAATCATATAGGCTATTCGGCTGGTTAAAACGCGCGTTTTCCCACTACCTGGCCCTGCTACTACCATTGTTGGTCCGTCGATGGTCTTTACCGCATCTCTTTGTACGTCATTTAATCCTTCAAAAAACTTTTCCATAGGATTAAACCTTTTTTACACTGATGGTGATAAATTTATCGTCCAACCACTCAACAGATTCTCCTTCAGGATTTTGCACCAATTGGATATCGTCTGCTAGGATTTCTTCTTTTATATAATTCGCAAAATGCGCAATTGCCTCCTCTGTCTGTTCATTTTTTTCGACTACAACTAAAATTCTGTCCGTAACTTTAAAATCTTGGCTCTTACGTATATTTTGAACACGATTCACCAATTCCCTAGCATATCCCTCAGCCATCAAGGCTTCATTCAATGAAATATCCAATGCAACCGTTATACCCTTGTCCGAAGCTACCAGCCACCCTGGGATGTCCTCAGAACTAATGATAAAGTCCTCCAAGGTCAAATCATAAGTATTCGAACCAATGACCATTTTATATCCTTTGGTTGCCTCGATTTGTTTGATGGCATCTTGATCCATCTCTTCGATTAATTTAACCGCTGATTTCATATCCGCGCCCAATCTTGAACCCAAGGTTTTGAAATTTGCCTTTATCTTTTTCTTGATCAACGTCGTGTCTTCTCTCACCAATTCAAGATCTTTTACATTAACTTCTGACAATATCAAATCTCGCACAAGATTGAACTGACGCTCTGTTTCCGCATTAAAAACGGGGATAATCACTTTGTTAAGTGGCTGCCGTACTCTCAAACGCTCCTTTTTGCGCAATGACAATATTAGAGAACAAGTTGTTTGAGCCATTTCCATTCTATCCTCGAGATCCTTATCCACTAAGGCTTCATTATATTTTGGAAAATCTGTGAGGTGGACAGATTCAATGCCTTCCTTTTGAGTTGAACCATCTAAGTTTTTATATAACCAATCGCTGAAAAACGGAGCAACAGGAGCCATCATTTTTGAAATTTCAGTCAAACAGGTATATAAAGTCTGATAGGCCGAGATTTTATCTTTTGAGTATTCACCTTTCCAAAATCTCCTTCTGCACAATCTTACATACCAGTTGCTCAGATGTTCGTCCACGAATTCTTGAATTTTCCTGGCGGCATTTGTAGGTTCGTATTGGGCATAATCATCATCAACATTCTTTATCAAGGTATTCAAAAGTGAGATGACCCATCGGTCTATCTCGGGTCTTTCTTGGATTGGTATTTCGTTTTCTTTATATTCAAATTTATCCAAGTTGGCATACAGAGCAAAGAAAGAATACGTATTGTATAAAGTTCCTAAAAATTTACGTCGAACCTCGTCAATACCATTGACGTCGAACTTTAAATTGTCCCAAGGTTGACTATTGGAAATGATATACCACCTCGTGGCATCTGCACCATATTTGGCTATCGTCTCGAATGGCTCTATTGTGTTGCCAAGCCTTTTTGACATTTTTTGACCAAATTTATCTTGAACCAAGCCATTTGACACCACATTTTTGAAGGCAACGCTGTCAAAACACATGACTGCAATTGCGTGTAGAGTAAAGAACCATCCTCTCGTTTGATCCACCCCTTCTGCGATAAAATCTGCTGGAAATCCTTTGATTTCATGTTTAGGATATCCCCATTGTGCATAGGGCATAGATCCACTGTCAAACCACACGTCGATCAAATCTGTTTCGCGTGTCATTCTTTGGCCAGATGGCGAAACCAAAATCACCTCATCGATATAAGGTCTGTGTAAATCAGCTGGTGGCACTTGATCTAAGCCAAGCTTTTCATTGGCCTCCTTGATATACGAATTGAGTTCTTCGACCGATCCAATACAAATTTCCTCTTTTCCATCGCTGGACCGCCATATCGGCAATGGAATACCCCAAAATCTAGATCTAGAAAGATTCCAATCTTGCAAATTCTCCAGCCAATTGCCAAATCTTCCTGAGCCAGTCGATTCGGGCTTCCAATTAATCGTATTATTCAGCTCTATCATACGATCCTTGGCCTGTGTCGTTTTAATGAACCAAGAATCAAGCGGGTAATAAAGTATCGGTTTGTCAGTTCTCCAGCAATGAGGATAATTATGCTCATACTTTTGAACATTAAAGGCTTTGTTTTCTTCCTTCAATTTTATGGAAATATCCACATCAACTGATCTATAGTCAGTGCCTTCGTCTTTATAATCCTTTACATATCTGCCTGCAAAGTCAGTCACAGCATCCACAAATTTCCCCGTTTTGTCCACGAGTGTCAAAGAGCCGATTCCATTCTTTTTAGCGACCCGCATATCGTCTGCTCCAAATGATGGGGCTATGTGGACGATACCAGTTCCATCTTCAGTAGAAACAAAGTCGCCGATTATGATTCTAAAAGCGTCTCCATCATTGGGAATGGCGTAAGGCAGCAATTGGTCATATTTTATATTTTCTAGTTTTTTTCCCTTGAATTTACCAATTATTTCGAATGGAATCTCCTTGTCTCCAGCTCTATATTCTTCTATTTTTCTTTTATTTTTCTTGAAAAAATTGGGAATAAGAGCTTCTGCTACGATCACACGTACAGGAAGGTGGGTATAAGGGTTGAAGGTTTTCACTAGAAAATAATCAATATTCTCCCCCACTGCCAATGCGGTATTTGAAGGCAAAGTCCAAGGAGTCGTGGTCCACGCTAGGGCAAAAACGGAGCCATGATCTGAGCTATTTTTAAATAAAAACTCAGAGGCTTCATTTTGCTGCAATTTAAACTGAGCCACCGCTGAAGTATCCTTTACCAGTCTATAAGTACCAGGTTGGTTTAATTCATGAGAGCTTAATCCCGTACCCGCAGCTGGCGAGAACGGTTGTATCGAATAACCTTTGTACAGCAATTTTTTATCATAAAGCATTTTTAATAAGTACCAAACACTTTCCATGTATTCGCTCTCGAAAGTAATATAAGGATGCTCTAAATCTACCCAATAGCCCATTTTCATGGTGATATCATCCCACATATCCTTGTAGCGCATAACCGTCTCGCGACACTTTAGATTATAATCCACGATGGATATGCTTTGGCCTATGTCTTCCTTGGTGATTCCCAGTTCTTTTTCTACGGATAATTCGATGGGAAGTCCGTGAGTATCCCAACCACCTTTTCGATCTACTCGCTTACCTTTCATGGTTTGGTACCGACAAAACAAATCCTTCACGGCTCTAGCCATAACGTGATGTATTCCTGGTTGTCCATTGGCAGAAGGAGGACCTTCATAGAAAACGAATGGATTATTCGCATCTTTTTGATCGATACTTTTCTGAAAAATTGACTCTTTTTGCCAAAAATCCAGTATTTCTTTATCAATAGTCGCCAAGTCCAGCGCTTTAAATTCTTTGTACATACGTTTCAGATAGTTTTATAAAAAATACGATTTGCTTAATTTAGAATATCTTTGGTACTAAGCAGTTGAGACGGAGAGCATAATAACGTGCAAAAATAAAGCAAAAAACAGATAAAAACTCAATTAAGGGGTCGATTATTACCTAAGATCAAAAAAGTAATTCTAAAAATATACTTACCTTTAGATAATAATTGTAATTTTCAAAACTAAAAACAATATCGATTGGACTTAAGTTGTTATAGTTGAATTTCATGAAAGAATTAAAAAATATATGCCTAATCATTGGGTGCCTTTTGGGCACTTTTTGGGGTATGGGTCAAAATACGTTTCAGCCTAAGCCATTGCAAGAAGCTAGTAAGATGGGTATATTGTACAATAAGGAATGGACTATCAATTTTTCATTGAATACCCAAGGATTTACTTTCTCGTTTACCAAGGCCAAAATAAAATCTTTGACCAAAACGACTTTTACACAATATGAAGTTGGTGAAATTCACCACGCCAAAGAAAAAAAGCAGAATTTCAAATATATCATCCCCACCACTGGTCAGACTTCCACAGCTTTCAAATACGGCAAAATAAACAATCTTTATACTTTTAGAATGTATAAAGGGGTACGAAAGTACTATGCCGAAAAGGCTAGAACGAAGGGAGTTTCTGTTGGTCTTACCTATATGTATGGGGTTGCACTTGGCATTTTAAAACCTTATTACTTAAAATTATCAAGACCCGATGGAAAGCCTGGTGATCCTATTTTGGTAGATGAAAAATACAGTGAGGATAACAAAGATGTATTCTTAGACATTACGAGGATCTTTGGACATTCTTCGATATTTAAAGGCATAGATCAAATAAAACTTGTACCTGGCCTAACGGGTAAAATAGGGGCACACTTCTCCTTTGGGTCATCCCCTGTATTTATTAAGAGCGCAGAAGTAGGCATTAGCAGTGATTTTTATTTCCAAGAGATGCCACTTATGGCCAATCAAAAAAATAATGCTTTATTATTTAATTTATATTTGACATTTCAAATAGGAAAAAGGTCTTAGCAAAATATTTTCACCGATGATTGAATTACCCATAATTGGTGCAGTTGATGACACTGCCACCAAGCATAAAAAAAAACCAGATTGGTTAAGAGTCAAACTTCCAACGGGTGAGAGCTATCGAAAAGTTAGATCTCTGGTCGATGAATATAAATTACACACGATTTGTCAAAGTGGGAATTGCCCCAATATGGGCGAATGCTGGGGCGAAGGGACGGCTACTTTTATGATTTTGGGCAATGTCTGTACCCGTTCTTGTTCTTTTTGTGCTGTAAAAACGGGTCGCCCAACTGAATACGACGAAGATGAGCCACTCAGAGTTGCACAAGCAGTATTTCTGATGAAAGTCAAACACGCCGTCATCACTTCTGTCAATAGGGACGAACTAAAAGATCGCGGTGCTGCGATATGGCACCAAACCGTAAGGAACATCAAAAGTCTATGTCCTGATACCACCATCGAAACGCTAATTCCTGATGTTAAATCGAGTTGGGATGCGCTAGAAACCATGATTTCAGCAGGTCAGGAAGTCGTATCTCACAATATGGAGACCGTAGAGCGTCTGTATCGATTAGTGCGCCCACAAGCCAAATATGCTAGAAGCTTGGAACAAATAAAACGAACCAAGGAATATGGTAAAAGAACTAAATCTGGGATAATGCTAGGTCTAGGAGAAACCAAGGAGGAAGTAATCCAAGCCATGGATGACTTACTGGCCCATGGTTGCGATGTATTGACGCTTGGGCAATACCTACAACCCACGAAAATGCACTTAGCCGTCGCAGAATTTGTGCCCCCAGCCTTATTTGCAGAATATAAAGAAATCGGACTTGCAAAAGGATTTGACTTCGTAGAAAGTGGTCCATTGGTCAGATCATCATACCACGCTGAAAGACATATATGACGCATAGAAATCTTACCCTGGCGGAGAGAAAACTTGGCCCCATAATTTCTGAAAGCTTTAATTTAAAATTGGATCATATACAAGAATATGTTTTCAATGAAAATATCAATGGCTATTTGATAAAAAAGGGCAAACATCCCATCCTCAAGCTTGAAATTTTATTTCCCGCAGGTCGAACTTTTGAGTCTAAAAAGGTTGTGGCCAAGGCTTGTGCTTCATTGATGAAAGATGGAACAAAAAAATTTAGCTCCCACCAAATCGCAGAAAAATTCGACTATTACGGCGCTTCTTTACACGTTCCTGAACAAACGGATCATATTTCTGTAATCTTTTATTCCCTGAAGCCTTATTTTTCAGCCCTCATACCAATCGTAAAAGAAATCCTTCGGTTGGCTACTTTTCCAGAGGAGGAGTTGAATATTTATAAGAAAAATCAAATACAAAAGCTGGCCCTCGATACTTCCAAAAATGAAATCGTAGCCTATCGAGAATTTACGGGTCTTTTATACAGGCAGGATCATCCTTATGGATACAATACTTCCAAAGAATTGATCGAAGGCTTAGAAAGAAAAGATTTGGCTGATCACTATCAAAGACATATGGTATCCAACGGTGCCAAAGTTATCCTATCGGGAGACATTGACGACGAGATCATTTCTATTGTTTCTGGACTGTTGGCCGATATTCCCCAAAAAACATCTTTGGCAGCCTCTTACCTTTTTCCTGAAAAATTCGAGAACCATGCAGGTGAGATATTTCAAATAAAAGGAAAACAAAAAAATCAAGCTGCAATAAAACTCGGAGGTAGAACCATACAAAGGAATCACGCAGATTTCCCTGGCTTATATATCTTGAATACCATTCTTGGGGGATATTTTGGTTCGAGATTAAACCTCAACCTTAGAGAAGACAAAGGCTATACCTATGGCGTCTATTCTTCTTTGGATGCTCATAAATACTCCGCTTATTTTATGACCAGCGTGGAATGTTCGCCCAAAAATGTTCAAAAATGCTTGGGTTTGATTTCTGATGAAATAAAAAAACTCCAAGACGAACCCATCCCTTTGCCAGAATTGCAAATGGTCAAAAACTATTTGAATGGATATTTATTGGCTGCGATGGATGGCCCGCTCAATACCTCAGATTTGGTAAAATCTATAGTGGCAGATGACCTACCTCTTACATTTTTCGATACTTTGGTCAATAAAATTCAAACCATAGAAGCCGGTGAACTTCAAAGCCTTGCGCAGAATTATCTTAAAATGGAAGACTGGACAACGGTAATTGTTTCCTAGAGCTATTGGATCAATTTTCAAAAAAATGAATAATCTTATCCGCCAACTCCATGGCTATTTTTACCTGTGCTTGTTTTGTTTCAGCACCGATATGCGGAGTTACGGATATTTTTGGATGATTCAATAAGTCTGGATTAGGATTGGGTTCATTAGTAAAAACATCTAAGGCTGCTCCTCCCAAATGTCCATTGTCCAGCATTTCTATCAAATCGCTTTCACTAATAACGCCACCTCGCGAAGTATTAATCAGGCAAGCACCTTTCTTCATCTGAAGCATTTGCTCTTTTCCAATGATTACATCCTTTCCTGAAATATGAACGCAAATAAAATTTGCCTTTTGAATGACTTTGTTAAAATCCGTTGTATTAATCTCTACGGTCAATTTTATCGCCGTGTCTCCAAACACGTCATAATGAATAACTCCCTTATCTACATAGGGATCATAAGCGATAACTTTCATACCCATAGGCAGACATAGCTTGGCCAATTCTTGACCAATCCTCCCAAATCCAATGATTCCTACCGTTTTGTCTTTCAACTCCATACCACCTGCAAGAGACTTTTTTAAGGCTGCAAAATCAGGATTTTTACCCGCCAAACTTCTATTGGCGGTATGCAGGTTTCTAGATAAAGCAAAGATATGTGCCAGGGTAAGTTCCGCTACAGCCCTCGTGCTTGCACCAGGCGTATTGAATACCGATATATTTTTTGATTTGGCAAAATCTACGTCCACATTGTCTAGACCAACACCAGCTCTGACGATGATTTTTAACCTCGGACAAGCTTCGATTAGTTCCTTGCGTACTTTTGTAGCACTTCGGACGATTATCCCATCAAAATCTTGCAATTTTTGAATCAAATCATCCTGTGGTATTTTGGTAGTAACTACCTCTATGCTTGCCTCTTCTAATAACATGAGTGCATCTGCATGAATGCCGTCGTTGGCTAAAATTCTTATCATAATTCCTTATTTATTGACCTTTTATACGTAAAAAAAGGTCTAAAATGAACAAAGTTTTAGTAAAATGCACTATTTAATGCGCAAAGATAAGAATTCTGAATTAGATATCTCGAGATAATTATTTGACGCTATTGAGTAATACGTCGATATCGATAGAAACTTTTTCGCTGATGTTTTCTTTCACAAGAGCAGGTATTTCTATTCCATAATCTTTTAAATTAATAGAGATGCTTGATTTGGCAGAGACGACGCCATTCTCGATAACAAAGTTACCTTTAGAACTAATCCTTTTGGTAATGCCGTGTATCGTCAAATCGCCTTCGACATTGGCGGAATACTTCCCGTCCTTGGACCAGTTGATTGCCTGAGCATTGGTTATCCGTCCCTTAAAACTAGCTTTGGGGAACTTATCGCTTTCGACATAATTGTCATTAAAATGCTCTTCCATCAAGGCTTTTTCAAACTGGAATGCTTTCATCAAAGCAGCAAACTCAACCGCCCCAGTTGACTTGTCTATGGCACAGGTTACCTTTTTGTTTACGCCTTGGATTTTCTCCAAGTTTCCAGTAGCATCAAAGGTGATTTTACCTGTTTTAGTAAATATTCTATTCTGTGCTTGAGCAAAATTTAAAGAAAGTAGCCCAAATAAAACTATAACAATTCTAATATTCATCGCTTTATAACATTTTATTAATTTTCAATGACGCACCTGATAAGTACCACATCCATGAGGAAGCCAGAGCATTGACCCTTGATTTGGATATTGTCTCCAACTTTAAATTTTAAGGCCTGCTCCATTTTTTTTTCATCCATTTGACAGGTTACATTGGCCATGTCATTTTTTACATCCAACAAAAAAGTAATAAGTCCTTTCTCGTCCTTTTCGATGGCGGCAATCGTACCTTTAACCGTGATGATTTTGTCTAAATATTTCGCATTAGATCCTGCCTCATCGGTGGTAAATTGATCAAATAAATCCTTCGCATCTATAAAAACTTCGGAGGAGGCTGAAGTCAAATCTTCGTGTCCTCGATTATACTCTTTATAGCCATACCAAGCACCAAGACCTAATACAAGGATTAAAACGGGTATTATTTTTTTTAAAAAATTCATTAGTTCAACAACGATTATTTACAAATATTATTGGCAAAATTAACGCAAAGGAATTTGAGAGAAGGCACTAATCGGACTATTTAACAAAATATTAGTACTCGATGACTGCTTTTTCGCTAATAATCAGAGCTTGGCAGGTGAGAATATATCCTTGGTTTATTTCATCAGGATCCAGCCCATGACTGACCTTCATCTTTACTTCACCAGACAATAATTTGGCAATACAGGTCGAACAAGCCCCATTTTTACAGCTGTACGGCATATCATAGCCTAGATCCAACATTTTATCCAACACATTCACATTTCGCTCTAAAGAGGTCTCTATGGTTTGCCCTTCAAATATAACTGTAACTTGACTTTTTTCAGCATTTTCATCGATGTCAGAAACAGTGGTATTAAAGTATTCAAAATGCGTATTTTCATCCGGTATGCCTTCCATCTTCAAAAAAGAAAGTCCTTGGTCCATCAAACCCTCTGGGCCACAAATATAAAATTCTGATTCTTTTATGGATATTTCACGGTATTCAATCCACTGCTTTAGCGTGTCGAAATTTATTCTTTTTGAAGCGAAAACATATTTTTGGAATTGCGGATCGCCTTTTTTCAAAAAACTACCCAAAAAGCTATTGCCGCTGGTATTACCTTTTGTAAGTGCAATATCCAAATAAAACTGGCCTCTATATTCGTTTACTAAACTCGATATTTTATCAAAAAAAATGGTTTCTTCGGGAGAATTGACCGAATACAGCAAATAAACGGTGCACAGCGGTTGGGTTTCTAACAGTGATCTGATGATACTAAAAATGGGCGTGATTCCACTGCCAGCAGCGATGAATCCATAATGATAATATTGGGTTTCCTTGGGCAAGGTAAAAGACCCCTGGGGTGGTAAAATTTTAAAAATTGAACCGATATCGACTTTATCCATCAAGAAATTTGAAACCAGGCCATCTTCAACCCGCTTAACCGTAAATTGGGTAAAGTCATCCAGATTGCAAGAGCTCAATGAATAAGACCTTTTGTAGATGGATTTGCCAATCGGTATTTCTAATGTGATAAATTGTCCTTCTTGATATTTGAATTCGCCTTCGATTGCCTCAAATCTAAATGAGCTAGTACTTGGCGTTTCTACAATCTTATCTGTTATTTTTATTAAAATAGACATTAAAAAAAATTATTTTTACCTAATACAAGACGAATAATTTACAAACGAATATATATGATGATCAAAAGAATGGTAAAGTTGACATTTATTGAGGGAAAGTCGGATGATTTTAAAGACCTTTTTTTCCAAACAAAGCATAAAATTTTGAATATGCATGGTTGTGTTGAGGTCGATTTATTTCAATCCAATCACCATCCTTCGGTATTTTTTACCATAAGCACCTGGCAGAGCGAACCCGATTTAGAAAACTACAGAATGTCGGAATTGTTTCGTCAGACATGGACTACCATCAAACCATGGTTTGGTGATAAACCTGAAGCCTGGACCACGCAATTGGTCAATCCACCCTTTTAAATCCCCAAATGGGTTTTGATATAATCTTCTATTTTTTGATACATTTGAGTTCTATCCCTGCCTCTGACATTGTGTGGATGGGCACTATAAGGATAAAAATCAATTAGTTTTCTTTTTTTGACTCCGTCGTTCAAAAACAAATCAGCATTCTGTGGCAGGACTACATCATCTTGTAATCCCTGTAAAATCAATAACCGACCTTTTAGGTTTTCAGATTTATCTACTAATTTAGATTTATTGTAGCCGAGTGGATTTTGCATTGGCGTATCCATGTATCTCTCCGTGTACATTACCTCATACAAAGCCCAATCCATTACGGGACCTCCAGCGACGCCAACTTTGAAAAGATCTGGATACTTTGTCATCAAAGAAGTCGTCATGAATCCCCCAAAGCTCCACCCGAAGCATGCCATTTTAGTAGTATCAATATAAGGTAATGATTTCATCAAAGACATCAAAGATGCTACGTCCTGGCACTCTAAATTTCCGAGTTCCCTAAATGTGGACGATTCAAAATTAAAGCCTCGCCTAGCACTACCTCGAGTGTCGATGGTCGTCACCACAAACCCCTGCGATGCCATATACATCAAAAACATATCAGCCCCATATAGATATCTATCTTGTATCAATTGGACGCTTGGGCCTCCATAGACATAATTTAACAATGGATATTTTTTATTGGGATCAAAATCTTTGGGTTTTATGGTCCTGATATAAAGATCGGTTTTACCATCGACGGCCTTCATGGTAGTAATCTCTATGTTTGGAACATTAAACTCCGCTAGTGGGTTTGATGCTTGAAATAGCTTCTTAAGAGATTTGTTTTTCTTCAGATCCACTAGTTCCAATACGCCGGGTTGTTTGGCAGACTGGTACTGATCTAGCATATAATTTCCAGCAGAAGAAATCGATGCACGGTGCCACCCAGACTCTGAAACCAGCTTAGTCGTTGTAAATGTTTTTAAATCCAATTGATAAGGCATACTAGCCAATGGGCTCTCTTGGTTTGATTGGTAGTACAAGTATTTCCCATCTGCACTCAAAGAAAATTGATCAACCGACCAATCTCCATGTGTAAGCTGTCTTTCCAGCCTTCCAGAGGTATCATAAAGGTACAAATGGTCGTATCCACTGCGTTGACTCATCCAAATAAACTTGGTGCGATTGTTTTGCAAGAATGTCAATGGGTGCATTGGCTGCACATATTTTTCATTTTTCTCCTCAAAAATAGTTTTCTTAAAAGACCCATCAGCGCTGCTGTATTTATTCATTTCTACATGATTTTGGTCTCTATTGATTATGGCTACATATATGTATTCGCCGCTTGGATCCCATGCAATATTGGTCAAATATTGGTCCATTGGAAGTCCCGTGTTGAGATATACTATGGATCCCATATTTAGATCGTAGATGCCTATCGTAACAAAGTGGCTCGTTTGGCCAGCCATTGGGTATTTTATATTCTTGACGGTTGCTGGTATGGGTTTATAATCAATCAATGGATAATCAGCTACTTGTGACTGATCCATCCTGTAAAATGCCAATTTATCGCCACTTTCATGCCAAAACAAGCCCTTATTAATGCCGAATTCATTTCGATGGACTGCTTCACCAAAAACTACTTGGTAGCCATCACCATCGGTCAAAACTTGTGCCGTTTTCGAATCCCTTAACTTGAGATAGATATTGCCCGATTTGGTATAAGCGAGGTCATTCTTCTTTGAAAATTCCATGTTTTCAGCTTCGGGCTCCCATTGATTCACCTCTTGTAATGCTCTTTTATTGATATTGTAAGCGTAAATTTTATTATTTACCTTGAATTGAACGGTATCCATGGATATCCATATGAGACTGGGCGTACTTGAAAATGTATCTAATCCTCCTCTTTTCAAATCTTTAATCATCGAATCCACGAACAATAAATGTTCCTTTTTGGAAGACAAATCGACAATCTGCCAAGCCTTTTTATCTTTTTCAAAATAAAAATAGGCATCTTTTTTAGGAATCCATCCATATTCACCCGGCTGTTTGGGTCTAAGATTCGAATCATTGGTATCATCGATGCTAAGCGATTTCAATTGGGCATCTACGCCATTGATGCACATACCCAACCATACGAATACAAATACTAATACTCTCATGAATATTTTTTTTATTTAATTAAGGATTAAGAACGAAGATCACAGCAGGATAATATATAATCCATGTCCACGTTTTCGTTGATCAACTCAATGGCTCGACTTACTTTCCAAGGAGTATTTCGATTGATTTTGACCTCGATTCGGTTGATTTTAACGACAGAGCCGTATGTATCCAGGTCGGTTCTTACAAAAGGGATTTCGTATTTTTTGATATATTCCAAAGATGCTCCGCTGACTATCCCAGTCCCTGTCGCCACTATTCCTGCTAGTGGAGACCCCGTCAAATTAAATTGTTTTTGTAATGAAGATATTTTTTTCAGTGCTTCTCCAGCCTTTTGTGCACTGACTACCAAGAGCATATTGGAACCATCTTTTATCTTGTTGGGGTCAATCAATGATCCAGCAAGAAAGTCTTCTACTTTGTTGTCGAGTTTTTCCTTGAATGCCACTACTTCGCCATTTATGGCTTCAGCTACCATACGCATTTGTGGAAAACCTAAGCTTTTATCATAGGGAATTACACCCAACAGTTTCATATTCTGAGAATTCAACCAAATATTGAGATAATGTCTTACTTTTTCGATTTTCTCTGGAAGGACCTTATTGACAATTACTCCAACTATGGGCACCCCTTTTTCACGAAAAAGAGATAAACACATGTTCAGCTCGTCTATGGCGCTTCCGATTCCACCTTCAACGATAAAAATTACCCCTGCATTAACTTGTTTGGCCACGTCCGCATTCGAAAGATTCACCACACTTCCCACGCCAGGATGTCCAGTTCCTTCATAAATTATGATTTCTGTTTTTCTTTCCAGAATTTGAGCTGCGAATTGAATTTTAGTTGCAAAATCAAATTTTGAAGGATCATCCAGATATGCCGTCGTTGCTCCTTTTCCAAGTATTACAGGGCTATGTACCTCAGGGCGCAAATCGAAGTTTATCAAGTCAGCAAATAGCACCGTATCTTTATCAACAGAAAATTCATTAAAATCCAAAATCTGCTGGCCCACTGGTTTACAATAACCGACCTTAATCGCCCTTTTCATAAAAGCAGCTACCAAGCCCAGCGTAGAGGTTGTTTTCCCAACATGCTGACTGTTGGCGGCTATAAATAAGTGTTTTACTTTCTCCATATCAAAGACTTTTCTTTCGTCATAATTTCAAGTAAATTTAGGCTTTTATCGGATTAATGATGTATAAAATATCATTATTTTCTCGAGAGATATACCCCGACGAGAATTGTTACCATTCCCAGTATTTGCCACTCAGATAATTTTTCACCATCCAAAACGCCCAGCAAGATTGAAACGATGGGTATCAAATAACTCACGGTAGCCGCCATGACGGCACCATTTTTTTGAACTAAATGAAAATATAAAATATTTGCTAAAAATGTCCCAAGAAATGCAAGTAGCAATATAAATATGATAACTTCCTTCCTCGCTGTGGTCCAAAAACTCTCCTGCAAAACACCAACGTGTACCGCTTCTGCCAAATTCGGAAACAATAACAAAAAGAATGCTCCACTACTTATCGCCAAGGGATTCATCGTTGGCAAGTATTTTTGTATGGTATTGCTTGAAAAAGCATAGCAAAATACCGCCAAAACGACCAAAAAACTCATGCCTAGATTTTGACTGCTGAAGTCTAAACCATTGGGACCTGAAATGATCAATATAAAAGCTCCCAAAAAGCCTATTCCAATGCCCAAATATTTTTCTGTATTAATTTTCAGCCCATAAAGTGTCACACCTACCAAAATGGTAAATATGGGATTCAAGGCTCCCAATATGCCAGCCACACTGCTGGTGATCCCTGTCTGCCCGATTGCATACAAAAAGGCTGGTGCTCCACTACCTGTGATGGCAATGATGAGGAGATATTTCCAATGATGGGGCTTAATGCTATTTTTATGAACTAAGAAAATAGGCAAAAAGCAAAATGAGGTAAAAGCAAGCCGGATACTGGCCATTTCAACTGGAGTAAAAGCGATCAAACCCTTCTTCATGAAAAGATAACTAGACCCCCAAATCAGACTTATGATCACTAGTAGAGCTGTACCACTCCACTGTGTGAAATCTCTTTTCAAATCAAACAATTAAGTGTTAATTCCATTAACGTTGTGGTGGTCGTCTCCTCTTCGAACCCATTTTAGCTGCTTGGGCACGATTGGCTGCTGTATAATTTCCTTTATTCCTTATCGCGAGTTCTACTTGCTTTATCTGTTGCTTCACCATATCTTCCTTCACATCAAGCGACTTGAGGTTTTTAAGCATGGTTTGAGCTTTCACCCAATTACCCGTATTGACGGCAGTACCCGCTTGTTGCAAATAAGAAATAGCCCGTTCGTCATCAGATTGGAATCCTGTTTGTTCCGCCAATGCCATATATTTATTAGCCGTTGCAGTATCTTTATTTTGCATTGCGATAGCACTCTTTAGCATATAAAAATTACTCCTGAATGGCTTTAACAATGCTTTAGGGAAATAAGTATAAGCCAGTTGCTTTTCAGCGCCTTTGTAATCACCCTCCTGGAGTTTCATCGCCGCACTCTGCAATGTCCCCATCAATACGTACCCAACCGCCAAAAATATCCCAAATAGGTAAAAGGGAAACCCATACCAAAACCCATAGGCGACATTTAGGCCAATTCCTGCAATAAAACAAACCGCGATCAAAACAAATCGCCAAATTATCGGTATTAAAAACATATGATTTATTTTTTAGACTTAATGTCACACGTAATATAAGTCAAGATTTGATCTTTTTGCGCATCGGTAATCTTGGCTTTAGGTGCCATTTCATCCATTATGTGCTGCCATTGTTCTGGCCCAAAATCAGTCGTTCTGTATAGCTTATGGCAGTCTTGACACTCTTGTTCTAGTAGGCTTTTACCCATTTCAAGTGAGGCCATATCCGTAGAACATTGATCCGCCATTTTTTGAGTAGGGCCAGCATATTTTACCGCACACGATGCCGCTACCAACAAGGTCATAATAACAAGGCTCAATTTAAATTTTTTCATGTTTCAACTTTTAGTGGTAACAAAGGTATTAATTTTAATGTAAAATAAATGAATTCCAATCCCGCTTAAATACTATCCAAACTAAAATACGATGCAAATCAGCAGCTTCCCAATACAGTTTCTTCGATTAATTTTTCAATAATATTTTTTTTAGGGCGCATCCCTGATCTCTCCTTGCAGTCGAGTCAGGGTCGGTTCGTCCGAGACTTCACTTCGTTGCGGTCTCTACGAGACTCCTCTCCGACTTATAAGTTCGGAGAGGATCCCTACCACACCTTGCGCACCGATTTAATGTTGCTACAAAACGGAGATTTATTTATTTTTTAAGTTATCTTCAAAAAGAAATTTTATTTTTTTGTTAATAATACATACCTTTGCAGTCCGAACGAAAAATTGGTAAGGATATAACGATGTCATGAATCCACTATCTACATTTGTAATTCCGATATATGGGATTAAACCCAGGGAACATTGGTTTGATTTTATCTGTGACGAAACATTTTTTAGTCACTTCGAAGATAGCCCAATAGAACGAGGTCTGATCCAAGTAAAGTTGAGAGTTTTCAAAACGATAGATTTTTTTCAATTGGAATTTTGGGTAGAAGGAGCTGTCGAGGCAGTGTGTGATAGATGCACAGCGGACATTAATCTTCCAACCAAGGGCAATTGGACCATAGTCTTAAAATATGCCGAGGAAGAGCGAGAAGAAGATGAAGTTTATTATATACTTACATCCCAACATCATTTCGATACTTCCAAAATCATTTACGACGGTATCGTCATTTCAATGCCCATCATCAAAGTTTATGATTGCCAAGATGATACACCGAGACCTTGCAATATGAAAGTCTTGGAAATATTAGAGAAGCATCAACAAAATATATCCCCTCCAGACGATGAGAATACGGTGTGGGATTCGATTAAGAAAATTGATTTTTAGTACTATTACAATATTTCGGCTATGCCAAATCCAAAAACGAGACATTCGAAACAAAGAAAAAGACAAAGAAGGACGCACTACAAGTTAGAAGCTCCTAATTTGACAACTTGTGCTGCTACAGGCGAAGTGCATTTGATGCATAGAGCTTACAAGCACGATGGCGATACATATTATCGCGGTAGGGTTTTAATCAAAGGCCCTGTTGTAGAAGAATCAGAAGAATAATTGGTTCCACAATAGTTCTTTTCATTTGATAGCTTTGGATTTTTACATTTCCAAAGCTATTGATGTTTATGCCTACTTGGTTTTTCATATCTTTTGTTGCAAATTTTACTCATCACCCACCTTTTCATTTGTTTTAGAGCTTCCTACCTAATCCAACCTTAGATTTACTTTGAGATCTACCATTAAATTAGAAAATCAAAGCATCTGGCCAGCATTTGGTGACTTTTTACTACCTTTATTCTTTTAAAAATCATAAATAGTCATGTCTCAAGTATTTGAAAGGGAAGGAATAGCGCAAAGTTTTATAGATACCGAAGAAAAACACGGTGCTCACAATTATCACCCACTGCCCGTAGTTCTTTCGAAAGGACAGGGTGTTTATCTCTGGGATGTTAACGACAAGCGATATTATGATTTTTTGTCGGCATATTCAGCCGTAAACCAAGGTCATTGCCACCCAAGATTGGTCGATGTTATGCACAATCAGGCTTCGAAATTAGCGCTAACCAGCCGTGCTTTTTATAACGATCAACTAGGTCCTTACGAAAAGTATATCACCGCCTTATTCGATTATGACAAAGTCTTACCGATGAATACAGGTGCTGAAGGCGTAGAAACCGCTGTAAAAATTGCCCGAAAATGGGCATACGAGGTCAAAAAAATACCCCAAGATAAAGCTGTAATCCTCTTTGCTACTGGCAATTTTCATGGTAGAACGCCTACAGCTATCGCCGCCTCCACCGACCCAAGTTCTAAATCTGGCTTTGGTCCTTTCCTTAGTGGTATAGAAACCGTTCCATACAACAACCTAAAAGCCTTGAAGGAGAGAGTCGAATCGGATCCCCATATTGCTGCATTCATCGTTGAGCCAATCCAAGGAGAAGCTGGCGTTGTTCTTCCTGATCCAGATTATTTGTCGATCGCTTTTGCCATTTGTAAGAAAAACAATGTATTGTTCATCGCCGATGAAATCCAAACGGGAGTTGGGCGAACCGGGGCTAATCTATGCTGTGACCACTTCGATATAAGACCAGATATGATCATATTGGGTAAAGCCTTGTCAGGAGGTATGTATCCCGTCTCTGCCGTACTATGTGACGATGAAATCATGCGCGTCATCACTCCAGGTACTCACGGCTCTACCTACGGCGGAAATCCCCTTGGCTGCGCGCTAGCCATCGAGGCATTGCAGATAATACAGGACGAAAACCTCATCGCTAATGCCAAAAATATGGGAAGATTGTTCAGAGAAAATCTAACTGCAACCATTGGTCATTTGAAGATCGTTAAAGAAATTAGAGGAATGGGATTGCTCAATGCAGTAGAAATCAATGCGGACAAAGACAGCGACACAGCTTGGAATATTTGCCTGGCCATGGCACAAGAAGGATTACTGGCTAAGCCAACACACGGCAATATCATAAGATTTGCTCCTCCTCTTATCATCGATTCCGATCAAATGCTTGAAGCCTGCGCCATTATTGCCAGTGTTATTAAGAGATTTTGATAGCCATTTTGCTTAATATTTACCATCATGGAAAATAAAAAGACAAAAGATAAACTGCAAGCACTGTTGGTTCAATTGGACACTAAATGGAACGACATCCATGCCAATTTAACTAAAATAGAACAAATTCTGTCCAAAGAGATCAAAAATACAGACATAGACATCATAGTCTTGCCCGAAATGTTCCAAACTGGATTTAATATGAATCCTTCAGAATGTGCTGAGGAACACCTAGGTCCTACTTATCAATGGATGTCACAAATAGCAACCAAATACAACCTCGCAATAACTGGCTCTGTCAGTATAATTGATGATTCAAAATATTACAATCGCCTGTATTTTGTTACGCCCAATGACTACCAATACTATGACAAGAGGCATTTATTTTCACTGGCCAATGAAGATAAAAGCTTCGAAAATGGTAAAAAGAGGGTGGTTATCGAATATAAAGGCTGGCGAATTTTGCCTTTGATTTGTTACGATCTTAGATTTCCCATTTGGTCTCGCAATGATTCAGAATACGATATAATGATGATTGTAGCCAACTGGCCGAGTGTACGCATCAATCACTGGGATAACCTATTGAAAGCTCGGGCAATAGAAAATGTTTCATATGTTATAGCTGTCAATAGAGTAGGATTGGATGGCAATGCATGGCAGTTCAACGGTCATACACAATGTCTT
Source organism: Saprospiraceae bacterium (assembly GCA_016718505.1). Lineage (GTDB taxonomy): Bacteria > Bacteroidota > Bacteroidia > Chitinophagales > Saprospiraceae > JADKKF01. The sequence continues at coordinate 633,590 of JADKDE010000001.1, read as the reverse complement.
TTTCCCAACGGAGAAACCAATGTCTTTTTGGGTGAAGTTGAGTCTTCAATTGCCATTGAGTTAGATATGGAACTGATTAAATCCACAAGGCAAAAGACACCCTTTTTAGAAGATCGGGACCTTTTTAAAATTTTAGAATGATTGTTTCTTTGTAGAATTGGTTTGGATTGATATCTTTGCACTTCGTTTGATTTTTCGATCGAATGCTCAGCGTTACCAACCAGCCGACTGATTGTTTTGAGAGCCTACGCTCAATTTATTAAATTATTAAACAAATTTGGATGAATTTATTTTTCTCGAGTAGGCATTTCATTTTTACCTTTATTATATTTATCACAGCTGTTTTTTCTAACAATATCTTTGCTCAAACTGAAAAATTTGCTCAAGTTGAATTCACTCTTCAAGATGCAAAAAAGGATATTTTAACCTTAATGAAGGCGGGCCTAGATTTAGATCACTGCCACCCAAAAAACAATAAAATCAAACTGATAGTCCCACATACACAGCTACAAGAGTTGGACAACATTTCTGTTCTTCATAAAATTTTATATTTAGATTATGCAAATGCTTTAAGTAATGACCTTGAAGCGAGGAATGCCGATTGTCAATGCATTTCGGAAATCGCTGGCGACAGAAAAGTTCCTTCTCGATTTCAGCTGGGATCTATGCGAGGATATTTTACATACGAAGAAATAGGTCAAGAACTTAGTAGAATGCAGCAGTTGTACCCATCTCTCATTTCTTTCAAAAGACCCATCGGAAGTTTTTTGACCTTTGAAAATCGACCGATCGAATATGTAGTCATTTCGGATAATCCGTATTTGGAAGAAAATGAAAAAAAGGTACTTTATACCGCCCTGCATCACGCCCGAGAGCCTATGAGCCTAAGCCAGATGATCTATTTTATGTGGTATTTATTGGAGAATTACGATTCCTCAGACGAAATAAAACAATTAGTCAATCAAACAGCAATGTTCTTTGTACCCTGTGTCAATCCTGATGGATATCAGTACAATTGCAGTACCAATCCAAACGGAGGTGGTTTGTGGCGAAAAAATCGCAGCGTAAATGGTAATAGTTCTAGAGGCGTTGACTTAAATAGAAATTATGGCTATGGATGGGGTAGAGACAATGTGGGGAGCAGCAATATGGCCAATAGCGAAGTCTATCGAGGTCCAAGACCTTTTTCAGAACCAGAAACACAAGCCATCAAATGGCTTTCGGAGACGAACAAATTTGAGCATTGCTTGAACTATCATTCATATGGAAATTTGATGGTACATCCTAGTAATTTTTCAGAAATCATCCCAGACTCCTTATTGCTAAATCGATTTGCATCTTATTTAAGTAAAGAGAATCATTATAATTATGGCAGCGATCTCGAGACGGTAGGATACAGTACCAATGGATCCTCTGATGATTGGCTTTTTGCGGAAGTCTTGGATAAAGATAGAGTGTATAGCTTCACACCTGAGGTGGGTTGTGGCGAAGAAGGCTTCTGGCCACCTACTTCAAACATAATTCCAAATTGCCATTCTATGCTCGAAACAAATTTAAAACTTGCCAAATTAGCGCATAGTACGATAGATCTCAAGGCACGCCCAGGATTTGTTTTTTCTGGCAGAAATCAATCGATTAATATAGAAATTAACAATTTTGGATCAATTGAGCAGTCTGTAGAACTCCAGTTGATGCCAATTTCTTCCAATATTAGCTCAATTTCCTCAACACAAAATATTGTCGTTTTACCCAATTCCCAAAAATCTACAAGCTTCGATGTAACCTTGTCCAATTCAACGATCTCAGGTGAAGTTTTTAGATGTAAAATAATTGGAATTTCCCACGGCATTATTTATGAAGATACAATCGTTCAGTTTGTTCTTGGTGATACTAAGTTTGAAGATAATATCAGTTCAGCTGCTCTCAATTCTTGGATTATGAATCCTGACAAAGCCTGGTCACTGACGGCAGAGACTTATCATAGTGCACCCAATTGCATCACAGATTCTCCCAATGCATCCTATGCCATAGGAACATCCAAATCGATGACCTACAAGCTTCCAACACCAGTGTCATTGGTTGAGATGGCAGAATTAAGGTTTTGGGCCAAATGGGATCTTGCGAGAGGTTTTGACTATGCCCAAGTATTGGTTTCACACGATGGGTTGGTTTTTACACCGATCACCACAACAAGAACTAAATTAGGATCTTTGTGGCAAGCTAATTGCGAACCGATATACGACGACCTTCAAAAAGATTGGGTTATGGAATCATACAATTTGAATGAACATATCGGCGGAGACTTATATATCAAAGTTGTGATGGAATCAAATCAAGCCGCCATTGAACCCAAAGATGGATTTTATATCGATGACATCGAAGTCATTGGTTATGATTCTTTAAAACGAGTAATTTCGACAAGTACCTTAGATCAGTCTAAAGATTCAGATCAAGTTTTCCAAGTATATCCCAATCCTGTACAAAGTCAAATTTGGTTGAAATCTCTGGACAAATCCACACACGATGCGATAGATTATTCAATATACGATGCTACAGGAAGATTGATTTCAAAAGACAGAATTCAATGTGCCCAACAGCCCATCGATTGCACTTCGCTCTTGCCAGGATTGTATTTTATTCGATGGTCAGAAAAGGAAAAAACTTCTTCACCTTTGATTAAATTCGTGAAAAAGTAAAAATAAATAGTAAAATTAGCAAATTTTACCTTACCTTTGCACCACAATACCGCGGAGTGGAGCAGTTGGTAGCTCGTCGGGCTCATAACCCGAAGGTCGTAGGTTCGAGTCCTGCCTCCGCCACACAGAAAAAAGGAGTTTGAATTTCAAACTCCTTTTTTATTTATACTCCTCACCTTTCACATAATCCCAATCTTTGATCGGTTCAAAACATTTGTATCTTTCTATATTTCTAGGATGGCTCAATACCTTTTCTACAGATATTTCTGGGACCAACCCCACTGCCAAATCATTTCTGAGATATATCGTATTGTACCCATAGAGATTGCTCCCTACCAGCCGATAACCTTTTTTCTTTGCAAGATCCACCATAGCTACTGGAGACGCACCATGGTAATCTGGATGCTTACCCGGAGGAATAAAATTTGCATCGTAAGGCACTACGATATTGTTATAGCCGAATTCAATATGTGTCTCTATGATGACAACACGCGGAGAGACGATTTCTAATGCATCCCAGATCCAATAGTCGTTGCCATCGATATCGAGAGATAGCAAATCAACTTCCCCATTCATCCATTCGCTTTCCAAAATCATATTGATATTCTCTCGGCTTATAAATGCTTGACAAAATTTTGGAGGAAATACTCGAGTGTCAGGATGCCGGGCGTAATACTTGCGGCCAAATCTTATATTTTCGTCGTTCCCATCAATAAATAAACCATGCCAACCGAGATTTATGGCAAAATTTGCACAATTGCTGTTCACTCCATCTGCCCCCCCAATATCTACGAATGTTTTATTAAATATACCTGCATACGCAAATATTGCAAGCAGTTTGCCATCTTCATCCCCCTCTGAAAACACCCTAAATCCAGCATTTTCAAGATCTAAAACCTTTCCATTATTGGCATTGTCTTGATGATAATGCCAAAGTTGTCGGATCCCCATCTTTACCTGAGGACTCCATCTTTCATACCCAAATGTTTTATAATTCGGCTTGAAAAATAAATTTTTTATCTGAAACTTAATTCTCTTTTTAAGCCATGAGAACATTATTGATCCATTAAACTTGCCTTGAGATAATCTCTATTTAAGGCTGCAATATTGGTTAATGATATTTCCTTCGGACAATCAGCCTCACATGCCCCCGTATTAGAACAAAAGCCAAATCCCTCCTTGTCCATCTGTGCTACCATATCCAGTACACGCACATTCCTTTCTGGTTGTCCTTGAGGCAATTTACTCAACTGATTTACTTTGGCAGACACAAACAACATAGCCGATCCATTAGGACATGCCGCTACACAAGCTCCACATCCGATGCACGATGCCGAACCAAATGCTTCATCAGCATCTATCTTGCTAATGGGAATATTGTTGGCATCTTGGGCATTTCCCGTATTTACAGAGATATAACCTCCACTCGCAATCACGCGATCAAAGGCCGTCCTATCCACTATTAAGTCTTTTAAGACAGGAAATGAATTCGCCCTCCAAGGCTCTATCACGATGGTATCCCCTTCTTTAAACGATCTCATGTGCAATTGACAAGTTGTAACCCCCTTAAGTGGGCCGTGAGGTCTTCCATTGATTACCATGCTACACATTCCACAGATTCCTTCCCTACAGTCGTGGTCAAACGCGATTGGGTCTTCATTCTTTACGATCAGTTTTTCATTCAATACATCGATCATCTCGAGAAAAGACATATCGGGCGACACATCTGAAACTTGATACGTTTGAAATTTTCCAGAAGCATTACTGTTCTCCTGTCTCCATATTTTTAATGTCAATTTCATATAGACTTATTTTAAAAAATCGATTATTTAATTGGGCGATCCCATCATCGCTATGCGATGGATGGTCGGTGTATTTCGGGGTTCATTTCATTTCGTCTTGCCTATTCTCATTTATTTATTCTAAACAATGGCAAGACCAAGCCCTACATCCACCTATCGCTTATTTATAAGACCGCTGTGCTACTTTTATATTTTCATAAATCAAAGGCTCCTTGTGAAGGATTGGCTCGTTTAGATTATTAAACTGCCACGCTGCGACGTATTTATAGTCCTCATCATTTCTCATCGCCTCACCTTCTTCTGTCTGATATTCTTCCCTAAAATGCCCGCCACAGCTTTCATTGCGGTGCAATGCATCGATACACATGAGCTCACCCAATTCCATAAAATCTGCAACCCTTCCTGCTTTTTCCAATTCCGGATTAAGTCCATTCAATGGCCCTGGTATTCTAACATCTGCCCAAAACTCTTCACGCAATTTTCTAATCTCTTGGATGGCTTCTCTTCAGCGTTCTCCTTTTCTCCCCATTCCACATTTGTCCCACATAATCTTACCGAGACTTTTGTGAAAATGATCTACAGACTTGGTACCATTTACATTTTTCAGCCTTTCCAATTGGTTTCTGACATGATCCTCACAAGCTACGAACTCGGCATGATCCGTCGGAATCGCTGCTGATCTAATTTCATTGGACAGATAAGCACCGATGGTATAAGGGATGATAAAATATCCATCCGCCAAGCCTTGCATGAGCGCTGAAGCTCCAAGTCTATTGGCACCGTGGTCTGAAAAATTAGCTTCACCCAAGGCATACAAGCCTGGTACATTCGTCATGAGGTTATAATCGACCCAAAGTCCTCCCATCGTATAGTGCACTGCTGGATATATCCTCATAGGTACTTCATAGGGGTTTTCCCCAGTTATTTGCTTGTACATATCGAACAAATTGCCGTATTTCTCGGCAATAACTTCTTTACCCATTTTTCTTATTTCTTCTGGCGATGGATTGTTCAATCCATGCTTATTTGCCTCGATTCTTCCATACCGATCCATATTGAATGAAAAGTCTAGATAAACCGCCATTTTAGATGTTCCTACGCCATATCCCGCATCACACCTCTCTTTAGCTGCTCGAGATGCTACATCACGTGGCACCAAATTCCCAAAAGCTGGATATCTCCTTTCGAGGTAATAATCCCGCTCTTCCTCTGGTATTTCATTGGCTTTTCGATTGTCATTCTTAAGTTTAGGAACCCATATTCTTCCGTCATTTCTCAAAGATTCTGACATCAATGTCAGTTTTGATTGATGGTCTCCCGATACGGGTATGCAAGTCGGGTGGATCTGCGTAAAGCACGGATTTGCGAACAATGCGCCTCGCTTATGCGCTTTCCATGCAGCTGTCACATTAGATCCCATCGCATTGGTACTGAGGTAGAATACGTTGCCATATCCCCCTGAACACAACAATACGGCATGACCTGAATGCCTTTCTAATTTTCCAGTTACAAGGTCTCTGGCTATGATTCCTTTGGCTTTGCCATCCACGACCACTACATCTAGCATTTCGTGTCGAGAGTACATTTTTACTGCCCCCATACCAATCTGCCTAGATAGAGCGCTATATGCCCCAAGCAATAGTTGTTGGCCCGTTTGCCCTGCGGCATAAAACGTCCTCTGAACTTGGGTTCCACCAAAAGACCTATTGCTCAGTAACCCTCCATACTCCCTTGCAAAGGGAACGCCTTGGGCTACGCATTGGTCAATGATATTTCCACTCACCTCTGACAGTCGATGCACATTGGCCTCCCTAGCCCTATAATCGCCACCTTTGATGGTGTCATAAAACAATCGATACACGCTATCCCCATCGTTTTGATAGTTCTTAGCGGCATTTATTCCCCCTTGAGCTGCGATAGAGTGCGCTCTTCGCGGAGAATCTTGAAAGCAAAAAACCTTCACTTTGTATCCCATCTCTGCCAAAGAAGCTGCTGCCGCAGAACCAGCCAATCCAGATCCAACAACTATTACCTCCAAATTTCTCTTATTCGCAGGATTGACCAATGGTACTGAAGATTTATACTTGGTCCACTTTTGTGATAACTCGCCTTCTGGAATTTTAGAATCTAGCATTTCTTTATTTTTATTTTGGTATAAAATGAAAATTTAGTCTTAATTAAAATACATTAACACAGGTATCAATGCAAACGCCAATGGCACCAATATGGCAAAAACAGTACCGATCGCTTTGATCACTGGCGTATATTTCCGATGATTCAAACCCAAAGTTTGGAATGCAGATTGAAATCCGTGTAACAAATGGAAGGTGAGAACTACCATCGATATGACATATACCACCACTATCCAAAGCTGTTGGAATGCGATATACACCCTTGAATACAAGTCTTTTACATACTCCGTGTGGGTAGCGTATTTCTGCAAAGGCAATTCATCCGTGAATTTCATCTTGTACCAAAAATCACCCATATGGATACAAATGAATACAAAAATTAAAGTCCCCAACAGTGCCATTTGTCTGCTCGCAAAACTCGTAGTCTGAGTGTTAGACACCAGATATTTTTGCTTTCTTGCGCCTTTATTTTTTAGCGTAATCAATATTCCTTGGATGGCGTGCAGCAATATGGATGCATACAAAGTAATCGAAACAACCTTGATAAGCGGATTATGCGCCATAAAAGCAGCATATATATTGAAAGACTCTCCGCCGTCATTTTTCAGCAACTGAAGGTTTCCAATCAAATGAATTACTAAAAAAAGGATGAGAAATAGACCAGTAATACTCATTATCACTTTTTGGCCGATAGAGGAGGTTAAAAACTTACTAAACCAATTCATTTTGTATTCAATTTAACACAAAAGTAACAAATTTGCGGCAAAAAATGTTAATCCAAATTCCCTTTATTTAGAATTATTACAATTAAATCTACATTCTTTCCAGTCAATTATTTTTAGGGCATTTCCCATTCCCTGCGGTTCGGGGTCGGTGTATTGCGGAGTACCGTCTCGCCAAATGGCCGTTGGCAGTAATTCCCCATTTTTCGAGAGAAAATAACTTTTTTGCTAACGAAAAAAAAATAAACCATTGATTATCAACAACATCTTTTGACGTTAGACAGAATTCTTGCAGACCGTAGCTAATTGAAATTAGGTATAATAGACAAAAAGTAGGCTGTTTTTTTTTAAGTTTAAGTTATGGAGTAGCCTTCGTGGAGTGAATGGTTTCGTGCTCCTAATTACTTAGTCATTGAATTTAATTTGATTGCCTGGACAGAAGGTTAAGGGCAGGCTCGTTTCCTGCACACTCCACCATTACTAATTGAATAAAAATTGATTAACTTTGTTCTATGAAAGTTTACGCAGATACATCAACTATTGGAGGTTGTTTTGATATTGAATTTAAAGAATGGTCATTGGCACTCTTTGTTGAATATCAGGAAGGTTCAAAAAGAATTATGCTATCAGACTTAACAATTCAAGAATTGGAATTTGCAAGAGATGAAATTCGGAATAAAATAGACGAACTTCCAAAAGAACAAATCATTTCAATTGGAGTGAATGATGAAGCAATAAAACTAGCTGAAACATATATATACGAAGGAGCTTTAACAAATAAAAGTTATAATGATGCTCTACATATTGCATTAGCAACACTTAATAACGCTGACGTTTTAGCTAGTTGGAATTTTAAGCATATTGTAAACATAAACAGAATTAGGCTTTACAACTCTATTAATTTAAAACTTGGATATAAAATGATAGAAATTAGGACTCCAAGAGAAATTTTAAATACAACAAACGATGGAACAGAATAAAACTTTTGACGCTGTAAAAATGATGAGAGAAATTCGTGAAAAATTAAGCGAAAAGTATTGGAAACATCCAGAATTATTGAAACAAGAAATGCAAAAAATAAGAGAAAAGTATCAACTTAAAATCACGGAATTGACAGTATTAAAATAACACAATTGCCAACACGGATTTGCCAAAAGTGGGACAGATTTGATATTTTGCGTAATTGTGATTTTGTCTAGCCAGTCAATTATTTTTAGGGCATATCCCCTCCCCTACGGTTCGGGGTCGGCGTATTCCGGAGTCCAGTCTCGCCCTCTGGACGAGACCGACTGCGTCGTCCTCCATCCGCCTTATGCGCTCCATTAAATCCACAAACAAAAAGAGCCCCGACTTGCGTCGAGGCTCTGCTCTTTCTTTGAATTTCTAGAACCTAGATTCTATTATTCAAGTATAATCATTTTCTTAGCTGCGCTGAAATCAGCTGCATCTAATTGATAGTACATAACTCCAGTAGCTGGAAGTTCTCCTTTGTTCAAAGTTACACTGTTGTATCCTTTGTTGAAAGTTCTTTCTACTACTTTAAGTACTTTTCCTGTAACATCATAGATGCTAACTTTTGCTTTCATAGACTCTGGCAAGTTGAAACCAATCAATGTTTCTGTTCCCCATGGATTTGGTTGGTTTTGGTACAATGCAAAGCCTTGTACTTTTACACCATCTTTTCCGATGAAGTTCAATCCTACGTTCAAGGTTTCTCCTGCTGCGTTGTATGCTTGGGCAGTGGTTACTTCAGATGTCGCGTAAACGCTTTCACTTACTGTACCGTTGCTTCTAGCCTTGAATACCAATGTGAATAATCCTTCGTTATCATTTACGCTTACTGCTGTTGGGTTTGACCAGCTTGTTGTGATCTTACCGCTTTCCAACATTGTAAATCCGAAGTTATCATCATTTACATTCAATTTACCTGCTTCGAATCCTACGAATTCCAATCTTTGGTTATCAAAGTTTGTTGTAAACTGATATCCGTTGATATTGTTGAATGATGCTGCGTTCATTGTTACTTTTACTGTTTCACCTGCTGTGTAATTAGCTTCTGCTACATTGAATGACAATGTCTTTCCGCTTCTTTCTTCTGGTGTTCCAGTCAAGTTAACTACTGCGTTATCATTAACATCTCCAACCTTCACTGCTACGAAATTAACAAACACATTATTTACTTCTGCAGTTGTCAAAGTTGCTTTCTCAGGGAAGCTTGTGCTAAATACGTTTCCAGTTGTCAAATTGTATTTTTTATCTACGAATCTGAATGATGTATTGTTAGAGAATTTATCGATCTTGAATAAAACCAATTTTCTCAATTCAACTAAGTCCGCCGCTGTGATACTATTAGACTTGTTAACGTCTGCTGCGATCATCTTGTATCCAGTTGACAATGCTTGGCTTCCCAAGATATGCTTTTGGATCGCAATGATATCCGCTGTGCTGATACCATTTCTGTGGTTATCATCTCTCGTTGGTACAACAGTCTGATTAGATGCAGTCATTACACCAAAATCATACTCACCTGTAGAAGTGGACATCCTGTAGCTTACCTCATTGTTGTTGGCATCCATGACAGATACTTTTGTATCTTTTACATCGGTATTCAATTCAGTCTTAACTGTTCCTGATAATAATCTGCTTACGCCAGTATTACAAGGCATATTGTTTTGGATAGTTGCTGTAGTAATACAGAAATCAGAATTTCCTGCTGCATCCCACATATAGATATTTACTGGTACACGACCTACGTCAGCCAATGTAAATACTCTATTTGGTTGATTTCCTGCTGCATCGAATGTATATCTGTAAGGACCAGGGCAGTTGTCGTTTGAGCTATTGGCAGCGACAAAGTCAGACGCCCAAAGCTCGATCATACAAGTTGTAGGCATCAATTCTGCAATCAACTCGATACATACTGGACTTGGTTTCTTACAATCTCTGATCGTAACTATTTGAGTACAAGTTTCCTTGTTTCCACATCCATCTTCTACTTCCCATACAACTCTGTGTGTACCTAATGGCCATCCAGATGCAGGATTAATAGTAGAACCTGTACCAAAGAAATCAAATGTACCATTGTTGTCAATATCTACTTGATATCTGTATCTCAACTTAGTTTCTGGATCACAATCATCAGTAGCAGTGATTGTCAATGATTGGAAGTGAGGACCACAACCAGGACCATTATGACACCATGAAACAGGTGCGCAATTTGTAAAGTTTGGAGCTAAAGAATTCATTACCACCAATACTTGATCGTACATCCATGTTGCAAAGTTGCCCGCTTGGTCTTTTTGGCACCAGTCGATAACTTTCCACTTTCTGATAACTTTCTTACATCCTTGACTTGAACCTACTTCAAAATCAAAGTACCAGTCATCATATCCTACTCCTACATTAGAACAAATATCTTCTCTAAACCAAGGCTTTTTGTAAGGCCAAGGAATATTGGCTGTATCTAAAGCTGCTCCACACTGATTGGTTGTATAATCTGCTGGCCAGTAGATATCGTGCATATCATCCCAGTTGTAATCTCTAGTATTGTTATAATTAGAGAACGGCACATCGTAAGGTGGTTGTCCGCTACTTGCGGTCAATACATTAAAATCAGCTCCGTTAAATTCATAAGTATTGTAAATATTGATATACTGTACGCATGATCTTGATCCAGCGGCATCAGAAGCTGTCCATCTTCTTGTGATAGAACCTCTGTTACAGAAAATACTTGGAGATTCTGAATAAGCCAAATTCAATGAACAGTTATCATAAGCAATTCCATTTACACCTACGAAATGTCTTCTATCTTGCTGACCTTCTGAATGTCTGCCAATATGACCATAACGCTCATCAATGAAAATACTATCTCTAAATACATAGTTTGATCCATTTCCACCGTTAACAACGGTTCCAAATATACCTAGATTTCCTAGTTCATATGGATATCTACAGTCGATGTTGATGTCTGGTGGACATGTGATGATTGGTGGCAATTTGTCTTGTACCAATACTGAGTCCATACATTCATTGTAATTTCCGTTAGCATCAGTAACTCTCATTACAACTGCAATTTTCTTGTTAACATCTGTACAGCAGAAAGCAACAGTATCTCTAAAAGTTGTAATAGCTGGGCTATGACAAGGATCTGACATTCTTCTAACTCTCCAAGTAACGATACCACAATTGTCATATGATCCGTTGTCAAAGTCAGTAGCTTGGATTCTTCCTCTTCCGTTATCACCTAAGCCAATAGTCAAATATGTTTTACAGATAGCTACTGGAGATACATAATCCCTTACAGCTATATTAAAACAACAAGTACCGATATTATCACATTCATCTTCGATAAAATGACATACTCTGTAATTTCCAACTGGGATATTTCTAACAATACCACCATTCGTGTTGATTCTAAATGCTTCAAGACCAGTAACTACATCTGTACCAACTAACCAACCTCTTCTAATAACACTAGAGCAACCATCAGTAACAGTAGCTGGTGGGAAGTTATAAGATGCAGTACAAGAATTGTAATCTGTACTCAATGTAACGTTGTTTCCAAGAGAAGCAACCAAAGAACCTGGCGCACCTGTTCCCAATGCCAATGGACGAGTTGGATAAACTGGACATGTCACAATTGGAGTTCCATGGTCACCCACTTTGATTAGCTGCAGATGTGAAGCAATCTCGCCTGTACACCAATCCAAAACAGTCCAAAATCTTAAAACTTTGAAAGTTCCTTCAAGAGCAGTTGTACCAGCATCATCACCACATACTTTAATCACCTCATCTCTGTGGGTAGCTTGAATATTACATGACGTTCCACCTGGAGTACCCGTTTCAGATACATCTGGATAACCGTTTCCATTGCTATCCCAAGAACCACCACACTCTAAAACTGGTAAAGCTCCTACAGAAACTCCATCATAGTGAGAAGGCCATGATAATCCAATGATTGAAAGTCTTGTATAATAGATATACTGAGTACAAGTACCTGTATTGCCAAAAGAATCTTCGGCTGTCCAAATTCTTCTAATTACTCTCCAATATTGACCACTACATTGATCAGAAGAAAGAATCGTTTCGCTATATCTAATATTAACAACAGTTCCACAATTATCTATAATTGCGGGTCTAAAACTATTAGCATCTCTCGTATCTGTGCAAGGTATAGTATAATCTCTGCAAGTAAATCTAGGTGGCATTTTGTCTTCCACTTTGATAAATCCCCAGCAGGTATTTCCTACGATAGGATCAGTCACTTTAACCTGAAGTGTTTGTCCTAAATGAGCTGAAGTAACCGTTGCACTAGGTACAACCGTACCGTTCGTATTCATCACCGTTACTTGGTATCGATTAAAACAAGCATAAGGTCCGCCAACCAATACCATTCCTGGTGTTACAGGTGCTCTACAATCCTCATCCAATGCAATATTGGCTAATTGATTGCACAATAAGCTGTGATTGACAACATTGCCTGGTTGGTTTTCATAGTTGACAACAGTTACTGTCATAGAACAAGTAACAGTTGGAACCACTAACCCTGGATCTGTGGCACTAAAAGTCAATGTATAGGATCCAGCTGAAAGAGGCGTACCAATAGTAGGTCCACCCGTCTGCGTTACAACACCATTGGCCATTGTACCAATCGTGTTAGTAGTACCTCCAGATAATGTATATCCAGGAGCTACAGCAGTAGAGATAATGTTTGGGGAGAAATTGGTAGTACACTCTCCAGGCAACAAATTAATTGTTGTATTGGAGCAATTCATTGTCTGCGCCAATAACCCTTGATGTAAAAGGCTCGAAATTCCTATAAACATCAAAAACATTAAACTTCTGCACTTCAAAAAATAATTGTTCATTTTTGTCATGAGATAAAGTTATTGTTAAAAAATAAAATAATTCTTGCATAAACCATGATAACACCTTTGGACAAATTGTTATCCAAATGAGTCATCTAGTTTTATCAATGCAAATGTATTTGATTTGGCTTTTGCACCATTTACACCATTCTGGGTAAAATTGAAATGATAAAAAATTCTAAACCTTTAGTGCCTATTTTTTAATGGCTTATCCATTTATTTTATTAATATTGATAAAATAAATATTCAAATTCTAAGCACAAAATAGTTTTTTATTTGTCATTTCATGGTTTTAACAATATATTTATAGTTTGAATTTTATGATTATTGCCTTATTTTTTTACGAAAATGCTTTTTATATAATATCTTTATTGTCAAACCTAACTTTTATTCGATAATATATTTTGTTATGAAAAAATAACCTAAAAAATTCCGCTTTTTCGTCCAAATTTGTAGCCAATCCAATTGAAATTTGCTAATCACTAGCAAATATACTTTTACTGATTTTTGTAAAAACCATGGGTTTTCGAATTGAACTACTCATTTACAATACAAAAAATTTAACTAGAAATACCTCAAATTAATCTAGTATGGAGTCTGTTTTTATCACTAGATCTGAAAACAAAACCAAAAAAGAGAGCAGAATATGGTCGTATTATTGTCTAATTAGAAATGACGAAACCGTACTTTAAACTACCTATATAATAATGCTAGTTCTAGCTCTTGCTTCCTTCGTCTCGACACAGCAACTCGAAGGTCATTTTTCAAAATTATTTGGTCGGCATCGATTGACTTGATTTCACTTAGGTTTACGATAATTGATTTATGGGATCTAAAAAATCCATCTTCACTGAGTATTTCTTCAAATTCCTTTAGCGTTTTTGCCAATGCATATTTTTTCTTTTGTGTAAAAATATAAGTATAGTTATTGTCTCCTTGAAGATAAATGATTTCAGAAATCTCTACAAAGGAGTTGCCATCTGAGGAGTGTATCGCTATTCGCTTCCTGTTTTGGTTTTCTCCCTTCAAATTGTATAATAAGTTGTGATAGCGATCGAGGCGATTGACTCTTTCATTTTTTTGTAAGATATGTCTAGAAATGGCTTCCTTCAATTCAGATAGTTGGATCGGCTTTAAAAGATAATCCAGAGCGCTGAATCGAATCGCTTTGATGGCATATTGATTGTATGCTGTTGTAAATATTACATTAATCGACTCAGCATTTTCTAATTGGCTTAGCAGCTCAAAACCATTCATATGGGGCATCTCGATATCAATAAACAGTATTTCAGGTTTAAATGTATTTATCAAATCAATCCCTTCTAGGGGATGATTGGTTGTCTTTAATTCAGAAATTTCAGGAAAATTATCAACTATCATTTTACTTAGCAGTGAAATGGCAAAACGCTCATCATCAATAATTACCGCTTTCATTTTATTTGATTTAAATATTTTTTTCTCCTAGTTTTATTCTAATCCATGCAGATTAAAACCGTTTTCTCAATTACTCGACCGTTTACTCAATTTTCGGTTACGTTCAGCATGATTCAATTTAAATTTGAATAGCCATTTAGGATAAATGATGTTTGTATTTTATAGCACATATATCTAAATTATAAAGTGTATTATTCAAATGAAAAACCGAATTTGGATATTATCGCAATATAAGGATTTAAAAGGGAAGAAGGGGATCCAGTTTGCTATCGGTGATTTCTAGTATATATACAGCTAATATCAATTTATTAATAAAAATAACTCGAGGCATCACATAAAATCCCACAATAAATAACTAAGTCAAGAAAATCAATATTAATAACGTCAAATTCAAAATTATGAAATCAAAATTGTTCCTCCTTCTATTAGTAAACTTATATTCGATGGTTTGCTTTTCTCAAGTAACATGGCAAAATAACTATGGCGGTACTCTTGATGATTATGGAAATCACATAGTTAGGACTTCGGATGGTGGTTATATTTCTATCTCAACAGTTAGTTCAAACGATCTTGATATTTCTGGAGGATTGCAAGCGCATCATGGCGGAACAGATATTTTTGTATTAAAAATGTCAAATGCAAACACAATCGAATGGAAACGATGTATTGGAGGCAGTAATGACGAACAAGGGTCAACCATTCAACAATTGCCAACAGGTGATTTTATCGTAGTTGGGCACTCTAATTCTAATGCTTCCGATGGAGATTTACCTGCTAGCAAACCAGGTGGAAAGGATATATGCATTTTCAGAATAACTCCGACAGGAACAATAGTCTGGGCTGCCTGTTATGGGACAGCGTTGGGTGATGAATCCGTAGCCAATTATGCTTCAGTCGCTATTGCTCCAGATGGCAATCTGGCTATGGTAGCAAATACAAATGTTGGACATGACGGAGTTGGAATCAATAGCCCGGGAGGATTAGCTGGTCCTTGGTTTTTTAAGATAAATACAACCTCCGCCGCTAAAATGTTTGAACTCCTATTCGGAGGATCGTGGGGTGATGAAATGTTTGCAGTTGCTTATTCTGCTGTCGATGATACTTATGTCTTAGTCGGCAGAGGAGCATCTCCTGACATACCCGTTATGCCCTCTCCTATTCCGTTGGGCATGACAGATATGATCGTCACCAAGATAAATTCTAGCGGAACAGCTTTGGTATGGAGTCGAATGTATGGTGGTACGAATGCATTTGATGCAGGACATGGTTTGGCGGTGGCGAGTGATGGGACTATATTCGCAGTAGGGAATGCCAATAGTACTGATGTAAACTGTACCGATAAATATGGTGGAGTATGGGAAAGTGACGGCTTCGTAGTATGTGTGAATGCAAGTGGAACTTTGCAATGGACTAATTGCGTGGGAAGTCTAGGCACCTTCGATGTGTTAACCTGTGTCGCGGTAGATGCAGCCAACAATCCTATCGTCTCGGGTTGGATAAACGGTTCTGGTGGTGATATAACAGATTATAAAGGCGACTATGATGTATGGGTAGCCACTCTCAATAAATCCACTGGGGCAATTCTGTCACAAAATACCTATGGTGGTTCTGGTGAAGACAAAGCATTCGACATTGAATTTAACCTTTTAGGTAATAGAATTATTGGCAGTTCAAAATCCACCGATGGCGACCTTACAGGAAACAATGGAGTCCTTGACATATGGATTTTTGAACCTGAGGCAATTTTTTTACCAATTAAACTTTCAGAATTTAAAGCAATTTTAACTCCTCAAAAAACGGTTCAATTGACTTGGAAATCCGAGTTGGAAACGAATAGTCGTGGATTTGAGATCGAACGCGGCTCCGACGGGACATCGTTTGAGAAAATTGGATTTATTAAAAGTAAAAATGCCAATTTTTCAAATTATGAATATTGTGATGAACAACCCCTAGTAGGACAATCCTACTATAGATTAAAACAGATTGATGCTGATGGAAAATTCACATACACCAAAATATTGAATATAAGCAACCTTAAGGAATTGGACTTAAAAGTTTACCCAAATCCAATCGAAAGATATTTAAATATTGAGGCAAAATTTTCTATCGAAGAACTGACTATTCTTGATTTTCAGGGGCGAGTTATTTTAAGTTTATTCAATCCACCACAGAAATTAGATTTATCAGCATTGCCTTCTGGCTTGTATTCAATGATCATTGTAGGTGAAAATACCCTGTTTAAATCTTTTATATTACAGAAAAAATAAAGTTTTAGGTCCATCAAAGTTAAAGAACTATACTACTACCTTATAAAATTGATTTAGATTGAATCTTTAACCAAAAACCAATCACTTAAAATTGCTGCAAAAGGAGCATATTAGCAATCAATTGGCTAGGCCTTTTACTTTTTTTAAAATTATTATTTCCCTTTTTGAAAAATAAAATCATATCAAATAAAATACCTTGTATATTAGCATATTGATACAAGAAAGATATTATTTCATTTTATTCAAATTGACATATGGGAGAGGCCAAAGCCGTTTTATTGAAAGATGATGTAGAGAGACAACAATTCGTTAAAGCACTTTTAGATGATATTCAGGCATTCGATTACATGCTCAAAAATGAGTGGTTTGAGAATGATATCACGCGGATTGGTGCCGAACAAGAACTGGTAATTGTAGATAAAAAAACTTTCAAACCAGCCCTTATCAACCTTGATGTTCTCGAAAGACTCAACAACCATCCGCAAGTCGTGACTGAGTTGGCTAAGTTCAACTTAGAGACCAACCTTTCGCCACTGGTCTTTGAGGGTAATTGCTTTTCTGAACTTGAGAACGAGAATCTTCGTCTCCTTAAAATGATCGAAGACGTGCTGGTCGATTTCGATGCCCGTTTAATCTTAACTGGAATTTGTCCCACGCTTCGAAAATTTGATTTAGATTTAAAAAATCTGACTGATAAGCCACGATATCGAGCACTGATGGCCGCCATCGATGCCGAGATGAAAGGTAGCTCATATGAACTGCGATTGAGCGGTATCGATGAAATCCATTTAAAGCACGATTCCCCTCTTTTAGAGGCTTGTAACACATCTTTTCAGGTGCACTTACAAGTGTCCCAATTCGATTTTGTCAAGATGTACAATATTGCGCAAAGTTTGGCCGCCCCTACGATGGCTATTGCCGCCAACTCGCCCATTGTATTTGGAAGGAGGCTTTGGCATGAGTCACGCATAGCTCTATTCCAACAGTCTATCGACACACGTACGAGCCATGATCACTTGAGAGAAACAAGCCCTCGGGTCGATTTTGGAAACCAGTGGCTCCAGGAGTCCATCTTAGAAATCTATCGGGAAGACATCGCTAGATTCCGTGTCTTACTAGGTGGCAAAGTTGAAGAAGATAGCATTAAGAAAATAGTCAAGGGTGAAATACCAAAGCTAAAGTCGCTACTCATGCACAATTCTACAGTGTATCGATGGAATAGACCTTGCTATGGCATTTCCCCCAATGGGAAACCTCACCTAAGGATAGAAAACCGAGTGATGCCTTCTGGCCCAACAGTTTTGGACGAAGTTGCCAACTCCGCCTTTTGGTTAGGAGCTATGATAGGGCTTGGTGACCAAATAAAAGATATCCGAGATCATATGAGTTTTGAAGACGCTCGAGATAATTTTGGTAAAGCTGCCATGACGGGTATGGATAGTAAATTTACTTGGTTTAAAGACAAAAAAATCAATGCAAGCGATCTGATTTTACATGAGCTTCTGCCTTTGGCCAAGGAAGGACTAAAAAAACAAAAAGTAAATTCCAACGAAATAGATAAATATCTTGGAGTCATCGAAGAGCGTACAAAATCGCATATGAATGGCGCCAGATGGATGTTGCGGGCCTATACCGACCTAAAGAAAAAAGTAAGCAACGACGAAGCTCTGACCATTTTAACTTCTTCTATCATAAAAAATCAGGACAAGCACATGCCAGTACATACTTGGGAAATGCCAAATGTTAAAGACCTTGAAAATTATTCTCCTTCCAATCTGAAGGTTCAAGAATTTATGCAAACTGATCTTTTCACTGTTCAAAAAGATGATATCATCGAACTCGTAGCGGAAATCATGGATTGGCGAATGATTCGTTATATGCCCGTCGAGGACAAAAAAGGTCACCTTATTGGACTGATTTCTGCTAGATTATTGCTTCGACATTTTACCAAAGCACATTTGAATAAGAAAAAAAGAACTACCGTCGAGGAGATAATGATAAAAACGCCAATCACCATAGACCCTGATGCGACCATTCAGGAAGCTCTCAACCTCATGCGTACTAAAAGGCTAGGTTGTCTCCCTGTCGTCAAAGGCGGTGAGCTGATTGGTATCATTTCCGAAATGGATTTTTTGAGGATTACGGCGAGATTAATAGATGCACTAGCATAAATTTTATTTTACTACACCCTCATTTTTATATTTTTAGGACATCACATGAAAAAAGAAATATGTGGCAATATCATCGACATCCACAACCGCAGGATTTTTAAGGGTTGTATTTCGATCATCGATGGTATCATTGCTTCCATAACAGAATGCGAGAATGATTCTGATCAATTCATCCTCCCTGGATTTGTAGATGCGCACGTTCATATTGAGAGTTCCATGCTTATACCGAGTGAATTTGCCCGATTGGCAGTAGTGCATGGAACTGTGGGCACCATTTCAGATCCGCACGAGATAGCCAACGTGCTAGGAGTCCAAGGTGTTGAGTTTATGATACAAAATGCCCAAAAAGTTCCTCTAAAAATTTATTTCGGAGTACCTAGTTGCGTTCCTGCTACCATTTTTGAAACCGCTGGAGCCGAGATCAATGCCGAAGATGTTAAATATCTTTTTGAAAAATACGATTTAGCTTACCTCGCCGAGATGATGAATTTTCCTGGCGTTTTGGCTAGAGACCCTCTGGTGATGGAAAAAATCCAAATTGCACGCGATTTTGGCAAGCCCACAGACGGCCACGCTCCTGGGCTCATGGGAGACCTTGCTGAAAAATATATCAGCGCCGGTATTAGCACGGATCACGAGTGCTTCACTGAAGAGGAGGCTCTTTCTAAACTTCAACTAGGCATGAAAATTCTTATTCGTGAAGGCAGTGCCGCCAAAAATTTTGAGGCTTTAATTCCATTAGCAAAACAATACAGTGCAAATATAATGTTTTGCTCCGACGACAAACACCCCGACAATCTCGTCGAAGGGCATATCAATACCCTCGTCAAACGCGCCCTTGCTAAAGGCATTGAACTCTTCGATATTCTGCAAATGGCCTGCTTGAATCCAGTCCAGCACTATGCCATGAAAGTTGGCTTATTGCGCGTAGGAGATCCCGCTGATTTCATCGTCATCGACGATCCCAAACAGTTCCATATTCTGGAGACTTATATAGATGGTACATTGGTGGCCCAAAACGGCAAAACCAATATCCCAAAAGTATCTGAAGAACCCATAAATAATTTCAATATTTCACCCATTCATCAAAAAGACTTAGCAGCTCCTGCCAGCTCTTCTAAGATAAAAGTCATAGAAGCCTTGGATGGGCAGCTGATCACCAACAGTCTAGTGGCGGATGCCAAGATCGAAGATGGAAATTATGTTTCTGATACAGAAAATGATGTTCTAAAGATGGTCTGCGTCAACCGTTACTCAGATGCTCCCGTAGCGATAGCATTCATCAAGAATTTTGGCTTAAAACACGGGGCCATTGCTTCAAGTGTAGCGCACGACAGCCACAATATCATAGCCGTAGGAACAGACGATGACTCCATGGCGAAGGCGATCAATCTCATCATAGAAGCACGTGGAGGAATCAGCCTTTCCAGCCATACACACCAAGAAATTTTACCACTACCCGTAGGTGGACTGATGAGTGCCGACGACGGATACAAAATTGCCGAACGATATAGCCACATTGACCAATTGGCCAAATCACACGGATCCACCCTGAAGTCACCCTTCATGAGCCTTTCATTCATGGCTCTTTTGGTTATCCCGCACCTCAAACTCAGCGACAAGGGCCTATTCGATGGAGATACTTTTCAGTTTACTTCGATTACCGCTTAGGACTATTTTTATATGGGCGTCCCCCTCCACGCCCAGAAGGCGAGATCGGGTCGCGGCCTCCATGGGTTCCGTCTCGACTCATTTTTCGCCGAGACTCTCGTCACGTCTCCTAAAGAATCCTAGACGAGACCATTCCGGTCGCTGACGCAGTACACACTCATTACCATTGACAATGCTTTTTTATCAAAAACAGACAAATTTTTTTACAAATATTAAAACATATGCTGCCATGAACATAAGATTTAGTGCACCGCAAAACCACACATTAAAAAATAAATTTTACTAGGTGTACTATTATAATTACAACTATATTATATTCAATTTTCGAAAACATTAAAAGCAAAACACAAAGTACTTAATACCATATGAATACGAAAATTCTAAAAACCACACCAGAAAGCGAAATAGTTAGTACAAGAATTTTTAATGCACCTATTTCAATCGTTTTTCGCGCTTGGTCTGAACCCGAACATTTGAAAAACTGGTGGGGCCCCGCAGGCTTTACCAATACTTTTGAGGAGTTTGATTTTCGAGAAGGAGGAAGGTGGCGTTTTATTATGCATGGTCCAGAAAAAGGAAACTATGCCAATGATTGTGAATTTATTAAGATTTCAGAGCCAAACCTGATTGCATGGAAGCGGTATTCTCAACCACATTTTCAGGTTGTAGCCACCTTTGAAGAAATTGCCAATGACCAAACATCACTTGTGTTTAAAATGCTTTTTGAAACAGTAGAGCTATGTCAGAAAATCAAGCCTCACGTAGTAGATAAAAACGAGGAAAACTTTGATAAGCTGGAGCTTGAATTGATTAAGATGTTATAGGAAATTTTAACAGAACAGTTAACCTAAAAAATGAGTATTTGAAAAATAATTTATACTTTTGAATAATTAAAATTTAACTATGGATATTCAAACGAGAAAAATAGAATTTGTTCAGGCTTTCCTAAAACTTCAAAGCGAGGAAGTGATTTCTCAATTTGAAACACTTTTGAAAAAAGCAAGAAAAACAATTTCTGATAAAGAATTTAAACCTTTCTCTATTGAAGAATTCAATGAAAGAATTGCGAAATCTGAAGATGATTTTGAGAATGGAAGATACAAAACTACCTCGGAATTAATTTCAAAATACTAAATTTTGAACTACAAAGTAATTTGGTCAAAATTTTCTGAAGAGCAAATCGATGATATTTTTGCGTTCTATGAGCAAAAATCCAAAAGTTACGATGTAGCTTTAAAAATTGTAACTAAAATAATTTTTGTTTCGAAAATTTTAACTAAAAACCCTAGACTTGGACAAAAAGAATTTCTGCTAGAAAATCGAGAAATTGAATATCACTATTTGATTGAAGATAATTGGAAAATTATTTACTCGATTGACGACAAAAATAAAACAGTGAAAATTGTTGACGTTTTTGACTGCAGACAAGAACCAGAGAAAATAAAACGGGAAAAATAAAAAATTAACCTAAGCTCACTTCCGTACACTCATCTATCAGTAATTTGTAGGTTGGATTCACTTGCATCAATTCTTTATTGCCCAATATGATCAAATGATGTCTTGCACGGGTTATGGCAACGTTTAGCTTTCTGTCGATTCCTTCACTATTGTTAGAAACCAAAGTCCGCAATTGTGCAGCACTATTAAGGCACAATGATATAATGATAATATCTCGAGAACTGCCTTGATACCGCTCTACAGTATCTACGGTGATATCTAAATATTCACGATCCAATTCGCTCATGATGGCAGCAATCTGGGCTTTATACGGGGTGATGATTCCAATTTTTTTGCTTTGAAATGGAACCTCATTATGCAAGTACAATTTTCTCAAATAGTCCACCACATCATTGCACAATTTCGCTTCGGCCTCATTCGTTTTGAGACTTTGCACGTCTGCATTTATAGGCGTATTTATATAAATCATGCGCTTTTTAGAAAGTGTACCCATGAGTAAGTTTTCGGGTTCAGGATTTTTCCAATTCATTCCAACCGTTTGGATCGAATTATTCGGAAGTGGATTCAAATTATCTCCGTAAAATATCTTCGCTGGGAAGTTTTGAATATCCTGGTGCATCCTCCCTTGAAAACTTAGTTTATCAAATGCCCAATGCCAATTTTCGAGCGTTACTTTCTTGTACAATCTTTCAAACAAAGAGTACCTCAAATTTTCAAAACCAATGTCCTGTAATTCCTTACTTCTGATCTGACTGCTTTTCTCGGATTGAACGACGATAGCTGGTAGCTGCCTATGATCTCCGATCATGAGAACTTTTGGGGCCTTTGCTACCAAAAACAACATCTGTGGCTCCAATATCTGAGAGGCTTCGTCGATGATGATTCGGTCAAACTGCACCAAATCGAATATCTCTGATTTTCCACACAGTGAAGCTACCGTACCCAAATAAATGCGGTTTTCTAGTAAAAATCTCTTTAATTCAGCTCTCGATTCTAGGGTGCTGATTCTCCCTTCTAGGAGCTTTCCTACGTAATTTTTGTTGGTGCTGTACTTACTTCCAATTCGTATATAATCAGAGACAAGCTCTATCGCTTCACAAATCTCATCAACTGCCCTATTCGTATAAGCCACCAACAGAAGCTTTTCACTCGAGTTTTTTATCAAGTGTTGTACAAGATACTTCAACATTACCGAGGTTTTACCCGTACCCGGTGGTCCCCACAGTAAAAAATAGTCTTTAGCACCGATGATCTTCCCGATGATCCTATTTTGTTCTTCTGTAAGACTTTCAATATTAAGTTTTGGAATCTCATGAGGTTCTTGAGGTGCTGTTATACCTAACCACAGTTGACGCCAACTTTTGGGCATCGTGGCAAATTCAAACACCCCTTTAAACATATAATTGAAGCTATGATCCATGGAATCATGCTCGATATGCCAAAATTTAAAATCAGTAAAAATACTTTGATTGATTTGTTTGGATCGCAATCGAATGGCAACATGACTTTCTGTAATGTCTAAAATGGTGCACTTGAAAAGCTGACCGTGTATTCCCATGTCCTTGCCTTCTTGGTGAGGATAGAGGATGACTACGTCACCAGGCCTGAAATTAGCCAATTCCGATGTAAATTTTGTTCTTCTCAAAAAAAGCATAGGATCCTCTGCTCCTGACATGTTGCCTTCTATCTTGAGATACCCCAAAAACTCAAATTGATCCAATTTTGAAAGTGTACTATTCAGCCAAAGGCTTGATTGACCATGTGCTTGTTCCGATTGTTGATTTCCAACCTTACTAATCCATTGTTCCCTTGCCACAAAGCCAGCCACCCCAATAAAATATCTTTTTTCTAAATCATCAAGCCCTAACAACACTTTTTCAAAATGGTCAATATCCTTGGCGGCAAAACCTTTTATATTTTTCAAATTCTCCTTTGAAACCATCCCAAAAGGTGTACTTGACATCTCCGTATCGTCTCTTAGTTGACAGAGCCATTTGTCCAAACATATCATTTCATTTCTCACTTGCATAGCCTCTTCGATTTTTATGTCAAGGGGTGGTGCATATCGCAAGGAATCTTCGGTTCGAGACGAATACAAAATGTAGTTGGTTGGTTTTACCGCCCCTTCATAAACGGATCGAATCATCGTATCATACAAGAGCGTCTGGGTATAATGATTGGCACTCAGACCATATTTGTTGGGCATGAACGGAGTACTACTTTTTAATTCTATAATCGCAGCATTCTGTTTGTTCTCTTCGCTAATATATAACAAATCCAACCGTCCTTGAAGACCGTGCACAGGATCTACAAATGAAGGCTCTAAATGCACTTTGTCGATTTCTATCCCAATCTTACTACACTCAACAAAAATTGTTCGATACAGATTGTTGTAGTGATTTTGACAATCTTTTTGCATTTGCAAAATATCTTGATCAGTGAGGCAGGCAAACGCCATTGGGTTTAACTTGAAGGTTCTTTTGAAAAGCCTACTGAACTCTACTTTTCCTTCAGTGACCAAGCTATCCAAGAAAAAGTTGGCAATATTTCCCACCAATAATTGCCTAGAACTTTTGAAAAGGCTGAATTTTTTTAATAAATATAATAAAGACTCATGCCCGCCTCCAGGAAGCATACATTCGGATATAGAGGTTATATCCACCAAATAGTCTGGCTCTATTACGATTAAGGCAGGTCTGAGTTTTCCGTCCTCTATTTTTTCCAAGCGAAAAGCCCTAAACGTAATTGGAAGAGATTGGGGATTGAAAATCACATTTTTAACGATATCTGAACGCCAATTCTCAAATATTTTATCTAAAAGCAGTCCAATTTTGTACTCAGGGTCCCCTTGTATCAGCACCCCAACAATATTTTCATCCGCTTTTCCATCCAAGATGATACCCTTGACCTGAGCTTCTGTTATTTTCCCTTCGACGTATTTATAATTGTTTATAAATCGGTTGTAGATCTCTAACCAATCATCTGGCTGTGAGTTATATCCAGCTTGTAAAAAAAGAATATGAAGATTCGAAATGAATAAATCATGGATATATTTCGGACCTATCAACTCTTGATTCGGATTGTATTTTTCGATCCATTTCCTACCTAAATGTAGTATTTGGTTGTCGATATCACCCAGTTGCCCTTTTTGGGATAAATAAGCAATTTTAACAAACCATGTATGCAAATGAATGCCAGATTCTTTGGAAAGTTCGTTGACCAGATTCCGCCAAAGATCTATGGACTGCTGTACTTTCTGTTGGATTTGTTTATGCGGATCACTCCAATATTTGGTGAATTGAAGAATAAGGCTTTCAATAATATTTTCAGGTAAAATTTTCATCATTAATAGAAAGGACGCAAAAACAAAATTATTCCATAAATAATCTTACGGCTTCGTGCTCGAGTTCGCATGATATTCTCCAGCTGCTTCCAAGGCTTCGTAAAATTTCTCGCCAAAAGCCCTAATCAATGGTTCTTTCAAAAACCTATATACTGGAAGTGACATGGATTCTCCAGCTTTACAAGCTTCAGCACAGATATCCCATTCATCATAATTCAATGCTGTAAAAAAAACATCGGGATTTGATTCTACTCTAATTGGATACAAATGACAAGAAATCGGCTTTTGAAAATCCGTTTTTCCATTTTTATAAGCTTCTTCAATAATACATTTAGCGATGCCTTCTTCTCCGATTTTTAAAAAACACAGGAGCCATCTCTATTCAATTCTGTCCCAAAACCTTCTAGACCTGCATAATATTTGTAAGGTTTAGCATCTTTTAGCGTCACCTTTGACTTTTCGGTCAAATCATCCCAAAGTATATCTTTTAGGTGATCCAGGATGGGCAGTTCTTCTTCTTTTAAGGGTGCTCCCAAATCCCCTTCCCAACAACAGGCTCCCTTGCAGGCGGAGAGTTGACAGGCAAATTTTCTTTCTAATATATCATCGCTTACTAGGATGTTTTCAATAATGTGCATTTAATTAAAATTTTAGGAACTACAGTTCCTTTTCAAATTACAAATCAGAACTATACCGATATACAGAACCTTTATCCTCACAATATAGTTACTTTAGTTGAATTGGTATATTTAAAAGATGAAATCAAACGTATTACATAACATTTTTGAATTTACGACTTTCTTTGGTATCGTCTTGACTACCATCGTATTAGCTTGGATTTTTAGAAAGATTTTTAAAAAATTTATTCGAGATTCCACGCACATCATGCACAACGACCCAACAAATTATAAGTTCATCGGACATGCTATCAGTGCACTGATTTACATAGTTGGGTTTTCGCTAGCTTTATATGAAATGGATAAATTTCGCCCCATCGCCAAGTCATTAATGGCTGGTGCTGGTGTAGCTGCGGTAGCGATTGGTTTTGCTTCCCAGCAGGCTTTGGGCAATATTATTTCAGGTCTTTTTATCGTCATGTTTAAGCCATTTAGGGTGAATGATAGACTTAAAATGAAAGACAATCTCATAAGCGGCATCGTAGAAGATATCACCCTAAGACATACGGTGATTAGGGATTTTGAAAACAGAAGGATCATTGTTCCAAATCAAGTCATGAACACCGAGATTTTGTTAAATTCTGATTTAGAGGATTTAAAAATCCACAAATTTATCGAGTTTAATATGCCTATAGATGCGGATTTAGAATTTGTCAAAACTTTCATCATAGAAAACATCCGAGAGCATCCACTTTTCATAGACAATCGTACCGAAAGCCAAATACTACAAGGTGAAGAAATAGTCCCTGTTCGCTTAATAGAAATTGGGGATTATTTCGTTAAAATAAGGGCTTATTGTTGGGCTAGAAATAGCGATGATGCCTTCCATTTAAAATGTGATATAAACGAAAAAATCGTAAGAGAAATTCTACAAAATAAAAAATGGCGCACATATCCACACAGCCAAGTTGAGGTTAAAATGCAAGGAAAGCAAGGCTTTGATTAATAACTATATTATCCGGCCCAAGACTCTCTATCCAAAGACCTAAATTGTATAGCTTCTGCCAAATGTTCCACCTTTATATTTTGAGTTTCCGCTAGATCGGCAACAGTCCTAGCAACTTTGAGGATCCTATCGTAAGCCCTAGCAGATAATTGGAGCCTTTTCATCGCTGTATTCAATAATATTTGGCAAGGATGGTCCAACTGGCAGTGCAATTGGACAAGCTTTGTGCTCATTTGTGCATTGCAATTGATCATGGTTTCATTCTTAAAACGCTCTTCTTGGATGGCTCTGGCTTTTACCACTCGCTCAGCAATTACATGGCTGTGCTCACCCGTATTTTGTCGATTTGACATCTCCTCAAAACCAACAGGGGTCACTTCTACATGGAGGTCTATGCGATCTAAAAGTGGACCGCTTATTTTATTCAGATACTTTTTGATGACACCTGGTCCACAGGTACATTCCTTGGTCGGGTGATTATAATAGCCACAAGGACAAGGATTCATAGAGGCTATTAGCATAAAACTTGACGGATAATCGATGCTGATTTTTGCTCTGGAAATGGTAACTTTTCTTTCTTCCATCGGCTGCCTCATCACTTCCAAAACACTCCTTTTGAATTCGGGCAATTCATCCAAAAATAGTACTCCATTATGAGCCAATGATATCTCCCCGGGCATTGGGTGCGTTCCTCCACCCACCAGTGCCACATCACTAATTGTGTGGTGTGGAGATCTGAATGGCCTTTGGGTCATCAGTGAGGTATTGTAAGGTAAACTTCCAGCTACTGAATGTATTTTGGTCGTTTCCAACGCCTCACGTAAAGTCAATGGGGGAAGTATTGTAGGCAATCTCCTCGCAAGCATTGTTTTTCCTGCGCCTGGCGGTCCTATCAGAATCACGTTATGGCCTCCTGCAGCCGCCAACTCCATAGACCGCTTGATATTTTCTTGTCCTTTAACATCGATAAAATCCTGATCATAATTATTTGAGGCATTAAAAAATTCTTCTCTAGTGTCTAGTTCGACGGGAATTAAAGTCCGATCTCCATTTAAAAAGTCGACCGCTTCCTTGAGTTCACTTATGCCATAGACTTCCAAATCATTGACAATCGCTGCCTCATTTGCATTTTGTTTGGGTAAAATGATTCCTCGAAATTTTTCTTTCCGTGCCTGTATAGCAATCGGCAATACGCCTTTGATCGGTCGAAGTCCACCATCTAGAGACAACTCACCTATGATTAAAAATTTATCCAGTAAATCGGTTTTAATTTGTTCCGTAGCCGCCAAAATCCCTACAGCAATGGGTAGATCATAGGCTGATCCCTCCTTGCGTATATCAGCTGGAGCCATGTTGATGACAATTTTTAGTCGGGGTATTTTATATCCTGAATTTTTAGCTGCAGACTCAATCCTTTGATAGCCCTCCCTCACGGCATTATCTGGCAATCCTACCAAAAAATATCCAGGCTTACCAGCGGTTACTACCCCTCCAGCATTGACTTCTATTTCTATTGTTTGCGCATCTACACCTTGTACCGCTGAAGCATAAGATTTGGCTAACATATTGAATTTGATTATATCTTAGCAAAGATAAAATTTTTTTCATTGAAATCTTGCATTTGACTGTTATATGCCTATCTAATCCTCTATCTTTTTAGGAAATTTAATTTTGTTATCTTTACGACTAATTTAAGGATATCATGGATCAAAAGAATAATTTATTGGGTATCATCCCCCTTCTTATAAATAATAGAAAAAAGATCTTTTTGGCAACCTTGGTAGTAGGGTTGTGCGCTTCTTTTGTGGTGTTTTTTATTCCAAATAAATACAAATCCAAAGCAATATTTTATGCCGCGAGCTCTGATATGGCAAAACCAGAGTATATATTCGGCACAGCCAATCGCGGAATGGAATTTTATGGCACTGGGGAGGATATTGACCGAATTTTGACGATTGCCAATTCTGATGATCTTAAATATAGACTTATTCAAGAATTTGATTTATTCACCCATTATGAAATCGATTCGACACAAAAATTAGCCAGAACTAAAGTTTTGAAAGCGCTGAATTCCAAATATTTAGTGACAAAAACTAAATTTGATGCCATCGAGGTTGAAATAGAAGACACCGATCCTGAATTGTCCGCTCGGATGACAAATAAAGTATTAACTTATATCAACGAAATTGGTTTGAATCTCTTGAAAAAATCCCAAATGGATATGATGCAAACTTTTATCAATAATATTGCTAACCGTGAAAAACAAATAAATGTCCTGCAAGATACCTTGTCTCACCTTCGCAAATCCCTAAAAGTTTATGATGTTCCTGCCCAAATGTCCAACCTTATAGAACAAGCAATCACAACCGAAGCTTTTATGAAAAAAGAAGAAGCAAGATTGGCAAAATTAAAGACAATCCCAGGTGTTCACCCTGATACGATACGCTACTTAACGGGCCAAGTAGCTGGTATTCAGGCTCAATTATCGTCACTTCAAGGCAAAAACAGAAGCGATTTTAACATCAATGCACTTGTAGAAGGCATGTCCCAAATCGAACAATTGACGCAACAGTTCACTTTATCCAAAGAGCATTTGGCTTTTGACAAGGAACGGTTAAAACAACTAGAAGCAACATATGCTGCACCCATTTCATCCATTCATCTCATCGAAAGTGCTAGGGTGCCCGAAGAAAAATCTGGTCCGTTTAGGAGTGTCATCGTGCTGGCATCTATGTTAGGCTTCTTTATTTTTTATATTCTTTGGCTAATTGCCAGGGATTCTTGGGAAAATTCGGCTTTCAAGCCTTTATTCGAAGGTGAATAATTTAGAGAATGCTGCCAATTAATATATCTAGAACTTTTTCGAAATTAGATTATGCCATAATCGTTGTTTGGATAGTTATAGGCGGACTTTCGATATTTCTAGAAAGTTATGTTCCTGTAATATTATTGTTTAGCATTTTCCCAATCTATTTGTTTTTTGCTAATCCGTTCATTTTCTATTGTCTGTTGTTTTTCTTTATTCCCATCTCTACAGAATTGGAGCTTGGATCTTTAGGTACCGATTTTCCGACTGAGCCCATTATGTGGCTTATGCTAGGGTTTGCATCCCTTTGGGCCTTAAAAAATCATTCAAAGCTCAATACAAACTATGTCAGACATCCTATGACCCTTTTGGTTTTGATCCATTTGACATGGATTCTTATTACTTGTTTTTTTTCAACTGTACCCATACTTTCCCTAAAATTTCTAATCGCCAAGATTTGGTATATAGTGGCATTCTTGTTGCTTCCTTGGCTTTTTATTCAGAACCTCAAAACCCTAAGGACACTCATCCTCCTTTGTTTTTCGAGCCTTATGTTTTCACTCATCATCGTATTAATCCGACATGGTGCACAGGGCTTTAGTTTTGAAGCCATCAACTTCGTTTTAAATCCTTTTTTCAGAAATCACGTGACTTTCGCTGCAATTCTGGTCGTTTTTTTTCCATTTCTTATTTATATGTTTTTTCATTACAAAAAATATAGAATATTACTGGGAATTTGTTTGGCCTGTTTCGTGTTTGGCATCTATGTTTCCTATACACGAGCCGCTTATATTTGCTTACTGAGCATGCCTTTTACTTGGATTATGTATAAGTGGAAATTGACCAAATACGTATTAATCCTTGTCATTATTTTATCTTCCTATGGCATTTATACGACCTATAAAAACAACAGTTATCTAAATTTAGCCCCCGACTTCAACAAAACCATCACGCATAAAGACTTTGACAAACTTATCGAGGCTACTTACAATATGGAGGATATCTCCACGATGGAGCGCTTGTACAGATGGGTGGCTGGAATTCAGATGGTCCAAGAAAGACCTTTACTTGGGTTTGGCCCCAATGGTTTTTATCCTAATTATAAAAATTTCACCGTAAAAAGCTTTAGAACATATGTGAGCGATAATCCCGAGAGATCTGGCGTCCATTGTTACTATTTTATGGTATTCATCGAGCAAGGAATTTTTGGTTTTATTATATTTTTAGCCCTTGTTTTTTACGTATTGATTTCTGGCCAAAGGATTTACAATGAAACCAAAGAAAGTGACACAAAAATGCTGATTGTTTGTTGTATTTTATCCTTCGTAAGCATTCTCCTTATGCTTTTAATTAATGATTTATTAGAATCAGATAAGGTCGGAACTTGGTTTTTATTCATCATTGCCCTCCTAGTTAAAATAGACCTCTCCAATCACCGTTTAGCAAAATTATTGAATTCTTAATTTGTTAAAAAGGAATTTTTTCCACGCAACCTATTCAATATTACTTATATTTGGAATGGCGATTTCTTTGTAAATATTTTTTCGGTACGGTTTTTGATTTAGTCACTTTAGGAATTGTATAAATTTCAGTGTCTAGTATTTAAAGATTACTAAAGAATTTAGTAAAAAGTATGAAATTATTGTTTTACAAAAGTGGAGGATTAAGCATCATATTTGCCTTGATATTTATACTATTGGGGACTAGAAATGTTATGGCTGACCCGACCACGGATTCTTTAGCTTTAGTAGGTCTCTACAATACCACCAATGGGCAAAATTGGACCATACGATGGAATCTGTCTCAACCGATGCGAAATTGGTATGGAGTGATCACCAACGGGAATGGGACTGTCGGGGTTTTGAACCTTGGAAACAATAATCTTTCTGGGACCGTTAGTGATTTAAATCTACCCAATTTGCGGATTTTAGATTTATCCCAAAATTTCATTTCAGGTCAGGTTCCCAATTTTACTTACTGCCCTTATATTGAATCTTTGAATTTAGAGAAAAACCTATTCTCAGGCAATCTCCCTCTATTCAATACCAATCTGAGGCTAATATTCCTAAAAATAAACAACAATCAGTTAACTGGAACCATACCGAATTTTCAAAATCTGACACAACTCCAAATGTTGGATTTACGCAATAATTATTTATCGGGTTCTATCCCAAATTTTACCAAATTGGACACACTTTTCAATTTGGAGCTCAGCAACAATAAGTTGACCGGCAATCTCCCCAATTTCAATGAAATGATCAATCTTAGAGTGCTTGATTTAGCTCATAACGAGCTGGGTGGATTTATTCCAACCTTTCTCAATCAAGATAGTCTCAAAATTTTAGATTTAAGTTTTAATAAATTCATAGGGCCAATTCCAAATTTTTTATCTCTATTTGGTCTAAATTCACTCATACTGAACAACAATTTGCTATCCGGGCAAATTCCAAATTTTTCGAATTTAAGCGCCCTCACTGAAAATTTACTCCTCCAAAATAATAGAATCATAGGTACCGTTCCAAATTTTAGCAATCTTTGGAATGTTAAAACCATAAATATCAGCAACAATAGAATAGATTCAATACCTAAATTCACGATGTTGACGGGTCTAAATTATTTGGATGTATCGAAAAATAAATTGACATTCGACGATATCATTCCCAATAATGGCCTAGCTTCCAATGGCTACACTTATTCATTTCAAGATACATTTGGGCTAAAAAGATTGTTTTATGTGGCTACGGGAGACACTTTTGTGTATGATCTAAACATCGACAAGGGATATCCAAGCCATCAGTACAAATGGTATAAAGATGGACAACCACTTTTTACCTCCAATAATACTTCATTGGTCATAAGCAATCTCAATGTCCTAGATGCTGGAGAGTATTACTGTGAAGTTACCAGCCCTCTCGCTCCCAACTTGGTTCTTTACTCGAGGACTATTCGATTGGTTTTCAATCTGATTTCTGGCAACGATGAATGTTCGAATGCCACCAGAATTTCTAATTTAGACAACAATTTATTTAGAGTCGATATAAACAATGCCAGTCCTGATACCTATCAATCTTCTTGCGTTTTGGGATCTAATAATATTTGGTACTATTTTACTGCTGTTGGAGAGGATATAATCCTCAACGTTCCTCGAACTACTTTCTTGCCAGAGGTTGAAATTTCTTTATTGAGGTTTGATGGTACTCCTTGCGATGGTCAAAATGCCGTAGAAATTGGGTGTGGATCAAATGCCCTCGTTTTGAGCAATGTATTGGTGCCTGGACAGATATACTTTATTTCATTAAGTATCACTGATGGCTCAAATTTTTCATTTGATTTTAGGATAAACAATCCCATTTCATATTTACCTCCAGCCAACGATTTGTATTGCAATGCGCGATCGATTACGCCGAATGGGGTCTGTCAGAGCTTTTCCAATATTGATGCGACCAGGGACATCGGACAAGCGTTTTTGCCGTGCAATTTCTCCAATTCCGTTTGGTTTAAAGTAAAACTCTCGGATCAAAAAAATAAGTTGATTTTCAATACTCAAGGTGTAACAAATTTTACCAATATTTCATTGATGGTTGGATATTTTTCAGAGCCACCTTGTAGTGGGCAGTTTATACCCGTGAGAAATGGATTATATTGTGGAACAGGATCGACCATTACTTGTGATTCATTAAGAGATAGCATTGAATATTATGTTCAATTTGCCACAGACTTTTTCAATGCTGGAAACTATAAAATATGCATCAAAGAGGAGGGCCCTATACTCGAATGTGGCCTCAATGATCAATGCAAAATAGACCAATCCGATGGTCCAAGTTTCATTTCTCTAAATACCAGCCAAGGCATGAACTGCGTTGTGGGGTGCAACTCGAGCGCCTCCCTAGGCATCAACCTTTCAGACAATACCTGTTTTTCATTCAGAACACCTACCACCTATCATTGGATTGATACCGATTCGGATGCAGGATTTTTGAATTTAAACTTTAATAGCGATTGGCTGATACAGCCCCAGATCGCAGTGTACGAGTATAACGACACATGTGGAATATGGAAAAATATTGCCTGCAATCAAGGTTACCAAGGTTTGACAAAACTAGAAAAAGTACCCGTCGAACCTAATAAAAAATACGTCATTGCCGTTTCAGATTTTAACAATAAAACTGGGCAGTACAACCTTTGTGTTGGGGTAGAAAAAAACACCAATTCATGCAATCTTTCATCCTCTTTTTATGTCACCAACACCTCCTTTGGATCACCCCTAGGTGGACCGTATTTACCAGAGGAAGAAGTAGAATTTTGCTACCAAATCAATAACTGGAAATCTGAAGAATGTAATTTCTTACAAGGCATCATCCCTCTTTTGGACCTGGATGGGATTCGACAAGTTTCAATCCCGATGGTGAACCCGCTGAAATGTTGAGCGTACTTTTGCCCTATGGATATGGCAATTGGAATTGGATAATCAAGGACGTCGTGCGATACAACCTTAATAACTCATTCAACGGACTTACAAGCCAAAAACCAATGCCTGCGGGATGGTATTTCACGAATAATCTCACCCCTTTTCCTAATAATTTTACTCCAGATAGTACCCAAGGTGATGGTCTTAATTGTTTCGGTGATCAATTGGTTTGGCAAGTTTGTTTCAAACTAAAAGTGAGATCGCTTAATTCATGCAACGGATATTCAGACTGTTCCATCAAAATGAAAACTTATTCTGATGGTGAAATCGGTAAAAAATCTACCATTGCGTGCCTTGAGGATTTACAAGTTGTGTTCAATGCTTCGATGTACTGCTGTACGGATCCAGCCATATTCGTACCTTCTGATATGACAGTATGTAGTGGGGTGCCCATAGATATTACATTGCAAGGCACAGGAGATCCTTTCCAAGATTATAATTATACCTTGGTAAAATCTAGCGATTCATCGGATTTTATAACCAGAAATACAAAATTCATTCGGGACACTTTTGTTAATTTAACCGATAGTTTAAAGACTTATACATATAACTTGACTTCATCTCTCTATAGTTGTAAGGGTGGTTTTGATCAATTCAAAGTTACTGTGGTTCCCACTCCTCGGGCTCTTTTTTCAGGAAATGCTTCAATTTGTCAAGGAGATACCGCTTTTATCCGAATCAAGCTGAATGGAGCTAAGCCATTTTCATTGGTATATAAGGAAAATGCTGCCAATGATACATTATCCCTTTGGGATTCGGTATTTATTTTGAAAAAAGTACCATTGGTAAATGCTTTGTATAAGCCCGTCGCCATCGAATCCTACGGATGCTCAGGACTTGTACAAGATTCCGCTAGAATTACCGTCAAATTGCATTCTTTCACCGACCGCGATGAACAAATTTGTTCGGGTGACAGCCTTTTGTTTTTAGGTAATTATTATAGAAATGATGGCGTGTATGCAATTCCTATCGTTGGTGGAAATGCCGAGGGCTGTGATAGCACAGTGCGTTTAAGATTGACAACTTACCCAACTTATAGAAATGGTATCGAAAGAAGGTTATGCTTTGGCGATGCGCTAACTGTTGGAACCCATACCTACAGTACAAGCGGCATGTACACAGACACGCTCAGCACCATACACCAGTGTGACAGTATCGTCGATTTAACATTGATCATCAATGACTCTATTAAGGTGCAACGAGCTAATATAATGCCAGATATTCAACCAGCCAGGGGTTCTATAGACCTATCAATCGCTGGTGGCTTTGGGCCTTATCAGTACCAATGGAATTCGGGTGCTTTGAGTCCAATCATCACTAATCTTGCAGAAGGTATTTATTCGGTTACAGTAACAGATGCCATCGGGTGCAGCAATGTTTTCACTTTTATGGTGGGTACCATCGCGACAACCAATATTGCCGATGTCAAATTTGCCTACAAAGTCTTTCCAAATCCAATAAACACTTCTCAAGAGCTAAGAATAAGGATACTGAGCGATTTTAATCAAAAAATCCGATGGAAATTGACAGCAATCGATGGTAGAAGCATCGAAGAAGGGCATTGGATGATAAACGGAGGAACCTTGGCCACGACAGAAGTAGTTCCCATTCCGAAGGTCTCAGGACTTTTCTTCCTGCATTTATTTGACGAATTAGGTCATTTTAAAGTTGAAAAAGTGCGTATTGAATAAATAAATTTCCATTACTATCTCATTTTAATCTTTATCATTTTTATATAAAACTGGTTTGATTCTATCTAAATATTGACAAGAATTAGTAGTACCTTAGCTGATTGATTTATTCATCTATGGGATTTTTACTAGATTCGCCATTTCAACCAACTGGAGACCAGCCAACTGCTATAAGACAACTCGTTAGTGGGGTCATGGAAGGTGAAAAATATCAATGTTTACTCGGTGTCACTGGTTCTGGTAAGACTTTTACCATCGCCAATGTAATCCAACAGGCAAATCGACCAACGCTCGTTTTAACCCATAACAAAACCCTTACTGCGCAACTTTATGGCGAATTTAAAGAGTTTTTTCCTGAAAATGCCGTAGAATACTTTGTCTCCTATTACGATTATTATCAACCAGAGGCTTATTTATCTGTTAGCGATAAATATATCGAAAAGGATCTCCAAATAAACCAAGAAATTGACAAACTACGGTTAAAAGCAACCTCCTCCTTACTTTCTGGAAGAAGAGATATCATCATCGTGGCTTCGGTCTCCTGTATCTATGGTATGGGTAATCCCGAAGATTATAAGACCGGGATCATCAAAATCCATAAAGGGATGACCATTTCTAGAAATACCTTTCTGTATAAGTTGGTAGAAATATTGTATTCAAGGTCAGATATCCATCTAGGTAGAGCCAATTTTAGAGTACGAGGAGATACGGTTGACATCAATTTACCCTATGCAGATTTTGGCTACAAAATAAGTTTCTTCGGCGATGAAATAGAAGAAATAGCCATGTTGGACATAGAGACGGGGCGAAAAATCGAAAAAATAGAACACGCAACCATCTTTCCTGCCAATTTATATATTGCGCCCAAGGATAAAATCAATCAAATAATTCGGGAAATTCAAGACGAAATGGTCGCTCAAGAAGCCTTTTTTGAAAAAGAAGGCAGATTGCTCGAGGCCAAACGAATCCGTGAGCGAACAACCTTTGATCTGGAAATGATCAAAGAATTGGGATATTGCAGCGGTATTGAAAATTATTCAAGGTTCTTCGATGGCAGACTTCCAGGACTTAGGCCATTTTGTTTATTGGATTATTTTCCAGAAGATTTTCTTCTAGTCATAGATGAAAGCCATGTTACGATACCACAATTGAGAGGTATGTGGGGCGGCGATAGAGCCCGAAAAAATAATCTCGTAAGCTATGGATTTAGACTTCCTTCGGCCATGGACAATCGCCCTCTAAGTTTTGAAGAATTCGAATCCATTTTAAATCAAGTAATATATGTGAGCGCAACCCCTTCTGACTACGAGATCATAAAAACCGAAGGTCTCATCGTCGAGCAGCTTATTAGGCCTACGGGTCTTCTGGACCCACCTATCGAAGTGCGTCCAAGCAAAAATCAGATGGACGACCTCTTGGAGGAAATTAGAAAAAGAAAAGAAC
This sequence comes from Saprospiraceae bacterium, assembly GCA_016718505.1. GTDB lineage: Bacteria > Bacteroidota > Bacteroidia > Chitinophagales > Saprospiraceae > JADKKF01. Next base: position 595,996 of record JADKDE010000001.1, on the reverse strand, counting down.
TAGATGAGAGGGTCTTGGTCACAACCCTTACGAAACGGATGGCGGAGGAACTCAGCAAATACTTGTTGAAATTGAGGATAAAATGCAAATATATCCACTCCGAAGTGGACACCATGGAACGGGTCGAAATCATCAAGGAATTAAGGCTTGGAGTCATCGATGTATTGATCGGAGTCAATCTTCTTAGAGAAGGTCTGGACATGCCGGAGGTATCCTTAGTAGCCATTTTGGATGCCGACAAAGAAGGCTTTTTGAGAAATGAGAGATCGCTCACTCAAACTTCCGGTCGTGCTGCTAGAAACTCCAATGGAATGGTAATATTCTATGCAGACAAGGTTACTTTTAGTATGCAGAAAACCATCGACGAAACCAATAGGCGCCGAGCTATTCAGATAGAATATAACGAAGAACACCATATTACGCCTACTACAATAGGCAAATCTAAAGAAGAAATCATGCAGGGAAAATCCATTTTGGACATCCGAGGCGCTAGGACATATTATCTTGATCCTGAACCTACGGCATTTGCCGCCGATCCACTTTTTGATTATCTGAACAAAGATCAAATCGAAAAACTAATCCACGAAACCGAACTAAAAATGAAGCAATCGGCTAAAGATTTGGACTTTATCATGGCTGCAAGATATCGCGATGAGATCAACGAATTGAAGAAAAAATTGTAAAAATTCTTACCTCAGCCTATCCATAGACTGCACCGTTTGCTCGTCTTTTTGGATCGCCATTAACGCCAAAAGAATTAGCACAAATGTTACGAACAACAATACTGGCGTAACGATACCCCAAGAATAAACCATCCCATCTTGGACATTTTTTATGTATTCCCAAACATCCAAATAAGCGGATACTACTGGCATTGTCATAACAAATAAGGCAGTTTTCAAAATACTTGTTTGTAGCTTTCTGTTTTTATACAAAAAAATCGCAGCCAAGCATAAAACAAGGCTAATTCCCCATAAAACCACTTGTACCATATTGTCCCATACATTGAACGTGCTATCGGCGAATACCCCTCCATCTGGTTTATTGGACTTTAAATAATAGGCCCACTCCGAATATTGCCCCCCTATCGACAACCCAGCCAATAGTAAATAGATTGATTGCAACCTTTGAATCATACTTTTTATTTTAAATATTTCCTGAAAATTGTTTTAAAAAGCGGACATCATTCTCGAATAACATCCTAATGTCCGTTATCTTATAGGTAAGCATGGCCTGACGTTCTATACCCATACCAAATGCAAAGCCTGAGTATTCTTCAGGATCGATGCCACAGTTTTCGAGTACCTTGGGATCTACCATTCCGCAACCCATGATCTCTAACCATCCCGTCCCCTTTGTAATCCTATGATCGTGCTCATTGTTCAAGCCCCAATATACGTCCACTTCTGCGCTTGGCTCGGTAAATGGAAAATAGGATGGCCTAAGTCTTATCCTGGCATCTTGTCCGTACATCTCTTTTGCATAGTATAGGAGTGTTTGCTTCAAATCCGCAAATGATACCTTTTTGTCGATATAAAGCCCTTCGATTTGATGAAACTGACAATGTGATCTGGCTGAGATGGTTTCATTACGATAAACCCTACCAGGCGAAATGATTCTAATCGGGGGTGCCTGACTCTCCAATACATGAATTTGAACCGTAGAAGTTTGTGATCTCAACATCCTTGCTGGATCATTCATCAAGTAATACGTATCCGTCATATCACGGGCTGGATGATCATCTGGCGTGTTCAATGCTGTGAAGTTATGCCACTCATCCTCTATCTCTCTATTCGTTGCAATCGTGAATCCAATCTTAGAAAAGATTTGGATGATGCGATTCATCGTGATAGAAACGGGATGGCGAGCTCCAATCGGAAATGGCTCCCCAGGTGCTGACATATCAATTGCATCCACTTTAGCAGATGCTTTGGAGGACTTAGACAAAAGCTCTTGGAGTTCATTGAATTTTTCTTCAGCAGTATTTTTTGCTTGATTCAATAAATTTCCAAATTCCTTCTTTCTCTCGTTTGAAATATTTTTTATTTCACCAAACAATGGTTTCAAGACATTTTTTGACCCCAAATATTTTATTTTGAAGGCTTCTAATTCTTGAAGGTTGGAGATGATTTCAGCAGATATTTCACTTATAATTTCTTGTACTTGATTAAACTTTTGATCTGCCATGAATTTTTTATTTATGCGCAAATTTAATAAACATCGGCTTAAATGCTTTATTTTGATAAAATAATACCCAATTTTATGGTTATTTTTTTGTTAATACCTAGTCTAAATATCAATTTCCTTTTCGAATATTCATTACTTTTGAAAATAAAGACTACCACTTTGAGTTTATCAAGATTTAATTCTACTTTGTGTGCAAAAATATTCTTCGCGCTTGCCCTCCTCTCTGGGACCACTTTTATCAATGATGCAGATGCCCAAACCATCAAAATTGTAGGTAAAATCTTTGATGAAGACACTAGAGAGCCAATTCCTTTTGTAACCATATCTTCCAGAGATTTATCCGATGGAACCCAAGCTGATAGCGACGGTTTATATGAAATTGAATTGAAAAAAGGCGGAGATACGCTCATCTTTAATTCGATGAATTATATAGAGACAAGGCGATATTTTGGGACAGATAGCTTGATACAGCTCAATATAAGCATGAAATCTTCTTCCTTAGACTTGGGCGAAGTTATCGTACTTTCAGGTGAGAATCCTGCCAAAAGATTGATGCGTGCGGTTTTTGATAATAAGAATACCAATCACAAATCAAATGTCGAAAAATACAGCGTTGAAAATTATTCAAAACTAGAGCTAGATATAGACAATATTGACAACAAATGGACGAATAACAAATTGCTAAAAGATTTCAAATTCGTTTTTGACAATGTAGATAGCACCTCCGATGTTAAGCCATTTTTACCCATATATATCACCGAAACGATTCATAATGTTTATCATGTAAAATCTAGCATAGATAAGTTCATCCCCGTTGCTAGAAAAGTTTCTGGTTTGGACAATGAGTCAATTATTACCTCTATCGCTACCGCTCAAGACCCTTTCGATGTATATGATGATAGGATAAAAATCCTTGAGCGACCGCTGGTGAGCCCATTCAATGATCATGGACTTAACTACTATGAATATTATCTCTTGGATAGCCAATACATCAAGGGAAATTATGCCTATAAACTAAAATTCAAACCCAAAAGGTCTCAAGAGCCAACATTTTTTGGGGAGTTTTGGATCGATAAGAGAACCAAAGCACCCATCATCGTCAATATGCGTATGAGTCAAGGCGTAAATATCAATCTCATAGACAGGGTATTGATTTATGCCGAATACAACCTTTTTCCATTGGCTAATGATTCCGTATGGCTTCCGATCAAAGAAAAACTCATCCTCGATATCCACCCAGTGAAGGAAAAATCCCCTGGGATGATTGGAAGGCGAACTACTTCGTATGCAAAATATAACTTTTTAAACCATGAAATCAAAAGACTTCACGATGATTTGGATCCAGAACTTTATGACCCCAACGCTTTAATTAAACAAGATGAGTTTTGGGCTGGGTCACGACATGACACGCTCACCAAAAATGAATCCTCCGTATATATCCTCATTGATTCCATTCAAAATGTACCTATTTATAAAAAATATTCTCAAATCCTATATACATTAACATCTGGTTATATCCCAGCTGGCCCCGTTGAATTCGGCTCCATATACAGCGTTTACAATCAGAATCCCGTTGAGAAAATGCACTTTCAGCTTGGTATAGGCTCCTCAGTCAAATTGAGTAAAAAGTTTTGGCTATATGGATTTGCAGGTTATGGTGTTAAGGATGAAAAATGGAAATATGGCGGATGGTTTCAATACAATCTAAATAAATTTCCTAGGGAAGTAGCAGGAATAGCGCATAGATCGGTTTTAGATCTTAGCAGCACCAGCAGCGAAGAATTTAATACTGGATCAAACATTTTTGCGACGCTATTCCGCCGAGATGTACCCCTCAAAATGATGAATGTACAGGAGTCTAAATTATTCTATGAAAAGTACTGGTTAAAAGGGTGGAGCCAACGGGTCACATTTTTACACCGACAGCTAGATCCCATTGGTACCAATGGCGTTTCTACACATAAATTCAACTTTAGATATGCTCCAGAAAATGCAGCCTATGGAGACAGCAATGTCATCGCATCAGAAATCCTCTTTAAGCTGAAATATGCTTTTAAGGAAAAATTCATAGATGGATATTTTGAGAGAGTCAGCCTAGGGTCAAAGTTTCCTATTATTACCTTCAATTATACAGCAGGCCTTCAGGGTGTGATGGGTTCTCGCTATTCTTACCACAAAATTTCATTAAAATATGAACATTATTTGTATTTAAATCCCTTTGGTTGGACTTTTTATAGCTTCAATATTGGCAAAACATTTGGTAATCTGCCCTACCTTTTGATGGAAGTACATCCTGGGAATGAAACATATGGCTATAGCGGCTTCGTATTCAATACCATGAATCGGTATGAATTTGCAAGTGACCAATATGCCCAATTCGGAATGACTCATCATTTTGAAGGATTCTTCTTAAACCATATACCTCTTATCCGAAAACTAAAATGGCGAGAAATCATTCAGTTCCGAGCTGTAACTGGGAGTATGACAGAAACCAACCAATACAACAATAGATTTAATTTTGGAAATTCTCAGGGTACAATACCGATTAGATCTCCAATTAGAGTACCATTTATGGAGGCTGGTGTGGGGATTGAGAATATATTTAAGTTTTTTAGAATTGATGCGATTTGGAGACTAAATTATCTCGACAATGAGGAAGCCCCGCCTTTCACACTAAAGGGCAGCGTTAATTTTTATTTCTAAAAATTTGCGCGCATTTGTGCTTTTCCAACATGGGTAATTCGTGCAGAATTGCCCGTTTTGCGTCCATCGTACCCAAGGCTTAAAGTCACTGAATCGCTTATTTTTCGGTCATACTGAGTACTCCAGACCCAGTTATTCCCAGATTTTAAACCATCCAGCATGACGAATTCAATAGGGCTATTGGCTTCGCCATTATAAACTATTTTACTATATTGAATGCTGCCCCTCCATGTCGATTTATTGCTCTCCTGCAAAGTAAAAATGCTACTCCACTCGTCTTTTTGATAAGATTCATTGCCGATCATGGCGTCATTTTTTCCTAAAGAATGACTAAATTTTCCTTCGAGACGAAACCAATTATTGGGCTGCCACTCTATTTCAGGATCTAATTGATTGATGATGATAGAATAATTTCGATTGCTAAAATTTTGGGATTGATTTTGCTTCAAATATTGATGAAAGGTACCCCTGACAGTCAAGTTGCTATTCAAGCTATACCTTATCCCTATAAATTTATCCTGAAGAGTTCTAAACTCCGTCCCAATGGTCAAAAATGACTTATTTTGATTGATCGCATAACCCAAATACACCTCATACAAAGGATCTGCTCGGTTGAAATAGACTGTGTTTTTTATAATATTGTGTCCAGCAATGATGCCTTCATGGTCTAGTTTTACTGCGAAGGGCAACAGCAAGGCATCTTTTTCACCAGAGGGCGATTTAATCGAATACTGTAGGTTCAAAAGGTTAGAAAATTTTGAAAGCACCTTTTTTATGCCAGATTCATTTTGCCAAATGGCCTGTGGCTCTATTCTAAAAGTATGCCCAAAACCCACCTGTCTGGTTTCTACATAGAGATTACTTACATTAGCCAATCTGATATATTCAGCCTTGTCCTTAAACGGTGAGATTTCAAATTCATTGACTTGAGCTATGCTGTCATTGTTAAAATCATTCCAAAAATATATCCCATCTCCTGCCCTGACCTTGACATAGGTGTATTCAACTTTCGGTTCCAGCCCCGTTTTAAGGTCTAGATTGGTAAAAAATCTAAATGTTCCTTTCCTAACGGTTAATTGATGATTTATTCGTGCCAGAATGGTCCGCGTATTTTTATCCAAGCCTCGGTCATATAGCGATCTAAACGTCCCATTCCAATTGATGTTATGGTTTTTATTAATAGAAAATGCACCATCTAACCCAACGTCAATTGCTTGAAAAGAGTACTTTTTGAAAAAGCTAGTTCGATCAAAATCCACCGTATTTTTGATAAAAAAACTCAAATACTTTTGTTCACTCAGCTTGTAATCATACCCAATCCTGTATTGATCTCGACGAAGACTTATTAGCTCCAAGGTGTCGGCTCCATTTATCTGGGATTTGTTGATATCGGATTCAAAATTAAACTTTAAAGTCTGAACCCTAGAGGTATCTAATGCTACCGAAAGTGAAATATTGGGTCTAATGAATTGGCTTGAGCTCGTATCCGTGGAGGTGTTTACAATGCTATTTTTTGAATAAAATTGAAATTTCTTCCAGGAAATGTCCCATCCAAACCCATTTTCGGTGCCTTTATACAGATTTGGCAAATAGAGATTAGAAAGGCTATATTGGACTTGTGATTTTGAATCAATTTGTAAAATCGAAGAAAACGTTTGGTTGATTTCTTGGCTATTTGTTTGTTTGTTAAAATTCCAATTTCTGTTAAATTCTATCGCCCGATATGGATTTATTGGGTCAAAATACTGATCTATATATTCACCTCGATATCCAATCTTTAAGGTGCTTTTTTTAATTTTTATCAAATTATTATAAAATAAATACCCTCCTATCCCTCTATTGTCTTCGTCATTTAGCCCCGAAAACGTATTTTTATCTCTATTCGTCATTGAAAATTCAGCTGAGACCACCCCCCATTTATAAAAGTCATACTCCCCCCTCATAGCCCACTGCTGAGTCTGTGTAGGTGTACTCAAATAAGATATGGGTTCATAATTGCCATTGGGTTGGCCTGTCACTGGATCCGGTGGGACCCATTCATACGCCCTCCCATTTTGGGCATCATTACTTCTAATATAATTTCCTTTTTTATAACCAACATCAATAAAATTGGCAGTGTATAATACAGAGTCTTTGGCCGTAGCCACTTTTAGAATATAAAACCCCAGTGTATCTATTTTCTTATACAATATTTTATCAATGGTAAAGCCCTCATCAAAGGATCTGATACTACTAATGCCCGTATTAGAAGCATTGTCTCCCGCCATTTCCAACTGCCTAACTATGGTAGAATCCAAGGTAAATAAAGTAGCGGTGTATTTATGGTCTTGCTCGCTATAAAAATGAAATCCCGTTTTCCATCTCTTAGAGTTTATGTCTGTACCTAAAGTGTACAGAGATCTGGTATAATTCTGATCCGTATAATCAAATTCCACCACGATTCGACTGTCTTTGGTAATCAAACGTTTAGCAGTAAATATGATTTCACCTAGGTTATAGTCGATCGCATAATCCCGATCTAATCCTCTCTCCAACAATACTCCATCCCAGTAAATTCGCTCAGTACCCGCTAAAACGATGATAAAAACCTCTCCCTTCAATCCGATCAATTTATAAGGCCCTTGATTGCCCTCTATTGTCTGGAGTGCATAACGATTGTATTTCCCTCTGGATAAGGCGTAGGACGCTGAATATTTGGCTTCTGTGCTGTCTTTCCACAGCTGTTGATGCTGCACCAAGGCACCTTGCATTTTTTTTTGATATCTAATAAAATGCCCCAGCCTATATTGACTTTCATAATCTCCTGCTATTAGCTTGCTGTTTTTACTCCTAAGCTCAATATATACCTTATCGAATTCGCTCAGTTTTTGCGTGTTGCCTTCTGGTTGCAGCGGTAAATTGTCATCATTCAATGCCCCTACGATTTCTATCGATGGTGTCAATTGTCCTGAAATGGCTAAATTGAATGCCGAATTCAAAACCAGATTTTGATTGTTTCCAAAGGAAAGCCCTCTAGCAAAAGTGCCAGAATACTTAAGCCCTATTGGTGGCTCATCTTCTTTTTTAGGGGCTAATGGATCATAAAAAGCGGACCCCAAAGATCCATCATAAGTCCTTTTTTCGTCATAAGAAAAAGCTTTTATTTCATGGCTTTTAGGGAACTGAATCACCCGATATTGTGCGGTTAAACTATCTTGAATTGGGGTCGTTAATAGGATCACATTTCCTTGAGTTATAAATTCGCTATTTTGAAGCATTGTCCCATCTTGTCTCCATATTTTGACGGATCTAGGTGCAATATAAAGCGTATCGGACAGTAAAGTATCGCCAGTAGTTAACATCTTGACGAACCGATAATTAGGAGAATAACTTATCTGGCCATATATACCGCACACTGGCAGAATATATAATAAGCATATCTTCCAAATTATATGTTTTAGTTTTTTTCTAATGCCTTTATTCTATTTTGTCTGAATAATTTTTCATGATACAAATTACATTTATATCACAGAATAAAACGAAGAGAATGAAATTAAAGTGCAAAATTACACTTGGATCTTAAGAATGAACTTCGACGGATTATTTATTTTTCAAGGATAAAATATCAAGGTCTCTGTTTAGAAAAGACGCTGTCTATGAGTAAAATGGATGGTTTTACTTTGATTAATTTTGATCTAAAAACAAATCTGAATAGTATGTTGAAAAATATCGAATTGCCAAACTCTTAAGAAAAGTTTCTTGTTCTTGCTCACCTTGGGTTTCTACGCTTTTACGTTGAACAAAGTGAGGCCACCCATCTTGATCTCGGCCCTCAAGCTCAAAATATCCATCTTGTGCCAAGAGGCTACATACCGCGACGTGCATCAGATCTTGTTTTTCTTCTTTAGAATAGGTTGGACGGACGATATTGGTTTCTTGTATTCCGATGAGCAATAAGATGGCATTTAGATCTGGGAGTTTATCTTGTTGTAGTTTGTCCTTCACAAGGTGTCTTATGCGAAGCCATTCGAAATCTAATTGCCATTCTTCCATTAAGAATCTCCTAATTTTAATACTTCTAAAAAGGCTTTTTGCGGTACCTCTACGCTTCCAATCTGACGCATTTTCTTTTTTCCTTCTTTTTGCTTTTCTAAAAGTTTTCGTTTTCTAGAAATATCACCACCATAGCATTTTGCGGTCACGTCTTTCCTCATCGCAGAGATGGTCTCTCTGGCGATTATTTTTGCACCAATGGATGCCTGTATAGCTATTACGAATTGTTGTTTTGGCAACAACTCTTTGAGTTTAGCGCAAACTTTTCTCCCAAAGTTCTCAGCTTTCGTTCGATGCACCAACGCAGACAATGCATCAACAGGGTCGCCATTTAACCGAATATCCAATTTTACCAAATCCGACTCTCGATAGTCCAATGGTGAATAATCGAAGGAAGCATATCCCCTAGAAATCGACTTTAATCTGTCGTAAAAATCGAAAACTATCTCCGCCAAAGGCATCTCAAACGACAATTCAATCCTAGTCGGTGTAATATAATATTGCTTGGTCAATATCCCCCTTTTGTCTAAACAAAGTGACATGATAGAGCCGATATATTCTGGCTTGGTTATGATCTGTGCTCGAATATACGGTTCTTTCACATAATCCAAATTGGTCGGATCGGGAAGGTCATTGGGTGTATTGACCGCCATCTCGATTCCTCTTGTTGTTTTAGCAAAATAAGAAACGTTTGGTACGGTCGTGATGACTTCTTGATCGAATTCCCTAGACAATCTCTCTTGAATAATCTCCAAGTGCAACATCCCCAAAAATCCACATCGAAATCCAAAGCCTAATGCAGCCGAAGTCTCAGGTTCGAAAACCAATGAGGCATCATTCAACTGCAATTTTTCTAGTGAGTCTCTAAGGTCTTCATAGTCATCTGAATCTACGGGATAAATACCCGCGAAAACCATAGGCTTTACATCCTCAAATCCATGGATAGCTTCACTTGCCGGATTTATTACTTGAGTGATTGTATCCCCTACCTTGATTTCTTTTGAAATCTTAATACCAGTTACGATATATCCTACATCGCCACACCCCAATGTTGGCTTGGGCATAAGATTCATTTGTAGGATTCCAACCTCGTCGGCTATATATTCCTTTCCAGTATTGAAAAATCGAACCTTATCGTTTTTATTGATGCTTCCATTCATGATGCGATAATATGCAATCACCCCACGGAATGAATTGAAAACTGAATCAAAAATTAAGGCTTGAAGTGGGCCATTTGGATCACCTTTAGGCGCTGGGATTCTATCAACTACCGCTGCCAAAATTTCCGGCACGCCGATTCCTGTCTTTCCACTTGCCAATATGATTTCCTCCTTTTTGCACCCAATCATTTCAATGATTTGATCTGCAACCTCCTCGATCATTGCATTCTCCATATCTACTTTATTCAGTATGGGAATAATCTCAAGATCGTGCTCGATAGCCAGATACAAATTGGAGATCGTCTGTGCTTGAATTCCTTGTGTAGAATCAACCAACAATAGCGCTCCTTCACACGCAGCAATAGACCTAGACACTTCATATGAAAAGTCCACGTGACCAGGAGTATCTATCATATTGAACGTATAGCGTTGTCCATCCGTATGATTATAGTACATCTGGATGGCGTGGCTTTTGATGGTAATACCTCTTTCTCTTTCGAGATCCATGTCATCCAGAGTCTGAGCCATCATATCTCTCTCCGAAATGGTTTTTGTAGCTTCCAATAATCTGTCAGACAAAGTACTTTTGCCGTGGTCGATATGCGCTATAACACAAAAATTTCTTATATTCTTCATTGCGGGCACAAAGGTAGTACATTTTACAAAATAATAGCAAATAGTCCATCAGCACCCTTATTTAATTCCATTTTTTACAATAAACACATTGATTTCTTGGCATTTTAGTGTGTATTTAATCCTGTAACCATTATTTATTTCGTGACAATTTATTTCATGCTAGGCAAAATTTCCTAGTTAAAAAAAGCAAAAAGGCCATAATCGCAAATTAATTAGCGGAAAACATATTAAATATTTTTACAATATTTGAACAGGTATTAAATATTTCCTTACCTTTGTCGCTTATATATATAACTTAAGGTTCATTAGTACTACTATGTACGCATATATTAAAGGTCCCATTATTTACAAAAATCCAACCTATGTAGTCATAGAAGCTGGTAGTATCGGCTATCAGATCAATATCAGTCTCCAGACCTATGCTAAAATCGAAAAACTGGAAGAAGTGAGGCTTTTGACTTATTTGCATGTTAGAGAGGATGCACATTTGTTGTTTGGATTCTATGATGACGAAGAGCGTTCTTATTTTCAACATTTGATCTCAGTGTCGGGCATCGGAACTAATACTGCTCGTATTATACTTTCGTCCATGACATGTGACGATATAAGATTGGCCATCGTTGGCGAAAATATTGCAGCATTCAAACACGTAAAAGGAGTTGGCCCTAAAACTGCTAAACAGATAATACTAGACCTAAAAGATAAGATCGTTAAAGATGGAGGAACATCAGCGTCCACCCTTATTTCACAAACAACTGAAAGTGGCATCATGCAAGAAGAGGCCTTTTCGGCCCTATTGGCTCTTGGGTTTGCAAGACCAAAGGTTCAAATTGTTTTAAGTAAAATAATAAAAGAAGAAGGAAGCTTAGCCATCGAAGATCTCATTAAAAAAGCCATTAAGCAACTTGCGTCCTAAAAAATAAATATGTTAATCTTAACAATACTTAGCCAATTAATCGTTAAGAATAATCAGATCAATAATTTTTGCTAGTTTTTATAATATACAAATCAGTTAAATTGGCACAAAAAAGTACTACGTTTGAATGAATAGTTGGAAATTAATAACTTTAAAAATATTCGTTATTGTCATTATTTCAAGTTCATTGGTCGCAATCCGCCACCACTCAGCATTGAAATTTCATGACTATAAAAAACAAATTTTACCTAAAAAGGCTCCCTTGGATACCATTCCATTGAGAGATCGCAAAGGTGATTTTATCACCCAACCCAATAACAATGTTATAGACCTTAAAGATCCATCCAATATTGAAAAAAAGGTCGAGTATGACCCTGTTTCCAATCAATATATTATCACTGAGATGATAGGAAATGATTACTACAGGATGCCCACCTATATGACCTTCGATGAATATCTCAAATATAAAGATGAGCAGCAAAAAAGAGATTATTTCAATCGCTTAGCAGGAATCGGAGATTCAAAAAATAAACGGGAAATCAAGGACCCCATCAAGCGATACGACGTAAGAAAATCATTGATTGATCGATTATTTGGCGGTAACGATATCACCATAAAACCACAAGGGAACGTAGATTTAATTTTTGGTTATAATTATCAAAAAATAGACAATCCCATTTTACCGCAAATCCAAAAAGCATATGGGATTTTTGATTTTGACATGCAAATCAATATGAACGTTTCGGGTAGTATCGGAGAAAAACTTAAACTTTCTGCCAATTATAATACCCAATCCTCATTTGATTTTGAAAATCAAATGAAAATCAGCTATGATACCGACAATTTTTCTGAAGATGAAATCGTCAAAAAAATTGAAGCAGGAAACGTGACTTTTCCTTTAAAAAGCTCGCTTATCCAAGGAAGTCAAAGCTTATTCGGATTCAAAACCGACCTACAATTCGGTCACCTAAAGCTTTCTTTGCTTGCCTCTCAACAAAAGGGTCAGCAAAAAAACATCACCGTTCAAGGTGGTGCCCAATTACAGCAATTTAATGTTCGTGCGGATGAATACGATGAGAATAGAAACTTCTTTTTGACCCACTACTTTAGAGATCATTTTGAAGAATCATTGAATACGCTTCCTATCAACAATAGCAAAGTTTCAATCAGAACAGCCACTTTAGAAGTTTGGGTAACTCCTCCACCCAATGATATCCGCTCTACTTCTCAAAATGGCAATCCTCCAACCTACAGAGATATCCTCGCCTTGGCAGATTTAGGCGAACACGATACACTTTCTAAGATTGGTTTACCCGTCAACAATCTTGGTGAAAATATTGATATTACTGGATTAAGTTACCTTCCATCTAATGATGGCAACAAGCTTTTTCAACTATTAGACACAAATCAAATCGTAAATCGCGAGCTGGACAAAATACTCAATTATGTCACAGGTCCAGAATTTCAATTGGAAAATACCAGAGACTTTGTCAAGCAAAGGATGAGAAAATTAGAGCCTACCGAGTATCATCTCAATGAAACACTCGGGTATATCTCATTAAATAGTCCACTAAAACAAAATGAGGCCTTGGCCGTTTCTTTCGAATATGACTACAATGGTCGAACCTTCAGAGTCGGGGAATTTACCAAAGATTTTCCTCAATTCAATCCTGCCGCCAATACAACCAACTCTACGGTTTCGACACGTCCAAAAGTCCTTTTTACAAAATTGATCAAAAGCACCTCGCCGAATATTCTAACTCCGCTCTGGGACTTGATGATGAAAAATATTTATGCGATTGGTGCATTTCAAGTGAACCCCCAAGACTTTCGTCTAGATATTTTTTATGAGGACCGTGAAAAAAAGCTCGAAACCAGATTTTTACCTACTTCCAATTTAGCCAATAAACCTTTAATACGGATATTCAACCTAGATAATATGAATCAGGTGAATGATCCTGTACCCGACGGTATTTTTGACTTTGTACCGGGCATGACGATAAATCAAAGGAATGGTCGAATCATGTTTCCTGTACTTGAGCCTTTTGGTTCATCTCTTTCTAAGAAAATAACCGACCCGTCGGAAAGGAAAAAATACGTTTACCAAGACTTATACGATAATACCATCACGCTTGCTGGAGAAAAAGCTGAGAAAAATAGATTTTTAATAAAGGGTCAATTCAAAACTTCCGTTTCAACTGATATTCCCTTGGGGGCTTTTAGTGTGCCTCAAGGATCTGTGAGGGTCACTGCTGGGGGTAATTTATTGGTGGAAGGGCGAGACTATGAGGTTGACTACAGTTTGGGGCGAATTAGATTATTGAATGATGGGTATTTGGCTTCAGGAATTCCCATTAATGTGAGCTTTGAAGACAATGCTGTATTCAATTTTAATCAAAAAACAATGTTCGGTATTCGTGCCGATTATGCCATCAATAAAAACTTTAATGTCGGAGGTACTTTCCTTACGCTCAGAGAGCGACCTTATACTTTTAAGGTGAATATCGGAGAAGATCCTATCAACAACAAGGTAGTAGGCTTAGATTTAAATTTTACCAAAGAATTGCCTTGGCTGACTAAAGCTTTAGACAAACTTCCTTTGTATTCTACCAAAGAGGTCTCTAAAATCTCATTTGCAGCAGAAGGCGCTGCTTTGATACCTGGCCATTCTAAAAACATCAATATCAATGGCGAGAAAGAAGGAAGTGTTTTCATAGATGACTTTGAGGGAAGTGTGAGCAATTATGACTTGAAAGCTCAGACAAATACTTGGGCTTTAGCCAGTTTGCCTAGTGGAATGAAAAATGAAAATGGCATTCCGATTTTTCCAGAAAGTAGGATAACCAATGATCTAAACTATGGCGTAAATAGGGCTAGACTAGCTTGGTATAGAGTGGAACCTAGCATTAGAACGACTGCCAATGGTGCAGAAAAAAATGCCTATACACGTACCGTCAATCAAACCGAAATTTTTGTCAATAAATCCAACCCAAATCCAGCATTTAGCTCTAATTTGGCCACATTTGACATCAGTTATTTTCCAAGAAAAAGAGGTCCCTACAATTTTGATCTTCCCTTCGGTACTCCTTACTCTAAAGGGGTAGATGTAGATGGAGCTTTGAAAAATCCAGAAACTCGATGGGCAGGAATGATGAGATCATTACCCATCAATGATTTTGAAGCTTCGAATATAGAATATATCGAATTTTGGATGCTAGATCCATTTTTAGCTAAGCCCGATTCTTCTCAATTAATCAGTGAATCTGGAAAAATAAGATTGCAGCTCGGTATCATTTCTGAAGACATCCTAAAGGATAGCCGTTTGTTTTATGAACACGGACTCCCAGATAAAATTTCAGATAAAGTCTATCTTGATGCTACTGCCTGGGCGATCATACCCAATATCATCCCGCCAGTGAATGCCTTCTCCAATGATCGTACTGCAAGAGAAAATCAAGATGTTGGTTTTGATGGTCTTAATGATGGTGAAGAGTTCAACTTCTATAGTACCTTTATTTCAACTTCAGAATCTCAGGGTTTATCCCCAAATGTTATCAATGACATTAAAGCTGACCCCGCTAATGATAATTTTGTTCACTTCAGAAATGCAGCCGTAAGTTCTAACAGCATTAATATTACGGATAAATACGAGAAATTTAACAATCCTCAGGGTAACTCAGCCATTTCAACCAACAATCTGCAAGACAACGCATCGACCAGTTATCCAGACACCGAAGACGTCAATGGTGACAATACTCTCAATGAATCAGATTCTTATTTTGAATATGAAATACCTGTAAAAAGGGTGAGCGTACCTGGTGGATATCGCCTCGATTATCAAAACAATCCTTATATAACCGATTTGGTAGAAGTTCCAAAAAACAATATCAAAGAAAATTGGTATCGCTTTAAAATTCCAATAAAAGAATATACTGGCAAAAATGGTTCTATTTCGGATTTTAGAGCCGTGCAGTATCTTAGGATGCTATTTACCGACTTTACAGAACAGACCACCTTTAGATTTATCAAATTTGATTTGGTAAGAAATCAATGGAGGAGATATTTAGATACATTGGACTCGAGAGCAGGTGCTCCTTTTATCCCAGGCCCACCTACGCCCATCATCATGGATGTAAATGCTGTAAATATCGAAGAAAATTCCAGCAAAGTTCCATTCAAATACGTTTTACCTCCAGGGATCACACGTGAGCGACTTGTTGGAGCATATTCTGACTTCCAACAAAATGAGCAATCTCTTGGTATCAATATTTGTAATCTCCAACAAGGTCAACAGACTGGTGTTTATAAATTCTCAAATACGGATATAAGATTGTTTGAAAGACTGAGGATGTATGTTCATGCTGAGAGCCAGCCTGTCAATACCTTGCAAGATGGCGCATATGCTTTATTCTTTAGAGTTGGTAGTGATATAAAAGAAAACTATTACGAATATGAAATTCCACTCACCTTTTCCAAAAACCCTCTGGCTTCTATACAAGATTATGCCCAAGAGGTATGGAAAGCTGAAAACGAAATGGACTTAGAATTATCCTTATTCACGAAATTAAAAGAGGAACGAAACAATACCAACCAGCCTTACAATATGTTGTATGCCATCAATGATCCTCGGGAGAATAAAACCAACAACAAAATTGGGGTAAAGGGAAATCCAAACCTTGGAAATATTAGGACATTTTTTATCGGTGTTCGAAATATTAATCAGGAAACTTTCGATGCGGGATGCGTCGAAGTATGGGTAAACGAGTTGCGAGCATCTGGTTTTGACGAGCGAGGGGGATACGCCGCCACAGCTAGAATGAATGTAAATCTAGCAGACCTTGGAGACTTCAAGGCGAGTACAAATTATGCCAGCATAGGTTGGGGTGGTATAGATCAAAAATTGCAACAGCGAAGTCGTGAAGAAGTGCTCCAGTATGATCTCTCTACCACACTCGAATTGGGCAAATTTTTACCTGAAAAATCTGGCATTAAAATTCCTGTTTATGCACAATATTCTTCTACAATTAAAACCCCACAATACGACCCTTATGACCTCGATTTAGAACTTAAATCTAAACTTAGATCCATTCAAGATCCTGTCAAAAGAGACTCAGTCAAAGAACAAGCAATTGACTTTACCAGTTTCAAAACCGTTAACTTTACAAATGTAAGAAAAGATCGTACCAATAGTCAAGCCAAACCCATGCCTTGGAATATTGAAAATTTCAACGTAAATTACTCCTATACCGAGACCAACAAACACGATCCAATCATCGCACAAAATAAATTAGAACAGCATAAAGGAGGCATTGATTATAATTATTCTAGGTCCGCAACTTATATAAGTCCTTTCAAGAAAATCATCAAAAAAGACAAATATCTAAAGCTACTTTCTGATTTCCACTTCAATCTATGGCCGAATTCATTTCGTATGTCGAATGTCCTAGATAGGCAATATGGAGAGCGTTATTATCGCTTTACGGTTCCTTCAGAAAGCAAATGGGTTGACAAGCGATTTACTTGGGACAGACAATACGCTTTGGACTGGGATATTACAAGAAGTTTGAAATTTAATTTTACAGCAAATAATCAGTCGATCATCGATGAATTGCCAGAAATAGACCGTATATCAGGCGATCGATTTAATTATGAAAAATCTTTAAAAGATCAAACTATTAAAGAAAATTTATTGTCTGCTGGTAGAAACAAGGATTACAGACATTCTATCGGAATTAATTATAGTCTTCCATTTAAGAATATTCCTTTCATGGATTGGATAAATGTCAAAGCTTCTGGAACTGCAACTTACCAATGGAGTAGTAATAGCCAGCTGGCTTGGGAAAATACCACAAGTAAAATCATTGACTCACTCGGCAATGTGATCCAAAACAATCAAGTTAGACAAATCGGAGGAGACTTCAATTTCGATAGACTCTATGCAAAATCCAAGTATCTTGCCAGTCTTGAACGTCCGAGGGCCTCTTCTAATTCAGCTTTGAGTAAAAAACAAAAAGCTCTTGAAGAAAAAAATAATGTTCGCCAGAGTGATCCAAATAACTCAAATGATGCTGGTGGGCCAAAATTGGGTGGGGGCGCCGATACCAAATCCTCAAAAAATAAAAGCGCCAAAACAAAGGGCGGAGTAAGCGGCCCAGAGTTATCTCCGTCATCTCCTTCCAGCAGTGGGCAAGCTTCCGCTGACGATGGTACAAGCAATGGCACTGATACCATAGCAAAAAAAGCTAAGGGACCACATATCCCTGGCACCCTTGAAAGAATTTTGATTCGTCCTTTGTTATCTCTTCGAAAGGCAAAATTCAACTATTCCGAAACTTATGGTTCAATTGTCCCAGGCTTTAAGCCGCGTACCAAATTGTTTGGTTTATCAGATGATTGGCAAGCTCCTGGTTATCAATATATCCTCGGATTTCAACCTTCGGATCGAGAAATTGATGCCTATGGCGAAAAAGGATGGATCACCGACAACGTAAATTTAAATCAAAGATTGAGCCGTACTTTTACTCAGACCATGGACGCTCGTATAACTTTGGAGCCATTTGCAGACTTTAAAATCGATTTGGATGCCACACGAAATTATACAAAAAACAATATGGAAATGTACAAAGATACCCTTCCAGCTCATGTAGCAAGTAGGAGTAATCAATATTTCCATACCAGTAAAACAGAGAATGGCTCTTATACCATCTCATTTATGGCCATAAAAACGCTATTCAAAGACGATTCTTCTTCCTTGGAAAAACTATTCAGAACTTTCGAAGCCAATCGAGCCATTATATCTCAAAGAATTGGTACAGGAACACATGCGAAAGATCCTGGATATACCAGAGGCTATGGCCCTAACCAAAATAGCGTACTGATACCAGCATTTATAACTGCTTATACAGGTAAAGATCCTAACAGCATCAATAGCGATTGGTCTGTTTTCAAATTATTACCTAAAATAAATTGGACACTAAATTATGGCGGTTTGACAAAAATTCAGTTCTTTCAAAAATACTTTACTTCGTTTTCTGTTGCACATAGTTATAAATCGACACTTTCGGTCAATTCATTTACTAATAATTCACAGTACAACGAAAATAACCCTTATTTGCTCAATACAGCTACCTTCAATTATTTTTCAAGAATTGACATTCCAGCCATAGTTATTAATGAAAATTTTTCACCCCTGATTTCACTAAAAATGAAAACAAGGTCCAATTTTAATCTAGAACTGGAAATGAAAAAATCTAGAACTTTGGCTATATCCTTTACGGACTATCAACTGAACGAAACGAAAGGTACCGAATATCAAGCGACAGTAGGTTACGACATTAAAAATGTTAAAAATCCTTTTTATAAAAGAAAAAAAGGCAAGAAAAAAGCTCCAACAAGTGCCAAGAAAAATATTGCAACAGCTGCAGCCTCGGGAGGTAGTGGACCAGTGCAAGGACTTAGACAATTATCTGAGAAGGGTGACTTGAAAGTGCGGTTGGATATGAGTTATAGAAATGATATCACTCAAATCCACATGTTCGACCAACAGACTCAAGCTTTGCCGACTAGAGGTATGAAATTATTGAAAATAAGTCCATCTGTAGAGTATGACCTTTCGCCCAATCTTTCTATGAGATTGTTTGTTGACTATTCTAATTCTCGGCCAGCGACTTCGATTGCCAACCCGATAGTTACATTCAATGGTGGAATGCGGATTCGTTATAGTTTCAATTAATGAAAAATGCTATTGGTTCATTAGAACTCTATGATAAAGATTTTCATACATAGGTAAGATTTTGACAAGATCAAATTCCCTAGCTTTTCTGTATGCATTATTAGAAAATTCTAGCAATTTTTCTTCGTCTGACAATATTTCTATTGATCGCTGAGCCATATTTACTATATCTCCTATCTCACAAAGATAGCCCGTCACGCCTTGCTCGTTTACCTCGGGCAAACCTCCAGCATTGGAAGAAACCACAGGTACTCGACAGGCCATGGCTTCTAAGGCTGCCAAACCAAAACTCTCTTGTTCTGACGGCATCAAAAATAGATCAGAAACAGCCAATAATTCCTCCACCGCGTCCTGCTTTCCTAAAAAAGTTACATTGTCGCAAAGGTGATTCTCTCTGCATATTTCTTCACACCTTGCTCGATCGGGTCCATCGCCTACCATCAAAAGCTTAGAAGGTATTTTCTCTGAAATCAAACCGAATATGTACAAGACATCTTCAACTCTTTTTACTTTTCTAAAATTGGACGTATGTATTATGATCTTTTCATTTGTTGGGGCTATAAATTTCCTAAAATGATCTTTATTTTTTCTTTGGAAGCGAGCAAAATCAATAAAATTAGGTATAACTTCTATTGGATTTGTTATGTCAAAAGAAATTTGGGTAGCCTTTTTCAAACTCTCAGAAACCGAAGTCACCGCATCGCTTTCATTGATACCAAACGTCACCAATGGGCTGTACGTGCTATCGTTACCAACCAAAGTAATATCTGTACCGTGTAAGGTCGTAATGAATGGAATATTTATTCCCTCTTTCTTAAGTATTTGCTTAGCCAGATAAGCTACAGATGCATGAGGTATAGCATAGTGGACGTGCAAAATATCCAGTTTTTCATACTTAATTACATAGGTTAATTTTGACGCCAATGCCGTCTCATAAGGAGTAAATTCAAACAAGGGGTAAGATTGAGTATCCACTTCGTGGTAATATACATTCGCATGAAATCCAGTCAATCTTGCTGGCTTCTTATAAGTTATAAAATGCACTTCATGCCCATTTCTCGCTAATCCTAAACCTAGTTCAGTAGCAATTACTCCGCTACCTCCATATGTAGGATAACATACAATTCCTATTTTCACGTTACTTTGATTTAGTTAAATAAAATCCCTAACCAGGGCTAATTCTTCTAATATATCTATTTAAACAAGTGCTTGATATTATTTACCTCTTCGAACAAACGATCTTTGAGTTGTTGATTTATTAGACCTTTTTCAAATTTAAAATTTTCATCGAAAAATGGCAACGAAAATTGGCCAACAATATCAGCACCATGAATTGGAAATCTTGCACGAGCAGCTTCTAACACACCTATTCCACCGCGACTTCCAGGAGATGTCGCCATGAGAAAAACCCTAATTCCTTTAAAAAACTTTGATTCAACCCGAGAGAGCCAATCAAAAGTATTTTTAAATGCTGCCGTATAAGAACCGTTATGCTCTGACAAAGATATGACCAAAAGTTCTCCTTCTTGCAATTTTTCTATAAGTTTTATTGCTTCAAATGGTACTCCATGCTCCTGCTCATAATCTTCATCGTATATTGGCATTTTATAGTCATTTAAATCCAAAACCTCAACCTGGCCCTCGTCAAACAATCCAGCTACATAACTTGCCCAAATTTTGTTAATTGATTTTTTACTGGTACTACCACCTAATACTTTGATCTTCATCAATTTCCTTCAATATTAATTTTATGATTAAAATTCAACCAGCTGGTTGATAAAATAATTTAGTAGGAATCCATGTCAAGCAAATTGCAATGTTATGCTAACATATAAACGATATTTTGGTTCATTTATCTAATTTTGCACAAAAATAATTTTATCCAATTTAAAAGAACAAAAATTGTCTTAGATTTATTCTTTTTCATATACCCAATTCATAATAATTTTTTGATGTTAGCTAATATTAATCCAACTACAACCACTGCTTGGCAAAAACTGAATGATTACAAAAGTAACTGTTTAGATTCGACCATATATGAAAAATGTAATTTAGACCCCGAGCGATTTCAAAATTTTCACATTTCATGGAATAATCTATTGGTAGATTTTTCTAAGAATAATATAGATGAATCTACGCTTGCAATACTCTTGCAGCTAGCCAACGAATGTAAGCTCAAGGATGCGATTCAAGCCATGTTCGATGGTCAAAAAATAAACGAAACAGAAAAAAGGGCCGTATTGCACGTAGCACTTAGGTCAAACAATCCAACCAAATTTCATTTTCAAAATAAACCCATATACCCAGAAATCAGCCATGTTCTTAGCCAAATGAAAACCTTTAGCTCTGCTATCATCGAAGGAGCTGAAAAAGGCTGTACTCAAAAAAACATCACAGATATAGTAAATATCGGAATCGGAGGTTCCGATTTGGGACCATTAATGGTAGTAGATGGCCTCAAAGCTTACAAAAATAGGCTCAACTGCCACTTTGTTTCGAATGTGGATGGAAGCCATATCTATGAAGTTTTAAGAACGCTCAATCCTGAAACCACTTTATTTTTGATAGCCTCCAAAACTTTTACAACACAAGAAACCATGTGCAATGCTCATACAGCAAGACAATGGTTTATGGATAGATTACCGCAAGGAGAGGTCTCCAAACACTTCGTGGCCATATCCACCAATATCGAAGCGTGTAAGGCGTTTGGAATCGATGAAAATAAAATCTTTCAATTTTGGGATTGGGTAGGTGGACGCTTTTCATTGTGGTCTTCGATTGGTCTTTCTATCTGCTTGGCTATTGGTTATGAACACTTTAGAGCACTATTGGATGGTGCTGAAGCCATGGATTTGCATTTTGAAAGTTCGGAATTCGAAAAAAACATACCCGTTATTTTAGCCTTGATCGGGATATGGAATACCAACTTTTTGGGCGCTGAAAGCGAAGCGATACTCGCATACGACCAATATCTTCATCGGTTTGCTGCTTATTTTCAACAGGCAAATATGGAAAGCAATGGAAAATCAATTGATCGCAATGGACAAAAAGTAAATTATACGACAGGACCTATCATTTGGGGCGAACCAGGAACAAATGGGCAACACGCTTTTTATCAATTAATCCACCAAGGCACAAGGCTTATTCCTTGCGACTTCCTTGCCGGCGTAAAACCAGTTCATGAAGAAGTCAATCAACACCACAACATTTTATTGAGCAATTTTTTTGCACAAACCGAAGCGCTGATGAAAGGTAAATCAGCAGAGGAAGTCATCGCTGAATTTAAAAATAAAGGAGTGAGTGAGGATGATTATAAAAAGCTAGTTCCCTTCAAAGTATTTGAGGGCAACAAACCCACCAATTCCATCTTATACGATCGACTCAATCCATTCACATTGGGCACTTTAATAGCGATGTATGAGCACAAGATTTTTGTTCAAGGTGTCATTTGGAATATCTATTCATTTGACCAATGGGGTGTCGAGCTAGGAAAACAATTGGCAAATAATATTTTGCCTGAATTGGTTAATGACGAAATAATATCCTCACATGATCCTGCAACAAATGGGCTCATCAATGCATGGAAAACCTTGGCAAAACAGGAAAATTAATCGCGGAAAATCTCAGTATTTATCAAATATAATTCTTCAGCTACTGAAAAATCATCGATTGAACACGCGATTTTTTCTGATTGCCACTCTCCCACTTTAGGATATATGGTGAGGTATTTCTTTTTATTGCCAACTTTGACGGGCATGGCAAAATCCGAAACATCAGCCTTCCAGCGATATCGAACAGAGATACTGTCTTTATCCAATGGTTCGATTTGATATTCTAACGTAGGAATATCGGCATTGAACAAGTATTGTTCAAAAAATGCACCAAAGTCATTACCCGTATATTTATTCACGTATCGGATAAAATCTTCAGTAGTCGTTATTTTCAGTTTTTGTTGTAGATAAAATCCTTTAAACATAGCCCACCATTTCGCATCATCATCGATGACATTTCTAAGCGTATGCAATATCCAAGAACCTTTAAAATAATTGTCTTGCCCATCCAGATAATTCACGTCCTTTGGACCCACAATGGGCTCACTATTGAATATTTGAAATCTCTGGTTGTTGATATATCTCAGCATTTCATCGTAAGAATAAGTACATTCGACATATACGCTTTCTAAATAAGTCGTGAATGATTCGTGCAACCACATTTCAGCGTGATCGCTACACGAAACAGAATTTCCAAAATACTCGTGACCCGATTCGTGGATGATGATATAATCAAAATCTATGCCCTTGGGATTGCGTCCTCCAAGATACCCTCGCTTATACTTGTTGCCATATGCAATCGCAGATTGATGCTCCATTCCCAGATAGGGCGCTTCAACCAACGCAAATCCGTCATTCCAAAATGGATATTTGTCCAAGTATTTTTCATAGCATGCCAACATACCCTTTACTTGTTCAAAATGCTTTTTAGCCTTTGATAGATTTTCGGGCAGCACATAATAGTCTAAGGCCAATTTCTCGCCATCAGCCGCCGTATAGACATCCCTGAAATGCTCATATTTCCCAATATACATCGTAACATTGTAGGTATTGATCGGGTAGCTTACATTCCAAGTGAACTTCGTGTGACTGTCCCCAAAATTTGTTTCACTGATCAGATTTCCATTGCTAATCGCCTGGTAACCATTCGGTACTGAAATGCTTATAGACATCGAATCGGGCTCATCACTGAGATGATCCTTGCACGGCCACCATATGCTGGCACCATCACCCTCGCAAGCCACTCCAACCCAATGATTCCCATTCGCATCCTTGTCCCATACGAATCCTCCATCCCATGGGGCATTTTTAGCTTCTCGAATTTTTCCCGACCAATATACCCTAAAAAAGTGTTGATGCCCTTTTTTTATCTTTGGAAATTGGACAAAGATCGCATCCCCAATCCTCGTGTACTTGAGCTCAATTTGATTATAATCAATCTTATAAATATTAAGCGTGCTGTCTAAGTCTATTTGAAGCCATTCGAAATCTTCCTTGGCGACAAAATTCACCTTTACAAACCCCATGATCGTCTTCTCCTCCAATTCTACCTTGATATTTAGGTCATAATTGATGACGTCATAACAAGTGCGCTCAGGTCTCAAAGACCCTCTTAGACTATCTTTTAACGTAAATTTTTTGTTTTGAAAATATGGCTTTTGTCCAAAACCTATGGCATTAAATAAGATTAATGTCAATACAAATATTAATAATCGCAACATTCTGTCGTCAGTTGATTGGGTGCAAAATTACCACTTTTTCTATCTATTATCGCACATTTCCAACGGGCATATTAGGGTCGTAATTCCCCGCTATGGTAGGCGTTTGTGCACTTTGACTGTATTCTTTTACATTTTGATACACATAATCATACAGCTCTTTGATGGTAACTATCTTATTCTTGTTGACATCAGCTGCTCCTTTTAAGCCCTTGATAACATAGTGACTAAAGAGTCCTTGTCTCAATCCCTGAGATTCCAGCGATACCTCTTCTTGCTTGCTAGAGAGCAAAAAGGCTGTCCCACCCGCACTTTCGCGCAGGGAAGTGTAAAATAAATTCAAGGATTGTGAATATGCCGATTTCATCGCCAACAAGCTTCCCGAAAAACATGCATCTGCCAAACAAACTTTTTGCTTGGCCTTCGAATTTCCTAAGATGGTCTTCAACTCGTCGTAAGTAAGTCTATTTTTGTACCCATCAGAGTCAATTGGCAAGAATGATCCATTGATACCGTGCCCAGAAAAATAAAGCATTACCACATCGTTTTCATCCGCCTTGTAAAAAAGCTCTTCCATAGCCTTTACGATATTGTCTTTGACAGCACTTTCATCCACCAGTATTTTTATTTTATCATCCTCCAAAGCGCCTCCTTCAGGACTTTTTAGAAATGCATAATACTGGAATGCATCGTCATCCGCATATTTTAGGTGTGGGAACGTTTCGTATCGAGATACTCCAACTATAACCGCATAGATATCTACTTCATTTTTCGCCTCGGGCTTTGTGGTGTTATTATGTTTTACAGGCTCCACTGGCGGCGCACCTATTTTTCCATTTTTCCATACTCCATTTTGCACCTTGCCATTGGCATAGGTCATCTTACCACTCCCCTCTGGAGCATCATTCAACCATCCTCCAAAATACACATCCCCATTCGAATATTTACAATATCCTTGCCCTTGTGGACGCCCATCCTTAAATTCTCCTACATAAACCGATCCATCAGAATACGTCAATTTTCCCTTGCCGCTATTGCATGGCGTTATATTACAGTCTGGGATATTTGCCTTTGGTGGTGCAGGGGCTTCTGCTGTTTCATTTTTTTCAATCATTTTGTTATTTACCCACTGTCCTGTCTTTATTTTTCCATCTTTATAGTAGTAGGTTCCTTGTCCATTGAACTTGCCATCCACAAAGTTTCCCTCGTATCTTTCATTATCCTGAAAATGATAAACACCAGCACCACTAAACTTATTTTTTTGGAAGTCTCCCGTATATTTTTCACCATTGCTGAAGGTCAATTCGCCCTTGCCGTGCTTCCAACCATCTACCCATTGACCCACATATGTCATCCCATTTTGATAGTAAAATGCCCCCATTCCATGCATTCTTTTATTCTTAAAATAGCCGATATATTTGGAGCCATTTGCGAGAATCGACACCCCTTTACCATTCACACAATTTCCGCTCACGCATTCCTGTGCTTCCGCTGAGACTAACATGCAAATTTGGAACGCTAACAAATACCATAATCTCCTCATAATCGACTTTTTTTTAATTTGGTGACAAATATCTAATAATTATACCACTTATTATCCTAATATGATATTTAATCGTAATATATTTTTGGTGTGTCCCTTCACCCGTCTTACAGACGAGATCGGGTCAGGTCGTTCGTGGGTTCCGTCTCTTCGAGACTCATTTCTCTTCTAATTCTTATCCGAGACATGACCACTACCACCCTTCACACGCTTAATAGTTTTGTGCTTAGGATAATTCGCACTATAACTTTTTCTGAATCCAATTTATTTGATTTTCAGTAGTAATTTTAACAAATAAAAAAAATGCCCTGGCGCAAAGCCAAGGCACTAACTATTTCTTTAACTTAAAAATTTATATTACAGCGCGTAAGATAAACCGAAGAACAAGAAGCTTTGCAAATCATTGCCCAAGCCTTGAGTTTCTTGCTTATTCCATCTTAAGGTATAATCCACACCAAGACCTAAGCCCTTGTATAGATTCAAATTCAAACCATTTGCCCAAGTTACGTTAGAAAGATCTTGAAGATTCTTGTAAGACGCAAATGCAGACAAATTACTCTTAAACTTAACTCCTTTGAATATTTCCTTATTGTAATCTGCTACGATCTTACAACCAAGAGAAGAAACGAATTTCGTTTCATTCTTTGAGAAGATATAATTGTAATTCAATGGGTGAAATACCACGATCAACTCTGGTATAGGTGTCCAAGTACCTCCAATACCCAAATCCAAATATGCTGGATTGAAAGCATTTTTGATGACAGCTGTTCTGAATTCTGCCAAGGCAGATGCAGCCAATTTTGGTGTTATTCTATATCCATAAAGAGAAGACAAGGTAAGTACATCCACCGTTGAGACATAATCGCTCTTGTTTTCAGACTTTGCGGTATCAGCTTGAAGCTTTTGCCATCCTAAAGATAGGGTACCGCTATTTCTCCAAAAATACTTGTCCTGAATCAAATTCGCAAAGGCAGATCCATTAAAGTTGATATTGTTGGTAGTTGAGTAAGGAAGTGGATTCTGCCTCCAGTTGGTCAATTTGGTCAAATTAAAACCAACCAATCCTGCATAACCCTTTCTCCAACCCGGTAGAGCATCCAATTTTGCTTGTACACCAGCCAACTCTCCAGTCAGACCAGTTACTTGCTTCGCCAATTCAGCTTTTCTTGCTTCTAAGCTCACTTTATCATCTTGAGCAAATAATACTGAGCAAGAAAAACCAGCTAATAAAAAAGTAAAAAGAAAATTTAATTTCATAAATAAATGTTTTAGTGAATAATTAATCTATGTATTTGTCAAATGTTTTTTTCCTCGAATGGATTTCGAATTTAGCGTCTATGAGTTTGCTAAGGGGGATATAAACAATTGAGTCCGAAGACTGAGTACGAAGTGTAAGCGATGATTTATCCAAAACTATGACGATACCTCTGATACCATCGATCGTTACATCGTCTCCGATTTCTAACTTGTCTTTCAAGTAAAAGGAAGCCAAATAATTTCCTAATGTATCCTTGGACGCAAGGCCATAACCTATCGAAAAGGCCAACACGGTACCGCCTAAGAACAATATAATACTATTGGAAAAGAATGTCGTATCGATCTTCGCCTGTGTCATTGCACTTAACACAAACATCACCATCACCAGATAAAACACGAAATTAGCTATAAATCCCGCCGAAGGGATTCCGAACGATTTTGCATTGGTATAAACGGTCTTTTTAAGCAAATCAGCCAGAAATACGCCAATAAGCAATAGGATAATTGCAGATATGAGAACAGGTATATAGTTGATCAAGTCGGACAGTAAATCCGAAATGGCTTTGACCTGGAGTTTGTCAGCTGCCACAATCAATGTAATGATTACAACAAAATAATATACCGTCTTACAAATTAAGGTGGAAAATTTTAACCTAAATTTAGAACTTGCAATAAAATCGACTTCATTGATCTTTTCGGCAAACTTGTCAACTCCTATTTTTGAAAGAAAAAGAAAAATAAATTTTCGCAATAAATTAGCAACAAAAAGTCCGATGACCAAGATGATGACTGCCGCCACCATATTGGGGAAAAAGGTTACAAAATCATCTTTTAATTTGTATAAAATATCAGATACCATACTAATTTTTTGCTAAGTTTTTGGGGTGGGTAATTCTGGTTATAATTGATTCGGGTATTTCTCAGATTTTTTTTTATTATTAATTTTTTCTTCAGCTTTTGACATATCTCCGCCACTAACTCCCACAAATATAGAAATTATCTTAGGCAAATAGGTATCAACGATATCCCCCATAAAACTAAATAGGTTGATATTCTTTTCTACATTGTGCTTTACCTGTTTTGGTAACTCACCATTTTTAGCGATTTCATAATCAGCTAAGTCTTTAAAATTTTTAAACTCCATATAAACTATTAGTTTTCTCCTTGGATAAAAAATTAACCATGCTCCATGTTCTCATTTTAATCATCAAAAGTAGCCGAATAGAATTTTTTTAATTTATCCTTGGCCCTTTTCAATCTCATCTTGATGGCACTTTCCGTTATCTGCATGATTGAAGAAATTTCTTTGATCATCATGTCATCTTGATACTTCATGAGCAATAGCGCTCTTTCTGTCTCATCTAGCTTATCTATCAAGATTTTCAATCTGTCAAACATAATTTCCGTCAAAAATACATCGTCTTCGTCTTCAGGGATATTTTCATTGAAAGCCGACTCATCTTTGAATAAGAGCTGCTCCTTCTTTGTCTTTCTTAGGATATCTATACAGTAATTATACGTGATAGAATATACCCATGTTGAAAACTTGGAGTTTCCTCCAAATTTGGATAAATTGGTAACTAACTTGATTATTATTTCTTGAGACGCATCAACGGCCTTCGTCTCATCCTTCAGTATGGATATACATTTTGCAAATATTTTATTAGAATAACGATCATATAAAATATTAAAGTACACCCTCTTTTGGGAATCAAGATAACGCACGATTACCTCTTCATCGCTTAATTGCTTCAGTCTATTTGGGGTCTCTAACATTAATTATACTAAGACATTGCCTTTTGTTTTTCGATGCACTTTTACATTCGAAACAAAATAGACATATCATATTATACAAATTTTTTGACGTAAAAAAAAAGAAAGGTTACATCACTTTTTTATTTTCTAGTTTAAACCCTTTGTTAGATGCGTTCCATTCTTTGCCAAATGGCATTTTTTCTATATGCAGAACGAATTCAAATACTGTTTTGACACATGATTTCTTGCTTAATTTTGCACTAAGTATTTTTATTGTCACAAATGTAGGTCACATTTTTTTATCTACGTTAATAAACATTGAGAAATTAGCAAATTTAAATGCTCTTAAGTGTGTATGACTTCTTACAAATGATACCGATTTATACGCTAAAAAAGGTTTAAAAAGTGGCTTCTAACCAAATTTTAATCATCCTTTTTTTACAAGCAATTCCTTTATTCCGCCAATTCTCGACGAAGATAATGAGCCGTGATGCTATCTTCAGATTTCAAAAATGCTTTCGCATCCCCTTGATATACGATGGAGCCGCCTTTATTCCCTCCTTCCAATCCAAGATCCACAATATAGTCTGCAACTTTTATTACGTCCAAATTATGCTCGATCACGATGACCGTATTGCCCTTGTCCACTAGTTTCTGTAGCACTTCCAATAGCTTTTTTATATCTCCAAAATGTAGTCCCGTGGTAGGTTCATCCAAGATATATAATGTCTTACCCGTATCCTTTTTGGATAATTCTTCAGATAGTTTTACTCGCTGCGCTTCTCCGCCAGAAAGGGTCGTAGCCTGTTGGCCTAAATTTATATAGCCGAGACCAACATCTTGCAGCGTTTTTAGCTTTCGGTAGATATTTGGAATATTTTCAAAAAATACCACCGCCTCATCCACGCTCATATCTAAGATATCGGAGATGTTTTTTTGCTTATATAGTATTTCAAGCGTCTCACGATTGTATCGCTTGCCAAAACAGGTCTCGCATTCGACATATACATCCGGTAAAAAATTCATTTGGATGACCTTTTGACCTCCACCTTCACAACCATCACATCGGCCCCCTTTGACATTGAACGAGAATCTTCCAGGCTTATATCCTCTGATCTTGGCTTCTGGTACATCTGAAAGCAATTTTCTTATATCTGAAAACACGTCAATATAGGTTACTGGATTGCTCCTAGGTGTTCTTCCTATGGGAGACTGATCTATTTCGATCACCTTGTCTATATATTCGAGCCCTTCTAGCTTTTTATAGGCTAGAGGCGCTTGATGGCTATGGTGCAATTTTTGTCGTAGTATAGGATAGAGTGTTTCATTGATCAACGTTGATTTACCGCTGCCCGAGACACCCGTGACACATACAAATGTCCCCAATGGAATCGTCAAATCTACATCCTTCAACGTATTACCCGAAGCACCCTTGAGGACCAATAACTGACCATTTCCCTTTCTGGTTTTCAACGGAATCTCGATATTAGATCTTCGAGCAAGATAATCGGCTGTTTGCGAATTTTGTAGGTTTAAAAAATCAATGGGTCGGCCTTGGGCGATGAGCTCACCGCCATTTTTGCCTGCTCCAGGGCCTAAATCTATAATATAATCCGCGGCCAACATGATGTCTTTGTCGTGCTCAACCACGATAACAGAATTGCCGATCTCGTTTAGTTTTCTTAGCGCATGGATTAGTCGTTGA
The DNA here is from genome assembly GCA_016718505.1 of Saprospiraceae bacterium. Classification (GTDB taxonomy): domain Bacteria; phylum Bacteroidota; class Bacteroidia; order Chitinophagales; family Saprospiraceae; genus JADKKF01. Next base: position 565,101 of record JADKDE010000001.1, on the reverse strand, counting down.
TTGTCTCTTTGATGCAGTCCTATGCTAGGTTCGTCCATGATATAGGTTATTCCTGAAAGCTGGCTACCTATTTGATTGGCGAGACGCGTTCGCTGTGATTCACCGCCAGATAGCGTCCTAGCTGGACGATCTAGGGTCAAATAATCCAGACCCACCTCTAATAAAAAGGACAATCGAAGCCTTATTTCCTTCAATATTTCTTGACCTATCGTCTTTTGCTTTTCTGATAGTTTCATCGGCAGCAATTCGAACCAATCAAATAATTCCTTAAGGTCCAATTGGCCCAATTCAGAAATATTCTTATTGCCGATTTTGAAATGTAAGGATTCTTTTTTTAATCTTTGACCACGACATTCTGGACATTGGTTGATAGACATAAAAGATTCAGCCCATTTCTTGATGCGTTCGCTGTCGGATTCTATATACCATTTGGTCAGCATATTATTGAGTCCGTGCCTTGTGATATTGGCCAGCTCATCTGCGAACAAAGGCCTATTTTTATCTCCAGAATGCCCACCTTTCAGTATCAAATCCAACGCTTCTTTGGGTATATCCTTAACTGGAGTAGCAAATGTAAAACCAAACTTATTGGCTATAATCCTAAGTTCTGTAAAAAGTGAGTTTTCTCTAACTTCTCCAAAGGGAACGATGCCGAGCTCATTGATAGATTTTGTATCATCTGGGATGATTTTATGCATATCTATGCTGGTTACCAATCCTAGCCCCTTACAGGTAGGACAATATCCATATGGCGAATTAAATGAAAATGAATTGGGCGATGGCTCTTGATACGAGATATTATCCTCCTCTTCCATCAGGTGTTTGCTATAAGCCTTTGTTGTAGCTTCTTCCATTTTTTGGATATACAAAAGTCCTTCACCCAGCTTTAATGCCGCTTGCAAAGAAGATGTGATTCGTTCTGTTTTGTCCATTTGGACCTTTATTCTATCGATGACTATCTCTATATCGTGTACCTTAAAGCGATCTACCTGCATTCCAGACCTAAGTTCTTGGATCTCTCCGTCTATGCGCATTTTAGTAAATCCTTGCTTTCTTACGTGCTCAAATAGTTCTTTGTAATGTCCCTTTCGTCCCTTGACCACTGGAGCTAATATGATGATGGACTCTTCTTTAAAATCATCCAGCACCTTGGAGATGATTTCTTGCTCTGTTAGCTTTTCCATCCTATTTCCTGAAATATACGAATAAGCTTCTCCTATCCTTGCATAAAGCAATCTAAGGAAATCATAAATCTCCGTGATCGTCCCAACGGTACTTCGTGGGTTCCATCCCGTGGTCTTTTGTTCGATAGAAATGACAGGACTCAATCCATCTATTTTCTCCACATTTGGTCTTTCGATTTTACCGATGAATTGTCTCGCATAGGCGGAGAAAGTCTCCATATAACGTCGTTGGCCTTCAGCGAATAAAGTATCGAATGCTAGGGAGGATTTTCCGCTTCCACTCATTCCAGTGATTACAACGAGCTTGTTCCTTGGTATTTTTAATTGGATATTTTTGAGATTGTGCTCTTTAGCGCCATAAATATTGATGGAATCTTCAAATAAAATATCTTCTTCCTGGCGGGAGGTCATAATTTTGTTCAAATTAATATTAACTGCAAAGATCGCTTTAAATCCGCTATTATGTACCAAAATAACCTAGAAATTTGACCACTTATCCACCAATAGACTGTATTACAAGTATTTTTATATTATATTTATTTGTAATTTGTAAAATATTGTCCATATTTGCGTTATATTTTAATACTTTTGATTATTGTTTTAAAATACAAAGTTAAAAATGGCCAAATCAATTAGTAAAAAGCCCATTCCTAAGGCTGTACCCAATATCGAAAATACCTCGACCATGAGTGGGGTTTTCCAATATTTGTTGCAAAAAGAAACCATTGGTTGGGTGATTTTTGCCATAGCTGTATTGGTTTATCTTAACACCATTGGCCATGAATATACGCAAGACGACGCCATCGTTATCACGGACAATATGTTTACAACCAAGGGGCTTTCGGGTATTTCGGGCATATTATCAAACGATACTTTCTTTGGTTTTTTCAAAGAAGCAGGAAAGCAAAACTTGGTATCTGGGGGTCGATACCGTCCTTTCACTTTGATATTATTTGCCATTGAATACCAAATTTTTGGAAAAAATCCATTCATCGGACACCTTTTCAATATACTATATTTCGCATTAAGTTGCTTTTTGATTTATCATTTATTGTGGCGTGTTTTATCTCAAAAGCTTGATGTCAATCCAGTTGCCATCGTTTCTTTTGTTGCGGCTTTAATTTTTGCCATACATCCGATCCATACGGAAGTAGTTGCCAATAGCAAAGGACGTGATGAAATCATGGCTTTATTGTTGAGCTTAACAGCCATTTGGTGTTTGTTAAATTATTATGACAATTCAAAAATATTGTGGCTTATCCTTGGTGGCGTTTCTTATTTTTTTGCCTTGATGAGCAAAGAAAATGCCATAACTTTTTTAGCCATCTTTCCTTTAATTCTTTACTTTTTTTATGATAAATCCATATCTCAAAGCATTGTAAAATCCAGCGTGATGTGGGTTTGCGCTGCGGTGTTTCTAGTGATAAGATTTAGGATATTGGGTGCATCTTTAGCGGCTCCCTCTGGCACCGAATTGATGAATAATCCATTTATTAAAATCGTAAATGGCCAATATATGCCTTTCACTACAGGAGAGAAATTTGCCACAATCCTTTATACATGGGGGTTATACTTAAAACTATTGATTTTCCCGCACCCATTGACGCACGATTATTATCCTCGCCATGTCGATATGATGACTTTCGGAAACCCAAAAGTGTTGATTAGCATCTTGATTTTTTTAGGGCTTATTTTTGTTGCATATCGATCATTTATGGACAAAAAGCCAATGGGATTTGCCATTTTATTTTTCTTATTGACTTTTTCTATTGTGTCAAATCTTTTGTTCCCAATAGGAACTAATATGTCTGAACGCTTCATGTATATGCCATCTGTTGGTTTTGCTCTGGGCATTGGATTACTTTTTTCATATTTGTGGAAAAGAAAAATAAACCAGTCATTGATTCTTGGACTTTTGATGATCATCTTCTTAGGGTTTTCATTTAAGACCATCAGCAGGAATACCGTTTGGGTAAGCAACAGCTCACTTTTCCTTACCGATGTTAAAACTTCCGTGAACAGCGCAAAGCTACAAAATGCTGCTGGAGGTACACTTTGGGACTTATCCGTGCTTGAAAAAGACAGCGTAAAAAGAAAAGAAATGTGGGCTGAAGCCAAGATTCACTTGAACAAAGCCTTAGAGATACATCCTAATTATAAGGAAGCACATCTTTTGATGGGTAACGTTTTGTACGCTGAAAATAACTTTAAAATGGCATTGGCACATTATGATGGGGCATTAAAAATAGATGCTAATTATAAGGATGCCATACGCAATAAAGGTTTTGTTTATAGAGATTATGCCAGATATTTGGGAGAAAAAGAGGGCAACTTGGCTGGCAGTCTCCAAATGTTATTGGAAGCTCAAAAAATTATACCTGATGACTTCGAGGTGAATCGACTTTTTGGCATCGCCTATGGTATGCAAGGAAATACGGTCGAAGCGATACGTTATTTTGAAAAAGCTACTAAAATTGAGCCTAAAAATGCCACAGCGTTTTTAAATTTACAAATAGCTTACAAACAAGCGGGTCGTATTCAAGAAGCCAACGAAGCCTTGCAAAAAGCGTTTCAGCTTGATCCAACACTAAAACCCAAATAATTTTTAGTAATTTGAAAAAAAACTATGGGTCTCAAACTACAATATAAAATTTTAACATGTTTCATTGGATTGATGATCGTCTGTTCTACCTATCCAGATGCGTCTATTCGATCAACTGCATTATTGAGGCCAACTGCAAACTTTGAAGGGGAACCTTGGGTTGACAGCATTTTCCAAAGATTAACTTTAGATCAGAAAATTGGGCAACTTTTTATGATAAGAGCCCATTCAGACCTCGGTGAGGACCATGTGAACGAAGTCATTCGCCAAATCAAAAATTATCAAGTCGGGGGATTGTGCTTTTTCCAAGGTACTCCGCAAAAACAAATCGAACTAACCAATAGATACCAAGCTATTAACCCCAGTTTGCCGCTTATGATCGCCATGGATGCCGAATGGGGACCAGGCATGAGATTAAAAACCGATGTCCTCCAATTGCCAAAACAGCTGACTCTGGGAGCAATTCAAGATAACACCCTCATGTATGAATACGGTTCGACGGTTGCTAGACATCTCAAAAGACTCGGAGTACACATTAATTTCGCACCAGATGTCGATATAAATAACAATCCCAACAACCCAGTAATCAATGATCGATCTTTCGGCGAAGACAAATACAATGTTGCCACTAAGTCCTTCATGTATATGAGTGGTCTTCAAGAAAATGGTATCATGGCTTGCGCTAAGCATTTTCCAGGACATGGAGATACAGATGTGGACTCGCACCTAGATTTACCGACGATCAATCACAGCTTAAATCGTCTAAACGATATCGAGCTTTTTCCTTTCAAATTACTAATACAAAATGGCCTTCAAAGTTGTATGAGCGGGCATTTGAACGTGCCGTCTTTGGATGCAAGTCCTAATATGCCGATAAGTCTTTCAAGACCCGTTATTACCGATTTATTGCGGAATGAACTGGGTTTTGATGGCATAATTTTTACGGATGCCATGGAGATGAAAGGAGTTTTAAAATATAATCCTCCAGGCATTGCAGAGTTAAAGGCCTTACAAGCAGGAAATGACATCGTGTTATTACCCATAGATATCAAAAAAGCCTTCGAGACCATCAAAAAAGCCATTGCGATGGGTGAATTGAATCTGGAACAAGTAAATGCAAGCGTAAAAAGGGTTTTAAAGGCAAAATATAAAATGGGCTTAAAAAACCCACCTGCATTATTGGATAATACCAATTTGGACAAGGATCTTAGAGATCATAAAGCGCAAGCATTTAAAGAAAAACTTTATCAAAAAGCAGTCACTCTAGTGAGGGACCAACAAGTTTTAATCCCTTTGATTGGAAAAAAGAATACAAACATCGCAGTACTGGGCATTGGAGCCAACGATCCTACCGAGGTTTCTAGCATGTTAGAGTTACACTTTCCAGTTGACAAAATTCAAATCTCAAAAGAATGTTTTGACCTTGAAAAAACAAGAATCAAAGATCGAATCGACAAGGCAGACATAGTCATCATAGAGCTTCACGGTATGTCAAGAAGCGCTTCGAAAGACTTTGGTATATCGAAAAGTGCTTTGCAATATATAAACCAACTTCAAGCTACCAAGCAGGTTATATTGACCATTTTTGGAAATCCATATTCCTTGAAATTCTTTCAGAATATTCAAACCATTCTTCTAGCATACGAGGACGATCCAGACGCCCACAAAGCCATTGGGCAGGCACTTTTAGGATTAAAACCCATTTCTGGCCGACTTCCAGTTTCAGTCAATGGATTTGAATTGTATAGCGGTATTCATCTCATCCCACAAAATAGGCTTGGCTACGACCATCCTTTGAATAGGTTCATGGATCCTCATTTGTTGAAAAAAGTGGATGAATTGGCCAAAGATATCATACAAATTCACGCCGCACCAGGGTGTCAAATTCTTATTGCCAAGGATGGCGACATCATCTATGATAAAACTTTCGGGTATTATACTTACGATAATATCAAGCCTGTAACTAAAAAGTCAATTTACGATATAGCCTCGATGACTAAGATTCTTAGTACGACTTTGGCCATGATGAAATTGCAAGAAGATGGGTCCATTTCGATAGATAAGCCTCTGAGCGATTACCTAACCGAACTTAAAGGCACCAACAAAGAATTCATGACCATTAAAGATATCATGGCACATATAGCAGGGCTTCAAGCATGGATTCCTTTTTATAAAAATACCTTGCAGAATAATCTTGGAATAAAAAAATACAGCGATAGCCTTTATCGAAAAGTAAGAAGCGATAGCTTCAACATAGAGGTTACGGAGTCTTTGTTCATCAACTCCGAGTATAAGCGAGAGGTGATGAGACAGATAATAAACTCCGAAGTCAGTCCTAGTAAAAGATATCGATATAGCGATTTGGGATTTTATCTGTTAGCGGAATTGGTGGAGAGATTAAGAGGTGTACCCTTGGACAAATTTGTCAAATCCGAATTTTATGATAAACTGGGTTTAATATCGACTTTGTACAGACCATTAACCATTTATGATAAAAGTGAAATAGTGCCTTCTGAACAAGATGATTATTTCAGATTTCAAAAAATTCAAGGCACCGTCCACGACATGGGTGCAGCCATCATAGGTGGAGTCAGTGGTCACGCAGGTCTATTCTCCAATGCTTACGAAGTAGCTGTAATCGGCCAGATGTTGCTCCAAAACGGCAACTATGGTGGCATTCAATTACTCAAGCCTGAAACCGTAGCTTTATTCACCCATAGGCACCCCGACGATACCCGACGGGCGATTGGATTCGACATGTCACAACAGGATGGCTCTAAAAAATTTAATATGTCCAGAAATGCCTCGCCTGAAACCTTCGGCCATACGGGCTTTACGGGAACCTGTATTTGGATCGATCCCAAATATCAACTGGTTTATGTATTTTTATCGAATCGAACCTATCCCTCGATGGAAAACAACCTCATGAACAACAAAGACTATCGAGACCGCATCCAAAGCGCCATATACGATGCAATAATTTCACATTGAAGAAAAAAAATTTTCATTTTTTAAAAAGATATCCTATCTTTCATGTAATAATCAAATTTCTTTAATCTTTTAATCTACAAATATGGCAAAACTATTGGCTTCCGTTTCTTTTATCCTATTCTTATTCATAGGACAATCTGTTGCTTCTAACGCACTATTACCCTCCCATCCAGGCGCGAATAATACCATCATCGATGAGGAAAAAGCCTATTTACGTGTAGAACAAATGCCTGAATTTGGCGAAGGAGGAAACGCTGCAAAAAATGTTATGAAATACATTAAGGAAAATTTAAAATATCCGCAAGAGGCTTTTGACAATAAAATTGAAGGAACTGTACCTATCAAATTCATAGTTGAAAAAGATGGTAGCATTGGCCAAGTCATTGCATTAAAGGATCCGGGTTATGGCTTGGTGGATGAGGCAATATTGGTTATCAAAAAAATGCCAAAGTGGAAGCCTGGCAAACAACAAGACAACCTTGTAAGGGTGTGGTTTACTGTTCCCATTGTATTTAAACTCAAAAAGATTGATAATTAACCTAAAATTCACACCCTTCCTTAGATGCGTAAGGGGGCTGAAAGGCGGCTATAAGCTGATCTGGAAGCCTGAAAGACAATGGTTTGATTTTGGCAATAATATGTTCTACACCAATAAAAAATAATAATTGAAAGAAACTCTAAATAGCTTTTTACAAATCGAAAATGTAGATTTTGCTCTATTCATTAATGGTAAATGGGGGTCAGGGAAAACTTACTTCATTAAGACTGAATTATCAAAAATTCTTATTCCATACAAAATGAAACAATTCTATTTTACAGTAAATGGAATTTCTAATTCTTCAGAATTGCATGAATTAATAACCTCAAAATGCCTTTCGAATTATTTTACTCCAGAAAAAATACCCTTGTTCGGAAAAACAAGAGATAGAATTTCGACATTTCTAAAATCATTAAGTTCAGCGAATAATATCCTTAAGGCATTAAAGTTCTCCGACTTTCACTTTCCCAACTCAACTATTATCATTATAGATGATGTCGAAAGAATTTCTCCAAATTACAATTATGATGAATTTTAGGTTACATAAATAGAGAATTCATAGAACAATGTAATTTTAAAGTTATTCTAATTGGGGATGCATCACAGGAACGAATCAGGAATAGCAACTTTTCATTAATTAAAGAAAAGTACATTCGGTGGGTAGTGAATTTTAAATCAGATATAAAATCAGTAATTCATAGTTTTATACAAGCCTTTAATTCCGAATCTTTATATTTTCAGCATTTATGTGAGCATGAAGAATATATCTTCGCTTTAATAAATAGTTTTGAAATTAGAAATTTTAGAACGGTAAAATTTTTCTTTGAAATTTATAAAGTTGTATTTGAGAATTCATCAAACGTTTACAAAATTCTACACAAAGACCTACTTTATTTTACTCTAATAATTTCGAATGAATATAGAAATGGGAATTTTGAAATGTTTGCAAATGCCAAACAACTACCTCAAATTGTAACACTAGAAGAAAAAAAGCCATTGTTGTTTATTGAAAGTGAATCAGAGTTAACTGAATACAAAAATATACTCCAAGAAGATAAAGAAAAATTAAAAAAATTTATATCTGAATTTGAAAGATACACATTCAACCATTATACAATATTTGATCATTTTGGCACATCATATAATTTCATCTTGCCAATATATGATTTAATTACAAAAGGGGAATGGAATCAAGAGAATTTTGAAAATCGATTGAAAGAATTATTAAAAATTAAAAGACCAATTATTTCTGAAGTACCAAACGAGTACATTAACCAACTTGCAGGATTTAAAGATTTAAATGAAAAAGAATTTGATGACGCGACTGACAGATTAATTGAACAAATCAGAGATGGAAAAGTAAATTTTAAAGATTTTTGTAGGGCTTTTAATTTTTTAATTTATTTATCAAAGGAAAAAATACTAAAATATGGAGAAGAAGAAGTAAGAGATTTGTTACTGAAGGAATCAAACAAAATTTTCTTAAGCACTTCCGATCAACATAATTACTTTGACTTTTTTCGTTTTGGGATAGAAATTATAGAAATCAAAAAGTTTAGCTCAAAAGCTGCTGAAATATTAGAAGCAAAGTTCAACAATTTTAAATTAACATTGAGAGCAAATCTTGCGATTCAAAAATTAGGAATATTGGAAGAAAATATAACTGATGATAATAAATTTCAAACATTTCGTACAATAATAGAAAATTGCGACTCAGCTGCAATAGTTGAAAAAATATCTAAAGAATATACAAATAGAGCATTTTTAGCTGAATTCTCTAGTTTATTTAAAGATGATTATAGTACAATGAATGCTGGTGACTTTTACTTTAATGAGATTCCAAAACTAAATGAAATAAAAAATTTACTCCTCAAAAGAGATTGGGGTAAAAATGACCGATTAGACATATATTTTATCACTCAGCTTATAGAACAGATCGATTCATCTATTGAAAATATTAAAAATACAAAATCGGTGTAGAACAATGGCTAAACGCAATATGGGTTCGACCCCCATACTGCGTTTAGCCCGACCATTACTTTCAATTTTACAACAGAATGCACATGCAAGAACAGAGAAATATTATTGAATGTTACAACAAGACCGCAGAAAACTATGCTGACAAATTCTTAAATGAGCTTGACCATAAACATTTTGATCAGATTTTATTGACGGCTTTTTGCGATCAAAACAAAAATAAAGGGCAACTAATAGATTTTGGTTGTGGCCCTGGACAGACAACAAATTTTATCAACAAATGTGGAGTTGAAAACCTCTTGGGTACTGACCTTTCAAGCGAAATGGTAAAAGTTGCTAAACGGCACAACCCCAAAATCAATTTTGAACAAGCAGACCTCCTAAATCTAAAATATAAAGAAAATTCTTTTGGTTCTGCAATTGCATTTTATGCTATTGTGCATTTTGATTATGACCAAATCAAAACTGCTTTGACAGAAGTAAAGCGTATTTTAGTTGATAAAGGGGAATTTATGTTTAGCTTTCATATTGGAAAAGAAATCGTTCACCTCAACAACTTTCTTGACAAAGAAGTAAATATAAAATTTCAATTTTTTGAAGTTGACAGAATAAAAGTCTTAATTGAAGAAGTTGGATTTGAAATTGTTGATATTCTTAAACGACATCCCTATGAAACTGAACATCAAACCGAAAGAGCATATATTTGGACGAGAAAAAACTGCCACTAATATGTGTTTGCCCGTAAGGGGGCTGAAAGGCAGCTATAAGCTGATCTGAAAGGCTGAAAGACAATGATTCGATTTCGTAAATGATATGTTAGTAGCAATACCAAAAAAATCGTAACCAAATTTACCATATTGGGAAATATTTGTTCTATATTTGCAATCAAAAACTGTGAGAGTAATTGCCAAAAGTACATTACGTGTATTCTGGATTAAACATAAGGATTCAGAGGAACAATTAAAGGCATGGTTTAATGAAGCAGAGAAATCGACTTGGATTTCACCAAATTCAATAAAATTTGATTATCCTTCAGCGAGCATTTTACCTGATAACAGAGTTGTCTTTAATATAAAAGGTAATAATTACAGATTGATTGTTAAATTAAACTATAAGGTCGGACTCGTTTGGATTAGATTTATAGGCACTCATAGTGATTACGATAAGATAAACGCTGAAACTATTTAGATTATGGAACATAAAGTTATAAAGACCGAGGAGGAGTATAAAAATGCTCTTAAAAGATTAGAATTGATTTTTGATTCAGAACTTGGGACTAAAAAAGGGGATGAATTAGAGCTATTATCTTTATTGATTGATAATTACGAAAAGATTAACTATCCGATTGATTTGCCTGACCCAGTTGAAGCTATAAAATTTAGAATGGAACAAATGGATTACAAGGCTAAAGATTTAGCAAATGTTATTGGTTTTAGGAGCCGAGTGACTGAAATACTTAATAAAAAGAGAAAGCTTTCACTACCAATGATTCGTAGGATTAATAAGCAGATGCATATCCCAACTGATGTATTAATACAAGAATATTAAAATCACTGGCACTAACAGCACCTATACCAAATGCGGATTTCAGAGGTTTTGAAAGTTAAGTTCCCGCATACAAGTTTTATTGCGTGTGATACGGACTTAATCACGTAATCCCGCACTTGGCATAGCTGCGGACGTTACTGTCGGCTCCCGCAAATTTCGTACCAAATTAAACTTGTAAAGGCACATTTTGAACAAAATAATTTAATATGATCGATAGGTTAGTTTTTGAAGGTAGTATTGGATCTGTACACTTTTCTTCTTCTGATGAAACTTTTTTTGGAAAACTTGAAGGGGTAAATGATTTAGTAACTTTTGAAGGTTCTTCTGTTAAAGAATTAAAGAGGTCATTCATTGAAGCGGTTAAAGATTATAAAGAACTGTGCGAACAAACTGGGAAGAATTTTAGTAAAACTTTCAAAGGGTCATTCAATGTTAGAATTGATCCAAAGTTGCATGAACTCGCATATATTAAAGCCACCAAAGACGGCATAAGTTTAAACCAATTAGTTCAAATGGCTTTGAAAAATCAGATAGTAAAATAAAAGCCATCTACTAGAACTATCCCCTTTTCCAAAAAAAGTCTTAACTTTAGTCGCTCTCAAATCTTTTTTCATTAAAATATCAACTACATGTTCAAAATAACATTTTTCCTATTGCTCACAAGTTGCTTTTTGGTGAACCATTTAGGTGCATCCAATATTGCATTTAAGCACACGTCTTTGGACACACTAATCACTGAAACTGATTCCATTTATGAAATGGAAGATTTGGACATTAAGCCCCAATATGGAGAAGGCTCCAACTCTACACTAAATTTTTTGCTGCATATGCAAAAAACCGTTGAATACCCCACTCTTGCGCGTGAAAATTCTATCCAAGGCGGTGTAAAATTAAAATTTGTCATAGAAAAGGATGGTTCCGTTGGAGAGATCGTCGTGTTAGAAACGTCTCATAAATGCTTCACCGAAGCTGCAATGAAATCTCTTAACTTGAGTAATAAATTCAAACCTGGGATGATAAACGGTGAGCCCGTTCGATCTTGGTATTCCTATCACACAGTTTTTAAACTGGCGAATTAGTTTCCCAACGATTCCCACTTTTCAAATGAAACCTCTCCTCGCTTTAGTTCATAAACTAAAACATTAGTCTTACCTTTGCATTAAAAAATTGATCCAATGGCAAAGAAAGCTATAAAAGAAAAAAAAGTCGCTCAGAAAGAATATCATTTTAATACGCAAGTAATACATGCAGGCATCGAGCCAGATCCAAGTACTGGAGCCATCATGACGCCTATATTTCAGACTTCCACCTATGTGCAGGACAGCCCTGGCACGCACAAGGGTTATGAATACGCCCGAACTCAAAATCCAACCAGAAAGGTCCTAGAACAAAATCTGGCCGCATTAGAAGGAGGCGTAGATGCGGTTTGCTTTGGCAGTGGTCTGGCAGCTACGGATGCGGTGATGAAATTGCTCCACCCTGGTGATGAAGTCATCGCTACCAATGACCTCTACGGAGGTACTTACCGCCTTATGACCAAGGTTTATGAAAGGTTCGGCATCAAGTTCCATTTCATCGACCTTTCGGAAGCCAAAAATCTCGAAAAACACATCAACCCCAATACAAAATTGGTTTGGATAGAAACCCCAACCAATCCGATGCTCTCCATCGTCGATATCCAACAGATCGTTAAAATATCCGAAAAACACGGCATCATGACCTGCGTGGACAATACTTTCGCATCTCCTTATCTTCAGCAGCCTCTAAAACTGGGCGCTGACTTGGTCGTGCATAGCGCTACAAAATACCTCGGTGGACACTCAGATGTGATAGCCGGTTGCGTCATAGCCTCAACCAAAGAACTAGCCGATCAACTGCATTTTATTCAAAACGCCACCGGTGCAGTTCCTGGCCCACAGGATTGTTTTCTCGTATTGAGAGGGATTAAGACGCTCCACGTTAGAGTTCATAGAGCATGTAAAAATGCCAAAAAAATAGCCAAATTCCTTAAAAAACACCCTAAAGTGTCCAAAGTATTTTGGCCAGGATTCAAGGACCATCCCAATCACGATGTCGCTGCCAAGCAGATGAAACTCTTCGGTGCGATGGTGTCCTTCGATCTAAAAAACGATTCTTACGAAAATGCTGAAAAATTACTGAGCGGAACCAAACTATTTAGCTTGGCGGAATCCCTCGGCGGCGTTGAGTCCCTTATCGGTCACCCTGCCAGCATGACCCACGCATCCATCCCCAAAGAAGAAAGGATGAAAGTTGGTTTGACGGATTCCCTGATTCGCTTGAGCATCGGCATCGAGTCGCAAGAAGACCTCATCGGCGATCTAAATGACGCTTTGGCGCTGGTGGATTAATCCAAATGCCCTCGATTTTCATAGAGTGCGTTGAGTCTGTCTAATGTTTTTTATTTTTTATGGCGATTGCCACTTCGCGGCACCGGGCTGCTTCGGGGTATCCGTCTCGCCCTCATTAGGTCGAGACCAGCCCATGGCTGCCCTCCGCATCCCTATCGCTTGGCTGGGTTGTATTAAACTTAAATATTTACCTGATTTTGGTTTACCAGCTGATTCTCATCAACCAATCTGAAATGACGGGTGCCACCGAATGAATGTTTAGAAAAATTTGCATGATTTAGTTTTTTAATGGCATAAAACTTGCCATTTTTTAAATTGGCCAAACAAGTTCGTTGGTATATTTTTGAAAAAGCCGAAACACCGTTTATTACCAAAAGAATAGGAGGCCTAGTATATTCTAGGCCCCCCCATTCTTTAAACACCAAATTAATTTCAAAAGGATTATGAACAAATGGAAATCATCTTTTTGAGTTTATTAAAACTTATGTCCGACCCCATCCACGAATAATGTCACTTTCTAAAATTTATTTTAAAACATATTTTACATCTATATCAATATAAGGCTATTTTTAAGGCTTGACTAAATAAAAATAAACAGCCTACTTTTTGAATATTATACCACGTTTCTTTGCTTATATGCCTAATTCTAAAATCTAATAAGAAACATTTTGTGGGTCAAAATTAGCCCAACCACTCGTCCAGTCTTGGCTTCCAAAAGCACCAACAATAGAATTATTTTGAAACCCTGATGGCAATGTCACACCACTATTTAACAAAAGTGAATTAGATGCGGGTAATAAAACAGGAGTTATTAAATTATTGAAATTTGAATTTAAACCTAAGCTTGTTAAAGTCCAATTAGTAAAATTATTATTATTAGAAAATATGGTTCCGTCCACACCTTTAGTTGGTGAAGCTTGATTCAAAAGCGCCAATCCTCTTATTTGACACAAACCAGAAGTATAGTTACTTTGAGTGGAAGCGTCTTTTATTTCTAATCCAGCATTATTAAAAGCACCAATTACTAAAGAATTATAAATGTGAATTCCAGAATTACGGCGAATTTGTATTGCACTATTATATTTTGCATCACAAGGTTCTTCGCCCAGAATAAAACTCAAATTAGCAAATTTTGCACTAGTCTGTGGAGTCGCAGCACTTCCAGAGCCATCGTTATCACTTTCAATTCCATTAGAAGTCGAACAACTACATTGGTCAGCAATAACAGGATTTCTCAAGGCAAGGCCGTATTGTACCAAACCACTATACCCATTATCGGAATCAAAATCATCGTCCACGCCACTATAAGCAATTAGATGAGACGCATTAACTGTTCCACCAAACCACTCAAAAGAATCATCCCCTGAATGTGAAACTTGCACATAATCAATAATAGTATTTGAGCCTACACCAGCTAATGTCAATCCATTGATTTCTTTGTCAGTTTCGAATGGGATTCCAGCAAATTCAATACGTACGTATTTTAAAATTCCAGAATTATCAGAGTTGTTGTCTCCGCCAAAAGTTGTAATATTTTCCCCTTCTATAACTGATGGATTTTTATTAACTCGCGCATTTCCCAAAATAATCACCCCCCCCCAGTCACCTGGCTGTCGCGAACCTTTAGGTTGATTAGATGTAAATACAATAGGGCTTGTAACGGTTCCCTCTGCAATTATTTTCGCACCTGGTTTGATGATCAAAGATCCCTTTGTTGCCTTATCCCCTTTTATTATTGTACCTGGTTGAATCGTCAATGTGGTTCGATCTACATAATTAAATCCTTTTAGTAAGTACTTTTTATTGGAATACCAAGTTGTAGGAGTGTTAATTATTGCATTTTCTATTACTACAACTTCCGATGTTACGGTTTGATTATCTCCGCTATCTTTTTTGCAAGAAGGCAATAGAACAATTGTTAACATTAAAATTAAAATAATTTGTTTCATAAAAGTGTTTATTTAATTAATAAATTGGATTCTTATAATTTAATTGTTGCTTCTAAATTGAATGCAGTTCCCGTTTGGGAGCTTTTCCAAAGTAAATTTTTATTATTTTTAAAAGAAGATTTTTGATTTAATAAATCATTTATTGCAAATTTGATTTCTATTCCATTTTTAATTTTTTTGGAAATGACGATATCCACCACATTGCGAGGCAATTCATAAATTGTTTGATTCCCTAATTTATCACCTACTACAAAAATTCTTTTTCCAATAACATTGTATAATAAATTGAGATTAAAATAATCTGCTCCGTAAAATAAACCTGTGTTAAAAACATACGGTGCTTGGCCTTGCAAAGGGCGATTTTCTATTTGTCCAAGTAAATTACTTGCATCCACTTCACTAACAATAAATGCGGCATTTGCTACTACCTGAAGTTTGTTGCCAAGAATGTTTTTTATTTGCTTGCGAACCTCCAATTCAAATCCAAAATTATTTGCATTACGTGGATTAGCGTAAAAAAAGGAAGTACCATTTCCAGCAGATCGCCCCACCATTTCTATCGGATTAATAAAGTATTTGTAAAAAGCGCCTAAGGTAATTATTTCATTATTGGACGGGTAAATTTCATATCGCAAATCAACATTATGTATTTGCGAAGTTTTCAAGGCAGGATTTCCAGTTTTTGACAATTCTAACTCGAAATCCAAATAACTGAAGGGTGCCAATTCTCTAAATTCAGGGCGATTCGTGGTCATACTGTATCCTACTCTGAAGTTATTTTTAGGGCTAATTTTAAATATCACATTTATACTTGGTAATATGGAAGTCAAAGGATTATCTACAACAACCTCTTCTCCAGAACCTCTTAGACGACTTTGCATCATTTGGCGATTATATTCCAATCGTATTCCAGAACTCAAAGTTAATTTGTCGAAATTAATAGAATAATTTCCAAATCCCGCGAGCAACAAATTTTGTGCTTTGTAGCTATCATCATAATTTGTTCCTTCGGTCAAAGTCAAACTTTTATTCGAGTTAAAATCGAAAGACGTTGTTGGGTCAGTAAGGATAGTTCCAGAAAAATTTGGACTTGTATACCCAAACCAACGAGCATTAAAAGCTCTCGTTTTAAATTCAGTATAAAAGCCCAATTTTAAGGTCTGATAATTAAAATTTCCTTCATTAGGAATCTTTTTTTCTAGGATTGAATTTGCTGTAAACACATGTTCATCTAATTCAGAATTAAATCTTGATGCTTGCCCTAAAGAAGGTGAAAATTGAGGAATATCGATCGTGTAAGGGGCATTAATATTGCCAATTTTTGAAGTGGAAAATCTTCTGAAATCAGGTTCTTTATTAGCTGTATAATTATAAGCAACGTTGTAATTTAAATTGAATTGATCATTTAATTCATATTTTCCATTTATTGAGGTAATTACAATAGATTTTTGTTCAAAACGCATTGCATAATTTTTATAATAAATATCGGCTGAAGAATTATTATAACCCTCCCTTATAATTGTTTCTCTTTTGGCCGTTTGGTTAAAAAAATTTTTCCATTCGATACTATGACCCATACTTGGCATTAAATAAAAATTACTCATCAAATTTATTTGGGCATTTGCATTATAAATTTGATCATTCCACGAATTGTATAATGTTTCATCATCCAATCCTTGATAGCGATTTTGAAAACTATTTTGCAAATTTCTATTTGTATTTGAATAAGAAAGATTTGTTATATTACTTAGTTTTGAATTATTGATTTCAAAAATAGAATTCCGTCCTATGCTGAATTTGAAATCAGGTAAAATATTTTTTGTTTTCACAGTATAAAATGCTGGCAAATTGCGCCCAATTTCATTCATCTCAGATTGCTGAACAGATTGATTTGCAAATTCTTTTAATTTTGATCGTAAGGAGGCGTCAAAACCAAGAATATCTGTTGAAGATCCAATATGATCATAGACATTTTTAAAGGTTGTGCCCGTTCTAAATTGTGTGCCCAAACTCACGATCCAATTAGTATCTTCTGGATTAGATTTTGTATAAATTTTGATTGTACCACCTGCCATATCACCCGGAAGATCTGCACTAGAAGTTTTGTAAATTAATACCCTTTCTATTGCATTTGCAGGAATCACATCAAAAGAAAATGAACGTTTATCCACTTCCATCGAAGGCGAAAAAATATCATTTATCAAAAGGGTATTATACCTCTCGTTCAATCCTCTTATATTCACAAATCGATCATTATTGATAGTAACACCAGTAATCCTTTTTAAAATAGATGATGCATCCTTGTCTTGGGTTTTAGCAATTTGTTGAGCAGATATTCCAGAAATTATTTGTTCGGCGTTTCGAGTTTCTAAAACCAATGCGCTTTCGGTATTTTTAATTTTTGTATTTACAACTACAACATCTTTTAAAGCAGTTGCTTGTTCCGTTAGTTTCAATTCTCCCAAATCATTACTTTTGGTAACATCAAAAGTAATTTCCAAAGAATTATATGATAAATAAGAAATAATAATTGTACCAGATTTTTCTGGTGAGTCTAACTCGAAAATGCCCTCTAAATCAGAAGCAACGCCCACGGTAGTATTTTGAATTAAAATAGTTACACCTATCAATGGTTCTTTGGTTTTTGCATCCATTATTTTCCCACGAATAATGTTTTGAGAAAAAACAAATGTTGAGAGATTAAGTAAATAAAATAAAAAAAGAATAATTCGTAACATATTAGTTTGGTTGGGCTGTAAGTACTATTAATTACGCCGCAAATTTCTACTTAATACATTACAAGTAAATTTCAATTAAATTATATTGTGATGATGAATATGTTACAAAGATGTTACAATAGATCATTTGGGTTGTTGGTAACATTTTTGTAACCGTTTTATCTTAAAATTTTAATTAAGTTTAACTAATTTTGTTGTGCAACTTTCAACACACTCATGACAAATAAGTATAATATTTTAGCAATTGATGATGAACAAGATATTTGTGAGATCATCCAATTCAACCTAGAGGCAGAGGGTTTTTTAGTTGATACCGTTTTTTCTGCTAAAGAAGCCTTACAAAAACCATTGGAGGATTATGATTTATTGATTTTGGATATAATGATGAATGAAATGTCGGGCTTAAAACTCGCAGATGAAATCAGAAATAAGAGAAAAATTGACACACCAATAATTTTTCTTACTGCAAAAAATTTGGAAAATGATAAACTTACAGCATTCACGCTCGGTGCTGATGATTATATCACTAAACCATTTTCATTGCGAGAATTAATTGCAAGGGTAAAGGTAGTGCTTCGTCGCAATAACCCAACAAAAATAGAAGAGGAGGCTATCTTAAAAATATCGGCACTTGAATTGGATATCGAGAAAAAAAAGTTATTTGTTGATGGTTTGAAAGTGGATCTTACACCGCATGAATTTTATATAATGGAATTACTTCTAAAAAATCATGGAAAGGTATTTAATCGTGAAAAAATATTGAACTATGCTTGGAGAGAAAACACTCAAGTAATAGAACGAACCGTTGATGTACACATGACTCGTTTAAGAAAAAAGTTGGGTATTTATGGAAAATATTTGGTAAGTCGTTCGGGTCATGGATATTGTCTAGAATTAGAATAAATAGGTGTGAAATATATTAGTAGGTATAGAAAAAAGTTATTTATTTATTTGTTTTTGACCTTCGTAGTCTTTACAGCTATAATTATATATTGGGAATATCATCGAGAAAAAAAATATCGGATAAAATCACTAAACAGTGAACTGAATGGCTACACAGACTTGGTAAAAAACTATATCAATATTCAAAACTCTTATCCATTAGACTATTATCAGTTATTAGATACTTTTTATAAAATATTGCCTAACAAAAATTTGCGTATTTCAATCATAGATTTGAGTGGATCTGTAGTTTACGACAGTCAAGTGAAGGGTAATATGAGCATGGAAAATCATGCTAGACGACCAGAGGTAATACATGCAATTCTTGATGGAATTGGTTCGGATATTAGGATCTCCACTACTACAAAATTGAAATATTATTACTATGCAAAACGCTACAATAATGATATTATTCGCATTTCAATTTTGTATGATATCGAAGCAAAAAATATTTTAGAACCTGATAAATTGTCACTAATTTTTATTTTCCTTTTTTTCTTAATTTCGTCAATTTCTTTCATATTTATCACGGATAAATTTGGATCGTCGATTGTTGAATTAAAGAAATTTATCACCTTAGTTTCTACAAATAAACCCATAGATGAAGACTTTTACTTTCCACAAAATGAATTAGGAATAATTGGCAAAGCCATCATCACAAATTATCAGAATTTGGATAAAGTCACCAAAGAATTGTTGTTGGAAAAAGAAAAACTGATTCGCCACTTAAATATTTTACAAGAGGGAATTGCAATATTTTCGAAAGATAAAAACATGATTATTACCAATAGTCATTTTGTTCAGTTTATCAATTATATCAACGACAAATTAGTTTCTTCTAATGATAAAATTTTAGAAATCGAAGAATTATCCCCTATTAAAAATTTTATTGAAAATCAAACTCAAAACACAGTTTTGGTTGCGCAAAACCCACCTTCTCATGAAATAATAATCAAAAAAAATCGAAAAATATTTTCCATAAAATGCATTATTTTCCAAGATAAGTCTTTTGAAATTCTCATAAATAACATTACAAAATTGGAGAAAAGAAAACTATTAAAACAACAACTCACAGACAACATTGCACATGAATTAAAAACTCCTGTCAGCTCCATCAGAGGATTTTTAGAAACCATTCAAAACAACGATTTGGACCAAAACAAACAATCTTTATTTATACAAAGAGCATATTCTCAAACATGTAGGTTGGCAGAGTTGATTGAAGACATTTCGCTGCTAACTACGATAGAAGAATCTCGCAATTTATACAAAATCAACAAAATTAACTTGTATCAAATCATCCAAGATGTCATTTATGATTTACAATTAAAAATCGAGAAAAGTCAAATTTCAGTAGATGTTTTAATGGCAAAAAATTTTGAATTATATGGAAATTATTTTTTAATTTATTCTGCCTTTAGAAACCTATTTGACAATACGATCGCCTACGCTGGTAATAATGTTTCTATTAAGATAAATAAATATATGGAAGATTCTGAGTATTATTATTTTTCATATTATGACTCAGGTATTGGTGTTCCAGAAGTGGATTTACAAAGATTGTTTGAACGATTCTATCGAGTAGAAAAAGGTCGTGATCGCAAAAATGGTGGCACGGGTTTAGGATTAGCTATTGTAAAAAATACAATATTATATCATAAAGGAGAGATTACTGTAAGGAATAGAAACGAAGGTGGTTTGGAGTTCTTATTCTCAATCCACAAATACCTCGATACTCAGATAAGTTAAAATGATCTATATCAACTCACTCGATTTCCTACTAAACTTTTTATAAAAATTATAATTTGAACTCCCACCATTCTTTAGACAACAAGTTAACTTCAAAAGGATGATGAACAAATGGAAATCATCTTTTTGAGTTTATTAGAACTTACTTCAGACCCCACCCACAAATTATGTTACTTTCTAAAATTTATTTTAACCCATATTTTTTTATATATCAATATAAGATTGTTTTTATGGCTTGACCAAATGGATCTCTAAATGATATTTACCAGCTGATTCTCATCAGCCAATCTGATATGACGGGTGCCACCGAATGAATGTGAAAATTCTCATCGTGTATTTTGAATACATTGGGATGGGTATCCGTACAGATGATATTGGCGAAAAGTCCTGAATTTTTGAGGTTTTCGAATGATCCAGAGGTAAATATCCCATGTGTGGCTATGACCGAAATCTCCTCCGCTCCAGCCGCCTTATAAGACTTTGCCGCCTTGATCAGTGATCCCCCTGTCCGTATCATATCATCATAGATGATGACCTTACAGCCTTCCACATCTGCATTAATTCCAGTTATTTGGGTGTTTTCTCCAGACAATCTCTTTTTATAGACAAAAGCTGCCTTTACTTCCATATCATTGGCTAGGGATTCGACCCATTTGGCCCGTCCCGAGTCCGTACTCGCCAGTATAAAATCCCTCCCATAAAGCTGTGTAGCCGCTTGGATGATGACCGATTTGCAATATAGGTGCACAGGCCGCCAATTCGTTGTAAAGTAATAGGGCAAACCCTCGGTGTGCAAGTCAAGCATGGCTATACGGTTGGTCAATCCGCCACTGGGTATCGCCGACAAGAGCAATGCCCGATTTTTTGCCATCACGACATCGCCTGGATTTGCCGCCCTTTCCATGGTGCTATACCCGAAAAATGGAATCACTATCGTAAGAGAATCGACGCCATATTGGATCAACCCACAAGCCTTGTCGAATAGCTCTAAGGTTTCTTTGTCGTCGATCGTACCACCTATAAGGATTGCCTTCTTTCCTTCGACATCCGTAAGCAATTTGTGGTAATATTCTCCATCTGGAAAGGTACTGCTTGAAAATAAGCCTTCTTTAAAACCCGTAGATTGCAGCAATTTGTCACCCAAGTACTTATACCTTTGGGTAGTGAATATAAAAACATCAGCTAATGCCATCGCAAATTTATTTGATAACGGTTGATTTTACCGTAAGATAGACTCTTTGGCCGATTTGATCGGTAGGGCAATGTATTTTTTTTCAAAATAATTCACAATCTCGTTGAGAAGCTCTCTTGAATCCCCGTCTAAAGCATCGATACGCTTCTTGTACACCACATTCAATGCCTTTTCCTTGATTTCCTTAACCTGCACTGGAAATTGCTGAAATGACCGCTCTATAAGCCTTTGGTGATAGATATTTTTAAAATCCTCAACGTATTTTTGAACGATGGCATTCGCAAGGATCATCTCATTTTTCCTATATTCCATGTTCTGATTGGCAATCTCTCGAAGCTCTTCTACGCCGATGAAGTTTACATCAAAGCTATTGATTATCTGCTTGTCAAAATTGTAAGGAATCGATAGATCCACGATCACTTTTTGCCCTTTGTCACCTTGCAAAAGTTTGGCATAAAGCTCTTCTGTCAATATGATTTTGGTTGAAGCCGTACACAGTATGATGCAGTCAAATCCCTCTTTAAAATCCTGAAGCTCAGAAAGCTTATACCCCTTTTTACCAAATTTTTGGGCGATGAAGTCGGCATTCTGTACGGTTCGATTGAATACGGATACATTTTTATAATTATTGGCCAATAAAAATTTTGATACCATCAAAATGGTTTGACCCGCACCTATGATTAGTATCCTAGATTTTTTTGGTAGGTCTTGCTCTAAAAATTTCTGAATGGACAACGAAACGATGGAAACCGATTTATCGCCGATCTTGGTATCCGTAAATACCTCCTTCGAACACACTACTCCGATGCGCATCAACAGTCTCATATTGTCCCCACAAAGTCCCCAACCAGCGCATTGATCGTAAGCTTCTCGACTCTGTCTAAACACCTCCCTTTCTCCTATAACCAATGACTCCAAAGAAGACATCAATCGAAATAAATGCTTTATAACATCTTCTTGGATATATACTAAAGCATTCTTTGAAACCCACTTCAATTGAGGTAAATCTAGACTTGGATTGAGCTGCTCGAACCAATCAATAGAATCAATCTGCTCAATGCCTATTTTTTTGTATAGAAAAAATACAACGCGATTGCACGTTTGCATGTAAAACAACTCGTCCAAGCTGAAAAACTCTTTCAGTTGCTTGAGCTTCTCACCCTTCGCATTTGCATCGTTGCTTTGAACTACAAAATTGCCTAAATCTCTAAGATTCAGCTCTTTATGGGATAAAGTAATGATTTTAAATCCTGAATACATCCACTACAATCTGGCGAAACCCTGTCTATTTCATTTTGATAATAAACGAACGGCTTTAGTTATTTAATTCGCTTTGGTTATTTAATTAATTATGAAAACACGTTTTGCGACTCATTGTTCTATTTTTAAACAAATTAAATCAGCTTCTCGATGTACAATTTTTACCGAACGAATCGACAACTTATCTGAGTCATTAGCTATGATATAATTGATCTTATATTTGACAATATCGCTGTTTTCTAATTTCTGAGGCCAAAGTTCTACAATTTCTTGAAGATTTGAAATATTATTTTGCGTCTGAACGAGATCTGCGCCGTACAATTCCTTCATTCTTGAAAACCAAGGCAAAATAAATCCTGGATTATGGATGATCGCCTTGTACGAAACAGGTACCGATCGCTGCGTTTGACTCATGACCCCAAAGTCATTTGGAAAGGACAGTACCACCGCATTTGTCGGCGTATTGGCCTTTACCCAATCGTGCATTTTTTCCAAATCTGTTTTCGCATAATATCCGATTTGAAAAGGCTCGATAAGGCTTATTTTATTAAAATAAATCAAACCTAAGATACCGATGCTTAGACAAAACCCTCCAAGTGAAATATTGCACTGTGATCTTCGAGATATGGAAATTTTACTAAACTTGGGCAGAGCGTGCAACAGCACCATTAAAGCCCACGAATAAGCCCAAATACTGGTTTTGATCCATTGGGTTTTAGCGAACAATTCCATACCAAAATATTCAAATCCAACGACATATACTGCGATGCCCAATGTGCTGATACCAACCCACACTAGACTCCATCTTTTTAAGGCATCCGAAACCCGCAAAAAAGGATAGGTGACAAAGTAGATCCCCAATAGCGAAAAATACATGATATACGACTTTTTGGAGAACTTGGAGAACACAAAATGATGCGGATTTCTATAGTTATATATTATTTTTGAATAAAAACCTATATCATATTGGCCATTCTGCGATAAAAACAATAGATAAAGATGTGGCATCAAGAGACATAAATACATAAGTCCAGCACGCCAAAACCCTCTATAACTGCTATCCAAGACGCTGTAAATGCACAGTATGACAAACACCTGAAGTCCAACCAATAGCTGAAAATATGTCGCAATGGCTAGGATCAAACCCGATATCCAATATTTTTTTATTAAAAATAAATAAATGGAAAATGCTGTTAGCCCTAGGGCTATATTGGCTGGTGTGCAGTAACTATCCTGAATAAAATTGCCCCCAATCGGCAAAAAATCAAAGCCGACAAAAATCAGTACCACGATTAACCCACTCTTAAATGCGTCAATGCCAAAAAATATGCCCATTTTCAAAAACGACCAAACACTCAATAAAATACTGGCAAAACAAATCACAAAAAAGATTAGCTCGGTATTAAATACCTTGTACAATACCGTCAAAAAATGTATATAGGGCGTCCTGCTCGTGTATTGGGCTAGGGTCTCATTCACATACATGTCGTAGGGATATAGGCTAGGATTGAGTCCTTTGTATATCGGTGGCAGTACCTCCTCGAGATCTTCTTGATTGAATAAGTATCCATTGACTATTAAAAACAGGGTGGTGATAACAAATGACATGAATATCAAAAGCCAACGTTCATTTTGAAAGTACCTCATGGCACCACTTGTACGCATCGAATTAAATATTATTTATTTCGGAAAATTAAAGAATTTTTTCAACAATGCCCAATCACTAAAATCTATGCTTTGGTAAACCATTCAGTTTGCTGTCGAGACCAAGTAGCTTTTAAGTAGATTCTAGGGGTTTTTTTCAGGTTCTAACCTATAAGAAATTACCTCATGCTATTAATGGCTTCGTGTAGTTGATTGAAGAATTTCTTTCTCTCTTGATGGCCTGAAACATTGATTTGCGATGAGTTATTTTTAACATGATACCATTGATTATTGAAGTGTTCTACCACTTCATCATCTACAGCGATTCCAAAGTCTGGATTGTCGATCGTGATATAGATCATGGACTGCTTTGCTGTGACAACGTAGATCATATTCGTCGAAAAGACAAATTTATTCACATAAAACAAGTATTTCGCACCCAATGAAGTTTTGTCTTTCTTGATATCACTGGCTGCCATTTCTTCCAAATGCTGAAGCAAATCATTCATTTTGTCGAGTAGGATAAAATAGTCTTGTTCGTCTTCAAATGCACCGATATCTCGCAGTATTTTTAAGTGGTTCATCGTGTTATTCAAGCATTTTACGCTCCATATCTCTTCCGATGGTACATCTCGATAAAAGTTCCAAAGCCTTTTTATTTTCTCTATAATATCCCCGTTTTCACTCAGTTTTTTTAGTGAAAATTTACTCTTACTCCAGGTTTCATCCTTCCACAGTATTTGATTGAAACTGTAGAGTTTGAATAGCATCAGTTCGGGAATCATACAATAATAAAATATCGGAAACTCAGACGAAAGGTACCTTATATTTTTTGTTTTCAATACATTCAACATGTCAATATTGGCCAACAAAGTATCGATAAAATATTCTGGCGACTTTTTAACGTTAATAAAAGGCAAAAGGATGGACTTGTATGGGGTTTTGCTTTGATCATCCTGTGTTGACAAAATCAACTCAAGATTCAACTGTAATGAATGTATGACGATCTCCGCTTCGTATAGCGTCAGTGGCCTCATACAGTCTAGGATAGACCGAGCCGTCTTCTCACTTATATTCAATAGCGATTGAATTTTTTCGCTGGCTTGCTTTTTATTTTTAGAATTGTCCAATAAAATGGAAATAATCTTTTCTTGCAGGTTCATAACGGTACTATATTTTATGGCGGATTATACAAACCACGTACTATCACATTACAATAATGGTAAATATATAACAAGATTTTTCAAAAAACGAGTTTTAGGGTCCAAAAAGTGGTAAAATTTTACCATAAAAAAATTCAATTGTAAATTTGGGAGTTGTCGGTTTTGTTTTTTAGTCTTAATTTTGTTTTTGAAATAAGATAGCTGCTTTAAAACTTATTTTTTTTAATCTTCTTAAAAACCTCTTAATCATGAAAAACGCAATCATCTTCTTCTTCTCAATCTTACTCATCGCCTCCTGCAAAAAGGACTTTGAGGGCATCGAAATCAAAGGACGCATCACCGAAGTTGGCAGCGGCAAGCCCGTCGCGGGGGCTAAGGTATTCATCATAGGTATCGGCCAGGAGATGGATTTCTATCGCCTGGTAATGGCAATGAATCCATTGTGGATACCGTCTTTTCCAATGAAAATGGCGACTATCGATTCAGAAGAAAGACAGTCCTTTTGGGGATATAGGATTATCATAAAAGGGATAAATATCAAGATAAATACCCATCACGAGGTATTGACTGGCATTCAGTCAATACCTTTGACATCCAACTCCAGCCCTACGCTTGGGTCAAGATTCACTTAAAAAATGTGAATCCAGTAAATGAATCGGATTGGGTTGAATTTTTTGGTTCTTTTGCAAGAAGTATATCAACAGCTGACAATATTTATATGGGGATGAATGTTGATAAAATTATTTATGAACCAACCTATGGTAATAATAAAATATTGATATATTATAAATATATAAAATCAAACATCAAATATCGCGATTCTATTGAGGTTTTTACTCCAGCCCACGACACCATCCCTTTGGATATTTTTTATTAATCCTTAAATTGTATATCGCAGCCTATTAAAACTTAGCACCTTTAAAACTTATTTTTTTTAATCTTCTTAAAAACCTCTTAATCATGAAAAACGCAATCATCTTCTTCTTCTCGATCTTACTCTTCGCCGCCTGCAAAAAGGACTTTGAGGGCATCGAGATCAAAGGGCGCATCACCGAAGTCGGCAGCGGCAAGCCCGTCGCGGGGGCTAAGGTATTCATCATAGGTATCGGCCCAGGAGATGGATTTCTATCGCCTGGTAATGGCAATGAATCCATTGTGGATACCGTCTTTTCCAATGAAAATGGCGACTATCGATTCAGAAGAGAAGACAGTCCTTTTGGGGGATATAGGATTATCATAAAAAGGGATAAATATCAAGATAAATACCCATCACGAGGTATTGACTGGCATTCAGTCAATACCTTTGACATCCAACTGCAGCCATACGCTTGGGTCAAGATTCACTTGAAAAATGTGAATAATATTAGCAACTTTAGTTGGGTCAAACTAAATGGAAGTTGGATAAATTGGGAATCAGACAAGTATGTACTCAATGCAAAAAACCTAGATCAGATTATTTTTGAAACCTTATTGGGTAATAAATCACAAAAGTTTACTTTAAAAAACTATACAACGAATATTAATATCGATACTTCTGTGATCTTTCTACCTGCGCACGATACCATACCTATCAACTTTTATTTTTAAGGTCATTTATTTTTCTACCAAAAAGTAATTGCTGCCAATATGCATCATATAGCGGTTGATGGTGCACTTTAACTACGTTTATTCAATTTTTTAAACCATTAAAATATTTTATCATGAGAAAACCTTCCACATCGTGGATATGCATCGCTATGTCCTTTTGCTTCTTCACCTGCTCCCCTTTGGCCAGGGGACAGACAGAATCTCCCTGCAAACCAAACTTTCAGATGATGGGTGAAATCACCGTTTACAAAAAAGTTAAACCAATTCTTTTGTTTAGTCCCAACTCAAAAATTCTGATTAAAGTTGAAAGTTGAATATTTCCTTTCCCGTTTTCGATTCGCGAAATATAACTTATTTTTGTTCCAGTTTTTTCGGCTAATTGTTCCTGAGTAATTTTGGCTTCCTTGCGTGCATTTTTAAGCATTTCACTTATAATAAACATCTGAGATTTTTCTTCATAACTATTTCTGCTTTCAGTTCCCATTTTCCGTGTTCCATTTCAATAAGTTGGTCGAAAGTTTTTATATTTTTATAGTCCTTCATTCTAAATATATTTTTTGTTGAAAATACTCGTTCATTAATCTCAAAGCTTTTTCCAATTCATTTTTTGGGGTAAATTGGGACTTTTTCTGAAAACCATTAAAAAGTACAACCAATTTTCCTTTGTCAAAACAGCAAAATATTCTATAAATATTTGACTGAAATTCAATTCTAATTTCATAAAGTCCATTTGTTCCCGCCAAATGTTTTAAAAATTTTTCAGGAACTTTATCAACCTGTTTTTTTAATTCAAGAGTGTATTTAATTTTTTCTTTTACCTTTTCATCTTGGTTTTGATAAAACTCAATAAAATGATTTTCGTAAAAGATAATTTCTCTCCTCATTAGACAAAGTTATCCCCAAAGTTAACAAACAGCAAATAAAATTTAATGTTTTTTTTGTGCTCAGTAAAATTGTGATCCCTATGTCAACAGTAGACTGAACCTACGTTGCGATGTAATCATGGCTTTAGATTAATAGATTTATAGTCTATCTCAAATTAAAAATTTGCCCTTGGTAAGACATAGGCACAGCTTAGCCTAGATGGGATCAAAAATTCACTATTAAAATATTCTCATCGCTTCATAATAATGTTCTTAGTCTGATAAGGGACTTGGCGAATTGGGGGAAATCGAGGCTCAAATGCCCGAAAAACCACTAAGGGTCATTGAAGTACGAATGTTCTAATAATATATTATTTTTTTCTTGACTTTTGGATTAATTTTTTAATCGCTTGTTGTTCAATTTCATCCTCTTCTTTTAATTCTATTTTTTTTCTGTTAGAATCAAAATCAGAATATATTTTACTAACTTTTTGCTCCATTTTATCGTGGCTGATGTTTCCTGAGCCTTCTAAAATTGGCTTTTTACTAAATGACTACAAATTATCAGTTTCGGATTTCCAATAATCCAAAGTAAGTATTTCTTCGTTTTGTATTCGCAATTCTGCTGTATCTAAAAACAAAGAAACTAACCGGTTTAAAGTATCTATTTCTTTTTCTGTTAAATAGTTTTTGGCAATAAAAATATCCTCCTTTCGCACTCTGCTCCCTTTAAAGGTGGTTAAACCCATATTGAGCATTGAAGCATCGGCACGACTCAAGATCAATTCAGACGCGGTTTGTTTGGTAACTGCATATAATAATTTGTTTTGGAGAAAAGCAAAAAAAGTGTTCGTTTCCTTTAATGTTGTTTGGTAATCATTGCTTAATGCAAACAAATCTTTAATTTTTTGATAAAAGCGTTTTTCACTGGCACGAATTTCCCTAATTCTTTGCAGTAATTCATCAAAATAATCTTTCCCAAAAGTTTTTCCTTGTTTTAATCGTTCATCATCTAACACAAAACCTTTAATGATAAATTCTTTAAGGGTATTGGTAGCCCAAATTCTAAATGCGGTAGCTTGTTTACTATTTACTCTGTAGCCTACGGCTATTACAGCATCTAAAGAATAGAATTTAGTTTTATAAATTTTTCCATCACTTGCAGTTACCGAGTATTCCTCGGTAACTGAATTGGGTTCTAATTCTTGACTATTAAATATATTTTTTAAATGCAATGAAATGTTGTCTGTGCTGCAATCAAACAATGTGGACATTGCCTTTTGGGTTAGCCAAAAAGTGTCATTTTCAAATCGCACACTTATGCGGATATCCCCTTGAGGTGTAGTATATAAAAGTATTTTATTTTCAACGCTCATTTTACTTAGCTTTTGATTATTAGTATTTCATAAAAGTCTTGTCCACTTTTTTTAGATTCTGTTTTATGAACTAAGCCATTTATTTTGTAAGTTCGTAAAGATTGCAATTTACAAATATTATTTCTGTTTGTGTATGCGTTAGGTGCCTGCAAAATGGCGAACATCTAGCAAGTAAACGAAGTAAGGTCATCGTCTTACACGAAGTCATTTTTTAATAGTAGGTAGGAGTGTTAATTTCGCTTAATCCAATTTTCTATTTTAATTCCATCTAGCCTTTCAAAATCTTTAAAGTTGTCTGTAACCAAAGTAAGTTTATTCTCAATGGCGGTCACACCAATTAAAAGATCAAATTCATCGTGCATTGGTTTTCCGATTTTTCGTAATCGAACTTTTTCTTTTGCGTATCGTTTAATACTTCCATAAATAGGAATTATTGTAATTCCACTCAAAAAGGCATCAACTGATTTGTGAGATTTTGTAGGGTTTTCACTATTTTCTGCACCATAGAGCAGTTCAACAACAGTAATTTCAGAAATATAGCAATTCTCTCTCCCTTTCTCTTTTATAATTTCATCTAATTTTAATTTTCCTCGAAGAAAATATACACAAATATTTGTATCAAGCAAATATTGCATTAAATGCTAATTTCTTTATTTCTAAATTTTCTACTTGATTTTATTTCAGCAATAACATCTTCTGCTGATTTTTCTGATGAAAACGCTCCAAAGGATTTAAAAAAAATTTCCTCTTTGGTTTTTGTTTCGGTCTTTAAAGACTTTGAAAGGCTTTCTATCAATTCAATTTTGTTCATCGTACTAAGCCCTTCAAAAAGTCCAGAATATGTTTCGACAATATGTTTATCTGTGTAAGTCATATCTCATCTTTTTGTAAAATTAATACTTTTTTAATTATTACCTATGTCTGCAAACATTCATTAAAAAGTTAAAAAAATATTGATGATTATCAATCGTTTATATTTCATTTATTTTCATGTTTCACTGCTTTCTTGATTCCCAGACTCGCGTGAGGGATAGGAGCGAACACGAAGTAAAGCGTATAGCCCGACCCGAGCATGGCGAGGGGCACGCCCACTCTCAAAAAATATATATCTTTGCTATATATTGGGTATGAAAAAAGCTAAAAACCATTATTTTGAAGATGTTTATGCGGTGACGGCACTGATACCGAAGGGTCGCGTGACGAGTTATGGGGCTATCGCTGATTATTTGGCGTTGGGTTCGGCTCGTATGGTGGGTTGGGCACTTACTCAAAGCCATCAATTCCCTCTAGAGATACCTGCGCATCGCGTGGTGAATAGCCAAGGTTACTTGACGGGTAAATTGCATTTTGGAGAGGTAGATACGATGGAATTGTTGCTCAATTCGGAAGGAATACTGGTAAAAAACGATAAAGTCCAGGATTTTGGAAAATATTTTTGGCATCCCCGTGAATTAGAAATGGAAGATATTGCTCGGTTATGAAGTATATTGATGCACATTTGCACATAAATTACGGTGGATTTCGCAAAGAGCAAATCGACAACTATCTCAAGGATCCTGAGCTAGAGTTTTGCCTATTGCATACATGGCAAGAGCTGCGCCCGAGCATACCATCGCTTTATCAGCCGTTGCCTCTGGAAGATATCTTAGACATAAAAAGCCAATATCCAGACCGTTTGGTACCATTTTTCGCCCCAGACCCCACCGACCCTAATTGGCAGCAATTGATGGAATCTGCATTGGCACGTGGAGTCAAAGGGTGCGGTGAACTGAAAGTTAATTTGAAATGGTCAGACCATGCTTTGGATGATTACCTAGACTTTTTGAATAAAAAGGGACTACCGTTGTTGATCCATATGGAGCTTCCAAGAAGGCAGTTTTTCATCGAAAAGCGCTCCACATGGGATAAAGTACTCGACAAATGGTTCAATAACTACAAAAATGGCGCCACGAGATACTATACTGAACGCCTCATTCACAGCACTGTGGTTTTGGAGCCATGGCTAGACAGCCATTTGGTTGATTTTGCTGGATATTTATACGATTTTGAAGGGTTGGAACAGCGGGTGAAGGAGTTTCCCAATATCAAATTCATCGGACATGGGCCCCATTTTTGGAACAATCTAGGCGCTCAATTATCGCCAAAACACACCTACCAACAAGGCACCTACCATACTTTTGGTTTGATCGACAAGCTGTTGAGTACTTATTCCAATTTTTTCTGTGACATATCGGGTTATAGCGGTTGGATCGCATTGAATAGGAACCACACTCAAACAAAAATATTCCTCTCACGACATGCCGACAAGGTCTTTTATGGAACCGACAACGTTTTTCTCGGCCAAAGAGAATTCATCAAAAGCCTATCATTGGGTTCGGAGATTGAATCCAAGATTTTTTACAAGAATATAGTATCTTTAATTTTTTAATTCAAATTTGCCCTCATAATCACTTCAATCAACCAAAAGGAGCATGTGTGGAATAGCTGGATTCATTGACAATCAATATACTGGTACCAAGGGTAAAGATTTGATGGGAAAGGTACTCCAGTCCATCAAGCATCGAGGACCCGATGGCTCTCATATATATCAGCAGGCCGATATCTGTCTTGGTCACAATCGACTGAGCATCATAGATCTAAGCCATGAGGCCGATCAGCCCATGCACGGTTGGGGATCGACCATAGTGTTCAATGGAGAGATTTACAATTACCTTGAGCTCAAAAAAAACCTTGAACTAGATGGCTATACCTTCAAAACCCAAAGCGACACCGAGGTTCTGCTGGCACTTTATCACAAGCATGGTGACCAATGCGTCCAATATTGCGCTGGTATGTGGGCTTTTGCCATCTGGGATCATCAGAAGCAAATATTATTCTGTTCGAGAGACCGTTTTGGCATTAAGCCATTTTACTATCATCGATATGGAGACAAATTTTATTTTGGCTCTGAGCTAAAAATCTTCCAAAACATACCACAAATTCAACTTCAAATAAACGAAGACCAATGCATCCGTGGTCTGCAACTGGGGTGGACCAGTTATAAATCCGAAACCTATTATTCCAATATCCATCAAATCGAGCCCGCGCATAATCTTATTTGGCAAAATGGCCAAATTTTACATTCAAAATATTGGGACATCGCCCAAAGTTCGCCAATCCAAATTTCTGAAGAAGAAGCGATATCTCAGTTTAGACATTTATTCGACCAAAGCATCCAGCAGCATATGCGCAGCGACGTCAGCGTCGGGTCATGTCTCAGTGGCGGTCTGGACAGCAGTGCGATCGTTTCCTCAGTGGCCTCGCTTTATCCGTTTTCTGCATTGAAGACATTTACGATATATTATACTGGAGACAATGCCATCGACGAGCGGCCATTCGCTAGACTTTTGTCCGAAAAATACCCCAATGTCGAGAGCCATTATATGGAGCCTTCCGAAGCATCCATCCGTGAATCTTACGCCGATTATACCACAGCCCAAGACGTACCTATTGGAGGATCTAGCCCTTATTCGCAGTATTTTGTCATGCGTCTTGCGGCCGAAAACGGAATCAAAGTCGTCTTAGATGGTCAAGGTTCGGATGAGCTTATGGCAGGCTATATGCACGCTTACTATCGGGTCATTGGGTCCCATTTGAGATCTACAAAACCCTGGAAAGCTCTTTCTTTATGGAATCAACTGTCACGTGCTCAGGAATATTCCTTGGCCAAAAAATGGGAAGTCCTCGGAAAATCCCTCTTGAGTACCCTCCTTTCCGAACAGGACATAACCGCCCTAGAATTGAATAAAGGCAAGGTTCTTTCTCTTGATTTTCCTAAGCAAAAAATTGCCCTTGCGCCTTTTCCAAGCCAGTCCGCCCTCAATACTTTTTTGTACCAAAGCGTTTTTCAAACGAGTTTGTCACACCTTTTGCATTTCGAGGATCGCAATTCGATGCGCTTTTCGATAGAGTCTCGGGTGCCTTTTTTGGACCATCGATTGGTTGAGTTTTTGTTTTCTTTGCCCGACCATTTCAAGATTCGAGGCACCGATACCAAGTACATTTTACGCCAATCATTGGCACCTATCCTGCCTTCTGCCATCACTTTGCGCAAGGACAAAAAGGGTTTCGTCACTCCTGGCGAGGTAAAATGGTTGCGTGGCCCACTCCGCTCCATTCTCGATCAGCCCTTAACCGATTTGCCCTACCTTAAAAATTCAAAAGTTCGTGAAATCATAGCCCAATACCAAAATGGAGACAACAAAAATGCTCGCTGGATATGGCGTTATTTTGCACTCCAGGACTGGCTGCACAAGCAGTAATTTCATTAGATTTAGAATGATGGCACATCCTCACTTCGTGAGGACCTGGCTGTTCGTGGGTTCCGTCCCATCCTATCGAAAGATTCAGATATGATGCGACTGTCTTCGACACCACTACCATCCATTGTGCGGCAAAAAAACTATGCCCACTGCTCAAGGGATCTTATGCTACTTATTTTATATATTTGCACCTGAAACTATTACATGTCTGATATCATAAAATTATTGCCCGATGCCTTGGCCAATCAGATAGCCGCTGGTGAAGTCGTCCAGCGTCCCGCCTCTGTCGTCAAAGAATTGCTTGAAAATGCACTCGATGCGGGAGCTACCAAGATAAAACTGATCATCAGAGAAGGGGGAAAACAAGGCATCACGATCATAGATGACGGCAAAGGAATGTCGGCTATGGACGCACGGCTATGTTTCGAACGCCACGCCACTTCTAAGCTACATCAGACGGAGGATCTATTTGCCATCAAGACCTTTGGATTTAGAGGCGAGGCCATGGCTTCCATCGCTGCCGTAGCCCAAGTCGAACTCAAAACCAAACAAGAAGACCAAGAACTCGGCACCAAGATAATCATCGAGGGCTCAGACATAAAATCACAAGAACCCTGTCAGACCGCCAAAGGCACGAGCATCACGGTCAAGAACTTGTTTTACAATGTGCCTGCTCGTAAAGCATTTCTCAAGTCCAACAACATAGAACTCAAGCATATCGATGAAGAGTTCAAAAGGGTAGCCCTTTCCAATCCCTCTGTCCAATTTTCATTCTTT
This sequence comes from Saprospiraceae bacterium, assembly GCA_016718505.1. GTDB lineage: Bacteria > Bacteroidota > Bacteroidia > Chitinophagales > Saprospiraceae > JADKKF01. Next base: position 530,351 of record JADKDE010000001.1, on the reverse strand, counting down.
TTGGACGAAGAAGAGATGGCATTTCTTCCAGCCAGTCCTTTGAATCAAAGAATCTTCAATGTTTTTGGGCCTCAATCTCAGTCTAAGTGGATTCCCATCCTCGAAGACACAGAAAGCGTCCACATCACGGGTTATATCAGCAAACCCGAAGCCGCTAAAAAAACCCGTGGAGACCAATACCTCTTTGTCAATAAAAGGTTTATCAAGAACAATTACCTGCAACACGCCATTTTCGGGGCTTTTGAAGGGATGCTGGCTCCCGGCACGTTCCCCATGTATGTGATTTTTTTGACCCTGGACCCATCCAAAATAGATGTGAACGTCCACCCAACCAAGCACGAAGTCAAATTTGAAGACGAGAAAATCATCTACAATTATCTCAAAGTCAGCATAAAACACGCCTTGGGAAAGTTTGCTCTTACTCCTTCATTGGACTTCGATGGGGATCCATTCATCATGCAAACCATCGATCGCAGTGAGGTTTTGGCAGCTCGACAAGAACGGATGAACCAGAACAATACTCCTAACACCCAACCCACCAACCGTCAAGAAGATAAAGAACAGCAGTCTAACTGGGCTGATTTATACGAATATGTCCAAAAACCAATCCAAGAAGAAGAAAAAACGCTGACCCTATCGCCTGAGTGGGGCAATACAGACCATAGCCATACTGGTTATTCTTTGTTTGCAGAATTGGCCAAAAATCCCTTTCAGATTCACAAATCTTATATCGTGAATCATATCAAATCTGGATATATACTCATCGATCAGCAGTTTGCCCACGAGCGAATCCTCTACGAAAAATACTTAAATTCACTCAACTCAGCGGAACAAACGATCCAGAAAGAGCTATTTCCAAAAACGATTAAACTAAATTTTGCAGACGCAAAATTGCTCAAGCAAAATCTTTCTGAACTCAATAAAATGGGTTTCGAAATAGAGGAATTCGGCCACGATAGTTTTATCGTACAAGGGGTACCAGCGTCCAGCCTTCACGGAAACAACGTCGAACAAATCATCGAGGATTTTATATTTCAGTACAAAAGCAATTTTCAATCAAAGCTTAACCTCCATGAAAAATTGGCTTGGTCGATGGCTAAGTCTTCTGCTATGCCGAAGGGTCAGGCACTCAGCAATCAAGAGATGATCGCATTGATAGATCAGCTTTTCGCTTGTGAAAATCCTTACAATTGCCCCAATGGCAAAAAATGTTTCATTACCTTTGAATTAGAAGATATTTCAAAACGATTTTAACTATGATGTTTCCTCCAGTGACCCCAGTGGTCAAAAACTTAATAATCATAAATGTTGCTGTATTTTTTGGCACCATTTTTATCATGGGACTTGATGGAAGGATGATATTTGCTTTATACTATCCAGCTTCCACCTTTTTTAGGCCTTTTCAGCTGATAACCCACATGTTCATGCATGCCAATATTACCCACTTATTGTCGAATATGTTGGGGCTTTACTTTTTCGGATCAGCTCTCGAGATGGTCTGGGGCCCACAACGGTTTTTGCAGTTTTATCTCCTGTCTGGATTGGGCGCCTTATTAGGACATTTAATTTATTGGTACTTTAGTTTTCACGCACAAGGGCCTGAAATGTATGAAGTATTTATCCATTCAAGGATAAGTATGATGGGTGCTTCTGGATGTGTATTCGGCCTAGTTGTTGGATTTGGACTATTATTCCCAAACAACCCCATTACACTTTTTCCTATCCCAATTACGTTTCCTGCTAAGTGGTTAGTGCCTGGTTATATCGCTTTGGCATTGTTTGGTGGAGTAGGTATAGACCCTGGACAGAGCAATATTGCGCACTTTGCGCATTTGGGTGGTGCTTTAGCTGGGTTTATTATGATATTATTGTGGAAAAAATTCTGACATGGTTACGAGTATTTTTGACGACATAAAAAATGGATTTAGGCTTGGCAATAATCTTCTAAGGCTGATATACTTTATCGGAGGTGTTTTTCTATTTTTTATTATATTAAAAATAATCGGTATGATGACCAATGGAGGTTATAATCCACCTTGGTACGACTTTTTATTCAATTCCTTCCGATTAAATGGAGACATAAACTACTGGATATATCGACCGTGGACCTTGATCACGTACGCATTTTTACATTCCGGCTTCTTGCATGTAATTTTCAATCTATTGATATTGTATTGGTTTGGCGTCATCCTAGCCGATTTAATTGGAGAAAAAAGGCTCTTACCATATTTTTTCATTGGAACGCTGGTTGGAGGACTTGTCTTTTCATTGGCCTTTCATTTTTTACCTTCAGGATTCAATCAAGGTCAATTCCTGATAGGATCATCAGCTGGAGCAATGGCATTGATGTTTGCAGCTGCTACCATCACCCCTGACTATACATTGCACCTCATCATATTGGGCCCAGTAAAGTTAAAGTGGATAGCTTTTGTGTATTTCATCATCGATCTCAGTGCCATCTCCATGTCATCGAATACAGGAGGGGCCATTTCGCACATTGGTGCGGCTCTTTCGGGTATTTTATTGATAAAAGGACTTCAAGCGGGATATGATTTGCCCAATTGGCTCTATGACATCCTTAATTTAAAGCTCCCGAAAAAATCAAACAAAATAAAATCTAAAATTGTATCGATCAACACAAAATCAAACGATGATTTTAACCAAGAGACCAAATTAAATTTTATATTAGAAAAGGTAAGGCAGAAAGGATATGAATCCTTAAGTCAAGCGGAGAAAGACTTTTTAAAATATTATAAAGCCTAGTTTTTGATAAAATTTTTAAGATTTTGCTCTATTATATGTGCTTGGACGCTGATCTTGTTGTACCTGAGCACATGGTTTAATCCTAAGTCATTGGGCGTGTACTTTGGGCTAGCATTGCTATACCCAGTGTTTTTTGGTATCAATTTTATTTTCATATTGTTATGGGCTTATTTGAAAAAATTTCGATATTTAATCTTACCTATATTGGGTCTCTTGCTCAATTATTCTCTCATCCAAGCTTACTTCGGGTTAAGATTTAAGCCTGAAAAAAATTTGGATCCTGATACCATCAATATTTGTTCTTTCAATGCTTTTGAATTCCGCATAAATCTATACGATTTTAGGCATAAAATTAAAAGGGCTGAAAAGGCGTGGAGGCAGATTTCTAAAGACTTTGATGATCCCGACATTTTACTTTTTCAAGAATACAATCGCACCTTAGACACTTTTTTTATAAAAAATCAAGGATATAAACACTATCATATTATTGAGCCCAAAGACGGCAGTACGGCTATTTTTTCAAAATATCCTATATTAGAAACTGGGGATATTCCATTTACGGAGAGCGGCAATAGCGCCACTTGGTCTGATATAAAAATCAAAAATAATATCATAAGATTTTATTCTCTCCATCTGCAGTCCAGCTCCATTTCCAAAGACGCAGAAAACTTTTCAAAAAAAGCTAACTTGGAGGACAAGGCTACTTGGCGAAGTGCTTGGAGGATGATAAAAAAATACAAAAGCTCGGCTTTGAAAAGAGTCGATCAGCTCGAATTGGTCATAGATCACATAAAATCAAGTCCTTACCCGATCATAATTGGCACCGATCTCAACGAAGTGGCAGCCTCCTATGTGTACAGAAATTTAAACAATAATTTCAAAGATGCATTTAAAGAAAAGGGCTTTGGTTATGGTGTTACTTATGATGGTGCTATTCCTGGACTAAAAATTGATTATATTTTTACCGACAAAAGGTATAAAATCGTCAGTTTTGAATCCTGTAATCATCAAAATATTTCCGACCATTTTCCAATCAATAGTTTGATACAAATTCAATAATAAACTAAGATGATAAATCACAAGCTGTACATTCACAACAGTCTTACCCGACAGAAGGAACTATTTACACCCATCGAACCTGGGCGCATTGGCATGTATGTTTGCGGTCCTACGGTTTATAATGATGTACACCTTGGCAATTGTCGCACATTTACCAATTTTGATATTATATATCGCTTACTCGTCTATTTGGGATACAAGGTAAGGTACGTCCGAAATATCACGGATGTGGGTCACCTATTGGACAATGGTGAAGATCGATTGGCTAAGGGGGCTCGGCTTAATCAAATAGAGCCCATGGAGGTTGCTCAAAAATATACCGTCGGATTCCACGAAATGATGCGTATCCTGAATAATCTACCCCCAAATATCGAACCAAGAGCCACGGGCCATATCATAGAACAAATTGAATTAACTGAAAAAATTTTGGAGAATGGCTATGCCTATGTTCAAGATGGTTCAGTCTATTTTTCTACATTGGACTTTATAAAGGAAAATCCAAATATCTATGGTCAGCTTTCTGGTCGTGTAGTTGAAGAACTCCTAGCAGAATCTCGTGAAAACTTGAAGAACCAAGACACCAAAAAACATCCTTCAGACTTCGCCCTCTGGATCAAGGCAGACGATACACATATCATGCAATGGAATTCTCCTTGGTCTCTTGGTTTTCCTGGCTGGCACTTGGAGTGCAGTGCCATGAGTACTAAATATCTCGGTGAAAAATTCGATATACACGGTGGGGGGCTTGACTTAAAATTTCCTCACCACGAAAATGAAATTGCCCAAAACTATGGAGGTTGCAACTCTCAGCCTGCCAATTATTGGATTCATGCCAATATGCTCCAGCTGAATGGCAAAAAGATGTCCAAAAGCGATGGAAATTATATCATGCCCTATGAGTTATTTGCTGGCGAAAATCCATTGATATCCAAAGGTTATTCACCTATGACCTTACGCTTTTTGACGCTACAGTCCCATTATCGGAGTACTTTAGATCTCAATGACGAAGCCCTTGCTGCGGCTGAAAAAGGCTATTTGCGCTTGATGGATGCTGCAAAATTGGTTCAAACCATTTCATCCCCCTTGGCTGCAGGCGGCACTTTAGATCCCGAGATAAACCAGTTATTGACTGAAATTCTGGAGGATTTGTGTGATGATTTTAATGTTCCTAAGTCCCTTTCCAAATTTTTTGAATTGGCCACTAAAATCAACGGATACGCCAATGGGCAGATTGAACCAAATGCGATCAGTCAAGATGCAATAGAAAGGATTAAAACGGCTTTCAATGAAATTGTTTTTGGAGTTTTTGGCCTACTGGATGAAAGTGGGACCAACGGCTCGTCCGCTTCCTTAGATTTGATTATGGATCTCATCATCGATATCAGAGCCAAATCTCGTGAGAATAAAGATTGGGGAACTTCTGATAAGATCAGAGATACCTTGGCTAACGCCAAAATCCAAATCATGGATGGCAAAGAGGGGACATCTTGGAAAAAACTTTAAGTGCTGGGTGAATTTGTTTTGCATACTTGATTTCGTCAATGTTCGGAACACAATATTTTTACGATATTTTCTAGTTCTTCTAGAATATTGGCTTTTCGGTAGTTTTGTTAGATGTTTACAATCTTCCTATTATCCTGATTTTTATTTTTGCGTATAAATTAGCCTAAAGTAAAAACCACAATTTTACGTTAATATTCCAGTTTTTCGCCATATTGTGCAATATTTTCGTTCAAAAATTTAATAAATAATATTTCGTGAATAGAATTTTAGTTTTATTACTGTTTTTAATTCTTACTGTTTTAGATCATATTTCTGCTCAAGAATTCAAATCGCAACTCACAGGAACGATTGTCGATAAAGTGCATTCAGAACCCATCGAATTTGCTGTTATAAACCTAAAGGGTACTAGTACTGCCGTTCAAACAGATTCAAAGGGTTATTTTATTCTAGAAGTTCCCTCAGATGTTGAATTAGAACTGGATGTTTTCCGCATGGATTATAAATCTTTTTCTTTTAAAATAGATAAGATAGCCCCCGGTGCTACTAAAAATGTCGTCCTAAAATTGGCCCAAGATGAAAATGTTTTAAATGAAATCGTGGTCTCAGATTATGCCATCCAAGACAAAACCATGATTCGCGAGGGCGTCACCGAAATGAAATTCTTGCCTTCTGCCAGTGGAAATATTGAGAGTTTGCTGCCGCATATAGCACTTGGCACCAGCAGTGGTACTGGGGGCGAACTATCATCCCAATACAATGTAAGAGGAGGAAATTATGATGAAAACCTTCTTTATATCAACGATTTTGAAATATATAGACCCCAATTGATTCGAAGTGGTCAGCAGGAGGGACTTTCTTTTCCAAATATAGATTTGATCAAAGATCTTCAATTTTCTTCTGGGGGATTTGGAGCTAAATTTGGCGATAAAATGTCCTCCGTATTTGATGTTAAATATAAATTGCCCTCTTCGTTTGCGGCATCTGTAGGTTTGAGCCTATTAGGGACTTCAGCGCACTTGGAAGGCAGTTTTAAAGTCAGCAAAGACAATTATCGTAGAGTACGTTTTCTCTTTGGCGCAAGACATAAAACTACGCGCTATCTTTTGAATACGACGAGTATCAAAGGCGAGTATCAACCAGATTTTTTTGATTTTCAAACATATATCACATACGACATCAGCAAGACAATTCAACTTGGATTGATAGGCAATTATAATTTAGCCAAATATAAACTCATCCCAGAATCTGGCATCTCCGCCAAAGGATTGATTGATTTCACCCTGAGATTGAGGACAGATTATGAAGGCCAAGAGGTTGATGAATTTTATACACAAATGGGTGGAATCTCACTTACTTATCTACCAGACAATAAGAAGAATCCTACTTTCCTAAAATGGTTAGCATCCGTATATTCCAGTCAAGAAAATGAAAGGTTTGATTTAATTGGGACTTACGGTTTGTATGAAGTAGAAACCAGCTTGGGCTCCGATGGTGCTGGGGAGGACAAATCTCTTTTAGGACAAGGAATCCAACAGCGATTTGCTCGAAACTATCTTAGATCTACCGTAGCCAACACTGAACTCAAAGGCGGCACAGAATTTAATTATAGCGGTCGTTCGTTAACCTATCAGTTTTTGCAGTATGGTATTAAATTTCAAACTGAAAAAATAAACGACAAGATCAATGAATGGGAAAGATTAGATTCAGCTGGTTTTTCGCTACCTACGGACACCAATTATTTTAGAATCAGAAACGTCTTAAAAACAACCAACAACCTCAATTCAAATCGTTTTACTGCTTATATCCAAGATGGTTTCACTTTCCAATTCCAAAATAATGATGAATTACAAGTAATAGCTGGAATCCGTGGAAATTACTGGACATTAAACAATGATTTTTTCATCACCCCAAGAATGCAATTGATTTATACACCAAAATCAATTTCAAAAACAATGACCTTCAAACTGAGCGGTGGACTCTATTACCAGCCTCCATTTTATCGCGAATTGAGAAATTTCTCTGGCCAATTGGATACCAATTTGATGGCCCAAAAATCTGCACAAATTGTTGGGGGTTGGACTTACGATTTTGGGCACTCAAGCAAAGGCAAGAAAAAATATAAATTGATCGTTGAGGGATATTACAAGAAACTATGGGATTTGGTGCCCTACGACGTGGACAATGTCCGCGTAAGGTATTATGGTGCCAATGAGGCCACAGGCTATGCTATGGGCTTAGATGTGCGATTAAATGGCGAGTTCGTTCCTGATGCAGAGTCTTGGTTTAATTTTTCTTTACTAAGAACCAGAGAAGCCATCGACGGCGTAACTCATCTTAAAAGAGAGCCATACAAAACGGAGGCAAAAGAAGTCTCTGATGTACCGAGGCCAACTGACCAATTAGCCACTCTAGCAATCTTTTTCCAAGATTATTTGCCCCAAAACAAAAATTTCAAAATGCACATGGGCTTTACCCTTGGCACGGGGCTTCCTTTCGGAATACCTGACAACAATCGAGTTTTTAGAAATACTTACAGATTTAACCCTTACCACCGCGTCGATATAGGATTTTCTGTAACATTGTACGATAGAAAGTGGAAAGAAAACAAACCGAACCATTTTTTGAGATTCACCAAATATACTTGGCTTAGCTTAGAAGTTTTTAATTTATTGAAAATACAAAATGCTGCATCGAATAATTGGATAAAAGATATTTTTAATGTCTCTTACGCCCTTCCAAACTACCTTACCTCTAGGCGTATTAATCTAAAACTTAAAATGGATTTTTGATGATACAACCTGGAACATACCAAACGTTAATTTCAACTAGAACAACCCCTCAAGGTCTTTATCTAGATGCGGGCCACTTGGGTGAGATCTTAATGCCCAAAAGATACATACCAGAAGGCCATAATATTGGAGATGAAGTGCATGTCTTTATTTATTTTGATAGCGAGGATCGTTTAGTAGCTACCACTGAAACTCCCAAAGGGGTATTAGGGGATATTGTTGCTTTACAAGTAGTTTCACTAACGGAAAACATTGCTTTTCTAGATTGGGGCCTTGCCAAAGATTTATTATTGCCGCTCAGTACCCTAAAATATCCAACCCGAAAAGGCGATTTTGTAGTGGTTCGGATTGATTTTGATAAAGTTTCCGAAAGACTACTCGCCAATGGAAGAATAGAAAAATTTCTTATACCTGCGCAAGAAGACATTCAAAAAGGTAAACTAGTAAACGCCATATGTTACGGGGAGTCACCATTGGGATATAAAATGGTCGTGAACCACAAACACAGTGCCATGCTTTATCGAAATACAGTCTTTAGAAACGTAGCTATAGGTGAAGAAACTTCTGCCTTCATCACCAACGTGAGAGAAGATGGAAAACTTGATATTTCACTAAATGAAACTGGCTATGACAATGTTGGATTGCTTTACAAAGAAAGAAAAATAGTTCTTGAAAATAATAGTATTAAATTGCCCAAATAAAACTCATTGTCTATGATTAAATCAATCAGGAAAACCTATAATAAGTCATTTTCAACTGAAAAATACAATTCATTTATTGATGACTTGAATAAAACCGTAGGCCACGATGTAAAGTTCAGAGTGGCCGAAACTCCTGTTTTTATTGATAAAATTTTTAAAAATAAACTTATAGAAGCGGGCACGGATGTGATGTCAATTTTATTTGAGGATAATTTTGAAGAAATTTCTAGAAATGCCATACCAAGTCATTTGAATGTACCCAATCAAGACAAACATCCCTTATTTGTATGCGTTGATTTTGCCGTATGCAAAGATAAAGAGGGTGCACTAACCCCTCAACTAATTGAATTTCAAGGCTTTCCATCCTTGTTCTATTGGCAAGAACTAGTCGCCAACAAATATGTAGAACATTTTGACTGTCCTAAAGATTTTACATTTTTATTCAACAATCTTACCAGCAAGGATTATTTTGATTTACTTGAAAAATCCATATTAAATGGCCACAAAAAAGAAGAAGTCATATTGTTAGAACTTAAACCGCATGAACAAAAAACCAATGTGGACTTCTATGTAACTGAAAGTAAATTGGGCATAAAGCCAGTATGTCTTAGTGAAGTCTTTGCTGTCGAAAATAAATTATATTACAAACTGAATGGTTCTAATCAGCAAATAAAAAGGATTTATAACCGAGTCATTTTTGATGAATTGGAAAAAGCTGGAGTGTTGGATCAATATTTAGACTTTACTAAACCATACGAAGTAGAATGGGCAGAGCATCCCAATTGGTTCTTTAGAATTAGTAAATACACAATGCCCTATTTGAAAAGTAAATACGTACCTGAAACCAAATATCTACATGAGTTTCAAGAAATACCAAGTGATTTAGAAAATTATGTATTAAAACCACTTTTTTCATTTAGCGGCCAAGGAGTCATTTTTAATGTTAAACCTTCAGATATAGAAGCAATTAAAGATAAAACACAGTTTATTTTACAAAAAAAGGTAGAGTACGCGCCTGTGATCGAGTCGCCTAATGGAATGGTGAAGTGTGAGGTTCGCTTATTGTATATTTGGCCCCCAAATGCGGAAAAACCAATATTAGCTAGTAATCTTAGTCGATTAAGCAAAGGCGAAATGATTGGTGTACGCTACAATGAGCATCATGATTGGGTTGGAGGATCGGTTTGTCTCATGGAACCGTAGAAATCATGTTTGAAGGCAATTCATTCTAAGTAACCTTCGAAATTTTAATTTACAGCTTTGGAATATACCTTTATTCCTTTAAATATCTTTATAATACAGAGATAAGAACATCTTCAATACTTGAGTAAAGGCAAAAAAAAAGCCTTGAGGGGACCTCAAGGCTGTGTATCAAAGTTGGCAGCGACCTACTCTCCCACCTTTTAGGGGTAGTACCATCGGCGCTGTGAGGCTTAACTTCTCTGTTCGGGATGGGAAGAGGTGGAGCCCTCACGCTATAACCACCAACAAATCTTAAAGTAACCAAATGGTTACGATATTGTATTATATTGACAAATGGCTGGAGGAATATAGAATAAAAAGAAAAAAAAGGAAGTTATTGGGTAATTAGTACTACTCGACTGCACGTATCACTACGCTTCCATCTATAGCCTATCAACGTGGTCATCTTCCACGTCCCTTCGCGAGTTGCCTCGCTGGAATACTCATCTTAGGGAGGGCTTCGCGCTTAGATGCTTTCAGCGCTTATCCACACCGAACGTAGCTACTCAGCACTGCACCTGGCGGCACAACTGATACACTAGAGGTTCGTCCAACTCGGTCCTCTCGTACTAGAGTCAGAGCCCTTCAATATTCCTACGCCCACAACAGATAGGAGATGAACTGTCTTGCGACGTTCTGAACCCAGCTCGCGTGCCACTTTAATCGGCGAACAGCCGAACCCTTGGGACCTTCTCCAGCCCCAGGATGTGACGAGCCGACATCGAGGTGCCAAACCTCCCCGTCGATATGAGCTCTTGGGGGAGATCAGCCTGTTATCCCCGGAGTACCTTTTATCCTTTGAGCGATGGCCTTCCATACGGAACCACCGGATCACTTTAGCCTACTTTCATACCTGCTCGACGCGTCCGTCTCACAGTCAAGCACCCTTGTACTAATACGCTCTGCGCATGATTACCGACCATGCTGAGGGTACCTTTGCGAGCCTCCGTTACTCTTTTGGAGGCGACCACCCCAGTCAAACTACCCACCAAACAATGTCCCATGCGGTGCACGGTTAGAATCTAATTGCATAAAGGGTGGTATTTCAACGACGACTCCATGACTACTAGCGTAACCACTTCAAAGTCTCCCACCTATCCTACACATCATACAACCAAACACAATGTTAAGCTATAGTAAAGGTTCACGGGGTCTTTCCGTCCCGTTGCGGGTAATCGGTATCTTCACCGATACTTCAATTTCACCGAGCTCGTGGCTGAGACAGTGCCCAGATCATTACACCATTCGTGCAGGTCGGAACTTACCCGACAAGGAATTTCGCTACCTTAGGAGTGTTATAGTTACGGCCGCCGTTTACTGGGGCTTCAGTTAAGAGCTTCGCCTTGCGACTAACCCCCTTCCTTAACCTTCCAGCACCGGGCAGGTGTCAGACCCTATACATCATCTTTCGATTTAGCAGAGTCCTGTGTTTTTGTTAAACAGTTGCCTGGGCCTCTTCACTGCGCCCTGATTACTCAGGGGACTCTTCTCCCGAAGTTACGAGCCTATTTTGCCTAGTTCCTTAGCCACGAATCACTCGAGCGCCTTAGGATACTCTCCTCGACTACCTGTGTCGGTTTACGGTACGGGCTCTAAATACCTAACCTTAGCGGCTTTTCTCGGAAGCCTGCTTGGGGCAATTATCTAATTACTCCGAAAAGTAATCAGTACTATCAGCTTTCAGCTCGGATAACGTACTTAACTATTATCCTCAACGCCTATGGCCTTTAACGTACTATTCCGTCAGTACGCATGCCTTACGCTCCTTCGTCCCCGCTTCGAAATATTTAGAGGTATCGGAATATTAACCGATTTCCCATCGGATCCGCCTTGCGGCTTTTCCTTAGGCCCCGACTAACCCTGTTCTGATTAACATGGATCCAGGAAACCTTAGTCTTACGGCGTGCGGGTATTTCACCCGCATTATCGTTACTTATGCCTACATTTTCTTTTCTGTTACCTCCAACTAGACTCACATCTAATCTTCAATGGCTTACAGAATGCTCCCCTACCAGCGTATTGCTACACTCCATAGCTTCGGTATTTACCTTGATGCCCGATTATTTTCCGCGCAAGAACGCTCGACTAGTGAGCTGTTACGCACTCTTTAAATGAATGGCTGCTTCCAAGCCAACATCCTAGCTGTCTGTGCATTCTCACCTCGTTCTATCAACTTAGATAAAATTTAGGGACCTTAGCTGATGGTCTGGGTTGTTCCCCTCTCGGCGCGTGACCTTAGCACCCCGCGCCTCACTGCCGGTAAAATGTCATGGCATTCGGAGTTCATTAAGGGTTGGTAGGCGGTGAAGCCCCCTAGCCTTATTGGTAGCTCTACCTCCATGACACTCTCTTCCCAACGCTGCACCTAAATGCATTTCGGGGAGTACGAGCTATCTCCAAGTTTGATTAGCCTTTCACCCCTACCCACAAGTCATCAGGAAACTTTTCAACGTTTATCTGTTCCGATCCTCCAGACGGAGACTATCCGTCCTTCAACCTGCTCATGGGTAGATCACTTGGTTTCGCGTCTACACCCACTAGCTATTCGCCCTATTCAGACTCGCTTTCGCTACGCCTCCGGATCTTAAATCCTTAAACTTGCTAGTAAGTAGTAACTCGTAGGCTCATTATGCAAAGGCACGCCGTCATCCCAATAAATTGAGACTCCGACCGCTTGTAGGCGTATGGTTTCAGGGTCTTTTCACTCCCCTTCTTGGGGTTCTTTTCACCTTTCCTTCACAGTACTGGTTCACTATCGGTCTCTTGGTAGTATTTAGCCTTACCGGATGGTGCC
>JADKDE010000001.1:0-512500 GCA_016718505.1 Saprospiraceae bacterium | reverse complement strand
AAAGTGAATACGGCAGTTATAGCGAAAAAGCCATCAAAAAATTATTGCCTTTAATGAGGCTAGGGAAATATTGGAATGAAACAGATGTAATCAATAATATAGCCACCTACCAAAATAACATTGAAGCAGTATTTGCCAATATCAACAAAAGAGAAAATACAAATAGCAAGGTAAAAGATGAGTTACTTCAATTAGACGGGACTTTAGATTTGTATAAAGGTTTGAGAAAAGAAATAGCCACTTACCTTGTTTATCAAATCCATTCTGAGTCGTCTGATAAAACCAAATGGGAAAACCCAGGAGATATCGACTTATTCCTAAAAGATTTTAAACAACACAGCTTACGTAACCCCATAGTAGAACAAGTTATCACAGAAACCTTGCGCGTAGTAAAAGATATTTGGGTAAAATATGGTGCTGGAAAAATAGATTTTTTTAATGAGATTCATATTGAATTGGGTAGAGAAATGAAAAATAATGCTGCCGACAGAAAAGCCATAACAGAAATGAATCTGCGAAACGAAAATACCAATTTACGAATACGTGCTATTCTTGCAGAGTTTCAAAATATTGGCGTAGAAAAAGTAATGCCTCATTCGCCATATCAACTTGATGCATTTAAAATATTTGAAGATGGCATCATTAAAAGTTATAGCGAAACCGATTTAAAGAATGAAAAATTAGACGGCTTGGATATAAGCATTTTAGAGATGAGTAAAAAATCCAATCCTACGGCACAAGAAATTTTAAAATACAAACTATGGCTAGAACAAAAATATAGATCGCCATATACTGGTGAAATTATCCCTTTAAGTAAACTATTTACTTCTGCATATGAAATTGAGCATATCATACCCAAAAGCATTTATTTTGACGATAGTTTCAGCAATAAGGTTATTTGTGAAAGTGTAGTAAATAAAAGACCATATAAGGATAATCAGTTTGGTCTAGAATTTATAAAAAATCAAGGCAGTACAATTGTTACCGAATTATCAACAAAAGATAAAACAGTAACCATTCATACAGAAGAACAGTACAGAAAATTTATTGAAACCCATTATTCCAACAATAAAGCAAAAGCTAAAAAATTATTATTAGTAGAGGTTCCCGAAAAAATGATTGAAAGACAATTGAATGATACCAGATATATCAGCAAAATAGTCAAAAACATGTTGTCCAAAATGGTAAGGGAAGATAAAGACGACGACGGTGTTACATCCAAAAATGTAATTTCAACCAACGGTACTATTACCAGCATTTTAAAACAAGATTGGGGATTGAATGATGTTTGGAATGACTTAATGTTCCCTCGTTTTGAACGGTTAAATGAACTTACCAAAACCAATCATTTTACGTACTATAATGAAAAGCATCAAAAACTATTGCCAACGGTGCCCGATGAATTACGCAAAGGCTTTCAGCTAAAACGTATAGATCATCGCCATCATGCCATGGATGCTTTGGTAATAGCCTGCACTACTCGTAGCCACATAAATTATCTTAATAATCAAACTGCATTAGACAAGGGTAAAAACAAAAACGAAAAACAAATTTCAAGAGAAGATTTAAAAAGAAAACTTTGCTTTAAAACCAAGCCTGATGCAAATGGCAATTATAATTGGCAATTCTATAAACCATGGGATACTTTTACCCAAGATGCAAAAGGAAATTTGGAAAAAGTAATAATCAGCTTTAAACAAAACCTGCGGGTAATCAATAAAACGGTCAATAAATATTATTCATATAAAGATGAAAGTGGTAATCTAAGATTAGATAAAAACGGTTCGCCCAAAAAAGAACTGATAAAACAAACCAAGGGAGACAATTGGGCTGTTCGTAAACCTTTGCATAAAGAAACTGTATATGGGCAAGTGATTGTAAAGGCAGATTTTGGCAAAATCATGAGTATCAACAATGCTATTGAAAATTGGCAACTAATCATTGATAAAAAAATCAAAACCCTTATTAAAAATAAATTAAAAGAAAATGATAATGTATTGGCTATTACAAAAAAATATTTTAAGGAAAATCCTATCACCATCGAGGGAAAAATTATTGAAAAGGTAAATGTTTATGAATGGGTAAAAGGGACAGCGAATAGAGCATCATTGGATGATAGTTTTTCTGAAACTAAAATCAAAGAAAAAATAACTGATTCTGCCATTCAAAAAATATTATTGAACCATCTGAAAAAATATGAAAATCATTTAGACGACAAGGGTAGACCAATACCAGCCTCAATCTTGGCTTTTAGTCCAGAGGGTCTTGAAGAAATGAATAAAAATATCATTTCTCTTAATGATGGCGTCCAACATCAGCCTATATATAAGGTTCGTGTTTATGAATCTGGAAGCCGATTTGCTGTTGGCCATAAAGGAAATAAAAAAGATAAATATATCGAAGCCGCCAAGGGAACTAACTTATATTTCGCAGTCTATGAAGATGAAAATGGCAAAAGGAGTTATGATACCATAGCATTTAATATTGTTATAGAAAGACTAAAACAAAAATTATCTCCCGTGCCCGAAAAAGAAAATTGCAGATTGTTATTTTGGCTTTCTCCCAACGATTTAGTATATATCCCAACAGATGATGAAAAAGAAAGCTTATCAGGTATTGACTTTAAAAACCTAAAGGCTGAACAAGTCGAAAATATATATAGGACGGTTAGTAGTAGTGGTAATCAATGTTTTTTTATTCAATCGAAAATAGCAACTCCTATTTATAATAAGGTAGAATTTTCAGCATTAAATAAAATGGAAAAATCTGTTGACGGTATTATGTTAAAAGAACATTCCGTAAAATTGAACGTTGATCGATTAGGCGACATAATTGGTTATCAAGGCTAGGTGATTTCGCATTTTTATTTTATAAAATAAAAATTGGCATATTTTTTGATCGTTAAGCAAAAAATTCAAAAATATGCTCAAAAGGGTTGTTTACTTTTCTTCTCCAGCCTATCTATCTGTAAAGTTGGGTCAATTGGTGGTGGAACTAAAGCATCCTTCGGACCTGCCCAAAATACAGATGCCCAAAGCCATCCGATATGGAAAGTCTGAGGTAGCAGAAGAGAAAATCGTCGAATACCAGCTGAATATGGAGGATTTAGGGATGATCGTATTGGACCACGCCCAGATTACGCTAACTCAGTCCATCCTTAAGAAGTGTGCAGAGTACAATATCCTGCTATTGTCTTGCGATGATAAGCATAACCCCTCCCTGATGGGTATGTCCATGGAAGGGCACACGCTGCAGTCCAAAAGACACCGATCTCAGATATTGGCCAATGTCCCTATGAAAAAGCAACTTTGGGCCTCTACGGTCCAAAATAAAATAGTAAATCAAGCCATTATTGGATCAAACGATAGGGTATTGTACGATCGCTTGATATTTCTTTCCAAATCTGTCAGATCTGGAGATAGTTCGAATGTCGAAGGACAAGCGGCTGCGATATATTGGGATAGGATCTTTACCCACATTGATAAGCATTTCGTACGTGGGAGATACGACGATGCGATCAATTCTTTTTTGAACTACGGGTATGCCATCTTGAGGGCAACCATGGCGAAAGCGGTAGTGGCTTCGGGGTTGATTCCTTCCCTGGGCATTCATCACCACAATCAGTATAATGCATTTTGTCTGGTAGATGACCTTATGGAGCCTTATAGACCGATGGTCGATAGACTGGTGCTGGATTTATTGGATCAGGGTTCTATGGAACTGGATACAGAAGCCAAACGCCAATTATTGAATATCCCCTATATTGATACAGACTTTGACGACATCAAGAGCCCGCTAATGGTAGCTGTGCATCGAACAGCCCAAAGCTTTGTGAATTGTCTCGAAAAAAAATCCAAAAAAATACTCTACCCAAAACCATGTTTGAACGATTAAACGCTTACCGCATCATGTGGATTATGGTATTATTTGACTTGCCAACAGAGACTGCCCAAGAGAAAAGAAATTATGCACAGTTTCGCAAAAAGTTGCAGCAGAATGGCTTTGAAATGTTTCAATTTTCAGCGTATATGAGGCATTGCCCGAGCAGAGAGTTTGCAGACAAATATATATCTTACCTTCGGAAAATATTGCCTGAATACGGCCATGTGGGGATATTGTGCATAACGGACAAACAATTTGAAATGATGGAAATATTCTATGGCAGGAAAAAAGTAACCAGCCCAGAAACAGGAATACAACTGACCATGTTCTAAAAAAAAATAACGCCTTAAAGTCGAACCTCGAGGCGTTATTACCAGAATTTTTAAATTCTAAAATCCATCTATATTATTGATAATCAGTTATTTATAAGCCAAATATTGTGATTATCCATTCAAAGATAGAAGAATTGTTAGCAAATCACAACCATATCTGAGTTACAGGCCAAAAGCAAAGGATTGTGATTATCCATTCAAAGATAGAAAATTGTTAGCAAATCACAACTACTCTTAGTTAGTATTCTTAGTTAGAATAATTGTGATTATCCATTCAAAGATAGAAAATTGTTAGCAAATCACAACGGTTTCCGCTTGGGTGATTGTGCGCCATTAATTGTGATTATCCATTCAAAGATAGAAAATTGTTAGCAAATCACAACTTCGGAGCGGATGATCCTGATTTAGCTATCATTGTGATTATCCATTCAAAGATAGAAAATTGTTAGCAAATCACAACACCTTGTTGAGTATATGCTTTTCTTGAATCATTGTGATTATCCATTCAAAGATAGAAAATTGTTAGCAAATCACAACTCTGCCTATACATTGATACAGCCGCCACAAATTGTGATTATCCATTCAAAGATAGAAAATTGTTAGCAAATCACAACTGGTGGCCACGTGTAGTATACTATCGATTTATTGTGATTATCCATTCAAAGATAGAAAATTGTTAGCAAATCACAACTAGCTGCCTCATGGCTAAAACGAATATAAAATTGTGATTATCCATTCAAAGATAGAAAATTGTTAGCAAATCACAACAGTTTCGCTTTGGCTTACTTGTTGGTGAAAATTGTGATTATCCATTCAAAGATAGAAAATTGTTAGCAAATCACAACGATTAGTTGGGTTTAACACCAAAACAATGGATTGTGATTATCCATTCAAAGATAGAAAATTGTTAGCAAATCACAACAACTTCCCATGAAGCGTGCCAAATATATACATTGTGATTATCCATTCAAAGATAGAAAATTGTTAGCAAATCACAACGGAGCTTATTCATGAACCCACTGCATTTATATTGTGATTATCCATTCAAAGATAGAAAATTGTTAGCAAATCACAACTCGCAATCTGCTCAATCTTACCAGCATCTGATTGTGATTATCCATTCAAAGATAGAAAATTGTTAGCAAATCACAACCGATTTTTCGTCCTTCAGTTTACCAAACTTATTGTGATTATCCATTCAAAGATAGAAAATTGTTAGCAAATCACAACACTACAAGAATGATATTGTTAAACAAATATATTGTGATTATCCATTCAAAGATAGAAAATTGTTAGCAAATCACAACACGTCGTCGTTAAGTAAATCATAATCGGGTATTGTGATTATCCATTCAAAGATAGAAAATTGTTAGCAAATCACAACATATGTCCCGAGTCATAACTACTGTATAGCATTGTGATTATCCATTCAAAGATAGAAAATTGTTAGCAAATCACAACTGTAAAAACACGAGCCAATTTAGATACGTCATTGTGATTATCCATTCAAAGATAGAAAATTGTTAGCAAATCACAACTTGTTTAACAAATGACCTGCATTTGTTTTCATTGTGATTATCCATTCAAAGATAGAAAATTGTTAGCAAATCACAACTACAACTTACTTTTACTTCGCTTAGCCTCTATTGTGATTATCCATTCAAAGATAGAAAATTGTTAGCAAATCACAACGGGCAACCTTACCCTCGTCTTTCAATGCCTATTGTGATTATCCATTCAAAGATAGAAAATTGTTAGCAAATCACAACGTGAAATACAAATACCAATTTCCGACGGGGATTGTGATTATCCATTCAAAGATAGAAAATTGTTAGCAAATCACAACTAATTGGAGGCATTTACCTACGGTGCAAATATTGTGATTATCCATTCAAAGATAGAAAATTGTTAGCAAAAAGGAGTGCAATTGCAGCGTCTATACCTGTCTATTTCTAGCTAATACAGTTTTTTGTCAATATTAGTTTTTAGTCCATAATAATTCATTTCAAAACATGCACGACCTAAGACTATTGCTGGATTAATTCTATATTTATTTGAAAATACGGCTATACTTTCATCATTTACTGTGTTATAGTTCTCAAGCAAGTCATTCCAACAATCTGGTGGAATTAAACTTTCTTGAGCATAAATATTTGCTTCATTTTCTATTTCATTTTCTTCGATTTTAGTTAAATCTATGAATTTTATATCTTTATTATTTTTTAAATGTATCGCGATATGACCTAATTCGTGAAGAAGGGTAAATGCTACATTATCAATCCTATTATTTCTCAATGTCAATGCAATAGCTGGATTGTTTTTGGACCAAAATGAATATCCATCAATTGGAGTTTTCTCTAATTTATCTACCAATAAGAACTTAACTCCATACTGCGCTAATTTTTTGTCAACTAAATCCAATACATTTTTATTTTTGTAAAAGATCTCTTGCAATTCCTTATTTAATTGGGGTAAATTTTCAAAATTAAACGTATTGGTCTCCTTTCTTTCGGCCTTATATTCTACTAGAGAAATCCACGCAATTATTTTTTTCTCATCAATTTGTAATTTCTCACTCTTTTTAAAAAATGCAAATTTTCTTTCTGAGAATTTATTAACTAAGCCGTCAATTGATTGTACTGAATATATAGCCTGTATGATAGATATGTTCTTTGATATATCATCTGTCAAATATCCCATTTTATTAAAATATTTTATTGGGACATAATGAGTTATAATATTCCAAATTTCGATGAGTTTTATCTTATTGATATTTTTATCTTTTATTCTTGCAATATCAATTTCATATTGAGATTGAAACTTCATCCAGTAGTCTGCAGAAATGCCAAAAGCTTTTTCTAATAAAATCGCTATGTCCGCAGTAACGGGTCTTTTACCCTTAATGATTTCATTTAAAAATGAAGCTTTGACGCCAAAAAGAGTTGCTAAGTCTTTTTGTGTAATATCCTTGCGAACTTCTAATTCATCTTTTATTAAAGTTCCAGGATGCGTTGCTTTGAATGGTATGATTGTGTTTGTTGCCATGGTGTTTAAAGTTTAAGAATAATGTTTACTTAACTCTACAATTGCACAAATTGTGATAATATTTGGCTCTTTACCCTCGATAGATGATATAAATTCAACTCTATATTTATCATTTACCCGTACGGATTCTAAACCGTTTTTGTCGCCTATTAATTTTTCGTAATTCAAACTTTTGATTGGGTACAAATCTTCAATTTTACCCGCTGCTTTCAGTTTATCAATAGTATTTTTGTATCTTTTTATTATATCTTTCTGATACCTGTATTTTTTGTTCGAGGTTTTACCATCTTGATACAATTCTTTTAAATATTCCTTTGTAAAATTTATTTCCATAGGTTTTAGGCATATTTCTACATACAAAGGTATATATAATTTACACTATATTCACTATATTAGTGAATTATTTTACAAATTATTCTCAACTACCACTAGGTACAAAACGTTTCTCGGTGAAATAATATCTTGCATAATTTACAACAAAAGACACCAAATAACTTCTTCTCATCGCTTCTAAACTAAATATTTTCCTCATTATGATGCATCAGAATAATGGTGATACCACAATTTACCAAACATATCCTCTCCCCCCCCACCCCGCGTGAGGGATAGAAGCCGGCACGAAGTTAGGCGCATAGCCCGACCCGAGCATGGCGAGGGGCACGCTCAAATAAAAAACCTAGTCCTCATGCGGTTGATTTTATTGGGTATAAAAAGGTCGGAGATTATTGCTTTGATGGGCAATAAAGTGGAAAACTAGGTAAAAAGTTAGGGAAGAATAAGACGGCGGGAATCTTTTTGGAATGATATGGGTACATGGGTAGTGTATTTTGAACTAAATTTGCAGATACGATACTTAATATTAGGAAAATGGATCCAATTGATATTTATACGCCTATCCACAAGATTAGGATAGTAACCGCTGCTTCGCTCTTTGATGGGCATGACGTTGCCATCAACATCATGAGGCGGATACTTCAGGCTTCTGGTGCTGAAATCATACATCTCGGGCACAATCGCAGCGTGGACGAAATCGTCAATACAGCCGTTCAAGAAGACGTCCAAGCCATCGCCATCACCTCGTATCAAGGCGGCCACAACGAGTATTTTAAGTATATTTTTGATTCTTTGAAGGAGAAAAATGCCAGCCATATAAAAATATTTGGAGGCGGAGGCGGTACCATTTTGCCCGAAGAAATAAAGGAATTGGAGGAATATGGCATCACTAGATTGTATTCGCCAGACGACGGCCGACATATGGGCCTGCAAGGCATGATCAATGATTTGTTGCAAAAATCGGACTTTGAAGTTCCGTTTGATAAAAATATCGATCTAAAGAACTTGCGAAGCACATCGCACGTGGCCATCAGCCATCTCATTTCATTTGCAGAGAACAGCCCCGAAGCCTATGCTTCGATCAGCGAACAAATCCAGCCCATCATCGCCACATCCAAGGTCCCTGTCCTCGGTATAACGGGTACGGGTGGTTCGGGAAAGTCCAGCATGGTGGACGAGATATTGCGCAGATTTCTATTGGATTTTAAGGATAAAAATATCGCCGTGGTCTCTGTTGATCCTTCGAAAAGAAAAACTGGTGGGGCATTATTAGGCGACAGGATTCGGATGAATAGTGTGAATAGCCCTAGGGTATTTATGCGATCATTGGCTACGAGACAGAGCAATCTCGCGCTTTCCAAATACGTTCAATCTACACTTGATATATTAAAATTGGCCCAGTTTGACCTTATCATACTCGAGACTTCGGGTATCGGTCAGTCTGATACTGAAATCGTGGACCATTCCGATATCACGCTTTATATCATGACGCCAGAGTATGGTGCGGCTTCTCAATTGGAGAAAATCGATATGCTCGATTTTGCCGATATCATCGCCATCAATAAATTCGATAAAAAAG
This sequence comes from Saprospiraceae bacterium, assembly GCA_016718505.1. GTDB lineage: Bacteria > Bacteroidota > Bacteroidia > Chitinophagales > Saprospiraceae > JADKKF01. The sequence goes on along the minus strand of JADKDE010000001.1, from coordinate 503,329 downwards.
GGGCGCTTGACGCTTTGCGCGATGTCAAAAAGCAATATCGAAGAAATCACAACCTATGGGATGTGAAAGAGGAGGACCTACCCGTATTTGGAACCATCGCCTCTCAGTTCAATGATCCAGGTACCAATAGGCTTTATGCAGAAATCATTTCTTTATTAAATAATAAAACACAATCAAACTTCGCTTCGACGCTGGAGATTTCGAATGAAATGAGCGAAAAGATTTATATCATTCCACCAGCTAGGATACGATATTTGGCAGAAATTGCTGAAAATAACCGCGCTTTTGATCAATGGATAGGACAGCAGTCCAGTTTGGCTTCGCGCTTGTACGCCATCCGCAATACCATCAATATCTTGAAGGAAGATACGAAGGTAAATGTCGATGTCGAGCGCCTAGAAGAATTGTACAACCAATTGGAGTCGGACTTGACGGGTGATTCTAGGCGTATTTTAGCCCATTGGAATACAAAATTTGAACAATATAAGCAGGATGTCTTCGAGTATAAGGTGAGGGACAAAGTATTGGCACAAACTACCTATACGCTCTCCTTGTCCAATACTCGTATTCCCAAGGTTGTCTTGCCGAAATATAGGGATTGGGGGGACCTCTTAAAATGGTCGCTCAATGAAAATGTACCTGGAGAATTTCCTTTCACCGCAGGCGTATTCCCATTCAAAAGAGAGGGCGAAGACCCGACGCGGATGTTTGCTGGAGAAGGTGGTCCCGAGCGCACGAATCGACGGTTTCATTATTTATCCTTAAATATGCCCGCCATACGGTTGTCCACGGCTTTTGATTCGGTTACGCTATATGGTGAGGATCCCGATTACAGACCCGATATCTTCGGTAAGATCGGAAACTCTGGCGTAAGCATCTGCTGCTTGGATGACGCTAAAAAATTGTATTCTGGTTTCGACTTGTGCAGTCCAAAAACGTCCGTCTCCATGACGATCAATGGGCCCGCAGCCATCATATGTGCTTTTTTTTTGAATGCAGCGATTGATCAACAATGCGAAAAATACATCAAAGCGCACAAATTAGAATCTTTGGTCGAGGAAAAATTGTCCGCCAAATACGATGCAAAGGGCATCGAACGGCCAAAATATCATGGACCCATTCCTGAGGGAAATGATGGACTCGGGCTTCTGCTCTTGGGAATCACAGGGGACGAAGTGCTACCGCCAGATGTCTATAATGATCTAATTATGGGAGCTGTAAAATCCGTCCGAGGAACGGTTCAGGCCGATATCTTGAAGGAAGACCAAGCTCAAAATACATGCATTTTCTCTACCGAATTTAGCCTTAGGCTCATGGGGGATATGCAATATTATTTTATCCAAAATCATATTAGAAATTTTTATTCGGTTTCTATCTCTGGGTACCATATCGCCGAAGCAGGAGCGAATCCCATCACCCAGTTGGCTTTCACGCTCGCCAATGGATTTACTTACGTCGAATATTATATGTCGCGGGGGATGAATATCGATGATTTCGCACCCAATTTGTCTTTTTTCTTCTCCAACGGAGTCGATCCAGAATATGCGGTCATTGGCCGCGTCGCAAGGAGGATTTGGGCAAAAGCCATGAAGCTGAAATACAAAGCCAATGAGCGATCCCAAAAACTCAAATACCATATCCAAACCAGTGGAAGATCCTTGCACGCGCAAGAAATTTCTTTCAATGACATTAGGACGACCCTTCAAGCTCTTTATGCAATATATGACAATTGCAACTCTCTGCACACCAACGCTTACGATGAGGCCATCACCACGCCTACGGAAGAGTCCGTCAGAAGGGCCATGGCGATCCAACTCATCATCAACCATGAACTGGGATTGGCCAAAAATGAAAATCCTCTCCAGGGCTCGTTCATCATCGAAGAACTTACGGACTTGGTAGAAGAAGCTGTCTTGGTCGAGTTCGAACGGATAACGGAAAGAGGGGGCGTTTTGGGGGCTATGGAGACCATGTATCAACGGTCCAAAATCCAAGAAGAAAGTCTCTATTATGAGACCTTAAAACACAATGGCGAATACCCAATAATCGGGGTCAACACCTTCCTTTCTAAGGATGGCTCACCGACCATACTTCCACGCGAAGTCATCCGCGCCAATGAGTCTGAAAAAATTCAACAAATCAATACAAGGACCCGAGTACAATCCATCGATAGGGAGAATGCCCTACAAAAACTCCAAGGTCTCCAACAAGTAGCCGTCAATAACCAAAATATTTTTGATGCCCTAATGGATGCTTCAAAACACGCAACATTGGGTGATCTGACCCATTCTCTCTATGCCGTCGGGGGTCAATACCGAAGAAATATGTAATATACCAGCCATTGAATTTTCTATTTTTATAAAAAAAATTTATCTTGCTAAAAAATTTAAACTAATAGATATCTTTTGATGAAAGTTTCCGCCAAGTCTTTAGCCATCATATTAAATGGCACCTGCGAAGGAAATCCCGATGTTGAAGTTTGGAAACCATGTAAAATTGAAGAAGGAGAAATTGGTGGAATTAGTTTTCTAGCAAACTCTAAGTATGAGTCATACTTGTACAACACCCAGTGCAGTGCTATCATCGTATCCGAAGACTTTGTCCCAAGTCAGCCCTATTCGCCTACCCTGATTCGTGTCAAAGACGTATATGGAGCTGTGGCAACCTTACTTTCTCAGTTCAATGTCAGCCCAAGTACCGATCACCATATTTCTAGCCTTGCATTTATCGACAAAAACGCTGTACTCCCAACCCAGTGCACCATAGAGGCCTTTTCTTGCGTTTCCAAAAGTGCTAGTATCGGTGAAAATACCCGAATCTATCCCCATGTTTTCGTCGGAGAAAATGTAAAAGTCGGTCGCAATGTCATCATCCACGCCGGCGTGAAAATATACCACGATTGTATCATTGGAGACAATGTCATCATCCACTCCAATGTGGTCATCGGAAGCGATGGTTTTGGATTTACAAAGAATGAACAGGGCGAGTACATCAAGATAAATCAAATCGGCAATGTGATCATAGAAGACAATGTCGAAATCGGGGCAAATACAGTAATCGATCGAGCCACCATGGGCTCTACTTTCATCCGTAAAGGCGTCAAACTTGACAATCTCATCCAAATAGCCCACAATGTCGAAATAAACGAAAATACGGTCATTGCTGCCCAAGCAGGCGTGGCTGGTAGCTCCAAAATCGGCAAAGATTGCCTCATAGGAGGCCAAGTAGGCATCGTCGGTCATATCCAAATAGCTGATGGTACCATGATCCAAGCGCAGTCGGGGGTGAATGCCTCCATCAAAGAAACCAAAACCAAATGGTACGGCTCACCAGCCCTAGATTATACGGCGTTCTTGAGATCGTTTTCTGTTTTCAAAAAGCTTCCAGAACTCTTGAAGCGATTGGAAAAACTAGAGGCAGATACTAGAAAGTAAATCCAATCGTGAATTGGTAATTGTAGTTTTTAACTCCTCCGTCCAGTTTTTGAGGCTTGGTGCCATCCAAATACGCGTCAGAGAGTAAATATTGGTCTTTCGCTATGCTTTTCAGGCCGTAGTTCATGCGCACTCCTGCAAAAAAGTTCTTGTTGAAATAATAGTACAAACTGCCCACAAAACCAAAATCTAGGGTCGAATACCAATTCCCATCCTTTTGATCAAAATCGTGATACGCAGATTGCTCGTATGGGTAGTCAATGATCGAGCCAGCCACGTTCACCTTGTTTTTCTTGATATTTGAGTATTCACTCGCCCCCACCGTTTTATCGCGAAGATAATTATGGTTGAGAAGCACCAAAAGTCGATCCGAAACTGGATTTTTGCCTATAATATTGATTTCACCAGATCCTTTCGAACTTAACAAAATACCTGAATAGAACCCCGCTCCTAGCTCCACAGGCCCTAGCTTATAGTTGATCGTGAGCGGCACTTCCAGATAAGAGTTACTGATGGTAACGAAGCTTTTTTTATCCCCTTTTATGATCAATGGATTCGCAATCTTTGGATTGACGATATAAAAGCCGTCTCCCTCGAATGTCCTCCTAGTGCCCTTCTGCGTATATAATAGCTCACTATTTACAGACAAATTTTCCATCAACTCATACTTAAAAAGGATGCCTACGTGCACGCCCCCAGTTACAAATTCATTGGAATTCAATTTGTCTCCCGTACTACTTTTTTCAATCGGTATCAGCAGTTTTGACATATTCATACCCGCCCTAAGGCCAAATTTTATTTGCCCCGACATCGAAATATGAAACATCGAAAAACAACAAAATAACAATACAATTTTCTTCATATCAATCCTTTAATCCACAAATTTACGGAATATCTTTCTATTAAAATGAATTTTGATGGCGTCTCCCTCGACGAGTCGAGGGCCGCGCTCTGCGCCGCTGTGGTCCTGCGGACTCTCGTCATGGACGAGACGGCTACGATCGCTGACGCATGGGCGTGGTATTGGGCTTGAGGAGAGATGGTTTTAAGGGTTCTGTGGGTTGATGGAAGGGATGGGACGATACCTCCTATGCCCCTTTATCATCGACACGGCACCACTTCGTGATTCGTCTGAGGGGGGTAGAAGATAGGGTATCTCTTATTTTGGTTTCTAAAAAGTATTATATCACATATTTGCAGGTTATTATTTATGCACTTGACCGTAGCTCCTGCAACAAAGTTCTCTTCATTAATCTGATCCATTGAATAGTATTCTTTGGACATTAACCACATGGTTCTAGAATCCCTTTCGGTTAATTTTATTCCATATTTTTGAGCATAATACAAACAAAATTTCTCTAATTTGTAGGTATCCTTTAGATCATTTTTCCGTCCAGTGATATAAATATGATAATCTTGATTGCTTTCTATCATTGGTGCATATTTAAACTCTCCATTATTATAGTCGATTAAAGTATAATGCATCTCTGCGGTACACCCACTGACTACAAGAGCAATAAAAAAATAAATCTATTGGATTTCATTCCCAGATATAAAATTTGTGAACCGTTTGAATAGCGTGATTGGTTATTGGGATAAAGCATGGATATTGACCATAATCATAGTTTTTATAATGTTGCAAAACCCACTGCTCTACTAGACCTGGAAAATACCATTTTGCTCCATCTTGGATACCGACTCCAAAATTATCTTTCACACTGAAATATAGCACTTTTTGATAAAAAAGCCACTATCACATCATTCCTATGTCACTTCATCATTGGCAGGGCATTGAATCGTGATCATTTTTTGGTGGGTAGTCTATTGGGTAATCTCTATTTTCATTTTTAAAAATCGCAATACTTGATATTCTCATTTTGCCTTGAGTACATCTCAAAGCCAAAACAGCAATAAAGTTCTCTTCATGGATCTGATCCATTGAAAAGTATTCTTCAGACATCAACCACAAATTGATTGGCTCCCCTTCTGTTAATTTTATTTTATATTTTTTTGCGTAAAAAATACAGAACTTTTCCAATTTGTATCCATCCTTTAGATCGTTTTTCTTTCCAGAGATATAGATATGATGTGCAACATTGCCTTGAAACATAGGCACGTATTCAAACTCACCATTGTTATAGGAAATTTTTGTACTTGGCAAATTCCCAGAACATGCTATACATAATAACAATAAAAAAAAAGTGACTTTTTTATACATTATTCCCATACTCTAAGTTTATGTTGGGTTTGAATGGTGTGATTGGTTATAGGGATAAATCAAGGATATTGCCCATAATCATAGTTTCTATAATGTTGCAAAACCCATTGATCGACGAGACTAGGAAAATTCCATCTTGCCCCATCGCTCATCCCTGCCCCAAAATATTCTTTTACCTGAAATATAATACTTTTTGATAAAAAAAATGTTACAATCACATCCCTCCTTTATCGCTTTATCATCGACACGGCACCACTTCGTGATTCGTTTGAGGGGGGTAAAGCACAGGATAATCTCTATTTTGACACTCAAGAAGAGCTATTTGTATAATTTCCAAATTATTATTTACGCACATAATTGTAACTCTTGCTATAAAATTATCTTCATGAATTTCGTCCATAGAAAAGTATTCTTTGGACATTAACCACATGGTTCTAGAATCCCTTTCGGTTAATTTTATTCCATATTTTTGAGCATAATACAAACAAAATTTTTCCAGTTTGTAGGTATCCTTTAGATCATTTTTCCGTCCAGTGATATAAATATGATAATCTTGATTGCTTTCTATCATTGGTGCATATTTAAACTCCCCATTGTTATAGTTGATCAAAGTATAATGCATCTCTGCGGTACACCCACTGACTACAAGAGCAATAAAAAAAATAAATCTATTAGATTTCATTCCCAGATATAAAATTTGTGAACCGTTTGAATGGCGTGATTGGGTATAGGGATAAAGCATGGATATTGCCCATAATCATAGTTTCTATAATGCTGTGATACCATAAATTAAATTGACTGAAGATTCTGTGAGTTAAAAATAGCCTAGTAGCAACAGCTTTTTTCCATTGCTCATTCTTAAAGTTAATACAATATTTTGATTCGACCATATCCAATATTTCAAGGTTTTCGACAAGATTAAATTCATGGATGGGTTGGTTCTCTTATTATTCCATTACTTTTGTTTTCAATTATATCGCTATTTGTAAATAGTATTTTCTATTATGCTCAAGAAATTATGGAGCGAAACATTGATTTATGGCCTAAGCACCGTCTTGGGCAGGATGATTTATTTTTTGCTCAATAGATTGCATACGGATGTATTTAGCAAAGCCGATGTTGGAATTTTGGTCAGTACCTATGCGCTCATCGGATTTTGTTTGGTATTATTTACCTATCGAATGGAAGCCGCCTACTTCAGATACGCTACTGATAAGGAATATATAGACCAAAAAGTGCTTAACACTTCGATTAGCTCGATTTCGCTATCGACGATTCTCTTTTCATTGTTGTTTTTTATGTTGATCCCTTGGTTTGGATCCTTTTATGGACTAGAATCGAGGTCCGAGGTCTTGTGGTTGGCTCTAATCATCATCGCATTGGATACTTTGTCCGAAATACCCTTTGCGTATCTACGACTGCACGGCAAGGCGAAGCTATATTCTGTGTTAAAGATTCTGAATATTTTTTTACTCATATTCTTCAATGTACTTTTTCTTTGGATTTTGCCCAAATACATCCAATCCTTGCCTGAAGGGTTGATGAGCACACTGATACATACGATATACTCACCCAAGCATGGAATTCTCTATGTTTTGATCGCCAATATCATCGGTAGTTTGGTTGTTTTGCTCCTTGCCTTAAAAAAGCTCCCCAAAATCGAATGGGAAATTGATTATGAATTGCTTAAAAAAATGTGGTCGTACTCTTGGCCATTGGTCATTGTCAGTTTTTCCTATATCATCAATGAGATGTTTGACCGTCTTTTCATGGTTAAATTATTGCCAGGTACGATGAGTGAAAATCAAGAGATGACGGCGATATATGGCTCTTGCTACCGTTTGACCATATTTATAAATCTTTTTACCATGGCGTATCGCCTAGGTGCCGAGCCTTTTTTCCTAAAAACCAGAAACGAAGCAAATGCTCCAGCGCTTTATGCTAGGGCAACACTTTATTTTACTATTTTTGCTTGCACGGGATTCCTTTTTACCGTTCTATTTACGCCACAACTCAAGTCTCTTGTGTTCAACAGCTCTTATGATTCTGGTCTGATCATCGTCCCAATTGTCACCTTGGCCAATGTATTCAATGGGCTATATTACAATCTGAGTATTTGGTATCGAACGACAGATAATACCCGTTTAGGTATATATTTTTCACTTTTCGGAGCTATAACTACAATCGTCCTTAATGTCCTATTTATCCCGCATTATGGGTATATAGCAGCTGCGTGGACCACTTTGATTTGTTATTTTTTGATGTGTGTTTTGGTATATTATGCTGGGAAAAAATATATAAAAATCCCTTACAATTGGCGAAAGATAAATGGCATTTTCACCCTGAGTATTTTTCTGGTTTTAATAAATAAGTTTATAGGTCAAGAATTTATCTTGATTCCGATATTCCTCTTTATTCTATATGGTTTATTTATTTATTTTCTTGAAAAAGAAACCTTTTTAGCCTTAAAAAGCCAGTTTTTGTCTCGTTTTAAGCATTAAACGAGGTGCCACACCCGCAAGTGGATTTGGCATTGGGATTATTAAAAATAAATCCGCGATTTTCTAAGCCATTGATAAAATCAATTTCCATACCCAAAAGATAGATGCTGTGAGACTTTTGCATCATTACTTTCAATCCATCAATTTCATAAAATTGATCGTTTTCCTGCGGTTTGTCAAAACCAAGGATATAGCTAAATCCAGAACATCCACCCCCTTTCACACCCACTCGAAGTCCAAAATCATCTGGAATGTTTTGATCCTTTTTGATGATGTGCAGCTGCTCTAAAGCCCCTGCTGTCAAAACGATAGGCGTCTGTGTATCTGTTGTTGTCATATTTGCTCAGTTTATTAAGGTTAAACGGAAAATGTCAATTTTTGTTTTTGATTTTTTGCTGAATTCTAGCCATATAAAAAAACTTTTGATGCCGTTTTGTTTCCGATTTTGTGAAAAAAATATAGAATTGCACCAACATTAGTAATTAATTAACTAAATTTCGAAATTATTTGGAAAAGGAATACGTTTTTAATCAAAAAGCATATAATGAAAAAGTCCATCATAACATTTTGTCTATTATTAGCGATAAAAACACTTTCTATTGCTGGTAATCCCGAAATTTTCAACGCCATCATGTCTGGAAATGCGGAAAATCTGAGTAAATATTTCGAAGAGTCGGTCGAAGTCTGCATCAACAATTCTCAAGAAATATATAGCAAACAAGACGCAATTCAGGTAATCCAACAGTTTTTGAAAAACAACAAACCTGTGAGCATAAAAGAAGCGCACCAAGGTGCCTCCAAAAACAGTAATAGCAAATATACTATAGCAAATCTTCAAACCTCTTCCGGTTCCTATCGCGTGTATATTTTTATAAAAAATCATCCAAACAAGACCATAATACAAGAAATTCGCTTCGACAAATAGGAATTTTTCTTAGAAAGTGGTTTTTTAATTACAAATTATCATATCTTTGCCCTCCTAAAGAAAAAATAGGGTCGAATGGCCGAGTGGCTAGGCAGAGGTCTGCAAAACCTTCCACAGCGGTTCGAATCCGCTTTCGACCTCCAAAGGTTTCAATCTGAATAAGGTTGGAACCTTTTTTTATTCCCGTTCCGCGAGTTCTAACCATTTAGATTCTCTGGTGTCAAGGTCGTCTCTGAGCTTTTGGATTTCTACACCCAGTTTTTGGATATCGTCCAAGTTAAGATTTTCATTAGTAAATCGGTCTTCGATGGATTTAATCTTTTCTTGAATCTTTTCGATATCTTTTTCGAGTCGTTTCAATTCTTTCCTTTCTTCATAATTAAGGCCTTCAGAACTAGGTTTTGGCGTTACTTCTTGGTCCGAACTGGCTTCTGTTTTGGTACTTTTGGTAGGTAGATTATTTTGAGTCTCTCTATATTCAGAGTAATTTCCATTAAAATCCTTAATCTGACCATCGCCTTCAAAAACAAAAAGGTGATCGACCAATTTATCCATAAAATATCGATCGTGGGTAACTATCAATAGGCAACCAGGAAAGTCAAGCAAGAAATCCTCCAATATCTGCAATGTCAATATGTCTAGGTCATTCGTCGGCTCGTCTAAGATAAGAAAATTGGGGTTTTGGATCAAAATCGTAAGCAGATAAAGACGTCGTCGCTCACCTCCAGAAAGCTGTGATACGAATACCTGTTGTTGCGATCTACTGAATAAAAAACGCTCCAAAAGTGCAGCGGCAGAAAGCGTTTGACCCTTTTCTAATGGGATATATTCTGCTATGTCTGTGATGACCTCTATGACCCTTTTGTCCACATTGAGCTCCATGCCATCTTGGCTATAATATCCAAATACCAAAGTATCTCCTACGACGATTTTGCCTTGAGTTGGGCTCAATTCTTGTGTTAAAACCTTAAGAAAGCTGGATTTGCCCGTTCCATTCTTACCAATAATACCTACCCGTTCTCCTTTCTTAAATTTATAATTGAAATTTGAAAAAATATGCTTGTCCCCATAATCCAAACCAACATTGTGCGCTTCCAAAATCTTAGAACCAAGTCGCTGGCCCTTGATTTCAATTTTCATTTTATCCTCGGTCTTTTTTTGATCCGTTACTTCTTTTAGATCATAAAAGGCATCTACTCTAGATTTGGCTTTTGTACCCCTTCCCTGAGGCATCCTGCGGACCCAATCGAGTTCTTTTCGCAATAGTTTTTTGTTCTTATCGTGTTCAATTCCTTCGTTTTCTACACGGGTGGCTTTTTTCTCCAAGTATTGAGAATAATTTCCGCTGTATTTGTACAGTTGTCCGTTTTCAAGCTCTATGATCGTGTCACAAATGCGCTCTAAGAAATATCTATCGTGCGTCACCATGAACAAGGTCAAGTTCGGCCTTGAAAGGTATTCTTCTAGCCATTCTATCATATCGAGATCCAAGTGATTGGTCGGTTCATCCAATATCAAGAATGCTGGTTCTTCGATCAATATTTTGGCCAAAGCCAAACGCTTTAATTGTCCACCCGACAAAGTATCAATCTTTTGCTCTAGGTCAACTATTTTTAATTTTGAAATGATTTCTTTGACTTTTGACTCAACATCCCAAGCCTTTAGATCGTCCATCTTATTTGTTGCCGCTTGTATTTGATCTATATTACCTAAAGCCAAGAAGTGTTCGTATTCTTTAACAGCAAGGAGGGTTTCGTTGGTGGTATCAAAGATGGTCTCAAGCACATTTAAATTGAAGTTGAATTGAGGCTCTTGCAATAAAAATCCCATTTGGACATCGCTATTTATCCATATTTTGGCGTTCTCACCCTCACTTCCTTCCATCCCTGTCAAAACTCTTAACAGCGTAGATTTTCCTGTTCCGTTTTTTGCAACAAAGGCTATTTTTTGTCCCTTATTGATGTGCAATTGGATATTTTTGAATAACATTTTGTCCCCATAGGACTTTGTTATATTTTCTAAAGTCAAATAATTCATGCGGCGAAGTTACTGCTTATCTTGTGGTTTTATATATTGAATAAATTTAATATTGCATTTTTACATTTATTTTTAATAAAAAATTCGTTTAATAGAATCTTTTTTAGGAAATTTGAATAATAATTCGTTTTAAATTTTAACTCAATACTGTTCATCATGATTCGTCTAATCCCTTTGATATGCTTTCTTATTCTATTTAAATCTCCCTTTCTTCAAGCACAAAGTTTAGTATTAGGTGGCCAAAAAAACTTAGATTTCAAGACCAATGATTTGTTAGCTAATAAGTTTAATGCTTTCGATGTGTTCAATATTGATTCCAAATCATTGAGCCAATCTTTGACTTCACAAGGATTTAATAAAGAGCTTTTTCTAAACCTCGGTGACGCATTAAAAGGTAATGTGCACATTGAATCATACAATATGAAATCTCAGGATCATGTGTTGTTGAAAGAGGTAAATGGAAAAATAGAGAAAACAAAAGAAAGAGAATCCTTCAATTATAGAGGGCATTTTTGGGATGATCCAGAGGATGTTTTTTCATTGACAGTGACCGATAATTTCATTTTTGGCTTTTTTATTAAAGATGATGAGCATTGGATGATAGAACCCGTATCAAACTTTGGAGACAATTTAGCCCCTGATACTTATGTGGTTTATAATGCTAAAAATGTTAAATATACCACAGATCACAAATGTGGGGTTGAAACGACCAGTGAAAAGCTGGATCAATCGGTCGAGCAAAGAAATTTACTTTTAGGAACTAATAATTGTACTTATCAAATTGAACTAGCCATCGCAAGTGATTGGACCATGTCTCAAAATAAAGGTGGCTCTGCCAATACAAATACATTTGTAGATGCAGTCATGAACAATGTTCAACTTCTTTATGATACAGAATTTCAAGACAGCCTCAAGTTTGTTATCGTTGCTCATTATGTTTCTTCAAGTGCTAGCGATGGTTTGGAAACGGCTATAACTTCATCTAATTCTGCCAACACCATTCTAACCAATTTTTCAACATGGGGTGAGGCTGGCAATTTTGGTGTCACCTTTGATCTCGGACAATTTTGGACAAAACGCGATTTTACTGGATCTACCATTGGTCTTGCTTATGTTGGGGCGATTTGTACCAGCAGTAAATATCACGTATTACAAGAATGGAGCGGAAACAATTCTAATTATACGCTTCAGGTAATGGCTGCTCATGAGATTGGGCACAATCTCAATCTATCTCACGATGTTTCTTCTGGGTTTATCATGTCGCCATCAGTTGCCAGTACTTCTACGTGGTCGCCAGTCTCTCTTTCAACTTTGAATGCTTTTTATATTTCATTAACTTGCCTCCAGCCCATTGACACAAGACTAAAACTAGGTACTCCTACCAAAGCTGCCTTTGAAGCAAGCAATTCAGGAACGGCAGCTGCAAATTGTGGCATGAAATACACGCTTGTTACTATACCAGTTCAGTTATATAGGACGATTGCCACATCAAGTGTTACTGCAACTTTATCAATAGACGGAGCTTCTACTGCACTTCAAAACCGAGATTATTCGATCGTCTCTGGTACTGTAACCTTTGCAGCTGGATCCGCTAATGCTTCCTCTAATTTTAACTTGGCAATTTTTGAAGACGCCATCGATGAATCGGTTGAAAATATTATTTTGAATCTAAGTGTTGGTGCCAATTTAGTTTGCTCTACAGACAACATTAATGTATCAGTTTCAGACAATGACTTTGACCCAAGTGTAGCCACCAATAGGACCATTGTTTATGGAGCTGGCGACTCTAATGTCAACTATTACCCATTTGGTGGAATATATACCGATGCAAGGGCTCGCGTTATTTATACCGCCGCCGACCTAACTGGTTTTGGTCTTAAAAAGGCTATATCAATAGCATCGCATTCAATGTTATTTCAAAAAACAGTACCCAGGCTTATTCAAATTTTAATATTTCTGCAAAAAACACCGCTGTGACCACTCCAAGTTATGCCGAAACAGGTCTAACTACATTAGTCAATAATGCTACCGTATCCGTAGTGAGCGGATGGAATACTTTCAATATAAGTTCTCCATATTATTGGGATGGAAGCTCAAATATCCTATTTGAATTTTGTTTTAATAACACTTCTTCGACCAATTCAGATGTTATTTCTTCCACCTCTAAATCCTCCAACGTTGCAATGTTCAATCTAAGCAGTACTGGGTCTGATAATGGTTGTTCGTTAGCTGGCTTCTATAGCGAAACAGAACAACCCGACATTCGATTTAATTATACACCGATAATGGATGCTTCCAATGCTACAAATAAATCAGCTGTCTCTTACCTAACCACTGGTGACATCGCATTTTTTTACGATGATCAAGATAAAGCATTGGTTAAAATACAACAGACTGGGGGAACTAATTTGGAATGTGTAAATGTATCCATAGATAGATCAGGGTCTAGTGCTTTGACTTCACCAACTTGGCTTGACCCAACAGCCACTTCGAAGATTTCTCAAAAAACTTTTTATATAACTTCTACCAACAATGGAAATTATGATATTACTTTAATCTATAAAGCGTCCGAAATATCCGCCTTGGGAGGGACTGCTTCTTCCTATAAAATGATAAAGACACCCAATAAAATTCAGAACACAACTGCAAGTGTGGGTGCGCAGTTGGTAGCTCCTACCTACGGAACTTTTACATCAGATGGGGTTACATTCCATACATATACTTCGAGTTTCGCAACCTTTAGTGGATTCGCGGTAACCAATTATGCAGGATCTCTTTTACCATTAAACTTAATTTCATTCAAAGCAATTAAAAATGAAAATGCGGTAGATCTGCTTTGGGAAACCACAAATGAAATCAACCTGAAAGAATTCATAATCGAGCGATCGGCGAATGGTCAAGATTTTTATCCGATCTTAACAAAAGAACCAGCTGGACAAGGTGCCCAATTATCCAAATATTCGAGTAAGGACCTTCAACCACTTTCTGGGGTTTCTTATTATAGATTAAAATCCACATCATTGGATCAGAAAAGCGAATATTCGAAAATAGTCCAAGTGATATTTGGTAAAAAATCAAGTATCAGTCTGTTCCCTAACCCCGTTACAAACAACAAATTGTACATCGTGAGCACTGGTGCATCTAGTATCAATGAAGTACAAGTGATCGATAGCAAAGGAACTGTAATAAAGGCTTTCAAATTTTATGCTGATCTGAATAGTGGTTCGCAAAGTATTGAACTGGATTTAAACGAATTACCTATCGGAAACTATGTGATCAGGACATTGGGAAATAGCCAAACTGAAGTATTTAAAATCCAAAAATTGTAAAAATAAATCTCAAAGATTTTCGAAGGAGGGGCCCAAAAACTCCTCCTTTTTTTTAATACAGAATATCCTTATAAATTTGGAGAGATTTGGGCATTGAGAAATCTGGAAGATGCGTTTTTAAGTATCTAAAAAAGACTGCAATTAACTCCTGCCGATCCGAAACAGGAAGATTGTATGCTCCTATTTGTTTAATTTCAATATTAAAAAGATCATAAGTATGGGTCAGTGATAAATATTCATGAGAATATAGGCTCTCTGTTGATTTAAACGTTGTAATTTCTCCATTTTCATAGTCAATCCAAGTCCCACCTTGCTTTAATATCGGCTGTATGCCCAAGGGGCTTGTAATATGCAAGAGAAAATAAACTAGATAATTTTTGATAGACTCGTTGGTAGAATCTACTTGAGTTAAAAATTCTAAAACAAAATCATACAATTGTAAATTGGCTTGATTCTCTTTGATACATTTAGTCACTATTTCAATACATATCGTCGCCAATGCGTTTTTATAGATATCAAAAGGAATCTCTTTATATTGGTAAAAAATGGCACCTTCTTTAATTGGCTGTATCTTATGGGTGTTTTTAAAATCTAAATCTAACTCTACAATATTGCCAATTTTCCAAATAAAATTCTTTTTTTTAGATTTTGTGCTTTTTGCTCCATAGACCATCCCAGAAATTAATCCATATTCTTTGGTAAAGATATGTGCGATTATATTTGATTCACTATAATCCAAAGTTCTAAGGATGATTCCTTGTGTCTTGATAAAGGCCAATATTCAAACATTAAAAGTTGAATAAAAATAGATCACAAATAGGAAAAGATTTTATTTCAGCTCAATCCAATCTTTTGTGTACTCCGTATTGTGGTATTTTAATTTTGTCTGGTATCTCTCCTTTTGTCTTTCTATCACTAGATTGGTAATACCCTGTGCGGGCGACAGGGGAAAATCAGGGGTCAAAACCGCGTTTATCTTTGATTCTAAAACATCTAGGCGGTAAAGAGTGCTCAATAAGGCCTCCATTCTATTTTCTATCATCCACTCGATATGACCCAATAAAATAGGATAAAGATCATCCAAGTTGTTTTCATGGACTTTTAACGGTATTTCAAACGAATGTACCATCAAGGATTTCAACTCTTCTGATTCGTTGATCATATTGTGGTCCTAGTTTTTAAAAAAAACAAAATTTCGTCGATAATTTTTCTACTATTGCTCAATCGCGGGATTTTGAATTGCCCTCCCAATCTCCCTTTGTATTTCATCCATTGATAAAAAGTACCTTTGGGTACTTTGGTAAGTTTTAAAGAATCCAATGCAAGATTTTTTGACCTCTTGGCTTCATAATCAGAATTTAATGCTTGTAGTTTTTTATCAAGCAATATGCCAAATTCATTTATGTCTGTTGGATCTTTCTCAAACTCTATAAGCCATTGATGACCCCCTTTATTGGCAATATCTAGAAATATGGGAGCTACTGTATATTCTGAAACAACAGCATCAGTATGCGAGCATGTGTGAGCAATTGCTTGTTCCGCATTGCTAATCATTACTTCTTCTCCAAAAGCGTTCAAAAACTGCTGCGTTCTTCCAAATACTTGGATTCTATGTGGATACAAGGAGGTGAAAATCACGGTATCCCCAGGAACGTACCGAGATAGTCCTGCAAAATTCGTAACCAAAATAACATAAGGAACACCTTCGACAACTTCCTCAATTGTATATGCAGTTGCATTCGGATTTCCGTAGGTCTCCAATGGAATAAACTCATAGAAAATGCCATTTTCCAAAAGAACCAACATATCTTCTCTGGCAAAATCGTCCTTAATGGCAAAAAAGCCCTCGGATGCGTTATAAATCTCCTGATATATAAAATCGTCCTTGGGTATTAATTTTTTAAATTGTGCTTTGTAAGGTCCAAAACCAACCCCTCCGTGCATATAAACTTGGAGTTCGGGCCAGATTTCTAGGAGATTGTCTTTTCCTGATATTTCCAACATCCTTTTGAACAAAACCAAATTCCATGTTGGAACGCCACCAAACATAGCCATATTGGGGATTTGCAAAGCTTGAAGGGCTGTTTTTTCAATTTTACTTTCCCAGTCCTTCATCAATGCTGTCTCAAAGTCTGGAACATAAAAATTCCTTCCCACCGCAGGAAAATTTTTCAACATGATCGCCGAAATATCTCCTGCTATTATATTTGGATTATTCGGAAAAGTCTCCAATGCCCCACCCAACAATATGCTCTTGTTTTGAAATAACTTGGCGTCTTTTAGATTATTATAAATCAAGGTTACCGCATCCCACCCACCTTTAATATGGCAGTTCTTGAGATTCTCATCACTAACAGGAATATATTTACTTTTGTCGTTGGTAGTCCCACTTGATTTTGCATACCACTTAATTTTGTCTGGCCATAAAACATTTTGCTGACCATCCATCATCCTAGCGATATAGTCTCTTATATGGTCATATTCTTGTGGTTCTATTCTCGCTTGAAAGTCTTTAATCGATTTTATGGAAGCATAGTCGTATTTTTTACCCCATTCCGTGTCTTTGGCTTTTGAAATTATCTCTTTGAATATTGTCTTTTGGATGGACGCAGGGTCTTTTTTATATGCAGCAATATGGGCGAAGCGATACGCACAATATTTTTTCATAATAAAATTAACTCCTGAATATATGCTCATAACTATCTTCCAATATGAACTAATAAAATCGAAATATCTGAAGGAGAAACACCACTTATTCTACTTGCCTGTCCTAAAGTTGAAGGCTTAATTTTACTTAACTTTTGTCGAGCTTCCATTGACAATGAAGTCATCTGAAAATAATCCAAACTCTCTTGTAATCTAAAGTCTTCCAATCGGCTCATTTTTTTCACCAACTCTTCTTCTTTAAGAATATAGCCTTCATACTTCATTTTGATCTCAGCAAACTCTATATTTTCTGATGAAAACTTTTGTATAAAAGTATTCAAATTGGAGTCACTTTTTGCCATGTCTAATATCCCAATATGAGGTCTAGACAATAAAGAAGAAAGCTTTATTTTTTGCTTAAGAGGCGCACTTTCTATGGATTCAAGCCATTCATTATACACGCCTGGGTCAGCACTATTTTCCGTTAAATAGGTTTCTATCTTTGCCGCTTCATCCAATTTAATGTTCACATTATCCATCCTCAAATCTGCTCCTTTCATACCCAACTTGTAGGCTAAAGGAGTTAAGCGGATGTCAGCATTGTCCTGCCTAAGTAGGATTCGATATTCTGCCCTTGAAGTGAACATGCGATATGGCTCGTTGGTTCCTTTTGTAACCAAATCATCGATAAGTACACCGATATATGCTTCTGATCTTTTCAAGACAAATGGTTCCAACTCCTTGCACCTAAGGTGTGCATTTATGCCCGCCATCAAACCCTGGCAGGCTGCTTCTTCATACCCAGTAGTACCATTTATTTGCCCTGCAAAATATAAATTGTGTATTAGGTGAGTCTCTAAAGTATTTTTTAATTGTGTCGGCGGGAAATAGTCGTATTCAATGGCATATCCTGGTCGAAACATTTTTACATTTTCAAATCCTAGAATCAGCTTCAATGCCTCATATTGGATATTTTCTGGCAATGAAGACGAAAAACCATTAACGTAAATCTCACAGGTGTCTCGACCTTCTGGCTCTATAAATAGTTGATGTCTTATTTTATCTGAAAATCTGTCTATTTTGTCTTCAATAGAGGGGCAATACCTCGGGCCTAAGCCTTGAATCCTACCACTAAACATAGGAGACTTTGAAAAGCCTGTCCGCAACACGTCATGTACTTTTTCATTGGTATATGTGATATGGCAAGGCAATTGTTTTCCAACCTTTGGCGTTGTCAGAAATGAAAATTTTGAGGGATTTTCGTCTCCATCTTGAATTTCCATCACATCCCAACTCAAGCTCCTTCCATCAACTCTAGGTGGTGTGCCTGTTTTCATCCTTCCAGACTCAAACCCCAATTTTATAAGCTGTTCGGTAATGCCCGTGGCATTTCTCTCTCCAGCACGGCCACCCCCAAATTGCATTTCTCCAATATGAATCAAACCATTCAGGAAGGTACCATTCGTCAAAATAACAGTTTGTGATTTGATTTCTAGTCCAAGAGCAGTAACGACTCCCTGAACTTTCTGATCCTTTATCAGCAGCCCTCCAACCATCTCTTGCCAAAAATCAATATTTTGATGGCCTTCAAGCATCAAACGCCACTTTTGTGCAAATTCGAATCGGTCATTTTGTGCTCGTGGACTCCACATCGCGGGACCTTTGCTCTTATTGAGCATTCTAAATTGTATCGTAGTTTCATCTGTTACAATCCCAGAATAACCACACAAAGCATCTATTTCTCTTACTATCTGACCTTTGGCAACACCGCCCATAGCTGGGTTACAGGACATTTGTCCTATCGTTTGCATATTCATTGTAACCAATAATACCTTTGAGCCAAGATTAGCAGCTGCCACGGCAGCTTCGCAACCTGCGTGACCTGCACCGACTACAATTACATCATAAAAAGGAAACATTTACCTTACTTTTACTGCGCAAAGATATCATAATAACACAATTTAACGCCAAAGTTTATTCTATCTTCAATAATTTTCCTCTATCCACAATTTTGTTGGTATTATCCAAGATATAGTAGAAAATTACTCCTTTAGCTATTTGATTTAAAGGTATGAAATTTTTAATGGGTGATTTAAGAATTGACCGTCCATCGATAGAAACAAAATAAATATTATAATGCTCAACATCCAAATCTTTGATTTCTATATTTATTCCATCCTTAACAATAGTGTTTTTAATTATAATTTTATCGAAACTTTTTAATTCTTCACTCGCCCCCGTTGTGCTTTCTGCTAAAGACAAAGAGGTATTTTTAGCCCCATCTCCATTATCGTTTCCATTGCCATTGGCAGCCACACCACAACTATAAAAATTTACCTTACCCGTTCCCGAAACTGGGCTTTTCCAATACACATTAAAAACGCCAGTATTACTGTTCAAATTATGCTCCACATAAGTCTTTCCGTTGGTTGGGGTGATTTTTGCATTTGCACTCGGACTATGCCAAGTATTTATACCCGTCGTGGTCGTCCCCTTTGTTGCACACAGTTGAAACCCATACCTAATAGGAGTTCCAAGGGTTGGACTAACGGTCGTAACAATTTTATATGTCGTATTAGGGATATAGGATGAGACGGGCAGATTTGTAGCAGAGTCTAAAACAGCAATATTGCATTGAGGTATATAAGCATTCCCACCGTGGCAATTATTGCAATATATTGGATTCTGTCCCATGAATTGATCACCTGGTGCACCTGTATTACCGAGACCTGTTGAGGCTACTCTTCCTCCTGAATTGGACAACGTGAGAAACCCAGAAAATATTAACGCAATATAAATCCAAGCTTGCAAGTGAAGTTTTGATAATTTTACCATAAATTTTTGTTAATTGTGGGATAGAATAAATGACTTTAAAGAATATTGAAAGTTAAATTCGCTAAATTTGTTGTCAAAAGTAATTTATTTTATTGAAATTCACTTTCATTGATTTTGATATTTTTATAAATGTCACAGTTAGCAAAATGTAGTACTTTGGAATTTTATAAGATGAATAAAAAAAAACAAATCCTTATGTGCTGGAAAAACTTAGGAAAATATCACCAGATTTCATGGATATTTTTACTAAGTATAATATTTCTATTTGATGCGTCTCACCCACTTCTCGGTCAGGTATCTCAAGTAGAATATGGGAAAAATAGAGTACAATTCAATGATGATTTTGATGAATGGATTTATTTTGAAAGTCAAAATTTCGTTACCTATTTTTATGGAAAATCAAGATCACTCGGTTATAAAACTGTTCAATATGCTGAAAAAGACTTTGAAGAACTCATCAAACTTTTGGAATTTAAATTAAATGATAAATTAGACATTTTAGTTTTTAGTGATTTAAATGATATTAAACAAAGTAATATCGGAATATCCGAGGCATTTATACTAGAAAAAAGAAAGGTAAAAGTCGAAGGAAATAGAATTTTTGTCTATTACAATGGAGATATGAATAATCTTCGGACACAGATTCGCGAGGGCATAGCTGAAGCTTTTATACAAAACATGTTTTATGGAGCTGAGTGGAAACAGGCATTACAAAATAACAATACTCCTATAATCCCCAATTGGTTCGTTGATGGTCTTGTCTCCTATATTGGTGATCGGTGGACCATCGAGGATGATTATCTTACACAGGAGGTTTTTCTTCATCAGCAATACAAAAATTTTAACCGATGGATGGCGCAAGATGGTAGAACTGCGGGAAAGGCCTTTTGGAAGTATATTGCTGATTTTCATGGTGAAGTTGAAATTCCAAATATTCTTTATGTTGCACGAATTAATAAAAACATTGAAAGTAGTTTCCTTTACGTCCTAGGCAATAGTTTTGAAAATGAAATCAATAAGATGTGGGAGTATTATTCAGAGTTTTATTTAAACGATGAAGCAAAGTTAGCCTCCATTTCTCTAAAAATAGATGCTTTCTACAAAGCCAAACGAGGCTTCAAAATCACCCAGATAGAGGAAAACAAAGAAAATAATCTAGCGGCAATGGTCCTTAACCATATGGACAAGACTTTTGTAAAACTAATCGACCTAAAGTCAAAAAAAACAAAAAACATATTGTGTTTTGGACACCGCAACAATGTCCAACAAGAAGATTTTCAAATGCCACAAATCGCTTGGACTGCCAATCACAAGGCGCTGGGTGTTGTATTTAATAAAAGAGATCGATGGTGGTTTTACTATTATGATTTAAAGGACAAAAAAGCTCGATACAAAATAAAACTTCCTGAAAAATTACAAGAATTTTTGCTTTTGACTTTGATGAGAATAAAGGTTTAGTTCTTTCTGCTTTGGGCGAGCAATTTACCGATTTATATTATTACAATATAAAGAATAATAGTATTGAAAATCTGACAAATGACATTTTTGATGATTTAGACGTAAAGATATTAAATTATCAAGGGGCCAAGGGATTGGTTTTTAGCTCCAATCGTCCAGATGCAGAATTAAAAAAAGTCATTCCTGATACGATCCTTGTAAATCCTAGTTTCGACCTTTTTTATTATCAATTGGATGCCAAATGGCCTCAACTACAACGTTTATCTGAAACACCGCTGATAAATGAGAGAAAACCGAGACAAACATCTCCGTCAGAACTTGGATATTTGACCGACCAAACGGGTATTAAAGCCTTGTTGATTAGCTCCATCGATGGATATGATAATCTAAAATTTGAAAGAATTCTGCTTCGAGATGGAACTTATCGCATCATATCGAGTAAAGAAGTCATTCCCAAGAGCTGGGAAATAGAACGCCAAGAGCCTCTTTCAATCATACAACTGCGACTTAAAAATCAATTCTTTTCAAAATTAAATACTCCTGTTTATAACTTTTCCCCACAGTTTTTGGTGAGTGAAATTCGCGGTAGGAGCTTGATAGTATCGTCGAAGGATTCTTTGTTTGTCTCAGCAGATTCTGTTCAGTTCACCGCTTTTATGCAAGAAAAAAGAACACCGACAATAAAGCAACTAAGACCTGACCAAATAAAAATCAAACCCTATACAAAGCCAAAGGATCCCTTTATTGAAAGTTTGGACACACTGAGTGAAACCAATCCCAATTTATATTTTCAAACACAATTTGACAATATAGCCCTACATCGTGAGAGACTCCCTTCATCATCAATGGAGAAAATCTCAACCAGACACCTAACCTTGAAACTACATCCAGCACTCCAGAGATTTTAAATGCTAACGGTTTATATAGGATAGATCCGCTTAAAGTAGTCCCATACAAACTCCGATTTCGTTTGCTTGACTTTAATACCACCATTGATAATAATCCTTTATTCGGTGGATTAAACAGCTTTATCAATAGTCCTGCTGATTTTAACACTACGCCTTTGGGGATTTTGGCCAAAGCTAAATGGAAAGATCTACTCGAAAACTATATTTTTGAAGGCGGAGTACGAATTCCTACTAGCTTTAATGGCTCTGAGATATTTTTGACCTTTGAGGATTTGAAACATCGCTTTGACCACCAATATACCCTTTATAGAAAAACACTTAACGAGAATATAGGATCCAGCGGTATCATTACGTATCGTGCCAAAACAGTTACGCTATTAGGACAATACACATTGAAGTACGCCTTCGATGTTCATCAAAGCTTAAGGGCGATAAGCACAGTCCGCCAAGATAAATTCACTCCTTTAGCTTCTGATTTTGTATCTTTGGAAGCTCCTGACTTATTAAACCAACGCCTTGGAATTCAACTCAGTTACGTGTATGACAATTCGATCGACGTTGATATCAATATCAATTATGGAACAAAAGCCAAGATATATCTAGAGACTATAAAGCCATTATCGGTCAATTTAGGGACTTTAGATTTTGATTTTCAGAAAGGTTATACTGGTATTTTCGGCATGGACATCCGCCACTTTTTGAGACTAGATCGCCACAGCATTTTGGCGGGTAGATTTGCTGGGGCATACTCTTTTGGTACTGAGCGGATATTGCACTATATTGGTGGTACGGACAATTGGCTATTTCCTAGATTTAATTCAAATATCCCACATCCAGTAGATGTTCCTTTGGCTTATCAAGTAACTGCTCCTAACCTACGTGGGTTTGAATACAATATTCGAAATGGTACAACTTACGGTATTTTTAACATTGAACTTCGGGTTCCATTTTTAAAATATTTAAGCCAAAAACCTCTTCGGTCAGCCTTTTTGAGAAGTATTCAGGCTGTTGGCTTTCTTGATGGAGGTACTGCTTGGACTGGCCCCCCTCCTTTTAACAATAAAAATCCTTCAAATACAGTCTTAATTGAAAATCCACCATCAATATATCTCAAAGTTAATTACTATCGAAATCCAATCGTATTGGGTTATGGTCTTGGGTTGAGGGCAAATATCTTTGGTTATTTCCTCCGTGGTGACTATGCCTGGGGTATCGAAACAAACCAAATTACATCCCCAAGATTTCATTTATCGATGGGTTTAGATTTTTAGGTCGGGACTAATTCATAAATTTTTCTCCTAGTCCTTGGTGTAATTATTAACTTTGCTTATGAATTTCAATAAAAAGTCACCATTAAGCGACTTTGAGTCTTCCTTGTGATTTGAGATTCTTTTTGAAAAATTATTACACACTTAATATTTGGTTTTAATGAAAAAATTATTTGTCTTAGGTTGTATTTTAAGTTTATACATCCAAACAAGCTGGGGACAAAGCCCAATTACACTAGAGGATATCTTTCAAAAGGGAACATTTAGAACAAACTCCGTTGCAGGATTTAATTTTTTGAACGATGGAAAAACTTTCACTCGACTTGAAGATGGCAAAATAAATGGGTATTCAATAGAAACTGGGCTTTTGACGGACACCTTATTTAATATCGCAACCTATAATGGACTGGCAAATATTAATTCGTACTCATTGAGTGCTAACGAGCAAATAATCATGCTTGAGACCGAAATTGAACAAATTTATCGACATAGTTATACCTCTATTAACTATATTTTTGATCGAGTAAAAAGAAAACTAGAACCTTTGGCTGCCCAACAAAAAATTCAATACGCCCACTTTAATCCTCAGGGAACAAAAGTTGGATACGTATTCAACAACGATCTATATTTTAAGGATCTTACCACTAACAAAATCAATAGAATAACCATAGATGGTAAGAAAAAAGAAATCATAAATGGTGCCTCAGATTGGGTATATGAAGAGGAGTTCGTTTTAACACGGGCTTTCGAGTGGAACAAAGATGGGCAAAAAATAGCCTATTTAAAGTTTAACGAAAAAGACGTAAAACAATTTACAATGGAGTATTTCAATGATGGCGCATATCCAGATACTTATTCTTTCAAGTACCCAAAAGTAGGTGAAAAAAATGCCATCATAGATCTCTATATTTATGACGCAAAATCAAAAAAAACAATAAAAATAAACTTGGGTAAGAACCCTGATCAATACATCCCTCGAATCAAATGGACTCAAGATCCAAATGTGCTTTGTGTAACTAGAATGAATCGGTGGCAAAATCACCTAGAGTTGATCTTGGTGGATGCAAAAACTGGTTCTACACGTCTTTTGATGGAAGAAAAGAACAAATATTATGTTGATCTCCATGATAATTTGACCTTTCTTGAAAACGGGAAAGAATTCCTTTGGACTAGTGAAAACTCAGGTTATAATCATGTATATTTATATGGAATGGATGGAAAAATAATCAAGCAATTGACCCGAGGTGATTATGAAATAACGAATTTATACGGATTGGATCAAAAGTCAAATACCTTATATTATCAAGCCGCTGAAATCTCGCCCATGCAAAGAGAGATCTATAAAATAGACCTCAATAATGATGCAAAAACGAGGATTTCAAAATCGATTGGTGAAAACAATGCGCAATTTAGTTCTACTTACAAATATTGGGTAAATACCTCCAGTACTATCAATAAAGCGGCTTCCTATGAGGTGTTCGACAATGATGGAAATAAAATTCGGATCATAGAAGACAATGAAAAGATAGCCGAATTACAAAGAAAATTCGGAACTCAAACCATAGAGTTTCTTCAATTTACCAACAGAAATAATGATAAACTAAATGCTTGGATGATAAAACCACGCGATTTTGACCCACAAAAACACTACCCTGTATTTATGTTTTTGTATGGTGGTCCAGGTAGCCAACAGGTTATTGACAATTGGCACGGAGGTAATTATTGGTGGTTTCAAATGTTAAGTCAGAATGGGTATATTGTAGTTTGTGTGGACAATAGAGGAACAGGAGGAAGAGGAGAATTTTTCAAAAAACAAACCTATTTACAGCTAGGAAATCTAGAAACAAATGACCAAATTGATGCCGCAAAATCGATCGCTGAGTGGGATTTTGTCGATAAAAAAAGGATAGGAATTTTTGGATGGAGCTATGGTGGTTACATGTCGTCTCTATGCCTGTTTAAGGGCAACGATGTGTTTAAAGCGGCGATTGCCGTAGCACCAGTCACCAACTGGAAATGGTATGACTCTATCTATACTGAACGATATATGAAGGATGAAAAAGAAAACGAGGCAGGGTACAGAGATAATTCGCCTGTTTATTTTGCTGATAAGTTAAAGGGCAATTATTTGCTAATCCATGGCATGGCAGACGATAATGTTCATTTTCAAAATACTGCTGAAATGGCCTTAGCCCTTATAAAAGCGAATAAGCAGTTCGATACTTATTTCTATCCCAATAAGAATCATGGGATTTCAGGGGGTAATACGCGTCTTCATCTATTTACCAAAATGACTTCCTTTTTAAAAGAAAAATTATAACTATGTCCAGAATATTGGGAATAGATCCGGGTACCAATATATTGGGGTTCGCAATCATTGATTCAGAAAATAAAAACTTAAAGCTAGTTCATATGGGCGTCATTAGACTAGACTACCTAGATGATGCGCATCAAAAGCTCGGCATGATATGTACAAGAGTTGAGGAAATGATCACTCTATACAAACCAGAGGTAATGGCCATCGAAGCACCATTTTTTGGTAAAAACGTACAGTCCATGTTGAAGTTAGGAAGAGCGCAAGGAGTAGCCATTGCAGTTGGATTCCAAAAAGGGTTGCCAACATTTGAATATTCTCCAAAAAAAATCAAACAAAGCGTAACGGGTAATGGAAATGCATCGAAAGAACAAGTAGCTGCGATGCTTGAACGGATATTAAATACACCCATGGATCATGCATATTTAGATGCTTCGGATGCATTGAGTGTTGCCGTATGCCATTATTTTCAAGGAAATAGCAAAGTAACACCTGGTAAAAAATATAGTGGGTGGTCGTCGTACGCAAAAGCCAATGAAGAAAAGATAACCACCAAAGTAAAAGCCATCAAATAACCAACTTGCATTTTGCAAGTTAGGAGACAAATCGGTTGGATTATGAAAACAAGAATTTTATTTTCTCGGATTCTAATGACTTATTTTGGACTCCTCTTCTTGAAATTGTGGCACATTCTCCTTTACAAAAAAACAAGCCAAGGCAGCTAATGCCATTAAAATACCTCCTGTTACAACGCCCAGCATCATGTTGTTATCAAGCCAATTTTTTAAAATCCACCCAAAAAACAAGGAGGCCAAAATTTCGGGTATTACAATGAAAAAATTAAAAACGCCCATATAGAACCCCATTTTCTGGGGAGGCAATGTCCCTGCCAATAAACTATAAGGCATCGAAAGTATTGACGCCCAGGCTATTCCGACCATTCCCATCGTCAAAAACAAATAATTAGGGTTATGTACATATTGAAAGCTAAATAAACCCAGAGCTCCTATAAACAGACAAACGATATGGGTGTTTCTTTTCCCTAAAAATCCAACCCAAAATGGCAATGTAAATGAAAATAAAAAAGTCACTAGGTTCTCAATAGAATACGTCATGTTAGCAAATTCAACCCCGCTCGTATAATTCGGGTCACTGGTACTAGTTGCCTTGAATATATAGTTCGCAACACTTGGCGTATAATAAAACCACATAAGAAAAAGTCCTGGCCATGTCAAAAACTGTACTAACGCCAGCCTCTTCATATTTGAAGGCATGTTGATGATTCCCTGAAAAATTTCTTTGACGATATCCATTGGACTTATTTTCTGAGCCCGCAATTTATCCAATTCTTTTTCATCAGGAGGATATTCGTCAGCCCTCATTACTGTGTATAAAACGGATAAGAAAAATGCAAACGCACCAATATAAAACGACCATCTGATATTATCAGGAATGCTATTATTTACACTTTCATTATTTATACCAAAATATCGATTGAGTAGCATGGGTAAAAACCCAGCAATAAAAGAAGCTCCACCGATAAACATACTCTGCATTGCATAACCAAAAGATTGCTGTTTTTCAGACAATTTATCTCCTACAAATGCTCGGAATGGCTCCATACTGATATTGATACTTGAGTCCAATATCCACAATGACCCCGCAGCGATCCACACGGAGGGTGAATTGGGCATAATCAACAACATGATACTACTCAATATCGCACCAATCATAAAATATGGCCTTCGTCTTCCTAACTTAGGATGCCAGGTTCTATCGCTGAGATAACCGACAATAGGCTGAATGATCAATCCTGTCATCGGTGCCGCTAACCATAATCCAGCTATTTTATCAGGCTCTGCACCCAAATACTGGTAGATTGCACTCATGTTATTCATCTGGAGAGTCCATCCGAATTGGATACCAAAAAATCCAAAACACATATTCCAGATTTGCCAAAAACTTAACCGTGGTTTTTCCATGCTTTTTATTTTACTATTACTTTATATTCAAACGGTTCCAAACTTATTTCTTTGTCGAAGGAGTAGTTGAAAGGAGTATTCGAAAACCAATCTTTCGCGCCATTTATTTCTTCTGTAAGGGTGGTAACTTGTGGTTTATCCGAAAAATTCAAGATAACCCAGACCGATTGATTTCCTTTTTTCCGAACGAAAGCATAGACATCATCGCCTTGATTTACCCTATCCATTTTTGACCCATAAGTACTATTCCACAGCGGTTTATATTGATGTTTCAATTGAATTAGTTTTTTGTAAAATGATGATTTTTCATAATTCCCCCAAATGATTTCATCTTTATCGAAAAATTTTAAGCTCCGCTTTTCACCACTTTCTTGACTATTATAAATCAAAGGAATTCCACTTTCCATTGTAAAGGTCAAAACACTCATCAAATCTTCCGCTTTACCATACCTTTTACTGGCGATGTCGTTCCAAGTATTTTCATCGTGATTTGATGTAAAATACAGAAAGGTAGTCTGGGCTGGGTATTTAAGTCTGCGATTATTGAGATAAGTTTCGAAATCTGTTGCATTTTTCTGCCCATTGGCGATTTCCTTAGATAATGAATGCATGGACCATCCATACAACGTATGAAATCCCCCTTCATCGATTAACTTACTGTTATCTTCCTCCTCGACCAACATATATATCTTAGGGTTAATCTTTGCGAGTGCTATCTTAGCCTCATTCCAAAAATCTACTGGCATCATACCTCCAACATCACAGCGAAAACCATCAATCTTAGCTTCTCTTACCCAAAAAGAAAGAGCATCAATCATTCTCCTGCGCATTGCGGTATTTTCAAAATTCAAATCGGCTACATCGTACCAATCGGTCATACTGCCATCGTTGTTTGAGGCATGGCTTATTGTATCCCCTCTTTTAACATAAAACTCTGGGTTCGACTTGATCCATGGATGATCCCAAGCAGTGTGGTTTCCTACCCAATCGAGAATTACCTTCATCCCCATCTTATGAGCTGTATTGACGAAATTTTTTAGGTCCACTAATGTACCATATTTTGGATGCACTCCTAGATAATCCTTCACACTATAAGGACTGCCCCATTCCCCTTTAGATTTGAACTTTCCAATCGGATGAATAGGCATCAACCACAAAATATCGACCCCCAAGTTCTTTAATCGTGGTAAATCTTTTTGTACGCTTTTGATATCTCCTTTCTTGGAATATTGTCTGATATTTATTTCATAAATGGTAGAGGATTTTGCCCAATCTGGCCAAGGAGTAATGCTGCTTTGACCATATAAAATGATATTTGAAATTAAAAAAAATACAAAAAATACCTTTTTCACCAAACTAAATTTTTATAAAATTTGAATAATATAAGCCCATTTTGTTTTTTACGACTAAAGAATAAAATCCTGCTGGAATATTACTTACGGTCAATTCTGCTGTTTGCCCGGAGAAGACTAGTTTATCGCGCCAAATAATCTGACCACTGATATTCACAATTTGTGCCTCAGCCTCAGAAATATCTTTACCTAAATTTTTCAAAAATAAAATATCCGAATTTACGGGATTTGGAAAAAGCAGCAATGAATTGTTAAATTCTATGATTTCTTTGGTGCTAGTAGTTGTGCTTGGGCGACCAATCCTTTTGTCTAACATCAATTTATATTCTCCTGGTTGAAGGTTAAATGTCTCATTTTGATTCAGTATCTCTATACTGTCACCCGAAATATAGTCATACCACCATCCAACTTTTTGTATTGGAATAGACATTGAATTCGCTTGAACTCCAAAATTTCCTAGGGCAAAAGCATTCATTTCACTATCATTCCACCTAAAATACTTCATAGTAGAATTTAAAGAAAAATCAAAATCTGGTTGGCTAAATGTATTGAACGTCTTTTTCAAATAGGACAAATCTCCTATGAATTGATACGTTTTCTTTCTATTTGCATCCTGAAAATAATCCCATCGAACTGGCTTTGGATCTAAGCGACAACTGGTATTGATTGAAAAATTTTCACAAGTATTTATCGAATAATCATAACCGAGCTCACCAAATTGCCAAATCATTTTCGGTCCTGGAATCAACAAAAAAAACAAATTACTTAAATTTATCCGATCAGAAAATGTCGGCTGTACCCGAGTATTATATGCCCCATTGGAATTACCGAAATTCTTTAGTTTGTACCCCATTCGCTCTTCATCATGGCTCTCCATGTATGAAACCAAATTCGGAGAGGACCAGCCTCTTGATTTATAATTTTGATTTGAAAAATTGGATGTATAACCCATCGCCCCTTCCAAATAGTCATAATTGCCATTTCCCCATAACATGAATCCTTCATTAGACAATTGCTGTTCTTCACTATTTACTGCAAAATGTTCTAATATCAAATAAACATTGGGGTCAACTTTTTTTATTTCTGTCGCCATTCTTTTCAAAAGTGAAATCCTACTGGCGTCATACCCGCCCCATAATCCTACATCCGTATTATAAGTCTGTGTAAATCCTTTGGATAGATCAAATCTAAATCCATCTACCCTGAATTCTGTAGTCAAATAAGCCAATACCCTATCCATATATGCCTTTGTAAACTTGCTTTCATGGTTGAAATCATAGCCAACATTGAAGGGGTGTTTTGCCACCGTATTAAAATATGGACTATTGGCTGAAGGTCTGAAATTGGCTTGGTCCCAATACATTTGACAAAGTGGAGACTGCGAGAATGCGTGATTAAAAACTACATCCATGATGACCGCTATGCCGGATTGATGGCATTTATCCACCAGTTCTTTTAATTTATTTATCGAGCCATAATATTTATCAATAGCCATATGAAATGATGGATTGTATCCCCAAGAAATATTACCTTCAAATTCATTGACTGGCATTAACTCTAGGGCATTAATCCCCAATTTCTTCAAATATCCTAGGCTGTCGATGATTGCTTGAAAACTTCGAGCGTTGCTGAAATCTCGAACCAAACACTCGTAAATGATGAGTTTGGCCTTTTCTGGTTTTGCATAGGAATTGGATGACCACTGATATGGATTGGATTCTACCGAAAAGCTACTAACGATACCTGTGGTTTTTTCCACCGGGTATGTGGGAATATTGCTATACGTACTGCTTGGAATATACTTATCATTATTGGGGTCCAAAATGAGTTCGCTACATGGATCTGCCACTGTTATACTTTGATCAACCACATACTGATAGGTATAGTTTTTGTCAGATGCAATCCCATTTATTTCCAACCAAAAATCTTCGCCATTGGAGGACTTTTTCATTTGAAAATTATTGTCTAAATAATAATCGTTGAATGTTCCAACTACGAATACGTAAGATTTAAGAGGTGCTTGCAGTCTTAATCGAATGCTTCCGTTGTCATATCTACTGAGACCAAGAGGTGTTTGTACTGGAAAATCTTGTATGATAGGATCTTCTGGAATAATGCATTGGAAATAAGTTGTGTCCCGACGCATTTGTCCATCCACTCCTACCGCCATATACCGATAGTTTCCCTTGGCTGAGACAATATCATTGGTGTTGATGGAAGAGACTCCATTTTGGCTGGCTATAAGTTGATTATTTTTATAAATAAATAAATTACTGTTGGCACTGGAGGCAACTTTTATACTCAAGTTTTGTCCCAAGGTGCAAAAAAATGTTCTTTTCTCTGGATTTACAAAAGCAACTTGAAACCCTTGTGCGTCATTGTACATTTCTAAAAAAATATCACTGCCGGTATCTGTTTTACCCTCTTTCCAAGCTCCATTAACTTGAGTTTCACTGCGAAAAACAAAGGCAAGTTTTACAATCGTTTCTCCAGTAGTTAGCCCATAATAATCACGGGATGAGGGCTGAATTACAAGTTTGTATAAATCTGTTCCTATTCTCTCCAGTTTTGTCTCTGGTGTATTTTGCCCCCAGGTGGTTTTCACGTGTTTCCAATCACTCGATCCTGTACTATTTTGAGTGAGAACTCCAGTATGAGCATAAATATCTCCTGTATATCCCTTTAAGCCCATATTTCCCAATGCAGCATTAAAATAAATATTTAGGGGTTGATCTTCCTTGGGGAATGGATTTTCAGTGTAAGCCACTTGAGCAAGACTGAGGATCGCGTTTACACTGAATAATGCAATTAGAAATAATTTATGCATTGAGGGTATGATTTATAATTAAGGGCTGAAGTAGTTAACTTACAGCCCTTAATAAATATTTATATATAATTGAATAATTACTGTATGCTACCTACGCCAGTTTTAAAGTTTAATGATATGTCTGTGATACCAGCAGCTTTAGATTTAGCTCTGCCTTGATCACCATCTTTGCCTCTAAATTCAATTTTATTATTTAAAACAATAAACTCTGCCTGCCACCAATCACAAGCTAACGTGCTTGCCTTTACGTGCATTCTGATATCCTTATCTGGAGTCAATGTTCTAGAAATAGTTAATTCATCTGCACCTACAGTAAATTTTTGCGCGGCCTGACCTGCATCCCATGATCCTACTGCATCACCAATTAAATGCACGGATGGATCAGCAACTTCAATAGTTTCATTTTTTAAATCCACAACAACCATATAATAACCAGAAGCAGCTGGAGCAGTTAAATTATTTGAACCTTTTTTAGAAACACCGTTTACTGGAGGGTTATTATCTTTACCGAAATCACCTACCCATTCTTTCCTAGGAGCGAATTTAAAGTCTTTTCCTCCTTGTAAATAAACAATTTTCCAAAACAATTCAGGATGTGAGTGAACAGGAATCAATGGTGTACCATTGGCTGCCCAATCCCAGCCTCCTACTGCTTCTCCAATCATGTGAAGAGTCTCTGGATATTCAGCAATTGGTGGGCCATCACCAGTTTTAGTTTGTGTAGCTGAAAAGCCAGTATTAGAATCCCATGTCAATGTAAATTTATAAATTGCATAAACTGTATTAGCAATGTTACCACCGCCTGTTTCCAAAGCAGTAATGGAGCCACCTAAGTTAGAGTTAACTTTCACACCTTTTTGGCCACCACCTAAATCAAGGTCTTTATCTAAAATTATTTTCCATCCGTCGCTATATCTAAATTTCCAATCATTTTTTAACATTAAAACATTTTCAACAACGAAGTCCATCTTGCTAAGATTAAAAACAGCAGTCATTGGAGTGTTGGTTGACCATCCGCCAGGAGAAGCCCCTCCAATAATACCCCATTTTACTCTTGCTATTGCCACTTTATTCAATTCAGTATCCATAATAACATGGTAAAGACCATCTTCAGGTACTGTGAATTTATTGTTCGATACTGTTAAAGTTCCCTTCCAAAGTCCATCTTTTGGCTCTTCAACATCCAAGTTTGCTCCTTCTACTTTAGCAAAATCAGCACCGGGGCCATAAACAGTTTGTGTTGTTCCTGATACGCTAACAATGTTAAACCCATCAGAACCTGCTTTTACTGCTATATAAATCTCTCTTAAAGAAGCACGCTCTGTTTGTAAAACTTCATTTTTTGTTTTCTTTAACAATGCCTTGGTATTGAAACCATCAAATGCAGTACCTGCTCCTTTGATGTAAATACCATCTTCTGCAACAGGTGTAGGATCTGTTTTATCCTTTTTACACCCTGAATACAAGAGCCCTAACAGGACCAAAGTCGCCATCAATAATTTTGATAATTGACTTAATTTTAAAAATTTCATAATCTAATTGAATTTAATTTAATAATATTAAAGAATAATAATTGCTTATTGTAAATTTGGATTGGCGTCAATCGCCCATTGAGGTATTGGAAAAATATTTCTTGAAGGGGAGGATGCTGGCTTTTCCCACCAAGCGTCATTAAATTTGCCAAATCTAATCAAATCCTGCCTTCTATGTCCTTCGCAAAACATTTCTCTGCCTCTTTCTTCCAATAACATAGTTAAAGTAGTACCTGTAAAATCCGTAACACCGGCTCTTCTCCTGACTTGATTAACAAATGCGTCTCCATTTTTGCCTTGTCTTATCATGCTTTCTGCTTTCATTAATAAAATATCAGCATATCTAAATAAAGGAAAATCATTATTCAAATTTTCACCAATACCTTTTTCTATTTCGTATTTTCCAATCCTTGCTCCCGACATTCTGATTTCTGTAAAACTGTTTGAAGCGTCCATCACTAATTTTGGAATAAATGGGTTAATTACAACTGGAGCTCCAGCGGTACCGTCAAATAATGCTCTACCATCTGAGCCAAACTGAGGACCAACAATAAAACCTTTTTTTCTTTTATCGTTGTCATTAAATAAATTGTAATGGTTTTGGACAGTCGCACAACCATTCCATGGTCCAACTGTCATATCGTAGGTTAGGTTGTGTTGATAGTGAAGCGTTCTCATATGCAATCTAAAGCCTTTTAGATTATCTCTATCAAATGGAATTGTAAAAATATTCTCCAATGAATTTTCATTCCTAGCGATGAATGGCATTAAAGGATCTGATTCTAAACTATATACTCCAGATGTAATGACACTATCACAATAATTTTCAGCTTCAGCCCATTTAGCTTCACCTGAATACACTTGTGCGTTTAGGTATAATTTTGCTAAAAGTGAATATGCCAATCCTTTTGATACAGCATATTTTTTAGTTGTTAAAGGCAAATTTGGAATACTCTCTTTCAAGTCTGCAATTAGATTAGTAAAAATAACTTTTCTATCTGTTTTTTTCGGTTGTGATTCAGATCCAAAAAAACTGGTTAGGAAAGGAACATTGCCATAATTGTCTATTAACAAATAATAATAAAAAGCCCGAAGGGTTTTAATTTTGGCGATAGTTGGTTTTGCTGTTGGTTCATTTTTGAATGGCTCTAATTCATCCAAGGCTTTGTTTGCTTCAAACACACCATCATACATGTGTGACCACATGGAATTTACCGCATCAACATTATTTGACCACTCATGGGTATGCAGCACTCTCCATTTTCCTCCATCGTCCCAATCTGTTAATCTAGTTGGGAAAACAATTTCATCACTGCTGATTTCTTGTGCCCAAAACCACCATCCTGCATCATCGATCAAATCAGCCAATTCTTTGTATGTTGGAATTATCCTTAAGGCAGCTTGTGTTTCGTTTTCTGGAAATTTACTTTCAGGAATCCGATCATAGATTTTCTCATCCAATTTAGTACAAGAAAATCCTAAAACAATACAGAATAAAAGTATCTTTTTCATATAATAATTTCTTTTTTA
Organism: Saprospiraceae bacterium; assembly: GCA_016718505.1. GTDB lineage: Bacteria > Bacteroidota > Bacteroidia > Chitinophagales > Saprospiraceae > JADKKF01. The sequence continues at coordinate 468,233 of JADKDE010000001.1, read as the reverse complement.
TTTTATTGAATTAAAATCTTGCATTTACAGCGAATGTCAATGTCCTCGTTTTTGGATATACATCATATTGATCTCTTCCAAAAGCAATGCCGCCATAGGACAATTCTGGATCTAAGCCAGTATAACCCGTAAACATATATAAGTTTGTACCAGTAACAGAAAAACGTAAAGCTTTCAAATACTTTGTATTTTTGAGTGGTAAATTATATCCTACTGAGGCATTGTCAATCTTTAAGAATGTCCCATTTTCTAAGTAATAGTTACTGAGCGTAGGAGAACTTTTTAGTCCTTTATCATATTCCGTCAAAGCTTCTTCTAAAACATTCAATGTAGGTAAATCTGCAGGGTTACTGAAAACCATTTTTGTCACATTTAACACATCAAAGCCCACAACTGCACGCAATGCTAAGCTGAAATCAAAGTTCTTGCCGATAGTGAAAAAGTTAGACCATCCTATTGTAAATCTAGGCTGAGCATGACCTACTACTGTCCTAGCCGCAGATGCAACATCTCTGGTAACTCCTCCGCTTGCAGTTTTAAACAAAAACTTACCATCTTCGGACAACCTAACAAACTCCGGTAAATAAAATGTACCTAATTCATCCCCTGGTCGAACTATTTGAGAATAATTTTCTCCACCAATCAACCCTCTTCCTGTTACATAAAGGGTTCTAATTTCATTGAGACTATATTTATCATTTCCTAATTTAGTAGTATTTTGTCTGTTCATTGAAAAAGTTAATAAACTTTTCCATGACCATTTTTTTCTGCTGATTGGAAATCCTTGTAAAGTGGCCTCAAACCCTTTGTTTTCAATTTCTCCCGCATTTGCATAGATATATCTATTCTTATTTGGTGGAACAGGGAGTTCATAATTGTAAATTAAATCTTTTGTCTTTTTTTGATAAAACTCAATTGATCCCGAAAGCTTATTTTTAAAAATGCCAAAATCTATTCCCACGTTTAATTCATGGTTTTCTTCCCATTTCAAATCAGGATTGGGATTTATACCACCTGCATTTTCAAATGAAATAACGGTTTGTCCATTTTCAGGATTTATAGCTGTCCCCGCTGGCAAATAGGTTATTTTATCAACATTCACTGGTATGTCTTGATTACCTGATATACCATACCCTATTCTTAGTTTTAATTGATCGACATTTTTAAGACCCTTTAAAAATGATTCTTCTAGCAAATTCCATCCCAAAGAAGCTGAAGGAAACCAGCCCCATTCATTGTTTTGACCAAATTTAGAGGAGCCATCTCTTCTTATGGTTGCTGTAAAAAAATATTTTTTATTAAAATCATACATTGCTCTTCCAAAAAATGAGGCCAATAAATATTCATTTTTGTAGGAATAAATACTTCCATACGGTGTTTCAACAAAAGCTCCAAGATTATGAGATTTAACATAGTCAGAAAGTGCATTTCGGCCAGTTGCACCAAATCCATCAAATCCGTCTTTTTGATAAGAGTGCCCTCCCATTAAAGTCATATTATGGATTTCCTTAAAACTTTTCTTATATGACAATGTGGTTTCTATTAATTTTGAATATTTATTATTGTAGCTTCTACTTCCGATACCCTTCGTAGTGGTAAAAACGGCATAACTTGGTTCAAAATAATAACTTTCGTCATCATCTCTTAAGTACGATACATTTACCATTGCATCAAGCCCCTTTATAATTTCATAATTAGCACTCATATTGGCTAAAAATCTTTTGGCATCTCTTTCATTTTGAATTAGGTCTATTATTGCTACTGGATTAAAATACTGAAAAGATCTGTCTGTCTCAAAATACGATCCGTCGCTATTATAAACTGGGTCTGTAGGAACTCTTCTCATTGCTTGATATATAACATTGGTAGGATTTATACCTCCGCCATAATTAACATATTTATTTTTTTCAATTGTACCACTAAGACGTCCATTCAAAGTTAGTTTATTATTAAGTCCCTTTTGGGTAAAATTTAATCTAGCAATACTCCTTGTCTTAGATGAGCCTTTCAATACACCTACTATATCAAGATATCCCAATGATGCTCTATAATTTAAATCGTCATCAGAAGAATTAAAGGATAAATTGTGTTCTGTTGTCAATCCTTGACGATATATTTCATCCATCCAATTGACATTACCTCCGTTATCGATATAATTAGCACCTGTCTTCGTGGCAAAATCTTTTATTTGTTTTGCATCAAGAAAATCTAATTGTCTAGCAACTTTATCCATTGATACCATTCCTGTATATTCAATTGATTTTTGCTTTTGCTTATTGTTAAATCCATTTTTTGTAGTAATAATTATTACCCCATTTGAGCCTCTAGCTCCATATATCGCAGTAGAAGAAGCGTCCTTCAAAATATTGTAGGACTCTATATCTTGCGGTGATATTGTAGTCGGGTCAACACCCGGAACTCCATCCACAACATACAAAGGACCGCTTCCAGATGTAAAACCAGAAGCTCCTCGAATATTTACAGAAAAGCCTGAATTTGGGTCTCCTCCTTGTTTTGACACAGTGACCCCTGCGGCTTTCCCTTGTAATGCCTCAATCGGATCACTTAACCTTCCAACATTGAGCTCTTCTGCTTTTACAAATGTAACTGCCCCTGTTTTATCAGACTTTTTTAAAGTTCCGTACCCTACTACTATTACATCATCTAGTTTTTTGCTGCCCGTCAGCAATATAATATCGACGTTTAAAGTTTTCTCATTTTCAATATCTAAAGATTCAATACTAGTTTCATAACCAATATAAGTATATTCTAATCTAACTTTTCCACTTGGAATGTCACTAATAGAATAAAAACCATTTTCATCGCTTATAGATCCCAGATCTGTTCCCAATACACTGATAGAAACACCTATTAATTCAACACCATCGTCTCCTTTTACTACCCCCTTTACGGTTCCTTGCCCAAAAGCATAGGAACTGACGAGTAGCATGAAAAATAAAAAGATTTTTTCGAATAAAGATTTTTTCATACTTTTCTATTCTTTTTTAGTGATTTATTTATGAAAACAGATTTAATAGCAAACAAAACAATATTTTGAATTTTTACATCTATTAAAATCATATACCGAGATCAATTCTTTGTTACTGTGTAATCAAAATAATTAACTGAAATCTCCCCTGATTCAGAATTTTATGTTTTAATAATAGTGTATAAAATACATTAAGTAAACATTGCGAAGTTAAATCAAATTTTTATAAAAAATAAAATTATATATTTTTTTTTCATGATTCTTCTTTAGTTTTTATCAAGGAGCTTATGTTTGCATTTTAAAATGGATCTTTTATGAGCAAAATCGTCATTGAGGATGACTTTTTTATGAAGCAAGCATTGATACAAGCCAAAGAAGCTTTAGAGCTTGGCGAAGTCCCTATCGGTGCTATTGTTGTCTATGAGAATCAAATAATTGCCAAAGCTTACAATATGGTAGAAACCCTTAATGACGTCACTGCGCACGCTGAAATGTTGGCTTTAACTTCTGCTTCTGATTATTTAGGAGGGAAATATCTCAACAAGTGCAGATTGTACGTGACTTTGGAGCCCTGTCCTATGTGCGCTGGTGCCATGAAATGGGCTCAGATAGACTCATTAATATATGGTGCAGAAGATTTAAAGAGTGGTTTTGCTAGATTTGGGAAAGAAATCCTTCATCCTAAAACGAAGGTTGCACTTGGGCTTTTCAAGGAAGAATCATCTGAATTGTTGAAACATTTTTTCGAAAACCTAAGATAGATCAAAATTTAAGTTTGGCAAGTCATAAAACCTTAATTTCTCAAATGTTGTTACAAATCGAAGTGTAATATTGATTTCGAACGTTTATATTAAAAATCAATTTTCTTTTAGAATAATTCGGAACCCTCCTCATCTTTTTTTTATTTTTATAAATGATACATGACAAAACTTGAACAACTAGCAAACCAGAAAATATTGATTTTGGATGGGGCTATGGGTACCATGATACAGCGATATAATTTGTCGGAAGAGGATTATCGAGGTGTTCTTTTTGCAAATCATCCAAAGGACCTAAAAGGTAATAATGATTTACTTTCCATCACTCAACCTCATATCATAGAGGAGATTCATTTGGAATATTTGAATGCTGGGGCTGATATCATTGAAACAAACACATTCAGTGGAACCTGGATCGCTCAAGCGGATTATGGTCTAGAATCTTATGCTTATCAAATAAATTTTGATTCTGCGGTTGTCGCCAAGAAAGCAATCCATAAGTATCAAGAAAAATTCCCTAATAGTATAAAATTCGTTGCTGGAGCCGTTGGTCCCACCAATAGGACCGCTTCTATTTCTCCTGATGTCAACGACCCATCTCAAAGGAATATAACTTTTGATCAACTTGTAAATGCTTATTTGGAGCAGGCAAGAGGTCTGGTAGATGGCGGTGTGGACATGTTGCTTGTGGAAACAATTTTTGATACACTTAACGCCAAGGCTGCTTTGTTCGCAATTGATCTTTTATTTGAAGAAAAAAATATAAAGCTGCCCATCATGATATCTGGGACGATCACCGATGCAAGTGGTCGAACGCTATCTGGTCAGACCGTAAGCTCGTTTTATATTTCTCTTAGTCATCTCCCTTTGTTTAGTATAGGTCTAAATTGTGCCTTAGGCGCAAAAGAGATGAGACCTCATGTGAAGGAGCTGTCTGATATTGCTTCATGTTATATCAGTGCATATCCGAATGCTGGGCTTCCAAATGAAATGGGTGAGTACGACCAAACACCCGAAGAAATGAAAGTCTTCATCGAGGATTTTGCAAAATCTGGTTTAGTTAATATCGTTGGTGGTTGCTGTGGTACCACGCCAAAGCACATCATGGCCATAGCTAAAGCAGTAGAAGGCATTCCGCCAAGAAAATTAACACCCAAAGAGCCTATCTCCATGTTATCTGGGCTTGAGGCGTTAAAAATTTCAGAAGAAACCAATTTCATCAATATAGGAGAAAGGACAAATGTTACTGGCTCAAAAGCCTTTGCCCGATTGATCAAAAGTGGTGATTATTTAGCAGCAGTGGAAGTAGCAAGACAACAGGTAGATGCTGGGGCCCAAATAATCGATGTAAACATGGATGAAGGGCTGTTGGATAGTGAAAAAGCTATGACAACTTTTTTAAACTTCATAGCCACAGAACCAGATATCTCCAAGGTGCCCGTAATGATAGATTCTTCCAAATTTAGTGTTATTGAGGCGGGTTTAAAATGTGTCCAGGGCAAATGTATCGTCAATTCTATTTCTTTGAAAGAAGGGGAAGAAACCTTTATAAATCAAGCAAAATTGGTAAAAAGGTATGGCGCAGCAGCCGTTGTCATGGCATTTGATGAACTTGGTCAAGCTGATACCATCCAAAGGAAAGTTGAAATCTGCAAACGTGCGTACAAAATTCTAGTAGAGAAAGTAAATTTTCCACCCCAAAACATCATTTTTGATCCAAATATATTCGCCATCGCCACGGGATTAGAAGAACATAATGACTATGCCATCAATTTTATTGAAGCAACACGACAAATCAAGGCTGAGCTTCCTTTTGCCAAAGTAAGTGGTGGTGTAAGTAATATTTCTTTTGCTTTCAGGGGCAATGACAAAGTGCGAGAGGCGATGCATTCTGCATTTTTATATCATGCTATCAAGGCGGGTATGGATATGGGTATCGTCAATGCGGGTATGATAGAAATTTATCAAAATATCCCAAATGACCTTCTGATCGCTGTTGAGGATGTATTATTCAACAGGAAAAAGGAAGCAACAGAAAATCTGACCAACTTAGCAGATTCATATAAAGGAAAAGGATTAACGCTAGAAAAAGATCTGTCTTGGAGATCTCTTACCCTTGAAGAGCGTATTAGTCATGCTCTAGTAAAAGGGCTGACCGAATTTATCGAAGAAGATGTCGAAGAGGCTAGACAAAAATATGATTTGCCAGTTGATGTAATAGAGGGACCCCTTATGGATGGAATGAATATCGTTGGAGATTTATTCGGTTCGGGTAAAATGTTTCTACCACAAGTAGTCAAAAGCGCGCGAGTCATGAAACAAGCGGTTGCTTATTTGACGCCTTATATAGAAGCCTTGAAAACAGATACCAAGTCTTCCAAAGGCAAAATATTACTAGCTACCGTAAAAGGTGATGTCCACGATATTGGTAAAAATATCGTAGGGGTAGTCCTGGGATGCAATAACTATGATGTAATCGACCTTGGTGTCATGGTTCCATCTAACAGAATATTGGAAGAAGCGATCAAACACAATGTTGATGTAATCGGCCTAAGTGGATTAATCACTCCCTCACTCGATGAAATGGTATTTGTTGCCAAAGAACTTGAAAGAAATGGATATAATATTCCCCTACTAATCGGTGGAGCTACAACTTCCAAAACGCATACAGCAGTAAAAATACAGCCTCAATATACAAAAGGACCCACAATACACGTGCTAGATGCTTCCAAAAGTGTATCTACTGTTTCATCTCTTTTACATTCTGATGAAGCAATAAAAAATCAGTTTTTAGCAGGGATAATTTCTGAATATGAAAAAATTCGAGTACAAAGACTAAGTAGGACCGCCGACAAAAAATATCTGACATTGAACGAATCCAGAAGAAATAAGGTGTCAATTAACTGGTCAGACTACACGCCACCAATACCCAACAAACTTGGGGTTACTGTCCTTAAAAATTTAGATATTAGGAAGATATATGAATTTATTGACTGGACACCTTTCTTTTCAAGCTGGGAGCTCGCAGGAAAATTTCCCAATATCCTTACGGATGAAATAGTCGGAACTGAGGCGCAGAAGCTCTATGTTGATGCAAAGGCAATGCTTGAAAAAATAGCTAATGAAGGGTGGTTGGAGTGTAAAGGCGTTTTTGGCTTATTCCCAGCGGCTTCATCTGGGGATGACATTCTGATTTATTCGCCATCTGAGCCTTCAACGGTCATAAAAACAGCCCACAATTTAAGACAGCAAAACCAAAAAGCCCAAGGGTTACCAAATTATTGCTTGAGTGATTATATAGCACCATTACAAAGTAAGAAAACAGATTATATTGGAGCTTTTGCAGTTACCTCTGGAGATAAAATCGATCCCATCGTCAAGGCCTTTGAAGATAATAATGATGACTATCAAGCTATATTGCTCAAGTCACTGGCGGATAGGCTAGCAGAAGCTACGGCAGAATATGTACATTATTTGGTCAGAAAGGAGTATTGGGGATATCAACCTGATGAAAATTTGGAAAATGAAGATTTAATAAAAGAAAAATATGTAGGAATTCGCCCTGCTCCAGGATACCCCGCATGTCCCGACCACACAGAAAAAGAGACTTTATTTTCATTATTAAAGGTAACTGAAAATATTGGAATGAAATTAACAGAAAGCTTCGCTATGCATCCAGCATCTGCCGTATCTGGTTGGTATTTTTCTCATCCTGATTCGAAGTATTTTGGTCTAGGAAATATATCCAAAGATCAGGTCGAAGATTATGCAGATAGGAAGGGTAAATCGATAGATTTTGTCGAAAAATGGTTATCTCCTATATTAAACTACGATGTTTAATTATCTTTGACATTATTTTATTTTTTATGTCAAAAAAACTATCAATCGTAATACCTGCATACAATGAAGGTCCAACTATACATCGCATTCTTGATCGCATCAAAAATGTAAACTTGTTCTATCAGATTGAAAAAGAAATAATCATTACCAATGATTGTTCTAAAGATAATACAGAAGAATCCATCTTCAATTATATGAAGAACAATCCTAGCCTCAATATCCAATATTTTAAACACGAAACCAATCAAGGGAAGGGGGCTGCTTTGCACACTGGAATTAAAAAAGCAACTGGTGATTATATAATCATCCAAGATGCGGATTTAGAATATGATCCAGCGGAATACAATATCCTATTGCAACCCATTGTAGATGGCTTTGCGGATATAGTTTATGGCAGCCGATTTATTGGTGGAAAGCCGCATAGAATATTATTTTTTTGGCATTCTCTTGGAAATAAGTTTCTGACTTTTATATCCAATGCATTTTCCAATTTGAATTTGACAGATATGGAAACATGTTACAAGCTTTTTAAGGCTGAACATGTTCAATCCCTTGATTTGTGCGAAAAACGCTTCGGTTTTGAACCTGAAGTAACTGCAAAGATTAGTAAGATTAAGGATATTCGAATCTATGAGGTAGGAATTTCGTACTACGGTAGGTCCTATGAGGAAGGAAAAAAAATCGGATGGAAAGACGGTGTACGAGCCATTTATTGCATCATAAAATACAATATTTTTAAATAATAGTTTTGGAGGAGTTTCGATTAATTTTGATTGGGTTACCTATTGGTTTTTTTATGAGTTTTGCCCTTGGTCCCGTTTTTTTTTCCATTATAAACTCTGTCCTATCTGGTGGTTTTAAGACCGTTATACCCATATCGCTAGGCGTAATATTTGCCGATATCGTTATAATATCGCTTATTCTATTTGGTTTTAGATTTTTGGACACAGATTTTATTTCTGCGAATTCATCCCTTTTTCATTTTATTAATTTCGTCATATTGTTGTTATTTGGGTTATTTATTTTATTTAAAAACAAAAAGGAACCAACAATAAGTGTCCAAAGGACTTATTCTGGTTTTTTTTCTGGCTTTGCTTTAAATTTTTTTAATCCCGCCAACTTCTTTATTTGGATAGCCTTTTCAAATTTTGCACACCAAAATCACCACACCAACGCGCTGTTTGTTTATCTAGGATGCTTGATGGGGATATTATTAACAGAATTGGGCATTGGTTTTTTTGCCTCTGCTCTCAAAAAATTTCTATCTATTAAGAATATTTATTACGTAAATATGATTTCCGGACTTGCTTTTATATGCTTTTCCATTTATTTTTTATCAAATGGTTGTTTTTTTAAGAATTTGTAAATTATAATTATAATTTTGTACAATTATTTAATCCTTTATTTTAAATTACAATAGTTATGAAATTAAATTTTATACTGGTTTTTTCTTTGTTCATTACTGTTAACTTGCTTGCTCAGGCACCTAGAAAATCTTTGGTCCAAGAGTGGACAAATGCTAGTTGCGGGCCTTGTGCTGCTTTAAATCCTGCTTTTGACTCAAGACTAAATACTTATTCCAACAAAGTTGTTGTTTCTAAAATCCAAGTTTCATATCCTGGTTATGACCCTATGCATAATGATTACAAAGCTGTTTTGGATTATTATGCGGATTCCGTATATGTTGATGGAGACGGCAATTCTTTAATTGATAGAGTTCCTAGAGTTATCCTTGATGGACTTTCTGTTTATTCACCAGAAGAGGTAACAGAAGCCGTTCTAGGCACTTTGCCCGCTACCTCACCGATAGCAATTACCATGGATCACCAAGTTGATACAAATGGAGATTCTATCACAATCAACGTGAAATATAAAAATGTTAGTGCAAATACGATAACTGGTGATTTAAGAACGTTTGTCGCACTTAATGAAAAGGTAATAACTTATGCTGTTGCTCCTGGATCTAACGGCGAAAGAATTTTCAATCACGTATTGAGAAAATTTTTAACAAATAAAACAGGAACTCCTTATACTTCCATCGCTGCAGGTGATTCTATTGTAATGGCATTTAGATCTTATGTTCCCAGCTATATCGCCGATCCTCGCCAGTTAGAGGTAATTGCTTATCTACAAAACTGGGATACCAAATTTGTGTATAACGCTGAAGTATCTGCTCCAAGACCAACAGATATCAGTTTACCAGATCTTGGTATAACCACCAAATCATTTGTTACAAATACTGGACTTTGTGACTATGATGTTAGTTTTAAATTGTTTGTAAAAAACCACGGAACATTGCCAATTAATAATTTTAAGGTTGAATACTTTGTAAACGGTACTTTGGGCGGTAGCATTCCTTATAATAGGACTCTAAATACAAATGATACCATTATTGCAGAATTTAATAATGTGCAATTAGTTGATGGTAAATCGGTTATTACATACAAATTATCAGATATAAATGGTGCACCAAGGGATTTATATAGTTTGAATAATTTTATTACATCGAATAGTGTCATTACGGCACCAAGAGCAGTAGTATCTGTTGCTGGGTTAGAACAAAATTTTGAAAATTTTTCTACCCCAGGATTACCCGCTAATTATGTAAATTCTTCGACTTACAACAGTGCTTTCAGAGTGTTCAGTTCAGCTGATGTAGGTTTTGGTCCAAACGAACTTGGAGCCTATGGCACAAGTGACCAAGCTTTAGGTATTAATTATTATGGATGGAGTACAAATACTTATGGCCAAATTGGTCGATTGTTCTTGCCAAAGTTAAAAATTAATGCTACGAACTTGAAACTTGTTTATGATAGAGCTCATGCTAAATATACTGACGCATCGACTCCAACTCCTCCAGATGACAGACTTCGTTTTGAATATTCAACTAACTGCGGTTCAACTTGGACTACAATCGTCGAAAAAACTGGAGCAGAGCTTGAAACAGCTGCTCCTCAAGAACCCGCATTCATCCCGACTTCTAATCAATGGGCTACAGATACGATAAATCTACCAACATTTGCAGCGGACTCTGAAATACTCTTCTCCATAACAGGTGTTTCAGATTATGGTAACTATCTTTGGCTTGACAATCTTAGGTTTTTAGGAATAACTTCAACTGGTGACCCTGTTGCTTTTGATGGTAAAATTAATTTGTATCCGAATCCAATTTCAACCGAATTGAATATTGAAATTTCACCCAATAAGCAAGAAAATATCTCTGTAGATATCATCGACTTAACTGGTAAAGTAGTTGAAAATATTGCTAATAACACACCATTTGCCGCTGGAAAGCACACTTTGGTTTGGAAGCCAACCGTAGCCGCTGGTTTCTATTTATTGCGCACCAAATCAGAATCTGGAGAAACTACAAAGAAAATTTCTATAATTAAATAAAATTAATTTAGATATATACTACAAAGGGCTGTCTTTAGGGCGGCCCTTTTTTATTTGAGATAAAGTGATTTGAAATAGGCCATACAAAACGAACACTCCTCCTATGATATCATCTATATTGGCTAGCTTGGCAACAAATTTCTCGTGAAATGCTGCCATTAATACTGCAAAAACGATCAAACCCAGCATTGTCCCCACACTCGCCCCAAGAATCCACCAAAATATTCTTCCTTTTTCTCTCCTTTCAGTCTCGTTTTTGGAGTATAAAATTTTAAAGGTCCACGGTATCCAAAATCCCACTTGTATAGGATTGATTGCATTTCCAAACATGCCCAATCCGAAGGCGGCAAACATGCTTAAATTTTCGTTGTGAATGGGTGCTACATCTTGGTCTTTCATTATTAAGCCCACTCCAATCAAAATAAACGCCAAATTCGACAGATTTGTCAATATTGATATCCATTGAGTTTGATTGCGTATCCAATTTAATAAATAAATAATCAATAGCAATACTATTACTTCAATCACTACAATACCCATTCCAAAAGAAATTAAATATTCAAGTCCAAGTTTTTGATACAAATAAGCACCAAAAACATTAAGCACCCCCAAAGGCAATGTTCCTAGAAATGATATAAACAATCCAAGAATTCCAGGATACATTTGTTTAGAATAGTCATTCACTGGTCAAAGATTTTCGCTGATAATCAACCAATTGTTGTATGACTTCATTGTTTATTTTAATCATTTTCATCCCATCTCTAAAACTCATAAACCCAATACCCCTCTGTTGATTCATAACTGAGATATCGTATAAATATTTCCAGTGCCTTGTCAATACTTTCCATGCAGTAAAAAGGCCAAAATTGGGGTCATAAATATGCGTTGGAGCACTTCCTGCTCCGTTCAGCTCGATAATTTTGAAATTTTTTCCCTCTGCTAATTCTGCCAAGCTATTGTATTTTATATCATATCTGCCAAAATAAAATTGGGGGATTTTGTTTGAAATTGAGTCAATTTGCCGCTCAAGTTTTTCATCGACCATGGTTGTCAAATCGACAAATTCTGAACCTCTTGCATGGTTGCCTATTGTTGAAAGCATGACTTCTTCAGTCCGTGGAATTACATTCTCTAATAAATGATTAAATTTTTTGAATAAATACTCCTTCTGAAAATAAAACCTCGGATTGTTTATAATTAATTCTTCGAGGGTGCTTTTCCCATCTCCTACCACCTTTACAGCTTTTTTTCCAACCATTCCACTTATAAAACCGTGCTCAGCATCGGGGTATTTTATATAAAATATCCCCACTTCGTTAGGAAAATCAATTTTCTCTTGACAAATTATATCTAGAGGCATTTCTTGGGCATATTTTTCTAGTTCTTCCCACTTATTTATTATCTCGACACCCATTCCTTTTCCCCCTTTGTCTGGTTTCACAAAAATCGGGTAGTTGATTTTTTCTTCAATCAAAAATGCTTTAATTTTTGATAAACTTTCATCTTTCTTGCACAAAATAGTTTTAGGTAAGTATTCACTCGGGATTAAGTCATAAACATCCATTTTTGATTCGCCAGCCATCCCTCCATATTCCATCGTTGGATTCGATGAGCTAAAAAAAAATAAAGACCTTGCCTTAGCTGACAGATATAAATAATACGGCACTATTGGCACAAATACTAGCCAATCTGGCCAATACTCCCAGTGGACCCATCGATGGATAAAATACCTAAATCCTTTCAACATCTGCTATGGTAAACTTAATTGTCTTTGACTCATTTGTTTGCATATCAAGGTGCTTAAATTTTCCTTGATTATTGTTAAGGATTATTTGGCTGACACTATAAGTCTTCACTTTGTTTTCGCGATTGATTACCAAGCCAGAATTCCGATCCTCAGATTTGTAGGTTGAGTGAAATTTAAAGATATTCTCGCCATTTATTTCATGTGACTTAAGAAAATCCTCCCACCACATTTCGCGATCTGATCTCATTTTTTCATCATAAAGCGTTACTGATGAAAATATATGCGTTTTCTCAATGTCCAAATCGAAAAAATGCTTTTCACTACCATCCCAAACCATTCTATCCAATCGACCATTGCCATATAGAATCACTTGAAATGGTTCGATATCAGATAGTTCTACCTCTTTGATATATTTTAAAGGATCATTGCTTCCTATGCTCTCTTTAACGATAATTCCACGGCTCATTCGGTATTTTTCCTTTAGCTGATGCATTTCGAATCCACCATTCAACAAAATGATACAATTACCCCAATCGTCACAACCAATCCATGTTCCTCCACTTTGTGGATCCTTCGGGTATATGATATTTTTACTACCCACATTTTCAACCATCGGCATCGTAGAGGCTGGTCTTATCGTTCTTTCATCCCGATTTGATGTAAAAATAACTTCACCTTGATTTATGCAGAAACTGACGGTACACATTTTTCTTTATAAATTTTGGTTGAATAAGCAATTCCAAAATCAGATGGCAATTTAATTTTTAATGCCTCCAATACTACATGTTTGATGATCGCCTGATGATGAATACAATGATCAATATTGTAAATAAGCTCTCTAAAAAACGTGGTTTGTATTGAGATTTCTAACCCATTCATTTCATATTTCAAGACCAAGTCCTTGTCGCTTTTTGTCAGTTGAGTTGATAACAGTTCGATAATTTTTCTGGCCAGCTCTGGCTTTTCCTCCATCGCCCTATTTCTAGGCCTTTTGTCATAATTTATCTCGCCCAAATCATAGCCCCGCTCCAAACATTCCAGCATTTCTATTACATGCCTATAATGCTGACCCACACTCGCCCCTTGAAGTTCCTTTCTGACCATAGAATAGTCTTCCTCACTTATCATTTCTGTGAGTTCTACCAATTCGCAACAAACCTGCTTGAAGTAATCATACATTGTCCAAATGCACCTTTTTTAGTTTTTAATACTTGGGCGAATCCTCCGCTTCACTTCGGTCGGGCTATTCGAGGGTTCACTTCGTTCCGTTAGGTCTTTTTCTAAGACCTAACCACATTGAGTACCTCTACTATCCCTTTCGCATTTTCCCCAACTTGAAATCGATCCTTTATTATATTTTATCGGTATTACCTAGTATTTATTATAATCCAAATATACTTAAATTATAGCAAAGAAAAAGGGAAGATTTAATAATCCTCCCTTCTTTATTTTTAATAATCGTACAAGTTATTCTGTCTATGGTTTTTTGATTTTGTCAAAATCCCCAGCTTTGATTATTGTCATTTTCTTTAAATCAACGTATTTGTTAAATGCTGCCTTGATTGACTCTGGCGTTACCGCTTTTAATTGATTTTCAAAGGCTTCATCCCATTTCATGTCTCGCTGATAAAACAAATAATTATTCAATGTGCCAGCCAGTGATCTATCTTGAGCGCGTCCGACTTGCCTTGACTGTAAATATCCATTGCGAGCCGCGTCCAATTCATCTTTCGTAAAGCCATCTTTCAAAACTCGTTCTATTTCTTCTTTGAAAGCTTGCTCAAGTTTTCCAACATTCTCTGGAGCATAGATAGCATATCCCGTAAATGTTCCATTCTGATCCAATGCGCTAGCATTTAACATAGATCCTACACCATATGATAGTCCTTCTTTCTGTCTTATTCTAACAGCCAATCGACTGTTAAGGAATCCACCTCCTAGCATATAATTACCCATGATTAAAGATGGATAATCTGGATCTGTATCTTTTAGTGGCATCGTCATCCCAGCTAAAAACATTGCATTGGCTTTATCTGGAGTTTTTATGTTTTCGTTTAGAACTTTGTTGGGCTTATATGGGTTGGCCAATCGTGTAAATGTTTTGCTGCTCCTCCAGTTTCCAAATTCTTGATCCAATATAGCTCTCAACTCTTTTTCGTCAAAATCACCTACAACAGAAGCCGTTGCATTATTGGCTCCATAAAAATCTCTATAAAATGCTCTTACATCCTCTATTTTAACGGCTTTATAATTGGCAATCTCTTCATCAAAGTCAGGTACATATCGAGGGTCGCCTTTCGGCCACTGATTCATACTTTTAGAAAAATTCATACTTGCCAAAGCTTGAGGATCTGATTTTTGTTGTTCAGAATTCGCAATATATTCCGCTTTCAATTCTTCCAAATCCTTTTCTGGGAATATAGGATTCTTGAACACATCTGCTACTAGTTTCATCACCGCAGGAAGATTTTCTCTTGTAGTTTCAATATTTGCGCTAGCACTACTTGCTCCACCATAAATACTCACTCTAGCCTTCAATCTATCAAATTCATCTTTGATCTGCTGACGACTCATTTTAGTGGTTCCACGCTCCAATAGTCCCCCTACGAAATCTGGGGTAGCGCCTCTATTTTGAAGTGAATTCTCATCACCAAATCTCAAAGTAATACTAGCTGAAACAACGTTCCCTTTTGTTTTCTTTGTCAAAAATGCATATTTCATCCCATTCGCAGCTTGATTTCTAGTAGTTCTGCTCTCGATGTTTGTTGGGGATGGATCGAAGGCTTCTCCTTCGGCAACGAGTGGATCTCCTTTGTAGTCCTTAACTAAACTTTCAACATCTGGTGCTTGTGGTATTTCGGCTCTATCTGGATTTTGCTCTGGTATAAAGATACCAACGGTTCTATTAGATGGCTTAAAATACGCTTTCTGAACTCTAACTATATCATCCACGCTCACTTTTCTCAACCAGTCTCTGAAAATATAAGCCAAACGCCAATCCCCTGTAGCTATGTATTCACTAATTCCTACACCAACCCGTTCTGTATTTCTGTAGGTAAGATCGAAGTCTTTAAGCAATTTATTCTTTGCCCTTTCCACCTCTTCTTTAGTTGGAGTAACATTTTTTAAATTATCAAACAAATCAAGCATGGTTTTTTTTGCTTCTTCCAAACTTTTTTCTTTCGGAACATCAGCATTAAAAAAAGCAATACCTGGTTCTTTCAATGCATAGGAATATCCATATTGTTGGCTTGCTTTTTTGTTTTCAATTAGTGCTTTGTATAATGCTCCACTTGGTTCAGCAGTAAGCATTTCTATCAATACTTCTATGGCTGCATAATCAGGGTGTGACCCAGGTGGGATATGATAAGCACAAGCCACGACTTGGATATCACCTGATCTTTTTAAGATTACATTTCTTTCACCATCTTGTGTGGGTTCGCTGGTATATGTTTTATCCAAAACTCTAGCTGGACGAGGAATCTTGCCAAAATATTCGGTGATAAGAGTCAGGGTTTTTGCTGGATCTATTTTACCTCCAACCAATAATACTGCATTGTCTGGCTGATAATATTTTCTATAAAAAGCTTGAAGTTTATCGATAGGAACATTTTCTATATCTGATCTGGCGCCTATGGTTGATTTACCATAATTATGCCACAAATAGGCTGTGGAAACAATCCTTTCATTCAAAATTCTCGAAGGGTTATTTTCACCCGATTCGAATTCGTTTCTAACAACTGTCATCTCACTATCCAAATCTTTCTTAGCGATAAATGAGTTCACCATTCTGTCGGATTCTAGATCCAAAGCCCACTTCAGATTTTCGTCAGTAGCGGCGAATGTTTCAAAATAATTGGTTCTATCTAGCCAAGTCGTACCATTCGGTCTGGCACCATGGGAGGTTAATTCTGCTGGAATATTGGGGTGCTTGGGTGTACCCTTGAACACAAGATGCTCCAGCAAGTGAGCCATTCCCGTCTCTCCATAATTTTCATTTCGAGATCCTACTAAATAGGTTATATTCACGGTAATAGTCTGCTTAGACTGATCTGGAAATAATAATACTTTCAACCCATTTGGAAGTACGTATTCAGTTATTCCTTCTGCTTCAGCAGTCTTTTTTAAATTGTTGTTTTCAACTGCAATTGGTGGTGGGGGTGGTGGCGGTGGTGGTGGCACAGGCTTAGTTTTTCTATAATCGTTTGGTTTTCCTGGAGACTTCTTTTGCGCTAGCAATGGATTTTGGATTATCGCCATTGTCAAAAGACCAACAGACAAAAAGCAACCGATTTGGTTAATAAATTTTTTCATTATGAATGTGATTTTGATTAAACATTAATTATTTAACGAATATACTGAAATTTATTATAACGATGTATTTTCTTAATCCTTTAATATATCGGCATTTATTTGTTCGGCCGAATGATTGGCTTTGATACCGCCTACGATTCTTTGAATAATTTCAAACTCACTTAAAAAGACTTTTGCAAAGACTCTAAATACAGTATAAGTTGGCAATGCCAAAATCATGCCTGAAACCCCAGAAATCCTCGCACCTATCATGATGATGATAAAAATTTCAAGTGGATGTGCCATTATTCGATTAGAAAAGACAAACGGTTGAATAATAAAATCATCGATTATTTTTACAATCGCAAAAGCTATCAAAATATTGAGAAGCAAAGGCCACATTTCTGTATAAAAATCCAATCCAATATAGGATGACAATGTAATAAAAACAGCTACAGACGCAGAAATGAGTGGACCCAGGTATGGAATAACATTGAACAAACCCGCTAAAACCCCTATGATAAGCGCATTATTAATCCCCAATATCAACATGCCGATATAGGTCAATAAACTAACTAGAGTTACCTGTATTAATATCCCGCTAAAATACCTGATCAATAATCTACTCGATTCATCGACTGTATTTCTTACTTTTGATTCGAATCGTTGTGGCACGAAATTTTCTAAAAAATCAACGAATAACCCATGTTCTTTTAAAAAGAAAAACGACATAAAGATTACTGAAAAAACGCCGAAAAGAAAGTGCCCCGCCATGGGTATAACTTGTTCGAATAAATTTCCTAGCTTATCGGGTAGAAAATATCGTTGAAACAGCAGTTTTAATTGAGTTGAACTATCTGAAAGGCCTTCAATCCCCCATGATTTTAATAAGTTATTAAACTGTTGTAGTGGCGTTTCTAGAGATTTGGCTAAAGTTTGATAATCGACTTTTGATAAAAAATGTGCCTGTTCTACCAACACGGGCAAAAAAAGTATTATCAGTAAATAAATCATGAACCCAAATATGGCAAGCGTCAAAAAGGCAGAGATACTGGTTCCAATCTTGATTTTAGATAGCTTGGCTTTATCCAAAAGAAAATCATTAATAGGGCGGCCCACCATCGATATAACCCAAGCCATTAAAAGATAGCTTACGAGTTCGTTGAAATAATAAATAATGGCCCCTACGATCAATATTGGAATACCAACGACCAAAACCCTGCCGTATGCATTCATTTTTTTAATTTTATACAAAAATACATTTATAAATTTTTATTCCTCCAATTAATATTTTTCTTGGTTACATTCGCTCACTCTCTGGCTAGTATTTTCCCTTTTTGTATTCCGATATTTCCAATTGGCATAAAAATTTACAAAGCTTTATTATCTTCGACACTCAATAACTTATAAAGAGAAAATGCTTGTTGCATCTAACATATTTAAAAGTCACGCCGATACTGCCGTTTTAAAAGGTATAGATTTGACCATTGGCAAGCAACAAATTGTCTCTATCATTGGCAAATCTGGCGCTGGTAAATCCACATTATTACACATCTTAGGAACACTTGACAAGCCAGACCAAGGGGATGTTTTTTTTAATAACCAAAATCTAACTTTGCTAAGCGAGCGCGAATTATCAGAGTTTAGAAATAAAAACATGGGGTTTATTTTTCAGTTTCATCATCTTTTGCCAGAATTTAATGCATTAGAGAATGTTTTGCTCCCCTACCTCATCGGTCAAAACGATATTAAAGCTGGCGAAAAAAAGGCTAGGGAGATACTTGGCTACCTCGACCTCTCTCATCGACTGACCAATAAGCCATCCCAACTGAGTGGGGGCGAACAACAACGCGTAGCTGTGGCAAGAGCTTTGATTAACGATCCCATTATCATTTTTGCTGATGAACCAAGTGGAAATCTCGATACCGAATCTTCTACCGCATTGCATGAATTATTCTTGAAATTGAGAGATGACTTTGGACAATCCTTGGTAATTGTAACACACAACCAAGAACTTGCCAAAATGAGCAATGAGATCATTAAAATGTCCGATGGAACCATTGTGGAAAGAACTTTACAATATTGATTTTTATTAAATAATTTCAGCTCGATGATATTTGATTTTTACAATTGATTTAAAAACCGAAAACTATGTTGAAAAAACTTATATTTCTGATTGTTATAGTCTTCGAGGCCATATTGCCCCTTTTCTGTCAATCATTCCAAGTTCAATGCCTAGACAAAACCAATAATTCTCCTATCGTTGGGGGCGTTGTCCAGGTCAACGATTCTCTTTATTTCGAAACGGATACACAAGGTCAGACATTGATTTCTGGAGTAATTTTTCCTTTAAAAATTAACATTACTTCTCTTGGATATGAAACGATGCAATTGGATGAAAAAGAGGCATTCACAAATAAAATTTATTATCTAAATCCAAATAATACATTTTTAAGTACCGTAACCATTTCTTCTTCAAAGTATGAAAAAGCCCTGAATGAAGTGGTAAGTTCTTTAGAAATCGTGAAACCACAAACCCTAGCGACCATCAACGCAAAAGCTCTTGACGACGCCTT
Organism: Saprospiraceae bacterium; assembly: GCA_016718505.1. Lineage (GTDB taxonomy): Bacteria > Bacteroidota > Bacteroidia > Chitinophagales > Saprospiraceae > JADKKF01. The sequence goes on along the minus strand of JADKDE010000001.1, from coordinate 448,634 downwards.
AGAACGTGTTCCTGGTGTCACCATGATCGATGGCCAAGCTAACATACGTGGTGGCTCTGGATTTTCCTATGGTGCAGGATCTCGTGTTTTATTGCTGATAGATGGCATCCCAGCACTACAATCTGATGCTGGCACACCCAATTGGGCTGATATACCCATCGAAAATATTGCCCAAATAGAAATCTTGAAAGGGGCTGCTTCTACTCTGTATGGGAGTTCGGCTCTTAATGGTGTCGTAAATGTACTGACTAGCTATCCTTCTGAGACGCCTGAGTCCAACTTGGTCATCCAAAGCACTCTTTTTGATAAACCCAAAGACAAAAACTACGACCCACTCAATTATACCCCCTATGAAGCCAATATTATCTTAAACCATAAAAGAAAAATAAACAAATTTGATGTACTTGGTTCTTTAGCTTATTTTGATAACAAAAGCTTTAATGATAGTACTTTCCTTAGACAATTTAGATTAACCTTGGGCTCAAGATATCGGATTAAAGATAATTTATCGGCCAACATCAATTTTACGCTTAATACAGGAGAAAGCTCAGAGTTTTTTTTCTGGAAAAATGAAACTACTGGGAAATATTCGTCAGCGCCAAACACCATCAGTTCATCCAAAAAGCTTCGCTTTTTTGTCGATCCTTCTTTGACCTATTTTGACAAAAGCAACGGGCAGCATAAATTTATGTCGAGATTATTTTTTGTTAATAATGACAATAATGCCAATCGTTCGAATAAGTCCAATTTATTTTATACGGAGTATCAATATGTAAAGCACCTTAGAGATAAAAAAGCCTCCCTTAGTGCTGGTATAGTATATACAGCAACTTCTGTGGACGCAAAAATATACGGAGATGCGGTTTATACCTCCTCCAATACTGGGATTTATGCCCAATATGAGCAAAAGTTTTTTGAAAAATTAATCCTCACGGCCGGAGTCCGATGGGAGCATAATCTGCAAAAATCGCCTGAAATCGTCGGTAATGATACCATCCCTCACGGTAAAACTTCCGAATCAAAACCCGTATATAGATTTGGGCTCAATTATAAATTGATGCCTTATACCTTTTTAAGGGCTTCTTGGGGCCAGGGTTATAGATACCCGACGATAGCCGAGAAGTTTGTTAAGACAAATTTCGGAGCTACGAGCATCAGCCCAAATGGCAAATTGCAATCTGAGACTGGATATTCGACAGAAATAGGAATAAAACAGGGAATGAAAATCGCTTCCTGGAGTGGCATGGTGGACTTCGCTTATTTTTATTCCGAGTACCAAAATATGATGGAGTTTACCTTTGTGGATCTGGTGACTGGCTTTCAATCTATAAATATTGGGGACACTAAAATTAGTGGTATAGATTTTTCTATTATGGGAAAAATGAATTTTAATAAACTTGAAATAAAACAGTTTTTTTCATTTACCCATATAAACCCTCAATTTAAAGAATTTACTGCAGCCATTGACAATGGATCTTCTGCAGATTACAATGTTTTGAAATATAGATTTCGCAACAATACAAAATTTGACATTGAAGTAGGATATAATCGTTGGGTCATAGGATGTTTAGGCTCGATATATAGTCCAATGGAGGCAATAGACAAGGTATTTGAAATATTTGTTTCAGGTTTACAAAAATATAGACAAGAACATAACCGTTCTATCACAGTGATTGATTTTAGACTGGGTTATCAATTTAAATCCAATATAGATCTCACCCTGTATGTTAAAAATTTATTTAATTTAGAATATTCCATCAGACCTGGTTTGATGGATGCTCCTCGAAATTTCGGTCTTAGAGCTGCCTATAAGTTCTAATATAATATGGCAATTTTGTGTGCATTAGATTTTGGCAATACTCGTATAAAATATGGAATTTATAATCATGCCAAGTCCCCAAAGTATGGATTTATTCCATATGATGATGGTGCTTTAGATATTTTTTTAAAGGAAAATAATCCATCTGATGGTATATTTTGTCACACAAAAACGCTCGACGAAGAGATCCTTTCATTACTTTATGCTAGCAATTTTAAAAATATAAACGAATTTCAAAAGTTAGGCTTCAAAAATTTATATAAAAGTCCCCTTACACTCGGACAAGATAGAAAAGCCGTTCTCAGTGCCATTTCACAAAAAGAAAACCTAATCAATGGCGGCTTAATCATAGACTTAGGTACCTGTGCAACCTTTGATTATTTGGATTCGTCTTTGAATTATTATGGGGGCAATATTGCTCCTGGATTGCGAATGAGGTTAAGAGCAATGCATGAGTTTACTTCCAAATTACCCTTAGTTGAGCCTATAGCGGACTGGAAGATGATAGGAAGTGATACACAAACAGCACTTGTCGCAGGAGCAATGAGCGGTTTATTAAACGAAATAAAAGGATATATTAGACACTTTGACCAACCTTCCTCGGTCTTCTTAACTGGTGGGGATGCAGTTTATTTCATTAATAGGGTTGAAAATTGTATTTTTGCACCCAATCTCGTATTAGATGGACTTGTCCATTGTTTTAATTTAAATAAATAAACATTCATATTTCATTCATGAAATTCAATTTGTTATCTACATATCTCCTTCTTTTATTGCCAGTATTGGGTTATAATCAAGAATTGAGTACTGATTATTCTCCTTTTTCAAGGTTCGGATTGGGGGATTTTTTAGATCAAAATACCATTTCTATCAATTCGATGGGGAACCTAAGTGCTTCCTTTCATGACCCCAACATGCTTAATTTGGTAAATCCTGCCAGCTTAGGCGATTTGAAAACAACAATTTTTGAATCTGGATTCAATGCTCGATATAGTCAATTAACCGAAGGTAATCAGAAAAAAGATGCTTGGAGTGGTAATCTTCGACAGTTATCTATTGGTTTAGCCATTTTTAATCCCATCAACGAAGTTTTAGCCAAAAAGCCGTACAAGCTTAAGTGGGGTATGCACTTCAGCCTTCTCCCCTATACTAAATTGGGTTATAAAATTGTTACCACAGAGGTTGTGAATAATTTACCTTTCGAAAAAACTTTTCAATGCAGTGGTGGTTCCTATAAATTTATGTGGGGAAATGGAATTAAAATCAAAGATTTTTCCTTTGGAGCCAATTTGGGTTTAATTTTTGGGAAAATGAATTTTGAAAGAAATATCGCTATTACATCTGGTGTCTATGCCTACCAAGACTTTTTCCAGAATGATATTCGGATTAAATCTTTTTATTACAATATTGGTGCTCAGTACGATTGGTATCTGAGAAGAACAAAGGACTCGGATATAAGAAATCAAGAGAAAGTACTGACCATTGGCGTCTATGGCAATGGCAAAAATCCAACCAAAATCACCGCCGATACTGCCTTTTATCGAATTCACAATTACCTTGGGATTACCGATACCGCGCTATTGGTGCAAGATCAATCTACCACGGGCAATCTTCCAGAGGCATTCGGTATTGGTTTTATGTACCGATCAGGAAATAAATTTAAGGTCGGTTCTGATTTTTCATACAATGCTTGGAGCAAATACACAAACCCCAACAAATCAGAATCCCTACGCAATGGATACAGCTTTAGCGTAGGTGGTGAGTTTACCCCGAACATCTTGGCGTTTAATAAGTTTTTCAGCAAGGTTTCTTATCGACTAGGATATGTATATCAGAAGGATCCTAGAGTGATTCTCAACCAGCAACTGCAGACACAGGGGATTACCGTTGGATTCGGTATTCCACTTATTGTAGCTCGAGAATTATCCTTTTTGAATATCGGTTGTGAATTTGGTAAATTGACAGGATATAACAACTTGACTGAAAATTATATCAAGCTCAATTTGGGATTTGCTTTTACCGATAACGGTTGGTTTATCAAAAGGCGCTTTGATTAGGATTTAAAGTTTGTAAAAACTAATCGATCCGTCGAATTCGCCAATCTTATTGATCAAAAGTGGTTTTAAAGAAATGTCCGTCATTACGGATTGATTACTTATAACCAAATATTCGGCACCTAAATTTTTTAATTTAACAATATTGGTACCAATATTTGATTCCCCTATATTTATGTTCGTCCAGCCTTTTCTATTCAAAAAATAGAGTGTAATATTCGGGCTTTTATCTGGAATTGAAATGACCTTTTTCTCTCTGGTCAGCCCAATTTCATTCATGTACTTTTGCAGTTCCTGCTTTTTGTAAAATGACTGATTAAGATACGCCCTATCCGGATGATTAATGTCATACCTGTCAAGTATGACTTTTTTGGCGTGGTGAACGTTTATTACCATTACATACAATAAAAGTACATATGCGAACTTATTCAGTTTTAATTTGCTGATAATAGAGGCTGCAGCCAACAATACGAAGAAAAAAAATGGAAACCAATCTATGATATAATAGTCATGAACTATAATTTGATTAAACCACAAGATTATTACAAGGCCAGTTAATATTAAAAGTACTATAAAATAAAATCTAGCATAAGCGCTTATTTTATATGAAAACAAAACGACCAAGGCGATTAATCCATAATAAAACTTGAACATTAAAGGATGAAAAACTACGTGTACCCATTCTGTTTCAAACCGGTACCAAATATAATCAATTTCATTTTGGGGAGTCCTCCAATAAGGCTTTATATCCATCAAAAAAAATGATGAGTTGTTTATTCGATTATAATTTTTAGCGAATATTACCCAACATAAACTTATAATAACAACCATGCTCATGTAAACTAACATAAGTCTTGGCTTATTGAAAAATCTACTTGATGAGTTTTCCTTGGTTGCTTCCCAAAACCAAAAAAAATAAAAAGGTAAAAAGCCTATCAATGTTGTTATTTTTATCAAACCTGCTAATGTCCAAAATGCAAGTCCCCAAAATAAATCCTTCTCTTTTTTGTGCTGCAAATAGCTCATTGAATAATAACCAGCAATCAAGCTTACGGCCAAAGCCGATGTGTTGGGGATGAATCCAAAACTATAAAATACCAGCAATGGACTCAAAAGAGGGACTATCGCAAACAAACTTGACAAAAGATAATCACTGGTCCATAACAATATGGTTTTCTTAAAATAAATCAAACCGATACAAAATAAACCAAATGAAAACAATCTAAAAATACCATCTTGCGGTCCGAATATCTTGAACAACAATGAGACGAAATAGTATATAATTGGAAACTCACTTACTGCTTTTCCATCAATACTCTCTTGATTTAAAATTTGTGGCTTGAGAAGAAAAATAGACTCTTGATTATAATAAGACAGTGCAAAAGAAGCACTATCGGCTTGACGCCAAGTATGGACTGAGCATGGACCAAGGTTTAAATACTGATATAGATTGTAATAGAAAAAAAGTACAGCGAATGCCAATAATAAATCAAGATTATAGCGTTTAATCACAACAACCAATCGACTGTTCAACGTCCCTTTTAACCAACTATTAAACACCATTATTATTATTTTCCTACCTTTATTGTTAGGCTATCTGCCAATATATAGTGTGATGTAGGTGACCAAATATAACAAGTTATTCGGTTTGCCTCCTGTTTATTTATCTTAATATTGGCAACAGAATTCACTTCTGTCCACTCCTTAAGCTTCGTTTGGTTTTCTATTGAAATTCCCTTCCATTCAATTGTCTTACCATTTTTATCTTCCGACACTATTACAAAGCTTGATTTTTTCCAAGTTTCCTCTGGAATTTCTTCTGAATAAATATTTGATTTAATGGCAACTTTTACAAAATCTTGGTTTCCAGCAATAAATCCATATTTTAAATTTTCAGAATATTCATTGGTTTTGTTGAATATCTTTCCCGCTTTTAAGTCTTGGGTCATATACTCTTTAGTGTTGGTTGTGTTATATCCTTGCAGAAGGTCTAGTTTGAGGATGGTATCTTTTGAGGCTGATTGGTCAAGGATTGTCTCGAATAAATAAAAATACCTTGTCCTACCCCCGTTAAAATCAAATTCCGAAAATACGTCTTTCTCTTCAAATATTTTATCTGCTTTCATCTTTTCAAGGGTATTTCCAACTTCAACTGGACTAAACCAATCATCCCACAAATAAACAGCTTTTACAGGAATAGGCATTGAGTGAATTTTTTCTCCTGATCGATATTTTTCCAAATCAAATCTATCTACATCAAAAGCCATATTGGGATACACGGCATCCCAATAAAATGTATATCCTTTATCCTTGTAATAATCCTTGTATTTATTGGCAATTTCGTCAATTTTAACCTGCAACGGTGATTTTTCTAAACATTCCTTGAAATTGCATTTTTTATAATATTCAAATGACAAAACCAATATCAATGCGGGCAGCACAAGATTTCCAAACCACATTATTCGCTTACTTTCGAGATATTTTTCTAGTGCGTCAATTGGAAAAGTAGCTATTAGGGCAGCCAATGGTAATACACAAACCATCACCCTATATAAACCAAACGAATTAAACATTCCAAACGTCCAAAAAATAACATGAGCCATAAAAAAACAAACAAAGGAGCCGTATATCAACCAAATGAGTTGGATGTTATTTCTAAATTTCGACTTGATAAAATCATACAGATAAAAAGCCCCATAAAGAACTCCAATTAGCACAAGCCAACAAATAACACGACCCGTGACTTCGTGAAATGTTCTAAAGTAATGACCCCAAGTTCCATTCCCATAATTAATGTTCGTTTTTATATAAGGAATTTCAGTTACAGTCCAAAATATTGTCCCATGTATTGGCGAGCCTATTATCCCTATTGCCAAATGTCCGATTGCCAACAATGGCAATAACTTGTATTCTCTTACATTGAGCAAATAAATAATTATAGGAATAAAAATAATTAACCCCTCTGATCTTACCATTGGCAAAAAGGAAATAAGGACAGTTGCCAATACTGGTCTATTTGTTGTGTAATAATATATTGAAATCAAAAGCCAGAATGAAAACAATGGTTCTGTTAGTCCTGAATGTGTTGATAGTAAGATATGAGGCATTGCACACAAAAAAACAGGAGCAATCCATTTTCGTCTTATACCAAAATAACCACTAAGCTCGAAAAGCAACCATATACACCCACTGATACAAAGTGCATTGAAGATCTTCATGCCAACAAATCCAAACTGTGTAAAAGGGGCAGAAAGAATTACAAACATTGGCTTCGCCCAATGATTAAAAAAATTTTCTGGGTGTTTAAACGCTAAGCTCGAATATAAGTAATGATGTACACTGTCGCCATCCCCTCCTGTACCGTCTGTAAGGATTGCCAGAATACACATCACTATAAAAAAACCAACGGTAAGAATGTATTGTAGTGATTTGTTTTCTAAAGCTTTAATCATATTTACTTAGGATTAAGAAATGAAAACTTCAAAACATAAAAAATGTTTGCTAAAGCAACAATGCATGATTATGATTTTATCTTTTACCTTAATCCATATCTGAGTCCGAGCCTCAATCCATATCTTGTTTGCTTCTCAAGCAATGGGTAAGTTGATTCCGAATAGCCAATAATTGGTATCTGAATTTGTGGCTCCATTGTTATTGCTAAACTGCTATTCAAAAGATATGCAAAACTAATCCCCGTAGTTGCATTCATGTTAATCCCCAATTTATAAGGATTATTTTCATGGGCATACTGTATGTTTTGTGATGAACCCTTTAAGTCAGCAACCTGCCCTCTTGTGTAAAACAAATAACCAGTATTAAGCCCTACAAATAGATTTATTCTCATTTTGGGTATTGAAAAACTATATCCAATCTTAATAGGCATCTGTATCGAATGAAGGCTATTATAAACTTTGGTGTTCAAGACACCTGTTTCTGTATATTGTATGCTTTTATAGACAATTTCAGGGTTCTGTGGATTTGAAAATAACGTATCTACTGCAACCAATGCTGTCTTCCATCGGGAGGAATTGAGTTTTGCATTAAATAGATACGTTTCGTTTGAATAATTTAATCCCGCTGCAATACTCCATTTTGAAGGAAAATTGACTCCAATTAATACTCCTCCTTGTATGCTGGAAACAAATTTTTCAGTTTCATTTCTATTAACAGCAAAATCATTGTACTCTGACGACTTCGCTTCTAGTTTCCTTGATATGTATTCTGCTCCTGTAAATACTTCCAAATAATATTGATTTTGGGGCTTGGTTATCTTCTTGTTTACAATGGCTGGAAAATTTAATTGTGCGTCTTGATTTGAAACTTTTTGCAATCCAAGAATAGATATTTCTGGGGAAACATAAACATTACCCCGTTCTTTAGTATTAACCCAACTCTCTTCTTGTTTCATCAAATCACTCAATGGGAAATGATCAAGAGCTACAATACCTTTTTCTATTAATTCACCATTGGTGATTGTATTTTCGCCATTTCTATCGCTTAAATTCGTGTTAATGTTTTGATCCTTTTCAAAGAAAATTCTTTCTGCCTTACGAATTGGTTTTTTTAGTAATTTATCACCAGAACTATTTGCTATCTGAGAGACAGAAACTTTATCCGTTATCGTATTATCTTGTTTTGCATTGTCGGCACTTTCTGAATTAAAAGATTGAGTTGGCATATCACTCGATATTTGATCAAAGCTTAGCCACATAACCAGTAGCAGACCAACCATAGATGCAATAAAGTTTATTTTCTGAATTTCTTGAAAGAAAAATAGACCTCGTTGCTTACTGGATAGCCTTTGCTCTATTTTATACCATACGGTTTCAGGTGGAACAATTGAATATTGCTGAAATTTTTCTTTTAATTTTTTATCTTGCTCTCTCATTCTATTCGACTATTTTTAAGACTTGTTGTGGTTCAAAATTGTTTTTACCTAAAAAAGATTGTAGCATTCTTCTTGCTTTTACCAATTGGCTTCTTGATGTAGATTCAGTTATGGATAATTTTGCTGCAATCTCTGCGTGGTCGTAGCCATCCAAAACATACATATTAAATACTAATTTATATCCATTGGGAAGTTTTTCGATCAATGCCAAAATTTCCATTTCGGACAATTCACTGATTATCGTTGGAGAATTTGTCTTTAAATTTGTGAATTCTGGTTGTTCTATATCATTATAAATTTCAATTTTTCCAAGGAATCGAATGCAAGCATGGACCATGACTCTTCTCATCCAGCCCTCGAAATTTCCTTTAAAATCAAATTGCTTGATGTTGTGAAATATTTTGACAAAACCCTCTTGAAGCATATCTTCAGCATCTTCTCGGCGCTTTGCATATCTCAGGCATATCACAAAGGCCTTCCCTGCAAAATCATCGTAAATGACTTTGATAGCCTTCCGGTTGCCCTGTTGAGCTATTAATATTATATTATTATCAACCAAAATTCAATATTTCTATCCCTGCATAATATAAGTTTTACAATTTATTTAAGTAAACTTCTTACAAATATGCGAATTTTTTACCATTTTCTATGCCTTTGTAATGTTTGAAGAATTAATTTATCGTCACATTCTACATTCTCAATACAATCACCTTTAGATTTTAATAACGAAAATAAAGTTCTTTTTTCATGATTTTTCTTATCGTTTTTCATAAAATTTAATAACCTTTTAGCTTCGCTCTTTATCCAATCGGCGTCGATTCTATAATTATCTTTGATCCAGTCTATAATTTTATTTCTTAAATCTTGTGGAAATCCCAATTTAGCGGTGGATAGCTCCAGTTCTATCATCATACCAATAATGATAGCTTCCCCATGCAGCATATCGATCCCTTTTTGCATAGCCTGTGCTTCTATCGCGTGACCTACTGTATGACCAAAGTTCAGCCATTTTCTGCTATTTTGTTCTAATGGATCTTGATCGACGATTTGAGATTTAATTTCGATATTTAGTGGTATCAACTTTTCTGGCTCGCATTTTAACAAGTCTTTCTCAAATATCTGGTCAAACAAAGTTTCTTCCTTGGCAATCAGACTGTGCTTAATAATTTCTGCATAACCATTTAATATTTGACGAGATGAAAGCGTCACTAAAAATCGATGATCTATGATGGTTACTTGAGGTGGATAAAACAGTCCGACCAAATTTTTTATCCCATTCAAATCAATTCCTGTTTTATTGCCGATACTTGAATCAACCATAGACAGCAACGTGGTGGGAATCTGGATATATTTTATTCCGCGTTTATACGTACCAGCACAAAACCCTCCCAAATCACCCACCATTCCTCCTCCAAGGCAGATCATCAAAGCTTTTCTATCCGCATTTTTATTTGATAATTTCTCCCAAATCATTTTTGCAGAATCGATGGTCTTATGCATTTCACCAGATTTGACAATGATTATATTAGCCTGTTCTGTTAAACTGGCAGGAAGTTTTGGCAAACAATGCTTTTTAGTATTTGAATCAACTAGAATATGAATGCTTGAGTAGTCGAATTCTATTTTGTACTCTTCTACAGATCCGTATTTTATAAACGACACTTTTTTTGACAAAATTAATCATTAAAAAACGATATTTTGACTATACGCTTCAAATCTTTCAAATACCTTTATACCTTTGTTTTAATAAAATTAATTATTTGTGGTTGATTATTATGTTTTAGCCGACGAGGATTGGGATATCTCTGATATTCAAAGCATTATCAGTAATAATTTAAAATTAAAACTAAGCAAAGACGTAGCTCAAAAGATTTCAAATAACCGGGCATATCTTGAAAAGACCATTTCTAGTTCTTCAGCAGCTATTTACGGTATCAATACGGGTTTTGGATCTTTGTGTGATATTAGAATTTCAGAAGAAAACCTTGAGGAACTTCAATTGAATTTAATAAGATCTCATGCTTGTGGTATGGGGGATTTAGTTCCATTAGAGGTTGTAAAAATTATTTTTCTTTTAAAGATAAAAAACCTCTGTTTGGGGTTTTCTGGCGTTCGGCTTTCTTTGATAGAAAAGATGATTGAATATTTCAACCACGAAATATACCCTGTTATATATACTTTAGGATCTCTGGGTGCTTCAGGAGATTTGGCTCCCCTAGCTCATTTATCACTCACGCTCATTGGTGAAGGTGATGTGTGGTTTGGTGGGGAAAAACTTCCTACAGCACAAATACTCAAAAAATTAAACATTTCACCTACAAATTTGGAGTCAAAGGAGGGCCTAGCGCTATTAAATGGAACACAATTCTGTACTGCATACGGTGTTTTCAATTTATTAAGTGCCTTCCGCATTATAGATTGGGCTAATGCCATTTCTGCATTTTCGCTGTCGGCTTTTGATTGCTCTATAAAGCCATTCGATCCTTTATTACACAAAGTGCGCCGACAGTCTGGACAAATTAATGTAAGTCAACGAATCTTATCTTTATTACGAGGGGTTAAATCTTTTGGTGAAACAAGTCAATACGTGCAAGATCCTTATTCGTTTCGCTGTATTCCTCAGGTCCATGGTGCTTCTTTGGATTTAATTAACTTTTTTAGCAATACCATACATCAAGAAATAAATGCTGTAACTGACAATCCGACGGTATTTGATCAAGAGGATAAAATCCTAAGTGGTGGGAATTTCCACGCACAACCGATTGCGCTTGGACTGGATATTCTAGCTTTAGCTTTAGCTGAATTAGCCAATATATCTGAACGAAGAATTTTCCATCTCATCAGCGGTAAAAGAGACCTACCTCCATTTTTGACACCGAATGCTGGCTTAAATTCCGGCTTGATGATCGCCCAATATACTGCTGCTGGCATAGTAAGTCAAAACAAACAATTGTGCACGCCCGCAAGTGTTGATTCCATCGTTTCTTGCAATGGACAAGAAGACCATGTTTCTATGGGTGCAAACGCGGCAACCAAGTGTTATCAAGTCGTTTTGAACACGTTTAGAGTATTGGGAATAGAATTACTAGCAGCCAATCAAGCATTGTACTTTAAAGCGGTTTTGTTTGACAAGGGTGGATTAAATAATCTTTTAGAAAAAACGAGAGATACGATCCCCTATTTTGACTCAGATATTATACTTTATCCGCATTTAGATTCTGCTTTCCAATTGCTTAAAAATAATACATTTTCCGATTATGAAAAATAGTATTTTATATCTTCTCGGTTTGATTTTCTTTATAGCCTTGAATACACCAGTCTATGGCCAAACAGTACCCGAAAGTCAACAATTATTGCCCTCGGGAATTCAACTTTCTCAATATAAAGTAAGAACAGCAGCACCAATAGTTGTTAAAACCCCACGGTTATTCCCATCTTCTTGGTGGGTTGGTATGAAACATAATCAGGTAGAAGTCATCATTCATGACAATCTAATTGCTGAAGGCAAAATTCAAATAAATTATCCAGGCGTTTCCATTGTAAAAATCGAAAAAGAAACCAATCCTAATTACTTATTTGTAACCATAAAAATAGCCCCTACAGCCAAGATTGGATCTTTTAATATATTAGCAAAAACCGGCAAAAATACAAAACGATATACTTTTGAACTTTTAGGCAAAAAATCCATGAGATCAAAAGAAGATTACGTCAATGCATCGGACCTGATTTACCTGATTATGCCCGACAGATTCGCCAATGGAGACTATTCGAACGATATTATACCATCCATGAATCAAAAAGAAATAGATCGTACCAAAATGTTTTTTAGACATGGTGGAGATTTAAAAGGAATCGTCAATTACTTAGACTACCTTAAAAACTTAGGTGTCACCACCTTGTGGCTAAACCCCGTTTTCGAAAACGACCAACCTTATGCTTCCTATCACGGATATGCCATAACCGACCACTATAATGTCGATAGAAGACTTGGTGACAATATACAATTCAAATCTTTGTGCGATTCCATGAAATCTCTAAAGATGAAAATGGTGATGGATATCGTTCACAATCATTTTGGAGATCAACATGATTTCATTTTGGACCTACCTTCTGAAAGTTGGATACATAATTGGCCAACATTTACACGCAGTAATTATCGCGATCAAGTGTGGTACGACCCTTATAGTTCCAATTATGACCAAAGTTTAATGAAAAATGGCTGGTTTGATTTTCACATGCCTGATATCAATCAACAAAACAAACACGTAGAGCGCTTTTTCATCCAGAATCATATTTGGTGGATCGAATATGCCAAAATAAGCGGTTATAGATTAGATACCTATGCTTATTGCGATCAGGTTTTTATGGGTAATTGGGCCAAAGCGATCTTAACAGAGTATCCCAACTTTTGCTTGTTTTCGGAAACTTGGGTGCATGGACCTGCCGCACAGGCTTGGTTTTCACAAGGAAAAAAGAACCTTAAGCCCTTTGATTCAAACATGCCCGCCCTTACTGATTTCCAGTCTTATTTTTCTATAGTTGAAGCCTTACAAAAGCCCCAGGGTTGGGTGGAAGGTGCTGCAAGGCTTTATACGAATACTGCCCAAGATTACCTTTATGAAAAACCCAATGAGCAAGTAATTTTTTTGGATAATCACGATTTAGGGAGAATTTTCTCCATGCTCAACGAAAATGTTGAAAAAACAAAAATCGCTTTAACGTGGCTCATGACTTTTAGAGGAATCCCTCAATTATATTATGGTACAGAGCTATTATACAAGGGTTTTACCGATCCAGATGGCAAAGTACGTCAAGATTTCGAAGGTGGATGGAAAGAAGATTCAATTAACAAATTCGAAGAGAATGGACGTACCAAGTTGGAAAATGATTTTGTAACATTCATCAGTAAATTAGCTCTTTTTAGGAAAAATAACCCACATTTATACCTTGGTCATTTAAAGCAGTTTGTTCCAACCGACGGTCTTTACATTTACAGCCGAACCTTAAAGAATAAAAAAGTCTTGGTTATATTGAATTTTTCTGACAAGGAAAAAACGCTTCCAAATTATGTTTACGAGGAAGAACTAAAATCATTTCATTCATTTAAGGATATTATCCAAGAAAATATGGTATCTGATATTCAAAAGCTAAGCATACTGCCGCATGTTGCTATGGTAATTGATTGTTATTGATTTCAGAAAAAAATAATAAACCCAGCTAATTTGCGTTAGGACTTCTAAATTACAACTTATGAGAAATTTTATTGCTATATGCTTTTGTGGGTTTATTTGGACAAATATTTTAGCGCAAACAAAATATAATTCTACGATAGAAAGTGTTCTAGTTTATCAAAATGCAGCCGAAATTACGCACAAATCTGTCGTTAATTTCTCCAGCGGATCTCAAGAGATCATCATTCAAAATATAGCTCATAACTTAGATATTAATACGATACAAATAGGAAGCGAAAATCCTATTACCGTTCTCAGTTCGAAACATTCAGTTGATTTTTTAAACCCTAACCAACCTAAAACCGCTGAACAAAAACTTTTAGACGATGAGATATCGATTGTTAAAAATAAACTTCGAGACCTTCGCCTACAAAAATCAATCGTTGAAAGTACCAATGCTGCTCTTGAAGCCAACAAAAGCGTTGGTGGATCACAAACAGGGATCGAAACAGCAAATTTAATTCGTTTTTTGGATTATTATCAAGTTAAATCTACCGAATTGAGAACAGCTCACGTAGATCTTGTAGAGAAAGAAAAAACATTGGTAGAGTCTGAAAATAAACTACAATCACAAATCAATCAACTTTCTAATAAAAACAATGAAAAATCGGGACAAATAATATTGCAGGTAATTTCAGAAAAACCTCAAAACAATGTTTCCCTAGTGTGTTCTTATATCACATATTCTGCAAACTGGATTCCTTTCTATGAAATGCGAGCATCTGGCTCTGAAAAACCTCTACAAATAATTTATAAAGCCAAATTAACTCAATCCTCAGGAATTGATTGGCAAAAGGTTAAACTAAGTCTTTCTTCGGGTACACCTAATGTTACCAACAATATCCCAACCATGAATCCTTGGTTTTTAGGATATTATACTGCGGGATATGGAGCAGTTTATGATGGCGTTGGATATCAAGCTATGAAAAATGGGGAACAAAAAGCATATCCAGCCGGGGGAAAAGTTCTCGCCCAGCGTGATCAAGATGGCGTATCCGACAATATACAAATTACACAAAATACGTTGAACACCCAGTTTGACATCGATTTGCCCTACAATATACCGTCCAATGGATTGCCATATTTGGTGACCTTAAAATCCTCTCTAATTAAGGCCGAGTTTAGGCATTTGTCTATACCTAAAATGGATCCGAAAACATATTTGACAGCGGAGATCGTTGATTGGGAAAGCCTTAATTTATTGCCCGGCGAGGCAAATATTGTCTCTGATGGAAATTTTGTAGGTAAAACTTATATTCAACCTCAATTGGCCACCGATACACTCGTTTTGACCCTTGGCAACGATAAACAAACTATGGTAAAAAGAGAAAAGCTTTCAGAGTATTGCAGTACCAAATTATTTGGTATTTATAAAAAGGAACAAACGATGTACGAATATACTGTTAGGAATAATCGCAAGGATAAAATTTCTCTCACGGTTAAAGATCAAATACCACTTAGTACAGATAAAGAAATCGAAGTAGAAATAGAAGAGCAAGGTAAGGGCACTTTAAATCAAGAAACAGGAATTATCACTTGGAATATAGAATTAGGTCCATCAGAAACCAAAAAGTTCAAATTTGGATACAAAATAAAATTTCCTAAAGATAAAATATTATCCAAATAAAAAATCCCAATGGGCTTTCAAACCATTGGGACAACTAAGAAACACGTTAAAACTATAAAAAAACTACAATTCTTTTCTTAGCCGGGCTACAGGTATATTGAGTTGTTCTCTATACTTGGTTATGGTACGCCTAGCTATGTTAAATCCTTTATTTTTTAATATTTCTTTCAATACATCATCCGAAAGGGGTTTTTGTTTATTTTCCTCTTTTACGATATTTGTTAATAAATTTTTTATCTCCTTGGTAGAAACCTCTTCTCCTTCTTCATTTTGAATTGATTCTGAAAAGAAATTTTTCAACAACATGGTTCCAAATTCTGTCTGAACAAATTTTGAGTTTGCAACCCTAGAAATGGTGGAAATATCTAAACCCGTGACATCCGAAATGTCTTTCAAAATCATAGGTTTTTGATTTTTCGGGTCTCCTGTCAAAAAATATTCATATTGGAACTGCATGATGGCATACATGGTTGCCATTAACGTTTCATAACGCTGCTGTAGAGCATCAATAAACCATTTTGCACTATCGATTTTTTGTCGAATAAATAAGATTGTCTCTTTGTCTTTTTTCGTTATTTTGCCATTGTCTGCATTCCTTTTATAAGAGCGGAGCATTTCCTTGTATTGATTGCTGACCTTCAAATCGGGTGCATTCTTTGAATTTAAGGATAGCTCTAATTCTCCATTTTTATTCTCAATGATAAAATCTGGCACTATATATTGCTGAAACTCTCCTTTAGATCGACTGTATCCAGATGCTGGCTTGGGGTTGAGTTTTAATATTACCTCCATCGCAGCTCTTAGATCTTTTTCATCCATCAACAGCTGTTTTTTCAGTTTTTCAAAATGTTTTTTTGAAAATTCGTCAAACATTTCATTGATAATGCGATAGGCAATTTTTAATGGATCGTTTTTGCTGATATTATTTTCAAAACTAAGCTTATACTCTAACTGTAATGCCAGACATTCTTGTAGATTTCTTGCGCCGACCCCTGGTGGATCAAATTTTTGTATTTGCCGTAAAATCCTATATATTTCTTCTGTTGATGTAATCAAGTTTTGTGAAAATAACAAATCATCCGTTATGGCGTCTGGATCCCTCCTAAGATAACCGTCGTCATCGATGCTCCCAATTATTTGTTTAGCTACTATGATTTGATCTTCAGAAAGATTGAGTAAACTCAGTTGATTTTCCAAATGCTCGTGAAAGGAAAAATCCATAGAAACGGGAATGGTTCTATCCCCATCTTCAGAATTTTGTTCGGATCCATAATTGTATATATTCGGATCGTCCTCCATGTATTCATTTACATAATCGTCAAGCTCGTAGGTTTCTGAGGTTTCCGAGTCTTTGCCAAAGTCTTCTTTTACTAAATCTGAATCCGTACTCGTCTCTGAACTTTGAGAATACATGTCATCATACATCTCTCCCTCTTCCAATGCTGGATTCTCTTCGAGCTCTTGTTGGATTCTTTGCTCTAAACTTACTGTTGGGATTTGAAATAATTTCATAAGTTGAATCTGTTGCGGAGACAATTTCAACAACATTTTCTGACTTAAATTTTGTTTTATCATAAACTCTAATCCTATTAATTATATAAAAACGAAGACTGCTTGAGATTAGTTTCTCTATTTTGTTTGTTTTTTTAATTTAAACGCAAAGCGCTTATAAACAACCCCTAACGTATTGCAAATATATTTAATATGTTTGGTTGTTCAAATTATTTTGCCTTTTTATTTCATATTTTTTTAAAACATATATATATTACATTTATAATTACATGGTAATGAACACAATTGAACAAAATCTACTAGCATTGAGAGGGGAAATGCAACTTAATAATATTGATGTATTTATTGTTGGCTGTAGCGATCCTCATTTAAGCGAATACATGCCAGATCACTGGAAGATTCGAGCTTGGATTTCTGGTTTCACTGGATCGGCTGGTACCGTTGTTGTAGGTTTAGACGATGCCTTTTTGTGGACAGACGTTCGGTATTTTCTACAAGCTGAACGAGAGCTTGATAATACAGGAATAACACTTATGAAATTAAAATCTCAAGGCATTTCAGAGTATATTGACTATATATGTACCCATTCAACCAAGTTCAAGAACATTGGTATTGACTTTTCATTGAATAGCCATAGTGATATTGTCGCATTAAAAGATCAATTGTCAAAAAGTGGACAAAATGTTCTAAACATAGACTTGATAAGCAATATTTGGAAAAATAGACCCCCACTGCCCACTGCTCCTGTTTTTACCCACGAACTAAAATATGCAGGCAGGTCTTTTCCAGAAAAAGTACAATCGGTTCGCAATGTATTAGAAAATAACAAAGCAAACAGTTACCTCGTTACGGCATTAGATGATATTGCGTGGTTATTCAATTTGCGTGGTTCAGATGTTGAGTGCAATCCTGTATTTCTAGCCTTTGCATATGTTACCTTGAGTCAAGTATATTTGTTTATTGATGAAAATAAGATTCCTCACGAAATAAACCAAGCTTTGTGTGGAGACGGCATAACTTGTATGCCTTATACAGATTTGCCTGCGTTTCTCTCTCATCTTCCTATCGATACCTGTTTATTAATTGATGTAGCCAGAATAAATGCCTATTTGTATTCCATAGTACAAAACAAGAAATTGGTTCAAGATACATCACCGATAACAATCTTGAAATCACAAAAAAATGAAACTGAAATAGCGAATCTAAAAAATGCAATGATTCTCGATGGCGTCGCTATTCTTAAGACTCAAATTTGGCTTGAAAATAAATTGAAATCTGAAACCGTCAAAGAAACCGACGTAGCCAAAAATTTAATAAATAACAGAAGCCTGAACAAGGGGTATTTTGGTGAAAGTTTCAATGCTATCGTTGGATATCAAGCAAACGGAGCCATAATTCATTATAGACCGGAAGAGGAATCTTGTGCAGATATTAAAAATGAAGGAATTTTGTTGGTCGATAGTGGTGGACAGTACCATTTTGGTACCACAGATATCACAAGAACTTGGGCACTTAGCATGCCTACTGCCGAACAAAAAACGAACTATACCCTAGTCTTGAAAGGACATATCCAATTGGCTACCATCGAATTTCCTGTTGGAACAAAAGGTGTTCAACTGGATATTTTAGCAAGAATGCATCTTTGGAAAGCTGGTCTAAACTATGGTCATGGAACAGGACACGGAGTTGGTTTTTTTCTCAATGTGCATGAGCCACCTCAGGGAATTGTATCTGGGTTGAACGAGCGTGGAGTGACACCGATAATGGAAGGAAGTCTGACCTCAAATGAACCTGGTTTTTACTTGGATGGTCATTATGGCATTCGCATTGAAAACCTAATTCTCGCCGTGAAATCACAAGAAACCACTTTCGGTACATTTCTTCGATTTGAAACTGTATCGCTTTATCCTTTTGATCAAAATCTAATCGATTTATCCATTTTAACTTCTAATGAAATCGCTTGGATAAATCAATACCATGATCGCGTGTACACTGCATTTTTACCATATCTTGATGGTGGAGAAAAAGATTGGTTGCAACGTCAATGTGCTAAAATATAATTCAACGCCTTCTAGGATTAATTACTTTCCCGTTAAAAGATCCTGGATGGACAGAATCAAAGAAGAGGCCTTAAGTTCCGTCTCTTTATATTCTTCTTCCATTTGGGATTGTATTGTAATAGCACCTCCTGTATGAAAGGATAAATATCGATTTTTTCTGTTGTATATAATGCTTCTTATCACAACATTGAAATCAAAATCACCATTTGGTAAAATATAGCCAATGGTACCGCTATATAGTCCTCTTTTACTGGATTCAAGTTCTTCTATGATCTCCATAGCTCGAATTTTTGGCGCACCAGTCATTGAAGCCATCGGAAAAACCGCTCTTAAAATTTCTATAAAGCTTATATTCGGTTTTAATTCTCCCACGATGGTTGAAAACATTTGTATGACATTTCCGTAATCGACCACATCACAAAAATTTGGCACATGGACGGTTCCTGGTACACAAATTTTCGAAAAATCATTTCTAACAACATCAACAGCCATTGTATTTTCTGCTCTATCTTTCGGACTGTCTCTCAATTGTTGTATAAATTCTTGTTTTTCTTTTTGGTTTGAGGAGGATTTTTTTGTTCCTTTAATCGGTTGGCTCAATATGGTATTGCCCTTTTTAGTAATGAATCTTTCTGGGCTTATACATATCACTATATGGTTTTTTAGTTGTGCATAAACACAAAAATTGGCTTGTGTTCGACCTTTCATGATCTCATAAAGTGCAATAGACTCCACGTTTATGTCATTAACATAGAATTCTTTGCAAAAATTCAATTCGAAAAGATCGCCTTTTTTTATATAATTGGTGATTTTATCAAAGGCTTGTTGATATTCCAGTTTCGAGGTTTTGGTTTTTATTTCAGCATCTTCTGCTAATTTATTGGTTCTCCTGTTCCAATTTAATATTGCAACTACTTGTTGTTGTGATTTTTCATTTGTATAATGTATTTCAAGTGTTCTATCTATGTTGTATATAAATAAGATTTGTGGCTCCCATGCAAGTATTATTGGAAAACTGGTCTTGTCGTCATTTTCAGAGGTTAAGTTTTCAAAGTTATTTTTTAAATCATAACTAATGAAACAGAATTTTTCGTTTTCTTTGCTTTGCAAATATTCTTCGAACTTGGTTAGCTGAAAATCATGCGGATCATATAAATATTCAGATTGACAAACTACCCCAATCTTCCAAATAAATTGATTTTCTTCATTTGATCGAATTGCTATATTTTCAAAAAGAGTACAATATTCATCGTGGGCTTTGCTCCATTCCAAAATATTTTGCCTTAGCCGAGCAACATCTTTTCCGTCTAGATTCTTTAGGTATTTTATCAATTTTTGAAGGTTAGTTGGTTGATTTTATTTCCAATATTTTTATCTCAACTCGTTGGTTTAATTTTTTTCCTTCTGGTGTAGTATCCTTGGTCAGAGGATTTCTTTTACCGTATCCTTTATATTTAAGCCTTTTTGCTGGCAATCCTTTTTTAACCAAATAATCATAAACAGCTTTGGCTCGCTTAGTAGATAAACGATCACAAAAATAGTCAGGCGGAATCGTATTCGTATGACCACCGATCTCTATCGAAATGTCGTTATTTGATTTTAAGAACAAATACAATTCGTTTAAAACATCATAGGATTCTTTTTGTATTGTTGAGCTATCTGCAAGAAAATATAACTTGTCGATTTTAATTACCTGATTCTTTGTCAATTCTTTTCTGTTCAGGTTTAAAATTTTAGGAGGCTCTGGGGTGGAAGGTTTTTCTTGAACTGGCTTTTTTTCTGGCTCTTTCTTTTCCGAACACTCTACAAGATCCGAGGCATTGTCTATGATAATATTACCATTGTAGGGGTTAATATTTGACGAGATATAGTACGCTTCCAACAATAAATATCGATGAGTAGCTCCTGGTTTAAAAATAAATTTATATTGACGCCAATCAGAATGCTTTATCGGATTTGATTGCCCTAATAATTCTTCCTTTTTGTTAAGTGAAGAACCGCCCCAAATTCTTAATCTTATTGGCTGATCAAAATTTACCTTTGTGTTATAGTCCAATGCAAATCCACTTATATACGTACTCGATTTTGCCAAATAAATAGTAAATTCATAACATTTTCCCTTTTCCAAAACACGATAGAGCTCTTGACCTACCATTTCCCACGTATTTGTTGCACGTGTAACCATGCCTAGATAAGATCGACCATGATTGGGTGATTGAGTCACTCCAAAATAACCTGGCTGAATATCAATGGGAGATTCTTGAGGAAAAATGCCACAGTCAGACCAACCAATAGGTGAGTCTCCTGGTTTAGGTGGTGATTCAAATGATTTGTTGAATAGCGGTACAGTTCTTTCTTGATTGTAGCCATCGTTCACCACAACCAAAATAAAAAACAATATCAATAGGCTTGTTCGGCGCTTCCAAAAAAACACACTGAAGAAATTATATTAACTATAAAAACGCTTTTCCATACAAAATGTTATTAAAATCAAGAAAAAGCGTTAAGCCCTGTTACGTCCATGCCCGTGATTAGCAAATGTATATCATGGGTTCCTTCATAAGTCAATACTGTTTCTAAATTCATCATATGCCTCATAATAGGATACTCATTTGTAATTCCCATACCACCATGTATTTGTCTTGCTTCTCTTGCTACTTCCAATGCCATGGCTACATTATTTCTTTTTGCCATTGATATCTGAGCTGGAGTAGCCAAACCTTGATTAGCGAGTGAACCCAATCTCCAAGCCAAAAGTTGTGCTTTGGTTATCTCGGTGATCATTTCGGCTAACTTCTTTTGAGTAAGCTGAAACTGCCCCAATGGCTTCCCGAATTGGATTCTTTCTTTTGAGTATCTTAATGCAGAGTCATAACAGTCCAAAGCGGCACCTATCGCCCCCCAAGCTATACCATATCTAGCCTTAGATAAACAAGAAAGTGGTCCTTTGAGTCCTTGTACATTGGGTAATACATTGGATTTAGGTACCCTTACATCTTGGAAAACAAGTTCACCGGTGATCGACGCCCGAAGAGACCATTTTCCGTGTATTTCTGGTGCGGTAAAACCCGGCATTCCTTTTTCAACTATCAGTCCTCGAATGATCCCTTGTTCATCCTTAGCCCAAACTACTGCTATATCTGCAACAGGACTATTGGTTATCCACATTTTTGCACCATTCAATATATAATAATCCCCATCTTCTTTGATATTGGTTATCATCCCCGCTGGGTTCGAACCGTGATCTGGCTCTGTAAGTCCAAAGCAACCAATATATTCTCCTGAACCGAGTTTTGGTAAATACTTGCGCTTTTGCTCTTCGCTACCAAATTTATATATAGGATACATGACCAATGACCCTTGTACAGATGCCATAGACCTTATTCCACTATCACCTCTTTCCAATTCCGTCATGATGATACCATAAGCCATTTCATCCATGCCTCCGCCGCCATATTCAGCTGGGATACTTGGTCCAAATGCTCCAATTTCTGCTAATCCTTTGAACAAGTGGTAGGGACATTCAGCTCTATTGGAATAGTCTTCAATAATTGGGCTAACTTCTTTTTTTACCCAGTTTCTTACCGCATCACGAGCCAATTTGTGATCTTCAGAAAGTAAATCATCTATACGGTAATAATCGTGGTGTTGATATTGATCAGTTTTTACGCTACTCATCGTTTTTAAATCGCTTTTATGTGAAGATACAAAGGTATGATAGTTTAATTAATCTTGGGATAGCCTACCGATTTTTATTTGAGAAAATAGAATTACTTTCGATTAGGTCTTTTTTTAATATTTATCGTTTAATTTTGTCCTAGATAAAAATAAATAAATGTAGCTATGGAAATTTTAAAACCCTTTCCATTTCAACAGTGGATTGCTGAAAATAGAGAATTTTTAAAACCACCTGTTGGCAATAAACAGGTTTATATTGGAAATGAAGATTTTATTGTAATGGTTGTTGCTGGACCAAATGGTAGAAAAGATTTTCATTTCGAAGATGGAGAAGAATTATTTTATCAATTAGAGGGTGATATACAAGTAAAAATCATAAACTTTGATGGTAAACCTGAAACGATAGACATCAAAGAGGGTGAAATGTTTCTTTTGCCTGCAAGAGTTCCACATTCGCCGCAAAGACCAGAGGGTACCATCGGCTTGGTTATTGAACGGTATAGAAAAGAGGGTGAGGTTGATAAATTATTATGGTTTTGTGATAATTGTCACGAAAAAATACATCAAGCTGGTTTCCAACTCAAGGACATCGGTACTCAGATTAAAGCTGCTATTGAAGAATTTAAAGCAGATTCATCAGCTCGTGTGTGTAAGAATTGTGGACATAAACTTGAATTATAAATTATTATGGAAAATACTATTTGGTGGCGTGATTTGTTGCTAATCATAGTTCCTTCGATATTTACAGTAGGGGGACTTTTGTTTATTATAAAATTATATTTTGATAACAACAGACAAGATAAATTAGCTGAATTGTCCATCATGCAAAAGCAGACAACGCTTCCTATGAAATTGCAAGCATATGAAAGATTGGCTTTGATGCTGGAGCGATTTAAAATTAAAAATTTATGGTTCAGATTAGCTACTCCTAATCGAGAATTAGATGGACTTCAAAAAACGATGGCATTGGCTATTCAACAAGAGTTTGATCATAATTTATCACAACAAATTTATGTTTCTGATGCTTTGTGGAAAATCATTATTAGCGCTAAAGAACAACACCAAATGGACATAACTTTGACAACTGCCAAAGACGAACCTGCACTGAAAGAAGCACTTTTTGCCATTGACGATAAGCATTATATCGATATTGCTCTTAATGCCATTCGTCACGAAATCCAATTATTTCTATAAACTGGTTATATTATGAAATCTTTGCGCTCTATATTTCTGTTAAGTTTCGCTTTTGTACTTTGGGGTTTTATCTCTTGCAATAAACATTACAAAGCACAGCAAACTCGTTACATAGATTATCGTGTTTCAGCACAAGACTCTTCTGAAACATCTATAGTATTCAACAAAACCATAGAGCCATACCGCAATAAGCTAGAGAAGGAAATGAATGAAATCATTGGTGTTGCTTCTTTTGAAATGGTAAAGGCTTCGCCTGAAGGGGGTCTCGGAAATTGGATTGCAGATATGACCCAGGTCCAAGGACAGAAATATTATAATAAACCCGTTGATTTTGGGCTATGCAATCAAGGCGGTATTCGTTTACCAAGTTTTCCAAAAGGTACTATTACCGTAGGAAAAATATTTGAACTTTTGCCTTTTGATAATTTTCTTACAGTCGTTTTATTAGATAAAAATCAAGTAATTCAGCTATTTGATTATATGGCACAGAAGGGGGTTGGCCTGTATCTAAAGGAGTTAAGTACTTTATTGTTAATAATAAAGCTACAGAAATTACAATAAATGGCAAACCCCTTGAAGATAAAACTTATGCGGTTGCTATGAATGACTATGTTGCCTCTGGAGGAGATGGCTGTGAGTTTATCGCCAATGCTCCTAAATGGGAATCCAGCGTCTTAATCAGGGATGCAATGATTGATTTTACCAAAACTTATACTTCCAAAAATGAACAAATAGCCTTCAAAAGCGAAGGACGTGTTACTATAGTTTTACATTAATTGATATAATTTTTTATTTATCACACAATTATATATTAAATTATTGTTTAAAGTGATATTTTTGCGAAAAATTATTTTTAATGATCATACTAAAATTCGGAGGAACGTCTGTTGGATCGGTATCAGGCATCCACACCATCGAAAACATCCTTCTCCAATATATTAGTGAAAAGAAAGAAATTGCCTTGGTCTGCTCGGCATTTAGTGGAACCACAGATTTACTTTTACAAGCTGCTTCTTTTTCTGCTGCCAACAATCCCGAATATAAAAATTGTCTTTCACATCTTGTTTCAAAGTCCGTAGATCTTATTAATGGTTTATTTCCAGAAGAGTCCACACATAAGAGCAAGGCGATAGAACACTTTAATCATTGCTATCAAGGTATTGTACAGATGATTGATGGCATTTATGCCCTTCAAGAACATACTCCTAAAAGTCTCGATTATATCGCTGCTCATGGAGAAATCATCAGCAATTTTATTTTGGCTATTTATTTCGAATCAAAAAATATTCCTGTTGAATATTGCGATGCAAGGCAATTTATTTGTACCAATGATTCTTTCGGTAATGCTTTGGTCGATTTTGAATCTACGAATGAAAAAATTAATTCATATTTTAAAATAAAACACAGAATACCTATCGTAACAGGTTTTATTGGGGCCACTAATAAAAATGAAACAACAACTCTTGGACGTGGGGGTTCGGACTATACGGCTGCCATATTAGGAGCTGCTTTGGATGCTGAAAGTATAGAAATTTGGACCGATGTAGATGGTGTACTTACAGCAGATCCTCGCAAGGTAAAAAAAGCAATGTGTATCGACACAATGACGTATGCCGAAGCATTTGAAATGTCACATTTCGGGGCTAAAGTCATTTACCCACCTACTATTATACCCGCTACACTAAAGAATATTCCAGTATTTATAAAAAATACTTTCAATGCGACATTTCCTGGTACAAAAATCAGCAATGAATATATTGATGACAATCGGTTGATTAAAGGTATAAGTTCAATCTCTAATACCACTTTGCTTACCTTGGAGGGAAGTGGAATGTTTGGAGTTCCGGGAATTGCAGGAAGGCTATTTATGTCATTAGCGCGCCATAAGATCAACGTCATCCTAATTACTCAAGTATCCTCTGAACATTCGATCAGTTTCGCCATAAATCCAAATGATGAAAAGGGTGCCATAGAAGCAATAAACTTTGAATTTTTAACGGAAATTAAGCAGAACATAATCCTTCCTATCAAAGTAGAGAAAAATCTTTCTATCGTGGCGATTGTTGGTGAAAGTATGCGCTACTCCACGGGCATTGCAGGCAAAATGATGCAAAGCCTTGGTAAAAATGGTATCAATATTGTTGCCATAGCCCAAGGCAGTTCTGAACTCAATATTTCTGTGGTCATCAATAACTACGATGAATCTAAGGCTTTGAATGCTATCCATAACGCTTTCTTCATTAGTGAAACTAGAAATGTTCATATCTTCATAGCTGGAGTTGGACTCATTGGGAGTGCCTTATTAAACCAAATAAAGGAACAATACGAACATATCCGACAGAACAATTTCTTGGACTTAAAATTGATGGGCATCAGCAATTCGAAGACCATCGTTTTCAACCAAGATTATGAGGGCGTTAATTATAATCACTGGCGTGATCTATTAGATGACTCTTCGATACATGCTAACCCCGAATATTTCATCGATTTAATGTTCCAATATAATTTACCTAATACTATTTTCATAGATAATACTTCTGGATCCGATTACATATCCT
Organism: Saprospiraceae bacterium; assembly: GCA_016718505.1. GTDB lineage: Bacteria > Bacteroidota > Bacteroidia > Chitinophagales > Saprospiraceae > JADKKF01. The sequence goes on along the minus strand of JADKDE010000001.1, from coordinate 422,013 downwards.
TTTATGAAAAAATACTCGAGCATAATATTTCCATTATTACACCCAACAAGAATGGAATAACGCAAGATATTAAAGAATATAAGACATTGCGGAGATTGGCAAAAAAGAAAAACACCAATTTCGGTTACGAAACGAATGTCGGTGCAGGCCTTCCAGTAATTAGTACTATTAGAAATTTACTTTCTAGTGGAGATGAAATTACTAAGATTAATGGGGTATTTAGCGGTTCTTTATCTTTTATATTCAACAATTTTGATAGTAGTAAATCATTTTCATCCTTGGTTAAAACAGCTGGTGAGTTGGGCTTTCTCGAGCCAGACCCTAGAATTGATTTATTTGGTTTAGACTTTCGAAGAAAAATGTTAATCTTAGCTCGTGAATGTGGATTAGATCAAGAATTGAATGATGTTGTCTTCGAATCCTTTTTACCTAAACAGTGTTTACAGGCCGATACCGTTCCTGATTTTTTAGAATCACTTGAGATTAACAATGATTATTTTAAGGAATTAGTGACTAAAGCCGAGCTTGAAAATAAAAAACTTAGATTGGTCGGAACCATAGAGAACAATCAATCAACGATAGAATTAAAGGCTGTAGATTCTTCTGATCCTCTATATTTTCTGAATGGAAGCGATAATATGTTGGTCATTTACTCTAAAAGATATGTAAATCGTCCGCTGGTGATACAAGGGCCTGGAGCAGGAGCAGAGGTTACAGCTGCTGGTATTTTTGCCGAGCTTATTCAATTTTCAATGTAATAATTATGAGTGGAATTAAAGTTTTTGCACCAGCCTCCATTGGAAACATTGGTGTTGGTTTTGACATAATGGGAGCAGCAATTAATAATCCTGGAGATGAAATAGTCGTTAAAAAAGGAGCCGCTCCTGGATTGACTATTGACAAAATATTTGGTGATCATGGACGACTTAGCAAGGAAGTAGAAAAGAATACAGCAGGTAAATCTGCTTTAGCACTTATGAAATATTTAGGTAAAGAGGAGGAACCTATTTCTTTTGAAATTTATAAAAAAATGCCCTTCAGCAGTGGTCTTGGTTCGAGTGCGGCTAGCGCAGTAGCGGGAGCGTTTGCCATCAATGAATATTTCAAGCGTCCGCTATCAAAACCAGAATTATTGCCATTTGCTATGGAAGGCGAAAAATTGGCGTCTGGTGCTTTTCACGCAGACAATGTGGGTCCTAGTTTATTGGGTGGTATCCTACTATTCGAGTACAATAGTTTGTATTATCAGAGGCTTTATTCTCCTGAGGGGCTTACCTTAGTAGTTATTCATCCGCAAATTGAAATATTGACATCAGAAGCAAGAGCTATATTAAAATCTGAAATAAGCCTTAAGTCTCATGTCGAACAAAGTGCCAATTTGGGCTTGTTCATTACTGGTCTGATGAAGGGGGACTTCGAGTGTATAGGACGTGGCCTCAAGGATATTATTATTGAGCCTCAACGATCTAAATTAATCCCTTTCTTTGAGGATGTTAAAAAAAGTGCCATCGATTCTGGTGCTCTTGGTTGTAGTATAAGTGGTGCAGGTCCTTCAATGTTTGCCATAGCTCAAAATACATTTACAGCAGAGAGAATCTGCAATGCAATGGTTGAAATATTTTCAAAAAATAAAATTCAAACAACTTCTTATATAAGTCCTATCAATAATGAAGGGGCAATATTATTATAGCGATCATCTTAAGTATTATTATGAAGTATTTTAGCACCAAAAATAAGACTGTACCATTTTCTTTTGAAGATGCCGTTTTGAAAGGTTTACCACAGGATAATGGTTTATTTGTACCTGAATATTTACCACAACTAGATGCTGATTTTCTAAGCCAGCTTTCTCGATATTCATTTCAAGAAATAGGTACGGAAATAGGCAAACATTTTGTTGGCAATGAAATTGAAACTTCGGTACTGAATAAAATAATTAACGAAGTACTTTCATTTCCAGCACCTTTAGTCACAGTCGAAGATAATATCCATAGTTTGGAATTATATCACGGGCCGACATTGGCTTTTAAAGATTTCGGTGCTCGCTTTATGGCAAGAATTATGCACCATTTCAATAAAAACAAAAATAAAAAACTTAGAATTTTGGTAGCTACTTCGGGAGATACAGGAGGTGCCGTTGCCTCTGGATTTTTTGGATTATCTGGTATAGAAGTTGTTATCCTATATCCAAAAGGTCGTGTCAGTCATTATCAAAAGAAACAATTAACAACTTTTGGCAATAATATCCAAGCCATAGAGGTTGATGGTAGCTTTGATGACTGTCAAAGACTGGTAAAATTGGCATTTCTAGATAGCGATATTAACAAGGTTTGTTCTTTAAGTTCTGCGAATTCCATCAATATTTCAAGATTAATTCCCCAATCTTTTTATTATTTTGAGGCGGTCAAACAATTAAATTTAGATAAAAACACATCCCTATATTTTAGTGTACCTTCGGGCAACTTGGGCAATTTGACTGCTGGTCTTTATGCAAAAAAAATGGGGCTGAAAATTGATAAATTTATAAGTGCAAATAATGCGAACGATTTTTTTTCAAACTATTTGATTTCTGAAAATGAAACATTTAAAGAATCGGTTATAACCTTGTCAAATGCTATGGATGTTGGTGCGCCAAGTAATTTCTATAGAATCTTGGGCTTGTATGGTTCCACGTGGAACAACATTGTTAAGGAAATTAATCCATATGTTTTATCTGATGCACAAACAATATCAGCAATTACAAAATGCTACAAAGACAATAATTATATACTAGATCCACATGGTGCCATTGGTTACAGCTCCCTTAAATCGTACATAAAATTCAATAAAAATATTGTAGGTGTATTTTTAGAAACTGCACATCCTGCAAAGTTCTACGAAGAATTAGAGAGAAAGGTACCATTCAAAATACCAATTCCCACTGAGTTACAAAAACTAAATGAATTGAAGGAAGTTTATATCGAGCTATCAGCCGACTTTGAATCCTTTAAAGAATATCTGATAAACACCCAATAGGAATGTTTCACGTGAAACTATATGATGTGCTTATTCAAAAATTCCTCTAATATGATATTAAATTCATCGGGAAGTTCCATCATCGGTGCGTGACCACACTTATCCAGGAAGTGCAACTCACTATTTTCAATAAGCTCGTGGAATTTATGAGCTACAAAAGGTGGGGTAACTTTATCTTGATTTCCCCAAATTAACAATGTGGGACACTTGATAGAACTAAGCTTATCCCCAATATTGTGTCGAATTGCAGATTTAGCAGTAGATAATATCCTTAATACTTTGCTACGATCATTTACTGTTCTAAAAACTTCATCCACCAATTCATCAGTTGCTACAGCTGGATCATAAAAAGTATCAGCCGTTTTATTCTTAATATACTCAAAGGTTCCTCTTTTAGGATAAGAACTACCCATAGCCTCTTCAAACAAACCTGATGAACCCGTAAGAATCAAGCTATTAACCGTGTCTCTATTCTTTAATGTATATAAAAGCGAAATATGCCCTCCAAGGCTATTACCCAAAACATTGACTTTTTGGATTTTCTTAAACTTTAAGAACTTTTCTACATGCTCTAAAATCCCACCCAAAGTAGCACTGAGCAAAGGCAATTCTGTGATAGGAATAATGGGAACAATAACATTGTACTTAGTCCCAAAATGATTTATGATACCTTGAAAATTACTTAAAGCACCAAAAAGCCCATGTAACAACAAAAGAACCTCTTTACTTTCAGGGTTAGTTTCTATATATTTGAAATTCGCTTCTTCCCGTACAACCATCATTTATTATATTATTCGCTAAGATAATTAATTTTAACATTCATCCAAAACTTTTTGAGTATATCTATTCTTTACTGACAATTATATATTTTAAGAAATATACTGCCAACAAAAATAAAACTCCAACAATCTGATGCAGCGAACCAAAAAAAACAGGAATACTACCCAAGCTCAATAGTAGAGTAAGAACTCCTAAACCTACTTGCAAACATAATAATAAAGCTAAAATATAAAAAGTAGATCTAAGAATAGTATTTGATTTAACTATAGGTAGATATCTATAAAATATTAAACCAAAATAAATAAATATTACATAAGCCAAACCTCTGTGTAGAAACTGAATCAGAACAACGACTAGGGGATTATTATCATAATGCAAAAAATTATAAACGGACCAGTTTCTAAGATTGAATAAATACTCAGGTAAATACTCCCCGTGCATATCAGGCCACGTAGGATAAAACAATGCAGCTTTTGTACCTGCCATGATAGCACCCAAAAGAATTTGTATAAAAACCAATACAAAAAAAGTATTTATATATCGAACCAAATGGTTAGAAACTATAGACAAATTTCTTACTTTAATACAAAGTAGTGTATCCCACATCACCAATATAACCAGACAAGCTGAACCCAGGTGAATGCACAACTTATAGGCACTTACCCAGGGGCGATCCTGCAATCCACTCTTCACCATTACCCAACCAAAAACAGCAGCTAAAATTCCCAATAAAAAAATTAACAACAATCTTTTGATCAAAAATTTATCTAAAAATCCTTTTACTGCAAAATATATAAGTGGGATAAGAAAAACAAAACCTAGTGTCCTAGCCCACAATCGATGTATATACTCCCAAAAGAAAATGAACTTAAAATCTGAAAGTACAAAATCCTGATTTATCTTCTGATATTGAGGAGATTCTTTATATAAATTAAAAGCTTCCTCCCACTGGGCTTCGTTTAGTGGGGGCAAAGTCCCCGTAACGATATCCCATCGAGTGATACTCAACCCACTACCAGTTAACCTCGTTATTCCCCCTAACATGATTTGGACAAGAACCATAAAAATTCCCAACCACAACCAACTTATCAAGAGTTTATTAACCGGCACAAACAATTTATTTTCAATCGTTTTTATCATTCAATGTCAAATTTTAAATCCTGTGCAAAGATAGAGGAAAATAAAATCAAAACTAAAATGAGTAAAGTCTTCATTAATAATAATATATTCATTTAAATAAATAAAAGAAATACTTATTATTAGCGCTGTGGAGATGTTAATAAAAATTTTATCAATAATTTTACCAACACTCTGTCAACAAATTATAATGAAAATTATTGAATATAATCAAGGTATAATGAGCGTTACGAATAAATAATCCACAGGTGTAGTCTTTACCAACAAATAAATGTGTAAAACTAAAAATTTTGCAAATGTGGAAACAATGTATAACTACACAATGCAAATGGTAGTATTTTTAACAAAAATAAGATAAGTGGAGGGGATAAATAATAATGTTAGTATTAAACACAGTTACTAACAATTATTTCTAAACCGTATGTGGATAAATTAAATATTTTACACCTAGAAATCTGAACGATACATATATATTATAAGTTTAATGTTTATAAATAATGAGAGCACTGATACAAAGAGTAAATAATTCGCAGGTAGAAGTTGAGGGCAAAATAGTCGGCTCGATTAATAAGGGATTGTTGATTTTACTGGGTATTGAGTCGTTAGATACAGAAGAAGATATTGATTGGTTGATTAATAAAATTGTGCAATTGAGAATATTTAATGATTCAGAAGGAATAATGAATTTAAGTGTTTTGGATATCAAAGGCGAAATCCTGGTGATAAGTCAATTTACATTGCACGCATCTACCAAAAAAGGAAATAGACCATCCTATATAAAGGCAGCGAATCCAAGTATTGCAAAACCTCTATATGAGTTGTTTCTTGCAAAACTTAGAGAAAAAGAAATAACCAAAACGGCTGCAGGAATATTTGGTGCTGACATGAAAGTCCAATTGGTCAATGATGGACCCGTCACTATATTTATTGACACAAAAAACAAAGAATGATGAAATTAAATGAATATCAACAAAAAGTGGATGACTGGATAAAAACCCACGGAGTCAGGTATTTTGAAGAAAAAACCAATACTCTTTTATTAGTAGAAGAAGTTGGTGAGTTTGCTAGATTGATTGCGAGGCAATATGGAGAGCAATCATTTAAATCTTCTGAAAATGAAAATGAAATAAAGATGCAGCTAGAAGACGAGTTGGCAGATATATTATTCGTAACGGTATGTTTGGCAAATCAAATGGGGATGGATTTAGAGAAAATTATCCAAAGAAATTTTAATAAAAAAACGAACAGAGATGCAGAGCGACACAAAAACAATGTAAAATTAAAACCCTAAGCTTGATTCATATTTCTAAGTGTCCAAATAGATTTTAAAAGTCGAAATGGAAAAATTAAAGCTGTAATTATGCTACCTACACCAAAGAAAATATTGATATTTCGAATATAAAAGTTATAAAAGTCAAGTTTTTCCATATTTGTAAAATGTCCCAAAAATGAATTTATACCTTTTTCGTCCATAAAGGTCTGAAAGTAATTCAGTTGAGAAATTAAGTGGAAAATTAAAGGAATACTAATAAAGATAAGACCCGTTTTAACGTACTGTAAGTGGGAAAACCAAGCAAATTTGGTAAAGAAAATATACCTACCGAGTGTCCAAAAACAGACAATAAACAAGGTAGTCAAATAATAAAAAGGATAATCAGGTACATTTTGATAAATTGGAATCAAACAAATCAAAACCAAAAGCGCACATATAACCCAACTTAAAAGTTCGAATACCAATTTTAATTTTAGCATTATATATTAAAATAAATAAACCCAGTAATAACCATAATATTTTTATAACATAATATCAGTAATTTCGTTGAAGGAATGTTATAATAACATGATACCATATTACGAGAAAAAATCTAAATGGAAACTTTATCTCGGCGCAGCAGGCGCCTTGGTACTTGCATTTTCATTGTTTTATACCAACTATCTTGCCCAAAAACTAACAGAAGGAGAAAAAAACAAAATGTTGCTTTGGGCTAAAGCTTACGAATCCATCAGTAAAAATACGGCAGATAGTGAGACAGATATGACTGTTCAGTTAGAAATAGTTGGAAGCAATAAAGATATCCCTACCATATTAGTGCAGCAGGATGAAAATAAAGAAATCATTGTAGAAGGTGCAAATTTTGGAAAAGACAAGGATACTAGTATCGTGTATTTGAAAGAAGAATTACATGATATAAAAAGATCTAAAATCTCACCTATTGTTATACAGACCGAATTTTACACCCAATTATTATATTATAAACACAGCAAAATACTGCGACTTTTAACTTATTTTCCAATCATACAATTTTTCTTAATACTAGCTTTTGTATTACTTGGATATATTGGATTCAGTGGGGTAAGAAAGGCTGAGCAAAATCAAGTGTGGGTGGGCATGGCAAAAGAAACAGCACATCAACTCGGCACACCCATCTCAGCCATAGTAGCTTGGATAGAATTGTTAAAAATGCAAAACATGGACAAAGACCAACACGAAATAATAGGAGAGCTGAATAATGACGTAATGCGGTTAGAATTAATTGCAGATCGCTTTTCAAAAATTGGGTCTGCACCAGAATTGTCAAAAGTAAATATACACCAGCAGTTGGTGCAGGCGGTGGAATATATGAGGATTAGAGCTTCGAAAAATATCCAGTTTGAGGTCGTAGATAATAATGAACAAGATATTTATGTTAAATTAAATGGACATCTATTCGATTGGGTCATTGAGAATATTATCAGGAATGCGTTAGATGCCATGGGCAATAAGGGTCAAATTGTTGTTCAAATATTATTGAAAGAGCAGGATGTTCACATTGATATAACAGATACGGGCAAAGGGATTTTGCCACAGAATCAAAAACTCATATTTTCACCAGGATTTACTACAAAAAAGAGAGGTTGGGGCTTAGGTCTTTCTTTGGCAAAGAGGATCATAGAAAATTATCACAAAGGAAAAATTTTCGTAAAGAAATCCCAGCTTAATATAGGAACTACAATATCTATCATACTGCCAGTGTACAAATAAGTGCCAAAATGATTTATTTTATCAAACTGATCAAAATTAACGCATATTTTAGCAATTTTGCAGTCTATTATGAATAAAATTAAACACTATTACGGGTTAATAAAAACCAAAATTCTTACTTTTTATGACTCAAGAATACGTCCTATGCCCACTTGGGCAAGAGGAATTCTTTGGGCAATATTTTCAATTTTTCTTTTTTTATTTCTCTTTTATTTTTTCGTTAGAATTGGTGTATTTGGACATATACCCAGCAACAATGAATTGCGGGCAATAAATAATCCCTTGGCATCAGAAGTATATGACGAAGAAGGTAAATTGTTTGGAAAATACTATATCGAAAATAGAACCAATGCATCTTTCGATGATATCGCACCGTCGGTTATACAAGCTTTAATTTCAACAGAAGATGAAAGGTTTTATTCACATAATGGTGTGGATATTGAAAGTTGGGGTAGGGTTTTATTTAAAACCATTTTATCACAAGAAAAAGGGTCAGGAGGAGGATCAACAATCAGTCAGCAATTGGCCAAAAATTTATACGATAGACAAAACTATTGGATATTTTCTATGCCAATCAATAAAATGAGGGAAATAGTCATAGCCAGAAAACTGGAAGATGTTTTTTCGAAAGAAGAAATTTTAACACTTTATCTCAATACTGTTTCATTCGGGGGAGACGCCTATGGAATCAGAGTTGCATCTAGAAAGATATTTTCGGCTACCCCAAAAGAATTAACAATTGGCGAATCTGCCACTTTGATAGGTATGCTGAAAGCGACCACAGCGTACAATCCACTTAAAAATACACAAAGAGCCACAGAAAGAAGAAATATTGTTCTAAAAAGAATGTTGTCGAATGGATTTATTACCGACTCAACATATCAGCGCACAATTAAAGAACCATTATTGGTCAATCATACCATCGATCCGTCGTCTCTTGGCATTGCACAATATTTTAGAGAACATCTTAAATTAGAAATGGACGAAGTCCTTAAAAATGTCAAAAAAAGCGATGGCTCAAGCTATAATATATTTACTGATGGGCTAAAAATATATACGAGTATCGATCAAAAAATGCAACTGGATGCTGAAAAGACAGTCAAGGAACATTTGTCTTATTTGCAGACGGAATTTGACAGAGTTTGGGCAGGAAAAGATCCTTGGCCAGATGAAAACTATCTGATGGAACAGATGCAAAAAACTGAGCGTTTTCAAAAAATGAAAGCTGGTGGAGCATCAGACGAATCAATACTCCAATCATTTAATACTAAATCAAACATCAAATTGTATGATGTAAAAAAAGACTCAATTGTCGATGCTTTTATTTCCCCATTGGATTCTTTGAAACATTATTGCAAAATGTTGCGTAGTGGTCTTTTGTGTGTAGATAACAAAACAGGCCTTGTTAAAGCATGGGTTGGTGGCTACGATTACAATTCTAATAAATTTGATCATGTCAAAGCCGTTAGGCAGGTAGGATCTACTTTCAAACCGATAGTATTTGCTCAAGCCCTTCGTATAGGAATGGATCCATGCAAATATTATCCCAATATTGTCAAAACATATCCCGAATGGGATAATTGGAGACCAGAAAACGTTGATCATAAACAAGGAGGATCAAATAACATGCCTCAGACGCTTGCCAAGTCTATCAATGTCATTACAGCAGCGATAGGAATGGAGGCTGGATTGTCGGAAATAGCGACATTGGCCAATGAAATGGGTATTCACCAAAAGATTTTGGCTGTTCCTTCCTTATCACTAGGATCTGTTGATGGAAATTTATTGGATCTTTGCAGAGTTTATGGCACGATAGCCAATAGGGGCAAAAGCTTTGAAATACAAAGTATAAAACGAATCGAAGACAAAAATGGGAAAGTACTTTTTGATTATGAAATTGAAAAGAAAATGCCCAAACAGGTTTTACTAGAAGACATAGCTGATTTATTGATAAAAATGTTGGAAAAAGTGGTGAACAACGGTACTGGATCAGCCATTCGGTCAGTTTATCGACTCGAAGGAGAAATAGCAGGTAAAACAGGTACTTCTCAGGAAAATGCTGATGGTTGGTTTATAGGATTTACACCTAGTTTTTTGACTGGAGTGTGGGTAGGTGCAGAATCCCCTGTGATCAAATTCAAGTATGGTAATCTCGGTCAGGGAGCAAACGCTGCTTTGCCAATATGGGCAAAATTTAATCATAAAATAAAATTGATAACTAAAATTGCAACAAAAATTAAAGACGATAAATTTGCAGAACCCTCTGATTCCTTAAAAATAATTTTGATTGCATTTTTCTAATTATTATTACAATAATCAAGATGTGCCCGATAGTTTAGGTTTTTCTACCGATACGATGCGTGTTTTTTCTAATCCAATTTTAGATGAAATGCGGGTACAAAAGCTTAAAGATAGTCTTCAACGGCGATTAAACTAAACGAATATGACATTCAATACAAAGAATTTATCTAACGATACATTAATTGATTTATATAAAAAATTAATACTTCCAAGAGTCATAGAAGATAAAATGTTTCTCTTGCTGAGACAAGGAAAAATAAGCAAATGGTTTTCTGGTATCGGCCAAGAAGCCATTAGTGTGGGTGTAACAGCAGCTTTAGAGTTAGATGAATTCATTTTCACTCTGCATAGAAATTTAGGCGTGTTTACCACAAGAAATGTCCCCTTTGCTAGATTGTTCAGTCAGTGGCAAGGCAAAATGCAAGGATTTACCAAAGGTAGGGATAGGAGTTTCCACTTTGGCACACCGGAATATCACATTATAGGAATGATATCCCATCTAGGGCCCCAACTTTCTTTGGCAGATGGAGTTGGTTTGGCTCATAAACTATTAGGTGAAAAAAAAATAGCTGTGGCATTTACTGGAGAAGGGGGTACTAGCCAAGGTGAATTTCACGAAGCGCTCAATGTCGCCGCTGTATGGAAATTGCCAGTTTTGTTTATTATAGAAAATAATGGTTATGGCCTCAGCACTAGAACAACAGAACAATATGCTTGCAGACAACTTTCAGATCGGGGACTAGGATATGGCATGAAATCGGTAACCATTGATGGCAACAATATCGTAGAAGTATATCAAACAGTTAGTCAAATCGCTGCCGCTATGCGTGAAAACCCTGAACCAGTTTTGTTAGAGTGTATGACATTTAGGATGAGAGGACACGAAGAAGCGTCTGGAATCAAATATGTACCAAAGGAACTCTTGGAACAATGGTCACTAAAAGATCCCATATTAAATTATGAAAGATTCCTTTTGGAAAATCATATTTTATCCGAACAGGATGTTCAAAAAATAAAAAGTGAGGCAAAAATTGCGATAGAGCAAGGAGTCGATGCGATATATGACGAACAAGAAGTCATTGCAGATACTCAAAAAGAACTTGAGGATGTGTTTGCCCCATTCAAATACGAAGAGATTCGAAAAGAAGAAATATCAGAACCGAATTCGGAAATAAGGATGATCGATGCCATCGCTCAAGGAATGAATCAAGCCATGGAAAAACACCCTAACCTAATACTAATGGGTCAGGATATAGCTGAATATGGGGGAGTCTTTAAGATAACAGAAGGTTTGGTTGAAAAATATGGCAAGGCTAGAGTAAGAAATACGCCGCTATGCGAAAGTGCAATTATAGGCACGGCTCTTGGATTAAGTCTAAAAGGATTTAAGTCCATGGTTGAAATGCAATTTGCGGACTTTGTAACTTGTGGGTTCAATCAAATCGTAAATAACTTAGCAAAGTTGCACTATCGTTGGGGTGAAAATGCCGATGTGGTGATTCGAATGCCATGCGGTGGAAACGTTGCAGCAGGGCCATTTCATAGTCAAACGAATGAAGCTTGGTTTATTCACACTCCAGGATTAAAAGTTGTTTATCCTTCAAATCCGTATGATGCGAAGGGATTGCTATTGACAGCATTTGAAGATCCAAATCCAATAATATTTTTTGAGCATAAATTTTTATATAGAAGCAAATCTGGAAATGTCCCCAACGGATATTATACCATACCATTTGGGAAAGCGAGATATGCAAAAAAAGGATCGGAATTAAGCATTATAACCTATGGAATAGGGGTTGAATGGGCGGAAGAAGTAGTAGAAAAGCTAAACATATCAGCAGATATTGTGGATCTTAGAACATTAGTTCCGATGGATTTCGAAACGATTGGAGAAACTGTGAAAAATACGGGAAAAGTTCTAATCTTGCACGAAGACAGTATGTTCGGAGGAATTGGAGCGGAGATATCTGCGCATATTCAAGAAAATTATTTTAAAGTACTTGATGCTCCAGTGGCCCGGGTAGCTGGCCTTGATACACCAATACCCTTTACCAAACCATTAGAAACAAATTATATGGCCAAGGCTAGACTTGAAACCGCCATAATAAATCTGAACAGGTACTAAAATCTTTAAAGGTTAAGGAAATATTAAAAAAATAATACAGTTAAACCTAGGTATAACAGTAAAGTCAAAGAATAAATTTTTTAACATAAAAACTAGAAAAATGAAAGCAAGATTAATTTTAGCAAGTATTATTTTAGGAGGTATGGTATATACAACCAACGCACAAACAGGCACACCCAAGGTTGACGCAAGACAAGAAAATCAAAAAGAGAGAATTCAAGATGGAGTTCGATCTGGAGAAATAACAAAGCCAGAAGCAAAGAAATTAAGGGCTCAACAAAAACATATCAGGAAAACAGAGAGAGCGATGAAGGCCGACGGTCAAATGACAAAAAAAGAAAGGAAAGTTTTAGACAATAAACAAGATAGAGCTAGCCAAAACATCAAACACGAAAACCACGATGGTCACAATCACAATCACAAATAGACAGATTGTAACAAGGAAATAAAATAAAGAGGCTTCGAATAGAAGCCTTTTTTTTATTCAGAAAGCAATTGATTTATAGCATTTAAACTTTCGGTGGGCTCAATATTTAAACCAATTTGTTGATAAACGATATTACCCTTGTGGTTTAGAACATGGATAATATTAGAATGATCAAAGTTTCCATTTGCATCCTTCTTGATACGTACATTGAGTACGTTGCTTATTTCCAAGATATCAGATTCGGAACCAGTAAGCAAGAATTGATCTGGTTGGATCTAATTGATATTCTTTAGCGAAGGATTTCAATTGCTGAGGATTGTCTCGCCATGGATCCATAGTCACCAATACAAACGAAACATCTTTCAGCTTTTCCTTGGGTATGGATTGTTCGATTCTTAGTAAGTCGGCAGTAATCCTAGGGCAAGCTCCCTCACAATTGGTAAAAATCATGGCCATCAAAATCACTTTTGATTTAAAATCAGATAGTTTTAGCGTTTTTCCATCTTGGGTAGTCCACGGAGAGGTTATGTCAAATAATGTAATATCTGACTTAACATTGGTTGTAGTCTTTGTGGTAATATTATCTTTCTTACAGCAGTCGCCCGTCTTGGATTTTTTATCACAAGAAATAAAGAAAACTGACAATAATATCAAATATAAAGAAATGAAGTATTTCATAATAAATTCTTTTGTTTATTAAAATCTTTAACACATCGAAATCCCAAATTGTGGATGTTATAGTTGGCTTTAAGGCTAGATCTCATGGCATATCGCATGAATGCGGCATAATTTGATGGGGTTTTTGAGCCCTTAGACCCAGCACCACAAAACTCATTTTTATCCAAATTATTTCCATCTCTGGAGTCTTTGGTGGACAATGCTGAAATGAAATCCAAATTCCACTCCCAAATCAAACCATGAATATCATAAACACCATAAACATTCTTAAAATTGGTGCCAACAGCAGGAATATTTTTTGAAGACTTTTGCGCATACCAGTCCAATATTTTTTGGTAAAAGGCCGCATTTTCTGATGCATTTTTTTGGGTTTCACTGGCTAATGCGACATATTCCCATTCATCAACAGTTGGCAATCTTTTACCCAAACATTCACAATATTTTTTTGCAGCAAACCAAGATACATTGACAACAGGGCTTTTAAGATTTGGGGTTTTAGTATTTGCCAATTTAGTCGATGAAGTCCAATGTTGTAAGTATTTTTCATCAGCAAATATGGGCTTGATATTGTTTTTGGCCCAACTTGGATTTTTTTGTATAAATAATTCAAAATCAGCATTCGTGACAGGATATTTATCCATGTAAAAAGATCCAACGCTTACCTTGCCTGTGGCGAGAGAATAAAGCGGCACGTATGTGCCGCCTTTTATCAAAACCATATTTTTTTCAACTTGACAAAATCCTGAATAGGTAATCAAGCTAAAAATCATAGAAATAATTATTTTCATCAAATATTATTTATTGCTAGATTTCCTGGTTGCAAGTACCTGAGCTGGTGTCACTGCACCACCTTCATTGCCAAAGCTATTTAAAATGAAGGTAACAACATTGGCTATCTCCTCATCACTTAAAGATTGCTTAGGCATTATGCCATTAAATGTTTTTCCATTAACCGTAATATTTCCTGAAAGTCCATGTACAATGGGGTTAATCGCCTTAGTAGCGTTTCCTTTGAAATAATCTGAGCCAGCAAGAGGTGGAAAGGAATTTGCAATACCTTTTCCATCGGCCTGGTGACATGGTTGACAAGTACTGGAGTAAATTGATTTTCCAACTGCAATACGCTCGTCTTTAGATAAAACTTTAGCTGGTGCTTTGGCTACATCAGGCATTGACTGAACTGCGCCACCTTCTGGTTGATAAATTCTTTCGTCCAACTGTCCAGAATATATTGTTTTGTCAACTTCTCCACCAACTGCCAATATCCCCAATGCGCCTTTATTTAAAGTTCTGAACAATGCGTGATCTACTAAAATATAATTTCCAGGAATTTCGCATCTAAACTCTGCAATTGCGGATCCCCTGCTGGTACCAATGTAGTCTGAAGATTGTGATTTATCATGTCACCTCCTTCTATGTAGATATTATCAAAAATTTCGCCAATTACATGGAAAGATGAAATAAGGTTTGGACCGCCATTACCTACGAAAAGTCTTACTTTGTCGCCAGAATTTGCTTTGATAGCATTATCTCCAGTTAACGCACCTACTTTACCATTGAATAAAACGTAATCAGGATTTTCTTGAAGAGCTTTTGCCATATCAAAAGGTTGTACACCAGATTCACCATATTCGCCTCTTGTATAAAAATCACCTTGACAAACGTAGTATTCCTTATCTACGGCAGGCATTCCTTCTTTTGGTTCAACAAATATCAAACCATACATCCCATTGGCGATGTGCATACCAACAGGGGCAGTAGCACAGTGGTAAATAAATAAACCTTTATTCAATGCTGTAAAGGTGAATACGGTCTCATGACCAGGGGCTGTAAAGGTAGAAGACGCCCCACCACCCTGTCCGGTGACAGCGTGTAAGTCTATATTGTGAGGAACCTGACTAGTGGGATGGTTTTTTAAGTGAAACTCAACTAAGTCTCCTTCTCTTACACGAATGAATTTACCTGGAACTGTTCCACCAAATGTCCAAAACATATATTTTACGCCATCCATTATTTCCATTTCTTTTTCAATAACTTCAAGCTCGACAATAACTTTTGTGGCGTGTGTTCTTGTTATTGGAGGTGGAACCAATGGCGGATCAGTCAAGATAGCTTTTTCTTGACCAATAATTTTTTCAGTTGGATCTTGTGACCACAAAGATTTCTTCTCTATGTCTGATTTGCAACCAATGGACCAGATAGAATAGAGAAGCATAAGAGCGCCAAAATATTTGACAGCTTTGAAGTGGTTAAAATACTTTTTCATAAATTGATTTTTATTGTGTTTAAATATCGAATATTATTTTATTGTGATAATTATTTAATGTGTTGAAATAGAGTCGGCTTGAGTGTTAAAGAAATAAAGCTCCAGCCATTGTATCTCTTGTTGTCGCCACCTTTGATCTCTTTCATGGATTCAGAGGCAAACATCAAAGAATATCCCGCGTTTATGGTCATAAAATCTAAAGCTTTATACGAGCCGAAGAAATCAAGCTCAACACCAAGATAAGGGTCAAGATATTGTGCTGGATTGACCGCGCTTTTTACATTATTACCTAGCAAAAAATAATGTGCATCAACACCTACCAATCCCTTGGTATTGGGTTTGTATTGAATTCGTGCATAGATGTCTTGTAAGCCACCTTGTTTTGTGTCATTAGGTATATCTAAAAAATAGTCCATGTGGCCATAATACTTATGGTTGGTAGGATATAGCGTGTGGAAAGCTTTATATTCTGTTTGATCAGTTGATTTTGCATTGTTTCCTGATAAGAAATCGTATCCGAGACCAAAAAATGTTTTGCGATGGGCATATTCAGCATAAATATTGGTGAAAAATGCCATAATAGATTGATTGGAGATGGTTTTACCCAATTGTAAATATGCTCCAACATTTAATGTAATCGGATCTAACTTGAAGGACGTGTTTGGACCGGTGGTGAATCTATAATAAGATTTTGGGATGCTGTCTCTGTTAGGAAGTCCGTCTAAAATAGCATAATAAGATAATGAAATTCGTCCACTGTCCAGTTTTTGATTATACCAGGCATACGACATGGATTTGTAATTGTTTAATTTGTAAACTGTGCCCGTAATCTGTTCAGCCGATTGATTAAAAAAGCTCCCTAAATGAAAATTTATTTTAGGACTTACATACTTATAAACCACACCATCGTGGCTTCTTGCTTGTTGAACCCAATCGAGGTTTCCCAATAATCGATTGTCTTCGTAGGATATTTCCTGGCGTCCTAGTTTTAAAAAATTTTTTGGTTTAAGTCTAAGCTCTGCCCAACCTTCGTGTAAACCTATAGATCCAATATTTTTGACTTGTTCCTCATTGCCCCAAACTCGATAGTCCTGCAAGGAAATGTAAAGCTTCAGTAGATCTGTAGAGTAAAGCGATTGAAGTCGAAATCTTTCCGAAACAAAAAAGGCTGTTTTTGCATCAGTAGGAGCAAGGGTTCTATAACCCAGTCTTTGCTCCATCCGTGGACGAAACTCAGCGGACAGTTCGAATTTTTGTTGCCCCCAAGAGCTAAATGATAGAAAAATAAGAAAAAAGAATGAATACTTCATAGCGGATAATTTGTGTTATAAAAGATAAAAGGATGTTTTTATCCTATTAATAAAAACGCTATGTAAATAATAAAAGTTTAAAATAAATAAAGGAATTTTAAGGGAAAACTTTACTTTTTAGTGGAGTTTTAAGCCGTCAAAAACAAGAAAATTCTTGTGAACAAAAGGGTATGTTTATTGAATTTTTTAACAACTCAATATCAAGAAATTAATGAAATAATTTTAATTAAAATCTAGAATAGAAATTGGATATTCTTAAATCCAAACAAATAAAAAAAGATCGACTTAAATTATGAAAGTTTGATATAAGTGTGGTATTTCAATATCATGGAAACCATTTTCTTGAAGAAAAATTTTGTAAGCTTTTTGTGTATCCAGCTCCCCATGGACCAAAAACATTTTTTTATGTGAAGCAAGATTATTTTTTAAAGCTACTAGCATTTCTTTTTGATCGCCGTGAGCTGAGAAGGAATCCATCGTATCAATCTTGGCTCTTACTGGTATTTCATCTCCAAATAAAAAAATAGAAGATGCACCAGCTCGAAGCTGCCCACCTGGTGTTTGAGGAGAGCAATATCCAACGATCAAAATGGTGTTCTTTGGATTGGATAGAGAATTGTACAAATGGTGTTTTACACGACCTGCATTGCCCATACCGCTAGCACTGATGATGATGCATGGGTTTTTATCAGTATTTAATCTTTTACTGCCTTCGACATCTTTGATTAAGTGCAAATTTTTGAAACCGAAGGGATTGGGATCTGATATGAGGTATTCAAGAATTTCTTCATCATAACATTCGGGATGTTCAGTAAAAATTTGGGTAGCATCAATGGCTAGAGGGCTATCGACATACACGGGGATATTGGGCAATAATCCTTGGTTAGACAATTGATTCAGCATATACACGATTTCTTGTGTACGTCCAACACTAAATGCAGGAATGATCAATTTCCCCCTTTTCTGAATACAGGTCTCATTGACAATATGTAAAAACTTTTCTAGCTCATTGGGCGCACTTTGATGTATTTTGTCTCCGTAGGTGGATTCACAAATGACATAATCAGCAGGATCTAAAGGGATGGGGGTCTCTTAAAATCGGTCTGTTAGGGCGACCGAGGTCACCAGAAAACACGAGACTAAAGTTTTTGTCTTCTTCATGAATGTTTAAAAAAACACTTGCACTACCTAAGATATGTCCCGCGTCTCTGAATTTAAAGCTCAGATGATTATTGATTTTAAATTCTGTTTCATAGGAAATGGTAATGAAAAGATTAAGGCACTTTAACACATCTGATATAGTATAAAGGGGTTGCACCTTTTCGAATTCACCATGTTTTCTTTTTGCCAGTTTTTTATTTTCATATTCTGCGTCATTTTCTTGAATTTTAGCACTATCTAGCAATAAAATCGTTGCCAATGATCGCGTAGCTGGGGTGCAATATATTTTACCACGAAAGCCTTCCTTTACTAACTTAGGTATTCTTCCACAATGATCTATATGTGCATGTGACAAAATCAAACAATCCAAATCTTTGGGCTCAAATCCCCATTTTCGATTTAGAGCTTCCGCTTCATCAATGCCTTGGAATAAACCACAATCTAATAATACGCTGAAAGAATCATTGATTAATAAATGATGAGCACTACCTGTGACTTCTTGAGCGGCGCCACAAAACTTAATTTTCATAGTAAATAACTTTATTTTTCAAAAACCATATCTTGCACCTTTTGCCAGTGCAAGTTATCAAAGATATAAAAATCAGTTGAGGGCATCTCTTTTTTTAGGACAATTTCGGCTAAGCCCCATTGGTCGATTGATATTTTCATCGAATCATTTTCAAAATTACTTGCGCCAAGACCTTGTTTCCACCACCAATTTCCAAATTGCTTGAACTTCATATGCCAAGTATTCTTGTCAGCTTTTTTTATCTCACAGCCATCTGTCGGTTTTTCCATATTGAAAAGAATACATTCAGCATATGAGCCTTTATACGGATCGTTTCTGAATAATTCCATGGCTTCACCAAAGGAATGGTTTTTATAGCCATACATTCTATGTAGGAGAATGCCGCGGTAGTTGTCGGGAATATTGAGAAGCATTTTAGAACGTGGATTAATATCTGGAAAATTTTGAACGGAGGCGAAAAATACATCCCCACCAACACCATAGTCCTTTATTATTTTTTCTAAAAAAATGAAATTGCAAATGAAAATACCAAAAATGAATGCCCATCTTATGGGATTAGGGATTCTAAAAAAGGCATAAGCTAAAGCTGCTGCGATGAACATAAAAAAGACATAGCCGTAACGATCATTTTCACCTTTTAATAAAATTACAAAAAAGAGGTTGCTAACGGGAATGACAAAAATTAACCCACCAATAACGAAAAAAATTGGAATCACCCAACCCATCGATTTTTTATAAATAGAATAAATAAATCCACAGATTAATATGGCATAAAAGGAAATGACAAACCATGGTTTTTCAAAAAAACTAAATAATACCACACGTAAATCATAGTCATATTCTCTAATTAATAACACATGTTTAAAGAGGTATTTAATTCCAGTGCTTAACATTGGGATGGGATAAAATGCAGTATGTGCTTCTGCGCCATAATGCCCGATGAATTTGTTAAGGATTAACTTCGAAAGCAAGGAATAGACGATTAAAATTGAGGCTGAAAACAAAATAGTTTTACCAATATTTTTTAAACCCTGATTCCACTCTGAATGAAGCCACGCGTGAACAAATAAAATGAAGATAATCATCAAAGGGATGGCAAAAGAAAATTCTAAACAAAGCAGACCGACCCCAAAACCTAAAAATGATAAATAGAAATATTTAGATGTTTTAGTGTTCAGAAATTTTATAATAGAATCTAGTGAAAATAAAATGCACAAACTTACCAGCATATAATGAGCACAAGCCCTCCAAATTACAACCTCAGAATGGTACACGGACACCCAAAAGAAAAGAGCTGCTGTAAAAGCAATTTCTAATTGATTGGATTGATGATTAAACCAAGTTAAAACATTTTTAATGACGGTAAATAAATAAGTAGCCACCAACGCATGCAATAAGCAAAAAGCGATATGCCAAGCAATGGATGGAACGCCCCAAATTTTGTAAATAATATAGTTAAAAAGATGAAATAAATATAAAATGGAATGGTAGTGCCAACACAATAATATATCACCCAAGGCATCCTTGTGATACATATAAATGAATCCAATAAAATCGGTAAAATATCCGCCATGTCTTCCTGGAAAGTAAACAAACAAGGAGATAGCAAAGAAAAAGACAAAAAGATATTGCCATCTATAAAAGCTAGATTTTGCAGATTTATTCATTTTTATTAATGTCTTTACGAGAATTTCATGAATCTAATTTTATTGCCAATTCTTTAAGTTGATCTTGTTCTATACTGGCTGGTGCATCAATCATCATATCTTTTCCTTGATTATTTTTTGGAAAGGCAATAAAGTCCCTAATACTATTTTGACCATTCATAACAGAACAAAGTCTGTCAAACCCGAAAGCAATGCCTCCATGTGGAGGAGCACCATATTCAAAAGCACTCATCAAAAACCCAAACTGTTCCTCGGCTTTTTCTGGAGTAAAGCCTAGCAAATTAAAATTTCTTGCTTGAAGGTCACGGTCAAAAATACGAATAGATCCCCCACCAATTTCAACACCATTTAATACCAAATCATAAGCGTCCGCTCTCAAGCTTTTGAGAACATTTAAATCAGTATCACTCATTTTGTGGATATCATCCTTTTTCGGCGAAGTAAATGGGTGGTGCATGGCATAAAACCTCTGCGTAGTATCATCCCACTCTAAGAGAGGAAAGTCTATTACCCATAATGGTTTGAAAACCTTTGGATCTCTCAAACCAAATCTATTTCCGAGTTCTAGTCTCAATTCACCCAATTGACGAAGCGTTTTTTCTGTTTCACCAGATAAAATGAAGAAGATATCTCCATCTTTTAGGGAGAAATCATTTTTTAGATTTTGAAGAAACTCATCAGAATAAAACTTACCAATGCTAGATTTTATACTTCCATCAACGTTGAATTTTATATAAGCCAGACCAGCTGCACCGATTTGTGGCCGTTTGACCCACTCTGTTAGTTCATTTATGTCTTTATTAGAAAAGCTTTCGCCACCTGTTTCAAGTATTAGTCCTCCAACAAATTCTGAAGAATCGAATACTGAAAACCCATGACCCTTAAGTTGATTTAAATTTTGAATTTTCATGTCAAAACGCAAATCTGGTTTGTCCACACCATAATACGCCATGGCATCATCATAGGTCATCCTTGGAAATGTGTCTAAATGAATACCTAAAACCTCGTTAAATAAGTGTACAGTAAGTCCCTCGAATGTGTCAAGTATCTCATCTTGAGTTACGAATGACATCTCACAATCTATTTGCGTAAACTCTGGTTGTCTGTCGGCTCGAAGATCTTCATCCCTAAAGCATTTTACTATTTGAAAATATTTATCAAATCCAGAGACCATTAACAATTGTTTAAAAGTCTGTGGAGACTGGGGCAAAGCGTAAAATTGACCAGGGTTTAAGCGACTTGGAACAACAAAATCTCTTGCGCCCTCGGGTGTGCTTTTAATCAAAAATGGTGTTTCAACTTCAACAAAATCTAAGTCCGAAAGATATTTTCTAACTTCTAAAGCAACACGAGACCTAAAAAACAAATTGTTTTGGACAGGACTGCGCCTTAAATCTAAAAATCGATACTTCATCCTAAGGTCATCGCCTCCGTCCGTAACATCAGTAATGGTAAACGGTGGAGTTTTAGAGATATTCAAAATATTAAGCGAATCGACCTCGATTTCTATTTCACCAGTTTCTCTGTTTGGATTTTTATTGGTTCTTTCACGAACTGTTCCTGTGGCTTGTATTACGAATTCTCTTCCCAATTTTCTAGCAGTATTAAAGATTTCAACATCTTTTTGACTATCAAAGACGAGTTGTGTAATACCATATCTATCACGAAGGTCCACAAAAGTTAAGGCTCCGAACTCCCGAACGATATCGACCCATCCAGATAAAGTTACAGAAGAAGAAACGTCGTCAAGTCTTAATTGTCCGCAATTATGTGTCCTATATTTATTCATTTTGATTGAAATAGAGATAAAAAAAAGCAAAGATATGACAAGTTTTGCTCGTAAACTAGTAGCATTAAGCAGTTCTCATCTTATTATTAGGCAATTGTTGGAATTTGTAAAATAATTTTGATAATTTTGCGGTCTTTAATAAAAAATTAAACAATGGCATATTTATTTACATCAGAATCTGTATCAGAAGGACATCCGGATAAAGTTGCAGATCAAATTTCAGATGCACTAATTGATAATTTCTTAGCATTTGATCCAGAATCGAAAGTTGCTTGTGAAACATTGGTAACTACTGGACAAGTTATATTGGCTGGAGAGGTAAAATCAAATACATATTTAGATGTTCAAAAAATTACTAGAGATGTAATTCAAAAAATTGGTTATACCAAGAGTGAATATATGTTTGAAGCAAAGAGCTGTGGTGTTTTGTCAGCTATTCACGAACAATCTGCGGATATAAACCGAGGTGTTGATCGCAAGGAGAAAATGGAACAAGGAGCTGGAGACCAAGGCATGATGTTCGGATATGCAACGCATGAAACAACTAACTACATGCCTTTGGCATTGGATATAGCACACAATTTATTAATCGAATTGGCTGCCATTAGGAGAGAAAATACGGAAATTAAATATTTAAGGCCCGATGCAAAATCTCAAGTGACTTTAGTTTATGATGACAACAATAGACCAATCATCATCGATGCCATCGTAATTTCAACACAACACGATGATTTCGTAAAGCCAGCCAATGATTCTGATGCTGCCCATATAGCAGCAGATAATGAAATGTTAGCTAAGATAAAATCTGATTTAATTGAAATATTAATTCCTAGAGTAAAGGCTAAATATCCTCAATATGTGCACCTATTTGATGGTGAGATAAAGTATCATATAAACCCCACTGGTAAATTTGTGATAGGTGGACCACACGGTGACACGGGTCTTACTGGTAGAAAAATCATAGTAGATACTTATGGCGGAAAAGGAGCACACGGAGGAGGAGCATTTAGTGGTAAGGACCCATCAAAAGTAGATAGGTCAGCGGCCTATGCAACTCGCCACATTGCAAAAAATCTTGTAGCCGCGGGACTTTGTGATGAAGTCTTGGTTCAAGTATCTTATGCGATTGGTGTAGCACAGCCGATGGGTATTTATATAAATACTTATGGTACTGCGAAGGTAAAAATGACGGATGGTGAGATAGCAAGAGTCGTAGAGAAAATCTTTGATATGAGACCATATGCTATTGAGACAAGATTAAAACTTAGAAACCCAATTTATAGTGAAACAGCGGCCTACGGGCATATGGGAAGAACCCCAGAGGTGGTTACTAAGACCTTTGTCTCTCCTGATGGCCAAGTTGTTACGAAGGAAGTTGAGTTATTTACGTGGGAGAAAACAGATATGGTTGGTGAAATTAAATCAGCCTTTGGTTTATAATAAAATTAAACAAATAAAATATTTGATCAGGCTGCCTATTTGGGCAGCCTTTTTTTATTTAATCGTACTTTTGTAAAAACAAAAACATGCATAAAATAATTTTAATTTCGAGTTGGTTCATTGGCTTATTACTATTGAGTAATATTTCACTCGGTCAAAGCGTTAATATTTACGAATCTCCAGCGATAACGGAACTAATCACTAAATATACCAATCAATTCAAGTATGCCAAGAAAATAAAAGGATGGAGAATCCAGTTTTATTCTACTGCAGATAGGAGAATTATGGAAGATACAAAACTTAAAATGGAGTCCAAATACCCAGACGAAAAGGTTGTGTGGGGGTTTATGGATCCATATTTCCATTTAAAAATAGGAACATTTAGGGCCGTTTATTCTGCCCAAGAAATGTTATTGGAATTGAGAAAATCATATCCCGGTTCATTTTTGACAGTTGAAGAAATTGATG
Organism: Saprospiraceae bacterium; assembly: GCA_016718505.1. Classification (GTDB taxonomy): domain Bacteria; phylum Bacteroidota; class Bacteroidia; order Chitinophagales; family Saprospiraceae; genus JADKKF01. Next base: position 397,898 of record JADKDE010000001.1, on the reverse strand, counting down.
TAAAGATTTTAAAGACTTTGAGACAGGATGAAGTAGTAACCAAATCGGAAGGTTCAATTGATATAATCACTTTTGGCTTATATTTAACTTTAATTTTTGTAGGTTGGATGCTTGTGTTTGCTGTAAACTATGATGGCAAATTGCACACAAGTGCCTTCGATATGAGTGTAAATACGGGGCGCCAATTACATTTTGGGTAATGGTCTCTTTGATGACAATAGGAGTAACTTTCATCATACCAGTACTTTTGGCTAGGAGTTTTTGTCTTACTTTTATTTTATTTAGTTTGTTGTTATTGGTCAGGGTATTGATTTTGGTAAAGAAATCAATGGTGCCAAAGCGTGGTATTCTTTTGGTGCATTTAGTTTTCAACCCGTCGAATTTACAAATTTGCAACGGCGATAGCTTTGTCCACGTTTATGAGTGCCCCAGGGTTTAAGATTAATGACTCAAAATCAGTCATGGCGGCCATTGGTATTTTTTTATTTCCCGTAATTTTAATTATTTTTCAGCCAGATGCTGGGTCCTGTCTGGTCTTTCTTTCTTTCTTTCTATTACTGTACAGAGAAGGGTTGAATCCCGTTTACTATTATATATTTTTCTTGTGTATCGCTGGGTTTGTGGGGTCCTTGATCTTAGGATTATACAATTCTACCATAGTCCTCATCTTTTTTACTATTTTAGCCAGTTCTTTTTATATAAGGGAAAAAATTATTCCGATAGCTTCCTTGATAATATTTATTGCAGTTTATTTTTTCTTTTATTCAGAGGCAAATTTTTTTTACTTACTGGGTTTTTATTTGGCATTACTCGGGATTAATCTTTTTTTAGCCTGGAAAAACAGGGCTCCCAAGGACTTGGTTTTGATTCTATTTACCTTTATTGGGTTGAATATTATTTCTTTAGGAGCAAATTTAATCTTCGAATTCCTTAAGCCGCACCAACAAGAACGGATCAACGTTTGGCTTCATCCCGAAAAATGCGACCCCAAGGGTTCATTATACAATGTATTGCAATCCAAGATGGCCATTGGGTCTGGTGGATTTTCAGGTAAGGGTTTTTTGGAAGGAACCATGACAAAATTGAATTATGTGCCAGAACAATCAACAGATTTTATATACTGTACTGTGGGTGAAGAGTTTGGTTTTATAGGCACAGGATTTATTATTTTTCTATTTATATTATTGATTACAAGGATTATTATTTTAGCTGAACGCCAAAAATTAAACTTTGCTAAAAACTATGGTTACTGTATCGCAGGAATTCTTTTTATTCATATTTTTATCAATATTAGCATGACCATCGGACTGATGCCGATTATAGGGATTCCATTGCCCTTTTTGAGCTATGGAGGCTCATCAATGATGGGCTTTTCACTATTGTTGGGTGTATTTTTAAAAATGGATTATTCCCGTCAAATAAGATAAATTATTTGACTACAAATTTATTCAAACGATCTGCAATTTTTCGATCATTGGTAAGTCTTGGTACTTTATTTTGACCACCCAATTTACCCTCCTCTTTCATGTATTCAATAAATGAATTGGGTTTAAGGCAAGAAATCACTAACGGTCTTAAAATGCCCCCACTTATCAGATCTTCATAATAAATATTTTGTTTTCTCATTTCAATATCCAAATAATTAGAAATGGCTTCTAAGTCTGAGGGGATATTATCAAATTCAACGAACCATTCATGATATGGCAAACCATTATGCGGTGAGACCTGAGGAGCAACCGTGAATTCAATGATATTAAAGCCAAAGTGTTTAGAACACAGCTTGATGGACTCTTCTACTTCTTTTGCGATTACGTGCTCGCCAAATGCTGAAATATAATGTTTTACCCGACCAGTGACCTTCAATCGATAGGGCTCCAGTGAACAAAACTCTACCGTGTCCCCAATGTCATAGCCCCCAAAGCCCAGCATTGTTATTAATTATCAGCGCATATTGTTGATTTAACTGGACATCTTTTAGCTGGAGTCTTCTGGCATCTTTTTTCCCATAATCCTCTAAAGGAATAAATTCAAAGAATATTCCTGAGTTAGTATTTAAAAGCAGACCGGGATGGTTTAGATCATCTCTAAATGCAAAAAAGCCTTCAGATGCAGGAAATGTTTCAATGCTATCTATAGAACTACCGACCAATTCTTCCAGTTTGGATCGATAGGGCTCGAAATTCACACCGCCATAGACGAATACGGAATAATTTGGATAAAGAGCCTTGATGGTCGATTTATTTGATAAATGCAATAAACGCTCGTAATACATTTGAACCCAAGGTGGAATCCCCGAGATAAGGCGCATGTCTTTGTCAATTGTCTCTCTTACGATATTATCAAGTTTTTCTTCCCAATCATCAATACAATTGGTTTCCCAAGAGGGGAGTTGATTTTTTTTAAGCCAATTAGGGACTTGGTGGTTGACAATGCCAGAAAGTCGCCCTGTTAAAATACCGCTAACATTTTCAAGAGTGGGGCTGCCTGATAGAAATATAATTCGCCCATCTAGCCAGGAAAGATTTTTTTGTTTTATACCATAATGAAAAAGAGCGTTTCTAGCTGATTCAAAATGATTAGGAAGGCTTTCTTTGGTGAGAGGTATATATTTTACACCAGAGGTGGTTCCGCTCGTCTTAGCAAAGTATTTTGGGATACCAGGCCACAAAATATTAGACTGTCCCTGTTTATTTTTTCAATATAATTTTTTATTCCTTCATAATCATTGATAGGGACCAAGGCTTTAAAATCCTCGTATGTTTTAATGTCCCCGAATTGATGATCTTGGCCAAATTGTGTAGTTTTTGCATAGGAAATATTATGGGTGCGAATTTTCGCTTGGTCTTTAAGCGCATTTTGACTCATTTTATCAATTTTAGATGAAATGAGCTTAGCAAAAGGCTTTATTAAATTTGATTTTATACCCATATTAACTGTTTTCTTAAATTTATTTTTAAAATAAACGTCCTTGTTCAAAATCTTTATTTTTTGAAGGCAGAGTAAGGTCCGGCTCGTTGTTTTTTGAAGAATTGATTTTGCTGCTAACGGGATAAAAATACGGAGGAATAATTATATTTCGATTTAAAATAGAAAGTATATCACCTGAATTCAATAATGGTGTAAGCCAATCCTTGCATTCATTTTCTTCTAAAAAAACGGGCATTCGATCATGTATGTCCCGCAATGAGCCTTCAGAGGGCCTTGTCAAAACAATAAAATGATTTTCATTCGTATCAGAGTTTATAAAATTCAAGCCAGCAGCAGCTACCAGCATGCGATTTTCAAAATGAATATAATAGGGAAGTAAAGTATTCTCAGATCGACGCCATTCATAATACCCATCCATTGGAACAATGCATCGACCTGAATATAAAACCGATGAAAATGTTTTTTTTTCTGCGATGGTCTCAGAACGTGCATTTATCAGGAGTTGATTTTTTGCGCCGAAATTCAAAGTAACACCCCACGTTGATGGCTTAAAATAGACATCATTCGCGCTGACTACGATCGGCATAATATGACCGGGGCAAACATTAAAATTGGGCAAAGGGTTATATCTTTCTAAGTCTTCAGAATAAAAAGAAGATCCAAAACGAGCTTCCAGATCTTTTTCGTTTTTTGTCAATGAAGACCGACCACACATATAAACACGAAATTAATTAAGGCCTAATTTTTTAAGGATATGCTTTGGAACCCCATTTTTGTGCACAATAAAGGTTGTTGTCTTTAATTCAACAAATGGTTTTGATACGTATAAAAATCCTTTATAGTCGTTTTTTTCTCCCCAACTGTTTTTGGTAATATAATATTCTTTTCCAAATTGATCCTTGGCTAACCCTGTCAAATGCATCCCATGGTCATCTGTGGTCAAATAATTATCAAATTCGGTTTGACGCAATTCTTGGGTAATGCTCTTCTCTGGAATAGAGGTGCTGAATACGCTAGATTTTTCTTTTTCATCCATGTCTTCAAATGACTTCTGAGGAACAACGGCTACACCATTTTTCCATGAAAACCCTTTATCAGAAACATCGGTCGCCCAAGCGATGGAATAACCATTTTTAAGCGCATAATCCATTATTTCGGTCATTTCTCCAACTTTGACATTGTATGACAAATCGTAAGACCAATTATCTGGCACCATGACCAGCATTTTTTGATAAAAAGGAGCATGAGAAAATGAAGTGAACTCGAGATAGTCATCGGGATTTATTCCTACAACTTCAGAGGCCCAAGATTTTGGTGTATATTCTTTGCCTTTGTAATTAAATTTTTCAGGAACAGCCCCGAGATATGTGTCAACAACTTTTGTTACAGCAACTTTCCAAATTGGGGTCAGTTTTTTACCTTTTATGATCGCATCCAACATGCCTTTCAATACTGTCTCTAGTTCTTCGTGATTGTTTCTTGATGTACCATAATTGAGCCCCTGATATACATCTTGAGGTAAGGCTCCATATCGACGATACATGTTGAGAACATCGTGAAAGGCACCTCCTTGACCATAAGCTAAACTACCGTGCATCCTAACGTAACTTTCAGCTTTGTCTATGTACATATTCCTAACCGTGTACATTTCAGAGATGTCGATCGACTCCTTTTTATTTCTTAAAATTTCTGATTCTAAAAATGAATTGGTACTATAACACCAACAGGTTCCAGAAGATCCTTGGTCTTTTATTGATGTTGAAGAAATTTGGCAAATTGGAGTAAAAACGATCTCTACCTTTTCAGATTTGTTATCCTTTATTTTCTGAATTAAATCATCTTGAGCATTGACCAATAGCGTTGAGAATACTAACAATATAAAAATCCAAGTCTTATTTCTCATAATTAATAATTTTAATGAGATATATAAAAATTTGTCTAATAAGATGCTACGGTATTGTTTGATTGACAAAGCAATACAGCACCTTCATGAATCACTTCGCCCTCTTTGAGTTCATTCCATTTTAGAAACTCTTCGTAAGAAGTCTCAGGATATAGCGAAAGAATAGAATTTATAGTTTCAAATGGCCCAGCAACATGTTTTACTTTTTTTAAGGATTTACCAGCCAATAAATTTGAACGTAAATTGAAAACATTGGACTTACTGTTCGTCATTAGGTTATTATTTAAAGGCAAATCAGTAATTTTATTTGGCTCTATCATCAGTTCAAGTCTCTTAAACTTTTCTATTGGAATATATAATTTCAATATTTGCTCTGTAGCCAGATATTCAGTAGTCAGTTTGTTCCACAGCATTATTTGGGATGTGGCGATATTATATTTTTTTGCAATAAAAGGGAGGTCTTCCATCAATCCTACCGTGTAATCGATCTCAACATAAGGGAGGCTGGTTAAAAGCTCGTTGCTGATGGTGCTGCCCGTAGAAAATGACTCTAATAATTGTTCATCTTCGGTAGCAAATAAAAAGCTTTCAACTTTTTTAAGAACTCTTTTAGGAAATATCAAGTATTGACCTTCGATTGACTTGGGAACAATATTTTTTTTATAAGAAGGATTAAGCGATTCAATCGTTTGAACACTCAATCCAGTTATTTTTGACAAAGTTCGAAAATCGACTCGTTTAGTAGTTTTTACAAAAGACGTAATTTGAAGATCTAGTTCTGGCAGAAGAGGATTCAAATCGTGTTCATTATAATAATTTAAAACATAATTTATAGCAATATACTTTGGCACATAATTTTGTGTTTCAGTTGGCAAATACTGTTGAATTGCCCAAAAATCACGAACGCCACCAGCACGCTCTATTGCATAATTGACACGTTGAGGACCGCTATTATAAGCTGCCAATGACAAAGCCCAATCATTATATTGGGAGTAAAGATACTTAAGGTATTGGATGGCGGCCAAAGTTGACTTACATGGATCTCGGCGTTCATCAACGTAGGCATTAAAATTTAATCCAAAATCTTTAGCAGTCCCAGGCATAAACTGCCACAATCCCACAGCTCCAGAACGTGAAATGGCCTCGGGATCCAACCAGGATTCCATTATCGCCATTGCTTTCAATTCTTTTGGGAGTTTATTCTCTGTTAAAAAGCTTTCAATTATAGGAAAAAACAAAGCAGATTTACCGAGTAATTTTTCGGTTGAAGCTTTATGATTGACCAGATATTGTTGGATATAATTGGAGGTAGCAGTGGTGAGACGAGCATCAACCAAGCAATCCATCCTGAGTAATCTATTCTTCATGTTGACGATGAATTCAGGATCAACAGAAGACTTACTATTGCCAAAGGAAGCAAAAGTAACGATAAATATTAAAATAAATGAGAATGTAACTTTTAGCATAAAAATCCTAGAAAGGAATCAACAGAGTCCTTTGTGTAGTTCTGGTAAATAAATTTTTAGGATAGTTTTCTGGCACAAAAGTATGTAAAAAATAGAAACTTTTCCCAGTTTTGAGAAAAATATTGCTTTAGAGGGCTTGGCGTTATCCTTGAAAACACTAAATTACGCCCAAGTTTCCTCCTTAAATGGCTGAATTAAGGATGAAAATAAAGCGTAATTTATTAAACAATAACGAGGCGTTTTTAATTATAAAAGGTCTTATATATACACAATTATAGATAGTGGACGAATTACAAACGGTAGTTTTCTTAATGCAAACGCCGATAGAAGACGATAGACCAATATATTTAGGAGGCAACTTTAATAACTGGTCTGATCAGGATGAGGCGTATAAAATGACCCCAATTAATGCTACCCATTATATCTTCGAAATGAAGATTACACCTGAAATAAAATTTCCCATTCAATACAAATATAACAAGGGTGGGTGGTCGAATATAGAGCTTGATGAAGCTGGGGAATTGACAAAAAATAGAATTACCTCTAGACATCACGGGAATAAAAAAGATTATGTGCCACATTGGGCTAGAGATGGGAAGTCATATAATGAAGATCTTTTGCCTTCCATTAATTTGGTAGATAAAGCTTTTTTCATGCCCCAATTGAATAAGAACCGAAAAGTCTTTGCATTGCTTCCCAAAGGATATTGGACTAGTGAAAAAAGATACCCAGTATTATACCTTCAAGATGGTCAAAATCTTTTTGATGAAAATGCTCCTTTTGGAACCTGGGGTGTAGATAAGCATATGGCCAGAATGAAAGAGCGTGGCATTGGTGATTTTATAGTTATTGCGATAGACCATGGGGGAAAGGACAGAATTTCAGAGTTTTCACCGTATAAAAACTTCAGTCTTGGGCATGGAGAAGGGCGCAAATACGTAGAATTCATAGAACAAACATTAAAACCATATATAGATACCCATTTCAGAACCAAAACCGAAAGAGAGTTCACTGGCATTGGTGGAAGTTCAATGGGGGGGCTCATCAGTATATACGCAGGGCTTATGTTTCCTAATACTTTTGGAAAATTGCTTATTTTCTCACCGTCTTTATGGATATCTCCTAAAATTTATTTTGATGCTATCGAATTTCAAAAAGCGCTGAGAACCAAAATATATCTATATGCAGGAGGGTCTGAAAGTAAATCAATGATACCAAATATCAGAAAATTTAAGGAAATTTTCGAAAAAAGGGGACTGGGTTCAGATTTTATCGAATTCAATTTGTCTTTGGATAGCAAAGGAAAACACACAGAGAAACTGTGGAGCAATGAATTTCCACGAGCAGTTGAATGGCTTTTTTTTAAAGATTGACCATAAATCCATTGATCTCAAGTTGATCGTCGATAGACTCTAGAAACAAAGGTTGAATTGTATTATAAAATTTGGAATCATTTTTCATTTTAACTCTACAATAGTTATCTGTAAATCCAAACATAAACTCAGCATCAGAGTCCCCTGCTTCTATTAAAACTTCACGTGTAGAATTCAAGAATTTTTTATAAAAAGCTTCTTTATTTCGGTCAGATAATACTCGGATCATTTCATTTCTCTTACGTCTAGTATTCATTGGCACGATATCTTCGTATTCAGACGCAGGGGTATTTAGCCTTTCAGAGTAAGTAAATGCATGTAAATAGGCAAGGTCCAAGGATTCTATGAATCGATAGGATTCGAGAAAATCATCATCTGTTTCACCAGGAAACCCCAGGATTACATCGGCGCCAATACAAGCATGAGGTATCGTTTCCTTGATTTTTATGACGTGTGCTTCATAAAGTTCGCGCTTGTATCGACGGCGCATTTGGGAAAGTTGTTTGTTGTTTCCAGATTGTAATGGTACATGAAAGTGTGGAACGAACTTTGAGGATTTAGCAATAAAATGGATGATTTCATCGGTCAATAGATTGGGCTCAATACTGCCGATTCTGTATCGGTTTATATGGGTTTGGGTTTCCAACGCCATCAAAAGATCTATTAACAAGGCTTCTTTTTTAGGGGCGAGCCCCTCTATCACTTCTGTGCCATTGCCAAAATCGCCCACATTGACTCCAGTTAATACGATTTCCTTTATACCCTTTTCTTCGAGCTGAAGGGCACTATCCACCAAGTTTTCTATGGTGTCACTTCTACTTTTTCCACGGGCTAAAGGAATGGTACAAAACGAACATTTATAATTGCAACCATCCTGAATTTTAAGAAAGGCCCTCGTTCTATCGCCAAAAGAAAGAGAAGGACTAAAGGTAGAGACCTCTTTTATCTCTCCAGCTCGAACCAGACCTTTATTCTGAGCTAAATCTATCTGATCTATATATTCTAAAATCCTAAATTTTTCAGCTGCACCAAGTACCAAATCAACTCCAGGAATTTCTGCAATTTCTTGAGGCTTTAACTGTGCATAACATCCTACTACGATGACATTTGCATCTGGATTTTTTCGGAGAGCATCCCTTACAGTGTATCGACATTTTTTATCGGCAAAGTCCGTCACAGAACAGGTATTAATCACATAGATATTCGCTTCATCTTCAAAGTTAATGACTTGATAACCAGCATTTTCAAAAATGTCTGAAAGGGAGCTCGTTTCAGTAAAATTTAATTTACAGCCAAGCGTGTGAAATGCTACGGTTTTTGGTGTTGCCATATTTTATTTTGTAGCAATGATGAAAAAATCCAAACAGGTGTTATCAAATGGGCGTATCAAAAAATCAGAAAATTTAATGCTGCCGCTCAATGACCCATTATTGGTTAGTAATTTGTTTTTATTGTACCTATTTAGTAAATCGTAGGGTATTTTCAAAGCCCATCGAGGTAGATTGTATTGCAGATTAAATACATCAAAACGGGTGATTTTCTCTACAGAAATTTTATTTTTTTTATAATAATCTTTAATTAGATCATTTCCGTCGATACCCAGCATTTCAAAGCTATTGAATCTGCTAGAGATAAGTGCAGCCATAGATTGGGCATCGTACTCTCGGATATGCCATGGGTTTCTCGTGATAGACATAAGTCTATTGGGTGTGGTAAGGATAAGTTTACCTCCAGGCTTCAATACTCTATATATTTCGGAGATGAAAGTGAAATCATCTTCGATATGTTCAACCACTTGAAAGCTCACGACACAATCATAGGCATTGTCAACGATCTTATCTAATTTTGGAAATGTACAATTTTCAAATGATACATCAACTTTTTCAAAATCAAAGTTGGGTTTATATTTGTCTAAAGCTAAATATTGTTTTACAAACGGTCTCAATTCTTGAATGCCATAGCCTTCTCCAGATCCAAGTTCTAAAAGATGGCCAGATACATATTTCGTGGCTTCCTTATAAGCAATGAGATGTCGTTGAAAATTTGTGTTTTCACTAGGATCAATGTGGGTGGAACGTTCGGCGGTCTGGATACTCATATCGGCTTTATATTCTTCGTGCTTTAATGTACTTGATTGTTTTATTATTACTTAAGTGCATTTTTTCATATTTTGTTTGAATGTTTACCAAATTTGTATTTTTTACAGCTTCGGAATCATTATAGAGATCAAAATATGTTTCGACAATTTCAAACGCAGGATGCTCACCAATAGACTCAATACTAAAATCCATCAAGGTATCGTCGTCAGTCTTGAGGTGTAAGATCCCCGAAGACTTAAGCAAATGGGCATATTTGTCTAGAAAATATGGACTGGTCAAGCGTTTATTGGATTTTGATTCTTTTAAAAATGGGTCTGGGAAGGTGATCCAAATTTCCGACAATTCTTTTTCTGCGAAAAAATGCTCAATGAGTTCAATTCGCGATCTAATAAACCCGATATTGGTTAATCCTTTTTCTAATAGATATTTTGCACCCTTCCAAATCCTAGCACCTTTAATATCAATGCCTATATAGTTTGAATCTTTGTCGTTTTGTGCAAGAGAAATACTATATTCTCCTCCGCCACAAGCAAGCTCCAGTATGATGGGATTTTCATTTTTGAAAAACAATGGATTCCACTTGCCCTTATTATCAACAATAACATCAGGGGTATTATACAATACAGGATTTTCAAAAGAAAAATTTTCAAAGACGAAAGGCAGAGATTGAATTTCTGCGAATTTCATTAATTTATTGCGGCGACTCACTTTTTGTCTGCAAAATTAAGAGAAACAACCAACCTTATGACCATTTATAGCAATAAAATGTTAAAAAATGGCAAAAGGCTATAACAATATGGATAAAAAAAGCATTCTGAATATATATTTTTACAATACGAAAAAGGATTAATTAAATATTCATGAAAAAAACAGCATTATTCATTTTACTGGTTTCGTTTATGACAACTGGTATTTTACAAGCTCAACGAACAATAAACTCTAAAACAAAAACCAAAACGACCAAAGAAAAAACGGATCGGTCTTTATTTTGGAGAGAAAAACTATGGTATGGAGGTGGAATCAATCTTGGATTTTCACAAGGTCCAGATCTTTCCTTGTTTAACTTTGGCGTGTCACCAATAGTTGGTTATAAGGTCACCCCAGAACTATCGCTTGGCCCAAGGATAGATTACGATTACTCATATTATAAATATGCAATTGGCAACACCATTCAAAAATTGAATACTCACAATTTTGGTTTGGGAGCTTTTGCGAGATATAAGTTTTTACCAATGATCTTTGCCCACTTAGAGAGCATGTACTATTTTTATCAAAGCCCAGTTTTTAATACAAGTACGGCCACAATCTATAAAATTAAAGAAACATTGCCTAAGTCTTCAGTGGGCCTAGGATATCAATCCAGCGCAGGCCTATGGGGTTATGAGATTTCACTTCTTTATATTTTTTCCAATAGGGAATATTATAAGAAATCAGCCGACCTTCCGATTGAGCTTAGAATAGGTTTTAATTATAACTTTTAATAAGTAAATAAATAGAAAAACAAAAAAGCCTTCTGCGCAAACAGAAGGCTTTTTTTATGCTTTAATACTGTATATATTTTTATTTCGAAGAACGCAATGCTCTTGGTATATCAATACTTGCAACAGGTACGCTACCATTATTCAAAACTTCGATACCAGGCTGTGGAACAAGATCTCTAACCCTTGTAGTGGCACCTAGTCCAAGACTAGAAATGTCCAATGTCATTTCTGAAACCAAGTCTTTAGGAAGACACTTGATTTTAGCAGTTCTAAGCTTTTGAATGAACTTACCGCCTTCTTTTACACCAGAAGAATTTCCAGTACATACAATCGGAACTTCTACTTTGATTGGATGACCATCAATTAATCTTAAAAAATCAATATGCAATATTTTTTCAGATACTGGATGAAATTGGATATCCTTCAATATCGCTGTTATGGTCTCTTTACCAACCGTAATTTTAGCCAATTTAAAACTTGGAGTATAAACCAAATTTTTAACATCGATCAACTTGGTAGTAAAATTAATGTTTTCTTTACCCCCATATATTGAACACAAAATTTCGTCGCTAAGTCTTAAATTTTTAGCGGCTGTTTTGCCCATTTCAGTTCTTACAGTTCCACTAATATTTACATGTTCCATTCTTACTTCTATTTAAATAAACAAATTGTTTGCTTTTGAAAAACGTGTGCAAAGATACAATTTATTCATTGATACACAAAATATTGTGAAAAAAAATATTAAAATTCTGCGTGTTAAGCCGATTTAAATCCTGCCAAAGCTTTCTGAGCATCCTCCGTAAGAATTAGTTTTCCTGAAATAGCAGCCCGATCGCTTAATAATTTCCCCCAATGATCGGTACCGTCCCAAAATACTTTTTTCAATGAGAACAATGCTTCTTGGCTAGATGACAAAAGAATTTCCGTAAAATAAGCAATATATTCATCTAACTGAATCGTAGTTTCGAAAACTTCATGAAACAACCCTTTTTCTTTAGCCCAATTAGCGGTTTGCCACTCTGTAGCGTTTAAAGATAGCTGTGAAAAGGCGGAAAATCCAGTTTTTCTTTCTACAGCGGGCCCGATTACGAAGGGTCCAATACCTACCGCCAATTCGCTAAGTCTGATGCTTGCATTTTTTGTGGCTAAAGCATAATCGCATGCAGCAGCAAGACCGACACCACCACCTACAGCTTTTCCATGTACTCTGCCCAAAACCATCTTATTACAAGTTCTTATCGCATTGATGACATTGGCAAAGCCCATAAAAAAACTATGACCATCGGTTTCGTTTTTAATTTGACCCAATTCTGTAAAACTGGCTCCTGCACAAAAGGCTCTTTCCCCTTCGCTTTTTATCAATATTAATTTGACATAGGAGTCTTCACTTAATTCATTTATGGCGACTACCAACTGTTTTAAAATAGTGGTTGGAAGTGAATTTTGGGCAGGAGTAAAGAATTCAATCGTACCCAATCCATTTTCTGAAATTGATTTTTTGACAAAAGCATCCATAGAAGAATTTTTAAGTTATTTTTTATTTAATAGAAATAACAGTGGCCCTTGCTTCTCCAAACCCAACCCGTATTTCATTTTTTTGTGCAAAACCACGTATGATGACGGTATCTCCGTCCTGGATAAACTTGCGTTCAGAACCATCTGATAATTTGATGGGTTTTGTTCCCTGCCAAGAAATTTCTAACATGGATCCAAAGCTTTCTGAGTCTGGACCAGAAATGGTCCCACTTGCATAGATATCGCCCACTCGAATATTGCAGCCATTTACCGTGTGATGCGCTAATTGTTGTAGAATATTCCAGTACAAATACTTGTGATTTGATTTAGACACAACGGCATTTGCTCCAGTTGAAGAAACTATTTCAACGTCCAATTGAATATCGTAGTTTTGAGCTCCCTCATAATGTAAATAAGGCAAAAGGGGCTTTTCGCTTTCAGGACCATTAACCTTAAATGGTTTTAGAGCCTCAAGTGAAACGATCCAGGGCGAAAGGGTTGAGGCAAAATTTTTGGATAGAAAGGGTCCGAGTGGAACATACTCCCATTTCTGAATATCACGTGCAGACCAATCATTGAACAGCGCCATCCCATATATATAATTCCCAGCATCGCCAGTACTTATCTGTTGTCCAATTGTGGAGTTTTTACTAACTACCACAGCCATTTCCAATTCAAAATCCACGAGTTTGCTTTGTCCGTAGGTTGGATTTGGATCTGCATCCGATTTTAACTGACCATTTGGTCTGATGATATCATGTCCACTGACTTGTATTGATGAGCTTCTTCCGTGATATGCTACGGGCAAATGAAGCCAGTTTGGTAACAAAGCATTGGCTGGATCACGAAACATGATGCCCACATTGGTCGCATGTTCTCTGCTGCTATAAAAATCCGTGTAATCTCCTATATTGAGAGGCAATGTTAGAGAAACATCTGAGATGGGTATTAAATAAAAATCTTTTCTAAGGATGAAATCTTTGGGAGCGGTTTTAGAATCAAATAAAAAAATCAATCGCTCTCGGACTTGTTTTGTTGTTTCATTTCCTAAACCAATAAAATCGTTTATAAATTGGTTAGAGAAGATACCTTTTGGGAGTGAAATCGGATCAAGATAGCCATTTTGTTGTAAATAATCTAAGTCAATGACGAAATCTCCAATAGCAGAAACTACCGAGTATTTTTCCTTATACCAAGCCACCCCTAGCGGAAAATTATAAATGGTAAAATCACAAGAATTGTCGTATAAAACCCAGGAGTCCATGTGATATTTATTTTTATTTTATTGTAAAATTAATTCAAATGTTGAGAAATTTGTTCTAAAGTAATATCTTGCTTGAAAATATTAGATATATAGTAAACGTTCTGAGCATGAAATGTTTTAATATGAAATTGTATTTATTTTTTTTGATCTTCACAGCAAGTTTTAGTTTGCTCGCACAGTCACCAAAGGGTGTTTGGAAAACAATCGATGAAAAAACCAACCAGCCTAAATCACATGTAGAGATTTATGAAAAAAATGGAAAATTATTTGGAAAAGTAGTCAAACTCTTACCAGCGGCAGCCACTAAAACTTGTGATAAATGCCCTGGAGACAAAAAGGGAAAACCATTAGAAACCGTTGATATTATTGAAAATTTGCAAAATAAGGACGGTTTTTATCAAAATGGGACGATTATTGACCCATTAAAAGGTGAATTTAGTTGTAGCCTTTGGTTATCGCCAGAGAATAAGGATATCCTGATTGTAAAAGGTAAACACTGGACTGGTTTGTCAAGAAAACAATCTTGGTACCGGGTAAAATAGGAATAGAATGAAACCAATCATTGGTATAGATTTGGGTGGAACCAAGATAGAAGGAGTAATCTTAGAATCTAGGCAAAACCCCAATGTGCTAGCTAGAAAAAGAATCCCTACAGAATCCAATAGAGGATATCAACCAGTAATGAATAATATAGCTGCTCTGGTTAAAGACCTAGAGGATTCAACCCAGCTAAAATTCGAAAATATTGGTATTGGTACACCTGGGGCAAAGGAGCCTAAAACGGGATTGATGAAAAACTGTAACACCACGTGCTTGAATGGAAATCCCCTCGAAGAAGATTTGTCTAAACTATTGCATAAAGAAGTAAAAATTGCCAATGATGCCAATTGTTTTGCAATGGCTGAATATCACCTTGGGGTCGTAAAACAAAGCTATCCTGAAGCAAAAGTTGCCTTTGGAGTAATAATGGGTACCGGTGTAGGTGGAGGTTTGGTGATAGATGGAAAGACCATACACGGCTTGCATGGAATCGGAGGAGAGTGGGGTCATATACGATTGGTTGAAAATGGCAACAAATGTTATTGTGGGAAAAAAGGCTGCGTGGAGACCTATATTTCTGGAACATTTTTAGAATCATTTTATCAAAAAGAGACGGGTATAAAACGACGCCTAAATGAAATTTTCGACAAGAGCAATTTAGAAAAGGATGAAGTAGCCATGAAGACAAAAGAACGACTTTTGGATTATTATGGTTTAGCCATGTCCTATTTGATCAATATTGTAGATCCAGACATCATCGTAATCGGTGGTGGCGTTGGAAATGTTGATTTTTTGTATGATGAAGGAAGAGAGTATATTTTAAAATACATATTTAATAAAGAGCTAAATACGCCGATCGTGAAGCCTAGTTTGGGCGATAGCGCGGGTGTTTTTGGCGCAGCCTTTTTATAAACGCGATAAACAAAATGAACGATAATTTATATGTTGCCATCATGGCAGGAGGGGTAGGAAGTAGGTTTTGGCCAGCGAGTAGAGAGACCTGTCCCAAGCAATTCCACGATATCACCAACACAGGAGAGTCTCTCTTAGTAACTACCTATAAGCGATTTTTAAAAATTATTCCCCCGGAAAGGATTTTTGTAGTAACACATGAAATGTACAAGGATCTAGTACGGGAACATTTGGCTGAAATTCCTTTTGACAATATCGTTTGTGAGCCGTCAAGGAATAACACAGCTCCAAGTGTGGCATATATTAGCTTTAAGATAAAAAAACGCGATGAAAACGCAGTCGTATTGGTGGCTCCATCTGATCATTTGATTGAGAAAAATGACTTATTCTTGAGTAAAATTTTGGAGGGATACGCATTTTGCAATAACAACGATGCGCTGCTGACATTGGGTATAGAACCAACAAGGCCAGATACAGGCTATGGATATATTCATTTTGAAAAAACCGATACATCCGACATAAAAAAAGTTAAAAATTTTAGAGAAAAGCCTGATTATGACACGGCTGTTTATTTTTACAGCTCAGGACAATATGTGTGGAATGCCGGTATCTTTTTATGGAGTGTAAAATCTATTTGTAATGCCTTTGAAAAATATCAACCCAAAATGTTTGAGCTGTTTAATGACAATATAAAGTCACTAAATACCGCTGCTGAGGAGGATTTTATCAAAAAATGGTATCCCATGACAGAAAATATTTCGATAGATTATGCAATACTAGAAAAGGCCGACAACGTATATACCATGCCTGTTGATATAGGATGGTCGGATCTTGGAACATGGAAATCTGTCCACGAGATTCAACCCAAAGATAGCCAAGACAATGTAACTCAAGGCAATATAACCCTCATCGGAGTCAAGTCTAGTTTGATAAGAAGTAGCACTATGAACAAAAAAATAGTTGTTTCAGGCTTAGAAAATTTTATGATTGTTGATACGCCTGATGCATTGTTGATATATCCTATGGACAAAGAACAGGAAGTTAAAAATATTACCCAACAACTGAAAGCAGATGGGAAGACCCACTATTTATAGCTTTGGCCCAAGATAATTTAAACAGTATTTTGCCAATTTTGATCTAAATGATTTGATTTTTCCTCTAAGGAGTTTTGAATTTTATTAAAAAGTTCTGGAGAATTCACGAGTGTAAGAATGCCCTTGCGAAGACTGTGAGCATTCGGCTCACAAATGATTCCAGATTCACAGTCAAGCTGCTCTGGTAAACCTCCAACATTGGTGATTATCATGGGTATTTTGGCTTTGATTCCTAGCGTTATGATCCCAGATTGACTCGCTTCTTTGTAAGGCAACACTAAAATATCGGCCTCATCTAATAGATTAAACAGGTCCTCATCAGAAAGGTAGGAATTCGTTATTTTAACTCTATGGTTATCATACCTAATGTCATAGTTGAACTTCCCTGCGACCGTAAGTCCTTTTATATCTTCTAAGGTATCAATGGCTTCCAACAAAATATCTAAACCCTTGTATTCCAAAACACGGCCTAAAAATAGTAGTTTTGGTTTATGAGTATGAACCTTGCGTTTAAAAGTACCGATTAAATCGATCGAACCCTGAGGGGCTATACCAAATGGGATTTTCTTTGAAAGTTTATTAAAATATTGATTTTTAACAAAATTCGATAAAAATATAAGCATACTGCTTCGTCTTGCCAATAAATTGGTAAACCACATTTCTATTGGATAAGATTCTCCTGGATGCGATTGTGCATCGTGTATCGTGAATATTATTTTTTTGTTGAATATGCTCATAAACAATCCAATGATGGTATGCCATGGATGGGGATAAGGCACGTAAACCACGTCGAATGACCTAAAAAACTTCAAGTTTTTTAAGACCCAATAAGGCAACCAAAACATTGTCTTTATCACTATTTGAAAGAGACTCTGAAAAGTAGATATCGAAATTACATTCCCATGCAAGTGAAATTTAAAATCAGCTCGTTCATTCACCAACATCTTAAAGTTCATATCTGTTGGGAAACATTGACACACCTTGTAGGCATATCTTGGATGTCCACCCGTTGTACCCAATGACAGAACCAAAAGATTTTGATTAAGCGTATTCATCGATTAAGAAGCAAGATATTGTTCACTAATGAATTCTATTTTATAGGGCTTCAAACTATTTTCGACCACTGCATTTGGCGTGTTAAGCGAGGATGTTGATTTAATAAAATTATACATTAATTCTAGATTATCGTTTTCACTGTTTTTGTCCAAAATAGGAATTTTCACAATCAAGTGCTCATTATTTAAAAACGATGGTAAAGGATCATTCGGTGTAAAAGTAAAATTTATAATGGGTAAACCAGTACTTATAATTTCAGGTAATTTGCTTGGGATTTGATTCTTAGAGAGATTGGATACATGTAAAATAAAATGGTGTTGATTGTAAAGATCTTGCATTAAAGTTTTAGAAATGATAGGAAAAACGTTTACAGAATGTTTCAAATCTCGAATGAGTTTTTTTGTTAATGTACTTTCATCTAATTCGGTATATAAATTGAAAATAATTTTTCCGATAGAATCTGGATATTTTTCAAAAAATCGATGTATAAAATCCAAAACGGGTAGAGATGGCCTTACGATATTGTAAAACCGCCCACCCATTAATATTTTTATTGGGTCTTGCTTTTTGCGTTTATTTGGAATAAAAAAGAAGTTTTTATCGTGCAAAAGCGGCAAAGTAATGTTAATTTTTTGAGGCTCGCAATAAAAAGTTGACAAATATTGAGTTTTTAAAACATCGTTCGTTACATACAATTTGTCAGCAGCCTGTACAATTTTTCCCTCGATATACTTATTGAGTCGATTATAAAGCCATCTATTATTTATCTTAAAATGCTTGGAAAAATAAAATGGATCGCCAATATCGACACCCCACCACAGATTAGGGAACTTCTTTTTGAGTGAAAGACCGATGACATGGCAAGTATAAGGAAGGGATATAGTGTACATTCTATCTACAGGGTTGTTGTAGATATGCTCTTTTATTGCATTTTTTGCCGAAAAATACCATAGAAAAGAGGAATCTGGCCAATGAAAACGCTTCCAGAAAAAGCGTAAAATAGATTTAAAAAAGCCCATGATCGGTGAAAGAAAGTAAATAAAACTGACACTTTTTGCTTTTTGGGCAATTGGTAAGATCGTGTGAGGACCCAAGTATTCAATCCTAATATTCTGATGTAGATTTATATCATGCGTAGAAACATTAGAATTATTAGAAGTAAAAACGACTACATTATGACCCATATCTGCCCAATAAACAGCCAAAGAAGTCCATCGATGGGCACGAGGATTATTCAATGGATAAAAATATGGGCTGATTATGATAATATTCACTAATAAAATCTAATATAAACGATAAAACTTGCTATTAAATGTTGAATATAACCAAAATTCTCAAAAAAAGTACAATCTTAGGCCATTATCTGTTCTTTTAGCTGGGGAGGCATTGACCTGTATTGGTATTGTTGGTCTCTTAGCTTGGGTACAAATCCAGCTTCGCGTATAGCTTCTTGAATGGTGGAGGAGTTGAACCGGTGTGGAGCTCCTGCGACTGAAACCACATTTTCTTCGATCATAATACTTCCAAAATCATTAGCTCCAGCATACAAACATAACTGAGCGGTTGGTTTCCCAACAGTGAGCCAAGAGGCTTGAATATTTATGATATTAGGCAGCATAAGCCTGCTGATGGCCAACATTCTGATATATTCATCCGCGGTACATTGATTGGATGCTCTTTTTATTTTTTTCAACAAGGTGCCTTCGTCCTGAAAAGGCCAAGGAATAAATGCTAAAAAACCTTTTGCATCTTTGGGTTTTTCAGATTGAACTTGTCTAATTAAAGCTAGATGTTGCATTCTTTCAAGAAGAGTTTCCACATGTCCAAACATCATAGTGGCACTAGTGGTAAGGTCAATGGTGTGAGCCGTCCTCATGATTTCTAACCACTCTTCAGAGCCACACTTACCCTTAGAAACCAAACGCCTTACCCGATCGCTCAATATTTCAGCACCAGCTCCAGGCAATGAATCTAAACCCGCTTCTTTTAATGCGGTCAAAACTTCCAAATGGGATGATTTTTCTAATTTGGTAATATGAGCTATCTCAGGAGGACCCAAAGCATGAAGCTTTAAATTAGGGTAAAGTTTTTTTAATGTCGAAAAAAGATCGGTATAGAAAGAAAGGCCTAAATCAGGGTGGTGTCCCCCTTGAAGAAGGAGTTGCTCACCGCCTAATGAAAACATCTCTTCTATCTTCTGTTTATATTCTTCAATGGTAGTGATATAAGCTTCTGCATGACCAGGAATCCTATAAAAATTACAGAACTTGCAATTTGCAACGCACACATTTGTGGTATTGCTATTTCTATCTATAATCCAAGTTAGCTCGTTATTCGGGACAAGTTTCATCCTCATTTCATGCGCCGCACTCATCAAGGCAGAAATGGGGGCATGCTCGAATAAATACAAACCCTCATCAACAGTAAGCCATTGCATTTTTAATGCTTTAGACAATAAATAATCTACCATTGATGGGTTCATAAATTTATAAAATTAAAAAAAGACACCAAGCTTTAACATTTGGGTTTGGGACTTAGATTTTTCAACGTTATTAACGAAGTTGCTAAAAGAATTTTCAAATACATAATCAATCGAGATGAATTTGATGTCAAATCCAGCGCCAAAATGATAGAACATCGTAGAGTTTTCGAATTGAGACAAAGCAACAGGAATGGAATTTTCATCTACATTTGTAACTATATTCACTCCAACACCAGCGTATATTCGAAATCGACCCCAATTGCGATTAAATGGCATATAACCAATGGATACAGGTACCTTTATCACATGGATGTCTTCTTTGTTTTCGAAAGGCTTGAGATTTTTATCGATGATTTCAGGACTTACTCTCAGTTTGTGATAGGTAAATCCAAGCGATAAATAATAAAATTTACTGGCTAGGCGTCCTTCAACAGATATTACAGTTCCAAAATGTTTTTCCTTTAGATTTTTTTCAAATCCAAATGTGGTAGTGGCAAAACCATATGATAATTGCGCCCCACCAAATTTTTGTCCATACACGATGGTACACATTGTCATGAACAACCAAAGAAATGAAATATTTTTCATAAAGGTGCAATTGAATTTTATAAATCAAATTGAATCCCCTGTGCCAACGGAACAGATTTGCTGTAATTAATCGTATTGGTTTGTCTCCTCATATAAGCTTTCCATGCATCTGAACCACTTTCTCGTCCACCGCCTGTTTCCTTTTCGCCTCCGAATGCACCTCCGATTTCTGCTCCACTAGTTCCTATATTTACATTCGCTATTCCACAATCCGACCCCTCCACTGACAAAAACGCCTCTGCTTCGCGCAAATTGTTGGTCATGATGGCGGAGGAAAGTCCTTGGGGTACATCATTTTGCATTTTAATAGCCGAATGAAGATCAGCATATTTCATTATATATAGGATGGGTGCAAAGGTCTCATGTTGAACAATAGGAAAATGGTTCTGAGCCTCGATAATACAAGGGGTAACATAACACCCTGAGCCATATGCATCTCCTGCTAAAACCTCTCCTGGTACCACCACGGTTCCTCCTTGTTCTATAGCTTGTTTGATAGATTTTTGATACAATTCAACCGCTGTCTTATCGATAAGTGGCCCAACATGATTGGATGGATCTAATGGGTTTCCTATTTTTAGTTGCTTATATGCTTTGGTAAGTTTTTCTTTTACTTGATTAAAAATTGATTCGTGTATAATCAGTCGCCTTGTACTGGTGCAGCGCTGGCCACAGGTTCCTACTGCCCCGAAAACCGCTCCAATAAGGACGGCGTCCAAATCGGCTGATTCAGTTATGATGATGGCGTTGTTTCCTCCCAACTCTAGGAGAGAACGCCCAAACCTAGAAGCCACCGTTGAGCCTACTATTTTACCCATTCTAGAGCTTCCGGTCGCTGAAATAAGCGGTATTTTGGTATCTGTGGTCAAATATTCACCAACGGTATAATCTCCATTTATAAGAGAGCAGATTCCTTCTTCCAAATTATTTTCTTGCGCAACCTCGTTCCAAATGTTTTGACACGCAATACCACATAAAGGCGTTTTTTCGGAAGGCTTCCAAATACACACGTTGCCACAGACCCATGACAATGCACTATTCCACGCCCAAACAGCTACTGGAAAATTAAATGCAGATATAATCCCAACAACCCCAAGTGGATGCCACTGCTCGTACATTCTATGTCCTGAACGCTCTGAATGCATGGTTAGACCGTAAAGTTGCCTGGAGAGTCCAACCGCAAAATCACAGATATCGATCATTTCTTGGACTTCACCATAACCTTCTTGAAGGCTTTTACCCATCTCATAGGATACCAATTTTCCTAGCGGCTCTTTATATTTTCTTAATTTTTCACCAAATTGTCGTACGATTTCACCTCTTTTGGGTGCTGGAACTAGCCTCCATGAACTATAAGCATGAGCGGCTGTAGCGCTAATTTGATCATATGATTCTTTACTTGTCACGCTTACTTTTCCTATCAGTTGTCCATCTACGGGCGAATAAGATTCAAGCCAGTTATCCGAAGCATAAGATTTTTTGCCAGAAGTGGTACCGCAGTTGGTTTCAGACAAACCCAAGGTTTTCAAAAAATTTAAATCCATTTTTTTATTAAGTTTTGTCAAAGATAAGGCAAACATTAAATTTTATGAAGGAGAGGCATCTTTTTTATCAGAATTCTAATCCAGGAATTAAGAACTTAGAACAAAAGGTACGGCGGTGCAAAGGCGTTAATCCAAGTTTTTTGATGGCCTCAATATGTTTTTTTGTTGGATATCCCTTATTATTGATCCAATCGTATTCTGGATAGTGCTCGTGCATTTTACACATGTATTGGTCTCGATGAGTTTTCGCCAAAATGGAAGCAGCAGCGATACTGGAATAGAGACCATCGCCCTTGATGATACACACATGATCTGTGTTGGAATAGGGTATAAATCGATTGCCATCTACGAGGATAAGGGTGGGTTTATTCTCCAGGCCATCCAACGCTCTGTGCATGGCTATAAAAGAAGATTTGAGTATATTCATTTGGTCTATTTCTTCAGGAGTACACCAAGCAACTGCCCAAGAATCAACGTTCTGTTCAATAAAATTTCTCAATTCAAATCTAGTTTTAGCATTTACTTTTTTTGAATCGTTCAAATTAGAATGAAAAAAGCCATTTGATAAAATAACAGCACTGGCATAAACTGGCCCAGCAAGACATCCTCTACCAGCCTCGTCACATCCAGCTTCAACTTGATTATAATCGTTTGAAAAATTAGGTGATAACATGCTATTTAATTATTTTTACTCTAAATATCTTAAAGTATGCCTATTTCAAAATTATTGCTAGATATCGGACGGGATTTATTTCAATTATTCTATCCGAATACGTGTATTTCTTGTGCAAAGGTATTGGATAGAGATTTAGTATTTTGCCCAAGTTGTCAATTTTCATTGCCATTTACAGGTTTTGAAGAAAATATTAAATCCAATGATTTCGCCACTCGATTGATGAACAGGATTGATTTTGAAGGTTGTATGGCATTGTTTTGGTACGTAAAGGCCAGCCGAGTTCAAAAAATGGTGCATAAATTGAAATATAAAGATAGACCAGACATCGCCAAAACATTAGGAAAATTAGCAGGAGATCTTTGGAATAATCATTTAACGGGCATCGATTATTTGGTACCAATTCCTTTGCATAAGGAAAGGCAAAAGTGGCGCGGGTATAATCAATCTGATGAATTCGCTAAAGGTATTTCTGAAATAACCAACATTCCTGTCAATAATGATATTATATTTAGAGATATACACACCAGTACCCAGACCAATAAAAATACAGCTCAAAGAATGCAAAATGTTCTAGAAATTTTTTCTGTGAAATCATCTAAAAGCTTAGAAAACAAACACTTATTGCTACTTGACGACGTGGTGACTAGTGGGGCAACTTTTGATGCAGCAGCTAATACTATTTTGGATAATCATAAAAATGTAAAAATAAGCTGCGGTGCCATCGCCATTGCTGATCATTGGGCATAGCAAATTTTTCCTTTTTGAATCAAATAAGTTTGACTCTTAAGTTCTATAAAAAATATAAAACCTCACGAACTAAAACTTTACCCGTCATTTTTATAACTTTGCGTCTCTTAAATTATCTTTTGTTTGTCCAATTTATTAACCAAAAGTAAAAATACCCTTCAATTCGGCCTATTGGAGGGAGAATGGGTTCTAGTATATTCTTCTACTGAAAACTCCAGCGAAGTTGGATTAAAGTCCCTGCATTTCCACGAAAAAAATTCAAATAAAAAAGCATCAATCACACTTGGCAGGAGTCACAGTAATTATTCTTTTGAGCAAAATCCAAACGATTTTCGTTTCATCCTTTTGAAGAAATTATTTGGGCTAGTACGTTGTAAGCTTGAAGTCAAACTATTTCATAAAGGTAAAGAGTGGATGGTATTGATATGGAAAGAATCCCTTTTTTGTCAAAGCCTAAGTTGGAGATATTCCAGAAAAAAGCTCTCTACGACCAAAATATCTCTTGGGAAATGGCCAAAAGATATTGCGGATTTGATTCTACTCTAAAAAAATATACGGCTTAATGGACAAAAAGTAGGCTAAAAAAGGCTAAAACCTGTATAAACACTAGCTTTGCGGCAAATCAAAGGTCATGAATAAAAAAAGTGCTTTTATTGGGGAGCAGATTTACAAAGAAAATGGTATAAAAAGTGGTGTTCAACTTTATAAATGCTATAATTGTAATCGTCAGTTTATAGGAGGAGATCGGATTAATAGTTCAAATTTGTGGGAAGAATATTCTATTGGAAAACAAACTTACAGTCAATTAGCGTCCAAATATAAATGCTCCATTAAGACTATTCAAAGAAAACTGGATGGTTATAGGATAATTGAAGTTAAAAGGAAGTTCGCGAAGTTATTGTTCTAATGGATACTACATATTGGGGAAAAAGCTTAGGAGTCATGTTATTTAAAGATGCCATAACAAAAGGAAAATCTTCTCAAATATTATGTAAAGACAGAAACAAACCAACTCTATGTTCAAGGTATAGAAGAATTGAAGTCAAAGGGGTACAAGATACTTGGAATCGTTTGCGATGGCAGGAAAGGGCTCATTCAAGCTTTCAAAGATATCCTGTGCAAATGTGCCAATTTCATCAGTCAGCAATTATACGTAGATACTTAACCAAAAGGCCTAAATTGCAAGCGGGATGGAACTAATGGACGTGCTAAACCTAATGAAACAAACGGACAAGGAGTCGTTTGTAGGAGCTTTGAATCTGTGGTATGATAAATGGGAGCAGTTTTTAAAAGAACGAACAATCAATGAAACAACACATAAATCCTTCTATACACATAAAAACTAAGATCAGCCTATAGAAGTATAAAGACGAATCTGCCCTGGCTATTTACTTGGTATGATAACTTTGAGCTAAAAAACCAAATACAACCAATGCCATAGATGGTCATTTTGCAGACCTGAAAAACAAGTTGAGAAATCATAATGGCCTTTCACTAACGCGAAAGAAGAAGTTTATTGATGGGTTTTGAAGGCATAAAGTTCTCTAAAAATATCAATGGCCAAGAAATGACACCTTAACCCATCAACAAGACTTTTTCTTCGAACATCTATTTTATCCCGGCAGGTTGCTCCCCAGCAGAGCCTACTTCCGTTTATTTAGACAATAGCAAAAGTATCTGAAATTGCAACAATATTGACAAATAAGAGAAAATAAATAGCCTACTTTTTGTCCATTACAAACTATCATCTATCAAAATAGCCTACTTTTTGTCCATTATACCAAATATACCGTTTAAAATTTTTATTTATTCAGGCTCTATGCTTTCGATCTGATCTCCCTCTTGTATCGAATTAACAACATTCATGCCGTCAATTACCCGACCAAAAATGGTATAATTACCATCAAGATGAGGTGTGGCACTATGTGTAATAAAAAACTGCTGACACTCAGTGTGATTACCTACTGAAGCCATACCAATAAGACCCTCAGAATCCCAGTGGATAGGAGAAATCTCGCTTCTGATGGTATAGTCAAGACTACCATAGCCATCACCTCTTGTACAGCCTCCTTGGATTACGAAATTAGATACTACTCTATGAAATGTTTTCTTGCGATAAAATTGCTTTTGGATCAAATCAATAAAATTTGTTACGGTCCCTGGCGCCATTTGTTTATACAAAACCATAATGAAATCACCTTTTGTGGTTTTAACTCTGAATTTGGTTGTATCAGCCGCTGCTAAAAATATTTTCCAATCAATGGGATGATTATGCTTGATTCTGCTTGGTTTATAGGGTAGTTTGTTGGCAAGTGTGGCCATTGTTTCTTGTAGGGATCTATATGCTTCTATGTTTTTGGGAATTTTGATATTATTTAAAATTTGATCTAATTGGACGCTATCTCCAAGAATGTTTTTAAAACCCGTTTTTTCATTTCGTATGTTCTCAGAGGCGAATACGATCTTTGCTGGGTCATCGCTTTTTAACATTTTGACGGTAAAATCAAACATACTTTTTTTCGCGTTCAAATATCCCGCACCAAATAAAAAAGGTAAATCAGTTGACTCTGGAATGGATTTGATTGCTTCTAATGCAGAATTTGCAATGACAGCATTGTTGCTATTGGTTGCTTCATTTTGTAAAAACAAGTAGTTGACAGGATAAAATCCTAAAGCTCTCAAAAGACTGGCTTTGTTTTCTGTATTAGGTTCTCTTAAGTAGGCACTTTTAATAGCATCATTCAAAAAAGTTTTACTCTTAATATTTGTATTTGGAATCCACTTGTTGGCTGCGGAGAATAACAAACCTTTCATATAGCCAGGAAAGGGATTAATTGTATCAATGGCCATAGACCAGCAACGTCCAGCCGTGATTATATTTCCATGGTCGATACAAAATTGTCCAGCTGTTTTGGCGATATGAGGATTAGAATTTCTTAAGGCTGTTTCAACATTCTGATATACTTCTTTCAACTCAAAAAAGGCAAAAGCCTTGATGATTTGACACTTAATTCGCCAGTCATTTTCCAAAGCCATTTGTTTTTGGAGGGTCCAAAGACTCACTTTTTTCATGGTTTTACCCAAGGGTATCGCTAGAGCAGCTTTGGTTTCAGGATCTTTCTCTCTTTCAAAAGCTGGAATTAAAACGGTGGATGCGCTATCCAGATTAATATTTTTTACTCGTTGAAGATAATAAGCTGCCATTTTTCTTACCGAAGGATCTTGTCTTGTATCTTCTATATAATCCAAAACCTTTTTTGTACTGGCTGGTGAAGTCATATTTCTAAGACCAAATCGGTAAAGACCATAGATTAATCCTCGATTCAATTCTACTTGGTTGGGCTCGTAAGTGGTTATTTTGGACATCAAAGCCAAGCTTTTTTCACTTCCACATTTACCGATACTTTCTAGTATTATGGCGTTGAGGTTTTGGTGTGTATTGGCGCTATCATCGGCCACAAAAGCTTTTACAAAATATGGCTCCCCAGCTAAGTCACCGATTTGTCCCAGTGAAAAGACTGCTCGCTCACGAACTGAAATGATTGGGTCTTCTAGTAATTTTCCAAGCCCTGTGATTGCTTTGGGATCTTTGATATTACCCAATAAAGTCGCAGTTAAAATCCGAATGTTTGGGTTTTCATCACCGAGAAATAACAACAGGCTGTCTGTATTTCCGCGATCACCGATATCATATAAATTTTGCAGATTTACATCAGTAAAATCCAATTCGGAGTTTGTACTCGGCTTATTTTTATCTATAGGGATACAACCAAAAACAAGTAAAATGAACCCAAAAATAATTATGTTCTTCATAAATTTCTTCTTGAAATATTTAGCTTTTATGACCCTGGAATCCACCAAAGCCAAATTTTTTATAAATAAAATTTCGAGTGGTTTGGAATAATAATACCTATTGTTAGCCCAAAATTAATACAAACTGAATTATAATAATAGGAATTTTAAAAACAAGGTGATTAGTAACTTAAAAATTTTAGATCATTTTTCGAAAAGAAGATAATTTCAATACTACATATTTTAGCAGAGGACCTCAGTTTAAAAAACTAATTATTATAGTTTTAAAATGAAATAGATGCCACTTCTAATCTAAAGTGAAAAAATAATTCAAAATAGGCAACATAAAATTAAAGTTGGTTGATATTAAAAATTTAGGATAAAAATCTATTAAAAAACAAAGTACTGGTAGAATCAAAATTAAATTTTGTTTATTGTTCGGCGGTATAAGTAAAAATGCTAATATTATATTTTAAGTATAATATTTTTTTGAGGAAATTTTTACATTTGTTGGTTGTTACTTTATATTTGTTATAAGTATTTGATAAAACCAGTGGATATTATTTAGATTTGGTTTTTATTTGATTAAAACTTTTGAAAATTTTCCCTATGATTCGCATAAGACAGGTTTGTTTTATTCTTTTTTGTATTTGCACTTTTTTACCCTCCTCAAATTTTGCTGCTGCTCCTGTCAATGACGATTGCACTATTGCTACGACCATTTCAGATGTTACAAATAATTGCTTTGCAATAGATATGAACAATGCGACATTTGATATAACCAATGGTAACTGTGCATTAAATCCCACCGATGTAAATATTTGGTACTCGTTTATCGCCACGGGCACTCTTCTGGATATTTCACTTTCTGTTCCTGGAGCAGAAATCGCCTTAGTCAGGTTTAATGTCAGCCCTTGCCAATTGATAAACAGTACCGATGCCACAGAATTGGCTTGCGTTACCCAAATTATACCGCGAACTCAGGTCGTTGTCGGACAACAATATTTTATTCTTATCTCAGCAGTTGACCCATCTGTAGTAGTAGGAAATTTATGTATAAATAATTATGATCCTCCAGTCAATGATGATCCCTGTGATGCAATTGCCGTTACGCCGAATGGAGCGTGTGTAAACGGTACAACCATTGGTGCGGATCCTGAATATAACGTGGGGATATGCCCCAGCAATGATATAGCCTCAGTTTGGTATTATTTTGATCTTGTGGCTCCGAATCGGGACATAACCGTGAGCGTTCAGAATATGGAAACGACTACCTACTCCATGTTGATAGGTCGGTTTCCTGGAGACAATTGCGCTGCTACATTAAACACAATCGTGTCATCGGGAGATGAATATTGTGGAATGGCCCCTGGTAATATTGTTTTATCTGGATTGCAACCAGGTCGCTATTATTATCAAATAGGTACGAATAATGCTCAAGAAGGTCCATTTTGTACAACGGTTGGGGTCTCACCGCCGCCACCTGGTTGTGCGACAAATGAAGATTGTTCTTCTCCAACAAATATACCATCCCCAGTCACACCAGCTCCTGGGGTTACCCCTGTTCCTATTTGTATCGATGGTTGCAATATATCCGCATTTCCAACTGGATTTACCTCAGGAGCTTGTGCAAATTTTAATTCACCAGTATCATGGTACACAGTAACTACAGACGCTACTGCAAATAGATTATCCATCACAGTTAATTCCACATTAGGGCTAACAACCCCGTTACTTGTATTAATGGATGGCGGGTGTCCTGGTATTGGAAGCATTATTCAATGCGTTCAAGGAACTGGAGGCACAGCTCAAATTAATAATTATGCGTGTAATCCAAGTACCCAATATATTATTGGGGTTTTGGCAGGTGCTGGTCCTACAGGTAGATTTACTTTATGCGTTAATACTTTTTTTGCAGGGACTGCGTGCGCAACAGGTATTTCTCCTCTTACTGTAACTTCAACATCCTGCGGTTCACCACTTAATGATCCTTATATACCAGGGGAAAGGGTATCTTTTACATATGCTGTGACAAATTATAGTGGTGCTGGTAATTGCCAGTGGATTAAAGCGTTGATTCCATCATTTGGCCCTGGATGGAACCCAGCTTCTTTTCAAAGTAATGGAAGACCTGTTACTGGTACGGGTCCGGGAACGAGATATGGCCCAGGAAGTTGGCAGTGGATAGATGAAAATATCGATATTTATCAGTCACCACTTCCAAATGCTAATTTGAGAGTTTTTACCGATCCCATAACAGGTAGATTAAGGCTTTGTCACATATCGAATCTTCAATGTATGGGAACACCAGTTGTTCAAGGAACACTGATGCCTGCTGGGTGGTTTTTTATCCGAAGTGGTCAGACCCATCCAAATGGAACAGGGGCCCCTTCTCCAGGAAATTCAACTGGTTATGGGGATGGTGCATCATGTAGTTCAAATTCTGGACCATGGACATTGACCTTTACTTTGCAAGTTCGAGAATATAGTGGGCCAGATGGATGTTCTGAAAATCCCACGGCTACTGACCTTGGGGTTGAAATTTATCCTTTTGCAGATGGCCAAGTAGGATCTTATGGTGCCTTTACTGCCTGTGATGCGGATTTTCCATCGAATTTAACCCCACAATTTGTTTGCCAAGCATCAGCAGTAGACGAAGTACCGGATATAACTATATGTTCTGGAGGGTCGTTTCAGACGCCCCAGGCAGGACCATTTACTATAGGCGGTGTACCAATCACTAACCCAGTTACTTGGACAGTAGTCGCTCCAGCTGGGGTTACAGGAGCATCTGGCGGTTCTGGGTTGTTCATTGCTGGAACACTAACCAACACCACGAATAGCCCCAAAACAGTTGTATATTCGGTATTTACCAGTGCCATCCCAGGATGTGGTGGACGGACAGATGTTAGAGTTACTGTGCTTCCAGCTATTAATGTTCTGGTTCAAGCCAATGCGACGACAGGATGCGCAAGATCAACCTTCAAGATATGGGCCGTAGTAACAGGTGATACACTAAATTACAACTATCAATGGAACAATGGTCAAATGACCAGAACAATATTCGTAACTCCCAATATTTCTGGTATTTATACTGTGATTGTTACTGACAATAGTGGCTCAGGATGCCAATACTCTGGAAGTATTAGGATAAATGTAAATCAACTATTTCCTGTAGTAATCACCATGCCTGATTCTATTTTTTGTAAAGAAAATGGCCCTAAAGTCATGACTGCGACTTCCTTAGGACAATTTGGAGTGCAGGGATATCGCTGGACTGCCCCTGGTAGCCTCAACAATGCTACAACAAGGACATTGTCACTTAGTCAAGTTACCCATACGGGAGTTTATACAGTGACGGTGACAGATGTGAATGGGTGTACGGGAACCTCCTCTACAGAGGCATTTGTAAATATGGCCCCATTAACATTTTTGTCGCCAAATAATCCAGCACGGCGATATGAATTTTGCAGAACTGATCCCGATAGTTTAAAACGGTTTAATATAATCCCGACCCCAGCACCTGGAAATACGGTGATATGGACAGGAGAATATTTTGGAGATGAAAATTATGGACAAGTAAATATTCGGGAGATTACGTCTCCGCACAAATTAAAAATATTGTTAATTGACGGAAATGGGTGTAAAAGTTCAGATTCATTAAATATAATACTTATAGACCCTCCTAATATTGTATTTGGGCCGATACAAGGTCCGTTCTGTGCCTCTAAGTCACCCGTACAATTAACAGCCACCCCAGTAGGAGGTACTTGGAGTGGATCTGTAAGTGCTACGGGTATCGTAGATCCTATGCTTTTGGGCCCTGGCCAGTATTTTGCCTTTTACTCTGTAACTGTTGGGGGCTGTACTGCTATTGATACTTTGGCATTTATCGTGGAACCATTCCCAAGGGCAGCATTAAAACCAGCTGGTCCATTCTGTCTTACCGATGCTCCATACCAGTTGCAAAGTGATAGTACCAATGGTATCTGGACTGGAGCTGGAGTTTCTACCACAGGTTTGTTTAGTCCAAGTGTTGCTGGGGTAGGAACACATTTATTGAGATTTACTTATGCTCAAAGAGAATGTCAATTTACAGATACTTTATATGTAATAGTCAAGCCTGTACCAACGGCTGGATTCACAGCAACAACGCCAATTTGTATTAATCAAAACAGTACTATTGTGGCTAATGGTCCAATTTTACCTAATTCTACTTTTAATTGGAATTTTGGTGGAGGGGTTGCTTCTCCTGGCGGGACGACACAAGGGCCACATACGGTTACTTGGGGGACTCCAGGATTGAAAACCATATTTTTAACTGTAAGCTTAAATGGTTGCAACTCTACGGTTGCTACGAGTAATGTCACAGTAGATCAGCTTACTGCGATTCCTAGTATTGTATGCGATTCAATATATACGACGGGTATAAGGTTTAAGTGGAATTCTATCATTGGTAACAGCGGATATCAAGTGTATATCGATAATAATTTGGTGGGTACGATTACTGATACTATCTACACAGCTACTAGTCTCACCCCAAATAGCCCGCATTCAATCCGAGTTATCGCAATTAATAATGGACCTTGTGGAAATAGCGAAAGTACATTACAATGTACTACTTTGCCGTGTCCAAACATCAATCTTTCAATAAATCCTATCAGCACTTTCTGTTTATATCCAAATACATCTGGATTTAATCTAAGTACAACAGTTACTGGCGGATTTAATAATGGTCCTCTACTTTGGTCGGGTACAGGTATTACAAATGCTGCAATCGGTACATTCGACCCAGTGGTCGCAGGAGCTGGAGCACACAATATCACCTTGACCTATATGGAACAAGCTTGCACTTATAAAGGTGTAACACTAATAAATATAGTTCCGAAGCCAAGTCCAAATTTCAATATTGCAGCTGAAATTTGCCAAGACTCAATTACAAGGGTTTCATATACTGGTTCTGTCGAGCCACAATCTTCTACTTATTTTTGGATATTTGATGGTGGAACACCCGCAACCAGTAATGGACAAGGACCACATGACGTAGCTTGGGCTTCACCTGGGATTAAAAATGTCCAATTGATAGTAAATAATGGCATTTGCGCAGATACAATCATCAAGCCAATTACAGTTATTAGGAGATTACAAAAGCCAATAATTGGTTGTGCAAATACGAAAAGAACAATAACTTTTTCTTGGTTGAGTATTCCAGGGGCAACAGGTTATACCATACAAATTGGAAATAACCCTCCTATAATCACGACAGATACATTCTATCTTATAACAGGTCTCGTCGAAGGAGAGGCTAGGTTTATTAAAGTTTTCGCCAATGGCGTGGGAGTTTGTGGAAACAGCGTTGCTGACACACTTACTTGTACGGCAGGATTTTGCCCACCAGTAAGGACATTGATTGACCCAATTGTTCCAATATGTTTGACAGGAAATAATTCTATTGTTTCATTGACATATACGCTATCTGGTGCTACCCCAGGTTCAGGTACTCTTACATGGAGCGGTCCTGGGATATCCAGTGCGAACATTAATGATTTCAATCCAAATCTTGCTGGACCTGGGTTACATAAAATTTATGCAGAATTTATAGCAACGGGTGGAGAATGTATGTATTTGGATTCGATAAATATACAAGTGACATCACCGAGCTTTGCGGATTTTAATTTACCGACAACAGCTTGTAAAGATGCTGTGGTATCGGTAGGTGTATTGGGCACATTACCAAATGGTGTAAATGCAAGTTTCAATTTTGGATCAGATAGCAATCCAAATACGGCAGTTGGACCAAATCCACATAGTGTATCCTGGAGTACAGCAGGCTCAAAACTTGTTACACTCACTTTAAATAATGGCGTATGTGTCACCGATTCTATAAAAAGTATAATAATAGAAAACCCATTGCCCGCACCGATTGTTTCATGCAGAGATACATTTACAACTGTAACTTTTTCTTGGAATAGTATAGCTGGTGCGATAGGATATAGTGTGGTTTATAATGGGAATACGTCAGTAGTTACTGATACTTTTTTTGTTATAAATAACTTAAATCCTGGAACCCTTGTAAATATTCAAGTGACGGCCGTAGGAAATGGTGCTTGTGGAAACAGCAATTTAACCAATGCAAGTTGTACCTCTAGACCATGTCCTAATGTAACGCTTGATCTTGCTCCTGTTGATACGATTTGTTTAATCAACAATATAGCTGCCGAATTCAATCTAACATATAGTCTTTTTGGAAATGGAAATGGTCAAGTATCATGGACTTCAACTCCAGTCGGAGCTGTAAGTAATATCGGGGTATTTGATCCGACCAAAGCGAATATTGTACAAAATAAGGTTGTAATTACTTTTACGGAAGATGTTTGTATTTATAAAGATTCTATAACATTTATAGTACAAAATACCCCAGTCGCAGACTTTAATGTTTCAAATACGGCCTGTTTGGCCGATATTGTAAACATAAGTTTTACTGGTCAGGCAAACCCCACTGCTGTATTTAAATGGAATTTTGATAATGCGAATATTATATCTGGTACAGGCTCTGGACCATATCAACTTCGATGGAATTCAGGTGGAAACAAAACCATTTCACTCCAAATCGAAGATGGTCAGTGTATTTCAACGCCAATATCAAAAGTTATTAACATCATTCTTCCATTAGAAAAGCCAGATTTAAATTGTCGAGGATATAACGATTCCATTGCCTTTAATTGGCCTATAGTTCCAGGTGCTACTGGTTATCAAATTATTGTAGATAACAATGCGCCATTTGTCCAAACGAATAATAGGTACACCGCCACGGGACTTACTGTCGGAACTTGGGTTCAAATCATAGTAACTGCCATCGGCAATCCACCTTGTGGAAATAGTGTTCCAGATACTGTTTCTTGTAAAACAAATGATTGCCCAGCAGTTGATCCACGAGTTGATTCTGTAAATGTATGTTTTGGAGCTAAGGATACCTTACAGTTGAAGGCAATTTTTACACCAGTAACTGGAAATACGTTTAGTTGGGGGCCAGCAAATTTATTCTCAGACACAACAAATGGTATTTTCAATGTAAATGCTGCAGGCGTTGGGACTCATAGGGTTATATTTTATCAAAGAGTAAGATCTTGTGTTCTGACAGCCTTTGGTTACATAACAGTAAAACCAGTGCCAATTCCTCAGATTTCAGGTAATACTACCATTTGTAAGGATAGCCTTTTGAGATTGAACAATATTGGAGTACCTTATACTGGAATGGTTTATGACTGGGTTATTCCAAGTGGAAATTTTACCAATGGAAGCTCAACAAGTCCTGTCATAGATGTCACTTATCCAATAACTGGTTGGCAAAAAGCAATTTTAAGTTTGTCATTGAATGGGTGTGCAGGACCTAGGGATACATTAGATATTCTAGTTCAGCCGCCTTTAGGAATTCCTATTATAGACTGTGCGCCGACCTTAGATTCAATCACCTTTACTTGGCCAGGTATTGCTGGTGCTACTGGTTATAGAGTTTATGTTAATAATAGCCCAACCCCAATCATCCAAAATAATACGGACTATGTCGTGAGAGGTCTTCAAGAAGGAGATGCAGTTTTCATTAGAGTTGTGGCAATCAGCGGAAATACTTGTGGAAACAGCAGCGATACGATTACTTGTGTATCTAAAAAGTGTCCTGTTGTAAATCTTGAAATTAGTGGTGTAAAGGATGTGTGCCTTACAGATGTACCTAGTGCTGGATTCAAATTAAATATAAGCGGCACGGGAACTGGGTCTGGTAGATGGACTGGGGCAGGTGTAGATAGTACAGGGTTTTTTGATCCCAATATTGCTGGGTATGGAAGCCACCAAGTTACATACAGATACGTTGAAGAATTTTGTCCGTTTACCACCACCAAGACCATTTTGGTTTATCCACCACCAATTGCAGTAACCCAGGAAATAGATCCTTCTTGTTTTGGAAATTTAAATGGACAAATAACAATAGGCAACTTGGTTTCGGCTAAGCCTCCAGTTTTGATTTCATTCAATAATGGTCCTTTTAATGCGCAAAGTTCATATTTGAACTTGGCACCAGGCACTTATCCAATTGTCATCCAAGATGCTACAGGGTGCGAAACTAAGGATACTGTCACTTTGATTAATCCACCGCCACTTTCAGTTGATTTGGGACCAGACAAACAAATTTTCGTTGGCGATAGTGTATTAATTAATCCGATCATTAACTTGACTCCAGGAGATTCACTGAGATCATTTGTTTGGACGGTTAATGGTATTCGCGATAGTATTTGGAATACTATTGATTTGATGACAAGGCCTGTTGTTCAAACCAACTACGGTATAGTGATTACGAATTCGTATGGTTGCACAGCTTACGATAACTTATTGGTAGTCGTTAAGCGAAATAGGCGCATTTATATTCCAAATGTTTTTTCACCTAATTTAGATAAGGTCAATAGTGTTTTCAAAATTTACGGTGGAGACGAAGTCGAAAAAATTAATTTTTTAAGAATATTCAATCGATGGGGAGAGATGCTCTATGAAGAAAGAGACTTTTTGGCTGACAATAGCCAAAGAGGGTGGGATGGTTATTTTAGAGGATCACCCCTAAAACCAGCTGTATTTGTGTACGTAGTTGAAATTTTATTCAAAGATGGAACAAAAGAAATCATCACTGGTGATTTGACATTGATCAATTCACAATAACAAATAGCTCAATAGTTTTAATCAAAATATTTTGAAAGCCGTTGCAAATGTGTAGCGGCTTGTCTTTAAAAACAGGAAAATATTTATGTTAAAATCACTAATCTCAAAACAAAAAGGTTGTTTTGAGCATATTAACAATAAAACATCCTTTATGAAAAACAATATCATTGTTTCGCTATTTTTTGGAGTTGTATTATCCTTCAATTATTTTGGCTGTACAAAAGATAAAGAAGTAGATTGTAGTGATGGAAAATGTGATCCAGTACTAAAAGTTAATAGCAAACTAAAGTTTGATGGCCAAGCTTTGGTTATTGGTGATTTTTATAAATATAACGACACGCTGGAAATTAGATTTTTGCGAGTAAATTATATGTTTTCGCCATTAACTTTAGACGATACAAGCTTGGGTGATGCATTTCATTTCGATTTTACGAATAAAAATATTAACAAAGCAAATGCTGAATTAGGCTCGACCATTTTAGAAAAACAAATTAATAAAAGTTCTTCTGTTTCATTGTCATATGGTGTCGGTCTTCCTCAAAAATTGAACAACTCTAGACCAGAAGACTTTTTGTCAACCCACCCACTCAGCAATCAATCATTATATTGGGCTTCATGGAGTTCTTATATCTTTGCCCAATTTGAAGGATATGTTAAAAATAAAAACACAGGTGAGGAACTAAGTTTTACATACCATACTGGTGGAAATGAATCATATAAATTTAAAAGGATTCCGTTTGTGAAAAATTTCCAACCCTCTACGACCAATACAGTCAACATCAATTGTGATTTGAGGAAAGTGTTTTCTAGGGATGGCGTTAATTTTGACATTATGGCGAATCTTCAAAACCATGCTACTGGATCTACCGCTGTTTCCCAATATATTATGGAAAATTTGTTAAATGCCCATGAATTTATTTTAGAATAAAATGAAAACAATTGGTCGTACTATTTACTTGGGGTTAATAATTATTATCGCATTCGCTTATTGTAAACCCAAAGAAGACGATGACCCACTTTTGGATATACCTTATAATCCTACAAGTTATCAGATTATAGTACCACCACGATTTCCGATTCTTGAAATTCCAGCAGATAATCCAACTACTGTAGAAGGAATAAATTTAGGAGACTACTTTTTTATGATCCAATATTGAGCATAGACAGTTCTATGTCATGTTCTAGTTGTCATTTGCCTGAATTTTCTTTTACAGATGGAAAGGCCAAAAGTCTAGGAGTTGATGGCTTGTTAGGGAAGCGAAGCTCTATGTCTTTGTTGGATATTGCATTTTCATATAAAGGCCTTTTTTGGGATGGAAGAGCTAAAAACATGGAAGAGCAGGCTTTAATGCCTGTTATAGATCCGGTTGAATTACATGAAACATGGCCTAATGTCGTTGAGAAATTTAAAAAACACAACGATTACCCAGTATTGTTTCGAAAGGCATTTGGCATAAAATCAAAAGATGAAATTACTGAAAAATTAGCGACAAAAGCTATCGCTCAGTTTGAACGTTTGATTATAAGTTCAGGAAATTCCAAATATGATCGATTTTTAAGAGGGGAAGTCCTGTTGGATGATGACGAACTGGACGGATTTGATATGTTTTTTAATAATACTTTTAATCTACCAGATGCCCAATGCGGTCACTGTCATAATGCTCCGCTATTCACAACGAATGATTATTTTAACAACGGTCTTACTGCTGCAGCCACACTGAATGATTTTGTGGACAAGGGTCGTGGAGTTGTTACAGGAATAGCACTCGATAATGGTAAATTCCGGGTACCCACTTTGCGAAATATTGCTTTGACGGCTCCTTATATGCATAATGGAAGTATTCTTACTCTAGAAGATGTTGTTGATCATTATAGTAGGGGCGGACATCCTTCTATAAATAAAGACCCGCTTATAACTCAAGTTGTTTTGACAAGTCGCCAAAAGCAGCAGCTGATTAAGTTTTTACACACTCTTACTGATACCGCAGCCATAAGAAACCCTGCGATTCAAAATCCTTTTTAGCTCTAAGTGTAACATTTTGGTGTAAAGCAGCGTTTAATTTCAGATTAAAGTATTTGAAAACCAATTATTTATAACCAAATTATTATTTTGAATTAAAAAATAATACCTTTGCAGGCTACATGAAAAAGAGAATATTTTTATTTTTTGCATTAATCGTTGCAATTTCAATCAGTTCTTGTAAATCCGAATTTGAAAGAATTCGTACCAATCCAAATCCTGATATTATCTATGATAAATCTATGGATTATTATAAGAAGGGTGATTTTGAAAAGGCCCAAATCCTTATGGAACAAATTCTGGGCAATTTTAAAGGCCGATCTAAAGCCGAGCCGCTTTATTTTAATTATGCAAACACACACTTTCAGCTGGGTAACTTTATAAGTTCAGCTGGATATTTTAAATCGTTTAGTCAAACATTCCCTACCTCAAACAATCGAGAAGAGGCAGATTTTATGACGGCAATGTCTTACTATAAGATGTCTCCGAATTATAGATTGGAACAAACCAATTCAGAAAAGGCGATCGATGAATTTCAAATTTTTGTTAATACACATCCAAAATCTACTCGAATAAGTGAATGTAACTCTAAAATTGATGAATTAAGAGCGAAGTTGGAACAGAAAGCATATGAAGAAGGTGTTTTGTATTATGACTTAAAAAATTATCAATCCTCAGTTCAGTCCTTTGAAAATTTGTTGAAGGATTTTCCAGAGACGAGACATGCCGAACAGGTTCGCTATATGATCTTGAAAGCATCATTTCTCTATGCTGAAAATAGTATTTATGAAAAGCAGGCTGATCGTTATCAAGCAGCTATGAAAAAAATACGATGATTTTAAAAACAAATACCCCAAAAGCAAATACGATAACGAAATAAAAGAAATGGTTGTTATTTCCCAAAATAAATTAAAAGCATTTAAAGATGTCAGATATTAAAAACAAAGTTCAAGGGATGGATCCCAATGTTAAAGCTCAAAATATTTCAGAATTGGTAAAAAATACTGGCAATATTTACCGAACATTGGCAATAATTAACAAAAGAGCGAAACAATTACAGGTAGATCTAAAGGAAGAGCTAAAAACAAAGCTCGAGGATTTCGAAGTCGTATCGGATACCATAGAAGAGATTCATGAAAATAAGGAGCAAATTGAAATCTCTAAATTTTACGAAAAACTGCCCAATGCAGCACTAATTGCTACCAGTGAATTTCTAAACAATGAAATTATTGTGGTGGAAAAACAAAAGCATTTAGGAAATAATTAATTATTTCCTTGAAATAATAAAAAAACTGCCGTTGTGGAGGTTCTAGTTGGTAAGAAAATAGTCCTTGGCATTACAGGAAGTATCGCTGCTTACAAGTCGGCTCTTTTGATTAGACTTCTAATAAAAAGCGGAGCAGAGGTAAGGGTCGTTATGACAGAAAGCGCTACACGATTTATCTCACCTTTGACAATCTCTACTTTATCAAAACATCGGGTTTTGACACAAATTATGTCCGAGGATACTTGGAATAATCATGTAGAAATAGGATTATGGGCTGATTTGTTGATCATTGCTCCCTTGTCTGCAAATACGCTAGCCAAGATGGCGTCGGGAGAATGTGACAATATGTTATTGGCAGTATATTTGTCTGCTAAGTGTAATACTTTTGTAGCGCCAGCCATGGATTTGGATATGTGGATTCATCCAGCAACGAAGAGGAATTTGGAGCTAATCAAGAACGATGGTGTTGGTGTAATAAATGTCCAACATGGGGAATTAGCCAGCGGATTGGTTGGCGACGGAAGGATGGCAGAACCTGAAGATATTTTTGACTTTGTAGTATCTCATTTCGATAAGCTCAAGGATTTTGATAAGAAAAGGGTGCTCATCACCGCAGGTCCGACGTATGAATCCATAGACCCAGTTCGGTTTATAGGTAATTTTTCTTCAGGAAAAATGGGATTTGCTATTGCTGAAGAATTTGCCGAAAGAGGTGCCTTGGTTACTGTGGTTAGCGGACCAACAACTATTGCCATTCCAAAATCACAAAATATAGAAGTAATAAAAGTTAAGTCGGCGGATGAGATGTACGAGAGTTGCTTGTCGAGATTCGAAGAAGCGGAAATAGTGGTTTTGGCAGCAGCTGTAGCAGATTACAAACCCAAAGTAGCCGCTACAGAAAAAATCAAAAAAAAGGCAGATGATTTGGTCTTAGAATTGATAAAAACTGTGGATATCGCCGCAAGTCTTGGAAAAGTAAAGAAACCACATCAAAGGATAATAGGATTTGCACTGGAAACTACCAATGAAATTGAACACGCCCAGCAAAAACTTGAAAGGAAAGGTTTTGATTTTATAGTGTTAAACTCATTGAATGATGCAGGTGCTGGATTTAATCATGATACGAACAATATAAAGATTATCGACAAACAATTTGTCAAGGAGTTTGGACTTCAAACCAAAAAGGTCCATGCAAAATCTATTGTAAATGAAATAAAATCTAGGTTTTTTGCGTAGTACTTTGATGATTGCCTTGATTTAAATTAAAATTTATGAAACTAAAATATAAAATAATATTATTATTCTTTTTGTGCTCAAATTTCGTTTGGGGACAGGAGTTTAATATGAGGGTAACCATTACTACTCAACAGTTACAAACGGTTGACCCTAAAATTTTCAAATCTCTTGAAGCGGGAATCAGGGACTTAGTGAATAATCGGAAGTGGTCGGAAGATATTTATGAGCTGAATGAAAGAATAACGGGCCAAATCCAAATTAATGTGAAAAAAGAAGTAGCATCTAATTCATTTGAAGCAGAGTTAATTATACAAGCAGCTCGACCAATTTATGGAAGTAATTATGAAACTATGATTTTCAATCATATCGATAAAAGTGCTAATTTTTTATACGAGGAGAATCGCCCAATCAATTTTTCAAACAATTCATATAGCGATAACCTGACGTCCTTGATTGGATTTTATATGTACTATATCTTAGCGATGGACGCAGATACATTTTCACCACTTGGTGGAGATAAATACTACCGAAATGCCCAGGACGTAATAAATGCAATACCGGCAGCTGAACAAAGCAATTACACAGGGTGGAAACAAGCGGATAGTGATCGTAATAGATTTTGGTTGATCGAAAATGCCTTGGGTCCTAAGTGCTTGCCCATTAGAAAGGCAATGTACGATTATCATAGAATCGGGATGGACAATATGTATATTGATCCAGAAAATGCCAAAAAAGTGTTATTGAAGTCTTTGGATGATATCGATAAGGCCAACAGGACGTATCCCAACCAAATGCTAACCAGTGTCTTTGTTTATACGAAGGGTACAGAATTGGTAGATATATTTTTAGGGGGAACCATCCAAGAGAAAGAAAAGGTTTATCAAATATTAACGCGATGTGATCCCGCTGGTATTAATAGGTTTGCGCCTTTACGTAAATAATTATTAGTTTACATGTCTGAAAAGAAGGAAGAGGAGGGCGAAATGAGCTTCCTAGAGCACTTAGAAGCTCTCAGGTGGCATCTTGTTAGGGCGTGTATCGCGATACTCATAGGAGGGCTTGTTTGCTTCTTTTTTAAAGATTTTATATTTGATAAAATAATTTTTGCACCTGCAAAATCTGACTTTATTACGTATAGATATCTGTGTTTAGTAGCGCAAGTGATTCATATAGAAGGACTTTGTATCTCGCCTCCTGCTATCGATTATTTCACCACGAGTTTAGGAGAGTCCTTTATGACTCATTTTCAGATTAGCATTGTACTCGGTTTGATTATAGCTTTTCCTTATGTTTTTTGGGAGGTTTGGGGTTTTGTAAGCCCAGGCTTAGAATCAAATGAAAGAAAGAATGCCATTGGTATCGTTTTTGTGTGTTCCTTTTTTATTTATGTTGGGCATTTTGTTTGGTTATTACGTTTTCTCTCCTTTTGCGATTAGTTTTTTGGCGGGCTATGCCATCGAAGGGGTTAGAGCCAGTACTTCATTGACTTCCTATGTGGATTATCTCATGATGTTTACATTGCCTACAGGTTTGGTTTTCGAAATGCCGATTGTTGTTTATTTTTTAGCTAAAATAGGTATCGTAGGATCTCAGGGATTGAAAAAACAAAGGAGAATGGCATTCGTCATCATATTAATAGTGTCTGCAATTATTACGCCCACTACAGATATGTTTTCGATGTTGTTAATTGCGATTCCTTTATATTTATTGTATGAGGTGAGCATCATTGTTGCACATCGAGTGGATAAATCAAGGAAAATTTAACTTGGAAGAAGCTGATTTGACTGTAAAAGGTGAATCTTCCTAAATTTAACCAGCGGTATAAGGTCTTTTGATATAACACACATTCACTTTTTCATTTAGTGATTAATTGATTTATTATGATTAGAATTTCAAGTACAAGTACCATTTTTTATAAATTGTTTGTCCCAATCTTTTGGGCAGTATTTTTCGGGTCGTTTTTTGTTGCTATTTGGATAACAGATGAGGCCCAAGGTTCGGTTTTGGGTATAACAGGGATTAAAATTGTAGGTTCTATAATGTATATATTGGGACTTATTCTTCTTTATTTTACTATTTTTCAGTTTAAAAGGGTCGAATATAATGCTGATAGCCTTTATATCACTGATTATTTTACTCATGTAAATATACCTCTTGATAGCATTGAAAAAATCCAGGTCCGCGATTGGATTATCTTTAAAACGGGACATTTGAAACTAAAATTTAAAGGGAGATTTGGAAATAAAATTCGCTTGATTATTTGTCAAGAAGAGTTCCCTAAATTCCAAAAACTGATGGACAATGTTTAACTGATTGTTCTGTCAATTACACGAAGTTCCTTTAGTAGAAACATATTTTTCCAAAATATTTAAGGGTTTTAGCCATTCATTCCCTTTTACAGATTTTAAATCGTTTTCGGTAATTAATGAAATATGAGCCTTTTGAAATCTAGAAGCAAGTGGGGTGTACGACCAATGCCACTTCTCAGCTTCATATCCTGTACGATTTGTTGATTTTTTGTCACTATACGGCTGACAATACCCGTATTTTGAAGCATTTTTATTGAGCCACTTATAAACTTTTTTGCCATAAGGTGTATCAAAATATTGGTCAGAAACTGAATTAAGGTCAATATCTGTTCCCCAGTGGTGTCTGCTCGTGCCTGGGAAAGCGCTGTATTTTAATAAATTGTATAGGGTAATTGTATCATGTTGGTTGTTTTTAGCTTGTGCGGCCCATTTTTTCTCCCAAATATTGTTGTTTTGATATGAAAAGCTTCTGAAAGCTGAAACTATAGTCAACTGTATTCCATCTTTTTTGGCGGCTTTATACATAGTTTTAAAGGCTTCATAGGCCTTACTGTGCATATAAATCTCGCTTTTTGTAGTGAATTCGGGATTTATAACGACAAAATCGGTATTTTTTGAAGGATCAAAATTTCCAATTAAGAAATTTCGATCAACACCATCCCAAAAGATTAAAATTAGAAAGGAAAATAAGACCATCTTTTAAAAAAATTATG
Source organism: Saprospiraceae bacterium (assembly GCA_016718505.1). Lineage (GTDB taxonomy): Bacteria > Bacteroidota > Bacteroidia > Chitinophagales > Saprospiraceae > JADKKF01. The sequence goes on along the minus strand of JADKDE010000001.1, from coordinate 354,187 downwards.
CCTAAAATCAATTATTTTGAAATTAAATAATAGCAAAGATATCATAAAAAGCCAACCATTTTATGCAATTAATGCAATAGGGAATTTTGTTATTTTTGATCATAAAAAACGCTATAATTTTACCCAATTCCTTAATTTTCAATCAATTAATTAATTTTTTTTTCAATTAAATGAGTCTAAAGTTTTTTTAAATGGTGAAAAATGCGAACTTTGTACCTCCAAAAAAGTGACAATTCATTTTTTAAATAAAATTAAATCATACATAATGAGAAAAGCAGATTTAGTAACAATTATATCGGATAAAACGGGAGTTCCGAAAGTAGATGTATTGGTTGCTATTGAACACTTTTTCAATGAAATAAAAAATACGCTAGCCTTGGGAGAAAATGTTTACATCCGAGGGTTTGGTTCTTTTGTTATAAAAAAACGTGCAAAAAAAATAGGAAGACACATAAAGAAGAATGAATCGATAGAAATTCCAGAACACTTTATTCCATCTTTTAAGCCAGCAAAAGTATTTGTCGATCAAGTGAAAAATAAAGTAACTACTGCGCCTGAAATCGTGGAAGAGGATTAGTGAATAGTGAGATTTTATGAATGTTAAACAAAAATGGATTGTTGGAGGGGCGGTAGGAATATTCTGTTTATTGATCGTTTTAGCTCAATTTAAGCTTCCTCAAAAAGCTCCAAATGTTGGAAAGGTTGAACAACCCCAAAAATTTAATATAGAGGAAATTATCCCGTCTTTAGATAAAAAAGATAAAGATTACCTAGATTCCTTGAATGTTTTGGTTAATAAATCCACCAAAAGTGGCCAAAAAGTTGGTTATTGGAAGGATTTATCGGGTTATTTTTATAAGAATAAAAAGTATTTGGTAGCTGGATATTTTGCAGAGAAAGTAGCTGAGGTTGAAAACTCTAAAAATGCTTGGTTTATTGCTGGATCGTCATATTTAGGAGAAGTTGAAAACGCAGAGACAGCAGGTGATATTTCCAAGCAGAGAGATAAAGCTATTTTTTGTCTTGACAAAGCAGCGTCTTTTGATAGTGAAGATATAAACATTAAGATTCAAAAAGCTATTGTATATACACAGCTTCCTTTGGCAGAAGAGCCTATGAAGGGAATTTTGGCGCTTAGAGAGTTGAATAAAACATATCCAAAGAACACGGAGGTATTAAAGCAACTGGTTAGATTGGCTATAAAAACGAATCAAATAGACAAAGCCATAGGAAGATTGAAAGAATGGCAACAAATAGAGCCAGATAATCACGAAGTTGACTGCTTGCTAGTGGATTGTTACAAATTGATTGGCGATATGGAAAGTCAAAAAAAGCATTTAAAGAACTGTAAATAATTTTATTAATAATTAAAAATACATATTATGCCTTGTGGTAAAAAAAGAAAGCGACATAAAATCGCCACACACAAAAGAAAAAAGAGACTTCGCAAAAACAGACACAAGAAGAAGAAATAAGTTCAATAAATAAGTTCATCTCATCGGATTAACTAGAACAATTGAAAAATCCAATTTCATTTTCGATGAGGCGGCCATTACAAGGCTCAGTTGTTAATAAACAGGTGAGCCTATGTAGTATGGAGTTGGGTATAAATCATAATAAATTGAAATTTTGGAAAAGGAACTTATAATTCAATCTTCTTCAAGTAATGATTTAGAGATTGCGTTGGTCGAAGACGGCAAATTGGTTGAAATACACAATCAACGGGGCAATGACCATTTTCAAGTAGGGGATATTTACCTGGGTCGCGTTAAGAGACTGACGCCGGGAATGAATGCCGCTTTCGTTGAAATTGGGCATCCTAAGGATGCTTTTTTGCATTATACTGACCTTGGACCAAAATTACACATTAAGGAAGCCATTTCAACAAAAGGCCCGAGATTGAGTTGTGAACTTACAATTGCTGGGAGATTTTTGGTTTTAACGCCATTTACAGACTCTGTGTCGGTCTCGAAGAAGATCAGCAATGAAGAAGAGCGAAAGCGGCTGCATGTGCTCGTAGAGAGCATAAAACCCAAGAATTTTGGAATAATCGTTAGAACCGCTGCTGAGGGTAAAAAAGTAGCAGAGTTGCATGAAGAAATCCGAGAATTGAAGGAGAAATGGATCTCTATCTATGAGAACTTAAAAACTGGTGAAAATCCAAGGAGAGTATTGAGTGAAATTGACAAGACCAACTCTTTGTTAAGAGATTTGTTGAATGATGACTTCAATAAAGTTGTTGTTGATGACAAGCAAGTTTATGATAAAATAAAGAGTTATTTGCAAAATATTGCGCCCGAAAAGGCCAAAATACTACAGTTGCACAAAGGGCCTAAGCCCATTTTTGATCAATATTCAATTACAAAACAAATTAAGTCGTCGTTTGGAAAAACCTCCACGATGTCCAGTGGTGCATATATCGTAATTGAACATACCGAAGCTATGCACGTCATAGATATAAATAGTGGGCCAAAGTATTCCAACCATGTACACGAAGATGCCATCCTTCGAATTAATCTTGAAGCAGGCGAAGAGATCGCAAGACAATTGAGATTGAGAGATATTGGGGGATTGATTGTTTGTGATTTCATTGATATGAAAAACAATGAGCACAAGCGACTTCTAGAGAAGAAAATGGTTGAATTCATGGCAAAAGATCGCGCACAGCACACGATTTTGCCTCTAAGTAAGTTTGGCCTAATGCAAATAACAAGAGAGCGAGCCAAACCAGAAATTAACATTCAGACGGCAGAAGTGTGTCCAGTTTGTGACGGTACTGGCAAGGTGACGGCTTCTATTTTGATCATTGATAAGATAGAATCTGATTTAGATTTTATCATGAATTCAGGAGAAAAAACAAGTTTGATACTGAGGGTTCATCCATTTGTTGAGTCCTATATAAAGCAAGGAATTATCACTCGACAGTACAAATGGTTCATGAAATATTGGAAGTGGATTACTGTTTTACCGAATTTAGATTTTCATATTTTTGAGTATAAATTTTTTAACTCGAATGATGATGAGATTAGGCTCGGTCAGTAGCCTTTATCGACGTATTTACATTTTAGGACATTTAACACTTCCAAAGTAATATAAAGCACTTACGGACACAAAATTGAAAGAGTCGTTGTCCTTACTGTTGCCCCTTTGTCTTCCAGGCTCTCCAAAGCGATATCTTAAACTATTTTCGGGCAAGGCCCTATTCGATAGCAACAATGCCGTAGGTCCTCGAAGGCCTAAAAGATCTTCTTTGTCAGGATATTCTTTGCTGACATCGTCTAAATAATCTGTAAAAAGACGTCTTAAGCTGATTTCTATATTAATACTCCAATATTCATTAAAGTCAGCTTTTACTCCTGCACCATAAACTAATGATGGCTGGATAGTGTAATACTCTTCTCCTTTGAATTGCCCCTCTGTCCCTAATGATCTCAAACTAATATAATCGCCATCCAATTTGGCTTGAGGATTGAAATAAAATGTTGAAAATCCCAAAAACATATAAGGTGTCCAATTATCATACCTATTTAGATGATTATAAGGTAAAAAATTGAACTCAAACTGACCAGATAATTCACCCAAGTGAGATCGAAAACTCAAGTTCCTTGCCCGCTCAAATGCATTGGGCGACGTTGAGTCTGCGGCATAAATATAACCATATGAAACAGCAAACTTCCAACTGAGTCGTTCATTAAAATTGAATCTTGCGGCCAAATTTACCTGTGGTCCTGGCTTGTCAAATCTAAATTGCGTATTTAAATCGCCAAAATAATAGGTAAGACCAATACCACCACCAGCTTCCCAACCGCGTTGAGCAATGGCAATATTTGCAAAAAAAATGAAAACAAGGACGTTCCAAACTGGAATTTTAACCATTGGATTTTTATTTAAAGCACAAAAATACTGTATAATATTAATATACAGATATTTATTTATTATAATAAAATTTAATATTAAAGACCAGCCTTAGCGCTGATTTCCAACATACGATCGATTGATGCTCTACCTTCTTTGATTACCCAATCTGGAAGCACAATTTCTGGTAATTCATGTTTAATACAAACGTAAAGCTTCTCGAGTGTATTGCGTTTCATGTGTGGACATTCATTGCAAGCGCAATTATTTAAAGGGGGGGCTGCTATGAAGGTTTTGTGGGGATTGGCTTTTTGCATTTGATATAAAATTCCAGCCTCGGTAACCACGATAAACTCCTTAGCGTCCGATTTGCTGGTATAATTTAACAATCCACTTGTTGAGCCAACATAATCAGCTATATCAAGGATATGTGATTCACATTCGGGATGGGCAATGATCTTAGCTAGGGGATATCTTTCTTTGAGCTTTGTGATCTTTTCTCTAGAAAAAATTTCATGAACCATGCAAGCTCCATCCCACAAGACCATATCTCTGCCCGTTTTCTTTATTAAATAAGCACCTAAATTTTTATCAGGAGCAAATATTATTTTTTTATCAAGTGGAATGCTTTCGATGATTTGGACGGCATTTGTTGAAGTACAACAAATATCTGTCAAGGTCTTTAATTCAGCACTACAGTTGATATAAGATACAACCACGTGGTCGGGATGCTTTTCTTTAAACTTCCTAAAAAGGGGCGCTGGACAACTATCCGCTAGGGAACATCCTGCTTTCAAGTCTGGTAATATTACTTTTTTGTGTGGACTTAGTATTTTGGCTGTTTCTGCCATAAAATGAACACCAGCGAAAATAATTATATCAGCTTTTGTATTAGCAGCTTCTTGGCTTAAACCAAGACTATCTCCGACATAGTCAGCGAGGTCTTGAATTTCACTATCTTGGTAATAATGAGCTAAAAGAACAGCATTTTTCTCGTTTTTTAAACGAGTTATTTCTGCAAATAGATCTAAACTTGGATCAACTGGGATGTCTAAATAGCCTTTTTGAGATAATTGTGATTCTGCCTGAGTCATTGAATGATTAAAATTTTTGGAAACTAAAAACTACCAATTTTAACACAAAGTTACTCTAAAGTATCAAAATAGAAGATGTAAAAGTAGAAAATGTGTCTATTGAAGGCTGATTAGAAATTGCGCCTTAACCCTAAGTTTATTTCTACAGAATTAAATTTAGGTAGAATTTCAGCATATTTGCGTGGTGTAGTTGAGTATCTACCTGATAACACCAAGAGTGTCTTTCTGTCTGGTAAAATATATTGTAAATTCAAACCTCCGTGTAAAGTCAGATATGAGCTTTCTTTGAAGGAATCTAAAGTCATGATTCCATTACTATAATTCTCTCTATAGATGACAGAGTGTTGCTTTAACTCTTGTACAAATGAACTATTAGCTGTTGAAAAGACATTTACTATAGAGTCCATTGTCATATTTCTATCAAACTGACTCCAAGTAATAATATTGAGACCAACTCAGCTAAAACATTTATTTTAATCCTATCGTTCACATTAATTGTGTAGCCAGCAGAAATTGGAATATTAATACTTTCAAAATTCAATTTGATTCGCTTTTCGTTCAATTTGTTTATACTGTATTGAATGCCAGATTCAACATTAAAATTATTCTTTTGAGCGCCAAGTTTTATTCCAAACTGGTGACCAATCAGTGATTTTACCAAATTGGCGTCATTAACTGATGCATTGGGTGGCGGAATAATCAATGTATTGCCTCCGCCGAATACTTCAGCATAGTAAACAAGACCAGTAGGTGATTGACCGCTGATTTTTTTATTTCCATTTAATGTAGAAACAATATTCTTTCTGCTTGGCAATTTTAAATTATTCAATTGTCTATCTGCATTGTTGCTCACAAATAATTCAGCCAAAACCTTTTTGTCCAACATGGTGAGCACGGATGCTTTACTCGCAGCAGTTGCCGTAGCACTTTTTTGAATTGTTAAAGAAGAAGCTGCTGATCCATCGATGTCCTCATTAAGATTTTCCCCAGTTACGAGGTTAGATTGATTTGCCAACAGTTCACTTGAATTGCCGTTACTTACTTGATTATCATCTTTTTTATCCAAATCCGTCTTAGCACTTGCATCTAAACTATTTTTAGCACCTTGGTTTGTTGAAGTCATTGATGAGGAGCTGGTATTTGAATTGGTTTTGGAATTTCCTAAAGAAACAATACCAGATTCTTTTGCCTTCGAGTTACTTGGACTCACAGCTTTATTTGAAGCCAAAGTTGTCGCATCGGCTTTAGATTTATTTGATTTGCCCGCCCCAATTGATTCTTTGTTGGTATTTGTTATAGCTGTAACACCTTTTTCTTCATCAATACTATTAGGGGTGATATGAGTTTTTGTGTTGTTACCTTTAACTTTTGATGATAGAATTGAAGATGATATATTTGTTGGATTGACGTCAGTACGACCAGTTATTTTAGCTTCTGCGCTTTCTGGCGCTTTCGGAGATGATTTGGTTTCAGACAAGCTGTTTTGACCTTGAAGAGACAATCCTTTCTCTAAAGCATTATTGTTAATATCTGATTTAATAGCCGAGGGACTAGATACTTTTGCTCTAGAACTTGCCATATCATCAACATTTTGCGACGATTGACTTAAAGCCTGATTATCGTTGCTATTCTTTTTATCAACAATGATTGACTTTTGGTTATCGGCACTCACCTGTTTGTCCACTGTACGTTGTATGGTGGTAACGTTTTTCTTCTGCCATTTCCCAATAGTCGGCTGATAATTCAAATAAGTGAAAATCGCCAGTAAGAATACGGCCGCTTCAACTAATTTAACCGCTAAGATTTTAAATCTACGTGACTTTTCAAGTTGGATGACCTTTTCCATTCCATCCCAAGATCTACCGATGGTCTTGTCGAGTTTAGACTCTATATTTGACTTAACTGCATTATCAAAAGCCTGTGAATTGTTCTTGATGGTACTATTAAGTCTTGCATAAAAGGCATCAAAGTTCTTTTCTTCGATAGTTGGTACGAAATCGCCTACCTTCTGGTCAATCAAATAATCAAATGCTTGAATTTTAATTTCAGAGCTATCCTGCAGTTTGTTCTCAAAACTATCAAAGTCACCCTTAGAATTAATGGACAAACCACTTAAAGCATCTACCACTAAATGATCAAATTTTTGAACTTTTTGGTCATCCAAAGAATTGGATACGCGATCAAAATCTATCCCTGAAACGATTTCTGGGGTATAGAAATTAAGACGTTGTCTGCAAATCTGATCGAATTCACTATATTTCCATTTATATTCAAATGAATCATAATCCAATCCATCCGTATAAATAGTGGTATTGACTACAGCTTCATGGACCCTACCATCAAATTCTTTGGTGTTTTCAGCCTTGGAAAGATCAAAATTGAAATTATCAAAATTCATTCCAGACAAATCAGCTGAAGTGAAATTTGAAACTGATGCAACGATCGCTTGATCGAAATTAGAAATTGAATCAAAATTCTGCAAGTGATTTTCAACTTTGCTGAAATCTAATCCTATGTTTCCACCATTGAAATTGCTTATATTATCGCTGATACTAGTATCGAAAGACTTTTCTCCAAAAGCATTGTTCAACTTATCAGAGAAAAAATCGAAGTTCATTCCAGCCGTATTATCAAAAGCCATATGATTTTGATCACTTGCGGAACCCCCTAAGCCCTCGAAGGCTTTAGATTCTGCACCACCAAAAGCCTGAGCATCCGTCGTTTCGAACGAATTTAGCTTTTGTTGGATAATATGATCAAAATTCATTTTCATTTGATTAGTAAATATATTATTTAGATGTTAAAAGTAGGTCTTGAAGTTTTAATCTCGCCTTGACAAGATTAGCGCGAGAAGTACTTTCTGTGATATCCAATTCTTCAGCAATTTCTTTATGAGAAAAACCATCAATTACAAAAAGATTGAAAACGGCTCTGTACATAGGACTAAGCTTCTGAATACATGCCATAATTTCTTTTTCTGAACAGTTGCTAACAGCATCAGGATTGATATCGGATAAGTGATACGCCTCCTCGATGTCTTCAGTTCTTTTTTTAATGTTTCTCCTATAGAAATCAATAGAAGTGTTAACCATGATTCTACGAATCCATGCCTGTAAAGAAGTGCCAGATTGGTATTTTTCTAAATTTAAAAATACCTTAATAAAGCCCTCGTGGACGATATCAATGGCTTGTTCTTGATCCGATGCGTATCTCATGCATACTCCTAGCATGGATGCATAGTGATCTTCGTAGATTTTTTTCTGAGCCCATCTCTGATTATTCAGACATGCGACGATAAGGTCCTGCTCATTTGTTTCTACCTGTAATGCTAAACTCATCGTTGAATTTTTAATTTTCTTACCAAAAGATAAATGATTACCAAAATAAATTCTATTACTTACTTTACATTATTTCTATAACGAAGCTGCGGGTCTTTTCGCTGCTTGATTTTTCTCTGTATTATTAATTATTTACCATATTCTCAGGCCTTACCCACAAATCAAAATTTTCTTCTGAAACGAGCCCTAATTCTGCTGCAGACTGCTTTAAAGTTTTGTTTTCCTTATGTGCTTTTTTTGCAATTTTTGCAGCGTTTTCATAGCCAATATGTGTATTTAAGGCAGTTACGAGCATCAAAGAATTATCTAAATTTGTTTTGATAGCAGTGTAATTGGGTTCTATACCTTCGGCACAGTTGGCGGCAAAGGATACACATGCGTCCCCAATCAAGCGGGCAGAATGTAAAACATTGTACGCGATCAATGGTTTGAAAACATTAAGCTCGAAGTGTCCAGTAGCTCCACCCACGCTTACAGCCACATCGTTGCCGATTACTTGTGCACATACCATGGTTAATGCCTCTGGTTGTGTTGGGTTTACTTTACCAGGCATTATGGAAGATCCAGGCTCGTTGTCAGGAATAATGATTTCTCCAATACCACATCTTGGACCTGAAGAAAGCATTCGGACATCATTGCCAATTTTCATCAATGAAACCGCGGTTCTTTTTAAGGCACCAGATAACTCAACCATTGCATCGTGTGCAGCCAAAGCTTCAAATTTGTTGGGGGCAGTAATAAATGGTAGGTGAGTCAAAGTAGCTATTTTTGCAGCTACCAACTCGCTGTATCCCTTGGGAGCATTGAGCCCAGTGCCAACTGCTGTTCCCCCTAGTGCTAACTCTCTTACCATTTGAAGGGCATTTTTTATGGCTCTGATTGAATTGTCCAATTGTTGAACATAGCCTGAAAATTCTTGTCCTAAGGTCAACGGTGTAGCATCCATAAAGTGAGTTCTTCCTATTTTTACGATAGGCATAAATTCTTCAGCTTTTTTGTGCAAGACATCGCGCAGTCGATTTAATCCAGCGATAGTCACTTCCTCCACTTGTTTGTATGCTGCGATATGCATAGCTGTTGGGAAAGTATCGTTAGATGATTGAGATTTGTTGACATCGTCATTCGGATGAATAGCCTTAGAAGCATCTTCAAGGCTACCGCCCATCAAGACGTGTGCTCGGTTGGCAATCACTTCATTTACATTCATATTGCTTTGGGTCCCACTCCCAGTCTGCCATATAACTAATGGAAACTGATCGTCAAGCTCAGAATTTAATATTTCATCACACACCTTCGAGATGATATTCATTTTGTCGGTGCTTAATATTCCTAATTCGTGATTTGTTTGGGCAGCGGCTTTTTTAAGGATGGCAAAGGCATGGATGATTTCAATTGGCATCTTATCTCCAATACCGCCTATCTTAAAATTTTGCAATGAGCGCTGAGTTTGTGCACCCCAATACTTTTCGGAAGGTACTTTCACCTCTCCCATGGTGTCTTTTTCTATCCTAAATTGCATGTGAAATTATATTTTACACAAAGTTACAACATTTGATAAAAAATGCAACATATTAAATATATTTTTAATATTTAATATGTTGTTATGCCCATACTTTACATCCTTCGGTGCAGTTTTTACAGATATCTATTTCACTTCTGCTTTTTAATATTTTTGACCTAAAATCGAAATAATTTTGGTTGTGCCAAATTTCTTTAAATGTGTTCTTTTTAAGGTCACCCAATTTGTGGGTTGCATCTTTATCGAAACAACAAGGCACGACTACGCCATCCCAAGTAATTACACAAGCATGCCAAAGTTTCCAACAATGATTTACAAGAGAATGCTTTAAAGTATAACTACCATCTAATTGCTTTTTGTATCGGGAGTATTTTTCTATAGTGGGTATTAATTCATTGCCATTTTCATAAGAATATACTTGCGCCGTTTTTAATTTGACTTCGTCTATACCTATTTCTTCAGCGATTTTAAAAATTTCGTCGATTTGATGTTCATTGGGTTTTACAACTAAAAATTGAAACACAATATGAGGTGTAGTGCTTTTCAAGGCTTTTTTCCATTTTACTACATTTTTTGCACCTTGGAGCACGACAGATAGGTTGCCTTCTTTCCGGTAGGATTCATAAGTTTCTTGAGTAGTACCATCGACTGAAATAATCAATCGATCCAAACCAGATTCTATTGTCTTTTTGGCGTTTTCATCATTTAGAAAGTGTCCATTGGTGGAGGTTATTGTATAAATCGATTTTGAAGAAGCATAAGCTACCATTTCCAAGAACTTTGGATTTATATAAGGTTCTCCTTGGAAATAAAAAATCAAATAATTGAGTGTTTTATAAACTTCATCGATGGTTTTTCTAAAGAAATCTTCTTTTAAATTGCCTGTTGGTCTCGAAAAAGCTCGAAGGCCGCTGGGGCATTCAGGGCATCTTAGGTTGCAAGCAGTGGTTGGTTCGATAGAGATTGTAAAAGGCATTCCCCATTGAATTGGTTTTTTCAGCCATTTTGTCAAATAATAGGAAGAAATAATTTTTGATATATTTATCAGCTTTACCAAGGTTAATTTTGATAAAAACCGAAATATATCATGATAATTGTGAGATCCCAAGGAAATTTTTTAAATAGAAAATGGTTATAATTGAAAAAAGTTGAAAATTAACAAAGCTTATCAGCCCTCAAAGAGTTTACAGCGAAGAAAGTTCCCAATAAAATAGGGACAGTTATTGCCAACTAAAAGAGTTTAATGTTTTTAAAACGTCTGCTTTGACGAATTCTTGGATGGGTAATAAAGAATCGATATTTATATGTGCGTTAAAATAAAGTGAGCCTTTCAAGAAATGTTTTGTACTATCAGACAGATAAAATTGGAAAGGCGAGGCAACGGCTCCTTCGATACTGAATATGTACCCGCTGGTATTATTTTTTGGATTGTGGAAAGGTATTGGCTCGATATAATCTGCTCTTATTTGATGATGATTGCTCATTCTAAAAGCATCTTCGTGCAATTTTTCAAAATCATGTAAACCATTGATAGTGTAATAACTGCAATGTAAAGTCGCTTGAAAGATGGGATACTGAATATTAAACCAACAAGGATGCGGCGGCTTTTCGTCAAAATAATATTTTTCTTTTTCTATATGAGCATATTGAGGTATATAAAAAGTAAATGGACAATCTTTCGGATTGGACAGCACAAAATCCCTGTTGGTTGGATAATTTATTTTGGGGTAAATTCGAGGTTTTGGAGTATAGTCATCTGAGCAAGAAGCTATCAAGCACAAGCAACAATAAAACAAAATGGAATTTACTTTTTTTAGCATTGATTAAAATGGAAGATCTTCATCTGCACTTGCGGGCATCGGTATATCAAAAGGATCGATAGCTTCTTCTGCAGCTGGGCTTGTTGGAAAATTCGCACCTGTACTTTGACTAGGATCTTTCTTGTCAAGTTGTTTGATAGACGCTGCTACAACCTCGGTAATGTAGCGATCTACCCCGTTGGCGTCGGTATATTTCCTGTGCGACAATTTACCCTCTACGAGGATGGTTGAGCCTTTTTTAAGGTTTTTTTCTACGCGGGTGGCTAAGTCTCTCCAACATACGACATCATGCCACTCGGTTATTTGTTTCCATTCTCCAGCTTTGTCTTTATAGCTTTCATTGGTAGCAATGGGAAATTTAGCCACTTGAGTGCCATTGTCTAATTTTCTAAATTCAGGGTCTTTGCCTAGGTTTCCTAATAAAAATACTTTGTTCATACGTGATATAAATGGTTGGTGATAAAATCTAATAATGGTTTCGGAAAAGCGTAATTCTTGTAATCTTTTGGGTTAATGACGAAAAAACCATTCGTTTTCCACAATTTATCCAATGCAAAATTACTAAATATTTTTAAAATGTAAATATGAAAAGTAATATGAGTCAAATGGTGTTTTAAATAATAAGGATTGCCATCCAACTCAAACGGCATTTCATCTTCATACAATCCTACCTGCATTATTTTATCGTTGAGATCAACGGGATTGGATGAAATAAAATTTGGGAATTCAAATAAATTATTCCAGATAGAATTTTTATTTCTCTGTCTAATCCAGAGTTTATTTTCGGTATAAAAATAGTAGAGATATTGAATTTTTTTTGGATTTTTTATTGTTTTGAGCGGGTATTTGTTTACAGAGCCATTAAAAAATGCCTGACAATGGCTGATTAATGGGCAACTATCGCAATTTGGAGCAGTGGGGGTACATATTGCTGATGCGAAATCCATTATGGCTTGATTTAGGTCTGCGGAATCTACACCCTCTAATAATAATTCTCCAAGTTTGTGGTATAATTTTTTACCTGTGGAGGAATTTGCTTGTTCATCAACCTCAAAAAGCCTTCCAACTACCCTAAAAAAATTGCCATCCATCGCAGGATATTTTAATCCAAATGCCATAGATGCTATGGCGGCAGCCGTATAAGGCCCGATACCAGGCAGTTTTAATAAATCTGAATAACTAGTAGGGAACTTGCCGCTATATTGCTCATGGACTATCTTGGCTGTCTTGAGTAAATTATTAGCTCGGCTATAATAGCCTAGTCCTTGCCACAAATTATATACTTCATCGAGGTCGGCCGAGGCCAAGGCCTTGATAGTTGGAAATTTTTGGATAAATGCCCAATAATAGGGGAGTCCTTGTTGTACTCTGGTTTGTTGCAGAATTACTTCCGACAGCCATATTTTATATGGATTACGATCGTCTCTCCACGGCAATTCTCTTTTGTTTAATCGATACCAGCCCAATAAAATATTGGAAATTTCATGAATCTTAGTCACAGAAATTAAAAAAGTTATTCTAATCTTCAGGTAATTCTACCTTGTTCCTCAACAATTCTTCTTCGCTTTCTTCTCTAATCACTAGGCGTTCCATGGTATCCTCGCGCAATTCGAAATATTCACTCCTCCTAGTAAAAATATCTATAGCCGCATATAATGCTTTTCTGAAGGATGTGGGGTCGGCCAAATTTTTACCTGCTATATCGAAAGCGGTGCCGTGATCGGGAGAGGTCCTAATATATGGGAGCCCAGCGGTATAATTGACCCCTTCGCTGAAATTAGCCAATTTGAAAGGAATCAAGCCTTGATCGTGGTATATGGCGAGGATTGCATCAAATTTTTTAAACTCTCCAGACCCAAAAAATCCATCAGCGGGATAAGGACCAACAATAGTTATCCCTTCTGCTCTGGCTTTTTCAATCGCAGGTACTATGATGGTTTTTTCTTCACTACCCATCAATCCATCGTCTCCAGCATGTGGATTAAGGCCAAGGACAGCTATTATTGGTTTGTCAATCTCAAAGTCAGTTATTAATGAATCTCTTAAGATCTTTATTTTTTTAGATATAAGTTCAGTTGTTAGATTGGCTTTTATATTGCTGACAGGTATATGGGTCGTCACCAAACCAACTTTCATATTGTCGCTAATCAGCATCATGAGACTTTCGGTATCGCCAAATACTTTGCTGAAGAATTCGGTATGTCCGATATAATCAAATCCACCCAATTTCATGCTTTGCTTATGAATAGGGGCGGTTACCACGGCATCTATGATGCCTTTTTCCATGTCTTTTACCACACACTCTAGAGCTATCTTGGCGTATTTACCCCCTGTTTCATTGATTTCACCCAAATTTATATTGACATTGTCTTGCCAACAATTTACAATATTAAGCTTTCCTTCTGCAGGTGTTTCACCTGGTCTTAACGTTTGAAAAGGGAGATCAGGAATTCCGAATATATTTTTATGATAAGAGACTACCTTTGTTGATCCATAGATGATTGGTGTGCAGTGTTTGTAGATGAGAGGATTGGAAATGGTTTTTAATATAACCTCCAAACCGATTCCATTGATGTCACCAATAGTTATGCCTATATTTGGCTTTGCCATGATAAAATTAATTTTAAAGCGTAAAGATAATTAAATAAAATGGGACATCAGTACTACAAGGACGACTTGAGAGCAAAAAAGAGTTTTGGGCAGCATTTCCTAATAAATAACCAAGTACTGCAAGATATCTTGGGTGTAATCACAATAGCTACAGATAATATTGAAACTACCCCCATACTTGAAGTTGGCCCAGGTAAAGGTGCATTAACCAATCTTTTGAATGAGAAATTTAATACATTAATCGCAGTAGAAGCCGATAGAGATATGGTAGAGTATTTGGTTCAAAAGCAAATATTGCCTCAAGAAAAAATAATATTTCAAGATATATTAAAATTAGATTTCGAAGATTTGTTTCAAGGTAAGCCATTTTGGTTAGTGGGCAATTTTCCATACAATATAAGCTCTCAAATAGTTTTTAAGATAATTGAAAATTATGAAAAAGTCCAAGGCATGGTTGGTATGTTCCAAAAAGAAATGGCTGAAAGAATCTGCGCACCTCATGGCTCGAAAACATACGGAATAATAAGTGTTTTAACGCAAAGTCTCTATGAAGTAGAGTTGAATTTTCATATAGGTCCACAGAACTTTTCTCCACCTCCAAAAGTAGAAAGCTCGATCATAACGCTGAAGTTAAAATCAGATTTGAACATTGACTATCCGTGGGATGTTTTAAAGAAAGTAGTAAAAATTTCATTTGGACAAAGGAGAAAAATGCTCCGCAATACATTGGCTGGTCTTATCGAACAAAAAGAACAACTAGAGGATCCAATTTTTAATAAAAGGCCAGAACAATTGTCTGTTGAGGATTTTATAACCTTAGTAAAAAAGTATTTCACAAATCATAGTTAAATGAGTTTAGAAGTAAAAATTAACGAAGCCATCATCGCTGGTATGAAGGCTCAAGACAAAGCGACCTTAAGGGCACTGAGAGGTATCAAAAGCGCTATCATGTTGGTGAAAACCGATGGAAGTGGCGTTGTAATCGATGAAGCCAAAGAAATCCAAATCTTGCAAAAATTATTAAAACAGAGAAAAGATTCCCTCGAGATATATGTCAAACAGAATCGGGAGGACTTAGCCGTGATCGAAAGAGAAGAAATAGCAGTCATCGAAAAATACTTGCCTCAGGCGCTAAGCAGCGAAGAGATCGAGGAAAATATCAAGCAAATAATCAAGGAAACAGGAGCTGAATCCATGAAGGATATGGGCAAGGTAATGGGCCTAGCGGGCAAAAGTATGGCAGGGCAAGCCGATGGCAAGTTGATTTCAGAAATAGTGAAAAAGCTTTTGGCATAATTTTTGTTTAAAAAATTGCGATATCGGGAATTATTTTTTGTAATTAATTGTTATCAACGTCATATCCATAATTCTAGATGATTGTTTTATTATACGAAACAGGAAATTTTGATGTTAGAAATTGGTAGTTCTCCAAAATGTATAGCTGAGTTAGAGCAATTCGTTGAGACCATCTCTAAGAGATATCATATCAGCGAAGACAAGTATCCTGATATCCTTATCAGTCTTACTGAAGCTGTCAATAATGCCATGATACATGGTAATAGGCTTTCAGCTAATAAGAAAATACAGATTTCATATTCTTTTTGCAATGCCAGCATTAGTTTTAAAGTATCCCATCAAGGTAGAGGATTTGACCCAGGCATGGTAGCAGACCCAACCTCCGTTGAAAATATCCATAAGTGCGGCGGCAGGGGGATTTATCTCATGAAAAACCTATGCAATCGAGTGGAATATTCTAATCAAGGTAAGACGGTAGAATTAGAATTTAGTATCCATTAATTTACATCGTGATAAATTTTTATTTTGAAGGCGTCAGTTCTTTTTTAAAAGAAAGAATACGACATAAAGCGTGGCTTATAGAGGTCGCAAATTCTTATGGTAAGCAGATTCAAAACATCAATTATATTTTTTGTAATGATGAATATCTGCTTTCTATCAATCAGGAATACTTGAAGCACGATGATTATACGGATATCATCACGTTCGGTTATGAAAGTAATCCGATAGTTGCGGATATTTACATAAGTAAAGAGCGGACCGATGAGAATGCAAAAAAGTACGAAGTAAGTTCTGATATCGAGTTAAAGCGGGTCATGGCCCACGGATTATTACATCTCATTGGCTATAAAGACAAATCCACGGAGGAAAAGGAAGAAATGCGTAAAATGGAAAATCAAGCGCTAAATCTTTGGGAAAAAATTACATTAAGAACTGAATCTTAAAATATTTCTTCAACAACTTTGGTGAGCAGGGTTGAGGATCAACAAGAGCCAATTGGACAAAACCGATATCGCGGTCTTTGAGATTTTGGATATATTTGGGCTTAACGGTTATAGATTTTTCATCTTTTCTAATAATGATAAGGTTTTTGGATACTTGCCAAGACGAAACCTTGCTACCAAGACCTTCTAGGCTGTAGGTATATTCACCATCTTCAATGATTTTTTCAGGACCGACCAACTGTCTTTTGGCGCATAAGTCGAAAAGATCGCTTTGAGGAGTTTTTTGATAAACACGGATATAATCTATATCAAAATAATATTTTGTGGGAGCATTTCTTTTTTTAGAATCAAAAGGTTTTGACCAATCCCAAAGGGCTAGATTGGCAATAATTTTCATTTTCTGGTCGGGAAAAAGGCTATCCACCTCATATTCGGCTGGTGTAAGTAAACATTGATCTCGTAGAACATCAGGGAGTTTGTATTTGGATAATGTCCTAACCAATTTATCATCAAAAAACCATTTAATGAAATGTGGGCTCCATTCTACTGTAAAAACGTGGAATTTTTTAGAAAGATCTCGAACTTTGTGCCATTGCATGGAGTTGCAGGAAGGATTACCATAGCAGAAATGCGTATTGGATGTAAAAACCTTTGAATCACCCCCATCTGCTTCAAAAACATCAATTTCATCGCCTCCCCAAAGCCAAAAAGCTGGCCAAAGTCCAGCACCCTTAGGCAATCGACATTTTATTTCATATTTGCCATATTCGAAGCCACTATTTATGGATTCAATAAAACCAGAAGTGTGATTTCTAGAGGCTGTAAACCAGGTTGCCAATTTTTTTTCTGTGTAAATTTTTAAAATTCCATCTTGAAAAATGAAATTGGTGTCTGTATAAATTTGACCTTCATTGCCATGAGTTCGTCCAAACTCCCAATTGTCCGACTGATCCTCCCATTTGGCTCCGTATGACCTCCAGATAGATCTATCCAAGGTAGGGCCATTAAATTCATCTGCAAAAACCAATTTCCAAGATCCCGTATCGCATCTATTGCCCGAAAAAAATTCTTTTTTCTGAGCCAAAATAAAATTTGAGGAAAAAGTCAGCCCAAAAGCAATAAAACAAAGGAAAAAAAGTGTGTTGATGCGTGACATAAATTTCAGTTTAGCTAAAATTGTTCTGGATCAAATAGTGTGCCTTGTGTTCCCTCGTTCAGATTGAATTCGATGGTATCACCAACTTTTACTTTTTCTGGATTCGGGGGCAAAATTTCTTTTATGTTGGTGAGTAATTGATCGCTGAGTTTGTTTCCCAAGGCTTTCCAACCCTTGGTATCTACAAATTCACTGAGCGTAATCTCTCCTTCCATTTTATTGGACTTTAGTTTATAAGTATATGCAATACGCGCAGTATCATGAGTGGAAGCAAACAATAATTTTGATTGGGGATGCTCTGAGATGAACAAATATTTAGTACCTAAAGAAACGGCATCGATAACAAAGCGTTTTACCATAGTCCATTGCCTTTCACCGTCAAAATATAGGATATTAATCGGAGCCATGGCATCCCATTTTTGCAGTAAATAGATATCACCCATTGTGTATCTATTGGACATTTCGAAATCGGTCAATTCGTAGTGGCCAGAATTTAATATGACTAATATCTTGTCGCCAGTATCAAACTCACCAAGGAATCTACCCCTCATCTCCTTATTTAATCTACCCGTAATATCATCGAACCAAATTTTTTGAGCTCCGATGGTAGATTTTCCAATTTCTTTTTGGGTAATTTTCTTAACAGGATGCTTAGTGATGATATTGCCTTGTGAAGATCTTCCCTTGATGGCCAAAGTCGCAAAATCAAAGTCAAATATTTTAATTTTGGCTTTGCAAGAGGGAGAAAGTTGAAATTGCACCCGCTCTGCTTCACCATTGGGGTTGGCAGAAAAGTATAATATTTTGGAATTGGGGTGTCCCATGGTCAGGTCATATTCTTTATCCCGGGTTATGCCTAGTACGTTGAATCGCTTTCCATAGATAAAACCGGATTTTCCATCAACATAAAGTACATGATAGGTGGTTCGGTCGTCGTTTTTTAACCAAACGGCAATATGGATTATATCCTTTCCAACGAAAACTTTTTCACCTATTTTGGAGACAATAAATTTCCCATCTCTTCTAAAAGCAATGATATCATCTATATCCGAACAGTCGCTTATAAACTCTTCTTTTTTGATACCATATCCCATAAAGCCCTCCACTTTATTGACATAGAGCTTAGAATTATTTGCAACTACTTGTTTCGCCTCAATTTGGTCAAATACGGTGATAGTAGTTTTCCGCTCCCTTCCTTTTCCATATTTATCGATGAGTTTTTTAAAATAAGCGATGGCATAATCATTTAGATGTTCTAAATCAAATCGAACCTGTTCCATCTCTTTGTTGAGATCGACGATTAATTCATCGGCCTTGAAGGAGTTGAATTTGGAAATTCTTTTGATTTTTATTTCTGTAAGTCGCAAAATGTCCTCCTCTGTAAGTTCTCTAACGAGCTGAATTCTAGTATCACCTGGTTCAGCTTTCATAGACGGCGTCAGAATGTATTTTCGCATTTCGACGTCAATCGTATTTATAACATCATCCCAAGTTTCACATTCTTCTATTTTGTGGTAAACTCGATTTTCTATGAATATTTTTTCCAAACTTGCAAAATGCCATCTCTCGAGTAAATCATCTAGTTTTATCTGCAACTCCTGGCCCAACAAGTCTTTTATCCTAAAAGTAGTTATTTTCAATATTTCATCGACATCGAGGAAATAAGGCTTGGAATCGATGATAACGCATGCGTTAGGAGAAATTGATATTTCACACTCTGTGAAAGCATATAATGCATCAATAGTTTGGTCAGGGGAGATGCCTGGATTTAGTTCTATGGCTATTTCAACATCTTTGGCGGTGTTGTCAACTACTTTTTTAATTTTTATTTGCCCTTTGTCATTGGCCTTTAGAATGCTATCGATGATAGAACCCGTGGTACAGCCATAAGGAATCTGGGTAATGATCAAGTTCTTTTTATCCACTGCTTGGATTTGGGCGCGAACTCGTATTTTCCCACCCCTTTTACCTCGATTGTACAGTGAAGCATCTAGCAATCCACCCGTTAAAAAATCGGGTAGAAGCATGGTTTCTTTTCCCATCAATATCGCAATACAGCCTTCTAGTATTTCAATGAAATTGTGCGGCATGAGCTTAGTGCTCAAACCTACAGCGATGCCTTCCACGCCTTCTGAGAGCAAAAGTGGAAATTTCATGGGTAGGACGATGGGTTCTTTTTTACGACCATCATAAGAAAGTTGCCATTGAGTGATGTCTGGATTGAATCCGACTTCTAGGGCGAACTTGGTCAATCTGGCCTCGATATATCTCGGCGCAGCTGCGGAATCACCTGTTCTAATGTCACCCCAGTTTCCTTGGGTCTCTATGAGTAAGTTTTTCTGACCGATGTTAACCAAGGCATCTCCAATGGAGGCATCCCCATGTGGATGAAACTGCATGGTTTGACCGATGACATTGGCAACTTTATGAAACCGCCCATCATCCATCTCTTTCAATGCATGTAGAATACGCCTTTGGACGGGTTTTAATCCATCTTCAATCGCTGGTACGGCACGTTCTAAAATAACATATGAGGCATAGTCCAAGAAATAATCTTGGTACATGGTGGTTACGGAAAGCGAGTCACCTTTTCTATCGGTTGGGTCAAACTTTTGGTTATCAGACATTTAAGTATTGATATATAAAAGCAAATATAAGCCAAAAGTGTAATATGTTGGCGGGATTTTTTCATTTAAAGCAATCTTTGAGATCGGTTTTTACTGAAAATTTTGATAAGATGTTACTTAAATTATGAGAATTAATCGGATTTCGATTTTGTCGATTGGATATTGAAGGCAATCATTTCAGAGATTAATTCAAAAGGAATTTGGTCAGATAGCGGGATTTGTACAGAGCCTTTGCCTTGTTTATATTTTTCTAATTTTTGTGAAAAATGCTCATGAGCGGTAGGAGTAGCATATAATCCAATATGATTTTTAAAACCAGCAAAATAAATTATGGGTTTTTTATTCAGTTTGTAGGCTGGAATTCCATACGAGATGGACTCGATCAAATCAGGGTAGTTGGAAATAATGACCGATCTAATCTCTGTCAATTTCTTTTTCAAATCTCCATTAAAGGAATTTATGTAACTATCAACGGTATCATACTTTTCCATTGTGAATTAGTTATTTTGTTTTAAAATTTTTTATCAACCATAAAGTTCTATTTGGATTTGATCTGGGCTGTAACCCAGTTGTTTTAAGTTTTCAACCGCTTCATCTACCATATTTTGCCATCCACAGATGTAAAAAATATTGTTGGGCGAGGGATCATTGTACAGGTTGAGATAAATTTGATGGACATATCCGTGATAAACATCCATTCGTTGAGGGTCTTTTGAGAGACAGATATCATATCTAAAATGACTATTGGAATTTCCCCACATTTTTAATTCTTCTTCATATAAAATTCCGTTTGCAAATCGAGTTCCGAAAATCAAATGGTGTTGAATGTTTTCTGACTTGCAATTTGCAAGTAAGGTAATTAAAATGGATCTGCACGGCACTATTCCCGTCCCAGTACAAATAAAAATATGATTTTTGTCTTTATTTTTTTCATGAAAAACGAACTGTCCATCGGGACCTTTAAATTTTAATTTCGTTCCTACTTTCATTTCTTGAAAAAGAAAATTTGTCGCTAGACCACCATCTACATGGCTTATACACAACTCGATGACATTGGTATCAAAACTCGAATTGGCAATAGAAAAGGATTTCCATCGCTGCGACCTCTTTTCGGAGACGGGTAAGTCAAAAGTAATGAACTGACCAGCAATGAAACTAAAGTTAGTATCTACTTTGAAAAAAAATAATTGAGTATTTGGGCTGATTTTTTCGGCTTTCAAAAAAGTACATTCACTCCAGGTTGTTGGCATATTAAATATAAATTAATTCGTCGAATGAAAATTGTGTATTATAACCCTTTTGCTTAAAATACGCTTTGGTATAAACAGGTCCAAATGGGCTTATGGCAAAAATAAAATCACCTCCCCAAGCTCCCAAAGATTTTACTACCCCTTGAAAATCTGGAAACAATGAATCTTGTATCGGTATAAAGCCTGTAAATTGGCTGATAAGGCGTTCGTGCAGTTTAAAGTTAGGAATTAAGTCAGCGCTGGATTTTGCGCTGAGTATCGTTTCAGTAAGGGCATTCATTTCCTCCAATTGAACGGATGATGGGACTTTGTCTTTGATACTGAACAAAGAACTTCGGCTATTTTTTTTTTGATTTAGATAAACACAAACAATGTTCTCTGTGTCAGTAATCTCCCATTTTGTATGAACGAAATATGGTTCTTTTTGTATCAGTTGGTAAAGGATGGGTCCAGTTGCAGAAGCACACGCAATGTCGTATCCAGATCCTCCAAATATTTTAAATTGTAGAAGAAATGGGTCTATTTTTGCCCAAGCGGCCATGATGGAAACCAGCGTACTACTCGTGCCAAGACCCCAAACTCTATTAAAATCTAAGGTAAAAATCATCTCCCAACCGTGTTGAAAAATTGAATTATTTACCTTGTATATTTCCAGGAGTAAAGAGCAAAAAGTATCTGAAATAGCAGGATCGGAGGTACTTAAAGTTTTAAAACTGGGAATATCATAGGAAGCAGAAAACCAAATATTATTATTTTCATCAAAGGATTTACAAGAAATAATTGGATTATTAGAAGGGAAAAAATTGGCTTTTTGGGAAAATTTCAATGGACAAGCCAAAGCTTTTGCACCATGAAGTACAAGGTATTCGCCAGTAATTAAAAATTTTGTATGGGCAGAAAAAGAAAAGCTGATATCTTCTATACTATGCTTCATGAGGGCTTTGTAAAAATTCTCTTAATGAGGCAAAAGAAACAACCTTATCTTTGAAATATTCAGTAGCGGCTAAAACTTGTTCATCTGATGCTTTCAATTGGGTTAGCATATTTTGTAAATGCATTTTCATGTGGCCCTTTTGAATACCAGTCGTAATCAAAGACTTAATGGCAGCGAAGTTTTTAGCTAGGCCCGCCGAAGAAATGATGGACATCAGCTCTTTAGCCGAAGGATAACCGAGCAATTCCAAAGAAAACTTAGCTATAGGATGTAAAGCAGTCAAGCCACCGACGGTCCCTACGGCCAATGGCACAACTAACCAAAATTTAAAAATACCGTTTTCGATAGTGCAATGACTAAGACTGGTATATGAACCAGACAACGATGCGTAAGTGTGTCCTGCGGCTTCTATGGCTCTAAAATCATTGGCTGTAGCAATGACCACAGCATCTATTCCATTAAAAATTCCTTTATTATGGGTTGTGGCTCTGTATGGATCAATATGAGCTATTCTAATTGCTTTGGCAAATTTTTCAGCAAATACTTCTGGGGGCAAGTCATCGATGATTCCCAAGTCTTCTACTGGACATGAAACTTCTGCTTTAACTAAGCAATCGGGCGTGAAATTGGATAAAATGCTCATCAAAATGGTTACGTCTTTTTCAGCATCCGTAAAGCCATCCGCCTCCATACACCATTCACAAAAGGACTTTGAAAAACTTTCAAGGCAGGAATTGATAAAATTGGCACCCATGCTATCGCAAGTTTCAAAAGAAACGGTAAATTTATAATAATCGGGCTCCTTATCTGTCATGTCCTTGAGTATAATGTCAACGACTCCACCGCCTCTTTTGACCATATTTGAGACGATATCAAGGCTATCTTTGAGCATACGCGCTTTGATGGAAGGCATAGCAGCAATTAATTTGTTTTTATCCCCGCTCCACAAAAAGTGAATTTGACCAATCTTGGTGGTACCTAAGATTGTCGTTTTGAATCCGCCACGAGAAGCCCAAAATTTGGCTGCGCTACTGGCAGCTGCGACAACAGAGCTTTCTTCGATGACCATGGGTACGACGTATTCTTTCCCATCGATGATAAAGTTGGGGGCTACTCCATAGGGCAAAATAAAATTAGAAATGGTATTTTCAGAAAAGCCGTCTATTACTTTCTGTTGATCCTCATTGCCATGCCAGTAGCTCTGCAGCTCTTTCATAGTATATTCGGGATCCTTGAAAAAATTTTCAACAATCCATTTGAGTTTTCCTCTTTTTGATAGTTTCGAAAAACCAGAAATTGTCTTATTATTCAAACTTTGATGTTTTAACAGTTAAATAAGCATATGCCATAGCTAAGTTTTGAAGTTGAGCATCGACATATTTTTCAAGGGTATCAAGATCTATTAAGGCTAGTTTAAGAAAATTTGCTGCTTGTCCATAGATTGCAGGTAGAGTGGATTGTCCAATCAGATAATAACCCTCTAAAAAATCCTTTACGCCACCAGAAATTATCAATTTTTTTGTTGTAATATTATTTTTTGATGCAATAAAATTACAGAATTCGACCATTTCTTCTGCACTATGTCCTACCAATTCTAATGGATTGGGATTATAATTGTCAAGTCGTTTTAACTCTATAGATGAAAAATTTGTTCCTCCAGCAGCAGCAAAATCAACAGCTTCTAGGGGGAGTTGGAGCAGTCTCAACAATGATTTCGGACCGAATCCATGGCCAACTTCTTTCACTATCAGTGGAAAATTCAAATACTGACAGCATTCTTCAATAATCTGGATTGGGGACATGCGAAACTTGTCTCCTTCGGGCTGGAAATATTCTTGAAGGGGATTGACATGAATAATCAATCCATCAGCAGAAAGTCTATCTACAAGATCCTTGACGGTATTTAATTTTTTTTGAAAAATCAATTTTTCAAGTTGAGCGATTCCAAGATTGGCGAATAGAGGTTGATTTGGTAAAAATTTTCTTACGTTGAAGTCTTCAAAATGCTCGTTACTTTCTAAGAGACCTCGACATGAACCAAGACCCATACCTAAGCCGAAGGATCCGCAGGCCCTAGCAAGGTTTTCGTTTATTTTTTTTGCATATTGGGTTCCTCCAGTCATACTTGAAATCCAAATTGGGGCATTCATTATTTTTTTTGCCAATTCGAATTTAGGAATTATATCCTTAGAGGGGTGACCCTGGAAAAGGGGCTCATAATAGAACCTTGAATCAATATTTGATTTATTAGTTTGAGACTGAAAAGTCAAATTTATATGATCCGATTTTCTTGATGAGGCATTTGGATCATCCACCATATCGTGTTTTTTTAATATAAAAGGTCTTTTTGTCAAATGTATCATTTTTTAACAAAATAATAATGGTTTTGATTTGATTTAGGTTATATTTGGAAAAATAAATAGCAAAAGACAGAAATGCAACCATTTGGAGAAACGCCATTTTTGAAAGTTTTAATCCCATTTGTTATAGGGATTCTAATAGCTTTTTATGGCTACGGATATATATATGATCCGAAGATCGAGGATTTTACCCTGGGATTCACGATAGTTCTTTGGCTTATTTATAGCATAATAGAAATTTACACGAAGGCTAAGTCGAAAAATAAACAAGCATTTCTTGTATTGTTGCTGATTGTTTCAGGATTTACACTGACCTTGTTTCAAATTGATTTGCACAAAGGTAATTACGTTCAAAAACACTTCCTACCTGGCGATTGGCTATTGATTAAAGTGAATTCAGAAGTAAAAACAAAAAAGTGGCTGAGTTTTGATGGAACAGCTGTGACCATAAATCGAAAAGGGGAGTATAGAGATTGCATCGGTTCGATCAAATTAGTAATAGAGCCCAAGGAAGAAGGACATGAAATTCAATATGGTGATTTATTATGGGTCAAAGGTAGTTTGAGTGAAATTAGTAAGAATAAAAACCCAAATACGTTCAATCCACAAAAATATTATGGATTAAAAAACCAATATCATCAGATAATAGTGAATAATAAATCCTGGAAACTCGCAAAAAAGTGGGAAGGATTTGATATTTATTCGATGGCTTTTATGATAAAAAATAAAATAGTGAACCAAATTAATGAAGTTATCCCGACGCCAAATGAAAGGGCCTTGGTTTCAGCTTTAGTGGTGGGTCATCGAGTTGGAATGGATGAAGAAGTAAAAAATGCTTATAGCTTAACAGGTACGACACATGTATTGGCTGTGTCAGGTAGTCATTTGATGGTATTGATAGCGATTACCCAATTTATTTTTAAAAAATGGAACAATAATAAGCGGTATGCCAAAGTACTGATTTTGATACTTCAACTGCTATTGGTTTGGTGTTTTGTGTTTATAACGGGCATTCCATCCTCGATATTGAGGGCTGGTGTAATGGTTAGTTTATTGTTGGTAGGCTTGTTTTTACGTAAGGATTCGAAAGTACTAAATACTTTGTTGGTTTCTGTTTTTCTGATTTTATTAATGGACACCAAATACTTGTTTGATGTTGGCTTTCAATTGTCAGTTAGTGCCGTATTGGGTATGATTTTATTCTATAATCCAATATATCGATTGATGATTATGATGTTTCCGTATGGTACAATTATCCAAAAGAGTATTGCCATTTCCTTGAGTGCTCAGCTTATAACCTGTCCAATTTCTATGTATTATTTTCATAATTTGCCACTTGTATTTTTGGTAACAGGTTTGATTATCGTTCCGATTTCAAATATCATTTTATGTGGCGGGATTCTAATGGTTATTATAAATCCACTTTGGGGGTCAATGTCGGTTTTCTTGGGCAAGGTACTTTGGTCTGTTGCTTATTTTTCGAATAGTTTTGTCACGGTCCTATCTAAGTTTTCATTAAGTAGTATTCAGGGAATTATTGTGTCTCCGATGGGTTTACTATGGCTTTTTGCTATCATATTTGGTCTATTTCTTTATTTGGTTGAGAAAGAAAAAAAGGGGATTTTTATCGCCCTTAGCTTTTGCTATTACTGTTCGTGCAAATTCAAGTTGAAGATTATTTTAATAAAGATCTCAATCAATTTACTATTTATCATCATAAAGAGCAGCAGATTATGGCCATTAGAGCCAATAATTACAACACATTGTTGATAAAGGATGGGAAAGACTTGGAGGACATTATTATTTTGACTCGGCAAGTAGGTATCATAAGCAATCAAAATGAAATTAGGATTCATGAAATCAAAGATTCTGTCCTTTTGTTAGAAAAAGGAAATCAAGAAATAAAGATAAATAATCTCGAAGGTGATGATATCCAAGTAAAATCAAATAATAAGGGACTTGAAAATTGTTATTGGATCATAGGCAAAAATACAGAAGAGCCTTTTATATATAAATCGGTCAAATATCCAGACTTGATCATTGGGCTGGCCAACTCGAAAGGTAAAATAAGAAGCAAATGGGCTAAATATTGTTTTGTAAATCATATACCTTATTTTGATATTGAAAAACAAGGAGCCTTTATTATAGAACTCTAATGCAAACAAGATGAAAATTTATAAAGATTATTTCGAGGGAATATTTGATTTCACAAAAGGTCAAAGGCTTGGTTTAATAAGCTTGTTTTTTATAATTTTATTGGCTGCGAATTTTCATAGATTTTTTACGAAGGAAAATCCGAAAGAAATGTACAAGTTACTTCCCCAGCCTATCGGTGAATTTGAAGATTCTCAAGGAACTAAGGATAAATCAATTTTGGACCATAAGGAAACTCCTATAAATCCGAATCATGCTGATTTAGATCAGTTAACCTCAGTTGGTATGAATCCTAAAACCGCTAAGATTTTAATTAATTTTAGGAATAAAGGGGCAAGGTTTAAAAATTTAAATGATCTAGAGAAAATATATGGGATGGACAAAAAGTGGTTGCAAACCGTTGGCCATTTATTTGTGTTTGATGAAATACTAGACGAAAGGGCACCATTGGCAACCAAGCATGAAGTTTTTGGGTTTGATCCGAACACGGTAAATTCCGAAGCCATGAATAAGCTGGGATTTGACGAAAAGACCATAAAAACAATAGAGAATTATAGGAATAAAGGTGGGCATTTTTATAAGAAGGAGGATTTGTTGAAAGTTTATGGTTTGAAAGCAGAATTTTATCAAGAACTCGAGCCATTCATTGAAATAGTACTTCCAAAAATAGAGCCAACTTCAATAAAAAATAACAATGAACAAATGCAAAATTCTGTGCCTAAAGTTAAGGAAAAACCAAAACTGAGGGTAAACGCTTCTGTGATCGAGGATTGGGTGGAGTTGCCAGGTATCGGTCCTGCGACTGCGACCAAAATAATTAACTATCGAAATAAATTGGGAGGGTTTTATTCTATAGAGCAGATAGCTAAAACGCCCAAACTACCAGACAGCGTATTTAGAAAAATAGCGCCTTTGGTATCGCTAGATCCATTTGTGCCACCCATCAAAATAAACCAAGTTACAATTGAGACTTTGTTAAAACATCCAGAATTTGATATGCAAACTGCAACGAAAATAGTCAATTATAGGAATAAGAATGGACAAATCAAGGACATAAACGATTTCAATCAAATTGGGCTTACCCCTGAGCGGTTATTGATAGTAAAAGAATATATCCAATTTAAATGACATAAAAAAACCTTGTCTATTTTTAAATGAACAGACAAGGTCTTATACGTTTGGAATTTTCTGTTAAATTATGGCTTATGAACTACCAAGTTTTTGGTAAAGAAGCCTTCAGAAGTGAAAATGGTAATAAAATAAGCACCGCTTTCTAAATCTTTTAAATCTAAAGTATAATTCAATTGAGTTTTGTCAATTTTTTTGGAATGTAATAATTTTCCGTCACTCGCAAAAAGCTTGATGGTTGGGTCTGAACTCCATGGCTTTTGAGCAATAATATTGATATTATCAAAGGCTGGATTTGGATAAATAGAAAACAAGGAAGGTATCAATTCATTTTCAGTGTTACTACAATTTTCTATCAAAAAATTAAAGGCTTCGATTCCTTTCCATCCACCCGTCGCATCTTCTACCACGAAAGTAAACTTTTCATTGCCCCAATAAGTACCATTTGGCACGTATCTTACAGCATTATTGTTTATATCCTGTTGGGTAAATTTGCTACCCACTAATAAAGCATTGTTATTTAACTCTAGACGACCATTGGTAGGAAGACTTACCAAGGTATATTTGAACTGACTGGCTGTAAGTGTAGAATTGGTCGCTGACAATTTTCCTTTGATATCTACGGTCAAGTCTCTGCAAAGCTTGATGGTATCTGATGTTAAATTGGGACTTGCTACAGAATATCCTGCGCAAAACTCAATTTCAACGCCTGTAATGGTACCGCCACCAGATGCAAAGCCATCAGAAACTCGAAGATTCCATAGACCAGTAGAGTTTTTTCCTGTCAAACCACTAAGTGGTGTCAAAGGTCTAAATTGTTTATTCTGTGTCGGGGGGCATGAAAAAGCGGAAGCCGCTTGGTCATCGAATCCAAAATTAAAACCTAGAGAAAAACTTCCGCACGAATTGCTTTCCAAATTAATAATCGTACCGTCTGGATGGACGAGTTTAAAAGATAATTCACTGAAATAGTCGTGCGAACCTGTGATTTTTTTAACATTAACATCTGCTATTTCTCCACCATTGATGATATTAATGGGTACATTGATGGTTGGGGTTCCATTTTGTGAAATGTTGAATGATTGAGTATTGCTAACCGTTTGACATGCAAATAATGCTGTTTGGAAAACAAACATAGGCGTTGGTTCTCCAGTACCACAATTGTTTTTAGGAATTACTCTCCAATAATATACAGTGTTTCTTTTTAACTGAATGGAAGGTGTCAAAGTTGTATTTGCCGTTTCAACAGTAAGTTTGATCGAATCTCCGAATACAGGGCTGGTAGCCAACTGGAAAATATATGATGTAGCGTCTTGAACGCTAGACCAATTAAATTGAGGTAGTTGACTTATACCTGAAGCTTGGTGCGACGGATTTGTCAGTGTCAAACCATTAAAGTTTGAGGCAAAAACATTTAATGTAATGGGTATTCTCACGGTATCTCCGTCTGAGGTCGCAAGGACTGTAAAATTAAAATTACCACCCTCTACTATGGATCTAAAATCTATGTTTAAAAAATTGTTCTGGCCAGGTGTTACCGAGCTTTGATCTAAGGTTATTAAGCCATTTGCGGGTGCATTGCCTTCAATTGAAAAAGCAATAGGACTGGTAAAGTTATTGAAAGAATGTGTTTTAATGACGATGCTCTTCTTTACATTGGAACAAAAAGTGAGCTCATCTTCAAGAGCATTGGCTGCATATTTGGCAGTAGTTGGTACGCTTGAGAAGAAATTTCCGCGAGAAATATTAAAAAATATGTTATCAGCTGCTTTGACATAAATTCTACCAATGGAAGTTAATTTATTTGGAAATTGAACTAAAGCTGAGCCGTCATTTGGTGTATTGAGTAAAAGTGTATCAGAAATGTTAAATCCATTGTCATACGAAACAAAAATATTAACAGTTTTGCAGTTGATGGGTGCAAGATTTGTTCTAGCCACATCCCACGTTACTAGATATGGGGCATTGATTGAAATGGAAGTACTACCACTTGGTGCCGTAATGACAAATGGACCAGCTGTGCTGTCGCAGAAAAAAGTATTCTCTGCCCAAGATTGAGCCCCTCCGCCTGGTTTGTTATCCCTGGCTGTCATTCTGAATCTAAAACTTCTTGAATAAGTTGGTAGGATTTCTGTATTGTCAGAAGTATTGCTAATTATTTTATTTAAAGAAGGAAAAACACGGAGGCCAGTATTTCTAGGAAAGAAAGATCTAAAGGAAGGACCATCACCCACAGGTGATCCAAGTGGTGTTTTCAAGCCACTGTCGAATTGTTCCCAACAGTATGTTAATGGATTGTTTTCTTTGTCAATGGCTATTGAGTTTAATTCAAAAGGTGTGGACTTAGGTATAAACAAGCCATCTGGTTGTAGAAGTGTAATATTGGGAGCAGTATTTTGAATGTCTTCAGCGTTGACGCAAGTTGCGGCGTTTCCGTTTCTAGAAAACTCTGTGATATATTGGACAGAAATTCCATGAAAATAGTGATCGGAATTAAAAGCCAAATTATTGCTGCCACAAGAACCAGAATATGACATGATCGTACTTCCACTTCCTGGTTCCATATCGTGTCCAGACCATTCATAAGATTCGGTAAATGAGCAAGCATTGAAGCTATGTCCAGCACTGAATTGGTGGCCTAATTCATGGCAAACTAATTCAATTGCAAAGCTCGTGGTACCTCCAGAATACATATTGGAAGAACCTGCAGCTTTGTTGTTGCTACACACCCTACCTGGACCATAACCAACGATACCACCACCACCACTCAATCCGAATACATGTCCCACATCATATGTAGTATTAAGAATTTTTGAATTGACAAATGATTGGTTTTCACCAGCATTGTCTAGAGCTACTCCTGCTGTAAATGGATCTGTACTAGGGTCGTATGTAAAAAGTAAATCCGTATTTGCAATTAAAACCAAACGAATGGAAGCGTCTCTTTCATAAACAGAATTAATGGCATTTGTCACACGCACTACTTCTGCCATGACACTGGTTGCGGTCCCACCATATCTTGAAGAGTACTCACCTGTAGTACTTACAGCAAATCGATATTTTCGTAGTCTTGTAGAATCTCCTTGGTATTTATTTTCAAATCTAAAATTTATTAATTGATCTGGATTAACAATCGTTTCAAGGGAATGACCACAAGAAGCTCTATCGTATGCAGCGCTAAAATCATTTAATTGGTACGAAATATATTCATTCAACAATGCATTTTTTTCAATGACGGTGTTGTAATTCCCAAGGATTAAGGCTTGAAAGTCAGTGCCAGTTGCAGTTATTCTAATAGGGGTATTATTACTAGAATATCCATGAAAAGTTTTTATGTTTGGATACTTAGCTTTTAAGCTCGGCTCCATTATTTCATATTCAAAAAGAGTAAATGATTCAGTTTTGCCATCCAAAAGAGGCAAAGTCATTTCAAAATTTGGAGAAGTGCTAAATTCTTTGGGAATATTAACAGAAAGTTTATTGAATTTATCCAAATCGAAGTTAACCAATTTGTATTTTGTAGGAAGCTCTGCACTATTGGTATTTTGAATTAAATTCGATTTTATAGTACAAAATTCGGTTTGTGCTTTTATGTCAGAAATATAAATAAATAATGACAAGAAAAGGAGGAAGGAGGTAAAATTCAAGCTCATCGACTAATTTAATTTTAATATGAATACAATAATAAAGAAATAAGTTAGGATTTAGTATTTTATAAGGTCTTTTAACATATTTTGAATATCAGTAATAGAAGGTAGCATTTCTTTTTCTAGAGTTTGATTTAGAGGAATTGCGGGCAAATTCTTTGAACCAATGGTTAAAATGGGTGCATCTAAATGTTCAAAACAGATACTTTGGAGTTTTCCAGAAAGAGCTTGAACGAAAGAGTTATTGATAGGTTCTTCCGTAATGATGGCCACTTTTCCATGGGAAATGACAAGGTCTTGCATGGCTTTATCATCTAGGGGATAAAGAGTCCGTAGGTCTAAAATCGTTACTTGTTCCTTGAATTCTGCTGAGGCGGTTAAAGCCCAATGGACACCCATACCATAAGTAATTATTCCTACACCCTTTCCCTCCTTAATATGATTTTCTTGGGCTTGTTGTACTATATTTGCTTTTCCAAAAGGTAAAATATAATCTTCTGCGGGCTCGATGGTTTTAGCATTTTCTGTACCAGCAACTTTTGACCAATATAGACCCTTGTGTTCAAAAATAACCACAGGATTAGGGTCGTAATATGCCGCTTTTATCAATCCCTTTAAATCAGCTCCATTGCTTGGATATGCAATTTTAATGCCACGAATATTTGTCAGAATACTCTCGACACTTGAGCTATGATATGGACCTCCGCTACCATAAGCACCGATGGGGACACGTAAAATCATACTGACTGGCCATTTGCCATTTGACAAGTAGCAGCTGCGACTAACCTCTGTGAATAATTGGTTCAACCCTGGCCAAATGTAATCTGCAAATTGAACTTCGACTATTGGCTTTAAGCCAACGGCAGACATTCCAGCAGTACTTCCAACGATAAATGCCTCTTGAATAGGTGTATTAAATACACGTTCATCCCCAAATTCTTCCGCCAGAGTGGCAGCTTCCCTAAAAACACCTCCCAATCTTTTGCCGACATCTTGCCCATAAAGTAGGCATTCTTTGTGCTTAGCCATCAGTTCTTTTATTCCAAACAACGCACAGTCCACCATTACTATTGGTTGGTTTTCAATCGGGGCTTTGTTTCCAGACTCTTCTAGCACTGAGGTAGGTGCGAAATCATGAAGATATAAGTCTGAAGGGGTGGGGTCTGGTGCTTGAATACCACGGTGGAGTTCCTGCTTTATAAAGTCTTTGGTTTCGACAATGAGCTCATCGATTTCTTCTTGTTGAAATCCCTCTTCTAAAAGATTTTGTATTAATTTTGGAAAAGGGTCTCTTTGGAATGATTGTTCAAGGTCGTCTCTGTACCATTCTTTCCTGACACCGCTTGTATGATGATTTAACAAAGGAACTTTGGCATGGATTAAAAAAGGGGTTCTTTTAGATCTAGCAGTATCAATAGCATAATTAATGGCTGAAAAAGATTCATAAAAATCAGTCCCATCTATCTGTAATAATTCGATATTGGGAAATCCTTTGATAAACTGTGAGGCATCATTATTACCTCTAAATTCGGAGGCATGGGCTGAAATATCCCACTCATTGTCTTGAACCAAATAGATAATGGGCAGTTTTTTTAATGAAGCCATAAAAAAAGCCTCTGCAACCTCTCCTTCGGTTATAGAAGCATCACCCAAAGAGCAAACGACGACAGGACTTTGTCCAGGTTCTGTAAGGCCGTGTAAATCTTTGTACCGCAACCCCAATGCCGATCCCGTAGCTGGAATCGCTTGCATACCAGTAGCCGAGCTTTGATGAGGTATTTTGGGAAAATCACTCCTATTGAGGCTGGGATGAGAATAATAAGTCCTGCCACCAGAAAAAGGATCATCTTTTTTGGCCAATAACTGGAGCATGAGTTCATATGGAGTAAGACCCATAGCCAATAACATGGCATCATCCCGATAATATGGGTAAACAAAATCGCAAGGTTTTAACGATAGTCCCATTGCTATTTGGATGGCTTCATGTCCTCGAGAAGTTGCGTGTACATATTTGCTGACCTGTTTAAAATTTTCTTCATAAACTTCTGTCATGGACTTGGCACTTACCATCAAAGTAAAGGCTTTCCATAATGTATCACGAGACATAATCATGGCTTAAAGATAGCAATTTATTTTTTAGCGAGATTAAAATTAAAGTTTAATCGCCGTCCAATAGATTACCCAAAGAACCTAAGATACTGCCTTCTTCTTTTCGTCCAGTGGATCCGCCATAAGAGATAACTCTACTTGCCAATCTCGATATAGGCAAGGTTTGTAACCATACTTTTCCAGGACCTCTCAAGGTAGCATAAAATAGACCTTCACCCCCAAATAAGACATTTCTGATGCCTTTGACGAATTCGATATCGTATTGAACCCTGCTGGTGAATGCTACGATGCATCCAGTGTCGATTAAAAGTTTTTCACCAACCTCTAATTCTCTTTCCATAACGTGACCACCCGCGTGCATGAACGCCATGCCATCGCCTTCAAGTTTTTGCATGATAAAGCCTTCTCCACCAAAAAGTCCAGTGCCGAGTTTTCGTTGGAATTCGATTCCGATTTGCACCCCCTTAGCAGAACAAAGGAAGGAATCCTTTTGACAAATTATTTTTCCCCCCAGCATAGAAAGATCTAGGGGAATGATCTTACCAGGGTAGGGAGCAGCAAAAGATACTTTTGACTTATAAGAATTTTCATTGGTGAATGCCGTCATGAAAAGGCTTTCTCCTGTTAATAATCTCTTACCAGCCGTAAAAATTTTACCCATAAATCCTCCACCTTGAGTAGATCCGTCTCCAAAGATGGTGGACATTTTTATTCCCTCATGCATCATCATGAATGAACCAGCTTCTGCGAGGACTGTCTCACCATTGTCCAGTTCAATCTCCACGTATTGCATTTCTTCACCGTAAAGTTTGTAATCGATTTCGTGATTTGATATCATATTATTTGATTTTTTTTTACAAAATAAGGAATCTTTGATAATTTAGGAATTAAGATATAGACAAACGCTAGAAAAAAGTGGTTTAATGAACGTTTTTTAGGACTTCCACTTGATATTGCATCCAGCGCTAGGTCTTTGTAATGGGTCGATCGGTTTGTTTGCTAGGAGATTATCCATCGCATTGGTGAGGTCTATCCCTGATATGGGAATATCATTGCCTGGTCTGCTGCCATCCAACTGCCCCCTATAGATAAGTAAATCATTTTTATCAAACAAATAGAAGTCAGGAGTACAAGCGGCATCGTAGGCCTTGGCGATGTCTTGTGAGACATCATACAAATACGGAAATTCAAAAGAATGTTTTATGGCCAATTCTTTCATTAAGTTGGGTCCATCTTGTGGATATTTGGATATATCATTGGAAGAAATGGCAATGGAAGAAATCCCCAATGTTTGATATCTGTGTAAAATAAGAACCAAGGGGTCTATAATGTGCACAACATAGGGGCAATGATTGCACATGAATACTACGAGGGTTCCATTTGGTCCCTTTAAATCAGAAAAGCTATATTCTAAGCCATCGATGGTATTGGGCAAAAGAAAAGATGGTGCTTTCCTCCCGAGTGGCATCATATTGGAAATTGTCAGTGACATGGTTAATTTTTATTAAAAATGAATGAAAAATCAAATATCAATGTATATATTGCGGCTAAAATTAAGGGAAAAACAAAATAAACTTATATAAAAACCGAACACCCCTAAAAGGTTATAGGCTAATAATTAATTAACACGTAAAAATAAGGTTTTAAAATCAATATAGATTAGTCAAAATGAATGTAAAGCTAAGACAATATCTTTTGAGTAGATTCAAACAGACTGGGCGAATTCAAATTTTATTTTATATATTTTCCATTTCTTTATTAAACTTTATTTTATTTAAAATTGCTGGAATAGAGGTAGCTCAACTAATGCAGTTTGACGCAGGCTGGTATGATTCTATAAAGAAGGCTGGTTATAATTTTCAAGCAGATACGGGCTGTAATTTGGCTTTTTTTCCAATGTTTCCTTATATATGGAAATGGACTGGATTTGACTATTTGGGTATTTCTTTGTTTAATTTAGCAGTATATTTGGTAGGGCTTTTGCTCATGCAAAAGTATCTGACCAAGGATATAAAGACTACGCTGTTGGTTGCATCATTACCTAGCATGTTTTTCTGTTATGTCCCGTATTCTGAGTCAATTTTCTTTTTGGTATCCATATTGATCTTAATAGGATATAAATACGATAAGGAATACTTAATCGTGATCGGACTTTTGCTTTCATCCGTTACTAGATCCGTAGCCCCTATTTTTCTACCCGCCATTTTGCTGGCAGAATTATTCCTTTGGAAATATAATAATTACCCATTCAAAATTGCATTGGAGAGGATAATGAAATTTGGTCTAGTCGTGGTGGTTGGATTGTGTATTACTGCTTATATTCAATATTTTCAGACTGGCAAGTTGTTTTATTTTTTTGAAGTCCAAAAATATTGGAAAAAATCGCTCCATCTTCCTATGATTCCATTTGTCACATGGTCATCAGGATACTTGCTATGGTTGGATGGTTTGGCCTTGCTATCTTGTGTTTTAGGCAGCATACTTATGGTTTCATTATTTTATAAAATGTCTGCTCGTCAAAAGATTAATTTTGATAATATGGGTGGTTTGATATTTTCTTTGACCTATATGTTGGGAATAGCTTTGATAACTGTGGTAACGATGCCTTACGAGGAGGTTCGGGGAGGGGTTCATACGTCTATCTATAGCATCAATAGGTATATTTTTGCGGTACCCTTTATCATCCCTTTCATTCAGTACATTACTGACCAAGAATTTTCAAAAAATCAAGTAATGATGGGGTTCTGTATATTGTTTGGGTTTTTATCGATATTCTTACATAATGGCTTTGATTATCAAATGCCGAGTATCGTCTTATATATGATTCTATTTTATTTATTGACCAATAAAAATAGTAGGAAAAATCATTGGATTTTAATTTTTGCTTTGAATTTCACCATGCAAGTTTTGGTGTATATATGGTTTTTAAATGGATTTTGGATTGGATAACATAATCTTGTATGATCCAAGGCTTTAAGTGAGCCTGAAAAAAGGAACCTACGAGAGCTGCGGCAGAGATTGGAGTGGCTTGGTCTCCTTTTTGACATTGGCGAAAGGAGACGGGATCTCGTCTCATAGATGAGAGAACCCACGAAAAGCTCGGCTCAAGTCATAGACTTGAGGCCGCCCAAAATATAAAAAACTAAACCAATACAGGGATAGGACTCGAAAGTTCTGGTACAATATCGTGATTCGTTAATTCGCTGAACACAAAACCTTGATTGCTAAAATACTCAAGTGTGCGGGGAAGGGCGTACAACATATTTTCTTTGGCTTTGAGGCTATCGTGAAAAACTACGATAGAGCCTTCGGCAGCGTTGTTAAGCACATTGTTAAGGCAAGATTCTGGAGAAATATTTTGGTCAAAATCAGCACTCAAAACGTCCCACATGATGATCTTATAATGACGCAAAAGAAACTGAGATTGCTTTGGTTTTAGCCGACCGTAAGGCGGTCTGAAAAGCTCTGATTTAGTCAAGCTTGCGGCCTCTCTGACGTTATGAAAATAAGCAATATTGTCTGTATTCCAACCATTTAGGTGATTGAAAGTATGAGAACCAATGGAATGTCCCTCTGCTTTAATTCTATCGAAAATGTCGGGATATTTTTTAACATTGTCACCCACACAAAAGAAAGTTGCTTTGGCATTGGCTTCTTCTAGAATGTCCAGTACCAATGGGGTTACCTCTGGGATAGGGCCGTCATCAAAGGTCAAAAAGATCTTTTTTTCAAGGGTGTCAATTTTCCAAATATAATTTGGAAATAAACTCTGTACGAAGCTCGGTGTTTTAGTTAAATACATACCGTTAAATTATAGAATGTTCATGGATATAAAAAGTACTCAAAAAAACTTTTTGCACTTGTGCTAAAAGTTGAAATTGGGTTATAACTTGGATAATGTTCTGACTATTATAACGCTAAAATATAGGAAAATGATACCTTTGTGCTACTAAATTCAAATAAATATTTATTTTAATTTATAAATTACAGATAAACAATAGATTACAAATATGAATATAAGTAATAGAACCGTTCGCGTTCGTTTTGCGCCAAGTCCTACTGGGGCTTTGCACATAGGAGGAATTAGAACAGCCTTATACAATTATTTACTTGCAAAAAAGCAGGGAGGGATCTTTATCCTTCGTATAGAAGATACAGACCAAGGCAGATATGTTGCAGGAGCTGAGCAATATATTTTAGATTCTTTAAAATGGTGTGGGATAGAGCCAACAGAAGGACCGACTTATGGTGGAAGTTTTGGCCCGTATAGGCAGTCGGAGCGGAAGGAAATGTATGGAAAGTACGCGCAAGAATTGGTAGAAAAGGGCTTGGCGTATGTGGCTTATGATACGGTAGAAGATTTGGAAAAGATGCGACAAGAATACAGCAGTGAATCCAATCCATCCCCGATGTATAACCATATCACAAGGAAAGGAATGAAGAATAGTCTTACTATGACTGCTGAGGAAAATGAAATGGAAAGACAGAAAGGCACACCATTCGTTGTTAGGATGAAAATAGATCCTGGGATGGAAATAGCCTTTGATGACGCAATTAGAGAAAATGTAGTATTTCGATCGGAAGAATTGGATGATAAAATACTGGTCAAGGCGGATGGAATGCCTACGTATCATTTTGCTAATGTAGTCGATGACCATCTGATGGAAATATCTCATGTGATCAGAGGAGAAGAATGGCTATCGAGTACGGCGCACCACGTTTTGTTGTATAAATATTTTGGTTGGGAAGAAACGATGCCGATATTTGCGCATTTGCCATTGATACTCAAACCCGAAGGCTCAGGTAAATTGAGTAAGCGAGATGGAGCTAAGTTTGGTTTTCCAGTATTTCCATTGGAGTGGGATCCAAAAGATGGAACTGAAAGCTTTGTTGGTTTTAGAGAATCGGGATTTGATCCTAGGGCTGTTGTTAACTTTTTAGCACTGTTGGGTTGGAGTCCTGGTGACGATCGAGAGCTTATGGATCTGGAAGAGATGGTAGATGCATTTAGCTTAGAAAAGGTCGGCAAGAGTGGAGCACGATTTGATTTTGAAAAGGCAAAATGGTTCAACCAACAGTATATAAAGAAGACAAGTGGTGAAGAATTGGCTGGAATAATAAGGTCAAATATACCGTCAGTGTATTCCGATGAATACGTTGCATCTGCATGCAATAGCATGAAAGAGCGTGTTTTTACGTACAATGAATTATATACGGATGCCAAGTTTTTTTACTCGGATGACTTCGAGATAGACGAGGCGATGGTAGATAAGAAATGGAGCCCAAAAAGTGAAGGCCACTTATCCTTATTGATAGAATATCTAAAAGAAAATAATTTCGCGGAATCGAAGGAAGCCGAAGAGAATACCAAGGCATTTCTACAAGAGAGAGGGATAGGTATGGGGGAGATATTCCCGATACTTCGCTTGGCTCTTACAGGGACTCTGAAAGGCCCTGATTTATTTCAGACCATCACAATCCTAGGTAAAACAAAGGTAATAGAGCGACTTGAAAAGCTCATGAAACGGATGACAGCCCGTTAATGTATGAATAACTTACCTTGTGTTTTTTCGGTGCTATTGAATATTTTATAAATATACATGCCAGGGACAAGGTCAGAATTGTCCAATTCATATTCAGAAGTTTCAATATTTCTTTTGGAAAATATTTTATTACCTTGAACGTCGTAGAGTTCTAAGTGAAACGTATTTCCATGCGGTAAATTTACTGAGAATTTAACCATGGATGAAGCTGGATTGGGAAAAACCCGAACATTAATGATAGGAAAAACCTCTTCGGTTTTGGTTATTGTAAAGCAAGTTCCTTCTATTTTTTGGCGAAGTCTTTCGTGGCTTCCGCTTATGATATCGGTAATTTGGTCTATACATACAAGATTTCCAACTACATCAGAATAGTGGATTCTAAAAATATCTAGAGTAGAATTAGATTTTTTGATATTTGAATCTTTAGGAGACATGGATATTATCTCACTAGAAAAGGGATTGAAGGAAATATTGGCATCATAGCCATTGTTCTTTTGAAGATTGACGATACTATCAATTTTTATACCTGAAATCTTGAATTGAAGTGCGGAAATGTTTTGTTTAGGGCTTCTAAGGGCGATCGTGACCGTTTTGGCGGCGGGATTGACTTGGCTAATCTTAAGATATGTCGTATCGCGTGCATTTTCAGTACCAAAAGGAAAAACGCAGTGATTGTGAGGTGCAGAACCGACATGATTGTGACGTATTCCGAAGTTGATACAATTGGCCAATAAATCGGCATCAAATACAGAAATGGAACCATTTGCATTAAGATCATTGCAAGCCGTGGCGGTGATATCTTCAGAGATGATTGCTTGCACATATTCTAAAGCATCCTGCATGGTCTTTTGACCATCATGGTTCAAATCACCCATGAGCACGCTTCCATTACAATTGCCTGTGCAGTCATAAGCAGCACCACCAAATACCTCGCCCGTACAATCTTTGTACAAAGGACAATCTGTAAGCTGGTTCATTCTTAATCTTCCCGAGGACCTATTGATATTAAAGCAAAATTGTCCCCAATTATTTAACTTTGAAGATTCTTTTCGACCTGCGGCGTCTATTCTATCTTCCCAATTGACTTTGGTAGCAAAAGTATAGTCTCCATCTGGAAGGTTGGTGATGTCAACCCATTGACAATCCAAACTCCGCTCGTATTCATCTCCACAACCCGCTGTTATACCCATATATTCGCAGCCGTATTGTTCCATATTTTGATTGGGGCAGATAAGATCTAAAACGCAGAATCCATTTTTGAAAGCTGTTGGCAATCTTCTTCCTTGCCTATCGAATAAAAGATACTCAGCATAAGATGTATAATGAAAATGCCTGTGGCAATTGTCGTAGCTAAACTGTTCTGGATTGGAGTTAGGATCTCCTATAAAATAGTCAGCATTCCCAATGTTATCAATCCTTGTTGAAAATCGAATGATATCTCGAACCCCATAACCCGTGAGACAGCCTTCATTGATAAGGCATGGATCATTGTTAACAATGGTATCTAGGATTACCGAACTTTTTAAAACATCCTCTCTAAACAACAAATCTGGCAATTTGCAGTTTGGGTCTCCTGGATAATAACAAACTGAATCGACCTGTGCCAAGGGATTGAAATTGCAAGCTGAAGAGTCACGACAACCATGAATCCTCCCAGCGAAGTAAATGCTCCAAGGAAGTGTGGTATCTGGACAATTGGTGGCTCGGGCGAAGACGTGGACATAATATGTTTTACCTTTTGTCAAAATAGCTTTTGTAATATTTGCCTTCAAACCACACTCTAAAGAATTATCAGAATAGTAAAGTGCACCGATTCGATTGGTATCAGGATCCACCTCGCATTTATTCGTAATCCACAATTTTGTATCACAAGAGTTTGATTGGCTGCACGTAGAGATATTGTAGTAACCAGTGCTATCTGGTGTAAAAGAATACCAATAATGTGGTAGTTTAGCAATATGATTACCTTCGGTGATCGTGATGGCATTGTCACAAGTTTGAGCGCCCACACAGTTCACGTTTCGGACAATCGGTGTATATGGTTGACCAGGCAATAATCCAGGAATTGAATCTACTTTTATGCCATTCACTTCTATTTTTATATAACCAGGGGCGTCGATACCATCATTAGAAAGGTCTTTTGCACTAAATATTAAACATTCATTTTTGGGGACGCATATCTCTTTTACATACAATCTAAATCGGGTACCATAAGTATAAGGGTAAACTTGAGTACGCGTGGTGCCATATTTATTAACTAATAAATAGGAAATTTCTGAAGGAAAAGAATCCGTGAATACTGAAATTTTGATTTTATCTTGTGAAGAGTTACATGAAACTTGAGCGAAAGTAGTATATGCGATAAGGGAAAAACACAATCCCCAATAAATTTTATTCATCATTTCTTAATTATATGAAATAAAGATCAAAAATAAACAAAAAAATCGAATCCTTTGTCAGTTTTTTTTGTTTTAACAACTTGTCTAAAGGAAGCATGAATTAATGT
The DNA here is from genome assembly GCA_016718505.1 of Saprospiraceae bacterium. Taxonomy (GTDB): domain Bacteria; phylum Bacteroidota; class Bacteroidia; order Chitinophagales; family Saprospiraceae; genus JADKKF01. The sequence goes on along the minus strand of JADKDE010000001.1, from coordinate 312,297 downwards.
AAATAGTATTAAATTTGTGCCAATTTTCACAAAAATAAATTGATTGGAAAAATTCTAATTAAAATTAACGAAAACCCCTAGATGGAACTAACGGCAGCTTTGATTAAATATGGCTTATCTATTCACCGAAGGCTGAATGCAGACACAAATGCACCATTGAATTCACAAACTAAGACTTTGATTAATTTGTTGAAAAAGGCTGCCTATACACAATTTGGCAATCATTATAATTTTTCACAAATACTGTCTAAATATGATTTGATTGCTGAATTTAAGAAAAATGTACCCATTCATGATTATGATAAAATATACAACGAATGGTGGCACCTTTGTAGAGAAGGTGGAAAAGATATCGCGTGGAAGGGGAAGATAAATTATTTTGCTCTAAGTTCAGGTACTTCGGGTTCTCCCAGTAAATACATTCCGATTTCGGATGAAATGATTAAAAGTATTCGGAAGACAGGGGTAAAGATGTACAGCGAATTAGCAATTTCTGGTATGCCTTTACAGCAATTTTCTAAACATATGCTGATGCTGGGAGGAAATGTCCGCTTGAAAAAGGAAAATCACTATTACTATGGCGATTTGAGTGGGATTTTAATACACAAGTTACCCTTGTGGTTTACGAACAAATATAAGCCAGGATTAAAAATAGCCTCTATTCAGGACTACCATGAGAAAATGTTGGCTATTGCCAAAAATGCCCCCAAGTGGGATATCGGTATAGTTTCAGGGATCCCTTCATGGGTCCAAATGATGCTCGAGTATATCAAGGAGGTGAATAAAGTCAATAATATACAAGAAATCTGGCCGAACTTTAAAATTTACGCCCATGGTGGCGTTGCATTTGAGCCATATAGGGAAGCGATATCAAAATTAATTGGTAAGAATACGACCTTCTTAGATTCTTATTTGGCTTCTGAAGGATTTATTGCATATCAGGATTCAATGACGGACTCTCATATGAAGTTGGCGCTCAATAATGATATTTTTTATGAATTCGTGCCATTCAACTCTGAGAATTTTGATTCAGCTGGTAACATCAAGCCTAATGCAACCACGTACACGGTCGGGGAAGTAAAAGAAGGAGTTGATTATGCAATTCTTTTGACGACATGTGCGGGAGCATGGCGATATTTAATTGGTGATACAATTAAATTCGTTGATGCTGAAAAATGTAAACTGATCATCACGGGTAGGACAAAGCATTTTTTGAGTATTTGTGGCGAACATCTTTCTATAGACAATATGAATCAGGCATTGCAGGCTGTTCAGCGCAATTTGAATATAAATATCCGTGAATTTACAGTCAACGGAGAGAGAAGAACTAATCAATATAGCCATAAGTGGTACATTAGTGTAGAAAAGCCTTTCAATAAAAATATCGTTGCCGAGGAGTTGGATAGACAATTGCAATTGTTAAATGATGATTATAAGGCCGTAAGAAAGGCGGTATTGGACAAAATCAGCGTAGAGACGCTTACCCCAAATGTATTTTATGATTATCTCAAATCAAAAAATAAACTGGGAGGTCAGTCAAAATTCCCAAGAGTTATGAACAACGAACAGTTTAAAGATTGGGAATTATTTGTTAGGAGTGCCGTTGAACTCGTTTAAATGTTTCATCTTGGCATAGGCAGAACGAGATCATTCAAGGGGTACATTTTATTTCATCTGACTTATATTGGGATATATCTAATTGATAAATTATATTATAGAGGGCGACTCAAGTTCCCAATCGATGATTTTGAAGAGGACCCTTTTTTTATAAATTTCCCTCAAAAGAAATATTTCACTTTGCTTACAAATACTATGTAGGACACGTTAAGGAAGAAATTCCACTGAATGGAAATGCGCTTATCGATTATGATGTGAATAATTCGGATGATGAAACCATAGGAGAAATAAACTTTCATGCAGGCGGGGACCTCCTTCCTTATGCAAAATTTTCAAAACAAACTTGTGAAAGCCTTTGGGATGAAATTGGATCTGATTTTTTCGGTGGAGATATAGTGTATGCCAATTTAGAAACCCCCATTAATCTTTCTCACCCTAGAGTGAATTGTCCAGAGATGATGGTTGGGAAAATTCTGTTTAACGGAGACCCAGAGGTCTTTGATATTTTTAATGGAAACAATAAATACAAAGGCTTTGATATATTGAGTACGGCCAATAACCATGCATACGATCAAGGTAAATCAGGAGTTTTATCTACCATTGAATTTTTAGAATCAAAACAAATCGTTTCCGTAGGCACATCAACTGAACCAGGTGTGGAGAATAGGGTAAAAATTATTGAAAAGAATGGAATAAAAGTTGGGTTCTTGTCCTACACTTATTCTCTTAATGGTGAAGTTGTGCCTCAGGATCAAACATACCTTATAAATCACTTAAGACTAAATTCAAGCGATTTAGATTTTTCAAAAATAAAAGAAGAGGTAGTTTTTTTTAAAAGTGTAGGTGTAGATTTTATAGTTGGTAGTTTTCATTATGGGCTCGCGTATCAATTTTACACAGGACCCCATATTAGAGAAAATACCAAGCGTATATTTGAAGAAACGGGGATAGACTTAATCGTCGGCAATCATGCGCACAATATCCAACCGATAGAAAAGTACACTTATCGTTGCCCATTTGAAAAAAAAGATAAAAGTAGTTGGGTTGCTTATGCGCTTGGAGATTTTATTGGTGATGACATTTTCGATTGGTGCACTATGTCCATGTATTTAAAAATTACAATTGTAAAATATAAGGAAAAGGGCTCGGTAGAAACAAGGGTCAAAAGAATTGAACCAAAAATTATAATCAGAACTGAAGAAAAATCATCAAAAAAATTGAAGCTTTGTTTTGCAGATAGGATATTTTCTGAAGACAACAAACCACTCTATCACAAGGATTTAAATATTCAAAATTTAAAATCTAATCGAGCTTTGTACACTCGCTTTAAAAACATGTACACCACACTTTAATAAAAATTTAATTTTGGCACGGTTATTGCAATACATTTAATATATCTGGTTTAAGATATATAAGAAAACTACAGTTTTTTTAAGTGTGTTGTTAAGGTAAAAGGTCAATGAATGAGCACCCTGTGATATTTTTTATTTAATTCCATAGTATTTCATCGTACAAGAAATTTTCTTTTTGACGAAATACAGAAGGTGATATAAAATCAAAAAATCTTCAAAAAATCAAATGACTCTACATTAAAATAAATGAGTGAATGAATATAAATTCGACAAAGGTCGAATGTAATTTAAAGGAATGGAGTACACTTTTGTAAGGAGATAATGGCTGTTTAGATGTAAACAGCCATTCCCTATTTGTGGTATTATGATTTTGCTAAAAGATTTGTATTCTGAAAATTTTAATGCAAGCATTTTCCAATGCTCTAGTTTTTTTATAAGAGTTGTTTATCTGTTATGTATGACAACTTTTGTGGGTAAAATTGGATTTATTATATCAAATTCATTTTACAAAATTCACTTATGGAAATTATCAAATTGACATTCAACGATTTTTACGAAAATACCTATATTCTGTTTGATCATACCAAAGAATGTATAATCGTAGATCCAGGAAATTCAACCCTCTCCGAGGATAAAGAACTCTTTGATACCATCGAGAAGCACAAACTGACCCCAACATTGTTGATTAATACTCATTGTCATCTTGATCATGTATTTGGAAATGGGGTGGTTGCAGAGAAATATGGGTTGACTCCAAAAATAAATATTAAGGAAAGCATAATGCTAGAAAATTATCCTAGAATCTGTGAAATGTACGGATTAAAACACCGTCCAAGCCCAAAAGCTGAGGAGATCCTGAAAGAAGGGACAAGTGTTGAATTTGGTAAAACTGTTCTTCAAGTTTTTGAAACGCCTGGGCATTCACCTGGAAGTATCTGTTTATATGATGAAAAAGGTGAAACAATCATAGTGGGCGATGTCCTTTTTCGAGAAAGTATAGGTAGAACAGATCTTCCTGGCTGCAATCATGATAACCTTATACAAAGCATCAAGACCAAACTTTTTACGCTGCCTAAGCAAACAAAAGTTCATTCGGGACATGGGGAGAATACCACCATTGGATATGAGATGGCTCACAATCCTTTTTTATAAACTACTGGTGAATATAGGTGATGATATAGTTATCGCTACCCGTAAGATTAGGCAAATCTACATTTACCTTCAGAGTGTCAGGATTAATGATTTCAATATTAGCGGTTGGCCGCACGGAATAATTGGCGTAAACTTTATACGTCAGATAAAGTTTTGTATCATTCTCTAGTAATTGCCAGGTCCCTTCAAGTACCGTATTAATATTTGGATCACACAAATTGCTCCCGTTATCGCCTTTATAGGTGCCATCTTCATAATAATAAAACCTGTCGTCTAGGTCACAATTCTTTAAAAACGGTTCATTGTTTTTGATGATATCAGCATATTTCCATATCTGTGAAGTGAGCCATTTTGCCTTTTCACTGGTTTGTGGTACGGGTTTGTCCTTTTTACAGCAGACCAATGAAGTTAAAACGGCCACGAAGAATAGATATCGAATCATAATAAGAAAAAATTTAGCTATAAAAGTACATCTTTTTTATTATTGAAAGATTTATATCTTCCTTTACTGAACTTTGACCCATTAAATTGTTGGACTTTTCTTTGGATTACTTGTACTTCTTGTGGCAATTGTATAAAGTCATTACATTTTGTTGAGCAACAATGATTGTACTTTTCAGCGCAAGTTTTACACTGAATGAATAAAATATGACAAGCATCATTAGCACAATTGGTGTGGGCATCACAAGGTTCTCCACATTGGTGGCATTGTGCGATTATTTCGTCGGTTATCCTTTCACCAAGCCTTTCATCAAAAACAAAGTTTTTTCCGATGAATTTATTCTCAAGATTTTGGTCTTTGACCTGTCTGGCATACTCGATGATTCCTCCATTTAATTGGAATACATTTTTAAAACCTCGATACTTCATGTAAGCACTGGCTTTTTCACAACGTATGCCGCCTGTACAATACATCAATATATTTTTGTCTTTTTGATCCTCAAATTGTTCGGCAATGATCGGCAATGATTCTCTAAATGTAACGACATCGGGACTAATGGCATTTTTAAAATGGCCAACTTCACTTTCATAATGATTGCGCATGTCGATTACTACAGAGTCAGGCTCCTCCAGCATATTGTTGAATGTATTTGCATCCAAGTGTACTCCTGAGTTATTTACATCAAAACTAGGATCCTCTATGCCATCGGCTACGATTTTATCTCTGACATTTATTTTTAACTTAAAAAATGATTTGCCATCATCCTCAATAGCGATATTCAATCGCAAATTATTCATAAAATCAATGCTGTATAAAAATGTTCTAAATGCCTCAAAATTTTCATTTGGAACTGAAATTTGTGCATTTATCCCTTCATTGGCGACATAAATACGGCCAAAAACACCAAGTTTTTCAAAATTTAAATATAAAAAATCGCGAAAAAATTCGGGATTCGGAATCGTGTGATATTTGTAAAAAGAAATGGTTTTCCTAGATTCTGTGGAGGATTGAATCTTTGCTTTTAGTTCTTTACCATTGTAAATATTGTAGAGACGTGGCATAATTAATAAAATTTCATATTAAGAAAAAAATAGCAGTAACCATATTATTGGAAGTTCTACCAAAGCCCAAATAACACAGACCCAAAATAAGGTGCCTTTTTGGGATCTTTTATGGTACCACAAATTAGAAATAATCATGGTAAGACAAAAGAGAGCGGCAAAAACCATCATGGCTTCTATTTTGTAAGAAGTCTCAGTCTCAAACGAAACTATTTGTACTATATACTTGCCAATAAATGCGATGATAATCGATATATTGGTAATCAAAAAACCTACCAGCCATCGAAGTATATGCCCCATTTCTATATCATTATGGTAAAACGATTGTATTCAATATTTTGAGGATATCGTCTAAATCTCTTTTATACTCTGGTGTGTTCACTTGGTTTTCGTTCACTAAGTAATGCGCCATGATCAAGAAATCATTTTTCCCACTGAAAAACTTAGTAGTATTGTCCTTGACCCCAGCGGTCCCAGGAATATTTTTTGAAAAATAAAGCAAAGGAAGACCGTGTTTCGTCACCATTTTGACGGGATTGTTCTTTGTGTTGGCAGAACGCTCATCATTAATATAAGATTCTAAATCAAATGGTTTAGAACCCGAAACTTTAGCTCCAGTGATGAAAAACTTGCCAAGGGGCTTTTTGGCATGCTGAAAAACTGCATAGGTCGCTTCATCTGGCAGCCTTTGCCAATCTTTTGGAAAGTCAAAAGATATTAAGCCATTATTAGACACAAATTTATTGGAGGCGGAGCTGGATGTAGAAGTACTCGCCTGTCCTCCACTTGCCTTTTTTGTATCTTTGCACGAACCGATGATCACTGCAACCAATAAGAAAAATAAAAATCTCAATTTCATATAATGCTGTTTTTATGCTGGGCAAATTTACGATTTTTTGAGTTAATATCAACTTGAAATTTTGGATTTATGTTAACAAAGCCTGACATTTAAGACATTCTTAACTTGAATAGAAGTTATACTTTGTATATTTGCAGTGGTAAAAATTTAAAAAAGTAAAATTTTGAAGAAATGTTTAAAGGTCAGTTTATACTTATAATTTGTTTGGGATTGTTTTTTTCAAGCGTTGCTACAGCTCAGAAAAAAATGCCAACTGTTAATGTAAAAACACTAGAAGGAAAATCAGTTAATATCCAAAATGTAATCAAGAAAGACAAAATAACCGCTGTAAGTTTTTGGGCGACTTGGTGCGCACCATGCAAAAAGAATTAGATGCCATTAAAAAGTTATATCCTGAATGGCAAAAAAAATATGATTTTGAGTTAATCGCAGTTACTATTGATGACATAAGAGGACTTCCTAAGGTAAAACCAATGGTCAACCAAAAAGGGTGGACTTATACCGTTTTGTCTGATGTAAATTCTGAACTAAAAAATGCCCTAGGATTCCCTACTGTACCTCAGCTTTATCTTTTGGACAAAGAAGGAAAAATAGTTTATAGCCATAGCAGTTATAAATTGGGAGATGAAAAAAATATTGAAGAAGAAATTGCAAAAATTGCAAAATAAAACCCTTAATTAATATTGTTGAGTATAACTAATAAAATGAGGGTTGGATTTTTACTTTTCGTTGGCTTATTTTGGTTGACTATTGCTTATGCGCAAGATAAGAATCCATTTGAATTGGCCCAACCCAAGTCTAAAATCTCAGTCGAAACCCAAACGCTAAAACATACTGATACTTCTTCTTTAGGACAGAGTACGAACCAGCCTGACCCATCCAATCCGTTCGAGGTGATAAAAGGAGAAAAAACTCAACTTGTATCAGACACGAATAAAAATGTTCAGGGAATAAAAAAAGCGGAGGATTTAGGTAAGGAGAAAGAAATAGTTCGCGATGCAAGTACTCAAAAAGATACAAATTTTTATTTTGTTACCCTGCTTACCTTGCTTTTATTTTTGACCATTCTCGTAAGTTTAAATCGATCATTGTTGCTCAAAATCAATCAGTCTTTACTGAATGAAAATATGATGAAATATCTGCATCGTAATCAGGTTTCAAATTTTCAATTTACATACTTGCTATTATATTTTTATTTCTTCTGCAATTTTGGAATGTTTTTGTTTTTTATTTTCAAATATTTGAAAGTAATGGACGACTATTCCAATGTCGCAATATATGGCATATGTCTTGGTATCACATGTTTGATATATTTTACAAAACATATCGTCATGTGGATTTTGGCATGGGTATTTCCCGTAGAAAAAGAAATGGATCAATATAGCTTTACAACCCAAAACTTCAATATTATTCTTGGATTATATCTGACACCAGTCAATATTTTCTTGGCATTTGGTACGACAAATATGTTTAATTATTTGTTGGTATTTGGTATTTGTTTAGTTATTTTATTTTATATTTTGAGGCAAATGAGAGGCTTAATGCTAAGCAGTCGATTTTTACCTAATAATTTTTTTCATTTTTTTATTTATCTTTGTGCCACTGAAATCGCCCCAATCCTATTGGTTGCCAAAAGTATTTATACTTTTTAAGCAATTTCAATGAAATATTTTTAGTAATAATTTGGCAGAGACTTCTGAAAAATGGCAATAACAAAAAAAGATTCGGACAAACCTGGTTACGTTGAAAAGTTCAAAAAAGTAAAAACAATACTTGTCTCTCAAGCTCGACCCCCAAGGACACCGTACTCAGAGATTGAAGAGAAATATGGACTTCAAATAGATTTTCGACCATTTATACAAGTGGACCCATTATCTGAGAAAGATTTTAGGAAGACTCGTATAAGGCCTGAAGAATATCGAGCAGTAATTTTCAACAGCAAGCATGCGATCGATCATTTCTTTAGAATAACGGAAGAGATGCGCGTGAAGATGCACCCTGATACTCGATATTTTTGTGCTACTGAAAATGTGGCCAATTATCTTCAAAAATTCATTTTATTTCGAAAAAGAAAAGTCTTTAATGGTATCAAATCTATCGATGATATCCAAAATTACTTTGTGAAATTTCGCACAGAAAAGTTTTTGCTGATATGTTCTAATTTAGGCGCCCAAGACACGATCAAGATGCTCGATAAAATCCAAGTCGAATATACGGAAGCAATCATGTATCATACTGTAAGTAGTGATTTGTCTGATTTGAGTGATATTACTTATGATGTCTTGGTCTTTTTTACCCCATTGGAGATAAAATCTTTGTACGACAATTTTCCAGATTTCAAACAAAATCAAACTAGGATAGCCGTTTTTGGATCACAAACCATAAAAGCAGCTGAAGAAAAAGGATTGATTATAAATATCAAAGCACCAACCCCTGAAGCTCCTTCTATGACGATGGCCCTTGCTAATTATATGGCTATCTCCAATGAGTCGAAATAATTATTTTGGAAGAACAAATATATAGTTTACGCAAGTATTTTACTCAAGCAACATTACTTGGCGAGGAAGCTCACAAAGTAATGTCTCCACCCATCAGGAAAATTTTGCCTCAAGCTCCTCCAGATGCCAAGCTTTCGAGTGTCATGCTGCCACTATCACTTCAAAATGAAGAGTGGTGTATTACATTTATCTTGCGCAGCAATCTAAATAACAAGGATCACCACAGCGGCCAATTGAGCTTTCCCGGTGGACAAAAAGATGACTCTGATATAGATTTTGAAGCTTGCGCATTGCGAGAAGTCCATGAGGAAATAGGCGTAGAGAGCGAGAAAATTCAAATGATAGGACCTTTGTCTCCCTTGTACATACCAGTTAGTGGATTTTTAGTTTATCCTTTCGTCGGTGTATTGGCTGAAGGAACCGAAATGTTGAGTCAACCCTCAGAAGTTGAAGATATCATCACGGTCCCGTTCAATCATTTTTTACAGCCAAATATTATAAATTTTACAAAAATTCATCACAAAGCGGGCTATACAATGCAGGATGTACCATACTTTCCTATCGGTGATAAAATACTCTGGGGAGCAACCTCGATGATACTCTACGAATTTTTGATGATGACTGGAAAATGGTTTAAAGAATATCCAGGAAATATTTTGCAGCACTAAGCGTTCTGATAAAAGATAATATAGAGAAATGTATTTTATGAAAAAAATAAAAGTAAATCACTTCGTCATATTCTTTTGTCTTGCTGCATTCGTCCTTACCACGAATTCTTGCAAAAAAGATTTGAATGGCTTCCGTTTGACATATTATACAAATTTTAAAATTTTAGCAGGTGTCAGCGTTTTCGAAACTCAATATATTGATCTTCCGACGATTAATTCAGAATTAGAATTTTATGCCAATCAAAATGGATACAAAGTAAGTGACCTAAAAAAAATCTATCCCAATGTAGCAAGATTAAGAGCTTATCCACAAAGCTATAATTTGGGTTTTATCGAATGGATGAAAATTTATATCATACCCCAGGATCCTGCCATTGCCCCTATATTGATATTCGATAAAGTAAATAACCAAACGATAAAGTCTGACAATTTTGAACTATTGCCTTGGGAAGCAAACTATCTCGATGAGTTTAAAACGGGTAAATTCAAAATCAGGTTGCAGCTTAAATACCAAAATCCACCACCCTCATTCATAGATTGTAGCCTCGACCTTCTATTTCAAGCTGAATAATTTAGAAAAGACAGCTCAAATCTATATATTACTAGGTAATTTAATATAAAAAAAATCTAAATAGAAATAATCATATAACTATTTGATTATCAGTGTATAATTTATAAGATGAAAATTAACTTACCTTTTTTTTATTGAAAATCAGTGTTTTATGAAAATTTATTTGGAATATTAAATAGAGAGAATTACTTTTGCACTCACTTTTGTGAATTTTATTAGAAAAATTAAATATTTATTTGTGAAAACGTTAAGTTATAAGACTAAATCAGCTCACGATCAAGACGTTACCAGAGATTGGTACGTGATCGACGCAGATGGTGAAACCGTAGGACGGATTTGTTCTAAAATTGCCCATGTATTGCGTGGAAAGCATAAAACTCAATTCACCCCACATACTGATTGTGGAGACAATGTCATTGTTTTAAATGCTAATAAGGTTCGATTCACGGGTGCTAAATGGAGCCAAAAAGAATATATCACTTATTCAATGTACCCAGGTGGACAAAAAAGAGTAAAAGCTGAAATTCAAGTTTCTAAAAAGCCAACATCTATTGTGGAAATAGCTGTAAAGGGAATGTTGCCAAAAACCAAATTGGGCAATGCTATGATTAAGAAATTATTTGTTTATGAAGGGTCTGAACATCCACATCAAGCCCAAAAACCACAACCATTTAAATTTTAATACACTATGAGTGCAGAAATAATTAATGCAGTTGGTCGTAGAAAATCTTCAGTTGCTAGGGTTTATTTGACCAAAGGAACGGGCAAGATTGTAATCAACAATAAGGAATTAGCAGACTATTTTCCACAAAGAGAAATACAACTAAAGGTGACAGAACCATTTTTGACACTTTCGTTAGAAAATGGCTACAACATAAAAGTAAATGTAGATGGTGGGGGATTCAAAGGTCAAGCAGAGGCTACTAGAATGGCAATTTCTAGAGCTTTGGTGAAAATCAATGAAGATTTCAAAAAGCCGCTAAAGGATCAAAAGCTATTGACAAGGGATTCTCGCGAGGTTGAACGTAAAAAATACGGACAGCCAAAAGCAAGAAAGCGTTTCCAATTCAGCAAACGTTAATCCTTATTTACTATTAAATTACCTTATTTTATCCTCTTAAATAAAAGATTTTAAATGGAAAAACCATCATATAAACAGTTACTGGATGCAGGTGTACACTTTGGACACATGAAAAGAAAGTGGAATCCTAAAATGGCACCTTATATCTTCATGGAGAAAAAAGGAATCCATATCATCGACCTTAACAGAACGTCTGAGCATCTCGAAAATGCTGCTACTGCTTTAAAGCAAATGGCTAAATCTGGCAAAAAAATCATGTTTGTTGCCACAAAAAAACAAGCTAGAGAGATCATCACAAAAGCTGCAACGAGTGTAAATATGCCATTCGTTACCGATCGTTGGTTGGGAGGTATGATGACTAATTTTGCTACGATCAGAAGATCTGTTAAAAAGATGCAGAATATCGAGAAAATGCTAACGGATACTAGCATTACCAGCATAACCAAAAAAGAAAGATTAACCCTTTCTAGAGAAAAGGAAAGAATGGAAAAAGTGTTGGGTGGAGTTGCGAATTTGAATAGACTTCCAAATGCTATATTTATCGTAGATATTCATCACGAACACTTGGCATTGGCAGAAGCAGAAAAACTTGGTATCAAAACATTTGCTATGGTCGATACAAATTCAGATCCAAACAAAGTTGATTTCGCTATTCCAGCGAATGACGACGCATCAAAGTCAATCTCTATCATCACCAACTATCTTGTAAGTGCTATCCAAGAAGGATTATCTGAAAGAAAGGAAGTGAAAGCAAAAGAAGAAGAAACTAATTAATTTTATTAATCAAAATTTAATCATATAATCGCCATGAGCGCAAATATATCGGCAAGTGATGTCAAAAAACTCAGAGACCAAACGGGAGCTGGGATGATGGATTGTAAGCAAGCATTAGCTGAATCCAATGGTGACTTCGAAGGAGCCATCGAATATTTAAGAAAAAAAGGTCAAAAACTTTCTGTAAAAAGAGCAGATAGAGAAGCCAATGAAGGTGTAGTAATAGCTTTGACTTCAGATGACCAAAAAAGAGGTATCATCGTAAGAGTAAGTTGTGAAACCGATTTCGTATCAAAGAACGAAGACTTTATCGCGTTGACCAAATCATTCGCAAAGGCTGCAATCGATGCATTTCCAGCAGACACGGACGCTTTGGCTGCATTGCCATATGGCAATATTACCATTGGAGAAAAAGTGTTGGAGCAAGTGGGTGTCATCGGTGAGAAAATGGAATTGACTTATGAAAAATTAGAAGCTGAAATGGTTTTACCTTATATACATATGGGCAATAGGGCTGGTGTAATCGTAGGGTTGAACAAGAATGACGCAGCATTCGAACAAGCAGGAAAAGATGTGGCTATGCAAGTTGCTGCAATGAAACCTGTTGCTGTTGATAAAGACGGAGTAGATCCATCCATCGTTTCTAAAGAAATAGAAATCGGCAAAGAAGTAGCTAGACAAGAAGGTAAGCCAGAGGAAATGCTTGAAAAGATAGCGTTAGGAAAGCTTAATAAATTTTACAAAGAAAGCACCTTGTTGAATCAAGACTTCGTAAAAGACTCGAGCAAAAACGTTGCTGCATATTTGGCTTCGTTTGACAAAGACTTAACCGTCACGGGTTTTAAACATATAAAGCTTGGCTAAAATTTAAAAAGCGAATGGATTTTTTCATTCGCTTTTTTTTTATATTGTATTAATTTAACCACGAATTTAAAACTTTAAGAAGACCTATGACAATTAAATATAAGAGAATCCTTCTCAAATTGAGTGGTGAGTCCTTGATGGGTGCTCAGGGATTTGGTATCGAAGCGAGTATGCTAAAACAGTATGCCCAACAAATCAAGTCTATTATCGATTTAGGAGTGGAAGTAGCAGTCGTGATAGGTGGTGGAAATATTTTCCGAGGACTACAGGCTGAAAAAAGTGGTATAGAAAGAGTACAGGGCGACTATATGGGGATGCTGGCTACGATTATCAATGGAATGGCATTGCAGAGTGGATTGGAAGAGGCAGGAATGTACACAAGGCTTATTTCGGCCATTGAGATGAAAGAAATTGCCGAGCCATACATCAGAAGAAGAGCGATTCGACACTTGGAAAAAGGGCGGGTTGTAATATTTAGTGGGGGAATTGGTAGTCCATATTTTACCACAGACAGCGCGGCAGCTTTAAGGGCCAATGAGATAAATGCTGAAGTGATATTAAAGGGTACACGAGTCGATGGCATTTACAACAAAGATCCATTAAAACACCAAGATGCAAAAAAATATGACAAAATCTCTTTTGAAGAGGTAATTAAAATGAACTTAAATGTAATGGACATGACTGCTTTTACGTTGTGTCAAGAGAACAATCTGCCAATCGTAGTTTTTGATGTAAATGATAAGGATAATTTGAAAAAGATAGTTTTGGGCGAGAAAATTGGCACACTAGTTGAGAATTATTAATCATTTCCTTGTTTTATATTTTTTAACTACATAAAAATCCATAAAATTCTATTATTTTTGCATTTTATGAGTAAAGTCATTTTGTAGTAATTTTTAAGCTTTCTGGAGTAAGTTTCAATCAATAATATTAATGAAATTTTTCAATTTTTTTACCCAAGAATTAGCCATAGACTTGGGTACCGCTAATACCTTAATAATCCAAGACGGTAAAATCGTCATCGATGAGCCTTCAATAGTAGCTGTGAATCGCACAACGGGTGAGATTATGGCGGTTGGTGCTAAGGCGATGCAAATGCATGAAAAAACGCACGATAATATAAAAACCATAAGACCTCTAAAAGATGGTGTTATAGCTGACTTTCAAGCAGCTGAGGCCATGATAGAAGGACTTATCAATATGATGAATATCAAGAGAAAGTTCTTTACGCATCTCAAGATGGTCATCTGCATCCCTTCGGGCATTACCGAGGTAGAAAAAAGGGCTGTTTTTGACTCGGCCGACCATGTTGATAGCAAAGAAACCTATTTGATACACGAGCCTATGGCCGCAGCATTGGGAATAGGATTAGACGTAGAAGAGCCAATTGGCAATATGGTGATCGATATTGGAGGAGGAACGACAGAAATTGCGGTAATTGCCCTTTCTGGTATTGTGTGTGATCAATCGATCCGAATAGCCGGGGATGAATTTAATAGCGATATCATGTCTTATATGAAAAGGCAGCATAATATATTGATTGGTGAAAGAACAGCCGAGCAAATTAAAATTAATGTTGGTGCTGCTATAACTACCCTTGAAGATCCACCTGCTGATTATAGCGTCAATGGTCGAGATTTGATGTCGGGAATACCAAGACAGATATCAATTTCTTATCAAGAAATAGCCCACGCATTGGATAAGTCCATTTCAAAAATAGAAGATGCGGTATTAAAGGCTCTTGAGAATACTCCACCAGAACTTGCTTCTGATATTTATAAAACGGGGCTTTATCTTACTGGGGGAGGAGCATTGCTACGTGGACTTGACAAAAGATTGTCTCAAAAGACAAAACTAAATGTACATGTGGCTGATGATCCGTTGAGGGCTGTAGTAAGAGGAACAGGAATCGCGCTAAAAAATACAGATAAGTTTACTTTTTTGATAGATCGTAAAAGTATTTAAGCGTTGGCTCAAGCCCAATACAGCTTTGAAAGAATTCCTTGTGATGGGAATATTTTGTACATTTAAACATACCTTTGTTTAACTAAAATATTAAAGGTTCATGCAAGAGTTATTGGCTTTTTTGGTACGTTATAGCCATTTTATGCTCTTTTGTATATTGCAGTTTTTCTCTTTTTATTTAATTATCAACTATAATCAAGCACAAAAGGAAATTTTCTTCAATACCACCAATACTTTTACAGGGAAATTTCAAAAAAAATACGACGAAGTAAAATCTTCGTTTATAAGTCGAGAAATATTGGATAGTTTATCCGATAGAATAAAGGATTTGGAAGAAGAAAAAGAAATCTATAGGATGTATCTTCAGACTCACGTAGAGCCTGTTAAAGATAGCCTTTATACGCAAAAATATGAGTTGATTTCTGCCAAAATTATCTATAACTCAGTAAATACTTGGGATAATTTTATTCTCATAGATAAAGGGGCAAAAGATGGTGTACAAAAGGGGATGGGCGTGATCACATCCAAAGGGGTGATTGGTATCGTTCGTAATGTCTCCGAACACTATGCTAAAATTATGTCCCTCCTAAATAGTCAAACGCGAATCAGCGCATGTCTTTCCAAGTCCAATCACTTTGGGACCGTAACGTGGAGGGGAAAGGATCCAACGATAGCCACCCTAATAGATTTGCCAAGTCATGCAAAACTGGCGGTAAATGATACCATCGTAACCACCCAATATTCCCAAATATTTCCCCGAGGGATTAATATTGGAAGGATAGAAAAATTTTATTTTGAGGGTGGGAGTAATTTCCATACCGTCGATGTTAAGTTATTTGAAGATTTATCCAATGTTCAATTTGTTATGGTTGTAAAAAATCTCTACAAGAGCGAAGCAGATTCTCTTTTAAATCAATCTTCACTGTGAGTATCTATATCCAACATATTATCCGTGGTTTCATCATATTATTGATTCAAGTCAGCGTCTTTAAGAATTTGTCATGGGAAATAAATGGATTTAATTATTTAGTGGTATTGATTTACCCTTTGATTTTTGCATTACTGCCTTTTCAGATAAATAAACTATGGTTGGTCATATTGTCCTTCTTGGTGGGATTGGCGGTAGATTTTTTTTATGATAGCCCAGGAGTCCACGCCAGCGCATTGCTTGTGATGAGTTATACTCGTATTTTAATTATCAAATGGTTAGAGCCAAGAGGAGGCTATACGGTTCACCAGAATCCAACTTTGTACCATCAAGGATTTCAGTGGACGATGAGGTACATGCTCAGTCTCTTTACTATTCATCATTTATGGTATTTTAGCATGCTCTCCTTTACGCTTTTCTATTTTGATCAAATCTTGTTGCACACAATCCTGAGTTTATTGGTCGATATACCATTGGTGTTTATTTTGCTGTTCCTTTTCAATCCAAAATATTAGGTTTATGGATAGATTTCAAGGACGGCATCGACATATCATAGCTTTTTTCATCATGATAGGCGTGGTCATGCTTATTAAAGCGGCCCATATTCAGTTATTTGATTCATATTATAAACAAAAAGCCTCTAATCTGACCATCGAGAAAAAAGTTATTTATCCTGGCCGAGGACTGATATTGGATAGAAACAAAAAACTACTGGTATTCAATGAGCCAATTTATGAAATTTTAATGCAATACAATCTCGTAAATAAAAAAATGGATACGAGCAAATTCTGCAAATTGCTGAGTATTACCAAGGATGAATTCATTCAATACTCCACCAAAGATTGGAAAGACGTCAGATACAGCAAATTCATCCCTTATGTATTTTTAAGAAAGGTCTCACCAGCTATTTACAGTCGATTTCAAGAAAGCATTCACGAATTTCCAGGGTTTTCTATTCAAGCTGGGATCACTCGTGGCTATGAATCTTCCATCGCAGCCAATATTCTTGGATATATCAAAGAAGTGGATAACAATCAACTTTTATCTCAAGCCAATCAATACAAAGTCGGCGACTATATAGGAGCGATTGGATTGGAAAAGCAGTATGAAACTTATTTGAAAGGCATTAATGGAACAGAATTTAGACTCAAAGATAATTTGGGCAGATTTGTCGGCCCATACAAGGAAGGAAGTGTTGACTCTACTGCCATAGCAGGTAAAGATTTGGAGTTGTCTATTGATGCAGAATTGCAGCAATTGGGAGAAGAACTCATGGCCAATAAAATAGGCAGTATCGTCGCTATAGAGCCATCTTCGGGTGAGATTCTCGCCATGGTTTCTGCACCTAGCTTTGACCCAAATATTATGACCATCGGCAAAGAAGACAAACAGTCGATTCGAGCATTGTTCACGGATTCTTCAAAGCCTCTTTTTAATAGGGCCGTTTCTGCTAAGTATCCACCAGGCTCTATCTTTAAAGCTTTGGTCGCATTGATAGGTTTGCAAGAAAAAATCATAACCCCAGATCGTGGATATCCTTGCAGGGGAGCTTACTACATTGGGGGGCAGGCGAGAAAGTGTCACAGACACCCAGGTATAGGGGACCTCCCTACTGCCATCGCTTGGTCTTGCAATTCTTATTTTTTTCAGACTTATCGTGAGATCATTGACCATTATGGTCGCCCTCAATTAGGACTAGACGTTTTTAACAAATATTTGCACACACTCGGCCTCGGCGTTGGTCTTGGTATTGATCTTCCTACCGAAACCAGGGGATTTGTACCCACATCTTCTTATTATAACAAGAAAAAAGGTGAACGTTGGAAATCACCCTGGATTATGTCCAATGGTATCGGTCAAGGTGAATTGCAATTGACTACACTCCAGATGGCAAATATTGGTGCAATGATTGCCAACAACGGCTGGTTTATTCGGCCGCATTTGGTAAAAGGTTTTGCCAATGATCCAAAGATGCCTCTCCCTTTCTCTACTGATAAAATACCTATGGGGATAGAACCGATGCATTTCATACCGATAAAGGAGGGTATGGAACAAGTAGTCTCCCACGGAACGGCTAGGTCTGCCTATATAGCGGATATCGCAGTATGTGGAAAGACAGGTACTGCTCAAAATACCCACGGAAAAGACCACTCTGTATTTCTTGGCTTTGCACCCAAAAACAATCCCACCATAGCTGTAGCGGTGTATGTTGAAAATGCCGGTTGGGGTGCTGATTTTGCCGCACCAATTGCTTCTTTAATTATGGAAAAATGGATTAGAAAATCAATTAGCCCAGCCAGACAATCTTGGGAAAAGAAAATGAAGGAAAAAAGATTGATCAACCGCGTCCCAACTTCTGCTAGTACTCGATAGGATAATTTGAGGCTTATTTTGTTAATAATACGCTTTCTAAGCAGAAAGAATTCCCATATATAAATTAATGTGTAAATAATCGTCAAAATAAAGATGAAAAATAATACATTTGTGAAATGTATTTGTCGTCACATACTTATTTTAGTCTGCGTTATGGCGTGTTTTCACCCAAAGCATTGGTTGAGTTCGCACGTGCTCAGCAGTTGAATTATTTGGTTTTGACCGATATTAACAATACGTCATGTAGTTTTACTTTTATAAAAGAATGTCGAGCCAATGGCATAACTCCGATACTTGGGGTAGAATTTCGACATCAAGGAAATTTCTTGTATTTAGCCATAGCGAAAGATGAAGAAGGATGGAGAGAAATTAATGCATGGTTGACGAAAATCTCAATACAGAATATCAAACCTCCGTCGGCTGCACCAGGTTTTACGCATTGTTATGTTATATACCGCAAATGCCCCAAAAGCTGGGAGAACCTAGAAGAATACGAGTATGTAGGCGTAAGACCCAGCGAGGTGAACAAGCTTTATAGCTCTCCACAAAAGATTTTTTCCCATAAAATGGTCGTCTATGCCCCCATCACGTATGACACAAAGGAGCAGTATCGAATACATCAGTTCCTTCGTTGTATTGATAAAAATATCCTTATTGGCAAGTTGGAAACACATGATATGGCCTCGCCACATGACCGATATATAGATGAAAAAATCATCGAATCCGCCTTTGCACAATTTCCAATGATTCTTGAAAATACTAAAAATATCTTGGAGAATTGCCATATCGATTTGGTGTCGGATACGAGCAATAATCGAAATTGTTTTACTGAAAGCAAAGAAAGTGATTTTGCTTTATTAAAAAAATTGGCTAGAAGTGGCTGCCAGCGTCGGTATAAAAACCAAGAGAAGGCCGTCAACAGGGTGGAGTCCGAACTCAAAGTAATTCTTGAGCTTGGATTTGCAGCTTATTTCTTGATTACATGGGATATCGTGCGCTATGCCAGATCCGCAGGTTACTTTCACGTAGGAAGGGGTAGCGGGGCGAATTCCATCGTCGCTTATTGTCTATACATCACGGACGTAGATCCCCTGGAGTTGGACTTATATTTTGAGCGATTTATCAATCCTCACAGGAGTTCACCTCCTGATTTTGACATTGATTTTTCATGGGACGAGCGAGATGATGTGACAGACTATATATTCAAGCGATATGGCAGCGAATACACAGCCCTTTTAGCTACATACAATACATTTAAAGGGAAGTCGATCATTCGAGAATTGGGTAAAGTGTTCGGATTGCCGAAAGAAGATATTGATACAATCGTGGATCACCCATTGGATAAAACCAGGCATCATCCCTTTGCTGAGTATATTTTTTATTATGGTAAAATGATGGAGGGATTTCCGAATTATCTATCCATCCATGCGGGAGGTGTTATTGTTTCAGAAAGGCCATTAAATTATTATACTGCATTGCAAATGATGCCCAAAGGATTTCCAATTGTGCATTTTGACATGTATGAAGCCGAAGATCTGCAATTTCATAAATATGATGTATTGAGCCAAAGAGGGCTTGGGCATATCAAGGAGGCGGTCGATATCATCCGCAACAACAAAGGTCTCGAGGTCGATGTACACCAAGTAGAACGCATAAAAATGGACCCGAAAGTAAGGGCACAGCTCAGATCTGGACGATGTATAGGATGCTTTTATATTGAATCTCCAGCGATGCGAGGGCTGTTGTCAAAGTTAAAATGCGACAATTATGTTCATTTGGTTGCGGCAAGTTCCATCATCCGCCCTGGAGTAGCTCAGTCGGGCATGATGCGAGAGTACATCGAGCGATTTCACCATAAATCGAAAACAAAATACCTACACCCTGTTTTCGAAGAACATCTAGGGGAGACCTATGGGATTATGGTTTATCAAGAAGATGTAATGAAAATAGTTCACCATTTTTCGGGTTTGGGACTGGATGAGTCGGATGTTTTGAGGCGTATCATGACGGGAAAGAAGAAAAGCTCAGATACATTTTATCGATTGATGGAAAAATTTTTCAACAATTGTGCTGCGAGAGGATATCCAGATGAACTTACCAAAGAAGTGTGGCGACAGATAGAAAGTTTTAGTGGGTATTCTTTTTGCAAGGCTCATTCTGCGAGTTTTGCTGTGGAGTCATTTCAAAGTCTATATTTGAAGACATATTACCCTCGAGAGTTCATGGTAGCTGTGATAAACAATTTTGGTGGATTTTATTCGACAGAAGTGTATCTTCACGAACTTAGGATGTGCGGCGGCATCATCCATGCCCCTTGTATCAATTACAGTCATTATATGACAAGTATTGATGGCGATGACGTGTATGTTGGCTTTGTTCATATCAAAGATTTGGAGGCGCAACTGGCGCGAAGATTGGTCCAAGAGCGAACCATTAGGGGGAAATATATAGACTTGGAAGATTTCGTCAGGCGACTAGACGTGAGCAAGCAACAGTTGGAGATTTTGATTCGCATTGGGGCTTTTAGATTTACTGGGCTCAATAAATACGAATTGATGTGGAATAAGTCCGCCGTATTCAACCCCAATATGTCGAGAAGTGCTACGGGATACCTATTCGAAGAGCCAGCGGAATCTTATACCATACCGACCTTAGAAGACGATACTTGGGATCAAGCATTTGATGAGATGGAATTACTGGGTTTTCCGCTATGTTCGCCGTTTGACTTACTAGAAACACCATTCATCGAAGATATAATGGCACATGAGATGCTGAGCAAAAAGGGTAAAACGGTGACCATGTTGGGCTATTATATTGCGAGAAAGTATGTCACCACATCAACCAAAAAGCTGATGTATTTTGGAACGTGGGTAGATCGTCAGGGGCATTTTTTCGACTCGGTACATTTCCCCAAAAGCCTAGAAAAATACCTTTTTAAAGGGAAAGGGGTATATCGCATCCGCGGTAGGATAGTTGAAGATTTTGGATTCCCGAGTGTGGATGTAGAGGCCTTTGAAAAGCTGCCTTATATCAAGGATAAGCGCTATTGAAATAGGGCAGGGCTATGTAGCACTGAGCGATGCGGTGGCGCGTACATCAAGCCGATGAAGTCAGCATTACTCTATTGTAATTATCCTTTTAAATATCCAGATACCATCTACTTTTAGCTTTAGAATATATAAACCAGTATTCTCAATATTAACAGTCTTATTATAGGTTATTCCTTGTTTCATTATTTGGCCACCTAGGGAACACAATTGATATTCAATCTCTGAATCGATTCCATCAATATAAACCCTTTCATTGGTTGGATTAGGATAAATTTTCACCGTTTCTTCATCAATTTCATTAGTTGATGTTACTAACCAAGTGCTGTCACACGAATAAGGTACAAACTGGTAGGTCATAGTCCGGAAATAGGTTGACTCCAAAAAAGTGGATAAGCCAACTAGTATATCTTCCTAACACCAATTAAATGATCCCAGACTTATTGGCGAAGTTTATTAGCTCGGTCATATTTTTGGCTTCGCTTTTTGATAAAATATTCTTGCGATGCGTCTCAACGGTGTTTAGGCTGATGAATAACTCACTGGCGATTTGTTGGCTGGTTTTGCCTTTCGCGATCTCGCGGAGAACTTCGATTTCTCTTTTGGTATAAAGGAACTGATCTCCATTGCCTTGAGCGGGATTGTTGGGAGACCATTCTACTTTTTGGTGTTCTAAGAAAGAGTTGATTACCAATCCTTGGATTGAAATGCCTAGATATTGCTTATTCATATACACAGTTTTTATTGCGGTGATTAATTCATCTTTGTCTATATTTTTTAATAAAAAACCCATAGCTCCGTGATGGATCGATTCTCGAACCAAACCGACATCGTCGTAACTTGTAAGAATTAAAATCTTTAGATTGGGATTAATGGCCAGTAGATTTTTTGTGCATTGTATGCCATCAACTTCAGGCATATTGAAGTCCATCAACACGACATCGACGTGATTGTTTCGAACAAAATCTTCTGCAATAAAATTGTCAGATGCGGTGCCAACTACTTCCAGTTCTTCTTGAAAGGCCAATAATGAAGTCAATCCCTGAGTTATTATTTGTTGGTCATCTACAATTAAAACCGAGATAACATTTTCCATTTCCTAAATCTAAATAAAGAATAAATACATATTCAAGACGAATATATATAAAAATTCCATAAAAATGGGATGCTTTATTTTTTTGTAAGTTCGCTGTGTGGGATTTCTATAGACACAAAGGTTCCATGATTGACTCTTGATTCCAAATTAATTTTTGCGCTAAGGGCTTTTGCCCTGATTTTTAGATTTTGCAATCCGATTCCTTTGTTGGGCTGATTTAGATCAAACCCAATACCATCATCTTCAATCGTGATGATGATGCCATCTAAATTGCTAAAAAACTGAACGATGATTTCTTTAGCTTTGGCATGCTTTACGATGTTATTACAAAGCTCTTGCAGAATTCTGTAGATATGGATTTTCGCAGTATCATTTATTTCATTCAAATCTATGTTAAATAACAGATGTATGTCGATGTCTGGACTGATATTTTTAACCCGATGCAACAAGTCTTCGATTGCGGCTTTAAGACCTTGTCTTTCAAGGCTTTTAGGCATCAAATTGTGTGAAATATGCCTTACATCGGTATATGCTAGATCGAGGTCTGCCGTGATGTTTTGTAGCTTATCTTTTTGATGTTTGTCATCGGTGGATTCGATTACCTTTTGAGTTTTCATTTTGATGCTGCTGATCAATACGCCAAGTCCGTCATGAAGCTCTTGTCCGATTCTTTTCCGCTCAGTTTCGATCCCTAGAATTAGAGAATTTAAGTTAAGCTCTTTTTCTCTAGCGAGTTGTTCGGCGAGTTTTGTATTCAGCTCAATATTGCCAATAAAATTTTTTACCAAAAGATAAAAAACTGCCATGAGCTCTACAATAACACCCAGTAAAAACAAAATATTGGTATAAAAAGTAAAAGGATAAAATCCTAAATATTTTATGACATAAAAATTCAATAAACCGTGCGGTAAAATCCCAAGCATTTGCAAATTGATGATAAAAATGCTGATACCATGAATCAAAAAGCCTAGTATGAACAATATGTGGTCTAGCTTCCAATGAGAAATCATAGCTTTAGCTACCATCAATAAAATAAAGATGTTGACAGCAAGAAAAAATATAAGCAAATACTGAACGACCGATCGGATGAGACTGGAATCGAATATTTCACAAACCCACATAATGCAACACAGGGTGGCACCTATTATGGCAATGAAATGGAAAAAAGTCAAAGACCTCCAAATCTTGACGTGGATTCCAAAATAGGTCTGAACGAAAAGTATTCCAGCGATCAAATAAAAAGTAACAACGGTGAGTAATATCAAGGGTTTATTGATAGAAAGGCTAGACCATAGCCACATTTCAAATCCAATATCCACCATTACGAAAATAATACCAAGTATGAAAAAGAGTAAAAAATAGACTTGGAGCTTATCAAAAGTGCTTAAAACCAATAATATTAAGATGATTAAGAATATCAGTTCGATGCCAAAAAATGTACCTAAAAGGATGTCTTCGAAAAACTGTTGCGAAGTTCTAACGTCTTGATTCCAAATAAAAGCACTAAAATTTAAATTATGTCTCGAAGACCTAATTTTTACAGCGATCCATTGTGATTCTTTCGGTTTAAGAGTGATTTCTGCTGGAAAGTTGTATCGATTATTTCTCTTTAAGTCCGTAAACTTATCAAAAGAATAATAAGCGAGCTGCTCAATGTCGGTATATGACCGAGATTTTTGAGATTTTGCATAAACCTCCAATACTTCTATATAAGGATCGATAAATTCGAATAATATTTTGTTTTTTGATTTTGTTTCATTTTTTAAACCGAAAAGCATCCAAATATTGCGATCGCTTGCATCAAAAATAAACT
Source organism: Saprospiraceae bacterium (assembly GCA_016718505.1). GTDB lineage: Bacteria > Bacteroidota > Bacteroidia > Chitinophagales > Saprospiraceae > JADKKF01. The sequence continues at coordinate 288,136 of JADKDE010000001.1, read as the reverse complement.
CGCGGAAAGTAGCTTTTTTAACCATCTTGAAAATACAGGGATCAAAATTTAGGATGTCGAATTGGTTTATCTCTTGTAAAGTATCCAGTATAATATAGATAGAGTCTTCTTGTCCTACAAGTTTGTGGCTAAAATCCTGAGTGATTAGAATTGGTTTATAAAGTGAATCTCGAAAAGCAACCTTATTTATACCATAACACTCCGAAATGGCAATCAAAATTGAGAAGAGGATTTTTAAAAAGTTGGCACTCATAGTTCGTAAAAGTAAATAGTATATACTAAATATCGGAAGCTTCATAAATATATTTTTAGTAATTACCCAGTAGCCGGTATATAAAATACTGGCTAGTACCTGTTTTGCAGTATTTTTTCAATATACCTTTTTGCCGTGTTTTATGGCGACCCATTACAGGCCCATCTTTGTGGTATCATTATTTAACTGTAAAAATCAATATTATGAAATCAACAATTACAAGTTTATTCTTATTGGCGATCATCCCAATAGTAAGCTTAAGCCAACCCCTTTTTAAAGTAAATAACCCATACCAAGGAGAGACCGAAAGATATCGTATCTGCTATGATGAAGGCCCATTAAGCGTCAGTATGGTGACCCCCAATATTTACAATACCTACAAATGGACTGTTGATGGGCGGGTAATTGGGACTTCTTACAATCCTCCCAATGGATTTAGTGACGTCGATGGAGCCTTTGACCTAAGGCTAGAGGTGACCAAAACTACACCATTTAGAGTAATCGACAAAATTACTGTTTTGGGCGCAAATTCAACGGGATTCAGCGGATGCGAAGGAGTCAATGAATCAACACCAGAATATTATCTTGAATTCAAAAAAGGATCTGATTTACTCTTCGTTGGCGATGAAGTAGAAAAGAATTATCCAGTTCCATTTAATATCCCAGGTATATCGCTTTCACAAGGATTTGACATACTTTTATATGAAGCAGATTATCATTTTTGCCCATTATTTACTTTTAATTATGGCGATGACTTTTTGGGATCTGTTTTTGTTCCAGCTAATTACCAGGGAGGAATTTTAACTGGTTCTAATGGTGTCAGAATAGAAATAACAACCAAAATGGTAAACTCTATCTATTATCAAGTGGATATGGTGTCTTATAATGATAAACCAAATATTTCATGTATCGGAGATTCATTGATAACTTATGCATCTGGAAATGCGTATGTTTCTTTTACTTGGATAAATCAAGGAAATAATCAGTCCACAATTGATGCAGATGGAGGTGCTTTTTATCCACCCGTAGGAGGAACTTATACGGTTGATAGGAGTCACCTTGGCTGCCATAGAAGGTCAGATGCTATTACATTTGAAATAAAAAATACACTTGCGATAAATGCAGATGCGTCTGGGCTTTCAAGTAATTGTAGTGTTTCAACAATAAAGCTAAAGTCGAATATTTCCGATACTCTTAATTATATGTTTTATTGGACTCTTAACAATGATACTGTAGGCACTAAAAATACTTATTTTGCAAAACAGAATGGCAATTATAAATTGAAAATAAAACATTTGACTCAATGCACAAGATTTAATAGCCCTGGAATAAATATCACCGCAATAAATACAGGAAATGCACTAACAGTTGATATCGCAAAAAATGAATCATTATGCCAAAAACTTAGCGCAATAGCGAATTTTTCAGTCCAATCATATCGTTGGTCTGGCCTAATAACTTTGCGTCCACTCTTGCACAAATTTCCCCCACTTTACTCAGGAACCTACTCTTTAACTGTCACAAGTGGAAACTGTAAATTGACAAGTGAGATCGAAGTTACTCCACAATACGCACTTCAAATTAATGCAACAAACCCAAGCTGTCCAACTGTTTCAAATGGTTCTATTACTGCTATCTCTTCTTCTTTGAATTCACCAAGTACTTTTAACTGGTCTAATGGAAGAACTGGTGCTACTATCACATCGCTGTCCTCAGGATCTTATACCGTCACGGTCACCGATAGAATAGGTTGTAGGACATTCAATAGCGTAACCATTCAAACGTCAAGATACCCGAAAATGTCAGTTAAAGAGGACTTGAAAGCATGTCAAAACATGAGCAATGGAGCGATTTCTTTTAATACCTCTGAATGCGCTGCACCAATGTATTTTAATGTACTTAATACCACCATTCAATCAAATAATCCCACTATTAGCGGATTAGCAGCTGGAAATTATGTGGTAAAAGTTACGGATAAAGATGGTTGTACAGCCACAAGTGCTATTGCAGTATCGGTGAGTAATATTACCAAGACGGCTGAAAACATTAAGAAGCCAACTGGTCAGACTACATGTGATGGATCCATAGAAATAACGATCAATCCAAATGGCTTTAATGGACTTTTATCTTATAGCTGGAATGTTAGTCAAACTACCGCTACGATAAATAATCTCTGCCCGAATGTGTATAGTGTAACGGTAACAGATGCCAATAGGTGTAGTAAAATATTTGGACCATGGAACTTGAATTTAAGTTCTACTGCAACGTCCGAACAAATTTCATTGAATAACTCGATTGAAGTATATCCAAATCCAACCTCTGGGCAAAGCACTATTCGAAATTTGGACGGAGACAATATAATAAAGGGAATGAAAATAATTGATATTTCCGGCCGTGAATATTCGATTGATCAAAAGTACGCTGCTGATAAAGTGGATATATCAGAGGTTCCTTCAGGGTTTTATTTGTTGGTCATTAATACAGAAAATGGAATCATTACCAAAAAAATCGAGAAATTTTAATAGTTGGGTTATTACGTTTAGGTTTAGGGAGCACAATTGTGCTCCCTTTTTTTATTTAAAAAATGAAAATCATTAAGCTAACCGTTAGCTAACGGTTAGAATCGGCTATGGCCCCGATCGCTCTGATTTAGAAGCTTTTGTGCATGTAAGATTATTATTTTTCCATATTTATTTGATTTTAGCATGAAGTACAACTGCTAAAAGGAAGAAATTGCGAGATCTATTCACAGCTTTGGCTTTTGATTGAATATCGATGACTAAAACTTATCCGGTACTATCCGATAGCAAACGGTTACAATCGGTTATCACTAAATGGGCATTAGACTTTGAGAGTGTGTGCTCTTGCTTTGGGAAATTTCGAGCAGTTTTGCTATGTATAATTTTTGGATGTTTTTTAATAAAAATATTTATCCGTTACTATCCGATAGCAAACGGTTAGTATTACCGTTTTGATTTTAATATGGAAAGAAGTTAAATGAATTTGTATTTATCTTAATATGCTAAAACCCTTTATAACCGTTTGATAACTAGTGAATGCTTAATCTGATTTTCATCAATTTCTGGGTTTAAAGCAAAAAAAAAGCCGTCCCATTTTATTGGGGCGGCTTTCTTGTTGTTAAGGTAAATTATGTAAGGACTATTCCTTGATTACTTTTTCAGTAAATCTTTGACCAGAAACAGTGTCAATACCGTTTATTAAGTACAAACCAGAAGGAAGATTGGACATATTAAAGACTCCTTGTATATTTCCGCTTCCATCAGCTTGTAATGACGTCGTATTAAGTAGTTTTCCATCTAGGCTATAAAGTGACAATCGAACTTGATTGAATGAATTAATATCAACAATGACATTGGTTCTAACAATCGTAGGTCTAACTGTATATTTCTTACCTTTTATAGAATTGTCTAATATAATCACGTTGAAGAATTCTTCTGAAAGATTAAACTCAACAGCAGACAATTTGTAGTAATTCACTCCAACGTTTGGTCTAGTATCAAGGAATTGATATGTTAATTCTTGACCAACATTGTTGTGCTGTGATTTAGAATTTTCTGTAGTCAAAAGGTGATAATTGATACCATCAAAACTTCTGTACAATCTGAACTTATCAATGTCTTTCTCATCTTTTGTAACCCAGTTCAATTGATTTCCACCATTCACTTTATGACCATTGAAACTAATCAACTCTAGAGGTAGAGGAGTCATCGTCTCTCTCCAATCTCTTTCAGGAGTAGATGGAGTATCGAGATTCGGGAAGCTTGTTGCTGTTTCGCCATCTGTAATATCGATTGAACCACTACCTTCTTTTGGCGTTGTTACCAAGTTATCATAAATATCTAGCAAACCATCACCGTCAGAGTCAAGTGTACTGCTCACACCAGTAACATTCTCACCAAGATTTATTATTCCATCATTATTAGTATCCCATGCCTCAACATTGTCTGGTTGTTCTGTATTATCAGAATCCAAATCAATATAGTCTGGAGTATCAGTACCGTCAGTATTGGTTGGGGTATTTGTATTCCCAGCATCTCCAAATCCTAATGTTTGATCATAAGCATTGTCAATACCATCACCATCAGAATCTAACCCAGTTGGTGCAATGTATCCAGCTGTTGTCTGCCATTCAACATTGTCAACGATTCCATCGTTATCGGCATCGATATCTAGATAATTTGGATTACCATTACCATCCGTATTTGTTGGATTTAAGGTATTTCCAGTGTCACCGTATCCAGTTGGGTCTTGATCTGCACTGCTTAAAATACCATCATGATCAGGGTCTGTACCATCTGCAATTCCGTCATTGTTGGCATCGGTACCACCACTTTCAACAATATCGGTAAGTCCGTCATTGTCAGAATCTAAATCTTGCGTATTCGGAATACCATCGCCATCAGTATCGATGTTAGGGTTACCTGTATTAGTTCCATCTGTATCTACAACATCAGCTAGTCCATCTCCATCAGAATCACCAGGAACAAGGCCTGTGCCGATGATACCATTATTATCTGGATCAGATCCTCCACTTTCTGTGACATCTGTGATACCATCATTGTCAGAATCTAAATCCTGTGAATCAGGAATTCCATCTCCGTCCGTATCATCTGTTCCTTCTATAACATCAGTAATACCATCATTATCGTCATCCAAATCAACTTCATTTGGAATTCCGTCTCCATCTGTATCTATCGATTCTCTCCAATCACGCTCAGTAGTATTGCCATCTAGATTAGGAAATCCTGTCGGGGTCTGTCCATCTGTTGGTATGTTTGTTGACGGATTCATAGTATCATATACATCAAGCAACCCGTCGCCATCACTGTCTGTGGTAGTACCAGATATTGGCTCCGAACCATCTATAATACCATTGTTATTAGTATCCCATGCCTCAACATTGTCTGGCTGTTCTGAATTATCAGAATTCAAATCAATATAGTCTGGAGTATCTGTACCGTCAGTATTGGTTGGAGTATTTGTATTCCCAGCATCTCCAAATCCTAATGTTTGATCATAAGCATTGTCAATACCATCACCATCAGAATCTAACCCAGTTGGTGCAATGTATCCAGCTGTTGTCTGCCATTCAACATTGTCAACGATTCCATCGTTATCGGCATCGATATCTAGATAATTTGGATTACCATTACCATCCGTATTTGTTGGATTTAAGGTATTTCCAGTGTCACCGTATCCAGTTGGGTCTTGATCTGCACTGCTTAAAATACCATCATGATCAGGGTCTGTACCATCTGCTATTCCATCATTATTGATATCGGAGCCTCCGCTTTCAACAACATCCGTAAGCCCATCGTTGTCAGAATCTAAATCTTGCGTATTCGGAATACCATCGCCATCAGTATCGATGTTAGGGTTACCTGTATTAGTTCCATCTGTATCTACAACATCAGCTAAACCATCTCCATCAGAATCACCAGGAACAAGACCTGTACCAATGATTCCATTATTATCTGGATCAGATCCACCACTTTCTGTGACATCTGTTATACCATCATTGTCAGAATCTAAATCCTGTGAATCAGGAATTCCATCTCCGTCCGTATCATCTGTTCCTTCTATAACATCAGTAATACCATCATTATCGTCATCCAAATCAACTTCATTTGGAATTCCGTCTCCATCTGTATCTATCGATTCTCTCCAATCACGCTCAGTAGTATTGCCATCTAGATTAGGAAATCCTGTCGGGGTCTGTCCATCTGTTGGTATGTTTGTTGACGGATTCATAGTATCATATACATCAAGCAACCCGTCGCCATCACTGTCTGTGGTAGTACCAGATATTGGCTCCGAACCATCTATAATACCATTGTTATTAGTATCCCATGCCTCAACATTGTCTGGCTGTTCTGAATTATCAAATTCAAATCAATATAGTCTGGAGTATCTGTACCGTCAGTATTGGTTGGAGTATTTGTATTCCCCAGCATCTCCAAATCCTAATGTTTGATCATAAGCATTGTCAATACCATCACCATCAGAATCTAACCCAGTTGGTGCAATGTATCCAGCTGTTGTCTGCCATTCAACATTGTCAACGATTCCATCGTTATCGGCATCGATATCTAGATAATTTGGATTACCATTACCATCCGTATTTGTTGGATTTAAGGTATTTCCAGTGTCACCGTATCCAGTTGGGTCTTGATCTGCACTGCTTAAAATACCATCATGATCAGGAGTCTGTACCATCTGCTATTCCATCATTATTGATATCGGAGCCTCCGCTTTCAACAACATCCGTAAGCCCATCGTTGTCAGAATCTAAATCTTGCGTATTCGGAATACCATCGCCATCAGTATCGATGTTAGGGTTACCTGTATTAGTTCCATCTGTATCTACAACATCAGCTAGTCCATCACCATCAGAATCACCAGGAACAAGGCCTGTGCCGATGATACCATTATTATCTGGATCAGATCCTCCACTTTCTGTGACATCTGTGATACCATCATTGTCAGAATCTAAATCCTGTGAATCAGGAATTCCATCTCCGTCCGTATCATCTGTTCCTTCTATAACATCAGTAATACCATCATTATCGTCATCCAAATCAACTTCATTTGGAATTCCGTCTCCATCTGTATCTATCGATTCTCTCCAATCACGCTCAGTAGTATTGCCATCTAGATTAGGAAATCCTGTCGGGGTCTGTCCATCTGTTGGTATGTTTGTTGACGGATTCATATTATCATATACATCAAGCAACCCGTCGCCATCACTGTCTGTGGTAGTACCAGATATTGGCTCCGAACCATCTATAATACCATTGTTATTAGTATCCCATGCCTCAACATTGTCTGGCTGTTCTGTATTATCAGAATTCAAATCAATATAGTCTGGAGTATCTGTACCGTCAGTATTGGTTGGGGTATTTGTATTCCCAGCATCTCCAAATCCTAATGTTTGATCATAAGCATTGTCAATACCATCACCATCAGAATCTAACCCAGTTGGTGCAATGTATCCAGCTGTTGTCTGCCATTCAACATTGTCAACGATTCCATCGTTATCGGCATCGATATCTAGATAATTTGGATTACCATTACCATCCGTATTTGTTGGATTTAAGGTATTTCCAGTGTCACCGTATCCAGTTGGGTCTTGATCTGCGCTGCTCAGAATTCCATCGTGATCAGGGTCTGTACCATCTGCTATTCCGTCGTTGTTGGTATCAGTACCTCCGCTTTCAACAATATCAGTAAGTCCGTCATTGTCGCTATCTAAATCTTTGGTATTTGGAATTCCATCACCATCAGTATCGATATTAGGGTTACCAGTATTAGTTCCATCTGTATCTACAACATCAGCTAGTCCATCTCCATCAGAATCACCAGGAACAAGACCCATACCAATGATACCATTATTATCAGGATCGGTTCCTCCACTTTCTATGACGTCAGTAATTCCGTCATTGTCGCTATCGAGATCAAATTTATCAGGTAATCCGTCACCATCCGTATCGGTTGTACCCTCTGTTATGTCAGTAATGCCGTCGTTGTCGTCATCGAGGTCATTCTCATTAGTGATACCATCTCCATCAAAGTCGCAAGTTGGAGCCATCTTTAAGGTATCTGTACAAACAGGGCAAGTAATAATACTTGAATTAATGGCATTTGCATAAGTATAAGTGTTTTCATATATACCACTTTCCAATGTAGTTTCTAAACTATTGGCAAAACCATTGGCATCATAAGGTCCTGCAACGATTGCGTTGGAGGTAGTTGCCGATGTATTTGGCGATCCATTGACAACAGTTCCAGTTAACATTGTCACTCCCGATTGTGTGGTTACACCAGCTTCATAAGCATCTGAGCATCCATCCCCGTCACTATCTAAATCCAATTGGTTTGGAATACCATCCCCATCTGTATCTGTGGTACAAACACCAGCTTTTGGATGAGCTGATGGGTTATAATTTGTAGTATTCAATGTAGTAGTAACCTCGAAATTACCAGGCCACCAGGTACTAACTGAACCAGTAGAATATAAATCATAGAATTTATAATTACCAGCATTTTGGTTAATAGTAAATGTGGAACTATTTGTAATGCTATAATCAATTACTTTATCGGCACTTAATCTAACCCAATTTACGCCATCGTTACTACCTCTTACATAAAAGGTTCCGAAGAATGAGGATCTACTTTCTGTTGGTGCAAAAAATAAATTAACACTGGTAAGTTCTACCGGATTAGGGAACGTTAATCTAAAGGCCTCACCACCATTAGGAAGTGTATAAGCATTAAGAGAACTAGTTCCTGTATTTAATGCAGCAGTATTCGTGCCGTTAATAGCATAGGTAATTGGATTAGAGGAAACCCACTGAATATCTGATGTAATATAGAAACCCGTTACATTCGTGCGATCGCCCGTCATTGGCTGCTCTGCTGCGGTCATATAACAACTTGGGCTTTCTACGGCATCTAATATACCATCATTATCATCATCTAAATCAGTGTAATCTGGAATTCCATCGCCATCAGAATCTGGACCACCACATTTATTTATGGTACTCCACACAGCAAATGCTTCGTAAGTATCATCTACTTTAGAAACAGGTCCTGAGTAGTAGTTTACACCATAAGAAACTGTTGTTTCCAAAGAATCTGCATAACCATTGGTTCCATAAGGTCCAGCAAATGTAGATACGGTAGGGTCTGTGGTGGCATTCCCTTCATAAGCATCGGAACAACCATCACCATCACTATCCAAATCATATTGGTTTGGAATACCATCACCATCTGTATCTCGGTTATTGGTACATTCTTCAAAAATGCCTATTGCATTACCATCAATACTATGACAACTACCAGGATTTGTAATATATTTTACAGTAAAACTGGTAAATGTACCAATAGCATAAAATGTTCCTGCTGCTGAAGTACCAGTTGCAAAAGTACAGTCGTTAACGTCATAAATAGTATCTCCACTAACACGGGTATCCGCAGTAACCTCAATAGGTACAAACGTAACAGGGTTACCATCTTGGTCAGTCCAAACTTGCATGTAAAAATCATTATCACTAATAGAAATGATAGGATTTGTAACCGCATGGGTCAATGGTAGTGTATAGGTTGACGAAACATCTATAGTCCAAGTACGCACCATATTTGGTTCGTTGGGATTAGCCAATTTTGTTGGGTAAAACCATGTAGGTGGTTCGTTACCAGCATTTGCCAAACTTAAATTAGCTGTAGTAGAAACATTGGTTAAACCACCATATAAACAACCATTCTCGATTACATCTAAAATACCATCATTATCATCGTCTATATCAAGATAATTTGGAATTCCGTCACCATCAAAGTCACAGAAATCATCATATTTCAATGGATCTGAACAAGGGCAGTTAATATCCTGTACTGTAGCATTTTGACTTGTTCCTGCTGATTGTCCAGTAGCACCAGCTAAAGTTGGTACTCCATTGGCATCAACACAAGTTGTAGTTCCGCATAAGTTCATATTATCTGCAGTGGAGCCAGTTCCAACGATAGCAACACCACCAGCACTTACCAATTGGCTAGTAGTAATTGTTCCTTCGCCTTCTATTGCATCCACGCAGCCATCATTATCACTGTCCAAATCAAAATTATTGGCTATACCATCACCATCTGTGTCTGTACCAATACAAACTGCTTTAGGGTGTGCGCTTGGGATATAAGTAGTTGTATTCAATATACTTGTGATTTCATAAACGACACCTGCTGCTGAGCTGGCAATAGCCTCGCCTTGAACTCGATAATATTTATATTCACCAGCATTTTGGTTCACAGTTAGAGTTTTATTTGCTGCAGTTGATAAAGCTACTGTTCCTGTCATCAAATCTGTCCATATTACGCCATCGTTTGACCCATACAAGCTACCTGTAGAAGATGTTCCTAAGCTAGCAGCGTTCACTATCGTCAAGCTTGTAAGCTTAACAGGTGTTGGGTATTCAACTGTAAATATATTTGCTCCAGCGAGTGGTTGACCTGCTGTAAAAGCAAAATTTGGAGAAGATGAAACGGTAACATCATTATAAAGTAATGCTGTTGTTCCTGTTCCAACGGTCAATCCAGTTGTTACATTGATAATGTTATTTGCTTCTGTAGCTGTATAATAACACCCAGGACTTTCAACTGCATCTAAAATACCGTCATTATCATCATCTATATCTGTAGCATTTATTATTCCATCTCCATCATAATCGCATTTAGCGGCTTTGAGCGTTGGATCAGTACAAGGGCAATTAACGTCTTGGGCTGTGGCATTCTGGCTAGTTCCAACACTTTGTCCACTCGCACCTACTATTGTCGGTACTCCATTAGCATCTATACAAGAATTATCTGCACATAAATTAAAATCTCCAGCTAATGATCCTGTACCTACAGTTGCTACTCCACCAGCACCTACTAATTGAGATGATGTAATAGTTGTAGCACCTCCTTCTATTGCATCCACGCAGCCATCATTATCGCTGTCCAAATCAAATGAATTTGGTATTCCATCTCCATCGCTATCAGTTGTGGTTTCCACAGTATCCAGGATACCATCATTGTCATCGTCTAAATCCGTACTATTATTTATTCCATCTCCATCGTAATCGCAATTTGAAGCCATTAAGGTTGGATCCGAACAAGGTATTGGACAAGTTATTACTGTAGAGTTTATGGCATTCGCATAAGTATATGTACCATTATAAACCCCACTTTCAATGGTGGTTTCTTTGCCATCGGCAAAACCATTTGTGCCATACGGACTAGATACAGTTGAAGTATTTGTCGCCGTTACGGTACCTGCTTCAAAAGCGTCTGGGCATCCATCATTGTCACTATCTAGGTCAAAGGTATTTGGAATGCCGTCTCCATCACTGTCTGTTGAAGTCTCCACAGCATCTAAAACTCCATCATTATCATCGTCAATATCAGTACCATTTAAAATTCCGTCACCATCAAAGTCGCAATTTGCTGCCATTAATAATGGATCCGTACAAGGTGTTGGACAAGAAATTATACTTGAATTTATTGCGTTATTATAAGTGTAAGTACCATTATAAACACCGCTACCAGCTGTAGTTTCTTTGCCATCTGCAAAACCATTTGTGCCATACGGACCAGATACAGTTGAAGTATTTGACGCCGTTACTGTACCAGCTTCATAGGCATCGGAACATCCATCGTTATCAGAATCTAAATCCAATTGATTTGGAATACCATCTCCGTCCGTATCAACTGTACAAGCTGTTACTTTTGGATGGGCTGATGGATTATAAGTAGCAGTATTTAATGTAGTGGTTACTTCAAAATTACCAGGCCACCAAGCACTTGCATATCCATCAGAATATATATCATAAAATTTATAATTACCTGCATTTTGGTTAATTGTAAATATTGAACTATTTACAACGCTATAATCAATTACTTGATCGGCACTTAATCGAACCCAATTTACGCCATCGTTACTACCTCTTACATAAAAAGTTCCCATGAATGGGGATCTATTGTCTGCTGATCCTGCTGCTGGTCCATAAAATAAATTAACACTGGTCAGTTCCACTGGATTCGGGAATGTAAGCATAAATACTTCTCCACCGTTATCCATTGTCGTAAATACATAATCCCCTCCTGCATTTAATGGAGCGGTGGCCGTTCCGTTTATTGCATAAGTAAGTGGATGAGCTGCAGACCATTTCAAATCTGAAGTAATATAGAAACCAGGTACATTGGTGCGATCACCTGTCATGGGCTGCTCTGCCGCAGTCATAAAACAACTAGGGCTTTCTACTGCATCTAAAATACCATCATTATCATCATCTAAATCTGTAATATCCGGTACACCATCACTATCAGAATCTTTGCCACATTTATTAATAGTATTCCAAACGGCAAATGCTTCATAAGTATCATCAACCGATGAAACGGGTCCTGAGTAGTAATTTACACCATAAGAAACTGTTGTTTCTAAAGAATTAGCATATCCATTCGTTCCATAAGGTCCGGCAAATGTAGTTACTGCAGGGTTAGTTGTAGCGTTACCTTCATAAGCATCTGAGCAACCATCACCATCACTATCCAAATCTAAAGAGTTGGGCGTACCATCACCATCTGTATCTCGATTATTAGTACATTCTTCAAAAATACCTATGGCATTACCATCAATACTATTACAGGCACCTGGATTAGTAACATATTCAACAGTAAAACTAGTAAAAGTGCCTATTGCATAAAACGTACCTGCAGCGGAAGTACCGGTTGCATAAGTACAGTCGTCCACATCATAAATTCTATTACCATCTATACGGGTATCTGCAGTGGTCTCAATTGGCACGAAAGTAACAGGGTTACCATCCTGATCTGTCCAATACTGCATCATAAAGTCATTATCGCTAATAGAAATGATAGGATTAGTAACGGCATGGGTCAATGGTAGTGTATAGATTCTCGGATCACTATCAGCTATAGTCCAGGTACGCACCATATTTGGATCGCTGGGATTAGCCAAACTTGTTGGGTAAAACCATGTAGGTGGTTCATTTCCAGCTTCACCCAGACTTAAATTTGCTGTGGTAGAAACATTTGTTAACCCACCATATAAACATCCATTCTCAATTACATCTAAAATACCATCATTATCATCGTCTATATCTAATAAGTTAGTTATACCATCACCATCAAAATCATCATTTGGAGCATATTGCAAATTACCTTGATAATTAGAAATAGCAATAGCAGATTTTGACTGCCCGATTTCTAAATTCCAATCGCCATCTTTTCCTGTTATATTAGTTGATGCAGCTACAGAAATGCCTAGATTAGATTCTAAATAGCTAACAGCATCTTCACCCACTGTGCCTTTGGCAAATTCACAACCATAAATATTCAAACTTTGAACTTCAATGGAAGTATTGCGAATTTGCGCTTTAACGAAAGCTGCAATTTCTTGGGCATTTCTCCACTTGTTATTAATCAATAATTCTCCCGGACGACCGTGAGAAAATAACTGAAATACAGAAGCATCTGAGCTGCTAACTTTTGGAAAATTAGCTATTCCCTTATCAATATAAATATTGGAGCTTGTCTGTGTACTCGCCAATACCATGAATTGACTAAATACAAATAATCCAACCATGGCTACATGTGCTAGATTAAATAAACTTAGTTTGTTAGAAATGCGAGCCTCGGTACTGTTAACCAAGTGACTGCACGCTTTCCTCAATTTACTCCCCCAAAGGAAGTAGTAAGCAGTAAGACTGCTTGGAAATCGATGTCGAATCTGTGAACCGTTCTTCATTTTAATGAATTTTTTAAGAAATAATCTAAAACAAAATTTTCCTGCATGTAACAATAAATAACATGAAAACACAACAATTATAATTTACATGTCATACAAATTGTGTGTTACATGTAAGATAAACGAAATAAATATTTGGTTTGTGAAGGAAAATTTCAGATTTTTTTATTATATATATTTTGGCGTAAAATATTACATAGGAATCTTGGTTCAAAAGCCTTTATTATAAGGGATTTTCAAAACATGCATTACAATTAAAAAAATGTATAAACTAACTTAAATTTTAGGAAACAAAATCACATATAAAAACCACTTTATAAGATTTGGGTGAAATCAATTTGACAAAAAGGGCGTAAATTAATTGTTACTTGTAAAATAATCTCTTGGTAGGCTCAATAAATCTTTACCAGATAAAGAGAATAAAAAAAATATGTTTACTAATCAAGATTTTGATATATATGAATTTAGTGGAAGTGTAGTATTAAACCAAAAAAAAGAGGCAGCCCATTGGACTGCCTCAAACCTAGTTTTTACAAACTTGATTCCTGATTTATTCTGTTTTTAATAGTTTTTTTACTGACAATGGCAAACCTTCGCCAGATACTTGGATGATATAAGCACCCGCTGGAACTGAAGATAAATCAACTGATAAGTTGTTTAAGCCTTCTACCACCTGATGATTTTGTGTCATTATAACTTTGCCCTCCATTGTAGTGACCGTCAAGATTGCGTTCACTGAGAGATTAGAGTTATATTGTACCAAGGCTTTAATGTGGCCAGTTATAGGATTTGGAAACATTCCAGAAATCCCCGTTTGATTGTATTTCTTACAAGAAGAAGAAATGTATTTAGAGGAAACAATGGTTCTTGTACCATCGATATCCTCTTGGATCAATCTGTAATAATATCCATTACCTGCGATATTTGAATCAGAGAAAGTATAGGTTGTTTCCTCTGTACTATTTCTTTTTCCAGCTAACGTGGCAATTTCTACAAATCTAGATCCATCCAAACTGCGCTCGAGAATGAACTGCTTGTTATCTTTTTCAAGGGAAGTTATCCAAGTTAAGGCTACTTTACAGTCATTACCTAGACCATCGAAAGACTTAAGCACGATAGGAAGGATAGCTGCAGATACACCGAAGTCTAAGCTATAGTCCTCAGCGTTTGGACCGCTAAGCAATACAGGTTCAGTTACATATTTTGCTGCTTTTAAATCAAACACACCATCGCTATCCTTGAGTCGATTAGACCCTTGACGAGGGGCTACTGCATTGACAGCCGTGCCATCTGGAGCAGTAAAACCATTGATATCGAAAGTGACGTAATAAGAGTTATCACAAGTAAGATTGGTAAAGACATAATTACCTTTCGGGTCAGTAACTTTAGAAGCCACAAATGAATTGGTCGTAGCATTGTACAGGGTTGTAAGGATATTAGCCGCCCCACCTATATAAGGGAAATTGGCATTAACGCCTATCAATTTAGTCGCAGCTATATTGTTAGCATTTGATGGAAAGTCAGTATCTGATCCAGAAACCTCTCTTTCGATATTGGACCCTATCGGAAATGAACTTTGGATACCGTCAGAAGAATTTCCCGATCCATTGTAGTCATACCATGCTGTTCCTCCCATTTTACATGAATTACAATTTAAGATGGTTACAACGACTGGAGTAGAAGCAGAACTATAACAATTATTTGTATAATCGAAATAAAATGCATAATACGTACCAGCAGTAGCTTCAGTAGGTGTAGTATAGGACTCACCACTATGTGCCGCATTTGTAAACCAAACCAGTGAGGTCTCAAGAGGAGCAGTTGAAGTAACCAGAGGGGATAAATCTACTGTAGTAGCTGGACACACGTTAGTTATACTTGAGCCAGATAAAATCACTGATGTATTGGCTTTACAAATTTCTATACATTCTGTTGGGGTGGGTATTGTAGAAACTGGAATTGATCCAACACCATTAAAATTATTTCCAGAACCTAGCGTTAATCCCTCCGATGTATAAAGTGTAGAAGCAGACTGCAAAAAGTTATTTGAAAGCGATCCAGTTGAATTATATAGGAATATATCAGTTGGAAAAGTTGTATTGGTATTTGTTCTAGTATTATTGTAAAAATTATTGCCATCAAGTGTTATACTGTTAAACCCATTACCATAAATTGCACCACCAGCAGAAACACCCGTATTATTTACAAAAGAATTATTTAAAACAGTTAATTGTCCTGAACCAGCTATAGCACCTGATAGTCCATAAGTGCCTGTTCCTTTGTTCCCATTAAAAGTATTATTACTAACTATACCAAGCACTGGACTAGTATATTCAAGTGCTCCTGTATATTGTCCCACATTATTAATAAATTTATTATTATCTATCAACACAGAACCTTGAGTTAGGTAGTGTGATACATAAACTGCTCCGGCACAAGTAACTCCCGTATTATAACTAGTGTAATTTATATTGGCAATAAAATATGAATTAGTAATTGAAATATCAGCATTCATATTGTTGCCATATTCATTGCAAATCAAAATTGCACCCGCATGTAAATTTGCACCACTAGCCAATGTATTTTTTTGAAATAGCGTGTTATCAATTATTAATCCCCCTGTCAAACTTTGATAATAAATCGCTCCAACAAAATTTCCGCTTGAATTATTACTGCAAAATTCACTATTTAGAACTGATAAAACTCCATTTCCAACATAGTTCAAAACACCCATAGTTGTTGAGTTTCCTACAGCTTTTACATTATCGAATGTAACAGTTGATGTAGTTGTAGGAAATCCTAATGGCCATGGATTACCAATTTGGAATAAATCCGTAACTTTCGTATTATTTGATAAAGTTAAGTTTCTAAATAATTGCGGTGAGGTAGTATTGGTGTTATTGATATAAAAAGAAGTACCTCTGAAATTCGAAGATGTTGGAACACCTCCACCTAAAGCTGCTTGATTTAAATTCTGAACCGTCAAACCTTCCATCAAAAAGCTACCTCCTGTCCCAGCATAATTGATAATTCCAACACTAGCTCCTGTCCCACCTGCTGTGGTTGTTGCTGAATAGTTTAATATACTCGGGGTTGAGGTAGGATTATATAATCCTGTCAAAATATCAAATCCACCTGTTATGGAGACAGTTGCTCCTTTCAGTGTTGCTTGCGCATTGGATGGTTCATTATATGTACCTGAGGCCAATTTA
This sequence comes from Saprospiraceae bacterium, assembly GCA_016718505.1. GTDB lineage: Bacteria > Bacteroidota > Bacteroidia > Chitinophagales > Saprospiraceae > JADKKF01. Next base: position 271,353 of record JADKDE010000001.1, on the reverse strand, counting down.
ACAATTAAATTTGGTGTATTTAAGTTAGCTTTAAGCGCCGCATCTAGCGTTTTATATCCATTTGCCCAGCTGGTACCATTGTTTGTTCCAGTAGCTGCGGCATTGACATATACTGTTGTTTGTAAATTACCATTATAACTAAATACATTGATAGCAGACTTAGCTCTTCCTACCTCAAGTGCCCAGTCTCCATCTTGACCAGTGATATTATTACTGGCGGCTATATTAATATTTAATGCTTTTTGAAGATAGTTAACCGCATCTTTGCCTTTTTGATCTTTGGCAAATTCACAACCATAAATATTAACCATATTAATATTTCCAGGCATATTCGACTTCAAGAATGTTGAAATTTCCTGGGCATCCATCCAATTACCGTTGATTAGCAATTCGCCTGAGCGACCATGTGAGAAAAGTTGAAAGACCGTTTGATCAGTACTTTCAACAGTTGGAAAATCGACCAATGCTTTGTCAATAAAAACATTGTTGGTTAATGACTTAACCGCAAAGGCCAAGTTAAAAACCATCAAACAAATCATCACAACAGAAAGTCTTAAGAAAGACCTACTGAGTAAGGATGTCCGTGAAAAAGAATTGATTGGGTTGATTGAACCCTTGCCTTGTTTTTCAAGAGTTAAATCCGACGAAATTGGGTTGCATGCATTCTGATTTACAAATTGAAATTGTTTTTCCATTTGTGATAAATTTTCTTGAGCAATAATGATATATCAGCCACCTTTTTACCGTGATTAAATAAATAATCATAATATTACGTGTAATATTTAAAGTGTCTTACATGTTAACATAACGAAAAAGAATGATGAACCGTTATCAATAATTGAAAATATTTTTTATTGTTATATATAATTTATTGGGATAAATAAAAATACATAGCGCATAAAACAGGGTAAACCATAGATATTGGTTAATAATCACACCTAATTGATTCTTATTAAACATGCTAAGGTCAATAAAAAATCTAGCAAAAAGTATTGTAATTTATTTTACAAAGTCCATCTTATTATGTTTCTATGTAAGATTTAAATTAAATTAACTGTAAATTATAATGATTAATTTAAAAATTATGAAGATTCATTTATTTCCAGCTGTTTCCTTTTTAATAAATGATAGCAACCCCTGAAGCCTTTAGAAAATTTCAGAGGGTGTAAAATAGTTTTAAATTTTTTTTTTTAAAAGGGGTAAAGTAAATATTGCGAAATTTAAAATAGGCAGAATAATGGAGTCTTAGCCATTTTAATTATTGTCCTCTTTTTTAAGAGTCCAACAAAACAGGATGATGAAAAAATCGTTATACCCTAAAATAAATATAATGGACGAAATAAGGATTTTGTGGGCTGATGATGAAATTGATTTATTGAAACCTCAAATTAGGTTTTTGGAGCAAAAGGGATACAAGGTGCAGACCGTCACCAATGGTTATGATGCAATAGATGAGATAGAACACGATCAGGGTATTCAGATTGTTTTTTTGGATGAATCGATGCCTGGAATTGGAGGTCTCGAAACCCTAGCAAAATTAAAGGAAATAAGACCCCATCTTTTGGTGGTTATGATTACAAAAAATGAGACTGAAAACTTGATGAATGATGCAATCGGATCGCAAATAGCTGACTATTTAATCAAGCCAGTAAATCCAAACCAAATACTACTGACTTTAAAAAAATTGATAGATAATAAGCGGCTTGTCAAAGAAAAGAGAACCATGGAGTATCAGCAGGATTTCAGGCAAATTTTCATGCAACTGAATAGTTCTTTGGATATAAAAGAATGGGTTGAGGTTTATAAAAAAATCATCTTGTGGGAGCTAAAACTAGATGAGTCTAGGAATATAGAAATGAGCAATATACTCTCCCAACAAAAAGATGATGCCAATGATGCTTTCGCCAAATATGTAATTAAAAATTATGAAAATTGGGTACACAACCTAAAGGAATATTCTTTGACCATGTCGAATACGTTGATGCGGGAGAAGGTTTTTCCTTATTTGGATGGAAAGCAACCAACGGTGGTTCTTTTATTGGATAATTTTAGACTGGATCAATGGAAAGTGCTTGAGCCTATTTTTTTAGAATATTTCAAGTTGGAAGAGGAGGATTATTTTTTCAGTATTTTGCCGACCACAACGCAGTATAGTAGGAATGCTATTTTTTCAGGTTTGATGCCTTCCGAGATCGCAAAAAAATATCCTGAACAGTGGTTGAATGACAATGAGGAAGGAGGAAAAAATATGCATGAAGAGCAATTTTTGAGGGATCAAGTGAAGCGTGTGCTTAGAAAAGAGGTTAAGGTTGATTATCAGAAGATTACGAATGTTTCGGTAGCAAAACAACTATTGGACAACGCCTTGAACTTGCTCAACAATGATCTGTCGGTCATCGTGTACAATTTTATCGATATGCTTTCTCATGCTAGGACTGAAATGGAAGTTTTGAAAGAATTGGCCAATGACGAAACTGCCTATCGGAGTTTGACCAAGTCTTGGTTCATGCATTCTCCTCTTTTTCAAGTATTGCAAAAATTATCAACACAGTCCGTCCAATTGATAGTCCTGACGGATCATGGAACCATCAGAGTGAAAAACCCCGTCAAAGTCTTAGGCGATAGAGAAACCACAACAAACCTGAGATACAAAGTCGGGAAAAATCTACAATACGACTCTAAAGCAGTCCTTGAATTTAGAAATCCAGAAGATATATTTTTACCAAAACCCAACATGAGTTCGGGGTATATTTTTGGATTAAACGACGATTTTTTCTTATACCCAAACAATTATAATTATTACAATAATTATTATAAAAATACCTTCCAACACGGAGGAGTTTCTTTGGAAGAAATGATATGCCCTGTGATAAGAATGAAAAGCAAATAAAATGTGATTTACAGCTCCGACCAGACTTTTTGACAGATGGATTGGACCATATTTTTTAGCAAATAATTGTTTTCGAGTGGGTGGAGGGATTTATTGATTTTGGTTTCCATCTTTAGGATATGCTGGATATTTCGTGTTATTCGACGGCTTGACTCGGAGTCACTGTATGGTCTTATCGCAATTGAATCAATTCCTGAAATGGCGCATGAAAGAGCCTTGAGCGTACTTTGTATTACCGCCTTTTCAATGGGGGATTGATGTCCATGGTGAGATAATAAAGCTAAATATTGGTAATCCAAATTATTGAAAGTGGATTTGGATAAATTTTTTACTAAAATTTGTAAAGATTGTATGCTTGCGATATTTAGAAAGAAATCGTCGCTTGGCTCAATGACAAAAATCGAATTTTGCGGGTCTGCTAGGTTTTGTGTAAATAAATTAAGTCCAGTGACTAATTCTGAAACAATGGGTTTGGATAAATTAAGCGGTATCCTTTTATAATTAATACAAGCGTTGGTGTTCAGTTTTTGAAATCCCTCATCTGTGGCCTTCCAAAAATCCATTATCCCAAGATCTACCTCTTTGGTGATGATATCTTGATCCGAAAAGTTCATGTTTTCAACTATGATCGTGTCTGCCCCAAAATTCAATGCTTTGAGTATGACCTCGTTTAAATCTTTTGCATTGGAGTAATTTTTTTGGGAAAAAATATCACCAATATGCCAGTCTTTGATGGCAGGAAAAAATACCTCAAATTTGTTTTCAAAATAAATGGGTGAAATATTTATATCCTCGTCTATTTTAAAAATTAAATCTTGCATTTCTCTGGACTTCAACTCTGTTTTGACTTTTTCAAGCCAAGTTTCATGTGATATAATTGGAAAATTAGCGGTCATTTATTTTTGAGAAATACTAAGGATTAATAAAGTCTAACATTAGAAGTTATCCATTCTCAACATTGAGAATAAAAATTTGTTACCTTTACGTTTACCTGTTTTTAAAAGAAAACAATACAAAAGGTGAGATAAAAGTAATGAAAAAATTAGTATATTTAGATAATAATGCCACTACACCCTGTGATCCAAGAGTGGTAGAGGCTCTGGTTCCATATTTTTATGAAAAATTTGGAAATGCTGCTAGTCGGAACCATCCAGCTGGGTGGGTTGCGGAAGAGGCCGTGGATTATGCAAGGGAGCAGATTGCCGATCTTATCAATGTAGATCCAAAAGAAATTATATTCACTAGTGGTGCGACAGAATCAGATAATTTGGCGCTCAAAGGAGTATATGAGATGTATAAATCCAAGGGTAATCATATTATTACGGTTAAAACGGAGCACAAGGCTGTATTGGATACCTGTCAAAAATTGGAAACCCAGGGTGCTGAAATCACTTATCTCGATGTAGATGGTCATGGTCGTTTAGATCTCGAAAAACTAGAAGCTGCCATAAAGCCTAGTACCATTTTGATTTCTGTGATGTGGGCAACAATGAAACGGGTGTTATCCAAGACGTCAAAGCTATTGGTGATATATGTGCTAAGCATGGAATTTTGTTTATGTCGGATGCCACACAGGCCGTTGGGAAAATTCCAACCTTTCCGAAAGAAATGGGGATTCATCTGATGGCATTTTCAGCGCATAAAATGTATGGCCCTAAAGGCGTTGGTGCACTTTATGTTTGTCGTAAAAATCCGCGTGTAAAAGTTACCGCACAAATGGATGGCGGTGGACATGAACGAGGTATGAGATCTGGAACTTTGAATGTACCTGGAATCGTAGGATTTGGCAAAGCGGCCCAATTAGCCAAAGAAGAAATGGCATCGGATGCAAAAAGATTGTCGGCATTGAGAGATAAAATAGAATCTGAACTGGGACAAATGGAAGAGGTTTATTTCAATGGATACAAAGAAAGCCGAATGCCCCATGTCACAAATCTCAGTTTTAAACACGTTGAAGGAGAAGGCCTTATGATGACCTTCAATCAAGATATGGCTTTATCCTCAGGATCGGCCTGTACATCTGCTTCACTAGAGCCGTCATATGTACTCGTGGCTTTGGGGTTAGGAGACGAGTTAGCCCATTCTTCTCTTCGATTTTCATTGGGAAGATTTACAACCGAAGAGGATATAGATTTGGCAATCAATTGGGTAAGAAACGGAGTAAATCACATGAGGAATTTGAGTCCAATTTGGGAAATGTACAAAGAAGGGGTTGATTTGAGTTCGGTGCAATGGTCTCCACATTAATCGAATGTTAGGTATTTTTTTTAGTAACTTAATTAGAACACAATCAATATGGCATATTCAGAAAAAGTATTAGATCATTTCCAAAATCCTAAAAACGTAGGAACGATGGACAAATCTAAACCGAATGTCGGCACGGGTCTAGTTGGTGCTCCAGAGTGTGGTGACGTCATGAGACTTCAAATAGAAGTCGATGAGTCAACACAAAAAATTATAGACGCTAAGTTTAAAACATTTGGCTGTGGATCAGCTATAGCTTCTTCATCTTTGGCTACCGAATGGCTCAAGGGAAAGTCTATTGATGAAGCGCTTACCATAGACAATATGGATATCGTTGAAGAATTAGCACTTCCGCCTGTAAAAATACATTGCTCTGTATTGGCAGAAGATGCGATAAAAGCAGCTATCAAAGATTATCAAATGAAAGCCGCTAACAAATAAAATCAAGTTAAAGTTTGATTTTAATCCAATCGAGAGTATCACTCAAAGACTGTTGCTTTAACAGCTCTATTTACAGAATTATTTATTGTAAGCATAAGCTAAAATCTTCTCAACCGTTTGTTTTTTAGGCATAAAGGCAACTCGAGGTAAACGCTTTGTGTCCAAAAGATCAATATTGATGGGTTGATTTTTTTTACTTTTACCGTTGAAAAGAAGTGGCAATTCTTCTTTGTAAAATTTTATTGTAGTTGTTTTATTCATACTCAGTTTTTAGATATTATTTTTATAAATTGCTTCCGACATAAAACGCCCAAAGATTCTTATTTATTGTAAGAAAATGGTTGCTGGGGATTATTTAACAGTCGGGGGAATTTTTAATTTTAAGGAAGAGAAAATAAGTTGACCCAGCTCGAATTATCATAATTGAAGCCTATTTGGAGGGGAGAAGAATATTGTAAAAAAGAGAACTTTGTAATTTTGGTTTGAAACAGTAGGTGCTAAAAATAGAAATGGGATCTGACCGTTGCCAAACCCCATAGTCTTTTGCTCGAAAATCATTTATCAACATAATTAAAACGATATAAATACCAAATACGCTGCTATGATTTTCAAATAAAATTTAAAATTTAAAATATGATGCTTTATAATAATTTGAACACTTGATATTTTGCAATATAATATTTCATAGAACTAATATTTTAAAATTTGTGTAGTGAAATATTCTTAATTTATAAAAATAAATACTTTTTATAAAAAAAACAATAATTGCATTTGTGGAGATTGCATGAATTGTTTATAAGTTCGATTGCCCCTTGAGATTGTAAAGCATTAGCGAAAAGATACCCCAATTTGGCGATAGTGGTTACTTTGTGATTTTTCTCTGGACGAAATTCTCTCAAGATATCAAATATAGAAACAGCAATATTTTCATTATGGTAAATGACATAATATCTATGCAACAAAGGAAAATAGACATTGATGAGCAGGATCTCGAGTTTTTCTTTTGATAGTTTGATTCTATCTTCCTTTTGATTGACAGTCATTTGAAACCACTTTTGATATTCACCATTTTTCCAATGATTTAAGAAATTTGCAAAGCTAAAATTTTTGTACCCCAACAAAAAAGCAATCAATTTTACTTTCCTTGAAATACTCATGGAGGGAAAGGATCCCTTTTTATTGAGATAGAGCTTCTGACCTTCAAGCGCTTTATTTATGGCCTCAATTACGATCCAAGATTTTGCATCCACCATATTATTTGAAATAGGATTATTTCCAAATACAAATTCAAAGATTTGACTATAGTGGCGGTAGGCAAGATGTTTAACGATTGGAAGCTCAGGTATTTTAGAGATAATATTTATCAATAATAGTCCGTTCTCTTTTCCACATAAAATTTTTATAATCTCGTTTTGACATGTTTTTTCCCAATTATATTTTTCAGTTTTCAAGGTTTCTTGGAATGTCATGGATTTGGTCAAAAACCGTTGGGATCCTAATTCTTCAAAATATTGTAGCCCTTGAGGATTAGGATGAAGGACATTCATTGGAGCGCAGAGCAATGTGTTTTTTTTTAAAGAAGATTCAATTTGTTTGGGATTGATACTCAGATTTTTATCCAGGATTAAGGGCGATAAGATCAAGGTGTGAACATTGTTTTCCGCTAAAGAGGAGATAACCGAAAAATGATCCAGAATAACGTGCAAAATAAGATTTGCATAGAGTGGATGCTGGGAGTGTCCATGATGGTCCCAATCTTTGGCTTTTAGATGCAATTCGATATGACCATACCACGACACACCATCCAATAATATATGTGCAAAAAGGAAATCTGGTCCATCTATTTGATTATAGGTGCCAGGGTGAATAACTTTCAGGGATGCACCCTCCACGGTTTTTAGAGCGGAAGAATCAAAGCATTGATGAAGCCAAATATAGTGTAGAGTAAGTTCGTTCATCGCATTGGAATGAAGTCAAAGAGTTGGCAATGGCCTAAGATAATTCTTGTTGATATTAATTGACGAAAAACGGCTCTAAATTCCATAAAAAAAGCCCCAGAAAATCTGAGGCTTTGGCCGAACTCGAAAATTAATATAATTTTTAATTTACCCGCTCTTGTATCATATCTCTAATGATGTACATACTTTCTTCAAGTTGAATATCGCGTTTTATAGATTCGAACCACGCTTCATTTCTAGCTATTTTGGAAGAATCGTTAGCCATAGTGAGTACATCGTCCCTCATGTTGGCTACCTGGATATTTCTATTTTCCTTGAATAGATTTTCAAACTTTTTGTTGCTGGCATCCCTAGTTTCTACAAATGATTTGTACTTTTTCAAAGATAATGGAAAGTTTGTTAGGTCTCTTTGGCTTTTGATTCGTTTGGCGTTTTCATCCACCAATTGGAAAGATGCATTTTTAGCCAATCTTTCTTTCGACAATTCTTTGATTTTCATGAGGTCCTTTGATTTATAAACCTTTTGGTCGTATTGTTGAACTGGATCTATTTTATTCCACACCAATGAATTGTCAAATTCTTTTTCACCAATCTTGATATAATTAAAATTGTCTGGCAATATAATATCTGGAATGACTCCTTTAAGCTGGGTACTTTCTCCTGTTATCCGGAAGAATTTTTGTGTAGTGATCTTGATATCTCCCAAGCCACTCAACGCTTCATTTTGCGGAACTGTACGGTTTAAGTCCACGAATCTCTGTACTGTACCTTTACCAAAAGTGGATGTAGATCCAACGATGATGGCTCTTTTATAATCTTGCATTGCTGCAGCCAGAATTTCTGATGCAGAGGCACTAAAATGATTAACCAATACCACTAGCGGCCCATTGTATTGAACTCTGCTATCCTGATCGTTAAGGACATATGCTTGTTGATCCCTTGATTTTACCTGTACGATGGGACCATCTTCGATGAATAATCCAGACATTTGGACGACGTCTTTCAAAGAACCTCCTCCGTTATTGCGCAAATCAAGGATGATTCCTTTGACATTATTCTTTCCAAGCTTTTCTATTTCTTTGGCTACGTCCACGGCACAACTCGAACCACCTTCTCTTTCGAAGTCAGCATAAAACTTAGGCAATTTGATGTACCCAATATTGTCCGTAGAATTCGGAATGCTAAGTATAGCACTTTTAGCAAAGCTTTCATCCAATATGACCAAATCTCGGACGATTTCTATTTCTTTTATTGAACCGTCGACTTTCTTTACAGTAAGGATAACTTTTGTGCCCTTCTTTCCCTTAATCAATAAAATGGCATCATCCAAGCGCATACCTCGTATATCCTTTGGTTCTTGTCCTTCCTGAGCTACTTTTATGATATAATCGTTGGCTTGAAGTTGTTTTTGTTTCCATGCAGGCCCACCAGGTATTACTTCAGCTACCTTTGTAAGCTCTCCTTCTACCTGCAATCTCGCGCCTATGCCTTCCAATACTCCAGACATACTTTGGTTAAAGTCTTGTTTTTCTTTTGGGTCCAAATACTCACTATGTGGATCAAAGCGAACAACGATAGAGTTGATATACTCATTGAATCTATCTTGGCGTCTCCATTGAGAAAGACGCTTAAAATATTCATCATAATTTTTCTTAACCTCAGCTCTCGCCTCCTTTTCCAATTCTACAAAAGTCTTTTTCTTGGTATTGGTGCTGTCCACATCTTGGGCTTTCTGCTTGTCAAGAACCTTGGTCATTATTTCAAATTTGAAAATTTGCTTCCAATAATCTTTCAGATCGCTTTCAGATTTTGCCCAAGTCAATTTATCTGGATTGGTCTCAAAAAGATCATCTTTATCTAAATCAAAAGGTTTTTCAAGAAGTTTTGGATAGAAATTATTCACCCTCAAAACCGCTTTCTCTATCAATTCGTTAGAAAGGTTAAAAAATTGAAACGTCGCATTGGTCGCTTCATCGTCCAGTTTGGTTTGATAAGCAAGTAGTTGATCCATTTCTGGTTGGATTAAGAACCGTTTGCCATTGTCGATTTTTTCGATATATTCCTTAAAAACAGTTTTTGAAAGTTGGTCATCTACCAATTGAGGCTCGTAATGATAACTTTTCAATACCTGAAGAACGGCCCTAATTATCCAACTTTCCTTGTCTTGTGGATTTCTATTGCTGGGATAACAGTAGGCAGCCAAAAATGTAGCAGACCCTAACAAAGCGGGCAAGAAAAACTTTTTTAAGTTCATTTAATTTATATTTATGAATTCGAACGAAAATTAGTACTTTTTAGAAAAAATATAATTCCCTTTAACTTAACAATAACATAATTTATACACCTTTCCAGAGGGCCTAACAAATACTTGCGCTTAAAAAACTATTTTTGCAGCGAAAAGAATGAAAAGAATCACCTCGTTAAATCTTTCGATGACTAAAATATTCTTAACATCGATGTATTAAATAAAGTTATATTCAAATACCATACCAAATTTGAAAAATCGACTACCTATTATAACATTATTTTTGGCCAATGCCATCTCGGGCTGCGCTCAAGGCATCAGTATGATTGCAATTCCTTGGTATTTTGCCAAGCAAAACAATATGCAGTTTTTTGCTTTGAGTTTTTTGGTAGCCAATATTTTGTCCCTGTTTTGGGCTCCAAATGCAGGGGTTATAATCGATAGGTACAATCGAAAAAATATTTTTTTGGCAGTAAATTTGATCTGTGGATTGGCCATTTTTTCGATCGCCATGATTGGATATAATACGCATTCATTGGCCAGCAGTTGGATTTCTTTGGTTTTTATATTTACTTTTTTAAATTATAATATTCATTATCCCAATCTCTATGCATTCCTTCAGGAAGTGAGTTCTACTGAAAATTATGCCCGAGTTAACGCCCAAATTGAAATCGTAGAACAGATAACGTCGATGCTGAGCGGTGCATTATGCGCCCTGCTATTGGATGGAATATCATGGGAAGGTCAATGGTCGATTTTGGGAAATCATTTCATTATACCACTAGAAGTAAAAGCGTGGAATATTTGGGATATTTTTCTATTGGATGCCAGCACGTATTTTGTATCCTTAGGTTTAATTTTAACGATCCCTTACGTTCACAAGCTTGAAAACAAAACGGACGAAAGTAGTTGGATAGAGCGAATCAATACTGGCTGGGTTTTCATGAGAGATAATTTTAGTATAGCCATGGTGGCGATTGCTGGTTCTACTTTATTTGTGGTTACGCTCGTTGTATTATTTTATTTAGAGGCTCCCTATATCAAAAATTTTCTCCAAAAAGGGGCGACAGTTTATGCCAATGCGGAGATGGCATATAGTCTTGGTGCGTTTATTTCGGGGTGGATTTGTATTAGGATTTTTGGTGCCATCACCATTCCAAAAGGAATTTTTTGGATGATATTTGTTTTTGCCATTTGTCTGTTGGGATTGAGTGTCACGAAATCGGTAGCGGTCGTCCTTATGGTTTGGTTATTGCTAGGGCTTACGAATAGCGGAACGAGGATTTTACGTGGGACATTTATGTACAAGATGGTCCCTAATAATATATTTGGGCGGGTTACGAGTTTTTTCTTTTTGGTGAATATCCTACTTCGAATTTTCTTTATCGCGCTGTTTTCATTGCCATTTTTTTGGAAAAATGACAACATTATTTATTGCTTTGTGATATTATCAGCTTTCCTAATCTTTGCCAGTTTTTTAATGGTAAAATATACTTTCCATTTTAATATTTATCCTGAAAAGGAAGAATAAATAGGGCTTAAATTTATGGAGAATGCGCTATTTCTAAATGAAAAAGATCATTAGTTGCCCATAAAATGAGGACGCTCTGGCATATCTATTATTGTCGCTTCACTTTTGAAAAAGGTATTATATGGTATTATTATATACTTAATTAAACAATTAATAGTATATTTATGTCCTATATATTGTGTTTTAAATATAATATGATATTAATTCATGGACAATAAATTACTAAGAGATACTATTGGGCTTCTAGAAAAATTTGAATCAGAAAATCAAGATTACACCCCTGATATCGAAGGCTTCCAACATTGGGTAGTGGCTAATTTTTCACCTAGTGACTCTGAGGGTGAACCATATTGGGAAGGAAAGGAAAATGGAAGGAGTCCAGAAAGTGCCATCAACACACTATTCGTTCACCTTAACAGATATGCAAAGAACTATTCTAAATCGGCCATCCATGGTTCTAGTTTTTCAACGCAAGAGGAGTTTATTTATCTTATAAACCTCAAAGCATTCGGAGCGATGAACAAAATGGAACTCATCAAAAGAAATATTCAAGATAAGCCAACGGGAATGCAGATTATCAATAGGCTTCTGGCTCAGGGTTGGATAGAGCAAGCTGATTCCGTGCTTGACAAACGAAGCAAGATCATCACTATAAATGAGGTAGGGAAGAAAATACTGGATCAGCAAATGGGCAAAATTCGACAAGCAACTCGGTTGGTAGCTGGAAATTTGACTTATAACGAAAAAATGCAATTAATCCATTTGCTCAATAAATTGGAGCATTTTCATAAGCCCATATTTAACAAAAATATTGATAGCTCTGAATTGTTAAATGCAGTTACCAGCGAATTTCTACCTACACACAATTAAATCATGAATAAAAGAATAGCGATTATAGGAGCGGGAATTTCGGGATTATCAGCGGCTGCGTATGCCGCCAAAGACGGAAACATTGTCCACGTTTTTGAAAAACATGCACAGCCAGGTGGTCGCGCCAGACAATATACTACCGAAAACGGATATACTTTTGATATGGGGCCCAGTTGGTATTGGATGCCCGATATTATTGATCAGTTTTTTCAAGATTTTGGATACAGAGTCGCTGATTTTTATGAATTGATATCACTAGATCCTCAGTTCGAAATGGTTTTTGGCGATGGCAATCTTTCCATCCCAAAGAATTACCTCGAATTGAAACATCTTTTTGAAAGTGTAGAAAAGGGTGCCGCTCATAATTTGGATAAATTCATGCAAACAGCCAAGTATAAATACGAAGTGGGGATGCAAGATTTTGTGAACAAGCCATGCTTTAGCTGGACGGAATTTTTTTCGTTTAAAATAGCCAAAAGTGCTATTAAATTGGATTTGTTGACTAATTTTAGATCATATGTAAGCAAATATTTTACGCATCCAAAACTCAGGGCTTTGATGGAATTTCCTGTTATATTTTTGGGTGCTGCGCCACAAAATATCCCAGCCCTTTATAGTTTGATGAACTATGGAGGATATGCACTAGGGACATGGTATCCGATGGGTGGCTTTTATCAGTTGATTTTGGCCATGCAAAAAGTCGCGGAAAACCAAGGCGTACAATTTCATTTCAATCATTCGGTTGAAAAAATAGTCACAGAAAATAATATAGCCAATGCCTTAGTGGTCAACGGTGTGAAGATGGATTTTGATGCCATAATTGCTTCATCTGATTACCATCACAGCGAGACATTACTCGATGGAAATCAAAAAAATTATACGGAGAAGTATTGGGAAAGTCGAACATTTGCCCCATCTTGCCTCATCTATTATTTAGGGTTTAATAAAAAAATACCAAACCTATTGCATCATACTTTATTTTTCGAAAATGACCTCGATGCCCACGTGCATAGTATTTATGAGGACAAAAACTGGCCCGAAAAGCCCCTGTTTTACGCATGCTGTCCTTCCAAGACAGATCCGAATGTTGCGCCCCAAGGTCATGAAAATCTTTTTTTATTGATGCCCATTGCTACAGGATTAAGCGATGAAGAGAGTATTCGAGAGAAATATTTTTTGGAAATGATAAAAAGATTGGAGAAGCACACTGGCGAAAAAAATCTATTGGAATACCTAGACTACAAGCGGAGCTATTGTGTGAAAGATTTTATTAATGATTATAATGCTTATAAAGGAAATGCCTATGGTTTGGCGAATACTCTCAATCAAACGGCAGTCTTGAAACCTTCTATCAGGAATAAGAAAATCAAAAATTTGTTTTATACGGGTCAGCTTACGGTGCCAGGACCTGGGGTTCCTCCTTCGATTATTTCAGGGAAGATCGTAGCCACGGAAGTCAACAAATTAGAAATGAAATAAATAATATAAACCGAATCAATAACGACAAAATCAAAAACTTGAATGAAAAAACTGTTTGATGAACTCTCGTATCAGGTAAGTATAGCTACGACCAAAAAGTATAGCACTAGCTTTTCTTTGGGGATCTTAGCTTTAAAACCCGCCATTAGGCATTCAATTTACGCAATTTACGGCTTTGTGAGGCTGGCAGACGAGATAGTGGACAGTTTCCATGACTATGATAAGGAAGCTCTTCTGAGGCGATTTACTGAGCAAACTTGGCAAGCAATAGAGGAGGGGATTTCGCTGAATCCAATCCTTCAATCATTTCAGGAAACGGTGAGAACCTATCAAATTGACCGCGCACTGATCAAACAGTTTTTGCATAGTATGGAGATGGATTTGCAAAAAGTTGAGTACAATTCTGAATTGTATCAAGAATATATATTGGGATCCGCTGAAGTGGTTGGGTTGATGTGTTTGCAAGTCTTCGTGAGTGGCAATAAAGTTCAATACGAACACCTAAAACCATACGCGATGAAGCTAGGCTCGGCATTCCAAAAGGTGAATTTCTTGAGAGATCTGAAAGACGATTTTCATGTTTTAGGACGTACATATTTTCCTTCCATAGAGATGAATGTATTCAACAACGAAGTTAAAAGTAAAATCGAAGAGGAAATAGCAGTAGAATTCAAAGAATCATTGGCGGGAATTAAACAATTGCCCGTATCGTCAAGGTTCGGAGTGTATTTGGCTTATAAATATTATTTGTCATTATTCAATAAAATAAGAAAGATATCAGCCGAGCGAATCATGAACGAAAGAATTAGGATTCCCAACGGTCAAAAACTTTCTCTAGCGATGAGTTCTTATGTTCAATACAAAATGGCGATCTTATGATTAAGTTAGTTTTCGTATTGGTTGCTACATTTTATATTTCAAATACGGATAAAATTCCTGTCGTTGATTTAGAATATATTCGGACCAATTACGATGAGGCAGTTTCCAATGAAACCTTGTGTAAAAGTATGATTGAGGAGCTTTCTAAAAATACATCGAATACCACTTATTTGGGATATCTGGGCGCATTTCAAACCATTTGGGCAAAATACACATCTAACCCCATCTCAAAACTCAGTACATTCAGCAAAGGAAAAAAAAATATCGAAAAGGCAATAAAGTCAGAACCAGAAAATGTCGAACTTCGATTTATTAGGTTGTCCATCCAAAAAAATTGCCCCTCATTTCTAGGATATAACAGCCATATTGATGCCGATAAATTATTCATAAAAAACAATTTGAACAAAGTAAGTTCTGCTGCTTTGAAGCAAATGTGTCTAAAAATTATTTAAAGAAAAATATATGAATTTGATCATTGTACTCACCACTTTTATACTTATGGAAGGCGCAACATGGGTCATACACAAGTACGTTATGCATGGATTTCTATGGGTGCTTCACAGAGACCATCACGATCACAGCAACGAAGGACCTTTCGAGAGAAATGATTGGTTCTTTTTCATATTCGCACTTCCTGCCATCACTTTGATGTTTTTAGGTGCGCAAAAGGGCTTTAATTTTCAATTTTTCATCGGATTGGGGATCACGTTTTACGGAATGGCGTATTTTTTTGTTCATGATATTTTTATCCATCAAAGGATTAACTTTCTAAAAAACACAGAAAATCCCTATCTACAAGCCATCAGAAGGGCACACAAACAACACCACAAGCATTTGGGCAAAGAGGAAGGAGAATGTTTCGGCTTTTTATGGGTCCCGGTCAAATATTTTAAAATGTTTTTTTAATAAAAACCAATGTTGCAGCACGGAACTTATTTACTAATTGATTTTTTTACGGTCATCGTTTGTTTTATTGCCTCTTTTGACCGCAGGATTCAATTCTACAAGCATTTTAAGGCATTTTTTGTGGCTTGTACAGTGGTAGCTTCCGTATTTATTGCTTGGGATATTTGGTTTACGAAAGTGGGTGTCTGGTGGTTCAATTTGGATTATACTACCGGCTTAACATTGGAGGGATTGCCCATAGAAGAATGGCTTTTTTTTTACTGCATCCCATTCTCATGCGTTTTTACTTATTATTGCATTGATAAATTCTTTGATTGGAGCTGGGCCAGTGCTTTTAATAATCTTATCGTTTTCGTAAGCGTAATCGTTTGTGGGGTCGTGGCTTTATTGTATCCGGACAGATTATATACTTTTGTAACTGCCTTAATCACCATCGCAACATTGATATATTTGCATTTTGTAGTAAAAGTCGAATGGATCGGCCAGGCATCTTTAACGTTTTCGGTCTTGGTGCTGGGTTTTTTTCCGGTGAATGGGATCCTTACAGGTACGGGGCTAAGCTCCCCGATAGTGAATTACAATCCCGATGAATTTTTAGGAATTCGGATGATCACCATTCCCATAGAAGATGCCGTTTATGGCTATAGCCAGTTTCTGCTTACCATTTATTTTTTTAAGATATTTCAAAAAAAATTGAAGACTGCTCCTGAAAAGAGCAACAACTTACTGGTTTATTCTTATTGAAAATCCTTTTTCATGAACATAAAAACTACTTCGAAGAACAATGTGTTCTAATTCTCCTCAATTACATTCTAAATCAAACCGAACTAATCGAGTATCAATTTTGTTATAACAAAAAATTTAGTGAAGATGATTTTCGTAGCAGATTCAGCGAAGACAAAACTCGGCGAGATAATGAAAGCCCAAAACCTTGATTCGAAATATTTTGTCAGGGTATCGGTAACCAGCGGAGGCTGCAGCGGGCTTACTTATAAGCTAGATTTTGACAATGATTTAAAACCAAACGATCAAGAATTCCTTGACAATGATATCAAAGTCGTAACTGATTTAAAAAGTTTTCTTTACTTGTGCAATACAACCCTAGAGTTTTCAAGTGGATTGGATGGCAAAGGCTTTATTTTTAACAATCCGAATGCAGCAAGGGCTTGTGCTTGTGGCGAAAGCTTTGCTGTTTAACGTTTTTTTCACAAATTTATATTTTTATCAGCTTGTTATAAAAAGTTGATTTTTCATTATAAACCTTTATGATATACGTTCCTGATGCCAGCCCACGCAAGTCTAAAGTGCTGATTTGATAGTTGTTTATCTCAAACCTATTCGACAATACTCGCTTGCCATCAATGCTGAAAATTTCAAAATTCGTTTCACCACCAAACCACCTTGTAAGAACTTCTACATAATCACTAGTTGGATTGGGGAAAATATTAACAATCGAAGCTTCTGGGCTATTGCTTAAATCAATGCTTTTAGCCATCTGGATGGCTTTTTCTATGTCCAATATTCCGTATCCATATATAGGATTGGGGATAATAGCGCCCGAAGATATGCTGCACGAATAGGATGGGTGAAACATGGGTCTAGCAGATTTTTCCAATATCTCTTCGATCAATTCTACTCGACCACTTAGTTTTATATTTGATGAAATAAGCAATGCCACAGCTCCTGCTACATGTGGCCCAGCCATGCTCGTTCCATTGAAATTGGCATATCCATTATTTCTGATACATGATCGAACTCCTACACCAGGGGCGGCAATATTGGGCTTGATGCGATTGGAACCATCAATCAAAATCGGCCCCCAACTACTAAAGGAAGCGATGGTATCATTTTGCTTTATCGCCCCAACACTGAATGCGTTTTCGACCATTGCAGGGACGGTATTAATGCTTCCACATTGCCCTCCATCATTCCCCGCTGAAACCACCACTACGATACCAGTTTGTTTTAAGCGATTTATGACCTCTGTCATAGTCTGAAAGTTGGTCAAATTACATCCCTCGATCTCGGGGCAACTCCAGCTATTGTTGATTACGTGAGGAGCCAAATAGGGCTTTGGATTCAAATTGTTGGTGTCAGTCGGTGCCATAAAAAACTCAAAACATTCAATATAGCTCGCCATAGAGCCATATCCTCGCTCCATGTTTCGGCATCCTATCCATTTCGATTCAGGAGCTACTCCGATAAGGTTTTGGTCTCCTTCGAGCCCAGAAAATGTTCCTACGGTATGGGTGCCATGGTTATTATCATCACATGGAGATTTGGTCGATAATCCACAAGGATTGTTTGAATTTGGATGGTTTAATGGATGGATTTCATGAATGGCATCGTGCCAATTGTAGGAGTGATTGGCCAGATTCGTGTTTTGATCGTATCCTCTATAATTGGGCTGGATGGCTGGATGCGTCCATTCGATGCCTGTATCTGCGCCACCTATGGTCACGCCCTTGCCTTTATATCCTTGAGCCCAGGCTGTATTAGCACCTATTTTTATAATGCCCCATGTAGGATCACTTCGCAGGTCCAAAGCGTTTTCATCCCAGGGATCTTGGCCAAATTCCAATGAGCTTTTGACGTTATATCTGATGGATAGGACATCTGACCTTTGACTCATCGCATCCAATAATTTGGCATCGCCTTTTACTAGAATTCCGTTGATTAGAAAGAAGGATTTGAATTTGATATTTCTTTCATTACAAAAATCAATGATGGAAGCCTGAGATAATTTGGCATTAGCAACCAACCAGTCATAAACATAAGTTGCCTTTTGTTCCTTGGTCCAAAACATGTTTGTTTGTAAATCCTGAGGGTTTTTGTTTTTTAAAATTACAAAGAAATCACACTCGTGTTGAGTCTCCAAAATCTGATGGATCAATGGGTCTATTTTTTCAAAAGATTGACCATTTGATTCCAGTTGAATCAAGAAAGACAAAGCTGCGCTCAAACATATAGACCAACAAAATTTGTACATAATTTTTAGCTTTTTTAATCATTCAAAACAGGCAAAATAACCTTTTAATGATATTTTTCTTTTAAATTTACAATTTTAGCAAAGGTATCAATTGAGAACAAACATTTATTTATCAAGATCCTAAAATGTACCAATTAAATTTTGAAGTGGCGAAGTCTTTTTTAGAAAAAGACCCGATTATATCAAATTTGGTGCAAAATCTACATTCTCCTGACATAAAACCAAGCTCGATGCCAATACTCGAAGAATTGGTTAATGCCATTATTGGCCAGCAATTATCTACGGCTTCTGCCAGTGCAATAAAGAAAAAGTTTTTTGCAAACATTCCTCAAAACATGCCTCTTACAAGCATTTTGATGGATATGTCAGAAATCGACTATAAAAACTCAGGAATTTCAAATCAAAAAATGAATTACCTAAGAAGCATTGGCGAATATTTTTCACAAAATAAAACCATCGGTGATGACATGCATAGCATGAAAGACGAAGAAATCATCAGTGAGCTAACTAAAATCAAAGGAGTCGGTGAATGGACTGTCCAAATGTTATTGATATTTAACCTACACAGACCCGATGTTTTCCCGATAAATGATTTGGCCATACTTCAAAGTGGAGTAAAACTCCTAAGTCTTGAGGAATTAACCTTGAAAGAACAAAAAAATCAATTAATGGCCTATGCCGAAAATTGGGCTCCTCATAAAACAGTAGCTTCTCTTTATTTATGGAGTTGGCGAGATAAAAAATATGTTATTTGACAAATTAATATTTAATTTAAATGAAACTAAAAAGAAAAATTGCAGAGTTTACTGGTAAAAATAAAGGTCCTCTATTTTTGTGTGTGGCAGGAATGCATGGTAATGAACATGCTGGTATCAAAGCCATCGAATTGATGCAAATGATGTTAGAGGTAGAACCTATCACCAATCCAGAATTTGAATTTAATGGGAGATTTGTAGGCATGGTCGGCAACGTTAAAGCCAGCAAAAAGGATGTGAGATTTCTAGTTAAAGACATAAATCGACAGTGGAACTACCAAAACCTAGATCGAATATTCCACACCCCAGAAAAGGATTTGGATCCTGAGGATCAAGAAGTTAAAGAACTTTGGGTGGCTGTAAATATGGAAATCCAGGCCTACCAACCAGAGCTTTTGGTTTTCCTTGACCTTCATACAACATCTGCGTACGGAGGGATCTATTCCATTACACCAGAGGACCCCGAAAGCATCCAAGTGGCACAAGCTATTACAGCACCCGTTGTACGTGGGCTTCTAGAAGGCGTTTCGGGTACTACACTTCATTTCTTTAATACTAAAAATTTAGGCGTAAAAACAATCTCCATTTGTTTTGAATCAGGACAGCACGCTGAAGCATTGTCCATCAATCGTGCCATTGCAGCCATTGTATCGTGCATGAAAGCTGTCGGTAGTGTAAAATCCAGCGACGTAGAGAACCAACATGATAACATCCTGAGCGAGTATTCAACCAACTTGCCAAAAGTTACAAAGGTCGTGTACCACCATCCCATAACGAGCGCAGATGAATTCGTTATGAAACCAGGCTACACTAATTTTCAACCCATCAAAAAATCCGAACACCTAGCCGATGACAAAAGGGGCAAGGTTCTATCCCCTATGGATGGCAGAATCCTAATGCCTCTGTATCAAAAATTAGGCAGTGATGGATTTTTTATCGTCCAAGATTGTTAAAATAAAAAATATTTACCAAACAATCGTTTGTTTTAGAAAATGTTATTACCTTTGGTGAAAATAGTTTTCAATGCCACTGGTAAAGACAGATGAACAGCAAATTATAAAGAGCGCATTAAAGCTTTTTAGGAAGCAAAGCTACTTCAATACCTCTATGGCTGAAATCGCTAAATCTTCAGGGCTTTTGAAGGGTAGCCTTTATCACTATTTTACCTCTAAAGAGGACTTGATGAAAAAGGTAATCATCTCGGTGCACGACTATTTCAAGTCAAATGTGTTTTCTCACGCTTACAATGACCAATGGAGCCCAAAAGAGCGCATGTCAAAGCTTTTTGAAAGTGCTTCTCACGTTTTTTTGTACAAAGAAGATGGAACTTTTATTGGCAATATCGGCGTCGAGTCCGCCGTGATGAGTCCCGAGTTTGCAGAGATTATTCGGTATTTTTTCCTTGATTTTTTTCACGCTGTAAAGACCATTTATCACACCGTCCACCCACTGGAAGAGTCTGAAGAGTTGGCTGAAAGAGCCGTGGCTGAAATCGAAGGATCGCTGATGCTTTGTAGATTGTTCAATACGGACCAATACTTGAAAAACACCATGAAAAGATTACTTAAAAGATTAGATTAAACCAATCGTTTGTTTTATAAAAATATAAATTATGAGTACCAATTTAACCAATTTGAAAGGAGGTGAGTTTTTAGTAAACTCGATGAATTTTGCCGATATCTATACCCCAGAAGATTTAACTGAGGACCAAATTCTTTTCAAAAGTGCCATAGAGGATTTTGTCAAAAACAGAATTTTGCCCAATATTCAAAAGATAGACAAACAAGAACCAGGCCTTACACCAAAGTTGATGGAAGAAGCGGGTGAATTGGGGGTTTTGGGAGCTGGTATTCCCGAAGAGTATGGTGGACTTGGGCTTGATTTTAACACCGAAACGGTAATTGCTGAGAATCTGGGGAAAACAAATTCTTTTAGTGTTTCTGTTGCTGCTCATAGCGGGATAGGTACATTGCCGATATTATATTTTGGGACAGAAGCCCAGAAAACCAAATATTTGCCAGGTCTTGCAAGTGGCCATATAAAAGCTGCTTATTGTTTGACAGAGCCCGATAGTGGATCTGACGCCCTTGCTGCAAAAACTCGTGCAGATCTATCTCCTGATGGCACTCATTATATCATAAATGGACAGAAAATGTGGATCACCAACGGTGGTTTTGCGGATATGTTCATCGTCTTCGCTAAGATTGACGGCAAAGATTTTACAGGATTTATCGTGGACAAAGACACCGAAGGATTGACCCTAGGTCCTGAAGAAGAAAAGCTTGGAATCAAGGGCTCATCCACCAGACAAGTATTTTTTAATAATGTCAAAATACCCAAAGAGAATGTCCTTGGCGAAATCGGCAAAGGTCACAAAATAGCCTTCAACGTACTGAATATCGGTAGATACAAGTTGTGCGCGTTGGTCATGGGAGGTTGTAAAGCTGTCCTTGAAGTGGCCACACATTATGCGATCGACAGACACCAATTTGGACAATCCATCGCCAATTTTGGTGCCATCAAACACAAGTTGGCAGAAATGGCCATTAGGACATTCGCCTGTGAATCAGCTACTTATAAAACATCTGGACTCATTACCAATAAAATATCTGAACTCGTAGCCGCGGGCAAATCCAAACCTCAAGCCAAACTTGAAGCTGCAGAAGAATATGCGATTGAATGCGCCATCCTCAAAGTGCATGGCTCCGAGACGCTTGATTATGTAGTGGATGAAAACGTTCAAATCCATGGCGGTAGCGGATTCAGCGAAGAGTATCCAGCCGCTAGAGCTTATAGAGATGCTCGTATTAATAGAATTTTTGAAGGAACCAACGAGATCAATCGACTCCTTTTGGTCGGCATGTTGCTCAAAAAGGCGCTTAAGGGCACGATTGACATCATGACACCAGCACTTGCAGTCCAAAAAGAACTTACCAGTTTTGCAGGATTTGATACCCCAAACCCTGACGACACATTCCACAATGAAAAGAAATACATTGCGAATGCCAAAAAGGCCATCCTTATGGTCGCTGGAGCCGCAGTACAGAAATATACCACCGAAATCGAAAACGAGCAAGAGGTGATGATGGATGTTGCCGATATGTTGATCGGACTTTACACCGCTGAAAGCTCCCTAGAAAGAGCCCAACAGATCCTCCAATCAGATGCCCCCGCCCATATAAAATCCATCAGCACGGATTGCGTGAAAGTCTATACTTATTCCAGTATCGAGGACCTTGCCAAAAGCGGACGAGAAGCCATCAACTATTTTGCCAGCGGAGACATGATGAAAATCATGCAAATGGGCCTAAAGCGATTTACTACTACCGAGCCATTTGACTCAATCAGTGCCAGACGCCGCATCGCAGACCATTTGATCGAAACAGGAGGAATCCTCATGGACTAATCTTTTTTTTAGGGCGATTGCCACTCTGTGGCACCGGGCTGTTTTGGGGTTTCGTCTCGCCCAAGCTGGGCGAGACCATCCTTTGGATGCCCTCCACATCCCTATCGCAGGAGGGTGCAGAAGTTTTGATATACTGTAATGGTAATTATTGAAAGGCATTTGACGAATAAAAAACAATCTGAAATTGAAAATTATAAATTCGGTACTTCCTGTTAAATCTATATTGAAAACCGTCGAAAATCAATTTGATTATGTTGACAGTTTTCAAGGAAATTTTGTTGATAAAAACGGAAATATTGGTTCCACAGAAATTGGAAAATATTTTTTTGAAAGTGGACCAAAATGGGTTGATAAATTGTTAGCATTTAGAAACATTTTGGTTCGACCTTTCGGGTTAAAAACCTCAAGAAACGTAGCTGACAAACAAAAAATGTTAGATAATTTTAAGTATGAAAAAGGTGAACAAATTGGACTTTTTAAAGTGTTTGATAAAACAGATGACGAAATTATTTTGGGAGAAGACGACAAACATTTGAATTTTAGAGTGTCTTTGTTTATTGACAAACAAAATGAAAGCAGAAATGAAAAAAAATTAATACTTTCAACAACAGTAAAATTTAATAATTGGTTTGGACGACTATATTTTTTGCCAGTTAGACCATTTCACAAATTAATTGTACCGTTAATGCTCAAAGAAATAATAAAAAAAATTGAATATTAAAATTGAGAAAAAGCACTAAAACCCAACTTCTGTTTTTAGCTATTTGACCAATCACCTCACCACAGGCAGTTCTATCCTTGATGCCGTTTTTCCACCTTCGTGGATTCTTATAAGTGCTTGTTGGAAGTCAGCTTCTGTGGCTTCGTATATATTGCAAAATTTCTGTGGATTGCGATCAACAAGAGGGAACCAACTGCTTTGGATTTGTATCATCAATTTGTGGCCTGGACGGAATGTATGAGCGACATCGGGTATATAAAATCGCACTTTTTCTATTTTGTCCTTCTTTAAGGGTGTGGGATTCTCAAAGGATTCTCTATATTTTGCTCGCATTACTTCACCTCTTACCAGCATCTGATAGCCTCCGATTTTTACCGTTTTACCCTGGTGTTGATATTCTTTGGTTGAATCGGGATATACATCGATTATTTTTACGATAAAATCGGCGTCTGTAGCATTCGTTGAGACGTACAATTCAGCATAAATGGGGCCAGCCAATTGCAATGGCTCGGTTTCGATTTCCATTTCATACATCACGACATCGGGGCGTCTACTGGCGAACCGTTGATCGTCTATCATATATTCTCTAGTGGTCCTATGGTTGATTCCGTCCTTATGTGGGACAGGGTTATTGGGATCAGATACATAACTCGAAAAGGTATTATCGATCTGATCGAGAGTGCTCAAAGTTCCATTTGCTGATAAATTATAGTTTGTTAGCTTCATATTTGCGGGTGGCCACTTTTCAAATTTATGCCAAGCGTCCGCGCCTATATCGAAAACTAAGGATTCTGGCCTAGGATCATTGCCTTTTCCATACAAATAATGAGAAAAGAATGGCGCTTCAACTTCATTCCGATAGTATTCAGAGGTTTTAGATCCAAACACGATATCTCCAAAAGAAGAGCCATCCACTCTAGCCCAACCTCCGTGAAACCAAGGACCCATCACCAATGTATTTTTTGAATTAGGTGATTTCTTTTCGATGGATTTGTAGGTCTCCAAAGCCCCATAGCAATCTTCAGCATCAAAAAAACCACCCACTACCATCGTAGCTGGTTTTATATGGCTTAAATGTTGTCTAACATCTCGCTTTTGCCAAAAAGTATCATAATTCGGGTGCTTCATGAGATCATTCCAAAACGCTAGCTTTCCTTTGAAATAATTTTTATTCAGATTCTTAATTGGTCCAGCCTTTAGATAAAAGTCATACCCATCTGGAGTGGGCATTTGAAATCCTTGCGCATGTTTCGGGGTGGGCACTGGTCTTGGTTGACCGAAAAATGAATAAAAATTAAAGGCATCACTCAAAAAGAAGGCCCCATTGTGGTGAAAATCATCTCCTAAAAACCAATTGCTTACTGGAGCTTGAGGAGATACTGCTTTGACCGCAGGATGGGCATCTATAGCACCCATTGATGCGTAAAATCCAGGGTAAGATATTCCCCAAATACCAACATTTCCGTTGTTGTTTTCAATGTTTTTTATCAACCAATCGACAGTATCATAAGTATCAGAACTTTCATCTATTTGCTTGGGACTTTTTTTAGGATCATAAGGCCTTACATCCAAAAATTCACCCTCAGACATGTATCTCCCACGAACATCTTGATACACAAATATGTATTTTTCTTTCATCATCATCTCAGATGGACCCAGACTTTCTTTTTTTAGGCTATCCCCATATGGACACACGCAATATGGGGTTCGGTTAATCATGATCGCATATCTTTTAGAAGCATCTTTTGGTGTGTAAATAGAGGTATAAAGGCGAACGCCATCCCTCATCTTGATATAGACCTCTTTCTTGTTGTAATTCAAATCGACAAAAGTGGTATCGGTTTGAGCAAAAGTTAATAAAGAAAATTGGAAGCTTAATAATATTACAATCAAATATCTCATTTTAAAATTTTTACAAATTTAGTTTAATATTTCATATAAAAATACAATAGTAAAAAGGCCAGCGAAACAACCACTTGGTTGATTATTTGTTTTATCATTCATTGATTCATATTTTGAAATTATTACCAGATGCTTGGGACAGGTATTAAGTTAAAAAATCAAAACTCCGACTGCCTTTGGATTCAGCCAAATGGCCATTATAATATCCGCCAGTCTTTATTTCACTGGCTGTTCTGATTCAGATAAAGCTGATTACTACAAAGGTGATTTGAGAATTGGGGTAGATGAAAATCTAAAGCCTTTATTAGAGCCTGCATTTCAAGTTTTTGAGAATAACAGCAATGGCAGATATAAAACCCAAACAATCTACCTCCCTGAAAGCCAACTTTTTGACTCTTTCAATCAGCACAAAATTGCAACCATAGTTTCTTTGAGAAAATTAAAAGAGTTCGAAAAAATGCAATTTAAAGCGCAAAACTTATATCCCATAGAGACGCTATTTGGCGCAGATGCAGTGGCGCTAATTGCCAATATTCAATATAAAGATAGTTGCCTTTCAATTGCTCAGGTAAAAGATTTATTTTCTGAAAAAAACAACAATACGCCCGTTGTATTTGACAATAATGGCAGTAGCAATATCAATTTTGTTATAAAAGAATTGTCTCCAACAAAATTAACAGGGCAGGCTAGGGCATTGAATTCAAACGAAGAAGTTATCAATTATATAACCAATAAAACTGGAGGTATTGGCGTCATTGGAACGGCATGGCTGAGCAATTTGTCCGTGACCGAACAAGCAAACGTCATGCGAAAAATAAAATTCATAAAAATAAAATCAGATTCAAATAGGACAAATATTATTTGTGCGGATCCTTCACAAGAACATTTGATCGATAGCACCTATAAACTGTCTAGACAAATGTGGGTAATTAATAGAAAACAACTCGGGGATGCTGGTTCAGGTTTCGCCTCTTTTATAGCGGGTGAAATAGGCCAAAGAATCATATTGAAAGCTGGCTTAATGCCGCTATATCCACCAGGTCGCGAGATCATAATCAAACGTTGATTGATATTAGAATAAAAATTATGTATCTGAGGTATCATCCTTTTACATTCATTTTTTCTATTTTCGCATTTATAAATGAAATTAATTGACAGTTTAGATCAAGTATATAGACGAATTATTGTTTTGTTTTTTGTTTGATTTATTTATAATTGCCAAATAATATATTGATCTATTGGTTATACTAAATAATTTAATCCTTTATTATTAAATTATTAACGATTTTATAACAATTTTTCAGGTCTTAAAGCGTCTAAAGTTTAAAATACATACAATGAAATATTTACAACAAATTTGCATTTTATCCCTCTTATTATTAAGTGGTCCATTCGTATTTGGTCAATCACTAAAAGAAGGGAAAAATCTTTTGGAAAAGGAATCTTTTGGAGCAGCAAAGAAAATATTTAAACAGCTTATCGCCGTGAAAGCAACTGATCCCGAAGCTTATTTTTATTTGGGTGAAGTATATTTAAAAACGGAGAAACCAGATTCTGCCAAATGGGCATATGAAAAAGGCGTGGCTGAAAACAACAAAGCTGGTTTGAACTATGTGGGTCTCGGCAAATATGCTTTGATGAAAAATAATCCGATTGAGGCTAAAGTTAATTTTGACAAAGCTATAAAAGTTTCTAAATCGAAGGATGCCAATATTTTCTACGAACTAGGTGTGGCGCATTTAGATCAAGAAAAAAAGGACGCAAAAGCTGCCATTGGATATCTTGAGCAAGCTAGAAATCTCAATATAAATGATCCCAACATTTATTCTACCCTTGGGGATGCTTATTTGGAGAATAGTGAAGGAGGACCAGCCGTAAGTGCTTATGAAAGAGCCATCGAAAAGGATAAAAACAATCCGACCCATTATTTCAAAAGAGCAAAAGTATTTAGCAGAGCAAAAGCTTACGAGGAAGCAATAAAATCTATGGAGCAATGCATTTTGTTAGATCCGAATTATGCACCCGCATACAAAGAATTGGTGGATCTTTATCAAAAGGACAAGCAATATGACAAAGTCCCATTGATGTTGAAGAAATACGTTTCACTACAAGAAAATGATGTGGATGCTCGTATCAGATTGGTTAAGTATTTGATTTATAACGCAAAAGACTATGATAATGGCTTGGCGGAAGCAAAAAAGGTGATGGAACTATCGCCTAATAACCCTACCATGTATCGTTGGATTGCTTGGGCTAATTTGGAAAAGGGAAATTATCAAGATGCTTTTAATGCATCAGAGAGCTTTTTCAAATATGTAGATAAATCCAATATTTATGCATTTGATTATGAGAATTATGCCCAAAGTGCTATGAAAGTTAAAAAAGAATCCGTTGCAGTTGATGCGTATAACAATGCATTGGAAATGGATCCTTCTAAGATCGAATATTACGGTAAAATTGCCGATTTATACAGAGAACTTGGAAACCAACAAGGGGCCCTAGACGCATATAAGAAGAAAATTTCAAAATCCAAGGCATCGGCGACAGATTATTTCTATATTGGAAATGCTTATCTAGCATTGGATAAATACAAAGAAGCAGATACTGCCTACATAAAAATGATAGACATGAATCCAACGTGGGCGCCTGGTTATGTAAAAAGAGCGGAGGTAGCCAATAAATTGGATCCCGACAAAAAACTAGGTCTAGCGGCACCTTTTTACGAGCAATTTTTGACAAAAGCTGATAGCACTAAGCACACCCGTGACTTCGTTGTAGCACTTAATTATTTGTCATCTATTGCTATGGAAAGAGATGATTATAACAGCGCAAAGCAACAATTTAACCGTTTGCTTGGCATCAATCCCGATCCTAATAAATATAGGGGTCAACTGCTAAATGCCTACAATAACTTAGGCTTTATCTCCTATAAAGAAGGAAATAAACCAATGGCCATAGAATATTACAGAAAAGCTTTGGCTTTAGACCCTACAAATGAGGATATCAAAAAAGGATTGAAAGGTTTAGGAGACAAAAGATAGCCTGTAAATTTTACCAAACCTACTCAAAATTGCCAATTCTCAATGATTTGGTCAAGAGTATCAAAGTCTTTGACACCCACTAAACTTTCAGGAGTGCCTTCAAATGCTAATCCGACATTAGGAAGGCTTTTCAATTGGTCAAAATCTTGAGTTGAAATTTTTTCAGATATAATTTGCCAATACATTTCATTTTGCGTAATGACCTCATTCATGTTTTGTATCAATATATTAGAAGAAAAAGGTGAGGATCCTCTCGAAAACACTGTTAATCCGTCTAAAGGCTTGATAAGAGATTCGGAAGGCAAAAGAATGAATTTAATTCCATTTTCTGATAGTTCAGAAAGTGTCATTTCGTCTGGTAAATAATCAAATGAAAATCCAAAATTGCTCCCCTCTATCCATTCCATCATAGAAAAATATTCTATCCATTTGGAAGGTGGTTCATTTCCATCAAAAAAAATAAATGCAGCACCAACTGCAGCGAAAAACCGCGCATCTGTAAGGTGATTTACATTAAATGCTAGAATTTTTTTAGTATCCATTTAATTTTTAATTAGGCTATCCCTTGCCTCCAAAGGGCTTTGTTTAGCATTTTGTACAGTCTTTATGCGCCAGCCACCAGCATCGGCTATTAATTTTAACTGTTGGAAAAACAGATTTTCTGTAAAACTTGATTCCTTCATCAGTTCACTTGAAAGAACCTGAGATTTTACAAAATTTTTTGCATTTGAATTTATCTTATTGTAATCCTCTGCCTCAAAACTGTTAAAACTGCCTTGAGTGATATCATAGTAATCTAAGTCGTGTTCAAGACTTAATAGTTCTAGCGGTGGGATATTTTTTATAACTATTTCTTTTGTAGATTCGTCCAAATCAAAAACTAATTTTTCCAAATCATATCCGACAGAAGCCTTAGCTTTTACGCGAACAAGCGCTTTTTTGCGAAACCAAGGGAGATTAAAAGTAGTATAGTCTTTATAATCATAAAGTTCTGTAAAATAACCTTCTTTGGTGATTATTTTATTGACGTTTTTCAGTCTTTGCAAGATGACTTCTGAGTTCTCTGTGATTTTAGAATCAGAGCTGTTTTTCCATTGATACATGAAATACATACCACCCAGAAATATCAGGATAAAAACAACGATGCCAATTATGTATTTCATATTGCTTTGACCTTAAAACTATCTTGAAGGCTAATAAAATAAATCAAATTAGTGAATTACTCATGACAAAAGTATTATTTTTAGCTTAATTATTCATTACTAAATTTCACACCAAATGATTACAAAGCCCAATTTCGAAAATACACCTAAGTATTACCATTATTATATCAACTTGACGGATCAAGATGATTTAATTGCGGCATTGGTTCATAGTAAGGAACAAATCTTAGAATTCAAAAAAACTACTAGTGAGAATGTTAAGGATTACGCTTATGCGCCAGGTAAATGGACGGTTGCTCAACTTATTCGACACTGTATAGATACAGAAATCATTATGTTTTATAGAGTATTGTGGGCCATACGAGAAGATTTGACGAATATGTCCTCTTTCGATGAAGATAAATTCGCAGATAACAGCAATTTATCTTCAACTACTTCTTTGGCTTCTCTTTTCGAAGAATGGCTTTTGGTTAGGAATTCTAATATTCTTTTAGTTCAAAATACTCGATCGGAAGCTTTTGATAATGATGGACTGGTGAATGGAATCAAAATTCCTGGTAAGGCTTTAGCATGGATGGCTAATGGACATGGTATCCATCATCTCAATGTTCTGAACGAAAGATATCTAAACATAGGATAATGCCACGATAGATTGCAGCATTTAGTAACGGTTAGAAATAAGATTTAAGTGAAAATAAAAAACAAGCCAATACACTCAAATCAAATAGGTATGCATTAGCTTGTTTTTGGTAAAATAACTCTTGGAGTGTTATTCTTCTAGTTTGACGTCACCAAGAAGTGCGTTGTAGTCGTTCAAAATTTGACTAAGTTTTTGAATATCCCTTTCAAATAAATAAAACCTTTGTCTTTCATACTTGCCATCAACCATTCTTGATTCGCAAAGATGTACGTACGGTTTGCCAGTTTTTGAACTTTTGAGGTCAACAAAAATGTTTCTATCTCCCGATTTAATCATTTTTGATTCTGAAAATGTTGTCGTGTTCATAATAATAGTACTTAAAGTGATAAATTTGGTAAAGTGATAAATTGTGTGTCGAAATTTATTATTAAGGCCTTGATAACAAAATTCAAGTGAAAGACGTTTTTAGCTTAGTTTTTCCATAAATTATTATTACTTTTTTATACATATAAATATTTATAATATATAAACAATAGATTTGTATGTGATTGTATAATATTATTTTATGTAAATAAAAATGCTTAAATTTGTTAAAAAAAAATAACGGTGGAAATTTCATTAGAAAAAAAGTTTGAGAACAAGATAGCTGAGGATCTCAAGATTGAACCTCAAGATTGGATGCCTGATGAATATAGAAAGACCCTAGTTAGGCAAATCTCCCAACACGCGCATTCGGAAGTTGTAGGTATGTTACCAGAAGCTAATTGGCTTACCAGAGCTCCATCGTTGAAGCGAAAGATAGCCTTGTTAGCAAAGGTTCAAGACGAAGGTGGTCATGGGCTTTATTTGTACAGCGCAGCTGAAACGTTAGGTGTATCGCGTGATAGCATGATTGAAGACCTTCATTCTGGAAAAGCTAAATATAGTAGCATTTTTAATTATCCATCGCTTACATGGGCAGATATGGGTGCCATAGGTTGGCTTGTTGATGGTGCTGCCATCATGAACCAAGTTGCCTTGTGCAGGACTTCTTATGGTCCATACGCACGTGCTATGGTCAGAATATGCAAGGAAGAATCTTTTCATCAGAGACAGGGATATCAGATAATGTTAACGCTCAGCAATGGGTCAACCGAACAGAAGGAAATGGCTCAAGATGCTCTTAATAGATGGTGGTGGCCTGCTTTAATGATGTTTGGGCCTAAGGATTCTGACTCGCCTAATAGTGAGCAATCTACTAGGTGGAGAATAAAACGACTTAGTAATGATGAGTTAAGGCAAAAATTTGTCGATGCGACAGTTCCACAAGCTTTATTTTTAGGATTAACCGTCCCTGATAAAGATTTATACTGGGATGAAAATTCCAAAAGCTATCGATTTGGTGAAATTAATTGGGATGAATTTTGGACTGTGGTAAAAGGAGATGGCCCCTGCAATAAAGATAGAATCCAAACGCGTATCAAAGCGCATGAAAATGGAGAATGGGTCAGAGAAGCTGCCTTGGCTTATGCTGCCAAACAACATGACCGAAGCTCCAAGATGGTAGGCTAATTTTTTTAAAAAAATGTTAAATATGTAAGATTTAGACTAAAAAAGTCAATCTTTGCATGTTTATATTTTAAATTACTTTAAATATGTTTTCTTCAGATTCTCAGGCAGTGGATGCACTTGCACAGGCAGGTATTGATTTGAAAAATGAAATTTCAAAGGTAATAGTAGGTCAAGATCAAGTGGTGAAAGGCGTTTTGATATCGTTATTTTCCAATGGACATTCATTGTTGGTAGGGGTGCCTGGTTTAGCAAAGACACTTTTAGTATCGACCATAGCTGATGTATTAGATCTTGACTTCAAGCGGATTCAATTTACTCCAGACTTGATGCCTTCCGATATTTTGGGCGCCGAGGTTCTTGATAAGGATCGAAATTTTAAATTTAATCGCGGTCCCATATTTTCCAATATTATCTTGGCTGACGAAATAAATAGAACGCCCCCAAAAACACAGGCCGCCCTGCTAGAAGCTATGCAGGAAAGAACGGTTACAATTGCTGGAGATAAGCATTCATTGCCGTCACCATTCTTCGTACTGGCCACCCAAAATCCAATAGAACAAGAAGGTACTTACCCACTTCCAGAAGCACAGTTGGACAGATTCATGTTTAATATCCCACTGGGATATCCATCTTATAATGAAGAAATACTGGTGGTAAAAAGGACTACATCAGAACAAAATGTAGTACTTAGAAGTATTGTAAATTCGGATCAAATTAAATATTTTCAAGGGTTGATAAAAAGGATCCCGATAGCAGACAATGTGTTGGAATATGCTGTAGGTTTGGCAACGAAGACTAGGCCAAAAACACCCAATGCGACGGATTTTGTAAATCAATACA
This sequence comes from Saprospiraceae bacterium, assembly GCA_016718505.1. Taxonomy (GTDB): domain Bacteria; phylum Bacteroidota; class Bacteroidia; order Chitinophagales; family Saprospiraceae; genus JADKKF01. The sequence continues at coordinate 238,902 of JADKDE010000001.1, read as the reverse complement.
TTTCTTGGGGTGCTGGTCCTCGTGCTTCTCAATTTTTAGTTTTAGGTGCAAAATGTCATGCTGCATTGAATGGAAAAAATACTCGCCAGATATAGAAGACGTACAAGCTATAGCTCCATATGTTTTGAGACATAGAGTCGTAAAAAATTATAAGGCAGAAGCAGAAGGAATTACAGAAGACAAAATTGTTGAAAATATTTTGTAGTACAAATTCATTTTTTGAAAAAATGTAGTGCACTAATTTTTGTTCCTTTTTTAATAATAATAAGAAAATAGTTATAATTTTGCATATTAAATGATGTAGATATAAAAATCTCCGAATTTGAATTATTCAAATGATAATGATAATATACTCTTAACACAATATGTAGCCAAGGCTGATGAGCAGATATTGAATAAATTATTGGAAAAGTATTATCCGATAATATTTGGTTACACCTATTCGAAGGTAAAAGATGAGGCCATTACATCAGACATAACTCAGCAAGTATTGGAAAAACTTTATGCTTCGCTAAAAAGAAATAAAGTCGAGAATATCCGCTACTTTACGCTCTCTATCACAAAAAATACCATAATTGACCACTTTAGAAAAGCTAAGTTTGAAAGAAGCAGTAAAGAAAAATTTTCAAATAATTTGGAAACAATTGTGGAAAATCAAGCTGAAATTCGTCTTAGTGGTGAACAGGATAGAGACAGAACCGAAAATCAACTTTTAGAATGTATCGACCAACTTCCAACCAACCAGAGGGAGTGTATAAAGTATTTTTATTTTGAAGAATTGAGTTACAAGGAGATCGAACAGAGGAGCAGTTTTAGTTTTAATGAAATAAAAAGTTATATACAAAACGCTAAAAGGAATTTGAAAATCTGTCTTTCTTCTAAACCAAGAGAGAAATTATGAAAAAGAATACATCATCAATATTTAACGATTCAGATTGTCTTTCTAAAGATGAAATGGAGCGATATATCCTCCAGAAAGGGGACAAGGCTTCTCAAAGACGGGTAGAGCATCATCTCAATTCATGTGAGCTCTGTTCAGGTGCTATTGAAGCCTATCAGCTCGATCCTACTTTATTGAATAAGAAATTTAGCATCGAAGAAATGGGCATTAGGGAAAGAAAAGTAATTCCGCTTGTTTCTGCAAAATGGTTTTTGACCATCGCTGCTTCCCTCGGACTAATATTAGTTTCACTTTATTGCATTCACGAATACAAAAAATTAACTCAAAACGACAAACTTTTCAGCCAATATCATCAGGTATTGGCGATGGACGAGGGTACAAATACAAGGGGATCTAATTCTATCAGTGAATTAACCCTTGACAATCTCCCTATTGATATAGCCGAAGACTATAATCAATCAAAGTACGAAAATGCATTGCAAAAGCTGGATAATCTGGCCAATTCAAAACCTAGAGCTGAAGAATTAATTTTTTGGCGCGGTATGTGTTATTTAGAGCTGGAAAACTATCCTAAAGCCATTTCTTATTTTGAAGATGCTAGGATAAACGGAAAAATTTATTTTGATGATGCTTCTTGGTTTTTGGCATTATCCTATGTAAAAACCAAAGATTTTGATTCTGCAAAACAAATTTTGAACGATATACAAGCCTCGCCATCTTCTCTTTACAAACAAAAAGCTAGCGATTTATTCGATCAATTAAATTGATAGGTGAATTATCCTATTTGGTCGAAAAATACGCTATTATTATTCATTCTTGGAATTAATATTTTAGTACAATTGTTATAAACCTAAATATCATCTATGGTTTTAATTGTACTGGGTTTTATCGGATTCTTGATAAGCATTTTTATTTTACAAAATCTGAAATTCAAAAATTAGCTAAAATAAGCTCTTGATAACTAAATCTTCATTTTTATTTTTTTACTGGGAGTAATATTTGCTTGCTTTGTTCAAGTCGATACAGGAAAAATTGGTGTAAAAACCCTATTTGGTAAAGTTGAAGACGATTATTTGGAAAGCGGGCTTCATTTTATAAATCCGTTGTTGATAATAAAAGAATTGGATACACGAACCTATAACTACACCATGAGTAATGTACACGATGAAGGAGATAAAATGGGTGACGATGCCATCCGTGTACTTACGTCCGATGGATTAGAAGTTACTTTGGATCTGACTGTCTTATTTAGAATTATTCCAAGTGAAGGGCCAAGGCTGTTGAGAGAAACTGGTGCTGACTTTGTCAATAAGATAGTAAGACCTCTTACTCGAACCAAAATAAGAGACAATGCGGTTTACTATGAAGCGGTATCATTGTTTTCAGGGAAAAGGGATGAGTTTCAAAATAAGATATTTAAAAGTATAGAAAAGGATTTTACTTCTAGGGGTTTGATTTTGGAGCAATTATTAATAAGAAATATAACTTTGCCTTCAGGGTTAAAACCGCTATTGAAGATAAAATCAGCGCCGAACAAGATGCTGATAAAATGCAGTTTATTCTAAAGAAAGAGAAGCAAGAGGCGGAACGCAAGAGAATAGAAGCACTTGGGATAGCTGAGTATCAAAAAATAATTGCCTCGGGGCTTACTGAAAAACAATTGATATATGAGCAAATAAAGGCTCAAAAGGAATTAGCCCAAAGCCAAAATGCCAAAATAGTAATCATGGGTAAGTCAAATACACCTTTAATTTTAGATACAAAAAACTAAGCAGGAGGAGTCATGACATTGATCTAAATAGAAGTTGAAATGCCAAGAACAATAGCCATAGGGGATATTCATGGTTGCAATGAAACATTGTTAAATTTATTATTTGATAAACTAGAAATCAATAAAGATGATTGTATTATCTTTTTGGGAGATTATGTGGATAGAGGGCCAAATAGTTCTGGGGTTTTAGACACAATAATCGGATTAAATCTAAATGGGTATCAAATTATTTCACTGAGAGGAAATCACGAACAAATGCTTCTGGAAGGGCTGGAAGATGAAGATTTGTTCGGTGCATGGTTGGAAGCAGGAGGGAAGCAAACTATGCAAAGCATGGGCATTGATTATATTGAAGAGATCCCAGATATTTATATTGATTTTTTAAAAAGTACAAAAATGTATTTTCGAAAAGGAGAAGATGTTTTTGTGCATGGTACATTAAATTTTAATTTAGGGGAGGGTTTTTTTGAAGATGAAGATGAGTTATTATGGGGACGAAATTTCGAGACGGATAGATCCGAATTGGGAATTTACAGAATGATACACGGCCATACTCCAAGACCCTTAGATTACATCATTTCACAAACAGGAAATTGTATAAATCTCGACTCAGGATGCGTTTATGTAGGACAAGAGGGATATGGCTTTTTGACAGCATTTATTGTTGATGAAAATAAATTTGTCCATTGTCCATATATAGATTAGTCATTTACTTTTTCCTAATTCGGCCTAGACGAAAAAATTATATTGCCTTAAATGTTTTTTAATAATTTATCCTTTTAGGGAAGAATTGGACCGAGTTAGCACTTTTTCAGATATAGATGGCTTAAAGTTTAGTACTAAGCTGTAAGTTCCACCTCAACTAATACTCGTAAATTTCTAGAAAAGCTCAATGATTTATTTCCGCCCTAAAGTTATTGTTATACCCGCACCAAGTATGTATGGTTGGCTTGGAGCAGGGGACAAGGAAATATTATCCGATATGTCAAATGAATGCAAATGAGCATCGGTGAAAGCCTCAGCAATGGACACCAAATAGGCCAATGCTAAAAAAATATAGGATCTTTCTAAATCTTTTCTGAATATCTGCTTGAAATTGAATAATTGTTGGTTTGTCAATCGATCATAAGGCGAGGGTATTGGATTTCCCAATAATTTGTCTTCAAAATAACCCTTGAACTGGGTGTAATACGACCTATTGTATTCTGTCCAATAGTATAGCCCACCAAGCGCACCGAGTACCAAAGGCACTTTCCAGTATCTTTTATTGTAAAACTGTCCGCCTGATGGCAATATGCCCCAAAGGGCAGCTTTTTTAGGTACTCTAGGAGAAATCTGAGCTCGCTTTAGGACATTGACCGAGTCTTGAGCATTGTTTTTATTAATAAAAAATATGCTTAGGAATATAAATACTACGGCTATATATTTTCGATTAATCAATCTCAGTATTTATTTATTGACTTTCTAATCGGTCTAAAATATGGGATAGGGAGTCATTAGAATTGAAAAGGATTTCAATTTTTCCTGACCCATCCGAGTTAACTTTCAACTGTACTTTTGAACCTAAAATTCGACTTAATTTGTCTTGAATATCTTTGATTTGGGGGGTAATAGAATTGGTATTCCCATTTTGTGGTTTTTTCTGGGATGGCTTTCCATAGGACTGAGTGATGAGCTCAGTAGCTCTAACTGAGAGCCCTTCTCGCAAAATTTGATGAAACAAAGAAAGTTGAAAAGCAATATCAGGGATGCCTACCAATGATCTGGCATGACCCATGGTTATCTGGTTGTTTTTGATGGCATTTTGTATTTCTGGAGGCAGTTTTAGCAGTCTGACATAATTGGTGACAGTGGATCTATCTTTACCTACACGATTAGAAAGACTTTCGTGTGTAAGTTTACATTCATCCATCAAACGCTGATAGGATATTGCAATTTCTACGGCATTAAGGTCTCTTCGCTGAATATTTTCAACCAAAGCCATTTCTAACATACCTTGATCGTCGGCAAGCCTAATATAAGCAGGCACTTCCTCCAATCCTGCCATTGTAGAGGCCCTAAGTCGTCTCTCACCAGAAATTAATTGGTAGGTGTCGGCATTAAGGCGTCGTACCGTCAGGGGCTGTATTAAACCATAGGTAAGAATAGATTGGCTCAATTCCTGCAGCGCTTGAATTTCAAATTCAGTCCTTGGTTGGTATGGATTTACTTCTATCTTTGACAATGGAATCATAGCAACATTGCTGGACAATTCTTTGACTACGACTTCAACATTTTCTTCAATTTCGTCATCGAGATTTGTTAACAATGCTCTGATGCCTTTCCCAAGATCTTTTTTATTAGCTTTTGCCATGAATATTGACTTCTATTACATTAAGCCACAAAGATAAGAAAATAAATGTGCTTACACCTAACTTCCTCTATAAGTCGAATATCCAAATGGTGATAAAAGCAAAGGAATATGATAGTGAGATTCATCGCGAATGAAAAACTCGATTTCAACTTTTGGGTAGAAACCTTGGACTCTGCAAGCATTAAAATACGACTCTACGTAAAACACCATTTTATACAGTCCGAAATCCAAAGGTGATTCATGTGGTATTAAATTAGGGATTCTTCCGTCATCATTGGTAGTTCCTTCTGATAATTTTATCCAGGATAAATCGATTTTTTGATGGAATAATTCGATCCTTACGCCATGGGCAGGGCAACCTTTAGCTGTATCTAGTATGTGGGTGGTAATTTGGCTCATGATTCTGTTAATTCATTTAGGAGTTTATTTAATCGGATGGTGGTTATTTTCGATTGTTCGTTTGCGGCTACTAAAATTTCTTCGTTGGGGTCATTTTCTAACCTTGAAAGAAGGATGGTTAGCATTTCTTCAGCTGATTTCCCAGTAGCACAGACGATGAATATATAGCCATATTTTTGTTCATATTCAATGTTTTTTTGTTGTAATAGCTCTAAAGTCTTCATGTCCGCGTTGCTTACTGAAGCTTGCTCGTTGGAAGCCCAATGGAGCGTATTGGCAAATTTTTGTTTTAACGAATTAATATCACCAATTTTTGGGTGATGGGTAAAAGCCTCTAAAAAGTCTTTTTTATCACAGGATTCCCAATTTTTTTCAGATTTATCAAACAAATCTTTTTTAGATAAAAAAGGTTTGCTTTGTATCATTTTGGAAACCCAAGAAGTACTTCCGCAGCAATTAAATAGCTTTTCATTCAAATTCGGAAGTGAATTCAATTTATTGATTATTTTCATATTTAAATTATTTTTCCCCACAAACGAAGTCTGCTGATTCCTCCATCTGGATAAATTGTCAATTTTACATGGGAAAATGGCCCTTTTTGTTTTATTTCTTTTGAAAAGAGATGCTCAGCATCTGCCATTAATTTTTGTTTTTCTAAAATGGGTACCCAAATATTGCTATCGTGAGAAAGTGAGCCTTCATCTTTTTTTTCTATCAAACAACCCTCAAGGGAGCAAGAGTCTGGAAAATTTCCTTTGAAATGGCAAGTATCAACTAGAATCTTGTCTATACTACCTTTGTGCGCTAATCGGATGATGACCCAATCTTTATTGTTGGGAGTTCGGTTTCGTTTGGTCTCCCATCCGTCGCCCATATTGTATCCTCTATTGGGCATGATCAAATTGTCCATATGGCTGAAAAACATATCATTGCACAAGATGGATTTGGCTCCATTAACTGCCGCAGCTAAATCAATCAACTCTCCTGGTGCAATATCAGCCCAGTTTTTGTAGGGCTCACCATAGACTTTGAATCTAGCTACACCGCCATCAGGGTAGATATTCAATCGAAGATGAGTAAATACCGTATTGTTATTTAATTCAAAAAAATGTTGCGAACCAGGATTGAGGGGAGACTTTGGAAGAATTTCTGTCCAAATTTCTTTTCTTTCAACCAAATCATTTGGCAAAATATTTTCGAAAATGGTGCACCCATCCACAGATGCGAAGGGAGGATGATTGCCCATAAAGTGATTGGTGTCAATATCGAATCCTTTGAGGACACCAGATACGCCCAATTTTATAATACACCAGTCATATCCAGAAACTCGCTTTCTTCGGCTTTCCCAACCATCCATCCATTTTCCTCTATCGGTATATTTGTCATGGATAAAAATCCCTCGACCAGGCTTTAGTAAATTTTCTTTTCAGCAAAAAATCATCAGAACAAATCAATGCTCTGCCGCCCATTTTTTCAGCGGCCAAATCGAGATAATTAGTGAATAATGGGGAATTTGTTTCCATAGTTATTTTTTAAGTTTCAAAATAATTTTCGAAGTTAATGATTTTATTTATTTCCGTCCAAAATCTGCGGGTATTTCACCCCATACTTCGGTTTCCCATTTTAGGATTTTATTTTGATAAGTATTTTTTTGGAGCCAAGTGTCAGCTCTTTCTAGCAATTCAAAAATTTTTTGATTTTTTGAAGTTAGGGCTAATTTTGATTTATGTTTTTTACCCTTAATCCATAACATGGCAGTGACCGAATCTGAATATATGGCAGTGGTTGTGTCTTTTTGATTGTGAAGTAAAGCTAGAGCGTGAACGATGGCCAAGTATTCGCCGATATTATTGGTACCATCTGGCATGGGTCCAACATGAAATATTTCTTTTCGTGTTTGATAATCGACTCCTCTGTAATCCATGAGACCAGGATTGCCTTGACACCCTGCATCTACGCATATACTTTTTTCTACGATATTGTATGAGCCAGTTTTGGTTATAGATGTTTGAGGTTTTGTATTTGACTTATTTAAAGCAACTGACGCAGGCTTTCGAAATGCGAAAGTAGCCTCTTCGATGCTGGTATATGATTTATACTTTGGACTAGGGTATCCGTCAACTTGGGCTTTTGTTTCATCCCAAGTCGTGTAGATGCCAGGCTTTACACCTTCCCAGACGACATAATATTTGGATTTTTTGCTCATTTTATCATTTATAGTATTCTAAAATTTTTTGAGTAATGGATTTGCCTAGAGATTTTTCTAAGATATCAGGCGATGTGTTTTTTAAGTTTTCTATGGATTTGAATTCTGATAAAATTTTTTCAACCGTTTTTTTTCCGATGCCTTCGATTTCGAAAAGTGAACTCTTGGTAAAATCTTTAGATCGTTGGTTTCTGTGAAATGTTATAGCAAAGCGATGGGCTTCATTTCTTACCTGTTGGATTAATTTTAGGGATTCGGATTTTTTGTTGATATAAATTGGGATGGGATCATTAGGGAAGAAAATTTCTTCAAGCTGCTTGGCTATGCCGATGACTACCACTTTATCCTGTAAACCTAGAGATTCCAATATTTTGTAAGCACTGCTTAACTGGCCTTTGCCGCCATCAATGATGATAAGATCGGCTAAGGGTTTTCCCTCTTTAAGTACGCGAGAATAACGCCGATAAACCACTTCTTCCATACTGGCAAAATCGTTGGGGCCGATGACCGTCTTTATATTAAAGTATCTGTAATCCTTCTTCGCTGGCTTGCCATTTTTAAAGACCACACAGCTACTCACTGGGAATGCTCCTTGAATATTGGAATTGTCAAAACACTCAATATGCATAGGCAAATGAGTCATATTTAGATCAGTTTTGAGCGTGTTGAGGATTCTTTCTTCGCTGCTTTGCTTTTTTACCTTGTTGGCCTCATCTCTTTTCTTTTGCGCACAATAGTAAAAAAGATTTTTTTCTGCCAATTCCAATAATTTTTTCTTGTCACCTATCTTAGGAACCACCATTCGGACATTTGGATCCTTGCTCGGTATATCGAACGGAACGATGATTTCTTCGGCAAGTGAATTAAATTTTTCGCGGATAACATCAATGGCATAGTTCAGAATACTGTCTTGTTCGACCTCAAGATTTTTTTCAAACTCTTGAGTGAAAGTATGAATGATGGCACCATTTATAATTTTGATATACTGGACAAAAGCTTCATCTTCATCTTCCCGAATGGCAAAAACATCGAGATCTTCGATGCTTGTGCTTACTACCGTAGATTTCCCTTGATAATCATCTAAGAATTCAATATTTTCTTTGATAATTTGAGCTTCTTCGAATTTATTAAGCTCCGCCATGAGAAACATATTTTCCCTTAAGCTTTCTTTGACTTTGGCTGTTTGTCCTTTTAAGATATGTTTTATGGATTCAATTTTTTGAAGATAATGTTCTTCAGATTCGAGTTTTTGACAGGGACCTTCACAGTTTTTGATATGATATTCCAAGCAAAGTTTGATTTTGCCTTTAGCGATATTTTCAGGAGACAGATTAAAATTGCAAGTTCTTAATTTAAAAAGCTTTTTGATGACCTCCAAAACTTGTTCTATTCTAAATTTTGAAGTGTATGGACCAAAGTAAGAAGAGCCATCTTTGATTACCCTTCTGGTGATAAAAACTCTCGGAAAAGGCTCTTTTTTGATGCAGATATACACATAGGATTTTCCATCCTTGAGCATAATATTGTACCGAGGCTGATATTTTTTGATCAAAGTACTTTCTAAAAGCAATGCATCGGCCTCAGAATTTACCACGAAAAACTCGATAGACTGAGCTGCCTTGAGCATCACTTTGGTCTTATGATTCTGACCATTTGGGGCTGAAAAATAGGAAGAAACACGATTTTTCAAATTTTTGGCCTTACCAACATAAAGTATGTTATTGTCGGCATCCAAATATTTATAAATACCCGGCATTTTGGGTATTTTATCAGCCACTTTATGAAAATCTTCTCTATTCATACTTAGTAAAAGATAGAGAAATTATTCGATTTTTAAAAATGGTTTTGTATAATTTCCCTTTTCAGTTTTTATATCTATTAAATATAGACCGCCCATAAAAGGTTTTAAATCAACGTGCAACAAAGGCTCTTTATCGATTTTTTCATCTAAAACTATATTACCTAAATTGTTTATAATTTGATAGGAAAGGGGTTTCAGGTCTTGATCCATCGATACAGTTAAGTAATCAAAAGCTGGATTAGGATAAAGTGCAATTTCTTTTTGGGTACTGACATTAGAATTTGATTGTCTAAGATCGAATGGAACGGGGTTCTCTGGCGGACTAGGCCCTACCAATGGACCTATGGTGGAAGGAAAAATATAAAATTCACCAAAATCCATTACCATGAACTCCACCATGTATCCATTGAATATTGGATAAATGTGCAAGTCTTTTGGTTCAATAAATTTTATCATCGAGGTGTCATTGTTGTCGATATTAACATCTCTATTTACACCATTGTATTTTAATACTTTAATATCATAGCCATGTTTGAACGTAATGAAGCCATTGCTGTGTGATCGAGCTTTTTGAATTTCATTATCCGTGAAAAATAATCTAATTTTGAAATTGCGGCAATCGGTGAAATTATTGGTAGGTATAATCCGCCAATTTCTATCTAGATATAGAGAGTTGAAATAGGTTCGAATTTCTGGATCTGGATTTTTGAAGTAAGAAGTTCTAAATGCCCCAGAAGGGAGAATATCCATCGGAAATATCGATGCAATATTGAGATTGGTGTTGAGCACATCTACCCAATCTTGGGTTTTACTTGTACTAAAATAATCTTTATTATCAAAAGAATTATATGCATTTAGATCATAATAAATGTGGATATTGTCAATGGCCAAACCATCCGCCTCATTGATGTCATCAGATTGGATGACGAAACGTATTTTAATTTGGGATTTATCCAGTAGGGAAGTAATTGGCAGTTTGATACTAGAGACTTGCCAATTTGAAAAATTTCCATCCCAAACATTATCAGTGGCATTATTATACCAATTATAGCCTTCTCCTGCAGTACCAAGTTTTTTCCAAATCATGCCATCCTCAGAATATTCAACCCAAGCTTTATCAAAGTTTTGCTCAAGTTGGTAGGCGATATTGAATGAAAGATAGGGGTCTCGTGTTACATTGCTGAAATCAAAGCACGGCGATATTAAGTATGATTTTTCCAAAGAGTTATATGGTCGATACAAACCTGTGCTATAACAATTGGTGCCACTTACCGCTCCCGAAATATAAGATTTGGCTGGTTTTCCTTTTTCCCAAGAAGAATTGACTCCATGAATACACCACCCATCATTTGATTGTTCAAAATCCTGATAATAAGGAAGAGTACTAACAATCGGGGAATTTACTTTATCAAAATTATTCCAAGTATTGTTGTTAAGGTATTGATCCTCAGCTTGTTCTATTCTAAAATTAAAAGTATAAAGTCCCTCTTGCGCCATGTTGAAAGGGCCTATACTTACTTCCTTACACTCAAAAGGTTCAAAGGACTCGATGGTAAGATACTTGCGTTCTTGACGAAGATTAACCTTTGCATAAACATCAACATTCCTAGGGGAATAGTCGGTATTATTGCAAATTTTTATAGTAATATATTCAAATGCGGACAATCCACAACCGACATTTTCAGTGATAATGCTGTTGATTTCAAGATCTTTTTCGGTTTCAACCAAGCAAATGTCGTCGATGGTTAAGCTTCCATCTCTAGTAACGTTGACAGCCCGATTTCTAGATTTGAATGAGAATTTTATTTGAGTGGAAGAAGATAATGATTGGTTATGGCTGTCTAATATAAAGCCAATTGGCAAAGATTGGACAGAGACCAATTTACCAAGAGGAGAGCTTAAGTTTTTGAGGCTATAGATTTCAACCCATGGATCGGTTTCGCTTCCTCGCGCATAAACACGGCTATAATCAAAATACGACATGCCGTGAGGGATATAATTAAAATAAAATTTTACATTTTTGTTCCCGATATAATTGGAAAGGTTCAGATTCAAGATTAAGTCTTGTTCTACCTCTTGTTCTTTATTTTTTGAATCTATCGTGATGGCTTTTGTACCATTGGGAATCATAGAATATGAAACAAAGGTCCTTAGTCGGCCACTATCACCAGCAGCGTGGTAGTCAAAATAATTTTTATTTAAAATCCCATTCTGTGAAACGTCAAATTCTAAATTTCTTTCATTTTCAAAATCTATCTTGAATGTGTTCGTGATGTTATTTGATAAAGCTATAGGCAAATTGGCTGCGTGCACAATTACTGTGGATAATTCGTTGTTCCTAATTATATTAGGGTCATCCAAAGTATCTATCCAAATTTTCAAATCATAGTTTCCTGCTGACGAAAGGTTTGCTTTTTGAGTGAAAGTAAGGGTCTTTTCTTCGCCCGAACTTACATTGATATTAAATGTTTGGCTTGCAACAAGCGTGTTATTAATTGAATAAAATGCATTTATATTGTTGATAGCAACAGAGCCACTATTTTTTACTATAAATGTAATGGGTACTTGATTTCCAAAAGTAGTCTGGGTAAATTTTCGGCCAAATGTCGGCGTTATCAATTTGATAAGGGCTAGATCTTTTACTCCTTGGCAAATAGGAGCGTTTGTAACGATGGATTTGGCAACATTCCGAGTCCCCTCAAAGCCATCCAAATCGACAGGTGCAATCGCAAACCAATGGGTGGTATCAGATTTTAATTCACCTACTATGGCAAATGTATCCACGGTTGTGAGTATTGATTTCATTTTTCCATTTCGATAGGAATAAATTTTATACTCTTTCATTCCAGGGATTCTGTCCCAATTCAGTGAGACTGTATTTGGACAAGTGCTTGATAAAACTAAGTTTTTAACTTCGGGTAAAATCGTGAATATGTTAGATTCAACGGAATTGTGGGTAAGGTTATTTACGATTTTTATTTTAAAATTATTACCAATAGATGTGTCTGTGGTCCAATCGAAGGCTCTTTTTTCAGGATATAGATTGGTAGCCAATGGGACATAAGTGGTGCCCCCATCTTTTGAGAGAAATACATCGAAAGTTCCCCTATCAACATTGCCCAAGGACCAGCTGATCATATTTTTTTGATTGGGTAATAATTTTTCACCACCTACAGGGAATAACAATTCAATGGAATCATTTTCAATTTCATAGGTCAAATAATAATCATTGTATCCATATACTGAGGTCCCGTTTACTTTAATTTGGTAAATGCCAGATTCAGGTAGAAGTATGGTCACTTGCTCGATATTATTAATGCTATCGATGCCTGGTACTGCAGGAAGGTGGCAATGTGTCGGTCGAGGATCAAGCACCAATGGCCGATATACTTGTCCAGAAGGGCTTTCAATCGTCAAATCTAGATTTGAAATCAAGGATTTCGACTCAAAAGGTAAAGAATTTCGGTCTGGCCAGTACAATAACACCTTTAAAGCTTTTGCCCCAGATGGTACAGAAAGAGGCGTCGCTTGAAGCATTTGATTGGGAATCGATTTGGCAAAATATTGGTGATTTTTAATGGTCTTTACAGCTCGGACAAGATTCATCTTTCCAAAGCCAGTCTTATAATCTGGGCCAACATTCTCAAGGTCTTCTGCTGTATTGCATAGGATGGATTTTAGAAGCGCTCCATCCGGAATTTGGCCATTATTGACTTTCTTGTAATATTCTGTAAGTAAAGCTAATGCGCCACTCACAGAGGGTGCTGCTTGGCTGGTCCCACCTAAGGATCCATAACCCTGATTAGGATAACTTGAGATGGTTCCTCTACTGATGCTTGCCAATTCAGGCTTCATCCTGCCATCGAAAGTTGGGCCGCAAGAAGAACCTATATAAGCGTTTAGAGAATCATTGAGTTGTAAATTTCCGACGCAGATTGCATTTTTAGAAGATTGACTTCCATCCAGTACTGTACCATAAGGGGATTTATATTTTATTGCCGTTTGCTGACAATCAGCACCCCCTGAATTACCACTAGCGAATACATGAATCAATTTTTTGTTTTCGTATAACTGCTTGTCAACCAAAAGGCTGTAATAATTATACTTTCCGAATAAGTTGCAATCGCTGGTATTAAAGCTGGTAGAATAGGAGTTATTGGTGATGGTCATTCCAAAATCCTTATAATTATTAACAGCATTATTGATTATTTCAAGAAAATACTCAACTATGATATGAGCATTTGGGGCATAACCTTCATATCTAGGATTGACATTTCCTGCACCAACAATAGTTCCTGCAACATGTGCAGCATGCCAATGGTCGGGCGCATTGGTTTTTTCAATTTGCTGAGCAAAAATATCTAAATGATTATGAAGCAATCCACCATCCCCTAACCCAACAGTGACTCCAAGTCCAGATAATCCCTCTCCGCCAACTCCTGTGGATGATTTTATAGCATAGGCACCTTCTGATTGTTGTTTGAAATCATTTAATAAGGTTGGATTTGTTGTTAAGACGTCCGCATAAAGAATATTCTGGTCGCTCAATATGTCCAAAAGCTCTTGTTTGGATTCGATGGCGATAGTTAATAATTGGTCAATTGCCAAAGAGCTTTGTATTTCTGTTAAATTGTATTTTGTTAAAATTTGATTTTTAAATTCGGGTTTTGTCAACAGAAAGCTAATGTTTTGTTTTTCAAATTTTTCCCTTCTGATATTGAGTAAATTGGAGATATTGGGACCAATCTTCGAAGTAACTTCGAATTCCGAAACTGTTTCAATATCTGGATTAGCGACACTCAATTGTCCAGATGTAGAATGGAGAAATATATTACTTGAGATTTTTATCCACGACTTGTCATTGGCATCAGGGTGAAAGTTAGGATTGACCTTGATGAGATAAGATTTTGTATTTTCGAATCTAGTTTCCTTGATGTTTTGACTAAAAATATTCGGAAATCCTCCAAATATAAAAAAACATAAGATGAGACTTATGTGAGACCCAAACCTCTTCATGAAATGTAGTTTTCTAAATGACTAAAATATATTAGCCACAAATATATTAATAATTTATTTAATATAAAGAAAAAAGAGGCTTAGAATTTTGTATTCCCACTAAAAATATATTCTGCTTCGCCAGAAAGCCAAATATTAGAGAAGGAGCCATCTGGATTGTTTTCGAATTTTATTGATAGTTTTCCACCCAGGGCGTTCAACAAAATATCGTTGCTGTCTTTATAGATTGTATAATGGGCCAATGCGGTAGCTGTAGCCCCAGTTCCGCAAGCCAAAGTTTCATCTTCAACCCCTCTTTCATACGTTCTAATGAATAGTTCGCCATTTTTGATGGACACGAAATTTACGTTTATTCCTTCTTTTGTATATTCGTCAGAGTACCGAATTTTTTTTCCCTCTTGGACAACATTTATTTTTTCAACATCATCGACAAATTCAATATAATGTGGAGATCCCGTGTTTACTTCAAAAATTTTATCAGGTTGAATTATTTTTACTGAGTTTACATCATTCATTTTAATAGAATAGCTGCTATTTCCATTGTATTTGCCATAGTGGTTGCCATCTGCGGCCATAAATCGATAATTTGTTCCAATCAATCCTAAGAAATTTGCAAAAGCTGAAATACATCGCGACCCATTGCCACAAAGGGAGCCAAGACCTCCATCTGAATTAAAATATATCATTTCAAAATCTGCATTTGGATGATTCCCAAGCAAAATGAGACCATCGGCCCCAACCCCAAAATGTCGATGGCAAAGTTTGTGAATTCTCTCTTTGGTCAGTAAGGACCGATATATATTTTCACGATCATCCACAAGGATAAAATCATTGCCTGCTCCGTGGTATTTATCGAATGGTAAATTCATTTTATGTATTTATTCTCTTAAAAAAATCCTAATTAGATATATTTATGGCAAAATAAAAAACTAGAATTGCCAATAATTCGTTAGTGATTTAATAGCTTCAATAAAATGAATCAACACATAAAAACAGCAATAGTTTCTTTTGTCAGTGCGCTGATTGCAGTATTTTTATATACGCATTTTGTGATGAAGCGGGTTTTTGTGGACGAAGTAAACAGGGCAAAATTCATTGCTTTTGATCAGTTTATTTTTGGCAGGGCCCATGATTCCCAATCTATTGATTACAAAGATAACCAATCGCTAACCGCAGCTGCAAGGAGAAGTATGCCATCAGTTGTATCTATTAAAACCAGAAATGAGTCCATGACCGATTTTTGGAACGCTGAAAGTGCGCCTCAAACCTCTGGGTCAGGGGTGGTGGTTTCCCCCGATGGGTATGTTGTTACAAATTTTCATGTAGTAGAAAAAAGCAAACAAATTAGTATCATCACTCAGGATAAAGAAGAGATTTCTGCCGTGATTGTTGGTTCGGATCCTTCTACAGATTTAGCATTATTAAAAATGGAAAAAATAAATCTGCCGTTTGCTTTTTTTGGAAATTCTGATTCATTGGAAGTAGGGGAGCAGGCGTTGGCTATTGGGTTTCCGTTTAAGTTAGATTGCACGGCCACTGCTGGTATCATTTCCGCCAAAGGAAGGAATATTAATATTTTGGATTCACCAAATTCTATAGAATCATTCATCCAAACTGACGCCATTGTAAATCCGGGCAATAGTGGTGGAGGCTTGTTTAATGCAAGAGGGGAGCTAATCGGTATTAATACAGCCATAGTGACCCAGTCTGGCAAATATGAAGGGTATTCTTTCGCCGTTCCTTCCAATTTGGTTAAGAAAATTGTTTTTGATTTAAAAACATTTGGAAGAGTCCATCGAGGATTATTAGGAGTAAATATTGAAAATATTAATGTAGAACAAGCCAAAAGTATCGGCTTAGAAAATGAAAGAGGCGTTTATGTAAGCGGACTGAGTCCTGATGGTGCTGCTGAAAAAGCGGGAATAAAGGCAGGCGACGTAATATTAAGCATCGACAATATAAAAGTAAAATCTTATCCTGAACTCCAAGAGCTTATTGCACGGTACAGACCCAATGAAGTAGTGAAAATGGAGGTTTGGAGAAACCAGCGCAAGATGACATTCCATATAACTTTGATGGAACAACAAACGATAAGTATCATCGAATGGGGATGTGATTTGAGAATTCTAAATTCTGAAGAAAAAGCGAAAACAGGGAAAAGTGGCCTGTTGGTTTTAAGTGTTTATCGAGGTGGAAAAATGGCTGAATCCAATATTGAGCCAGGTTTTGTTATTACCAAAATTAATGGACAAAAGGCTACACATCCCGATCAATTGCTACAAATAATACGTAGAACGGATAAAAATATTACCTTAGAAGGATTTTATAAAAACTATGAGGGTTCATATTATTACACCATTTCAAAATAATTAGATTGAGAAAATATTTATTAATTTTTATAATATTTGGTAGTGTATTATGTCGTGGTCAAAACTGGGTAAATATTGACACAATTTATGATCCATCGGTAAAGTCTTTAAAGTTCAATTTAGGAGGCCTACAAACCGTACAGCCATTTATACCATTGAATTCTGACTTGTCGCTCAAACTTAACTGGGATATTTTGGGTGAGGATGCACCACAACTTCGGTACAAAATTGAATATTGTAATGCGGACTGGAGTCCAACGTTGTTGCAGCGTTATGAGTTTATGGATGGATTTGAGGATGAGCCGATTAGGGATTTTATTTTTTCTTCAGGCACTTTTGTTTCCTATATTCATTACTCGCTTAATTTGCCTAATGATAATATAAGATGGCTGCTGAGTGGGAACTATCTCTTGCACGTGTATATCGATGATCCGAGAACACCACTTTTTACACGGAGATTTTGTGTAACAGAGTCCTTAGCAAAATTCGGTTATACAATGAATAACCCAACAGAATCTTACTTGGTGGATACACACCACGAGTTCGATTTTGAAATTGGGATAAAAGGTTTGTATATGACTCAGCCATTGACAGAAATTCAAGCCGTCATCACGCAAAATAATAGATGGGACAATGCAATAAGTGGAGTTAGGCCTAAATTTTTGCGAAATGAGGTTTTGGTTTTTGATTATGAAAATAAGATCGTTTTTAGTGGAGGAAAAGAGTTCAGAAATTTTGATATCCGCAATATCCGAGTTACCACGCCTTTTGTAAAAAAAATAATTAAATACAACAACGGTATAGAAGCACTGCTGGTCAAAGAAAAATCTAAAGGTGGATCAACCTATAATAGTGGAATCATAGATGCAGATGGAAAATTCATCATTCAATCTCAAGGACAAGACTTTGACGAGGGAGATCGCAGTGAATATGTCGAGGTGGTATTTGATTTGGCTGGTGACGAAGACGAAGAACCCGTATATATAGTTGGAGAATTAACCGATTGGCAACTGAAAGAGGAATTTCGCATGAAATACGATCCGACTGCAAAATGCCTTACAAATCGGGTTTTGTTGAAACAAGGAAGATATGAATATGGATTTGCTACGAATGTGAATGGTAAGGCAAATTTTGATAGGTGGGAAGGAAACTCGAAGGATACTCAAAATACCTATTCTGTTCTTATTTATCATCGACCATTTGGGCAGCGATATGACCGACTTATTGGCGTATTTTCATTTAAATCTTAATACAACATGTCCAAATTAATTTCTATTTTGGGTAAAACGCCTCAATTAGGTGAAAATGTTTTTATTGCGGATTATGCCATCATTGCAGGTGATGTTATCATCGGGAATGACTCTAGTGTTTGGTTTCATGCAGTGATTAGAGGGGATGTGAATTCAATAAGGATTGGTAACAAGGTGAATATTCAAGATGGGGCTATCATACATTGTACTTTTGAAAAAACCAAAACGATTATCGGTGATAATGTCTCTATCGGTCATCGCGCTATAGTCCATGGGGCTACAGTCGGTGATAATGTGTTGATAGGCATGGGGGCAATTTTGATGGATAATGCGATTATTCCATCGAATGTGATAATAGGAGCAGGAAGCCTCGTATTGGAAGGGAGTGTACTTGAATCAGGCTATGTTTATGCTGGAGTCCCAGCTAAAAAAATCAAGCAATTGTCTGACGATTTATTTGTAGATCAGATAAAGCGAATCGCTGATAATTATATAAAATACAGCAGTTGGTTTAAAATAAATACGCTGTAAATTTTTTTAATAAATCCATTCTTTTAATCCTGCCCATTGCATTAATTCGACCTTTGAAGTGTGGGCTGCGCTATTTTTTCGTCCAGATAAAGTGGCGATGAGCATTAGGTTTTTTGCAGTGTGTTCTGGGCTTATAAATTCTGTTATTTTTACTTGATATCCATTTTCTTCCATATGAAGTTTCCGTATGGAGTCTGTCAACCATTCAGCCAATCTCTCTTCCATGATTCCGTCCTTAAGATAGGGCTTAAAGGTTCCTCCACCCATGTTTTTTCTTACATATTTGTGACAACATGGAGCTGTAATAATCCACTTGGCATGATTTTCGATTCCGTACTGGATGGCTTTGTCAGTTGCTGTGTCGCAAGCGTGAAGGGCTATCACCATATTGGGATTTAAAGAATTGATAGATTCAATATCTCCTTGCAAAAACTTTAAATTCTTGAATTTATGAGTACTTGCCATTTGATTGCATTTTGTCACCAAATCAGCTCGAATATCAATGCCCGTAACCACGAAATTTGTGAATTGATTGGAAGCTAGATAATGGTATAAAGCAAAGGTAAGATAGCCTTTTCCACAACCCATATCTATAATGTGTAATTTCTCATTTTTATCTATAGGCAACACAATAATCAATAGATCAATATATCGTTGAATTTGTCGCCATTTGTCTCCTTGACCTTGGGATATGTTTCCAGAAGCATTTACTATCCCCAAATCCTTTAAAAAAGGAGCCTCTACTGGTATTTTATATTGCTTTACATCATTATGAGTTTGAGCTTGATTGACTTTTTTTGTCAATTTTTTATTTAAAATGGTAATTGTTCCATTTTTACTTTGCAGTAAAATACATTCAATATCGGGATTGGCGTGCAGTATTATTTGTCCGAATGATGGAGACCATTTTGCAAATATTTGTCCAATTTCATCCGTATCATGAACCGTAGTAAAAGCCTGAGTTTCACTGTATCTAACCAGTTTAATTTTTAATAACCCATTGCTTTCAAAGCAAGTTATAACTACTTTTTTTGTTTGTTCTGACTTGTGTAGGGGCTTATTGAACTGTAGTAGAATAAGGGTGCGATCTAAACTATGTTTTTTAAATTTATCCAAAAATGATTCATGTCCAGTTTCTTTCATTTTAAAATTTCTTTTTGAACAAGGCGTAGGCCGCTTCGTTGGTGACTCTACCGCCGCATTTTAAGGAGTCGGCTAGTTTATTGATGGCCTTTACCCTATTTTCAGGATTGGGGTGTGTACTCAAGAATTGAGGTGGGGATGGTCTTCCTTTCATTTTTTCAAAAAAACCAGCAACTCCTTTGGCATTGTACTCCGTGCCGCAGGTATATCTTACGGCGTATTCGTCAGCTTGAGATTCGTGGTTCCGACTATAGGAAAGTCCTGCCAATCCACTCACGATTTCTTTTACCATCGCAGCATTTTTTCCAAGCAATATATCAGCACTGAGCTGGGTTCCATATCTCTGAGACATCTGAGAGGTACTATGTCTTAAGTCAGCATGAGCGATTTCATGACCCAAAACACCGATTAGTTGGTCTTCCGAGTCAAGAAATTTAATCAATCCAGTATAAACATACACATAGCCTCCAGGAGAAGCAAATGCATTCAAAATGGTGTCATTGTCTATAATTGACACATCCCAAGGATAATCATCCTTGTGCTTTATTTGACCACTATTTAGAATATTTTTCACCAATTTTTCTACGTAGGCATAAGCGGCTTCATTGCCTTTTTTTTGTAAAAGAGGGTATTCTTTGGGGTTGTTTTGGATTTCAAGATTCAGTTGTTGGCCCAATTCTTTGTCTTGGGACTCTGGGATAAGGTTTATATTTCGCAATACTTTGCAGCCAAAAGTTGCCAAGGAGGCTATTATTGCTAGGATTAATATTTTTTTCATATATAAATTAAATTATTTTATTTTTTCACAAAAATAACGATTCGTGGTGCGAAACTGATATAAATTCAGAGAATAATTAACGGGTTTCTTCCCTTAGAACAATAATGAACTTATCTTAGCAAAAATTTTCGAAATTAAATGTCAGAAATTAGGTTAACACAGTTTTCTCATGGAGCTGGATGTGGATGTAAATTGTCGCCGAGTGTATTAAGAGAAATAATTAAAGAAGACGACCTTAAAAAAATTGCTTTTCCTAACTTGTTGGTAGGAAATGAGACCAGTGATGATGCAGCTGTTTATGACCTTGGAGATGGCAAAGTGGTTATTTCTACGACAGATTTTTTTATGCCAATAGTCGATGATCCATATACTTTTGGTATGATTGCTGGAGCCAACGCTATTTTAGATATTTATGCTATGGGAGGGAAACCATTGATGGCAATAGCGATTTTAGGGTGGCCAATTGATAAGATTCCTTTAGAATACGCAAGAGCTGTTGTAAGTGGCGGAAGGGCTATATGCGCACAAGCAGGAATTCCCTTGGCAGGAGGTCATAGTATTGATTCTCCAGAGCCAATTTTTGGTTTGGCAGTGACAGGGATTGTTGAAAAAAATTATATAAAAACAAATAGCGGTGCCAAGGAAGGCGATTTGCTTTTTTTAACCAAATCATTGGGTGTAGGCATTTTAACGACTGCCGAAAAGAAAGGACTTTTATTGCCTGAAGATAAGAGTGCGGCCGCAGATTCTATGCTTTTACTTAATAAGATCGGTGAAGTTTTGGGTCAAAAATCATGGGTAAATGCGATAACTGATGTTACTGGTTTTGGCCTTTTGGGGCATTTGCTTGAAATGAGTGAAGGTTCTAATTTATCAGCAGAATTAGACTTCGAGAAGATCTCTCATCTTGGACATAACGGATTATGGAATTATATAGACCAAGGGTGCATACCAGGGGGTACGAACCGAAATTTAAAATCTTATGGTGAAAAAATTGAAACAAATTCTCAAAAATTACTTCCAATCTTAGCAGATCCTCAAACCAGCGGTGGATTATTGGTAGCCATAAGTCCTGAACACTTGAATGATATTCAGACCATTTTCAAAGAAAACAATTTACATAAATATATCAACCCTATCGGTAAAATGATACATTCACAGGGCGCCAGTCGGATTTTTATCAACCAACCTTAGGATATTTTATTACATAAACCTTTCCACTAGAATTTTCAAGGGAGTTGCCCAATAGCCAAGGGTTATACACTCTCAACTGACGCAGCGTAGTGCCGTTTTCTTTAGCAAATTCAACCAGATTTGAAATAGAATTATTAACCTGTTTTTGATCTAAAATATCGTTGAGAGGTAAATACATGTCTTCGCTATTCAGATTGTAACCATAGTCCTCTGGATGAGACATAATTTCTTTGAATGCCATCACTCGAAATATGTACCTCAAAGTTTCTTGATATAAATTTAGGTCGTAATATGAATCAACCATTTGACTTCTCAACTCGTCTTGCAGTTTACCTTCGCCTATATTGTATGCAGCCGCTGCAAGAGTCCACGTTCCAAATTTATTTTTATAATCTTGAAGCAATCTACAAGCGGCATATGTTGCCTTCTCAAGGTTCATTCTTTCATCGATATTTGAGTTTACCTCTAGACCATAACCTTTAGCTGTAGATGGCATGAACTGCCAAAAGCCTTTGGCTCCAGCAGACGAAGTACCTTGACGAAAATTACTTTCAGCCACAGCAAGATATTTGAAATCTTCAGGGATATTGTTTTCAGCTAAGATTCTTTCGATTGTAGGAAAATATCTATTGGCGTGTTTTAAATTTAAAATGATGGTAGCATTGGCATATGAATTGCTTAATAATTCACGCTCGAGTCGTTCTCTCACGTCTAAATTGTGTACTGGGACTTTTTCCCCAGAAAAAAAGTAATCTTTGTTGGGATTGATGCCCTTAATGAGTGTTGTTTTTGCTTTTGGTTGGGTTGTAGATGCATTCTCGATGGTATCAAGTGACAATAAGGAGAGACTCAGGGTAAGCACCCCTAGGATCCCCAATGTTGAAAGGATATATTTCATGTTCAAATAAAATTTTAATCCGAGGCATAATTTCTAGTTATACCAAAGATTATTCTTAAAATGGGATAATACTAACTAATATATAATTTCAGGTTTTCCCGAAGGATTGCCTGTGCTTTTATTTATTTTCTTTTATAGATGGGAACAGTAGAACAAGGCTCTCCAAACATCAAAGATTTTACACATGGTAAAAACTTCATACTGATAGCAGGATAAACCTGTACTGGGAGCTTTTGATCACTACACCCTTTTATGATTACCTTTTTATCCAAATAACCCGCCATATCCAAAGATTCGATCCTACTGAGCAGCTCTGATGTTAATGCCATATCCTGATCTCCAAAATGCATAGACTTGATAAGACCAAAACAATGTGATGCCACCAACATATAAGCCCACATAGGTACGATAGCGTCGGTAGAACAATGGATGGCAACAATTTTGCCACTTAAGTTTTCCCATGGATAGATTTTCAAGGCTTCTCTAAATTCTTTTTCCTTTAGAATTAGGCCATGAAATAAAAAGTCTTTTAAGTCGAACAAAATAATAGGCTCTTTAGGGTATAGGGATTCTATGTCAAAAGTGATCAAATCACTATTGGCTATCCTGTTTACTAAAGGTGCGTCCGTTATTATTGTGTTCATTTTTTATATTAACTATTCAAATTTTCTTCAAGCCCGATTGAATTTTCAGTCAATTCCAATTCTTTAGGTTTTGGCAAATCCTGAATATTTTTTAGGCCGAAATAGCTCATGAATTTTTCACTCGTTTTATAAAGCAATGGTTTTCCAACCGTCTCAGCCCTACCTGAAATACTTACCAATTCCTTTTCTAAAAGTTTTTGTACCGCATAGTCACAATTAACCCCTCTGATGGCTTCTATATCAACTTTAGAAATGGGTTGTTTGTAAGCAATGATGGCCAAGGTTTCTAAGGACGCAGTTGATAATTTTTTTCGATGCTGTTGCTTCAAAAAATAATTTAGTAAATCATTGTGTTGCGCCTTTGTGTAAAATTGATACCCATTGTCTATCTCTATAAGTTTAAAAGAAAATTCTGGAGCATCAAAAACCACCTTAATTTCATCAATTAAAGTTTGTATAACATCAATATCAAAATTCGTGCCAAAAAAAGAATTAATGCAATTCAAAATTTCATCTCGTGAAATTGGGCTTGAGCTTGTAAATATTATGGATTCTATATGTTGACGAAGCGTATTCAATATTATATTTTGCTACAAAGGTATGGTAATATTTATAAAAAACAGTGGTGTTAAATCTTAAGGTTAGGTTAATATTAGCTAAAAGGACTAAAAAAAACCCGATGAACATAAAAATGAAGCATCGGGTTCAAATCAAAACAAAACGAAAAACCAACTATCTTCTATATTTTAATAATAATATTATGCTTTTAATTTGACTGGAATTTCCTTTATTTTACCATTTCTATTTACGGTTAAATTTAGAACATCCCCTATTTTTGAATTAACAATTATATTTTGTAAACTTTGAGCACTGCTAATATCAGAGTTATTCACTCTAACTATTACGTCATTTGCTAAAAGACCTGCAGACTGAGCCGCACCTCCGTCCAAAACTTGACGAACGTAGATACCCTTATCGACAGGTAGTTTTAGTTCTGAAGCAAGTTCATAATCAACCTCTTCAAGGGCTATTCCTAGTTTTGGTTTTTTGTTATTATTGTTGCCAGTATTCGATGCCACGGCTTTTGGATCATAGTTTTTCATAATCTTTTCAATTACAGATTTAGCCCTATTGGCTGGAATCGCAAAAGAGTATCCCGCATAAGCACCAGTTGGCGAGGCGATGGCTGTATTAATTCCAATTAATTTTCCATTGGTATCAACCAAAGCGCCGCCGCTATTTCCTGGATTTACAGCTGCATCAGTTTGGATAAAATCTTCTACAGCACCATCATTTCTGTTGACATTAATATTTCTATTTTTTGCTGAAATGATACCAGCAGTTACAGTAGAAGAAAGATTAAAAGGATTTCCAACTGCAAGGACCCATTCTCCAATCCTAGAATTATCTGAGTTACCGTACTCAATGGATGGCAATGTCCCAGCTTCTATTTTCAGAACAGCTAAGTCCGTAATGGGATCTCGCCCTACCAATGTTGCTTCATATTTTTTATTATCATGTAGTGTCACTTCAAACATATCTGCAAAATCGACAACGTGGTTATTAGTGACGATATAACCATTCGGTGAAATAATCACACCAGAGCCAGTTCCTTGTTTTGTCCTCGGGCCGTACCCAAAAAATCCTTCCAAATCATCTTCTCCAAGGAAAAAGCTAAATGGGGATCTTTGTTGATATGATTGTCTGAATCTATTTTCAGCAGCTTCGGGGCTTTCAGTTGCTTTTATGTGTACAACGGCATCTAAAGCTTTATCAGCAGCTTTTGTAAAATCTAAAGGTGCATTATAGCCAGCGAAATAGCTGGTTTTCTCTGAGAGAGCTGTATCAGATTTTATTGGATTTTTATAGAGAATCAATCCATAAGTAGTGATACCACCAATAAATCCAGCTAGTAAAAAGGAAATTATTTGTTTCATTTATATATGATTTGAGTAATTCAAAAACGATGTGACTCGAAATTTAGTTCCTGTTATTAATCTCTTTAACAATTTATTAACTGCCAAAATATTAATATTACTTATCTTGAAAACGCCGGTTTTTACTTTAATATTTTGTGCTTTGACAATATCTTTCGCATCCAGTTGGGGATAATGATCAAACCCAAAAGCATGTACGAATTGTATGCCAAAAGTCTCCAAAGGAGTGCTACAACGATACAAATGCCATATGGCACAAAGTCATGCATAAATCCTGGAAAAACTGCTTCTGCAAATCCAGATCCACCGGGCGTAGGGCTGAATGCCATGATGAGGTACATTGACTGAATCCTTGCAAACAAATGCAATTGATTGAAAAAATCTAATGAAGTGGTAGTTACGATCCCGTTTATTAAAAAGGCTAAAAACATGAATTTGCAAATCCACGCAATACTTGTTATTCCAAATGCTTTTAAATGAAAAGATAATTTTTGATACTTCATTTCTCGCGATGAAATGACGAAATCTTCGCCTAATTGGTTGGCTTTTTCTTTCCATTTTCTCAAAATAGAAATATTAGTGATTTTGCCTAAAAGAGATTTGAAGCCGTGTGGATTAATGAATAACCCATAAAAGAAAAGTGATGTATAAATGATCTTAAAAAAATAAAATATCCAAAATGAATAAGCCCAGCCGTTAAATTCAAAAATAGTTTTTAATTCTGGACGGAGCATAGTAGGTCCTACTAGAGCTAAAAGAATGGGAATATTTACCAAGAAAAAAATGGAGTCAAGGATAATAGTATATATGACAATACTGGCCGTTTTGGCTGTATTTAATTTTTCGAGACTTAAGACTACCAAAGCAACAGCACTACCACCCACATTGGTTGGTGCAACACAAGAACTAAACTCCCATATGAAAATTAATTCAATGCATTTAACGTAAGTGAAAGCTTTATTTGATAATAAGTAGAGTCTTAGGCTATACGCCAAATGTCTTATTATCAAAAGACCAATTCCTAGTACAACCCAAAAAAATGTGTATAGCCCCCAGTGTATTTTTTCAAATTCTTTTAAATCAAACTGCTTCCAAATTAATAAAGCTGCTATTGAAATACCAATTATGATTGGCAATATTACGCGTGAAGTTTTGATGCTATCAAGAGCCTTTAGTTGGTCCTCCGTAAGGTCAGTATTGGGTATCGAATTCATTATATGATTGAACTAAAGAAACTTAAAATAGTTCACTTTTCTATTTTATGATACGCAAAGATTTTATAAATTTTTGCTTGATTGAATTTTTTCTAAGTGATAGTAGAAGTAAATAAAATTAGAATCGATATAAATTATTATTCAAATGACAAGTTTATGAAATCAGAAATGAGATAATGAATGAAAATTCACTATGCAGCCATAGCTTCTCTAATGATTTTTCGTAAAATAATAAAGAAACTAGCAAGAATTCCCCCTATTAGGCATCCTTTTATTAAAGCCATAAATGCGCTTTCTGATTTGGCATCTAGAGGTGCCATAGGAAGGTCCAACTCACGAATTAAAGGTGTTTTTGATTTAAGTGAAAAGTCGGCTAATTCAGCATTTTTTGCAGTTTCACCATAAATCACTCCCAACATGTTGACATCTCGATTGAGTTTTTTAGTTGAATTTTTTTCTGATTCTTCGAAAAGATTACGTTTGGCATCTTGGATTTTGGAGGCCGCATAATCTTTTGCGTTGAGAAGGTTATAAATTGAATCAGACTTTCTTTTTATTATATCATAAGTAAACCGATCCCGTCCAATTGATGTTTCTACATAGAAATCTGAGAGATTATAAAAAATTGTTTTTAGCAATTCAATACTTAATGGCTCACTTACTGTTGATATAGACATTGTCAAACTTTCTGATGTTTTACTAAAACTGCAATTATAGATACCTGCTTTTTCCCCTGAGCCAGTTAGATATTTATGTAAGTGTATAAATGCTTTTGATTCTAGTTTTGAGAATTTTTGAATATCTGAATTTGTAAAATAAAATGATTTTAGACCAGAAGTGTCTTTTTCCCATAATTTATCATGTAATTTTTCCAAATTGATTAAGTGATTAGCTAAATAATCAGTTTTTCCATTTATCTCTACATTATTAAAAATAGAATTATAAATTATTTGTCTGGATTTGGCAATTTCTACCATCTTCTCATAATTGTTCTTGCCAGATCCACCTAACCCAAAGGATCCTAACAATCCACCAATTTTTCCTAACCCTCCATCATCTTGACTCAACATAAAAGTTAATTTAGCAGGAAATATTGTGTCAGTGGTTTTTGCTTTATAAACCATATAACCCGCAATAGGTAGGATGAATAATAAGATGATATACCAATTCTTAGCTAATTCTAACGCATAATCTTTTAGCTTTAAAATTAATTCCTTTAAAGTGATTTCATCTGGGTTATTAATATTGGACATCGATTGGTTTTCTTCCATCAAGACTTTTTATTTTACAATTGTTATATCCCCTCTGTAAAGTAGGGTTTGATCATCTTCAAATGTTACCTTAATTAGGTAAACATATACTCCTGGCTGCATTTCTTTTCCTCGGAATTTTCCATCCCAAATTTCAAGGCCATAAGGAATCACAGGAAGATTATTTTTTTCATTCAATAAATTTCCCCAGCGGTCAAATATTTGAATT
This sequence comes from Saprospiraceae bacterium, assembly GCA_016718505.1. Lineage (GTDB taxonomy): Bacteria > Bacteroidota > Bacteroidia > Chitinophagales > Saprospiraceae > JADKKF01. Next base: position 211,018 of record JADKDE010000001.1, on the reverse strand, counting down.
TGAGGTATGGCACGTACACCTTTTCCAGTAAATATTTCAAAATAATCGTTTCGTCCGTCCCTATTGGGTGAAAAAACATTTGGTATAAATACATTTCTATTTTTATCAACGCGGATGATTACTCTGTCAAGTCCTCTACAACCAAGGGTGTCAACGACTTCCAAGGTATATTCTGTAGTTCTAAGCGGGCGAACATATGGTGAATTACACCCAGGGTTTGTACAATTAAGTGTAGCTGTTGGGCTCCAAATCAATTGGGAAATTTGGTTGACTGAACTGATAATCGGTACCAACTGAAGTGAATCACCTAATTCTATTTCCGCATCTGGGCCTAAATCGACAAGCAATGCTGGTGGTTCAGTTACTGAAATGATGGTATCGGCACTGCATCCATTGATGTCATAAATCGAAATAGTGTGTGGACCAGCAGATATCGGCAATTCATTAGCCAAAAGGGTTTGTGGACCAAAATCTACTGCAAAAGAGAAAGGGCCTCCAGATCCACCAGTAGCAAAAACAACCCCAATATTGGTATTGTCACCATTGCAGACTGGGGGGATTATATTGGATAAACTAAATTCTATCGGCAACAAATCAGGTATTGTATGTGAAAGCCTTGACGTACAGCCTTTGGAATCTGTGATCGTTACAGAATATGTATCAGGAGCTAAATTGACAACTAGCTGAGTTGTATCTTTTAGGTTGGCGACCAATTATAAGTGATTGGTGGTCCAGGGTTGCCTCCACTATGGATTACAAAAATTTGTGCATCATTGCGTTCAAAGCAGGTTAATCCTCTAGTATTGGTGGAATCTATTTTTAATAAAAGGGTATCGGGTTGTCCAATAGATATTGAATCTAAAATAGCACAATTTTTTGAATCCACAATACTAATTGGATACCGACCAGCCCTAAGATTTCCAATAGTAGATGAAATTTGATTTCCGCTGGCAGGCCATATAAATTGATATGGAGGAGTACCTCCAAGTGCATTTACACTTGCTCTTCCATCCATCGAACCATTACAACTTGCATCAATGATAATAATCAATGTACTGTCAAGTATGATCTTTGTAGGTGCACTAATCAATACCGAGTCTTCCTGTCGGCATCCAAGTGAATCTGTTACTTGGACTCTTTGATATCCAGGACAAAGTCCAGTGACATAGCTAGAAAGTCTGTTGTTTTCAGCAAATGGCTTTGACCACTCATATGAATATAAAGCAGAAGGAGTTAATCCTTCTTTGGTCGGTGTCAACCTCACTTTACCATCACAGGTATTATAACATGAAACCGAATCGATATTGGTAAAATTAAATACAATTTTCGGTGCATCAGGAATGACGATCGTGTCGATGAGAGAAGGGCAAGTACTTTTATCGGTCAAAGTAACATAATATGTTCCAGCATTCAGTGGACCTGGAGTATTGGTATTAGTGGGAATGATGCTTGGATCTGACCAAACATAGTCAACTGCCCCAGTGAAGCCAGCTGCAGTGATTTGTATAGATCCCGTTTTTGTTCCATAGCACCTAGGTTTGATAAAGGTTTTACTGTTAATATAAAGCCTATTAGGGTCATGTATAGTTATAGAATCTATGGTGACGCAACCGTCATTGGCGGTGATGGTTATTACATATTTTCCAGCTTTCAAATTGTTCAAATCTTTGGTAGTAGATCCATTGCTCCAAAGGAGAGTATAAGGTTTGGCATAGATTATGGTTGTGTTTATTGAACCATCACTATATGCTTTACATTTGGGCGGAATGGTGTCAAATCGAATAATAGCATCCAAATTGCCCAAATTGTATGACTTAGAACTTTTACACCCATAATCATCTGTGATGGTAAGATTATATATTCCTTCACGAAGATTATCTATAACTAAGATATTTTTTCCTGATTGATTAAAATTGTTTGGCCCCGTCCAGTTAAAGGTATATTGCAGCGGATTGCCAATTAAGGTTCCCCCACTAGCGCTAGAGTGGATTTTGCCATCCATACCATTGCCATTACAAGTTAGATTTTTAAGCTCTAATTCAAAAATTCGAATGCTGTCCGGATTTCGAATTGTAATAAGGGTGGAAGAAAGACATCCAACCTGGTCGGTTACGGTAATGCTATACTGTCCAGCTGGAAGATTTGTGACCGTTGCGGTAAGCCCTTGGGGTGAAACCAAACCAGTGCTAGGCGACCATCTGTAATTATATGGAGGAGATCCAAGGCCGGGTTGAGACAATGGACTGATAACAATCGAGCCGTTTCTGTCATTATAACATTTTGGATTGGCAGAGCTAAATGCGATGCTGATCGCTCTGGTCGGAGTTAATACAAATGAGTCAATTTTTGCACAATTGTTTTTATCCTGCACTGTGATACGATATGTACCAGGACCAACTCCAGTTAAATTACCAGAAATTCCCGAATCAGTTTTTGATTGCCATATATACTTATAACCATTGAATGGTGTGGTATAAGGTTTACCTCCAAAAGCAGTTACACGGATGGCCCCATCGGTACTGCCTAGGCAACTTGGTTGAGTCAGTGATGGAGAAGGAAAGACTATCGGAGTTACACCTAAAACCGCAGAGGCTGTCTGAGAACAACCACTCGCATCTTCAATGGTTACCGTGTAAGCACCCGAGCTGAGATTTGTTATATTAATGGTATCTCTAGTTCCTGTTGACCAATATATTTTGTAAGGACTGCTGACATCTCCTCCTCCTACACTTGAAACAGAAACAGTCCCATCAATCATACCGAAACAAGTGGGATCGACAGTACTTAATGATACAAATATTGGTGCGGCATTAATAATAGTTATTGTAGTGGTTGATCTTAATCCACCTGCATCAGTTACCGTAACATTATAATTGCCTGCGGCAAGATTACTAGGAGATACAAAAGACACCCCATTTGTAACTATGGTGCCAGATCCATTTGGTGTTCCACTTGTGTGTTCCCAATTATAATTGTAAGGGGCTACGCCACCGCCAGGAATTATCGTAAAATTACCTTGATTTGTCGTTGTACTGCATGATTTGCCAAAAATCACCAAATTGTTAGGATCTAAACAGATGGTACCAGGATTAAGTGTATAATCTGTAATTTCTTGACCAAGGGGACCTCCAGAAAATTCTATAGAACCACCAGTATTTAATAGACCAAATGTTAAAGTATTGCAACTACCTCCAAATGCCAATATTTTGAAGCACGCATTAAAAATGGTAGCGCCATCAGAAACTGAAACATCAGAAACAGAAGACCAAACTACATTTAATATATTTGGGTTTGGATTACTAAAATTATCTGGTCCAAGAAGAATTGGTTGTGGGCTTGGAAAAGTAACGCCTGTGTATTGAAGTAAGGCTGAATTAAAATGAATCCCAAATTGCATACTCGAGATTTGGGTAAAATTCTGAACTGTGATTGGGATGCAGACTTCTTGTCCAATATTGCCAAATCCAGTTCCAATATTTACAATTAGATTTGACTGTTGAAATGTAATCACTGAAGAAACCCCACAGCTTTTTCCATCTTCTACAGTTATGGTGTAGGTACCATCAGAAGGTACCGAAAAATTGACCGTTTGATTGTGCTTGTATGGACCTCCAATAATTGAACCGGTAATTAAAGGGTTCCCAACCCTTTCAATAGTAATGTTGTATGAAGTACTGTTGTCAAATTGTGAGAGACCTCCACCAATGACAAAATTTCCAGTTAAGGCCCCAGTTTTTTGTAAATTGGTAATGGTTAATTCATTTAAATAAACAACCGAAAACGTTTGAGCAGTATTTACATTTACGCAAGGTCCAGCTGGCCCTCCGCCTGTAGATTCGTATCCATTGTTCAGCGCAACATCTACGGTAATGGGAGCGAAGAACATTTCATAAGGCAAAGAATTATTAAATGTATCTTGAACTTGGCCTAGGTTCTTAAAAGTTGCATCACCGAATCTATTATTGGAGGCAGCGTAAACCCAAATACCAGGAAGAGTTGGAGGCGGGCTTGGATTTCCTTGAATACAAGGATCTGTAAGTATCGAGGCTAAGTTTGGACCATTGACTGTTGGAGCACATCTATAAAATGCATAAGCTATCCCAGGGAGTGACGCTATCTGAGGGTCACCCGTCAAGTTAAAGTCTCGATTCCCAATTAGTTTAATTGAATCATTTTTGCATAAAAATATCCTGCGGCTTGACATATCATTACTTTGCCCAGCTTGTGGTACTAATGAGATGGTGCCGGCGAATTGATCGGTGCATGCCAAATACCGAAAATCGATATCATTAATATCTGGAACTTTCGCCCCTTCGGCCAATTTAATCATTTGAGGAGTCTGTCCCCAAACAATAAATGGCAATATAAATGCAAAAAAAACTACGCTTGAGCGGAATAGTCTCATGAAATAAAGATAAATAAACCAATAATAAGGGACAAAGTTACACAAAATAAAATTGCTCCATACCTAAAAATGCTAAACTTTCAACGAATGGTAAAACCTCATTATTGTAAGAGAGTCTCCCTTAGCGAATTTTGTTTCCAGAAAGGTAAACTGACCCTATAAAATCGTGGCCATATTCATATGGAATGATATTTAAATTGGAGAGTGGTTTTGTTATAATGAAACTTGCTTTTTTACCTAGAGTGATGGATCCAAGTTTGTCCTGTACTTCCATAGCAAAGCTACCATTAAACGTGGCGGCATTGATGGCTTCTATGGGCATCATCTTCATACCAATACAAGCTAAGGCAATCACCAAAGCCATATTCCCAGAAGGTGTAGTTCCTGGATTGTAATCTGAAGCCAAAGCAAGGGCTATATTTTCATTGATTATTCTCCTAGCTGGAGCATAATGGATTCCTAAAAAAAAGGCTGTACCTGGTAATAAGGTGGCAATCGTGTTTGAATTTTTTAATGCCTCAAATTCTGCATCACCAAGGCACTCTAAATGGTCAACAGATAATGCTCCGAGTTTTACTCCTACTTGTACACCACCTGAAAAACCTAATTCGTTGGCGTGGACTTTGGGCTTCAGACCATTTTTGATGCCAGTAGTAAGTATAGATAGCGTTTCCTCGGGTGTGAAAAATCCTGTTTCACAAAAAACATCGCAATAATCTGCTAATTTTTCTTGTGCTACAGCGGGAATCATCACCTCGTTGATCAACGAGATATATTTTTCTCTTTGACTTTTAAATTCAAGAGGAATCGCATGAGCACCTAAAAATGTCGATTTTATTTCAATATCTGGATTATTGATTTTTAGCTTTTTTATCACTCGAAGCATTTTAAGTTCTCCTTCGAGCGTCAGTGCGTAGCCACTTTTTATCTCTACCGCACCAGTGCCTAAAAACTTCATTAGATCTAATCTTTTTTGACCTTCTTCTAACAATGATTCTTCAGACGCCAGAGCCAATTTTTTGGCTGAGTTCAAAATACCTCCGCCATTTGCAGAGATTTGTTCATAGCTCAGACCATTGATTCTATCTACAAATTCGGATTCACGGGTCGCTGCAAAAATGATATGCGTATGGCTATCACAAAAACTAGGTATTATAAACTTTCCAGTACAGTCAATGGTATCGTTACACTCTGGTGGTGTATCTGCCATCTGACCAAACGAAACGATTTTATCTTGCTCTATATATAAAAAAGCATTTTCTAGGATATTGCTTTTCCCAAGTTCTTTTCCTCTCAAAGGAGATTTAGTTTCCTCATTAGGATGCAATAATAGCCCCTTTATATTGATGAATAAAGTTTTCATAAAGGGTGTTGACGTTATCCTTTTGATTTATGTATTGAAATATTACAAAATGGTTTTAGAATTGGATCATTTCTTTCACAAAACTTTCCGTGTTTAATTCTTTATTGACCAATTTTGCACATTCTCGCGCATCGGTTATATTAAGATATTTCCCCAAAAACAGCACAAATCTTGGCTTTTTGCCAGGCTTACTATCCATTTCTATCATGAATGGCTTGTTAAACTTATTGACCAATTGGTTTCTTAATTCATCTACCTTGACGATGTCTGAAAAGATACCCACCTGCACCCTATAAACCTTTTGACCAGAACTGACCAAATCAGCTTCGATATCTTCTAAATCCATGGCATTATCATCCACAGCGGCTGTATTTTGGACTTCTGTTTCAGTTGTTGTACTTGATTTAATAACCGCAGGTACTGTTTCAGTTTTTTTGACCTCAACGACAGGAGCCTCATTTTTCTTTACTTCAGCTTTGACATTGTTTTCTTTTGCAATAGGTGCAGGAACTTCCTCTGTCTTCTTTGTAGTTGTGACTTTAGAATCTTTTTTGCTGTTAGCATTCAAAGCTGTTATCATTTTTGAAGGCGGTAATGCTTCAATAAATCTCGTGATTTCTTCCCCTTTTTCATTTAAAAACAAAATTGTTGGAAGGTACTCTATTTTATATTTTTGCTTGACTGGAAAACCATCAAAATCGTCAATATTTACTTTTAAAGCTACGAAATCATCTTTCAAAATTCTAACGACTCTTGCATCGGTAAATGTATTTTCATCCATCCATTTACAAGGCAAACACCAATCGGCATAAAAATGCACCATGATTACTTTATTTTCTTTCGCTGCCTTATTCTTTGCGAGGTTTATGCTGTTTTTAATAAAGATAGAATTATTAATAACAGGGTCAGCGCTCGAGCCAAAGGCCATTACCGAAAATAATATTAGAAAATAAAAAGTTTTCATACTATATTGTATTTGGGTTTTTGAAAAATCTGTCAATCAATTATATAGATTATGCTTTGATATCCAAAAACCGTGCCAATTATAAAGTGCGCTTGAATTTATCCAGTTAGGAACTCGTTTTTGACTGATTTATAGCCTACTTTTACGATGAAAAAATTTCAATGAAAATGGATCTAATAAAGCAACTTTTTTATACAAAAAATATAAGTAAAAACACTGCTACGCTTGACGAAGAGGAGAGTCGGCACTTGACTTTGAGCTTAAGAAAAAAAGAGACGGAGATGGTCCACTTTACCGATGGAAAAGGTTATATATATTCAGGAAAAATTGGGAAAAATAATTTAAAAAATAAGACGGTTGTACTAGAAAATGTTCAAATAATCGAGTTTAAGCCACATACAAAACCCCAAACGGGCATCGCAATTAGCCCGATCAAAAATGTAGATCGTTTCGAATGGTTTATAGAAAAGGCAACCGAACTGGGTGTCAAACATATATATCCGATAGTTTGTGATCGCACTGAAAAAACAAATATCAGACTTGACCGAATGGAAAAAATTTGTATTTCTGCTATGAAACAATGCTTGAATTCTTGGCAGCCAATTATTTCTGCACCACAGAGCTTTAAAGAGTTTTTAGAAATAGATCACGTTTTCGAACAAAAAATTATCGCTCACTGTGAAGAGACCTCCAAGACTGATTTGTTAGAGTCATTGTTGCCCAATAAATCCACTTTGGTATTAATAGGCCCAGAGGGTGATTTTACTGGCTCGGAGATCAATGTGGCCATTAAAAAGAATTTTATGCCCACTAGTTTAGGCGATTTTAGATTAAGGACAGAAACAGCTGGGGTATATTGCGCCACCATTATGAACGCTTTTTTAAAATAAAAATAAACCATTTTGAATAAATTAAAGTCCGAAAAAAGTGCCTACTTACTCCAACATGCAACGAATCCAATCCATTGGTATGCCTGGGGTGAGGAGCCATTTCAGAAAGCAAAGGAGGAAAACAAGCCCCTTCTTGTAAGTATCGGATATGCTGCCTGTCACTGGTGTCATGTGATGGAAAAGGAATCTTTTGAAGATTCTAGTGTAGCGGCGTACATGAATGAAAAATTCGTATGCATCAAAGTAGATCGAGAAGAACATCCCGATATAGACCATTATTATATGGAGGCTGTCCAAATGTTTCAACAACAAGGAGGTTGGCCACTAAATGTTTTTTTGACCTATGATAAAAATCCTTTTTTTGGCGGCACGTATTATCCCCCAGTGGATGCATATGGAAAACCATCGTGGATGAAAATTTTGCAAAATATATCAAATGCCTATACATCTAAGCATGATATAGTCTTTGAGCAAAGCGAAAAAGTCCACTCTTTAATCACCTCTCGCAATGAAGAGCTTTTCGATAGTAAAATAGAATCAGTTGAGAGTTCAGAAACGCTTAGATTGGAATATTGGGTGGAGGACTTAATAAAGTATGCAGATTGGGAAAATGGTGGTTTTGGACATGGACAAAAATTTCCTAGCGTTATGCCCTTGAAATTATTATTGGCGTACTATGAAACCAATTACGCAAGGAAAATTGAGGATTTTATAGAAAAATCCATGGTAGCCCTGTATAGAGGAGGAATTTATGATAAAATTGGGGGCGGGTGGTCGCGATATACTGTTGATAATACATGGAAAGTTCCCCATTTTGAAAAAATGTTGTACGACAATGTTCAATTATTGGGTTTGTTTGCTTGGCAATATTTGAATTCAAATCACGCTATTTATGCAAATACCATCGAACAAACCCTTGATTTTCTAAAGGATGAATTGAAAGATCAGACGGGATTATTTTATAGTGGGATAGATGCCGATAGCGAAGGTGTTGAAGGGAAATTTTATACTTGGACTTATGATCAGATCACAGAATTATTTGGACAAATGCCCGAAGATATTGCCAAATATTGTGACATTCAAAAAGAAGGCAATTGGGATAATTCTAATATTTTGTATTTAAATTCGACCGTTAATTCTCTCGATATTTGTTTAGAAGCCCAGGAAAAATTGTCCCCATATTTTGATAAAATGCTTTTAAAAAGAGCGCAAAGAATCAGACCGATTACCGATAAAAAGAAGTTGACCAATCAAAATGCGCTATTAATTACCCAGCTGGTACAAGTGTATTTATTTACTGAAAATGAAAAGGCTAAGACATTAGCAGTCGATGCTTTGGAGGCTTTCGAAAAACTCATAGAACGCAGCAAAAAACTTTATCATCAGTCCTACGATGAAATATTCGATACACGAATTGAAGCTTACTTAGATGATTATACCCAATGGATTGAGGCTAATATTTGGAGTTACCTATTAGATTTTGATGAAAAACAATTGATAGAAGCAAAACGAAATATGGATATATTGATTGAGAATTTTTACTCAGAAGACCGTGGGATTTTCAATTATACACATAGTGGTGCAAAAAAAGGAATCCATTCTTCTTACAATGACATTTACGACCAAACGATGCCATGCGGAAATTCGACAGCATATTATTGTTTAATTTATTTATTTGAAGTTTTTGGAGATGTTAAATACCTTGAAATAATCAATAAAATAGAGCGCATAATTAAACCCAAAATAGAGGATCACCTTTTTTCAATGTCGAATTGGGCATTGATTTTGGCAAGGAAAGAGCATATTATTTCCATAAAATCCAATGCAAAATTTTCAACAAAAGAATTAAAAGAAATTTTTAGAAAATGTAAAACATCAATGCTCGTTATATTATATAATCACCCATTCAGAGAGGAAAACCACCATGAAACTTTTAAGGAGACTCACAATAAATTACAATACATACTCTGTCAAAACAACACCTGTTTAGCACCAGTTGATGATTTCAGAGAATTAATAGATAATATTATTGAATAACTAATTATATTTGTTACCAATCAACAAGGAGGAATGAGGAGAATAGTCTTTCTATTTTTTTTAATGATAAAGTTCACGGGTTTTGGTCTTGCACAACAAGAGGATCAAATTGGGATTTATATGTTGAATCGCACATTTTATAATCCGGCATTTGCTGGACTTGGTCAATCAGCAGAGTTCAATTTGCATTATAGGAAGCAATGGTCCTCCTTTACCCAAAATCCAGACCTTTTTAACGTGTCCGCTGAGATGCCCTTGTATATGATTTCAGGCGCAGCATCCTTGCAGTTCAATCAAGCAAAAAACGGGGCACTAAACCATCAGAGAACTAGTATGTCCTACAATCAGGTAAAAGAATTTTCGAATTTTGGGTTGGTGAGCGCCGGCATCAGGTTGCAATATAATCGAATCATACTAGATGGAGCTCAACTGACCACTCCCGACGGAGAGTATGAAAATAATTTAATAAATCACAGAGATGGTGTTATCCCAAATAATAAAGACGACGTAAGTTTTATGGGCGCTACCATTGGCATAGCACTGATTTCAAACTTTGGGGACATGGGTATATCGGTGAATAATATTCCATTGCAAAAGAATATAGTATCGAAAGAAGGATATTTTTCATATTCTGGATCGCCGAGTATAAATATTTTTATGGAAAAACAATTTGGCATGATTTATGATATTAATATCTCACCTTCAATCCTAGTAAAATTTGAAAAGAAAATAATCCAAACGGACATAGCTGCTAAAATTTCATATCAGGACAATATGTTGGTTTTGGCATCGTTAAGGGGATATGGTAAGAATTCTTTCGACGGATTGAATATAGGCTTAGGCTATAAATTAAATACAAAACTATGGCTTGTATATATGCATGAGATTGGGATTTCACAGCTCAGATCGTCGCATAGTGGGAGTCATGAGATTTTATTGAAATATAACCTAAACAAAAAAATTGGGGCAGTAGTTAAGACACCCCCAGTTTATAATTTGAGATATTTTTAAGAAATAAAAGGATATGCTTTGAATATTTTAAGGCATAAAAAGTAAGAAAATACGCTATTTTTAAAAGAAATTGAAATAAATTTTAAAAAAAATAAAAATTTGTTACTCAATTATAAATTAGCGTTCTATATTTACGTCCTAATTTTGGTTTATAGTAAGTGCATGAAAAGTAAATTTTGAGTTAAAATGAAGAAATTATTTGTTTTTTTAGGAATTGCTACGCTCTTGGCTACCATTGTATCTTGTGGTGGTAGGACAAAAAAACAAGCTGGTCAGCTTATTGGTGTAGAAGATCGCCCCAAGTGGAGCGGTATTAACCCTTATGGGATGTTATACATTCCTTCTGGTACATTTGAAAGTGGTATTGGAGATCAAGATCTTCGAAGTACTTTTTTAACCAGAGGTAAGGTTGTTTCTATCGATGGATTCTATATGGATGATACCGAGATCTCAGTAAATGAGTACCGTCAGTTCATCAATTGGGTGAGAGACTCAATGGTAAGAACCGCAACAGAGCTTGTTGTTGATAACGAGGAAACTGGAGAAAAACAAATTGATTGGGAATCTGAGATCGATTGGAGCAATGAAGCCATCAAAGATTTATACTTCCAAGGGGATGACGTTTTCGAAGGGAATAGACAAGAATTTAATGTTAATAAACTGGTTTATGCCTATGATTATTTTGACTGGGATGGAGCGGTAAAAGATCGTTCAAAAAATTCTAGAAAAAAATATATCACCAAAATGAAGGTTCCAGTATTTCCTGATACCTTGGTTTGGGTAAGAGACTTTGCTTATTCTTACAATGAACCACTTACAAGAAACTATTTTTGGCATCCAGCATACGACGAGTATCCAATAGTTGGAGTTTCATGGCCACAGGCGATGGCTTTCTGCAATTGGAGATCTAAAATCTGGAATATGTATCGTCCAGAAGAGGCGAACACTGAAGGATTCAGACTTCCATCAGAACAAGAATGGGAATATGCAGCAAGAGGTGGTAAGCAAGATGCACCATATCCTTGGGGAGCATATTATACAAGAAATGCTAAAGGATGCTTATTGGCAAACTTTAAGCCAGGTCGTGGAAATTATCCTGAAGATGGCGGTCAAAGAACCGTTAAGGTCGATTCATATTTTCCTAATGATTACGGATTGTACTGTATGGCAGGAAACGTATCTGAATGGACAAGATCTGCATTTGTTGAAAATGCCAATTCATTTGTACACGATATGAATCCAGACATTCGTTATAACGCCAAAGAAACTGACAATGATTTCTTGAAGAGAAAGGTAATTAAGGGGGGATCATGGAAAGACATCCTCTACTTTTTGAGAAATGAGGCTAGAACATGGGAGTATCAAGACTCATCTAAATCTTATATTGGTTTTAGATGTGCACTTAACTTCAATGGTCGGTCAATAAATGATTTTAATTAGGAAATTTAATCATACAAAAGATTTATTTACATTTTTTGGAGAAAATCGAATTAGATAATTTTCTCTAGGAATTGTAGTTGTCAAAAAATAATTTATTATTCAATCCAATATTTATTCGTTAACAAAAAAAAACTAACAAAGATGGCTTTTTACAAAACCGCTGGTTTCAAGTATGCAAAAAATCTAGCTATTGGTGTAGGTGCAGCAGTAGTACTTTTAGGCGCACTTTTCAAAATTGAAAGCTGGGAGGGAGGATCAGAAATGTTGATCATTGGTATGTCAGTTGAAGCAATAATTTTCTTAATGTTGGGATTAATTCCACCAGAAAAAGATTACTATTGGGATAAATTGTATCCAGGACTAGATGATTATCACGCAAGAATTAATCCATTGACAGCTGGACCAACTGGTGGAGTTGCGGGTGCAAGAGGATTAAATGCTGATAATGTTGAGAAAAATTTAGAAGGAATGCTATCAGAATTGCAAGGTATGTCAAAATCATTGGGTTCACTTAGAGCACTTCAAGAAATTGATTTTTCTAAGACAAAAGAACAAATGACTGGGATGACTAATTTTTATGAGAAATTGAATAGCGCAATGGTTGAATTGGCCAATACAACAGAAGACGCTAAAAAATATAAAGAACATATGGCATCATTGAATAAGAACTTAGGGTCATTGAACCAAGTTTATGGCAATATGCTAGGTGCTATGTCAAATGTTGCTAGATAAGTCAGGGGTTACCTCCATTACATATAGAGTAAATTAATTTTTTAAACACAAAAAAAAAACTCATGTCAATACCAAAGGAACCCAGGCAATTAATGATTAACTTAATGTATCTGGTTCTTACTGCGCTTTTGGCTTTGAACGTTTCGGCAGAAATTTTCAACGCATTCAAAGTTGTAAATAGAGGACTCGATCAAGCCAATAATTCCATAGATTCTCAAAACAATAAGTTGCCAGAGTCTATCAAGAAATTCGCTCAAAAGGATATGGCCGCTTTTGGAACATATGCAGCAAGGGCTGATAAGCCAAAGCAAATAGTTCAACCTTTAGTTGAGTTAATAGATAACACTACACGTGAAATGATTGAAAAATCTGGTGGTTTTTCAATAGACAAGGCAACTGGTCAACCATCTGAGCAGCCTGCTGGATATAAAAATAAAGATATTACTACCAGAATGTTGGTAATGGAAGGTAGAGGTAAGGAAATTGAAGATATGATTGGAAAAGTTCGAGGAGAACTTCTACAATTGGTTGATGAAAAGGACCGAGCTACCTTTGAAAATAAGATGACACTAGGAGTGTCTGAAGACTGGAAAAGAGCAAGGACAAAAAGAGCTGGGCTGAATTTAATTTCAAGCAAATGCCTCTTTTAGCAACCATGCCAATTTTGAATAAAATCAAAAATGACGCAAAGTCTGGTGAAGCTGCGATTTTGAACTACCTTATGGGTAAAATCGGACAAACAGACAACGTGGTATTTGATAAGTTTAAGGTAATGGCAGCGCCAAAATCATCTTATGTTATCATGGGTGATAAATTTGAAGCAGACGTTTTTCTTTCTTCTACGACTAAAGAAACCAAAGGATTATCTATTGCTGTAAATGGCGGAGGTCTTCCAGTAACAGAAGGTGTAGCTAAATACACGGCTGTGGCTAATGGTTTGGGTGTAAAAAAATACACTGCTACTGTCTCAGTAAAAAATGCAGTTACAGGTAAAGTTGAGTCTTATACGGGTAATTTCGAATACGAAGTTGGTTTAAGATCTGCAACTGTAACAGCTAAGAAGATGAACGTATTTTATATTGGTGTGGACAATCCAGTAGCAGTATCAGCAGCAGGTATTTCATCCAATGCATTAAAAGTTTCTGCAAGTGGCGCTGGTATCAGTTTAAGTAAAACTGGAAATACAGAATACGTGGCAAGAGTAACGCAGCAAGGAGATGCAACGATCAGTTTGTCTGGTCCTGGACTTCAAGCGACTAACTTTCCATTTAGAGCGAAGAGAATCCCAGATCCAAGACCAAAGTTGGGTAAGGAAGAAGGCGGTTCTTTAGGTAATGGTACCTTTAAAGCTCAAGATGGTTTGATAGCCGACCTTGTTGGTTTTGATTTTGATGCACGTTGTAATATCGAAGGTTTTAACCTTGTTAGGGTTGCTAAGCGTGCTGATCCTCAGCAATCTGCCAATGTGGGTGGAAGATTCAGTGGCGAGGCAAGAAGATTGGTAGATATGGCTACACCTGGAGATAGATATTATTTTGAAAATATTAGGGCTAGATGCCCTGGTGATCAGGCTGGTAGGAAACTAGGAGAAATGGTTTTCACCATAAAGTAAAATTTGCATAAAGTTTCAATCGATTATTATGAAAGTATTTAAAATTTTTATCGCAGCATTGTTTTTAGGATTGACATTGCCAATGTATGCCCAAGAGCCTCAAGAGGTGAGGACAGAATCAAGTGAGGAGCCAGCACCGACAGAGGAGCAAACTCCAGAGGAGTTCTTTGATGATCCAAACGATACAGTCCCTCCTGTTGATGACATTCTTGAGAGAAAGCTGATCAATGAAAAGCTTGTTCTTGACTATGAACCTATGAGAGAGGCAGATTTGTTTTGGTCAAAGAGGATTTGGAGAGAATTGGATGTTAGGGAGAAAATGAATCAAAGATTCATGTACACTGAAGCGCCATTTTTCAAAGTCTTGACTGAAGCCATTTCGAAAGGTCAGATTAGGGCGTATGCTGACGAAAAATTTAAAACTCGATTGAAAGTAGATGAAATTTCGCAGAAATTATTTTCTATAGATACAACACCCATTGTAAATACCGAAACGTATGAGGAAGAGCTGAAAATAACTCGTAATGACATTGATTATACAAGTATCAGAAAGTTCAGAATCAAAGAGGTTTGGTATTTTGATGCGGAGTCTTCAACATTAAAGTGTAGGATCTTGGGTATAGCGCCTATACAAGACAAGGAGGATGATCAAGGAAACTTGAAGTATTCAGCTCCGATGTTTTGGATCTATTATCCTAATTGCAGAAAGGTTTTCGCAAAGACAAGGGTATTTAATGAAGGAAATGACGCTTCACCATTGACGTGGGATGATATATTCGAGATGAGATTTTTCTCTTCGTATATTTATCAGGAAAGTAATGTTCAGGGTATGAGATTGCACGATTACGCTTCATTTAAAGATAATGGAGTCGATAGATTGTTGGAATCGCAAAAGATAAAGGAAACTTTATTCAACTTCGAACATGATCTTTGGTCATATTAATTCTCTAGAATTGAGAAATATTTTAGTGCCCGTGGAATTTTCCATGGGCATTTTTATTTAGGATTATGGATAAGAGATTAACAATATTGATAACACCCTTAGATTGGGGATTGGGACACGCCACTCGATGTGTGCCACTTATCAATGAATTGAATGCGATGGGACATAGAGTAATCATCGCAGCCAGTGGTTCAGGTTTTACATATTTGCAGTTAGTTTTTCCCAATGTAGAAATTATTCGACTGAGGGAATATGCGATAAAGTATTTTAAGAATGCATTTTTAACGTATTTATATAATGCATTAAATATTCCGTTACGAATTTGGCAAGATAGAAAAGCCCTAAGCGAGATATTGAAGAAATATGATGTCGATCTTATTATTAGTGATAATCGATTTGGTTTTTATAGTAATTATATTCCTAGTGTTTTTGTGACTCATCAATTGAATATCCAACACCCGATTAAATTGTTTAAATGGCTTATCAATAAATTGAATAAATTTATCATAAAAAAGTACGACGAAATTTGGGTTGTTGATGATCAAAAATTGGATTTTGCTGGAAAGTTATCAGCCGAGAATATACAGAGCAGAATCGTTTACATTGGGTTATTGCCATCTATTGAAGCAAAAATCTCTAATGAAGAATCAATTCAGTACTTACTAATACTATCTGGTCCCGAACCCATGAAAAGTATTTGGTTGAATGGTGTGTGTCAAAAGTTTTTTGATAGTGGTATGCAATTAAATATCGTAGGTGAAGCTGCAAATGTTGATGGACGATACCAAAATATCGAAGGGATTAAATTTTATGGGCAATTGAGTGGACAAGATTTGGCTGATTGTATTTCTAGATCAGAATATATAATATCAAGGTCAGGATATTCTACGTTGATGGATTTGTCAGGATTCGGAAAGAAGTTGATTTTGATCCCGACACCACACCAGCCAGAGCAGATTTATTTAGCAAACTATTTTCAAGAGAAGGGTTGGGCTATTTCAATAGCTCAAGATGAGTTTACTAAAGTTGAGATAGGTATATTGATCCAGATGATTGTCGTCATGCCAAAGTTTATTCGGGAGGAAAGTTTGAAATTGATTTTGGAGAAAAGATTGAAAAAATTGGTGTAATAAAATTAATATATGAAAAAAAAAGTTAATTTTATCGCCTTATCAATAAAATAGCATCAGTATGAGTCAACCCAAACAATTTCAATCGTACATTCCAGCGAGTACAATCATTCCAGAATTTACAGTAAAATCCATTTTGCTGGGTGCTTTTTTTGGCATTTTGTTTGGAGCTGCAACGGTCTATTTGGCTCTTAAGGCGGGATTGACAGTATCAGCTTCTATACCCATAGCTGTATTGGCTATTTCATTAGGGAAAAAAGTATTCAGAACAACTA
Source organism: Saprospiraceae bacterium (assembly GCA_016718505.1). Lineage (GTDB taxonomy): Bacteria > Bacteroidota > Bacteroidia > Chitinophagales > Saprospiraceae > JADKKF01. The sequence continues at coordinate 194,216 of JADKDE010000001.1, read as the reverse complement.
TACTAGAGAACAATATCATACAGACGACGGGATCAGCGGGAGAGTCCATTGCAGCTGGGGTGGTATTCACATTGCCTGGATTCTTGTTTTTGAGCAATGCCTCGAGTGCGCAATATTTTGAATATATGACGATATTGACCTTGGCAATTTTTGGGGGATTGTTGGGTACTTTGATGATGATTCCATTGAGGAAATCATTAATCGTAAATGAGCACGGGACGCTACCATATCCAGAAGGTACGGCTTGTGCACAAGTTTTAATCGCAGGTGAAAAGGGAGGGGATTTTGCGAAAACGGCGTATCTCGGATTGGGTGTATCAGTCCTTTATGCTATGTTTCAAAAAGTATTTCATGTGATTTCTGAGACGCCCACGTATATAACTGACCGAGCCAATAAATATTTTCCATCGGCGCAATTGTCAGGAGAGATAACACCAGAATATTTGGGTGTTGGGTATATCATTGGGCCAAAAATATCAGGTGTGTTGGTAGCGGGTGGTGTATTGTCGTGGCTGGTCTTTATACCTGTGATGGCTAGTATAGTACCTGGTGATGTTATAGCAAGCCAACTGGTCAAGTTGGGATATTTGAAAGATTTGTTGACGCCAGGAGGTGCTGGCGGATGGGATCCTGCTACGCATAGTTTTTCAAATCCTGCGACGGCAATTTATAGAGCGTATGTAAGGCAGATTGGTGCAGGAGCTGTGGCAGCGGGTGGTTTTATTACTTTGATAAAGACGATCCCAACTATTATTGGAGCTTTTAAATCAAGTATAGGAAATGTTGGAAAGGATAGCAATGTAGTAACCAGCAGGACTGAACAGGACTTGGATATAAAGGTCGTACTGTTTGGAAGTTTGGCATTGATTTTTTTGATGGCAGTATTGCCGATGATACCAGGTAATTCAATATTTAGTAAATTATTGATTGGTGTATTGGTGGTATTGTTTGGAGCATTTTTTGTAACGGTATCGTCTAGAATCGTCGGACTGATAGGGTCCAGTAATAATCCAATAAGTGGGATGACGATAGCTACCATCATGGGGACCTGCTTGATATTTATCATGGTTGGATGGACGGGAGATGTTTATGAACCCATGGCTTTGGTCGTGGGTGGAATGATATGTATAGCGGCTGCAAATGCAGGAGCGACTTCCCAAGATCTGAAAACTGGATATATCATTGGTGCGACGCCAAAGTACCAACAAATAGCTTTGTTTGTAGGGGCTATAGTCTCATCGATAGTCATAGGTATAACCATAAAAGTCTTAGATACTCCGACCAGCGAGATGGTGAGTAACGGAATTAATCACGCTATCGGTACTGAGAAGTATAGTGCGCCGCAAGCTACATTGATGGCAACATTGATTAAGGGAATTCTATCTTTTAATTTGGATTGGGTGTTTGTACTGGCGGGTGTATTTTTAGCTGTAACCATAGAGCTTTGTGGGGTAAAGGCTTTGAGTTTTGCCGTAGGAGCTTATTTACCGCTATCAACTACGCTTCCGATTTTCATAGGTGGTGCGGTTAGATGGTTGGTTGATGCTAAGAGGAAGAAATCTGGAGAGGAAGTACACGAGGACGATGAATTAGGCAAAGGAAATTTGTTCGCTACGGGATTGGTGGCAGGAGGTGCCCTTGCAGGGGTCATAGTTGCTCTTTTGACGGTAAATGAAGGAATAGCTGCAGGCTTAGGGAAGGTATCAGCTGAGCACGGATTGATGGGCTTATTGGGGGAAAATGGTTTTGCTTTGCTAGGCGTTGGATTTTTCTTCTTGTTGTCGTATATTTTGTATAAAATTGGAATAGCGAAAGGTGAATAATTAGAAATAACTTGGAGCGTGAGGGGGTGGAATGGTCGTCGAAGATCTTAAGATCTAGACGAGTCTCTCCTAGTCAAAGGAGAGACCGAAACGAAGTGAAGCCATGAAAGACCCGGTCCGAAGGGCACGCCAAAATAATAAATAAAATAAAAATGAATCCAGAAATTGAAATTTTGATGCGAATAAGTTTGGCTACGTTGATTGGAGCGGCCATTGGGATGGAAAGGCAAAAACACGGACGTGTGGCTGGTATTAGGAGTTTTTCGACGATCGGCTTAGGTGTGTGTGCGCTGGTCATTTTGGGTATCAGAGCAGGTGGTGGGACCATCGATTCGGTGGTATTGGCAGCCATTATAGTTGGGCTTGGGATTTTGTCGGCAAAATTCGGACTCAATACGGAAGAGGGAATCGACCTATCTAATATCACGGCGATATGGACGACGGGAGCTGTGGCGATGTGCATCGGTATGGGAGAATTGTATCTCGGAGGGGTCATATCTGCGATGCTTTTGATTATATATTTTGTAAAGGATTTGGTGCCTATTAATAAATAATAGATTATGAATAATTTGAAATTTCGATTGTTGATCATGGTGGGATTTGTGTTGTTCTCCGTGGTCTCTTATTATATGAAAACCCAAGTAAATCCAGTGACTGGTGAAAAGCAACGGGTCGATTTAAGTCCTGAGCAAGAAGTGGCTATGGGCTTGCAATCGGCACCACAGATGGCTGCTGAATTTGGCGGATTGTACCCAGACGATAGGGTACAGCTTAAGGTTCGGGCTTTGGGGCAAAAACTGGTAAATTCGTCTGAATTGGCGAATTCTCCATACCAATTCAATTTTCATGTTTTAGCTGATGAGCAGACAATCAATGCATTTGCTTTGCCGGGTGGTCAAATTTTTATAACAATGGCTTTGTTGAAGAAATTGAAGACTGAGGATCAAGTTGCTGGTGTTTTAGGCCACGAAATGGGGCATGTAATCAACAGACATTCTAGTGAGCAGATGGCTCAAAGTGGCTTAATGAATGGTATAATCCAAGGAGTAGCGATGGGTAGTGGTAGCATGTCCACGGCGCAAATCGCTGGGTATCTTGGAAATTTTCTGAACATGAAGTATGGAAGGGATGATGAATTGGAGAGTGATGCTTATGGTATCCGATACATGCATAAAGCTGGATATGATCCACACGAAATGCTAAAAGTGATGGACATATTGGCGGAAGCTTCGGGAGGAAGTGAGCGCGATGAATTTTCGAGTACGCACCCCAGTCCAGAGAATCGAGCCGTTAAGATCAAAGAAGAAATCGCAAAATTGGGATTGTAAGTTAAATAGCAGTCTTAAATGCTTTGTTTAATTTTCAAAAATAATTTTGTAAAAGCGGCGACGACATCGCTAGGGGAAGAAATAATCTGAAAATGGTTTGCCCCAAACATATGTGGCAAATAGTGTCTAGCGCTGGTTTCAATAGCATAAGCATAAGCATTAATATTGAGGGCGTAGAGTTCTTTTAACGCTTGTTTGACGTCTTCCACACCATATTTTCCTTCGTACCGATCGAAGTCATTTGGTTTGCCATCTGACAAAATCATGAGCCATTTGTGCGTATTTTTTCGTCTGCTCAATAGCGTGGAAGCGTGTCGGATTGCTGTGCCAATCCTTGTGTAACCAATCGCTTCCGCACTTCCAATAACTTGCTTACCGATTTGCCAATCTTCATCAAAGTCCTTGATGGTTTGAAATGTCGTGTGATTGCGGGTATTGGAATAAAAACCTGCGATGGAAAAATCTACGTTTTCGTTATGAAGAATTTCGCCAAAAAGAACTGCAATTTCCTTCTCTAAATCCAGGATTCTCTTGCCTTGAACATATCCGTCGCTGGATAGACTTAGATCTATGAGGATTAAAATACTCAGTTCTTTGGATAGTTTTCTTTTATCGATATAAACGTTTTCGGAAGGTGTGCTCTTGGCTATGATGTCGGTATAAAAGTCGGTTACAGCGTCTAAATCGAGTTCTACTCCTTCGTATTGTTTTCTTTTTTGTTGCAATCTATTGTTGATATTGGCAAGGATTTTTCTCAAGACGACAAGTTCTACTTTGTGATCTTTGATGGTTTTTTCATAAAAAGCCATTGATTTGGAGGTGAGTCGCTCGGGGTATAGCTTGCAAAAATCTTTTTGTAGGCATTCTTTTTGTAATCCCACTCAGGATAGCTCAAAGTAACAGGGGAGTGATTCTGTTGAGCACTTTCAGAGATGTTCAGGTTTTCTAAATATTCTGCTTGATAAATTGAATGAGACGGTTCATCTACTCTTACAGTTAGTCCCATAGATAATTCGTCAAGGGCGTTTTGATGATTTTCAAGTTCATCCTCGCCGTCAAAGTCTCGCCAATTCCCATTGAAGTCTTCTGCTGTTTCGACTTTTTCAAAATTGTGTGTCAATACATAATCTTCTTGAGCTTTTTTATCGATGGAAATACGCTTGATGCTCTCGATTGCTTTCGCTTTGATGATGGTGGATATGTCAATTTTGGGGTCTTGTGCTGACTTTGGATTCAAATGTTTTAACTCGGGATTTTCAGAAACTTGGATATCATCGACCATCCATTTCCCATAAAGCCAATTTAGGTTTTTGAATGGATCTTTGTCATCAGCGATTTTCTGTAAAAAATCTGCAAACCGACGATGTATTGGTTCTAAAGAGGGAAACTCTACAAATAAGTTTTTTAGGACTGAATCTGCATGAAGTATGGATTTATGGACACTTTCCGTATAACTTAGTTCAGTACCGAACCTCAGGTTCAAGCGTAGTTTTTTTTGTTCACAGAGATAAAGAGTGCGAAACAGGAAGAACATTAAATTGTCCTCTTTAGATTCGAAAAAATTGATGTGTTCAGGTAAAAAGAAAACATTGTTTTTGTAGCCTCCTTCGAGTTCGGCTTGATAAATTTCTATTATTTCACCGAGGGAAGCTGAAGCGATGATGCTTAACTTGGTTTTGATTTCGTGCAAATAGGCTGTTGTGCCTTGTTGATGCAATTTGGCATTTTTTTTCTTTTTGAAAAAATTGGCAAACTGACTAAATAAATATTCGTCGAGAGCCATTGATTAAAAATAGAGATTGCATAAATCTGTCAAGGCATCCACAATATCGTGTTCATCAGAAAGAGGCTCTACGATGGCTATTTTGAGTGATAGTCTTTTGGGAAGCCCGCTTTGGATCAGTGTCGCGGCATGAACCAATAATCTGGTGGAGACGGTTTCCGTCAATCCAAGTTCTTTGAGATTTCTAATCTTCTGAGCTATTTTTACTAACTTTTCAGCATCGCTTCTGATGATATTGGTCTCAGCGATTATGATTTCTGTTTCTATCTCTGGCTTTGGGTAATTGAATGATAAAGTTATGAATCTTTGCCTTGTGGAAGGTTTGAGTTCTTTAAAGCCTCTTTGATAGCCAGGGTTGAAGGAAGCAACCAACATAAAATTGGGAGCTGCTTTGAAGGATTTTCCAATTTTATCAATAAAAAGCTCTCGTCTGTGGTCGGTTAAAGAGTGAATGGCGACGATAATATCTGGTCTGGCTTCGGCTATTTCATCCAAATATAAAATATGACCTTCTTTGACGGCCAAAGTTAATGGGCCATCGATCCAAACGGTTTCGTTGCCTTTGATCATGAATCTACCGATAAGGTCGGTTGCAGAGGTTTCTTCATGGCAATTGACCGTGATTTGTTTGAGTTCTAGTTTTTCGGACATATATTCGACAAATCTTGATTTGCCAGAGCCTGTAGGACCTTTTAATAATAAAGCAAGATTATTATTGAAAGCGTGTTCAAAAACAGAAGTTTCTTTGTTGATTTCCTTATAAAAAATTCTTTCAGCTACCATATTATAATATTGGGCAAATTAAATATAAAATGTTAATAAATTGAAGTTTGAAATTTTGCAGTATTTTGAGTTAAAAGTGGCATAAAAATCTGTATTTTTTCAATTGGTAAATGTTCAAACAGGGATATTGAAAATTATAAAAAACCGCATAAAATAGCCTTGATGAGTGTAATTAACAATCATTTAACCCAATAAAAGTCAAAGGGAAATTACAGAAATTGCAAAAGCGATTCCTTTAATCCCAAAGTTCTATTGATTGGAAGCTCTTCTTTGGGCTACCATTTCAGGAGTAACTTCCTTGGCGCTATTCTGCCAACTGTTGTAAACATAAGTCAGCACGTATGATATTTCTTCATCCGTAAGGACTTGGGGCGGCATGACGTTATTATACGTTTCACCATTGACCACCATTTCTCCCTTGTTGCCAAATAGTAATCCATCAATTACCTTATTGACATCAGCATTTAGATAATCTGAACTAGCTAGTGGAGGAAAACTCTTGGGGACGCCAGCTCCAGTGGCTTGATGGCAAACTGTACAAGTTTTGTCATAAATAGCTTTTCCACGATCCATTTTTTCGGCCAACATATTATCAGCGGAGGCTGAATTGTTGGTCTGTTCGTTACTGGATGTACTGGTTTGTTTGTTTCCACAAGAAATGAAAAACAGTAAAACCGCAAATGATAAAATACTTTTACACATAATATAATGTATTTAATTAAAAACCACAAAAACGAAACAGAAAGACCAATTTTAAATTCTATTTCGATCATAAAAGGAGTAGGAATGCATTGTCTATATAAAGGATATTATTACAATTAATAAAAGTGCAAAAGGCCAAAAAAGGGGATTAAAATTATCTTCTAATCGACCTGTATCCAAAGAGGTTTATTCTTTAATAAGTGCCTCGTCGTTTGGTTGTCCATATCTCAAAAACTCATAAATGAACAAGCCGATCCCAACAGAGAACATGGTCGCACAGATTATTAATATCGCAAAATGGATCTGTATTTCTTTTTGGACATCTCCAAATTCAACACCCATGATTCTCTCCATATAAACTTGGGCGACACCTGCTACACCAAATGCTACCGTCATCCCAATCATACCTATGTTAGACAGCCAAAAAGCCAAACTACCATTGACAGTATTGTATAATTTTCTACCTGTCATGTTTGGCATTGAATATGTGATGATGGCCAAAACGATCATGCCGTAAGCTCCCCAAAACGCTAGGTGACCATGCATGGCGGTTACTAAGGTTCCATGGGTGTATAAATTGACTTGAGGCATGGTATGTGCCAATCCCAAAAGTCCAGCACCCACGAATGAAACGATGGCGGTCCCAAGAGTCCAATTGAGGGCTAGTTTATTAGGGTGATTTTTTTCACCTTTTCGATACATGGCTAGAGCAAAAAGAGCCATAGCTAAAAAAGCCAAAGGTTCAAGTGCTGAAAAAATTCCACCAATCAAAAGCCAATATTTTGGAGCTCCGATATAATAATAATGATGCCCTGTACCCAATATTCCAGAAATGAAAGTTAGGCCTACGATGACGTATAACCATTTTTCGATTACTTCTCGATCAACGCCAGTTATTTTTATTAAAAGATAGGCAAGAATACCACCCATGATAAGTTCCCATACGCCCTCGACCCAAAGGTGAACCACCCACCACCTGAAAAATGAGTCCATGGTTTGATTATCAAACCAAATCATCCCAGGTAAATAAAGGAGTGCGGCAAAAACCAAGCCCATAGTCATGACCAACGCTGTGGTTGTTCTTTTTTTGCCCTTGTATAAAGTGGCCAAAATGATTCCTAAGAATGTCAACACATTCGCCACTACCAACCAATCCAAAGGCCTAGGAATTTCAAGGAATTTTCTTCCTTCCCAATAATTGAAATGATAACCTATAATCGCAATAACTCCAACTATCGCTAGGGTAATCAATTGTATGTACGCTAATTTGACGTTGACGAGTTCGTGTTCTGATTCTTCGGGAATGATATAGTAGGCGGCCCCCATAAAACCAGACAATAGCCATACTACCAATAAATTCGTGTGTACAGCTCTAGCGGTATTGAAGGGGATAAAATCGTGTAGGCCGTCATAACCCATGTGAGCAAAGCCCATGATAAAACCATAGACCAATTGCAGGGTTAATAATAACATAGATAGAGCAAAAAACCAATAAGCTACTTTTTGTGACTTGAATTTCATAAAATCTTATTTAGATGGATTAACGGTTGATTTGTATTTCGGCTTGGCGGGGAAACCATTTAGGTCAGTTTCACCAATCCATTTCAAGAAGGCGGTTAGATCATTCGCGTCTTGTTCTGAGAAAGCATAGGCGACCATTTTACGGCCACGAGGAGACCAAGGTTCTTTCGACATCAAAGCAGCTTTGATGTAGGCTTCACCTCTACGTTCGTATGCTTTGGTTAATTCAGGTGCATAATAAGCACCTTCTCCTAAAATGGTGTGACAACCCATACAGTTATTGGCTTCCCAAAGGTGTTTGCCATTTATTACCTGCTGGGTCAAATTCTGTTCATTGGTTTTCTTGGGTACTTCGATACTCAAAGTGTGCCACGAAAGTCCGATGAAGACTGCAAAAGTGAGGATGGTACCCCCCAGAAAAAATGCTCTAGCTTGACTTTTAGATAACATACATTATGTATTTAAATTGAAAAATAGGACATATGAGTCCGAATATAAGGCGTTAAAATTTGTTTCACTCTCGCTCATTCTTGGTTATTTTAATTTAATCCAACCAACTATCTCAAAATGGCTAGTTTTTCTTTTATGCCAATGGCCATTTCTTCTACAGTAGTTTTAGTCAATAATGCAATCAAATCTTCTCTAACTGGCTTGAATTTATGATGGACAGAGCAAGGATTGATAGACGAACATTGGGACAATCCTAGCACGCAACGATTAGAAATATCTAGGCCGTCAATTGCATAAACTATTTCTGAAAGTGTAGTGCTTTTGATTCGATCCATTGACATATTAAATCCACCGTTCATCCCTTTAGACGATTCGATTATTTTCACCCGCACTAGCTTTTGTAGTATTTTGGCAGTAAAGGCTTCTGGGGAGTCTATCTCTTCTGCGATGTACTTTAGACTGGTTCTCATTCCCAACATCGATTGAAGTGCAATAAAGATGGTAGCTCTTATGCCATACTCACAAGTTTTTGATAACATAGGATATTTTTATGCAGCAAAATTAAAAAAAAACAGAATTAAAAGACAATTTTATCCGATTTATTTTTGTGATTTTTTGGATAAAATGGTTAAAAAATTTAGTCCTATTTTGTCTCTGATCAATATGATTTTGTAATCAAAATTCGGGTAGCTTTTTATAGAGGAAAATGCAAGGAGAAATCAACGAATGATCAAATTTTGTATGTGTTTAGGAAAGGCTTTTTAGAATGAATACATAGGAGAATTTTAAGCAGGTTTTGAGATTATAAAAAGTAATAGAATAACACTAATGCACTTTCGGATTCACACTCAATTATACAAATCTCCCTGTGCGTCAGCGACCGGAATGGTCTCGGCAATGATCCAAAGGAGAAGTGGCGAGAGTCTCGGGAAAGCATGAACCGAGACGGAACCCATGAAGGCCGCGACCCGAACTCGTCATTAAGACGAAGTGAGGGAGACGCCAAAATAAATACTAAATCTAGGCTGCGCTTCTTTTTGCCTTGAAATACTCTAGGACTATGGGTAAAAGAGATATCAAAATGATGGCAATGATGACTTTGCTAAAATTCTTTTGGATCCACTCGATCTGTCCAAAAAGATAACCAGCACCAAGGAAAAGCGTGACCCAAAGTATCGCCCCTAATACGCAGTATGTGATGTATCTGGTGAATTGCATGTGACCAACCCCAGCGACGAATGGTGCAAAAGTCCTAACTATGGGTACAAATCGGGCATAAACGATGGTTTTGGTGCCATATTTCTCATAAAAGTCTTGGGTCTTGTCTAGATATTCTTTTTTGAGGAAAGGGACATTGCCTGAAAATGCTTTGTTGCCGATGAACCTGCCCATTTGATAGTTGACGTTGTCTCCAAGGAGCGCAGCTAATATCAGCAGTAAACCGAGCAGAAAAACGTTGAGATGATTGTCTGGATTGGCAGCCAATGCGCCAGCAGCGAATAGAAGAGAATCCCCTGGAAGGAACGGCGTGACAACCAAACCAGTTTCGCAAAATACGATCAAAAACAAAATTAAATATGTTAGCGTGCCGTAATTTGCGATAATTTCAGTTAGATATTTGTCAATATGTAGGACAAACTCTATTAAATGTGTGATAAATTCCATCAATTAGTTGATTTCTTTTTGGATGATTTGAACAAAGTCTTGAAGTGAAACGGTGCCTAGGTCTCCTTGTCCTTGACGACGGACAGAAAGGGTATTGTCTTCTACCTCTTTTTCACCAACGATGATCATGAAAGGCACTTTGTTGAGTTCTGTATCTCTGATTTTTTTGCCAATTTTTTCAGCTCTTTCGTCGATATAACCTCGAATATCGTGCTCCGCAAGTTTACGCTCTAGTTCACGGGCGTAATCGTGATATTTTTCTGAAATAGGTAGGATGGCGTATTGTTCAGGGGCGAGCCAAAGGGGAAATTTACCCGCGCAATGCTCTATCAAAACACCGATAAAACGCTCCATACTGCCAAAGGGTGCTCGGTGAATCATTACGGGTCTATGGGGCTGATTGTCTGCACCGATATATTCGAGTTCGAATCGTTCAGGCAGGTTATAATCCACCTGAATGGTACCTAGTTGCCAAGAGCGGCCGAGGGCATCCTTGACCATAAAATCTAACTTTGGACCGTAAAAAGCGGCTTCACCGTAAGCAGTAACCGTCTTGAGTCCAGCTTCGGCAGCTGCGTCTATGATGGCGGCCTCAGCAGCTTGCCAGTTTTCTTCTGAACCAATATACTTTTCTAGGTCGTTGGGATCTCGCAGAGAAATCTGGGCTGTATAATTGTCAAAACCAAGTTTTTCTAATACATAACGCGTCAAATCAAGGGTACTAAGGAACTCGTCTTTGATTTGCTCTTTTGTACAAAATAAATGGGCATCGTCTTGGGTAAAACATCTCACGCGCGTCAATCCATGCAATTCTCCGCTCTGCTCATAGCGATATACCGTCCCAAACTCAGCGATACGAATTGGAAGATCCTTATAAGACCTTGGCTTATGGCCGTATATCTCACAATGGTGCGGGCAGTTCATGGGTTTGAGGTAGAAGACCTCGTTTTCCCTAGGAGTTAATATGGGTTGGAAAGAGTCTGCGCCATACTTCGCATAGTGACCTGAGGTAACGTAGAGATCTTTTTTACCGATATGAGGCGTAATAACAGGCATATAGCCACGCTTGATTTGTTCCTTTTTTAGGAAATCCTCTAACCGTGTGCGCAATGCGGTACCTTTTGGAAGCCACATAGGGAGTCCAGCCCCAACTCGATCTGAAAACATGAAGAGCTCCAGCTCTTGACCCAGTTTTCTGTGGTCTCGTTTTTTTGCTTCCTCCACCAATGCAAGATAATCGTCCAGCTCTTTTTGCTTGGGGAATGTAATCCCGTATATCCTTGTGAGCATTTTTTTGGATTCATCACCACGCCAGTATGCCCCTGCGACGTTGGTAAGCTTTACTGCTTTGATTTTTTCAGTATTGGGGATATGGGGTCCACGGCAAAGGTCTATAAAATCTCCTTGTTGATAGAAAGTAATCTGACCGTCTTCTAAACCTTCCAATAAGTCAAGCTTGTATTCATCATTTTTCTTTTGAAAAAATGAAATGGCATCGGCTTTAGAAACTTCTGTGCGGATATATTCGGATTTGTTGCGCGCTAATTCAAGCATTTTCTGCTCGATTTTCGGCAAATCGCCTAGTGCTATGGTTTGATCTCCAGGATCTACATCATAATAAAACCCATTTTCTATTGGCGGGCCAATACCAAATTTGATACCTGGGTAGATGGCTTCAAGAGCTTCTGCCATGAGGTGCGCACTAGAATGCCAAAAAGTCGATTGTGCTTCTTTATCTTGCCAAGTCAATAATTGAATCGTTGAGTCCTTTTGTATAGGTCTGGTAAGATCCCATACATCGCCATTTACTTTTGCTGCAAGGACATTTCTAGCCAATCCTTCGCTGATGGACATCGCAATATCCATAGAGTTGGTACCCGCAACGTAGTCTCTAACGCTGCCATCTGGTAATGTTATTTTTATTGCACTCACTATAATAATCGTATTAAAAAATAAAAGCCCAAAGGTAAGGATAAAAAAGGAACTTCTAAAAAGGTAAAGGCGTTTTATCCCCGTTGCGCACTATACTTTTCGATAAAAGCTTGCATTTCGTCCACCATATCTGGAGAACCAATCGCGATGCTTGACTTTTGGTGCAAAGCATTGGCTTCCATTTCCATGATTCGATTCAAATCACAGGAGATGGCTTTACCACCCGCCTGCTCCACGATGAAAGACATGGGATTGCATTCGTAGAGCAATCGCAGTTTGCCCTGGGGATGCCTTCTTGTCGATGGATATAGAAATATACCACCTTGGAACATGATTCTATGTACATCTGCCACCATCGATCCTATATATCTGAGACCTAGATTTTCATCGGAACAATAATCGATATAACGGCGCATCTCTAGATCGAACTTCAGGTAATAACCTTGATTTACGCTATAGTAGTTGCCGCGAGCTGGTATCATGATGTCTCTATGTGAAAGGCAAAATTCACCAATAGAAGGGTCAAGTGTAAAGCCATTGACGCCTTTGCCAGTAGTATAAACCAAAATAGTGGAAGTACCGTACAATACATACCCAGCCGCTACTTGCTTGATCCCTTTTTGTAAAAAATCTTCTAGGGTAGCTGGACCATCTGATGGGGAGGTCCTTCTATATATCGCGAAAATAGTACCGACGGAAACATTAACATCTATATTGGAAGATCCATCCAAGGGATCCATCAGGACCACGTAATTGCCAAATTTGGAAAAAAGGGCTGGGAAAGGAATATAATCATCGTTTTCCTCGGAAGCCACCCCGCAGCACATACCGCTATTTTTTAAACACTCGATGATTTTGTCATTGGCGTAAATATCTAATTTCTGTACGGTATCGCCCGTAAAATTGGTATCACCTTGAACACCTAGGATATTGACCAATCCGGCTCGATTGACCTCCCGATTGATGATTTTAGCCGCTACGCCGATGTCTCTAAGAAGGGCTGTTAACTCTCCAGCAGCGTATTCGAAATCGTTTTGACGCTTAAAAATAAATTCGTCGAGGGTGGTTATTTTTTCGTTCATAATTTTTATAAAAATAATAAGACAAACATAATAAAATTTGGTGAAAAGTAGGGATATTTGGCAGATTAAAGCAGCAATCTTTAATGAAATGTTTTTTTATAAATAGAATTCATATTTGTTATGTCGAAAGAAAAGGATACAGTCAAAAAGGGAGGAGTGGATGAAGGCTACCGAAATGAAAGGGTCGATCTTGGGAAAAAACGTAATGAAAGTTATGAAAAACAGGTGAGGGAGAGGCTTTATGAAGAGTTGAAGAAGAAGGAATAAAATATCGTTTTTCATAGTTCCAAGTAAATTCAGAATACTTTCACGGAAGAAAACTTTTATTTTTACCTTAGTTTCTGGACCAAAACATTTCCTTTTAATTATGGGTTAGACTATCCATGGATTCACTGTCACAAATCGTCCTAGGTGCTGCCGTTGGCCAAGCCATTGCGGGCAAAAAAATGGGAAAAAAAGCCGCACTTTGGGGCGCTATAGCTGGGACCATCCCAGACTTGGATATTTTATTTATACCAAAATCAGATCCGCTTGGATATCTTTTGATCCACAGGAGTTATAGCCACGCATTTTTGCCGCTGATCATGGCTGCCTTTCTCTTTGCGTGGATTACTTTTGTCGTTTATCGCAAAAAGCATAGTTACAAAGATTGGTACTTGCTTTGGCTGGGCGGATTGATTACGCACCCCATGCTGGATTCATTGACTACCTATGGTACGCGCTTGTTTTTGCCATTTACTGACTATTTGGTATCGACGCACTCCATTTCCATCATCGACCCACTCTATACGATTCCATTTTTGGTGTTGGTGGTGATTGGACTTTGTTACAAAAAGGACAATCCTAAATCGCAATTCTGGAATACTTTAGCCTTGGTTATTAGCACTGGATATTTGGTCTTCGCCCTAGGGGTAAAAGTTTATGTTGATGGTATTTTCAGTAAACAATTGAAAGAGCAAGGCATTGTGGTCGATAAGAATATGACAGGTCCTACCATACTGAATACGATGCTTTGGTTCGGTGTGGCCACCAATCAAGACAGCATTTATACAGGCGAATATTCATTGCTGCAATCGGATCCGAACATCAAATTCGTTCGTTATGCTAGAAATTTACCCTTGGTAGAAAATCATCCCGCCGCCGATAAAATTAAACCCCTAAAATGGTTTAGCACGGGATATTATTTTGCCGAAAACAATAAGGATACCATCAATTTCTACAATATCAAATTTGGGCGGATGGACTACGAAAAAACCAAGCCCGTCGAGACATTTTTATTTTATTACAAAGTGTATAAAGACGCAAATGGAGCTTGGACCGTTGGCGTCAAAGAACCAGATGGCATCGAAGGAGGCCTGTCGAATGCGCTAAAAAAGCTCTGGGCAAGAATTCTCGGTAAAACAGTGCCTGAACAATAAACCCTGTTTACCTTCAAAAAGGATTAGAGAACTAAGACATTTTTGCATTATTTTCCCCAGTTCATCTCAGATAATAATCGATATTTGGGCGCATCCTCGCGTCACTCGGACCCCGCTGTCTGTGGGTTCCGTCTCGACTCATCCTTCGCCGAGACTCTCGCCATTATCCTAGCGGATCATCGGCGAGACCACTCCCATCGGTTGCGCGCTAATATTAGCACTCGAAGCAGGCATAGCCCGATGGTCGCAGTTTGCAACTGCGATCTAATATCACGCTGGAAGAAATTTTCAATTTTATCCCCGTAAGAAATCAAAGCACAAGTCTTAGACATGTGCCAACAAAGGGATAACCTTATGTCGAATGAAGGTAAGTGCATTTTATTTGGTTTTTTTCAGTTTTCAAGTCATTTGTTGAACCTCTTGATGGACGCCTTATGTTTTTAGCTTTTATTTCTTGTATTATTTTTCTAAAATCGGCCAGTTCATTTTCAGTCCAAGGTACTGATTTTGTCGATAAGTCAATATTTTTCGGCTCTTTTATGAGTCCCATAATTTTATGAAGGGAAATAATTTGTAATTTCTGTTATTAACTCCAGCTTTTTCGATGTTTACTCATAATAGCACAAAATTGAAAGTAATTTTTATTTTTGTTCCTAATATTTATCGGGATGAAATCAATGAATATGTTATTTCGTTACAATTCCTCAATATTTGGATTCATTTCAAATAACAAAGTTACAAAATTTTGAATAACTTTATTTTGCTCCTCGGTTATAAACTTCAAACTAAGTTTCGTCTGTTCATTTATGCTTTGAAGTAGTAGAGTAAAAGTAGATGATTCATCTTCTTTTATATATTCAACAGATTTTATATTATTTTCGTCAAATTTTCCAATTTTTTTATTATCCAAGTTATATAGAATAATTGTTGACCTTTCAATAATTATCTTTGATATTAATTTTTGTTTAGTATTCAAATGGTTTAACAGCACATATAAATAAGTTGCACCAGCTGCAGGAACACCAATGTTGACAGCCTCACCACTTATCAATTCGTATTGAACTAGCCCAATATAAATTAATGGAATAATTAAAATAAGGCTCAAAATTAGAAACAATTTATAAAAAAAAGTTAGTCGACTCCTGTTGTTTTCCATTACCAAAGTGTCAGAGGTCATTTTGGTAATATCTGCCAAAACATCAGGGGAGTCATTTAAACCCAATCCAATAAAAAAATTATCTAAAAAGGATGGTTTATTTTTAAATTCTATTTCCATTGCATTATTTTAAAAATTAAAAAATATTTGTATGCTATTGTTTCATCACGATAAAAATATGGTAAAAATTTCAATCCGATCTAATAGAGCTTGTTTTGTCCAATTTATAGTTCGCTTAGCCACTTGTTTATTTGTTTGTTTGCTTCAGTATGTTCCATAAATAAACCATTTAATTTGTCCAATCTGGCGGATTCAACCTTATCCATAATTTCATTCGGCAAGATTAATTCTTCAAGTTCTGTTTCAAATTCTAATATCTGCAGCGCCTCTAATAATAACTCTTCATTGTCTATCGTGTCAATTTTTCGATGCAATTGAGTTTTAATTTCTAAGACTTCCATGTTCTTATTTTTTATTCCAGTAAAATTAATAAAAGTTATTTACGAAATAGCGTTTGAACGATAAATTATTCACTTACCGAATCTTTCATTAGGCGAAGGTAGCCCCTGTCTTACTGTTACTAAATTATAAATCCAATCATTGTTAAGCCATTAATGAACTGCAAAGTGGTGCAAACTATGTAGAACTCAGAGATTGCCAGATCACCTTCAATCCACAATCTTTGTATTTATGGATTTGCTCATCATCGGTTATAATCGTTAATTTGTTTTGTATTGCTTGCCATATAAGCATTCGATCAAATGGGTCTTTGTGGTGGCTGGCATTTAGTTTGTATAGATTGATGGCATCACTGATATTCAATTCAAGATAAGAACACTTGAAATATGTATTAAAGCCGTCCATCAAATCTGCTGGGGTTTTGTCCTTGAGATCCAGTTTGCCCGATGAGAATTTTATATTTATTTCCCAAATACTTACCACGCTTATGAAAAAATCATTTTGACTATCTAGTAAAATAGTTTGAATTCTTGGGCTAAGTTTTTGTTGATTGAAAGCTATCCATAACATAGTATGGGTATCTAGCAGATATCTCATAAGCCCATATCTCTTAAGTCTTCTTCTGTCCACTCTAGGTCTTCCTTCTTGATGTCAATGCTAGAATTACTGAAAAAGCCCAGTTTTCTTTCAATCTTTTCCTTTGGTGGGCTTTGGTTGCCAAAATAACCAACCAAGTCATTGGATTTTCCTTTGACGACTTTGATGGTTATACCCTTTTTGACCAGCTCTACTACGTCAGAAAATCTGGCCTTAAAATCACCAATATGCATTGTTTGTATCATAATAGAAATTACTCAATGATACAAAGATAATAAAATCATGACAACTTGTCAAGTAATAATTTTGAATCAATGACCGAGACCGTTCTTCTGTATAATTATCTCAGCGACATGTATTATTCGTTTTTGGCCTTTTGCTTGGCGTAGGCTGTGCCTACGACATTTCCCGCTGGCGCAAGTTTTCAAACTTGTGCCGACCAAAAATCATCTCCTTCCGCTTGGCGTAGGCTGTGCCTACTTCTGCATGTAGCCAAATTTTAATTCTTCTATACAAAAAAGTGGAGGATGTCAAATGACACCTCCACTTCCATAACTTAAATCTAGTTTTATCTAATGATCATCACTTTTTGATTCAAAAGTATTTTTCCATTAAGTCCCTCTAGTCTCATTTGGTATGAGCCTGAAGGCAAGTCTTGAATATCTATCATTTGATTACCGACGGCTTTTAACACTTTAGACCGTCCTAGCATATCTGTAATTCGCACGGTGTAGGTTTGAATCGGAGGTGCTTTTAAGTAAACTAGTCCACTGCTTGGGTTTGGTAGAATTGAATAGTCCCCTAAAGCTAGCGTTGAGTCTTCAGTACTTCTTTTCACTAATTCTTCACTTACCTTACCGTCAGAAGGTACGAATGTCCCCGCCGCTAAAGCTAATAAATAGTCAAGGTCACAAGCAACATCATTATTTACACTTGCCTCGCTTATTACTTTGGTTAATTGATCATAACTTGTTACTTTATCACCCTTGATATCTGTCATGACCCCAAGCTCATATTTGCCTTTATCCACAACACAGTTGATGCCATTACCACCAAAAAGCATTTCATTATCTAAAGGTAGATACTTCCCATCTGGGCCCACTTTAAAGATGAACATTTCACAGGGTGCCTCAGGGACATTGTAAGGTAGTGTAGGATAATATACTACAGGGATTAATGTAGTTGAATTCACCCTCCTGATTGGATTGTCAGTATAGGCATTTGAGTTGAGCCACCTATTATACTGAGCTGGGATGGAATTAATATTCTGATACTGATCATACTCCACGAAAAACAATCTTCCAGCCACAGCTTCATAGTTTCTATACGAGCTGAACGTATTATAAGTCCATCTACTCCCTTGAATGTCTAACAATACATCTGTGCCTTGTATGCCCCACAAAGTATTGTCTAAAAGGTTTGCTCTTCTCATAGTCACTCTCCCATAATTAAGTCCTCTTTGGGATAAGCTGGCTATTCCTCCATCTATTCTGATACCAATTTCATTTTTTTGTATGGTGGCACAGTTGATTATGGACATATTATTTTCTCCTCCATCATTTGTCGCGTTTTGCAGCTTTCCAGCATCTATGCCTATCCTACAGGTTGAAACCGATCCTCCTTCCATGATAAAGTGTTTAGTGTGCTTAAGCCTTATACCCGCACTTGAAGGTGCTAAAAAGCTATCCACTTCGACATGATAGTTTTGATGATTGTCTATTTTTTCTATTATCATTCCAGCTAAAGAGCCATGTTCAGTATAGGGTGATGGAACCGTGAGTTCTGAGCGATATCTTCTATAATATATTCCTCTAAGTATTGTATTCTCTACTCTTGCCTTTTTGCCATTTTTCAGATGAATACCAAAGGTATTATTTTTCCAAAACTGACAATTGGAAATCATACACTCTGCTTCTCCAATTTGATCCACGACGATCCCTCTAGTCAGATATTCTATACGAGAATCTTTAAGTAACACCGATACAGGATTAGTAACTTCTAAGAATTGATTATTATAGTAGGGATTGTTATTTTTAGGTGCAATAACCAACAATCTATCTATTAGCACTTTTGAGCGGCTAATTTTGATTAGATTATTCTGATCCTGTTCTATTTTGAATTGACTCCAATCTATGTCTTGTTGAACCACGTTGATTTGCACATTTTTATCCATTTTGATGAGTGTTTTTACCTTGGATACACCACTCATAGTCCACTTGCCAGATACAATTATATTGCATCCGTCTTTTAAGTCAAAGATGCCATCCAATTGGGTCCAGTTTACTTCAGATGATAGTATAATAGTTCCATAAACTTCTACAATGGATCGATCTTCTAGTTTTAGATTATTAATTCCCGAAATTTCTAAAGTCCCTCCCTTATTTATCATGAGTTTTGACCCATTGATTATCCGAAGTTGAGCATCTTTATTAATTTTGAGAGTACATTCGTTTTGCACGCTTAATGTACCTTTATTGTTGACGCCTAGGTCACCTATTACCAATTCCGTGCCTTCTTCCATTGAGACTAGGACTGGTGTACCATCACAGTGATTTTTTTCTATAGATACTCCGAAATGGCAATTGTCTCTATTGATGGGATTGAGTGGATCATCAGCATAGCCTAGTCGCCCTCCGTTATTGATTAATAATTTTGCTTTATCGGTAAAAGTCAAATTATTGGTAATGGTATAACCCGTACCTTCTGGCTTATATTGACCCTCTGCCAAAACTGCTGGCGTATCCGAATCGCTCAGTCCAAAGTTATATACTCTATTACTGATCTGAGAAGTCGTGCGAAGATTGTCCAAGGACTTCATATCCCATAATAGAAAGTGAGCTCTTTGTCTATCCATAAAAACATGCGCTTGATTGGAGTTGGTGCCATAGTCCACCCATTCATAAGTAGCTTCGTTACCGTTTTTAATTTTCTTCTTATACCCGAAGCTATGGCTTGGCTGTTTGCTAGCAAAAAAGTTTTTTGCATAACTGATCGCTCTAGGATTCAGGCTAGATAGGTCGATATATGGATTTTGATTATAGGGTGGTTTAATCGAAAGACCACTAACAGTAGGAGCATGACACCCAACGTTATGTTCCATATACAGACCTGGTAGTGCATCCGTACCCAAAGAAGTGAATCCTCCTGGTGCACTGTCATAGGGTTTTAGATTGTTTACTTTGTATTTTACACTTGATAGCCAAGTCAACCCTGGAAGTATCACAGGCCCTAAGGTTTGAATTATGGTTCCTGAGTATATTTCACCTGATCCTCCATTGGGAGTTGCATGTAATTCAGCTAGCCCAAAGATATTAAACACAAAATAAGAAATATACTCTAAAACATATGTACTAATATCCCAAAAATCGTTAGCCCCTTGCCTCCATAAATCAAATAAATGATGATTGGTTAGTCCTAACTTGCCTAGAAGACTTCCTGGTTCAAATGATTGACCCAAGCCAGATTGATTGCCATTGGAGACAGCTTTATAAACACAGTGCTGCAATTCTCCTAATGCTTCTACTCTGGCAAAAAAATCATCGTGATCAAGATTTGGAATGACGTTGATAGTCTTTTTTAGGTAACCAGTATTTTCGTAACTTGGCAAACTATAATAAGTCATTTGCTTCGCGGCTTTGGAACGAAGTGTCTTAAGTGGGTTAGCGATTTTGGATATTAAATCTTCCAATGTTATAGTCCCCGCAAAAATTGTTCCACCAAAATGAAGCAGCGTACCTTGCAACGCTAGCAGTATATGCGCCCCTTGCATAGGAGAGTCATAGCTAAAAAAGGTCTTGGTCTGGTGGTCTTTGCCGGCGAGTTCCATCTTCCGAAGCGCGATCTTGGACACCAAACCACCCATGCTCATACCTACGACTACATTTTTTTCGTAGCTGCCATTCTGGTTCTTTTGCTCATTGATCCACTCTAGTGCAGCCTGAAACGTCGCAGCGTTGATGAATATATCATTTTGGCCACCTTTTATTGTAATACCATCTGTGGTGGTTTTAATCAGGCCATAATAGTGATCTACTCTCCCCATTACATCCCCATAGTCCGCAAAGATGATATCGTAGCCTTCGGCGAGGATTGTTTCATAAAATTCAGTCCCTGATTGTTGATTTGATTCCACCCTTAGCCTGTTATTAAGAAACAAATCATTCCATTCGTTGGTATTGCCCTCTATATTGGGCTCGAAGCCATCCACGATGATGAATGGCTTGGTGATCCTTCCTGGGACTTCGCAGGCCGACATGATCTTGAGGTGGATGGGGTTAGAGCCTTCGCCTACCCCATCTATGGTATGAGAAGTATGTGGATAAGGGTCGGTTAGCAGAGCAGAGGCATCCTGTAGCACTATCTCTATATAAAAATGGGATCTCAATATATTGCCATCTGAAGTGTGGATAGTTGCTACGATATGGCGCATACCACCTGAAGCATAAAGTATCTCGATGGGTTGGTCGGGAAGGACCTTTCTTACACCCATGCCATCTTCGAAGTCCACCATCAAGCTGTCAATGGATGCCCCCATATTGGAGATTAGGGATCTACTCGACCAAAAAAATCGAGGATTGGGTACGCGGATGACATCCATATAAGAGATCGCGCCCATTAAGGTGTCTTGTCGATAGAGCATGTCGGGGTCTTGAACGGTCTGCGTGATCAGGTCTCCAGAGTTCACGATATAGCCGTTACTAAAGGCTTCGTCCCTTATGGCATCATATCTGACGCAGATCAATCCTATGGGTATGGGAGAATCCTCGGTGATGTGGCGCATAATCTCTGTAAACTCCTGCTTGGGATTTATAGACGATGTCCATGACCCTATCACCGACTGGAGTACACTCCCATAGAGCATCCCATAGCGGTCTATGGTCATGGCATTGGCACTGTCGAGCTGGGATTGGCTGACAGAAGCAAAAGGAACAAACTGTTGGGACAAATCTGCCAAAAATCCTGTCCTAATCAAAGATGGATTAAGTCCCGCAAAGGAGGCTTTCATCTGGGCGTGGATGGATGGATCCATCTCCGCTGTAACTTCTTGCGATAGAAGCGTACTGATTTTTATGAAAAAAAACCAGCAAAAATGAAACAGAAACTTTTTCATGAGTCAAATGTTTTGCGTTAATAAAATAGGCGTCCTGCTTCCGTGCACCCTAGATGCTCGGACAGTGGACATTGTTTTTAAAAAATGTATTAAATCTTAAAATCTCACATCGAATCGGCCTTCAGTGATTCTTATAGAATCCTTTGTAATGGATTTTACTAAAAGTCCTTCAAAGGTGCCAGACACTATTCGATTTGTCTTATCATATCTTGTGATGATGAAATTTGTAAATTGCTTATACTTATGATTTTTATAACTTTCAATACTAATGTTCACATCTGCATACCTCATATTTATGATGTTGGTGTCCAAAACACCCATCGTAATTGGTTCATAAATAAAAATTGCAAATTCCTGTTTGAAATCATCATAGATTTTAGAAGCTACGACGCTTATTCGCTTTGGTAAATCTTCCTCATAAATCGAATACAGGTTAAAATTATTGCCCAGGAACTCGTCTTGAGTTTTGGGAATCCAAATCTCCCCATTGATCTTGCATCCGAAAGTGCCTTTGCCTTCCGTAGTGATGGGAGGAAGGGAGTCGGGCATTTTCTCTTTTTTGCAAGAGGAGGCAAGAGATAGGATGATGGCGACACTCACTAAGATGGTTAGTATGTTTTTCATATTATTGTTATTTATTGTTTTTTTTTAAAAATGTATTAAATCCTAAAATCTCACATCGAATCGGCCTTCAGTGATTCTTATAGAATCCTTTGTAATGGATTTTACTAAAAGTCCTTCAAAGGTGCCAGATACTATTCGATTTGTCTTATCATATCTTGTGATGATGAAATTTGTGAATTTCTTGTACATATAATTATGATAATAATCAATGCTAATGTTCACATCAATATATCTCATACTGATTACGTTTGTGTCCAAAACACCCATCGTAATTGGTTCATAAATATATATAGCGAACTCCTGCGCGTAATCATCGTACCTTTTAGAGGCTATGACACTTATTCGCTGTGGTGTAGCCTCCCACGCTGCATACAGGTTAAAATTAGTGCCGAGGAACTCGTCTTGTGTTTTGGGTATCCAAATCTCTCCATTGATCTTGCATCCGAAAGTGCCTTTGCCTTCCGTGGTGATGGGAGGGAGGGCGTCGGGCATTTTCTCTTTTTTGCAGGAGGAGGCAAGAGATAGGATGATGGCGACACTCGTAAGGATGGTTAGTATGTTTTTCATATTATTGTTATTTATTTTTTTTTAAAAAATGTATTAAATCCTAAAACCTCACATCGAAGCGACCTTCGGTGATTCGAAGGGTATCATTTTTTGATTGTTTTATTAAAATTGCCTCAAAGGTTCCACTTGCGATTCGATTAGGCATATCAAATCTTATCAGTTCAAGTTTGGTTAATTTGCTAGATGTATTATTTCGATACATTTCTATAGATTGGTTTATATTTTGGAAATCTATTCCAATCCTCGCTGTATCTTGCAATCCTGTCATAGTAGGTCTCCAGATATATACTGCAAACCCTTCATTAAATTCCCCGTACCTTTTAGAGGCGAAAATGTCGATTACATGAGAGGCATCGTCATAGTTTGCATACAAGTCAAAGTTATTACCCAGGAACTCGTCTTGAGTTTTGGGTATCCAAATCTCGCCATTGATCTTGCATCCGAAAGTGCCTTTGCCTTCCGTAGTGATGGGAGGGAGGGCGTCGGGCATTTTCTCTTTTTGCAGGAGGAGGCAAGAGATAGGATGATGGCGACACTCGTAAGGATGGTTAGAATGTTTTTCATATTATTGTTATTTATTGTTTTTAAAAAATGTATTAAATCCTAAAATCTTACATCGAAGCGACCTTCTGTGATTCGAAGGGTATCATTTTCTGATTCTTTAATCAGAACACCCTCAAAAGTGCCACTTGCGATTCGATTTGTCATATCAAAGCGTGAAATTTCTAATTTAGTTAAGTTTCTAACAGTTAAATTTGAAAATAATTCTAAAGATGTTTTTCGATTTTGGAAATCTATAATAATCCTAGCTGTATCTTGCAATCCTGTCATAGTAGGTCTCCAGATATATACTGCAAACCCTTCATTAAATTCCCCGTACCTTTTAGAGGCGAAAATGTCGATTACATGAGAGGCATCGTCATAGTTTGCATACAAGTCAAAGTTATTACCCAGGAACTCGTCTTGCGTTTTGGGTATCCAAATCTCCCCATTGATCTTGCATCCAAAAGTACCTTTGCCTTCCGTAGTGATGGGTGGGAGGGCGTCGGGCATTTTCTCTTTTTTGCAGGAGGAGGCAAGAGATAGGATGATGGCGACACTCACTAAGATGGTTAGTATGTTTTTCATATTATTGTTATTTATTGTTTTTAAAAAATGTATTAAATCCTAAATTCTTACATCGAAGCGACCTTCGGTGATTCGAAGGGTATCATTTTCTGATTCTTTAATCAGAACACCCTCAAAAGTGCCACTTGCGATTCGATTTGTCATATCAAAGCGTGAAATTTCTAATTTAGTTAAGTTTCTAACAGTTAAATTTGAAAATAATTCTAAAGATGTTTTTCGATTTTGGAAATCTATAATAATCCTAGCTGTATCTTGCAATCCTGTCATAGTAGGTCTCCAGATATATACTGCAAACCCTTCATCAAAATCCCCATACCGCTTGGATGCCAAGAGGAATATTCGCTGCGGGGTAGCTTCCCAAGCCGAATACAAGTCAAAGTTATTACCCAGGAACTCGTCTTGAGTTTTGGGAATCCAAATCTCCCCATTGATCTTGCATCCGAAAGTACCTTTGCCTTCCATAGTGATGGGAGGGAGGGCGTCGGGCATTTTCTCTTTTTTGCAAGAAGAGGCAAGAGATAAGATGATGGCGACACTCGCAAGGATGGTTAGTATGTTTTTCATATTATTGTTATTTATTTTTTTTAAAAAATGTATTAAATCTTAAAATCTCACATCGAAGCGACCTTCGGTGATTCGAATGGAATCTTGATTATCAGGTTTTACCAATAGCCCATCAAAAGTGCCAGACACAATCCGATTGGTCTTATCATATCTTGAAATGATGAAATTTGTAAAATGCTTGTACCTTGAATTTCTATAACTTTCAATGGTAATGTTCACATCGGTGTACCGCATATAGATTGCACTTGTGTCTAAAACACCCAATGTAATCGGTTCATAAATATATATAGCGAACTCCTGCGCGTAATCATCGTACCTTTTAGAAGCTACTACGCTTATTCGCTGAGGAGTAGCCTCCCACGCTGCATACAGGTTAAAATTATTACCCAGGAACTCGTCTTGGGTTTTAGGTATCCAAATCTCGCCATTGATCTTGCATCCGAAAGTACCTTTGCCTTCCGTAGTGATGGGAGGAAGGGAGTCGGGCATTTTCTCTTTTTTGCAGGAGGAGGCAAGAGATAGGATGATGGCGACACTCACTAAGATGGTTAGTATGTTTTTCATATTATTGTTATTTATTGTTTTTTTTTAAAAATGTATTAAATCCTAAAACCTCACATCGAAGCGACCTTCGGTGATTCTAATAGAATCTTTGGTAATGGATTTTACTAAAAGTCCTTCAAAAGTGCCAGACACAATCCGATTGGTCTTATCATATCTAGTGATGATGAAATTTGTAAATTGCCTAAACATATGATTTTGATAATTTTCAATGCTGATGTTTACATCAATGTAATTCATACTGATGACGTTGGTGTCCAAAACACCCAATGTAATCGGTTCGTAAATAAAAATTGCGAATTCCTGCGCGTAATCATCGTACCTTTTAGAAGCTACTACGCTAATTCGCTTTGGTAAATCTTCCTCATAAATTGAATAAAGGTTAAAATTATTGCCGAGGAACTCGTCTTGCGTTTTGGGTATCCAAATCTCCCCATTGATCTTGCATCCGAAAGTACCTTTGCCTTCCGTAGTGATGGGTGGGAGGGCGTCGGGCATTTTCTCTTTTTTGCAGGAGGAGGCGAGAGATAGGATGATGGCGACACTTACAAGGATGGTTAGTATGTTTTCATGATATTGTTGTTTATTGTTTTTAAAAAATGTATTACTAAAATCTCACATCGAATCGGCCTTCAGTAATTCGAAGGGTATCCTTATTTGATTGTTTTATTAAAATTGCCTCAAAGGTTCCACTTGCGATTCGATTAGGCATATCAAATCTTATTAGTTCAAGTTTGGTTAATTTGCTAGAATTATTATTTCGATACATTTCTATAGATTGGTTCATATTTTGGAAATCTATTCCAATCCTCGCTGTATCTTGCAATCCTGTCATAGTAGGTCTCCAGATATATACTGCAAACCCTTCATCAAATTCCCCGTACCTTTTAGAGGCGAAAATGTCGATTACATGAGAAGCATCGTCATAGTTCGCATACAAGTCAAAATTATTGCCGAGGAACTCGTCTTGGGTTTTGGGTATCCAAATCTCTCCATTGATCTTGCATCCGAAAGTGCCTTTGCCTTCAGTAGTGATGGGAGGAAGGGCGTCGGGTATTTTCTCTTTTTTGCAAGAGGCTAAGAGTAAGATAGAAAAGAAGATGATGATTGCGCTTTTCATGATAAAGAGGTTTAAAAAATCAGTTTTAAAGATACTATCTTGGTTCAAAATCAAAATTAAGACTTAAAAACAAAACCGACAACTCCCAAAGTTACCATAGAATTTTTTTTATGGTAAAATTTTACCACTATTTGAAGCCAAAAAGTCGTTTTTTAAATATACTTGTTATATATTTACCATTATCGTAATATGTTTGTATGAGATTTGCATAATCTAGCAAAAATATAGTACCGTTATGAACTTGCAAGATATGATTCTCCCTCCGCTAGGCGTAGGCTGTGCCTACGACTTACTATTGCCAAATTTCCAATTTGAAACTAAATCGAATCATTGTCAAGCTATGATTTAACCGCCACGAAAATGCAACCTACACCGAACGTTTAATCCAATACCAAATCCGCCCCTCCCCGCGCGCGTCAGCGACCGTAACGGCCTGCGACAGCAGGGTCACAAAGAGACGGAACCCGTGAAGGCCGCGACCCGATCTCGCCTTCGAGGCGAGGAGGGGGACGCCCAAATAAAGAAGAGACGAAAGTAAAAAGGCTTTCCGTCAGCTTAAATGCAAGGTATTGGTGTATCACGCGCAGAGCAATATCATGTTAGCCTTTGGCCTATGGTATATCCCAAAACAGTGCGGAATCCAGGGTGCTTCAATTATTAAATATTAAAAACATATGGCTAGGAGATACAAATAAGGGTTTTTCTTCTTACCTTTGCACCAGAATGTAAAAAGTATGTAGAGGGGGCCAGTTTGGTTCCCTTTTCTTTTGCGGTAATATATGGACATTAAGACAGCGGTTGAACATTTTTTAGCTACCTTGTTTCAGGACGAGGTGTACTCGGATTGTTATGTGGTAGAAGTGGATTTTACGGCTTCGGGCTTGTTGGAGGTGTATGTGGATGCGGATAAAGGGATGGATTTGGGGCGATGTCGATTGATCAATAAAGCCATCGATGGTTTTCTACAAGCTGAAAATTTAATCGAGTCTGTCGATAAGATCGAAGTGTCCAGCCCTGGCATAGACAGACCGTTGGTGTTTCCGCGCCAATTCATCAAGAACTTGGGAAGAGAAATTTCTATTCAGCCGAAAGTAGGAGAGACAGTTGAGGGAGCGCTGAAAGAAGCGAATGATACGGGAATCATAGTTGTGAGCCAACACAAGGAAAAAGAAGGGAAAAAGAATGTCCTAAAGACTATAGAGCATCAATTCAAATACGATACGATCGATAAAGCAATCATAAAAATTAGATTTTAAAAAAATAAAAGTATGAATTTCATTGACATTTTTTCGGATTTTAAATCTGGTAAGAATATAGATAGGCCCACGATGATGAGGGTTCTGGAGGATGTATTTAGGACTTTGATCAAGAAAAAATACGGATCTGACGAAAATTTTGATGTCATCGTCAATCCTACCAAAGGGGACTTGGAGATGTGGAGGGTTAGAAATATCGTTCCAGACGGCGAGGTAACCGACGAGAAATCACAGATTTCATTTCAAGAGGCTTCAAGCATCGATGCGGACTACGAAATAGGGGACGACTGCTACGAGCCAGTAGAACTAGAGGATTTTGGCAGAAGGGCGATCATGGCTGCCCGTCAGACGCTCAATTCTCGGTTGATGGAACTCGAAAAAGACGACGTCTATCGCAAATACGCCGATAGAGTAGGAGATATCGTCATAGGAGAAGTAAATCAAATCCTAAAAAGAGAATTTTTGATCTTGGACGATGCTACGAATCACGAATTGGTATTGCCAAGACTTGAGATGATCAAAGGCGATTTTTATAAAAAAGGCGATATGGTCAAGGCCGTCATCAAAAAGGTAGAAATGCGTAACAATTCACCGATGATCACGATCTCTAGGACTGAAGAAAAATTCCTCGAAAAACTGATGGAGCAAGAAGTTCCAGAGATAGAAGATGGATTGATTACGATCAAAAAGATAGTGAGGTTACCGGGTGAAAGAGCCAAGGTTGCCGTAGAGTCTTACGATGAGCGTATAGACCCAGTTGGGGCTTGCGTTGGTATGAAGGGTTCTCGTATCCACGGCATCGTTAGAGAGTTGAGAAACGAAAATATCGATATAGTCAATTATACGACCAACGAATCGCTCTATATACAGCGATCATTGACTCCAGCGAAAATCACCAATATCGCTTTGGATACGGTCAACAAAAGAGCTTCGGTATATCTCAAGCCCGACCAAGTTTCCTTGGCCATCGGTAAGGGAGGAGCGAATATCAAACTTGCATCCAAGTTGAGCGGATATGAAATCGACGTTTATAGAGACAATCAAGAGGGCGCAGAACTTGACGATGTCGATTTGGACGAATTTTTGGATGCCATCGATGGATGGGTTATTCAGCAGCTTAAATCCATCGGATGTGACTCTGCTAGAAGTGTGTTGGCACTAAGTCCTGAGGAGTTGGTACGCCGAACGGACCTAGAAGAAGAGACGGTCCAAGAAGTTATAAAAATATTATCAGCCGAGTTTGAAGATTAAAGTCTAGCTTATGTAACTGATTGAAAAAGAATATAATTAATCATTTTTTAACATACCTTTGTAGTATAAAATCTGTTTTTGCAGAATTCTGAGAAAAGAATGGAAAAACGTTTATTAGTAAAAATAGCCAAAGAGCTCAATGTCGCCACCTCCACGATAGTGGAACATCTGTCTTTGAAAGGCTTTGAAATTGAAAACAAGCCGACTGCAAAGATCGATGATGCGATGTATGGGGAATTGTTAAAAGAGTTTCAAGGTTCTATTGAGATCAAGGAAAAGGCTGATCAATTGTTGATGGGTACCAATCGCGTACAACCCAAAAAAGAAATTTTTCACGAGGCTGTGAAGCCAAAGCCTGTAGAAGAAGTAAAGCCTCCAGTGGTTGTAGAAACCAAGGAGGTGAAAGATGACTCGATAAAAAGAGAAGAAATTATCCTAAAAGGCCCTAAAGTCGTAGGAAAAATTGACCTCGACAAGCCAAAACCGAAGGAAGTCGTTCCTCCCCGTTGAGTCAAAGGAAATACCAAAACCTGTAGAGGAAAAAAAAGCCAGAAATACCTGTAGAGACACCCAAGGAAGAGCCCATAGTCACTGCGGTGGATGGACCAGTCGTGGATGACAATATGATGAGGGCTGAGACCCCAGAATTGAGGGGTTTAAAAATATTGGGCAAAATCGATACAAATAGATTCGAGCGTCCAAAACCAACGCCTCCACCACCTCCTGCGGAAAGGCCTAAGCCCGCCCCACGGACGGACAACAATCCCAACCAACAAGGTGTATCCGATGCGGATAAAAAGAAACGCAAAAGAAAACAGGCTGGTCCCATCAATGAGGGCAATTTCAATCAACCGGGTGGTCAAAATAGACCAGGCGGATTCAATCAACAAGGTCGTCCAGGTCAGCCAGCAAGACCTCCTATGCAGACTAAGGAAGTGTCTCAAAAGGAGATCGACGAAAAGATAAAGGCCACCATGGCCCGTCTTAATGTAGGTAAGACCAACAAAAGGCAAAAAATACGCCGAGACAATAGGGATAGAATCCGAGAAAAGAACGAAATCCTAGAACAAGATAACAGCAACAGAAAATTGCAGGTAACAGAATTTATTTCTGTTTCTGAGTTGGCTAGTTTGCTCAATGTTCCTGTCGCCAATGTCATCATGACTTGTATGAACCTTGGTGTGATCGTTTCCATCAATCAGCGTCTTGATGCTGAAATCATCGAATTGGTAGCGAGCGAATTCGAGCACGAAATAGAATTCATCAGTGCAGAAGAACAGATCGAAGAAGTAGTGGTCGAAGTAGATGATCCTAATGATTTGAAGCCGAGAGCTCCGATCGTTACGGTTATGGGTCACGTCGATCACGGTAAGACCTCCTTGTTGGACTTTATCCGTAAGGCGAATGTCGTTTCTGGTGAGGCTGGAGGTATCACACAGCATATCGGTGCTTATGAAGTGGTAACCAATGGTAAGAAAGTTACCTTCCTAGATACACCAGGTCACGAAGCATTTACCGCGATGAGAGCGAGAGGTGCTAAAGTAACGGACGTGGCTGTTATCATCATAGCAGCGGATGACTCCATCATGCCACAGACGCGTGAAGCCATCGCCCACGCACAAGCCGCTAACGTTCCAATCGTTTTTGCGATCAATAAGATTGACAAGCCTGGCGCAGACCCAGAGCGTATCAAAAACGAACTGGCACAAATGAACTTCCTAGTAGAAGAGTGGGGTGGTAAATACCAGTCACAAGATATCAGTGCCAAGCAGGGCTTAGGTATCGAACAACTTCTTGAAAAAATATTGCTAGAAGCAGAAATATTGGATTTAAAAGCCAATCCCAATAAATTGGCTACGGGTACCGTCCTCGAAGCTTCCCTCGACAAAGGTCGCGGTTATGTAACCAAAGCCCTCGTAGAAGCTGGAACTTTGAAAATAGGAGATTCGGTGCTTGCGGGTGAATTCAGCGGTAGGGTAAAAGCCATGTTCAATGAACGTGGACAAAAAACTACCAAGAGTGGACCTTCTACCCCGGTTTTGATTTTGGGCCTCACAGGAGCCCCTCAGGCGGGCGAAAAGTTCAAGGTGATGGATTCTGAGTCTGAAGCACGTATCCTCGCAGGAAAGCGCGCGCAGATCAATCGTGAGCAATCTAATAGAGCCAATAAACGTATCTCTTTGGACGAAATCGGACGAAGATTGGCTTTGGGTACTTTCAAAGAATTGAACTTGATCGTCAAAGGGGACGTGGATGGATCCATCGAAGCCCTTTCCGACTCATTGATAAAGCTTTCTATCGACAAGGTACAAGTTAATGTAATCCACAAGGCAGTAGGTCAAATCATCGAAAGTGACGTGCTTTTGGCCAGTGCTTCGGATGCCATCATCGTTGGATTCCAAGTTAGACCATCTTCTGGTGCTAGAAAGATCGCCGAAAAAGAAGGCGTGGAGATCAAGCTATACTCCATCATCTACGAAGCGATAGAAGAAGTGAAGGCAGCCATCGAAGGTATGTTGGAGCCAACCAAAGAAGAAAAAATTACGGCTCAAGTCCTCGTTCGTGAGATCTTCAAGATGAGCAAAGTGGGAACTATCGCGGGATGTTATGTTGAAGAGGGTAAAATCTCCAAAAACTCCCTCATCAGATTGGTTAGAGATGGTATCGTGATCTATCCTACCAAGGAGGGCTCTACAGCGGAGTTGAGTTCATTGAAGCGTTTCAAAGAGGACGTAAAGGAAGTCAAATCTGGATTTGAGTGCGGTTTGACCATCAAAAACTTCAATGACATCAAGGAAGGAGACACCATCGAGGCTTACGAAATCACCGAGGTAAAAGCCAAATTGGATTAAATCTAGCCAATTGGACACATGGATACGAGGCTAAAGGATTATCTAGACCTCCTCGTACAAAAGTACAATCAAAAGGAGTTTATTCCCTTAGATCCCATCTCCATACCCCATCGATACAGAGCGAAGCAAGATATCGAAATAGCTGGCTTGATGGCGGCTTTGTTTTCGTGGGGCAATCGCACCGCGATCATCAAAAAAGCCAAGGAGGCCGTATTGCTCATGGACGACGCTCCCTATGACTTTGTCATGAATGCCGAGATGAGCGATTTAAAGCCGCTCCGAGACTTCCAGTATCGCACTTTCAATGGTATAGATTTTCATTCATTGATCGGATTTTTTAAGGCGACGTATAGCCAATTCGAGTCGATGGAGGATTATTTTCTCCTCGAAGATCTGCCTGTTTTCAATGGTCTCGAACGGATGCACCAGGCCTTTATTCAGAATCCAAATTTCACCCAACGCTCCAAGAAGCATTTTTCTAGTCCCCAAAATAAATCGGCCTGCAAACGGCTCAATATGTTTTTGAGGTGGATGGTGCGGTCCGATACTGCGGGAGTGGACTTTGGCATTTGGAAGAAATTGTCGCCCAGCCACTTGCTGATGCCGCTGGACACGCACGTTTATCAAGTCGCCAAGGGATTGGGTATATTGACCACGCAGAAACCCAATTGGGATGGTGTTCTCTACCTGACCGACCAACTCAGAGCCTTTGATCCCACAGACCCCGTAAAGTATGATTTCGCATTGTTTGGGCTCGGCATCGAGAGCAAAAAAGTACAGTAAATATGTTGTTTTATTTTGGGCGCATCCTCGCTCCACTCGGACCCCACTGACCGTGGGTTTCGTCTCGCCTCATCCTTCGTCGAGACTCACGTCGCTTCACCTAACGGATCATCGCCGCGACCACTCCCATCGGTTGCGCGCCCGAAAGAAGCTGCCGCTTCAGCTCCTTGTTGTAGCTTTGAGCAGGCAATATTGATTTTTTGGAGTGGGTGAATAGTGTACAAATAGCTCGTGTTAGATTGAAAACTTGTGCCAAATATGTTCTAACTTATGGCAAAGCCATGAATAAAGATCGACGTAGGTGCGGTCTAGGCTGAACTATATCATTCAACAGCAATAAGATGCAAAATACATTGCCACAGGCTCTATAAGATTTGAAGGCTTGGCATTAGTTGTTAAGTACAATATTATTATTCCTCCTTTATCCCCGTAATGAATAATATAGTCGTCTTTTAAATCACCATCCAAGTCTCCGACAAACTTTATTTCATATGGATAGTCATATTCTGGTTTATTTAAAAGTTGCCTTTTGTTTCCTGATTTTAAATACAATTGATTGGGTTTCCATTTGTTTTTTCCTTATTTCCAAGCATTTCAATTGATGCATTCTCTAAATCAGATTTTTCTAAGGGTTTGTCTGAATTATGGCGCTGTAACAATAAATTATTTCCATATACTACCTCGCTTTTAGATAATCTTCCAGTTTTACTACCAATGATAAAGGCCAAATCGTCGCTTTTAGAGGCAGAAATTAACAAATCGCAGGTATATATTCTGGTTCTATAATAACTTACATTGATTTTCTCAATTTTGAATTTTCCATCTTTAAGTTTAAAATATCCAAACCACTCCCAGCTTGAAGGATTATACAAATTTTCTATATTACAGCCGCATCCTGGATATAACAACACAAAATTGCTGTTATATTTTTCTTTCAATCTATTTTCATTATTTGGAGGATAATACAGATGGAGGTCTAGAACATATCCTTTTGATTTTTTGTACTGAACCTTTACCCAATTGCCTTTGATTGATTCTTTTTCAGGAATATCATACAAACTGATTAAATTAGAATCAATCCCGAACGATTTATCTGAAATATATTTTATTGTAGTCCCGAAAGGAATCTTTGCTATTATCTTAGATTTTACACTTGGCCCACTTCTAATATTTAGTCCCCCATTGGCAATGACATATGTAGCTTTGGTGTCCACAGGATCAGTTTGTGCGGGTAAAACACAAACATTTTGCAAAAGAAAATAAGCTATTAGATACTTTATCATTTGATTAAATTCTATTCAAATCCCTGCCACCAATTTTCAACCTTTTGCCCAAATATCAATCTGTGCGAGATAGTTCAAATTCATACTATTCTTGTAATGAGGAGATAAATCTCAATTTTTATTGATTATTTCAATGGCTTTATTGAGTAACTCGTCCTGATGGTTTTTAATACCGTATATCGTAGGTCGAAGTTCAATGTCGGGTAAAATGCCCGTCGGATGGGTTTCCTTGCCATCGGGATAGTACAAGCCTAAGGTCATCAAAGATATAGATCTTCCACCAGGGATATGCATAAATGAAGTGAAAGGAACACAACCTGAAGTGGCTGAACCGACTAAAGTTGTATTCGGATTGGACCGGCAGGCCATGGCCACTATGTCAGACTCAATATTGCAGCTTTCATCAATTAGCACAACGATTTTCCCTTGATACCGTTCATCGCTGGTGTTTTCTGAATTTGAGGTTTTACCAAAAGCAAACAAACCGGGGTTATCTTTACTCCCTAAGGTATAGATTGCATATGGCTTAGTCTCTGATACAATGAAGTTTGAAATTTCATTAAAATCATCATGATATGGCTTCGACCTAAGGTCCAGGATAAAGCCCTTTGTCTTTTCCTTTTTAAGTAAGTTTTCATTTTTTGTTTGATAATTTCGCATATAAGCTATGTCTCCATTGATCAATCTAAAAGAAGTATCCTGTGTCCAAGGCTGATATTCGGGGTAAATATCAATAATTTTAAAAGTTTTAATGGTTTTCTTAAGAATCTTATCATCTCGCTTGATTTCAAGTTGTAATAAAGAGTCTTTTGTTTTTAATAATGTAGGAGCAATTAAATAAAGCTTTGCCTGAAGATGTGATGCAGAGACGTATTTTATCTTGTCTTTCATGATTTCTTCGATGGGTTGGTGGTTGATAGTCAATATAATATCTCCGAGCTCTAACCCAGATTCAGGCCCAAACTTTTCCTGAGTATAACCTGTAACAACAGGTTTGTTTTCGACAAAAGTGAGCTCCACGGGTGGTAGGCGCATCCATTGTTGTTCAAATTTATAATAGTTGAGTTCAGACATTCTGGTGTTGACGTCATTTGTTTTGGCCAGTAGTTCCCTAATGGAATTATTTAACTCGTTTGAATTTGGCGATTCAATGAACTTGGAGAGAAATTCGTCCAATGCATTATTCCAGTCCACTGTGATTTTATATCGGTAGGGATAATAATATTGGATCAAATTCCAAATTTTGAAAAAGGTCAA
Source organism: Saprospiraceae bacterium (assembly GCA_016718505.1). Lineage (GTDB taxonomy): Bacteria > Bacteroidota > Bacteroidia > Chitinophagales > Saprospiraceae > JADKKF01. The sequence continues at coordinate 159,161 of JADKDE010000001.1, read as the reverse complement.
AATGCGAAAACCCTGATCATGGTATATCATTGGAATGTAGAACTTTTCATGTTCGAAGGTAGGTTTTCCAATTACTAATTTGTAGTATTTTTCTTCATCATAATTAACATAATAGTGTTCATCTGGTTTTTTGGCATCCTTTATTTTCAATAGCAGGTTGGTCAGATCTTCAGAAAATTTTTCAGTTCTAATCCAGTCTAAATCTGGGATTACTTTTAATTTTTCTGTGGAAACACTCATTTCCTTTTTTTCAGAGATCGCTCCTAATTTTTTAATCCATTTTACCAATATTTTATCTCTTTGAGTTTTGGTTTTTGTATCCAACAACTTTGGAAGGATTCTAAAAAGTTCATAATCCCAATTGTGATTTCCAGCGGCTATTTGTGGGTGATAATATTTTAAAAAGCCCCATAACAAACATAGCGTTTTTAATAGATCGATTTGCTGTGAGCCAGTAGAAACATTCTCGATATTCGAACCGTTATCAAACTCCCTATCACCTTCTGCGGGATGAAATTTAATTGGTTCTGGTTTCACTAAACTGAATTCTTTGCCATCCAAAGTCAAGGTCAAATTGTCCAGCCACATCTTGCCATTGCCCGTCAAAGACCCTCCGACAGTGATATAATTAGGTCTGGTCGAATCTAGGTCATAAATCAGTTCGCATTTTGTCCAATCCGTAGTACCTGTTATTTCTTGTTTTTTTATGCCATTGTTCGAGCGTTGATGAGGGGTAGTTGATATCATGAGCCCAGCATGACCTTCTGTTATGTTTTCGGTTTTTATATAACCCTCGAGTTTGACCTGCTTGGCCTTATATTGGTTTGGTATGTGAAACACCAAATTCCTCCATCCTAATTTTCCGCCATTATACTCAATCGATGCAGCGTATTTGCCATTTTGTTTGTTAACATCGTCTGTTTTTATGAGGTAATTGGAGCTCCCGAAATCGCGCCACCAAAAGGGTTTTCCATTTTCGGTTATTTCCATGTCTAACAATAAATGGGTTTGTAAACTAGGAAGTTGGGAATAGGAAGACTTTGCTAAAAAAAGTATGAAGTAGAGTAAAATATATTTTTTCATAAGTTTAAATCATTTCAATTCGAATGCAATGCGAGTATATCTATTGCCAAATATAAGTAATGTTTGGCTTAATGGACATAAAGTAGGCTAAAAAAGGCTGAAACCTATATAAATACTAACTTTGCGGCATATCAAAGGTTATGAATAAAAAGTGCTTTTATTTTGGAAGTAGAATTGAACAAAAAAATGCCTCTACTGACACAAGTTCTCAAACTTTGCAAAACAGCTCCCAGTTTGTATAAAGCTATAAATACAAATCACCGAAGGTACTACCCATGCCGAAAGACGAAGTCTATTTCGGTGCAGCTCCTTCGTGTGCGCGTCAGCGACCGCAACGGCCTGCGCAGCAGGGTCACGAAGTGACGGAACCCGTGAAGGCCGCGACCCGATCTCGCCTTCGAGGTGAGGAGGGAGACGCCCAATTCTATTTTTTCCATTCACTCATGGTCCAAAACAATTTAAGGTAATCGTCAAATTCAAAAACACTGTGGCTGATTTGCCCTGTCATTACTTTCGATATGTACTGCTGACGCAAGTATTCAAGCTTGTGCAAAGTATAAATCTTTGCATGACTGCTCAAAGCGATAGTATTCTAATAAAGGTGGCAAAAATCTTCAATGCTCGTATGTCCAACTACTTTTTTTAACGTACATTTGTCCAAGTTCTTATGCCTATTTTGTAAAACTTACACGTTCAAAACACTCTTTAGAGAAGTTAAACAATAGATGGCTTTTCTTTGATCTAACATCTTTGACAAATTAATTATTATGGACTATATTAATAAACATAAATATTTATTTTTATTCTCTTTGGGATTGATCATTTTTGTTGTTTATCAATGTAATTTTCTTTCAACACCGTATTTTTGGGATGAATTAGGGGTGTATATACCCGCAGCTAGGCAAATGAACGATGCTGGAACTATTAGTTTATTGCCTTCTAGCCTTGACCCTTTGTATTCAAGGGGACATCCATTGCTTTATACTTTTTGCAATGCGGCTATTTTCCATATTTTTGGTGAATCTGTAATAGTGGCGCATGGCTTTGCTTTGTTTTTGGCGATTGTGTTCCTTGGATCATTTTATTACATAGTGTGTGATTTATTCGAGGCAAGAATTGCTTTTTATGCTTGTATTTTATTCGCAATACAGCCTGTATTTATGGCTATGTCTGTGATTAGTTTGCCTGAAATGCTTCTCGCTATATTTACCACTTGGTCCTTGTGGTCATTGATAAGATCTAAATGGTATTTATATTCCCTTTTCGGCTCATTGGCCATCATGACTAAGGAATCAGCCATCGTAGTGTTGGGCATCGCTTTTCTATATTTTATGATAAATTGGGTATTAAAATTTCCATATTTCAGTAGAGACAAGCAACTGAAAATATTCATTTGTATATCCATACCACTCTTGGTTTATGTATTGTTCCTATGCATCCAAAAAATCCAAAACGGGTGGTTTTTCTTTCCTGAACATATCGGCTATTTGCATTTGAGTTTGATGCAGTTTTTTAATACAAATGTGAGAATGATTAAAACATTTTTCTTGAATAAAAGCAATTTTTTGGTAGGGATACCTGCTATTATTTATTTAGCAATGGTGTTGATAAACTGGAAAAGAGCTAGCAATGTATATTTGATGATGGCTCTTTTTATTGTTGCAGCATTTTTATTTTCAAATTTTAATTTTTACTTGCCAAGGTATTTGCTCTTTGTGGTCCCTTGGATTATTTTATTCGGTGTAACTGGTATTGATAAATTCATAAATAAATATTTTGCTGAAAAACCAGGATATCAGTATTTCGTCGGATTGTATTTATTGGGGGCTTGTGCTTGTGCTGTAAATCATTGGGATAACGATCGATTCAATGATACCTTTGATGTCTCTTATAGAAAGGTGGTAAATCTTGTAAAGGAAACCACTGATTGGGTCTCGAATCAACCTTGGAAAAATAAGCCTATAGAAGCAAATTTTCCTGTTTTTCAAGCGCTGCAGGAATCAAGAAATGGATATGTTTCAAAACCATATTTTATTTCAGTAAATTTTCAATGGCCCTGCGAATATGGAGTTTTTTATAGAATGAAAGGGGAAGAATTGTTTAAAATGCCGCACAATGGTTACTATGTTAAAAGGCTATTTGACGCTGCGATTGGTTTTCATAAGACATCAGAAAATGACAGTTATTATGCTATAAAAAGTGAAAATCTATTAAGAAAGAAAATAGAATATGAAGTGATTAAAATTTTTTATAATGAGTTTGCTGAGGTTCAAGTTGTAAAGTTTCTTTGATTTGAGTAGGATAAGGAAGTACAATTAATTTGCGCACGGTTGTGTATTTGGGTGTACTTGCGTAATGTTGCTAGAAGTCCCAGTGATGGTACAAGGTTTTAATAAAGAATTGAAATTAGTGCGACGTAGGTGCGGACAACGCCGAGCGTGAGTGGTTTATTATTTGCCCAATCTGTTTGTCAAGTCCATTCGTTGATGCAAAATTCTGATTATTTCAATTTCGGTTTCACTATTTTTTTGATAAAATATAATGTGCCTTCCCGATTGTAGCCCGAGCAAATTTTTGCTTATTTTGTTATAGTCTTTTCCGATTTCAGGATTTTTTCCGATTTCTAAACATGATTGTTTCAGCATTGCATAATACTTGTCGGCTTGAGGTTCAGACCATTTTTCAAAAGTATATTCCCAAATATTATTTAAGTCGTCAACGGCCTCTTGTCTTAGAAAAACTTTAGCCATTTTTTCTTTTTTCGGTTTTTAGTTGAATTAAATTTTCTTCAAAGTCAAAATCATCTACTCTGGGACTTTCTAACCCTTTTTGGATTGCATTTCTCAAAGCGAGAGCTTTATTCTCTTCGTCTTCTAAAAGTCGGAGTCCAGCGCGAATAACTTCACTTACATTTTTGTAACGTCCAATTGATATTTGACTGATTACAAATTGATCGAAATACTCACCGAGAGATACCGAAGTATTTTTCATTTTCACAAACTTTTTGCGAATTTACCAAAATTGGTAACTATCCAAGTTTTTTACTTAGGGAAATTACAACAATCTTTTTCATTGCTACCATCAGTTTTCAACCTCGAACCAGAAATGAAACCTTGACTGAAAGAAGGTCTATTGATGTTATGTGTTGGCATATTTATTCTTTTTCTAATAATTTATTTAGGGCATTTTCAAGAAGTTTTTTGTCCGGCAAGTAAAGTTGATACTGACTTACTAAAAGTTGATTGCTAATATTTTCAGTTGCATACTCTACTAAAATATGATCTTTCTCTGCACCTAAAACAAGTCCAATAGGTTCGTTGTCGCCATCTGTATTTATCTCTTTTTTGGCTTAATGGACAAAAAGTAGGCTAAAAAAGGCTAAAACCTGTATAAACACTAGCTTTGCGGCAAATCAAAGGTCATGAATAAAAAAGTGCTTTTATTGTGGGAGCAGATTTACAAAGAAAAATGGTATAAAAAGTGGTGTTCAACTTTATAAATGCTATAATTGTAATCGTCAGTTTATAGGAGGAGATCGGATTAATAGTTCAAATTTGTGGAAAGAATATTCTATTGGAAAACAAACTTACAGTCAATTAGCGTCCAAATATAAATGCTCCATTAAGACTATTCAAAGAAAACTGGATGGTTATAGGATAATTGAAGTTAAAAAGGAAGTTCGCGAAGTTATTGTTCTAATGGATACTACATATTGGGGAAAAAAGCTTAGGAGTCATGTTATTTAAAGATGCCATAACAAAGGAAAATCTTCTCAAATATTATGTAAAGACAGAAACAAACCAACTCTATGTTCAAGGTATAGAAGAATTGAAGTCAAAGGGTACAAGATACTTGGAATCGTTTGCGATGGCAGGAAAGGGCTCATTCAAGCTTTCAAAGATATACCTGTGCAAATGTGCCAATTTCATCAGTCAGCAATTATACGTAGATACTTAACCAAAAGGCCTAAATTGCAAGCGGGGATGGAACTAATGGACGTTAAACCTAATGAAACAAACGGACAAGGAGTCGTTTGTAGGAGCTTTGAATCTGTGGTATGATAAATGGGAGCAGTTTTTAAAAGAACGAACAATCAATGAAACAACACATAAATCCTTCTATACACATAAAAAACTAAGATCAGCCTATAGAAGTATAAAGACGAATCTGCCCTGGCTATTTACTTGGTATGATAACTTTGAGCTAAAAATACCAAATACAACCAATGCCATAGATGGTCATTTTGCAGACCTGAAAAACAAGTTGAGAAATCATAATGGCCTTTCACTAACGCGAAAGAAGAAGTTTATTGATGGGTTTTTGAAGGCATAAAGTTCTCTAAAAATATCAATGGGCTAAGAAATGACACCTTAACCCATCAACAAGACTTTTTTCTTCGAACATCTATTTTATCCCTGGCAGGTTGCTCCCCAGCAGAGCCTACTTCCGTTTATTTAGACAATAGCAAAAGTATCTGAAATTGCAACAATATTGACAAATAAGAGAAAATAAATAGCCTACTTTTTGTCCATTACAAACTATCATCTATCAAAATAGCCTACTTTTTGTCCATTATACCTCTTTTTTAAAATAGTTTAGGTATAAATTCATTTGACCAACATCTTCATGAGTTACTTCACCTCGTTTTAAATCAATTAGGACAAAACATTTTAATATTCTGTGATAAAAAACCAAATCAACATAAAAATGTTTCCCACTAATTGAAATTCTAAATTGTCGTTTTTCAAACGTGAATCCTTTCCCTAGTTCCAACAGAAAGTTTTGCAGGTTAGAAATCAATTTTTCTTCCAATTCGCTTTCAAGGAATTTATATGTTTGTGGAATGTTTAAAAATTCTAACACATATGGGTCTTTTAAAATATCTTCGGCTTTATGAATTTCTTGTCCCTTTTCGGATAATTCTAATACTCCTTTCTTGTCTGTACTTAATGCTAGACGATGAAACAGCATACTCTTCATTTGTCTTTTTAATTCTCTTACACTCCATTTTTCTTTTTCACTTTGTTTAGTATAAAAGTAAATTTCAAGGTCGTTTTCAGACCGCAATATTTCAAAATAATGGCTCCAGCTCAATACGTTAGACAGTGTCTCACTTTTTGGAAATTTCAGATAAAGTTTTCTCATATAAAGGAGATTAGACCTACTAAACCCCTTTCCATAAACATTTTGCAAATCTTTGGAAAGTTTTTCAAAGAGAAAACTGCCATATTCAGCCTTTTCATTTCCATCCTGTTCAAACTCAACAATATGTCTACCAATGAGCCAATAAGTTTGTACCAAAATTGTGTTTACAGATTGAGATGCTTGTTCTCTACCTCTTAGAAGTAAATCTCCAATTTGATTTATTAAATTGTTATATTTTGATTGTTCTAATTCCATTTTACCTCGAAAATTCTACTAGAATTATCAAAGATAGTAAAATGTAAATTAAGGCCTCAATTTATGGTTTCTAGTTATTTGGTGAAAATCTAACTACTTATCACCATAGCACTGCTGGCGCAAGTTTTCAAACTTGTGCCAAATATCCTCAGGCATATGGCGAAGCCATGATTATAACGCGACGTAGGTGCGGACTAGTTCGAGCGGGAGGGTGTGGGGGCCTCAGCCTTAGTTTCGAAGAATCTATGTTGGTTGAAGTTATATTTAATTCCTTATTTCATCAAGATAGAAGTTAAAAAAATACTTACTTCATTATCGGGAACTAGCACACGATCAATACCAATAAGTGGTATCCCGCCGATTGAAAGTGTTTTTGCTTCAATCTGCTCATATTTTGTGTTTTTAAAATTAAAACCTTTTTTCAATAATTCATAAAAATGATTATTATTTGAATTGATTATGACATTCATTCTTTCTATCAAATGAACTGCTGCGTTAGATATCTTAGCAACTTTACACGTTTGCCAGATAACCAATTCTGAATACGAGGTTTGTGGATTATTATTTATTTGATCTTCAGTTAATCCATATATTTGCATTTTGTCTAAATAATCAACTTTCATTTCTTCAGACCAATAAGTGCCTATATTCCAACATAAAAATAAATCAGGTTGTATCTTTGAAAGTTTGTTGCATAAAATATCATCTGTTATATCTCCGCGTATAATAACTAAATCTGACGATTCAATTTTATTCAAAGATGTTTCTACAGTATATCCCATTTCAACGATTTTCCTTTTTGTTTCTTCAATACAGAACTCATTAGTATCAATCGATATCACTTTATGTCCAGCCTTTAATAAGGCTAACGTACCTTGCCCTGTTCCACACCCTATTTCAACTACTTTAGGGTATTTTCTTATAAACTTACACATCCAATCATATAATCCATTGACCTCAAAGTGACGAGCACTTGATTTCCATAGTTCAGCATATTTAATTTTATTCTCCTTTGACATTATGTGCTCCATTTTCTAATAAATTAAGTTAATTTAAATATTCCCATTGCTGGCGCAAGTTTTCAAAATTGTGCCAAAGATCTTCTAACATATGGCGAAGCCATGAATATATAACGACGCAAGTGTGGACTGGGTTGAGCGGGGGTGGGGCAGTATTACATTTCTACCTTTTCAAGTAAATCTTGATGAAATACATATTCATGGACTCTACCATTTTCATACCAAACTACTCTAACATTTTGTGTTTCAACAGGTGGTTTGTATACTCCTCCTAACAAAAGTCCTGCAATATCCTCAGAAATCACGTATTCTTTCACAGTCTTATTAGGACTGCCTGATTTTAGCATTACGACTTCTCCAATTTTAAATTTTTTTTCCATATAACTAATTTTTATTTTTAAATATTTTTTATTATTAATGCAAAATTATATTGCAATGAAACACGACTCGTTATTAAAATAGACTTTTTTAAAATTTTATTTACGAAGCTTGCCTCTTGCTGGCGCAAGGATGAAAACTTGTGGCGAGCATCAATCTTTGGATAATAGTTCAAAGTCAAATTCTTTTTTTTTGTGTCTCGGTTTTTCTCCATCTACTTAGTTTTTTTAAAAATATTGCGTCGTTTCTTTTCTGCAAATTTATTGGTTAAATCAATAGGGATTGTTTTTAGAATATGTCTATTTTGAGTCACATTGGAAGTGGAACGAAATCAGACACATACTAAAATGCGTTTGTATTAGTTTTTTTCGTATAGGAATTTTAACATCCAAATGGTATCTCTATCCAAGACCGCCACCTCCACTCCAACTTTCCCCCCACACCAACCGAAGAAGTCTATTCCCAAGGTAGCTCCTCCGCGCGCGCGTCAGCGACCGCAACGGCCTGCGCAGCAGGGTCACGTAGTGACGGAACCCGTGAAGGCCGCGACCTGATCTCGCGATAGAGGCGAGGAGGGAGACGCCCAAAAAATGAGGAAGGGAAAATTAATAAAGCTTATTCAATTGCCATCGCCAGGAGGTGTCCATGATGGATTGGATATCGTGATGTGGGGTCCATCCTAGGAGTTGCTTCGCCTTGGTGTAGTCGGCGTAAATCTCCACCACGTCGCCATCGCGCTTAGGTCCTAAAATGTAGTTTAGCTTTTGGCCGCTGGTATGTTCGAAGGCGTGAATGGCCTCCAGAACGGTGACGCCAGCGCCTATCCCTAGGTTGAAAATGGAGAAATTTTCTTTGCTGATGGTTGGATGCGTATCGAAGCGCCAAGGTATGCGCGTGGGCCAGATCCATGACGTGGATAAAGTCTCTGATGCAAGAACCGTCTCGGGTCGGATAGTCGGTTCCAAACACGGTCATACTCTCTCTAAGGCTCGCTCCAGTCTCGCAGATGACGGGTACCAGATTCGTGGCCGTATTGAGGGCTGATTCGCCGAGTAGTCCAGACGGATGTGCCCCTGCTGGATTGAAATATCTGAGGGCGATAAAATGCGTGTCGGCGTGGAGTGAAATGTCGCGAAGGATTTCCTCGCCCATGATCTTGGTCCTGGCGTAGGGACATTCGGGCGGAGAAAGTGCGGTGTCCTCGGTCACGGGCAGTTCGGAGGTATTGCCATAGACGGAACAAGAGGAAGAGAAAATGAAATTTTTTACTTGGTATTTCTCGACCATTTCGAGCAGGTTGATCAGACCAATGAGGTTATTTTTGAAATATTTGAGCGGAAGAAGGACCGATTCGTTGACGGATTTGTGTGCCGCAAAATGGATTATTCCGTCGATTTTGTATTCTTTGAATACATTTTGAAGGGCTTGGGCGTCGCAGAGATCGATCTGTACAAATGGAATATTCTTGTTGGTGACCTTTCGGATGCTCTCTATAGCGCGAGGGGAAGCATTGTCCAAATTGTCGAGAATGAGGACATCATAGCCGTTATTGGCCAAGTCTATCACGGTATGGCTGCCGATATATCCAGCGCCTCCAGTAATGAGAATCATGTATTAGTCCTTTATTTTTATGCGCTCAACCTGCCATACTTCCATCGTATTGGTGATGAGCGGATGAGCGGTTACGAATGCTATGATTTCTATGTTTTCATCGTTCCACCACCCATCTTGTACGGGTATTTGGAATGTTCTGGTGACGTCTAGATTCTGATCTTTGGTGAATTGTGCCCCTAGAGGATCCCCATCACTACTGGTCAAGATGGCACGTAATACGTGATTGTGTTCATAATTATCTAAATGACCGCCAGAGACTCGATTGTCTTTTTGAGGGTCGATAATTTTATTTTCGAGGATGGCGAAAGTGATCTTTAGAGGAATGTTAATGTCTTCCAAAGGTGTGAGTTGGGCTGTGATGGTTCCTCCACGGGTGCTAGCATCGTATTTTTTTGTAAGTTCGATTTGGATTTTAGGGAGTATGCTCGATTCGGATTGGATATATCCCGCCCAAGAAGGCAAAAACAACTGGAGACCGGTCTCGTTGGGGAATTTTTTCCTATCGATGACTGCTGTGGGGTAGCCTTCTGGAGGTGTTAGGAGATTCAGAAGGTCTCGTCCAGCAGGAACTACAAAATCATATTTGCTATTGGTAATTTTGACGGCGAAGCCCCCAGCATGGATGGACATGGGTATGAGATTCTCGCCGTATAAAGCCGCAAGATTCTTTATTTGGTCCGTGCCTTTGGGGCAATTGGGACAGTTGGCACCAGTAAATTCTTCGACCAAAATCTTTCGTGCTCCAAGGTTGGGAGTGACGAGATGGTATTCTATGGGTACTTTTTGACAAGAATTGAAAAGTACAAAAATCAAGAAGAAGCTAATAATTAATTTTGACATAATCTGAAAATTAAAATTGTGCATTAATGGTTAATCTTGCCCCACTAAAAGCAGGTTCAATCCTGCATATACCACCAGTACATACGACTCCTTCGGGTTGTTTGATATAAGCTGCCGATATCCTTAGATAATCTTGATTGAAAAATACACCGGCGCTGTAGTAGTGGATTTGATTGCCTTTTACGGGTTTAAAATTCCACATGTCGGAGGCAAAAATGGTCCAATATTTGTCTAAAGAAACCTCTGTAAGTCCATAAAGCAAGCTGCCATATCCTTGTTTGCTCTGGCAGTATGAAAGTTCAAATCTAGCGCTTTTGTGATCGCTGATGGGATGTAAATATTCGGCATAAGGTGTCAATGTTTGAACAGCGGGTGCCCCACCTTTGCCTTGATACAGCTCTATGTCATAGAATTGTCGGTAGAAGCCTAGATTAAGGATGGCACCGTTATCTTTATTCCAATTAAACTCGAGGTCGGTTTCATTGTAGATCATTTGGTCTAATCTGCCATAGATGGCACTGCCCGTAGCATTGATGCCCATTTGGTCGTTCAATGCATAACGAATCTCACACTGAGCCGCTTTTTCGCCCAGTTCTTGGGTAGCTGGAACATAGAGATTTTTCAGGGCATAAGTATTTTGTTTGGACATGGCCGGAAGGAAATTTATGCTTCCTTGGTTGATCGTTTTTTCAAAGGGGTCGATTCTGTATTTAAAATTCTTGGTGTATTTTCCTTCAAGGCTGATATTAAATTTTCCTAGGCTCATGCTCATGCTTGAGTAAAAATTAGTTCCTGTTTTATCTACGAATTTGCCCGTGGAAGTACCTCCGCTGAACTGTGTCGTAACGGCGTCGTCATCTTTGAGTACATCGTTGGTTTTCATAGAAGCTTCCGCATACCAGTTAAAATTGCCAAAATTGAGGGTATTATAAATGGTATAGGCATAAGTATTGTAATAAAGATTTAGGCTATCATCGGGGTGATACAGTTGGACCGTAGAGACCAATTGATTTACGGTGGCGTCATCCCAAGTTCTTGCCATTGCACCGACTCCAGGGGCAATCGAAAGGGTACCACTTTTGTTGAGTGTGATAAATCCCTCTAGGGATCCTCCTTTGAGGACTGGATTGTAAGTGGTCAATTGGTTTTTCTGTTTTCCTCCGAGGAATTTAATTTCCCATTGGTCATTGATATCATAAACCAAGCGTAGTCCGACCAAGGCATTGTCAATGGCAAGAGAGCGCAGTTCGTAGGATCTGAAGATGATTCCTCTACCTATTTGATCGTAGATATATCCTGCTGTGATGTCAAATTTTTTGATTTTCTTTTGAACTTGCCAATATCCAATACCAGTCAAAGTATTGACATTCCTGATAGAATACAGATTGGAATTATTGAATACATCAAATCGAAGACCAATGAGAAAACCGTTGTTGGCGTAGGAGAGATTTAACCAGGAGTCCATACTGTACAAAGTCTTATCGTACTGGGGCGTATTGAAGGCATCGATGGTGCTATCTTTTTGGAAAAAATTTAGCCTAGTTTCTAGAAAGCCAGTGATTTTGGGAGAATTGGCATCGGATACAGATTCTTCTTGAGCGATGGCGTCTATGGTAGCAAAACCTAGAAGGAAAAGGATGCTAAATATTCGCAAAAAAGTCTGATTTTGCTTTTTCATATTCATTGATTAAATCTTTGATGATTTGTTCTGTGGGTTTGATGTCTTTGATGAATTCCACAGATTTACCAGCGGTCCAAATATTGTTGTAATTGCCCGGTTTAATGGCCTCTTCGAGCATTTTAGTGCCTTTTAGTTGGATTAGCATCTTAAAATATTTCTTCGTGGTGGCGTTTTTACTAAAAAACCGCTCTAGAAAATTTTGATCCAATCCGATTTTCTGCACATAAGGAGTATTCAATACGTTGCAAGGAGTGCCGCTCAGTCGAGTGGTCATGACGATGTCGTCTTGATCGCTGTGGATGATGGCATTTTTATAATCCTGATTGACATCAGCCTCCGTGGAAGCTATGAATCTGGTCCCAATGGAAACCCCATCTGCACCGAATGCAAACATGCCCAGTATATTGGCACCCTCACCGATTCCACCTGCTGCAATGAGGGGCATGTGGGGAAAGTGTTTTTTTAGAGAAGGAAGCAAAATATTAAGTGGATGAGGCCCTGCATGTCCTCCAGCTCCAGCACCAACTGCGATAAAGCCATCTACTCCTATTTTAGCGCATTTTTCTGCATGTTCCATACTGACAATATCCGCATAAACTTTAGCGCCATAAGATCTGGCTCCATCCATGATCCGGGCTGGATTTCCTAGAGAAGTGATGTAAAATGGAACCCTATGATCCACACAGGTTTTGTACTGTTTGTCGAATAATGGGTTGGATTTTTGGACGATAAGGTTTACGCCATAATTACCAGAAGTTCCGCAGGATTTAGTTCTGTTGAGGGATTCTAAAACGGAATCTAATTGTCCTTTTTCTCTAAAATTAAGGGTTGGAAATGTCCCCATAATCCCATTGGTCATAGCTTTTTGTACCATCGCTTGATTGGATACTAAAAACATTGGAGCCATGATAATGGGGTATTTAATGCCAAGCGAACTTGAAACGATACCATTTTCTTTCATAGAACCAAAGCTAAGACCTTTTTATTATTTTGTGGTAATATTTTAAAATTTTATTCCAGCCATATTTTTCTGAGAATCAAATTGATCGACAATAAAATTAAAGTTTTACTAATTTTGTTGAACTCACTTTGCTGCCATTATTCCACAATTGATAAATATAAGCGGCCGATGGCAAATTGCGCAAATCAACTTCAAAGAAAGCATTGGCACTCAAACCATTGGGGATTGGGACTTCAAGTATTTTTTTACCTGCAAAATCAAAGAAAAGAAGCTTGGCGTTATAAAAAACATAATTTTTGCTTTGAACGGTCAAATATTCATGAACAGGATTAGGAAAAAAATTTGGACCTTCATTCAACTTTCTTATTTTGATTACGACGACATTGCTGTATTTGAATTCGCCATAAATATCTATTAATTTCAATCGATAATAGTGAATATCTCCTTGATAATTAGGGTCTTGGAAATTGTAATTGCCCCCATTGGGTATGTACTTAGCCGCTTTTTCACCTATCTTCGCAAACGTTATGCCATCCAACGACTTTTCCACTTCGATCCTAACTGCACCTTTTTCGATGCTGGTATTCCAATCTAACAAAATATAGGTATATTTATCTGTAGCAGTAAAGTCCTTGAGGATAAACTCGCTAGGAATCCGATTAGCAAAAGTAGTAAATAGGCCTCTTCCGTGTGTGGCCGCCACGATCAAATTATCAGCGGCGCGTGCTTGAAGCATATCCACTCTAGTATTGGGCATTCCAGAGTCCGCTGGCGACCATTTCGTGTTGGAATTGTCCAATTTGGCGGTTGTCCAAACCCCTATTTCTGTTGCAAGCAGGGCTTGTGTTGGGTCAGCTGGTGAGAAAAGTCCCCATCTAACGGGCATGTCGGGTAGGTTACCATCGAGAATGGTCCAGTTTTGCCCCCCATTGTTCGATTCTCTTACATTTGTTGCCCCATAATTTGAACAAGTCGCTAAAATATGACTTTCTTTACCTACTTCTATATCAATGCTTGAAACCGTACCAGAACTGGTCAAAATCCTAGTCGCTAGTAGAGGGGACGAATTGGCGTTGTCGATTACATAGATGGAACCATTGTAAAGACCCACGTATATTCTGTTTTCAAAATTTGGTGAAACTTTTATGGCACTGATTTCATAGCTACTGATGCCAGGAATGGCGATGGTATCATAATCTTGACTAAACCTACCTATATTTTTGATTCGGGCTAAAAATCCAGCATTATAGTTGCAATAAAGGATATTGTTTTTGTCGTCATAGTCTGTGGCGTTGATAAAACTACCAGCACTGGAACCTATGTGAATATTTGAATAACTACCCCAATTGTTTTTAGTAATATAATATGAATTATATACGTACGAAGAGATTTGAATCCAAGGTTCGTCTTGATCTATATGGCAATAAGCTCCATCTCCACCTGTTACTTTCCTCGCATTATTTATTCCTGGACTAAAAAAAAGTGTGCTGCCATTGTCTTGTGCTCCCGCTAGCATCGTATCTACCCCAGCTTTTGGATGCACAGCACAGGCGTAATATTGGGTTACGTTGAATCCACTGATTTTGTTGGTAATAGGTGGCAATGTTTGTTGAGCCTCTTCTGTCAAGAAAATCCCACCATCATTCGCAAATAGCAAACGATTGGGCATAGTAGGATGATTTAGAATGAGATGCTGATCGGCGTGCATGTATCGAGTAGAGCCAGTCCAATTGGATATTTGTATCCAAGAATCGCCTTCATTGGTGGATTTAAGGCAGTCCACGCCTCCAATATAAACAATGGAGGGGTTTAATAAATCTATCCCTATGGCAAGGTCATACCATGCTTGGTTTCGACAAAAATTTGTCATACCGACAGCACTCGGAGGAGCCTTGCGAGTCCAACTAATTCCGCCATTGTTGGTAACATATATGTCTTTGCAAGTGCCACCACTAGATGCAGCTAAGAGAATGTAAATATAATTAGGATTACTCGGTGCCACCGCAAATTCAATCCTCCCTGCCCCGACATAGTTGATACCAGATAGTCGAGACCAAGATCCAGAAAGCCCTGTAGAAGACTTATAAACACCAAGCCCTTTTGCAGCCATATAATAAATGCCATTGCTTGAAATTTCAAAGTCAGTGATGTTTTCGCTATAGACTTTGCTCCACGTTGTACCCTGATCAGTAGATCTGAAGATACCCGTTTTTGTAGCGACAAATACCGTCCCGTTTTGATCTATTTCTATTTTATTGATATAATAAAAATCACCTGTAGCAGTACTTGACAATCTAGCCCAAGTAACACCCGCATCCGAGGATTTCCATATCCCTAGACCTCTTATCGCATCAGCATTTCCCCAACCTTCACCAGTACCGACGTACATGATATTTGGGCTATTCCGTGATTGTGCGATGGCGGTTATGGCGATGTTTTCCCAATCGTGATTGATGAGTACCCAATTAGGTTCAGTTGCTTGGATAGCATTGGTCTTCCAAAGTCCACCACCTACACTGCCAGCCCATACGGTATTGCCGGAAGGATCATTTAGATCGAAAATAGCAGCCCGTGCTCTGCCTCCGATATTGTTAGGTCCTCGTTCGGCCCAATCCATATTCGGGATGCCAAACTCAGAACGCAAAAGTTTTTTTTCTTCTTTTAATTTATTAGAATAGGCGATGGCATCTAAAAGCCTTTCTTTCGGTATTTCATTGGTGCTTAGATCTCTGGTTTTAAGCCATTCTTGCTCATAATAATCTTGGTGCATTTGTTCTTTAGCTAACTTTGTAGGAGCTATTTTTTTGTCATTGGTGGCGATCAATATAAACCCTATAATTCCAGTAATAAAAGCAAAAATCCAATAAAAGCGTTTCATATTTTTAGTTTAAGTCTTCAGATAATATTTGATTATTTTGATTCATGAAATTCAAAAATAGGCATAATTCTTGTCTTTGGATGCTTTAAATTATGAAATAATTTTGTTAAAATGTTTCTTATTCCGATGATTTGTTAAATAATGATTTCTATTTGGAATAATTAATTTGGAAAATCGTTATAGTTAATTAAAAAAAAGAATATTATACATCAACAATAATCGTAATATTTCATTTTAAGTTATCTTTGGACTTGAATAATTTTTTGACAATAGAAAAATTCTTTCCAATAGCCTAAAACATAAAGTTTAAAATAGAATATGTTGATTTTAGATAAGATACGCGCCGCCATCAGTAAGGGTCTAACCGCAATAAATCTGTGGGGAGGAGGGCAAGAGGTCACTCAAGATTTTCGCCAAAAAGCCAGGAAAATGTGGAAGGCTTTTATTTTTTTCTTGGTAGGGATAGCTGGGCTCTTTATTTTTTTAAGCCTAACAAAAATGCCCAGTTTGGAAGAGTTGGAAAATCCAATCAATGATTTTGCGACCGAAGTTTATTCCCCCAATGGAGAAGTTTTGGGAAGATATTATATCGAGAATCGGGTGGCTTTGCACTATAAGGACCTTAACCCATATCTCGTAAAAGCTTTGATAGCTACCGAAGATCAACGATTCTACCAGCACGCTGGTATTGATTTTGAAGCAGTAGCAAGGGTAGCGACCAAGACTATTTTTATGATGGATCGGTCTGCAGGTGGAGGAAGTACAATCACCCAACAATTAGCAAAATTGCTTTTCTCGAATCGGGATTTCAGCGATATGGGATTCATTCGCAAGGCATTTTCTTTGGTTTTTATCAAATTGAAAGAATGGATATTGGCGGTTAAGCTCGAGAGCAGATATACTAAAGAAGAGATAATAGCCATGTACCTCAATCAATTTAATTTTATCAATGGAGCCTATGGTATTGAAGCGGCTTCAGAAACATATTTTGGAAAAAATCAAAAAGATTTAGAACTCCATGAAGCAGCCACACTGATAGGTATGCTCAATAATCCAGCATTATTCAATCCCAAGAGAAGACCACTAAAGGTGATAGGAAGAAGAAATACCGTATTGCAAAAGATGGTTGAAAATGGGGTATTGGATGAAAAAACCTATTTAAAATATGCAAAAATGCCTTTAGATATGACCAAATTTAAGGTCGAATCACATTCAGATGGGAGTGCAAGGTATTTTTTAATGGAACAAAGAAAAGATATCGAGAAAATATTGGCACTGCCAGAATGTAAGAAACCAGATGGAACCAAATACAATATTTATCGTGATGGGCTAAAGGTTTATTCGACCATAGACCCAGTGATACAAAAGAAAACCGAAGAAGCCGTCAATGAACATATGGCAGAGGTTCAAAAAAGATTTTGGAGCGAGTGGAAAGGGCTTGATCCTTGGAAAGCAGATCCCGATAAAATTCCTTTGGAAATCAGACAGGACGGCTTAAGGGATGCTATAAGACAATCCGATAGATACTATTCCATCAGAGAAGTTTATTTTGACGATGCTTTTCAAAAGCTAAAGGAAAAATCCAAGATTCAAGGCCTGCAAGACAAGGATTTGGAGATGCTTTTTAAAGATATTAATACAAAAAAATATTTTAAAGAAAAGCTAGCAAAAAGAGAAATATCCGAGGACAAAGTTCAAAAACTCAAACAGCTTCAAGATTTGGATGAATGGCCAAGTTTTAAAGAAGCGTGGTTAAATTTTCAATGGGCTGTAAAAAAGTCCTTTGACACACCCGTTAGGATGAAAGTATTTGCCTATGGCGCTCCAAATCAAGAAAGAGATACTACGATGACCCCATTGGACAGCATCAGGTACCACCACATGATACTACAATGTGGAGTCATCGCCATAGAACCAAGCACAGGCTACATAAAAGCTTGGGTAGGCGGGGTCAACTATAAAAGATTCCAATACGACCACGTGAGAACCAACAGACAAGTAGGCTCTACATTTAAGCCATTTATTTATGCGACGGCTATCGAGCAAAGAGGTTTTAGTCCTTGTTTTCCCGTTGCTGATATTCAATACACTATCAAGCAAGGTGAAGCTAATTTTGAGATAGAAGAACCCTGGATACCGAAGAATTCAGAGGGTAGATTTTCAGGGCGTTCGATGAATCTTTACGAAGGTTTGCAAAAGTCCGTCAATTCTATTTCGGTTTATTTAATAAAGCAAATCGGCGATACATATCCGATCAGAGGAATGTTGCACTCGATGGGAATCGATAGCAACGCCAGACGGTATGATGGAGAATATAGGATTCCAAAGCAACCTTCCATTGCCTTAGGTTCAGCTGATTTGACGGCATATGAGATGACTGCAGCTTATGCTACGTTTGCCAATCACGGTATTTTCGTCAAGCCGACCTCCATATTGGAGATTAGGGATAAAAACAATAAGCTCATATATCGATCGATCCCAGAAGAACAAGTAGCTATATCAAAACCAGCAAATAATGCGATGGTTGAACTATTGAAAAATGCTTTGAAAGAAGCGGCTGGCTTTGTTGGAACAACATCAGAGGTCGGAGGGAAAACAGGTACTACCAACGATCACGTGGATGGATGGTTTATGGGGATTACACCCCAATTGGCTGTAGGAACATGGGTTGGAGGAGATTCTAGATGGATACGATTTAGGACATTTGCCAATGGTCAAGGAAGTAAAATGGCGCGGCCTATCTTTTCTAAATTGATTGGAAAACTTGAAAAATTGCCCGATGTTTATGACGCTCATGCTAAATTCGTGAGACTGCCACCCCCTTTGGACATAGAAACAAACTGTGCTAGATACAGCAATCCAAATGCTTCGGTCATCCAACAGGGGTCTAAAGATGAAGAGATGGACAAAGAATTTGAACAGGAGCATCTTTAATTTATTTTGTTATAAAATGGCTAGATGAATACCAAATTGCATTTTAAGAATTTTGGTCAAGGAGATCCGCTGGTGATTTTACATGGATTATTTGGAACCTTGGACAATTGGAATGGGATGGCCAAAATTTTGAGTGAACGATTTTGCGTATTCACAGTAGATCTTAGGAATCACGGCCAGTCATTTCATGATGATGAAATGAATTACAAAGTTATGGTCAATGATTTGGTTGATTTTTTGCAATCTGAATGGATTTATGAATGTCATTTAATCGGACACTCGATGGGGGGGAAATTGGCAATGCAGTTCGCCTGTGATAACTCAGATATAGTCAAGTCGCTGGTAGTTTCAGACATTTCACCTAAAAAATATAAGGAAGGTCATGGTGATATATTTAACGCTTTGAATTCTATTGATTTGGAGACGGTGACAAAGAGATCAGACGTACAAAATGTGTTGGAAAGTCTAGGTTTTGAGCCAGCCATTGTCTTGTTTTTGATGAAAAATTTGCATTTTAATACCATCACGGATGAGTATGAATGGAAAATGAATCTACCCGTATTAACTAAAAACTACCCTCAGTTAATGGGCGAAGTTTGCGCAGGTCAAAAATACGATGGACCGACCCTTTTTTTGAAAGGAGACCATTCCGATTATATTACTAGCGAAGACTATCCACTTTTGGACAAAATATTTAAGCATAACCAAGTTCAGACAGTTCTCAATTCTGGTCATTGGATTCACGCCGACAACCCAGGAGGATTCCTGCAGGAATTAAATAAATTTTACAATACATTGGCCATTCCATAAAAAATATTACTTACATTTGTAAATCATTGTTCAAAAATTGAAAAAGTGGTGATTTAGAAAGTATAATAGTCCAATATGGAAGAACTTTATTCTAGACTGGTAAAAGGATGTCAAAGTGCTAATCCACATGCACAGAAGGAAGTTTTTGCCATTTTGGGAGGAAAGATAAAAGCCATATGCTTTAGATATTGCAGTGATTTTCATATAGCGGAGGATTTGATGCAAGAAAGTTTTGTAACTGTTTTTAGCAAAATTGACCAATTTAATAATCTTGGAAGTTTTGAAGGATGGGTCAAGAGAATTGCAGTAAATACCTCGCTTCAGTGGCTCAGAAAACAGAAGGATTTTATACTAGTGGACAATCTCCAGTATTCAAAGGATCGGGATTGGACAGATCATGAGCATGAAGATGAATTATTGGATGTTATTTCTGGTGAAAAGCTAGTACAAATCATAGCACAATTGCCAAAAGGTTATAGAGTTGTTCTTAATTTACATGCCATAGAAGGCTATTCCCATAGAGAGATCGGGGAAAAACTCGGAGTTACTGAAGTGACTTCTCGCACACAATACCACCGAGCTAAGAATTTACTGAAAATTAAAATATTACAGGAATTGAAATTGGTTCATTATTAGCCTTTTATTCCAACCATATAAACAGAATGAGAGACAGAGAATTTATTTCCAAGATGCAACGTAAAGTAAAGGACGTGGAATACGTGCCTTCAGAAGATGCTTTTGGTAACATTATAAAAAGAGGAGAAAAACCCATTTGGTATAGAATTTCTAGAAAAAGAAATTTTGTGCTCGGAGGATTATTTTTTATGGTCTCTGCTACCTTGGTTTATAATATTATGCCACAATTATCCCAAAATTTGGACCCAAAACACTTGGCTGTTGCAGAGTTAAATACCATCCACGATGCAGACTTTACTAACGCATACTCCGTTGAAAAGCCAATAGTTAAAAACAAACTAGAGACAGTTAGACCCAAAAATCGAAATGCCAATTTCAGAAAAAATGACAAACCAAAATTAGAAAATTTTAATGAAATGGCAATTGGTGAAAGTCAAAATAGCGAAAAACCTATTGTTACAGATATAATTGACCACCATCCAACAATTTCAAGAATGGATACACCGATTGAGGCCTTAGATGGAGTAGGGTTGAGTCGTGTGTCTAATGAAAAAAATATCCTTAAACACGTTGAAATCAAGCCATTAGGTCATCCTGTGATAGAAATTAAGGGATCCCAAACTAGGATCAGAATAGCGGGTCAAATGGGTTATGCTGGTGCTCTCTACAGAAGTAAAATCAATAATGAACCATTAAAGCAGGCTTTGAAAGTCCTCAATGACAATGGATTTACACAATCATTTTTGACCGTTGGTGCCAATTATGAGTATCAAGGTAAAGGTAAAAATTTGGCATTTTATGCTGGTGTATCCTACGATCGCCTTGAATTGGACATTCTAAAGTATCAGATAGAATCCGTAGTGAGTTCAACCAACGACCCTTTATTTAGATCACCTGGTAAATTGGAAGATCAGGCCGTCGTGGTTTCAAAAACTATTTCTTTGCCTATCGGATTGAAGTGGTATCCACTTGAGAATACAAAGTGGAAGTTAGGCTTTAGTTCTGGGGGATTTGTTAGCTATAATGCCGATAATGTCAATAATTTGTGGAAAAATCAAGACGATCAAATATCATATTTAGCTATTAAGAGCGATTTTAGAACGCTGAATTTAGGCTTGACTACTGGAGCATCACTTGAATACAAAATCAATAAATTGATCACAGTGAGCATAGAGTCACAATTTGGTCTTAATTTTTGGAATACATACAAATCATCATATTTATACAGACAAAATAGATATTTCGGGACTTCGGGTCTTGGTTTAGCATTTAGCTTGTAAATTTTATAGAACTTATTGCGAAAAAAATCAACTCAGCATGATTAATAATGGGATAGATATAAGCATCATTGTACCAATGCATAACGAGGAGGGCAATGTTAATCTTTTCTATCAGCGAACCTCCAATACTCTTAAGCAACTAAAAATATCCTACGAGATTATTTTTATCAACGATGGGAGTAAAGACAATACCCAAGCACTAATTTATCAATTGTCTAAACAAGACGAAGCGGTAAAATATATCGATTTGAGCAAAAATTTTGGCCATCAAATAGCAGTATCTGCTGGGCTGGCACACGCCTCTGGAAATGCAGTAGTCATCATCGATGCAGACTTACAAGATCCACCAGAGTTAATCAATTCTCTATATCATAAATTCAGCGAAGGATATGATGTAGTGTATGCCAAAAGGAAAAAAAGACAAGGTGAATCCGCCATGAAGCTCTGGACAGCCTCCCTGTTTTATCGATTATTGAAAAAAATAACCAATGTTGATATGCCCTTGGATACAGGGGATTTTAGGATTATTTCTAAGCGAATTGTTAAGATCCTCAACAATATGCCAGAACGGAATAAATTTTTGAGAGGGCAAATTTCGTGGGTGGGATATAACCAATCATACGTAGAATATGATCGAGAAGCCCGTCAAAATGGGGATACTTCTTATACCTATTCGAAGATGATACGCTTTGCTTTGGATGGGATTACTTCATTCTCTGATATTCCTCTTCGACTAGTCACTTACCTTGGATTA
Source organism: Saprospiraceae bacterium (assembly GCA_016718505.1). Classification (GTDB taxonomy): domain Bacteria; phylum Bacteroidota; class Bacteroidia; order Chitinophagales; family Saprospiraceae; genus JADKKF01. The sequence continues at coordinate 136,893 of JADKDE010000001.1, read as the reverse complement.
TTTATCTCGGTGGTAACGGGTTTATTGACGCTTTATGCTTTATATTCCAGATTTATTTCTAAAATCTATACGGCGGGATGGACATCCTTGATGATCGTTATCTTGTTCTTTGGAGGGGTGCAGATGATAGCCATTGGAATTATAGGGGAGTATCTCAGTAGGATGAATGACGATATACGGCAGCGACCTTTATTTTTGATTAAAAAGACTAATCTTGAGGATAAATCTACTGACGTATAGAGTTTAGTCCAACATAGTATATTAGCATCCATTCACCAGATATTTTGGCAAATCTGCGTTGTAATCCGATCGGTTTATCCTTCAATATCAATTTTTCATTGATGATATCATTGGGCAAAATCGAATATTCTTTGCGATAACTCTCGTCGGTTATATTTTTGTGTAAATCCCAATTTATTTCTTGCCAATAAAAATTATTTGCAACCAAACCTAAGCTATCAGCATACGACGGAATCCCTTCAAGCGGAAATATGATATGTTTCATTTGATATGAGCTATCTGTATGAAATTTTTCATAAAATTTTTTAAAATCGTCAGGCAAACTGGCATCAACTCCGCGGTTGGAAGAACCAGATTGACAAGAATTTAGCATTGTAAAAATGACAAAAAACAAGGGAAAATACTTCATAGAGTTAGTGTTGATATGGCAAAATAATAATTATTGATTTTTTGAAAGTGCAAATCATAATACGACTTCTTTTCTTTGTCAACTATGCCAAGACCTTTGCCCTCTTCCATAAATAGTACACCAAGATCTTTTCTGAAATCAACAGATCCCAATCCATATGCCTTGATTAGCGACTCCTTTGCAGACCAAAGCCAATGCAGATAGTCCCCATCTATATCGTGACGGCTCAGCCAATCCAATTCAGCTTCATTGCAAAACTTACTGGCTACTACTTTTATTTTTTCGGTCTTTATTTGGATATCTATGCCAAGAGGATAATCAGAAATGGCGGCTGCGCTCCATTGATTAGAGTGGCTTAATGAAATATGAAGCAAACTGCCTTCTAGATAAGGTTTATTCGCTCTCGTTTTCAAAACATTTAATGGCAATAAATCAGGATAACTATTTTTTATCAAGTTAAATAAACAATACCTATTGGCGAGAGATTCGAGCTTTTTTTTAGAATTTTTGGCATCGTGAATAGATGCATCTAAAAACGAAAAAGGAGTATTTTCATAATAAAAATTTGCTGTTTGGTCCAACTTCATGAATCCCACCACGGTCGAATTAGGGTATTCTTCGGTTATTATTTGACTCATTTTAGGGTTGTATTTGATACCTTCAAGTACCATTTTTTCAAACGCTTATCAAAGGATTGGATGATTTTGCGATATGGTTTTTCTAATGGTTGATTTAATAATATCAGGAAAAAACTAGCAGATTTAGTAGTCCTTTCAAAACTTGGAAAAGGGGATGGTATTTGGGAAAAATTTTGGTCGTTGATGACGACTGCATCAAGTTTTTGTTCTGGGGTACTGCCTTTACGCATGATGAGATAATTGGCTGATTTCCAATCTATTGTGCTATCAAGTGGAGCTGACCCGCCGACAAAATATTTGCTTGAGGGCTTTTGCTTAAATTGAAGAAATGCCGTATCGTGCATGATAAAATAAGGACCAAAACTGTAGCTGTCTTTCATGGCTTCGATCCATGAGAGATTATCTTTCTCCAACTTTAAAAGATCTTTTTTGTATCTCTTAGCAGTTTTTGAGGCGGGATCCATTTGATTGTATTTTGCCACATTATTTCGCAAAGGAATATTATAGGGCAACATGACGACTAAAAAACCAGATTTAAGCTTCTGAATTTGATCACTCGCGGTATATATGGGTTTAGAATCCTGAGCAAATAAACCAATTGTACAAAATAATACAATTGCAGCCAGCGATAAAATTAATTTTAAATTGGCCATCAGTCGATCATTGAAGTTTTTTCTTCAGAATAATATTCCGTCTCCAAGTCAAGATTTAAATTTTCTTTTGAATTTATTATGATTTGTTTTTTTACTAAATAATATTTAACATTTCCTGCATGCAAATTCTTTATTTTATCGGCAGGAATTTTAAGTATTGCCTCGGTTTTTCCTTTGATGTCAAAGACTTCTTGTGCAGTGTATTCTTGGTCATCGATCAGCATGAGTATTAACCCTTCAGCATTGTCCTTTGGATTCAATTTTACAGAAATTTCAACTCCATTCGCTTTTGAGAAAGATTTTGGGGTAATCTCTTCAATTGGTAAAACCTCAAAATCAAATCGAGTTTCCTCTTTGTTCTCATTTTCAATGCTGAGGTAAAAATCACCGGGCTTCACTGGGCTCATTTCATAATTATAAGTCTGCCCAGTACCCAGATTAAATCTTGGAATTCTCTGCCCCTGGAAAAAAATATTGCGATTTAAGGTATCAATGACACTAATCGTATCTTTTATATTGATGAATGTATTCAACTGAACTTTTACTTGTTCGGTTCCAGAAATATACCTAACAAATCCGCGAATGGTAAGCGATTTATTATCATTAGTTTTGCAAGATCCTAGGATAGCCAAAAACCCTACGAAAAAGAGAATTTTAAATTTTTTATATAACATCAAAATATATTTTTTTGCAAAAATGGAAAAAAATCCCCTAAATATTAAATGAACACAACAAAAGAATTCATGCTTATATTGTTCAAGTAAAAAAAAAAATTGTTGAAAATGAGAATTCTTATAACGGATGATGTCCACCCTGATTTGATCACAGGGTTTGAAAACTGGGGCTGGACGGTAGATTATAGTCCCAATATAAATTATGAAGAATGTAAAGCTATAATAAAAAATTACGATGGATTGATCATCAATAGTAAGATTAATTGCGATAAGGAATTTATTGATTTGGCGAAGAATATTAGATTTATTGCTAGGCTTGGCAGTGGCATGGAGATCGTAGATATACCCTATGCTGAAACTAAAGGAATTAAAGTAATCTCTTCTCCTGAGGGAAATTGCGATGCGGTCGCAGAACATGCTGTGGGTATGATTTTATGCTTACTGAACAACATTTTGCAAGCTGATTCTGAAGTTAGGCGAATGGTCTGGAATCGAGAAGGCAATCGAGGTACTGAACTAAGGCATAAAACAGTAGGGATCATTGGATATGGCCATACGGGTCGAGCTTTGGCCCAAAAATTGCGAGGCTTTGAATGCAAGATTCTAGTACATGACAAATACAAGAAAGGATTCGATAATCCACAAAATAATGTGCAAGAGGTCACTTTGAGGGATATTCAGGATCTCGCCGATATTATTTCTTTTCATTTACCCTTGACAGCTGAAACTTACGGGTATGCAAGCAAATTATTTTTGAGTGAATGTAAAAAAACGCCAATTGTAATCAATACTTCAAGAGGGCAAGTGTTGAGGGCTGGAGATGCTATTTATGCCCTAGAAAATAGATTGATAAGTGGGATAGGAATGGATGTTTTCGAAAACGAAAAACCACTGACCTATACAGAAGATGAAAAAAAGTGCTATGAAAGATTGTTTTCAGATTCGAATACAATTTTTACGCCACATATAGCGGGATGGACACATGAGTCAAAGAAGTACTTAAGCAAAATTATATTGCAAAAACTTGACGAATGGCGCCTAGAAACAGAATAAAAGATCGCAGTTTATTTGTATGAAATATTTAATATTGGTGAATCTTGAAGCATTGTATAAAAATGAGGTAAAATCGTGTTCTTGAATACAAAGTAGATATTTTTTTTTATGTTAAAAGTTTCTTAAAATGATTAAATATTAATAATATTGCAGTCCTAACATGAAAAGTATTGATTTTTAGGGCTTTCAAATAAACTTAGCAGTAGAAATTGTAAAACTAAGCGATTGTTTTGTGAAGTATTATTGGGGGAACCCACGACCATTTAAAATATAAAATTTAAGCATATGAAAAAAGTGCTATTAACCTTATTTGGTGTTTGTTTAAGTGTCTTTGTTTGGGCGCAATCCAGTGCATCTTTGAGTGGATTCGTCAAAGTTGCAGGTAAAGGTGAAGTTATTCAGTATGGAACAGTAGTTTTATACAAAAATAACAACGTATATCAAGATGCGTTGACAGATGATAATGGTCGTTTTGATTTTTCTCCAATTGATCCAGGTTTTTATGATTTAGAAGTTTCCTACATCGGGTTTCAAACAAAGAGAATTAATAAGATTCAAATCAACATTGGTAAGACCGTTAAGCTCGATGTAGAGCTTGAAGATGAAGGTGGAGTAAAGCTAGGGGCAGTTGAAGTAATCGTTTATAAAGTCCCATTGATTGAAATGGACCAAACCAGTCCTGGCCAAACATTGACATCAGAACAAATAATGAACCTTCCACTTCGTTCTATCGAAGGTCTTGCAGCAACTACAGCGGGTATTTCATCCATCGACGGAGAAAAAGCTGCTATTAGAGGATCTCGTGACAACGCTACCAATTATTATGTAGATGGTGTGCGTGTTTCAAAAAATATGGTTTCCACATCCGATATCGAACAAATGCAAGTAATCACTGGAGGACTAGAAGCGAGTTATGGTGACGTAACGGGTGGGGTAATATCCTCTACCACTAAAGGCCCAGCCAGCAAATTCGGCGGTTTAGTCGAGTTAGAAACTTCAAAAGGACTAGATGCTTTTGGATATTCAGATATCAGAGCGAGTATTAATGGACCGCTTTTGAAAAATAGCAAGAAAGAAACGATTTTAGGTTATAGACTTTCTGGTCAATATAATATCCAAGAAGAAGACAATCCTTCTGGAATAGGAATTTATGAATTAGATGAGAGTAAAATCAAAGAATTAGAAGCAAAACCCCTTACATTGTTCAATGGCACAGGATTTACCACTGCTGAATTCTTACATGCGGATGATGTAAAGTTGAAAAAAGCTAGAAGCAATCAAAAAAGTACCTATCAAGTATATACAGGAAGATTGGATGCTAGAGTAAATAGAGAGATTGACTTGGCACTGACAGGTGCATGGTCAGCGGGTGATAATCAATTTTTACCTGGTAGCTCATCTTCAAATGGTTTGAGTGGTGCACAGTGGGACTTGTTCAATCACCCGAACAATCCTATCGACAGAAATAGAGATTGGCGTGTAAATTTTAGATTTAGACATCGTATTGGGGCTGAAAACTCAAAAGATACTACTAGAAAATCATCCTCAATAAGAAATGCTACTTATATCTTGCAAGCGACTTATGAGCGTAATTCAAACAGGAGACAAGATTTAAGGCATGAAGACAGACTTTTCGATTATGGATATGTGGGTAAGTTTGATTACCAGTGGATACCAGCTTTGGGTGAATCTGATAATTCACAAGCTCAGGATGGATTAGGTCACATAGGTTTTACAAAAAGCCTAAGAGCACCTTATACACCAGGTACTATTAATCCAACTTTAGCCAATTATAATAATTTATTGACCGCAGAGCAATTATTACTAGATAATCAATACTTGGCTGTAAATTCGATCTTGGCTTCAACAAGAAGTTCCGTTTGGAATATTCATAGCAATGTGGGCCAAGTTTATAATAGATTTAGCAAATCAGAGGAAAATATTCTTACCTTCAATGGAAAATCTACCTTTGATTTATTTCCTAGTGGTTCCGATAAAACCAAACATTCCATTGAGTTTGGGTTTGTTTATGAGCAAAGACAAGGAAGGAGCTATGTAGTTGCACCATTTAGTCTTTGGCAACAGGCGGGTTTAGCTGCCAATGCACATTTTAATGGTGTTGATACCAATAGAGTTGTAGGAGATACATTAATTACTATTAATGGAAATGATTATAGAATTCCAATATTTGATAAATTAATCGTAAATCAGCCTGGTAGAGATTTTTATAGAAAAATTAGAAGTAGGCTTGGTATTGGTTTAGATCAGTTTGTTAACGTAGATGGGTTAAATCCTTCACAACTATCATTGGATATGTTTGCAGCTGAAGAATTGGCTCAAGCACAAGTCATCGGATTTTATGGTTATGATTATTTGGGTAAAAAAGTAAAGACTGGTACGGATTTTAATAGTTTTTTCAGGGACACCACTCCTACTGGTTCAAAAACATTTTTGGTGGCGCCTAATACCCCAATTTATCAAGCTGCTTATATACAAGACAAATTTCAATTTAAAGATATCATCTTTAGGTTCGGCTTAAGGGTCGATAGATTTGATGCCAACACCAAAGTCATGAAAGACCCATATTCTCTTTACGAAATTACAACAGCTAAGGATTTCTTTGCTGCACAAGGTACAACAAAGCCAAGTTCATTACCAGATGACGCAAAAGTTTATGTCAACGGAGAAAACTCTAATACTGTAAAGGCTTTCAGATTGGGTGATCAATGGTATAATGCAGCAGGCTCAACGGCAAATGATGGAAATTTAATTTTTGGAAACCAAGTTATTTATCCAAAATATGTGGTGGCGAAGACCGAAGATAGATCCATCAGAAGTAATAAATTTGATCCTGATCGTGTATTTGAAGATTATACACCACAATTGAATTGGATGCCGAGAATTGCGGTTTCATTTCCAATCGCTGATGACGCCAATTTCTTCGCACACTATGACGTACTGGCTCAAAGACCCCCTGACAACAGTTATGTAAGTCCAATGGATTATTATTATTTTGAAACAACCGGTTCCGATGATGTTCGTAATAACGCAAATTTGCGATCTGAGAAAACCATCGACTATGAAGTTGGTTTTCAACAAAAGCTAACTAATAGCTCAGCTTTAAAAGTATCTGCGTTTTATAAGGAAATGCGCGATATGATTCAGGAAAGAGTACTCCTATATACAGCACCCATTTCTAGATATACCACATATGGCAATATCGATTTTGGTACGGTTAAAGGATTTTCTGCTGCATTTGACTTAAGGAAAACTGAAAATGTAGCAGTAACTGCCAACTATACTTTGCAATTTGCGGATGGAACGGGCTCTGATGCCAATAGTGCGAGGGGTTTGACTTCACGTGGAAACATTAGGTCTTTATTCCCTCTTTCTAGAGATGAGCGACACGCAGTGAAATTGATACTTGATTATGGTTACAGTGGTGATGATTATCGAGGACCAAAATTATTTGGTTTGGATTTATTGAAGAATACCAATATTAATATTCAAGCACAAGCAATCAGCGGTAGGCCTTATTCAGCCGCTCTGAGACCGACCCAATTTGGAGGCACGGGCTTTAAAGGGATAATAAATGGATCAAGATTACCATGGAATTTTACTGTTGATATGAGAATTGAAAGAAATATTCTTTTGAACAAAAAAATGATTGCAGCGGGTGGAGAGAATACAAAACCATTAAATTTAGTGGTGTCCTTAAGGGTTAATAATTTATTTGACACGCGAAATGTTAGAGGAGTTTATCGCTATACAGGATCTCCTGATGACGACGGATTTTTAAATGCTCCTGAAGGACAAGGTTCATTGCAAAGTGTATTGAGTACAGGTACTTTACAACAAGCTGGTAGGGATTTAAATGCCTTCTTAGCTTCGTATCAATGGAGTTTGTTAAATCCTTCGTTTTATAGTTTACCACGTAGAATATTTTTGGGTCTTACCTTAGAATTTTAAAATACTTTCAATTATGAAAAAATATATTTTATTAGTCATATTAGCCATATCTTTTGTAAAAGATGGCTTTGCTTATATTTCACCAGAAGCGCTGAAAAAGCAAAAATCACAAAGTGGTACAACTTCTGCATTGGAAAAACGTGCTAATCCTTGTCAAGCTCCAGTTGCCCAAATAGATATGGATATTAATAATTGTAGAGTTCGCTTGAACGTTGGAGGAGATGTATGGTGGGATCCAACAAGTAAAGAGGGTAGATTTATAGTACCAAAAGTGGATCCTGCTTCAGGAATTCCGGCTGTTGGTGCTATTTATGCAGGTTCCGTTTGGGTAGGGGGCTATGATCCAGCTGGAAATTTGAAGTTGGCTGGTATGACATATCGAGATGGACCATATACTGATTGGTATGCTGGTCCATTAGATGAAGACGGTAGAACAAGTGCTGAAGTCTGTGAATTGTGGGATCGTTTTTTCGTAGTAAGTGGCGATAATATTAGACAACATATAGCACGCTATCAAGCTTCTATCATGCCAGGTGGAGAGCCATATACATGTGATGATGTCCCTGAAGATATCAAATATTGGCCATCCTTTGGAAATGAGTTTTTTATTCAAAAGTATGGGTTTGCCCTTCCAAGTACAAGTTCTAAGCTGGCAGGATTCCATGATACTGATGATGATGGTATTTACAATCCTTGTAATGGGGATTACCCAATCATCGAAATCCGAAGCTGTCCACCAGTTTATTACGGTGATCAAATGATATTTTGGATTTATAACGATGCTGGAGATATTCATAGAGCATCAGGGGGTCAACAAATCCAAATGGAGGTTCAAGTACAAGCCTTTGCTTGGGAGGCCAGTGATGCAATTAATAATATGACATTTTTACGTTATAAATTGATCAATAAAGCCACGGACAGAATTCAAAGGTGTTATTTCGCTAAATGGGTTGATCCTGATTTGGGTTGTTATACTGATGATTATATCGGTTGCGATACAACTCATGTGTTTACTCAATTTGGACCTAAACCAAGAAATTTGATGTATATTTACAATTCAGATGCAACGGATGGTACTTCTGGCTGTACTTGTAGTGGTGGATCGGGAACCTATTGTAATGATATACCTATATTGGGAGTAGATTATTTTAGAGGTCCCTTTGGACCAGACACTACCCAGGTGGGTGAACCTTTGGTTGAATTAGGGATGAGTTCTTTTACGTATATGGTCAATGGTGGTGATCCAGGAGTGAATACAGCAATGACGGATCCATCAAGAGGTAGGCCTATTGAGTTTTATTATTACTTATCGGCGAGATGGAGAGACGGTACTCCTGTAACAGTGGGTGGGAATGGTTATAACCCTACCGGTACTCCCACAAAATATGTTTTTCCAGGTGCACCTAATGATCCAAATGGCTGGTCTATGTGTTCGGAAGCACTTCCTCAAGGAGATTATCGTACAGTACAAGCTACAGGGCCAATGAGATTGGACCCAGGGGCAAAAAATGAACTAATCGTGGGAACGGTTTGGGTGCCAGATATTGTATATCCTTGTCCAAATATTAGTAGCTTTTTGCAAGCTGATGATATCGCACAGTCTTTATTCGATGCCTGTTTTAATATCCCAGATGGCCCCGATGCACCCAATATGTGTATTGTTGAATTGGATGAAGAGTTGATTATTAATCTTTCGAATCCAACGGATGCAAATATTCATAACAATGCAAGGGAAGAATACTCTGAAGGGATTATTCCAAATCCAGGCGCTAGCGATTCACTTTACTTATTTGAAGGGTATAAATTATATCAATTAGCAGGACCCTCTGTGGGTGTATCAAGTGATGAATTAGCAGACATAACGAAAGCTAGATTGGTGCAAATAGTTGATGTCAAGAACAATGTAACAAAAGTTTTTGATTGGGTACCAGCAGAAGTTCCTGATGGTTCACCCAACCAATTAATATTTAAGCCTCAGTTAAAGGCGGAAGGTGTGAATAAAGGTATTCAACACAGTTTTAGAATTTTGGAGGACCAATTCGCAAAGACATATAAAAAGTTAGTGAACCATAAAAAATATTATTTTGTAGTTGTTGCTTATGGTTATAATAATTATCAACCATATGATTATAAGGAAGATGTGGGCCAGAAAAAAACTTATATTGAGGGTCGTCGTAATATTAGTATTAGCATTGGGACACCAAGACCTATTACTGATAGAAAACTTAATGCGCAGTATGGATTGGAGCCACAGATTACTAGGGTAGATGGAAGAGGAGCAAGCGATCGTGATTTGGAGTTGATAGATGGAATGCATGACAAGATTATGAGGCAAGATTTTGATGGTAAAATTTCTTATCAAGTAGGCAAGGCACCAATTACAGTAAAAGTGTTTAATCCCTTGGATGTTATTGATGGAGATTTTGAGTTGAAATTTGAACCTGTGAATTCGCAGAATGTAGTGAATAATGAAAGCAGATGGACTATACGAGAAAAGAACACAAATCAGGTTATCGCTTCTGAAAGAAATATTTCCCGATTAAATGAACAATTACTGGCGAAATTTGGATTATCTATTAGCCTAGGGCAAAGCTTGGAGGCTGGTGACTCAACCTTGAGGGCATCAGGTAATGGTTTCATTGATGTCCGGTCTAGTTATAGGACTACAGGGATAGATTGGTTCCTTGGTATTAACGATGATAAGGCGGTGTCTACAGGAGATGGGAATTTAGTTCCGGGCAATTTTTTCAATTATGTAAAATCAAGGATGTCAGATGGGGCTATCTATGAAGTGTATGCAACACGAGATCCAAAGAATAATTTTACTTCAGGCGAGAATGCTTACTTTGTTCCGATGTATATGACAGATTTCAACTATGACAGAGATAAGCCTTTTGTGGGACCTATCTTTTTAAAAAGTGACAAAGAGTTGGCTGAGAAAAATATGAAGTTTGCTGACCTTCAAAATGTTGATATTGTATTCACAAAAGATACTAGTAAATGGAGTAGATGTATTGTTGTTGAAATGGCAAACTCATACAATACCTTTACTACGGGTAATACAGCTGTTCCAAAAGATAGGACTACTGTTGATTTGAAGATGCGTACAGATCCTTCTATCCTTAAAACGGTAGATGCAAATGGAAAACCTGAAACTGTTCCAAGTGCTGGTAATCCAAACTCACTTGGATTTGGCTGGTTCCCTGGTTATGCAATAGATGTTGAAACAGGTGAGAGATTGAATATTTTTTATGGAGAAAATTCTGTTTTTGGAGCTGATCCTGAATTATCAGCTGTAAGTAGAAATCCAACAGGAGCTGATATGATGTGGAATCCAACAAGTGAAGTATTTTTAAATTTGGCAGGTCGTCCATTTGGTACCAATAACTTGATTATGGGGGGACAACACATGATATTTGTCGCTAAAACTAAGTATGATGGCTGTCAGACTTTATCTAATAATTTTAAATCTAGATTGACAAGTATCAGAGCACAGGGTGTGGCTCAAATAACTTGGGCAGGATTCCCTATGTTAAAGCCTAATGCACAGTTATTAAGCTATTCTGATGGTTTGATTCCAAATGACTTGATAGTTAAATGCCGTGTTTATAATCCATTTGGTGTGGCAGTAGGAACAAATTCAAACAACGGACTGCCTGCTTATGAATTTAGTACCAAGGGAGTCAAAGCAACTGCGCTTGATGCAGCAGGATATGACGCCGCATTGGATGCAATTAACGTTGTTCCAAATCCATATTATGGTTATGATGCTTATGAGACTTCGAAATTTACCAATATTGTTAAAATTACTAACCTTCCAGCCAAGTGTAAGGTGCGAATTTATACTCTTGATGGAAAATTCATTAAAGAATACAATAGAGATGAAACCCCGATGTTGAAGGGAATAAACAATGCAGCAGTGGAGTACAAACAGATTGCTCCAGATTTGGAATGGGACATGAAAAATTCAAAGAATATTCCAATTGCGAGTGGTGTTTACTTGATCCATGTTTATTCGGAAGAATATGGAGAAAGAGTAATCAAATGGTTTGGCGTTAATAGACAATTTGATCCTAAGGGATTATAAAATATAAAAATGAAGAAGATGAATAGAATATTTGGTGCTATTGGTTTGACGATTTTAACATGTACTTCTTTAGTAGCTGGAAATCCAGATCGACAAGGAGAGGCAGGAGCACACGAATTACTCATAAATCCTTGGGCAAGAACTTCTGGAATCGGAAGTTTAAATACTGCTATGGTGAAAGGAGTTGAGGCTATGATGTTGAATCCAGCAGGTTTGGCAAGAGGAAGTAGAACGGAGGTTTCTGTGGGTAATACCCAATACCTTGTAGGGTCAGACATAAAATTGAATTCGATCGGTTTGGCACAGAAAGTTGGTAAAAGTGGAGCTTTTGGCTTGAGTCTTGTGGCCGTCAGTTTTGGTAAAATGAAAGTTACTACCACGGATCAGCCTGCAGGTACAGGTGCTACTTTTTCACCTTCATTTTTCAATTTAGCACTTTCTTATGCTCATGCCTTTGAAAATAAGGTAAGTGTGGGTTTGGTGGTTCGCAGTGTAAATGAATCCACCTCAGATTTATCAGCTACTGGTATTTGTTTTGACGCAGGTGTACAATATGTTTCTGGTGAAAAGGACCAGTTAAAACTAGGTATTGCCATCAGAAATGTTGGATCTAGAATGCGGTTTGGCGGAGAAGGGCTTTCCAAAGAATTGGATAATCCTAACAGTGGTACAATTTCTTATTTGTTAACATATGATCAGCAATCAGCTTCTTTTGAGTTGCCATCTCTCTTAAATATGGGATTATCTTATGATTTTTTGATTGGTGCTAAGTCAAGAATTACCGCATTATCAAGTTTTACAGCCAATTCATTTTCAAGAGATGAATTGGGCTTAGGGATTGAATTTGGATACAGAGAAATATTTTTGATAAGAGGGGCTTATAAGTTTGATATTAAATCAGATGCAGGTTCCTCTAACATAGAAACAGGTTTGTCTGGGGGTGTAACTTTCGACATACCCATTTCAAAGGAAAGCGATACAAGATTAGGGGTAGATTATTCTTATAGACAAACTCGAATTTTAGGGGGAACCCACAATTTTGGTTTGAGAATTTCTATTTAATTTTCTTTAAAATCATATAGAGACGTTTCTGTGCAAATAGAAACGTCTTTGTATTTAATTTAAATATTATGTCAAAGTATAATTATTTAACCCATGAGGGTTATGAAAGGCTTAAGGCAGAACTTGAGGAAATGAAGACTAATGGACGACTTGAAGTAGCTCGTGCCATAGCCGAAGCTCGGGAAAAGGGAGATTTGTCAGAGAATGCAGAGTATGATGCAGCAAAGGACGCGCAAGGTATGCTCGAAATGAAAATAAATGAACACGAGAGAGCTTTGGCGAATGCTAAGATCATCGACGAGAGCCAATTAGATACTAGTAAAGTAACGGTATTGTCTAGAGTTCATTTGATGAATCATAAATTGAAAAAGGAGCAAGAATATTTGATTGTTTCTGAATCTGAAGCAGATTTAAAATTGAATAAAATTTCCATCAATAGCCCTATTGGTCAGGGATTATTAGGTAAAGAAAAAGGCGATAAGGTTGAAATATCAACCCCAGCTGGAATTATGGTTTTAGAAATTTTAAATATAAGTCTTGGTTAATGACTATCTTTAGTAAAATAATCGCTGGTGAGATACCTGCATATAAAATCGCTGAGGATGACAAGTTTTTGGCGTTTTTAGACATAAGGCCTTTACAAAGAGGACATACATTGGTTATTCCTAAAACTGAAACCGATTATATTTTTGACATCGAGGACAGCGAATATATTGAGTTTATGTTATTTGCTAAGCGTGTCGCAGCGGCTATAAAGGCAACTATTCCGTGTTTGAAAGTAGGAGTGGCGGTCATTGGATTAGAAGTGGCACATGCGCATATACATTTAGTACCTATAAACGAGGTTAAAGATCTTTCATTTGGAATAAGGGAGCCATTAAAATTAAGCGATGAAGAATTGGCAAATATAAGCTTGGAAATAAGCAGAAATTTTAGTTAATATTAGCCCAAATGGCGGTGGTGATGGTTTTACGAACTAAACTAATTTTAGTATGAAAAATTTTATTTATTTGTATGCTTTAGTTTTTCTTTTCCTAAATTCCGCCAGCGCACAAGATTTGGATTGTGTCGGGGATGCTATTGAAAAGTGCCATTTTTCAAGCCATTCTCCAAAAATAGATCTAAGCTTGGAAAAAGAGCTGATGCGAATATTGACGTGAGTTTTTATAGATTGATGTTGGAAGTTGACCCAGCAGTTAATTATATCAAAGGTCAAAATGTAATTTATTTTAAAACCAATATCCCAACAAATCAGATTCAACTAAACCTTAGAGATGAATTATTGATTACTGGTGTTTACTCCCAGAATTATCCAAATTTACAAGTTGATACTAGCAGCGGTAACGTTTTTATCATAAAGTTTAATGCTTCGCTACCTGCAAATCATATCGATTCCGTTGAAGTATCATATGAAGGAGCTCCGCCACAGACTGGATTTGGCTCTTTTAACCTTGCAAGACATAACAATGACCTTGACCCGGTTATGTGGACATTGAGTGAGCCATATGGAGCTGAGGACTGGTGGCCTTGTAAAAATTCATTAACGGATAAGGCTGATTCTATGGATATCGTAGTTACCTGCCCTTCAGCTTATAGGGTTGGAGCTAATGGATTATTGATGTCCGAAATTGCAAACAATGGAAAGACAACTTTTTTTTGGAAACATAGATATCCTATTGCGACCTACTTGGCTGCTTTTGCTGTTACAAATTATGCGGTATATACAGATACCGTTATCTTGAAAAATGGGCCTTTGGAGATATTAAATTATGTTTATCCTGAAGATTTATCCCAAGCAAAACAAGGTACAAAGGAGTTGCTGAATGTTATGATAGAATTTGAAGACATGGCTGGTGCTTATCCATTTTGGAGAGAAAAATATGGCCATGCACAATTTGGATGGGGTGGAGGAATGGAACACCAAACTATGACATTTATTATCAATTTTGGATTTGAATTGTTGGCACATGAATTGGCCCATCAATGGTTTGGGGATAAAATTACTTGTGGTAGTTGGCAAGATATTTGGCTTAATGAAGGTTTTGCAACCTATATGTCGGGCTTGGCATACGAACGTATAAAACCAATCTATTTTAGACCTTTTTTAAATGGAATTAGAAATAGCGTTATTTCTCAACCAGATGGATCTGTATTTGTAACCGATACCAGTAATGTAGGAAGGATTTTTAACAGTAGATTATCATATCGCAAAGGGGCATATATATTACATATGCTCAGATGGGTAATGGGTGATGCTAAATTTTTCGATGGGCTAAAAGCCTATACCAGTGATACGAGTTTGGCATATGGATTTGCTAGGGTAAATCAGTTTAAAGGGAAAATGGAGCAAAAGCATGGGTCTTCTCTTACGGGGTTTTTTGAGGATTGGTACTATGGTCAAGGCCATCCAACCTACCAAATTCAGTATGATGCACCTGTAAATGCTTCTGGGAAGTTAAAAATAAGGGTAAATCAGACTCAAAGCCATAATAGTGTTTCATATTATGAAATGCCTCTTCCTATAAAGGTATTCTCTTCTTCTGGCATAGATTCAATTATTAGAATAAATAATACCTATAACGGTCAATTATTTACCATAGATTATCCCTATATTGTTGATTCAATTCAATTAGACCCTGATATTTGGATTCTAAGGGGCAATGGCACTACAAAAAGGGAAACAATAATTAGTACTTCAAATCAAAGCTTGTCTAAGATAGGGGCTATTTATCCAAATCCTTGTTCGGATTTTTTATTTTTGGACAAATTGAATATAGTCGAGGAGTCGCTTGTTTTGTCGATTAAGAATATTTATGGGGCGAAAGTATTGGAAGAAAAAGTGGACACTAGATCTAGGATATCAGTAAGTACATTGCCAGCGGGATTATATCTCGTAGAGTTATATAAAAATAACGAATCATTAGCTACTTTTAAAATTCTTAAGAGTAATTGATTTTTTACTAAAATAGATAAAAGTTTTACCAATTTAAATCTCGTAAATTATGTCAGAAAAAGCAATGGTGCATCCTAAAGGACTATGGGTATTATTCGGCACGGAAATGTGGGAACGTTTCAACTTCTATGGAATGCGTACCATATTGACGCTTTTCATCGTAAATGCCCTTATGATGAGCAAAGAGCAATCTTCGATTATCTACGGTGGATTTCTTGGGCTCTGTTACCTTACACCAATGCTTGGTGGATTCATAGCTGATAGATTTTTAGGAAATAGAAATTGTATCTTATTGGGAGGATTATTGATGGCTGTAGGACAATTCACTTTGTTCTTTTCGGCCTCTATCTTTTCAACCAATCTTCCTTTGGCTACTACGATGCTATATGTAGCGCTGGGAATCATCATATTTGGAAATGGCTTTTTTAAGCCAAATATTTCGAGTATGGTTTCCAGTTTATATCCTAAAGAAGAGAAAAATAAGTTAGATACTGCCTTTACAATTTTTTATATGGGAATAAATATGGGTGCATTTTTGGGCCAATATTTATGTCCACTGCTAGGAGACGTAACAGATGCGGCAGGTAATAGAGATGTTTTTGCATTTAAATGGGGCTTTTTGGCCGCAGGTATCGCCATGCTGATAGGGTCTTTGACATTCTTTTTATTAAAAGATAAATACGTTGTATCTCCAGAAGGCAGACCAATTGGAGGATTGCCATCTAAAAATTTGGCAAGTGATTATGAAGAAGGAGAAGCACAATCGGCTCAGTTTACAAATAAGGCTTTGACGATTTCCATAGTGGTTTTCTTATGTTTGGTTATGGTATTTTTTAAAGTAGTTGGTGTAAATCTAATCTACTCATTTATCTATGCATCTGGTATTACCTTGGCGGGTTTGATATTGTCTGATAGCTCATTGACGAATATAGAAAGAGACCGAATTTTAGTGATTTACATTGTATCATTTTTTATCATATTCTTTTGGGCGGCATTTGAGCAAGCGGGATCTTCTTTGACTTTCATCGCGGATAACCAGACCGACAGAAATTTCTTGGGATACAATATACCACCTTCGATGGTTCAAATATTTAATGGTCTTTTCGTTATGTTATTTGCTTTCCCATTTAGTTTTTTGTGGGACAAAATGAGAGCAAATGGTCAGGAGCCAGCTGCTCCTGTTAAGCAATCGATCGGACTGGCATTGATAGCTGTGAGTTATTTTATAATTGCGAACAATGTTGCTAATTTGGGTAATACAGGACTTTTGGCCGTTAAATGGTTGATTTTGTTGTATTTAATTCAAACCTTTGGAGAACTGTGTTTGTCACCCATAGGTTTATCCTTGGTAGGTAAGCTCGCACCTAAGAGATTTTCTTCTTTATTGTTTGGAGTGTTTTTTCTTTCAAATGCCTCAGGTTATGCCTTGGCAGGAACACTGGGGGCAATCCTTCCAGCTACAGGAGAACAATTCAAGTTGGCAAGTGATAATGGGATTGATCTAAAAGGAATCTTGGATAAGACCATTACTCCAACGGCGCAGCAGGTTGAGTTTTTGGTGAAAAATAAAATCAGCGTGGACTATCCTTCGTTCGCTGGATTTACAATCCATAATTTGTATGAGTTTTTTATGGTATTCGTAGTTTTATGCGGAATTGCTTCTATTTTGCTATTCGCCATATCTCCACGCTTGAAAAAAATGATGCATGGAGTTCGTTAAGAATTCTTTCGATTAAAAATTCTAACTAATAAAATCTGGAGTTGAATGATCAATACCATATTGTATAATAACCATGTAAAGCTAGGGGCAAAGATGGTACCCTTCGCAGGTTATAATATGCCCGTTTCTTATACCAGCATCATCGATGAGCATTTGGCCGTAAGAAATGATGTTGGGCTTTTCGATGTCTCGCACATGGGGGAGTTTATTGTAAAGGGCAAAGATGCTGAAGATTTTTTGCAGAAAGTCACTAGCAATGATGTCAGCATATTAGAGATAGGGCAAGTCCAATATTCATGCTTTCCAAATCTTAATGGAGGAATCATTGATGATTTATTGGTTTATCGCCTAGATGAAACTAAATGTTCGGAAGGGGAAAAAGCTTATATGCTCGTCGTAAATGCCTCGAATATAGAGAAAGATTGGACATGGTTGGTTGGTCAAAAGGGCCCCTTGGAAGTATCTTTGGAGGACATCAGTGAAAAGACTGGGCTTATCGCATTGCAAGGGCCAAAGGCTTCTAAAGTATTGGGTACTTTGACTCAACTGGAGTTGGACAAAATGAGTTATTATCATTATGAAAAAGGAACAGTCGCTGGGATAAACAATGTCTTGGTGTCTGCAACTGGATATACTGGTGCGGGTGGATTCGAAATTTACGCAAAGAATGAGGATCTGGTAAAAATTTGGGAGGCATTGATAGAAGCCGGTCAAAAGTATGGCCTTAAACCATGTGGATTGGGTTGTAGAGATACATTGCGACTGGAGATGGGTTTTTGTCTATACGGCAATGATATCGATGATACAACTTCTCCATTGGAGGCAGGCCTTGGTTGGATCACCAAATTGGATAAAGGTTCATTTAATAGCTCTGAGATATTTTTGCAACAGAAAGCCCAGAAAGTCGCAAAGAAACTTGTCGGATTCATCATGGAGGACAGACGGGTACCACGCAAGGGCTATCCAATTTTTGATGAATCAGACAGTGAGATCGGAGTAGTAACATCGGGAACTCTTTCGCCATCGCTAGATACACCTATAGGAATGGGATATGTGCAATCTAAATATGCAAAAAAGGGGACTTCCATTTGGATTGGAATCGGTGAAAAACGTATGAAAGCAAATGTCGTAAATCCTCCATTCATTAACCAAGAGTAAAACCGCGTCGCGTGAAGGATAGGAGTGGTCACATCCAGAATCAAGCAATTTTTTTATGTAAAGATGTGAGTCTCGATTTTGTAAATTAGTAATTTTTATGGTAAAAAGCGAGACGGTACCCACGGATAGCCTGACCCGAGGAGAAAACGAGGGACACGCCAAATTTATTCAACTTTAAAGGATTGTGATTGTTGGAAACTTATGATTGTTTTATCAGAGGCTAAACGGCTTTTTATCAATAGATGGGGCGAAATCTCTCCAAATTGGGGCATCAGCAAGGCAATGGGTCAAATTCATGCGCTCCTGTTGATCAGTGAGGATGCGCTGTGTCACGACCAAATAATGAAGGCGCTTCGGATCTCTCGTGGCAATGTCCATAACCATATAACGCAGTTGATGGAGTGGAATTTGATTGGTAAAAAAAGCATCGCTGGCTCTCGTAAGGAATATTATTTTGCGGAAAAAGACCTGAAAAAAAAATAATCAAGCATATCATTTTGGTGCGCAAGAAAAGAGAACTCGAACCCCTGCAAAAATTAGTGGATGAATGTAAAATGGTGGCGGATGGGTCTCCACAAAATGAAACTTTTAACCAAGTTCTCGACGATATCAACCTATATTCTACCAAGGCGGATAAGTTACTGACCAAGGTGCTGGAAATTGAAAGCACTTGGCTAGGGAATCTGATACAAAGAATCTAAGATGTCAATTTAGTATTTAAACATTCAAGATACCTACCAATTCTTTTACTTCCCGCATCGTTTTCTGTGCCATTTTGCGAATTTCGCTTGAGCTGTTTCTAATTTGCTCTTTTATATTGTTTTCATCGGCGCGAAGTAATAGATATCGCTCCTTAATGGGAGCACAAAGTGCGATGATAGATTCTGCTACGGCTTCCTTTAACTGGGAATATTTTAACTGTTGTTGCTGATAATCGCTTAAAAGAGACGCGTGTGCCTGTTGATTGCCACATGCTTTGAGCAATTCAAAAAGATTGGCAACACCAGGGCTCATCGTTTCAGAAGGTCCAGACCCAGTATCGGTCACAGCGGTTTTGACTTGTTTTCTGATGATTTCTGGATCACCGAAAACGTTGATAAAATGTTTTTCACCAAGACTTTTGCTCATTTTTTTATTTGGATCCGCGAGGCTCAATATTTTAGGTGTCTCAGTGTATAATGGTTCTGGGTGATGAAAATAAGGCTTTTCCTCAGTGCAAAACTGATTGTTAAACCTTGCGGCAATATTGCGAGAAAGCTCTAAATGTTGCTCTTGGTCTTTGCCTACGGGAACGTAATTGGCATGGTAAATCAGTATATCTGCGGCTTGCAAAATAGGATAAAAGAAAAGACCTGTTGATACAAAAGATTCTTTATTAGACTCCTTTAATTGGTCGCTTTTGTCCTTGAATTGGGTCATCCTTTGTAACTCTCCGAAAGAAGTGATACAACCTAGCACCCAAGCCAACTCTGTATGTTCTGGCACGAGACTCTGAATGAATAAATTTTTAGGATCTACGTCACAAGCCAGCAATTGGAATACCATCGACCAGGTGTTTTCCCTTAATTGAGCAGGAACGTATGGCATGGTCATGGAATGATAATCAACTACACTAAAGGTACATTGATAAGAATCTTGTAGATGAACCCAATTTTTGACAGCGCCAAAATAATTGCCTAAATGTATATCTCCAGTAGGCTGGATACCAGAAAGTACTCTCTTTGCGGACATGATTTATTGGTTTTTAAGGACAGCGATGGCTGAGATTTCAATATTGACGAATCTAGGGAGATTGCTCACTTCAATCAACTCTCTTGCAGGGGCGGTTTCTTCATGAAAAAATTGGGAATACACGGCATTAATTCTAGAGAATAGATGCATGTCCTTTACGAAAACAGAACATTTTACCACATCCTCATAAGAAATTCCATTGGCTTTAAGGATCTCCCCCAAATTGTGACAGACTTGACGGGTTTCTTCTTCGATCGATCCAGGTACGATGTCACCACTCAGTGGATTTATACCAATTTGACCGCTTATAAACAAGAGGCCAGCCGCCTGGATACTTTGATTGTACGGGCCGATGGGAGCGGGTGCATTGGCTGAATTGACTACTTTTTTCATGATAAAATCATTAAAATGATTAAAGGAATACAATGCAAAAGTAGGTTAATTAGCCCTATTATTCAATAAATTGCAAACAATTTAAGAAAGTATTCGTAGGATTATCTGTCGGTTCGATGTGAGATTTTTCTGTATTGGATTTAATCCAATTATCTTTCCATGCCACCATCAATTTGTCAATTTTCTTAAAATTCAGATAATTATACTTGTAGTAAAGCTGGAAATAGGTTTTCCATCGCTTGAGGTAGTAAGAGCTGATGATGCCTCCTCGAAGCCCCCTAGAGTCCCCTACGGATATATTGGGCAGTAAATAGGCATAAAACCAATTCAATTTTTTAAGATTGTCATCGTACATGGCGGTTTTTCCTAGGATTTTGTTTATGTCATTTTGAACAGCGAGGATGTCCTCTCCCTCTAGATAAACAGTAAGGATATAATCTAACAGTTTGGCATTTGCGTTGAGCTTTTCTAGCAATTTATTGACATCTTGTCCCTGTGCTATCAACAAAGAATTGGTCAAAACGGCTAGATTTTTGTCGAATTGATTGGACAAAATTTGAAATAAGAAAAAGGAAATTTCTTTTTTGAGTAAATCGTGATCTGAATGTAATTTATAATATTGGACTAGAGTATTTAAGTTAGACATGCATGTTTTGGTGGGTGATGGGATAATACTCACAGCCAAATCTATGGTTGATTTTTGTTGAAAATAATAATGATCGTGGTGGAAAATATCCAGCAGATTGTTGTTTTTACTAAAAGTGTAGTTGCCAAGAAATTTTAAAGATTGCAGCACATCATCTGGCAACTTGCCGAATTGGTCTAAATATTTTTTATCTAAATCAAGAGTATCTTGATAAGAAATACCCCAGCCATAGTCACCAACGAGCTCGGATTCTAGATAGTGATTTGTAATAGGCGCATTGGACCACGCTATGCCATTGGGGAGGTTGGTTCTATGCCCAGCAAAAGACTCTTTATAAAAATCCAAGCCAGTTTTCAAGTGTTCTACTCGATCTTTTAAAAATCTATTTCTTTGTCCAAAATTTAAAATAGTGTTCATTTGGGCTTTGTAAAAAAATAAAGACTCGGTTTCAGAGATGCCTTCGAGTAGCAAAATTCTTTTATCTAAAATGTCTGAAAACAGCGCCTCCAAACTGGCAGATGTATTGCTCAAATGATTGAGGTGAATGGGCTGAGAATTGATGATCCAAACCCTATCCGATCCAGAATTTAGCAGCATTTTTTTAATAAGTGCACCAAGGCTTTTAAAGTCTTTTGTACCAAATCTAATCGTTTGTGCAGTTTGTTCATTGACTGGTGTAAAAAAACAATAGACGAAATCGCCGTACAATCTTTCTATTTCATTCAAATAAATATTTTGAATATTGGAGTAAGCAATATCAGACCAAGAAATGCGATAAATCCTTTCAGCACCCTTTGGCATGGACAAAAGATTGACATATTTTACAGAAGGATTGATTTTAATATAGCCGTCGGTGATATAACCATTGAAAGCCGGAATCACCATTTTCATGCCAAGAGACTTGAGTTTGGCGGCAATTTTTATTTGCAGGTCATGTTGTTTTTTGCGATATGCAGAAGGCATATAGCTGGCTCTTCTTGCAGTAATACCACCCTGTCGCCCGAGTGATCCAGCGAAGATCCCTGGTATGGCCTCTTCTAAATCGGGGCTTTGCATTCCAAGTTTAACCCAAGTATTGTGCATGGCTTGAGTGTAGGCTAGTGGACAATAAAAGGTAATAAACCCATGCATCGCGGCATACTCAATGGTCGATTCCCATTTATCCCAATTCCAATGATCGCAATAGTCATAAGTTTCATCCCCACCAAACATCCTGAATTGGGTGGTGGCGACGTGGAGTTCGTCGTCCGTTGGATGCCAGCCATTAAATTTTTCAGTATGAAAAGAATTTAGTTGCTTTGAAAAGAGTTTATTTTTTTCTAAAAAGTAATAAATCCCTTTGTATAAAGAAAGTATATTGTTGGCAGTGATTTTTGGGGAATTGTGAGCATATGAAATTTGAAAAAAATCGCTGTTAATTTTTGAGTTGAGTTCTAAATCTATCTCATTAATTAGGTTTCCGATATATTTTTGAAAAGTGAATCTAACCTCAGAGGTATCTCCCAGA
This sequence comes from Saprospiraceae bacterium, assembly GCA_016718505.1. Classification (GTDB taxonomy): domain Bacteria; phylum Bacteroidota; class Bacteroidia; order Chitinophagales; family Saprospiraceae; genus JADKKF01. The sequence goes on along the minus strand of JADKDE010000001.1, from coordinate 114,000 downwards.
TCAGATCTTTTTTTTTCAGTACATGAAAATGTAAAAAAAAATGCAATAAAAAAGAAATAAAAAGTATATTTGATACTAAATTTCCAGTAATTCATAAAACGAAATTACGGTAATCGGTAAAAAACTACGGTATTAAATCAAAAATATATTTATTTTTCATTTACTTTGTGTATATTTAATTAATTTCGCATATGTTTTCAGACCAGACTGCACTTATGGTAACAATTGAAAAGGAAATTAATAGTAAATTTAAAAGCTCGATTCATAAAGCTTTGGTGAATTGTATATTCACGGGTAATATGATACAGCACATCCATGAAAATGGGTTACGTGCTTATGATTTATCATTTCAACAGTTTAATATTCTCAGAATTCTCAAAGGGGCAAAGAAAAAAGTCACGATGAATTATCTAAAAGTCAGACTTTTGGACAAATCCCCTAACGCTACTCGACTTACAGACAAATTGGCCGAGAAAGGGCTGATTTATAAAATTAAGGCCGAGCGTGATAAGAGAGTTCAGTACGTGAGTATTACTCCAGAAGGAGAGGCAATGATGAAAAAATTAATTACAGCATTTGATAACAAATTCATTACACATCTTGAATTTGATGAGGCAGATGCCGAACAATTAAGCGAATTGTTAGATAAACTCAGAGAAGCAAATTCTGCGTTTATCGAAACACCGAGACATTATTGATATCCGAATAGGGCTTTTTCTTTAATCAGGGCTACAACCCTTGCTGGGACTTTCGATTCCCACTGGACATCTTTTGTCTTTAAGTTTTGGAATACATCCTTTGAATAAATGTCCAAAATGCTCTCATCTTCTATCTTTAAGTCCTCTATTTGATCATTGGCCAAAAGATGTTGAAATAAAAATTTCATGCCTTCAGGTATTTTTAATGAAGATATTTTTGTGATATTGCCTTCGTGAGAGATAGACGGATATGCAAATATTTTTACCTGTTTGGTGAATAAATCTCCAAAAGCGGTCAAAAGTCTATTGTCTTTGTTTTGCTCATATTTTTCTTCGATGATCGATTGAAGATGCCAGATCCCCATAACGAACCCGATTTTATTAATTTTGTAATCCAAAAGATAATTGATCAATTTTTGATGCTGACCACAGTTGGATATAACCACTGTAAATCCCAAGTCATTGAGTATGGTGACGCGATCTAAAAAATCTTGCTTATTGATGCTGCCTTCAGACATGAGGTCATCTATGGTCATCTCTGTGAGTACTGTCGCTTTGATAGGATCAACACCCTCTTCTTCCAAGAAAGCTGTTTTACCTGCTTCTATCATCCCTTCATTCACGAGGTTGAGTGGTCTAAATCTTCCTCTGACCACTAGTACTTGTTTTTTGTATAAAAATTCAGATGGGTGTATATTGATGCCATCAGCACCAAACATGGCCACATCCGTCATATTGTTTTTAACCAAATTCAAGCTGAGCAGACGGTTGTCTATGTGCTTGAAATCGTCACCATTTAGTCGAATCATGTCCACCTGCACCCGTCCTTGCAAATTGTCCATGAATGACCGCAGAGCTCCCTTGACGCCATCGTTTTTGAAATAACATGCATACAACATGTTTACTCCAAGTATTCCTACTGCTTGTTGTTGCAGCTTATTGTCATTGTCGAGCATTTTTACGTGGACTATTAGATCATTTGGTTTGGAGTTAGGACTCAATTGAAATCGGATGCCAATCCAACCTTCGCCCTTGGTGGTTTTTTGATAATTTATAGCCGATATGGTATCCGCAAAAACGAAAAAATTTGTACCTGGACGCGATTCTCTGAGTCTTGACTCCATGAGGTTGTATTCGTGATCGAGCATTTTATACAAGCGGGACATACAGACATAGCGACCATGTTCTTCTGGACCATAGATTTTGTCTGAAAAAATTTTGTCATAAGCAGACATCGATTTCGCAATGGTACCTGCAGCACCTCCAGCTTGAAAAAAATATCTAGCCACTTCTTGTCCAGCACCTATTTCAGCAAATGCGCCGTATATTTTATCATTGAGATTGATTTCAAGGGCTTTTTGTTCTGGCTCCATGGTATCATGGATGATTGGATCAAAGGTGGACATAAATTATATTTTTTGTAAAATTATGGATTTTATCATAATGAGATTTTAAAAAGTGATTCAAAAGCTTAAGTTGTTATATTTTTGCAAACCATCCATCTAGTTATTAATTATTAAAAAAGAATGAAAATAATCTCATACAATACCAATGGTATAAGAGCTGCGCAAAAAAAAGGTTTCGAACAATGGGTCTTGGATCAAAATCCTAATATCCTTTGTATTCAAGAAACAAAGGCTTCTGCGGATCAAGTAAATTTGGATTTGCTCCAAGAACATGGTTATCACGCTTACTGGCATAGTGCCGAGAAGAAGGGATATAGTGGGACCCTAACCCTCACCAAACAAATTCCCCAAAAGGTCATTTTAGGGATGGGTAATGAAAAGTATGATAGTGAAGGAAGAATTTTAATTACGGAATTTAAAGACTTTTCACTTCTGAATTGTTATTTTCCATCTGGCACGAGCGGGGAGCAGAGACAAGAATTCAAATACGAGTTTTTGGATGATTTTTATAAATTTTTAGAAGAGTACAAATCCAAACATCCGAATACCATAGTCCTTGGAGATTTTAATATTGCACATCAAGACATAGATATTCATGACCCCAAGGGCAATAAAAAAAGTAGTGGATTTCTTCCAGAAGAGCGGGCTTGGATGACCAAGTGGTTTTCAGAAGGAGGCATGGTAGATAGTTTTAGAAAGATTCATCCCGACAAAGTAGAATACAGTTGGTGGTCGGCTAGATTCAATTCACGCGGTCAAAATAAAGGGTGGAGAATTGATAATATCTCCGTTTCTAAGGAAATGGAAAATTTGATAACAGATGCAGGCCATTATAATCAAGACATACACTCAGATCATTGTGGTGTTTTTGTAGTGTTGAATATGGCTTAATTTATAAAAAAATCTAATGGTTCCTGCCTTTGTAAGCAGGTATTCTTTAAATTTTATTTTTTAAAAATCCAACCAAACTTAAAATCTCACCAGAAGGTAAAGTGAAGTTGGAGGTATCTGTGAGATATTTGTGCTTTTTGACTTAGATTCCGTGTTTTGATTTGGAAATGCTTGGAAATTTTCTGAAAACTTCCCCCAACCAGTCTTCAAAGTGAGGGCAGCTTCTGTACCTATGGAGACTCGTTTGCTTATTTCAAATTGGGTACCCAATACCAATCCCAATCCAACTGAATTAGAATTTGACTTCAACACAGATTTATCAAACCGAGTTTCAATTTCTTGATAGCTGTCTGAATGGTCGTAATATAAATCCATCCCAGGGTAAAATAGCCATCTTGAAGTGATGGAATACCTCCACTCATACCCAATTCTTAAATTGACATTATTCAATTTGAGTTTATTATTTAAACCACTCCGATCATTGCTTTCATTTCTCATCCTAAGACCTATGCCAGCTCTTAGGGCACCGGTACGTTTTGTATTCAATTTTTTATATACCAAAAAATATGGATCAGGGCTTACTGCCGTATTGGTAAAGCTTAAAAAATTTGATAGTAATTCTGTGACATTAACGCCTATTTCATGGGCTCTTTTGGGTCCTGTAACTTCTTGAATCATTTCTTGACTCATTAATGTTTTTGTAGCAAAAAGCAGCATAAAAAGTAGAGAAGATTTTTGAAGTCTTAGGGATTTATAGACAGTTTTTTTCATAGTAAATTGCAATTTTATTTGAAATAAAGATTTTATTATTATTTGTAAAAATACATAAAATTTTCCAATGCATTGTAATCAATAGTTACTTCCTTTCCAATTATTTCTTCTACATTATTTTTAGAAATTCCAGTTTTTTGGAGAAATGTATCCCACTCGAAGGCAACTGATTTTTTAGGAGCATCAATGGTCAAAAATATGTACAAAGCGGGATTGAAAAATGGCTTGGTCTTCTGCAACACGGGTTGAAGGCTATCCGCTGTAAAAAGTAAAACACCATCCTCGTGATATTTTTCTACATGATGAAAAGTTTCGGGTATTTCAGGGGTGACAAATGCATGTGCATATACAACTATGCGATCATAAGGTTCGTACAAAAACTTGCCTGACTCCCAAGAGGTCCTTACTGCATAATAAGCTATGATGTGCTGGATTTCAGATGGCACGAGTTCAAATTGTTTGGGGATCCACTCTTTGGCTTCAATATATAGAGCCATCCTATGTTCAAATAGGGCTGAGTCTTCCTTGTTCAAAGTTTGATAATATGGATCCATGAATAGCCATTTTGATTTAAAGAGGTCATCTATTTTTGGAGGCACTTTTTTGAAAAACCACCAGTCAATTTGATTGCTGAGGATATATATGGCGGCTCCAAATACCACCATGGTGATCATAGTTACTCGATACATATCTTGTTCCGTTCGGTACATCATAATCGCAGCGATACAAAAAACAATTACACATATAAGTCCTAGGATTGCTGAAAGTCTTTTTATCATGTTTTCGAAATTTTATTAATGGGATGATACTGGAGTACTGTTGCCCTGAGAAAGGCGGTGTCTAGATGTGTATAAATTTCTGTTGTCGTTATGGATTCATGTCCCAGCATCTCTTGGACAGCTCTTAGATCGGCGCCACCTTCGACCAAATGGGTAGCAAATGAATGTCTAAAAGTGTGTGGACTTATATCCTTCTGGATATTGGCTTATGGCGGCAGTATCCTTGATGATGATGAATATCATCTCACGGGTTAATTTTTTTCCCCTTCTATTCAAGAAAACATAGTCCTCGTGTCCTTTGGCTATTTTCAAGGAGGAGCGTTCATGCTGAACATAATTGTTTATTTGAGCTAATGCGTCAGGCCCGATTGGCACCCATCTTTCTTTGTCTCCTTTGCCGATGACCTTGAGGACACCCATATCGACGTAGAGATTGGTCAGTTTTAGATTAATAAGCTCTGAAACTCTTAGTCCAGACGCATATAAAGTTTCTATAATCGCTCTATTTCGATGACCTTGAGGAAGGGAGAGGTCAATAGAATTCAACATCTCCATGATCTCACTGATCTCTAGGACATCGGGAAGTGATTTGCTTACCTTAGGGCCATCGATCAGAGCTGTAGGGTCATAATCCAGATTATTTTCTAGCAATAAAAATTTATAAAATGATTTAAAACCTGATAATAATCGGGCTTGGCTTTTATTGGAATAATTAGACTGCAACAAATTCTCAATACAAGCGGAGATATCCCCTTCTTTTACCTGTTCTGGTGCAGTTTGTCCATTCTCAGTACAGAACGAACTGAGTTTTTCTACATCGCGAACATAGGATTCGATGGTATTGGCAGCAAGATTCTTTTCCAGCTTCAAATGAATCTTAAAATCATAGATGCATTGCGCCCATTTTTCAGATACTGCGATCATTTTTTTCTTAAAAATATAAAATTAGTCTTGTAAAATGCTTTAAGTCATAAACCTAATACCAAAAATACCATTAATTATATTGAAAAGTCTTGCTAAAAGTAAATCAATTAAATCACCTTGGGGATAAATACAAGAATGAAATTCAAAATTGGCTTTGATGCGCATAGATTATTTCATAATAATACAGGCTTAGGAAATTATTCTAGAACTTTGGTGTCCTCGCTCAGAACATTGTGTCCAGAAATAGAAATTCACTTGTTTTGTGCTAAACCGAAAGAAAATAATTTTAATTCAGAGTTCTTTGATGGACAAAAGTACATATTGCACCATTGTACGCATGGGATTTCTATTTCATGGCGTCATTTTGAAATTCCAAAATTAATAGAAAAATATCAATTGGATATTTATCATGGGTTGAGTGCAGAGATTCCTAAAGCGATATTAAAAACCAACGTAAAAAAAGTTGTTACTATACACGATATCATCTTCTTAGAATTTCCAAAGCAATATCCATGGCTAGATCGACAAGTTTATAATATAAAATCCAAAAAAGCCTGTGAATATGCTGATAAAATAGTGGCCATTTCGGAAGCCACAAAAGAAGCAATAGTTAAGTATTATCCCGAGGTTAACCCAGCTAAGATCGACGTAATATACCAATCGTGTCATCCTAGATTCTGGCAAACCATCAATCCTCAAGATATCGAAGAGTTAAGATCTTCTTTCAAGTTGCCACCAAAATTTTTCTTGTATGTTGGAAGTATTATCGAAAGGAAAAATCTCCTGAATCTGGTCAAGGCCATAGGATTTATGGATGAAAAAGAGCGAATTCCTTTGGTTGTTTTGGGTACGGGCAAAACCTATTTAGCAGAGATAAAATCTTATATAAAGAGTGAAAACTTGAAACCTTGGTTTATTTTTTTTGAAGCGTTTCCTTATGAAAAATTGCCTACTTTATACAAGGCATCAGTGGCCAGTATCTATCCCAGCCTTTCAGAGGGATTTGGTATCCCCGTGTTAGAATCACTATGTACGGGAACGTTAACTATAACCCACAAGCATTCTTCTCTTAAGGAAGCGGGCGGAGAAGCCGCCTGTTTAGTGGATTGTACCAGCCCTCAAGAAATTAAATCAGCCATGGAAAAAGCTCTTAACGATCAAAGTTGGAAGGAAGAATACCTTAAAAAAATACACAATCACCTTCAAAAATTCAAATTGGAAAACGCCACCAATCAATATTTGTCGCTTTATACAGCCTTGCTCAAGTAATCGATAATATGCGATTTGTGAAGGTTCTGAAAATTAATTCTATATTTGTATTTATTTTTTTAATATATAACAATTAAAACTTGGAAGAACCCAAGATTGGATTTATGGTCTTTGTGCAAAAAATTAAATTTATTTATACACTCCTGCTGATCGTAGTTTGTGCATTTTCACTGAGTGCCCAGACTAAGAGTCAATTGGAAGAGCGCAGAAGAACATTGCTCCGAGAAATCGAAGAGACAGCGCAGCAACTTGAGCAAACTCGCAAGGACAAAGAGCAAATTTTACAATCTTACAATACACTACAAAGTAATATAGGCAAGAGGCAAGAGGTCATGGCGACTCTATCGCTTGAAGTTAAAAATGCCCAAGGCATCATCGAAAACTCCATCCTAGAGGTAGATATTTTGCAAAAAGAAATCCAAAAACTTCAAATAGAATACAGCAATATACTTAAAAAGGCGTACAAAATGCACCTCGGCATGAGTGATTTTTTGTTTGTATTTTCTTCATCATCCATCAACCAAGCCTTCAAAAGATGGCAATATCTTAAGCAAATAAAAAGATTCAGAGATAATCAAGCCAATATCATCATCGCAAAACAGGATTTATTGATCCAAAAAATTCAAATGCTTGAAAACAATAAGGTGAGCAAGAAATCTTTATTGGACCTCGAGCAACAACAGAATTCCCTTTTGGCAGATGAATTGAAGCAAAAGGATATCATCATCCACAATCTCAGACAAGATGAAACGCGACTGAAAGCGGAATTGGTGAAAAGAAAAAATGACCAAAAAAAGCTTGCCGCTGAAATAGAAAAAATCATAGCAGCAGAAATAAAAAGAACAAGGGCAATGGCCCTCGAAAAATCGAGAGCTGCAACAAAAAAGGCGAAGAAGAAAGTCACCAAGAAGACTCAAAAAGCCTACGAAGAAACCGAAATTACGGATGCTCCAGAGGTAGTGGCATTAAGTGATAATTTTGATTCGAATAAAGGCAGATTGCCTTGGCCAGTCCAGAGAGGTACCATCGTCAAAGGCTTTGGGGTCCAACCCCATCCAATTTTGCCTAAGCTTACGATCTCAAACAATGGAATTGACATCCTGACAGAACCAAAGGCTGAGATCAGGGCGGTAGCAAAGGGCATCGTACTCGGTGTCAGATTCGTCCCTTCTTTCAAAAATATGGTGATAATCCAACACGGAAAATATTTTTCAGTTTATGCGAATATTGAAGTGGTCTTTGTAACCCCCTCACAGCAGATCGAAGGTGGTCAATCCATTGGGACAGTGGGGATACAAGCCGAATCTGGACGTCCCGAGTTGCATTTCGAAATCTGGAGAGATGAAGTAAAAATGAATCCAACTTCTTGGTTAAAGAGAAAATAGAGGGCATTTGGGCTTGATGGTTTGCGGAAAAAATCGTAAATTTACCATAAAAAAATTATGAGCGCAAAAGAATGGCCACTTTGGGAGGTATTCATACGCAGCAAGAATGGTTTACACCATCGACACGCCGGATCGGTACATGCTGCTGATGCCCAAATGGCTCTAGAAAATGCTAGAGATATCTATACTCGAAGGCAAGAAGGTATCAGTCTCTGGGTTGTTCCTTCTAAAGAAATCGTCGCTTCTAGTCCCGAGGATAAAGAGGCATTTTTCGAACCAGCAGTTGACAAAATTTATCGCCATCCAACATTCTATGTATTGCCAGATGAGGTAAATAACATGTAAAATATTTTTATCAACACCTTACTATTTTTGATACAATGAAAAATTGGGATTCTTTGAATTTGTTTCATCATTATGTTCTTGAGATTGCCGATAATACGTTAATTCTAGGACAGCAACTTTGCGAGTGGTGTGGTCACGGACCGATACTAGAGCAAGACATTGCCCTCAGTAATATCGCCCTAGACTTGTTGGGCCAGTCGAGACTTTATTATCAGTATCTTTCTGAATCCACAGGAGGAAATTTCAAAGAAGATGATTTTCTGATGTATCGGGATGCTCGAAAATACAGAAATTCGCTTCTCGTAGAAATGCCAAACGGCAACTGGGGTACGACCATTACAAGACAATTTTTATTCGATCAATTTCACATTTTATTGCTTCAAAAATTGAGCGAATCCAGTGATCAAAGGTTGGCAGAAATAGCTGTTAAATCCATAAAAGAGGTAAAATACCACCAAAGATTTAGTGCAGAATGGGTCATCAGACTCGGAGATGGTACACAAGAATCCCATGTCATAATGCAAGATAGTGTGGATGAACTTTATAAATATACTTGCGACTTTTTTGTCTCCACGGAAGCCGACCAATACGCTGCTTCCAATGGGATCTGTGCGATCCCAACGGAGTTTGAGCAGCTTTATTACGCCAATGTAAATGGTATATTGCAGGAGGCTACGCTGAAGATTCCAGAAATTAAAAAACCTATTTATTCTGGTAAAAAAGGGTACCACACAGAGAAATTGGGCTATATCTTAGCAGAGCTGCAATATATGGAGAATATGTACCCGAATTGTGAATGGTAGTATGAATCGAGATGCTGATATAAGGAAAGTATTAGAGGCTGTTACTGATCCTGAAATTCCTGTTATTAGTATTGAAGAATTGGGCATTTTAAGAGAAATCGTCCAAGAAGAAAATTCTATCATCATCTTTATATCGCCTACGTATAGCGGCTGTCCCGCTATGGATATCATTGCATTCGATATTAAAAAAGCAATGGCAGAAAAAGGATATCAAAACGTCGAAGTGAAATATCAACTTTCACCAGCTTGGACGACGGATGATATCAGTGATGTTGGTAGAGAAAAACTAAAAAATTATGGCATCGCACCTCCAGAAAAACTTATGCCAAATGAAAATGGGCTTTTCCAAAATGAAAAAAATCCAAGTTGCCCAAGATGTAATAGCGAAAATACAAAACTCATCAGTCTATTTGGTTCTACTCCTTGCAAATCACTCCATCAATGCCTAGATTGCCAAGAGCCATTTGATAGATTTAAATGCCACTAAAAGCGATGATGAATCACCGAGAGATAATAGATACCATGATGGAAGGAGATTTATTCAGCCAATGGCTTGGTATCGAGATTCTTGAAACGGCACCAGGTTATGCGCGTATATCTATGAAAGTTCGCTCCGAGATGGTCAATGGTTTTGGGATTTGCCATGGAGGTATTAGCTTTTCATTAGCAGATAGTGTTTTTGCCTTTGCTTCCAATTCATATGGAGAACAATGTGTGTCCATCGATACATCTATCAATCATCTTAGGCCGATTCGGGTCGATGATATTTTGACAGCGACAAGTTTAGAGATTAATAAAGGAAAATCGTTAAGGCTTTATGAGGTTACAATCTGTAATCAAAAAAACGAAAAAGTAGCTTGGTTTAAGGGGACGGTTTTTAACACTGGAAAAATTTGGGAACGTAATTGATTGATTCTAAAGTATTAATTACTAGGTATTTACACATTCAAATAAAAAATTTAGATAATTATACTATTAAATAAGGTCAAAAGCCAATAACTTCGCATATTGGATGATTGAATTTCAAGGATTTATAAAATTTTTGATCTGGATTATTCTAATATTTTTTTAGGTAAGAATGCGCTAAAAATTAGTTTCAATTATGAAATTCGTAGTTTCCTCTTCTGATTTGCTAAAGGTCTGCCAAATAGCCTATGGTTCTATTGGTACCAATTCATTTAATCCCCTTATGGAGGATTTCTTATTTGATCTAAAAGATAATAAGCTAACCGTATCTGCAACCAATGGGGATACCAATATCGTTTCAACCATTCATGTAGAAGCAGAAGAAAACGCTAAGCTTACCTTGAATGCAAAAATATTGATAGAAACGCTGAAGGCATTGCCTACACAGCCGATTACTCTAGAATTCGTCGAAGAGCAAAGATCCGTCGAGATCACTTCAGCATATGGAAAATACCGTGTCGCATGTAATGATCCAGCATTGTTTCCTAAGATGCCAAAGCCACAAGGTGTAGAAAGAATCAGAGTTAAGGGAGATTTTATTTTGAGAGCCATCAACTATACTATATTCGCTACCTCCAACGATGAAGTGAGGCCAGCGATGATGGGTGTATTGTTTGAAATACAAAAAAATTGCATAAACTTCGTAGCTACAGATGCCCACAAATTGGTAAAATATACCGTTTTTGAAAAAGATGGCGAAGCCGAAGGTCGATTCATTTTGTCTAAAAAATCTGTCGCTCTGGTAAAAAATGCCATCGATGCCAATAGCAATATTTCTGTCGGATTCAACGCGTCTTTTGTGTTTTTTGAGAGTGAGAATACTGTGGTTGCTTGCCGTTTGATGGATGCTACTTATCCAGATTATTCGGTGGTAATACCTCAAAATAATCCCAATATTTTGGTGATCAATCGATTGGATTTTCTGAATTCTCTAAAAAGGATATTTATTTATTCTAACAAAAGTACTTATCAAGCGATTCTAAACATCGTAGAAGACAGCATGTCCATAGCTGGTCAGGATAACGACTTTTCTAATGAAGCAGCGGAGCAATTGGCTTGTCAATTTAACGGAGAACCAATGATCATGGGCTTTAACTCCAAGTTTTTGATAGAAATGCTAGGAGTCATGGATACCGAAGAGGTTAAATTCGAGTTGGGGCTTCCCAATAGAGCTGGACTTTTGTTCCCTGGCGAGCAGGGCAGTGGTGAGCATCTGTTGATGTTGGTCATGCCGGTTATGATCCCACAGCCAGAGGTAAGTACAGCTGAAGAAGGTGACGAATAAATCTCCACATTATCAACCAATTTGAGATGAAAATTGGATTATTCTTTGGTTCGTTCAATCCTATACATATTGGGCATTTGATCATCGCCAATTATATGGTCACACATACCGATTTGGATCAAGTATGGTTCGTGGTGACCCCGCACAATCCCCTTAAAAAAAAGGCCACGTTGGCCAATGACTACGATAGGCTCCATTTGGTAAAAATAGCCATTGAAGACAATCCAAAATTGAGAACCTCTGACGTGGAATTCAAACTCCCCAAACCCTCCTATACCATCGACACATTGACTTACTTGAAAGAAAAATTTCCTACCCATGAGTTTGTATTGATCATGGGCGGCGATAACATAGCAACCATCGAGAAATGGAAAAACTATGAAGTGATATTGAGAGATTATTCGATATACGTGTATAAGCGCCCAAATGTAGTCGATGGTGTGATAAACCTTCCTGAAACCGTGTCGTTTTTTGAAGCGCCTTTGCTAGATCTTTCGGCAACTTATATTCGAAATTTGCTCAAAGAGGGCAAGTCCGTGCAATATTTGGTACACGATAAGGTATTCGACTATATCCAAGGAAGCAGTATGTACAAGGTTTAAATCTATAATTTTAAACTCCAAATAACTCCTAGCAAAAGCGCCAGGGGTGGCAATGATGGGCTCGATGACAAAGGTATCGAGCCCAGTATCGGCATATAATGGCGAGACCGAAACGAAGTGAAGTCATGAACGACCCGACCCGATCTCGGCTTTTGGACGAGAAGAGGGGGCGCCCAAAAAAATCAAATAAATCTTAGTTCGAATCAGAAAACTAGCCAAGATAGAACGTACATTTGTGTTAAATTAATAAAAATATGGACAAGGTATTTGATCTGATAGATAAAGAGTTGGCTCGTCAACGAGGAGGAATTGAACTTATAGCGTCTGAGAATTTTACTTCGAGTGAAGTCATCCGTGCTATGGGTAGTTGTCTTACCAATAAGTATGCGGAAGGCTATCCTGGAGCGCGATATTATGGCGGGTGTGAGGTAGTGGATCAGGTCGAACAATTGGCCATAGACAGGTTAAAGGAGCTTTTTGGTGCAGAATATGCGAACGTGCAGCCACATTCGGGTGCTCAAGCAAATGCTGCTGTATTTTTGGCGTGTTTGCAGCCTGGAGATATGGTATTGGGCTTTGATTTGTCGCATGGAGGACATCTGTCTCATGGGTCACCAGTCAATTACTCAGGTAAAGTTTATCGTCCGGTATTTTATGGTGTAGAGAAGGAGACGGGCAGGATCGATATGAATAAAGTTCGTGAAAAGGCCTTGAGTGAAAAGCCAAAATTGATCATTTGTGGGGCGTCGGCATATTCTAGAGATTGGGATTATGAAACATTCAGGAGTATAGCTGATGAAGTGGGAGCACTATTGTTAGCGGATATCGCGCATCCAGCTGGGATGATTGCTGCAAAGCTTTTGAATGATCCATTGCCACATTGTCATATCATCACTTCCACAACGCACAAAACGCTTCGTGGACCACGGGGAGGTATCATCATGATGGGTAAAAATATAGATAATCCTTGGGGTCGATTGACGCAAAAGGGAAATAAAATCAAAATGAGTGCAGTACTGAACAGTGGGGTATTCCCAGGTATGCAAGGAGGACCGCTAGAGCACGTTATAGCTGCTAAGGCGGTAGCATTTGGTGAGGCATTGAAGCCGAGCTTTGCAGAGTACCAAGTCCAAGTGAAGAAGAATGCTCAGGTCATGTGCGAGGCATTAATGAACAAAGGATATGGTGTGGTGTCAGGAGGCACCGATAATCACCTCATGCTCATAGATCTGCGGTCTAAAGGGTTGACAGGAAAAGTAGCCGAACAAGCCCTCGTAGCCGCTGAACTGACTGTGAATAAAAATATGGTTCCATTTGACGACCAAAGCCCATTGGTAACATCGGGTATCCGAATAGGAAGCCCAGCGATCACATCGAGGGGCTTCAAAGAGGCAGAATCGATCAAAGTTGTAGAGTGGATTGACGAAGTTTTAACAAATGTGAATAATTCAGACACTCAAAAGAAGGTAGCAGGCGAAATTCATGAATTCATGAAAGGATTTCCTCTTTATCAATAAGTAAATGTAATTTTCAGGACTATTTCATATTATTTATTTTGAAAAGAGTGAATTGTTTGTTTGTAAACGAAATTAAATTTATTTAAAATTTGAATTTGCTTGTAACGGGTACGAATATTTAATAAATGCTCAATTAACATTTTGAAAATTTTTATAAATTCTTAGAAATAAATGTAGAAATCTTGCGTATTATAAAAACATTCTATTTAGTTTTGTCCTCGCTTTTTTTTCTTTTAAATTGTTAAGTTTTTAAAAAATTTGGTAAATGAATTTTCTATCCATTAAGAAAATAATTTTTGCAACTATACTCATCTCCTTAAGTTCCTTTACAATTGCTCAAAAGTTTATCCATAAGGATTATTGGCTCGATATTAAGAATATTAAATCTTTGGAAAGAGAGAACAAGGTAAGATATGTCAAACCAACGAAATATCGTCTGGTGGGGATTGATTTTCCCATGGTCAAGGATGTCCTCGATGGGGCTCCACATGAAAGAGAGGTCTTGGCCGAAGATAGCAAGTTGTTTATAGAAATACCTTTGCCAGACAATCGCTCTGAAGTATTTAGCGTAGTACAAACACAGATAATGGAAGACGCCCTTCAGGCACAGAATCCAGATATCAAGACATTCATGGGAGTTTCTGTTGAAAATCCTAGCAGAAAAATATTCATGGATTATACTTTAGCGGGATTCCATGGTATGATATACGACAAAGGAAAATTGTCCTTTATAGAGCCAATGTACAAAGGAGAAACAGAATATTACCAAGTCTATGACAAGCGGGACAATACCTTGAGGGAATCCCCTTGGATCTGCTCAACCACTTCAATAGAGAAAGAGGAAAAAGAATCACCCGTTTTGGATTTTAGAGCAAATGCCTGCAACAAATTCAGAAACTATAGATTGGCCATAGCGACTACCTATGAATACTCTACTTTCCACGGTGGAACACTTGCTTTGGTGACAAGTGCGGTCACGACGTCAGTGAATAGAGTTAGTGGTGTTTATACCATGGAGATCGGATGCCGCCTGACGATGGTTAGCAATACCAATGTACTATTCAGCTTGACATCAGCAGATCCATATACCAATAATGATGGAGGTACTATGTTGGGCCAAAATCAAACAGAATGTGATACAAAAATTGGTACAGCCAATTACGACATAGGGCATGTGTTTAGTACAGGTGGAGGTGGTGTCGCCTATTTGGGATGTATTTGTACAGCTGGTTTGAAAGCGGGAGGCGTTACTGGGCAAAGTGAACCGATTGGGGACAAATTTGATATTGATTATGTCGCACATGAGATGGGACATCAATTTGGAGGGAATCATACATTCAGCAGCAATCAGAACAGTTGTAGTGGAAATGGTAGTACCATTTCTGCCGTAGAGCCAGGCAGTGGATCTACTATCATGGCCTATGCAGGTATCTGTAGTCCTACCAATGTGCAAAGCAATAGCGATGCATATTTTTCTTTTAAATCGCTAGACCAAATCATGGCAGAAGTTCTGACTAATGATTGTTCTACTGCTGTTCCAACGGCTATGACGAATACCGCACCGACCGTGACCGTTCCTTCTACTACTTATTCGATTCCTATTTCAACCCCTTTTGTTTTGACAGCTAATGGCTCCGATGTCAATGGAGACGCCATCACTTACTGTTGGGAACAAACCAATGCAGGCTCAGTGAGCTATGCTACTGCTCCCACGTCAGGACAAACTGCGGGACCCGTGTTTAGGTCTTATTCGCCTGTGACTGTACCTTACAGACATTTCCCGCGTCAAGCAGACATATTGGCAGGAACGAATGGTAATACATGGGAAGTATTGCCAAGTGTGTCTCGTACTATGGGTTTTAGAGTGGTAGTTAGGGATCAGCCTATAGCACCTGCTGGTCAGTTGGCTTTTGGATGTTTTAGCGAAACCAATGTTTCTGTAACCACAGTTGCGGCTGCTGGACCATTTGTCGTGACCTCTCCTTCAGCTGGAGTCAATTGGACGCCTGGTACCAATCAAACCATAACATGGAACGTTGCAGGAACAACCGCTGCACCAATAAACTGTGCAAATGTTGACATTTCGATCTCAACGGACGGAGGAAATTCATGGGCTATATTAGCCAATGATACTCCTAATGATGGGTCACAAGTAATCACAGCCCCAAATGTAATCTCAGCGAATACCTATATATTGGTTTCTTGTAGTAATAATATATTTTACGATGTAAATCCTGGCTCATTTACTATATCCAATGGTGTAAGTTCAACTTGTCAGCAGGTTACAAATAATACAGTTGCAGCGATTGGTACTTCCGCCAATATTACGGTCTCGACCTCTAGTAATATCACCCTGTCGGGTAATGTTTCAGATGTAAATATTTGCAATGTGACTGGAACCCATACTTACATTAGCGACTTGTCATTTTTCCTTATCGGGCCAACGGGGGCTTCAGCAAATTTAATCACGCGTATTTGTAACTCAACCGTCAATTTTAATCTTGGCTTTGACTCTCAATCATCCCTAACTTATAGCAGTATTCCTTGCCCTCCTGTCGGTGGTTTGATCTATCAGCCTAATAATACACTTAATATATTCAATGGGCTAACAGCTGCAGGGTCTTGGACTATTCGAATAGCTGACAATGGAAGTGGTGACGGAGGACAATTGTCTTCATGGTGTCTAAATGTTTGTACCCAAACTCTTTTGAATTTATTACCAATTACATTAAAATCTTTTGAGGCAAAAGCTTCTACTGAATCAATATTCTGTAACTGGACCACTAGTGATGAATTGAACAATGTAGGATTTAATTTGCAAAGAAGTAAAGATGGTATTAAGTTTGAAAATATTGCGTGGGTTGAGTCGAAGGGAAGAAATTCTATATCAGAACAGAAATATTTGTTTGAAGACAAAAAAGCAGAAAAGGGCGTTCTTTACTACTATCGACTAGAGCATAAAGACATTAACGGCAAGGGAGAATTTTCAAAAATCGCGACTGCAAAAATCCAAGGTAAAGCTAGAAAAATCACCTTATATCCAAACCCTGTTCAAGATAAAATCAATATCCAAATACCTAATAGCAGTAGAACTATTGTTGTTAAAGCATTTCAAGTTGATGGGAAGTGTGTCTCCGATCAAAAATTCAGTGATGTAGAGGGTGAATCCATATTGACGGTAGAAGCTTCCCAATGGCCGACTGGGGTCTTTTATGTAGAGGTTCAGGATGATTATGGCAAGTCTATCCACAAAGTAGTGAAAGAAAAATAAAAATCTTTTATCAATAAATATCTAAAAGCAGCTTTTAACAGGAGCTGCTTTTTTTTTGGAAGAAACTGTTTACCTTTGTCCGAGTAATTTTAAAAAAATAAAATGTCAAATTTTATCAAACAAGCCTTAAAAATCTTGTTTTTCTTGGTTTTCGGTCTGTTTTTATTGTATCTAATATTTCAACAACAAAACAAAGCATTCCTAGCGGAGTGTGCTCTAAAAGGAATACCAGAGGCCCAGTGCAGCTTGATGGATAAGTTGATAGCAGACTTCAAATCCGTCAACGTATTTTACCTTATCCTCGTGATGGTTATGTTTACATTGAGTAATATTTCTAGGGCCATGCGCTGGAATATGTTGTTAAAACCATTAGGAATTGAACCTAAGTTGGCCAATTCGTTTCATACCCTGATGATTGGCTATTTTGCGAATTTGGCACTTCCTCGAATCGGGGAAATCGCTAGAGGAACCGCGCTGGCTAAATATGAAAATGCAAGCACTCGAAAGATTTTGGGAACCATTTTTGTCGATAGATTATTGGATATAATTTGCATGTTTTTATTCGTCTTGCTTACCTTATTTTTTGAGTACGACACACTTTTAAAGTTTTTAAAGGAAAATATTGAGAAAAAATTGGAGCAAGGGGACTCGATTACCATATTTTTTGTCGGGGGATTTGTGATTTTTGTGCTAGGACTTTTCTTGCTTTACTTTTTCAAAAATAGAATAAAGCAAATGAAATTGTATGATAAAGTAGGGTCTTTAGTTAGTGGTTTTTCTGAAGGAATAAAATCTGTGAAAAAAGTAGAGAACCCGTGGTTGTTTTTAGGCCATACGATATTCATTTGGATAATGTTTTACTTGATGACTTATTTTTGTTTTTTTTCGTTTAAACCGACAGAACACCTCAATATGTCTCAAGCTATGGTGGTCGCCGTACTCGGTACATTAGGCGTTATACTTCCTTCGCCAGGTGGCATGGGTACATTTCACGCCTTGGTTATTATAGGATTGGGATTTTATAATATTGCCCCTTCTGATGCCTTTTCTTTTGCCAATATTCAGTTTTTTACGATCCAAATTGGTTATTGTACCTTGATGGGAATTATAGCCTTCATCAGCTTACCCTTAATTAATAAAAAGAAAGTCGAACTAAGCCATCTTTTGCTAGATGCAGAAGAAGAAATTGCTAAAGATTAATTCAACTCCAATACTTTTATTTTGAGAACTTCAAAAGATTCTATTGATACAAAACTGCTTACTGAAAGTGAAGGAGGAATCGTAGTTCAAAAAGTCAAACAGCTGGGTCAAAAAGTCGTTTTCACCAATGGCTGTTTTGACGTTTTACACCCAGGGCATTTGTCTTACTTAAGAGCTGCAGCGGAATTAGGGGAGGTGTTGATTATTGGGCTAAACAGCGATGCTTCCGTCAAGAGATTGAAAGGGGAAGCTAGGCCAATTCATAATATTTCTAATCGCATTTTTCAATTGGCGTGCTTGAGTTTTGTAGATTATATAATGGTTTTTGATACCGATACTCCGCTAGAATTGATTAAATCAGTTAATCCTGACATACTGGTCAAAGGGGGAGATTATCTTCCGAACTCCATCGTTGGGTCAGACTGGGTTTTATCTCAAGGTGGAAAAGTTCTTACGATTCCATTCATTGAGGGGCATTCGTCCTCTAGTATTATTGAAAAACTTAAACTAGGATCATGACGAAAGTTTTGGTAAAGGATATATGTCGTTTGCTGGAGGATATCGCTCCGTTGAACTTGCAGGAGTCTTATGACAATGCTGGGTTGATTTTAGGTCATGAGGAGCAAGAAGTGACGGGGATTTTAATATGCTTGGATAGTTTGGAATCGGTCGTGGATGAAGCCATAGAATTGGGATGCAATTTGATAGTTGCGCATCATCCCATCATTTTTGGTGGATTAAGGAAAATTAATGGAAATCATTATGTTGAAAGGGTTGTCATCAAGGCTATTCAAAACAATATTGCCATTTATGCGGCCCATACCAATCTGGATAATGTCCTTTTAAATGGTGTAAATCAAAAGATAGCAGCAAAACTTGGCCTTGAGAATACAAGTATTTTAGTTGAAAAACTTCCAAATATTGGTGCGGGTCTAATCGGTACTTTTCCGACTACAATTTCTATAGATTTGTTTCTTCAAAATGTAAAAAATACATTCGATGTTTCGGTTTTGCGGCATACAAAGATTCTCAAGCAAAATGTACAGAAAGTAGCATTGTGCGGCGGTTCTGGAGCTTTTTTAATAAAGGCAGCAATAGAAAAAGGGGCCGATATTTTTTTAACTGCGGATATTAAATATCACGAATTTTTTGAAGCAAATAATCAAATAACTTTGGTGGATATGGGGCATTTTGAAAGCGAACAATTCACCATAGAATTATTTTATGATATAATTAGAAATAAATTACCTAATTTTGCAGTTTATTTGACTAAGCATATTACCAATCCGATTAATTATCATTATTAGATTTTATGGCAAAAAAAGAAATAAGTATAGCTGAGAAATTAAGCACATTATACGAATTACAACAAATCGACTCTCAAATAGACCAAATCAAAGTATTAAAAGGGGAACTTCCTATGGAAGTAAGCGATCTTGAGGATGAAATAGTTGGTATTTCTACTAGGATTGAAAATTTGAGTACTGGATTGAAAGATATCGACACGGATATCGCCAAGCATAATCACAATATTAAGGATGCCGAAGCATTGATATTGAGATACAATAAGCAATTGGATACGGTCAAAAATAATCGTGAATACGAGGCATTGACGAAAGAAATTGAACTTCAAAAATTGGAAATTCAACTTTCTGAAAAGAAAATTCGTGATGCAAAAGGAGGAATTCATGGAAAGACGGATGCACTGGAGATAGCACAAAAGAAATTTGATGCAAAGCAAAAAGAACTTGACAATAAGAAAGTAGAACTTGCTAAAATCATCGAAAAAACCGAAAAGGAAGAGGATAAGTTAGCTAAGCTTTCAGATAAAGCAAGAAAGAAAGTTGAGGACAGGTTGCTTTTCGCTTACGATCGCGTGAGAAGAAGTTATCGCAATGGCTTGGCAGTTGTGACTGTAGAGAGAGATTCATGTGGAGGATGCTTTAACCAAATTCCACCACAAATCCAGGTAGATATTTCGCTTTCTAAGAAAATTATAGTGTGCGAAAACTGTGGAAGAATCCTGATTGATTCCAATGCATTGCACGATCAAGAAGTTATAGAAAAGGCGACGATTGCCGAAGAAGTTGAAGAATAAGATTTAATAGAAATTTTTTTCTTCCCTTAAAAATATAATTAACCCTATAAAGCCCGTTTGCTTTGTAGGGTTTTTTTTTAAAATGATTTTCTTCGCTAATTGAATAATGTTATAGAATAAATATTGGTGAACTTTAGATTTTTTATCGTAGGCATTATTTCCTTTTGGTTACAAACAACCATGGGTCAGCAGGTATTCGAGTGGACGCCTCGAGCAATACAAGGATATCAGTATGCCACCAGCCTTCAACTTAATAATGCGTTGAAAGTTGTAGATGAGATGAAGAAGCAAGAGCCCAATAATATGCTCGTTTATTTCATCGAAGATTATATAGATTTCTTTAACCTTTTTATTGGGGAGGAACGAACCACCTACCAATTGTTAAAAAATAAAAAGGACATTCGCCTGAAAATGATCAGGAAAGGCAATGAAAATTCCCCATATTACAAGTTTTGTCAAGCAGATATTTATTTACATTGGGCTTTGGTAAAATTGAAATTTAATGAAAAAACCTCTGCCGCGCTAGACATCCGCAAGGCTTATTCCTTACTCAATCAAAATGAAAATGATTTTCCGAATTTTATGCCCAATAAAAAAAGCTTGGGTGTCATGCATGCCCTCATTGGTACCATTCCATCCAACTATAAGTGGCTTTCTAATATCATAGGCATTACGGGGACCATAGACCAAGGAATTCAAGAAATACAACTGGCTCTAAATCAAGCACAAAACAAGGAGAAGATTTTTGAATTAGAAACGGTAGTCATGTTTGCATTTATGATGCTCTATCTTCAAAATAGCCCAGAATCAGCTTGGAGTATAGTCTCGACAAGCTCATTGAATCACAAAACGAACCCTTTGGCTAATTTTGCCTTAGCCAATATTGCATCTAGGACGGGACGAAATGAGGAGGCCATTCGCATTCTCAAACAAAGACCTAAATCACAGGAGTTTCTACCTTTTTATTATTTAGATTTATTAGAAGGTATGGTCAAGCTTAAAAAATTGGATCTTAGTGCTGAGAAAAATATTCAAGTATTTCTGCAAAATTTCAAAGGAGAAAATTACATCAAAGAAGCTTTTCAAAAACTTGGTTGGATTGGAATTTTAAAAAATAATAACCAAAGCTATTTTCGCTGTATGCAAAAGTGCATTCAAAAGGGTGCTAACGAGACCGACGAAGATAAAAGTGCATTTTTTGAAGCCCAAAAAGCAAAAGTACCACATATAGAATTGCTCAAGGCCAGACTCTTGTCTGATGGAGGATATGCTATCCAAGCCCATCGCACGCTTATCAATGCCTCCAACATCATCTTTGAGGACAAAGAGTATTTATTAGAATTTAATTACAGGCTAGGTCGTTCTTACCAAATGCTTAAAAACTATCACGATGCCATCGAAACCTATGAAAAGGTAATCGAAATGGGAGAAAATAATCCAGCATATTTTGCATGCCGATCCGCCTTGTCCATTGGAAATATTTATGAGGATCAAAAAAAATATGATAAGGCAGTTTCTTATTATGAAAAATGCTTGGAAATGGAGCCATCCGAATACGCCAATGGCTTGCATCAAAAGGCAGAAGCGGGAATCAATAGGATTAGAAAAAAATAAAGGTTAAATTTGTTTCATGTCTGGAATCAATCTGAAATTTTGGCAATATGCTCATAAAGTATAATATTGAACAAATTGTAGCCGCAGTGGGCGGAACAGCGGCCGGAGATTTTCCCACGGATGAAGGATTTTACTTAGTCACCGATAGCAGAAATAAACTTATCAACGACAATATCCTTTTTTTGCCATCAAAGGGCCGAAACACGATGGACATCATTTTATTTCTTCAATGATCGAAGCCGGTGTTAAAAATTTTGTGGTAGAAAAATTGCCACCTGAAAATTTATTGAAAAATTGTTTTATTGTCGTCAACGATACCCTCAAAGCACTTCAGTCCTTAGCTGCCTACCATAGGAAACAGGTACAGGCTAAAGTTATTGGGATAACTGGAAGCAATGGTAAAACCATCGTCAAAGAATGGCTTTATCGAGTACTTAAAGATGATTATGCGGTGTTTCGTAGCCCAAAATCATACAATTCACAGATTGGGGTGGCCTTATCTGTTTTACAAATCCAAAAACACCATACAGTAGCTATCATAGAGGCGGGTATTTCTACCATTAATGAAATGGAATACCTAGAAGCCATGATAAAACCTGAAATCGGAATTTTTACTAATCTAGGCACAGCGCACAACGATGGGTTTGATTCATTGGATCAAAAATTTAAGGAGAAATACAAATTATTTCAAGAGGCAAAATTGGTGATATACAATGCTGATGCTGAAACATTGGCATCGAAGATAGCCAGTGAAAGCCATGCACCAGCTCTTACTTGGAGCCTAAATGGTCATGGCAATGTTAATATTGATTTGGTAGAAAATGAAGCAAATGAACGTCATATCAAATTTGATTTTAACTCAAAAAATTACGATTTATGCATTTCAAATAGGGATGAAATTTATGTTGAAAATCTGTGCCAAGTTGCTGTAACAGCCGCTTATCTTGGTGTCAATCCCAAGGCATTAAGTACCCGGATCGATGATTTGTTCCAATTGTCAGCTAGATTAGAAAAACTGGAAGGGAAGCGGGGTTGCCAGATATTGAACGATGCGTATAGCGCCGATTTGATTTCATTTCGTTTGGCATTAAACTCGTTTGATAATTTTTGTACTAAGGACAAGAGAACTATAATTCTAGGGGATTTTGAGGAGGACACCCGAGAAAAGGATGCACTTTATTGTGAAATTGGTGCATTAATATTAAAACACGGATTTTCGCGGCTTATTTTTATTGGAAAAGACTATCCTTGGGTCGGCAAAGTCTTAGATAAGCGAATTGAGACAATGAATTTTTCTACCGTTCAAGATTTATTGGATAGTTCGATTTTGCAAGGAATAAAGCAGGAGGGAATCTTGATAAAAGGGGCTCACGATTATCAACTGTCTAAAGTTGCTGATTCTTTGGCTCAAAAAACGCATCAATCAGTTCTCGAAATCGACTTACACTCCATTGGACATAATCTTAGGGTATTTGCTTCTTTTATTCCTGCACAGACCAAATCTATGGTAATGGTTAAATCAGGATCATATGGTTCGGGTTTGGTTGAACTGGCGAAATTTTTACAATATTCGCTCGTAGATTATCTCGGGGTCGCATTTATTGATGAAGGAATAGAACTCCGTCAAAACGGCATCACATTGCCCATTTTAGTCCTTAATGTAGGCGTGGATCAATTTGATTCGATGGCTCAAAATTACTTGGAACCAGAGATTTTTAGCATTTATCAACTTGAGGCATTGGGAGAGTTTTTAAAACTTAAAAAAAGCAGAAATTATCCTATTCATCTCAAATTTGATACGGGGATGCACCGTTTGGGATTCGTCCAAAACGATATCCTGACGATCCAAGGCTCATTGTTTAAGTACAAAGAAGAAATAAAGGTCATTGGTATTATGTCCCATCTGGCTGCCAGCTCAGAACCAGAACACGTGGATTATACGAACGAACAAGGGCGCATTTTTAAAGAAATTTGTGATTCTATGGAGGCTTTTTTAGGATATAAAACATTAAAGCACCTTCTGAATTCAGGTGGAATTTCGCTTTTCCCTGACTTGCATTTTGATTTGGTAAGGATTGGGATAGGGTTGTATGGCATCGATGGAAATCCAAAGATTAATTGTCTCTTGGAGCCCGCTCACCAACTAAAAACCTTTATCAGCCAAATCCGAGATTATCCTACGGGAACAACGATTGGGTACAGTCGCCGCGGCGTACTTAGCAGAGATTCAAGGATAGCCACGATTGGAATCGGCTATGGTGACGGTCTTTTGCGACACGCTGGAAATGGTAGTTTTTCAGTAATGGTGAAAGGGAAGAAGGCCCCAATAATTGGCAGTATTTGTATGGATATGTGCATGATCGATGTTTCTGATATTCCCAATGTTCAGTTGGACGATGAAGTCATCATTTTTAATAAAGAGTATCCAATAGATAACCTTGCTAAAGCTTTGGATACGATTCCATATGAGGTATTGACAGGTATTTCTCCTAGAATTAGAAGGGTTTATATAGACGATTAAAATATAAATTAATAAAATATATAATATAAAAAAGTTTGATTATTTTTGCATTTATTTTTTTATCAAAATTATTAATTTCAAATTATCATGAAATATAGAATAGCTCTTCAATTTTTCATATATTTCTCTATTTTTTCTTCTGTTTTAAAAGCGCAAACGGATCCAGTTTTATTCAGAGTGGCCAATACAGATGTCATGGCTTCTGAATTTGAATACATTTACAAGAAAACCAATGGTAAGAGCGCAGATTTTTCTCAGAGTTCTCTTAGAGAATACTTAGACCTTTATACAAAATTCAAAATGAAGGTAGCCGCAGCAAAAGACATGCGGTTGGATACCATTTCAGCTTTGCAAAAAGAACTAGAAGGGTACCGAAGACAGCTTTCAGAGTCTTATCTTTCAGATAAAGAAGTGAATGACAAATTGGTAGCAGAATTGCATGATAGGTTGAAACAGGATATAGAAGTTTCCCACATCCTAGTAAAAATAAAAGGCAATACAACCAAGGATTCTTTGGAAGCTTTCGATAAAATATCTAAAATCAAAGCAAGATTGGACAAAGGTGAAAGGTGGGAAATACTTTCAAAGGAACTTTCAGAAGACGACAACACCAAGGCGGGAAGTGGGTATATTGGTTTTTTAACTGCCATATTGCCTAATGGGTTTTATGCTTTTGAAAATGCAGTGTACAACACTCCGATCGGGCAAGTAAGTCAAGTGACATTATCACCGATGGGATATCATCTCGTAAAAATTCTCAATAAGAGAAAGGCTAGAGGAGAGATGGAGGTATCCCATATCCTAGTTCGAACTACGGACAAAGATCCAATTCCTAACGCAAAGGCAAAAGTTGACTCCCTTTATAATATATTGCGTATGGATAAAATTACTTGGAGCGAGGCAGTTAAAAGCTCAGAGGACCAAGCGACGATGGGACGTGATGGCAATCTTGGTATCGTCACGATAAATCGATATGAAAAGGCTTTTGAAGATGCTGTTTTTGCTCTTGTTAAAGATGGAGATATTTCTGCACCTATACAATCTAGGATCGGGTGGCACATCATAAAGAGGGTATCAAAAAAGGAATTGGACGATATCTCTAAAGTAAAATCAAGGCTACAGAATATGATCGGCAATGATAGCCGTATAGAAATCGCAAAGCAGGCCATGATCGATAGATTACTCAAAGAAGGGAATTATCAAGTAAATAATTCAAATCTTCAACAGCATATTGGGACTTTCAATGAAGAATTTACAACTTATAAATGGCGACCAACTACAGGCCTAGAACCTAAACAGCTATTTACTTTAGGTGGAAAAAATTATTCTACAGCGGACTTTGATGAATTTTTGATGAGAAACCAAAGAAAAAGACTGATGATGGCGTCAGATTCTTCCAATTTGATCGTTGCCAACAAGATATTCAAAGATATGGTTTCGGAGGCTTGTCTAAAGTACGAAGAAGGAAATCTCGAGAAAAAATATCCTGAATTTAAGGCTTTAATGAGAGAGTATGAAGAGGGAATTTTGCTTTTTGAAATTACCAAAAACAAGGTTTGGGACAAAGCTTCACAAGATACCGTTGGTTTAGAGAAGTTTTATGAAGCGAACAAGGGCAAGTACATGTGGGACGAAAGAGCCAAGGTACAGACCATAGTAATAAACTCTTTGGATGATAAAGTGATTGCAAAAGCGGTTAAATATTTTAATGAAAATACTTGGGCAAAGACCAACAAAAAACTGAATAAAAAGGACAAACAGTTCATTACCGTGGAAGAAAAGACGGTAGAAAAATCAAATCCTCAAGAACTTTTTGGTATGGAATGGAAGGTGAATGCACAAGACGCAGTTAAGAAAAATGAGACCTCAAAAACATCTCATTTCCATAAAATTGCCAGCATCACGCCTAAAACTGGGAAAACATTAAATGAAGCCCGAGGATATTATATCGCGGATTATCAAGAGTTCCTTGAGAAAGAGTGGATCCAAGAGCTAAAAGAAAAGTATCCTCTTACCATAAATGAATCTGTATTTAATGCTATGATAAAACACTAATTTATCTGCAGATCCTTTAGAAGGTTTTATAAAGTTAATACATAAAGAAAGGTTTGTTGTGCTTTTTATGGGTATAACAAACCTTTTTTAGCTAATTCTTTAAGACAAATAAAGAGATAGGATTTGAGGTATAATGGACAAAAAGTAGGCTATTTTGATAGATGATAGTTTGTAATGGACAAAAAGTAGGCTATTTATTTTCTCTTATTTGTCAATATTGTTGCAATTTCAGATACTTTTGCTATTGTCTAAATAAACGGAAGTAGGCTCTGCTGGGGAGCAACCTGCCAGGGATAAAATAGATGTTCGAAGAAAAAAGTCTTGTTGATGGGTTAAGGTGTCATTTCTTAGCCCATTGATATTTTTAGAGAACTTTATGCCTTCAAAAACCCATCAATAAACTTCTTCTTTCGCGTTAGTGAAAGGCCATTATGATTTCTCAACTTGTTTTTCAGGTCTGCAAAATGACCATCTATGGCATTGGTTGTATTTGGTATTTTTAGCTCAAAGTTATCATACCAAGTAAATAGCCAGGGCAGATTCGTCTTTATACTTCTATAGGCTGATCTTAGTTTTTTTATGTGTATAGAAGGATTTATGTGTTGTTTCATTGATTGTTCGTTCTTTTAAAAACTGCTCCCATTTATCATACCACAGATTCAAAGCTCCTACAAACGACTCCTTGTCCGTTTGTTTCATTAGGTTTAGCACGTCCATTAGTTCCATCCCCGCTTGCAATTTAGGCCTTTTGGTTAAGTATCTACGTATAATTGCTGACTGATGAAATTGGCACATTTGCACAGGTATATCTTTGAAAGCTTGAATGAGCCCTTTCCTGCCATCGCAAACGATTCCAAGTATCTTGTACCCCTTTGACTTCAATTCTTCTATACCTTGAACATAGAGTTGGTTTGTTTCTGTCTTTACATAATATTTGAGAAGATTTTCCTTTGTTATGGCATCTTTAAATAACATGACTCCTAAGCTTTTCCCCAATATGTAGTATCCATTAGAACAATAACTTCGCGAACTTCCTTTTTAACTTCAATTATCCTATAACCATCCAGTTTTCTTTGAATAGTCTTAATGGAGCATTTATATTTGGACGCTAATTGACTGTAAGTTTGTTTTCCAATAGAATATTCTTTCCACAAATTTGAACTATTAATCCGATCTCCTCCTATAAACTGACGATTACAATTATAGCATTTATAAAGTTGAACACCACTTTTTATACCATTTTTCTTTGTAAATCTGCTCCCACAATAAAAGCACTTTTTTTATTCATGACCTTTGATTTGCCGCAAAGCTAGTGTTTATACAGGTTTTAGCCTTTTTTAGCCTACTTTTTGTCCATTAAGCCGGATTTGAGAATTAAAATAATGAAACGGCATAAATAATGGGCTATATTCCTATTTTTACAATATATGTTATACGGATTTGAAGATTTTAATACGTTAATATTTTCATAATTTTGTATTTGGTAACACTGTTGTATGATATTTTAAGTATAGTTTTGTATTAATCAAAATTGTTAATTTAAAATTAGAAAAATGAATAACTGGCTTAGTGTCTCACTCTTTATCTTGAGCTTCTGTTTGAACCCGACGAATTCTGGTAGAATAGAAACTACTGCAAACTCCAATCTAGAGAGCCGATGTGATGTTCAAAATAGTACATTTCAAGGGGGTGAGGAGCTGATTTATAAAGTTTATTACAATTGGGGCATGATATGGCTCTCCGCAGGCGAAGTTGTATTCAAGGTCGAAGATTTGGGCAGCGATTATAAAATTTCAGCACGAGGTTATACCTACAAGTC
The DNA here is from genome assembly GCA_016718505.1 of Saprospiraceae bacterium. GTDB lineage: Bacteria > Bacteroidota > Bacteroidia > Chitinophagales > Saprospiraceae > JADKKF01. The sequence goes on along the minus strand of JADKDE010000001.1, from coordinate 85,781 downwards.
TTACGAATGGTTTTTCAAAGTACAAGATTATTATGAGACCATTATTGATAAGCAGACGCTATTGCCAAAGAGGTTTACTCGAGATGTAAGGGAAGGCAAATTTACCATGTATAATCAGGTGAAATTTAATCAAGAAGGGAAAACTTGTGAGTCGATAAAAGGTAAAAGTAAAACTGAAACTCAAACCAAAACATTCGATATAGAACAGTGCATGCACGATGTACTCTCATCAATTTATTATACGAGAAATTTTGATTTTAGCCAGATGGGCAATGGTGAAAAATTCCCAGTTAAGGTGTTTTTGGATGATGAAAATTGGAAACTAAATGTAAAATATTTAGGGAATAAGATGAAAAAGGATATTAAGGAGCTCGGAAAATACAATACATTTCACTTCTCCCCACAGGTCGTAAAAGGTTCCGTTTTTAAAGAATCAGACCAGTTAAATGTGTTCGTTTCAAATGACAAAAATAAAATCCCATTGCTCATTGAATCTCCCGTTTCAGTTGGTTCGATAAAAGTAATTCTGAAAAACTACAAAGGGCTTAAATTTCCGTTGGAGGCTAAATGCCAATAGATTTATTTAAGCTTTATTGGCAAGCTGACCGCATGCAGCATCAATATCTTTGCCGCGGCTTTTACGCACTGTGACATCTACGCCAAGATTGACCAGAGTTTGCATAAATTGGTTTAATCTATATTTGCTTGACTTTTCAAAAGTTCCCAAACCAATAGAATTGTACTCAATGATATTAACTTTAACTGGAAATTTACGACATAATTTTGCTAGGAGATTGGCATCTTCGATATTGTCATTGAATCCCTCAAAAGCGATATACTCATAGGTAATTCTATTTTTAGTTTTATCATAAAAATAGGTAAGGGCCTCCAATAAAGCTGCTAGATTGTTGTGCTCATTTATTGGCATGATGGTATTCCTTTTTTCGTCCGATGCAGCGTGTAGAGAAAGAGCCAACTTAGATTTGGTTTGATCATCTGCCAGTTTTTTTATCATCTTGGCGATTCCAGCTGTAGAGATCGTTATTCGTCTAGGAGACATCCCAAGGCCGAGTTTTGGGTGGGTAATTTTATCTATGCTTTGCATGACGTTCGAATAATTCAGCAAAGGTTCTCCCATGCCCATGTACACGATATTGGTGATGGGATGACCGTATTTTTCTAGACTTAATTGATTAGAATAGACTACTTGATCGTATATCTCCGAATGGTCTAAATTACGGATTCTGCCCATTCTTCCCGTCGCACAAAAACTACAAGTCAAGCTGCAACCCACTTGAGTAGAAACGCAGACCGTAAATCTTTTGTCATCCGGAACTGGAATCAAAACGGTTTCTATTTTTTCGCCATCATGAAGCGCCAGACGCGACTTTATCGTTCCGTCTTGACTTATTTGTTGGAAATCTAGGCTAAAATTATTTATAGTATAAAATGAAGAAAGCCACTCCCTGATGGAAAGTGGCAAATTGCTCATTTCTGAAAAATTTCTCGTTCCTTTAGCCCAAATCCACTCCAAAATTTGCGTGGCTCTGAATGATGGATGACCTTGTTCTTTTAAGGCTTCCTTCAAAGTTTCTAAATCTAGGCTTCGGATGTCTTTCTTTATCGGATTATCTAACATCCCGCAAAGGTAATTAATTTTTTTGCCTAGATGTTGCCCAACCGATTTTAATCGATACTTGGGTTAAAAAGATTGGTGAAAATCCTGGGGCACCATTGTTGTTCAATGCCATGTTTTTCTCCCAAGCATTTCCTTTATTTTGGGTATAGTTATATGTATCAGTAATTGCACAATAATTATTGGTATAATTCGACCCAGAAGTAATGTCTGCAAAGTTCATAGCCAACCCAGTACCTAGTGAAAGGTCGTAGAATAAACCATTTTTTAAAACACTTTGATAGCCAAACTGTACCGTTGCGTCAGTTCTGGTATTAGAAGTAGAGTATAGATTGTTCTCTTTCTCTGTGCAATTGCAAACATCTTGTGGAGTTTCTGCACTTTTGAGATTGTTAGGGATCAATTGAGTGTGGACATAGTTCAGTTTGTTAAGCCCTAGTTTTCCTCCGATATAAAATTGTTTGATGGTGTTGAAAGATGATTTATCAGCGAACACCTTTTTGTAAGTTACAGCTAAACCTAAATTTCTGTCAGCCGTGTTCAATTTTGTATTGTTCTTTTTTGCACTTGCTTCACTATTTGAAAAGCTATAGCCATAATAGTAATTAGCTTCAGCAGCAATAGAAGTAGTTCCAAAATTTCTTTGAAATCCAAGATTCAATGCTTGATTACCTTTGAAATGAGAGCTTAGGTCGGTGAAAATGATGAATTTAGGGTTTGTTGCGATTTCTTGGGCGTTGATGAATAAACTTGAAGTTAAAATTAAGGCAAACGCCATTAGTACTTTTCTCATTGGGATGTGTTCTATCTATTATTTAAATTTTAAAAATTAAGGATATGGGTAAAGATTTTACTGCTGCTTAGTGTTATTTATACGCTAACTTGACGATTAAGTCACAAAATAAAAATAACATTTTATAGATAAACGAAAGAAAAATCAAAATGTTATATTGCTGAAAATATAATTTTGCATAAAATGAGAAAAATAATTTGACTTGAATCAAAAAACTAAAAATATATAGGAGGTAAATTTGCCAAATAGATTTAATTTACATATTAAATATCGAAAGCCTAATATTTATGTGATTTTAATAAATATTTCTTTTTTTTATAAATAAAAAAGGGCTACAATTGCTTGCAGCCCCTTTTCTAATCAATAATGATTAATTTATTTTATTGCGGGTATCGCTTTTGTTGGTTGATAAGTGATAGTCTTTGCTTCTTTTTCAACCTTGGTAGAAGTGTGACCGTGACCCGCCATTTGCCCTAATATAGGTGCAATTGCCAATCCCACTAAACAAGTTAATTTGATTAAGAATATTCATAGATGGTCCAGAAGTATCTTTGAATGGATCTCCAACGGTATCACCCGTTACAGCTGCCTTATGAGCTTCAGAGCCTTTGTATTCAATTTTTCCATTAATTTCTACACCTTTTTCAAATGATTTCTTAGCATTGTCCCAAGCACCACCAGCATTCGATTGGAAAATAGCCCACATAACACCAGAAACAGTAACACCGGCCATATAACCACCCAAAGATTCAGCTCCCATGATAAATCCTACAAGGATAGGAGTGATAATGGTTATAGCTCCTGGCATCATCATTTCGCGCAATGCAGCTTGTGTAGATATTTCTACGCAACGGCTGTAATCAGGTTTTCCTGTTCCGTCCATTATACCTGGTATTTCTCTGAATTGTCTTCTAACTTCGTTCACCATGTCCATAGCGGCTCTTCCCACGGCACTCATCGCAAAGGCTGAGAATACCACTGGAATCATACCACCTATGAATAAGGCAGCAAGAACTTTTGCATTGAATATATTAATACCATTAATACCTGTAAATGTGACATAGGCTGCAAATAACGCCAATGCCGTCAAAGCGGCAGATGCAATCGCAAAACCCTTACCAATGGCAGCTGTTGTGTTTCCTACAGAATCTAAAATATCTGTTCGAGATCTTACTTCTTTAGGTAGTTCGCTCATTTCTGCGATACCACCAGCATTGTCTGCGATAGGCCCAAAAGCATCGATAGCCAACTGCATGGCTGTTGTAGCCATCATACCAGAAGCAGCGATAGCCACACCGTAGAAACCAGAAAGCTCATAAGCACCCCAAATAGCCATAGCAAATAAGATTACGGGCATAGCTGTTGACATCATACCCGTTGCAAGACCTGCGATGATATTGGTTGCAGCACCCGTTGCTGATTGTTTTACTATATTCATTACTGGAGTCTTACCAAGACCAGTATAATATTCGGTGATAGAGGAAATTAATGCACCTACAGAAAGTCCTATACAGACCGCATAGAATACATTCATTGACGAAACGCTTGTAGGTACAAATTTTCCATCGTCAAATATATTCATGGTCATAGTTTCAGGCAACATACCTTTTATTACAAAAAATGAAGCAATCAATGTAAGTATGATTGAAGACCAGTTTCCTAAATTTAAAGCCTTTTGAACGCTATTTTCATTGGCTCCCTCGTCTTTTACACTTACGAAAAATGTACCGATGATGGAAAAAATAATGCCAAGTCCTGCTAACACCATAGGAAGTAGTATTGGGCCCATTCCCCCAAAATTATCGGTAATTTGGCCTCCCATATCATTAATAACATAATTTCCTAATACCATTGCAGCCAAAACAGTCGCAACATAAGAACCAAATAAGTCGGCTCCCATACCTGCAACATCACCTACATTGTCTCCTACGTTGTCCGCTATTGTTGCTGGGTTTCTAGGATCGTCTTCAGGGATTCCTGCTTCAACTTTCCCTACTAAGTCAGCTCCAACATCAGCCGCTTTAGTATAAATACCGCCTCCCACACGGGCAAATAAGGCGATGGATTCAGCACCCAAAGAGAAACCAGCCAAGGCTTCTAATATGATTGACATTTGTAAATAACCTGGCCAAACACCGTTGCCCAACCATAGGTATAAAATAGCAAATACAGCACTTAGTCCAAAAACGGCTAATCCAGCTACACCAAGACCCATTACAGCTCCTCCTTTGAAAGATACTTGTAGCGCTTTGGATAAACTAGTTCTAGCGGCTTGGGTGGTACGTACATTAGCTTTTGTAGCAATTCTCATACCGATATTTCCTGCTGCGGCTGAAAAAACAGCCCCTATGACGAATGCAACAACGATAAACCAATGCGATGTCGCGACCATTTGCGATAAAATACCTAAAGCAATACCAGCTATAGCGACAAATATGGCTAAGATTCTGTACTCAGCATTCAAAAATGCTAGAGCTCCTTCTGCTATTGCATTGGCTATGCCGCCCATTTTAGCGTCACCAGCATCCTGCTTTGTCACCCAAGAACTCAGATATAGCATATATATCAGTCCGATGATCCCAAATATTGGAATAAAATAAATCAATTGATCCATCTAATGTTTTGTTTTTGTGTTAAAATAATTAAGAATTAAAAGTCAAGCAGTCGAATATAATGTATTGATATTATTTGACTTTTCGACTTTAAAGCCCACAAAGATACAGGTGAAATTTTAATTTTTCAAATAAGTTATTCTCAAATATTAGCTCACTCATCACCTTAGTGTTGTATAAAATAAATAATTATAGCATCAGTATTGTACCTTTGTGGGCAAATATCGCTTATTATTTGTGAATCCCATTGATGAAATAATCCAAAAAATTTGGAGTGATAACCACACTAAGGAATTGATTGCTTTTTTTGAAAAAGATGAGCAAAAGTGTATTCAATTGGGTGGACTTGCTGGTTCTTTTGATGCCTTTTTGATGGGATGTATTTATAGGCATATCAAAGGCATACACTTGATCATAGCTTCAGACAAGGAAAAAGCGGCCTACCTTCAGAATACCATATCGAGCATCCTAGAGCCGAAAGAAATCCTTTTTTTACCCGATTCATTCAAAAAGCCTGGCTTGTTTGCAGAGATTCATTCGAATCAAGTACTCCAAAGGACGGAGGTTATCAATAAAATTTCATCAGCCACGGCTTTGGGTGAAATCATAATCACCTATCCCGAGGCATTATTCGAAAAAGTAATTGCACCAGAGGCTTTGGCCGAAAATAAAATACATATTAGTATAAATGAACCCATCGATATTGGTTTTTTAGTAGAAGTATTGCTAGAGTATGGCTTTGAAAAAGCTGATTTTGTGTATGAGCCAGGACAGTTTGCAACCCGAGGAGGCATCATAGATATTTTTTCTTATGGAAATGAATACCCATACAGAGTTGAACTTTTTGACGAAACCGTAGAAAGTATCAGGACATTTGAACCATCAACTCAGTTATCGAATAGGAATATATCCCAGGTAACCATCATCCCTAACGTTCAGACCCAATTCTCCGAAAGCGAAAAAGTATCATTTTTAAGTTTAATGCCAACAAATACAACCATTTGGCTCTATGAATACGATGCTTTGGTCGAAAGATTGCAGATTTGTTTTGAGAAAGCAGAAGAATACGCATCATTGATTAAAAAATTTGATGCCAGTGAAATAGCAACTTTAATCAAGGAAAGGGCTTTCATAAGACCCTTTGAAATATCTGAAGCCATTTTAGAAAAAAAATTAATCCTCATGGATGGTCAGCATGAAATGCTTCCTGTTGGCCAAAAAATAAATTTTAATATTGGTCCACAACCCTCGTTTAACAAAAATTTTAATTTACTTATCGAGGATCTTAAAGCCAATTCAAAAGTCAAGATCAACAATTATATTTTTATAGAAAATGCCAAACAAGTTGAAAGATTTTATGCCATTTTCGAAGATTTAAACGCTAAAGTTGATTTTATACCTGTAATGAAATCCATCCACCATGGGTTTATCTGTAAAGAGATGAAGGTGGCTTGTTATACAGATCACCAAATATTTCAAAGACATCATTCATTCAAGCTCAAGCAAGGATTTTCCAAGGACCAAGCATTGAGTGTTCGGCTTTTGAAAGAGTTGCAGCCTGGTGATTTTGTGACGCATATAGATCACGGGATTGGAAAATATTCTGGCCTTCAAAAAATTGAGGTCAATGGTCAAATGCAAGAGGCGGTGAGATTGATATATCAAAACAATGATGTTCTTTATGTCTCCATCATTTCACTGCATAAAATAACAAAATATGTAGGCAGAGAAGGTACAGAGCCTCGTCTTAATAAATTGGGCAGTGAATCTTGGAAACTCACCAAGGAAAAATCCAAGCGAAAAATTAAGGATATTGCAGGAGAATTGATAAAGCTTTACGCTAAAAGACGGGCATCAGTTGGTCATGCATTTCCGCCCGATGGATATTTACAAACTGAACTGGAGGCTTCCTTTTTCTATGAGGATACGCCAGATCAGTTTCAAGCCACCATTGATACCAAAAGCGATATGGAAAAGGAATATCCGATGGACAGGCTTATTTGCGGTGATGTAGGGTTTGGAAAAACAGAAATAGCTATTCGAGCTGCCTTCAAAGCTGCTTCAGACGGGAAACAAGTGGCGATTCTGGTGCCCACCACTATTTTGGCATTGCAGCACTATAAGACTTTTTCAGCTCGACTCGAACCATTCGCATGTACTGTTGAATACGTGAATCGATTTAAATCTGCCAAGCAAAAGAAGGAAATTTTTCAAGCATTGAAGGATGGAAAGATTGATATCGTCATTGGTACTCACGCCATCTTGAACAAGGATGTTGGGTTTAAAGACTTGGGTTTGCTTATCATAGATGAGGAGCAAAAATTCGGTGTAGCCTCAAAAGAAAAATTGAGATCCTTCAAAGTGAACATCGACACCTTGACATTGACTGCAACCCCAATCCCTAGAACACTGCAGTTTTCCCTGATGTCTGCCCGAGATTTAAGCATTATAAGAACGCCTCCACCCAATAGACAGCCGATACAAACTGAGATAAAAGTGTTTTCAGATGAGGTGATAAAGGAAGCGATTTATTACGAAGTGGCTCGAGGAGGTCAGGTGTTTTTTGTCCATAATAGAGTCCAATCCCTTATGGATATGTCCGAATTAATCCAGCGGATTTGTCCCGATGTTTCTGTTGTTACAGTTCATGGCCAAATGGATCCAGCAGCCATGGAATCTGCTTTGCTGGATTTCATCGAAGGTCAATTTGATGTGTTGATGTGTACCAATATCATCGAGACAGGGCTGGATATCCCAAATGTAAATACTATAATCATCAACAATGCCCACCAATTTGGACTGAGCGATTTGCATCAATTGAGGGGTAGGGTAGGGCGATCAAACAGAAAGGCTTATTGTTATTTGTTTTGTCCACCCATGTCGGTTTTGACGACAGAATCCAAAAAGCGATTGAAAACGATCGAAGAATTCAATGAACTTGGCAGTGGATTTCAAATAGCCATGAGAGATTTGGACATAAGGGGTGCAGGAAATCTGCTAGGAGGTGAACAGAGTGGATTTATGGTTGACATAGGCTATGATGCTTACCATAAAATCCTAGAGGAGGCGATCTTCGAATTAAAATCGACTGAGTTTAAGGATGTATTCAAGGAAGATTTGTCCAAGAATCGACAATATATAAAAGAGGTACAAGTCGATACAGATGTCCCGATGATGATACCAGACCAGTATGTATCCAATATTGCCGAAAGATTGAGCCTTTATACGGAGTTGGACGAACTGGAAAGTGAGGAAGAACTCGACAATTATAGCCAAAAAATGAAGGATAGATTTGGTAAAATCCCAGTTCCTGTCCTAGAATTATTCGAAGGATTGCGCATCAGGTGGCTTTGCAAAAAGCTGGGATTTGAGAGATTATTGTATAAAAATAAAAAACTGCAATGCTATTTCATTTCTAATCCTCAATCGTCTTTTTATGAGACTGAATATTTTGGACATTTTATCCAATTGTTAGCTCAAAAAGGGAATGAATACAAAATACATCTTAAGCAATCAACTCAAACCATGGTTATGATCAAAGACCAAGTTCCTAGACTGCGAGATGTCCGCAATCTTTTGATGACCATCCTTGAAGATGTAAATCCAGAGGAAGCGGCTGTAGCCGAGAAAAAGATTGAAAATTAGGCTTTTACATATTTTCGAGAAATAAAATTAGGTACGAAGTATTGGACGCTGTCCAAAAAAGTTAATTATTTTAAATAGGAAATATCCATTCAATAATTTCTGATCAATTTATTGTTAAGCATTTAGATTTTTACATTACTTTTGGTCATTAAAACGTCTAAACGAAATTTTTAACCATTTAAATCTTTATAATTATGCTAAAGGAATTTAAGGAATTTGCCATGAAGGGCGGTCTCATTGACATCGCAGTAGGTCTTGTGATGGCGACTGCATTTGGTCTGATTGTATCTTCATTTGTTGATGGTATGTTTATGCCATTGGTGGGTAAAATTTTCCAATTTGGAGATTTTGCTCAAGCTAAAGTAGTTCTTTCAGAAGCAGTCGTAGGCGCAGATGGAAAAGTAACAACACCAGAATCTGCCATTTTGTATGGTAAATTTATTTCTGCCATCATCAATTTCATCATTGTTGCCTTTGTTATGTTTTTGATCGTAAAGGGTGTGAATGCAGCTAAGAAAGCAGAAGCTGCGGCTCCAGTGCCACCATCTGCTACTGAAACGCTATTGGGAGAAATTAGAGACCTCTTAAAAAGATAAAATTTTTTAAAAATTTTAGGGAGGAGTTAAATGAAAGTTTAGCTCCTTTTTTTATTGGGTAAAGACATATCTAATGATATTAGAACCCATCCTCAATGCTTGTTGTCTAGTTTCTTCTGAATCTTTATGCACATCGGGATCTTCCCAACCATCGCCCAAATCACACTCGTTAGTATAAAAACAAACCAATCTGCCCTCATGGATTAATCCATAACCTCTACTTGCCTTGCCATCGTGTTGGTGGATCTTAGGGAGACCTTGCTTGAATTCAAATTTTTGTTTATAAATCGGATGATCAAACGGAAGTTCTATAAAATTTAATTCGGGAAAAACTTTTTTCATATTTGGTCTTACATATGGATCCATACCATAGTTGTCATCAATATGCAAGAAACCGCCACTTAACAAGTAGGTCCTTAGGTTTTCAGCTTCTGAATCTGAAAAAACCACATTTCCATGTCCTGTCATATGCACAAATGGAAAATTAAATATGTCAGGGCTTCCAACTTCTACCGTTGCATAGTCTGGATCAAGTGACATTTGCAATTTTTCGTTGCAAAATTTGGACAAATTTTTAAGGGAAGTGGGGTTGGCATACCAATCCCCGCCACCATTGTATTTTAATAAAGCCAATTTCAAGGAAGGTGGGCGAAAACCACCAAAAAAACCTAATGTAAGCAAAGAAAAAGCAATAAATTTTAAATGCTTCATAAGATCGATTGTAAAAAGTTTCATGAATAATAAAACGCAAATTTCACCTTTTTATTTAAATTTACAACCAAGTTGCAAAAATAGATGGGAGTTATAGCGAGATTTATATTAAAAATATGGGGTTGGAAAATTTTAGGCGTTGAGAATACAAAATTGCCAAAATATGTCATCGCTGTTGTACCTCATACATCTAACTGGGATTTTCCCTTAGGTCTTTTGGTGCGAAGTGCTGCGGAAATGGACTCTAAGTACATTGGAAAAGCAAGTTTATTTAAGTTTCCATATGGTTTTTTCTTTCGCGCTTTGGGTGGTTATCCAGTTGATAGATCTCATTCTTCGAATTATGTAGAAGCCGTAGCAGATATATTTAATAGCAAGGAGCGATTTTCCATAGCCATTGCTCCAGAAGGCACCCGCAAAAAAGTCACCAAGCTTAAAACTGGTTTTTATTTTATTGCCATGGAGGCCAAAGTGCCTATTTTATTGACCAAATTAAATAATGAAAAAAAAGAATTTGATTTTAGAAAAATATTTTACCCAACCGACGATTCAGAAAAAGATTTAGAATATATTGAGTCGTTTTTCAAAGGAACAAAGGGAATCGTACAAGAAAATCAATTCGATTGAAATGCAAAGACTAAGCTGGGACTTATTTTTTAAAACAATTGGGCCGTTAATTTTTCTATTTTTTGCTTGGATGAGTAATCAGTTCCCCGAGGACTCGAAAGCAATACTGACCCTAGGGATCACTCTTTGGATTGCTATCTGGTGGATGAGTGAATGTATCCCTATAGCTATATCGGCTTTGTTACCCTTGATTTTATTCCCAATTTTAAATATAATAACCTTCAAAGAGGCCTCCGCCGAATATTCGAATGAAACCATATTGATGTTCCTTGGTGGTTTTATCATCGCCAAAATGTTGGAACATTATGGCCTACATAGGCTGTTTGCCAATCAAATGCTTAATACTTTTCAACTTTCAAAGAAGAGTACGATCCTCTTTTGGATGCTATTGGCGGGACTTATATCGATGTGGATATCAAATACATCTACTGCCGTCATGATGATACCTCTGGCTTTGGCCATCCTAGAAAATGAAGAGGACGACGGATTCAAAAAAGCCCTTATTTTAGGCATTGTGTATGCTTGTTCGATAGGAGGCATGGCTACCTTGGTAGGTACCCCAACGAATGCCATTTTTAAAGCAATGAGCGAAGAACTTCTAGGAAGTACTGTCAATTTTTGGACTTGGATGAAAGTTGGATTACCCATCAGTATCGCTTTGCTACTCATGTGTTGGGTGCTATTAATTTTTATTTTTAGGGTGGAAAAGGGAAAAGTTGTAAACTTTCAAGCCAAAGCTCAGGCCATATCCCCAAATCAACGCGTTGTATTAACCCTATTTGGAATTTTGGTCGTTGGTTGGATTTCAGGATCACTTTGGTGGTATAGTTATCTCAAGGGAATGAACGATACCATCATGGTTCTAGCCGTCGTGGTTTTGGCGTTTTTAATACCGAATAGAGAAAGCAAAGGAAGCCTTTGTACCTGGGATTTGGCTAAAAATATTCATTGGGAAGTACTTTTATTATTTGGTGGCGGTTTGGCATTGGCTCAAGGAATCCAGAAATCTGGACTGGCGACTAAGGTCGTTTCGATATTGAATTGGGTGAATACGATGCCCATAGCCATAAGCCTTTTTATTTTATTTGCCATAATTGTAATTTTAAGTGAAATTGCATCCAATGTTGCTACTGCATCTATCATACTTCCTATCGTGGCTATTATGGAGCTTCCAGCGGGTATCGACAGACAACAACTCATGATTGGGGCGACTTTGATGGCGTCCGTTGGTTTTGCACTGCCCATCGCTACTGCACCCAATGCCATCGGATATGCAACAGAAACTTTTCATTCCAAGGATATGTTAAAAGCAGGGCTTCTTTTGGATTTAATTTGTATTATATTTTTGGTTCTGATTAATACTTTACTTTAGACTTTTGCCAATTTTTTTTTAATGAAATATATTCTAGTTTGCTTTCCAATCGTCTTTTTCTGTACCATACTAGGTTGCGAAGATCCAGCAGATACCAGAGTGGAGTACTACACTAAAGATGATGCGCAAATAGATAAAATAGACAGCATCACGATACTTTATAGCGATTCTGCCAAGGTCAGATTGCGTATTACGGCTAAACACATGCGCAATATTTATATATCTGATAGGGCTGCCCAAGAGTTTCCGGATGGAGTTTTGGTCGAGTTTTTCGAAGGCGAATCAACGCCTCAAAGTCAAGTAAGAGCTGATTATGGATATAGAGATTTGGTAAAAGGCGAAGTAATATTTAGGGACCATGTTGCCTTTGAGACCTTATACGGAGAAAGGACCAAAATGACTACCCAACAATTGATCTGGAACGAATATACAAGAATCTTGGAAACATCTAGGTTTGTGCAAATCTCCAATATCAACGGAGAGTTGGTCCGAGGGTATGGATTCAGAAGTAGCCAGGATTTCAAACGATACGAGTTGGGAATAGGAAGCGGCAGGAAGAATATCGACAAATTTGAAAAAGAAATACAGTAATTTCTAATAAATTTTTGGGTTGATAATGCCCCAAAGAGCTACGTACCAAACATTTTCATAGTATTTTAAAAAATTCAAAAAAATATATTACATTTTTTATTGATTTATATTTTTTTATAATATATTTGTGCATCAATATGACTCTGTGTAAGGTCATTGTTGATTTACTTTTTCATTAAGGTTTATTCTTACCAAAATTTACTTACTATTACATTGAGGAGCGATTCAGCGGAATTGCTCCTTTTTTATTACCAAAAAATAGTACGAAGTTTGCCATGTTAAAATTTATTTTAAATATTTTTAATCCTAAAAAATCAGCGGAACAAAGCGAAATAATTTCTCCAGATATGAAATACCTTATAGTTGGATTGGGCAATGTCGGTGCAGAATATGCAGGAACGAGACATAATATTGGTTTTGACATCTTAGATCGATTAGCAGAAGAATTAAATGCTTCATTCAAATTGGAAAATCATGCTTGGGTGGCAACAGCCAAATATAAAGGAAAAAGTCTAACGCTTGTAAAACCAACTACATATATGAATCTTAGCGGAAAAGCTGTTAAGTTTTGGATGGATCGCCAGAGTATTCCCAGAGAACAAATCTTAGTTGTTTTGGATGATCTTCATCTTGGTTTGGGACAGTTAAGAATCCGCCCAAATGGCTCAGATGCAGGTCATAATGGACTGAAACACATAGACCAGATGTTAGCAGGCAATAATTATCCAAGGCTAAAATTTGGTATAGGCAATCAATTCGCGAAAGGTCGCCAATCTGATTTCGTATTGGGTAAATGGTCTAATGAAGAGCTGAAAACAGTCGAAGAACAAATGCCCAAGGCAGTAGCCTGTATTCAATCTTTTTGCTTCGCTGGGTTAGCTAATACCATGAGCACCTACAATAAATCAGAACCTAAACCCTAGGTTTCTTTGTCATAAACCCTTTTTAAATTGATGATGTGCTTCGCTGGGTGTATGACCAATGGCACTTGCTCGATATATACATTGCTAGAATCCAATCCATAGGCTTTGTCGGCAGTTAAAGCCCAAGAATTCAATATATTGTACCCATCCATGATGGATTTTTCGTAAATTGATAGCGTATTATCGTAAGAAAGATGCCTTTTTAATAGCACGTAGGTATAATCCCCTATGCCTACTTTTTTAGAATCTCTCACGTTGAAATATCTCCCATGAATGTCTATTTCTTCATTCCGAATCAGTTCTTCCAATATTTTTTTGAAATAATAACTAATTTTTTGAGGTACCCTAAAACCTAATTTAAAGTCCACCCTGATTACGTCATTTGGAGCGATAATCTCCACCTTGTATTCCATTTTGTAGGGATCATCGACGACATCTACGTGAACGAACCAATATATCTCAGCTCGTTTTGGTTGTCTTTCCATGATGGAATATATGATCTTTTGCTCTATCTTATTGGGTCTATTAGCTCCTGTCAAATAAACCAAATGTGTAGCAAATTTTGGAATAGAGTGATCGTGACTCAATTCTTTCAAAGCGGGTAAAAAATCTTTCAAATCATCATAAAGGATATGCTTTGTTTTTATCAATTTAGCTCGGAACCAAACCCACATTACTGTGATTAATGACAGTGCTATGGTCAAAGATACCCAACCTCCATGTACAAATTTTTCCATGTTGGCGATAAAAAATGCTGTTTCAATACACGAATAAACCACCAAAAATAAGGCAATATAAGCTACTGATACTTTGTTGTTTATCAAATAAAAGGTAAGCAAGGTTGTCGTCATCATCATAGAAACTATAATGGTCAATCCATAGGCAGCTTCCATTCGGATGGACTTCTGAAAATACCAAACCACCACGAGGCAACCAATCCATAGCAATAGGTTAGCACTTGGTACATACAATTGACCCTTCATCTCGGTAGGATATTTGATCTTAACCTTCGGCCAAACATTCAGTTTTACAGCTTCAGCTATCAAAGTAAAGGAGCCAGAAATAACCGCCTGACTGGCTATGACGGAGGCCAATGTCGATATAATTACGCCGGGTAGTATAAACCATTTTGGCATTATTTCATAAAATGGATTTGAAAGTGCCGCTTCGCCAAGATTGTCCACTCCGACGACCAAACTAGTTTGGTTCAATAGCCAAGCGGATTGGCCTAAATAATTCAAAAACAACATGATCAATACAAAAAACCAACCGATTTGAATGTTTTGACGCCCACAATGTCCTAAGTCAGAATAAAGTGCTTCAGCCCCCGTAGTACATAAAAACACGGCTCCTAATAGCCAAAAACCATTTGGATAAAGTACCAATAATTTTATACCATAGTAAGGATTGAATGCCAATAAAACAGATGGATTCAAAGAAATACTAGAAGCACCAAGTACCCCAAGCATAATGAACCAAATAAACATGATGAATTTAAATGCCTTGCCTACCACAGATGTTCCAACTCGTTGGATAAAAAATAGAATACTAATGATGACTATCACGATGGGGATAGTTGGTATGTTCGGACTTAACTTTTCCAACCCCTCTATAGCTGATGCAACGGTAATAGGAGGCGTTAAAATAGCTTCTGCCAAAAGCGCTCCACCGCCTATGATGGCTGGAAAAATCAAATAAGGTCTTCGCCTTCTAACCAAAGTATAAAGAGAAAAAATTCCACCCTCACCATTGTTATCAGCTCGAAGTGTGATAAGAACATACTTAATGGTAGTTTGTAGGATAAGCGTCCATATAATACAGGATAAACCGCCTAAAATCAATTCAGGCGTGATGGCTCTTTCACCTCCAATTGCTTTCATTACGTATAACGGCGAAGTACCAATATCACCATAGATGATCCCAAGAGCCACTAAGAGTCCTGCTATTGATGTCTTATGCGAATGTTTATGAGAATCCATTTAGCTTAAAAAAATGTAATAAACCGCAAAAGTGAATAATATTATTGAAATAAGCTAAGTTTATCGTACAATTTTAATATAAAAAGTCCCCAAATTTGTATAAATATTAAAGGTTTCATTAATATGTATGCAAAATATAATTTTTTAAATTGCCATAAATAATAGTATTTATTTTTTTAAAAAATTATCCTAGTAAAAATTTTTGAAATTGATGGTTTAAATTAAAAAAAAGTCATACAATAGCGGTTGAATTGTACCTAAAAGACTTTTTTAGGTAATTTCTTATATTGTCTAATCATTAATAATTCTTTAAAAATTTAAATTTATGAGTACTTCTCCAGCAGCTAAATCAACTGTTCAAGCAAAGCAGAATGATACTTTTGCTTCCATTGCGATCATCGTATGTATGATTGTAGGCCTTATTGTTTACATTATTTTTGGAAAAGTGGGTCTTGATGCAGAAGGTCATCCAAAGCCAGGTAATTTCTTAGGTATAATCTATATGGGAGGATTTATTGTACCTCTTTTGATGGGATTATTTTTATTGACTGTTGTGGTTTCAATTGAGAGATTTCTTACCCTAGGAAAAGCAGCAGGGGCTGGTAACGTGACGGAATTAATCCGTAAAGTGAAAGCAAGTTTAGCTGGTGGTAATAATGCTGCAGCTATCGCAGAATGTGACAAACACAAAAGTTCTGTATCGAATATCATCCGCAGTACGGTAGAAAAATATTCCGCAGTTGAACACGATACACACATGGATAAAGATCAAAAATTGGCTGCCATCAGAGCTTCAACAGAAGAGGCTACAGCACTCGAATTGCCGATGCTAGAGAAAAACCTTGTTATTTTGGCAACGATGGGGTCTGTTGCGACTTTGATTGCACTTTTGGGTACGGTTATCGGTATGATCAAGGCGTTCGCGGCTTTGGCTACAGCAGGCTCACCTGACCCTGTAAAATTGGCGAATGGTATCTCTGAAGCCCTAATCAACACGGCTTTGGGAATCGGTACAGCAGCTATTGCGATCGTTATGTACAATGTATTTACTACAAAAATTGACAAAATGACTTATGCAGTAGATGAAGCTGGATTCTCTATCGCATCTACATTTGCAGAAAAGCATAAATAAATTATTATTTTTTAGTTTTCTTACATCCTTTTTTTAAAAGGATGGCATCAAGTTATTTATATAAAAGAACATTATTAAATTTATTTATTATGCCAAAAATAAAAGTACCTCGTAAAAGTACTTTCGTAGATATGACGGCTATGTGTGATGTCGCTTTTCTCCTGTTGACATTCTTCATGTTGACGGCAAAGTTTCGACCGCAAGAAGCTGTAATGGTAGATATACCAGCCTCTATATCTAAAATCAAAGTACCAGAAAGTAATATCGCACTTGTACATGTTGATAGAAAAGGAAGGGCTTTTTTCGGAGTTGATAATCAACAGACAAGGGAGCGACTATTGGAAATTATGCTCGCTAAATATCAAGTTGGAATGACACCAGAGCAAAAACAGCAATTCAAACTATTAGAAAATTTTGGCACCTCGATTAAAGAATTGCCTAAATATCTCAATATGGATTCGGATGCTAGAAATAAATATGATAAAGAAGTGGCATTGGGAGTCCCTGTCGATACCACAAATGGCAGTGCCCATAATGAATTGGCGGACTGGGTACATCAAGCACGTATAGCTGATCAGCAATTGGCTAATGCTGGTTTGATTACCAGCGATGGCTTGATCATCGGGATTAAAGGTGATGGCAATATGGAATATCAGAATTATGACGCCATCGTGAAATCTTTTATCGATCGAGAAATCTATAAATTCAATTTGATTACCACATTAAAGAATTTTCAACCTTAAAAAATACCCAATATGGCAGATATTCAAGTAGCCGATAAAGGCGGCAAAGGCGGAAAAAGGGTTGTTAAAAGATCCACGAGAGTAGATATGACTCCAATGGTTGATTTAGGATTCTTATTGATTACTTTCTTCATGTTGGCCACTACTATTAATAAGCCACATGCGATGGAGATGAACATGCCAGCAAAGGCTAAGACTGAGGAAGAAAAATCAGTCATCAAAGAATCTAGAGCATTGACTTATATCGTAGGAAAAAACAACAAATTATACTACTATATTGGGGTGGAATCACCCATGGTGGATAGCGTAGATTTTCCTCCATCATCCAATATAAGAAAATCAATCATCGATAGGCAAAAGGCTGTAGCTGCACAATATGGACATAAAGACTCGCTCGTTGTCGTCCTAAAGGCACAAAATCAATCCTTGTTTAAAAGTATGGTTGATTTGGTCGATGAAATGAAGATTAACGGAGTGACGCGATTCGCAATCGCAGATTATAGTAAAAATGATTCTTTGATTATCAATGGAATCATTGTAAAGAAGTAAATAAATTGAATTATCCATTAATATAAATAATAATATGGACGTTAATAATATAAAAAATGCGCATATAGATGATTTGGTCTTCGAAAATCGGAACAAATCGTATGGTGCCTATCTTTTGCGTCGGCTATATGACAAGCATATGCGTAATGCATTGCTTGCAGGTATCTTATTGTTTTTGTTGATCGTGGCCATCCCTTTCGTCAAAAGCATGATTGATGATGCCATCACGAAAATGATAGATACGAATGTGGAGGTCAATTTGGAAGCGCCACCTTCAATAGATCCCAACGAGCCGCCGCCGCCGCCGCCACCACCACCAGTGGAGCCACCACCGCCAACTAAGCCAGTGGTTAAATATACCCCACCTGAGATCAAAAAGGATGAGGATGTAAAGGAAGAAACACCGCCACCTAGTCAAGACGACATGAAGGACAAAAAGATTGGAACGACGGACATTGAAGGCGACAAAAATGCCAAAGAACAAGTCAAGGATACGCCTCCACCTGATGATAGACCAAAGGAGGATGATAAACCGAAGGAAGATGAAAACAAAGTTTTCTTGAGGGTTGAGCAAATGCCAGAATTTGGTGAAGGAGGAGCAACAGCACAAAACGTGATGAAGTTTATTCAAAAAAATGTTGAATATCCGAGCATTGCCAGAGAAAATAATATCCAAGGAACAGTTCCATTGAAGTTCGTAATCGAGCGTGATGGACGAGTCGGAGAAGTGATCGTATTGAAAGATCCAGGAGGAGGGCTAGCCGATGAGGCAGTTCGAGTAATTAAGAAAATGCCAAGATGGAAGCCTGGAAAGCAGCAAGGTAAAGAAGTACGTGTATGGTTTACCGTACCAGTAGTCTTTAAATTGGCACAATAGTAGTATATTTGCAAAGTAGAATATGGGCAAGGATTAACTATTCTTGCCCTTTTTTATTTTTAAATAAATAACTTAATATGTCTTGGCTGTACAATAAAAATTTTCAGATTGTTTTAGGACTGTTCTTTGTCGTTCTTTACCCATTGATGGGATTTTGGATATTGACCTCAGATAGGTTCGATGTATTTCAACCTGACTGGCTTAGAAAGACATTTGGGGTAGCCTGTATTGTATTAGGAATTTTGAGGCTGTTCAGGCTGATAAGAATATGGAGAGAAGAGTAAGACATATAGCTGAATTTTATAGAACAATATTTGGTTTTGAACAATCAAAATCGTAACCATTTTTATTTCTACGATATTTGGATTCTTTGGTTAGTATAAAGCTTGGATAGTAAATTGGAAGTTATTTATATTCTGTGAAAATTCCTTTTTGGAGATATGCAAAACTTTAGATTCATCCTGATATTCGAATATTTAAGAAAGTATTATCAATTTTTAAACTAGATTTTAACAAGGATACCCATAAAATAAAATACCTTTGTCGAATAAAATTAAATTAAATATGAAAAAATTTGGAATTATTTTTGGTGTATTTGTGTTTTTATCGGGTTGTTCACCAGCTCAATTGCAAGAAGCACTGAATACTGTTCAAAGTCAGGAATTGACATCCTCCCAAATAGGAAATGGACTTAAAGAAGCTTTGAATCTTGGAATTAGTGTTGGAGCAGACAGGCTCTCCGCTAAAGATGGATATTTTAAATCAGCTTACAAGATATTACTACCCGCAGAAGCTAGGAAGGTAACCGAAAAACTACAGGTCATCCCAGGCTTTAGTAATGTTGAGGAAATTCTACTTGAAAAAATAAACAGAGGAGCTGAAGATGCAGCTATGAAAGCTAAGCCGATTTTTGTCAATGCCATCAAACAAATGACTTTTGAAGATGCTTTGGGGATTTTGATGGGTTCAAACAATGCTGCAACTCAGTATCTTGATCGCACTACCAGAACACAGCTATATTCTGAATTTAATCCAGTAATAAAAACGTCTTTGGACAAATTTAATGCGCTAGGGTATTGGAAAGATGCTGTAACTGCATACAATAAAATCCCTTTTATTACTAAAGTAAATCCTTCACTGGATGACTATATCACTCAAGAGGCTTTAAAGGGTTTGTTTTCTATGGTAGAAAAAGAAGAATCTGACATCAGGTTGAATAAGCTTAAAAGGCCTACTGAACTTTTGCAAAAGGTATTTGCTAAACAAGATTCTAACAGAAACTAAAGCCACTTAACCATGAAATTTATCACGGAGGATACGATCGAATCTTGCTATGAGTATATGGCAGGCCAAACCAAAAACTTAGAGCCGACGGTGCAGAAATTTGCCCAAGAGCAACCTCACATACTCAGCTATTTAGTATCGGAGCCTTTCGAAGTTTTGACAGATATGGAGCAAGACTTTATGTTGTTTGTAACTTTAGTCATATGGCGATGCGTTGAAAAAAATCATGAGGATGTTCCGCTCATTGATGGAGAGTTGATATCAGAGATGGAAGAGGTTAATTGGTTTATGCTCAAAGAAGGCTCTGTAGGAAATTTTAGAGAGAGGTTGGATGTATTTTTCCAAGGGTATAGTCAAGAAGATTTGTTGGCTTTTATAGAGGATTCTTGCACTCCAGATGAAGGAGATAATTATGTGACTCCAGTGGGGCGAGAACCCATGTTTATTGCGCTTAAAACCATAGTCGATAGCTTTGGTAAGGCAGTAAAGAATTAGATTTACAGCTTAAAATAAATAAAAAAGGCTCTTATCTTTCGATGAGAGCCTTTTTGTATTGTGTCTGATTGTATTTTATTTTAAAAAAGTATCTACATCGACATAAGGCAAATTAAAGGCATCAGCAACGCCTTTATAGACTACGTGTCCATTGATGATATTTAATCCTTTTCGTAGCTCTAGAGAGTCAGTACAAGCTTGCTTCCAGTTTTTGTTGGCCAATTGGATGGCATATGGAAGCGTAGCATTTGTAAGGGCTATCGTAGAAGTATATGGCACTGCTCCAGGCATATTGGCTACACAGTAGTGAACGACATCATCTATGATAAAGGTTGGGTTTTCGTGTGTAGTGGGTTTGCACGTCTCGATGCATCCTCCTTGATCCACCGCCACATCGACCAACACGGTGCCGGGTCTCATCTGCTTTAGCATATCTCTAGTGATAAGATTCGGGGCTTTGGTACCTGGGATAAGCACTGCTCCCACGATCAAATCATGGTCTTGTATTAATTTTCGAATATTGTATTCGCTTGAATACATCGTTGTGACATTCGCAGGCATAATATCGGACAAATACCTCAATCTAGGCAAACTTATATCCAGAATGGTAACCAAGGCACCCAGACCAGCAGCCATTTTCGCCGCTTGCGTCCCTACAACTCCTCCTCCAAGGATCATCACTTTACCAGGAGTAACGCCAGGTACACCACCCAATAGAACGCCTCTACCCTTAATCGGTTTTTCCAAATATTTAGCTCCTTCTTGGATCGCCATACGTCCAGCTACTTCCGACATTGGGATCAAAAGAGGTAAGCTTTTGTCAGAGCTTTCAACAGTCTCATATGCCAAACAAACTGGTTTGTTTTGTATCATGGCTTTGGTCAGCGGCTCATATGAAGCAAAATGGAAATATGTAAAAAGCAAATGATCAGGTCGTATCAAAGGATATTCTGATTCTATGGGTTCTTTAACCTTCATTATCATTTGACCCTTCTTGTACACCTCCTCTATGGTGTCGAGGATTTGAGCTCCTGCAGAGATATATTCTTCATTAGAAAAACCACTACCGACCCCTGCTTGGTCTTGCACATAAACTTGATGGCCTCTTCTTGTCAATTCAAGAGCACCGCCAGGAGTTAATGCCACGCGATTTTCATTTGTTTTTATTTCTTTGGGTACGCCTAAGATCATATCAATAAAATAATTGGATAATATTAAATAAAATGTTTAGAATGACAAAGGTAATAGATAAAAATGAAATATTTTGGCCAAGATTGGGTGATATTTTAGGAAAAAAACTAATTGTGATTCGCGGACATTTGGTACCGTCCAGTTATTCCTATATGACTATTGTTTTTCCCAAATCTAAGTTCGTTAAATCCTACACAATTGAAGTTTTCACCAAAAAAAATGTGATCAATCGCGCCATTGATATTGGTAAGGCTCCCCTTGTGGAAGATCGGAAGAATGTCCCTTCGACTGTTGAAAAGCTTGGCCGATGATCTAAAGTTTTTAATTTCTTTTGACCATGAAACTAAATTAAAATCTCCAAGTACTATGTTTGAATTTCCATTTTCTACCATCACTTTCGCCATTTGTTGCAGGCAGGCATCGGTAGTGCTGTAAGACTCTTCATTGGTAGGAGGCATGGAATATACCGAGTAAATACGAACAGCTGAATTCTCATATCTTACATTTATATTCAAAGAAGGTATATTTTCGATTAAAATCGTATCTGATGAGAGAATTGGAATTTTTGATAAAAAAACCACTCCAAATGGGTCTATTCGCAACATTTCGGCCTTATAAGGAAATATCTTTTTGTATGAACTTAGGATTGGCGCGAAATCAGGAGTATATTCTTGAAAACACCATACATCTATGGGCATTTGGATGAGGCTATCAAGTACTTCCTGAAAATCATTTTCTAGCGAGGCTAAATTCACGTGGCCAACGTTCAAGACATTTTGGTTTTTAATATCATTGAATCTTAACGAACCATTGGAAGCGGATTTCAGAAAAAAGCATAATGAAGCACAGCAGGCAAAGCTTGTAAAAAAGAGCTTTTTGAGCTTGAAAGTTAGCAAAAAAAGACCCATGAATAAAAAAGTAAGCATCAAAGGAACAGCATGGGTTGCAGTTTGCTTTATAAAATAAATGTCCGGAGGAAAAATGGTAATAGCTGTCACTAGAAGCATCCCTAGAATGATGGCATACTGGACTGATTTATATTTTATCAAAAATCTAAACATGTATAAAATAACAAATTGGAATATTAAGTCAAAGATTTTCTGTTACCAATAATGAATCCATTATAAGAACGAAATTAAATCAAAATAGTAACAAACGACCAAAAAAAAGCCCTCAGTATTTAGGGTACTGAAGGCTGTGA
Source organism: Saprospiraceae bacterium (assembly GCA_016718505.1). GTDB lineage: Bacteria > Bacteroidota > Bacteroidia > Chitinophagales > Saprospiraceae > JADKKF01. Next base: position 62,824 of record JADKDE010000001.1, on the reverse strand, counting down.
AAGCGTTTCTGTTTCAATCTTAACGTGTTTCAAAAGCAAATATACATATTTTTTATATATATATAAAATTAATTGAATTTATTTTCCGATAAAAGCGAATTTTAACATTTGATTAGTAGCTGGTCAAATTGTAGAATCGTCTAAATCCAAAGCTAACCCCAATGGTTTTTGTCGATATATTATATTGTGGTTCTAGAAAAACCTCAGAATTTTTAACCATGTCTCTGATGTAGAAAAAAGAAGCTTCGATGGCTACGATCGGGCTAAATTTCTTTTCCAAATCTTTGTTAAAAATATATTGTACACCAGCTTTTCCGATAAGGCTGTATGCAGATGCATGAGTCTTAGAACATTTATTTCCATTGGATCTGTAAAGCCCAGCTCCGGCTTCTAGTTTTACAAAAGGATTATAAACCAAACCATCTTTTACGTCAATTTCTTTGGAAAAATCTGTAGTGACAGTAAGGCCCCCTGAAAATTTTCCCATAACAGAATGTGAGCCAACAGCAACGGCAAAGTCTAAACCCAAGCCGCTATTTTCTGCTAATTTTGATACGTCGTTAGTCAATAAATAAAATGATGGTGCATCGATGAAAACTCGCTGAGCGAATAAAGAACTGGAAATTCCTAAACTTGCAAAAACAAGGATGAATATAATTTTTTTCATATATGAGGTATTTAAATTTTAGTGAAATTACAACAAAGATGCAATTTTTATTTAGAATTCATCTATTTAGTAAAATGAATTTTTTGGTTCTACTGGTGTGAAGTAAACTGGAGTATCTGCATCTACAAGGAAAATTGACCAGAATGCTTGGATTTTTTATCCATAAGGATGTATCTTTGTACAGCTTCAGGTCTCCTTGGCTGTAATATGGGGAATGGCGGTATTTTTTCAGTAATCCCAATTGGATGGATAGTTCGGATAAATATGGTACAATACTACTACAAAAGCAATGGATTATTGAAAGAAGTCACAGCTCAAGAGCCGTTTACATGGGTTAATTTACACCCGCCTTTTGAGACACAAGAATTGGAGGCAATAGCCGAAGAGTTCAATATTCCACTTGATTTTTTGACCGACCCTTTGGACATCAATGAGCGATCTCGTTACGAAAAGGAAGATGATGTTCGTTTGATAGTCCTCAATACACCTATTCTCAATAAATTCGATCAAGAAAATGAGTCCGTTTATATCACTGTTCCTATTGGTATAGTTTGGAATGCTCACTGGATCATTACGATTTCATCTTTCGAAAATCCAGTTCTTAATCAGATAAAGAATAACAGAATTAAAAATATCGACCCAGCTAATTTGCCGCATTTTATTTTAAAAATATTTGAGCACAACGTGTATCGGTTTTTGAATTGTTTGAAAAAGCTAAATTTGAAGAGGAATATAATCGAACAAGAATTGAGCGATACACTGAAAAATGAAGGAATCCTTCAATTATTAAAAATCGAGAAATCTCTCGTTTATTTTGTGAACTCACTCAAATCAAATGAGCTGTTAAAGCTAAAAATCAAGCGATTAGATTTTATAGGCCTTAAATCCAACGATGACTGGCAAGATCTTTTTGAGGACGTAATCATAGACAATAGCCAAGCACTAGAAATGGCGAATGTCTATACCAATATCCTTGGAAAGACCACAGAAGCATACTCATCTATCATCAATAACAACCTCAATCGAATGATGTCGAGATTGACTTTCGTAACCTTGCTGATGGCTCTGCCCAATATCATAACGGGTCTGTTTGGGATGAATGTACCGATACCATTTCAGCACTGGCCCTATGCCTTCTACTTGATTTTGGCTCTTGCAATATCAATGAGCACGGGTCTAGCATTTTTCCTCAACAGAAAGCGATTGTTTTAATAGAAATGGCGATAAAGTCAGATTTAAGAGAACTCGAAAATCTAGTAATATTATTTTTGGACAAGGCTCAACAAATCAAACCAGAGGTATGAATCCTAGATTAAATTGTTGGAAATACTAAGAACTAAACTTGTAAAAATCCGAGGTTACTTTTTCGGTTTTTTAGCGTGAAAAGCATAGCCTAGTCTAAGACCAACGCCATAAGCAATAGCCTCAGAAGGTAATGCAAGGTATTCTCCACCAATAGTTCCAATGGTTAAATCAAGGTCTGAAATACAATCAATACAGACAGTTTGGTTACTAGATGTTGATTTCGAGAGAGTAGCTGCTAGTCCAAACCCTCCAAAGAACTCTAGGACAAATCTGTTGTTCAAGACAATTTCTTTACCTAAATTGAGCATCAAACCCAATTTTGAGAAATTAATATTATAATCATCTGAGATTCCAGAGAAAATATATAATTCCCTGGCAGTCACATTCATAAAGAAAAGTTCTGGTTTCACATACCAGCCGTATAATATATGTGATTGTTTGGCTGCTTTGCGCGTTGAACTTGTCAATTGCAATCTATATCCAAGTCCTAGCCCAAATCCACCAGTTGTAGTAATTCGACTTTTTTGTCGCATTCCAATATTTTGAACTCGCCCAACAAATTCTAATGAGGACCTTGGATCAATTGCTTTTTCGTATGCCAAAGTAAGACCATTTCCGAGCAGTCCAGAGAAACCTAGTTTTATAGCATGTCTGGTATCGTCCCAAAAATAATTGGTTTCAATAGCATCTTTGTTTTGGATGTCTGGGTCTCCTCCTTCATATTTGATCTTTCTAACGATGGATCTGTCTATTGCAATAATTCTCTCTGTAGCAGATCCCCAAGGCTTGTATTTTACTTGATCTTCACCAACTTCAGTAACAATGCACTTTATTTTTGTGTCATCTTTTAAGATAATATAATCTTGAGCATGCATTGATATGCATCCGAGTAAACAAAAAGCAAATAAAAGGGTAATTAATTTAAAGTTTTTCATAAGTAAATAATTATTTAGATACCCAAATATAATAAGCATTTGCTTTCCAAGGTAATATTAAGCTCCTTAATTTTGTGGAATTGTGATTTATTAGCTTGTTTATTATGGTTGCGTGAACTTTTGTATATTTTATTCAGCACAATTGGGTTTGGAAAATATCCTAGCCAAGCGTGAGGGATAGGAGCGAACACGAAGTAAAGCGGATAGCCCGACCCGAGCCTGGCGAGGGGCACGCCCCAATAAAAATGTTAGCTCACACGACCCCAAAATGGGACTTGTCCTTAAAGGTTCGGAAGTATTGGATCAAGGGGGCATGGATGGGTAAGGTAAGCTGAGGATCCTTCTCGAGGATTTGTTTGCAAAGGTCGCGGGCAGTAGTCAGAATCGCGGTATCTTGGCTCAGATCTGCCATTTTGAGTTCTGGAAGGCCGCTTTGCTTGAGTCCATCGAGGGCACCAGGACCTCTCAATCTGAGGTCAACTTCGGCTATTTCGAAGCCATTGTTGGTAGCGACCATGGTCTTTAGGCGTTCTTTTCCGTCTTTGCTTACTTTGTGTGACGACATTAAGATGCAATAACTTTGGTCGGCGCCACGCCCTACACGGCCACGCAACTGGTGTAGAGCAGAAAGGCCAAATCTCTCGGCATTTTCGATGATCATGACGCTGGCATTGGGCACATTGACGCCCACTTCTATGACAGTAGTCGCGACCATGATATGCGTTTGTCCTTGTACGAAACGCTCCATGGCGGCATCCTTGTCTTCAGATTTCATCTTTCCGTGAAGCATGCTCATGTGATACTGCGGAGGAGGGAAGAATCGCTCGAGGAAATCATAGCCCCGCTGCAGGTCTTCGAGGTCCATTTTCTCTGACTCCTCGATAAGGGGATAGACGACATAAATCTGTCGCCCTTGGTCTATTTGTGCCTTGATAAATCTCAAGACTTCGGTGCGGTGGCCTTCATATTTGACAGATGTGAGGATGTCCTTGCGACCAGGTGGCATTTCATCGATGATGGATATGTCCAAGTCGCCATAGAGGGTCATCGCAAGGGTACGTGGTATAGGAGTAGCCGTCATCACGAGGACGTGCGGGGGTAGGGGCTTGGCTTTTTGCCAAAGTTTGGCACGCTGGGCGACGCCAAATCTATGTTGTTCGTCGGTGATAGCGAGTCCGAGGTTTTGAAATATTACGGAATCCTCAAGGATGGCATGTGTGCCGATGAGTATGGATATTTGTCCTTGTTCTAACTCTTCTAGGATGGCTTTGCGGCGTTTTCCACGGATGCTGCCCGTTAGTAATTCAACCTTCAGGTTTATTTTCGAGGCGTATTCTGAGATCGAAATGAAATGCTGATTGGCTAGGATTTCGGTTGGTGCCAAAAGACAAGCTTGGAAGCCATTGTCAAGAGCCATAAGCATGGTTAGGAATGCGACGATGGTTTTACCACTGCCTACATCGCCCTGGAGGAGTCTATTCATTTGGACACCTTTGGCTAGATCAGAGCGTATCTCTTTGAGGACTTTTTTTTGAGCATTTGTAAGGGGAAAGGGCAAATGATGATTATAAAATTCTAGGAAATATGGCGATAATTTTTCGAAGATATTGCCCTTGACTTTTTGTAGATGATTTACTTGGTTTTTTAGGAGTCCAAGTTGCATAAAGAAAAGCTCTTCAAATTTTATGCGTCTTTTGGCTGAGTTTATTTCATCGTTATTTTTAGGAAAATGAATCCTTTGAATCGTATCTGAAAAACTGGGCAAAAGGTATGTTTTTCGGATATATTCGGGTAAAAACTCAGGGAAATCGGAAGGTGTCAATCTGGATAAAAGATCCCTAATGATTTTGCTTCGAGCCCTTGAGTCGAGGCCTTTCTTGGTGAGTTTTTCCGTATTGGGGTATATAGGTACGAAATGACTTTCGATGGCATGGGATTTAGGTCCTTCGAGCTCCATCTCTGGGTGAGGGATGCTCAATCTTCCTTTAAAATTGTTTATGCGACCGAATACCAAATAGCTTTCGCCAGGTTTGAGAGTTTTTTCGAGGAAAGGAATGGATCTAAACCAAACCAAGTCTATGCTTCCATTTTCACCGATTAGTTTTGCCGACAAACGTTTAGTATGACCTACGCCGATGGTCTGCAAGGAGCTTAATTTACCTTTGAACTGGACGTAGTCTCCATCCAAAAAATCCGCCTGCATGTCGTGAACTTGGGTCCTATCCACGTATCTAAACGGATAGGATTGTAGGAGGTCAAAAACAGATTTAATGCCTAATTCAGAAAAAAGTACATCTGATTTGGAGGCGCCAATGCCTGGTATTTCATTGACTCCTTTTAGCAAAAATGAGTTCATACCACTTATATTAAATTAGCGCCTAATCGAGACAAGATTATGGGTTAAATCACTCAACACCATGGCAGTTTTTAAATTTTTTGCCACTGCCGCAAGGACAAGGTTCATTACGACCCACTTTAGGCATGGTACGAATGACTTGTTCTACCTTGGGCCTGCTGGGTTGATTGACATTTTGTGCTGCCTGTTTAGCCGCCTGTTGAGCTTCCGTTCCTTGTTCTGATCGCGTAGCGCTGACTTTGCTCAAGTCGGTCTTTTTTTCTTTGGCCTCCTTGATTTCGGATTCTAATTGGATTGGAACAAAGCCTTTTGACAAGGCAGTAACCACATCAAAATTGATTTTATTGATCAATGTTTGGAAAAGGTTGAATGCTTCCATCTTATAGATAACCAACGGATCTTTTTGCTCAAAAGAAGCAGACTGAACGGACTCTTTGAGTTCATCCATGGCTCTAAGATGCTCTTTCCAATTGTCGTCGATGATCGCAAGCGTGAGAACTTTCTCGATATCTCTCATCACGGATTTTCCTTCGGTGTCCACGGCATCTTTAAGATCCGCAGAAACATGCATAGGATTGCTGGAACCTATCTCGAAAGGCAAGGAGATTCTTTTATAACGGTGACCTTCGTGCGTGTATATTTGTTGGATTAAAGGCAATAAGTTTTGGCCGATGTTGTCGCCTTTTTTATAATAATGAGATTTTACTTCATCTTGAAATTTGACCAGCAAATCTTTTTCAGGGGTGTTGAAAAAAGTGTCGGAAGTTATATCTGGACTGATGCCTAAGATACGTATGGTATCAGTGACAAATGCTTGGAAGTCCCCTCCGTCCTTATGCGCAATTAGAATTCGCTCACACATCGCATTGAACATATAGTCGATGTCGATATTTAGTCGTTCTCCAGAAAGTGCATTACCTCTTTTTTTGTAAATAGCCTCTCTTTGGATATTCATGACGTCGTCGTAATCCAAGAGCCTTTTACGAATTCCAAAATTGTTTTCTTCGACTTTTTTCTGGGCTCTCTCGATGGATTTGGTGACCATAGGGGCTTGTATCACATCGCCATCTTTGTGGCCCAATCGGTCCATGATTTTGGCTATCCTGTCTGATTGGAATAGACGCATTAAATCGTCTTCTAGTGAAACGTAGAACTGTGAAGTACCAGGATCACCCTGTCTTCCAGCTCTACCACGAAGCTGCCTGTCCACACGTCTAGAATCATGCCTTTCGGTACCGATGATCGCGAGACCACCACTTGCTTTTACTTCATCCGATATCTTGATATCCGTACCACGACCTGCCATGTTGGTGGCGATGGTTACTTTTCCAGGTAAACCAGCCTCAGCTACGACTTCTGCTTCTCGTTGGTGCTGTTTTGCATTCAAAACGTTGTGTGGGATGCCTCTGATTTTCAGCATCCTGCTCAAAAGTTCAGAAATTTCAACAGATGTTGTACCCACAAGCACGGGGCGACCAGCGTTGCTTAATGCTACGATTTCATCGATGACGGCGTTGAATTTTTCCCTTGAAGTTTTGTACACAAGATCCTCTCTATCGTCACGGACGATGTCTCTATTGGTAGGGATTACTACACCGTCCAATTTGTAAATTTCCCAAAACTCACCAGCCTCTGTCTCCGCGGTACCCGTCCTACCAGCGAGTTTGTGGTACATTCTGAAATAATTTTGGAGTGTAACGGTTGCGTATGTTTGGGTGTGCTCACCTACTTCAACGTCTTCTTTGGCTTCTATGGCTTGGTGTAGTCCATCAGAGTATCTACGACCATCCATGATACGACCCGTTTGCTCATCCACGATTTTTACTTCACCTTCTAAAACTACGTATTCTACATCTTTTTCAAAAAGTGTATAAGCTTTTAATAATTGTGAGATCGAGTGTAGTCTTCTAGATTTTAGAGAAAAATCTTGAGCCAATTGGTCTTTAAGTGTAGCTTTTTCTTCTTTCGAAAGTGAGCTGTTTTGATCAATATCGTTCATTTCACTTGCCAAATCTGGCATAATGAAGAAATGTGGATCGGTTATATCCTTAGAAGTTGCAGATAAAAGTTCAGAACCTTTGTCGGTAAGCTCAACGTTTCTATTTTTTTCATCAATTGTAAAATACAAAGGTTGGTCTGCTTTGTGCATATTTCTCGATTGCTCTTGCATGTAGAAATTCTCCGTTTTTTGAAGAATAACTTTAATTCCTTCTTCGGACAAATATTTTATGAGAGGTCGGTATTTAGGAAGAGCTCGATATGCTCTAAAAAGAGCCAATCCCCCTTCACCTTCGTTGGGACCCGTATTGCCTGCAGATATTAATTTTTTAGCCTCTGTCAAATATTCAGTAACCAATTTTCTCTGGGCTTCAAGCATTTTCTCAACTCGTGGTTTGAGCTCCATGTATTCTTGTTCGGTAGCATCGTGGGTGACTGGACCTGAGATAATAAGCGGTGTTCTCGCATCGTCAATCAACACTGAATCCACCTCATCCACCATGGCATAATGATGCTTACGCTGGACCAGTTCTGCTTGAGAAATGACCATATTATCCCTTAGATAATCGAAGCCAAACTCTGCATTGGTACCATAAGTGATATCACACAAGTATGCTTTACGCCTTTCTTCAGTATGCGGCTTATACTTGTCGATGCAATCGACGGTGAGCATTAAAAATTCGAAAATGGGTCCAATCCACTCGGAGTCCCTTCTAGCCAAATAGTCATTGACAGTAATGATATGCACTCCTTCTCCAGCTAGGGCATTTAAATATGCAGGAAGGGTAGCAACCAAAGTTTTACCTTCCCCTGTAGCCATCTCCGCAATATTGCCTTCGTGAAGAGCCATACCACCAATCAATTGCACGTCGTAATGCAACATATTCCAAGTGATTTCACCACCTGCAGCTGTCCAACTATTTTTGTAGATAGCCTGATTGCCTTGGATGGTTAGGTAGGATTTTTTAGGACTCAAGGCTATATCGTGTTCGGTAGCCTGAACTGAAATCTCCGTATTATCCTTAAATCTTCGGCTCGTCTCTTTGATGACAGCAAACGCTTCTGGGAGAATATTATTCAAAACAACTTCTAACTGTTTGTCCCTGTCTTTTCTAATGGAATCAACTTCGTTGTAGATTTTTTCTTTTTGAAAAATATCAGCCGCATTCAGAGCATCCTCTTTCAATTTTGTTATTTCGAGGTCGATATCGCTGAGATATTCTTTAATACGTTCTTTGAATTCGAGTGTTTTGTTTCTCAATTCGTCATTAGAAAGAGCTTGGTATTCAGCTTCGTATTGTTGGATACTAGGGATTCTTTCAGAGAATTTTTTTACATCTTTATCGTACTTTGTACCAAATAACTGAGTAAGTGTATTTTTAAAAAAATTAAACATGTCTAAAATTTCGTGTTCGTGTGAAATTATTATAAAATAAGGGCAAAGATAACCAAAATTAGGCTAGAAACCAATAACGTCCTATTGCTGCAAAAGGCTAATAAATTGGAGTAATAACCAAAAGTCAAGTTATCAAAATTGCGCACCATATTAGAAACCACCATTGTTGTCACCTTGTTTTAAATCGTCGTTATTTATTTTTTTTGCTTTGTTTGGTTTGATGGCTTTTCCAAAAGAATAGTTGAATGCAAGGTTGAATGAACGGAACGGCAATTTGAATTCGCTATATTGCTCAAAATTGGTACCTTTCAGGTTGGTGATGAATCTTCTATATTCAGTAAATGGCTGGGTACAGCCTAATTTCACGCTGGCTTTTTTGTTCCAAAATTCTTTTTTTACGCCTACTTCATAATATGAGAAAGTGGGATTCTTGCCTTGTACGGTTCTTCTAGGCGCATTGAAAAATCCAAAGCCTTCGATATTCCAATTGTTTTTTAAGGTCAAAGTCGTCATGATATTGGCATTGAACATGACATATGTTGTTGTAGAAATGTTTTCAATATCCGTAGAAATATCATAAGTAAAAACGTTTCCACCGCCTCTTAAAACCCAATTGTTGGTGATCTGATAGGACCCAAATGCACTAAGTCCAACGCTTCTATTTTTGCCAATATTTCGAAAGCTGGTTTCACCGCGATTGCTTGATACTTGGGTGTAAAAACTTTCTATGATGTCCTGAGAATATCTGTAAAATGTGGATAAATTTAAAAAATTACCTCCGTAAAATCCTGAATAAGAGATCTCTAAATTGTCAGTCAATTCGGGGGATAAAGAAGGATTTCCGTATGTTATATTCAAGGGATCTGATTCATTTCTGAAAGGATTGAGATAATACTGGCTGGGTCTTTGCAATCTTCTGTTGTATCCAAATTTGAGGGTGCTATAATTTTTAAATGTCCTAGAAATCGTCAAGCTTGGAAATAAATTGTCGTAATGGTTGTCAAAATTTACTAAATCAGGACTAGAGATGGCCGTTCGCTCATATCTAAGCCCAGCTTTTATATTTATTTTTTTCAAAACCATAAAACTGTATGAACTATAGGCTGCATACATATCTTGGTTGTACTTGAAAATATTGGACCTCACTGGATCTCGAAGATAAACACTCGTTGCGCTGTCGAGACTTGTATATTCTATATCACTACTTAGTCTTCTCCAAATGGATTTTCCACCAAATTCTAAACTAGAACCATCTTTGAATGGCTGGACATAATCGGCTTGAGCGGTAAATTCATTGTTTTTGCCCGTGTTATAAGATTTTTCATGAAGAGGAAAAATTCCGTCCTGGTCTATGACGAAGTCATTTTGATTAAGGCCCTGGTTCCATTGCAAAGCCGCAGAAAATTCTTGACTGGGATTGGAAAATGTACGCTTATAATCAGTGGTCCAGTCGAATCCTCCAAATATGGGAAAGTTTTCACTTTTTCTTTGATAATTCAAATCAGACATAAAACCAGGATTGTCCAAAAATACATTGGCAACTCCCTCTCCACCCTGTCGAAGCCTATTACCCTTGATGGAAGAACTGATATTGTGATGGCTATTGATATCATAATCCAAACCAAAAGAGCCTACAAAACCGATCCTTCTAGATGTATTTTCTCCCGACTGGGTTAGGACGGTTGTATCATTTTGATAATATGAGGTTCTTTTGTTTTCAAAAAGTCCCTTTTGTGGGTGAAAATAGTTGCCACCGAGACTTGACAATATGGCTAGATCCCCTTTTTTGATGTTCAAACTGGCATTGCCATTATTCAAGCGAGTACCAGCACTCAAACCTACTGTACCATTGATGCCATCGATATTCTTTTTCTTGGTGATGATATTAATGATACCCGAAGCGCCTTCTGCGTCGTATTTAGCGCTGGGATTTGTGATGACTTCAACAGTTTTGATTTGGTCAGCGGGAATCATACGAAGTGCATCTGCTACACTTGTTGCCATCATCTGAGACGGTTTTCCATTGATCAATACTTGTATGTTATTGCTACTTCCCGAAGTTGGACATTACCATCCTGATCTACAGTCACCATGGGCACTTTTTTGAGGATATCAGATGCTTGCCCTCCTTTGCTCGTAATGTCTTGGTCAGCATTATAGACAATCTTGTCCACCTTGTTTTCTATCAAAGCTCTTTGTCCTACGATTTCTACTTTATCTAATTCCTGACTTATAGGAGTGAGTAAAATTTTCCCCAATGAAATTTCTGTAATGGTCGTAGATATTTTGATATCATCGATGCGCTTGTCGTTATAGCCTAGAAATCCAAGAGTCAATCGATAATTGCCCTTAGCGATCTTATCAAATTCGAATTTGCCCAAATCATTCGTGGTGGTGCCGTTTACTATTTTATCAAATTCTGATAATTCTAGCGAAACAGTCGCGAACTCAACTGGTTTTCCTGTCAAACTATCCACAAGGCTGCCCGTAATCCTACCCAATACGGCCGAGTTTCCACCTCCCATGCCTCCACCAATAGGTGCTCCGAATTGAGCCCATGCCCCAATAGCCTGTGCTATAATTGAAACTACTAAAAGAAGACTTTTAAAATTTGCCATTTAATGCTCTGATTTTTTATTAAAAGGCAAAATAACATCAAATAATTTATTTTGATCGGAATAAATAGAAGTTCACTGCGAATAAATCGATGATGGGCAAGATAAAAGGCCAAATCGTCAGTAGTTATGATCAAAATTCAAATTTCTTTCCAATAAAAACGAATGTAAAACATAGAGATAAAAAACATATTATAAATAATATTAATATGTAAAACAACAATTGGAGTAAAATTATATATATAAGACGAAGAAAATCAGATACTTGATTCATGATGTTTTTGTAGATATAAAAAATAGACACAAATGAGTATTTCCCAATTTTAGAACATATTATAGATTTGCGTAATATATTTATCATTGGATAAAAGTGTATTAGTTCTGTTTCAAGTATTTATGGCTCTGTAGATTTTGATAAAAACGTGTTTCAAATATCAGATGGGCAATAGTTGGAGTTTTGGATTCAATAGGTAACTAAAAAGTAATCGATTTTAGGGACTTAATCGGATGCAATTTTTTAAGGAATGAAGACTTAGGTCTTACGACTTTTTGCTTTGGCTATTGCCCAAATGAATCAGCCCTTAATACTGAAATTTTATAAAAGTGGAATCACGCTCGAAAGGGCTTGTATTATATTTATTTTATTCATTTTTTTTAACTTAAACTAAGATCGCATGAAGAAAACTATTCTAAAATGCTTTGGATCAGACTCACACAGATCCTCTGGATTTTACGATCAAATATCAGCTTGGCTGGTCGTTGTTTGTATGTCCATTTTTTCCGTTATGGATGCCAATGCGGCATCTTGTACGCTCGGTTGTCACGATGCCAATATTTCATTAAATGAAAATTGTCAAGCGAGAATCAATGCCAATATGTTTTTGGATGGTAACGGGGCTAGTTGTCCTGGTGCTGCCAATTTTACCCTTACTTTGCGTGATGGAATGACAGGTCCAATCATTGCTCAGTCAGGTGTCCTAGCTACTGGTGCTACACTTTTTACTTGGACGACTGCTTCTTCTTGGCTTAACAAGAGAGTTGTAGTAGAGGTAAGGGATGGAGTATCTGGCAATATGTGTTGGGCCAATGCTTTGGTCGAAGACAAATTTGCTCCAGTTATATCTAGCTGTGCGGATGTTACGCTTAATTGTTGGGAGACAGCGACTTGGTCGCCTGGCTTTACTGACAATTGTTCTGCACCTGTTACTACCAATCTAGTGGACATCAGTTCACGACCAGGAGATTGTGTTACTGAGCCTGGTATTTTACGCGTTTTAACACGTGTATATTATGCATCAGATGCTAATAACAATGTCTCTCCTCCTTGTACTTTAAGAGTATTTGTAAAAGCTGCAATTTTGTCTGATATCACTTGTTCAGGTGATATTACTGTCAATTGTACAGATTATCCGGTTGGAACCAATCCAGCTCCAAGCCTTACAGGAGTACCTAGTATATTATCTGGAGGTACGCTGATTCCTTTATGGACTCCGAACAGTGTAAATGTAGCTTGTAATATTGCTGTAGATTATACAGACAATTTATTGCAATTAACATGTGGTAGAGAGCGTAAAATTATGCGTACATGGAGGTATAATATCTGGAATTGTGGAGTTGACCAAATGGCCAATTGCACCCAAATTATTACCATTCGTGACATAGAGGCTCCAACATTGAGTGTACCAGCTAATAGTACACTTTCAACGGGTGCATTTAATTGTACTGCGCCTTACAGAATCCCTTATCCAACCGTTGCGGATAATTGTGGAACTGTCAGAGTAGATGTAATCTATCCTGGAGGTGCTAGGTCTAGTATGCCAAATACAGGATGGGATGTAGCTTTACCAGCTGGTAATAATACCATCACATATAGAGCTTATGATGATTGCGGTAATTCTACCCAAGCGATTTATACGGTTATGGTACAAGATCAAACCAAGCCAGTTCCAGTTTGTGTTAGAAATACAGTTGTTGCATTAAATGAGCAAGGATATGGTCGTTTGAATGCTAGTGATATCGACAATGGTAGCTGGGATAATTGCTCAGTTTCTAGAGTTGCTATCAGGAAAATGTCAAGCGATGCTTGTCCAGATGGAAGTTTGAATACGACTTTCAGAGATTTTGTTACATTCTGTTGTGCGGAAGTAAGTCCGACGAATCATGTGACAGTTATTTTAAGAGTTTATGATGCTCAAGGCAATTTCAACGATTGTATGGTTGCTGTTGAGGTACAAGATAAAATCCTTCCAGTAGTTGTTGGATTACCAGATTTGACGGTTGATTGTAGATATCCTTTTTCAAATGTTGGAGGAACCTACAACGAATTCGGAATGATAAGATTGCCGAATCAAACTAGAAATGCTATCATCACCCAAGAAGAAACGCCTGTATATAATGCTGCTACGGGCAGATATGATTTAGTAAGAACTCCAAGAAATTGGGGATTGGATGGGTACGTTCAAAATGGATGTATCAACACGGTGGACGCTCCATCTGTCACTACTAATTTATCGTGCGGAGCTGGCACAATTACAAGAACCTTTATTATTAGAAACGCCAGCAATACAACCACTTCAACTACACAGACGATTACAGTAGCATCTAGAAATGCCTTCTTTGGATATGATGCAGCTGTTATGAACAGTTCTGTAACTGGAGCTTCTAATGTAACGAATGTATTCAATGCAGATAGAGATAGAAATGTATGGGAAGATCCATGTAAATTCTATTATATCTCAAATCCTCCAGCACTTCCATTGACACCTGGCCCATATCTTCAGGTTAAATGGCAAGATGGCAAGCACGATATTTACTGGCCTGCGGACGTAGCGATGAATGTAACAGTTTGCACACCAAGCATAAATTTATTCCAAAATTGTGCTACAGCTGCATATCCTTGGGATCCATGCGCACTGCCATTTAACCAATCTAGACCATTTATCGCCAATGAGGATGGATGTTCTCAGATACTTGTAAGTTATGAAGACGAAGTATTCAAGTTGCCTAGAGGATCTGCAGGATGTACTAAAATATTGAGACAATGGAAGGTGATCGATTGGTGCAGAAGATTCTGTGCTCCTACGCCACAAGGTCTTTACTATATCGACGGAAGTTCTGGATATGCAATGTGGAGATATACTCAGGAGATTATCATTATGAATACAGTTCCGCCTGCAGTATCTGCCACAAACATTACATTGACAGCAAATGACAATTGTGTTTCTACCAATGGTACAGCTTCGGCAACTGCAATAGATGATTGTGCTACTGCTGAGGAAATTGCTTGGAATTGGTCATTAGATATAGATAATAACGGAACATACGACGCTACAGGTGTAGGTAACTCTATAACTAGAAACTTTACAGTAGGAAGACATCGAGTGCTTTGGTCAGCTGAGGACGGTTGTGGAAATGCTTCAACTAGAGAAAGCTTTATCAATGTTATCGAAAACAAAAAGCCATCACCAGTATGTAAGACTTTGGTCGTAGAATTGATGCCTTCAACGGGTACGATTACTATACCAGCATCTAATTTCAATGATGGTTCTTTCGACAATTGTACACCAAGTAACAGATTGACATACACAATATCGAGATTAGTGCCTAGCTCAACATCTGCACTAAGCGCGCCTTCTAGCATCACTTTTGATTGTAGAGATTACTTGTGTTCTGGTGGATTTACCAATGATGCAGGTCAAGAAGCTCCTAGATTTATGTCCATATACATCATCGTAACAGATGAGTATGGCAACTGGGATTATTGCAGAACGGGCGTGATGGTTCAAAACAATATGGGTGCGGTTATTACTCAATGTAATGAGAATCGTCCATGCGAAGCTGATCTTCTTGGAAGAGCTGTAGTAGGAGGAAGCATCCAAACAGAACAAGGCAGAAATATCGAGCTTGTTGATATCAGCTTAGAAGGAGGTAATTCTGTTGTGCAGACATCTGCCAGTGGTACTTATGAATTCCCAGCTATGAATACAGGTGGTTCTTATTCAGTAGTTCCTCAGAAATTATTGGCTCCAAGAAATGGTTTGTCCACTGCAGATATTCTTTTGATTCAAAAGCATATTTTGGGTAGTGAAAAATTGAATACACCTTACAAAATGATAGCTGCTGACATTAACAAGTCAGGAGAGATTACTTCAGCGGATTTGGTTGAGCTTAGAAAATTGGTTTTGGGTAAGATTGATAATTTCTCAAGAAATACCTCTTGGAGATTCGTTGACAAAGCTTACCAATTTACTACCAATAATCCTAATACTGAATCATTCCCTGAGTTGTACACTATCGGTCAATTGACAGCCAATATGACGGGAATTTCATTCGTAGGTGTAAAGGTGGGTGACGTGAACAACACAAGTCTTCCATCACAACTATACGCTGCTGAAGAGAGATCTAATAAGTCAATTAACCTCACTGTTAACGAAAGAGAATTCAAAGCGGGTGAAATCGTAGAGATTCCAATCAGCAACGAAAATGCAGGTGAATTGAATTCACTTCAGTTGTCTTTAGGATTCAGCAAAGGTAATCTATCATTCGAAGGCTTTGCCAACAACAATATTCAAATGTCTGAGGAGAATTTCTCTTACTTACTATTGAATCAAGGCATTTTGTCTGCTAGTTGGAATACCAATGGTAGCAATAAAGTAGAGGCGGGTCAGCCTTTGTTTACACTGAAATTCAAAGCTTTGCGTTCAGGAAAATTGAGCGAATCATTGTATATGACTCCTGAAGGAATCAGCGCTGAAGCAACTACAGAAAACGACGAAATCCAAAAAGTAGAACTTAAGTTCATACAAAATGGTATAGCTATGGATTCAAAACTTGAATTGTATCAAAACTATCCAAATCCTTGGGATATCTATACACAGATCGGATTTAATCTACCGAAGCCGACAACGGCCACTATCAAAGTGTACGACGCATCTGGAAAATTACTTCGAAGCATCAGTGGTACATACCAAAAGGGTTATAATCAAGTAAGTCTCGAAGGAGATGACCTTATCTCTAGTGGAGTTTTATACTATGAGCTATCAAGCCCATTGGGTACAGCGACTAGAAAAATGGTTGTAATGAATAAGTAGATCCGATATAAGTTTGTTCGAGCGGATAGCCCTGGAAGTTTTCTTTCAGGGCTTTTTTATTGTACATAATGCTGGTAAATGGATTCTCATTTGGATAAAACTTAGCTGCGCAATGGATGGGAGTGGTCTCATCGATTATGTAGCTTTGATCCTAGATCGATGAGAGTCTATACCGACTTAAAGAGGGATAGACGGAACCCACGGACAGCCAGACCCGATCTCGTCTTATAGACGAGCGAAGGGATGCGCCCAAATCCTGAAAAAAAATAAATTAAAACTCAGCGATAACCGTTCGATTTCCTACTACTTTTTGATCTAAGCTGACCAGAATTTTTGCATTTAGAGGTAAATAAAGATCGACGCGCGAACCGAATTTGATAAAGCCCATCTCTTCTCCCTGCGACACCTCCAGACCTTGGGGGGTGTAGTGAACGATCCTTCTTGCGAGGGCTCCCGCCACTTGTCTGAGCAAAGCGTCGCCATATTTTCCCGCAATAACTGTGGTCGTTCTCTCATTTTCTGTGCTGGACTTTGGATGCCAAGCGACGAGGTACTTGCCTGGGTGATATTTGTAGTATTTGATTAGCCCGCTGAATGGGATACGATTGACGTGCACATTAAAAGGCGACATGAAAATCGAAACTTTTTTTCTTTGATTGTGAAAATATTCTGTCTCTTCCACCTGCTCGATGACTACGATTTTTCCATCAGCTGGGGCCAAAATTTTCCTGTCGTCAATTAAGGCAATAGACCTATTGGGGTTTCTAAAAAATTGTAGTACAATTAGAAAAATAACGATGGATAAAAAGAGCGTGATTTGGTATAAATTTCCCCAAAAAATACCGGTGAGGATCGTTAATAACAGTGAAATGGTCGCGACTACGGCTAGGCTTAGGTAACCTTCTTTGTGTATCATTTTTTAGCATTTGGCACAAATATAGAAGTAAATGTATTGATTTTGAAATTATTGTAGTCAGATAAAAGGATTTTGCCGCTTATCTTTATCTTTATTTTATGTATTTAAAGTAAAAAATTCGATGAAAAAATGGGGGTTATTTGTAGGGGCTTTTCTGTTATTTCAGAGCTATTGCCAGGGGCAAGACAGCCTGAAGGAAGACCCAATTAACGACACGATTTTTGGCCTTGAGAAAGTAGAAATCCACGCCATCCAACCCAAAACGTTGGAATACCTAACAGTATCGTCAGTTCAAATGAATCTCGCAAGTGGCCAGCAAATGGGGGACCTACTTTTTGAAACAGGCAAGGTCGCTATTCAAAAAAGCCAAACAGCGGGCGGAAGCCCCATCCTAAGGGGATTTGAAGCCAATAAAGTTGGCCTTGAACTGGATGGCATCAGGCTGAATAACCTAATTTATCGCAGTGGGCACCAACATTATATCCTGATGATAGACCCATTCATGATCGAAAAAGTCCAAATAAATCAAGGTCCACAAAGCGTCAATTTTGGATCCGACGCCATCGGCGGCGTCCTAGCATTTACCTCGAAAAAGCCAGAATTTGCTGCTATCGATGGACGTAGCCTAATCGCGAAGGCGAAAGCTGTATTCCAGTTTGACCAAGCAACGAGCAGTCATACAGAGCATTTCGAACTGCAAGTAGGTCTTCGAAAATTTGCTTTTTTGGGTGGGGTCACCATTACTTCCTTTGGTGCGATGACCATGGGAAAACGAAAGAATCCTTTCGGAGAAGATATAGGGGTGAATAGATACAAGCGTATTCCGAGACATAATCTCTTGGATACCTTGGGGTTGAATTCTGACTCATTCGAAATCGAAGCAGCCAGTTCAGTTTTTAAATATTATACAGCCAAAATAAAATTCGCCCAAAGCAAGAATACGCTCCATGAATTGAGTTTTAATGTTGCAAAGCTAGGAGATATCCAAAGAAACGACCGATTGTCCGAGATTTCAGGGGACCGCTTTCTTTTCAAAAAATGGAATTATTCGCCCCAATCGAGGAGTGCAGTCCAATACCTTTTATTTCATAAATTTGGTCAAAAGTGGCTGCAAAACTTTAGGTTGAACGCTAATTTTCAAGGACTCCAAGAAGGGCGGATTACGCAAAAACTACTGACGCTCTAGTCCAAAATCGAGAAGAAAAAGTAAACATTGTTGGCATCAGTCTCGATGCCGAAACACAAGAATTCTCGGGACTAGGGGGCTTTAAATATGGGCTTTCTGCTAGGGTCGAAGGATTGGAATCGATGGCATACTTATCTTTGCCCGAGGACAAGATACCACTCGCAGCTTTGGATACGAGATACCCAGATGGGGGATCCAAACTGAGCAATGTCGCCATTTACCTTTCTCACGAATACGAAAAAAATCTTACAAGCGAATCAGAAATTTCTTTTCAGAATGGGATTAGACTGGAGGCACAGGCCTTGAAGTCAAAGTTCGATAGCAAAGAGTTTTTCGACTTTCCATTTGACCAAATTACCCAAAATAATCTTGGTCTGGCAGTTCACAGTCTCATGAGCATTAAAAATAGTAAGGGATTTTTGGGCACTTTGGGCCTTAGCACTGGATATAGAATCCCCAATGTGGATGATTTGGCAAAGGTTTTTGATTCTAGGCCTCAAATTGTGATTTTGCCGAATGATCAAATAAAATCAGAGTATTCAATACAGATGGAACTCGAGATGCAAAAAAGGCTCAATTACCGAATTATTTTCGGAGGTACGCTCTATCATACGATCCTTTTTGATGCACTTTTGGTAGGCCATGGCACTTATTTAGGGCAGGACAGCGTGGTGTATCAGGGAGTGAAAAGCAGGGTTTTTACCAACCAGAATGCCAGTGTGGCGCAAGTGAGCGGTGTCACATTTTTTGGAAAAATTAAGTTTTTCAACTGGTGGCAGATCGTCGGCCAAGTGACTTACACGAGAGGAAGGTCTAAATCAAATGAACAGTTTGTGCCCATGGACCATATCCAGCCCCTTACGGGCAAATGCGGTATAACCTACGACAAAGGCCGGGTGACCACGAGTCTAGATTTGCTTTTCAATGGTGTTAAGCCCTTAAAACTTTATGCCCCAAATGGCGAGGACAATGCCCAATATGCCACGCCTAGTGGGATGCCTGCTTGGATGGACCTGCGCTGGAATTTGAACTATATGTTTCGGCCCAATATCGGCTTACAGCTGGGCGTGAACAATATTTTGGACCATCGGTATCGGGTCTTTGCCTCTGGGGTGAATGCCCCAGGTCGGTCGATTTGGTTCAAGCTGAGTTTGGGTTTATAATAAGATAATCAGGGCGAATCCTGACCTCATCTCGAGGCCGGGTCGGGTCGTCCGTGACTTCACTTCGTTTCGGTCTCGACAAACATTGTAGTCGAGACTGGTCTGGGTGCAAGTCACACCCAGACCATCACTACCACCCCTTTCGCATGCTATCCATTCAAAATCATTGCTTTACCTCCCCCATCCAAGCTCAAATGCTCTAACTAGCCACTCAAGCATATTTCAAAAATATACGCTTAAAATGCCAATTATCCAGTCAATGGTGCAGATTATACACTCTGACTAATTCCAGGCACACATTTGATATAATTTTGAATCAAAATCAAGCAAATGGAGTGGATTATCATAAACGGAAACAAAAGTTATTGGAGCGAAAGGATTTTTATTATAAGCATCTTATTAGCGACCATTGGCATGATTAAAGCCCAGAACAGCAATAACTTAATATCAACCAAAATGGAAGTACCTGTCGAATATAAAAAATGGATTAAGTCATATTCTATCCCAATGTTGCCTTTGGCGAGTACAAGAGTCAATAAGGACGCTAAAAACAGTCCAGATTTGAAGCTGGAGGGTTTTCAGGCGAAGCTTTTAAAGAAGATTAACCAACGCAATGCGATTGTCTCTCTTGAGTGTGAAATCATGAACATCGGCAAGGGAGATTTTTTATCAGACCCTCAAAAACAAGTGCTACTGATTTATCAAATGTCGGGTACCCAAGAAGGTCAATTGATAGGGATGATGCCCTTCCAAAATATTAAATCCAATCAGAGTTTATCCTTTCATGTTCCAATTCAATGGTCAAGTATCATCGAGCCAAATACACATTTTACGGCCATTATAGCCCTTCATCCGACCATTTTCGATGATAAAACCATCCAAAATGATGACATAAATGTCCATAACAATATGGCAGAACTAAATGCTGACAGTATCAATAAATTAATTCAATAAACTAAATCTTTAATGATCATGAATACCAAAATCAAAAATTCCATCCTCGTATTTTCGGCGATATTTTTCATAGGCTCTGATGGCCTAAATGCTCAGTCTTCTAAGGTGAGAAAGGTCAAAGAAAAAACCGAAAAAGCTTCTAGAAGTACCCGTGAAGTGGCAGACGGAGTAGAAGCAGTAGGGAACAGTGTAAATGCCATCGCCGACAATGTCAACGAAGTAATCAGAGTCATTCAACCTTTTATCAATGTTTTTAAGAAAAACAAAAAAGAACAAGAAATGACCCAGACAGATCAGCCTGTGATGAACAACACCAACCAGTCAGGTAGCGATCCATCTAATACCAACCAGTCCTCTGATCAGCAACAAGGGTCAGCTATCAATTCTGATGTTTATTCCCAACCTGATAATTATGGCAATCCGATGCAACAAAGTTTTCCAAGCCAGGAGGGATCTACGATTTATTTTTCTGATGGTTCCGCATATTTGGGTTGCCTAGATCACAGAAAGTATGGCGCATATCTCGATGCTAGAAAGGGATTGATTTATGACGATGTGGATGCAGGTGAATACGCAGATCAAATCGACCTAATTTTTATGTCGCAATCTACAAAGACTGGGGATATCTACAGACTGTTTTCTCCAGGACATGCCCTAGAACCAGGGGGATTCAAAGACTTAATGGGAGAGAGATATAAGTCAATAAATCAAAATCCCATCAAAAAATGGTCTAGGGCAAACTTGGCTAAGGTGGGTTTGACGCCTCTGACCGAAGAGCAATTCGACAGAATTCAAAGCAACAAACAACTCTATGGCGTAGTGAAAAATGTTCCAAAATATGCCACAATGTATCGATCCAATGAAAAGCTGGAAGGTAAGGTTTTCGCCATCAAGACAGAGACGGCAGATCGAGTCGCATACGCTCTTTTATGCGTAGTAAAACAATTCGGAACAGTAGGCAGCACTTCATATTTGCAAGTTAAGTTAAAGGTCCATGGCATCGATGAAAACGGAGATGGCCTACCTGATTTGGACTAAAAAAAAACACACCATGAAAATTTACTTCCTTCTGGATTAGATCCTAAGGATTATAGAAGATCAGTTTTCCATAAGATTAAGATTTTGTCGATTCTTGGAAAAAACACAAAGCAATATTTTCCGATGTGCTATTATCAGAAGGATATTGCTGGATTCACACTAGAACCCTGATTATTATTACCATCTGTGAAAGGATGCTAGAATTAAAGATTTTAAAAATATCAGAATTAGCCATGCGGCATTTTTTATCAATTCCCCATCGAAAGATACACCAAAGATGAAAGCAGACAGTATGAAGGTGTTGTATGGCTAAATTCTGATTTCGAATCTAAACCTTTTTTATTAAAAATTTAAATTCCAAAAAATGAAAAAACTAATTTTTTATTTGGCTGCTTATGTTGGACTTTTTACACAAGCCATCTCCGGCCAAATTAGTGTGAAGATAGACAAGCCCATGTCAGAAGCCGACCACGCAGAAGTTAAAAATCTTATGGCCAGCGTGCCTACTAATGCTTACAGTTTCAAATCAGATATCAGAGGTAAAAATGGAAATGTTCGCAAAGAGATGGGCGGGTTACAAGGACTCAATAATGTCCAAGGATTGATGAATGCTATGCCTAGAACAGCTTTCGAAGGCGGTGCAAATAGAGGTGGCCAAAGAGGGAACACCATGAATAATGGTCAAAACAGAGGACAATCTAGTGGTTCTTATCAACCCAATCCAGGCGGAAATCAGAGGGGTATGGGTACAAATCCTAGGTCGGGTGGAGTCCAAGATCCTTTTAATTCGGGCAATCAAAATCAAAACAACAATCAGCGGCCCAATACGGATATTCGAGGTAATGCCGAAAATTCTGGGTCAATGGCAGGGAATCGCCCGGGTTCTATGGTAAACCGTAGTGGCATGGCCCAAGGAAAAGAAGGCGAAAAGCCAGAAAGCGGCGGCGGTAAGCCCGATGGCGGTGGTGGTAAGCCCGATGGCGTTGGAAAAGCTCAGAAGGCGATAAAAAACCAGGAGGTGGAGCCACGGCTGGCGGAGAGTCAAAACCGCCTGTTCGTGGTGGCAGTGAAAAGCCTCCGACAAAGCCTGAAAAGAAACCAGGAGAAAAACCCGACAAAAAGCCAGGTGGAATGGACAACAAACCCGATAAAAAACCAGGAGACAAGCCTGAAAAGAAACCAGGAGAAAAACCAGATAAAAAACCAGACAGAGGAGGTGGAAATCCTGAAGGCGGCGAAAGCGGTGGAAACTTCATAGAATATGGAACTGGTGGCAATACGGTAGATTACGGAAGTGGATCAGAGATCAATAGAGGCGAAGGAGGGAACACATACACTCCAACGTACTGGCGGGATGAAATGACGGGTAATTTTGTGATAAACCCAGGTTTTAACAATTTAATGCCTACGTCTTTGAATCAAAGTATTGGTGGGTCTTATTTTGTTTGCAAAGATTGTACACCTGCAAGTATGGGTACTGCCAATTTTGAAAAGCTTTCTGGCATTTTGAGCAAATACAAAAATTAAGATTACTTTTCTTTCATACTAAAATAATGTAAACCACTCTAATTTTTATACATTCGTTCTTTAAAAACCTAGATCATGAAGCGTATCGCCATTATTGTCTATTCAGCCTTGATTTTCTTTTCTACGGAGTTGATAAGTCAATCCAACTGTTCCATGTTGACTGGAGTTAATCCTTATTTCAATGAATATTGGTCTGGTGAATTTCCTTTTTCAAATTTGATGATGCAATCACAATTCAAGTGGAATGTACTGGATAGAGACTGGCCCGAAATTGACGAATGGAGCTCTACATTGTACCACGACAGTTTGGTCAAAGACCCCAATGGATATCCAATAGGTATCCCGCAGTATTTTAGATCACAAGATGAAAGCCAAACAACTAGAACTTGGCTGATTCTTGATGCCAAAGGACCATTCCCTAAAGGCATTTATACGGTGCTTTATGATGGAGAAGGAACAATTGACATCATTGGAAGTTTTATCCGCAGATATATTGAAAATAGACCAGGATTCATCCAATTTGAAGTGGATTACACCTCATTTGATCAAGGAGGCTTAGGCTTGGAGATATTGAGATCGGACAAATTGAATCATGTGAGAAATATACGAGTCCTATTGCCAAATACAAGCGAATCAGATGCCACATATCCTTTCAATCCTGCATTTATTAATCAGATAAAACCGTTTTCTTGTGTCCGTTTTCTCAACTGGCCAGGTATCAACAACAGCAAGGACTCCCTTTGGGTCGATCGAAAGAATCCCAATTATTTCAACCAATCTAGTACAGGAGATGGTGGCTTGGCATGGGAACACATGATAAAACTTTGCAACTTCACCAAAAAAGACATGTGGCTGTGCATCCCACATAAGGCAACTGAAGACTACGTATATCAACTGGCTCTACTGATGAAAGGATCCCTTCGCAAAGAATCCAAAATCTACCTAGAATATTCCAATGAAGTGTGGAATGATATATTCGATCAGCACCATTGGGTTCGCGATAATACGCCCTATTCCAATGCGCCTTTTACGCATAAATATGCCTATTTAGCCAATCGGGCATTCAAGCAATTCATGCGTGGTATGGGCAGCGATAGCAATCGAGTGGTTCGGGTGATTGCTGGTCAGCATTATAATCCGTGGATAGCGCAGGAGGCCATAGCTCATGTCAAGGAAATTGGTGGCAAGGTAGATGCCGTAAGTTGTGCCTCTTATTTTGCGCCCAGCAACCCAGCAGGATGGCTGTCTGTAGCCCAAATAGCGAATATGACCAAACAAGAAATTCAAGCGAGGGCAAAGCCTTTTATCCTTGATCACAAAGGAATCGCTGTAGCCAATAATATTCCCCTTTTGATGTATGAAAGTGGGCCGCATATGACAAGGGACCAATGGGGACAAAATCCACCGTTCGAGCAGGCATTGTGTGAGTTTCACCAAAGTCCGCAAATGGGCGAAATATATAGGGACTGGCTGAAATTTTTGAGGGACACTGCTGGTGTGAAATTGCACAACATACTCGGGCTGCAAGACGATTTGTGTTCATTTGGACATATATCGGATACTTGGGCAACTACACCTACTGTTAAACTCCAAGCAGTGCTTGATTTCGCATGCAGTGAACCCGTCTCCAATTCAGAAATAGGAACACGAAATGAGGACTTTAGCTTGTATCCCAATCCATTGAGTGAAACATTGAATTTAAATTTTCTAATTGTGCCGAGTCGGGTTGAGATTTTGGATGTTTTTGGTAATATCTTGTATTCAGAGCAGGGTTCTTCAAACAATGTGAAGGTGGATATGAGGGATTTTCCAACGGGTATGTATATAGCTAGAGCAAAAATGGGAGGGCGACATTCTGTGAAAAAATTTCTTAAAATATAACTAAAAACCTAGTGCATGAGTGGGTGAAGTGGTCAAGTAATGATCCAACGCAGATGGTGACTTACTTGAGTCGTGGCTGGTATCAAAGATGCCAGACAGGACGGTACCCACGCAACACACGACCCTGATCTCGACACTAGGAGAGAGCTGGGACATGCCCAAAATATAATGAATCCCGAAGGCTTAAAAATAAAAAACTTACTGTCTTGGGATAAATCTCTCGATGGGATTGTGTAATTTTGTGTAAAATAAATCATTCATTGAGTCATTTCATAGTTTCTGCGAGAAAGTATAGGCCTATCCGGTTCGAGGAGGTTGTGGGGCAGGAGCATGTCTCTTTGACGCTTAAGAATGCCTTAAAAACGGATCATTTGGCGCATGCTTTTCTGTTTTGTGGGCCAAGAGGAGTCGGTAAAACGACTTGTGCACGAATCTTAGCAAAGGTGATTAATTGTGAGCAAAATGCCAAGGAAGCTGAGCCATGTGGGGAGTGCAATTCGTGTAAATCTTTCGAAAAAAATGCTTCGTTCAATATCATAGAATTGGATGCCGCATCCAATAACGGGGTGGATCATATCAGAAATCTGGTCGAACAAACAAGGGTCCCACCCGTAGCGGGCCAATACAAAGTATTCATCATCGATGAGGTGCATCAGTTGTCCTCAGCGGCTTTTAATGCTTTTTTGAAGACATTGGAGGAGCCGCCAGATCATGCAATATTTATTTTGGCGACCACTGAAAAGCACAAAATATTGCCTACGATTCTGTCGAGGTGTCAGATATATGACTTTAGGCGTATTTCGGTGGATGATATCGTGGCCCAGTTGAAGAAAATAGCCGATAAAGAGGACATCAAGGCCGAGGATCAAGCTCTGCACGTTATAGCACAGAAGGCGGATGGAGGGTTACGAGATGCGCTGTCGATTTTTGACAAGATGGCCAGCATGGGCAATAATGTGATCGAATATCAATTGGTCATCGATACCTTGAATGTCCTAGATTACACGTATTTTTTTAATGTGGTCGAGCATTTGATGGAGGAGCGATCGGGTGAGGTTTTGGTCTTGTTCAATACCATATTGGAGAAGGGCTTTGAAGGCGACTGGTTTATGTTGGGACTCGGGGAGCATCTGCGAAATCTCTTTATGGTGAAAAATCCGCAGACTGTCGAATTGCTGGAAGTGGCCGATGTATGGAAGAAAAAATATGTCGATCAGGCGGGTAAAATTTCGCTTTCGTTCATTGTTACAGCACTAGATTTGATCAATCAATGTGATATTCAATATAAAAATGCCAAGAACAAGCGCTTGCATGTTGAAATGGCCTTGGTAAAGCTCACTTATTTTAAGAGAATGTATAATGCTGCTTCTGCACAAGCAGAGGGTGAAAAAAAAAACAATTAGCAGAGCCTAAATCTGCTTCTCAAACAGCTTCTCCAACTGCCTCAAAGGCAACCCCTTCACAAGTAAGCGATGTATCTATAAAACCTGATAACAAAAAGCCGAAGGTTTCTCCCAATAGCTCGTTGGATCATCTTTACAGTTCTGTTAGGCATGATTTAAAGGCTCCTATAGATGTATTGGCTTATACCAAGGAGAATATAGACCAAGTCATCCAGAATTATATACAAAAGATTAGTTCACCTTCCTTAAAGATTTGTTTTGAAAAAATGCAAATCGTGGAGATGGGCGAGGTGATTAGAATAAAGGTGAGCAGTCAATTGGATCGACAAACGATACTAAATGAAACGGCATGGCTGGATGAATTGCGCAATAAATTCAATAAGAATGACATACAATTAGCCATCGAAGTGGAGGAATCTGCACCAGAAGAGCGTCCAGCGCAGCGTGTAAAACTAACAGAACAAGATATATTGGAGATTATGATCAAGCGCAATCCATTGGTGAGTGAATTGGTCAAGATTTTTGATGCCCAATGATGATAGAGTAATTGATAAAAATCAATAAAATAAAAAAAGCCCTCAAGTCATACCTGAGGGCTTTTACTTTTAAAAGGATAAACCTATTAAAGTTCTATTCCAAGAGATTTTAATGTTTCAGTGCTTAATTGACCTTGAGCCAAATTTTTATCTTTTTGATACTTGATCAAAGCAGTTTTGGTTTGGATACCAAGGATATTGTCGATTGGTCCTGGATCATAACCTAAAACTTTAAGTCTAGTTTGAACTCTTTGAACCAATGCAGAAGTTACTTTAGTTCCACAAACAACCTCTCTCCATTCTGTCATACCACCTTTTTTCACCAATCTAGTTTTGGTAACAGTAGTATATTCAGCAGGGATTTCGATTTCTCTGGTTGAAGCAGGAGTTTCGATTACTGTTCTAGTAACAGTAGTGTATTCAGCGCCAACGTTTTCAGAAGTAGAAGAAGCGGCAGACTTAAGTTTTTGGATAGACTTAGTTGCATATTCAGCAGGGATCTCAACTTCTCTAGTAGTAGCAGGAGTTTTGATTTTTTGGATGGTTCTAGTTGCATATTCAGCAGGGATCTCAACTTCTCTAGTAGTAGCAGGAGTTTTGATTTTTTGAATAGTTCTAGTTGCGTATTCAGCAGGGATCTCAACTTCTCTAGTAGTAGCAGGAGTTTTGATTTTTTGGATGGTTCTAATTGCGTATTCAGCAGGGATCTCAATTTCTCTAGTAGTAGCAGGAGTTTTGATAACCTTCATTCTACGAGTACCATACTCAGCAGGAACATCAACTTTTCTTACACAGTCGTTTCCTTCGTCCATATAACCAGCAGCACAACCAACTCTTTCTTGTTTAGTGATGGTTTTGTAAGTAGCCGGTACTTCTACTAAACAAGTAACCATACAGTCATCAGGATTAGCAGAAAGGCAATTGGCATCACCTCTTCTTTTTTCCCACTTAGTTGTAGCAGGAGAAACCTCGATGGTTTCAGATACAGTTTTGTATTGAGCTGCAACTTTGTCTATTCTTTGAGAAGCCTCACGAACGATGTATCTTTCTTCTTTTTCTTCATAAGTAGCAGGAACGACTTCCAATCTCTTAGAAGCTTCTTTTGCGATATATCTCTCAGTTACAGTCTCATAAGTAGCAGGAACAGCTTCTAATCTTTTAGAAGCTTCCTTCACCATATATCTTTCGGTAGAAGTTTCATAAGTAGCAGGAACGACTTCAATTCTTTTAGAAGCTTCCTTCACCATATATCTTTCAGTAGTAGTTTCGTAAGTAGCAGGAACGACCTCTAATCTCTTAGAAGCTTCTTTTACTAATACTCTATCAGAAACTGTTTCATATTTAGCAGGAACAGCAACCAATCTTGTACCAGCTTCTTTAGCCATTACTCTGTCAGAAACAGTTTTGTACTTTGCTGGGATAATTTCTACTCTTTTAGAAGCAGGACGCACCAATACTTTTTCAGTGTACGTCTCATAAGTGTCAGGAATAACGCATTTTGCGTAGCATTTTCCTGGTAGTCCATTGGGTGGAACATCGTTTTGGGCTTGAGTAGTGAAAGCCAATCCGATGCATAGAATCACGATAAAAAGATTAAGATTCTTCATAGTTAAATGATTGATTTAGGTAAAAAATTTATTTAATATGTGAATAAATATGATAATAACACAAAAAAAAGAGATTATTATTTAAGTTTGATTCAATAAACTCATCAAATTTGCTGAGCTCTACCAATTCACCAGATTTTTTTAAAATAATGATTGGGTGATTAACTGAATCATAATAAGACAAATATTCATCTCCTTTGATCAATAAAGGTTCAGAATCTGCTTCTGACAACCCCGTAGTCTTCATTATATTGAGACGGATATTTTTAATGATGTCACTATCAAATGATTTGGTTTGTAATTTTGACTTGTATAATTGCCTATACAGTAACCCTTTTGTGAGTGATTGAAGTGCGAAATCATCCAGACTTGATGCGGTTTTAATTAAATTCCAAACATCTACATCGTCCAAATTCATATAATGAAAGTGCAAATATGAAAAATTTGTATGGGAATTGGTGTCAAATGGGTGAAAAAAATTGCGAACGAACTGAAATTTTTCGTCATTTGGGTTTTGTTCCATCAAATATTTGATCCTTTTGATAAAATTTACCAGCATTTTTTCAGCGCTTAGACATGTCTTATGCAAATATACTTGGCGGTACATAAGCTCCCGACTTGATAGAAATTTTACGATGGAATGAATTCCTTTTTCTTCAAAAACCAATTTGTCATCGACAACATTCATCATGTGTAAAATGCGGTCAAAACCAATTCTTCCCTCTACGACTCCCGTATAAAAACTATCGCGGGTCAAGTAATCGAGGCGGTCCATGTCGAGCTGGCTGGAAACCATCTGGTGAAAAAAGGTTCGGTGATATTGATTGGTAAATATCTTGATGGCCAAATCCAATTCTTGATTGAATTCTTGATTCAAGCATTGCATCGTGTAAAGGGAGATTTCTTCATGAGACAGGTGGACAAATTGTTCCTCCAGCGCATGTGAAAATGGACCATGGCCAATGTCATGCAGCAGGATGGCTAGACAGGCTCCTTTGGCCTCCTCTTCTGAAATCTCTACATTCTTTAATTTGAGGAGATGGATCGCCGTTTGCATCAGATGCATAGCACCTAAGGCATGGTGAAACCTCGTATGAGTCGCTCCTGGATATACAAGGTCGGAAAGACCCATTTGTTTGATGCGTCGAAGTCGCTGAAACCAGGGGTGTTGGATGATATCAAAGATGATGGGATATGGAATTCGAATGAATCCATATACTGGATCATTGATTATCTTTAGTTTGTTGGTAGCCATCGCCAAGGTCGATTTCGAAAATTAATTGATTAAAGTTAGTTCAATTTGCCTTTTGGTAAGATTGGTGGATTTGACCTGTACTTTGCAGGCATCCCCGATTTGTATCACCGAATTGCCTTTATTGCTCTGAGCCTTTAATTTGGTGGCATCAAGTGTGTAGTATTGGTCCATGTGTTCGAAAGGTACGAAACCTTCACATTTATTGGCAATTAGCTCAACGAAAATACCCCTGTCTGTAAGTCCAGACACCAAACCTTCGAAAGATTCTCCGACGTGATTTTGAAGGTATTCGACTTGTTTATATTTGATGGATTGTCTTTCGGCATCCATAGCTTTTCTTTCTTGCTTTGAAATGTGTTTACACTGCATCTCCAAGGCTTCTTTATTGTGCCTGATGGTAGTCTTCAAATTATCAAATAAAATACGATGACACAGAACATCGGAGTATCTCCTTATAGGACTTGTAAAATGCGAATAATACTTGAAGGCGAGTCCGTAATGCCCAATATTATTGGAGCTGTATTCTGCTTTGGCCATGCATTTTATTGCCAATGGTTCTAGTAGTTTTAGCCTTTCGTCATCTTGAGCTTTTTTAATCAAATAATCCAAAGATTGGGCGATTTTTTGAGGGCTTTGAAAATCTAATTTGATCCCCAATTGCCCTGCAAAAAGAGCTAGATTTTCTAACTTATCCTGATCTGGCAGGTCGTGGACTCTATAGATCATAGGGATCTCAAGCTGTTCTTTGGTGGCGATGAATCGCGCTACTTCTCTATTGGCAAGCAGCATGAAATCTTCTATAAGAAGATGGGCCTCCTTTCTTTCTTTGATGAAAATACCTATCGGTCTGCCTTCGGCATCCAGTTCGAATTGGACTTCTTCGGAGTCAAAATTTATAGCACCATTTTGAAATTTTTCTTTTCTTAAAATTCTCGCAATATTGTTCAATTCCGTCAATTCTTTAGCAAATGGGCCAGGTGCGATCCCTTCTAATACCTCTTGAGCTCCTTCGTAAGTGAATCTGTGATCAGAGTGGATGATTGTTTTTCCTAGCCAAGTATTTTTAATTTTTCCATCTTTTGAAAAAATGAACATGGCGGAGAAACAATATTTGTCTTCGTTGGGTCTCAATGAGCAAAGTTCGTTGGACAATCTTTCGGGTAGCATCGGGCAAACACGATCAACCAAATATACGGACGTGGATCTTCTATAAGCATCTCTATCTAATAGTGTATCTGCTTTGACAAAATGGGTGACATCCGCGATATGGACTCCGATTTCTAATTCATCGTTGTCAAGGTATTGGATGGACAAAGCATCATCAAAATCCTTCGCATTGGCAGGGTCAATCGTAAAGGTGGTAATGTCTCGACAATCCCTTCTAACGTTAACTTCTGCTTGGGTGATTTCGCCACTTATTTTTTCAGACTCGGCGATAACTGCAGGGTCGAAGCTTATGTCAAAACCTTGTTTAATCAAGATTTCATTCATGGCGAACTCTGATTCACCTACCTTACCTAAAGACGTGGTGATGGCTCCAATGGCTTTTATTTGTTTTTTTGTAGGCCATTCTAGTATTTTTACCACGACGGTAAATCCATCCTTGGCTCCATTGAAATCGCTTGGATAAACGATGATCGAAGAAAGCGGGTTGTTAACCAGTTCGACTACTCCATAATGTTTTTTGATGTGTAAAACCCCAATGAATACTTCGGCAGCTCTTTCTACGATTTCGACGATTTGACCTTCTGGTCTTCGCTTCAGTTTGGAATTGAGTTTGACTTTTACTTTATCTCCATTCATGGCACCGTTCATATAGATGGATGGTACATAAATATCCTTGGTGACCCCATCTACGACGATGAATGCCCCTCCGTGTTGGGTCATATCTACGACGCCGATTTGTAGGGCAGTATTTTCAAGTCTAGGGCTCGGTGGGCTGAATTTTTCGAAGGTAAATTTGCCATCAGAGGCTTTGTGGATAAGGGATTTTTTTTTCAAACTTGCCAATACTGAATGAACACTTTCTTTAGAACAAGATAAATTCAGGCTTCGGATTAACAAGTTGGCTCCGATGAATTTTTTGGGATTTTGTTTAAAAAAAGTGAGAATTTGTTTTTCGAGTATTGGTGCTGGTATGTTTATCTTGGGTATTTTATTTTTTTGAGGCATATTTTTTTTAATTCATTAATGAGATATCGGTATTTTGTCTGAAAATTTTCCATCACCGCCTATCTCGAGCATATAATATTTGGGTTCTAAAGTACTGTATTCGTCCTGAATAAGACCTTGACTTTCCACTTGATAAATTTTTTGGTCATTTTCGATGCGGGCCAAAGTATATTTTTGGTAAATATCGTCTAAAATCTCCAACCCAGCGATGGTCATAAAATCTATTATAAGACCTTTTTTATCTATGCTTACCAAAATGTATTGATAATGTAATAAATCAATCTTGGCAAGTAAAAGACAATCTATTTCTTTAGAATGCACAAACCTAAAACACGGAATGTACTCAATATGTTCTGATGAAATATCATCAATTAACGAAATAATATTTTCATAAACCCAAAGGGGTAGGGGTTGATTATGAATGCTGCACTCTTCAAAGGTCTCTTTGGTCACTGAAATCGGCAACTCAATGATGGGAAAAAGGGACTTGAAAAAATCCATGGCTTGTTTGCGTTCGTCCCCAGTTAATGTATCCATATGGTCAAATTATTCGCCACAAAGCTAAGTTTTAAGAGTATATATCATATATTTTCATCAAGATATGTATTTAGCGGTTAGGGTGGAACTGGAAGTCTCGCTTGGAAGCAGCAGAGACTGAAACGAAGTGAAGCAGTGGAACACCCGACCCTCATTCGATGAGGGAAACGCCCCTAAAAAAATGTACTAATTTCGTTGCTCTTGTAGAAATATCTAACCACTTGGGAGAATTGATTAATTTTAGGGTTTAAAAACATATTTTTAATCGAAGGATATGAAGCGAATTTTGGTGACGGGAGTGTCGAGCGGTATCGGCCTAGACCTTTGTAAGGGCTTGGTGGCGAGTGGATATGAGGTATTAGGAACGGTGAGAAATCCTAAAGTGGGAGAAGAATTGAAGGCGAGTTTGGGAGAGAATTTTTCCTATTTGATTCTCGATATGGAGAAAAGGGAAACTTTGGATGCGATCAAGACCAAGATTAAGGATATTTTTAGTGAAAAACCATTGTTTGCGCTGGTGAATAATGCTGGGCTGGCGGTGAGTGGCCCGATGGAATTATTGCCCATAGAGGAGATAAAAAAGCAGTTTGAAGTCAATGTTTTTGGACTGTTAGAGCTGACACAAATGTGTATTCCATTTCTTAAAAAAATGGATCAATTGAAACCTCGGATAGTGAATATAAGCAGTGTATCTGGGTTGATCACGAATGCATTCATGGGGCCGTATTCGGCTTCGAAATATGCTGTGGAGGCCATGAGTGATGCCTTGCGCCGAGAATTGTTCCTGCGAAATATCGAAGTAATCATCATAGAGCCAGGGCCTATACAGACGCCAATCTGGGAGAAAGCGAGGCACGATAAATTCGACTGGAGCGATACGGTTTACGATGTGTTTTTGAAAAACAGGGCTAAGATTATCGACAATACGGAAAAGTCGGCAATCCCAGTAGCTGAGGTTACAAAGGCAATCATTGATGAACTCGGTAGGCAAAAGCCTAGGACGAGAAGGATCGTGGCGGCCAAGTCTTGGGTGTATCCATTGCTTAGGATATTGCCCGATCGATGGGTCGATGGGATTATGATTAAAATGAATGGACTAAGGAAAATCTAGATAAAAATTGAAAAAAATAGGAATCATAGGAGGTGGGGCAGCAGGATTTTTTGCGGCGATAAATATAGCCCAGCAAGGGATCAAGGCAGAAATTACAATCTTGGAGCGATCCAAAGAAGTGCTGCAAAAAGTAAAAATATCTGGTGGAGGAAGATGCAATATCACCCATGCTTGCTATGATGTTGAGCAGCTCACAAAAAACTATCCTCGTGGGCAGAAGGCCTTACGCGGGCCATTTAATAAATTCCAGCCAAGGGATACCATCGATTGGTTTGGTCGCCAAGGGATAAAAATAGTCGAAGAAGCAGATGGGAGGATGTTTCCAAGTTCGAATGATTCGCAGACGGTCATCGATTGTTTTGTGAGGTTGTGTGAAAAATGGAAGATAGAAATATTGACACAAACTCGGGTGACTCAAATAACCAAATTAAATTCGGGATGGGAGTTGGATTCTTCTTTGGGTACCTTTAACTTTGATATATTGATCGTCGCAGGAGGCAGTTCTGAGGGGTTGTGGAGTATTTTGGAAAAGCAAGGTCTAAAGATTATTCCACCAGTACCAAGCCTTTTTTCCTGCAATATCAAGGATGAAATATTGAATGGGCTGGCTGGTATATCCATACCTAATGTCTTGGTAAATGTCGAAGGGAGAAAGCATATTAGCAGTGGGCCTTGTGTCATCACGCATTGGGGATTGAGTGGTCCTGCTTTTTTGAAACTTTCGGCATGGGAAGCTCGATTTTTTCATGAGAAACAATATAAGCTATGTCTAGAAGTTAATTGGCTAGGATTGGCTAAGAACAGAGAAACTTTCTTGCAAGAATTGGTGGAACTGAAAAGTGAAAACGCAAAGAAAAAAGTACTTAAGGATCCAAAATATGGGCTTCCAGCGAGACTTTGGGCTGCGTTGGTGGCTTCTGTAGGTATCGAAGAAAATGAGAATTGGGCGGATCTAAAAAAGGTAAAATTGACAGCCTTGGCGCAAGTATTGAGCGCTTGTAAATTGGAGACCCAAGGAAAAACGACCAACAAGGACGAATTCGTCACCTGTGGGGGCGTGGATCTGGGAGAAATAGATTTTAGGACGATGGAGGTAAAGCAACACCAAACTATGTATATCATTGGAGAGATTTTGGATATCGATGCGGTCACTGGAGGATTCAATTTTCAAGCGGCATGGACGGAGGCGTGGATCGTAGCGCAGAGTATAAAAGAGAAAGAAGAGGAACAAAAGGAATTGGAGAAATAATATTTAAAGTATAATTTTATTTTAAAAAATAGGGAATATGGATTGGTCTTTGATTGGAGCTATCGTGATGGGAGCTATCAGCGGATACGTAGCCAGCCGGTTGTTGGGCGGTGAAGGGTATGGTTTTATTGGGAATATATTTCTAGGGATTTTGGGAGGAGTAATAGGAAAATACCTAGTGCGATTAATGGATGTCCAAATGATAAATGGGTTCATGGGAGAGATGATTTGTTCGATCCTTGGTGCCATCATATTGATAGCTGGACTGCGCTTGATATCAACGGATCGCAAATCGAGAAAAAGATAATTGGCCTAGGGATTACTCATCTTCTTCACCCAAGGAAGGAGCATTGTGTGCTACATGAAATAATGGATCGCCGTGCACCACCACTGGACAATTGTTGTGCCCAATGACGAAGCCATCTAAAGCTGAGATAATCAGCGTCTTGGACTCACCATAGGGGTCGTTGATTTCACATAGTTTTTGTCCTTTTCTTATATAAATACCGCTTTTGATGGGCGTCTCGACCAAGCCAGAATTGTTCGCTCTGATCCAAGTAGTTTTTTGATAAGTTTCTTGTTGGGTTGGCGTTGGAGATTGGGAGATCATCCCAAAATGATGCAATACTCGAAGAATCCCATTGGTGCCATGGTTGATAGAATCATCGTCATAGCGAAGGGCTTCACCACCTTCATAAACTATCAGTGGGATTTTAAAATCTTTTGCGGATCTACGTAGTGATTTGGCAATCGGTTTTTGAGGGAGTAAAATCGGAGCTCCAAAGACTTTAGCAAGAGTCTCGCTTCTAGAGTCAAAGGTGGTGTATCTCACTTGTGGAAAATTATATCTTTGGCCTCCTCCAGTATGAAAATCAATCCCAGCGTCGATATTTGGTAGTATATGCTTGGTGATGGCATTGGCTACTCTCGAAGCCATGCTGCCTTTATTGCTGCCAGGAAAGCTCCTGTTTACATCTTTTCCATCGGTCACATCTCTAGAAAATTGGATGAATCCGTAGGCATTTAATAGTGGAATCACGATGACGGTGCCGACTGCGATTTTGTCAAAAAAACCATCTTCTTGGGCTCTTCTCAAGATTTCAACGCCGTTGATTTCGTCGCCATGCAGTCCTCCCAATAGTAAAACCGTTGGACCTGGTTTGGTAGCTCTATATACGAAAACTTTGACGCCGATTTTTGGACCCAAAGGCAATTTTCCGACGGGAATGGTGACTACGCCCTTTTGTCCAAAGTCGAAGGATTGGTTATATATGGTCAGTAGCTTGGGATCCATAATTCCTAGTTTTTTTGTTTTGACTACTTTCAATATATTCTACAATCTTGCCTGCAATATCTACTTTGGTGGTGTGCTCGATGCCTTCAAGTCCTGGGGAAGCATTTACCTCTATGACCATCGGACCTTCATGGGATCTCAGGATATCCACTCCAGCGACGGATAATCCAAGAATCGAAGAGGATTGCACGGCCATTTCATATTCTTGGAGCGAAAGTTCTTCTATTTCTGAAACGCCTCCTCTGTGGAGGTTCGATCTGAATTCTCCTTCCATCGCTTGTCTTTTCATGGCACCTACTACTTTACCATCCACCACGAAAGCTCTGATATCGCTTCCTCCTGCCTCTGCAATGAACTGTTGTACGAGCATTTCTTGTCTCAAATGGGCAAAAGCTTCCAGCGTGGCTTCTAAGTTTTTAGGATTCTCACTAAGTATTACTCCGAGTCCATGAGTACTTTCCTTAAGCTTTAAGATGGCAGGAAATTCCATTTGTTCGATGATGTGTTTGAATTCGCCACCAAAGCA
This sequence comes from Saprospiraceae bacterium, assembly GCA_016718505.1. Taxonomy (GTDB): domain Bacteria; phylum Bacteroidota; class Bacteroidia; order Chitinophagales; family Saprospiraceae; genus JADKKF01. The sequence goes on along the minus strand of JADKDE010000001.1, from coordinate 26,107 downwards.
ACTTGGGATGAAAGTTTCGGGCACTGCAATGCCATGAGCTGCCAATAATTGAAGGCAGTTAATTTTATCCCTTGCCTGCAATAATCCTTGGCTTGTAGTGGTCGTGAAGACTCCCATGGATTCAAATTGCTTGATGATCATGCTGCCATATTGGGTCGCAGTGGCTCCTATCCTAGGGATGATGGCATCAATATTTTCCAATGGTTTTTGTTCATAAATGACTTGGAGATCGTTGGTACGAATCTTTATTTGGCATTTTTGATGGTCTATAACCATTACCTTATGTCCTCTATCCACACTGGCCTTGATTAAGGATTGGGTGGAATAAAGCTGTGCATTTCTGGATAGGATAATTATATTCATTGACCAAAGGTAAATAATACTCGTTAATATTGTTGTTGGCGTTTAAAATTATTCTGCAACTAAAATTTGATTCAGCGAAATGCTTAAATCGCTGTGATAAAGTTTATCACAAAGCCTTTAGTTTTTGTAATTCTTGACTCAGCAAAATGCGGTCGTCTATGTCTTTTTCAGTGGAGACAAAGGGTATATGGGAGAGGCGTTGGGAGATTTTATCTATTTGCCGGAAAATAGAAATTTGATCCTCGGAAAAATATCTGGTTTCGAAATGATTCCAAATGTACTGTACTGCAAAAAGGCTAGGATGGAGCAAATCATCTTTGTAAAATCTATAATCTCGAAGGTCATCCATCATGATTTCATAGGAGGGAAAATAATCGACGTGGGCATATTTTTCTACGGAAGCGTGGACGAATTCTATCAATCGGGCCTTACTTCTTTGGTTTTCTGTGAACCCATCTTTCAAATGTCTAACAGGGCTGACGGTTAGCGTGGTCGGTATTTTTAATTCAAAAATGGATTGCGCAGAGGTCAGCATCTCCTCAATTGTAAGCAGTCGCTTGGTGAAAAAGCTGTTTTTTTGCTTGTGACAATTATTCACAACATCACCATCAATGCAATAAACCCACGAAGTACCATAGGTCAAAAAAATGTGTTTCGGTAAAATTGCTTCTGCACGGTTGTTGATAGTCTCTAGTAGCTCAGCTTTGTTGTGTCCAAAAATCTTGCTGTGGAGGTCATAGTGGAAAATCAAATCATCCCTTTGGAGAAATTTTGAATCTTCAAGCGCAAGTTTTCCATAAAGCAAATCAAAAACCCTATGTATCGAAACTGGATTATAGGAAATGCCCAGTGGATTGGACTTTACGTCAAAGCCATATTTTTCAAAAAAAGGGAGCATTTCATCAGAAAAACACGAACCCAGCAATCTTACAGAATCTGTTTTTTGCAAGGGGACCTTGGGTTTTGTGACGGGTAGAATCGTTCTAAAATGCATCGATAATCGTATGGTAAAATAAAAACTTTAATCCAACAAAATTACTAAGTATTGAGCTAAACTAGGATAATTTCGATTTGCCTAAAAAATAAGCTGGGTGCGCCAGCGAAAATCTTCTGAAAATCTAAACCTACTGGTATTAAACCCAGCGTGCGATAGGGATAGAAGTGGCACGAAGTATAACGGATAGCCTGGTCTCGTCCTTGACGAGAATCGCCATAAATAATAATCACCCGATTATTGAACTTTTGCTCGTATTGTACCTTAAATTTGTAGTAATAAATCAAGTAAAATCATGACAAGTAAAAAAGCGTGTTTGATCATATTGGATGGTTGGGGCATCGGTAAATTGCCAGAAAGAAGTGCTATCGCTCAATCAAAAAAGCCTTTTTTCGATAAATTGTGGCAAGAAAATCCTCATAGTACGCTCGTGACTTTTGGTCTCGATGTTGGGCTCCCACCAGGTCAGATGGGCAATAGTGAAGTGGGGCATATGAACTTGGGAGCAGGGAGGGTTGTATATCAAGAATTGGCTAGAATACATGCTTCGATCCTCGACGGAAGTTTTTTTCACGAGAAGGCACTAAAGGAAACGTTCGAATACGCACAAAAAAACCAAAAGCCAGTCCACCTAATGGGTTTGGTCTCGGATGGGGGCGTGCATTCACATATAGATCATTTATTGGCGCTTTGCAAAATGGCTTCGGGCTATGATATCCCCAAGGTATATATCCAAGCATTTACGGATGGCAGAGATGTCGATCCTAAGTCTGGGGTTAGTTATATCGGAAAATTGCAAGAAGCTTTGCGGGAATATCCCAACCAGTCGATAGCCACGATCTGTGGACGCTACTATGCGATGGATAGAGATCACCGCTGGGAAAGGATAAAAATCGCCTACGATGCATTGGTCAATGGTGTGGGCGAGTTGTCGAACAATTATATTGAGTCTATGGAAGAAAATTATAAAAATGGAATCACGGACGAATTTTTGAAGCCATTAATTTCGTCGCATACAGATGGAAGGATCAGCGATGGCGATTCGGTAATTTTCTTTAATTTTAGGACAGATCGCCCTAGGCAACTAACCGAAGTGCTGACCCAAAAGGCACAACCTGATTATGAAATGCATCCTTTGGATTTGTATTTCACCACGATGACAAAATACGATGAAACTTATCGAGGAATTCACGTGGTTTTTAACTCAGATGATCTCAATCTTACGCTGGGAGAGGTGCTCGAACAACATGGTCTAACCCAAGTTAGAATAGCCGAGACGGAGAAATATCCGCACGTGACTTTTTTCTTTTCAGGCGGTAGGGAGCAGCCCTTCAAGGGAGAACAAAGGATTTTGATTCCCTCGCCAAAGGTGGCAACGTATGACCTGCAGCCTGAAATGAGTGCTGTCGAGGTGACCCACGCCATCATCAAAGAAATCAAGGCAAATAAGCCCAATTTTGTTTGCCTAAATTATGCCAATACGGATATGGTCGGGCATACGGGGGTGTTTGAAGCGGCTGTAAAGGCGACCGAGACTGTTGATGGTTGCTTGGCCCAATTGATACCGCTCTTGAAAGACTACGGCTATGAAACCTTGATACTAGCAGATCACGGCAATTCGGATTACATGATCAATGACGACGGCAGCCCCAATACCGCACACACCATGAATCCTGTCCCCTTGATTTTTGTAAGTGCTCGAGAGCACCAAAAGAAACTGAAGGATGGCAGATTGGCGGATATTGCTCCTACTATTTTATCGCTGTTGGGGGTAGAAAGACCAGAGTCGATGACTGGGGAAGTCTTGGTGGGGTGAATTATTATGTAAAATATTGAGGAAATGCAATAAAAACTTGCATCGGATTTGAAAGTAGTCAAAAATATAACATTTCCACACAGGAGTAAAAATCGTATTATATAACAGATTGATTGTTAGGGTGATGCAAAAATAGGCTTGGATTCTCTTGACTTTATTTTTATTTGAGTGTGTAGTTTGTAGAGAAAAATGATAGCGTGTCATGTAATTTCTTTTGAAAATATTTTAACAAAATATTAAATATTCAAAAAAACCATTAATTTTCGAATGTAAAACAGTTTTTTAACCACCTAAAAATTAAGATCATATGAGAGTAATTGTAACAATTGGTCTGCTTTTTATATCGGCATTTACATTTGCACAGAGGATGGTATCTGGCAAGGTTCTTGACGATAAAGGAGCAGCTTTGGTAGGAGCGTCTGTAGGTATAAAAAATACAGAGCTAGGAACCATGACAGATGAAAACGGGATTTATTCTTTAGAAGTCCCAAGCAATGATGCCGTCCTTGTAATATCCTATATTGGATTCACCAATCGAGAGGTGATAATAGGAGATCAAACAGAAATAAATTTTAGTATGGAGGCTGATCAGAAGCTTCTTGATGAGGTAGTGGTAGTGGGATATGGTACGCAGGATCGAAAAGCTATCACAGGATCTGTTGTGAAAATAGATGGAGACAGAATTTCAAGTTTGGTGACACCGAGTATTGATAAACAGTTGAGCGGAAGAGCGGCTGGGGTTCAAGTAATCGCTCAGTCAGGATTAATCAATCAAACGCCGAGGATATTGATTCGAGGTGTTAATTCCATTTCATAAAATACAGGACCACTTATAGTAGTAGATGGAGTTCCTGTGGTGTCTGGTGGTACTTCAGGTATTACCAATACTAATGCATTATCAGATATTAATCCAAATGATATTGAGTCTATAGAAACATTAAAAGACGGAGCTTCATCGGCTATTTACGGATCTAGAGCGGCAAATGGTGTTATATTAATAACTACTAAAAGAGGAAAAGCGGGTAAGCCAAAATTGACCTATGATGCATATTTTGGTAGAAATTCAGCATTTAAGAAATTTGATTTATTGAATGCAAATGAATTTGTTGAGATCAAGAACGAAGGATATTTGAACGCAGGACAACCTATCCAAGCTAAAAATAATGAAGAGAATACCAATACGGATTGGCAAGATGTCATTTTCAATAAAAAGGCTGGTGTACAAAGTCATACGATTAGTTTGAGGGGAGGTACTGAAAACACAGGATATTATGTATCAGCGAACTTTTCTGATCAAAAAGGTATAATACAAACGAATGATGTAAGAAGATATGCTCTAAGGGGAACTTTTGACCATACTGTAAATAAGTATTTGAAAATCGGTACTTCTTTGAACTTAGCTAAAACAGACGATGCTGACCAAAACAACGGAGGAAATGCGCTATCCGGAGCTATGACGGCTGCTTTAAGAGCTCTTCCAAACGTTAGAGTATATAATCCATCCCACCCAACAGGATATAATATTACCAATGATTATGCAGCATTGGGTCAAGACTCAAATAGAAGGGCAATTGAAAATAATTTTGTCAATATTAAGTATGTTTTGGATAACAATAAATACCTGTCTGAGCGATATAGAATATTGGCAAATACTTATGCGCAAATTACTCCTATCGAAGGATTGACAATCAGGACTCAAGGGTCTGTGGATTATGCCAATACACTGGATTTTCTAGCTTGGAACTCAATACACGGCGATGGACGATCATCTAATGGTATCATTTCTAGTGATGATAGAAAAGTGAGTGTTTACTTATGGCAGAATTATGCTACGTATGATAAGGTAATTGGAAAAAATAACCTAGGATTTACCTTGGGAGCAGACTATGAAAAAAATGTTTCCAAACGATTAAATGGAGGCGGTAGTGGATTTTCTGATCCGTTTTTTCTTACCAATGGTTTGATTTCTAATTCATTTGCTGTACCGTCTTCAGGAGGATTTTATGGAGAGGCTGGATTTGTGTCTTATTACGGTAGGATAAATTATGCTTTTGCGTCAAAATATTTTTTACAATTATCTTATAGAACAGATGGCCAATCTTCTTTGGCTAAAGAAAAGAGATTCGGTGGATTCCCAGGTGTATCAGTTGGATATACTATCAGTGAAGAAGATTTTTTCAAGAAAAGCAACTTGGGTAATATTGTAAATAACTTTAAAATTAGAGCTAGTTATGGAGTTGTCGGTAATAGACTTACTGGATTTCCATACCTTAGCACTTATGGATCAGCTCCTTATGGATCTCTAAATGGTATAGCTTTCAATCTTGCGGGTAACCCTGATTTGAAATGGGAAACTAATACAAAATACAATGTTGGAATTGACTTAGCATTTTTGAATTCAAGAGTGAGATTTACAGCAGATTATTTCATCAATCAAAATGACGGCCTCGTTTTGGCTGTTCCAGTTCCTCCATCTTTGGGCATACCTGGAAATTCTATCAGTCAAAATATCGGTAAAATGGAGAATCGAGGTATAGAGTTGGGTGGTAGTTTTGATGCTGTTAGAAAATCTAAATTTAGCTGGTTTATTGAGGGTAATGTAACATTCTTAAAGAATAAAGTTATTTCTTTGGTTAATAAGCAAGATATCATTTCAACATTCAATATCATCAGAGAAGGTGAGCCGATAAACTCTTTCTATGGTTTCCAATATGCAGGTGTTAATCCCCTTAATGGTAACCCAATGTATATTAAAAACAATGAAGGACAAACACAAATCCAGGGGAATATCGCTAATTCTACCTATTATACTATGGGTGCTGGCGATAGCTTAGGTGTTGCCAGTAGCTTAGCTACTTCTGATAAAAGAAACCTTGGAAATCCTAACCCAACTTGGTTTGGTAGTTTAACCAATACTTTCAATTATGAAGGCTTTGGATTGGAGATTATGTTGAGATTTAGTGGAGGGAACAAAATATTCAATCAAACGGCTTATGAGACTTTGTATAACTTAGGTTTTCAAAATAGTGGATCTGGAATCTTGAATAGATGGAAATCTCCAGGGGATGTAACCGATGTACCAAGATTGTGGGCAGGTAGAGATAACTTTATTAACCAAGCTGGAGGTAGCAACTTGACCTCTCGTTGGATAGAAAAAGGTGATTTTTTGAAAATTCAGAATATTATACTGAGTTACACGGTTCCTGTTGCAAAAGTTAAGAGCATGACCAAAGATAATGTGTCTTCTTTAAGATTTTACTTCCAGTTGCAGAACTATTTCACCTTTACCAAGTATAGTGGAATAGATCCTGAAAATACAACTTCGTTGGGTATTGATTATAGCACAGTACCGAGTATTAAAACATTTTCATTTGGCTTAAATTTAGGTTTATAATTTAATCAATCTATAAAAAATTAATTATGAATAAGTTGTTTAAAAATATAGTATTTATTGCCCTAATATTGGGGGTTATAAGTTGTAAGCAGGACAAGCTTCTCGATGTTTTGCCTTACGATTCATTTACTGATGCGACTGCATTTTCATCCAAGGCAAGATGTGAACTTTCAGTACTGGGAGTCTATGACGCAGCCCAGTCTGGATTTTATGCATCTGGGCAGGTAAGAGGATATCCTTTTGGAGCCGCTAGTTTTTCTCAGGGAGATATGCGTGGAGAGGATATGCTCAACCAAGCGTTGTTTTTCCAAATAACTTACGAAAACACTTATAGCTCTGGATCTGCCAATAATGTTTATATGTGGCATACATTATATGGTTTGATCAACAAGGCAAATTTGGTAATCGAAGGTTTACAAACTGCTGGAAATAGCGGAGTTTTAAGTACAGCAGATGCTAATAAATTAATCGGAGAATGCAGGTTTTTAAGAGCAATGGCGCATCACGAACTTTGCATCCATTTTTCTAGACCTTATGCAGAGCCAAATGCATTGGGAATAGTGTACAGAGATTTTGGTACCAAGGATCAAGCTACCATCGAAAAAGCAAAGAGTTTGTCTAGAGAAACGGTTGTATCTAATTACCAAAAGATACTTGCGGACTTAGATTTTGCTGAAGCCAATTTGCCATCAGATCGTCAAAACATCAGAGCTGGTATAGTTGCTGCTATTGCTTTGAAAATGAGAGTTAAATCTCATATGGGTGACTGGACTGGTGTAAAAACTGAAGGAGCAAAATTGATTAATGTCTCAAGTCCGGGCCAATCCTTAATCGGAGGATATAAGCTGACTGCATTGCCTGAGACCATTCGCTAATAATACAAGTGAAGAAGCTGTATTCTCTATTAATAACAATAACGTTGATAATTCAGGGCCAAATGGTGCCTTGGCTTCTATGTATGGATCACCTTCTTTGGGTGGACGTGGACTAGTGAGAGTTTCTCCTATCGCTTATAATCTTCCAGAATGGAGATGTGATGACCTAAGAAGAGGCATGTTGGTTAAAGAAACCTCTAGTGCTAGAAGTTATTATACTACCAAATTTAGAGATTATGTCAATAGAACTGATTTAACGCCTCATATTAGATTCGCAGAGGTGGTATTGATGTTGGCTGAAGCTGAATCTAGATCTTCTAATTCTACCTCCGATAATGCCCTTGCATTGCTTAACGCTGTAAGAAATAGAGCGGTGACTGCCGCAGCAAATCAATACAAATTGTCCAATTTCGCTACTAGTAAGGATCTTACCAAGGCTATATTGGCAGAGCGAAGAATTGAATTTTTGGCTGAAGGAAAACGTTGGAGTGATATACACAGATTGGCTTTAGATCCAGATTTCTCTACCAACGGTATTCCAGCAAAAATGGCTTATGCTTCTGCTACACTTTCATCATATGTTTGTGAAGTGCCTGTAGATACACTAAAGAAAACTATTCCTGGACTTCCTTATAGCAATTTTAGATTCATCTGGCCCATCCCTCAAGAGGAAACGGTCGTAAATCCTAATATCGCTCAGAATCCTATGTATTAATTCTGAAAACATAAATTAAAAGGGTTGCTTTATGCAACCCTTTTTGTTTTATAGGCGTTTTATTTCATGCCAATTGCGTTTTAAGATGTATTCTATTACACGATTTTACTTTGTTTTATCGATGGTTTTGTTTTGCTTATTCAGCCAAACCAAATCTATAGGTCAGGATACCATCAACAAGCCCGACCTCGACCCCTACATGCTCCATTTGGCTCAGATAGAGATTGTACAAGGGGATACTCAGTTAGTTGTCCATTTGCCCGAGATATTTGTTTGGAGTACTAGATATGCCTTTACCGCCGAACAGCAAAACATGCTCTACAGATACAGAGTCTATGCTTACTACGTCAGACCCTTTGCCATCGCTGCAGTCAAGAATTACAACGAGTTGCAGGTTTTGACACAAGATCTATCTCGTAGAGATCGCAGAAAGCTCATCAAAGCCAAACAGGAAGAACTCGAAAAACAGTTCGCTTCCAATATCAAAAAATTAACCAAGACCCAAGGTAAAATCCTCATCAAAATGATCGAGAATTCGACTCAAAAACCGATGTACGATATATTAAAAGAACTCAAAGGTGGATTCACAGCATCCTATTGGAATGCCATCGGACTTATCTATGACCACCACATCAAGCGAGGTTACGAGCCTGGGAAAGACCCCTATATGGATATCGTTCTAAAACAATATCCGCTCAATACGAACTATTAAATCGCGACTTGGTGCGTTCTTAACACGTCGTTTAAGCTCGTCTTTTTGTCCGTGCTTTCCTTCCTTTTTCCTATGATCAAAGCACACGGAACGTGATACTTTCCAGCGGCAAACTCCTTCTCGTAAGACCCTGGTATGACGACGCTCCTTGATGGTACCCGCCCCTTGAAGGAAACCGGTTCATCGCCCGTCACGTCTATGATATGCGTCGAAGCGGTCAGTACCACATTGGCACCCAATACGGCTTCTTTTTCTACACAAACACCCTCAACTACGATACATCGAGAACCAATAAAGCAGTCGTCCTCTATGATAACAGGTGCCGCTTGAACAGGCTCGAGCACCCCACCTATACCGACGCCGCCGCTCAGGTGAACATTCCTACCAATTTGTGCGCATGACCCCACAGTAGCCCAAGTATCCACCATCGTTCCGCTGCCCACATACGCGCCAATATTGACATACGATGGCATCAAGATGACCCCAGGCTCTAGGAAAGATCCGTATCTGGCGATTGCGTGCGGGACGACTCTAACATCATGCTGGGCATAATTCTTTTTCAGCGGGATTTTATCGTGAAACTCAAAGATTCCCACCTCCATCGTCTTCATCTCTTGGATCGGAAAATACATCAGTACCCCCTTTTTTACCCAGTCATTCACTTGCCAAATGCCCGATTCAAGCTTTTCTGCGACCCTAATTTTTCCACTATCAAGCTGGCTTATAAGGTGGCGGATGGCGTCTCGAGTCTCTATTAATTTCAGTAAATCCCGGTTTTCCCAGGCATTTTCGATGATTGAACGGATATTTTCCATAATTTCTTTTTTTAATTATTTGGGCGATTCGAGGTCCATTCTTGACCTCGACCGGGCTACTACAGGCTTTGGTCTCACGAGTGAGACTGTGCTGCGCACACCTTGCGTATCCCTATCGCATTAGCTCCGCAAAAATAGCAAATTTTACCTTAGAGATTACCACATTGGGGTCTATTTCCCTAGTGATTAATTTTGCATTTTAGCTCTGGACAATTTGCTATGTCGATAACCGTAAGTAAAATAAATCAACAATCCGATGCACAGCCATATGATAAAACCAAACCAACTTTTAGAAGGGATCTGAGCCATCATATAAAAGCAAAAAACCAACCCAAGCACAGGTATCAGAGACATCTTGTATTTGAATCCCAGTGCAACCAAAACCAAACATACCAAGGCAAACAAAATCATGGGAAAATTCTCCACGAGACTTTGATTCGCAAAAGTACCCCAATAAGCTGGTTGATATTTGGTGATATAGAGATAAGTCAAAGCCAATAAGGCTGGAAATACAAACTTTGCATTGATATACGGCGTTTGGAATTTTCCCTTGGGCGCATCGGGCGTGTTGTGCAGTTTTATCACTCCGCCACAGACGACTACAAAGGCGAATAATGTGCCCATACTGCATAAGTCCAAAACCACATCGCTCGGAATGAATAACATGGGAATTATGACGCACAATCCAGTGATAATGGTTGCAAAAGAGGGAGTCTTGTATCTTGGATGTATTTTAGAAAATGCCTTTGGCAATAGTCCATCTCTGCTCATACTCATCCATATCCTCGGCTGTCCCAACTGAAATACCAACATGACACTTGCCATCGCTACGACGGCACTTAATGCTATGATACCCGAAATCCAAGTCAAATTTGCCCCATTGGGACCAAAAACATAAGCCAACGGATCATCTTGCTTTAGGTCAGTATATTTAACCATCCCAGTCAATACCAAGGCTATCAACACGTATAGCACTGTACAAATGATGATGGCGTACATCATCCCCCTCGGCAAATCTCGCTGTGGATTTTTACATTCTTCTGCAGTAGTCGATATGGCATCAAAACCAATATAGGCAAAAAATACGGAAGAAACTCCAGCAAGAACACCCCCCATGCCGTTCGGAAGGAAAGGATTCCAATTTTCTGCTTTTACATAAAAGGCCCCTAGAAATATAACCAGCAAAACGATACCGAGTTTTATGGCTACCATGATATTGCTCGCATTTCTAGATTCTTTGATGCCTATATATGCCAAATAGGTGATGATGATGGTGATGAAAATGCCTGGTATATCTGCGATCAATCTAAGTCCAGCGATCTGTGGTGCCATATTCCACGCTACTATGGATTCTTCTAGATTTTTTGGGATAACTTGGTTAGAAGCTATCAAAGCCATTCCTTCATCAAAGCCATTTCTAGCAGAGGTATAATCGATACACATCCAAGCTGGGATATGGATCCCATTGTTTTCAAGCAGACCAGTTAGGTAGCCCGACCATGACACAGCCACCGTTATATTTCCGACGGCATATTCCATGATAAGTGCCCAGCCGATAATCCATGCTAATAACTCACCAAATGCTACGTAGGAATAAGTATAGGCACTCCCTGATACTGGCAATAAGGAAGCAAATTCAGCATACGCAAATGCAGCAAATCCGCATGCAAGCGCCGTAAATATAAATAGAAAAATTACGCCTGGTCCGCCATTGAAACTAGCCGTCCCGATGGTGCTAAAGATCCCAGCTCCAATGATCGCCGCTATTCCGAGCGAGGTCAAATCCCATACACCTAGAGATTTGTTCATGGCTAAGTGGCTGTCGGAGTTGTTGTCTATATTGGAAAGTATTTGTTGGATATTTTTTTTTCTAAACAAAGAGGATAAAAAATTCATACAGTAATTTTTGTTCGTTCTGATTTATTTGAATGGAAATTTAGATGTTTTGATGGTCCAAATTAACCATAAATGCCAGATTATCAAAATTTTACCACAAATATTGATATTTGAACCTTATGTATTGAATTTTATGAGTAGCCCATACAGCTAATTCGTTTCATTAATGGGCATATCGCCTCTATCTAATGATTTGATTTTAAGACTATTTCCGACTAGGCATAAGTCTTTACCTGCTCTATTTTATACAACATAAGATTGGCGATGCTTTTGGCTTTTAATATGATTTCGTCCGATTTTTCTCCTTTAAAATTTGCATTAACAGTCGCAGTCCAGAGTTCCAGCCAAGCATCGAATTGAACCTGGGACATCGTTGTTTTTTTACTCAAAAGTATATGTTTTATCATGGGATTGCCCTTGAAAACCCCCTTTCCAAAGAGGATAGATTCCCAAAAATCATACATGTTGGGAAGATGATCTTGCCAATTAATTTTAGCCACTTCATCGAAAATCGGCCCAATGGTCTTATTTTCTCTAACTTGGTCATAAAAGGTATCCACTAAGTAAATTATGTCATTTCGGTCTTCAATATCTTTCATTGATTGTATCTTTTTTCTGCTCAAACCATTTAAACATATTCAAATGTAAATAGATTTCCATCCAAAGAAATATTTGCAATTATTATTAATTCCATTTCACCAGAATAATATAACATGATTGAACCATTGATATTTGGATCATTAATTTCTCTAAATCCATCAATGTTATCCATCCTGTAGAACCAATTCAAATCAATATGTTGAACGTAATTTCGAAATATAATGGAAAAAATATCCTTATTACAACATAAAACCCTATTTTTCGTGTTATATGAAGATGAAAAATAATTCGACATTACGCCAAGTTTTTAAGCTGATGCTAGCCGTCTATTGTATTCTATTCGCTTGGCAAGGATGCACGATTATTGAAAAAGTAAAAACAGGATATCAAGCCTATGATGCCAAGCAATATGCCAAGGCGATTACACTCTGGGAAAAGGATTTAAAAAGCCTAAAATCTTCCCCTAAAAGAGGAGAAATTGCATTCCTGATGAGCAAATCCTATGCAAAGATTGGAAAGTACAAACCAGCCCTAGATTATGTCCAAATAGCGATAGACAATGAATATGGCGTCGAAGCGTATCTCCAAAAAGCTGAATTATTGAAAATGTCAGAGAAATACGGCGAAGCCCTTCAGACCTACGAACAATTGGAAGACCAAATCCAAGATAAAGACCGTTTTGCCAAAGAAAAAAACGCTTTGAAAATCAATTACGATTGGAGAAAAAAATACAACCCCAAGCAATTTACTATTGAAAAACTCAAATCAAATACAGATGCCGATGAGTATCTGCCCTTCGAAATAGGTCGTGATTCCATACTTTTTACAAGTGACAAATCGAATAACAACGATGGCCAAACCTACGCTTGGACTGGGCGCAATTATAGCGATACCTATTTGCTCAATCTTAGTAATTCAGAAGTCAGCCCATACTTAGATCTTTTCAATTCCAAAGAAAATGATGGTGCTTTGGTTTTTAGCCGCGACAAGAATTGGGTATTTTATAGCTCTTGTCGCACCATTGACCCAGCTCAACCCACCAACTGTCAGCTATACTTCAGCCGTCGTATCGATGGCGTTTGGTCCGAACCGAGTTTGATGCCTTTTGTTCAAGATGGATTTCAATACGTCCACCCTGCCATATCGGCGTCGGGAGATTATTTGATTTATGCTTCTAATCAAGAAGGTACCTTAGGGGGCATGGATTTGTTCATATCTAGGTTTAAAGACGAAGTTTGGAGTGATCCGATTGATCTCGGCTCCTCCATCAATTCCGAATTCGATGAAGTATTTCCGTCATTGGTACAAGATACCCTGTATTTCGCCTCCAATCACTTTTCGGGTATGGGTGGATTTGATTTATATAAGACTTTCTGGAGAAATCAACAATCCTGGGCTCCCATCATCAACGTGAAGCCACCCTTCAACAGCGGCGCCGACGATACTGGATACCTTCCCTTGAGTTTGACGCCAACGGACACCAGCGTTTATTCAAATTCTATCATTTTGGTATCCAACAGAGGTGGAAGCGATGACCTATATCTCGTCAAAGAGAAAAAATACCCACAAAGCAATGTCCCAACCGCGCCTAAAATTCAAAGAATCGTACTTAACTTGACTTCACTGCACAAGATATATATGATTTCTACGGATCCAAATAGCCCTATCAGAGGACGCGCACCGCTGGCAAATGTCTCATTTGAGATACTCGAAAATGGAAAATCCATCAAGAAATCCAGGACGGACGACATTGGATTTGCTTCTTTAGAACTCAAGCCCAATACCTCTTACGAGATCATTTGCAACAAAAAAGACTATTTTACCTCAAAAATTACCTTTAACACAGAGGACACCAGCCAGACGATAGAAGATGAAGACACGCGCATCATTGATAAGCGGATTCTTCTCGAGAAAAAATTCAAAAATCAAGAAATTGCCCTCGAAAATATCTACTACAACTACGACAAATGGGAACTCCGGGAGGATGCCTATCCATCACTCCAAAATCTGGCACAGCTCCTACGCAATAATCCCACGCTCCAAATTCAACTTTCTGCGCACACCGATTGCCGCGGCGAAGACGATTACAACCTAGATCTATCCCAAAAAAGGGCGAAGTCCGTTGTGGATTATCTCATCTCCCAGGGCATCGACCCCCAGCGTTTGGTGGCGGTAGGTTATGGCGAGACGAGCCCGAATATCCCTTGCGTTTGCGAGAATTGTACCGAAGAGCAACACCAAAAAAATCGGCGCACGACCTTTAAAGTTTTGAAAGAATAATTCATTGTTTTTGATTTGGGCATCCCGCTAGATCATGATCTAGCGTCAGGCTCTTCGCCGCTAGGTCCTTCGGACGCCATCTCGCCATGCTGTCGAGATGAGCCGGCTTCGATCCTTGATGCACTGGCGTAGATGCCAATTATGGAATTGTTATAGATATCCCTGCTTTTTATGGGTATTTACTGCGATGAATTTTTATATCTCCTAGGAGTTGCCTCAAGATTATTTTTTTAATCATGGGACTATTTCCACATATTCCAATTTATCTTTACATTTGCAGCCTAAATGGAAAAAGGCAGCTTTTACCCATTTATTAAAATTTGTAACATTCAAAAATCTAGCATGAAAAAGATCATTTTATTAAGCTTTGCTATTTTAACCATAATGGCAGCTTGCAAGAATACACCAAAACCAGCGGAAGCTCAAGCTTCAAAATTGCCAGAAGGTATAACTCAGGAAGAGCCAGCTCCTAAAGACGAGACCTTGAAAGCCACCTTAGAAGAGGCAGGCATCCCGTTCAAATTGACCCTCCCAGAAGGTACCAAAATCAAATCTATGAAAGGCAAAATGGCCAAAGGCGCTGAGGGCTTAACGATGTTGTACAATCAATTCGATGATTATTATATTAATATTAGCGAAAAGACAGGGTCAATTTCTCCTTCAGCAGAAAAAGCTGCCCAATTGACTTCATTGAAAAAATTGAAAAACTTTGTAAAAGTGGTCAAAGAAGAAGCCGATGGATTTATCTATGAAATCAAAAATCCAGGTGAATCCTTATATGGTTTCGTATTTGTGAAGCAAAATAATGGCACAAACTACGTATTCCAGCAGGGAAATTACCAGCCAGAAGGCATGGATAAAATAGAAACTATGTTTAATAGCGTAAAAGATTCAAAATAAAATTATTTTTTTCTTGAAAAGTTTTATATTTGCACCTCCTTTATAATAAAGTGGATCTTTACAATAATGGATATACTGCGGGTGTGGCGAAATTGGTAGACGTACCAGACTTAGGATCTGGCGCCGCGAGGCATGGGGGTTCGAGTCCCTCCACCCGCACATTTTTTCAAGTTTGATTTCAAATTTTGTCTTACTCCACTTCATATTTTTTACTTCATAGATAATTATTTTTTATGGTCGCCAGACACGACGTTGATGATGTCAATTCAGTATTAACCATTACGCTCCCTTTTGAAGAAATTTCCCCAATCATCAAAAAAGAAATAAGGAAATGGACCCAAAAAGCCGATATCAAAGGATTTAGAAAGGGAAAAGTTCCTGAGGCATATGTCATCAAGATGTATGGACAATCCTTGGTGTACGATATCGTAATGAAGGAAACACAAAAGCAACTGGACGACTATATAAAAGATGAGAACTTGAATATACTAGGTTCTCCACTGGTTTCAAAATCCCAAAAAACATATACATTCTTGCCTTCCTTTACGGAAGATTATGTTTTTGTTTTTGATATTGGATTGGTACCACCATTCGAACTCAATGATTTTAAGGCACACGTATTTGATAAATACGAATCGGAAATAGATGATGCTTATGTCAAAGAAGAAAAAGCGGCTATATTAAAGCAGTATTCTCAAGATGCAGATTCAGATAAAGCCAACGAAGAGTCCCATCTAGTATTTGGAGCAGTTGAGTTAGAGAATGGTGCTGTAAAAGAAGGCGGAGCTACCTCCGTTTTCAAAAGTGCAGCCATGGACTTGAATATGGAAACTTTCGGCAAGCCCATTGCTGATTTTGCAGTAGGTGACCACTTTGACGTCAATATTTATGAAGTCGAAAAAAATCTATCAAAAGAATTGGTCATAAAGTATCTTATCAGCGATCAGAAAGACACAACAGGTTTTTTTAGACTTGAGGTAAAAAATATCCAAAACAAAGCACTCCCTACATTAGATCAAGAATTTTTTGATAAGTTATTCTATTCCAGGAAAGTAAATAGTGAGGAAGAATTTGATGGCAAGATAAAGGAAAGCATCGCTAGCTTTAAAAATACTCAGTCAGAAGCCATCTTGTACAAAGATTTTCAGACTTATATGATCGAAAATAATTCGGTGCATCTACCTGAAGATTTTTTAAGAAGAGTTATTGCTGAAAATAAGAAGGAAAACGATAGCCATGTGACATCTCAAAAAGAGTATGAGAATACTTTCCGTCACTTGAAGTGGGTGGAGATAAAGCGAAAACTTATCCAATCTTATCCAGTAGATGTCCAAGAAAAAGATATTCGCGAATATTTTTTCAATAAGCTCCAAAGAGACTACGGACAGTATTTGCAATATATAGGTGCAGATAAAGTAAGAGAACTCATCGAAAAAAGCTTAAAGGACAGCGATCAAGTATATACGGCCTACGATCACTTGGAAACAGAATTTTTGTTTCAAGCAGTGCGAAAGGATTTGACACTCAATAATATAGTGTTGAGCCGCACCGACTTTGCCAAAAAGGTTGAAGCTAATCAAGCACACGATCATGACCACGACCACGAAGGACATGACCACAATCACGACCATGACCATGACCACGAGGGACATGACCACAATCACGATCATGACCACACACATGAGCATTAGTCTTTAGTTCAGTTCTTAAAATTAATGTTTAAGTCCAAAAATGTTAGGGGATTAAACAAATCATCAATGTCGCTGTTAATTTGGAGTACAAAAAGATTATAGCGAGATGAATTTAGGAAATGAATTTATGAATTATGCTACCAAGCATCATAGGATGAGTTCTATGCATTTAGAGAAGTATATGCAAGACGCCATCCCTAATGTAACAGGATTCACCCCTCATGTAATAGAGGAAAGACAAATGAACGTAGTCGGAATGGACGTGTTCTCAAGATTGATGATGGATCGTATCATATTTATGGGCGTTCCCGTTAATGATTATGTAGCCAATGTGGTTCAAGCCCAATTGTTGTTTTTAGAATCAACGGACTCAAAGCGCGATGTTCAGATGTTCATCAATAGCCCTGGAGGTTCCGTGATTGCTGGATTAGGCATTTATGACACCATGCAATATATCAAACCAGACGTTTCTACCATATGTACAGGATTGGCAGCTTCTATGGGAGCTGTATTGATGGCTGCTGGAACGAAAGGAAAGCGGACCGCCTTGCCTCATAGCCGAGTGATGATACATCAGCCACTGGGAGGTATGCAAGGACAAGTATCAGATATGGAGATCAGCTACAAGTTGATAAAGTCTATGCAAAAAGAACTGTATGATATATTGGCCAACCACACTGGACAACCTTATGATATCATCGAAAAGGATTGCGATAGAGACAATTGGATGACAGCGAATGAAGCAAAAGCTTATGGACTTGTCGATGAAGTATTGGATCGTAGAATAGAGAAATAATAGCAGACAATGGCAAGGAAAAATAAAGATACTATATTTTGCTCTTTTTGCAATAGGGATAATTCCGAGACATTGATCATGATAGCAGGGATAGACGCCCATATCTGTGATATTTGTATCGAACAAGCCGCAGGGATAGTAGCTAATGAGATTGGGGGCATGCCCAAAGCTGCCTCCAAGAAATCTAAACAAAATACGCCTAGAGGTCAAATGCCAAATCCAAAGGAGATAAAAAGCT
Source organism: Saprospiraceae bacterium (assembly GCA_016718505.1). Taxonomy (GTDB): domain Bacteria; phylum Bacteroidota; class Bacteroidia; order Chitinophagales; family Saprospiraceae; genus JADKKF01. Next base: position 8,022 of record JADKDE010000001.1, on the reverse strand, counting down.
ATTTGGATGAATTCGTCATAGGCCAAGATACAGCCAAAAGACTGCTTTCGGTTGCAGTGTATAATCATTATAAAAGAATAGCTCAATCGAAGGATGAGGATATCGAGATAGAAAAAAGCAATATCCTATTCATCGGACAGACGGGTACTGGCAAGACGCTTTTGGCAAAATCCATAGCAAAAATGCTCAATGTTCCATTCGCTATCGTGGATGCTACGGTATTTACAGAAGCTGGATACGTGGGAGAAGATGTAGAATCCATCTTATCTAGATTATTGCAAAATTGCGATTACGATGTACAAAAAGCGCAAAAAGGCATCGTTTATATCGATGAAATAGATAAAATAGCGAGAAAGTCGGACAATCCATCCATCACCAGAGACGTGAGCGGGGAGGGAGTCCAACAAGGTCTTTTAAAGCTCCTAGAAGGTGCTGATGTCAATGTACCGCCTCAAGGTGGTCGTAAGCATCCTGAACAAAAGATGATTTCCTTAAACACGGAGAATATCTTATTCATATGCGGTGGAGCATTTGATGGAATAGAAAAAATCATAGCCCGCAGGCTCAATACCTCGGTGATAGGATTCCACGGTGAAGAAAAGGATAAAGTAAATCAAGAGAATTTGCTCCAGTATATCATCCATCAAGACCTCAAGTCATTTGGATTGATACCTGAGTTATTGGGTAGATTGCCTGCGATAACGTATCTAGAGTCTTTGAATCATGAGACATTGATAAGGATATTGACGGAACCTAAAAATGCACTATTAAAGCAATACAAAAAATTGTTTGAATTGGAAGGTGTAGAATTAGAATTTACGCAAGATGCCCTTCACTTTATAGCGGATAAAACGTTGGAGTATAAACTTGGAGCTCGAGGATTGAGATCAATATGTGAGCGAATCATGACGGATGCCATGTTCGAAATACCTGGACAAGACGATGTCAAAAAATTGGTCATAGATTTGGATTATGTGCGTGCTCGAATAGACCATTTGCAAACGCCCCGTGTAGCATAGATGGCGCTAGGGGTGGTAGTGGTGACGAAAGGGCTTTGGCCTGAAGTCAGTCTCGTCTGGAGGAAGAGACGGAACCCACGAACGACCCGACCCGATTCGTCTTCAAGACGAAGAGTGGGAGCGCTAAAAATAAAATTACACTACTCCCAATCTTATCAATGTTAGAAATTTCAGAAAAAAATCGATTTATGAATAAGCCATCCATGTTGAAGAGTATCTTTGGTTTGTACTGTCCAAGGTGTCGTAAGGGAAAATTATTTAGCAGTCCGTTGTTTCGGCTAAAAATATACGATATGCCCGAGCGATGCACTGTGTGTCAGCAAAAATTCGACATCGAACCGGGTTTTTATTGGGGGGCGATGTACGTGGCGTATATGTTGAGTTCTGGAGTGTTGCTGGCGACTGCGGGTATAAGTATTTTGGTGTTCAAGATGCCGGTTTTTTATTTGTGGTTTGCATTGGGCTTTGTGGGGTTGTTGTTTTTGCCTTATATCGCACGGTTGGCGAGATCCATTTGGATTCATATTTTTGTATCATATCGAGCAGATTAAATTAATATATGGAGAGTTTTTTAGACCCAATCTTAGGGCCAGATTATTATGCATCCTTTTTGATCATCTTAAATTTGATCATCATTGAGTCCTTGTTGTCGGTGGATAATGCGGCAGTTTTGGCGACTATGGTGCTCAATCTACCTGAACATCAACGACACAAAGCCCTTAGGATAGGAATCATATTTGCCTATGTTTTTAGGGGAATTTGCTTGGTTTTTGCTACATTATTGATACAAATATGGTGGTTAAAGCCAATAGGAGGATTATATTTGGTTTATCTCGCATTGGAATACTTCAAGAGTAGGCAGACTGAATCTAAAGATGATGACGACTTACTTTCGGAGAGTGATAATTTTGTGTATCGAACATTGAAACGGGCATTTGGGACCTTTTGGGCTACGGTGGCGTCGGTGGAGATCATGGATTTGGTCTTTTCGATCGACAATGTCCTAGCGGCTGCTGTGTATGTGGAGCGTTTGCCTCAGCCGAAGCAGACTTATCTTTTGTGGTTTGGAGTGTTTATTGGGATATTGGCGATGAGATTGGTTGCCTCGGTCTTTGTGAAACTATTGGCAAAGTATCCATTTTTAGAAACAGCGGCCTTTACCGTATTGTTGATATTGGGGATAAAACTGACTTTGTCCACGGTGGTACACTTCGCGCCAGATTCTAGTTTTGGGCAATTATTGAACTCTCACACGGCGGACAATATCTTGTCTTTGCTAACGCTTTCAATATTCATCGTACCGATTATAACTTGCCAGCTGTTCAATATACCCAAGAAGAAATTTTAGTGTGCGGAGATTTTTTGGGGTAATTGGCCAAGGAAAATACAAAGTTTTACCTTAGGACTGAAACTCTAAAATGAATTGGGCTCCGTTGGTATGTTCTTGGTTAAGAGTGACTTTGCAGTTTATCGATTTGGATAAATCGCGAATCAAGTGGAGTCCCAAGCCAGACTTTAATCCAGTGACCTGTGTTTCGTCATAAAGTGCTTTTAGGTCGTTTTGACTGACGCCCGTTCCATTGTCTGTGATGGACAAATAGGATTTGCCATTGGACTGCCAAGCCTTCCAAATGATTTCGGCATTTGGCCTGTTTTTAAGTGCTTTTACGGCATTTCCAGTCAGGTTTCGCATGATGGTTTTGACATAATTGGCATCCGTTTTGAATTTAATGTTTTCCTTGTTTTCAAATCTAATAGAAATATTTTCTTCCGAGCCAAAATGATTGGAGATGTCTGAAAATAATTTTTGAACCTCTAATTCTTCAATCTGTGGTGCAAAGTTTTCCATTTGACCTTTGCTCCAAAGGAGCATGTCTTCCATCGACTCTAGTAGATTCTCAGCCCCTTTGGTCGTTTTGTCTTGCAATCTTTGTTTGGTTTCAGGACTTAGGTCGTCGGGGCTTTCATTTTGCAAATGTAAAAATTGAATAATATTAGAAATGGGGGTTCTAAGATCGTGATTTAGGATATTAAAGAATCTGGTTTTGGTGTTATTGGCTTTTTCGAGGTCAGCGTTCAATGCCTGCAATTTCAAATTGGCAATCTTGCGATTTTTATTTTGTCGGTAGAGCAAAACTCCAATTAACGATAGCAAAGATAAAGCTATGAGGGAAAAATATTTTTGTTTTTGCTCCTGAGAGATGACCAATTTATTGATTTCCAATTCTTTATCTTTGAGTTCGATCGTACGCTTATCCTCTAGGTTTTTGATGGATTCTTTATTTTCCGAATTGAAAATGGAGTCTTTTAATCTTACAAATTCTTTATAGGAAGATAGTGCTTGTTTATAGTTTCCAGAAAGCTCATGCTCGCTTGAAATGGAGTTTAGATTTGCAGAAATTTCAGAAATTATTCCAAGAGATTTTGATAATTCAAGGGAATTTTTGTGATTTTCAGTAGCAGCGTTTAAGAATTGTTTATTGCTTTTATTCAATTTATATTTTTCTAAATAATTGTCCCCGATCATGCCATAATTCTTCAAAAGACCAAGTGAATTATTTAGTTTTTTGCTTACCTCCAATGACTTCTTACCATATTCGATACTTTTGTCAAATTCTTTGGTTTGAAAATATAGGGAGCTTATGGAATATAAATTTATCATTTTGCTTCTATCCTGACCTATTTCATTGCAAAGTGTTATTGCTTTGTCATAATAACTTAGGCCTTTATTATAATCTTTTTTATCCGTATAAGCGTTGCCAAGATTGCCATAGTTTCTAATGGTCTCCATAGTATTTCCACTTTTCAGGTTATAGACCAAAGCTTTATTTATATAGTCAATAGATTTGTCATAGTTTTTTAGATAGTAGTATAAGTTGCCAATATTGGAAAAAGCACCTATTGCACCTTTTTCAAATTTAAGCTCTTCATAAATTTCAAGTGCTTTGAAATAATATTCAAGCGCTAATGTATATTGGTCTAAGCTAGTATAAATTAAACCGTAACTGATCAAAATATCTGCCTTTTGAAGTTGGTTTTGGGAAAAATTTAAAGCCTGTTCTAAATTTTGCTTGGCATTTTCAAAGTCGCTGTTTGCCCACTGATTGTCTGCGATGACCTTATAAGCTGAGGCAATACCTTTTCTAAATTTTATTTTTTTTGCCAATTTAAGCGCTGTTTCGCCATATTTTATTCCTTCTGAAGTATTAATAGCCGTATAATTGATTGAAAGTGAATTATTTAAGTTTACTTTGGTTGTATCAATCGTAGTTTTAGCTAAAAGTGATTTGAGTGAATCAATTTTGCTATTAACACTATTTTGTGTCCAAGCCATTTGGAAATCGAAAACAAGGAAAATTAGCGCGTACTTTTTTATCATATTAAGCTTGTTATATTTTCTTTAAAACTTCTACCGATTGGTAGGCTGATTTGGTTGTGCAACTCTAAATGTTGGGTGGATATTTTACTTACAAAATGTTTTTGCACGGCAAAACTTCTATGGATTCGGACAAAATTATTGAATCTATTTTCGTTTAAAAGTTTTCCAATATTCAATAAAATACAATGCCTTTTATCATTTGTGACCAGCATCGTGTAATCCTTCAAGGCCTCCAAATACAATATATCGTGCAAATGAATTTTTATTTGGTTGTGGCCGTCTTTGATAAATATGGCTTCACCGCCAAGGGTGGATTCAAAGAGATTGGCTTTTGTTTTACGAGCATGTACTCTTCGATGCGTTTGATCGCTTGTTCAAATCTTGTAAAATTGATTGGCTTAACGATAAAGTCTAGCGTATCCAATTCAAAGCTTTCGACGGCATGTTCTGGATAAGAGGTAACAAAGATACAAACAGGGACTTGCTTGGCTTTCTTGCGGAGATCTATACCAGATGTTCCAGCCATTTCTATGTCTAAAAATAAAATGTCCACGCTTTCTTTTTCTAAATACAACAATGCATCGTCAGCATTTTCAAAAGCCGCTAAGAGTCTAATAGAAGCAAACTTTTTGACTAAGGACATAATCCTCAACCTGTCGATTTCATCATCATCAACAATGATACACGTAAACGGTGGCATATTCTAATTTAGAAAAATTATGTGAACACCCCAAAAGTAATATTTTTTTGGTTATTCATCTATTTAAAAAGTCATTTATATATTTAGCAAGTTACTACTCAAGTATTTGGTGTAAACTTGACTTGATTTTTAATTCATTCATTAATAAAGCATATTTTAAAATTTTATAAGTCATGATTAATTTGAATTCAACTTTATGTGGGGTATTTTTGATGCTTGGATCTGTGTGCATGGCCCAACAATCTATGCATGCTGCTTCGGGAAATGCAACGGGACCGAACGGGAATATAAGTTACAGCATAGGTCAAGCAGTTTATACAAACTTTAGTGCTTCAAGTGGTTCAGTAAATCAAGGTGTCCAGCAGCCTTACGAATTCTTTACTGTTGGCGTGGACAATTATCCGACCATCACGCTAAGAGCCAATATTTACCCCAATCCCACGCTCAGTGATATAAATATTTTAATAGACGATCTATTTTCAAAATCTCTGGGATATGAAATGTTCGATATTCAAGGAAAAAGGGTCCAGAATGGAATAATCAGCGACCTAATCACGAATGTGCCTATGCAATCCTTAACTCCAGGGACTTATACACTAGGCATTCTGGATAAGAATAAAGCAATAAAGTTCTTTAAAATAATCAAGAATTAATAATATCAATTGCAGTCCATTCAGGACTAGTTGGACTGCATCTTTGAATTTTTAACTAGTAGCTGTTCGTTTTATGATCAATTTTCTTAAATAATTAAGCGATGAATCAACCCTCAAAAAGAAGAACTTTTGCAGAATGGCTAAGAGATACTTTGGTGATATATATAGTGCCTTTTGGGATAGTTGCCTATATAAAAACTACCCAATGTTGGCCTTATTTTGCTATCAAAGACTTTTTTAAGAATAGCGTTGGTAACCAAAAAGCCTGGATAGACGATGATGTGATTTATGTGCTTGCGTTCCTGATAGTTGCTGCCTTTTTTTACGCAATTCAATATTTGTGCCGCAACTTTATTAAGATCAAGTTCTAATACATTCACCATTTGACACTTTGTCCTCAAGATTAATCTAGTTATGAGAACACTTAAATTCGACATTTATGCCAAGCTTTTTATAGTTCTGTGGATGGTAGGGAATGGAAATAGCCCAACTAATGCTTACGAGTCAATGCCAAACAAATCTTACAATATGCGATTTTCCAGAAAACAATAATTATTAAACCCAAAAATGATATAAAATGAAAATTATAAAAGTACTCATAATCAATGTAATAATATTATTTGTGGTGTCGAAGACAGCTGCACAAGCCCCACAAAAATTCAGCTATCAAGCGGTAATCCGCAATGGCAACAATGCTTTAGTCGCCAATACTACCGTAGGAGTAAAGATCAGTATCTTGCAATCCTCTCCAGCAGGGGGAGTGGTCTATGTTGAACGGCATACCCCTACCACCAATTCCAATGGCTTGGCTACTTTTGAGATTGGATCTGGAACTAGATTAAGTGGGACCATAACTGATATCGAATGGGGCAATGGATCTTATTATATCAAGACTGAGGTTGACCCAACGGGAGGGACATCGTACAGTGTCACTGGTACGAGCCAGTTATTGAGTGTGCCTTATGCTTTGTATGCGGCTGCGGGTACTCACAATTAGAACGATCCAGTTATCCAGCAGGTTCTCACGACACTAAACATCCAGTATACCCAACGCATCCCATAGGTGCATCAAAGTCAGGGTGATAGAGCAACTGGACTGCATACTTGCAGGCACAGCTTTGCACTTCCTTTTGCTGGTACAACAGATTTAGCAAGTGATAACTCAGCGGCATTTTCGGTAACACAGACGCACATTTTAAGAAAAGCAATTTATGGGCAGTCGGATGGAGATGTTGGAATTCATGGGCAGTCGGCTAATTATGTAGGAGTTAAAGGACAGTCGGTTTCTTTTATAGGAGTTCAAGGGTACTCGGTGGGAGGAAATGGAGTTAATGGTCGATCGTCTTCAAGTGCTGGAGTTTATGGTATTTCTGGGTCATCCGTTGGCGTAATGGGGGAAAATACTAATGGAGGAGCCTATGCAGTTCAAGCCATTGGTGGATTGGGTGCATACAAAAATGTAGGTGGCAATACATGGGCTACTCCTTCCGATGAAAGACTGAAAAAAGATATACGCCCATTTACAGATGGTCTGGATGTGATCTTAAAAATTGAACCCAAACGGTATTACTATAACGGGCTTGCAAAAACAAATCCACACCAAGAAGAATTTGGGATTATAGCCCAAGACATGCAAAAAATAGCCCCCTACACGGTATCAAAGCATATGCTGGACATGAATAAATCGGGAGAAGAGGGAGCTCCCAAGATCGAAGAAATGCTGGTGTATAACTCAGGCGCATTGACCTATGTCACCATCAATGCCATCAAGGAGCAGCAAGCGATGATAGAAAGGCAAAACGCAAAAATCAAAGCGCTAGAACAAGCACTGAATGAAATAAAATCCTTAATGAAAAACTAAATTAAACTATGAAAAAATCAATCCTTTACCCAATCCTAGCGATATGTCTGGTGAGCTTTGGCATAAAGGCACAGGCACCACAAAAATTCAGCTATCAAGCGGTAATCCGCAATGGCAGCAATGCTTTAATCGCAAATGCCACCGTAGGAGTAAAGATCAGTCTGTTGCAATCTTCACCAGCAGGGGCAGTAGTATATGCAGAACGACATACGCCCACCACGAATGCCAATGGCCTAGCGACATTTGAGATTGGTGCTGGATCAAGAATAAGTGGAACGATGGCTGGCATCGATTGGGGCAATGGCTCTTATTATATCAAGACAGAAGTAGATCCAACGGGTGGAACATCGTACAGCGTCACTGGTACTAGCCAATTGTTGAGTGTGCCATTTGCCTTGTATGCAGCTTCA